>CAWJEJ010000003.1:0-722500 GCA_963841855.1 Rhodothermales bacterium | reverse complement strand
AATTTTCGATGCCGAGCCGCTCGACCAGTGAGCTATTACGCACTCTTTAAATGAATGGCTGCTTCTAAGCCAACATCCTGGTTGTCTGAGCAGCTCGACCCCCTTTGTTCAACTTAGTATGGACTTGGGGACCTTAGCTGTCGGTCTGGGTTGTTTCCCTCTCGGACGCGGATCTTATCACCCGCGCCCTCACTCCCGTGCATCACTCTATCGGTATTCGGAGTTTGTCAGGATTTGGTACCCGGTGAAGGGCCCTAGTCCAATCAGTAGCTCTACCTCCGATAGGCTAACACGAGGCTGTACCTAAATACATTTCGAGGAGTACGAGCTATCTCCAAGTTTGATAGGCCTTTCACCCCTACCCTCAGCTCATCCGAACACTTTTCAACGTGTACCGGTTCGGTCCTCCACGTGGTCTTACCCACGCTTCAACCTGGCCAAGGGTAGCTCACTTGGTTTCGCGTCTACCCCCAGTGACTCAGCGCCCTATTCAGACTCGCTTTCGCTACGGCTGCGGTGCTTAGCACCTTAACCTTGCCACTGAGGAGTAACTCGTAGGGTCATTATGCAAAAGGCACGCCGTCACCCCGTAGGGCTCCGACTGGTTGTAAGCGCACGGTTTCAGGATCTATTTCACTAGCCTACTAGGCCTGCTTTTCACCTTTCCCTCACGGTACTTGTTCGCTATCGGTCATGGATGAGTATTTAGCCTTACCAGATGGTGCTGGTAGATTCCCACAGAGTTTCACCGGCTCCGTGGTACTCAGGGTACTCGTATTGGCAGTCGCTTTACGCCTACGGGACTATCACCCGCTATGGTGCAGCTTTCCAGAAGCTTCGACTTGAGTTCGTGCCAAAATGTTCGAGCCCTACAACCCCAGTTCGACCGTAATCAAACTGGTTTGGGCTATTCCCCGTTCGCTCGCCACTACTTGGGGAATCACTATTGTTTTCTCTTCCTCTGGCTACTTAGATGTTTCAGTTCACCAGGTTCGCTCTGCACACCTATGTATTCAGCGTGCAGTAACACTCTTTTAGGAGTGCTGGGTTTTCCCATTCGGAAATCTACGGATCAAGCGCCTGTGTGCGGCTCCCCGTAGCTTATCGCAGCTTATCACGTCCTTCATCGCCTATCCATGCCAAGGCATCCACCGTGCGCTCTTATTTGCTTAAACCGGGTCTCCTGATGGAGACCGCATATTTCTCTCAATAACGCTCGTTTACTCGGTAACAGGACCGCGCCTCTTGATCGTTTTACGGATCGCGCGGTCTATTACAATGGAAACAAGATGTCAAAGAACAGATCCGGACGGACTTTGGCGTACGCCTGGATAGTGGAGTTACACGGATTCGAACCGTGGACCCCCTGCTTGCAAAGCAGGTGCTCTACCAACTGAGCTATAACCCCGCCTGATACGCTCGAACCTATTGGGTTCGCACTGCGCGTTGCGTCGCGCAGCTGTGGGGCTGGGAGGAGTTGAACCTCCGACCTCACGCTTATCAGGCGTGCGCTCTAACCACCTGAGCTACAGCCCCGGACGTTTATGCCGTCTGCGCGGCGTGCTCTCAGGCGAGAGCGGTGTTGATCTGTCAAAAGAACAGTCCTCACGAGTGAGGAGTGACTCTTGATGAGAGAGAAGCATAGCGAGTCGAGTCAATCCCTTAGGATGAGCGAAAACTCTTTAGGAGGTGATCCAGCCGCACCTTCCGGTACGGCTACCTTGTTACGACTTAGCCCCAGTTACCGAGCTCGCCTTCGACCGCTCCCTCCCTTGCGGGTTGGGTCACGGGCTTCGGGCGCTCTCGACTTCCATGGCTTGACGGGCGGTGTGTACAAGGCCCGGGAACGTATTCACCGCGTCATTGCTGATACGCGATTACTAGCGATTCCAGCTTCACGTAGTCGAGTTGCAGACTACGATCCGAACTGAGAACGGCTTTGTGGATTCGCTCCTCCTCGCGGAGTGGCTGCCCATTGTACCGTCCATTGTAGCACGTGTGAAGCCCTAGGCGTAAGGGCCATGATGACTTGACGTCGTCCCCACCTTCCTCAATCTGCTTGCGCAGGCAGTCTCGTTAGAGTCCCCGACATTACTCGCTGGTAACTAACGATAGGGGTTGCGTTCGTTGCGGGACTTAACCCAACATCTCACGACACGAACTGACGACAGCCATGCAGCACCTCACTACCAGTCCGAAGAAGATCCCTTTTCGGGGACTGTCCGGTAGTGTTCGAGCCTAGGTAAGGTTCTTCGCGTTGCATCGAATTAATCCACATGCTCCACCGCTTGTGCGGGCCCCCGTCAATTCCTTTGAGTTTCATTCTTGCGAACGTACTCCCCAGGTGGGATGCTTAATGCGTTAGCTTAGGCACCACCCCAAAGTGGGGTGACACCGAGCATCCATCGTTTACGGCGTGGACTACCAGGGTATCTAATCCTGTTTGCTCCCCACGCTTTCGTGCCTCAGTGTCAGTATCTGTCCAGCTGCCTGCCTACGCCTTTGGTATTCCTCGTGATATCTACGCATTTCACCGCTACACCACGAATTCTAGCAGCCCCTCCAGTACTCAAGACCAGCAGTATCAAAGGCAGTTCCGCAGTTAAGCTGCGGGATTTCACCTCTGACTTACTAGTCCACCTACACACCCTTTACACCCAGTGATTCCGGACAACGCTTGCACCCTCCGTATTACCGCGGCTGCTGGCACGGAGTTAGCCGGTGCTTATTCATACGATACCGTCAGACCCCGCAGAACGGGGTGTTCTTCTCGTATAAAAGGAGTTTACGCCCCATAGGGGTGTCATCCTCCACGCGGCGTGGCTGCGTCAGACTTTCGTCCATTGCGCAATATTCCTCACTGCTGCCTCCCGTAGGAGTCTGGCCCGTGTCTCAGTGCCAGTGTGGCTGATCATCCTCTCAGACCAGCTATGGATCGCAGTCTTGGTGAGCCGTTACCTCACCAACAAACTAATCCAACGCAGAGCCATCTTGGAGCAGTAAACCTTTCATCATCAACCGATGCCGGCTGATGACAATATGTGGTATTAGCCTCGGTTTCCCGAGGTTATTCCTCACTCCAAGGCAGGTTCTCTACGCGTTACGCACCCGTGCGCCACTTTCCGCAGCCCGAAGGCTGCTTCTCGTTCGACTTGCATGTGTTAAGCCCGCCGCCAGCGTTCGTCCTGAGCCAGGATCAAACTCTCCATAGTAGAGATTTGATTTATCTGTTTTTTTGTTGTCGCTTCAACCCAATCCGTACAGATGAGATCTGTGACGGAACCGGAATTGACTCGGACTCGCTATGCTTCTAGTCTCATCAAAGAACGTGTGCCTTATATTGGCTTCCGTGGTCAAGTGCGCTCCTTTGTGAAGGCCGCTTCCCGTTGCGCGGATTGTTATGATACGGATTCGAGAGTGACGTGTCAAGTCTTTTTTCCGTTTCATCCCTCTTTCGCATTTCCACCTATTCGTTTGCTGGCCGAGCCAGCCGCCGCCGTTGCGAGGGTTGCTATGATACTCAGTCCAAGGCGGGGTGTCAACCGTTTTGCTCGCATTCGCGAAGCCTTCTAGTTGAGCACCAGCAGCGCTGGTTTCCGATGTATCAGCCAGTCTAAGAACATCCCACCGCTGTGGTGGGGCGCTCGCAAACACAGGTCCATCGGGTCGGTTTCCACTCGCTTGATGTAAGTGCAGTGAAGCGCAGCAGACTTTCGCACCTTTTGTGCTTAGCGTAGTGATAGCTTGCTCTCTTCGTCTCATTACCCTCTCGCCCTATGCGCGAACGCTTAGCTCCCCTCTTGCGCACCGCCAAGAACCTCTACTTCTGGATCGGAGTCGCTGCCCTAGCTCTTTTCGTTTATCTAGGCCTCGCGGTCTTCGACAACTTGGTTATGCCTTCGTACACCCGTCAGGGGCAGGCGGTAGAGGTCCCCCAGGTCGAGCGAATGCTACTTGAGGACGCACTGGCCACCCTAAGTGCTGAAGGATTAAAGGCAGAACAGGTCGAATCCCGCTTTGTCGGAGATCGGCCTCCCAACGAGGTGCTGGAGCAAGAGCCGTCGGCAGGGTCTCAGGTCAAGCGTGGGCGCCTCGTTTACATCACGGTTAACTCGAGCGAGCGGCCCGAGCGGCAAATTCCTAGCGTGATTGGGCTGGGTGTAGAGGACGCTCAGGCTCAACTTCGCTCTATAGGTTTCAAAGTGGAAACGCAAGCGGATAACATCCCCTCTCCTTACAAGAACACGGTCACGCGTCAGCAGCCTGAGCGGGGTGTGCAGTTAGCCGTGGGCGAGAAGGTGACTTTGTATTACAGTACGGGGCCATCGGATTTCTACGTGTCGGCGCCGGACGTGACGGGCATGTCGGTCGAGGCCGCGCGTGCGCAGTTGCGAGGCGAGTCGCTCAACAGTATCGTCGTGGGTAAGGTAGACGACGAGAGCGCTACAGTCCTTCGCCAGAGCCCAGAGGCGGGGACGCGCGTCCGGGGAGGACATGAGGTGCGCTTGTTCACCGATCCCGAAGAAGTCGACGAGGGCAGTGGCGGATTCGATATATAGGTCGCTTCAGTCGTCTAGTATGACTTGGAAACCAGATTCTACATCGACTCGGACCCGGGCGCCTTGGCTTGTGGGGATGACACGTCCAGCAAAGTCGGCCTGGATAGGTACTTCGCGGTGGCCCCTGTCTACTAGAGCGGCGAGTTGAATCTGGTTGGGACGGCCCCAGTGAACGACAGCGTCGAGAGCGGCGCGAATCGTTCGGCCCGTGTAAAGCACGTCGTCAACTATAAGGACTCGCTTGGCGTCGACATCCACTTTAGGTCTGATGGGCTCGCTGGGGATTCGGTCGTCTCGAAAAGCGGAAACGTGCAGCTGGGCGGTTTCGATTTCGGCTCCAGACTGCATCTCAATGGCAGCGGCGAGCACTTGTCCCAGTTCCCATCCTCGAGTGCGCAGTCCCAGGACAACTAGGTCTTGCGTTCCTCGGTTGCGCTCAATTACCTGCGCGGCCAAGCGATCTATGATGCGCTGAACCAGATGAGAAGAGAGCAGAACGCGTGACATCGGAAGGGTCAGGGGAGGACGAACGGAAAGATAACAGTGAGGTCGCCCTCTTCTCGTTCGACCTGATTGAGCGCGACAGTCCCAGGCGAAACTGCAACTCGGGGCACCACTACTAGAAGCCGCTCAGCGTATCGATCAGCGCGTCTATGCCGAGACCGCGCACGCCGGTGCGCTGCCGAAGGCTACACCACAGGTCGAGCAGGAGCATCTGTGCCGAATGAAGTGGTACGGCAATCCAGAACGAACGGCACCGCCACACCAGCGCGCCCAGCGCGACGCCTCCCAGGATCGAAAGAAACGCTTCGGCTAGCGGTTTATCGATGTGGAGCAGGGCGAAGGGGACGGTTTGGGCAATGATGGCGTAAAAACCCAGAGCGCGCGCGCTGCCAAACAGGACGAAGCCGCGCCACAAGTACTCCCACCCCATCCAGTAGAAGAGGAAGAGGGCGTGGTAGATCAGGAAGAAGTCCCACCGCTCGGCCGCCGGATCGAAGTGCGGGTATTTGCCGAGGAATGCATCGGTGTCCGACAGCACCCAAGTGCCCACGGCTACAAGTGGTAGGTACAAACCACCGAGTAGGCACGCCAGCTTCCAGTCGCCAAGTCCCAAGCCGATTTGCGAAGGTTTGCGCTTGAACACGAGTGTCAAGATCGCGATTGGGACGACGAAGCCCAGCACTCCTTGCCAGCCGAACCACCATCCCCAACTCATCAGCCCGACGGCGTCGAAGCCCAACGCTCCAATATCGAGGTGCGGTTGAATCAGGTCTCGAAACGTGCTTCTGCTGCCGACCTCGACGTGGACGAACACGAGAACGATGGAGCCGAGCAGTACGGTCACAGCCATCGCATCGAGCGAGCGCATCGCTCGGACGAGCGCGCTCCACTCGTCAGCGATGCGGTTGAAAAACGTCATATCGGGCGGCGGGCGGAATCCATAGGTGTCGAACGAACCGAACGCTCGGCGCGCGCATGCCGCTAGGACCGAAAAGCGTTTTGAAGCACGAAGAATACGTTTTCCTTGCGCTCACGCAGGCGACGGCTGTAGTACGGCCACCATTCCGTGCCGTAGGGAACGTAGACGCGCATGTTGTACCCCTCGTCAGCGATAGCTTTCTGCGTGGGAGCGCGCATGCCATAGAGCATCTGAAACTCATAGCGATCCGACGCGATGCCCTCGGCTGCGACGAAGTCCTTAGTGGCCTGGATCAGTGCGTCGTCGTGGGTAGCGATGCCTGGATAGCGGGCGTGCTGAATCAGTGCCTGCATGTAGTCGACGTAGGCCACGCGGATGTCGGCCATGTCTTGAAGTGCCACTTCGGCGGGCTCTCCGTACGCACCCTTGCACAGACGCACGCGGGCGCCCAACTCGCACATCCGCGCAACGTCCTTCTCCGTCCGCTTCAGGTAGGCCTGGAGGACGGGCCCGACGTGATCCGGAAAGTTGGGATAGACGCGCTCGAATACGTCCAACGTACTCTGCGTGATGTCGGAGCCTTCCATGTCGAGGCGGACGAACAGGTCGCGCTCTTTGGCCACTTCGAGCAGGTAGCGCAGGTTCGTCTCGGCGAACGACTCGTCGATCTTCTGGCCCATCATCGACAGTTTGATCGATATGCCGAGCGTGGCGTGGTCCATTCCCCCGCGTCCGACGGCGATCTGATCTGCGTCGCGGCGGTCGGCTAGCGTGTGAACTAGGTCGACGTAGGCATCTCTAGCGCTCAAGGCTACGTCGCGGTCACGGACGTATTCGCCCAGCAGATCGAGCGTGACGAAGAGGCCGTCGTCTACCAGTGAGCGGACGACCGGCATGGCGCGGTCGAGTGTTTCGGCGGCGACGAATCGGCTGGCGAGGAAAAAGGGGAGTTTCACGGCGGTGGCGTCAGAGAAAAGCGGTTTTCCAGATGCGCAACGCACCGGACGGCGCCGGAGTTTACGCCGCCAGTGCCACCTCCAGGTCGCTCCACAAATCTTCCACGTGTTCAAGTCCCACCGAGACGCGCAGGAGCGTCTGAGGCGCTCGCGTTCCGTTGCCTTCGACCGACGCGCGGTGCTCGACCAGACTCTCGGTCCCGCCCAGCGATGTGGCTTGGCGGAACGTCGTCAGCGCGTTGGCCACCTTCCGCGCAGCCGTTTGGTCGTCCGGCCCCGCCACCTCGAACGAGAGCATCGCTCCGAACGCATCCATCTGACGAGCCGCGACCTCATGCCCGGCCGTATCGGAGAGCCCGGGGTAATGGACGCGAGCGACGCCGGGATGCGCGTTCAGACGCCTGGCGAGCAGGTGCGCCGTCTGGGTCTGCGCGCGGACGCGGACGGCCAGCGTACGCATACCTCGCAGCGTCAACCACGAAGAAAACGGGTCGAGGATGGCGCCGGCTGCTTTCTGCAGCGTCCCGATGCGGCCAGCGTGTTCGTTCTCTTCGCGCGCCAGGACGGCGCCGCCGATCAAGTCCGAGTGTCCGGCGATGTACTTGGTGAGCGAGTGGACGACGAAATCGGCACCTAATTCGAGTGGACGCTGCAAAACAGGCGTCGCCCACGTCCCATCGACGGCTAGCACGGCGCCGCGCGCGTGCGTTTCGCCGGCCAGAAGGGCGAGATCGGTGATGCGCAGCAGCGGATTGGACGGCGTCTCAGCCCATACCAAACGCGTTCGAGGCGTCCAGGCGGCGTCGAGCGAGCCGGGCTGCGACAGGTCGGCGCTGGTAAATGTGAGATGATCGGCCAGCGCGGTCTCGAGCAGTTGACGAACGCCGAAATACACGTCGTCGGCCAGCACGACGTGACTGTGTGCGGGCAGCGTTGCCAGCACTGCGTGGACGGCAGCCATGCCCGAAGCGAACGCCCACCCACTGGTCGCGCTTTCTAACTTGGCGAGCGTCGTCTCGAGCAGTTCGCGCGTCGGGTTGCTTGCGCGCGCGTACATGTGCCCACCACGGTAACTGCCGTCGCCTGAGCGCTCGAACGTCGAGGACAAGACAGGCGAAGCCACGAGCGCTCCCGTAGAGGGATCTGGTACACATCCAGCATGCGCGAGCAGCGTCTCGATTCGGTGAGAGGTCGATAGGGGTTCGGGCATGGGCACAAGACTCGTTTCGGCGAAAATAGGGAGGAGCGGAAGCCGGTGCGAAGCTGCCGCTCCTCTTGTACTTTACACTGCCTTCGCGATTCTCACATGCGACACGTACCGCCACTCGCCCCGCCCGCGCCGCGCAGCACGTTGCTGCGCTGGGCGACCGATGCCGACCTTCGGCTAAGCGAATGGTCTGAATCGGTCGACGGTATGAGTACCGCGCGGCTGGCTCAAGGCGCTCCCATAGACGATCTGATAGGGGCGCTGGGACTTCCCTCGCTGATTCTGTCGGCTCACGAAGCGGCGTGCCAGGGCGCATCGACGCGCCACGACGTTGGCTGGAGAGGGGGCGAGTTGGCCATTGAGGTTCGGCCCGACGCGTTGCACGGCACCAGAGGCTTTGCACGCTTTACTCCGAGCATAGACCGGTCAGAAGACACGCCGCGCGTCGCAGTTCTGCATGTTCAGGGCGGCGTCGTGATCGAAGCGGACGAGCAGGCGGCTCTCGTCTTCGGGCGCCGTGGACTGATCGGGGTGCCGTTGGAGTCGCTGCTCGATGCCGAGTTCGATGAGAGTGTCGAGGCAGCTCTCGATGGCCGCACGGACCGCGTTCCGCTGGTTCGATACCACTCGGCAGGCGGCCCTGCCGGACTGGCGGACGTGCACTTCGATTCGATCGACGTGCGAGCGGTGCCCACTTGGCGCCTCACGTTCTATCCCCTCGCCGAGCAGCCTGAGGCGCGCTATGAACTGGCGCGGCTGGCCTCCTATGCCCAAAACCATCCGCACGCGATCGTAGAAGTCACGGCGAGCGGCATCGTCCGGTTCGTCAACGACACCGCGCACCGTAGCCTGCCCGAGTTGGCGGAGCGAGGTCTGGACCATCCGTTTCTGTGCGACCTGTTCGACCTGACTTTGGCTCTCGGCGAGTCCGCTTCGGTTTCCCGCACCGTTTTGCTTCCCGACGGACGATGTTTTGAACAGGAAGTGCGCCGCATGGCGGGCGGAAACGTGCGCCTGTTCGCATGGGATGTGACCCGAGCTTCCCAGGCCGCCCATGCGCTGCGCGATCAGACGCTCCAAAGCGAGATCTTGCGCGACTCGCTGGTGTACGAACGCGACATGGCGCGGACGCTCATGGACACGCTGGCTCAGCCCCTGTTCGTAGCCGACGAGAACGGACGGACGAAGTATATCAATCCCGCCGCTGCCACTCTCATAGGCCGCAGCCTTAGCGACGTGCTGGGCATACCGCTCGTCGATATGGTGTATCCAGACGACCGGGCGATCGCGCAGGAGCGCTTCCGAAACCGCTCCGTCACGGGGCAGGAGCGCTACGAACTGCGCCTGGACAGCGCGGATGGATCGGTGCGAAAGGGGCTCATCTCGGCTGCCCCTTTGCAACGAGCAGACGGAAGTCCTGCCGGATCTATCGCCGCGTTCACCGATCTTACGGAGCAGGACGAGCACCAGCGGCGCGTCGAGACGTTGCGTCAGTTCTACGAAGACGTGTTGTCCGAACTGCCCATCGAAGTCAGTGTGCTCGACGCCGAGGGGCGCTATCTCTACGTCAATCCCGAAACGGCTCGCAATCCTCTTCGCCGCGCCGCCTTCATCGGCAGGCGACCGTCGCAGATTGACGTACGCTCCGCCGAAGAGTCGCGCGTGATGGAGGCTCGGCAGAGCTGGATCGCGACCATCACGGAAACGGCGACACGCATTTCCCTGGTCGAGCGCCGCCCTACCCCAAGGCCCGGCGAGACGCGGTTCATAGAGCTAACGGGCATCCCACTGCTGGGCGAAGACGGGCGCGTGGCGTTCGTCGTCGTCTATGGCGTGGATATCGGTGAGGCCGTGGCGTACGAGCGAGAACAGATCATGGCCCGCCGAGCGGCCGAAGAGATGGACGCGCTCAAGACGACGCTCGTCGCCAACATGAGCCACGAGATCCGCACGCCGCTAACGGCCATCATCGGATTCGCCGATCTGCTGCGCGACGACCTACCACTCGACATGGATC
This sequence comes from Rhodothermales bacterium, assembly GCA_963841855.1. Classification (GTDB taxonomy): domain Bacteria; phylum Bacteroidota; class Rhodothermia; order Rhodothermales; family BA12; genus CAXBBB01. Next base: position 712,338 of record CAWJEJ010000003.1, on the reverse strand, counting down.
GCGAGCCTCTCGACCTCATCAAGTCAAGCGGCGAGCGGCTGCTCGGCACGCTCAACGACATCCTTGACTCGGCCAGACTGGCGTCGCGGTCGTTTCACTTCGATTTGCGGCCCATGGACGTGCGCGACATCGTTCGCGGCACCGCCGATCTGTTTCGCACCGAAGCCGAACAGCGCGGCCTCTTCGTCACCTGCCGCGCTCCGCAATCGCCCGTCCGCGCCGCCGTCAACGCCGACGCGCTGCGCCGCGCGCTGAGCCACGTGATCGGCAATGCGGTGCGCTTCACCTATTCGGGAGGCGTCGAGATAGACGTGCGGGCAAACGACCGCAAAGTCGAGATCGTGATCTCGGACAGCGGCGTGGGAATCGATCCCGCGTTCGCGCCGCACCTGTTCGAGCCATTTCGGCAGGCGTCGGTAGGAGCAGCGCGGTCGCACCAGGGCATCGGGCTGGGGCTTTCGATTGCCCAAGGACTGATCCGCCTGATGGAGGGCGAAATCGAGGTCGACACGGCGATGGAAGCCGGATCTACCTTCACGCTCCGGTTTCCACTGCTGTTCGAACCGGCGGACGCATGACGCCTCGGGTCGCTGGTGTGGATGGATGCCGAGCGGGCTGGATCGTCGTCGCGTGCAACGCCGGGTCGCCCCAACACGCCACGGTCTCGCTCGCTCCCCACATCGCCCACGTGATCGACGCTGACCGACCGGTGGATCGCCTGCTGATCGACATGCCGATCGGACTGCCCCAGACGGCCGAGCGTGGCGGACGGGTGTGCGACCGAGAAGCCCGGGCGCTCCTGGGCTGGCCTCGAAGCGCGTCGGTCTTCTCGCCACCCGCCCGCCCGGCGCTTGGCGCCACCGACTACGCAGACGCCCTGGCGCGCAACCGCGCGACGGCACCTGACGCGCCGGGCTTGAGCAAGGAGAGTTTTTACCTCTTTCCCCGCATCCGCGAAGTCGACGCGTGGATTACGCCCAAGCGGCAACAGTGGGCAGGCGAAGGTCATCCCGAGGTCTCGTTTGCTCAATTGAACGCGCACTACACCGGCGGCGGCGCGCTCCGGCCGAGCAAGCGCACAGCCGAAGGACGAGCGCTGCGCCGCAACCTGCTGGTGCACGCTGGCTTCGACGTGGAGAGTTGGACGAAGCCCAAAGGCTCGGCGTGGGACGACGTTCTCGACGCAGCCGCGCTGGCGTGGAGCGCCGCGCGCTGGTTGAACGCGACAGGACTCGTCCTGCCGAGCCAAACGCCCGAGCGCGACAGTCACGACCTGGAGATGACGATTCGCGCCTGAGGCGGGCTGCCCGCTCTCTGGAAAGAGGCAGATACGTGAGTGGATCAGATCGGCGCTGGCATCCGACAGGGCTGCATCTACATCCGTACGTGTGCGTTGGCATGAGCGTCTGCCCACCGAACCGTGTCGATGCCCAATCAGCCTGTCCCCCAACCTCTTCCCGCCTCCGCATCCACGCCGACTGCCAAGCGTCTGCGTGACCGAACGCTCGTGCTGCGCGGTGTAAGTCAGCACAATCTCAAGGGCTTCGATCTGGACTTGCCACACGGCCGGTTGATCGTCGTGACAGGACCGAGCGGAAGCGGAAAATCGAGCCTCGCCTTCGACACGATCTATGCCGAAGGGCAGCGGCGCTACGTCGAGAGCCTGAGCAGTTACGCGCGGCAGTTTCTGGCCCGGATGGACAAGCCGGATGTCGACTACATCGCAGGATTGGCTCCCGCAATGGCAATTCAGCAGACGACGACCAGCAAGAACCCGCGCTCGACCGTCGCGACGCAGACTGAGGTATACGACTATCTGCGCCTGCTCTACGCGCGCATCGGCACGACGATCTCCCCAGTCAGCGGCGAGGTGGTGACCAAGGACAGTCCGCGCAGTTCGGCCGTCGAGATGGCCGAGCAGCTACCGGACGGCCAGCGCGCCTACCTGACGTTCGACCTGCCCAAGCACAAAGGCGCCAAGGTGGCCGACGAACTCGACATCATGCGGCAGCGCGGCTTCTTCCGCGTCGTCGCGCTGCCGACCAAGGCGCAAGAGAAGAAGGGGATGGGGCCCGAGATTATCGACCTGAATGAGGTCGAGCCGTCGGCCGTCAAGACGCCTCGAACCAGACTGCGCGTGCTCGTCGACCGTCTGGTGGTTCGGCCGGACGACGAAGCCGGGCAGAACCGCATCGCCGACAGCGTCGAGCAGGCATTTCGCGAGGGCGAGGGGCGGTGCGAGGTGTTTCCGGTCGCGCGCGATGGCGAGGAGACGCCCGATCCGCTGTCGTTCAGCGAGCACTTCGAGCGAGACGGAATGACGTTCGAGGAGCCGACGCCGCTGCTGTTCTCGTTCAACAGCCCAGTCGGCGCGTGCCCGACGTGCCAGGGGTTCGGCAAGGTGCCCGGCGTCGATCCCGAACTCGTGATTCCCAATGCCCAGCTGACCATCCGGCAGGGGGCGCTGGCGCCGTTTCGGACGGAGAAGTGGAGCACGCACTTTCGCGATTTGATCCGCGAGTCGGCCAAGCGCAACTTTCCGATCGATACGCCCTACGCCAAACTGACGCAAGAGCAGCGCGACTTTCTGTGGAAAGGCAGCGGCACGTACGACGGGCTGGACGGCTTCTTCGCCTTCCTCGCCAAGAAGAACTACAAGATGCACTATCGCATCTACGCGGCGCGCTTCCGGGGTTACACGACCTGCCCGGACTGCGACGGCCACCGCGTGCGCGATCAGGCGCGCTACGTCCAGGTCGGCGGCAAGACGATCGGCGAGATTTGCGAACTCACGACGGCTGACGCGCGCGCATTCTTCGACAGTCTACCCACGACAGCGCACCAGATCGCCATCGCCGGGAGCATTCTGGACGAGGTGCGGCGCAGACTGGGTTACCTCGTCGAAGTCGGGCTCGATTACCTGACGCTCGACCGCCTGAGCCAGACGCTGAGTGGCGGCGAGGGCCAGCGCATCAACCTCGCCACGAGTCTGGGATCGAGCCTGGTTGGCAGCCTCTACGTGCTCGACGAGCCCAGCATCGGCCTGCACCCGCGCGACACGCACCGCCTCATCGCCATTTTGGAAGGCCTGCGCGATCTCGGAAACACGGTCTTGGTCGTCGAGCACGAACCCGACATGATGCGTAGAGCCGATCACGTCGTCGACATCGGGCCGGGCAGCGGACGGCTGGGCGGACACGTCGTCTTCGAAGGCCCTTACGCCGACCTGCTCCAGGCAGACACGCTGACGGGCAATTATCTGAGCGGGCGCATTCAGATCCCGACGCCCGAAGGCAGGCGTCACTACGATGAGGAGCATGCGATTCTGATCGAAGGCGCGCGCGAACACAACCTGCAGAACGTCGACGTGGCGTTTCCGCTGGGCATGGTGACGTGCGTGACCGGCGTCAGCGGGTCGGGTAAGAGCACGCTGGTTCACGGTACGCTGTTCGAGGCGCTGCGGCGCGTCAAGGGGCAGTACGAAGAGGGCACGCGCGTCGGCAGTCACGACGCGCTGATCGGAGCCGAACTAGTCGATCAGGTCGAGATGGTCGATCAGACGCCGATCGGGAAGACGAGCCGCTCGAACCCCGTCACCTACGTAAAGGCGTGGGACGCCGTCCGCGCGATGATGGCCGACACCCACGCCGCTGGTCTGCGCGGTTATAGGGCCGGGACCTTCTCGTTCAACGTGCCGGGCGGGCGGTGCGAGACGTGCGAGGGCGAGGGCGTCGTCAAGGTCGAGATGCAGTTTCTCGCCGATCTCTACCTGGAATGTGAGGCGTGCCGGGGCAAGCGGTTCAAGCAGGAAGTGCTCGAGGTCAAGTGGAACGGCAAAAACGTCCACGACATCCTCTCGATGACGATCGACGAAGCCGTCATTTTCTTCGAGGACGCCACGGCGATCCAGAACAAACTGCTGCCCATGCAGGCCATCGGATTGGGCTACCTGACGCTCGGACAGCCCGCCAACACGCTTTCGGGCGGCGAGGCGCAGCGCGTTAAACTGGGCGCTATTCTGGGCAAACGTACCAGGGACCGCACGCTCTACCTCTTCGACGAGCCCACGACCGGCCTCCACTTCGACGACGTACGCAAACTGCTCGGCGCATTCGACGCCCTGGTCGACCAGGGCCACAGCGTCATCCTGATCGAGCACAACCTGGACGTGATCCGCTGCTCCGATTACGTGATCGACGTAGGACCCGAAGGCGGCGTCGGCGGTGGACAGATCGTCGCGGCGGGAACGCCCGAGGAAGTCGCCCAGGTCGAGCACAGCCACACCGGACGGTTCTTGCGCGGCGTGCTGTGACGTTGGGCGCAAACATGACATGTCTCCGAAGACATGTCATGTTTCTACTCCGTCGTTTGGTCGAATCCCCGAAACAGCGCGGTCAGATCCAGCGGTGGTAGGCCGGAGAGCGTCTGCGGTACCAGCGGCCGTTCGTCGCCCAGCGCGTGACGGCTTATCTCTGTATAGACGCCACGCGCTGGGCGTGTGGGCCGTCTCGACGTAGCAGTCGTCCAGCGCCACGATCCAGACTTCGGGAATGCCGGCCTGCGCGTAGCGGTCGCGCTTGACGCCTCGGTCGTACGCGAGGGTCGTGTCAGATACCTCGATAACGAGCAGCGCCTCGGGTGCGAGGGCGACTTCCAACTCGTCGTCGGATTCGGGACGCAGGAGTGTCAGATTGGGCTCAGGCTCAGACAAGTCATCTAGCCGGATCGGACCTTGAACACTGACGTGCGCCAAGTCGCCCTCGTCGCGGTAGACGTGACGCGCGAAATGGCTGGTCAGACGGTTCGTGATGCGGAAGTGGGAGCCGCAGACGGGAAACATAGCCAGGAGATGTCCGCTGAGCAGTTCTACGCGTTCTTCGGGGCCGAAGATGCTGGCGCGTCCCATCGCGTGGTATTCGTCGACGGTGATGGGACGGAAGGCAACGGGGAGGTTGAACGGCGAGGTCGTCAGGGGTGGCATGGCGCGGTGGCTTTACGCGTTGCACCTACGAGGCGGCGGCTGAGATTCGGCGCATCGCGTGGCACGTCTGCGGCACACCGGAGCGTTCCGCGCGTGTCTCTGCTTTTCTCTCTCGCGTGACGTTTCTCAACCCGCTCCTGCTGCTCGGACTGGCCGCCGCTGCCATTCCGATTGCCGTCCACCTGTTCAACTTCCGCCGTCCCAAGCGTGTCGCGTTCTCGTCGCTGGCGTTTCTGCGCGAGCAGCAGGCGAGCACGATGCAACGCGTCAAAGTCAAGCAGTGGCTGCTCTTGGCGCTCCGCATTCTGGCGCTGGCGTGCCTGGGGCTGGCGTTCGCGCGTCCGATCGTCGAGGGATGGGCAGGAAACGCGCTGGGCAGACCGGCGTCGAGCGTGGCGATTATCGTCGACACGTCGCCGTCGATGCTGCGGCGCGATGCGGGAGGCGAACTGCTGGATCAGGCCAAAACGCTCGGCGCGTCGCTGGTAAACGAGCTGGATGTGGGCGATGAGTTTTTCGTCCTCACCACGTCGCCGGGCGATCACACGCTGGCGCTGCGGACGCCCGGCGCCGCACTAGACGCGCTCGAAGAGTTGGACGTGTCGTACGCCGGTCAGCCACTGACGCAGGCCATCGCGCGTGCCGCTGGACTGCTCGAAGAGGCCGCCCATCCGCTGCGCGAGATCTACGTCGTGTCGGACGTGCAGCGCAGCACGCTCGCCGACAGTACGCGCGCGCCGATCGGTTTCGAGGGGCGCGTCGTGTTGCTGGGCGTCGGAGACACGGATCTGCCGGACGTGGGCGCCGCCGTGACGGACGTGCGCGTCGAGAGCCGCATCGTTCAGATGGGACAACCGGTCCAACTGCGCGCGACGGTCGCTAATACCGGAGCGCGCGATCTGGTCGGCTATGGCGTTCGGGTCGAGTTGGAAGGCGTGCAGGTAGCGCAGCAGACAGTCGACGTACCTGCGGGCGAAACGGTCGACGTTCTGATGACGCTCACGCCCCGCCAAAGGGGCTGGCTAGGAGGAAGCGTCGCCGTGGAGGCCGATGGATTTGAGGCGGACGACGCGCGCTCCTTTGCCCTCAACGTTCCCGGCCAGACGCGCGTGCTGGTGGCTGCCGGACTCGGAGCGGACGCGCGGTACCTGCGCACCGCTCTCGACGCTGCGCAAGGAGCCGATGGATCGCTCTTCGACGTGGTCTATGCCGACGCCGACGCGCTCGCTACCCAACCTCTCGACGACGTCGACGTGCTGGTCCTGCTGGGTACCCATTCGTCAGCAGACGGCATCGTCGGGCGGCTGGCGCGCTACGTCCAGTCGGGTGGCGGCGTGCTGGCGTTTGCTGACGCGCAGCCCGGCGGCACGGCTGCCCTGGTGAGCGCGGTCGGCGGCGGCGGCGTGGCGGCGGCGCGCGGAGCAGCAGGCGAGCCGTTGACTCAGTCGGATCGTGTCGAGCGCGAGCATCCCGTTTTTGCGCGCGTATTCGGAAGTGGCGACCGGCAGGCCGAGACGATCGCCGTCCAGCGCTACGCTCCCTACTCGGCTGGGCGTTCGGGCGAGCGGACGCTGATCCGCCTAGCGTCGGGCAATCCGCTCGTGCAAGAGATACCGGCGGGCGAGGGTGCGCTTCTGTTCGTCGCGGCGGCTCCCGATCCGTCGTGGACCGACCTGCCGACGCGCGGATTATGGCTTCCGCTCGTCTACCGCAGCCTGCTCTACCTCGCGTCGGGCGACGCCGCGCAAGGCGTCCAGCTAAGACCCGGTCAGAGCGCCTCGCTGGCCGTGCCGGGAGCCGAGCGGTACGCCGTCATCGGACCCGACGGAGTGGAGCGCGCTGGCGACGTGCGCGTCGGAGCGGCAGGCGCGCGGCTCGAAACTGGAGGCGTCACTAGCCTTCCAGGCGTCTATACCGTCGAGGCAGACGGCCTCGTAGCGACGCGATTCGCCGTTGGGCTGGATGCGCGCGAGAGTCTGCTCGAATCGGCGCCGGCGCAGGAGGCTTCCGCCAACGTTACAGCCGTAACCGGGCTGGCCGTCGAGACCGAAATCGGCGCTCGGAGCGCTGTGCAGACGGCTCAGGCCGCGCTTGGGTTGGGCTCGGGCGGGCGCGAGGTCTGGAACGTGCTACTGTGGCTCTCGTTGTTTTTCCTGCTCGCCGAGACCGTCGTCGCTCGCCGCTGGCGGCCCGAAGGAACGTCTTCCTGATGTGCTTCGGGGCTGCGCGTGCCGACTCCGCCTCGCCGCCGCACCCCTTTTTTGCGCTAGTTGCCATGACGCCGCTTCTCTTCACGATCGCCCTCAGCCTTCTACTCTCTGGAGTAGCGGTCTATGCTGGGCGCTTGCTGGGCCGCACGCTCTCCAACATGCGACGCACGCGCCGTGCTCTACTGGTCTGGCACCGAGCAGGCGCGTGGCGTCGCCTGCTCGCTCCGGGCCTGCTCACGTTCGCCGCGGTACTGGCGCTCTCGGCAGCTCTCGTCGCTGGAGGAGGAGCCCGAGCCATCCTGTTCGCATCGGGATTCGGGCTCGCGGGCCTGGTTTGGATGGCAGGTGTTCGCCTGTCGTCGCTCGTCATCGTCACGCCCGACGGCATTCTGACCGACATCAATCGCCCGCGCGATCTGCTCCGCTGGTCGGCCGTCGAGGACTATTTCGAGGGAAGTCCGACGCCGTGGCACTATGGCTTCTTCTACTACGACGCGCGCGGGCAGCGGCGGCGCCTCAACCTGCTCGTCCCGCGCCGCCTGCGCCCACCGTTCGAGGAGTTGATCCGCGTCGCGCTGTGCGACCGCATCGAGCGCTCTCTTCCCGAAGCCGCACGCCGCTCGGCCCCGCTGCGCTAGATGACGATTTTGGCCTCTTCGTGAAAGGTCGACCTTTGTTGTGGTGGCATCGCGCCTTGCGTGCCAATCAGCTCTCTATGCCGGTTGCGACTCGCCAACTCATCCGTGCTATGAATCGCTTGTTTCCTGTCCTCCTCCTGATTGCCACCTGCGTCGGCTGTACCCAGTCGGACACGCCGCATATTTCCTCTGACGCGTGGGTCCGGAATGTCGGCAGCCGAATCGACGTGATGCAAGGCAGCCTCGGCGGACGCATTGCCCTCGACTCGCTCGCCGCTGTACCCAATCTATACGCTGTCGGTCCGGTCGAAGGCTTGCAGGGCGAGGTCACGATCTATGACGGTGAGGCGTTCATCTCGACCTACGATGCGGATGACGACCTCGTCAACCGAACCGGCTTCTCCGATCGCGCCATCTTCCTCGTCTACGGATCGGCATCGGCTTGGGACACGCTTCGTACGGATCGACCGCTCGACGGACTGGACCAAGTCGAAGCCTACATCCGCACGTCAGCCGAGCAGTCGAGCCGCGATCTGGACACCGCGTTTCCCTTTCGAATCGAAGGCCGCGTCGACTCGCTCCAACTCCACGTCATCTACAAAGCCGACGACGCGCCGCACAACATGGCCGAGCACAAAAAGGCCAAACGCCCGCTTCCGGCTCACGGCGCCGACGCACGCATCATCGGCTTTTGGTCGACGCCGGACGGGGAGGGTACTTACACGCATCCAGGCAAGCGCACCCACCTCCACGCCATCGCAGACGGCATCGGTTCAGGCCACATCGACGATCTGCTGTTGCCGACAGGAACGCTGGTACTGCTGCCACGCTGAAGTCGTCAGTCGCCCATCCAACTCGGACGGGCAGCGATGCGATCTCGCTATATGGCTGCTTCCTCTCGCTCGTACGCCAGCCGATCCTGGAGCCAGCGCTCGACTTGTTCGAGTGGGCGGCGCGAGCGCTCGGCATAGTCGGCGATCTGATCTCGGCCGAACTGCCCGGCGTTGAAGTAGGCGGCGTCGGGATGGGCGAGGTAGAGACCGCAGACGCTTGCGGCGGGGTGCATCGCCAGGCCGTCGGTCAGGGTGACGCCGGTTTTGCGCTCGGCGTCGAGCAGGTGCCACAGCGCGTGCTTTTCCTGATGATCCGGGTTGGCGGGATAGCCGGGAGCGGGGCGGATACCGCGGTAGGCCTCCTTGATCAGGTCGTCGTTTTCCAAGACTTCATCGCCTGCGTATCCCCAATAGTCGCGCCTCACGCGCGCGTGAAGCCACTCGGTCGACGCTTCGGCCAGGCGATCGGCGACGGCTTTGGCGAGGATCGCGGCGTAGTCGTCGTGCTCGGACTCGGCGCGTTTGGCGATGGCGTCGGCGCCGTGCACACCTACCACAAACGCGCCGATCCAGTCGTCGACTCCGGCTGGAGCGACGTAGTCGGACAGCGCGCGGTTGGGCTTGCCGGTCGCCTTGCGCGTTTGCTGGCGGAGCGTGTGCAGCCGGGCGATTTCATCTGCGCGCGAGTCGTCCGCGTAGAGCGCGATGTCGTCGCCGATCTGGTTGGCGGGCCATAGGCCGAGAGCGGCGTTGACCGTGACTTCGCGCGAGCGCTCCCAGCGGTCAAGCAGCGCGTTGGCGCCGGTGTACAGCTTTTGCGCTTCGGCGCCCACGGCTGCGTCGTCGAACAGGCGCGGAAACTTGCCCCGGATCTCCCACGAAATGAAGAACGGCGTCCAGTCGATGAACGGACGCACGTCGGCGATGGGGACGCCGGGGAGCGAGGTCAAGCCGGTTTTGCGCGGGCGCGTGATCGGCACGCTGTCCCAGTCGAACGCGTGGGCGTTGGCCCTTGCCTGCTCCAACGTCAGCAGATCGAGAGCGGCGCGCTTGCGAGCGTAGGAGACGCGCGTGTCGGCGTAGTCGCTGGCGATTTCATCAGCGAACGCCGTGCGCTCATCGCCCGATAGCTTCTGGACGACCGGCACGCTCCGGCTCGCGTCGAGCACGTGGACGGTCGGCCCGCCCGTATAAGATGGCGCGACTCTGACGGCCGTGTGGACCTTGCTCGTCGTCGCCCCGCCGATCAGCAGCGGCGTCGTCATGCCTCGGCGCTCCATTTCGCGTGCGACACTGACCATCTCGTCCAGGCTCGGCGTGATCAGCCCGCTCAGTCCGATCACGTCGACGTTGTGGGCCTGTGCCTGGTCGAGGATTTTGGCGGCGGGCACCATCACGCCCAGGTCGATCACGTCCAGCCCGTTGCAGGCCAGCACGACGCCGACGATGTTCTTGCCGATGTCGTGCACGTCGCCTTTGACGGTCGCCATCAGCACTTTGGTGCGCGCCTTGGGAGCCCCGCCACCAGCGGCTTGCTCGGCTGCGATGAACGGCTCGAGGTGGGCGACGGCGCGCTTCATCACGCGTGCGCTCTTGACGACCTGCGGCAGAAACATCTTGCCTTGCCCGAACAGATCACCGACGACGTTCATGCCATCCATCAGCGGCCCTTCGATCACGGCGAGCGGCGACGGATATGCCTGCCGCGCCTCCTCGACGTCGTCAACGACGTGATCGGCGATGCCCTTGACCAGCGCGTGCCGGATTCGGCTCTCGACGGACTCTTCGCGCCACGCCTGCGTGACCTCCTCGGCCGGTCCTTTCTGCGAGACGGTTTCGGCCAGATCGACCAGCCGTTCGGTTGCGTCCGGGTGGCGGTCGAACAACACGTCCTCGACCGCATCGCGCAGGGCGGGATCGACTTCGTCGTAGACCTCAAGCTGGCTCGCGTTGACGATGCCCATGTCCATGCCCGCCTGGACCGCGTGGTAGAGGAAGCACGCGTGGATGGCCTCCCTCACAGTGTCGTTGCCCCGAAACGAGAAGCTGACGTTGCTCACGCCGCCCGACACGCGCGCGCCTGGGAGGTGGGCTTTGATCCAGCGCGTCGCCTCGAAGAAATCGATGGCGTAGCGGTTGTGCTCGGCGATCCCGGTCGCGACGGCGAAGATGTTTGGGTCGAAGATGATGTCGTGCGGGTCCATGCCGACCTCGTCGACGAGAATGTCATAGGCGCGCTGGCAGATGGTCGTGCGGCGGTCGAGCGTGTCGGCCTGACCCTGCTCGTCGAACGCCATCACGATGGCGGCGGCGCCGTATGCCCGGCAAAGCCGAGCCTGGTGGCGAAACTGCTCCTTGCCCTCTTTCATCGAGATTGAGTTGACGACGCACTTACCCTGCGCGTTCTGCAACCCGGCTTCGATGACCTCCCACTTGCTGCTGTCGACGACGATCGGCACGCGCGAAATGTCCGGCTCCCCGGCGATCAGGCGCAAGAACTGCGTCATCGCGGCCTTGCTGTCGAGCAAGCCTTCGTCCATGTTCACGTCGATCATCTGAGCGCCGCCCTCGACCTGTTCGCGCGCCACCTGGAGCGCCGTGTCGAGATCGCCTTCTTTGATCAGGCGGGCAAATCGGCGGCTTCCTGTCACGTTGGTGCGCTCGCCGATGTTGACGAAGTTGGCGTCGGGCCGGGCGATGAATGGCTCCAATCCGGCCAAGCTCAGGAAGGGCTGTGGGTGGGCGGCGACGCGTGGCACATGGCCCTCAACGGCTTCGCGGATTGCGGCGATGTGCGCGGGCGTCGTGCCGCAACACCCGCCGACGATGTTGAGCAGTCCGTCGCGCGCCAGGCTCTCCATTTCGGACGCCATGAAATCGGGCGTCTCGTCATAGCCGCCCATCGCGTTGGGCAGACCGGCGTTGGCGTAGAGCGAAATCGGGACAGTCGCCACGTCCGCGATGGCCTGGACGAACGGACGCATCTGGCTCGACCCCAACGCGCAGTTCAGCCCGACCGATAGCAACTCGGGCGCGTGACTGGTCGAGATCCAAAAGGCGTGCGGTGTCTGCCCTGATAGCGTCCGCCCGGACAGGTCGACGACCGTTCCGCTGAGCATGACGGGAACGCGCGTGCCCTCGTCGGCGAATGCCTGTCGGATGGCGAAAATGGCCGCTTTGGCGTTGAGCGTGTCGAAGATCGTCTCGACCAGCAGCACGTCGACGCCGCCCTGGATCAGCGCGCGTGCTTGCATCCGGTAGGCGGCAGCAACCTCCTCGAAGTCGACCGCGCGAAACGCTGGATCCGTCACGTCGGGCGAGAGCGAGAGCGTCTTGCTCAGCGGCCCCATCGACCCGGCCACCCAGCGCGGATTACCGTCGGCCTGGGCGTCGTCGGCAGCGGCTCGGGCCAGCCGCGCGGCGGCGACGTTGAGCTCGCGAATCAGACCCGAGTCATTCAGTCCATACTCGGCCTGTGAGAGCGTCGTCGCGTTGAACGTGTTGGTCTCGACGAGGTCGGCTCCGGCCGCGAAGTAAGCCGCGTGTACGTCGCGGATGATGCCGGGCTGCGTCAAGCAGAGCAGATCGTTGTTGCCGCCGAGCAGACTGGAATGATCTGCGAACCGGTCGCCACGGAAGTCAGCCTCACCGAGTCGGTGCTGCTGGAGTACGGTCCCCATGCCTCCGTCGAGAATGGCGATGCGTCGGGTGAGCAGGTCGCGTAGAGCGCTGGCGCGGTCGGGCATCGGGCGAAGTCTGAGTGAGCCGGTGCGTACGCGGAGGATGGGCGCCGGTGCCGAACTCGAAGTTGTCAACTCTCGGAGAGGGGACAACTTTCCTCTCTGCCCACGCGTCGACACGTGCTATCCCTTCTGCCATGCCCGACCCCATCCTCCAGCTGCGCGACGTGCGCAAGACCTACCGCACCGAAGCGGGCGACGTGCACGCGCTTGGAGGCGTGACGGCAAGCGTCGAAGCGGGTGCTTTCTGCGGCATCGTCGGGCGCAGCGGCAGCGGCAAGAGCACGCTGCTCCACCTGCTTGCCGCGATGGACCGGCCAACGAGCGGGACTGTTCTGGTCGACGGCGAGGACGTCGGAGCGCTGAGCCGCAAGGGGCAGGCGCGGTTTCGGCGCGAGCGCGTCGGGATGGTGTTTCAGCAGTTCAACCTGGTCGCGTCGATGCGGGCGCTCGAAAACGTCGAGCTGCCTCTGGTGCTGGCGGGCATCAGCCCGAGCGTGCGGAGAGCTCGGGCATTGGAATGCCTCGACTCGGTCGGCCTGTCCGAACGCGCCACACACCGGCCTGCCGAGCTGTCGGGTGGCGAGCAGCAGCGCGTGGCCATCGCGCGGGCGCTCGTAGGAGATCCAGCCGTCGTGCTGGCAGACGAACCGACGGGCAACCTCGACTCGCAGACGGCCGAGCAAATCGTCGACCTGCTCCGCGTCCTCAACCGCGATCTGGGCAAAACCATCGTCGTCGTGACGCACCATTTCGACGAAATATCGAGCGTCGCGACGCAGCAGATCCGGTTGCAGGACGGAATGCTGGCCGATCTCGAAACGACGCTCGTTTGACGTGACGGACCAACCGATCATCGGGGCGAGCACGCGGCCCGTCGTGCTGCTGGGGCACCCCGTCGGCCACAGCCAGTCGCCCCGCCTGCACAATGCCGTGTTTGGGCGCGCTGGCCTCGACCTGGTCTATCTGGCATGCGACGTACCTCCGGCTCGGCTCGGCGACGCCGTCGCCGGGCTGCGCGGACTGAACGCGCTGGGCGCCAACGTCACGATTCCGCACAAGCAAGCCATCGTAGGGCTGCTCGACGACGTGTCCGACGAAGCGCGCGCGCTGGGGGCCGTCAACACGATCACGAACCAACAAGGTCGGCTCACAGGTCACAACACGGACGTGGGCGGCTTCTTGGACGGACTGGGCGAGCATACCAGCCGCGTGCCCGGTAGCGAAGTCCTCGTCTGGGGAGCGGGCGGCGCGGCGTCGGCCGTCGTTTACGCGCTGCTCTCGCTCAGACCGTCGCGGCTGACGTTGGTGGCGCGGCGGCCCGAGCAAGCTCAGGCGCTGGCCGAGACGATGTCGGCGTACGATGCAGAGGGTGTGCTGAGCGTCGCCCGCGCGGACGAGATTGAGGAGGCAGTCCTAGCGGTGAGCCTGTGCGTAAACACGACGCCACTGGGAATGTCACCTTACTACGCAGACCAGACACCGTGGCCGCTGGCCCGATTCCGACCTGGCCAGGTGATATACGACTTGGTATACACGCCCGAGCGGACCCGCCTGCTGCGCGACGCCGAGGCTGCCGGAGCCACGCCGATCGGGGGAATGCCGATGCTCAGAGGGCAGGCCGCGCGCGCGTTCGGTCTGTGGACAGGACAGAAGGCTCTCTACTGACAGCGAAGTAAGTGAGAAGGACATGTCCCTTTATCCATTGGAGCTACCAAAGCCGTAACGCCTCTCTACATGGCTACCAGGCAGAGGAACAGGCTATATGTGCAAAGGTAGCGCCTTTCTGTATCACAGCTCATACACTTCGATGTTGTCTTCCGACCCCACTTCTCATCCTGCCGACGCTGATTCTCCGCGTCCCTCTGTTCTAGTCGTCGAAGACAACCCGGACACCGGCCTTTTGCTCTGCACGCTGCTCGACGAGGTCAACCTCGACCCCATTCTGGTACATTCGTACGACGAAGCGCTCTCGCGCTCGGACGAACGACGGTTCGATCTGCTGCTGCTCGACATCAACCTGGGCAGCTCGCGGACGGGAGCCGAACTGCTGAGCGAACTGCGCAAGCGCGACGCCTACGCGCACACTCCGGCCATCGCCTGTACGGCCAACGTGCTCGCGCGCGAAACGCCCGATTGGTTTGCCAAAGCGGGCTTCACGGCGATGGTGGCCAAACCGTTTTCGTTCGATCAGTTGTTTTCGGTCATCAACGAGCAGCTCGGCGCGTCCAACGCCTGAGCACAGTGCTCCTCTCGCTCTCGTGACGTCGCCCGACTCCGCCGCTGCTCCCGAACTGCTCCGTCCGTCTGGACTGGCCGCGCTGCCTGGCATTGCGGTCGCTTTCACGACGCGCTCAGGAGGCGTGAGCAGGTCCCCTTTCGACTCGCTCAATCTCGGATTCAGCACGGGCGACAGCGCAGACGACGTAACGGAGAACCGCAGACGAGTCGCCCAAGAATTGGGATTTCGAGCCGACCAGATGGCGATCGCGGGGCAGGTGCATGGCGATTTCGTCCGCTACGTCGAGCAGGGTGACACTTATCCGGCATGCGATGGCTTGGTCACAGACCGAAAGGGAGTGCTGCTGTGCATGATGGCTGCCGACTGCGCTTCGGTCCTCCTCGCCGATCCTGAAGCGGGTGTCATAGGTGCCTGCCACAGCGGATGGCGAGGCACCCGGGCGCGCATCTCCGAGAAGACGGTGGCCGCTATGACCGAACGCGGCGCCGATCCGTCACGGTTGAGGGTATACGTCAGCCCGTGCATCGGAGTCGAGAGGTTCGAGGTTGGAGAAGAGGTCGCAGGCGAGTTTGCTGCCGAGTTCGTCGACCGCACCACCTACGCCAAACCACACGTCGATCTCAAGTCCGCCATTCGGGCGCAGTTGCTGAGCGCCGGTGTGCCCGAAAGTCAGATAGAGATCGACGCGCACTGCACGCACCTCGACAACGCGCGCTTCTTCTCGTACCGGCTGAGCGGCGGACAGACAGGCCGCATGATGGGACTGATCGGAATGCGCTAAGCATCCGGCGCCTGGTCGATCTGCTCGATCTGGCGCGTGCCGTCGGAGCGGTGGGTCAGCAGCAGGCGTAGGGTGTGCGGCGGAAGCAGGCTCTCGATCCGGCTCGGCCACTCGACGACGCAGACGCCGTCGTCCCACAGCAACTCGTCCCCGCCAATGCGGCGAAAATCGTCCGGTCCGTCGAGCCGATAGGCGTCGATGTGATGCAGCGGCGGATCGGTGTCGTAGGTCTGAACGATGGCAAACGTCGGACTGCTCACCTGATCCGCCTCGCCGCCCATGCCTGCGCAGATGCCGCGCGTGAGGTGGGTCTTTCCGGCTCCCAGATCGCCATAGAGCGCGACGACATCGCCCAGCTTCACCGCTTGTCCAATCTGCCTGCCGATCCGCTCGGTCTCTTCGGGCGACGCCGAAGCGGTGGGCGATGGGATCAGGAGCACAGGAGCAAGGAGTAGTTTGGGCGGACCAACCCGCACACTAGCGGCCTGCTCCCGAGTCGAGGCAAGCCGCTTCCGGTGCCGGGTCGATCGGCGTTACTGCGCCAGCATCGGGGCGCCCGTGGCGTGCCCCCAGGCCTCCAAACTCGTCGGTGTCGTGTCGGCTTCGGTGCGCTGTGCCTCGCCGTAGCCGTCCAGTAATCGCGCGCGCCGAGCAGTGAGACGATCTCACTCCGGCTCCACTCGGTCGTGAGCAGACCGGCGGCGACTCGGGCGATGTCGCCGGTCGCGATCATGCTCGTCGTCGTAGTGGACGGGCGAGCCGCCGGGACCGATGCGTCGGGCTGCCTGAACGCACATCGCCCCGACAGACGAGTAGTCCATCGGGGCGATGACGAGCGCGCCTGCTCAGTCTGCCATTGCGTGCGCCTCGACGGGAGAGGGCACGAAACGCAGCACCAGATATCCGATCAGACCCATGCCGATCGATGCGGCGAGAATGCCGATTTTGGCTTCGTCGACGTAGCCGGGCACTTCGGTAAAGGCAAGGCTGGCGATGAAGAGCGACATCGTGAAGCCGACGCCTGTCAGGATGGCGACGCCAAAAACCTGCGTCCAGCCGACGCCCGCAGGCAGCGCTGCGATGCCGGTCTTGACGGCGATCCACGACATCACCATCACGCCGATCGGCTTACCGACCATCAGGCCGAGGATAATTCCCATAGTGACCGGCGATCCCATGTCGATGCCGCCACCTAGGAAGACGCCCGCGTTGGCCAGAGCGAAGATCGGCAGGACGATGTAAGCCACCCAGCCGTGCAGCCCGTGCTCCATTGTGTAGAGCATCGACTTGCCGCTGGCGAGTGTGCGCATCGGAACGGTCATCGCGACCAGCACGCCCGCAATTGTCGCGTGGACACCCGAGACCAGGAACGCATACCACACGACGAGGCCAAGCAGCAAGTAGGCAATGATCGGAAGGTCGATCTTGCTGCTCATCACCCACAGGATGGCGAGAACGGCCAGCCCGACCAGCAGCGCCACGACGTTCAGCTTGGCCGTGTAGAAGATGGCGATCACCATGACCGCGCCCAGGTCGTCGACGATGGCGACGGCGGTCAGGAAGACTTTCAGCACGACTGGCGCCCGGCTTCCGACGAGCGCGATGATGCCCAGCGCGAACGCGATGTCGGTCGCCATCGGGATGCCCCATCCGTTGATCGAGTACGCGATTTCGGCGTTTCCAGGGTTGGCGGCGATGGCGTTCGCGGCCGTGAAGTAGTAGAACGCTGCGGGGACGAGCATGCCGCCGATGGCTCCGAAAATGGCGAGACTGGCTTTGCGCGGCTCGCTCAGTTCTCCCGCCAGCACTTCGCGCTTGATCTCCAGTCCGACGAGGAAGAAGAAGAGCGCCATCAGGCCGTCGTTGATCCACAGGATCATAGGCTTGACCTTCATCGCGCCCGTCCCGTCATCCGACAGCGGAATGGCGACTTTGAACCACGCTTCGGCTTTGTCGAGCGTGAACAAGCTGTTGTACGCCTCGGCCAATGCCGGAATGTTGGCCCAGACGAGTGCGACGGCGGCGAATGCCATCAGGAGAACACCGGCGAACGCTTCGGTGCGAGCAAACTCGCGGAAGGCGGCAAAGCGCGAACGGGAAGGAGGGAGAGTCTGACGAGTCGCCATGCAGGAGGGAGGGGTAGAGCGGTTTTGAGCGGAGAACGAAGCGAGACGCGGCGAAAACCAACAAGTCGGATTCCAACGCTCGCCTCTCTTTCAAATGCGAGATCTGATTATAAGACAATCAGTACGTGGACATAGAATCCGAGAGTAGCCTTCTTTTATCAAACTGGAGCGCTCAGAGTTCGAGAAGCAAGACGCGTTAGAGATCGGAAAGACAAGTCCGTAACAGTCCGTGAAGGCGATTTCTTGATCCAGGTAGGTCTTTCTCCCAAGCGCGCGATTCGGCGAGAGCTAAGCTGATGGGAGTGGCACGAGCACGCGGAGCACGCCGGGCAAAACGCGGGCGTCGAGAACGGAGCCGCGTTCGAGTTCTTCGCCGTCGCACGCGGCGTCCTGCAGGGGCTGCGACGAGACGCGTATCTCACGGCCTGGATAGATGCGAAGTCGCTTGCTCTGCTCGACGTGAAAGCCGTTCCCCCTGACGAAGCTCGTGGCAGCGCTCCACATCAGCGCAAACCCCAGTCCGACTCCCATCCGCCGCATGACGACGGCCGTCAACTTCCCGTCGTCAATGCTTACGCTCGGCAGCAGATCGAGCCCGCGCAGGCCGGTGTGGCCCGTATTGCAGACGAGACAGGTCATGCCACGCGTCGTGTGCGTCTGCCCATCCGTGACAATGGAGTAGCGGACCGGGTGCTGGCGCCGCACCTCGTCCAGAAACGTCTTCAGGTAAGCCAGCCGTCCGACGCGTGCTTTGAGCGCGTCGTCCGAGTGGGCAACCATCGACGCTTCGATGCCCAGCCCCAAGCGCAGCATGAAGAAGCCGTCGTCTCCATACGCTCCAGCGTCGATGGTGCGCACGCAGGTGCGCTGGGGCGAGCGCGCGATTTCCATAGCGTCGAACGGATCGGCGGGCACGTCGAGCGAGGTGGCGAGCACGTTGGCCGTTCCCATCGGCACGATGCCCAGAACGGCGTCCGAGCCCAGCAGGCCATGCGCCGCGCCATTGACCGTGCCGTCGCCTCCGGCCGCGATGACCAAATCGGCACCATCGGCGACGGCCCGATCGGCCAAGGCTTTCGGCCCCTCGTCGCCGACCTCGTGGACCGTCCATTCGGGGTCGATCGGCAGCGCATCGCGGCCGGGAAACGAGCCGGATCCCGGATTTAAGATCAGGTGAACGTTGGAAAACTCAGGCGTCGGCTGCGTGCGCATCGCCTATCCACCCACCGCCGCAGCGGCCGATTCAGAGGCGCGGTAACGATGCGGCAAGACCGCTCAGCCCACCTGCTCGCCCACGGCGCTGGTGATCAACTGCGCGGCTTCGTCCACCTCGGTTTGCGTCGTCGTGCGGCCCAGGCTGATGCGCAGCGTAGCCAAGGCCTCGGCGGTATCCAGGCCCATTGCCGTCAGCACGTGCGATGGTTTGCCGGAGCCACTGCTGCACGCACTCCCCGCCGAAACCGCGATCTCGCGCAGACTCGCCATCAAGAGAGCGGCGTCGCAGCCGGGAAACGTGAGGCTACTCGTGTTGGGCAGGCGCTCCGCCTCGCTACCGTTGACGCGCGCCGACGGAACAGCGCTCGCAATCGAAGCCTCGAAGCGGTTGCGCAGCGTCTGCATCCGATCCGCGTCGGCTGCTCCGCGCTCCATCGCCAGCCGCGCCGCCGCTCCCATTCCGACGATGCCCGGCACATTGAGCGTTCCCGGTCGGAAGCCGCCTTCCTGCCCGCCGCCCTCGGTCAGCGGCACCAGACTCACGCGCGGACTGCGGCGCCGCATCCACAGCGCGCCGACGCCCTTCGGCCCGTACATCTTGTGCGCCGACAGTGCGATCAGATCGGCGTGATCCGCCGACAGGTCGATTTTGCCCGGCGCCTGCGTCCCGTCGACGAAGAGCAGCGCGCCAGCTTTCCGGCAAATCGCATAGATCTCAGCCGTCGGGTGGACGACGCCGGTTTCGTTGTTGGCGCGCATCAGCGAGACCAGCGCAGTATCGGGACGAAGGGCGCTGCGCAGCGCGTCTAGGTCGATCCGACCCTGCAAGTCGACGTCCAGATACGTCACCTCCCACCCCTCGCGCTCCATCCGGACGTGCGGGTCGAGAACGGCGCGGTGTTCGGTCCGGCACGTGACGAGGTGCCGCCCGCGCGCCTCGGCATAGCGGCGAGCGACGCCTTTGATGGCGAGGTTGGCCGCTTCGGTCGCCCCGCTCGTCCAAACGATTCCCCGCGCGTCGCCCCCAATCAGATCGGCCACCTGTTTGCGCGCCTCCTCGACCGCGTGGGATGCCGCCCATCCCCACGCGTGTGCCCGGCTCGACGCGTTGCCATACTGCTCGGTGAAGTAGGGCATCATCGCCGACAGCACGTCCGGGTCGACGGGCGTCGTGGCGTTGTGGTCGAGGTAGATCATGTGACCTGAAAAGCGGCGGGGCGGGGCATGTTCGCGCGTGGATGTCCTGTACCGAGCGCAGACTGCGTAGTTTAGAGTAGCCCTCTATTCTATCACACGCTACGTCCATGCGCCTCGTACTCCTCGCTCTTCTGCTCCTCGCGCCCATAACTCTGCACGCGCAGACGGCCCGCCTCGTCGCCGATCTGCGCACCGATGTGCCGGATGATCAGGACGACAGCGGCAGCATACCGCAGCACCTGACGCCGCTCGACGGCAAGCTGTACTTCTCCACATCGAGAGCGTCGGGCGAGAGCGGATTCGGCGTTTGGGTCTACGACCCAGGCAGCGACCAGACTGAGCGGCTCACGGCGACACTCACCGACGGAAGTACGGACGACCCTCTCAACGCGTTCGTTTTCGATCTGCTCGCCTTCGACGGTCTCCTCTTCATAAGTGCCTGGGACGGCGCGCGCACGCCCGGCACGTTGGACGGTCTGTGGATCTACGATCCGGCTACGGGCAGTCTCGAGCACCCGACGATTCCGTTCACCGACTTGATGACGCCAGTCAGCATGACGGCGTTCGATGGCGACGTGTACTTCGCCCAAAACTCGGCAGGCTTCGGGCAACTGCCCAACGCCGTCTGGCGCTATAACTTAAACGCAGGCACGGTCGAGGAAGCATTCAAACTCACCGCCGACAGCGATTCCGACGTACCCGCACTCATGGACCGATTGGTCGTAGCCGAGGGAGCGCTATGGGCATTCGTATCGACTGGTATTTTCGCCGAGTTTTGGCGCTACGATGGCACGACGGCAACGCGCGAGATGCGGATCGGAGCCACCGATAACGCAACGCTGCTCTCCTACTCGGACGAGTTTGCCTACTACCAAGGCGCCTTCTACTTCGCCTACGATGACCGATCCGACGCCGGACTGGAACTGTGGCGCTTCGTGACCGCGACGAAAACGGCTGAGCGTGTCGTCGATCTCTATCCGGGACAGATATCTTTCCCCATAACCGTTCCCTATAGCAGCCAGCCAGCCTACTTTGCCGTGCTCGGCGGTAAACTGTACTTCGCGGCTACGAATGCGGAAAACGGACGTGAGATGTTCGTCTACGACGCTGCTACCAATGAGGCGGCAGTAGCTGTCGACATCGCCAATTCCCCTCAATTCAACGCCTTCGACGACAGCAGCGACCCGGCTTACCTCACACCCGTCGGCGACGTGCTCTATTTGGCAGCGTCCAGCTTGGAGGTCACCACATCGGGGCACGAACTGTGGCGCTACGATCCGGCGACCGGCACTGCCACACTGGTCGCCGACGTAGACACGAGGCCCGATGAGGGTGGGCTGGAAGGTCTGGCGTTCTCAGGCACGTTCGATGCCCAGTATGCGCCTGTCGTGTTCGATGAGAGTCTCTTCTTCAGCGCCAGCAACGGCGTGAGCGGCGAGGAACTGTTCGCGTTCGACCTGTCCAACGCAACGAGCGCCAACCGACCGACCGAAGCCGATGAGGTGACGATGAGCGCAGTCGCGCCCAATCCGGTCGCCAACCACGCCGCCCTCACCTTGCGCGTGTCCGCTCCGCAGCAGGTCCGCGCGACGGTGTATGACCTGCTGGGTCGAACGGTCGCGCATCCGTTCGCTGGGCCGATGACGGCCGGAGCCGAACGGCAGATCGTACTTGATACCGAGGGACTACCAGGCGGGCTATACGTACTCGTCGTCCAGGGCGAGCGTTTTCGCGAGACGCGCGCGTTCTCGGTCGTGCGGTAGCGGTGCGGGCACGGCGGCGATGCTGGCGCGTTGATCAGCCCCTGCTGATGTAACCCCTTCGCCATGCGCCGCCTGCTCGCCCCCCTTCTGCTCCTATTCGTCTTCGCCGCGTGCGATTCGTCGGGCGAAAACGAATCGCCGCGCGTCGATCTAGACGCCGTCTTCGCCGCGCCGACGCAAACCGAGAAGGCGACGATCCTCGCCGACTGGAGCGCGCGGACGCCGGTCGCGTCGTCGCACGAAGTCGTTCGGTCTCAGGAGATCACGCTGGCCGGGCGCACGTACGCTGCCAAAACGTACCGCTACGTGCTCGACGGGCTGACGCTCTACGGACTCGTCCTCGTACCGGGCGGCGCCGATGCCTCGATGCCGGTGATCGTCTATGGGCACGGCGGCGACGGCGGCGTCTCGCTAGCCGAGGTGACGCTGATCTCGGGATCGCTGCTGGGCGGCAATCCCGCCGTCATCATCGCGCCGACGTTCCGGGACGAGCCGCTCGACCTGGGCGCTGGCGGAATCCTCCAGTCGGACGGTCCCGCCAGCCCGTGGGACCGCGACGTGGACGACGCGCTGGCGTTGCTCAACGTCGTTCTCGACTCCGAACCCGTCGCCGATCCCAACCGCATCGGCGCGATGGGGCTGAGCCGGGGCGCAGGCGTAGCCCTCTTGATGGGCGTCCGCGACAGCCGCATCACGCGCGTGCTCGACTTCTTCGGCCCGACGGATTTCTTCGGTCCCTACGTCCGCGACATCGCCGCCGCCGCGCTCGAAGGTGACGGCCGCGATCTGCCCGGCTTCGACGTGCTCAACGCGCGGTTCATCCAGCCGCTCGGGCGCGGAGAGCTTTCGGTCGAGCAGATGCGGCTCGAACTGCTGCGCCGCTCCCCCGCCGCCTTTGCCGACCGCCTACCCGCCGTCCAGGCTCACCACGGAACCGCCGACCGCACCGTCCTGATCGGCCAGACCGAACGCCTCGAAGCCGCAATGCAGGGCCGCGCCGACGCCGAGTTCTTCTACTGGCCCAACGGCGACCACGGATTCGTCACGATCGGACTGGGCGCCTCCAATGCGCTAGCGTTCCTGGGCGCGCTGTGACCGTCCGCGCCGACGCGTTCCGCCTGCCGGATGCACGCTGGGCCGACGCCAAGGCGATCCGGCAGATCGTGTTCGTCGAGGAGCAGGCCTGCCCACCCGCCGAAGAGTGGGACGATTGGGACGCGTCGGCCACGCACCTGCTGCTCACCATCGACGGCCAGTCTGCGGCGACGGCGCGGTGGCGGCCCGACCCTGAGCATGAGGGCGCAGCCAAACTCGAACGCTTCGCCGTCCTGGCCGATGCGCGTAGCGGTGGCCTGGGCACGCGCCTGGTCCAAGCCGCCATCGCCGACGCCGAACGCGCCGGGTTCGCCATCCACACGATCCACGCTCAATCGCATCTGGAGCGATTCTATGCGCGCCTGGGCTTTGTCCGAACCGGATCTGCATTCGTCGAGGCAGGCATCCCGCACGTCCCGATGACGCGCACGGGCGAGACGGCTTAGCTGCGGGCGCGCCGCTGAGCAAAAAAAGAGCGCAGCATCTGAGCCGACGCCTCGTCCTCAACGCCTGACACGACGGCGCAGCGGTGGTTTAGGCGCCCGTCGCGGAGCAGGTTGTAGAGCGTGCCGCCCGCTCCCGCCCGCTCGTCGAACGCGCCGAACACGACGCGCGGCACCTTGGCCCAAACAATGGCTCCGGCGCACATGGGGCACGGTTCGAGCGTGACGTAGAGCGTGCAGTCCACCAGGTATTTGTCGCCCGTCGTCTCGCAGGCCGCCGTGACCGCGATCATCTCGGCGTGAGCCGTCGGGTCGTTGAGTTGCTCGACCATGTTGCGCCCCTTACCGACCACGATGCCGCCCCGCACGATGACCGCGCCAACTGGCACTTCGCCTGCGTCGTAGGCGAGTTCAGCTTGGCGGAGCGCCTGCTTCATCCATCGTCGGTCGTCGTGGAGCAGGCGGTGGAGAGCGGCGTCGGGCGTTTCCATTGGAAGGATAGATCAACTGTTCTATTGCGAGTCAGTAGCCAAATCGATATATTTTTTTCAACACTAGAGACACACCAATAAACCCAATGGCAAGAAGACAGAGAGTATCAAGAGGAATAGATGATATAGTAAATGAGACATTCATACAACTCAAAATACTATCTCACTCATGTGAATCATATGACAATGGCTTGGAAGAGATAGCAAGACACATTGCACTCAGCCTTCGCGTTCTGTTGCATCACAAAGGCCATTCTAGGTCTTTGTTTGAGCAGGTGAAAATTCGCAATATGTCATACCTCGATACAGCAGGAGACCTGGATCCCAGAAATTTGATCTCTGAATGCAACCTTGTTAAAATGAGGATTCAGTCGGGTGATAATGGCACAAGCCTGTCATACGAGCCTCTACTAGCAGACTTCCAAGATATAAGACCTCATAAAGTAAAGCTGGTTCTATTTGATAAGTGGTGGAATAAAAATGTCATCAAAGACAAAGATGGTCAATTCATGTCCCGCAGAACTCTGATTCTTAATGTAGCTGATACTGACGGGGGAGCACATGTAGACCCAGAACTGGATGAGATATACAATAATTTCTCGAGGAATAACTCGCTGGGGTGGATAATTTCCGATGGAAACCTAGCAGAATACAAAGGTGTAAATCCACATTTAGCTGCTGTAAGGCAGATAGCGTATGAGGTTATTGAAACCGTGCGCTTGAAGCAACCTCACTATCTGCAGCAAACTATGAGCTAGTCCTTGCTCAGTTGCACCAAGTCGGCATACTCATCGTGGCGTTCGAGCCACGCCTGGACGAACGGGCAGTAGGGCAGCACGCGCATCTCGTGGGCACGCGCATAGTCCATCGCGCTGCGGACGAGCGTCCCGCCGACGCCATGCCCCTCGGCTTCGCTCGGCACTTCGGTGTGCAAGAGAGCGATGCGCGTTTTGCCCAACGCGTATGAGAGAAACGCTTCGCCGCCATCGGTCGAGATCGTGAAGCGCTGACGTTCGGCGTCGTGAGTAGCAGTCGTAGGCATTGACGTTAGGGCGATTTACAACACGATCTGCTTGCGCATCCTCGCGACAGGCACGCCCAACTGCTCGCGGTACTTGGTGACCGTGCGGCGGGCGATCGAGAAGCCTCGGCCTTCGAGCAGTTTGGCGATGGCCTGGTCGCTCAGCGGCTTCTCCTTGTCCTCCTGCGACACGATGCCTTCGATGATCGCGCGGACTTCCTTGTTTGAGATCTCCTCGCCGCTCTCCTTGGTCAGGCCTTCCGAGAAGAAATATTTCAGTTCGTAGACGCCGAACTCGGACTGCACGTACTTGCCGTTGACGACCCGGCTGACCGTCGAGATGTCCATGTGGATGATCTCGGCGATGTCTTTCAAGATCATCGGCTTGAGGTTGCCCTCGCCAAAGCGGAAGAACTCGGACTGGATGTCGACGATGGCGCTCATCACCTTGAGCATCGTGTTGCGCCGCTGCTGGATCGAGTTGATGAACCAGCGCGCGCTCTCCATCTTGTTTTTGAGAAAGCTCTTGGTGTCGCTGTCGTAGCGACTCGTCGGCGCCTCCTTTTTCTGATCCGCCGACAGGTTTTCGAGCATCTGGCGATACCCTTTGTTGACGCGCAGTTCGGGCGCGTTGCTGCCGTTGAGCGAGATGATGAACTCGTCGTCGACCACTTCGACGGTATAGTCGGGCGTGATGTAGTTCTGTTGCGCCGTAAAAGCGCCCTCGCCCGGTTTGGGGTCGAGCCGCTGGATCAACTCGTACGACTCTTTTAGCTCTTCGGGCTCGATCTCCAGCTTGCGCATGATCTGATCGTAATGCTTCATCGTGAACGCCTTGTACGCCTGCTCCAGGATGTCGATGGCGGTCTCCCTTCCGTCCACATCGTTCGGAAGCGCATAGAGCTGCGTCAGCAGGCACTCCTTGAGGTCGCGCGAGGCGATGCCGATGGGTTCGAGCCGCTGGATGCGCTTCAATACGACTTCGACCTGCCCTTCCTTGGGCGTCACGCCGTAGTTGAACATCAAGTCGTCCACGATCGAGTCGAGCGACCTACGCAGGTAGCCGTCCTCGTCGATCGAGCCGATGATCTGCTCGGCGATGATGGTGTCGGTCTCGTCCAGGTCCAAGAACGGCAACTGCTCGACCAGCGATTCGATCAGCGACGAACTGTCGGCCATCGGGATCTCGCGGCGGTCCTCTTCGGCGCTCTTGTCGACCTGGGCTTTGTGGCCGTAGAGGTCGTCGGGCGAGTGAAGCAGTTCTTCCCAGTCGTATTCGTCGTCGCTGGACTGCTCGCTGTCGTATTCCTCTTCTTCTTCGATTTTCTCGTCCTTCTCTTCGCGCTCGTCGCCCTCCAGTTCGTCGTCTTCCTCCTCGCCCTCTTCGAGCAGCGGGTTGATCTCCATTTCAGCCTTGATGCGCTGTTCGAGCGCGAGCGTCGGCAGTTGCAGCAGCTTGATGTACTGAATCTGCTGCGGCGACAGCTTCTGGGTCTGCGACTGGCGTTGCGAAAGGTTCAGCATGGCGTAAGGCGATGGGCGCGTGGGCGGCGCAAGAGTGTTCTAGTTGGGATGCAGGTCGATGCCGAAATCCTTCCGGCGTGCATCGACGGCGTCTTTGAAGCGCGCGTACCAGTCGGCTCCGTAGCGGCGGGTCAGCGGTTCTTCGAGGAAGTCGGCGAGCTGGATCGACAGGCGCTTTCCGTGGATCACGCCGCCGCTGCACAAGGGGATTTTCTCGTAGTTGAGCACTTCCATCTCGTCGTACTGCTCGACCCGGATCGGGTAGAGGTGGCAGCTTTGCGGCTTGTGAATGTCGGTCTTGCCCGTCCGAAAGGCACGCTCGATGGCGCACTTGGCGACCGGCCCCTCGTGGACGACGAACACGCACGGCCCGTCCTCGACGCACGTCGTGTTCAGGCTGCCCCACTTCGATTTCTCCCACGGACCGCGCGTGGCGATGGCGTGGCGCGCTTCGGGTGTCAGCAGGTGCTCGACGGCCGGGACGACGGCTTCTAATCCGGCCAGCTCGCTTTCGACGAGGGGCGCTCCCGCTTCGCCCTGCACGCAGCATCCGCCATGGCACGCCGCGAGGTTGCAGGCGAACGGGGCATCTAGCAGATCGTCGGAGACGAGGACGTGGTCGACAGCGAACATGGGGCGTCAAAAGGTGTGCCCAAGAGTACGCAGACCCGGTGCACGTGTCAACGACTTTCGGGTGGGGACTGTGTCGACGGCGGCGCTTCGGCCGTATCCATAGGAGATGGAATCGACTGTTTTTGCTGAAGATACCGACGCGTCTTTGTGTGACAGAACGCCGTCACTGCTTGTACCGATTTTAACCAGCCGCTCATCCACGCGCCCGCGCAGATTGTCCCAATGTGCGTGCCGGAGCGTCCGCCGCCGCTGAGCGTTTGCCCACCGACTCTACTACTCGCCATGTCTGCTCGCCCCGATCTCACCGCGTCCACCGGTACCGCTGCCGAAGAGGATTTCGACAAAGCCCTGCGCCCGTCGCGCCTGTCCGAGTTCGTCGGTCAGCAGAAGATCAAGGACAACCTGACGGTCTTCATCACGGCAGCGCTCCAGCGCGGCGAAGTGCTCGACCACGTCCTGCTCGCAGGTCCGCCGGGGTTGGGCAAAACCACCTTGAGTTTGATCATCGCCGAGGAGATGGGCGCCGAAGTGCGCTCGACGAGTGGCCCCGTGCTCGACAAACCTGCCACCATCGCGGGCCTGCTGACCAATCTCAACGAAGGCGATGTGCTCTTCATCGACGAGATCCACCGGATGCCGTCTGTCGTCGAGGAGTATCTGTACTCGGCGATGGAGGACTACAAGATCGACATCATGATCGACAGCGGCCCCAACGCCCGGAGCGTCCAGCTTCAGCTTCCGCCGTTCACTCTGGTCGGCGCGACGACGCGAAAGGGTCTGCTCACGGCTCCGATGCGCGCCAGGTTCGGCATCGACTTCCGCTACGACTACTACACCGCCGACCTGCTCCAGCAGATCGTCGAGCGCTCGGCCGGACTGATGAAGATCGAGATTGACAGCGAGGGCGCTTACGAGATTGCAAGGCGCAGCCGGGGCACGCCGCGCATCGCAAACCGCCTGCTCCGCCGCACCCGTGACTTCGCCCAGGTCAAAGGTGATGGGACGATCAATAGAGCCGTCGCCGATCACGCGCTCAACATGCTCGACGTGGACGAGCAGGGTCTGGACGACATGGACACGCGCATCCTAATGACGCTCATCGAGAAGTTCGGCGGCGGCCCGACCGGACTGGGCAACATCGCCGTCAGCGTGGGCGAGGACAGCGGCACCATCGAAGAGGTCTACGAGCCCTATCTGATCCAGGAGGGCTACATCGAACGCACGCCACGCGGACGCATCGCGACGCCGCACGCCTACGACCACTTCGGCCTGACGCCGCCCGCCAAGCAGGCCGAGTTCTTCAATCTCGACAGTGAGTAGCAGTCACGCGTCGTCTGTCTGGGGCAGGTCGAGATCGGCGTACAAGTCAGCCAGCGCGAACGGTTGGTCGAACAGCGGCGAGTCGATGGCGGCGTCCAGTCCCGACAGCGTGCGGATCGACCAGCAGTCGGGGCGGCGTTCGTAGAGGGTGACGAAGGCGCGGTCGGATTCGAACAGCCAGTAGGCGTGGACGCTGTCCATACTCGTGTATGCGCTCAGTTTGGTCGTCCGGTCCTTATCGACTGTCGGTGGTGAGGCGACTTCTACGACGAGTAGCGGATCGAGCAGCGTGCGCGGTTTTGCATCGTCGTACTGCGGGTCGCATGCGACGGTGGCATCTGGGTAGACGTATCGGCCCGATGGTAGGCGTACACGGATGTCGGGGTTGAACGCGCGACACTTTTTGCGCCGAGCAGCGCGCTTGAGATGCTCATCCCGAGGAGACTATGCTCTGGCGATCCGCCTGCCATGCCGAGTATTTCGCCGTTCCACGGGACGAGGTAGCCGTCGAAAAACTCGTGCTTGCCCTCGTTCGCGGCGTCGCACGCGAGGTATTCGGCTTCGGTCATTCGGCGGCGAGCGGGAAGGGCGGACATGGTCGTAGGCGAAAGGTGTAGATCCAACCGATACAACCGGCAGCGGATTCGACTGTCCACCGGGTGCAGGTTGTGTGAAAGCGCGTCGCCGCGTTTGCCTCTCACGCTGCGTCAGGGTCGTACCGTAAAACTCATCCTCGTCGACGCCATGCCCAAATCGCCCAACCTCTACCGCATCGGAGACGTGGCACTCAGAACCGGACTCACCATTCGGGCGCTGCGCCATTACGACGCCATCGGATTGCTCACGCCTGCGCGTCGGTCCGAGTCCGGGCAGCGGCTCTACGCCACGCGCGACCTGGTGCGACTGCAGCGCATCGTGTCGCTCCGCGCGCTGGGGCTGTCGCTCGCCGACATCGCCGATGCGCTGGACCGAGACAATCCGACTGACCTGATCAGGCGGCACGTGGCGCATCTGCGTGCACGCATCGAGTCCGACCGGCAGGCGCTGGACCGGCTCGAACGCGTCGCCAAGCGCCTGCGCGGATGGCATAGCGACGACGAGGACGTATTCACCTTCATCCACATCAGCACCATGATCGACCAACACTACACACCCGAACAACTCGCGCAACTCGAAAGGCGAGGCCACCAGGTGGGCGACGAACAGATGCGCGCCGTCCAGCAGCAGTGGGCGACGCTGTTCGAGCGCTTCGACGCGCATCGGCAGGCAGGCGACGACCCGGCTTCGACCGAGGTACAGTCGCTCGTCACCCAAGCTCAGACGCTCATCGGCCAGTTCACCGGCGGCGACGCAGGCGTCCGCTCGTCGCTCGACGGCGCCGTGCAGCACATCCCCGACGAGATGTACCGCGCGTGGGGCATCTCGCCCGAGTTGGGCGCCTACTACGGATCGGCGATGGCGGCGTCGGCTGGGTAAGCGACATCGCCTCAACCAGCAGCGCTGCGCCCGGAACGTCTGAGCGTGGCGTCGCTGGTTGCGTTTGTGGCGGTCAAACCGAAGGAGATCTCTGTCGGTAGCCGAGTCGTGACGAGTGCCAGGAGAGCCAAGCGGCTATGTTCGTCGGATGCCGACGCTGCCGATCCGACTCTTCCTGCTCCTCGTGCTGTTGCCGGTTGCGGGGTGCGGAAGTCTGGGGCAGACGCTAGACGAGTTCGCCGAACTGGTCGTCAGCGGCGGCGAGCAGCGGTTGCGCGAGCCGATGCGCCCCATCAGAGGCCGCGCGCGCGTGCTGATGATCGCGCTCGACGGCGTGAGCGAGGAGCAGTTGCGCGGTGCGATGGCCGACGGCGACCTGCCCAGCCTGGCGGAACTGATTGGGTCCGAGAGCGGCGACGGCGTCTACGAGAAGGGCTACCTGGCGCCAGGCGTCGTGTCTGCGTTTCCCGCCGAAACGTCGGTGGGTTGGGCGACGGTTTTCACCGGAGCGCCGCCCGCCGTGACCGGAGTGACAGGCAACGAGTGGTTCGACCGGCATGAGCGCGTCGTCTACGCGCCGGTCCCGCTGTCGGTCGGGACGGTCGAGCAGACGCTGTCGATCTGGTCGGACGACCTGTTCGGCGAGCAGATTCAGGCTCCGACTCTGTTCGAGCAGGCCGACGTCCGATCGCACGTGTCGATGGGGTTCGTCTATAGGGGCGCCGATCTGCTCACGCCGCCCGACCTCAACGACGCGGCCGACCTGATCGACGCTGCGTTCGACATGCTCTTCGGGGGCATCGACGAGTTGTACGAGGAGTTGGATCAGGACACCTGGGAAGGCTTCGAGAGAGGCGCCGACCGCTACGGCGTCCCTGATCTGCAGGTCGCTTACTTTCCAGGCGTCGATCTAGTGGCGCACGAGTCGGGCAGCGAGGAGCAGCGACAGTATCTGCGCAAGGAAATAGATCCGCACATCGACCGCATCCTGTCGCGCTACCGCCGCGACGATCTGCTGCGCGACACCTACGTTTTCGTCGTCTCGGACCATGGGCACGTCGCGACGCTCGCCCGCGACCGCAACAGCCTGAGGGGCCGCGGATTCGACGAGCCGCGCGCGCTGATCGACTCGCTGGGCTACCGCGTCCGCACGTCGACGGTCGCCGAAGTGGACGAGGACTACGATCTGGTAATGGTCTACAACGAAGCGGCCGCGTCACTCTACATCGCCGACCGCTCGACCTGCCGCGAGCCGGGCGACGAGTGCGACTGGCGCAAGCCGCCACGCATCCAGGACGACGTGCTGCCTCTGGTGACCCAACTCTACGCCGCCGCTTTCGACTCGCTCGAATTGGGCGGGGTGGCCGGAGCGCTCGACCTGATTCTGGCGCGCGCGTCCGATCCGAGCGGCAAAACGCAGCCGCCGTTCCAGGTCGTCACGCGCGACGGGTGGGTCAATGTCGACGACTACCTGAAGGCCCATCCGCGGCCCGATCTGGTGCGAATGGCCGAGCGCCTGGATTGGCTGACGAACGGCCCGCTGGGGCACCACGCCGGGGACGTGATCCTGCTGGCCCGTTCGGGCAACGACGTGCCACTTGCGGACCGTTACTACTTCGGCTCGCCTCGCGTGTCGGGGCACGGAGGCGCATCGGCGGGCGAGAGCCACATCTCGTTTTTGCTGGCCCACACCAACGCGACCGGCGAGCAGATGCGCGAGTTGATGAATGCCCAAATCGGTCCGGCGCCCACGCAGCGCGACGCCACGCCGCTGGTGCTGCGACTGCTCGAACAGCCGCCGCGCCGATAGCTCAAACGCAAAAGCGCCGCGCCCGGACAGTCCGAGCGCGGCGCTTTCTGGTTGGAGTGGCTCCGATCAGCGCGCGACGACGAGCGTGCGCGTCTGGCGGATCGTCTCACCGGTCAGCCGCACCATGTAGAGCCCTGCCGGAAGAGCCGAGGCGTCGACGGTCAGCGTCTGGCTCTGGCCCGGCATCAGCATCCCGTCGAACAGGACGGCGACCTGGCGGCCCAGCGCGTCGTAGACGGCCACGCGCACGTCCTGCGCGCGGTCGGTCTCGACCGAGGCAGCGGCCGAGTGGGTCGCCGGGTTAGGCGCGACGGAGAGGCGCAGTGAGGCGTTCAACTCGGCCGCCGACGGAATCGCGGTTGGGTTGCCCGTGAGCAAGCTGCCGTCGGCGTTGAGTCCGACGATGTACACGTCGGCCGATCCGTTGACGGACGAGCGCAGCAGTTCAGCGTCCGACTGGTCGAAGTCGGCGATTGTGGTGAACAGGCCGCTCGTGTAGATGGCGCCGCTCGGCGCGCTCGCCACGTCGCTGCCCACGCTGTTGGTGAACACGTTAACGAAGCGGTAGCCGCCGCTGGCGGTGTAGCTGGCGACGAAGCCAAAGTTGTTCGTGGTGTTGTCGCCGCGCGTTGCTTCGCCGCCGGACGGGTCGAAGTCGAGCGTGCCGCCCAGAAAGAAGCCTGCGATCGAGGTCCCTCCGCTGGCGTCCACGTCGATGCCCAAGACGGCAGCGTTGCCCCTACCCTCGACCAGGAATGCGCTGCGCAGCGCGCCGCTGGCGTCGTAGCTGGCGACGAACACGTTGCCAGTCGTGTTGTCGTTGTCGATCAGGGTCTCGCCGCTGCCCGGATCGAAGTCGATCTCGCCACCGAGCAGGCCCGTGACGTAGAGGTTGCCCGACCCGTCGGTCGCCAGGAACTGAGGCGTGAGCGAACCGCCGCTGAACTCGCTGTTGCCAAACGTGGAGACGCGGCGGAAGGTGAGATCGGACGCGTAGCTGGCGAGGAAGCCGTCCGCGTTGCCGCCCACCGAGGTGGCACCGGCAATGCCGTCGCCCGGATCGAAGTCGACCGTGCCCTGGAAGACTCCGCCGATGAAGACGTTGCCCGATGGGTCGACCGCGATGGAGGTAGCGCTGACGAAGCTGGCGAGCAGGAAAGCCGATCGGTAGTTGCCGCTGGCGTCGTAGCTGGCTGCGTAGTACTGCCCGCCCGAGGAGGTCAACTCGGCCACGCCAGCGCCCGGGTCGAAGTCGGCCGTGCCCTCAATGATGCCCGTCACGAAGAAGCCGCCCGACGCGGTGACGGCGATCGAGATGGCCTGGTCGAAGTCGGCCGTGCCGATGTTGAAGCCGAAGCGGAGCGCGCCTGCCGGTGTGTAGCTCGCCACGAACCCATCGCGCACGCGGACGGCGTCGAGTTCTTGGTTGGGATCGGCGGGGTTGAGGGTGATGAACGCGTTGAAGGAGCCAGCGATGTAAACGTTGCCTGCGGCGTCGACGTCGATGTCGTTGACGTCGACGCTCCCCTGTCCGCCGAAGTTGTTGGCGAAGCGCAGCACACCGGCGGGGGTGTAGCTGACTAGAAACGCGTCGCCGCCCGACGAGGCTGCCGTGCGGTTGACGACGCCCGATCCAGGATCGAAGTCGACGGTGCCCTCGAACACGCCCGCGGCGAAGAGATTGCCCGACGCGTCGGTGGCGAGTTCGCGGCCGTTGTCGAAGCCCGCGCCGCCGATTTGGGTGACCGGATTAACGGCCTGCGCAAAGGCGGCAGGCGTCAGTAAAAGCGCCGCTAGTAGGACGAGCGACGCGCGGGAGTATGCGAAGCGCATAGGAGTGGTGTGGTGTAGTGTAGCGTCCGGGGAGACGAGCAGTGGGATGCTGCGCCGAGCGATGTGAGTCTCACCTGAGCGTTCTTCGCTAGTCGGCGCGCCGATGGCAAGCTATTCCAGCACGAATCAGGTGCGGCGTGACGGTATGGTATCGCGCAAGACTGTATCAACACCGGAACGCATGCAACCACATCCCCCCGCCCAGGCAAATGCACAGGCGCCGCGCCCGGAGAGTCCAGAGCGCGGCGCCTGTGCATTTGCGATTGAAGCCGTTAGCGCGCGACGATGAGCGTGCGCGTCTGGCGGACCGTCTCACCGGTCAGCCGCACCATGTAGAGCCCTGCCGGAAGCGCCGAGGCGTCGACGGCCAGGCTCAGCGCCTCGTCCGCGCCCATCGCGCCGTCGAGCAGGACGGCGACTTCGCGGCCCAGTGCGTCGAAGATGCTCACGCGCACCGTCTGCGCGCGCTGCACCTGGACCGAGACGCGCGATTCGTCACTGGCCGGGTTGGGCGCGAGCGACAAGCGCGAGGTCTCGCTCAGGCCGACGCTCAGTTCGACGACCGGCGAAAGCTCAGTGGCTCCGTCGAGGTCGGTCTGGCGCAGGCGGAAGCGGTGCGTACCCGCGGCGAGATTGGCGACGGCGAAGCGGTAGTTGTGCGCTTCGAGCGTTGTGCCATTGCCGTCGACCCATCCGGCGTCGGCGAACGCCAATCCGGGTCCGGCGTGCTCGACGGCGAAGCCTGCGTTATTGGTTTCGGACACCGTCGTCCAGTTCAGGCGGGCCGAGGCGCCGTCGAGCGTGGCCGTGAAAGCCGTCAGCTCGACCGGCAGCAGGCTACCGTCGGCGTTGAGGCCGACGATGAACGCGTCGAAGAAGCCGTTCGAAGAGCGCAGTTCCTCGCCGGCAGACTGGTCGAAGTCGGCGATTTCGAGGAAGCCGCCGGCCGAGTAGATCGCACCGGTGGGTCCGCTCGCCACGGCGAAGCCGAAGCTGTTGGTAAAGGTCGTGACGAATCGGTAGGCGCCGTTGGCGTCGTAGCTGGCTACGTACGTAGACCCGTTGAGGGTAGAGGAGGCCTCGCGCGACTGCACGCCCGCGTCGGACGGATCGAAGTCGAGCGTGCGGTTGAAGTTGCCCGTGATCGTCGTCGTTCCGTCAGCCCTCACGTCGATGTTCGGAGCAATGCTGTTGCCGTTGCCCTCTATCAGCGAGGCGTAGCGCAACGCGCCAGCTGGCGTATAACTGGCCATAAACGGGTTGCCCACCGAGTTGGTGTTGTCGACTATGACCTCGCCCGAGCCCGGATCGAAGTCGACCGATCTGAGGAGCGTTCCCGTGGCATATAGGTTGCCCGCCGCATCGGTGGCGAGGTCCTGGGGGCTGATTCTACCGTCGAACGTGGGGCTTCCCACGATGAATACATTTTGGTAGGCGAGTGCCGATGTGTAGGTGGCGAAGAAGGCCGACTCTCCGCCTACCGCTGTCTGTCCCGCGATTCCAGTTCCGGGATCGAAGTCGACCGTGCTGGTGAATATGCCGGTGATGTGGACGTTGCCCAGCAGGTCGACTGCGATTGCAGAGGGTACGACAGGGAGGCGGAAGGCCGAGCGGTAGCCGCCATTGGCATCGTAGCTAGCGACGTAAAGGTCTCTTGCCGATGAGGTCAACTCTGCCGTGCCAGCGCCGGGATCGAAGTCGGCGATGCCTTCGAAGAAACCAGTTACGTAAAACCCGTTCGTCGGAGTTACGGCAATCGACAATGCCTCGTCGAAGTTCGCGGTGCCGATTCCGAAGCCAAAGCGGAATGCGCCCGCCGACGTGTAGCTCGCTACGAATCCGTCGCGCACCCGAACGGCCTGCAACTGCTGGTTGGGATCGGCGGGGTTGAGGCTGATATTGGCGTTGAACGAGCCGACGATGTAAACGTTACCTGCCGCGTCGATGTCGATGTCGTTGATGAACTCATCGTTGAAGCCGGGAAGCGCGTTGACGAAGCGCACCGCGCCGTTGGCGTCGTAGCTGGCCAGAAACGAGTCGCCGCTTTGGGATGTCGAGGTGCGGCTCACCTCGCCCGATCCGGGATCGAAGTCGACGGTGCCTTCGAATGAGCCTGCGACGAAAAGGTTACCCTGCGCATCGACGGCGATTTCGCGGGCGATGTCTATGCCGGACGCGCCGAACGCAGAGACGGGATTGGCTGCCGATTGCGCGCGGACCGAAGCCGGCAAGAGGAGAAATGCCGCTAAAAGAGCGAACGATATGCGGGAGTATGCGAGGCGCATGGAGGAATGGTGGGTGGCCCGCCACAGGGGGCGGAGGTGGTGGAGAAAGCCATCCCAAATCGCACGCAACCCAAATCAAACACTACCATCGGGACGACGCGAGCAGGATAGAAAATCGACGCTTTCAAAAGTGGTGACAGTGTCGTCTCACCCTCTCAAAGCGCGCCATGTCACCGGATTTTCCAAACCTGAAAGCGCCGCACCCGGACGGTCCGAGCGCGGCGTTTTCTCGACTAACTCCGATCAGCGCGCGACGACGAGTGTACGTGTCCGCGCTACGTTCTCGCCTGCAAGTCGGACGACGTACAGGCCGGGCGGAAGCGGCGAGGCGTCGAGCGAAAGCGTCCGCGCTTCGTTGGCGCTCAGCGTCCCGTCGAGCAAAACGGCGACTTCGCGTCCGAGCGCGTCGAAGACCGACACGCGCGCCCGCTGCGCCCGCTCGACCTCAACGCTGATGCGCGACATCGCCGAAGCCGGGTTGGGTGATATCGAAACGGATGCCCGCTCGCCTGACGGCACAGCCGGATCGGTAGTCGAGACCACGTCTGACGAATCGTATCGCCACAGTTCGATTCCGTTCGAGTCGTCGGCGGCCGAGAAGTAGAGAGCGTCGCCGAGCACGGTCAGGTATCCAGCCGCCGGTCTCATCGGCCCATCGTACCAGCTTAAAAAAAGTTGCCTCGCCGACGCGCGATGCCTCGTTGCTGGACGCGTCGAAACGCCACAGATCGAAGCCCCTACTGCCAAGCACGGAGAAGTACAACTGGTCTGCGTATACCAGAGGCCGGTCCGAATCGCCGTCATATCCCGAGACGTCGAGTTCGGCGGCAAGCTCGATCCGATCGGCGTCCGGATCATAGGCCCACATGCTGAAACCGGCATCAGACGGTGCGCCGAAGAGTTCGGTAGACGGTGCGCCGAAGTAGAGTTTTCCAGCATAGGCGACGATGTTGGCCGGGCGGCGGGTGAAGTTTAGTCCGAAGGTGGAGCCTCGCACCGCTCCGGTCGTGTCCGAAGAGAAGTCGTAGAATCTGCATGCCCGCTTCGACTCCACTGTTGTCCCGGAACCAAGCGTCGAAGTACAGACGGTCGCCCAAAACGGCGAAGCTTCTGTCCTCGTTTGCGGGACCATCAGCCACTTGCCGCGTCTCGTTGGTGCGCGCGTCGTAGCACGAGATGACCGGCGAGACGAAGCACAACTCGCCGTTGACCACGACGGATGCCCGGAGGATCCGCATCCCGGACCGTGTATCCGGGCGCCTGCTCGATCTGCTCCGACTGAGGATCGTAGCGCATCAGCGCTCCGCTGGCGGCGTCGTTGAAGTACAACTGACCCGAGTAGACGGCGAGGATGCGTACATTTCTTCTGTCTCGGTTGGGCTCGATACGCGTCACGGCGCGCGCTTCGTTCGTGGAAGCGTCGTATCGCCAGATCGAGGTGCTGCTCTCGCCCTCGTCCGCCGCGAAGTAGAGCGCCCCGTCCAAAACGACCAGGCCGTACGGGTCGCTGCCGCCCTGAGCGTCGAGATCGGCGACCAGCGAAGCCTGCTGCGTTGCCGGGTCGTAGCGCCACAACTCGCGCCCGCTCTGCCCATCGTCGGCGGCGAAGTAGAGAGCGCCCGCATAGGCCGTCAGTCCGGACGGAGCGCTGTCGGCGTTGCCCGCGTTGATGTCGGCGGCGAGCGTCGGTTGCTCCTAGCAGCGAGCGGGCAGGCGATGAGGGCGAGGAGGAGAAACGAGAGGCGCATGCGGAACGATCCGTGTCGGATGGAAGACCTAATCACGCTGCCGATCAGCCACGCGTAACCCATCCGTCGCGCTTCCGTAGTTTGACGCACCTCATCCCCACGACTCTATGCGCACCCTCCATGTCGACAACGTCGTCAAGCGGTATGGCGACTTCACGGCCGTCGACCACATCAGTTTTACCGCAGAGCCGGGTCGCATCTTGGGCGTGCTCGGTCCCAACGGCGCAGGCAAGTCGTCGACGATTCGGATGGTGACGCACATCACGATGCCCGACGAAGGCCGGATCACGTTCGGCGCCAAAGAGGTCGGCCCGTGGTCGCAAGAAGTCATGGGCTATCTGCCCGAAGAGCGGGGGCTGTACAAAAAGCTCAAAGTCGGCGAGCAGATCGTCTACTTCGCCATGCTCAGAGGGCTGGACAAGCCGACCGCGATCAAGCGGATGCACGCGTGGCTCAAACGCCTGGGCGCGAGCGACTGGGCGGGCAAGAAGGTCGAGGAGTTGAGCAAGGGGATGCAGCAAAAGGTGCAGTTCATCGCCACGCTCGTCCACGAACCCGAACTCGTCATCCTCGACGAACCGTTCAGCGGGTTGGACCCGATCAACGCCGATCTGCTCAAAGACGTGGTCTACGAGATGCGCGAGCAAGGCCGAACCGTCCTGTTCGCGTCGCACCGGATGGAGCAGGTCGAAGAGTTGTGCGACGACATCTGCTTGATCAACAAGGGCAAAGTCGTCCTGGCGGGTGGCGTGCGCGAGGTCAAGCGCTCGTTCGGAAGGGGAACCGTCCTGCTCGAATACGACGGATCGGCTGCGTTCCTCGACGAACTCGTCGCTCAGCGCGCGGTCAGCATCAGCGACCGCACCGAGCACCGCGCGACCGTCCAACTGCTCGACGGCACGCCCGGCCGCCGCGTCCTCGACGCCGCCCTCGCGTCCGTCGACACGCTCTACCGCTTCCACATGGCCGAACCGTCGATGCGCGAGATCTTTGTCCGCACCGTCGGCGAGGCTGACCTCGCGCCCGCCGCTGCCACTTCCTTAGCCTGATCCGATGCGCAACGTACTTACCGTTCTCTCCAGCGAGTTTTGGCGCCGGGCGCGCTCCAAGGGCTTCATCCTCGCCACGCTTCTCACGCCGTTCGGCTTCCTCGTCCTGATCGCCGTTGGCGCCGGGGTTGGCTACCTGATGGCGAGCACGGACAACCAGACCGTCGCCGTCGCCGACCGGACCGGCGTGCTTTTCGAGCGCCTGGTCGACGAAGCGGGAAATGGCGTCGTTCTCGAAGCCATCGACCTGCCTGACGACAGCCTGTCCGCCGCCGTTCTCGCCGAGCGCTACGATATGGCCGTCTCGCTACCCGCTAGCCTGCTCGACGGCGAGGGCGAGATCCTGTTTTACAACACGTCCGGTGGGGGCAACCTCACACGAGAGCGGTTGACGAGTGACGTTCGCAACGCCATCGAAGACGTGCGGCTCGACCGGGCCGGAGCGCCGACGGAAGTGCGCGAGATCGTCAGCGCACGGCTCGAGAGCCGGACGGTGCGCGTATCCGACGACGGGTCCGAGGAAGAGGAAAGTGCGTTCGGCGGCGCCGCGCTGGGCGGTGTGATGGGCTTTCTGATCTATCTGTCCGTCTTCATCTACGGCTCGATGGTGATGCAGAGCGTGATCGAAGAGAAGACGAGCCGGGTCGTCGAAGTCATGGTGTCGGCCGTCAAACCGTTCGATTTGCTACTCGGCAAAGTGCTGGGCGTCGGACTGCTGGGTGTCGTCCAACAGGTGACGTGGCTGGCGATCATCTTGGGAGGCGCCGCCGCGTTGGGGCCGATCATCGGGATGTTCGCCGAAACGTCCAACGTCGACGCGATCGCTGCCCAGGGCGAGGCGATGGCTGCCGAAGCAGGTGTCCCTGCCGAAGCGGTCGCTCCCAACATCCCGGACCTGATGCCCGACATCGGATTCGGCATCGTCGTCGCGTTCGTGCTGTTTTTCATCGGCGGTTACCTGATCTATTCGAGCCTGTTCGCCGCCGCCGGGTCGGCCGTCGAAGAGGTGCAGGACGCGCAGTCGTTCACGGTCCCGATCATGATTCCGGTCATCCTGGGCTTCGTCTCGATGACGCCCATCCTCGAGTCGCCCGACAGCACGTTTGCCGTCGTCATGTCGCTCATTCCGCTGTTCTCGCCGATGCTGATGCTGGCGCGCATGGCCATCACCGACGTACCCGCGTGGCAGGTGCTGACCTCGCTCGTGCTGCTCTTCGGCGGCTTTCTGGCGACGATGTGGCTCTCGGCGCGCATCTACCGCGTCGGCATCCTGTCGTACGGCAAGAAGCCCAGCTACGGCGATCTCATCAAGTGGATCAGGGCGAGCTAGCAATAACTAGACTGCACGACAGCGTACTAGACGTCTCTCTACTCCATGTCTCACTATCGTGCCATCTCCTACCCCTCACGCTATCCGGGCGAGTTCGTGGTCTCGCTCTCGCGCAGCCTGTTTGGGGTTTCGCAGCGGCTCGACGACGCCGGGCGTGAAGCGGGTGCCGACGTAGTTCGCTATGGAAAAGGCGGGCCGCGCTCAGTGTACTGGCTCCGCCACCCCGACCTGATTCGGGCGCTTCTGATCGACGAGAACGACGGCACAGTTAAGAGTCGAGGGGCGCGGGCAACCAGCATCCTGATCGGTGACGGAATGCTCATCTCACGTGCGCCCGAGCACACACGCCGCCGCCGATTAGTGCTTCCGGCGTTTCACCACGCGAGGCTTCGAGGCTACGCCAGCGTAATGGTCGAGCAGGCGCGCGAGGAGGCCGAGCGTTGGCCCCAGGGCGAAGCGTTCGACTTGGTGGAGGCTATGAACCGGCTGGCGCTACGCATTGCCTCGCGCACGCTCTTCGGCGCCGACGTATCACACGACCGCATCGCTGGCGCGCTCGACGATGCGAGCCGGGCGTTCGAGCGTATGATGAATCCGCTGGCTCCGTTGCTGCTCAAGTTGCCGCTGCCGACGACGCGCCGCTTACACGCCGCGCGCGCCGCCATCGACGGAGAAGTCTATCGCCTGATCGCCGACCGTCGCGCCCACCCGGACAACCAGGATGATCTCTTGGCGATGCTTCTGGAGGCGCGCGACGCCGACACAGGTGAGGGACTAACGGACGACGAGATACGAGATGAGGTGGTGACGCTGCTGCTCGCCGGACACGAGACGACGGCCAACGCGCTTTCGTGGACGTGGACACTGCTCGCGCAGAACCCGGAATCAGAAGCCCGCCTGCACGCCGAAGTCGACGCGCTTCAAGCTGCACCGACGTTCGACGACTTGCCCCGCTTGCCGTTTACTCGGAGCGTCTTCGCCGAGTCACTGCGCTTGCGTCCGCCTGCGTGGTCTTTCGGGCGCGAAGCCGTTCGCGATCTCGATCTGTGCGGTGTGCCCATCGCCAAAGGGACGACGGTCGCGCTCGGCCCGCTCTTCCTGCACCGCGACCCGCGTTTCTGGCAGGATGCTGAAGCGTTCGACCCGGACCGCTTCTCCGATGACCGCAAGTCGAACCGGCACAAGTTTGCCTACTTGCCTTTTAGTTCGGGGCGGCGCGGGTGCATCGGCGAGCAGTTCGCGTGGACCGAAGGCGTCCTCGTCCTCGCAGCCATTGCGCAGACGCACCGACTGCGCATGACTGGTCCGATTCCGCCCCCTCAGGGGTCGATTACGTATCGCCCCTCGGGACCCATCCGAGCCGTAGCGGAGCGCCGCAGCTAGCATCGTTTCCAACTGTCACCCCTTGACGCCATGCACGCCCTCCTACTCACCATCGGCTCGCGCGGCGACGTGCAGCCGTTCGTCGCGCTGGGGGTCGGGCTGATCAGAGCCGGACATCGCGTCACGCTGGCGACGAGTCCGCGCTTCCGAGACGTAATCGAGCAGGCTGGGTTGACGTTCGCGCCCGTCAGCGACGAGATGGTCGCGCTGGCCGATTCGCCGGCGGGACGAGCCATGTTCGAAGCGATGGGCAGCAGCTACGTCAAGACGCTGGCCCAACTGCTGCGCATCGTGCGGCGCATCGGGCCGATGCAGCGCGATCTGGTCGATGGCGGATGGGCAGCCGCCGAATCCGCGCGGCCGGACGTGATCGTCTATCATCCCAAGATGTTTGGCGCCCCGCACTATGCCGAGAAGCTGAACACTCCCGCCGTGTTGGCGCTGCTGTTTCCGCAACTGGTACGGACGCAAGCGTTCCCCGCTGTCGGCTTTCCCGACTTGAAGTGGGGCGCGTGGTTCAACCGTCTAACGTACCGCATCGTGCTCGGCATCTCAGGCCGATTCGCCCGCTACTTCGCCGGTCCGTGGCGCACCACTCACGGCTTGCCATCCATCCCGCGCCACATCGACGTGCTCCACCACGCCGACGGCTCGCCGATCCCGATCCTGCACGCGTTCAGCCGCCACCTCGTACCCGCGCCGCCCGACTGGCCCGACGCGGCCACGACGACCGGCTTCTGGTTTCTCGACCGCTCGTCGGACTGGACCCCGCCCGGCGATCTGCGTGCCTTCCTCGGTGCGGGCGATCCGCCCGTCTACGTCGGCTTTGGCAGCATGGCCGCGCGCAACCCCGAACGGACGACGCGCATCGTGCTGGAAGCAGTCGAGCGGGCCGGCGTCCGCGCGATTCTGGCGACGGGCTGGGGCGGACTGACGGCTTCCGACGTGCCAGCCTCGGTCCACCTGCTCGAATCGGCGCCGCACGACTGGCTGTTCGAGTGCGTGTCGGCCGTGGTGCATCATGGAGGCGCCGGAACGACGGCGGCAGGACTGCGCGCCGGTCGCCCCACCATCGTCTGCCCATTCTTCGGCGATCAGCCGTTTTGGGGCCGCCGCGTTCGCGCGCTGGGCGTCGGTCCATCGCCGATTCCGCAGAAGCAGATGACGCCCGAGAAGCTGGCCGCCGCGCTCGTTCAGGCGACGACGGATGCCGAGATGCGCGAGCGGGCACGCGCGCTGGGCGAGGCGATGCGGAGCGAGAGCGGAGTGGGTGCGGCAGTCACCGCGCTGGAATCTATCGTGCGCAGCGAAGTGTGAAAGGGGCGGAGGTGCATCCGTAAACCGAGCGTCCCGCGTTATTCTGCCCCATGTCCCGCTCGATCGCGCTCCTGCTCCTGACGCTGCTGGCCGCCGCTCCGGCGCGCGCGCAGTATTTCGCGTTCGGCAAAAACAAGATCCAATATCAGGCTCACGACTGGGCGTTCGTGCAGACCGAGCACTTCGACGTGTACTACTATGGCGGGGGCTATCCGCTGGCCGCGTTCGCGTCGCAG
This sequence comes from Rhodothermales bacterium, assembly GCA_963841855.1. Taxonomy (GTDB): domain Bacteria; phylum Bacteroidota; class Rhodothermia; order Rhodothermales; family BA12; genus CAXBBB01. The sequence continues at coordinate 669,618 of CAWJEJ010000003.1, read as the reverse complement.
GCTGCCGAGGAAGCGTACGGGCAGATCCGCACCTTGCTCGGGCACGACCTGTCACGGCGCGTGCCGATCCTGCTCTACGCTGGTCACCGCGCGTTTGCCGCCACGACCGCTGTCGACCTGCCGGATGACGCCCAGGGCATCGGAGGCGTGACCGAGCTGTTCAAGAACCGCGTCGTGCTGCCGTTCACGGGCGACTATGCCGAGTTTCGGCACGTGCTGCACCACGAACTCGTTCACGCCGTGCTCAACGACCAGTTGTACGGCGGTTCGATCCAGGCGATTCTGCAAAACAACCTGCGCGCCCGACTGCCGATCTGGATGGGCGAAGGACTCGCCGAGTATGCCGCCGAGCAGTGGAGCACACGGGCCGACGCCTATCTGCGCGACGCCGTCATCGGAGGGACGCTGCCCGACGTGCATCAGTTGAACGGCTTCTCGGCGTATTGGGGCGGTCAAGCCTTTTTCGACTACGTCGCCGAGGAGTACGGCGTGGACAAGATCGCCGAAGTGCTGGGCTACCTGCGCACGACGCGCGACCTGGATGCAGCCCTGAGCCAAGCCGTGGGGCTGGACCTGGATGGGCTGTCCGAGCGGTGGCACCGAACCGTGCAGGCCGCTCATTTTCCCGAAGCGGTCGCGCGCGTGTCGCTGGCTCAGACGGCGCAGCCTCTGGTGCTGCCCGAAGCCGGAAGCGTCTTCAGCAGTTCGCCCGCGCTCTCGCCGCTGGGCGACCGGTTGGCCTACGTGAGCAGCGAAGGCGGAACGTTCGGCGTCTACGTCGTCGAGACGCGGCGGGGCGCTCAGCCGCGGCGCATCGTTGCCGGGCAGGCGTCGGCGCAGTTCGAGGCGCTCAGGCTGCTCTCGCCCGGCCTGTCGTGGAGCCCGGACGGAACGCGGCTGGCCGTCGCCGTGACGAGCGGCCGCCACGAAGCCGTCGCCGTCGTGAACGTCGCGACGGGCGGCGCGGCGATTCATCCCCTTCCCGGCGCAGAACAGGTAGCCGCGCTAGCGTGGCATCCGTCGCGCGAGGTGATCGCCGTTCAGGCGTCGGATGCGGCGCAGAGCGATCTGTTTCTGCTCCACCTGCCGGTCGGCGTGGACGGAGAAGGACGCGTGGTGCGCCTCACCGATGACCTGCTCACCGAACACGCACCCGCCTGGGCGCCCGGCGGCGACGCGCTGTTTTTCCACGCAGACTCGACCGCCGGATCCCTAGAATCAGACCGGAGAGGAGCGGATATCTACCGCCTCCCCATCGACGTGGAAGCGGCCGGACCGGCTCTGACCCGCTCGCAGGCTCTTTTGCGGGATACGCTGTCCGGGGTCTCCAATCCGCAGGTGGTGCGCACGCGCGACGGTCGCCTCGAAGTCGTGTTCGTGTCCGACGCCACCGGGATCGCCAATCTGTACGCACTCGACCCGGCGACCGGGCGTTCGCGACTGCTTACCAACCTGCTCGAAGGCGCGATGCAGATCAGCGTGACGCCCGACGGAGCGCGCACCGCCGTCATGGCGCTTTCGCAGGGATCTCCGACGCTGTTCCTGCTACGCGACGTGCTCGCCGACTCGGCCGCTGCTGCTCCCACGGTCTGGGCGATGCGGCGCGCGCCGACTGCCGGCGAGGCTCCCGCGCTACGCATCGCTGACGCATCGATCCGGGAGAACAACGCGTTCCTACGCGACGCCACGCGCGCTCTGGCCCCCACGCCGATCGGCGACGCTCAGCCGCCCGATTCAGCAGACGGCAGTCTGGGTCGGATCCGAATCGACTTCGGCGACCCCGAATCGCAAGACGACGACACCCTGAGCATACCGTCTCGCTCGCCCACCGCATTGGGTTACGCCGACTCGCTGGGCAGGCCGATCCCTCACCCCTACCGCCTGACGTTCTCGACCGATATCGTCTACGCATCGTCCGAGGTCAACACGCTCTACGGATTGCAAGGGACGGCTCAGATCCGCTTTTCCGATTTGACGGGTGCCTACCGGCTGTACGGAGGCAGTAACCTGCTGCTCGACCTGCGCAACTCGGACTACGTCGTCGGCTTCGAATCCATCGGCGCGCGGATGGACTGGGACGTACAGGGTGCCCACGTCTCGCGCGTGCTCGAAACAGACACGCTAGGTCGCAGCCTGGCGCGCTACCGGCTCTATAGCGCGAGCGCAGGCTTGGTGCGCCCGCTGGACCGGTTTCGGCGCGTCGAAGGTCGGCTGGCACTGCTGGGCGTGAGCGAGGCCAACCTGTTCGATCCTTCCGAGCCTACGGTGAGCCGGCTGCTGCTCTATCCCTCGCTGACCTACACGCACGACGCCACCGAGTATGGAGCGTGGGGCGTGCGGTCGGGGCGTCGCGGAGCGCTCTCGCTGGCAGGCGCGCCCGTAACGGTGAGCGGCGAATCCGCGCGCTTCGTCACCTTGCTGGGCGACGCACGAGCCTATGCCACGCGGGGGCGCTACACGCTGGCCGTTCGGGCGTCCGGCGCCGCGTCGGTGGGCACGGATCCGCAAGCGTTCTACACTTCGGGCGTGCAAGGGTGGCTCAATCCGCGCGCCAACTCGGGCGGTCCGCTTCCGACGACGGGCCTTTCGGGCTTCGCCTTCGCCACACCCATCCTTCCGCTGCGCGGCTACGCCATCAATGCGCGGCAGGGACCGTATTTCGGACTGGTAAACGTTGAACTACGCGTCCCATTGGTCCAATCGCTCTCGCTGCGCCCTTTGCCCACGCTGTACGGACTGCGCGCGATCGCCTTCGCCGATGCCGGAGCCGTCTGGGGCGGACCGAACAACCCGGCGTTCAACGCACTGGCGGTTCAACCGGAGGGCAGGCGCTTGGACGACGTGCTGGTCGGTATGGGCGCGGGCCTTCGCAGCTACGTCTTCGGGTTGCCGCTAGGCGTAGACGTGGCCTATCCGTTCGACGGCGTGCGGCTGGGCGAGCCAAAGGTATACTTCGCGCTGAGTGCGGATTTCTGAGTGAGTGCCCAAGAGAGCACAGGTGTAACACGATCCAGGCTTTCCGCAGACATACTGCATGGGTTTCTAACGGGTACTTCTCGATTCACGTGTGTATCTATTGCGGCCGAGCCCGTTGTAAGGCATGTCCTACGCGCGTTACCCGGATGACCACCACAACTCCCTGATTCGATGTCCCATCCTATTCTCAAAGGCAAGTTTGCCCCTCTATCCGGCTTCCGGCGATTGTCGACGCTAGAACTGCACGCAGATTCGGTCGTGTGGAAGCGGCCGTGGGGCAACAAGCGCATTCCGATTGCAGAAATCGCTCGCGTCGACTGGAGCGCGACGCAGGGCAGCGGTGCCAACTTTGCGCTTCATCTCAACGATGGGGAGACGATCACCGGCAATCTGACCGGCGCCGCGCTCTGGAAATTCAAGCTCAAAGAGATGGCGGTGCAGCGGGGCGACAGCTTCGGCCGCCTCGCGGGTCCTCCCGGGCCTCCGGAGCCTCACCAACGCTGACCCGGATTCGCGCCGTTTTGGCCGTTCGGTCTGGTTCCTATCGGAACTGCTCCCCGTGCAAGTTGCTCTAAAGCGGCTTGCACTTTCTCTTTTACGCACTTTCCCAACTGGGCTCTCGATGAACGTCACGATCCAACAGACCGGCCCTGCCGACTACGAACTCCACCTCGCCGCCCCCGCCGCCGAGCTCGAAGGCAAACTGCTTGCCGAACTCAAGAAGTACAAAGGCAAAGTCCAGATGAAAGGCTTCCGTCCGGGCCGCGTGCCCATCGGCATGCTGCGCAAGATGTATGGCGAGGGCGTCGCCCAAGAGGTGGCCGAGCGCGAGGTGCAAGAGACGTTCGACCTCGAGGTGATCGAAAACCCGGCCTACGACGTGATCGGCGCTCCGGTCATCACCGAGATGGTCTATGACGGAACGAGCGACTTCAGCGCCGTCATCGCGTTCGGCGTCCGTCCGACCGTCGAGATCGGCGACCTGAGCGACCTGTCGCTGGGCAAACTCGTTCACGAAGTGACGGACGAGGAGGTCGACGAGCAAGTCGAGGAACTGCGGGCCAAGTTCGCCACCTATGCGGACGCCGAAGAGGGCGCGGCGCTCGAAACGGGCCACTTCGCGACGGTCGACATCGCGCGTCTGATGGACGGCGAGCCGGTAGAGGGCGAGGTCGAAGAAGGTGTCCGCTTCCAACTGGGAGATGACAAAGTCAAAGACGCGCTCGAAGACGCACTCAAAGGCAAGACGGTAGGCGACACGTTCGACGTGACGCTCCCCCAGACCGAGGCCGACGATTCGGAGACGCACGACTACCGCGTGACGGTTACCAAGATCGAGGCGCAGACGCTTCCCGACATCGACGACGCGTTCGCCTCGAAGGCGACCGGAAGCAAAGTCGACACGGTCGACGCGCTCCGCGCCGATATCACGTCCGAGCTGGCCAAGTCGTGGGAAGGCCGCAACCGCGAGTATCTCGAAACGCAGTTCGTCGACGCGCTCACCGAGAAGTACCCCGTCGACGTGCCCAACTCGGCCGTCTCGATCTTCCAAGATGCCTTCGTCCAGCGCGCCGCCGAGCAGCTGGGCGGGCAGTTGCCCAAGGGCTTCGACATGAGCGGCCTGCGCGAGCGGATGCGCCCAGAAGCCGAGGAGCAGGCGCGCTGGATGATCCTGCGCGACGCCCTGGTCAAGCGCGAAGAGATCAGCGTCGGCGACTCAGAGATCGACGCCTACTTCGCCGAGCAGGCCGGAGACGAGATCGACCCGAGCCTCTTGCGCAACTACTACGCGCAGCAGGAAGGCGTGATGAGCCAGCTCGTCGGCCGGTTGGAGAGCGAGCGCCTGTTCGACAAGCTGGCGACGCTCGTCACGCTCCAGGACATGAGCCAGGAAGAAGTCGAGGCCGATCTCAAGGCGCGCCGCGAGAAGCGAGCAGCAGATCAGGCCGTCCGCACGGTCGACGAGGTGGCCGAAACGATCGTCGTCGGCGAGGATTCGGAGCCGGTCGGCGCCTCGGGCGAGGCCGCCGCAGAGGAACAGGAAGGCTGAGTTTCGGTACCTCCGAGCCCGACTTTTCTCCCTTTACGACGCCTCCGACATGGTCCAAGACTTCCTCAAATTCAGCAAAGACCTCCGGCTGCCCAGCGGCATCCACACGGGCGGACTGGGCAACCAGCCGCTGGCCGGGCTGGTGCCGATGGTCGTCGAGCAGACGAGCCGGGGCGAGCGCAGCTACGACATCTTCAGCCGCCTGCTCAAGGAGCGCATCGTCATCATCGGCACGCCGATCAACGACAACATATCGAACCTGATCGTCGCGCAGCTGCTGTTTCTGGCCTCCGAGGACCCCGACAAGCCGATCAACATGTACGTCAACTCGCCCGGCGGCGAGGTCTACCGCGGGCTCGCGATCTACGACACGATGCAGATGATCGGCCCCGAAGTCAGCACGATCTGCGTCGGCTTGGCCGCGTCGATGGGCTCGGTTCTGCTGGCCGGTGGAGCGCCGGGCAAGCGGGCGGCGCTGCCCAACAGCCGCATCATGCTGCACCAGCCGCTGGGTGGCGCCCAAGGCCAGGCGACCGACATCGAGATCGTCGCCAAGGAGATTCGCTGGATCAAGGAGCGGCTCTACAGCATCTACGAGCACCACACGGGTAAGACAATTGAGGAGATCGAGCGCGACGCCGACCGTGACTACTGGCTCGGTGCCAAGGAGGCCAAGGAGTACGGCCTGATCGATACCGTTCTCGAACCCAAGCGCGGCTACAGGCCCGACGAGGTCAAGGACGACGTGATCTCCAAAGACGACGACTGATTCGGTTCTCGCCCAGTCCCTTGCGCCGCCCGATCCATCTGCGATCGGGCGGCGCATTGCATTTCGCTGAATCTCAAGCCGGGGTTTGGCGCGGTGTTTGTCGAACTGCTTGGCACCCCCCTCCCTTCCCGGTTTAGCGTCCCATGCGCACGACCTGTCTCGTTTTGATCCTCGCCTTCTGCACGTCGTACGTGCAGGCTCAGACTGCGTACTCGCTCGGCGCGCTCGCCAACCGGGCCGAGGACGTGCTGGCGACCGGAACGGCAGCGTCGGCTCAGCGCGCGGCGTACGAGGCTGAATACCTGCGCTACGCCGGTGACTACGGACTCGAACTGCGTGCGGGCGGCGAGGTGTTTCTCAACTCCGATAACGTCGACCTGGACACGCAGACGGGTTACCGCGGCGCCGTCGATCTGGTGTGGGAGCTGCTCGACGGGGGACTCGCCGAAGCCCGCTTCGAGGCGCGCCGCCTCTCCAACTTGCGCGATGCGTTCGCGTCGCAGGCCGAGCAGGGCGCTACCGACGTGCGGCTTTTTGCGCGCGAGCAGGCACTGACCATTTTGCAAGCCGAGGCGCAGTCCGCCGCGGCCCAGACCGCCGTCGCGCTGGCCGATACGGTTTCCCAACGCCTCGACGCGCTCTACCAGACCCAGGACGTGCTGCGCTCGGACGCGCTGGCCGCCGAACTGCTCTCGCAGCGCTACACCGCCGACGCCATTCGCTACGGCGCGCTGGCCGGGCGCCTGCGCGACGAACTCGCCCGCCGCCTGCGCATCGACGCGGGCTTCGTGATCGACGACCCGGCCGGACTGCCACCGCTCATCGACGAGGCCGACCTGGTCCGGCTGACACGCCTCCAGGCGCAGCGCGCGGCCCAGGCCGTTCCGCTTCGCGTGCCCGCTCCCTCGCTGGGCGACGTGCGGTTCGCCGTCTACGCCGGGTACGTGCTGCGCGAGTCGTTCTCGCCCGAGCAAAACACCATCGACAGCTACTCGTTCAGCAGCGGCCCGCGCCTGGGCGCCCGCGTCGCCGTACCACTCGACGTGTTCACTCGCGCCGCTGCCTCGCGCCGCGAGCAGACCGCCTACCTGCAGCAGCAGCAGGCGCAGGGCGACTCCAAATACCTCGAACGCCAGCAGCGCGTCAGCCAGGCCCTCTCGGACTACGTCGAAGCGCGCAGCGCCGTCGCCATGATCGAGCAGGAAGTGCTGGTGCGCGAGGCCACGCTCGACGAGCAGTCGCTCCAGGCCGCCGAGGGAGTGCAGCGCGGCGTGACACCCAACGACATTCTTCTCTTCCGCGCGCGCTCGATCGCGCAGCGAGCCGACGCCGAAGTCCAGCGCCTGGAAGCGTGGCGCCAATACTATACCCTGAACGCTCTAGCGGGCCTCCCATGATCATGGCCGAACGTCCCACTTTCACGGCTCGCTACGGCGGGTCCACCTACCCTGTCTCGTCGCTCACCAAGGAGCGGCTGATCGTCGGAGGTATGGCGCCGGGTGAGAACCCGTTCGCGCCCAACCGCATCGGCGATACGCTCCAACTGGTGCTGGCCGCCGAGCGAAACGGCAAAGCCGAGAAGATGACCGTTACGGCCATTATCGTCGATCTCTGGAACGGTGAGGCGACGTTCGCGCTGCCCAACGGCCTGAGCACGCCCGTCCCCGACACCGGCGACGACGAGCAGTCCGAGCCTGCGTCGTACTACATGCCGAACGACACGTTTACGCTTCCCTACGCCGTGCCCGAATCGACTGGAGCGCGCACCACGTCGCCCTACGCGCAGCAGCAGCAGCAGCAGCAGCAGCAGTCCGTCGCCGCGGCCTCCGCTTCCCACCCTGTTCAAGCGCCGACGCGCCCCTCGCCGCTCCGCCCTCAGCCGGCTCCGGCCTATGCAGCGCCCGTCTATGCGGCGCCTGCGTTCGCTCCTGCGTATGCCGCACCCGATGCGTATGCCGCACCCGAAACGCAGTACCAAGCCAGCGACGATCCGTACGGCTATTCCGACGGCGACACCGATAGCAGCTACAGCGTCCGCGACGAGCAAGGCGACGACCTGAGCGAGTCCGGCTACAAAGGCGCGGCCGTGCTCCCGACGCAGGAAGAAATCGACCGTGATCTGGCTGCCGATGTGGCCCGCTCGCGTCAGCAGCCCGCCCACGCCGATTCGGATCCGTACTCCGGCGCCTACGACGGTGCGCCGTCTACGACGACCGCGCTGGCTCCCTATGGCAACAGCGGATACGCTCCATACGAGACCGTTCCATCCCGCTCTGGATCATCCCCGTCGGGTTTGGCGGCCGTCGCGGTGTCGCCCGAAGGCGAGACGACGCCTGCCCTTTCCGATGACGACCGCGAGGAGGACAAGAAGGGCTACATCGGCCGCATCGCGTTCTACCTGCTGCTGGCGTTTCTACTGCTGATGATCATCTTCCTGATGCTTTACCAGCGCTCCAACGTGCAGAGCGTCCAGGCGTCGCTGCGCGGGCAGACCATCGAAGTGACCGCGCCGGTCAAAGGCCGCATCACCGAAGTGCTCGTCGCCGAAGGAAGCATCGTGGCCGTCGGCGATCCGCTGTTCGCGCTTGACGACGAGTCGGCGCGCGTCGAACTCGAAGCTTTGCAGTCGGCCGTCGAGTCCGAGGCGCTGCTGGTCGATCAGACGCGCGATGCGCTGCGCGAGGCTCAGGCGCTAGTGTCGGGATCGCCGAGCGACGACTTCGTAGAGCCGACCGTCGTCCGTCAGGGCGTCGACCCGGCGGCGATTCAGGCGTCGCGCGCTCGGCTCGAAGCCGCCACGATTCAGGCGGCTCAGGCTGCCGAGGAGGCCGTCCGCGCCGAGCGGCTCTTGGCGGGCGGCGCGATGACGCGCGGCGCTTACGAAGAAGTCCAGTCCGAGGCTCGTGAGGCCGAGGCGATGCGCCAGGCTCGCGCCGCCGACCTGACCGCCGTCAGAGGTGGCGGGCGCACCTACACGTCGGGCGGAAATAGCCGGGGCAACCAGCGCCTGTCCAACCAGTTGCGCCTGATCGATTTGCAGCGCGACCTGACCAAGCAAGAAGCCCGTCTCCGCGAAGCTCAGCTTTCGTTCGAGCGCGCCGCCGAAGGCGTCCAGCAGGCCCGCGTCGTCGCCCAGTCTGGCGGCGTCGTAGCGACACTCGTCCGCAACGCAGGCAGCTACGTCGAGGGAGGAAGCGCCGTCATGACGATCGAGACCGATGCGCGCCCATTCGTGCTGGCCTACTTCCCCTTCCGCGAGTCGCGGCTGATTCAGACCAATGCGGCCGCTACGGTTCGTTTCCCCGCTGCGGGAGAGTCGGTTGCTGGGCACGTCGTCGCCATCGGGCAACTGGCGCTGGGCGAGACTGGGACCGGCAAGATCCTGACCGACCAGCAGGCGCTGATCCCCGTCCGCATCCTGCTCGACGAGCTTCCTCAGGGTGTTTCGTCGGGCATGCAAGCCGACAGCGAAGTCGAGGTTGGGTTGGGCACGATTCTTTCAGGGCGCCTGAGGTAATATGGCTGACGGACAACCCCTACACGGATCGCCCCACCGACCGACGATCAGCGCGTCGCTCGCGACGGCCGTCTTGCCCACTCTGGTGTGGGGTATCATCTTCGCCGTCGTGCTGGCTGCCCTTCCGGGCTGGGCGTGGCGCGCCAAAGTGCTCATCCGACAAGAAGAAGGGCTGATCCTGATCGGCGTGATCGGGCTGTGGCGCTATGGCTGGTTCGTGACGCACCTGGTGCGCGGCTTTTTCTACACGCAGTTCGTCTACCCGTCGCTGAGGGCGAGCGCCCAGAGCCAGCGCAATCCGTGGCCCCAGCGGCTGTACTTCCTGATTCCGTCTTATTTCGAGGATCCAGGCGTAACGGCGCGCGTCGTCGAGGCGCTAGCACGTGAGATTCGCGCGCTGCCGCACATCGACGTGCACGCCGTCGCGACGCTGGGCTCGGACGAGGAGGAAGACCTCTACCGCCGCCTGCTCCTCCAGCACGGCCATCCGCCCAACTTGCGCATGACGTATCTGCGCCAGGAAAAGGGCAAGCGCAAAGCCATGGCCGACGCGCTGCGTGTCATCGGACAGATCCGATCGGACGACCTGCGCGCCTCGGGTGCCGACGCCGAATCGGCCTACGACGACGTGATCATCTTCATGGACGGCGATACCGAAGTCGGCCAGGGGACGGTCGCCCAGTGCCTGCCCTACTTCAAGGCATTTCCCAAACTGGGCGCGCTGACGACCGACGAGCTGGGCCGCATCTACCGCGCCTCGCCCCTGGTGCGCGAGTGGTTCTCGCTCAAGTTCATCAAGCGCCACTCGGTCATGAAGTCGATCGCGTTGTCGCGCAAGGTCTTGACGCTGACCGGCCGCTACAGCGTCTTCCGCGCCGACGCCGTCTTGAGCAACGAGATGGTCAGCTACCTCGAGGACGACCACATCCAGCACTGGGTGTATGGCCGCATCCGGTTCCTGATGGGCGACGACAAGAGCACGTGGTTCGTGCTGCTCAAAAATGGATGGGAGATGTTCTACCTGCCCGACGTGGTCGTCTACTCGCTCGAAACGCGCACGCAGAACTTCTTCAAGCTGTCGCGCAGCCTGATGCTCAGGTGGAACGGCAACACGATGCGCACCAACCAGCGCACGCTCGATCTGGGACCCAAACGCGTCGGCGGTTTCGTGTGGTACGCCGTCCTCGACCAGCGCATCTCGATGTGGACGACGCTGATCGCGCCGTTTGCCATGCTCCTGCTAACCATCTTCGTGACGCCGTGGTTCGCCGCGTTCTACGTCGCCTGGATCATCATGGTGCGCCTGTTCCAGATCCTCGTGCTCGTGCTCCAGGGCCACCGGATGCGCATCGTCGACCTGCCGCTGCAACTCTACGACCAGTGGGTCGGCTCGATCGTCAAGGTGCGGGCGCTCTTCAATCTGGGCGAGCAGAAGTGGAGCAAAGCCAAATCGTCGGGCGACGAAGGCAAGAAGCTTCCCCTGTCGCGCCGCTGGGTGCCGACGTTCCAGATGATCCTCTCGCTGCTGGCGCTGCTGCTGTTCGTCGGCGTGCTGACGAGCGTGTTTCGGACCCCCAACCTGTTCGACTTCCCCAGCGCCGTCGAGCGCGCCATCGTCAGCTGGACCGGAGACGAGGAGCCCGACCGGCGCCCCGTCCGCCCGGCGTCGGACCGAGCCGAGCCCGAGCCTGTCGACCGCACGCCGGTCCGCACGTCCACGGATCCGCTTCCGCGCCCCGAACCACCGCGCGGCGACCAGTTCGAGGCCGAGCCGATTCGCCCCGGCGTAGCGCCGATCACACCGGCCACGACGCCTGCTTCCACCGGTGACGACGAGCGCGAGTTTGAGACGGATCGTGAGATAGACGAGCGCGAGCGCGTCCCAACGGCCGAGCCAACACCGACGCTGACGCCGTCCAACCGCACCATCCGCCTGACCGATTATGGCGCAAGGGCCAACGATAGCATCGACGACTCGCCCGCCTTTGGCGCCGCGCTCGACGACTTGGCCGGAGGCGGCACGCTGCTCCTGCCCGCTGGCCTACTCTACCTCGACGCTCCCGTCCGAGTGACGCGCTCCAACGTGACGATCCGCGGCGAAGGCATGGACCAGACACAGATCGTCGTGCGCATGACCAAAGAGGCAGCCGGGCAGGGCGAAGCTGCCTTTTTCGTCGAGGGCGACCGGGGCGGATCGGTCGGCAAGGTCGCCGACACAGCTCTGCGCGGTAGCCGCCGCATCCGCCTTACCGACAATGCGGCTGATCTGCCCGGAGGCACGCTGCTCTGGTTCTCCGCCGAAAACGACGACGCCTTTTTGCGCGCGCTGGGCAGTGAGCGGTGGGACGAGCGCTATCCGCAGGTGCAGCAGTTCTTCAGCCCCGTCGCATCCGTAGTGGGCGACCGCGTTTCGACGCTCCGCTCTCTCGACCTCGACCTACCCCCCGGAGCCGACGTGCGACTGATTCGCCCGGCTGAAAACGTTGTCTTGGAACGCTTCGGCATCCGCCACGAGATTCCTGGAGCGCGTCCCGCCGAAGCCGCTTTCGTCTATGAAAACCTCTATCCCGGGTATCAGGTGAGCAGCATTCGCTACCTGTGGGCTCAGGGCGGAGGCGTGCGCGACGTAGCGATCGAGATGACCGGCAAGCACGCCCTGGCGATTGAGCGCAGCTACGCCGTCGAGAGCGCACGCGTTGTCGTTAACGGCGCGTGGAACAAAGGCGGAGGCGGAACGGGCTACGTCCGCTTCTCGCAAGCCCAGCGCTGCACCCTGCGTGACGCAGACATTCGAGGCATCCGGCACGTCGTGTTCCAGTGGGGCGCCTCGCACAACCGCATCGTCGGCAGCCGCCTCTACGTAGACGTCAACTTCCACGGCGGGTTTGCGCGCTACAACCGTGTCGAGCGCACCCTCGTCGATCCGCCCGCTCAGCACCCCTGGGCACCGGTCGTCAAGACGCCCGCCGACGCGCGCTGGGCCCCGCCGGACGGCCCGGGCAACGTCGTCGACGGGTACACGGCTGTCTTTCCGAGGCAGGGTGAGTAGCACGTCTGCTCCACCGAGAGCCTACTCCACCGATGCGATGGCCTGCGACAGATCCGCCCACAAGTCGTCGGCGCTCTCCAGTCCGACCGAGACGCGCAAGAGTCCCGGGCTGATGCCGCCCTGGGCGCGTCCTTCTTCGGATACGACGCGGTGCGTCAGCCCGGCGGGATGCTGGATCAGAGTATCGACCGATCCCAGGCTGACGGCGGGCAAAGCAAGTCGGACGGCGCGCAGGACGTGTGCGGCTGCGTCGTGTCCGCCGGGCATCTCGAAAGCCAGGATCGTGCCGGGACCATCCATCTGCCGACCGATCAGGCCGTGCGGATCGCCACCGCGGAGGCCGGGAAAGTGAACCTGCCCGACGCGGTCGTCGGTGGCGAGTCGTTGGGCGAGATCCGTCGCGGTGTCTTGAGCACGAAGGATCCGCAGCGGAAGCGTCTGCAGGCCGCGATGGAGCAGGTAGCCCGCCAGCGGATGCAGGATCGCGCCCGTCACCAGTCGGATCTGCCGTAGCCGCCTGGCCCACGCATCCCCACACGCCACGATTCCTGCGACGACGTCGCCGTGGCCCCCGATGAACTTGGTCGCGCTGTGGAGCACCAGGGCGGCGCCATGAGTGAGCGGACGCTGCAAAACAGGCGTCGCGAACGTCGAGTCGACGACGACGGGGACGCCGTTTGCCTGGGCGACGACGGCTGCCAGATCGACCAGATCGAGCGTCGGATTGGCGGGCGTTTCGGTAATGACGAGGGCGGTATCGGGCCGGATCGCCTGGGCGACACCGCCGGGCGTCGTCCACGTGACCTCGAAGCCCAACAGCGTGGACGAGAGCAGGTGGTCGGTCGTGCCGTAGATCGGGCGCGTCGCGACGACGTGGTTGCCGTCTGACCGAGCCGCGAGCAGGACGGCGGTCATCGCCGCCATGCCCGAAGCAAACGCGACCGAAGCATCGGCCTCTTCCAGGTCGGCGAAGGCAGTTTCCATCCGGGCGACGGTCGGGTTGTGCAGGCGCGCGTAGATCGGGTTGGGCGCCGACGCGTCGCCGCTGACCAGAGCGTCGAGGCTGGCCGTCGCGCTGTCGAGGTCGGTGAACGGGTAGGTCGTCGACAGGTCGATGGGTAGCGCGTGGACGCCCAGATCGGTCAAGTCGTGGCGCCCGGCGTGGACGGCGCGTGTGGTCAGGTCGTGCATGATCGAACGGTCGGGTTTGCTCCTCTCATAGTAGCAAACGTGCGGAGCATCGCTAGTTTGGCCGAAGACTATTCGGAATCGACCCGCCATGCGCCCTCTCGACGAAACCGATTGCGCCCTGGTGCGCCTGCTGCAGCACAATGCGCGGATGTCGAACAAGGAGATCGCCGCGTCGCTGAGCGTCGCGCCGTCGACCGCGCTCGAGCGCACGCGCCGGTTGGAAGCCGACGGCACGCTGTCGGGCTACCACGCGTCGGTCGATCCCCGCCGCGTCGGCGTCGGGATCCAGGCGCTCGTCAGCGTGCAGCTGCGTCGGCACGCGCGCGCGCTCGTCGAGTCGTTTTTCGCCCACGCCCGGTCGCTTCCCGAAGTCGTCCAGGTGTTCCACACGACGGGGGCATCGGACGCGCTCGTCCACGTCGCCGTGCGCGACACCGACCACCTGCGCGAACTGGCACTGGCGGCGTTCACCGAGCGTCCCGAAGTCGCCCGCATCGAGACGGCGCTGCTCTTCGCCCACCACGCCGGAGACGGATTGCCGATCTATGCGGGCGAGGCCGAGCGCAGTCGGTAGATTGGACCGACCGCCACTCGTCCGCATGTCCCGTATCGCCCTGCTGCTGCTGATCGCGACTTCGGCTAGTGCGCAAACCGGGCCGCGCTTCGACCATCTGGGGCCGGATCAGGGACTGCCGAGCCGCGACACGTACGCCGTCGCTCAGGACAGTTCGGGCCTGATCTGGATCTCGACCGTCGACGGGCTGGCGCGGTGGGACGGCTATCGCATGCGGACGTTCTTCCACGACTCCGACGTGCCCGGCTCGCTTCCGGACGACCACGTGACACCGCTCGCGGTTGCGCCCGACGGCACGCTGTGGTTGGGCACTCGGCTCGGCGCGGCCACGTTCGACGTGCGCACAGAATCGTTCGTGCCCGTTCCTGCCGACGAGGCGTGCGCAGGAGGCGTGACACGCATCGCGTTCGACTCGCAGGGCGATGCGTGGGCTGTCGTTGCGGACCGAGTGTGCCGCGTGATCGACGGCCAGCTGACCTATGTCGTCATTGGAGGGAAGGCGGAGCGGATAGCCGTCCTCAGCATGACTACCCCGGCAGATGGAGGACTAGCGGTGTTTTCCAGGAACGATGACGTTGCTCAAGTATGCTGGACAGACGCCGATCTGTGCGAAGCTCTCGCTCCGGCAGCGAAAGGGGCATACATGGGCATCGCATTTGAGGGAGACGTGTACGCGTGGCCGATAGGAGAAATGGGAGAGGAGCGATCTCTTTTGCGCCTTCGTCCCGGCGTACCTGCTGAGCCGATCGGCCTGGTGCTCGTCCTGTCGCGCGCGCTGGTGGGAGGGGGCGACGCGACCACGAGTAGTGACGGCACGTTTTGGGTTCCGACGCTCGACGGAATCGACGTGCTCAGTATCGAGGCGCGTACCGTTTCGACGCTGCGTGCCGATCCGGCGGATCAAGCGAGTCTGGGAGGGCGCTCGGTGCGCGGCGTGCTGCGTGACCGCGCGGGGACGAGGTGGGCGGCGCACGACAACGGCGTCAGCGTGTGGCACCGGCAGCGCTATCCCTTCGGCTACGCGACGGCCGCGCAAACGCCGGGCAGCCTCTCCGATCAGCGCGTCAACGGAATGGTCGTCGCGCGTGACGGCGCGTTGTGGGTGGCGACGAATGACGGCCTCAATCGCCGCCCGAGAGGCAGCGAGGCGTTCGAGGCGGTTCGGCCGACGCTTCCGAGTATGCGCGCGGATCGTTCGTTCGGCGCCGCGTTCTGGTCTGTCTTCCAGGAGGCCGATGGGCGCATGTGGATCGGCGCCAAGCGGTGGGGACTGCTCGAAGCGATTCCCGACGGACCGAGTTACCGCCTCGAACCGCAGCCGGGATTGGTCGCGCGGGTCGGCGAAGTCCGCCAATCGAACCAATCCTACGTTGCGTGGGGAGGCGTCCGCCACGTAACGCAAGACTCGCGTGGGCGGCTGTGGATGAGCGGCGGCGACGTGCTCGCTGTTCGCGACCGGGGCGAGTGGACGGCGTTCTACGTGCCGCCCGGAGGACCTCTGGCCTGGGCCAACGTCGTCCACGAAGACGTGCGCGGCCGGCTCTGGCTGGGCGGCGACGATGGACTCCGACGCATCCGCGAAACGCCCGATGGGCCGCGAGCGGACGACGATGCGATTACGCCGGGTCGCATGTGGAGCATCGCGCAAACGCCCGCCGATTCGTCGGCGCTGTACCTGGGAACGGTCGGCGACGGGCTGATGCGGTTCGTTCCGGGCACAGGTGTCACGCGGCGCTGGGACCGGTCGGACGGACTGGACGAGTCGACAGCGTTCGGCGTCGTCGCCGACGAGGCGGGTACTCTGTGGTTCTCGACGCCGCGCGGCCTGGGAATGCTCGCGCCCCACTCGGACGTGCCGCGCCTGTTCACCGGCGCCGACGGGCTGGGGACGAGTGCGTTCGATCTGATGTCGTACGCCCGCGATGCCCAAACCGGACGCCTCTACTTCGGCGGTCCCGACGGTCTGGTCGACTTCGATCCGCGCGTCGTCTCGTCGCCGACGGCCGACGTGCAACCGGTCGTGTCGGGCGTGCGCGTCGGAGACCTCGACGTTCCGTACGGGTCGGATACGCTGCGTCTGGCGCGCGACCACGCCGCCGTCGAAGTCCGCTTCGCCTCGCTCGACTACGCCAACCCGCCCGCGATGCGCTACCGCTACCGGCTGAGCGGCGTCGACTCCGACTGGCGCATCGCGACCGGCCCCGATCCCGTCGCGCAGTACGCCGCATTGCCTCCGGGAACGCACCGGCTGGACGTGTTCACCTCGGACGGCCCCGATGCCAGGGGGGCGATGCTGGTCGTGGTCGTGCCGCGCGCGTGGTACGAACAGGCGTGGGCCTGGATGCTGGGCATAGCGCTGTTCGGCGGGCTGATGGCTGCCGCGTGGCAGGCCGTCGACCGCCGCCGCCGATCCGAAGAAGAGCACAGGCAAGCCGAAGCGAGCGAGTTGCGCGCGCGGCTGACGGCGGCACGCGAGCGCGAGCGCGTCCGGCTGGCGCGTGATCTGCACGACGGGCCGGTTCAGGGGCTGTACCGGCTGGGACACCAGCTGGACGAGTTGGAAGAGACGCTTTCGCTCGGCCAAACCGAGGCCGTCGCCTCGGCTCGCAAAGGCGTCCCCCAGGCCCGCGCGAGCGTCGGCGCGCTGGCGACTGAACTGCGCGGCGTGCTCACCCACCTACGCCCAACCATCGTCGAGCATCTGGGCCTTACCCGTGCCATCGACGCTGAACTGCGCCGGTTGAGCGCGCGCTACCCCGACACCTCTTTCGCTGCCGGCTGGCAAGCCGACGCCAGCGCACTGAGCACGGCCGTTCAACTCGCCCTCTACCGCATCGCCCAGGAAGCACTGCAAAACGTCGTCCGCCACGCCGCTGCGAGGCGCGTCGACGTGTCGCTCATGCGCGAGAACCGTACGCTCGTCCTCACCGTCCGCGACGATGGGCAGGGATTCGTTTCACCGCCAAGTCTGCTCGACCTAGCCCGCGACGAGCACTTCGGATTGGCCGGAGCCGCCGAACGCGCCCAAGAAGTCGGCGCGGCATTTCGTCTGCACTCGGCGCCGGGTCAGGGAACGACGGTCACCGTTCGGGTCGGACCAACCGCCAAAATCGATAAATAACATCAGCACGTATGTCGAAAATGGTTCCAAAGGGTACGTCCAGCACGACCAGCGGCGCGCATCTTGGAGCGTTCGCAACCGCTCGTCTTGCCATGCCCGATCTACGCATCGTCCTCGCCGACGACCACCCGGCATTCGTCGCCGGTTTGCACGCCTACTTCGAGACCCAGGAAGGGCTGACCGTCGTCGGCGTCGCCAACTCGGGGCCGGGCGCGATGGCGCTGGCACGGACTGAGAAGCCCGACGTGTTGGTGCTCGACCTGGAAATGCCGGGCATGACCGGACTCGAAGTCGTCGCCGCCGTCGCCGAGGAGGGGCTGGACGTGTGCGTGCTGATCCTGTCGGCCTACGACGAGGCCGACTACCTGATCGGCGCCCTCGACGCCGGGGCTGCGGGCTACCTGACCAAGCAGGAGCCGCTGAGCGTGATCGTCGACGCCATCCGAGGCGTCGGCATGGGCGAAACCGAGTGGCTGAGCCGCCGCCTGGCCATGATCTATGCCGACGGACGCCAGGCACCCCAGCCCGAAGGCCCCGACGCGCTCGAACGCAAAGGAATGAGCGAGCGCGAGTCCGAAGTTGCCCTGCTGGTAGCGCGCGGACGCACCAACGAGCAGATCGCTGGCGCCCTGTTCATCTCCGAATGGACAGTCAAAAAGCACGTCAACCGGATGTACGACAAACTCGGCGTCCGCACGCGCGCCCAAGCCGTTGCGTGGGTGTGGGAGCACGGCCTGGTGACGCCGGACAGCGAGGCGTAGCGACGGCGTTCGGCCGCGGGACTCCTCCGCCCTTTCGCTTCGCGTTCCCCCTTTTGGGTCAGGGCCACCTCCGAAAGGGGCGAGCAGGTTCTGTGCTTGCCTTCAGCTATATCCCCTGCGACAACGACCGTCCTCTCCTTTTGAAGGAGGGGTGCCGCAGGCGGGGTGGTCCTGCGGATGGCTGCAAACTGCTCCGTCTCGGCACGGAATACCTTTTTGGGGCACCTCGGAATAGCCTCAAAGAGGTAGACGAAGGGAGTAGCCCGCCGTGCATTATGGACTCACTCTCTCACTCCACCGCACCCATGCACCACGCCCCACTCTTCCTCCTCGCCCTGCTCTGCGCGAGCACCGCAATCGCCCAGACGCCCAGCGTCGAACTCAATGACGACCTGATCATCGCCGGAACGGGCGACAACCTCGTCTGCACCAACACGACGCCGCTCAACAATTCCACGACCGCCTTTTCCTGCACCGCGTTCGGCGCCCGCGTGTCTACGCTCGAGGCCGCGCCCGCCGACTTCAACGGCGACGGCTACACCGACGTGGCCCTCGCCAACGTCGGTGCCCGCGACCAACTCTGTTTCGGATCGGCCAGCGGCGCCATGACGTGCTCGGACATCGGCGAGACCGTTGCCGACAGCCGCGCCATCGCCGTCGCCGACTGGGACTTGGACGGCGATCTCGACCTGATCATCGGCTACGGCGATGACTCTGCTCCGCGCCTGTGCGAAAGCAGTGGCGGCCCCACGCCCACGTTCGGCTGCACCGGGTTGGTCGGTGCCGCCTTGGTCCTCGACGTGTACGACGTGCAGATCGGCGACGTGGATGGCGACGCGATCCCCGACGCCGTCTTCGCTCGCCCCAATAGCAATCAGAAGGTGTGTTATGGAACGCCCGGTGACAGCGATGCCGCAACGTGCGAAACACTGACGACGGCGGTCGGCTTCTTCGACGCGGCTCTGTCCGACTTCGACGACGATGGCGACCTCGACGTGGCCCTCGCCGGGGGAGGCGACCGCTGGTGCCGCAACGACGGTGCCCCGACCGACGGAAGCGCCGCCCGCGTCGCCTTCGAATGCTTCGGCTTGAGCGGATCTCGCGGTCGAGGCCGAGCCGTCGTAGCTGCTGACATGAACGGCGACGGCCGGACAGACCTGAGCATCGGACGCACCAACTCGGGCGAAGAAAACACCGTCTGCCTCAACACGCCATCGGCGGCTAGCGGCTTCACCTGCCGCGCGCTGCCCAACCAGCGCAACAACACCAACGCCGCCGCCGTCGCCGACTTCAACCACGACGGACGCCCCGACGTCGTGTGGGGCAACGTCGGCAACCCCAGCCGCCTGTGCAGCCAGAGTGGGTCGGACAACTATTCGTGCCGCAACCTGGGCAGCAACACCAACGCGACGCGTGCGATGGCCGTCGGCAACTTCGCGGGCGAGCCTTCGGGCGCCATCGTGTCGGGCCTTCCTGTCAGCGGAAACGCGATCTACCTCACCTCTGCGGCTTCGGACTCGGTCTGCGCGATCTCGGCCGATGGCACGGCGGCGGCGTGCACCGAATTCGTTGGGCAAGCGATAGTCGAGGAGCGATTCAAGACCGCTGCCACCAGTTCCAGCCTGGGCGGATTCGTCGCTGATCTGGACGGCGACGGACGCGACGACGTGGTCATCGCTGGTGCCGGAAGGCGTGAGATATGCGCCCAGAACACGACCGGCTTCTTCTGCTTTTTTCCTGACGACGATTCGTTCCGTGACGGCGCGATCAACACAGATGTTGCCGCTGCCGACTTCGACGGCGACGGCATCCTGGACCCCATCTTCGTCGCCCGCAACGCGCAGACTCGCCTGTGCCTGACGGACGGACGAGGCTTTTTCGCTTCCTACACCTGCGTCAACGTAGGCGGCTCCTTTCTATCCGGTGAGGCAACCGGCATCGTGACCGGAGATTTCGACGGCAACGGATTGCCGGACTTTGCCGTCTCGTCCGACACCCGTATCACCGTCGTGGCTTTCAACTTGGGTGCGGTGAGCATCGGCAAATCGGCTAATTCCCCCGTTTTCTCCATCATCACGCTCACAGACTCGCCTGCCACCGGAACGCGCGGCATCGCTGCCGGGGATCTGGACGGCGACGGCGATCTAGACCTCGCGTTCGCCACCGTTGGCTCGGATGTGCTCGGCTGCCGCAACGAGGGCGGCCGCACCTTCACGTGCGACATACGGTCGGCTGATACCTACACACGCAACGGACTGTCTGTCGCGATCGGTGATATCGGTAGCGACGGGGCCATGGACATCTTCGTAGGCGATGCGGCGGGCGCCATCCGCTTCACACCCGACCCCAACGACGCCGACAACTACTTCTACTCTGCAAGTCTGGGAGCCGGAGGTCCAGGGACGGTGAGCGTCGCCATCGCCGACCTCAACGGCGACGGCGTCAACGATTGGATGTCCGCCGACTCGCTGGGTACCAGCAAAGCATGCATCATCGGTACCAATGGAAGGTCCACGTGCCGGACGCTTCCGATTGCATCCGGCTCCACGACGCTCCTGCTCGGCACGTTCGACGGCAGCGGCGCGGTGTCGACGGATGCGCCCGATCCCATCGCCGTGTCCCCGAGCGGCATCACGCTGCGGACGTTCCCCAACCCGGCACGTGGCTCGGCGACGGTCGAGGTCGTGAGTGAGCGGACGGAGCGCGTGACCGTCACGGTCTACGACGTGCTGGGCCGCCGCGTCGACGTGCTGCACGAGGGCGCCGTCGTGTCGGGCCAGGCGCTCCAGCTGCGTACGCCCGATCTGGCGCCGGGCACCTACCTGCTGCGCGTGACGAGCGCGGAGTCCTCCGTCGTGCGACCGTTCGTCGTCGTGCGCTGACCCTTTTCCTCCGCGGAGGAAATGCGGGCGAGTCGTCTCTTCGTGGTGGGGAGGCGGCTCGCCCGTTTCGTGTTGTGCGGAGATTCGGCGTGCGCCGTCGGTCGCGGGATGGTGCGCCCGATCTTGCCCCCTCTCAACCGCCCGCGCCGATGTCCGACCTCAACCGCCCCATGACGACCGCGCAGTGGGGCATGCTGGGCATCCTGTCGCTGCTGTGGGGCAGTTCGTTCTTCTGGGCCGAGTTGGCGCTCGTCAGCCTGCCGCCGCTGACGCTGGTGCAGGGGCGACTGATCTTCGGCTCGCTGTTTTTGCTGATCGCCGTTCGCGTGATCGGTGTCAAGCTGCCGACCGAGTGGAAGCTGTGGCGTTCGCTGTTCATTCTGGGCGCGTTCAACTCGGCGATCCCGTTCACCCTGCTGTTCTGGGGGCAGACGCGGATCGACAGCAGCCTGGCCGCGATCCTCAACGCGAGCACACCGGTGTGGAGCGTGCTGATGGCGCACTTCTTCTCGTCCGACGAGACGATCACGCCCGGCGCGTCTGGGCGGCGT
This sequence comes from Rhodothermales bacterium, assembly GCA_963841855.1. Lineage (GTDB taxonomy): Bacteria > Bacteroidota > Rhodothermia > Rhodothermales > BA12 > CAXBBB01. Next base: position 648,177 of record CAWJEJ010000003.1, on the reverse strand, counting down.
GCTGGTCGGGCTGGCGGGCGTCGGCGTCATCATCGGCCCGTCGGCGCTGGGCGGGGTCGACGGGATGCTGCTGGCCGAACTGGCCTGCGTCGGCGCGTCGATGTTTTATGCCGGAACGACGATCTACGCGCGCACGCTCAAAGGCAAGATCGCCCCGACGGCGATGGCGACCGGGCAACTCGGCGTGCGGCGCCCTGCTGCTGCTGCCCGTCACCCTGATCGTCGATCAGCCGTGGACGCTGACGGACGTGCAGTGGTCGAGCGTCGGCGCGGTCCTGGCGCTGGCGCTGCTCTCGACCGCCGTCGCCTACACGATCTACTTCCGCCTGCTCGCCGCGACCGGCCCGACCAACGTCGTCCTCGTCACCTTCCTCGTTCCGATCACGGCGCTGCTGCTAGGCGTGCTGGTGCTCAAAGAGGAGACTAGTGCTGCGCCAACTGGGCGGACTTGGTGCTGATCGCCATCGGCCTGGCCGCCATCGACGGACGATTGCTGCGCAAGCTGATGGGGCGCGCCAAGCCGGATGCGGCGTAACGTCAGACTGGAAAGGTGTAACGAGCCTAGAGAAGTGTGCAGGTTACAAGTCCCTCGCACCTCGCCGAAACGGCGACCGGAGCGAGCTCCATAGAACAGAGTAACCTAACGCCGATCCCGGTGGCTGGCCTTTCACTAGACTCTCAGATACTATGACTACGACGCAAACCACGAACGACCGCCTCTTACCGGCTTTTTCGAAGACCGCGACCACGCCGACCGCGCCTACGCCGATCTTCGCACCGCCGGATTTGGAGAAGACCAGATCAGCGTGATGATGTCTCAGGACACGCGTGATTCGCACTACACCGGTGATGGCACCGTTGGAGCTGCGCACACCGAGATGGGCAGCAAAGCGACCGAAGGAGCCGGAGTCGGCGGTGCCGTCGGCGGCACGATCGGTGGCATCTTGGGTGCCATCAGCGCGGCCGCAGCACCTATCGTATTTCCCGGAATCGGTCTCGCCATCAGTGGCCCTATCGCTGCGGCGCTCATGGGAGCCGGAGCGGGCGGATTGGGCGGAAGCCTCTTGGGCGGACTCGTAGGAGCCGGAATCCCCGAAGAGCGCGTCGAGCGCTACGAAAGCGGACTCAAGGAGGGCGGCGTTCTGCTGGGCGTTCACCCGCGCACCGAAGCCGAAGCGGCTCAGGTCGCCAACATCTTCCGCGAGTACAACGCCAACTGATCGCTAGATCACACGCTTTTCCGCCAGAGAGCGACGTCCGAGATTCGGGCGCCGCTCTCGTTCTTTTTGCGCAGTCGGCTCGGCAGGATGCGCGACACTCCGTTTGCGCCGAGTCCCATTCGCCTGATTCAGCGCAGCGTCCGGCCGCATCCTCGGTACGTGCCTCCGTTGTGCACGACCGTCACGGTCGACTCGAAGCGCTCGCCGCTCATGGAATCGGCGCAGGGCGTGCGGGCGACGGTGACGGTCAACGCGTCGGAATCGGTGCGCGACTGATAGACCATGCGGCCCTGAGCGTCGCGCTGGGGAGCCGGAGCGGGCGTCGTAGCCGTCCTGGTGGCATAGTCGTAGGCAAACGTGATGTGGTCGCCTTCGCGGATCGTCAGTTCCCATCCGGGCTCCTGGCCGAACGCTTGAAAATTGACGCCTCCAAGCCGAGCCACCGCGCTGCGCGACGCGTCGTAGTCGATGCGGCAATTGGCGTAACTGCGCCCATTCGCTTCGAGCATAGCCGTCTCGCCCTGGGTCCAGACGACGAGATCGCCGTCCTGATACCTGGCGCCGCTCGCCGCGCCGACCTGCCCGAGTACGTGATATCCCAAACCCATCGATTCGGGCAGCCAGACCGCCAATTCGCCCGGTCCCGTCCGCGTCGTGAACGAGGGACCGTTTCCGGGGCAGGCATAGACGTACGTCTGACGCGTCGGCTGAGGCAGCATCGGCAAATCGGCGCTACTTGTCTCGATCCTATCGTCGCTGCGGAAGAGTAGCGTGCCGCTCGCGCCCGACAAGATCATGCGCTCACCATCGACGATGAACTGCGTGACGCCGTTGAACGAGCGGAAGAATGCATTCGACGCCGTCCCCGACGGACACGCCGCGAGCGTCGACAAGCCCTGCGAGAGCGTCATCCGGTCGTCGCCGTCGGTGCGGAACGTCCCGGCGTAGCGGTTGCAGTCGGCTTGGCCCGAGTAGCTGCCATCGGACGTAAACGTGAGCGTAAAGTCGGCGTCGGCGTCCACGCGCGCCATACCGCTGCCCTGGTCTAGTTCGGACAATCGCCACGACGTACCGACGAGTTTCTCACGCGGCGTCTGCATGACTGTCGAACCGCGAGGCGCCACCTGAACGAGTTCGATGCCGATGTCGTCCGTCGCCGCGCCCTGGGTGAGGACGGGATAGGCCGCGTCGCTCGTCCACAGCATCGCTCCCTGGCCGTCGCGAATCGACGCGCGAACGACGTAGCGCATCCTGGGATGCACGTTGAACGGGTCGTATGCCAGGCGAAACGCGACCGGCACCTGCTTACCGTCGGTGCGGATCGTCTGGGTGGCGAGTGCCGTCGAGGCGGCGTCGGCGCGGCTCACGTCGAGCAGCTGGACCGTCACGACGGCGTCGGGTGGAAGCGCGATGCGTGGGCGGTACGTCACCGATCCGGTGAGGACGGCGCGGTCGGCTGGCCGGTCAGAATCAGGGCGCGACGAGGAGCAGCCTGCGAGCAGCGAGGCGAGGGCAAAAACGAGAAGGCGAATCGGCATAGCGCGAAAGAGGTAGAATCTCAATCAACGAACTGCGGTGCGCGGTCACCTGCGAGGTGCTACATCTTCACGCGCTGCGCCACCGCTTCTGACTGGCTCCGCACCCGCTCGCCCAGCAGCGACACGATCCGGCGCCTGACCTCGGCCTCGTGGTCCAGCGCAAACGCCAACTCTTGGGCCGTCAGCATTCCGTACACGACGCCGACGAGCGTCCGCTTGAGCCGCGAGTCACCCGCCAACGCCTGCATCAACCGCTCGCGCTGATCGTCCGGCGCAAAGTCGGCTAGCCCCTTCACCCGCTTGCCCACCCCGCGCGCGACGATTGTCAGCAGCGTCTCGTTTTGCAGTTTGAGGACGGGCCGCAGCGTCGCGTGGAAGAACCGCTCGACGTCCGACGAAGCCGCATCGGGGTCGGCGTTGACGGTGGGGCGGAGGGCGAGAAAGGCGGTGTTGCGGTCAGTCATTCAGAGAAGAAAATGCGCAACCGATCTGCTACTTGCTGCTGTGTTTCGAAGTCAAGAGTACCTAAAAGCTTTACCAATTGCGATTTGTCGACGGTGCGGACTTGGTCGAGCACGATCAGCCCATCTGTGCCTTGGAACGTGCAAGCGACGCGTGATGGGTAAGAACGGCCTTTACTCGTCATCGGAAGTACGACCACTGTGCGAAGGCGGCGGTTGATTTCGTCTGGCGAGACGATCAGACAAGGCCGTTTCTTCTTGATCTCGCTACCTAGCGTTGGGTCGAGTGTTACGAGATGTATGTCGAAACGGCGGAAGATTCGACTCACCATTCCCACTCCTCATCATCCCATGACGAAGTCGACGTGTCCGAGTCAAGTAATTCATCGTCTCCATTTTGCGCCATCTCTGTGAATGCCTCCTCCCATCCGGCTCGCGGATGCGATGGTGCGTGCAGTATGATGCGCCCATTGGCAACTTCCATCTCTAAATCACCGGAGAGTCCGCTCTGAGCAAGTGCGGATTTAGGGATGCGCACGCCCTGCGAGTTGCCGATGCGTACGATTTTGGTCTTCACCGTCATAGTATCGTGATTACGATGTGGGTACGAGTCAACGAGCGTGTCTATCGCCGGTTCGGTCTCGCTTCTTCCTTTTCGCCCCATCCTCGCGTCTGCGCGTTGATTCGGAGCGCGGCGGCGTTGCATCTTGCGCCTCTGCCTTTTGCCGACTGATGCCATGACCGACCGCCCCATCCCGACTCCACCCGCCGCCAACGAGGCGTCGACTTCGTACGAGCCGTCGGCCATCGAAGCCAAGTGGCAAAGCTACTGGGAGGACGCGCGCTACTTCCACGCCGACGAGACCTCGAACAAGGAGCCGTTCGTGATCATGATGCCGCCGCCCAACGTGACAGGCCGCCTGCATATGGGGCACGCGTTGCAGGACGCGGTTCAGGATGCGCTGACGCGGATGAAGCGGATGCAGGGCTACAACGCGCTCTGGATGCCGGGCCTCGACCACGCCGGAATCGCGACGCAGAACCGGGTCGAGCAGACGATGAAAGAGGAAACGGGACAGACGCGCCACGATCTGGGCCGAGCGGCGTTTATCGACAAGGTCTGGGAGTGGAAAGACGAGTACGGCGGCGCGATCCTCGAGCAGAAGCGGCGCCTGGGCGTCAGCGCCGACAGCGAAAGAGGCCGGTTCACGATGGATGAGGGCTTCACGCGCGCCGTCCAAGAGACGTTCGTCAAGCTGTACCAGGACGGTCTGATCTACAGGGGCAACTACTTGGTCAACTGGGACCCGGACGGGCAGACGGCGATCTCGGACGAGGAGGTCGACAGCGTCGAGCGCGACGGCAGCCTGTGGTTCGTCCGCTACGAACTAGAAGACGGAAGCGGCAGCATCACCGTTGCGACGACGCGGCCCGAGACGATCATGGGCGATACGGCCGTCGCCGTCCATCCAGAGGACGAGCGCTACGCGTCCTACGTTGGCAAGAACGTGCGCGTGCCGCTGACCGATCGCGTCGTCCCCGTCATTGCCGACGACTACGTCAAGGCCGATTTCGGAGCCGGAGCGCTCAAGATCACGCCCGCGCACGACAAGAATGACTTCGACATCGGCAAGCGCCACGACTTGGATTTCATCAGCGTCATCGGAATGGACGCCAAGCTGACCGACGCCGCCGGTCCTTACGCCGGGCAGGACCGCTTCGACGCGCGTCGCGCCATCGTCGCCGATCTCGAAGCGGCCGGGCTGCTCGACAAGATCGAACCGTACCGCGCGACCGTCCCGATCAGCAGCCGCAGCAAAGCCGTCATCGAGCCGCTGCAGAGCACGCAGTGGTTCGTGCGGATGAAGCCGCTAGCCGATCCCGCGCTCGAGGTCGTCCGCGACGGCCAAGTCGTCTTCCATCCCAAGCGCTGGGAGAACGAATACTACCGCTGGCTCGAGAACGTGCGCGACTGGACGATCAGCCGCCAGCTCTGGTGGGGGCACCGGATTCCGGCGTGGTACTACGTCGATGCCAGCGGCGAGCGCGACCCAGCGCGCGATCCGGTCGTCAGCATCGACCAACCCGAGCCGGGCATGGTGCAGGACGACGACGTGCTCGACACGTGGTTCTCGTCATGGCTTTGGCCGTTTGCCACGCTGGGCTGGCCCGACACGACGCGCGATCTGGCCGCCTTCTACCCGGGTCACGTGCTCGTTAGCGGCTACGACATCCTCTACTTCTGGATCGCGCGCATGGTGATGGCGGGCCTGCACTTCATGGACGCGCCGCCCTTCCGCGACGTGTTCATCACGGGCATGATCAAGGACAAAGAGGGCCGGTGGATGTCCAAAAGTCTGGGCAACGGCATCGACCCGATCGACATGATCGAGCAGTATGGAGCCGACGCCGTTCGCTACAGCCTGACCGTGCTGTGCACGCCTGGCCAGGACATCCGACTGGAGCCGACCAAGTTCGAGATGGGCCGCAACTTCGCCAACAAGATCTGGAACGCGTACAACGTGTTCGGCCAGTTCATGGACGCCGACACGTCGTACCTCAGGACGCGCGAGTTCGCCGACCTGACGCTCGTCGAGCGCTGGATGGTGACGCGCCTCAACCAAACGATCGCAGCCGTCGAGGCGTCGATGGAGCGCTACCGGTTGAGCGAAGCCGTTTTGGCGCTCTACGACCTGTTCTGGCGCGACTACTGCGACTGGTACCTCGAACTGATCAAGCCCGACGCAGGCGAGACGATGAGCGACGAGACGATCGCTCTGGCCGTCGAGTTGTACGAGCAGATGATGCAGCTTTTGCATCCGTTCATGCCATTCATCACCGAAGAGTTGTGGCACCGCCTGCGTCCGCGCGCTGCCGGAGAAGCCTGCATCACGAGCAGCTGGCCCGCCCACTCGCCCGCCCACGAAGACGACCGAGCGTTGGCCGTTTTCGAGTTGGTGCAAGAGTTGGTCAGCGGCGTCCGCTCGGTCAAGGCGAGCTATGGCGTCGCCCCGAGCAAGGAGGTCGCCGCGGTCGTATCGCTCGCGACATCGCAGGCCGATCTGATCGCGCCGCTCAACGAACACTCGGCCTACTTCGCCCGCTTGGCCCGTGCCGAGATCAAAGTCGCCGTCGACGCGCCGCGCCCGTCGGCATCCGCAACGGTCGTCGCCGGACATGCGCAGGTATTTGTCCCGCTGGCAGGCATGATCGACTTGGAAGCCGAGCGCGACCGGCTGACACGTGAGATCGAGCAGAAGCAGCAGTTCTTGCAGTCGGTCGAGCGCAAGTTGGGCAACGAGAAGTTTACTGCTCGCGCGCCCGAGGAGGTCGTCGAGAAGGAGCGCCAGAAAGCCCGCGATGCCCAAGCCGAAATCGACCGACTGACGGCTTCGCGCGACGAGTTAGGTTGAGCAATGGCCACCAGTTCTCAGATCACCTTCATTAACTCAATTCCCGCTTGGGTGTGGATGGCTTCAAATCTGACTCATCGCAGGAATGGGCTGGCTTGTCAAGCATCAGAGCGGGTTCCGAAGTCTAAAGAGAAAGATCGGGATCACAAGACAGCACAGATTGCGCGACTCCAGCGTGACCATGAGGCAGATCTATCTCGTCTCAACTCAGAAAATGAAGTCAAGGCCAAGGTTCGATTTCAGAGATTTGAGCAGAAGCGTTCTCAGTTCCAACACTTCTGGGGCCTGATAGACGGTAGAGCTAAGGCAGGCAGAGAAAGTCGGCGTCGTTCGATTGGGGTGCTTCAAAGAATGCTCGACCAGTCCAAGGGATTTTTTCGAAGCATAATGGAGTCAATAGAGTCGCAAGATGAATTCGATTATGAAGAGCAACTGGCAAATCTTATGGATTCGTCCCTCGATGCTTTGCAAGACGACAACGATGCTCATGTTGCTATTATGCATGAAATGCAGAGTTTGCGGCTCGTCGCTGGAGATAAGCTTTTTGTCTTCCTAAATCAGGCTGAAGCTCTGATGGAGGAACAGAGACAAGCGACATATTCAGTTATTCAAGGTGGTCCTGGATTAGGCGCTATGTCCCCAGAGCAAATCAGTGCCATTCAGTCTATTCTTGAGGATTTAGGTGATAAAGTGAGGCGAAAACTCGAAGAGGTTATGTCAGAGATGAGGGCAGAGCTTGCTGGCTACGAAATATGATGGAGTTCTTTCAGATGCTGGCTACTTATTCCAGCGTGCACCCGAGGACATCGTCGAGAAGGAGCGCCAGAAAGCCCGCGACGCGCAGGCTGAAATCGACCGACTCGTCGTCTCACGTTCTGAGTTGGAGGCAGCGTAGAGTTTATTCGCTTGCCCTATCCCACGCGCCGCGTTCGCCTTTCTCGTCGTTGAACGCGCCTGTTTCTAAGAAGCGCACGATCTGCCGCAGCACGCTTCCGTTGCGCATCATGAACGTGTGGGTGACGGGCAGGACGATGTGATCGGCCATTCCGCCTAGACACGTCTGGGCGACGGCGATTTTCCCGTCGTCCGGGCCGGGAAGCAGGGCCGACAAGATCGGGCTGAGGCTGCGGTTTCCGGCGATGACGCCCACCTCGAACGTCGCCGGACCGAGCCCCACGGGGACGCTCGTCGTGTCGGTGCCGAGTTGGTCGCCCGCCTGCCCGTTGATCGCGCCGAAGCCGGGCACGCTGCGCAGTTTGTCAACGACTTGGCTGCCGCCGTTGGGCGGTCCCATCATGACGACGCGACCCAGCCGCTTGACTGGATGTTGCCCCAGATAGTAGCGCACCAGGATGCCGCCCATCGAATGCGTCACGAAGTGGACATTCGCCGCCTCGGGACACTCTCGCAGCGCACCGGGGATCGTCGATTCGGCCAGCACGTCGATGGGGAAGTCGCGCGAGGGGTAGCCCGCGTTGACGACATGGTAGCCTTCGTTGGTCAGCACGCGTTCGACTTCGGACATCGAACCGGACGTGCGCGCCAGGCCGTGCAGCAGGACGGCGCACTCTTGGCCCCAGACCGGAGCGGTGGGCACGAGGGTGAGTACGAGGAGCAGGCGAAGCATGGCGGATCAGTTGGAAGGTGAACGATCGGCGCTACGCCTTTCTCGCCAGGTGGTTACCGCCCGGCAGGGACCTTGGCTCGGTAGCATCGGATTCAAGCAGACTCACACTACCGCTCCACGCCATGTCTCCCACTCGCCGAATCGCTCTCGCCACCGCCGCTGCCACCGCCGCCGCCGCCGCCGCTGGGGGCTACGCGATGTGGCAGCGCAACCAGGCATCTCTCGTACGGAGCCGCCGCCTCGAACAGCGCGACCGAGAGCGGCAGACCATCGGCGAGGGAACGGGACCGCTCTTCTTTCGCCGCTACCAGATCGACGTGGCGAACCCGGTCGTGGCGGCGGCCGAGTGGATGGCGCAGATCCAGGCAGATCCGCAGCTGTGCACGCCTTCCGAGATCGCGCGCTTCGAGAAGACACACGGCGAAACCGGGCGCATGGCCGTGGGCGACCGTTTTTACATCCACATCACCGGCCCGTGGGACGGCCCCGTCGAGGCCACGCGCGTCACGCCGACGGCGTTCGAACTGGCTACGCTGGACGACCACATGGAGGCCGGGCGCATCACGTTCGAAGTCGTCGACCTATCTGCGGCCGAGCCAGGCCTTCGGTTTCGCATCTACTCGCGCGCGCGCAGCCACACGCCCGCCGTAGACCTCGCCTACCGCTGGGCGCATGCGGCGCAGCAGGGGCAGACGTACATGTGGACGCAGTTTTGCCGCGAAGCGTCGCGGCTGGTATCGTCCGCGCCACCAGCCGACGTGGACGTGCGCACGTTCCAGGCGCCCTACGCCGATCCGATGACGACGCGCGACGCGGCTGAGATGGCACCGCATCAAGGCACACTCGCCGACTTGGCCGCACGCGCGCTCAACTTCGACGCCGACTCTTCGTCTGGCGCGCCACCTGCGGGCTGGAATCACGACGACGACCGCACGTACCTCATAGCCGAACCGCCTGGGCCACCTTTGGAGAACGGGTCGTTTGCCCGCGCCACCCAGTTTGTGCGCGCGTACCGCTTCCCCAACCCCAAGCGCGTGCGCGGAGTATTCGATCCCGACAGCGAGATGGAGGGGCGGACAATGCTGCTCGACGCTCGCTTCGCCGGTTTCCGCTTTCCGTTCGGCGTCCGCATCAGCCGCACGCTCGACGAGACGCGGACCACGCCCGAGGGTGACGAGCACGTGTGGGGCTATAGTTACCGGACGCTGGAGGGGCACTTCGAACGCGGCGAGATCACGTTCGAGATCGTCAAGCGTGAGTGGAGCGGGCGCGTCTACTTCCGCGTCCATTCGTTCTCCAAGCGCGCGCGGATCCCCAACATCGTGTATCGCATCGGCTTCGGGCTGCTCGGGCGTACGCTTCAGCGCCGGTTCGCCCTGCAAGCGCTCGACCGCACGCGTGCTTACGTCCGCCAGAGTTTGGTGCGCGATGCCTGCCTGCGCGACGACCCGACGGCGACGGCGCTTCTGCTCGACGACCGGACAGAGGCAATACCGGTCTGACAGGAACGTGAGCGTTTAGCGATTATGGGCCTCCAGTTTTGTATGCGGAGCGGCACGAAGTAATTTACTCGTTCCTACAACTGTCGCGTTTCCTACACAACGCGGTCCCCACCGGCAGTGCATTCTTCTCTTTTGAAGCCGCTGTCGCTCTTTGCCTTGGCCGTGTGCATAATCGTACTGGTGGTGCAAACAGCGACGACGCGCTACGATACGTTTGATTTCGAGTCGGCCCACACGGCCGATGGCGTCGTGTCGCAGACGGTCGCCGGAGTCACGCTGCGTACCGAGGGCGGAAGTGGAGAAACTCGTGTCAGCGCTCTCAGAGGATTCGGCGGAACGGCAGGACGTGCCGTCCTGAGCACCTCTCGATCTCTCGTGCTCCACTTCGACGCGCCCATCAACCTGGTATCGTTGCGGCTGGCCGAATCGACTTCATCTGCCACGTCGCGCACGCGCACGGTGACGTTCGAGTCCGACACTGGCGAGTCGCTTACCCGCACGATCCTGGACGGATACCGAGGCGGAGCCGAAGTCGCACTCGCATTCGAAGGCATCCAGACGCTTACAATCACGGACGGCCGCGGCGACTTCGCACCTATCGTCGACGACGTGACGTTCTACGGCCATCCGCCGGAGTGGCTGGCCGCGAGGACGACGGTGATCATCCCAAGCGCTAAAACGTCACGCTGAGTTCGATGCGCTGACCGTCGCGCAGGACGGTAGCAGGAACCGTCTGTCCCGGCTCCAATTCGCCGAGCATCCGCATGTAGTCCTGCATTCCGGCGATGGTAGAACCGCCCAGGGATACGAGGATATCGCCCTTTTGCATACCGGCGGCTTTGCCGGGACGGTCGTCCAAAACAGCGTCGACGCGCATGCCCTCGCCGTCGTAGACGTAGTCCGGCATGACACCCAGCGTGACATTGAAGCTCATGCGGCCTTGGCTCTGATCGACCGTTTTGGTGAACGGCACGTCCTGCCCGTCCAGACCGGCAATGATACCCGTCGCGAAGCGCGCGACGCGGTCCAGCCCGTCGTAGTTGATCAGGTGTGCGTCGTCGATCGGCTTGTGGTAGTCGTCGTGCTGACCCGTAAACAGGTGGAGGACGGGGATGTCGGCGAGGTAGAACGAGGCGTGATCGCTCGGCCCCAGACCGGACTCGTGCAGCTTGGCGTCGAGGTCGACCGGCTCAGCCGCGGCGGCGATCACCCCACTCCAGGCCGGCGACGTGCCGCTTCCGTTGACGGCCAGTTCTCCGGCTTCGTTCAATCGCCCGATCATGTCGAGGTTGATCATGTAGGCGACGCCCGCGATGGGCAGCGTCGGCGCGTCGACCCAATACTTCGATCCGTAGAGACCCAGTTCTTCGCCCGAGAACGCCAGAAAGAGGTAATTGCGACTGCGAGGCGCATCGTCGGCCTGCAACCGCTCGGCGATGGCAAACAGCGCGGCCACGCCCGACGCGTTGTCGTCGGCTCCGTTGTGGATGGCGCTGTCGCCGGGCGCGCGCGAGCCGAACGCGCCGTGTCCCAGGTGATCGTAGTGCGCCCCGATGACGACGGTCTCACTCGCGCCGTTGTCGATCAGGCCGACGATGTTGCGGCCCGTCCGCGCCTCGCCTTCGCCCGGCTCGGCGTGCGGATTGGTCGTGAACGTGAAGTCGAACGACTGAAACCAGTCGTCTTCGGCTCCCGGCGTCAGGCCCAGCCCTTCGAACCGCTCGGCGATGTAGCGCGCCGCCAGCGCCTCGCCTTCGGTCCCAGTCTCGCGCCCCATCAGCAGGTCGGACGACAGGAACGCCACGTCTTTCTGCAAGGCATACAGGTCAGCGGGCTGCGCGGCGAGCGGCGCAGCGACGAGGAGCAGGAGCGGGAGGTAGCGCATAATGGGTTGGGTCGGTGGATCAAGTGGAATGCCGAAGTGATCAGCTCGTTGTGGGTGCGGCGTGAAGTCGCTTCGGGTGCAACGCCGTCGGTCGCGCTGTATGCGCGGGAAATCAGCGGTATGCCCCTCCATTAATGTGAAGCCCAGATGATTTAGCTACATCTGTAACGCTCGTGTTGGGCAAATGGAGAGGCTGAAGGCACATATACGGTCGTGGTCCCCGCTCCATCCCGAGCTAAATCCATTTTGCGTGTCGTCCAGCGATGGGAAATGACGCATATACAGACACCACCCCTTCATATCTCGCCCTTTCACATCCCTTCGGTCATGTCTCAGCTATTCCGTGGAGCGTTTGTGCTCCTCCTGATTGTCCTCTTTTCGGTCCCGAACGCACGAGCACAGGCAAGTCTGGTGAAGGACATTGCGCCGGGCGGCGGCAGTAGCTCTCCGCGAGAGTTGACCGAGGCAGGCGGCGTGCTCTACTTCATGGCCCACGACGGCGCGAGCGGATTCGAGTTGTGGAAGAGCGACGGCACAGCGAGCGGCACGGTGATGGTGAAGGACATCCGGCCGGGCGGCGGCAGTAGCTCTCTGCGAGAGTCGACCGAGGCAGGCGGCGTGCTCTACTTCATGGCCCACGACGGCGCGAGCGGATTCGAGTTGTGGAAGAGCGACGGCACAGCGAGCGGCACGGTGATGGTGAAGGACATCCGGCCGGGCGGCGGCAGTAGCTACCCGCAACATCTGACCGAAGCGGGCGGCGTGCTCTACTTCGTGGCCAATGACGGCGTGAACGGAAACGAGCTGTGGAAGAGCGACGGCACGGCGAACGGCACAGCGATGGTGAAAGACATCCGGCCGGGCGGCAACCCTAGCTCTCCGCAACAGCTAACTGAAGCGGGCGGCGTGCTCTACTTCCTGGCCAGTGACGGCGTGAACGGATGGGAGTTGTGGAAGAGCGACGGCACGGCGAGCGGCACAGCCATGGTAAAGGACATCCGGCCGGGCAGCGGTAGCAGCTACCCGCAACATCTGACCGAAGCGGGCGGCGTGCTCTACTTCATGGCCAATGACGGCGTGAACGGACACGAGTTGTGGAAGAGTGATGGCACGGCAGGCGGCACAGCGATGGTGAAGGACATCGCGCCGGGCAGCGGTAGCAGCTCTCCGCGGAATCTAGCCGAAGCCGGCGGCGTGCTCTACTTCGTGGCCAGTGGCAGCGTGAACGGATACGAGCTGTGGAAAAGCGACGGCACGGCAGGCGGCACAGCGATGGTGAAGGACATCGCGCCGGGCAGCGATAGCAGCTTTCCGGAGTATCTAACCGAAGCCGGCGGCGTGCTCTACTTCATGGCCAATGACGGCGCGAACGGAAACGAGTTGTGGAAGAGCGACGGCACGGCAGGCGGCACAGCGATGGTGAAAGACATCGCGCCGGGCAGCGGTAGCAGCTTTCCGCAGTATCTAACCGAAGCCGGCGGCGTGCTCTACTTCCTGGCCAGTGACGGCGTGAACGGAAACGAGTTGTGGAAGAGCGACGGCACGGCAGGCGGCACAGCGATGGTAGAGGACATCTGGCCGGGCAGTGGTAGTGGCTATCCGCAACATCTGACCGAAGCCGGCGGCGTGCTCTACTTCAGCGCCGACGACGGCGGTGCCAATAGGCGGGAACTGTGGAAAGCTGCTTCAGCACCGGTCGGGTACGACATAAGTGGAGCCGTAACCAGTGGTGGCGCTCCGTTGCCAGGCGTATCGGTGAGCGACGGCAGCACGACCGAGACGACCGACGGCACCGGTGCCTACACGTTTGCTACCCTCGCAGACGGCAGCTACACGCTCACGCCTTCACTGGCAGGCTACACCTTCTCGCCCGCCACGATCAGCGCAACCGTCAGCGGAGCCGATGTGACCGGACAAGACTTCGTCGCCACGCGCGTCTACACCATCAGCGGCACCATCACCGGCATGGACGCGGGCGTCGACGTGGTGCTGGAGGGCGGCGCTGTGCCCGATACGGTCCAGACGACGAGCGGCGGCGCGTTTGCCTTTGGAGGCGTACCGGCGGGCAACTACACCGTCACGCCCGACGCCTCGAATCACCGCGTCACACCCGGCAGCTACGACGTGACCGGCTTGAGCGCCGATCAGTCCAATGTCGACTTCACTGCCGTCGCCATCTACGCGGTCAGCGGGATGGTCGCCAAACTCAACGGCAGCGGTGCCGACGGCTTCACGGTCACGCTCTCGGGCGATGAGTCGGCCTCGACGACGGCCGGTTCGGACGGCAGCTACACCTTTCGCGTACCGGACGGCAGCTACACCGTCACGCCGAGCCAAACCAACTGGGGCTTCGCGCCGACGGACAGCAGCTTCGCCGTCGCCGGGTCCGCCATCGCCAACGTCGACTTCGTCACGCGCCCGGCTCTGCGCACGCCGACGCTCGTCGCTCCGGCAGACGCTTCGACGGACGCGCCGCTCACGCCTACGTTCGAGTGGACGCTGGCCGGTCCCACTCCCGACACGTGGACGCTGCGCATCGACGGCGACAGCGACGTGACCGACGCGCCGCTGGCCGAGATTGTGCTCGACGGCGTGCTGACGACCTACACGCTCGACTATGCCGCGCTGGGCCTCGACTTCTCGTCGACCTACTGGTGGAGCATCACCGGAGAGCGCACCACGCCGCAACTCGGAGACGAGTCGCAGGCGTCGGCCGTATGGTCGTTCGAGACGGGGACGAGCGTGTTCCAGACAAGCCGCCCGTCACGTCGTATCCCAACGGCGGCGCGACGGTCTACTCGACCACGCCCGCGCTCAACTGGTACATCGTCACCGGCACGACCGATCACACGTGGGAAGTGCAGATCAAGACGGCCGCTGCTGCCGACTGGTCGACGCCCGTCCACACAAGCCCAGCGCTGGGCGACGTGCGCACGTACTCGCCTCCGAGCGGCGTGCTGGCGGGCGGTGGCAGCTACGTCTGGCGCGCGCTCGTCAAGACGGATGGAGCCGTCGTCGGCGTGAGCGATCACGCGGCGTTCGAGGTCGTCGGTGGAGGCGGCGCACCCGTTCCGACGGCGAGTTGGCCGGTCGGCGGCGCGACCGTCTACTCGCTTCAACCCGCGCTCAACTGGTACACGTCGGGCGGATCGGCCACGAGTTTCGAAGTCGAACTGATCAATACGACGGCGAGCGAAGCGTTTGACGGCACGGCCGACTTCACGACGACCGACCGCACCGTCGACCTCTCGGCCGAATCCGTCACGCTCGCACCGGGTGCCAATTACGAGTGGCGCGTGCGCAGCAGCGACGCGACGACGACGTCCGATTGGAGCACTAGCGCTCTGTTCTCGACGGTCGCCATCGCGGGCGTGACGGCACCGACGCCTTCGTATCCGACCGGCGGCGCGCTGCTCTACTCGACCGACGCGCGCCTGTCCTGGTACCTGGGAACGGCGGCGACCGGCCTGAGCTACACCGTCACGCTGACTCCCGACAGTGGTACGCCCATCGTCTACCCAGCAACGACCGATCTCTCTCTCGACGTGACCGGCCTGACGCCCGGCGCGGACTACACGTGGAGCGTGTCGGCGAGCGACGGTAGCACGTCAGCCGCATCGGTCGATGCGGCATTTAGCGTATTCCAGGCCGTCGCCTCTGGAGCGGGAACGGCGGTCGCTTCGTGGCCCGTCGCGGGCGGCGGCGCGGCACCCATCGTGCGCACGCGCAAGCCCACGCTCTCGTGGTGGGTCGACGGCAGGCGCTCGGCGCTGTCGGGCTTCCAGGTCGAGTGGAGTACGGACGCCACGTTCGCCACCGTCGAGAAGTCGCGCCGCGTCCGAGATGCCAACGCCGCGTCGGTCGAGATCGCCCCGGCGCTCGACTGGGCCACGACGTACTACTGGCGCGTCGGTGCCATCGCTCAGGGCGAAAGCGCTCCGACGGCCTGGAGTGAGGGTACGTTCGCCACGCTCGGACTGGGCGGCTCGCTCGTGCCCGTCGCCTCGTACCCGACCGGCGATCCGACGATCTACACCGACGACGTGACGCTCTCATGGTACGTCTCGGGGGGATCGGACGCAGTGCGCGGCTATACCGTCGAGTATGCTACTTCGTCCGACTTCACCGGAGCCGTGTCGCGCAACACGTCCGACTCCCCGCTCGTCGTGCGGCGCTTGGCAGCAGGGCAGACGTACTTCTGGCGTGTCAGAGCGCGGCTCAACGATGGCAGTGAGACGGCGTGGTCATCGCCTGCGGAGAGCTTCACGATGAAGAGCGACGGCGTGGCTCCGGTCGCTCCGCGCGTGGGTAGTCCCGTCCGCGGCGTAACCATCGCTACGAGCACTCCGTCGCTGTCGTGGTTCATTCCGACGGGTGAGGCGTCGGCTCATACGTTCGAGGTCGAGTTGAGCACGCGCGGCGACTTCGCCGAATCAACCCGCTTCGACGGCATCGCGCAACTCCGCACCGCTGCGACCGATTTGGCCGACGGTGTCTACTTCTGGCGCGTCCGTTCGATGCGCGACGGCAACGCGTCCGAGTGGGCCGATGCTGGCACGTTCTCGGTCGCAGCAGGCACGTCGACGGCGATTGGAGACGAGGTGGTCGTGACGCAGCTTTCGCTAGGTCAGAACACACCTAACCCGACGAGGGGAACGGCTTTCATCACCTACGCGCTGCCCGAAGCAGGTCCGGTTCGACTGTCGGTCTACGACGTGATGGGCCGCGAGGTCGCGGTTTTGGTGGATGGGGTTCGTCCAGCAGGAAGCCACGACGCGGCGTGGGACGGCAGCGGCCTTTCGGCTGGATTGTACGTCTACCGTCTCGAAGCGGGGGGTGCAGCACTCACTAAGACGCTGACGCTGCTGCGGTAACGCTGGCCCTCCGACAAGCGGCTTTCCGTTACTGATTGGAAGCCGCTTTCCGTTCTGCCTCGCTCGTGTGTCGTACGGAGCGTGCAACCCTCCGTCCTCCCGCCACGCACACCACTCTCCCTGACCAGCAGAGCCGCGCCACAGTATCACCGCCACGCGCCCGTCGCCCGACACGTCATCCGCCGACCTCCCGTCACGTCAGCGCGGCATACAGACCCGCTGTGCCGACTGTCGCGCGGCTTCGTCGTAGTCTACGCCCAACTCCACGACCAGGCAGATCACCGCCGCGCACGCGATGGCGGAGTCGTCGCACACTCACGCGCGCACCTCGTCGCCATCACGCTGTTGCGTACGCTACCGCGACACGCCGCTTACCCACCTCACGCCACTTATCTACCACCTTCTCGTCATCACACCAGCACGTCTCTCCCATCCCTGACACGCGCTGGTCATCGGCTGGACGGATCGGCGCTCCGACCTCGACCGGCAGGCGTGGGTGCGGCGCTACGACGCGCGGGGCGCAGCGGTCGCGCAGGCTTCGGTCAGTTCGAGCAACGAAAGCACCCTCGACCCGTCGGTGACCGCGCTGGGCGACGGCTTCGGCGTCGCGTGGACGGCGTGGGAAGTCGTCGGCGACTCGCGCACGTTTCGGACGTCAACGGTCGCATCTACGGATCACCGTCGACCACTCCGGGCGCTCCCTTCCGCATCGCCCGCATCTTCAAGGCAGATCAGGGCGCGCGTCGGCGGCGACGCTGCTCGACGGGCGGATGGTCGTCACGTGGCAGACCAGCAGGCGGGACGAAGCCGCGTGCTGGGAGGCCTCTTCGCCTCCGGTAGTCCTAGCGGCGACCTGCAGATCACCGCACCTAGCATATCGCCGATCTTCTCGGTTAGCGACCCCCTCTCCCAATGAGAGTCCCCTCTGACACCATCTCGCCCGGCCGTCCGCAGCGCAGCCCCGTCCGACGGCGAACCCATCGTGAACGCAGTGGCTGAGTACCGGAGGCGTCGACCTGGGAGGCAGTATCGCCGCGCTCACGGATGGGCGATCGTCGCCGTGACCAGCAGCTCCGAGGGGCAGACGGACAGACGTGTCGCGCAGGTGTCTCGGGCGGCCTCCCCCGCCGAACGCAACGCAGGCGAGCGCTGGCGAAGTGACGCTGGATTCGCCGCTCCGAACCCATCGCGCGGACAGGTGCGCATCAGCTACATGCTCAGCGAAACTAGCGCGGTCCGGCTCGCGATCTACGACCTGATGGGACGCCAAGTCGCCATCTGGTCGATGGAATGCGCCGGCGGGCGAACACGACGCAGCGTGGGACGGCAGCGGGCTGTCGGCGGGTGTGTACTCTACCGGCTCGAAGCGAGCGGTGCCGCGCTCACCAAAACCCTGCGTTGGTGAGGTAACTGTCGGCGACGATAAAAGGCGCGGGGCCTCCAAAGACCCCGCGCCCGGCTGAGCGAGAGAATGCCCAAACAGGCGCGCTCCCCGACGGTGGTGGTGTCCGCTAGCGGACCGCCGTTTCGCTCAGGTTGCGTGAGCCGTCGGGCTGGACGACGTACTCGAAGGTGAAGTAGCGCGACGGGCTTTGCTGCGTCGGCGCGACGGGCATATCGCGGTAGTAGCTCAGGATGCGCACCTTGGCGTAGTTGCCCTCGCCCGTCGTGAGCGCGATGGTGCGGCCCGCCAGCGGCGTCAGGATGGCGCCGTCGTAGTTGTACCAGCCGTTGTCCGAGCCGGTGCAGATGGCATACGAGCTTCCGGGGAACGTGCCGCCGGGCATCTGGACGCTGGGACACGAGGTGTTCGACCCGTCGGCGACGTAGCCGCTCTCGGGTGCCACAGCGACGGAGGCGAACGTCTCGTTGACGATCTGCGCGCTGCCCTCGCCCGGACCGCTCGTGCCGCCGTTGAAGATGATCGTCGAGCCTTTGAAACCGATGTCCCACGCCGTCGAGGCGGAATCGCGCTCGCGAATGGTGCGGTCGGTCTGGGACGACGAGAGTACGACCTCGCCGCTGTCTAAGTCGAAAAGCGTAAACAGGTCGTTGTTGCCTGACGGGCGGCCTGTGTTGGGATCGACGGTGGTCGTAGGGTCGGCTTCGATGTTGGTCGCCGTTTGGACGTTGAGCGGAGCCAGATCGCCCGAGTCGTCGGCAGAGTCGCACGCCGTCAGCGCGAGCAGCCCGGTGAGGGCAAGCAGGGAAAGTCGGTTCATCGTAGAGATGGAGGTTGGTGGATTGGTTTTGGATGAGTCCAGCGGCGGAGACGCTTCCGTGAATCGCCCCTTACTCGGAGCCGGAGCAGTGCGCCGCGTTACAGCGTCACGCCGATCTGAGCGAACAGCGTCCGCCCCGGCATCGATGGCACGAGCAGTCCGCGGGTCACGTCGCCGAGGTTGCGGGCGCCGAGTTGCAGCGTGAGGCGGGCCGAGGGTAGAGCCCAGCTGTGCGAGAGTGTCGCGTCGACCAGGGCGTAGCCAGCGACGAACTCGTCGGCGCGGTTGGCCAAGCGGTTGCCGTCCAGGTCGCGGTATCCGTAGCGGCTTCGCCAGCGCGCGCGCAGGTCGAGCGTGGCTCCCCCGCGCGTGGCCGTGGCGCCCAGCGTGGCCGAGTGCGGAGAGCGGCCAAACAGTCCGTCGTAATCGGCCAACGCCAGGCGACGCTCGCCGCCTTGGGCGTCGCGTCCGAAGACCGTTCCGGCGTCCAAGTCGCGGATCAGTTCGCGGTCGCGCGCCTGCAAGAACTGGTAGCTGCCCGTCAGTTGCAGACCATCGACCGGGCGCGCCCTAGCCTGCACGTCGATTCCGCGCGTGTACAACTCGGCGACGTTGAAGTAGCCGAAGACCGACTGCCCGTTCGTCTTTTGAGCGACCGGCTGCGTCTCGATCAGATCGCGCACTTCGTTCCAAAACCCGCCGACCTCGACCGACACGCGATCCGACACGTCCCACGCCAAGCCGACGTTGTAGGCCGTCGACGACTCCGCCGTGATGTCGTCTAGAAGGGAGGGATCGACAAAGGTTTGGGCGATCTGTCCTTGCGCCTGTAACTCGGCCAGGCCATCGGCCAGCCGCGACGAGCCAAAGACGCTGTATCCGGCGCCAGCGTTGGTGAACGAGAGGTAGAGTTGGCGGAATGCGGGCGCCTTGAACCCGCTGCCGACGCTCGCTTTAAGCCGAACGCGGTCGGCCGGTCGCGCCAAAATCGAAACGCGCGGCGTCAGGCGAGCGGCATAGTCCGAGTGGGCGTCGAAGCGGAGGCCGCCGGTGAGTTGGAACGCGCGCGACGGCATCCACTCGTGCTGCCCAAACGCGAACCACTGCGTCGCGCGCGGGTCGTCCCTCCCGTAGCGCAGTTCCCCGGCCAGCCGCTCGTCGGTCACACCACCGCCCCAGACGCTCAGGTGCCGGGCGCTCCATCCCATGTCGGCCTGGACTTCGGCGCGCGCCATGCGCTGATCGAACGCATCGTCGTACAGCACGTCGTCGCTTGCCTGAGCAGTGTGGCGCGTTCGGGCCATGTAGCGGGCGCCGTAAAGCGTCGTCGTCAGGCGCAAACGGTTGGTCAGGCGAGCCGAAAGTTCGGGGTGGACGCTCCAGTCGGTGCGCTCGGCCCGGTCGTCGAAGCGGCGCAGTTCGTCGCCCGATCCCAGCGCAAACGCGCCCTGCTGCTCTTCGTGCGCGACGCGGGCGCCCAGGCTCAGCTTGACGCGGTCGGTCAGGTCGTAGCGCGTGCGCAGATCCGCCGTCCAGTCGGCGTATTGGGGAACGGTCGGGCCAAACGCGTCGGGCGTCAGGTCGTAGCCGCCCGACGCCGAGCGGTTGACCAAGCCGCGCGCGCTCCATCGGTCACGACCGGCTTCCACCTCGGCCGTCAATTCGGACGCTCCAAACGTGCCGCCGCGTGCCATCAGCGTGCCCCTCTGCCCCGCGCGCGGAGACGAGGTAACCAGATTGACGACGCCCGCCAGCGCATCGCTGCCATAGAGCGACGACGACGGCCCCGAAACGACTTCGACGCGCTCGACGCCTGCCACTGTGACGCGGCTCAGATCGAGCGTGCCCGCCGTGCGCCCGATCAGCGGCTCGCCGTCGAGCAAGATCAACGTGTAATCCGACGAGAAGCCCTGCACCTGAACGCCGCCGCCGTGATCGTCGGCGAGCACCAGTCCGGGAACGGTCGCCAGCAGGTCGCTCAGCCGTACGCTGCCCCGGCTGGCGATCTCGTCGGCCGTGACGACCTGAATTGGGACGGCCACGTCTTCGATCTGCTTGGCCGTCCGCGTCGCCGTCACGACGACCTCGCCCGACCGCAGCGTCGCCGGCTTTAGGCGGATGCGCAGGTCACGCGCCGCGGCGACGGTTTGCGGCGCATAGCCGAGGGCTGAGATGGTGAGCGAATCAGATCCCGCAGTCGAAGCGAAGAGCGAGAGCGTGAACCGTCCGTCGCCATCGGCCGCCGTCCCACGCGTCGTACCGGCGATGCGGACTGCGGCGCCCGAGACGGGATCGTTCGTCCGCGCATCGACCACGATCCCCGAGGCGGAGATGGCCGAGTCCGCGTTCTGTGCCTGGACAGGCGACCAGACGGTGACGAGAGCGAAGATTGCGCACACGGCTAGCAGGGCATACTTCCGAGGGGAGCACGCGCGCTGATTCGTCGTTGGGAAAGAGGTCGCTGGCATGTAGACCGAATCTATCTAACTTGACTGCGTCTTTCATTCGCACCGCGCTCACAAAGGGCCTCTGCGCGCTCAACTGCATCCTCGCGCTCCCAACCGCACGATGCATCCACCGACCGCCACCGCTTCATGATCGTTTCGCACGCCCCGCTGCTCATTGGCGTCGTCGCCCCTGATGGGGAGCGCGAACAGATCGCTAAGTCCTTTGCAAGCGACGGTTCGGACGTGCAATCCTCAAGCACGATTGGCGGATTGTGGAGCCATCTGAGGCGGTGCCCGGACGCGCTTGTGCTCGACGCGCGGCAGCTTCCGCCCGTCGCTCCAGGCGAGAAGGCCGCGCCGATGCCGTTCGCGGCTCCGGGCATGCGCGGCGTCGGTCCGGCCATCGTGCTCGTCGGCGGTGGAGAGGCGGACGCTTGGCACGCGCTCTGCATCGGCGCCGCCGCTTACCTGCCGCGCCCCCTCTCGGCCGACCGCCTGCGCGACGCCGCGCGTCAACTCCGCGAGACCCTCGACCGCCCCGCGCCCGACGCCGGCGACCACGACGACGCGCCGCCCTACCTGCGCCGCCTCCTCGTCACGCTGCGCAACGAACAGCGCATCGTGCCTGTCGAAGCGGTCCGCTACTTCGAGTCCGACCGCTCGTACACGCTCGCTCACACCGGGACCGACGCGCTCCCACTCCACACGCCATTGGGCGAGTTGCAGCACCGCCTGGATCCGGCCGCGTTCTGCCGCATCCACCGCTCGTCGATCGTGCGCCTCGACATCGTGCGCGCCGTTCGCTCGGCGTCGGGCGGTGCCTATACCGCTGTTCTCGACGACGGCAAGGAATTGCGCGTCGGCCGCACGCGCCGTGACGCGCTGCTGGAGCGGCTGGAAGCCTGATCACGATACCCACGCTTCTCTCCCGCGTCACTGAGAGAGCGCAGCGACTAGCACTCTCCGCGCGCGCTGGCGCGGCCCAGTACTGTCACGGCCGCTCAAACTGGCAACGGCATCCGCTGCCGCCCGCGACTGCTCACTCGCAGTTCAGCCCGCGGATGAAGCGCAGCATCGCCGGTCCCGCTGCCTGATCGTCGCGGCTCAGCGTGGGAATGATGCGCGAATGCGACTTGCCCGGAACGACGACGTACTCGGTCGACACATCCGCCTCCCGCAATGCGGCAACGAGCAGTTCGGCCTGCCGGATCAGTGCAGGATAGTCGCCCCCGGCGTGCATGACGAGGAACGGAGGTGCGTTCGAGTCGACGAGTGGTAGAACCGACGCGTCGGCCTGCCATGCCGAGGGCGGTCCGTCGGGTGGAAGCTCGCCGTACGATACGCCGCGCGGGCCGAAGCGCGAACCATAGTAGTCGAAGTCCTCGGCGATCTCGAACGAGCGCCGATCGGTCAGGTCGAGAGCGGCGCCGCTGACCGGAATCACCCCGCAGACCGACTGGCTCGGAAGTCCGGCGGCTTGTCGTGCTGGAGTGTCGAGCGCAACGTAGGTAGCGAGGTGGGCTCCTGCCGAGTGGCCCATCAGGATCAGCGCGTTGGGATCGCCGCCCGCATCGGCGGCGAGTTGCCGCGTGAAAGCCGCCGCGCGCGCGACATCGGCGATCTGGTCGCTGAGCGTCACGCCGGGGAGCAGCCGGTACGAGACGACCGACGCGCCGATGCCGCGCCCAGCCAGAAAGCGGCCGACGTTGTTGTATAGGTCTTCGCCGCCGAACTCGAAGTTGCGGTCGCCCTCGTTCCACCCACCGCCGTGCACAAACACGACCGTTGGCCACGCTGTGCCTCTGACCGAATCGGCGAGCGGCAAGAAGAAGTTGAGCCGCTGCTTGTCGTCCTGAGTGCCGTCGACGTAGGCCAGATTCATGCGCACGTTTTCGCCTGGGAGGTCGGCGCGGTCGTAGACGAACGAGAGCCCGATGCCCTTGATCGTCTGGCAGCCGGCGAGGAAGGGAATGCAAAGCAAGGCCAGCAGGCGTGCTAGAGCGGACATAGATAGCGTAGGATATGAGTGGCGGACGGCGCGCACGAAAAAACCTGCCAGGTGTACAAGACCTGACAGGTTCGAGGTTGGTGAGTCGAATCGGTTACTGCCGACGAGCCGGTACGGCCATCGCAAGGCGTTCGGCGCGGTCCCACAGGCTCATCGCCTGGCGGAAAACGGGATCGTCGCCCAGCGTGATAGGCCACCACTGCGTGCTGCCGTACAGGTTACGCGCCAGTGTGCCCTTGATCAGACGCTCGATTTCGGGCCGGTGCTCTTCCAACTCGGCGCGCAGGTAGATGCCCTCACGCGCGTTCGCTTCGGACGGATCGTCGGTCAGGGTGACGCGGTCATCGTCCTCGGCGAACGCGAGAAAACCGTCCCAGACCGATTGGTCGACGCGGTACCCGGCGATGAACGCCTCGGGCTCCGCCCACTGGCGGCGCAGCTGGATTTCGCTCTTGTCGAAGATCGAACGGGCGTAGCGGAAGTCGAGACTTTTGCGCCGGACGCCCAGGATCAGCGAGTTGGTGTCGGGCACGACGACGAAGTCGGGCAGGATGCCGCCGCCGCCGAAGACCGCTCGGCCGCCATCGGTCGTATAGATCAGGCTGTCAGGCACGCTGTCGCGGTACTCGGACGGATTGAACATCGACTCGTTAAGCGAGGCGAACTTGTCGTCGTAGTAGGCCTCGTTGCTCTCGTGGCGGTCGTAAGGCGTCTGGATGAGGCGTCCGGCGGGCGTGTAGTAGCGCGAGATCGTCATCTGCAAAACGGCTTCGTCCGGCAGGCGGAACTGCGCTTGAACGAGTCCCTTGCCGAACGTGCGGCGGCCGACTAGGAGAGCGCGGTCGTGGTCCTGCAACGCGCCGCTGACGATCTCGCTGGCCGACGCGCTGATCTCGTTGACGAGCACGATGACGGGCTGCTTCTCGAACAGACCGCCGTTGGTCGCCCGTTCGGAGTTGTTGTATTGAACGTTGCGGCTCTTGGTCGACACGATCGTTTGGCCGCCCGAGAGCAGTTCGTCCGCCATGCCGATGGCCGACTGCATCACGCCGCCGCCGTTGTCGCGCAGGTCGAGGACGAGGCGCTGCATGCCCTTGCGCTTGAGATCGACGAGGGCCTCGCGGAACTCCTCGTGCGTCGTTTGGGCGAAGCGGTTGATGCGGATGAAGCCCGTCTGATCGTCCACCATGAACGCCGCGTCGACGGTGTAGAGCGGGATCGTGCCGCGCGTGATCTCGAAGTCGAGCGGCTGTGCCAAACCGGGCCGGACGATCTTCATGCCGACGCGCGTGCCAATCTCGCCTTTGAGCGCCTTCTGCACGTCGTCGTTGTCGAAACCGACCGCGCTGCTGTCGTCCACGCCGACGATCCGGTCGCCGCCCATGATGCCCGCCTTGTCGCTTGGGCCGTCCGAAATAGTCGTGATGACGCGCGCCGTATCGTCGACGATCTCGAACATGATGCCGACGCCGCCGAATGAACCTCTAAAACCCTCCTGCACGGCCGCGATCTCTTCGGGCGAAACGTAGCTAGAGTGCGGGTCGAGTTCTTCGAGCATGCCTCTGATCGCCGCTTCGGTGAGCGCTCCGGTATCGACCGGCTCGACGTACTGCTGCGTGATGATGTAGTAGGCGCTTTCGAGTTTACGCAGGTCGCGCTGCATGTCTGGCGCGTCCGAGACGCGCTGTTCGAGCGTCATGCCCAGAAGCGTGCCCAACCCGAGGAGGACGACGGAGGGCAGGACGTAGCGGAGAGATCTCATCGGCGAGAAGCGGCTAAGGACGGGAGACGGTGGGCACGGCGGTGGAGCCTTGGTGAACGGAGGGTGACGCGCAAGGTTCAGCGGGTGGCGTGCCGCGAGGTTGTAACGTGTGCGGCGGCTTCTTCGCATCCGGCGGTGCATCCGGCGCGCTCGAAATGCGTCTAACCGCTCCCTCTCTTTCCGACCGCTGACTGTGCCTCGAACTATTCGCCTCACCGATCCTTCTCGCTTGCCCGATGCTCTTCAGGCCTACGCCACCGAGACCCCGCGCCCCAATCGCGCGATCGTCTTGGTAGGACTGGACGATCAGGCGCGGCAGGTGTTCGTCGGCACGCTCGCCTCGGCATCCGGCCTGCAACTGCACCAGGTCAACCTGTCCGAGTTGCACGCGGGCGAGATGGCTCCGACACAGGGCAACATCCGCGAGGTGTTCGACGCGTCCGGCGAGGCGCCATCCGTCCTTTGCTTCCACCACGCCGACGGGTTCTTCGACCAAGTTGCTCAGGCGGACAGAAAAGAACACCGCGAAAGCGACGAACTGACCGAAGACATCTACCTGATCGAGCGCGTCTCGGCATTCGGCGGATTAGTCGTCATCGCGTTCGACGAAACACGCGTGCCTCAGATGCTGGCCGACGAAGCCGCATACGTCGTCCAAGCCTGACGCTGTGGCCGAGGATGCACCACCGCCCACGCTGCTCGCCGTCGATTTAGGCCTGCGCACCGGCTTGGCGCTCTTTGGCCGCGACGGACGGCTGATCCGCTACCGCTCGCAAAACTTCGGCGCCCGCAACCGGCTCAAGCGCGGTGCCTACGGCCTGCTCCGATCTGAGTCCAACGTCGAGCGTGTCGTCCTCGAAGGCGGCGGAGACTTGGCCGACGTGTGGGCACGCGAAGCCGAGCGGCAAGGCATCCGAGCGCGCATCATTCAGGCCGAGACGTGGCGCCGCGAGTTGCTTCTTCCGCGCGAGCAGCGAACGGGCAAAGACGCCAAAGCTCACTCGGACACGCTGGCCCGAGCCGTGATCACTTGGAGCGGCGCCAAGTCGCCGACGAGCCTGCGCCACGACGCGGCCGAAGCGATTCTCGTTGGCCTGTGGGGCGTGCTGGCCTGCGGCTGGCTGAGCGAGTTGCCGTCTGAACTGAGGCGCTGACGTGTCAACCCGCGACGGTGTGCCCATGCCAACATGTATTGGCTAGCGATAGCAGCGGGTGGGCTTGCACCGCGACATTTTGGCTGTCACAGGCTGATCTGCCAGCCTCACCTAGTCCTTACGAGCGAAGCGTGTCCATGGCTCACGCCGATACACTCGCCCGGTCGTGACCGCGTGGAGCCGGTGCAAATCTCCGGCACGTGTTCGCCGCGCCTCACTGGCGCACCGTAAACTGCAGAGCGCGACCTCCGGAACTACCTATGCCCGGCGCTCCCAGCCGATCGGACAACGCGGGCTGGGCTACGACGATGGCACCCAGGGAGTCAAGGGCGACGGCGGCGCCTCCGCCTTCGCCCAGCGAGTAGGCCCAGAGCGGCGTGCCGTGCGAATCCAGCTGGAGCACGAATCCATCAGGCCGTACGCCGCCTTTCAGGATGAGCGCTCCCATCGAACCTCCCCGCGCAGTCATTCCGCCAACCACAACGCCGCCCGGCGTCAACGAGAGGGACGATACTCTGTCTTCGTCCGGTCCCGCGAATGACTGTGCCCATACGGTCGCCCCTTCGAAATTAACGTGTGCGACGAAGGCGTCGGCGTCGGCGTCGTAGGCCGCGCCGAGAAAGGTGCGGCCAGGCGGACCGGTGTCGAGCGTGCTGGCCTCACCTACGTCGAGACTTCCCGCATAGTCACCTCCGACGACGGCGCCTCCGCCAGGCGTGAGGGCGATGGCGCTGGCTCTGCCCTCGGCCGGACCGGTCGCCGCCCACGCCCACTCCACGGCTCCGTCTGCGTCGAATAGGACGGTGAAGGCATCCGAGTGGTCGGCGCGAAGCGTTTGGGCGCCGACGGCGAGTGCGCCCTCGAAGTGACCCGCTACTGCCACCGCTGATTGGGCGTCTACGGCCCAGGCAGCATCGTCGCCCTTACCTCCAATCGCCTGAGCCCATATCGGAGAGCCGTCGAGCCCGAGTTGGGCAACGAACGCGTCGCGCCCTCCGGCGCTTGTGAGCCGGACCGAGCCCACGTCGGCCACGCCACCAAAGTAGCCGGACACCGCCGCCCGACCGTCGTCTCCGACTGCGATTCCGGTAGCGGCGTCCGACGCGCCACCGCCTGTCCGGTGCGCCCGCAGGATAGCGCCCTCGGGCGAGACGCGGACCCAGAAGGCATCCTGAGCACCCGCGCTGACGAGCTCTGCGCTGCCCGCCTCGATGGACTCTTCGAAGGAGCCCGCTACCCAGGCGAAGCCATCGGCGTCGACCGCAACGGCGAGCGCGCGGTCACGGCCCGGCCCGCCCATGCGGAGTGCCCAGCGCAAGGTGCCATCGGGACTGAGCCTGACGAGGTAGGCGTCTTCACTACCGGCGCTTGCGAGCGTTTGGCCACCGATCGACTGGGACGATTCAAATGAGCCAGCGATCAGAACGTCGCCGTCGGGGGCTGCTGCCAGTGCGCGCGGAGTGCCTGGTACGGAGCGACTCCAGGCCGAACCCAACTGAGCAGACGCTGGGACGAGAGGGGGCGGCGGCGGCGGCAGAGTGCGTGCGCGACCTCCGCCCGAAGTAGGCGGTGGGGGAGGCGGCGGCGGTGGCGGCGAACTGACGAAGTCCAGCTCGACCTCGTCGTCATGGGTGGGCTCCACCGAAAGCTGCTCGTCCGCAGTCGGCTCTTCGACCGGGGCGGGACGCGGCTCCACTCGCAAAGACGGATCGTAACACGCGACGTAGCGGCGGTCGATTCCGTCTTGGGGAAGCTCCAGCGTGCCCTCGAGGACGGCGCCGAACGCAAATCCCGACACCAGGAGCGCTCCCGAGGGAGTCGGAGCCAACCCGGTCACGTCCAGCCGTGCGTTGCGCGCGACGGGCACGTAGTCTGTCCATAGCACGCGGCCGCCTGGCGCGAGGCGAGCGAGATACCCGGACGATGGAGCGCCATAGACCGCCGGTTCGTCGGCCCAGGGAGTCCCGGCCCCGCGTCCGCCCAGCGTCAGCGCGCCATCGGCATCGACGGCCAGGACGGGCGCGGAGGAGCCCACGCGGCGGCTCCACACCGGCGTGCCATCCGAGGCGTCGAGGCTTGCGACGAAACCGCCGTACGACTGCGCTTCGAGAGGGGCGCCGCCGATGGTTGCCCTCTCGTAGAACGAGCCCGTCACGACGATGCGTCCGAGCGGACTCAGGGCTACCTCGCGCGCGGACTGAGCACCCGCACCGCCCATCGTCGTCACCCAGCTCACCGTTCCCTCTGGGTCGATGCGCGCGACGAGCGCATCCGTATCGTGCGCGCCGATGCGAACATCGCCGATGCGCGCGTCTGCTCCCACGACTCCGACAGCGACGACGCCCCGCGCGCCATCGCCCACGACCGCATCGACGCTCTCTCGTCCTTCTCCACCGACGGCCACTTCCCACAGTGGGGTGCCGTCGGAGCCGATTCTGATGACGAAGCCATCCGACCGGGGATCTCCGCCCAGCGTGTAAGGACCCGTGGCCCGAGTCGGCGCCCGCGTGCCTCCAACGTAGGCCCCTCCGCGTCCGTCGGATGACACTACGACGTTTCCCCGGCCGACCGCTCCGCCGTCAAGTGCCCTGGCCCAAACGACCTCGCCTTCGTCGGTGAGGCGTGCGGCGAACAGGCCCATGTCTCCGGGCGAGGTTTCCAGCACCCAAGCTCCGAATGTGGCCGTACCGTAGAACCGACCAGCGATGAGCAGGCCGCCTTCGTCGCCAGCGATATCTGTCGCGGTGTCGTCGAACGAGCCGCCCAGCGCGTGCGCCCAGACGACATCGCCGCTGCCGGTGAGCCGAGCTACGAGCACGTCGAGCCCTCCCCGCGCGCTCAGAGCGGTGTCGCCCAGCGAGGTCACGCGAGCGACAGTACCGGCTAAATAGGCGCCTCCTCGTCCATCTGCCGCCAATTCCGCATAGTCGGCGCGTTCGATCAGGTCGAAAACCTCACCGGCAGGCAGTGTCCAACTCCAGGGCTGAGCGGAAACAGGCAGTACGCCCAGACTGAGCAGAATGGCGACGAGGAGCAGCGGAGAGGGGCGGGACATCAGGAGGATGAGGGAAGAGAACTGAAAGGCTTCGGCTCTGCGAAAGGTGGGCTGTTGTGACGACTGCGAACCGTCACCCGAGCCGTCGCGAAACGCTTGCGCAAGCCGAACGGATCGGACCCGATAGCAAAGCGGCTGCGCCGGGCGCGTAGTCCCGCGCGCTTGTAGAGCAGTCGGTAAACGGCGTCAGCCTGCGATGGCGTAGCCCTCGCTCTGGACCGCTTCCCTCACGTCGGCGCGGGCGTCGCCTCGGTTGTAAGTGACGGTCGCCGTGCCGATAGCGACGGACTCGGCGTGGGCACCGTCGACGCCGTCAATGGCCTGGCGGACGGCGCGAACGCAGTGCTCGCACGTCATGCCGGTGATGGTGAGCGTTTCTTGGGCGGTGGTATCGGGCATGGTAGTAGAGCGTAAAAAGGAGCCTGCTCAACGGAAAGTGTATGCGACGGGTTCGGACGCGCGGCGAGGCGCAGCGTTCGTTACCTTCGGACGGCTCCACCACGCGCGCTCTTGGACGACTTCTCCGCCTTTCTCCAACTCGGCCTGTCGCACATCCTCGACGTGCAGGGCTACGACCACATCCTGTTCATCGTCGCGCTGGTGGCGGCCTACACGCTGAGCGACGCGCGCCGATTGCTGTGGCTCGTGACGGCGTTCACGCTGGGGCATAGCGTCACGCTCGCACTGGCGACGCTGGGACTGGTGACGGTCGATGGCCATCTGGTCGAGGTGCTGATTCCGCTGACCATCGTCGCCACGGCGCTCTACACGATCTGGCAGGAGCGGCAACCGTCGGGGCCGTACGAGGCCGAGTCGAAACGATCGGCGTATGCGCGCTACGGACTGGCGGCCGTCTTCGGACTGATCCACGGACTGGGCTTCTCGTCGTTTCTGCGCGCGGCGCTGGGCGGAGAGGAGTCGCTGATCGTGCCCTTGCTAGCGTTCAACGTCGGGCTCGAGCTGGGGCAGATCGTCATTCTGCTCGGCATCTTGATCGTCGGGCTGGCGGCGATCAAACTGGCGGGGGTGACGGCTCGGGCGTGGACGTTGGTGCTTTCGGGAGCGGCGCTGGGCGGCGCGCTGACACTGGTCGTCGATGCGCTGGCGGGATAGCATCCGTCAAACATGTCATATTTCGGAGACACGACATGTTTGAACTCGGAGCGCGCCTCATACTCTTTCACCCGCGCCTGCGCTACCTTGCGCGCTGTCCTGTTGTACCACACTCCATCTCCCACGATGCGCACGCTCCTCCTGGTGCTCGCTCTCTCCCTTGCCGTTCCCGCGTCCGCGCAGAACTGGTTGGGCGGCGACGCAAACGGCACCAACAACTCCATCTTCCGCCCGCTCGACTGGCCCTCGGGCAACAGCTACCGCACCGGAGCAGGCACGCCCGGCCCCGAGTACTGGCAGCAGCGTGCCGACTACGTGATCGAAGCCCGCCTCGACACCGTCGAGCACAAGATCTACGGCAGCGAGCGCATCACGTACCACAACAACAGCCCGTCCGACCTGCCCTTTCTGTGGGTCCAACTCGACCAGAACGTCCGCAGCCGCGAGCACAGCCGGACGTACCAGCTGGAGTCCGCGATCCCTGCCGACCTCAGCCCCCAGGCGCGCCAGTTCTTGGAGTTGGACAACTTCGACGGCGGCTATGACCTGACGCGCGTCGAGATCGTTCAGGGAAGGGGCACCGTTCCCGCCGACTATCGGATCGACGACACGATCATGAAGATCAACCTGCCGTCGCCCGTCAAGAGCGGCGAGACGGTTTCGTTCGACATCGACTGGAGCTACCGCATTCCCGACGACGGACGCGGCGCCAAGGAGATGGTAAATGACGGCTACCTGTACGAGATGGCACAGTGGTTTCCGCGCATGAGCGTCTACGACGACGTACAGGGCTGGCAGACGGATCAGTTTTTGGGACAGGGCGAGTTCTACCTCAACTTCGGCACCTACGACGTAAAGCTGACCGTGCCGTGGAACCACATCGTCGAGGCCACGGGCGTGCTCCAGAACGACCGCGAAGTGCTGACGAGCGAACAGCGCAGCCGCTTGGCGAGCGCTTACCAGAGCGAGGAGCCGGTCTTCATCATCGCCGCCGACGAGGTGATGACGCCCGCCTCGCGCCCGACCTCGAGTGGCACGCAGACGTGGCACTACGTCGCCGAGAACGTGCGCGACTTTGCCTGGGTCTCGTCGAAAACCTACGTCTGGGACGCCGCCGGGTACACCTATCCTGGCACGACGACGCCCATCGTCGTGCACTCGCTCTATCCGCGCGACGCGATGCCGCTGTGGGACAAGGTCTCGACGCGCGCCACGATCCAGACACTCAAGACCTATGGCGAGATGTCGTTTCCCTACCCGTACCCCAAGGCCGCCAACGTCCACGGGCCGGTCTTCGGAATGGAGTACCCGATGATCGCGTTCTGCGGCGCCCGCCCCGACGACGACGGCAACTACTCGGAAGGCTTGGAGCGCGCCCTAATCGGCGTCACGATCCACGAAGTCGGCCACAACTGGTTTCCGATGATCGTGGCGTCGGACGAGCGGCAGCACACGTGGATGGATGAAGGCCTCAACTCGTTCCTCGAATACTACGGTCGCCACGAGTACGCCGAGACGTATTGCGGTCAGGAGTGGACGCAGACGGCCGATTGCACGTGGCCCGCCAGCCGGGGCGACGCGAGCCAGATCGTCGGCTACATGCGCGACGACGACCAGGTGCCGATCATGGCCGAATCCGACGTGGTCCACCGCGGCTTCGGCTCGAACGCGTACGGCAAGCCCGCGACCGGCCTGATCATGCTGCGCGAGAAGATCCTGGGCCGCCAGGCGTTCGACGAAGCTTTCCGCTTCTACTCGACCCAGTGGATGTTCAAGCACCCCCAGCCCGCCGACTTCTTCCGCTCGATGGAAGAAGGATCGGGCGAAAACCTCGACTGGTTCTGGCGCG
Source organism: Rhodothermales bacterium (assembly GCA_963841855.1). Lineage (GTDB taxonomy): Bacteria > Bacteroidota > Rhodothermia > Rhodothermales > BA12 > CAXBBB01. Next base: position 616,047 of record CAWJEJ010000003.1, on the reverse strand, counting down.
GCTGGTTCTACACCACCAACGCCAACGACCAGACGCTCGCCCAGGTATCGCAGCAGGACGCCGGCGAACTCACCGATGATGCCTCGCGCGGACGCAACTACTACCGCGTCCAGGTCGACAACAGCGGCGGGATCGTGATGCCGATCGAGCTCGAGTTCCGCTACGCCGACGGCACGAGCGACCGCCGCGTCGTCCCCGCCGACGTGTGGCGCAACAACGAGACCTCGCACACCGTCGGCATGTTTTCGGACAAGCAGTTGAGCGTCGTCGTACTCGACCCGGACGAGGCCTACGCCGACATCAACCGCGCCGACAACTTGTGGATCGCGCCGACGATGACCGATGCCGAAGTCGAAGCGATGGGCATTGTGCGCCCGCTCACACCCGAACAGGCGATGGAATACGCCGGTTCGTTCATGGGCGTCGAGCGCCCGCTGCCGCTGGAGTTCACGACGGACGGATCGGTCGTCCAGATCACGATCAACGGACAGGGACCGTTCGGCATGACGCGCGGCGAGGCCAGCGACGCGTTCGAGTGGGGCGAGGCCGAAGCCACCATCGTCTTCACCCGCGACGCGAGCGGAGCCGTCACCGGCCTCTCGTTCTCCGGCCCTGCCGACTTCACCGCGACCCGCGTCCAGCCCAACTAACCGGCCCGAGTCTGACCAGCACGCTGCGGCGGCGAGGGGCATACCTTTCGCCGCCGCACTGCGTTTACGGACCTAGCCGTTTACCACCATCCTTCCCAACTGTCATCGCGAGGAGCGCAGCGACGTGGCGATCTCCCAATCCAGCGGCTGCGCCCGGAGATTGCCACGATTCGCTCACAATGACAGTTGGAGAGTTAGGAGGTTGGGCCGTAGCTGTGTGTTTCTGCCACAATCGCGCCCATACGCTTCGCTGCACACAAGCCGCCACCACCCGCCATGCTCCTTACACTCCTAATCGCCCTCTTCGCGACGCCCGCGCCCGTCCCGCACGACGTGCACCTGTCGCATGGGCGGATGCTGATCGAGGGCGAGGCCATCGTCTTCCAGGTCCGCTTTTTCCGCGACGATCTGGAGCGTGCCCTCGCCGGTGGAGCCGAGAACGCGCCGCAACTCCAGGCCACTGCCGAAATCGACTCTCGGGTTGCGGCTTACTTCGCCAACCACGTCACGCTGATCGCCGACGGCACGCGACTCACGGGCCGAATTGTCACGTCGGCGCACAGCGAAGACGCGGGAGAAGCGATCTGGACCTATCGCCTCGTTTATCAGGCCGACGCCGCGCCGCGCCAGATCCACCTGCGCAATACGCTGCTGATGGAAGTCTTCGACGAGCAGCGCAACTTCGTCCGGATCCTCGACACCGGTAGCGAGAAGACGCGCTCGCTCTATTTCGTCAAGGGGAGCGAGGCGTTCACGTTCGATCCTGCGGGCTGACCACTTCGGCGGAGGGCCATGCGCCCAGCAATCTCAGCGTCCAGCCGCCCATTGCGCCCATGTCGAGCCGCCCCATCCGTAAATGTGCGATGTCGAAGCTGAACGCCGACGCCAACGGCAGCTTCAATGCGGCGCAGAGCAGCGCGCGAATCGATCCGGCGTGGGCGACGATCAGCAGCGGCTCGCCGCTCGTCTGCTCGGCCAGCCAGTCGGAAGCGCGAATGTGCAAGTCAGCGAACGACTCTCCTCCAGGTGGATGCGTCTCGACCCAATCGGCCATCCACGCGCTCAATGCGTCGCCGTCGGACTGCTCGACGTCGGCCCACGTGCGGCCTTCCCAACTGCCGAAGTCGACTTCGCGCAGTCGCTCGTCAGTTGCCGGAGCGACGTTCCAGCGATCGGCTAACGGCGCGGCGGTGGCGATGGCGCGCGACAGATTGCTCGAGACGATGCGCGGCGGCGGTCCGGTCCAGAGAGCAGTCAGCGCGTCGGCGAAGCGGATCGACTCGGACGCCCCGGCATGGGACAGCGCGACGTCGTGATGCCCGACGATCTGGCCTTTATCGGCGGCTGTGGGCGCGTGGCGGACGAAGTAGAGATGACTCATCGGATCCAGGTGGCGATCAGGCTGGTGTCGGCGGCGAGGGCGAGGTAGACGGCGGCTTCGGTCAGGCTGTTGACGGCGCCGAGCGTGTCGCCGGTGATGCCGCCCATGACGCGCCGCAGCCAGACTCCGGCGACCAGCGTCACGCCGATGGCCGTGCCCATGGCAGGCACCGCATCCCAGCCCAGCGCGACCGCGACGAACGCCAGCGTGATCAGCGTGCCGACGACGAGTCGACCATCGGTCACGCTTGCGGCAAACGGCTTGCTCTTGGACCCGCTGTGCTGCACATACGGCAGCGCACGGATTAGCGGCAGGCTTGACCAGCGCCCGATGACGTGCCCGGCCACGATCGCCGCGCCGACGACCCACGCCGCATCGCTCCATCCGCTCGCCCGGTCCGCCAGAACGAGCAGCGCGGCGATCTTGGCTGTCGTCGTCAGCAGGAGGGCGACCGCTCCGTACGTGCCGATGCGGCTGTCCTTCATGATGGTGATCATCTCGTCGGGCGTCCAGCCGCCGCCCATGCCGTCGAACGTGTCGGCGAGGCCGTCTTCGTGAAACGCGCCCGTCAGCCAGACCGTCGCGGCGATGGCGGCGACGAGCGCGACGACCGGCGGCCACAGCAGCGAGACCAACCCGAACGCCAGCGCGCCCCACAGCCCGACGATCAGCCCGACGACGGGGAAGTAAGGCGTCGAGCGGGCCAGCCATGTCGCTTCGTGGCCGACCCACGCGGGGACGGGCAGGCGCGTCAGGAACATCAGGCCCGTCAGAAACGCGCGGACCGGCGCCCGAGCCCAGCGGGGTGGCGGAGGTGTCGGATGCTCGGTCACGCGCTCGGCCCCGACACACCGGCATCGGCGAACGTCGCCATACCGAACAGCGCGCACGCCGAGCGCAGGATGGGAAGCGCGACCACGGCGCCGCTCGCCTCGCCCAGCCGCAAGCCCAGATGGAGCAGCGGAGCCGACTCGCATCCGGCCTCGCCGCACGCCTCCAGCGCCAGCCGATGTCCCGCCTCGCTGCCGACGTGCGCAAAGAACAGCGTGCGGCCGACGCTCGGGTCCATCCGCACCGCCACCAGCGCCGCCACCGTGACGATGAATCCGTCCACGACGACGACCAATCCGCGTTCGGCTCCCTCACGCATCGCCCCTACGAGTGCGGCGATCTCCAATCCGCCCAGATGCGCCAGTGCTGCCTCGGCCGACGGATCGCCCGCCTTTTCAAACCGCGCGACGCCTCTTTCGACAGCCGTCCGCTTGCGCTCCATTCCCGCGTCGTCGGCACCCGTTCCTCTGCCGGCCGTCGCGCTCGCCGCATGGCTCGTCAGCGCCGACAGCAGCGCCGCCGATGCTGTCGTGTTGCCGATGCCCATCTCGCCCAGCAAGAGCGCCCGAACTCCCGCCTTGTCCGCCCGCACCACTGCATCGCGCCCGACCTGCATCGCCGCGGCGCATTCGTCCACCGTCATCGCAGGCTCGGCTGCCAGGTTGCGCGTGCCCTCTCGAACGACGGCATGGACGATGCGCGCGCCGCCGCTCTGGGCCACGTCCGACAGGTTGCTCGCCACGCCGACGGTGACGACTTCCACCTCGCATCCGGCCGCTTTCGCCAGCACAGTCACCGCCGCTCCGCCGCGTGCGAAGTTGCGCACCATCTCGCCGGTCACGCTGCTTGGGTAGGGGCTCACGCCGTCCGCCGTCACGCCGTGGTCTCCGGCAAACACCAGCGCGCGCGCCGGATCGACGGTCGGTGTCAGCGTGTTTTGGAGCGCTGCGATCCGCGCGGCCGTCGTTTCGAGCAGGCCCAGCGAGCCAAGCGGTTTGGTCTTGGCATCGAGGGCGCGTTGAGCGTCGGCGAGCGTAGTTGGCACGGCGTGGCAGGTTGGGTGGACGCCGAAGATAGCGGCTCGCCTGCCCAGCGTCCGTGCTAGATTGGACTCTCCTCCAACGCTCCGACTTTCGTGCTGCCCACCGGTTTTTCCATCCGCCTCTACTTGCCCGACGCGACGGCGAGCGGCGTGCAACTCCTCACCAAAAGCAACTGGACGGGGCGTGGCGTCGTCTGCCCTCGGTCACTGTTCTCTCAGGAGAAAGGGCGCCCCGAGTTCGATGGCCCCGGCGTGTACGTGCTGATCGGCGAGTCCGAAGAGGGCGAGTTGCCGCGCGTGTACGTCGGGCAGAGCGAGCAACTCGCCGTGCGGCTGGAGCAGCATCACAAACAGCAAGACTTTTGGACGCGCGCCGTGTTTTTTACCGCATCGGACGATAGCCTGAGCGGTTCGCACGTGCGCTACCTCGAACATCGGCTGATCGCCCTTGCCCAGAAAGCCAAGCGCGCGCACCTCGAGAACGCGACCAACCCCGGCTTACCGTCGATGTCCGAAGCCGACCGAGCCGATGCCGAGAGCTTCCTTACCGACGTGCGCAGCATCCTGCCGGTCGTAGGCGTGCGTGTGTTCGAGACGCCGCTACGATCGCCAGCCAAGTCGCAAGCCGTTCTGTACGTCAAAGCCAAGGGCGTCGAGGCTAGAGGCATCGAAGCGGGAGCCGAGTTCGTCGTGCTCAAAGGATCGCAGGCCGTCGCCGAAGAGACAGCGTCGATCCCCGATTACGTTGGAAAGGCGCGGTCCGATCTGAAAGAGCAGGGCGTCCTGATTGCCGGGGAGACAGCGCTACGGTTTGCACAGGATTACGCGTTCTCGTCGCCCTCCAAAGCGTCAGCCGTCGTGCTCGGCGCCTCGTCCAATGGGCTCGCGGCGTGGCAGGACGCGCAGGGACGGACGCTCAAAATAATCCAGGCGTCGACATGACACACGACCGCATTTCGCTTACACCCGGAGTGGTGATGGGAAAGCCCGTCATCGCAGGCACCCGGATTCCGATCGACCTGCTGGAAGCCTATCCGTACCTCACGGAAGCCGACGCGCGCGCTGCGCTGCTCTACGCGTCCGAGCTCACCCGGGCGCAGCGCCGTCCAGGCAATGCGGAGTCTGCGTGGACGCCTAAAACGTAAGGCGCATGCGGACGTTGTAGGTGCGCGGCGTCAGTCTGGTCGGGACGCGCTTCCAGCGGTCGCCGGTCGCGACGTAGGTGCTGGCTACCTCATTGTCCATGTCGAAGATGTTCAGGATCTCGGCCGTCGCGTCGATGCGGAAAGCGGGATCGGCGGGGTTGCCGAAGACGATCTCTTTGGTTACGCCCAGGTCCATGCGGCGATATTCGGGATAGCTGAAGCTGTTGCGCGCGGCTGGAATCGGGTAGCTGACCTCGCCGATCTGGCGTCCCGGGTTGAGCGGCGTGAACGGGTAGCCGCTGCCGAACAGGATGCGTGTGTGCAGCTTCCAGCTTTGGTCGCCGGGGATGTAGTCTTGGACGAAGAGCGAGAACGTGTGGCGCTGGTCGGTCGGGCGGCGCAGCGTTCCGCTCGTGAAGCTGTCCTCGAACTCGGGCCTGATGTCCTCCTGGGCGACGAGGAAGCCGTAATTGAACCAGCTTTCGAGACCGGGCACCATCTCGCCGCGCAGCTGCACGTCGAAGCCGTAGATGCGGCCGTCGGCGTCGTTCTCTCCGGCGTAGCGCACCTGGCTGTTGTTGAAATCGTACGAAATCACGTTCGAGAGGTGCTTGTAGTAGCCCTCGGCGCGCAGGTAGAGGCGGCGGCTCTCGAAGAAGCGCTCGCCGCCGACGACGAGTTGGATCGCACGCTGGCTCTTCAGGTCACGGTTGAGGCTGCTCGCGATCGTCCCGTCCGGCCCGGCGACGGCTTGTCGCTCGCCGCGCAGCTCCTGGTACGTCGGCGTCTGGTGGTAGACGCCGAACGCTGCGTTGTAGGTCGTCGTGAGCGAGTGCTGGTAGCGGGCCGACAGGCGGGGAGAGAACGTCATCTCGTCCGTAAAGCCGAAGTAATCGGCGCGCAGGCCGACCGTTGCCACCAATCGGTCGCTGGGGAGCAAGCCGAAACTGTCCTGGATGTATCCGCCGATCTGATCGGTACTCACCGTCAGCGCGTCGTCGATGTTGCGCAGGACGAGCGTGTCCGGCTCGCCCGTGCGCGGGTCGAGGGCGCGGCGCTCGGCCAGTTCGTCGATGCGGTCGTCGAAGCGGAAGCGCCGTGCGATCCACCCGGCTTCGACGGCGTGCGTGCCCACAAGCAACCGGTAGCGGCCTTGTCCCGTCAGGCTGGTGACCCGGATGCGGTTGTCGGCCTGGTCGACCTGCTCGCCGTCGCCGATCGGCACGCCCTCGCCCGATCCGGGATCGACCTGGCTCAAGCGGGCCTGGCCGACGATGTCGCGATCCTCGAACTCGTCGGTGTCGAACAGGCTGATGTCGTGCTCGACCTGGAGTTTGGTGCTCAGCGAGTTCTTGAGCCGCAGCCCGCCGAACGCCGTCGTGTAGCCGCTCTCTTCGTTGCCGTTGAAGCGCGAGAACACGCTCTGGAAGTCGGATGGGCGGTTGGGGTCGAGGCTGATGACGCCGTTGTAGGTCAGGCGCGAAGTCGGCGTCAGGTCGAACCGGTGCCGCAGCCACAGGCCGGTCGCCTCGACTTCGTGGCCGGGCGCGATCTGGTAGGCCGCCGCGCCCTGCACGTCGACGTACTCGGGGTCGAACTGTCCGTCGAGGTCTTGAGCGCCGAAGAGCCGGGCCGCCTGAGCACGCCGCGCGCCGACGATCCAGCCCAGCTTGCCGTTCATCGCGCTCGCGCGCAGCATTCCGGCCACGTCGAGCGTCGAGACCGTAAACGAGCCCCCCAGCGGTTCGTCGATGGGGCGCGCGTACTGCACGTCCAGCGCCGACGACAGGCGTCCGCCGTAACGTGCCGGGAAACCGCCGGTATAGAGCGTCAGGCTCTCGGTCAGGTCGGGGTTGAGGATGCCCAGCCCTTCCTGCTCGCCCTGGCGCGGTCGAAACGGCAGGTAGACTTCGTAGCCGTTGAGGAAAATCAGATTTTCGTTCAGCCCCCCGCCGCGTACCGAGAACTGGTTCGATAGCTCGTTATTTCCTGCGACGCCCGGCAGCACCCGGATAGCATGGAACGGCGTCCGAAACGGACCGGGGATGTTTTGGATGTCCTTGGGGTCGATGGTGAACACGCCCGCCCCCGTCGCTTCGGCGCGGACGGTCACTCCGTCGTTTTCCAAGACAGCCGACGCCAGCCGAACCGAAAACGCCGTCCGTTCGTCGCGCCGCACCGTCACGCTGTCGAAGAGCGTCACATAGCCGATCGCCGAGACGCGCATCCTATAGCGTCCGGCCGGAGCGCGCATCTCGAACGTGCCGTTGGGCAGCGTCGCCGTGCCATAGTTGGTGCCTTCGATCAGGACCGTCGCGCCCGGAATCGTCTCGCTGTCGCTGTCGGCAACGACGCGGCCCGTTATCGTGCCCCAGTTCTGGGCGTGCGCGGGCAGCAGGGCGAACAGGCCGAGGAGAAGGAGAGCAGATACGCGCATAGCGGTCGGACAGAAAGCGATGGAGACCGTAACGAGCGAAATAGGCGCAGGCGTGCAACTGGAAGAGCGCACAATCTAGTCACGCGCTCTCGCGTCTCGATTCCTCGTTTTGTGAAGCGTCACCCGCAGTCGATGAAGCGTCTTCGCGCGGCTCCTCCACACCAAGACGGTCTCGTTTTAGAGGCGGCACCTACCCGCGCAGGCCGGCGAGCAGCGCCACTTCGAGCGGCAGCAGCACCAGTCCGAAGAGCGTTCCCGCAAACGTCTGGCGCCACGTGTGCGCGCCGACGTGCACGCGCGCCCAGGCCAGCAGCGGGATCAGCCCAAGCAGTAAGCCGAGCAGAACGGGCGAGATCGGACGGTCGAGCGGGACGAACAGCATCAACCCGGCAGCGGCTCCCCCAACACTCGACAACGCCGACAGGTGAAACGACACTTTCCAAAACAGCGTGATCGACAGTAGCAACAGCAAATTGACGACCTGCATCCACGCCAAATCGGCGACGAGCCACAGGTCGCCGGGCAGCATCCAGGACAGCAGCGCCGCCTGCGCCGACATGCAGACGGCTGAAAACAGAATCGGCCGAATCCGGCTTGCCCGGTTGCGCACGTCGAGCGTATCGACGTCGCCCGTTCGCATCAGGTAGACGATATAAACCAGCGGCAGCAGTCCCGTCCCGACCAGCGTCGCAATCCCGATCCACAGCGTCGTCTGAGACGGAGCGCCTAGCGCATGGGCCACCAGGGTAGCGCCCACGATCGGCAGCACGAGGGGGCTGACCGTCCAACCCATCGCCTCGGCGATGACGTAGAGCGAGCGCGTGCGCGCCGAATCCGAGGTGACGAGGTGCATGAGAAGCCAAAATGCGACAGTTGGCAAAAAAACGCGTGCCCGGTGCGTTTCACGTCACCCAGTCGGCGCACCGGCGGCATTATTGCCGATTCGTCAGCCTGACGTACAGCGCGCTACCTCGCGCCGGTACCAGGAAGGCGCGGACAAACTCGGAGTCGGTTTCGACAGGCTCTCCGCGCGCCAGGGCAGCGGCCTGGTCACGCGCTTTCGCCGCGGCACCATCCACCGCTTGCAGCGAGGCGACGTCGGCAGCGGCGCTCGTCTCGGTGAGAGCGGATAGGTAGGCTTGGGCCAGTCCGAGGCGCAGGTCGCCTGGAAAGAACAGGAGACCGTCGTCGAGGGCGCGTTTGGCTTTTGCATCGTCACCGGCTTCCAGCCACGCCATCGCAGCGACGCCCCATGCGTGCGCGTCGCGCGGGTCGGCGTCGGCCTCAGCCTGCAGAGCGTCGGCGTCGAGCGCGCCGGACCATGCGGCCTGGCGCGCTGGCGTCGCGGGCAAGAGAGATGAAGCACTTGTTGCGGCAATGGCGGTCGCGTTCAGTGCGGCTCGCGCCTCGCGGCTGGTGGGGTCGAGTGCCAGCGCACGAGCGAACGCGTCGGCCGAGGACGCATCGCCCTGCCGGGTCAGCAGCGTGCCTTTCTGAACCCACAGCCGAGCGTCGTAAGGCCGAGAGAGCAGCAGCTCGTCGAGCGTCTGAGCGGCCAGTTCCAACTCTCCGGCGCGCTCGGCGAGGTCTAGCGTGCGCATCCGGTCTCCGTCAGTCGGATTGGGAAGGAGGGCCAGTGCGCGGGCAGCCTCGTCGTAGCGCGCCAGACGGTTGTAGAGTTCGGCGATGCCCGAAAGAGCAGGCGCGTAGCGCGCGTCGATCTGGAGCGCTCGCTGGTAAGCGCGTTCGGCATCCGTGAACGCCCCGGCCTCGAGCGCGAGATCTCCGGCCAGCGCGGCGTGGCGCGGTACCTGGGCGAGCGAGAGAGCGGCATCGGCATCTCTGCGCGCGCCCGCCAGATCGCCCAGCGCTCGGCGGCTCCCTGCGGACGCGGCGTACACGTCGGCGGAAGCGCTTCCCGCCAGCTGAGGCCCAAGTTCCTCGTACGCCTTCAGAGCACCGTCGTGGTCCCCCAGTTGCGCCTTGGTGAGAGCGCGGGCGTATTCAGCTAGGCGTGCGTTGGAATCCTGCTGAGCGTGGACCGGCGAAGCAAAGAAGGCAACCAGCAGGGCAGCAATGGCCGCGAAAAAGGCCCAAACGTACGATTTCGTAAGCTGGCGGTGGGGAGGCTTATTCGGACCGGGAGAGGCGGGAAACGTCAAGGCGTGGTGGCTGTTCATGTGATCTACAAATTAACGCAACGTTATGGTTAATGCTCCCGACACCGGCGCACTATTCGTCCGCGACGTGATGCGCGCCGATCTCCCCACCGTTTCTGCCGGTACTCCAGCGAGTAGCGTAGCAGCCCAGATGGTGGCCAGTGGATGGCGGCACGTCCTGGTATCCGACGAGGATCACGCGCTCTTGGGGCTGGTCGATCGCTTGCGCCTGCTGCGTCACATGGCACGGCTCGAAGGCGAGGACGGCGACGAACCCATTCAGTCGTTTCTGCTGTCCGAACCCATCGTCACGTCGCCCGACGCGCCTCTGTCGCATGCGGTACGACGCATGGCTAGACACCGCATCGGCTCGCTTCCCGTTCTTGAGGGTGGCCGTTTGGTTGGGCTGATTAGCGAGCGTACGCTGCTTCCGTTTGCCGAACGCCTGCTTGATCCCAACCAAACGGCGCACGCGTTGACAGACCCCCTCGTCCCAGGTCAACCCACAATCACGTAGGTCGACCGACTGCACTTCACTCCGGCTCGTCGCAGCCGCTACCTAAACCGATTCATGGGAGATCCGAACGTACAGAACGCGTACTCGTCGTCCGAACTGCGGGCTTTCACTCGCCAGTTGCTGCGTGAGGTGCGCGCCTTCGATCGGATGCTCGACAGCGGCCAGTTCGCGAGCGGGCAGCCGCACATCGGCGCCGAGCAGGAACTGGCCATGATCGACGCCAACGAGCAGGCCGCGCCGATCATCGAAGCCGTGCTGGCACGCAAGGCACATCCCGAGATCGTCAGCGAAATCACACGCTTCTCGGTCGAGTTCGGCACGGATCCGATTCTGTGGGGCGGGCAAGCGCTGAGTACGCTGGAAAACCGATTGTCTCACCTGCTCGGCCTCGTTCGCCAAGCCGTGCGAGCCGAAGGTGCCGACGTAGTGATGACGGGCATCTTGCCCACGCTCACGCTGTCCGACATCACGCGCGACGCCGTCACGCCCGAACCGCGCTACTTTGCGCTCGACGAAGCGATTCAGAATCTGCGCGGCGGCGAAGGCTTCATCCAGATCCGGGGCGTGGACGAGTTGTACTTGCGGCACGAAGGCGTCCTGCTCGAAGGCTGCAACACGTCGTTTCAGACGCACTTTCAGGTCGATCCCCGGTCGTTTCCCAGTTACTACAACGCGGCGCAACTGGTCGCGGCGCCCGTCCTGGCGGCGGCGGCGAACAGTCCGCTGCTGTTTGGGCGCAGGCTGTGGCACGAGACGCGCATCGCGCTCTTCCAGCAGGCCGTCGACACGCGGACGAGCCACCTGCACCTGCGCGAACTGAGCCCACGCGTCCACTTCGGAAGCGACTGGGTGAAGCGCAGCGTGACCGAAATCTACCGCGAGGACATCGCCCGTTTCCGCGTCATTCTCACGCCTCAGGGCGACACCGAAAACCCGTTCGACGTGCTCGCCCGCGGCGATGTGCCCCAGATGCGCGCGCTCTCGCTGCACAACGGGACCGTCTACCGCTGGAACCGCCCGGTCTACGGAGTCTCGGACGGGCGACCCACGCTGCGCATCGAAAACCGCATCCTGCCTGCCGGCCCGACTGTCGCCGACGAGGTGGCCAATGCGGCGTTCTGGTTTGGGCTGGTGGGTGGACTGGTCGAGCGGTTCGGCGACGTGAGCCCGCGCCTGCATTTCGACGAGGTGAAGAGCAACTTCTTCCGAGCGGCGCGTGAGGGATTGGGCGCCGAACTGTGCTGGCTCGACGGCGCTCGGATGTCGGCGACCGAACTCATCCTCGACCACCTGCTGCCTCTGGCCCGCACTGGCCTGGACGCGTCCGGCATCGACCAATCGGACAGCGCGCGCTACCTGGGCATCATCCGCTCGCGTGTCAAGTCGGGGCGCAACGGCGCGCGCTGGCAACTCGACTCGATGGCGGCTCTGCGCGAATCGAACTCGCGCGCATCTCGTTCGGAGTGCCTAGCCGCACTGGTTGCCGCGATGCGCGACCGGCAGGCGTCGGGCGCTCCGGTTCACACGTGGAAACTGGCGACGCACGGCTCGGCGAACTACCCCAAGCGCGCTAGGCGCACGCGCGTCGAACACGTGATGACGACCGACCTGTTCACCGCCCACCAGGACGAGCCGGTCGATTTGGTCGCCGCCGTCATGGAGTGGCAGCGCGTCCGCCACGTGCTCGTCGAGGACGAACACCATCGCCTACTCGGCCTGGTCACGCACAGCAACGTGCTGGCCCATTTCGCCGGAGAGAACGCATCGGCCGACGTGTCGGTGCGCGACATCATGACGACCGATCCGATCACGATCGGTCCCGAAGCGACGACGCACGACGCCATCCGCCTGATGCGGACGCATAGCATCGGCAGCCTGCCCGTCGTCCGAGACGAGCAACTCGTCGGCATCGTGACCGAACGCGACTTCGTCGAACTGGCCGCCCACGAACTCGAGCGCCTGGCCGACGGCTAGATCGGATTCGGCTTCGAATTCACCACGGTCCCGACGTGCGTTCGCTCGGCCTATGCGGTGGGGCATTATTTTGCGCCTCTCTCACCTCGCCAACCGCCGATGGCCCACCGTCCCGCTTCGCTTCCCGCCCCCGAACTCGTCGCCCCCGTGTACTCGGCCCCTGTTCGCGGCGATGCGGCCCGGCTGTCGTGGCAGCCGGTCGACGGCGCGCGCGCGTACGACGTGCAGGTGTCGCCCGACGAGGACTTTGGGCGTCTGATCGTGGACGAGCGCGTCGAAGCGACTGGCCTCGAAGTGCGCAACGTGCTCCACGGCAAGAGCGGATCCGTCTTTTGGCGCGTCGCGAGCGTCGGCGGGTACGGAGCAGGCGAGTTTTCGGAAGCGACCGACTTCTTCTCCGATCCCCAGGCAGCAGACGCCAGCTATGCCGGACTGCAGACCGAAGCCGGAGCCCAGACGCCCACTGACGCTGCGAGCAAGCAGCCTAATGCGGACACCGAAGCGCACTTCGATTCGAGCAAGCGCGAATATATTATCCTGCTAGCGGTCATCGCAGTGTCTACCGCGCTCGTGATCGCGACGATTCTCCTGTTCGAGGGACTCGACGGCTCCATAGACCCGGACCCCGCCGCCCTCAGCGATACGACCGAAGTTGCCGGTGCCGCTCCCGATTCGGCGGCCGCCGCGATGGATTCTACCGGAGCAGCCGCACTTCCCGCCGACTCGTCGGCTGCCGCTGCGGACTCGTCCGGTCAGTAGGTAGCCCGAGCGCGCGATCCACTGTTGGCGCTACGCAAACAGGCGCTCCTTCCACGCGGAAAGAGCGCCCGTTAGGCCCAGAGGCAAGAGAGTCAGTCTTCTTCCTGTTCTACTTCGGTCTCTTCCATGTCGGCGCCGAAATCGCTCAGGTCGAGCGGCTCGAAGTCAGCGTCGTACTCGTCTTCGTCCTCGTCGCGATGGGCGACGGGCGGGCGCGAAGGAGCCGTCGACAGGACGGGCAGCGCGTAGATCGTACCCAAGCGGTGCGTTCCCACCGGAACGACTTCGCCCGCGAGCACCATCTTGCGCGCCACTTCGTGAGAGCACGTTTCGTATCCGTGCGCCGGGTGGTGGAAGTTGGCTGATTTGCGCTCGCCGATGATGAGGCGATAGCCTTTGTTCATCTTGGCCAGCACGTGGGCGTGCCACCGCTCGCGCGAGACACTGGGAACGCTGCGGCTGACGTTGCCGTCGGTGGAGAGATCTTCCATAGGATCGGTATGGGAAGAGAGGAGCGCGAGGTGATTCTCGCTGAAAAGCGGGCGCCCAACCCCGCATTCGGTGACGGGTTTCCGTTCAACCTGCTGATTTTGCTCGGCCTCCGGGTTTTTCTTCCTGCGAGAGTGTGGGGCCGGTTTCGGGGGTTTAGAGAAGCCCTGTTCTGTCCGGCCGTTAGTCCTCGAAGCGCGTGCATTCGGCTTCTCCGAGGCTTGGGCTACACCTTGGCGGTAGAATTCAGGCGCCAGTGAACCGGTATCTTTTCCGAGCGCAAGCGCTGGACGGTGCGAATGCCGACGCCGAAGCGTTTGGATGTTTCGGAGGCGGACAGAGGGCGGCTCGCATCGAGAATGCGTCGGCGCAGGCCAGGAGGCAGAGGAGCACGCATCCCAACCGGTTCGCGCCGTCCTGCCCACGAAGCGGTACGCCACCTCCAACTGGCAAAGACAGTTTGGCTGAGCCACGAAAAGGCCGCGACCCCCCGAAGACGCCAGCTTACTGAAGCTGCGATCTCGAACCTGTCCGTCTCACATCGAATCCGACTGCACACTTTCCCTCGGTCATTGCGAGCAGCGTAGCAGCCCACCCTGAGCGCAGTCGAACGGGACGTGGCAATCCGGAGTCGATTCCTGATACCGCAAACTGCAACAACGCTCTCGGATTTGGTGACAACGGTCAGAGTTTGAGCGGTTTCGGTTGGTCTGCTATGCCGACAGCGGCTGGGAAGCATCGACTGGCCCTCGCTACTCGCCGACACGCGCGTAACGGCTCAGGTGCGGCGAGGCAGGTCGGTCACAATCAACTACTTGCACTGGTGCTGCGATCGAAGAGACCTTCGAGTTTCACCTATCCGCCAGGTCTGTCGCCCGCGCGCGTGCGGTCGTTGGAAACCGCTGATTCGTGCGGCTATCGAATCACCGTAAAGGTCTTCACCACCGATTTGCCATCGGTTGCCGTCACGCGGGCGAAGTAGCTCCCCGCTGCCATCGTGGCCGTTTCCAGCTGGACGACACGTTGTCCGGGTTCCACGCGGTGCGTCGACAGCCTGCGACCCATCGAATCATAGACTTCGACCTGCACGCTGCCGTGAAGAGATCTGGCGCCAGTCAGCGTCAGCGTTGCTCTGTCGCCACCGCGAACGGGGTAATGCGTCGCGAAGAAAACCTGCGGAGTTAGGCATAGATAATGGATTTGGAAAGGTCAGTAAAATGTAGAATGCGAAATGGCACTGCCGTGACCGCGCATCAATCTTTGCACTGAAACGAAGCTATTTATTCGTGCTATCAGAAGCGAAGACTCATTTATCAAGATTCGAGATACTAGACTCTCAGGCGATTTCCGTGGCGAGAGCAGACCGGGATCGTCAGGGCACTCCGAAATCGGCTCCGACGGGCCGAAAGTGAGCCTCGTGATTTCGCCGAAACGACCCGACTGTGAGGTGTGCCGGAGAACCAGATAATGTAGCGGTAGGGGATCGGGCTGGCGTAGGGGAAACAGGTAGCCACTGCATTCTATCCACTCTCTGCCGTCTTCCGCCGTCCGCTCGCCCTGCCGGATTCCTGACTCATCGGCAAACGCCGACTTCCAGGCGCTCAGCCTCGTCATCTCGTCGGCGAAAGCGACTCGTTCGGCTACGGTGTCCCACGTTCACGCTGTGAGACGCTGCTCTTTGCTCGCACGGAGTCCCACCTGGCAAAGACAGCCCTCCTGACCGGGAATGACGTAGGCGAGAGCAGTTCGGAACAGTCTTGAGCGGTCACCTCTGCTCAGCGTCCGACTTTTTCTCGGTGCGGGGTTACGAGAGTGGTTTTCCAGGGTCTAGACCGGTCCTGTCCCACCTTTCCCCCCAGACGATGCTCAGCCACATCTGGAGCAGCACGGCGATGGGCGTCGACGCGCTCCCCATCGAAATCGAAACCCACGTCGAGGCCGGAATGCCGCGCTACACCGTCGTCGGTCTGCCCGATGGCGCCATAAGGGAAAGCCGAGACCGCGTGTTCGCCGCGCTCAAGAACAGCGGCCTGCCCGTACCGCGCGGCGCGACGACGGTCAACCTCGCTCCAGCCGACGTGCGCAAGGAGGGCGCCGCGTTCGACCTGCCCATCGCCGTCGGCCTGCTCGCCGCCCTCGCGCCCGATCTACCCGCCGACCGGTTGAACAAAGTCTCGATCCTGGGCGAGTTGGCGCTCGACGGAAGCGTGCGAGGTGTCCGAGGCGTGCTGCCCGCTGCATTGCAAGCCCGCGCCGACGGAAAAGCCGCGTTCATCTGCCCGCTCGCCAACGCCGACGAAGCCGCCGTCGTGACGGGCCTGCGCGTCTACGGAGTGGCGACGCTGCGCCAAACGTACGAACTGCTGGCAGGCCGCTCGACCCACGATCCACACACGCGCGACGTCCAGGCGCTTTTCCGCGACGCCGCCACCTACGAACGCGACCTATCCGACGTGAGGGGGCAGGAGAACGTGCGCCGGTCGGTCGAGGTCGCCGCGGCGGGTGGGCACAACGTCCTGCTCATCGGCCCTCCGGGATCGGGCAAAACGATGATCGCGCGCCGCATCCCGACGATCCTGCCGCCGCTGACACTCGACGAAGCGCTCGAGACGACCAAGATCCACAGCGTCGGCGGTTTGCTCGGCGCAGGCGGGCTGGTGGCGACGCGTCCGTTTCGCAGCCCGCACCACACGATCTCGGATGCCGGACTGTGCGGAGGTGGGGCGTCTCCGTCGCCGGGCGAGATCAGCCTGGCGCACAACGGCGTGCTCTTCTTGGACGAGTTACCCGAGTTCAAGCGGCAGGTGCTCGAAGTGATGCGTCAGCCTCTGGAAGAAGGTGCGATCACGATCAGCCGCGCCCGAGCGACACTCTCGTATCCGGCGCGCTTCATGCTCGTCGCGTCGATGAACCCATGCCCGTGCGGGCACCTCAACGATCCCAGCCGAGCCTGCACGTGCGCGCCGCCCCAGGTGCAGCGCTACCTGAGCAAAGTATCCGGCCCGCTGATGGACCGCATCGACCTGCACGTCGAAGTGGCGCCGGTCCCATTCGACGAACTCAACCGCAAAGCGCCGGGCGAGTCGAGTAAAGACGTTCGGGCGCGCGTCATGGCGGCCAGGGCGGTTCAAGCCAGTCGGCTGGCTGGCTCGTCTGCGCACTGCAACGCGCAGATGTCGTCGCCCCAGGTGCGGGCGCACTGCGCGCTCGACCGAGCCGGACAAAACCTCATGCGCATGGCCCTGGACCGGCTGGGCCTTTCGGCGCGGGCGTACGATCGCATCCTCAAAGTCGCCCGCACGATTGCCGATCTGGGTGGCAGCGAGTGCGTCGGAACGGAGCATCTGAGCGAGGCTATTCAATACCGCTCGCTCGACCGCAGCACGTGGGCCAACTGATTCTGCACCGTCGGCCCGCATCCCTTCCGGTCGGAACGAGGAGACACGCCCTAGGCCGCACGCAACGTTTCGCTGGCGGCTAGGGAAACGCTGCTGATCGGTCGTAGTCTTCGTGCGACAGCATCCATCCGCTCCATGCTCGACCTGTTCCGCCGAAAAGCTGCGAGCCTCTTGAGCGTGTCCCGCGCCGCGTTCCTGTCGCTGGCGGCGGGGTTCGCGTGCTGCGCTCTACTCGGCCTGATCGCGCTGCACGAGACGAGCTACGACGATGCCTAGCCCGCCGCCGACCGCACGTATCGCATCCAGATGACGTGGAGCGAAGGCGCGCTGGTGACCGAGCACGCGCGCGGGCCAAGCGCACTGGTCGACCCGCTGGAGGCCGAGTTTGCCGATGTCGAGGCTGTCGCGGCGCTGATGGGTGGTGAGGATGAGATGGGTCATGCGAGCTTGATTCGGACGCCGTCCGACCCAGCCGCCGTCGCCGAGTCCGGCGCGGTCTACCACGCGACAGCCGGGTTGCTCGACGTGTTTCCGTTTCGGCTGGCTGAAGGAGATGCAGCCACCGCGCTAGCCGATCCCGGCAGCATTGTCCTCAGCCATGCACTCGCACGGTCGCTTTTCGGCGAGCGCTCGGCGATGGGACAACAGGTCACCGTCGGCAACCAGGATGCACGCGTCGTCACGGCCGTCCTCGCACCCAACCAGCCGACGACGCACCTCGCCTTCGACGCGCTGACGTCGACCGATCTGGACGGTGCGCGCATCTGGAACGGCTGGATAACGGCGACCTACATCCGGCTAACTCAGGGTGCCAGCGCCGCGCAGGTAGAAGCGCAGATCAACGCTTACAAGAATGCCAACGCACCATCAGGCGTGAGCCGGATGATCGACCTGTCGCTCCTGCCGGTCGGCGACATCTACCTGGGTTCGAACACGATCACCGAAGTCGGCCCGACAAGCGATCCGCGCACGCTCTACGCGTTTGCAGGCGGCGCTCTGCTCGTGCTGCTGATGGCCGCCCTCAACCACGTCACACTGACGACGGCGCAGCATCAGGCGCGAAGCGTCGAGGTCGGCGTGCGCAAAACGCTCGGCGCCTCGGCGGGCAGCGTGGCGCGGCGCTACGTCGGGCGTTCTCTGGCAACGGCGACTGGCGCGGCGAGCGTGGCGCTGCTGCTCGTCGGTGGAACCGCTGGCATGGTCGGCCGCTTGCTGGGAATCGCCCTCGAACCGGTAGCGAGTGAGTGGATGCTACTAACTGCCGGAACTGCCGGAGCGGTCTTAGGTGTCGGGCTGTTATCGGGCTGGTACCCAGCGCTGCTTCTGGCGCTGCTCGACCCGGCGGAAGTGCTGCGCGTGGAGGGTGGAATGCCCTCGGGGTTTGGACTGAGGCGCGTTCTCGTTGCCACCCAGCTGGCCGTCTCGCTGGTGTTCGTGCTGGTTGCGTCCGTCGTGTGGCAGCAGGTGCGGTGGGCGAGCGAGCAGCCGATGGGGCTGGACGCTAGCGGCGTCGTATTCGTCCGCTCGCATGGCGAGGTGACGCCCGAGCGCTTGGAGACGCTGCGATCTCAGTGGAAAGCGCTGGGCTGGGTGACACACGTGAGCGCGGGCCGCCTGCCTGGGCAGTACGCGACGAGCGGGTTTGCCGTCGAATCCGGTGGGGATCCGGTTCGCATTCCGCACCTGGAGACGGCTCCCGACTACCTCGACACGTTCGGCATCGACCTCGTCGCCGGACGGCCCATCCATAGCTCAGCATCCGAGGTACTGATCAACGAGCGAGCCGCCCGCGCCCTCGGACTGGACGAGCCGATCGGCACAGAGATGAGCGTCGGCGTGATGCAGGGCAAGGCGCGCATCGTCGGTGTGACCCACGACTTCCGCTTCTTCTCGCTCCACGATCCGATCCCGCCGCTGATCCTGTACGAGCCCCTCCAAACGCCGTCGATGCTTTTCGTGCGCACGCTTCCATGCGTTCCACATGCCGCCGACCAGTTACACGCTGTTTGGGAGCGCGTCATGCCGGGGCGTGCGTTCTCGTACGGCTGGGTCGATGGTCATCTGAACGCAGCGTATCACCAGGAGCAACGAACGGCACGCGTGTTCGGGCTATTCGCGCTGCTGGCTGTCGCGATCGCGCTGTCTGGGCTTGCTGGGATGACGCGGCTGGCCCATCAGCGGCGCGCGCGCGAGGTGGCGGTCCGCAAGACGTTCGGCGCGCCGACGGGCGCACTGACGCGTTTACTGGCACGCGAAACAGCAGCCCCTTTTGCCATGGCGCTTGTCACTGGAGTGCCCTCTGCCTGGCTGCTTGCGCACTATTGGCTGGCAGGCTTCGCTTACGCAATAGCGCCGCTACCCGTCATCGCCGTTGTTACGGGCCTGCTCGCCGTTCTACTTTCGCTCTTCGTATGGGCGCTCATCCTACGCTCTCTCGGCCGATCAACGGTCTTCCTTCTTCGCATCCGCTGATCTCATGCGCCTCCTCGCTCTACTTCCGTTCGTCCTCCTCCTTGCCGCATGCGAGTCCGAACCCTCGGGCGGACTGATCATGCCCGGCGCCGTCGCCGAGTCGGTCGACGAAGTGGCAGAGGCACAGAGCCAAGCGGGTGTCGTGATGGGCCGCGTAGTCGACACGAGCGGCCAAGGTGTGCCGATGGCAAACGTCCAGGTTAGAGGCCTACCGATAGGAGCCGCGACCAATACCGACGGCGAATTTCTTCTGGCGCGCCTTCCCGCCGGTGCTTACGTCGTCCTCGCTTCGGAGCGCGAGATGGGACGCGACAGCGTCTCGGTCAATGTCGCGCCAAACGATACCTCCCGAATCGAAATTGTGCTCGACTAAGAAGCCGAGGAGCGAGTCGAAGTCGTCCCTCTAGATGCTCTGGCCGCGCCAACGGAGCATGAGCCGAGAAAAAGCGAGATCTGGAGTTCAGGCGCATGAGGGGGTTATGCGATTGCAGAAGCCGAAACAGCGCGCGGCTGCCCGTCTGTGCGTCGCCCGCGGACATGGGTTATGCGGCACCCCTTCCTACGGAGCGACCTGCACGGCCCGGATTACCCCACCTTCGACAGGCTCAGGAAAACCAGACCACTTCACAGCCGCATTGTCACCGTTGTTGAAGTAGACGAACGAGTTTGCGAGCGCGAATCGGAACCGCCAGCCGGTCAAAAACTCGTAACCCGGTTTGCCGAAGCGTCCGTCGATTAGGGGGTCAACCGCAGCCACCCTTTGGTCTATCAACTCTGCCCACGGCACTTCGGAAGTGAGATCAACGCGCTCCCACTCGCAGCGCCCATTTCCTGACGAATCAATGTCGAACGGCTCGGGCAGTCGCATCTGGCGAACGCTGAGCCTGACGGATTCAGCGTCTGATGCCAAGTGGAGCGTGACGGTCGGACCGTTGTGGAAGCAGAGTTCGAGTTCGCCGAAATGGTCATTGTCCGGTTCGCCGTCGAAGACGTACTGGGACCGGGCCACACCCGAAAGCACAAGCCCGACGCAGCGACTAGCGGCATCCAGGTCATTCCGGTGCTTTTCGCTCAGGTAGTCACGCATGACGAGTGCCGCATAACAGACGAGGCTCTGGCGCGTGAAGCTGAGGGCTGGACGGTGGGCCAACGTACGAAAAGCGCTGAGGTCCGTCGAGCCCGAGAACGCTGGCGCTTCACGTCGGCTTGAGCGGCGAGTTATACAGCTTCGTCGGTAGGGCCGGGCTCATCGTCATCTGAGTCTGGAAGATTAAGCGGGGCCCCGTTCATCAACTCGTCCAGTTCGAGCGGATCCATGTTCTTGACCTTCCGCTCGAAGTCCCGGTCGTATCCGCGGTCGTTCGGGTCGAAGCCTGGGTGGGCCTTGCGGCCGTACTGGCGGAGGAACGGGCCAAGCTTCGCTTCGAGCCGCTTCTTCCTCCTGTTACTGGACATGGCGAGAGAAGCTGTACTAACAGTTTGCCGCTCAGCCACATGGGGCGAACCGCAAGATGGTTGAACGAAGCTAATGATAGCGTCACCGCTCGAAAGAGCCGAGAACGCTCGCGCCCCCATGTCGGCCTGCAACGGCGGGTTATAGGGCTGTTCTCACTCGCGCGCGACGAGCCACAAATTAAGGTAAATCTCATCATCCACGAGGTCGTTCGTCAACTCCGACCCTCGGTATGCCACCCCCCACAACTGGCGGTCGATGCTGAACGCTGCCGAGGCGCGAACGCTCTCGGCGGAGGGCTCCGGTATGGATGCCCTGAACTCAACGCCCTGCGTATGCCCTCGCATTGTCAACTCCCCCGAGATGCGGAACGAGTCCACGCTGGTGGTCTCCACGCTCCCGATCTGGAACTCTGCCGTCGGGTAGGTCTCGACGGCGAAAAAGTCGTCGTCCATTAGGTGATTGCGGAGGCGCTCGCGCGGCACCGGCTCGTGCTCCGGGATGTCGGTGATCTCGATTGAGCGCATGTCGATAGCAAACGCACCACCAACGACCGCTGAGTCACACACCTTGACCTGTCCGCCTGCCAGTCGGATTGTCCCCTCGTGTTTGCCGCGCCCTCCGAACTTGGTCCCCTTCCAGCGGATCACCGAAGCCGTCGTATCAACGGGAAGGACGGCAAGGGCGGATCAGCACTCGGCCTCCGTTAGCGTTGCCTCATCGGCTAGAACGGCCGTCTGAACGTCGGGCCTGTGGTCCCGGCACCCAGAGAGGATGACGAGCACGAGGAGCAGAAACGCTGTCAGCTTCATCTTACCACTCTAGGACGATGTCACGGTGCCCCTGCCAACTCCCGTCCGCGCTGTGCGTGAGTTGGGTGATCCCAGACCCACCCCGAAGTTCCTGCTTGGCGCGGTAGTCCGGCGTAACGTGCGGGTCGCCCTCGAACACGAAATCGTCAATGTAGTAAGGGTGGCGCTCTGGCTCCTTCACGTAGACGTGGATGTGAGCGGGCATCCCACCGTCGGGGTACGGGGCGGGCTTGATCGTGCTGATCTCATAACGCCCCGCTGAGTCGCTGGCGAGCCAGCCCTCAATCATCTCGTCGTCACGCCCCCCCGCCAGACGTGCTCTGGATCGAACGGTAGAGTCCTGCGGCGTTGGTCTGGTGGATGTAAAACACGACGCCAGAGGCAGGCGTCTCGCCGTCTGGCATGAGAACTCGCCCTGAGAGGACAAGACGCTCACCCGTCTCCCTTTCCGGTGGAAGCTCGACCTGCCAGCCGAGTTCGTCTGCCAAACGCTCCGTTGCTGCCTCGCAGCCGTCGCACAGATAGAGATCGGGCCGCGATGGCTGTCGAACGACTTCGCTCGCTTCCTGCTGAGGAGTCTGCGAGCAAGCCGATCCGCTCAGTAGGAGCGTGAAGGTGATGATGGAGAGTGTTCTCATCAGTTTGGCGGAAGGCCGTATAACAGGGGGCCGCTCAGACAGCGCTAGAACGCTGACGCCTCGGTCTGCCTGCAGCGGCGGGTTGTGCCGACCCACTACCACGCGTACCCCAAGTAAGCCCCTATACGTGGAAAAAAGTCGCCAAACACCCGGTTCTCAGCCGCGTTGCTCGTGAGTCCCCCGTATCCAGCCGCATACACTCCTCGACCGAGAGAGACCCGCGCTCCGCCCGTGAACGAAAACCCGTATACCCGCTCTAAGGACACCCGCTCATAGGAGGGATCCCCCGAGTACGGCGCCTCGATCAGCCCGTAGTTCACGCCTGCAAATGGGCTCACCGCCGGTCCAGCCCAAGCGGGTACCCCTTTACGCCCGCGTCGAACCCGAAAGGGAAGCCAGCCACGCGGTCTTGAGCAAATGACTCTGGCGAGCGGGCGAGCCCGACGGCGGCGCTGGCTGAGAGGTGGTTACCTAAGCCGACTTCGGCGCCTACGCCGATGAGGCCGCCGAGGTTGGTGCCCGTCCCGATCCCGCCGTATACAGCCGGGCGAAGGTCCTGAGCCAAGGCGGGCAAGGCGGCGAGGAGGAGTAAAGGGAAAAGGGGTAGTAGGGATCTCATCAGGAGTTGTCGGGAATGGCTTCGGCGGCGGCGCGATATAACAGACAAGGCTCTGGCGCGCAAAACACGCCGACGGTGGAACGTGCTCATGATAGCACCGCTGCCCAAGCGAGCACAACCGACCGCCTTTGCGTCGCCCGCAGCCAAGGGTTATACCGCTCAGTCTCCCTACTGGTAGCGCGCATACTCGGTGCCTGTCCAGTACATCAGATAGCTCAATGACTCAGACTGCTCGAACAGGAGCGCGTCTCCGATGAGTTCGGGAGGCGCTTCCTCGGTTGCACCGCGCCCGACGTAGCCCTGCGGATATACCTGCCAGTTTAGGTCGCTAGCCTCGAAGAAGTGAACGCCGCCCGCCCGGTGAACCACAACGACGCCGATGCTGCCGATAGCGCTACGATCCTTGACCCATGCCGCTACGTCCAAGCGACCGTCACCGTCGAAGTCACCGTTGAGCAGAAAGGGGTTCGATGCCCAACTGAGATCGTACTTCTGGTCGATTTCGGAGCCGCGAATTTGATGGTACGCCCATCTCGGATATTGCCAGCGGCAGTAGTCGGTGCCGCTCTGCGCTTCCGTCCATTCCAGATCACCTCTGTTGTCGAAGGATTGCGCTGAGGCTGGGATTGCCGCCAGCAGAAGCACGAACAAAGCGAGGCGCATGAGAGCGGTATAACAGACACGGCTCTGGCGCGCAAACCGCGCCGACGTGTGAGACAGCAATGTAGGCACCGACGCCGAGACAACGCGCAGCCGCCCGCCTTTGCGTCGCCCGCAGCCGTGGGTTATACCGCCCGCTCGAACGAGACACCGCACCAGAGCAAACCGTGCCGCGCCCGCCCTACCGCCGCGACCGACGACCGAGATTCACGAACAGAGTCGCCTAGTCGCCGAGCCCACCGAAGCCGCGAAACGAACGGAGCCTGAGCAGACGCCCGACTTGCCGAAGCCGCCGCTCGCCGACTGCCACCGAAAACGCCGCACCGCCGACGCCGACCAAGCCTGTAAGCCGGCTGGCACGGAGACGCCCAACTCAGCCCGGAGCGATCACACAACACCACCGCTGCCACGAGCACCGCGCACGCCGACGAGATGGCGGTATAACAGACAAGGCTCTGGCGCGCAAACACGCCGGCGGGTGAAACAGCAATGTAGACGCCCAAGCCGAGCCAACGCACAACCGCCCGCCTTTGCGTCGCCCGCAGCCAAGGGTTATGCGGCGTCGAGGCTACTGGACAATGACGTTGAAGTCTTGGAACGCTATACCGTATCCGTCTGCGGTGTCACCATTCCACAACAGCAGTCTCACCTTGGTGCTGCCCGGCGACACTGCCGTAAACGAGACTACACTGTCGCCCTGGAACGCAGTCCCTCCAAACTCTAACCGTCTGTCCTGGTATACTCCCGAGCCTAACTGAGTCGCAGCCGTATTCACCTCGATTATTGACTTGTCCGCTATCTCGACATACTGCGCAGCCGCTGGAACGAATAGGTCGAAGTCGCGGCATTCGTCAAGCGGTTCAGGCTTCTGAAAGTAGTCGGTAGTGCGCACCGAGAAGCCTTCGCCTACGCTGAGAACCCTGTCGCTTACAGTACCGACCGTTTTGACCGGTCGGCAGAGACCTCTGGTGCAGCCGCTGGTGCAGCCAAGAGAGAATGGGGATTCGCAACCGCTTAGAAGCGCTAAGAGAAGCGCAATGGTTAGCCCACTCAGACTAGCGCGTACAGCAGCGTTTCGGGCAGTCCGCATAACAGACGAGGCTCTGGCGCGCAAACACGCCGATGATGAGCGGGTTAATGTAGTCGCCGAGCCTGACGCAGCGCAAAGCCGCTCGCCTTTGCGTCGCCCGCAGCCATGGGTTATGCGGCGTTGGCTGAGCGAGGACTGCCGAACGATTGAGCCAACACGCCGAAAAACCCGAACAGAACCAGCGAGACGACAAGCTCTACTGCGGGAAACACCAAGATCAAGTAGCCCGGATCCACCTCTCCCGGAGGCGGAAACGCATAGCTCCCGCCCCGCTCAATCTGCCAGTTTATCGCCGGGTTGAAGTGTGTGACCGGGAGGTAGAAGAGCGTCAAGAGCGTCGTTCCGATAGCTATGATCGCTGCCGGTAGTCGAAGATATTTCCAGATGGAAGCACGATTCTTCGGGAGTAACGTTCGCACCGAAATGGCTAGGACGATGAGCATGAGCGCGAGCGCTCCGATGAAGGCTATGGAGTAGACAAACTGGACGAGCAGTGCCCCCAACAGAGCACCAGAGAGCAACCGGCATTGCCGTGCTTCAAGCAGCAGACTTCGCATCCTGAGATGTCGTTTGAAATAGCCGCATAACAGAGGGCCGCTCACCCGCGGCACCGACGATGTCAAGACGAGCGACGACGTTATGCTAACCGCCGTCGGCCAAACGAGGCAAGGCGCAAGCGTGCCGTCGGCGTGCAGCGGCAAGTTATGCGGCTCATGGTGATAGCACGAACTCGAAGTATGCTGCTGCCGCTGCTGCCCACTCGTCAGGTGTCCCACCGACTGCGGTAGCGATTAGCTCTCCGTCAACACCTTTCAGCATATTGCCTTCGAGCGTCAACACGACTGTTCCACTGCGCGTGCGAACTGTCCCATCCCTACCCTGAGCGAGGCGTTGGCCTTGAGTGTTTACGACATAGCCGCCTGAAACGGATCCGATGACTTGACCTCTGTTATTCAGTATGTCACCATCTTTTACCTGGAGCAAAACTTGACCCCTGGTATTTTGGATAGACGTCTCACCGACGATGAGAGAGTTGGATGTACTAGTGCCAATTTGGTCGCAGCCTGACAGAGAGCTACAAATTCCAAACAAGGCAAGCGCAGAAAGAAATTTTCTCATTGGTTTTACTAGATGGAATTTCGGCAGAATGCCAAACAAGGCGAGTGGCGTCGTGAGTTGACCCCTAAGTACGAGAAGTTGTGACTTCGGTTACGCCTGCCGCATAACAAATGACCGCTCACCCGCGGCACCGAAGATGCGGGGACGGACGACGAAGCCAGAGTAGCCGCCGACGGCGCCACGAAGCGAACGCTACCGCGTGCCGTCGGCGTGCAGCGGCAGGTTATGCCGCCGATAGGTTGCTTAGCTCGTTGAGCATCGAAACCACGGCGTCTGGGTCCTCAACCTCAATCACAAGTTGACGGTAATCGTGGTCTACCAAGTCCACGACCACGGCGTTTTCTGGGTTGGAGACGTCCCAGAAGATTCGATCACCGTCTAGGTGGAAGGTCCCGGCGGTGATCAGTCCTGGAACGGACGTACCGGGCGCGCGCCATCCTTTCCATCCCTTGACGACGTTCGGGTCGCGGCGCGCACTCCGAACGTGATCACGCGGTATGTCGAGGCGCCCTTTGAAAGCCCAAAGTTGGTGGAGGCCCTGAACGTCGAAGACGACAGTGTTGGCCTCTGTGCGAACGGCAACCATAGATCTGAGTGGGTTGTGTGAGATCGAAGGCTACGGAGGAGAGCGGCTACTGTTACGGGCAGGCGGCATAACAGACAGGGCTCTGGCGCGCAAAGCCGCTGGGAGTGTGAGCGGGCAATGTAGACACCGTCGCCGATCAGAGCAAAGGCGCTTGGCCTTTGCGTCGCCCGCAGCCAAGGGTTATGCCGCCTCTCAGCGACGGGAAATGGCGAACCCAGACACCTCAATGCCAGACAGCACCAGTGGTCCACGCTCAACATATTCGTGTTCCTCGCTCACCCTTCGGGCTTGAAAATTAACTACTGCATCAGCTCCCATCCTGACTGCACGCTGATGCATTGTCGACAAAGCATCTTGAACTGAAATTGGTTCTACAATCCATTTCTTGGACACAAGACTTCCCCCAGGCCTGGCACTTCTCGTTGTGTCTTTCTTCAACTCTGCCTCAGGCCAAACAGTGATGGTAATTAATCCTATCGATTCGTATTCTCCGTCATAAGACTCAGTGGTGAACAGAAACCCTTGACCAGTATAGGGGGTGAAGTCTATTCCAGTTTGGACCGTTTCAGAAGGCAAATAGGTCAATCGCTTAGGCGCGCACCCGGACGAGCATAGGATAACAAAACCAAGAAGGAGGGACAGACCCGATCTTGACATAGTAGTAATCGACAGCGGCATAACAGACAAGGCTCTGGCGCGCAAACCGCGCCGATGAGTGAACGTGCTCATGATAGCACCGCCGCCCGAGCGAGGCAAGCCGCCCGCCTTTGCGTCGCCCGCAGCCAAGGGTTATGCGGCACACGCGCTACAACATATCGTCGGTGATTACATCGACGCCCCACGCTGACCAAGAATAGAGCAGCCACTCGCCGCCGCGCTCACGCATGAAGTACGTGTACATCTGCTCCTCGTCTGCTCCGGCGAAGTGTTGTGCCACGTCGAGCACTGCATCTCCCGGCTCGGGGCTCGGAATGAACGTGTAGGCTGACGCTTGTTCTGCCGAGAGTACCTCAGACCGCGTGACGCTGAAGCTGTCGAGAGGCAAAGAGTCTTGGATAGCGAACCCCTCACCGCTAAGCATGGTGCGGTCGAGGCTGAATTGGTCAGCGTTGCGCAGGCTTTCGAGATAAAAAGCTAGCGTTGCCTCCGGTGTTGCGAGTTCGCGCTCTTGCTGGCAAGCTGCTCCAAACAGAAGCACTATCAAAAATGCAAGCTGCTGGACATGCCGCATAACAGACAAGGCTCTGGCGCGCAAACACGCCGATGATTGAACGTGCTCATGATAGCACCGCTGCCCAAGCGAGCACAACCGCCCGCCTTTGCGTCGCCCGCAGCCAAGGGTTATGCGGCGACGTTTGAGTCTAGCGACTCCGGCCAGGCTACCATAGCGTCGAACAACTGCCCCAAACGTGGAGGCATCATTGCGCGCGCACTCTGCTCACGAGGCGATCCCCACGCGAAGCCCTCAGCGTACGATACGTGCAGCGCGTTCAGAAGCGCCGCGTCCGCCGAGGCAATAGCTTGCTCCACAAAGGCAAAGTGTTTCTGCACGGTGGTGATGTCCTCTCTGTTGAACGCGGCAAGCGAGAGCTGCTCGAACGCTCCGACGCTGAGGTGAAGCAGCAGGCCGTCACCGAAGAGAGACTCATCCTGAACTTCTGGAAAGCTCTCTACCAGAACAGCAACGAAGGGATGCCACGTTTCTTGATCAAGCCGCATAACAGACAAGGCTCTGGCGCGCAAACACACCGACGGGTGAGACGGCAATGTAGTCGCCGACGCCGAGACAGCGCAAAACCGCCCGCCTTTGCGTCGCCCGCAGCCAAGGGTTATGCGCGCGTCGTTGGTAAAGGCTTCTCTACGAAATGCTTGAACTGCTCGATCAGGAAGCCCAACTTGGACGGGTCGCTGACTCCGTAGAACTCATTGTTCTCAATCCTGACCAAATACCAGTCATGCTCCGAGCGCTCAACTAAGCTTCCCGAAAGATCAATGCCCTCCCAGTCTGTATAGGCCAAGTCGATGCGGATGCACCAACCAGGATTGTCAAGCGTCTCGATGCGCACTCCGTATTCGTGCTCCCAATCTTCGTCGCATTGACTCTCAAACCACGATTGCAGCCACTCGATCATTCCAAGTTGCGGGAAGTGCGCATAACAGTCAGGCTCTGGCGCGCAGAGCACGCGGAAGTTGGAACGGGACGCCGGAGACGCAGGCGTTCAGGCGAGAGAGAAAGCTAGCCTCTGCGTCGCCCGCAGCCAAGAGTTATGCGCCGACGCTGCTGACGCCTAGTTTCCGAAATAAAGCCACTCGTTCACTTGTCGCACCCCCGACTCCCCCTCTCTGACAACCATGTAGCTACTGTCGATCGGAGACAGGTAGATGCCTTCCTCAGGAGGTAAACGCCTAGCTGACCTTATCACAAAAGGGCCGAGCCGAAAGAAAGTGTGCTCGTACTTCTTCGACTTGCGCCAGTCAAACCATTCGAACTGCCGCTCGAAGTCGGCACAGCCTGCCGCTCCGCCGCCTGCATCGGTAAGCGTTTCGAGCGTGTAGTTACGCGGATTGATGCCGAGCTTCTGCCACATTCGATGTCCAGTGTCAACTACTCGGTCTTCCATGTCTGCAACCAGTTCGGGCACTGAGGGTGGACACGCCTGCGCCCAGGCGGCAGGGGCGCTGAGCGTTAAAGCGAAACATCCAATGAGTATCGCGGCGAGTACTGCGCGCAGGTGTATGTGTTCAGTCATGATAGTTAGATGCTAGGTTATTAGAATGGCGGAGGTGTGCGTATGAGATTACGGAGCGACATCGTAACCGCACGGCTCGTAGCTCGCGCCCTCGGGGTGGTCGGGCGTCTCGCCGAAGCGGTGGACGCCGTTCTTGTCGATCATCACGCCGATAGGCTCGGACATGTCACCCTGGGTGCGCATCTGAGTGCGGATCGCGCCTAACGCATCACGATCAAATCCCGATGGGCCGCCGGTGTAAATTTTGTCGGTGGTCAGCGCGATTTGACCACTTCGCATCATGTCCACCATTGCCATCGGTATACCGTCGTCGATAAGCTCTTGCAGAGCGCAGCCTACGTTGTTTTCGCCGATCCCGAACGGGTGGGTATGCACAAACCCGACAGCGTTCGTAGGCATCGGTCCCGTATTGATACCGCACTCCATACTCTGCCCACCTATGTCAACGAATGCAAGGTCGCCGTTCGCGCCTCGCACGATCCACCGCCCCCGCTCGCGCCGTTCGAGCGCGGGCGCGTCCGCATTCGAAGCCTCCCAAATCGCGTCCAGTTCTCCTGCAGCAGCAAGCTGGTCGATCACCTCGTCGTCCGTCTCGCACGGATCTTCGTCGGGGAAAGTTGGCCCGCCGCCGCCGCCACACCCGAACGGGATGCCGCCGTTCTCAGCAGGCGCGCACGGGTCATCATCATCGCCGCCGCCGTTCCAGCCTCCGCCGGGACCGTCCCCGCCGATCGGCTCCCACGCGCTGATGTACTGCCAGTGCGTGCATTCGACCTTGGTCGTGACACAGCTGTGCAGGTTGCCCTCGGCGTCTTGCGAGCATACCTGCTCGACCCACCAGCTCATGCATTCCCACGAACCTGCTTTACCCAAACTGCTCGCCGCCCCATCCGGGTGCTCGGCGGGCTCGCCCTGCCACGTTTCCGGTAGCGCGCTCACGTCGATGCGCCGAAGCTGGTCGCGCACCATCTGCCGCGCGGCGTCGCTCTTGGGCAGCAGGCACTGCGCGCGGCGCACCACGACGGGCCAGTCGCGCGGCGTCTCGGCGAGCAGCGTCTGGCTACCCAGCGTGAGCGTGACGGTTTCGCTCTGCCCGTCAGCTTCGGCGAGCACATCTTCGGGAAAGCTAAGGTAGAAGGCGCGGTAGCGGTAGGCATGCTCACCGGTCGGGTCGGGCGTGGAGACGAGGCAACCATAGGCGCTCGCGCCGTCGGGCATAAAACCGGTCTTTCCGAGCGCGGCACCTCCGAGGCCGGGTGCGGTGCTGCCGAGCAGCGTGGCGCCTTCGGGAATGGGCGCGAGCATAAGGGCGGGCTCGGTCAGTTCGTTTTGCGTAAGTGCATCACAGGCTGAGAGCGTGACGCTCAGCGTAGCCGCGAGCAGCAAGGCCGAGGCGAGCAGCGCGCTGCGTGAGTTTAGATGCATCTTACTGCGAGGTATGTTAGGCGCATAACAGACAAGGCTCTGGCGCGCAAACCGCGCAGGTGTGCGAACGTGCTCATGATAGCGCCGCCGCCCGAGCGAGCACAACCGCCCGCCTTTGCGTCGCCCGCAGCCAAGGGTTATGCCGCCGATAGTTAATTCACTGCTGAGATGCGTTCAAAATGACCAGGCCCGCGATAATACCCATAGCGGTCATAGTGCCCTTGGCCGATGACCAGTTGCGCTTCTTCTGCAAAGTCTTACTGTATCCGTCCTGATAGCCCATCATGTACGCCGGACTCTCGTCTTGCAAAATGATCATTTGCATCGTTGACGGGTCGGCATCTCTGGACGAGGTTATGATGTATGCCACACCGCCGCCGATGAGCGGCGTGAACAAAAGGCTGCTTGCCAAACCGCCGCCAAAGATCGCACCGGTGCCGACATTCTTAGCTGCCATCTCGCCTGCAAGCATTCCTTGCATCAGGTCTCGCGCGTTGTCACTGCGCTGCTGGACAACTGGCGAGCCTTCGTAACGAGTTTGCTGAGGTTCTTGATACTGCGGAGGCGGCTGCTGAACTGGCGTCGTTCTACTGGGACGACGCTCTCTTGGGCATATGCGTATTCGGGGATGGCTGTGAGTGCGGCGAGGACCAGCAGTAGTAGTGGAGCAAAACGCATAGATTTTAGATTTTCGCCGCAGGTAGGCGGCATAACAGACAAGGCTCTGGCGCGCAAATGCGCCGACGGTGAGCGAGCAATGTAGACACCACCGCCGAGACAGCGCAAAACGCCCGCCTTTGCGTCGCCCGCAGCCAAGGGTTATGCCGCCGGTCAGTCACATTCTGGAAGAGACTCCAGATTTTCAACTGACTGTGGTCGAGACACTGGCACATACTCTGACTGGCCACCTCCAACTCTCTGACGCACTAATGATCCTGCCTCGAAATATACTCGATACCTTTGGCTACCTTTCTGATACACAGCCACGCCGTCAGGGTCTTTATCAAGCTCAGTTTTGTAGACTGCAAAATTAGAAGGAGCCTGTCGGCACTCACCTATTCCTATTCGAATATCGCCACCATTAAACACGGTATCAAACCCCACAAACGTGTCTGTCAGCCTATCCCCTTCAATCCAGATGAAGCTGCTGCCATACACGTCAATAATCCTCCCATGCTCCCTGAATCTCAGGAAACGCTTCTCCGTCATCAGAGGAGTCGCATGCGGCAACAAAGGGCAAAAGGAGCAGGATGGAAAGAAAATAACGCATGGGTCTTGGAGTATTTGCGCCGCTGGTCAAAGCGGCATAACAGACAAGGCTCTGGCGCGCAAAGAGCGCCGACGGTGAGCGTGCCAATGTAGTCGCCCACGCCGAGACAGCGCAAAAACGCTCGGCCTTTGCGTCGCCCGCAGCCAAGGGTTATACGGCAACACTACAATATCACGCCCAGAGCAACGCTCCAAGTGTCACGCCTCCGGTCAATGAGTTCGCCATCTGCAAGATCGGTGAGACCTTTCCCTCGACGAACTTCGACAAACAACCGGCGCGACAAAACTTCTGACTGAACGCCACCGCCAATCACACTGCTGATACTGAACGTAGAGAAAAAGTCTGCCGTTCGATCTTTTGCGGTCTCCTCACCAACCCGAATGATGCCTAGATCGCGGTACGCGATAACGTCAGGCCGAACACCGGCAATCCCATAGATGGACAATGGGCCTAGTGACGGAGACGACAACTGCGCGAGAATCGGAAAGGATAAGTAGTAGAGGTTCGTGGTGAAGGCATAGTTGCCTATCAGATTTCCTAACTCGTCCGTCTGTTCCCCAATAGAGTCGAAGCCGGAGCGAGCTACTTCTATTTCAGCTCTGACCTGCGCGTACGGCAACACGGCGTATGAAGTGAACCCACCAATTTGAACGCCTACATGTGAGCCGTAATTGAAGTCGAACTCGCCAGTGAGTGTCGACTCTACTACCCCGACAGAGGCTCCAAAACTGAGACGGTCCTGGGCTAAGGCGTTAGAGGAGATGAGCGCAGAAAGTGCTACGCAAACAGTCGAAACCGACTGGATGTAATGACGCAGTTTCATATGCCGTATAACAGACAAGGCTCTGGCGCGCAAACCGCGCCGATGATTGAACGTGCTCATGATAGCACCACCGCCCGAGCGAGCACAACCGCCCGCCTTTGCGTCGCCCGCAGCCAAGGGTTATGCCGCACCGCCGGGACGAACACCACACCGAGCAAACCGCGACGCGCGCCGACGATGCCACCGAAAACTGACGACCAAGATTCACGAACGGAGCCGCCGAGTCGCTGGACGTGCCGAAGTCGCTGCTCGAACGAAGACACCGGAAACGCGCCGCCGCCGAAGCTGACGGGGCCCGCGAGCCGACCGGCACGGAGACGCCGAACTGAGCCGAGCGCCACGGAGCGATCACAGAACCAACGCCGAAACGAGCCGCGCCGATGACGCCCGCCACCGTGCGGCATAACAAAACAGGCTCTGGCGCGCAGAGCACGAGGAAGGGTGAGCGAGCAAAGTAGACGCCGACGATCAAACGTGGCAAGCAGCCCGCCTCTGCGTCGCCCGATGCCAAGGGTTATGCGGCTAACGTTCGGAATCGTGCTACCAACCAGGAATCGCCGCATCTGACTCAATATCTTCGCGCAAGACCGCTGCTGGCGCATACCTCGACACAATCCACACTCCCGCTCCCGTAGTGAAATAGAAGACCATCGAGTCACCATATCGGTCGGGATCCCCTTCTGGCTCAGGATTCTCGAATAGCATTCCTACAATAGGTTCGCCGAACCGGGTCACCAGATCCGGAGTCGGACGCACCTCAGAGACCTGCACTCCGATGATCCGACGCTGCGTGTTGGCAATGTCGTTTGCCACAAACTCGGCGAAGTCTTGGCGGGTGTAATGGTTTCCCCACCGAAACAGAGCCGTGTAGATGCGCTCAGCATCCGTGGCGTCCTGGAAAGACGCATTGCCCCCAAGTCTGCTTTGCATCTCGGGGCGCGCCTCATATCCCGCAGGCGTGGTGAACGTCACGTCGGCGCTCCGATCACGCTGCATGGTCGTAGCGCCGACGAACGTATTGCCGGAGTCTTCCACTACCGCGCCAGAACAGGCCGACAGAAAGAGGATTGCTGCAACGAGTGGGACAAGCCGCATAACCAGTGATTGTGCGGCGATCCGTCATGTTATTGAGAAGGATCGCCGGATAACGAGACCGCAGAATACGCGCTATCTCGTGCTTGCGCAACAGCTAATGCCTGGGCGCTGCGAACGGAAAGCCGATCTTTTTCCTGATAACGCGACGAAAGAGGTTATGCAGAGCGAGGTCGAGGTGTCTAAGTGCGCGATGCCTGCTCCCATTACCCACGCTCACCACCACCAGCGGCGTCTGCTGCCGTCCGTGCGTGCAGCGTGCCGCCGCCGAGGTTTTGCTCTTGCCACCGAACGATCGTACCTCTCGTGGACCGTTCGTCTCGTCCGCTTTCACGAGCGCCGGACTGGCACACTGCGCCACCCTGCGGACCTGGCAGACGGCGATGTGTCCGACTTCTTCGACCACCTCGCGGTCCGGCGCGACTTGGCCGCTTCCACGCTCAGACAGGCACTCTCGGCTATCGTGTTTCTCTACGAGCACGTGCTCTACCAGCCACTCGGCGTGCTGCGTCCGCTCGTCCGTCCGCAGCGGCCGCGCACACTGCCCGTCGTCCTCTCCTCAGATCAGGTCGGCGCGCTGCTCTCTCGCCTGCGCACGCGCCCCTCGGCCCTTATCGCGCGACTGCTTTATGGATCGGGGTTACGGCTCGCCGAGGCGCTTCGCTTGCGCGTTCAAGACGTCTCGTTCGACCGGCGAACTCTCTCAGTGCGCAGAGCAAAAGGCAACAAGGACCGCCTCACCGTTCTGCCGTCCTCGCTCGTCGACCCGCTGCGCAAGCAGGTAGAGCACGCGCTCGCCGTCGCCTCGGACGACCGGCACCGAGGACTTCCGGGCGTCTATCTGCCCCATGCGCTCGCCCGCAAGATGCCCTACGCCGCCACCGATCCGGCGTGGCAATGGCTCTTCCCCTCGCGCAGCCTCTCGGTCGATCCGCGTTCGGGGATGCGCCGCCGCCATCACGTCTCATCGTCCTCGGTTCAGAAAGCCATTAAGAACGCGGCGCGCGCTGCGAACCTGTCCAACCGCGTCTCGCCGCACGCGCTGCGCCACAGTTTTGCGACGCACATGCTCGAAGGCGGAACGGACATCCGCACGGTTCAGAGCCTGCTCGGACACGCGAGCCTGAAGACGACGCAGATTTACCTGCACGTCACCCAGAGCGCCGTCGCGGCCGTCAGCCCACTCGAACGGCTCTCCGTTTGACAAACCGATCAAGCCCCACCGTCCGTAGAGGACAGCGGGGCTTCGGATGAGGTAGACGGGCGATGCATCCGTTTCGAGCCGAGCGGCACTTCGCGTCAGTCGTACTGGCGGCGAAGAAACGTCGGCTCGTCGGTGTCGGGACGTTTCGCCGAGGGGCGATTACCTTCGATGCCCGACGTGTCGAGCCGCACGCGCTTGACGACTTTGGTACGCGGCCCGGGCTCAACCGGCTCTTCGTCCATCATCTGCCGCCGCACGAAAGCGGGCTGATCGAGCGCGCGCACGTTTTCTTCGCCTTTGTAGAGGCGCGGCGCGTGATCGCTCGGCTGCGAGCGCGTGAGGCGTTTGGGTAGGTCCGAATCGGCTTCGGCTTTGGGCTCGACGGCCTGCGGTGCAGCCTCAGGTTTGGCTTCGGGTGCGGGCTGCGGCTTGGGAGCGACCTCCTCCCCCTTGCGGTCGAAACCCGTCGCGATGACGGTTACGCGCAGCAGATCGCCCATTTCTTCGTTGAAGACCAGGCCCCAGATCATCTCGACTTCGGGCCCGGCGGCTTCGTTGATCAGGTCGGCCGCCCGGGTCGACTCGGAAAGGCCGATGTCGCTCGAACCGGTGATGTTGACGATCACGTTGCGCGCGCCTCGGATCGACAGGCCGTCGAAGAGCGGGCTCGTGATCGCCTTTTGCGCGGCGATCTCGGCCCTATCCTCGCCCTTGGCCTCGCCCGATCCCATCAGCGACAAACCGCCGTCCTGGATCGTCGTCCGCACGTCGGCGAAGTCGAGGTTGACCAGGCCGTGTTCGGTGATCAGGTCGGCGATGCCGCGCGTGGCTTTGTAGAGCACGTCGTCGGCCATGCCGAACGCCTGCTTGACCGTCAGCTTCTGGGCGACATCGTTGAGGCGCTCGTTGGGGATGACGACGAGTGTGTCGACGTTGGCGGCCAGCGCGGCGATGCCTTGCTCGCAGCTGACGTGGCGGCGCTTGCCCTCGAACGTGAACGGACGCGTGACGACTCCGACGGTCAGCACGCCTTTCTTGCGCGCGATGTGCGCAACCGTCGGCGCGCCTCCGGTTCCGGTTCCACCGCCCATTCCGGCCGTGATGAAGACCATGTCGTAGCCGTCGAGCAGCTTTTCGATCTCGCCCCGGCACTCTTCGACCGCTTCGGCGCCGACCTGGGGACGCGCTCCCGCGCCCAGTCCTTTGGTCAGCGCGCGGCCTGCCTGGATCTTGACCGGCGCCTGGTTGAACGCCAGCGCCTGCTGGTCCGTGTTGATGACGATGAAGTCGACGCCCGAGATGCCTTTCTCGATCATGTTGTTGACCGCGTTGCCGCCGCCTCCGCCGACGCCGATCACGGCCATACGCGCGGCCATCGGCTCGTCCTCGACGAACTCGAAGCGGCTGCTGATCAACGTGCTCGGCGCGGCGGACAGGCTAGAAGTGGTGTCGGCGGGAGCCGAGCGTTGCTGGGTCGTGGGCAGGTCGTAGCCCGAATTGAGTTTGGTGATATCCATGGTGTCCCCCGATGGTTGTGTGTGATGTGGCTTGGAAAAAAGAAGAGGGCCGACTGCCGGCAGCCTCCAGGATTATGGGATAGATGCGCTCTAGAGTTCGTCGAAGAAGCGCTTGACGGACGAGAACAGATTGCTCGACTCTTTAGAGGCGGGCGGCTGCACGGGCGGGGCCGTCGACGGACGGACACCCATTGCGTCGCTGCCGACGACGCCTCCGATGACTTCGGGACGGATGCCATAGAGCACCAGCCCGACCGATGTCGCAAACTTGGGATCGTCGACCTGATCGTAGAGGGCCCCTTCGAGCCCGATGGGCCGACCGATGCGCGTTTCGACGCCCAGGATGTCGGCGGCGAGTTCGGCCGTTCCGGGAATCAGCGCGCCGCCGCCGCTCAGCACGACGCCTCCCGACAAGTGCTGCCCGTAGTTGGTGCGCCGGATTTCGACGGCTGCAAACTCGAGGATTTCCTCCATGCGCGGCTGCACGATCTGCGCCAGCACGCTGCGCCCGACGGCTTTCTCGGGTCGCCCGCCGATGCCAGGAATGGTGATCTCCTCGTTCTCGTCCGCCATGTCGACCAGCGTCACGCCGAACTGCTGCTTGAGCGCTTCGGCCTGCTCGCGCATCACGCCCAAGCCCCTGCGGATGTCGTCCGTCACTTTGTTGCCCGCGATCGCGATGACGGCGGTGTGGCGGATCGTGTTCTCCTCGAAGACCGCGATGTCGGTCGTCCCGCCGCCGATGTCGATCAGCGCGACGCCGATCTCTTTCTCGTCGGGATGCAGGACCGCATAGCTCGAAGCCAGCGGCTCGAGCACGATATCGGCGACTTCGTAGCCTGCTTTCTCGATGCACCGGTGGATATTGCGCGTCGCGCTGACGAGCCCGGTAATGATGTGCACCTTGGCTTCGAGTCGCTTGCCGCTCATACCGACCGGATCGAAGACGCCGTCCTGCCCGTCGACGATAAACTCCTGCGGGATGACGTGCAGAATCGTCCGATCGGAGGGCACATCGACCTGGCGCGTGTCCTCGATTAACCGCTGCACGTCGACGGCGCCGATCTCGCCCGAGCGGTTGTTGATCGTGATGATGCCCCGACTCTGGCGGCTTTCGATGTGGTCGCCCGCGATGCCGACGATGACGCGTTTGACCTCGACGCCCGCCATGCGTTCGGCCTCGTTGACCGCTTGCTGGACGGCGTGGACGGTTTTGTCGATGTTGACGACGACGCCTCGGTTGAGGCCGTCGCTGGGCGCCATGCCGACGCCGAGTACGTGAACGTCTCCCCCCGAGACGTGCGACGCGACGATCGCACACACCTTGGTGGTGCCGATGTCTACGCCGACGACGATGCGTTCGCTCATAATGATGTGGCTGTGTGGATGATGGCTGACCGTGCTCTCTTCCCCAAGAGCGCGGCCTGCCGGTAGGACGGATCAGGTGATCCGGTTGGAGTGGTGGAGTGTGGGTGCTTGCCTCGACCCCTCCGCCCTTCGGGCACCTCCCCTCATCTGAGGGGAGGATGGGTTTTGAGGTAGCTGCACATCCCGTCCCCTCCTTTCGAAGGAGGGGTGCCCGTTAGGGCGAGGTGGTCCGAGGCAAAGACGAAGCACGTCATACCTCACCTCCGGTCGTGATGAGTTGGCCGTCGAAGCGCAGGTCGACCGTCGCCACATCGCGGGTCGGGTGCGTGAGCAGCGACTGGTGCCAATAGGCGTCCAGGGCGGCGATTTTGCGGGCAAACGAGTGGTCGCCGAGCCGGACGCGCAGGCTGCGGCCGTTTGGCGCGGCGGGCGTCCAGGCGTCGATGCCCGCGCGGGTGACGACGAACTCGGCGGCTAGCGTGGTTTCCTCCTCGCTCATCGCGGCGAGGTCAGCGAGTAGGGCGCGGAGTGCGGACGACGCGACGGGGCGCGTCGGGTGCGGCGGAGCCTGAGCGCCACGCACGAGCGGGACGTAGAAGACGGCGGCGTCGGTCGCAGGCATCGCGTAGCCGCGCGCGTCGAGGTAGAACGCGGCGTCGCCGTTGCGGTCGAGGGCCAGGGCGACGGGCGTGCGTTCTTCGACGCGGATGCGCAGCGTGCCGTCCGGCATCCGCATCACGTTGGCGCTCGCCACCCATGGATGACGGCGGACGCGGTCGGCGACCAGTCCGGCGTCGACTTCGTGCATCGCCATCGACGTATCGACCCTTGCGAGTTGGAGTAGTTGGTCCATGTCGGCGTACTCGGCGTCGACGACCGTGATGCGCTCGACCGGAAGCACGTAGCCGTACCACGCCGCACCGCCCGCAACGAGCAGCGTCAGCACGACGGCGACGATCCATTTGATGGGAACTCGAATCATGCGGCACCTCCGGTCTGTGCTTGCAAGCGTTCGAGCAGCGCGTTGCCCCACTTGTAGATCGGCCCGGCTCCCATCGTCACGACGACATCGCCGGGCTGAACGGTTGCGTCGAGCGTGGCTCCGAGTTCGTCCATCGACGAGACGTAGACGACGCCCCGATGTCCATTGGCGCGGGCGAGTTCGGCGAGTTGGCTGCCGTCGACGTTGGGATACTGTTCCTGCGTTTCGCGCGCGCCGTAGATGGTCGTCAGGATCAGCACGTCGGCGTCGAAGAACGCGCGCGAGAAGGCGTCCATCAGGTCGTGCGTGCGGCTGAACAGGTGCGGCTGGAAAACGGCGACGATGCGTCGGCCCGCAAACGCGGTCTGGGCAGCTTCGAGCGCGGCCTCGACTTCGGTCGGATGGTGTGCGTAGTCGTCCACCACGATCACGCCGCTGGCTTCGCCCTTGACCTGAAAGCGGCGGTCGACTCCGGTGTAGCCTTCCAACGCTCCGGCGATGTCGTCGAAGCGCATATCCAGTTCGAGTCCGACAGCGACGGCGGCCAGGGCGTTGCGCAGGTTGTGCAGACCCGGCGACGGAAACGAGATTCGCCCCATCCGCTCGCCCTGAGAAACGACTTCGAACGTCGTCACGGCGCCGTCGTGTCGCACGTCGTCGGCGCGCACGTCGGCCTGGCGGCTGAGGCCGTACGTGGTGACGCGGCGGCGGATGCGGCCCAGGATGCGTTGCACGCCTGGGTCGTCGAGGCACGCGATGGTGACGCCGAAGAACGGGACGCTGTCGGCATATTGCACGAACGCGTCTTCGATGTCGATCAGGTCTTTGTACGTGTCGAGGTGGTCGGTCTCGACGTTGGTGATGACGGCGATTGAGGGCGTCAGGCGCAGGAACGTGCGGTCGTATTCGTCGGCTTCGAGCACGACGATGTCGCCCTGCCCCGCTACGGCATTCGAGCCAAACGCGCTGACCTTGCCGCCGACGATGATCGTCGGGTCGAAGCCGCCGCCCTGCACGACCAGTCCGGCCAGCGTCGTCGTCGTCGTCTTGCCGTGCGTGCCCGCGATGCCGATGCCATACTGCATCCGCATCAACTCTCCGAGCAGGACGGCGCGCTTGATGACCGGCAACCGGCGACGGCTCGCCTCCATCGTCTCGGCGTTGGCATTGGGGTTGACGGCGGACGAGTAGACGACCGCATCGACCTCGCCGACGTGTTTGGCCGAATGCCCTTCGTAAATGGTAGCGCCTAGCTCAGCCAGATGCTCCGTAACCGGCGAGAGCGCCGCGTCGCTGCCCGTCACGCCGTAGCCGCGGCGCAGCAGCACCTCGGCCATCGACGACATGCCGTTGCCGCCGATGCCGACGAAATGAACCGTGCGAATGCGTCCAAAGATGGGTTGTCGTCTCATCGCGCGGCCTCCGTGGAGTGAGGTGTTGCCGCCGGACCCCTCCGCCGCTGCGCAGCACCTCCCCTCCGAGAGGGGAGGACAAGTTCGAGGCGCACTGGAAAGGTTGGGTCCACCACGAACCGTGTCCCCCTATTGGAGGGGGACGAGGCCGAAGGCCGGAGGGGGTCAGCGCGGTACATCATCGCCGTCATCCCCCACCTCCATCTGTAACAGGCGCACCGGCCAGCGCCAGCACGCGATGGGCGATGGCGTCGGCGGCTCCAGGGCGGGCCAGCGTGGCGAGGGCGGTCTGCATGAACTCGCGCTTGGACGCGTCGCCGATCAGGGCTTGCACGTCGGGGACCAGGCGCGCGTCGAGGTCGGCTTCGGCCAGGAGGATGGCGGCTCCGGCGCGCTCGAGGCTGCGGGCGTTGTGCGTCTGGTGGTCTTCGGACACGTTGGGCGACGGCACCAGGATCGCGGGCGAGCGGGTGATGGCCAGTTCGCTGCACGTAATCGCCCCGGCGCGGCAGAGCACGACGTCGGAAGCGGCGTAGGCGTGCTGCATCTCGTCGAGGTATTCGAGCACGTGCAGCCGGTCGTGGTCGGGCGCCTCGTCGAGCATTTCGGAGTAGTAGTAGCTGCCGGTCTGCCAGACGATGTGCAGGTCGGGATTGGCGTCGAGCAGCGTCGGCGCATGGGCGATCATCGCGTCGTTGAGGCGACGGCTACCCAACGATCCACCGAACATCAGCAGGACCGTCGCCGATTCGGGAATCTCGTAGTGCGTCCGCCCCGCCGACCGGTCGCCGGTCAGCAGGATCTCGCGCGTCGGGTTGCCGGACAGGGTGATCTTGGCGCCGTCGAACGCCTTGCTCGCCTCGAGGAAGGCGACGTGGATCTCGGATGCGCGCTTGCTCAACAGGCGGTTCGTTAGCCCGGCGAATGCGTTCTGCTCCTGAATCAGCGTCGGACGCCCCATCGCTTGGGCCGCTCCCAAGACGGGGCCGGTCACGAATCCGCCCGTCCCGACGACGACATCCGCGTCGACGCCTTTGACCAGCTTCCACGCGTCCAAGAAGCCTTTGCCCAACTTGAACGGAAACGTAAACAGCTTGGGCGACAGGCTACGCGGCAGTCCGGCGACGGTGATCGGTGAGATCGGGTAGCCCGCTTTGGGGACGGCCTCCCACTCCATCCGGTCGGTCGTGCCCGCGAACGAGATCGACGCGTCGGGGCGCAGCGCCTTGACCGCGTCGGCAATGGCGAGCGCGGGGTAGACGTGCCCTCCCGTGCCGCCACAGGCGAACAGGATGCGCGGCGCGCGGTCGGTCGTGTTCAGGGTCGAGGTACTCATTGGCTCTGACGCGATAGGTTGAGGAGGATGCCGGTCATGGCGCCCATCGCGACGATGGACGAGCCGCCGTAGCTGACGAACGGCAGCGGCTGCCCGGTAACGGGAAGCAGGCCGACCGAGACGCCCGCGTGGGCCAGTCCCGACAGCACGATCATCAGCGTGAAGCCGACGCCGATGAACAATCCCATCGGGTCGGGCGCGTGCCGGGCGATGCGCAGGAAGCCGCGAAACAGCAGGATCACAAAAGCGCCCAGGATGAGCAGCGCGCCGATCAGCCCGTACTCCTCGGCGATGATGGCGAAGATGAAGTCGTTGTAGGGCGCCGGTAGGAAGTCGCGCTGGATGCTCTTGCCCGGCCCCACGCCGACGATCCCGCCCGACGCAATCGCGATGCGGGCTTGCAACGGCTGGTAGGCCTCGCGCAGATCGTCGCCGACACCCTGAGCTTCGGTGTGCGAGAAAATCTCGACGCCCATCGCCTGCTCGATCCGCGCCGCGCGTGCCGGAGAAAACGCCAGCAGCAGCATCGCCAAGACCAGCCCCAGCGCGCCCAATCCGGCCAGGTGCAGCACGCTGACGCGCGCCACAAAACACATCAGCAAGACCGTCGCCAACAGCAGCGCCGCCGTCGACAGGTTCTCCATGCCGATCAGCACGACCGTCGCCAGCGTCCACACCATGATCGGCATGAACGCGTGGGCAAAACTCTCGATGTACGACTGCTTCTGCGCCAGCAGCGTGCCGACGTAGAGGATGAGCGAAACCTTGGCCAGATCGCTCGGCTGAAAACTGATGCCGCCCAGACTCAGCCACCGTGCCGCGCCGCCCGTAACCGTCCCCCAGACGCCGACGACCGCCAGCAAAACGAGCGAGCCGATCAGCATCCACCGGCTCAGCCGCGCCAGCTTGTGATAGTCGACCAGGCTGACGATCCCCATCGCCCCAATCGCCAGCGCCACCTTGACGACGTGCCGCCACATGAACGGATCGCTGCTGCTGCCGCTCTTGGTCGCCAGGAACGCGACCGCGCTGTACACCGCCGCCACGCCCCACGCCGCGAGCGCGAGCACGACCCAGATCGTGTAGCGATCCGATGCGGGTTTGGCAGGATGAGTGGAGGCGGACATGGGACGTGGGTTGGCCGGTTGGCGCTGCGGTTGGAAATGGATAGTGGCGGCTCGCCGAGCCGCCCGTACGGGATATGAGCGTTGCGGACGCGTGGAGTCAGATCAGAGCGCGTTGACGGCGTCGCGAAAGGCGTCGCCGCGGTGTTCGTAGTTCTCGTATTGGTCGAAGGAGGCGCAGGCGGGCGAGAGCAGGACCACGTCGCCGGGTTCGGCGAGGGCGGCGGCGCAGCGGACGGCGTCGGCCATGTCGTCGGCCTCGACCGAGCGGGGGGCGACGGATCCCAGATCGCGCATCACCTTTTTGGCGCTTTCGCCGATGGCGACGACGCCGCGTGCTCGTCCAGCGACCAGATCGCGCAGGGCCGAGTAGTCGTTGCCCTTGTCGCGGCCTCCGGCGATGAGGATGACTTTTTCGCGGTCGAAGCTTTCCAAGGCGTACCAGACGGCGTTGACATTGGTCGCTTTCGAGTCGTTGACGAAGCGCACGCCTTGGTGCTCGCCAACGAGTTCGAGCCGGTGCGGGACGCCGCTGAACGTGGCGAGGCTTTCGCGCACGATCTCGCTGCGCACGTCCATCACGCGCGCGGCGACGGCGGCGGCGAGGCTGTTGTACAGGTTGTGTCGGCCTCGTAGGGCGAGTGCGGCAGCAGGCATGAGACGTTCGGTTTTGGAGTCGGGCGCGTCCGACAGGCGGAGGCAGAGATCGCCGCCGTCGATCCAGCCGCCCACAGTCAGCGGGCGTTGGATGCTGATCGGCAGCGGTTGGAAGGGGTGAGAGGCATCGCCCAGGCGCGCGGCGATGCGTTCGTCGTCGATGTTGTAGACGAGAGCGTCGCCGTCGGCCATGTTCTCGAACAGGCGGTACTTGGCGTCGGCGTAGTTGTCGACCGAGCCGTCGTAGCGGTCCAGGTGGTCGGGCGTGATGTTGAGCAGCAAGCCGACGCGCGGGCGGAACGTGTCGATGTGGTCGAGTTGGAAGCTGGACACTTCGAGAACGGCGACGCCATCGGCTGCGACATCATCGGCACCGTCCGAAAACGCCTGGCCGATGTTGCCCGCGACGAGCGTCGGCCGTCCGTCCTGAGCGAACACGTGTCCAAGCAGACTCGTCGTCGTCGTCTTGCCGTTGGTGCCCGTGATCGCGAGGATCGGCGCGTCGCAGAACCACGATGCCGCTTCGATCTCCGACACGACCGGCGTCCCCCGCTCCATCGCCGCCCGCACGAACGCCGCCGTCGACGGCACGCCAGGCGACACCACCATCAAATCGCACGCCAGCGACACCTCGCCATGTCCGCCAAACTCGACCTTGACATGGGCCGCCTCCATTTCCTCGCGCACATCGGCCCGCTCCGGCCCGCTGTCCGTCAGTCG
Organism: Rhodothermales bacterium; assembly: GCA_963841855.1. Taxonomy (GTDB): domain Bacteria; phylum Bacteroidota; class Rhodothermia; order Rhodothermales; family BA12; genus CAXBBB01. The sequence goes on along the minus strand of CAWJEJ010000003.1, from coordinate 572,136 downwards.
CACGCCCGCCCCTGCCGACGCGAGCAGCCGCGCAGCCGCGATCCCACTGCGAGCGGCGCCCACGACGGTTATGCGTTTGGTTGTGAGGTCGGAGAGGGTCATGTGATGAAATCGGCCAAGAGGCCTAGCGCGATGTGCGAAAATGGGCAGGGGCGGCTCGCCGAGCCGCCCGTACGGGATTGGGAGATGGCCGAAAAGCCGGTCGGTTATTGAATGCGGAGCGAAAGGATCGTCGCGATGGTGGTGACGGCGGTGATGATCCAGAAGCGCGTCACGATTTTGGCCTCGTGCGTGCCCTTGGCCTCGAAGTGATGGTGCAGCGGCGCCATGCGGAAGACGCGCACGCCGGTCCCGGTCCGCCGTTTGGTCCACTTGAAGTAGCCCGTCTGGATGATGACCGAGAGCACCTCGGCGAAGTAGATGAAGCCCATGATGGGCAGCAGCAGCTCTTTGCGGATCGTCAGCGCGACGATGGCAACGGCGGCTCCCAGCGCCAGCGAGCCCGTATCGCCCATGAAGACGGTCGCGGGGTAGCCGTTGAACCACAAGAAGCCGAAGCAGGCGGCTGTCATGGCGGCGGCGAAGATGGCCCCCTCGCCCGCACCCGGCAGGTAGATCACGCCCAGGAAGTCGGCCAGGATTTCGTTACCGGCGATGTAGGTCAGCGCGACCAATCCAGCCGAGACGAACGCCGTCACGCCGGTCGTCAAGCCGTCCAATCCGTCGGTCAGGTTGACGGCGTTGCTCACTCCGGTCACGATGAAGACGGCGACGGGGATGTAGATCAGCCAGCCCAGCCCTTCGATGCCGAAGTAGCCAAAAATGTCGTAGTCGAGCGGGTAGCTTAGGATCGGCAGGTGCGTGAACGTTTTGACGTCGTTGAACTGCGGCAGGAAGTAGAGCACGCAGCCAACGACCAGGCCCAGCGTGATCTGGCCGATTAGCTTGTAGCGCGCCGAAAGACCATCTTTGTCCTTTTTGACCGTCTTGATGTAGTCGTCCGTAAAGCCGAACGCGCCCATCCAGGCCGTACCCAACACGCAGAGCCAGACGTACGGATTGTGCAACTCGCCCCAGAGCAGCGTCGAGCCGATGATGGCGAGCAGGATGATCAGGCCGCCCATCGTCGGCGTGCCGCTCTTGTGCGCGTGGTTGACCGCTCCGGCGTCCTCGCCCTCGCGGACGCGCTCGCCCAGCTGCTGCACGCTCAGCCAGTTGATCATCTTGCGCCCGATGAAGAGCGCGATCAGCAAGGCGGTCAGCGCGGCCAGGGCTGCGCGGACGGTGATGAACTGGAAGATCTGAAACCCGGCGGGTTCGTAGGTCTCTTCGATCCAGGTGAGGAGGTAGTAGAGCATCGGTCAGTGGCGGGTGGGAGTGAGCGGCGTCGAACAACTCGCGCACCAGGGCGCGGTCGTCGAATGGGACCTTTTCCGTCCCCACAATCAGGTAGTCTTCGTGCCCTTTTCCGGTCACGAGTAGCACGTCGCCCGGCGCGGTGTGGGCGGCGGCATAGGTCAGCGCTTTGTGGCGGTCGACGATCCACGCGGCCTCGTTTGGGCGGTCGAACCCATGCCGGATGTCGGCCAGGATCTGCTCGGGATCTTCGGTTCGCGGGTTATCGGACGTGACGATGCAGCGGTCGGCGTAGCGCTCGGCGATCTGAGCGGTCGGGCGGCGCTTGGTCGTGTCGCGGTCTCCACCGCAGCCGAAGAGCACCCACAGGCGTCCGCGATTCGCTGTCCATCGTGGCGCGCGCGGTGCGCAGGACATTTTCCAGAGCGTCGGGCGTGTGCGCGTAGTCGACGATGATCGTCCGGTCGTCTTGGGTCACGAACTGCTCGAAGCGGCCCGGAACCGAAGATGCGCCCTCCAACGCGATGCGAACGGCCGATGCCTCCCAGCCCATTCCGACGCCTACCGAGTACGCGGCGGCCAAGTTGTACGCGTTGAACTCGCCGACCAACCCGAAGCTCGAGCGCTGCCCGTCCAGCGTCAGCGTCAGACCCGTCAGCGCGTTGTCGTCCAGGCGGAAGCGCACATCGGCGCCTCCGATTCTCCGTAGCCGATCACCGTCGCTCCCTTCGCGCGAGCGGCATCGGCCATGTCTGCGCCGGACGGATCGTCGATGTTGATGGCGGCGACCAACCCTTCGCTCAGTCCCTCGAACAGGCGACGCTTGGCCGCGCGATAGGCGTCCATCGATCCGTGATAGTCCAAGTGATCGCGCGTCAGGTTGGTGAACGCGGCGGCAGCAAACGGGACAGCGGCGACGCGGTCCTGGTCGAGCGCGTGGCTCGACACTTCCATCACGCAGTGCGAGCAACCCGCCGCCTCCATCCGCGCCAGTAGCTTGTGCAGCGCTTCGGGTCCCGGCGTCGTGTGCGTCGACGCGACCACCTCGTCGCCGATGCGCGTTTCGATCGTGCCGATCAGCCCGGCTTTGTGCCCCAGCGCCTCGGTCATCTGGTGCAGCAGATACGCCGTCGTCGTCTTGCCGTTGGTGCCCGTCACGCCGATCATCGCCAGCCGCTGCGCCGGATCACCCGCCAGCAACGCCGATGCGTGAGCCAGCGCCGCGCGGCTGTTCGAGACACAGATCGCCGGGACATCAGCCTCGACCTCGCGCTCGGATACGATGGCGACGGCTCCCAACTGGATCGCTTTGTCGACGTAGCGATGACCGTCCGCCTTCTCACCTGCGACGGCGACGAATAGGCTGTCCGGCTTGACCGCTCGGCTGTCCGACGTGACGCGCGTGATCTCGATGCCGTCCGCCCGCACATCCTTGCCCGAGCCTGCGTGGAGCAGGTCGGCCTGGGAAAGGCGTGCGAGAAGGACGGCGAGCGTCATCGGTTCGGTTGGGAAGGAGCAGATGAGGACAGGGTGAGCACGGCGCGCGAGGGGGCGGGCGCTCCGGCGGCGGGCGACTGCGAGGTGACGACGCCCGATCCGCTGATCCGCGCCCTAACGCCTAGTTCGGCGAGCCAGTAGCGCGCCTCGCGCCCGGTGAGTCCGATCAGGTTGGGCATCGTCTCGACTTGGAGCGTGTCAGCCTCAGCGCGGACCGTCGCGCCGATCACCAGGTCGGCGTCGGTCGTGTGGACGGCCGAAAAGCCGCGCTGCAGCAGAGACGTTCAGCCCGCGCGAGCGCACGACCGACGAGGCGACGGGCAGCGGCGCGGCATGCAACTCGGGCGCGTGCGTGCGGTCCGTGACTTCGGTCGAGTCGGGCGGCGACAGGCGGGCGGCGATGGCGGGGAACGTGCCCAGCCAGCGGCTCGCCGTGCGCTGAAAAACCGGCGCGGCGACGGCGCCGCCGTAGATGCTCGATGTCGGCTCGTCCATCACGACGATCAACGCGACCTGGGGATCATCGGCGGGGAAGAAGCCGACGAAGCTGCCCCTGTAGTTGTTGCCGTACGATCCGCCCTCGGCCTTGCGCACCGTCCCCGTCTTTCCGGCGACGGGCAGATCTGGCGATCATCGCCCGGCGCGCCGTGCCGTCCTCGCTGACTGCTTTCTCGAATGCCGGAAGCAGCGCCTGGGCCGTTTTGTAGCTCATTGCCCGGCGGATCGAATCCTGCGGTGCCCGCCACGTCACGCGCCCGGTCACGTCGCGCCGCTCGGACACGACGTAGGGCTGAACGAGCAATCCGCCGTTCGCCAGCGCGCAGTACGCGGCCAACACCTGGAGTGGCGTCGCCGACACTTCGTAGCCAATCGCCATCGAAACCCGCGTCGTCCCGCTCCACTCGGACGGACGTTTGAGGCGCCCGTCCGCTTCGCCCGGCAGGTCGACGTAGGTCGGTTGGCCGAAGCCCATCGCGCGCGCCGTCTGGTAGAATGCGTCCGGGTCGATGCGCCCGGCAACGCGCGCCGTGCCGACGTTGCTCGACACCGCGATCACGTCGCTGAACGGGATCGTGCCGTGCGCCTTGGTGTCGCGCAGCGTCCGGCCCGAGAAGACGCGCCAGCCCTCGCCGGTCTCGATCATCTCGTCCATCCGCACGACGCCTTCGTCCAGCGCGGCGGCAGCGGCGACGAGTTTGAACGTCGATCCGGGTTCGAGTTGGTCGGTCATCGCCCGGTTGCGGCGCTGGCTGATGCTCGACGCACCGGCGCTGTTGGGGTTGTAGGTCGGCACGTTCGCCATCGCCAAGACCGCGCCCGTTCTGGGATCGATCGCGACGGCCGCGCCCCACTGACTGCCCGCTTCCTGAACACCGCGTGCCAACTCCTCCTCCAAAATGCTCTGCCGATATAGGTCGAGCGTCAGCACAAGGGATTCGCCGTGCTTGGGTTCGACGCGCGCCCCGTCGACCAGCGCCGTCCGCCGACGAACGCGGTCGCGCCGCACCGTCTGCTGCCCGGCGACGCCTTCGAAAGCTTCCTGATACTGCACTTCCAAACCAGCCAATCCGCGCCCATCGCGGTCGACGTGGCCCAGCACGTGCGCGGCAACCTGTCCGTAGGTGTACCGCCGCGAGCGCGTCGGACTGGAGATCAGGCCTGGCACATCCGACTGCGTTAGCTGCTCATACTCTGCCTCACCGACACCAGTCGCTAGCGAGACGTACTGCTTGGACGAGCGCCGCTCGACCTTGCGCGCGTAATAGCCGGCCGAGCGTCCCGTCAACCGTCCGAGCGTAGCGTAAAACTGGGTCGCTTGATCCGAGAAGCCGCGCGCCGTTGGGTCGAGGGCCAGATCGTAGCGCGTTTGGTTGGTAACGAGCACGCGTCCCGCTGCGTCGAGGATGTCGCCGCGCAGGGCCGGAATCTGCTCGATGCTTTGTGCCTGCTCCTGTCCGCGCGCTCTCAGTTCGGCGCCTTCTTCGACGTAGATCCGCCCCATGCGCCACACCACAAGGATCGGCACGATGCTGACGAGCGTCAGCACCACGTACATCCGGGTGTGAATCTGGTCGCGGGCGGTCACGGGTCAGTCGGTGTCGATGGTGATGGGGACGCCGTAGCCCAGGCCTTCTTCCAAACCGAGCGCCTGGGCGCGCGGCAGGATGACGGTCGGGCTGGTGGCAGCGTCGAAAGCGGCTTTCAGTCTGTTGTGGCGCAGGTGCAGGGTGAGGTTGCTGCGCTTGGCCTCTTGCAGTTGGGTCAGCAGATCGTGCGTCGATGAGACGTGGCCGACCCAGCCGGTGAACAGGACCGACACGCCGAATACGAGCAGCACGAAGTAGCGTGTCGAAATCCCCATCAGCGTTTGCGACACCCTCCCCTCGCGCCGCGCGACCGGCGTCCCACCGAGCATCCCCCAATCGGCGGGAGCTTCAGCGTGCGGACGGACGCCCTGATTCCGCTCGCCCTCCCATGAAGAGGTGTCCGACGGGCGCGGTTGGCGAGCCGCCGGGCGGATGGTGCCCTTGCGACGCTGCGTCGATGTCATGTTGAGAACCGGCATATCGTCAGGCGTTTGTGGTGGGCGTGACTTTTTCGGCGGCGCGCAGCCTTGCGCTCCGAGCGCGCGAGTTGCGAGCGATCTCCTCGTCAGAAGCCGTCACAGCGCGCGTCGTAATTGGGCGCAGCGGGGCGATAGCATTGCCGTACATATCGCGCGGCACGTCGGCTTGGTCGAATGTGCCCGAGCGGAAGAAGCGCTTGACGCGCCGGTCTTCGAGCGAGTGGTAACTCAGCACCACGATCCGGCCACCTTCGTTCAGGCGTTCAAGCGATTGCACCAGTGCCCGCTCCAGCGCGCCTAGCTCATCGTTGACCGCGATGCGCAGCGCCTGGAAAACGCGCGCCAGACTCTTGGTCTCGTCCCTATTCGGAACGCTCGACCGAACGGCATAGGCCAACTCGCCCGTCGTCTTGATAGGGCGACGTCCGACGATGCTCCGCGCGATGTGCCGACTCCGACGCTCCTCGCCGTACTGATAGATCACGTCGGCCAAGTCGTCCTGCTCGTACTCGTTGACCAGCGTGCCCGCCGACAGGTCTTGCCGCTGATCCATCCTCATGTCGAGCGGTGCATCGGCGCGGTAGCTGAACCCGCGCTGCCCGTCGTCCAACTGGTGCGACGACACGCCGATGTCGAGCAAGATGCCGTCGATGGTGTCGATGCCCGCGCGGTTGAGCAGATCGTCTAGATCGCCGAACGTCCCACGGACAGTTTGGAATCGGCCCGATTTTACGTCCGTTGCGAGCCGGTTTTGGGCCTCGGTCAGAGCTTCCTCATCGCGGTCGATACCTAGCAGTTTAGCAGATGCATCCAGCGATTGCAGAATTGCCAGGCTGTGTCCGCCGCCGCCCAGCGTGGCGTCTACATACACACCGCTCGCCTTATTGATGAGCAAGTCGACCGTCTCGGCTACGAGAACGGGTGCGTGGTAATCGGAAGCAAACGTCGTATCGAATGTCATGCGATGCCTCCTCCCATTACGTCCTGAATCAGCTCGGACTCGTCGAGGATGTCGCCCATGTAATCGGCGTACCGATCTTCGTCCCAGATCTCGATGTGGCGGAAGGCGCCGACGACCAGCGCCTTGTCACCGATGCCGAACTTCTCGAGCCGGTCGCGCGAGATGGTGACGCGGCCCTGCTTGTCGAGTTCAAGGTCTTCGGCCGAGAAGAGCAGCACCCGAATGGCCTTACGCACGTCTGCGCGAAACTCGTTGAGGCGGCTCATCTCCTCTTCCTTCTGCGCCCAGATGTCATCGGGGTAAAGCTGCAAGCACCCGTCCACACCATCGACCATCGTGAAGCGTCCTCCGGCCTCGGGCGTCATGGCCGCACGCATCTTCGCTGGGATCGCGATGCGTCCCTTCGGGTCAACCGAGTTGAGCGAGTGTCCTTTGAAGCTGGCCATGATCTGTGTGTCTCCCCACTCGGCGTCCCGAGCAGTCGTCCTTCCCCACTTTCCCCCACACACATCAATCTAACCGAAAAAGCCCCTTTTCCAATCTAAAACCCTGTTTTTCGCACGTTTAGGAATATGCGCATTGCGTGGTGACATGCGCCGCAACTTCCACACACCAGCTCAAAGAATAAATATTCACCCTCATCTTCCTGGGATGAACAAGTTTTCACCTAGCGCCGTTTTATCCACAAGACCATTCACACATACGCACTATGCCTCCAACGCTTACCGACCGCCAGAGCCAGATATTCGCCTTCATCCAGCGCTACATCCAGCGTCATAACCGCCCTCCAACCATGAAAGAGATCGGCTCTGAAGTTGGCGTCTCGTCGACCAGCGCGGTCTCCAAATCGCTCGACGCTTTGCAAGCTAAGGGCTACGTCATGCGCACACCCAACGTATCTCGAGGCCTTCGTATCGTCGGCTCCCAAGCTGGCTCTCTAGCTTCTTCGACGGTTTCGCTTCCCTACATCGCTGACGCTTTTGATAGGCATCCGGCTTCGCTTCGCAAAGTCAGTGATGGGACGTTCCACGTCGATGCTTCTATGCTTGGTGGACGAGCGGCGTCGGACGTGATCGTGGTGGCTGCGGGCGACGATGGCATGACCGGTGAAGGCATACGAAAGGGGGATCGCATCGTGACACACCTCGTTGCTGCAAAGGATATGACGAGTGAAACTCTCGCCGTCGTCGCTCTACGCGAGCAGCTAGTGGTGCGCTTTATACATTTTGCACGCAGGTTGTGGCACGTGAAACCTGATGCTAGATACTACGCTGAGGAGACGTTCGAGAACGCCGATCCTGCCTTCTTTCCGCTCGGCCACGTGCTGGGAATTGTGCGACTCATGGCGAAAACAGAAGCCTCCCGCACAGGGGTTAGAGCCCATTAAGGACTAGATAGCTTCTTCATGACCCTCTCCGCTACTGTCCTGATCGACTCGACGTACGCCTCCAGAGCCCGATCGAAGGCGCCGCTGGGCGACAGCGCAAGGGCTTTCCGCTCCGACTCCAGTGTGCGCACACGCTCAATTGTGGAAGAGTCGATCATGGGATACAAACTCAGCAGGTGCTGGTGCAGCCGGACAGCAATGCGTCCCATTCGTCTAAGCAGCAGAGCCCGGTCCATCCGGCGCAGCACACCGACAGCGATCTCTTCCTGCTCGCTGTCCGTCAGTGCGAGCACACGGACTCGGTAGGATAGATCACTGAGCAGTTCCGCGTCGGCTCGTGCGGCTCGGTGGGCTTGCTCGTAAGGGAGCAGCGTCGTCGGATCGGACGGCGTGCCAGCCAACCTTTTTGTCTCGTGCCATTCGGCGGCTACAGACAACGCCGAGAGCAAGGCCACCGTCTGATACGCGTAATGCTCGTCGTGCTCGTCGTCCACTGAGTTAGATGTCGAGGTAGCGCATGAACGCCTGAACTCGGTCCTGAAGATCTTCTTCGGTTTCCGACTCGCCGTAAGAGCCGACTACATTGTACCCATAGTGCTCAAGGAGGTGACGCACGCGGGATGCGTCTTGCACGTTCAACTTGAGCGTCAGGACGTAGGCTTCGGAAGCGTCGGAAGGCGGCTCCGTAACGATAGACAGAATGCGCACATCGTTTTGCTCAATCGTGTGGACGAGTTTGGCGAGAGAGAAGTCGCGCGGCTCCATCTCGACGGTCACGATGGCCCCAGCCTCTTGGGTAGCCAGCATCCTGGCATAGCGCTCGAAGATGTCACGGCGCCGGGCAAAGCCCAAGTATCGCCGGCCTTCGTCGATGATGGGTAGCGCCGTCAGATCGTGCTGCACCATCAGCTTAGTCGCTTCGAACACGTGCGCGTCAGGCGCAATTCCGATGGGAAAACCGCTCAGCACCGAAGCGATGGTAGCGTCCGGAGAATCGGCGTTGAGCAGCACATCTTCGGTAACGACGCCCATCAGGAGACCGTCTGGTCCAACGACGGGCAGAGTCTCGCACCCGTCCTCCAACACCAAGCCGAGCGCCTCTTCGACAGTGTCGGAAGGCGAAAGAGGGGCAGGCGTCCAGGTGACGAGCGTGTCGATAGGAATAGTCATGGCAGGCGGTGCTGAAGCTGTACGTCAGAGAGCAAGGTATATGCCACAGCGCAAAAGGGAGGATGTAGCAGCACAGCGCGACGAAAGAGAACGAATGGAATGGATCTGTTGTCCAGGTATCGGGACGATCAAGGCCGAGTTAAACGGCCGCTTGGGCCTGGCCGTCGCCGGCCCATGACAGATCAGTGAAAGGACGCAGCGCGACTTCTAGGTCTTGCCGGTGCTGAGGGTCTACGCGGAAGCGCAGGCGGGCCACGGCGAGGGCAGCGGGTGATCCATTGTGCGCATATCCGTACGTCTCATCGAGAACATCGGCCACCTGGTGGATGTGAGCGATCAGCCCACTGCCGGTTGCGACAGGCACGAGCGCGTTCATCGTGACGAAGTCAGCCTCGACCGCTTCAACCATCTGGCTCTTGAGCTCTTCCAGCCCAACACCACGAAGTGCGGACACGAACGCCGCGTCTGGGTAATCCGCCTTGAGTTGGCCCAGCAGGTCGCGCGCTTCCAGTTCGTCCATCTTGTTGAACACGAGCAGGCGGCGCTTGTCGAGCACGCCCAGTTCGTTGAGCGTCTCGCGCACGACGGCGATGTGGTCCTCGAAGTGCGGATGCGACGCATCGACGACGTGCAGCAGGATGTCGGCCTCGCGCGTTTCGTCGAGCGTGGACTTGAACGACTCGATCAGGCGGTGAGGCAGTTTGCGGATGAAGCCGACCGTGTCGGACAGCATCACCTCCTTGTTGTCGTCTAGGCGAACGAGCCGCGTCGTAGCATCGAGGGTGGCGAAGAGACGGTTCTCGGCGAGCAGATCCGTACCGCTGATGGCGTTCATCAGCGTGCTCTTACCGGCGTTGGTGTAACCGACGAGTGCGAAGCGCGCGTACTCCTCACGACCTTTGCGCTGCGTCGTCCGCTGACGGTCGATCTTGTCCAACCGCTCGCGTAGCAGCGACATGCGCGTGCCGATGAGCCGGCGGTCGGTCTCGATCTGCGATTCGCCCGGCCCTTTGAAGCCGATGCCCCCCTTCTGCCGCGACAGGTGCGTCCACTGGCGCGTGAGCCGCGTGCGGACATAATCAAGCTGGGCCAGTTCGACCTGCGTCTTGGCCGTCGACGAACGCGCGCGTGTGGCGAAGATGTCCAGGATCAAGCCGCTGCGGTCGACTAGTTTGCACTCGACCTTACGTTCAAGGTTGCGCAACTGGATCGGCGTGAGATCGTCGTCGAAGATGACCAGATCGGCCTTGTGAAACTCGACGGCCTCTTTGAGTTCGTCCACCTTGCCCGAACCGATGTAGGTGCTGCTGTGCGGCTTAGCGAGATTCTGCGTCATGCGCTCGCACACGTCGGCTCCGGCAGTATCGGCCAGCTGGGCCAGTTCGTCGAGCGAGTCTTCGATATCGTAGCGCGTTCCGCCGGGAAGGAGGACGCCGACGAGGATGGCGCGTTCGCGCGCGTTGGGATTGGGTTCGTACAAACGAGGCGTGGTTTATTCGCCTTTTAGAACGTGCCGAACGCCCGCAAGTTGCCCGACATCGCCTGGGCACCTGCTCTCATCGCGTGATGAGGTTAACTCCGAATATGCGCGCTGAGCAAGCGGTGCGGCGCATCCAGGTCAGCTATGAGGAACCGGCGCAGCGCACCGTTGATTTCGTCTCGAAACTCAACAGAAGCTGGTTATGGACCGCTCGTTGTCTGCCACAGTTGCTTTCGTTCTGCTGGTCTTGCTACCTCTTCCGGGATGTGACCTGTCCATCGACACGCCTCCACTCGACGCACCTCGCCTGCAGGCCAAATGGTCGGTCACGCCCCAGACTCGAACCCTCCGGATCCTTGCTCTACCGGCGGGCTTGCTGACGGTGACGGAGGAAGAGAGGATCACGCTACGCAGTGCGGCGGACGGATCGCTTGTGTGGCAGAGCGAGGTCCAGCCCCGATCGACGCGCTTCTACGAAGAGGTAGCCAATCTCTCCTACGTTTTCGTGAGCTTAGTGGCCGAAGCAGATCCTGGTAGACCGGTTGAGCTCGTTGCGTACGACTCAGCGACAGGAGAGACGGCGTGGTCACGGCCGTATGGAGAGGCACACGAGAGATATCCTATCCAGTTGTACGGCGCTACGAATGATCGGTTGATTGTGGGATCGATCCATGGTGTCGCTTTTCTTTCGGCCCAAACGGGTGAACAGATTGCAAGAGTGACCTTCGACTCGGACGAAGGGTTCTACAACAAAATGGATTCGTTCAAGACGACGTCGTTCTCTTGAACCAAACAGCACTGGATTTGGTCACAAGGAGGCGTACGAACCGGTTGCTATCCATAGACGCAGTCACCCAGGCGACAAATTGGGAGTACGTAATGCCGAACGCAGCCGAGCCTGTCGCTTACATCGCTTCGGAAGCAGAGACGTTGTACGTCGGGGTGAGAACGGCGAAGGAGCAAGAGAATCCGGACCGCCTCATCGCGATTGATGTAGCGAATGGACAGGTTCGATGGACACGCGACATTGAGTTCACCTGGGGCATCTCGCACCTTGGGGGGGTCTGCGTGAACACGGACATCGAACGAAAGAGAGCCGGAGCCTTCTCCAACTTCGCTCTTCGCGTCGCCTGCCTGAACGCGCGCGACGGGCGGACGACGTGGACAACGCCCGACCTGGTCGAACCAACGAATGTCGGAATCGTCCGCGAAGGCGTGCTCTACTACCCACAAAGTGAAGGCATCTTCGCCTGGCAGGTCGAGACCGGAATGCCTGTCGCCGGGTCCGTCGGCAGCGGAATCGGAAGCCTGTACGACCTCACGTCGTCCGAAGTGGGACTGTTCGGTAGGACGTTCGGACCTCCGGAGACGTTGGTTCGTGTCGGACCGCCCGGTCGGAGATAGCTTGGTGTACCAAAACGAGCGCGGTCTCCATCCGAGCGGCAGTAGCTTGCCGTCCGCTCTTCCCCGTTTCACATGGCACGCCGCTGGTTTTCGACTCGACAAGATCAGGGCAACTGGGGCGCTCCGATTACCTGGCAGGGCTGGGCGGTCGTACTGCTCTGGATCGGAGCCATCCTGTTCAGCGGGCTGCGCTGGGCCAACGGAAGGATATCGACGGACGAGTTCTCGCTCGTGTTCATCGTTGCCACGCTGGCGGCGGTGGCAGCGTACTGGTTCAAGGGCGCGCGCCACCGCTCGTAGCGCGGGAAGGTCAGCTAGTCGGGTTGCCTCCGGTCGAGCCGAAGACCTCGCCGGTCGTGTAGCCGCTCTCCTGGGTGGCGAGGAAAACGAACATCGGCGCGATCTCGGCTGGTTGTCCGGGGCGTCCGTAGGGGACGGTCGATCCGAATTCTTCGATCTTGTCTTGGGGTTGACCCCCTGACGGCTGGAGCGGTGTCCAAAACGGCCCCGGCGCAACGGCGTTGACGCGAATCCCCTTGTCGATGATCTGCTTGGCGAGTGCCTTGGTGAAGCCGATGATGGCCCACTTGGTAGACGCGTAGTCGACGAGCCCCGGCGACGGTTTCGATCCTTGAATCGACGTTACGTTGATGATCGACCCGCCCGGCGGCAGGTGCGGAATGGCGGCTTTGGAGAGCCAGAACATGGCGTAGACGTTAGTCTTGTACGTCTGGTCGAACTGCTGCGTCGAGATGTCCAGAATATCCTCGACGTATACCTGCTTGCCTGCGTTGATGACGAGCACGTCGAGCCCGTCCATCGCGTTGCGCGCGTCCTGCACGAGCTTCTGGCAGAACGATTCGTCGGTCAGATCGCCCGGCAGTCGGATCAGCGTGCCGCCTTCACCCTCTATCAGATCGGCGAGCGACTGAGCGTCTTTGGATTCGGCGTCGAGGTAGTTGATCGCGACCGATGCGCCTTCTCTGGCATAGGCAATCGCCGTCGCTCGGCCGATACCGCTGTCGCCCCCGGTGATGAGCGCCTTGCGGCCCTTCATCCGGCCCAGCCCTTGGTAGCTGGTTTCGCCATGATCGGGGCGCGGATCCATCTCCTCGACCGAGCCCGGCGCAGACTGCGGTTGGCGCGGAAACGGTGGCCTCGGATACTGAATGAGAGGGTTCTGGATGTCGTACTGATTCTCTGTCTTCATGGCGTGGCGTGTGCTGGTGGAAGAGTTTTACTCGTGCAGCGTGCGCGCCGATTCGCCCGTTTGTTCGCTCCCGGTGACGATGACTCACGCCTCGGTCACGCGCCGGCGGATGGGTTTGCTCTGCAGGTCTCGTCCAATCCCAGCCGCAGTTGGACCGCCTCAGGCTGACCAGGATAGACGAGCGACGATACCGAGATGCCGAGCAGACGGACCGGTCGCGAAACGGGCGCGGCGCGCAGCAGGCGAACAGCCTCGGCATGAAGAACCTCAGACGTTTGGATCGCGCTTGTGCCGGTATGGGCGCGGGTGTGGAGCGCGAAGTCGGCGTACTTGATTTTGAGCGTAACCGATCGCCCACGCAGCCGATGACCTTCCAACCGGCCGGCTAGCTTCTCTGCGATGGGATGCAGCAGATCTTCCATCTCGGACAGACGGCTCACATTGCGACCGAACGTCCGCTCGGCCCCAACCGACTTGCGGATGCGATGCGGGCGGACTTCGCGCGAGTCGTCGGCCTGAGCGATGCGCCACAGCCAGCGTCCGGTTTTGCCCAGGTGACGCTCCAACTCGTCCTGCGTCCGCCGAGCCAAATCCGCACCGGTGCGCAGGCCGAGAGCGTGCAGACGAGCCGCCGTCACGGGTCCGACGCCGTGAAACTGCTCTACGCGCAAGGCCGCGACGAACGCCAGTGCTTCGTCCGGCGTGACGACCGTCAGTCCGTTCGGCTTGTCCATCCCGCAGGCGACTTTGGCGATGAACTTACCCGGCCCGACGCCCGCGCTCGCCGTCAGCCCGGTTTCGTGCGTGATCTCGGCTCGTATGCGCTCGGCCACGAGCGTCGCCGACGGAGGTCCGATCTTGGTGCGCGTCACGTCGAGGTAGGCCTCGTCGAGCGAGAGCGGTTCGATTAGATCGGTGTAACGAGCGAAGATGGCCCGCACCTGCTGGCTGACCTCGTGATAGACCGAGAAGCGAGGCGGCACGACGATCAGTTCGGGACAGCGCCGCATCGCCTCGAACGTCGGCATCGCACTTCCCACTCCAAACGGGCGCGCTTCGTACGAAGCGGTCGTCAGCACGCCTCGCCGTCCCGATCCGCCGACGGCGATGGGTCTGCCGCGCAAACTCGGATCATCGCGCTGCTCAACCGACGCATAGAAAGCGTCCATGTCGATGTGTATGATCTTTTTGCAGTGCACCGGAATGGAAGGAGACGGGTGCAAAGATATGTGATAACCGACTGCTATTCGGTTGCCATCCTGCATGTGTACTCGTATAACGCACAGAGAAGTAAGTTAGATGTTTGGATACCGCGCGCATTGGTTCTACCTTTCGAATCGCGCGTGCTCTCGAGCCGCGCACTTGGGCCGAGACTGTATTTCATGGTGGTGATACGGTCTTGGCTCATTTAGTTAGCAGATTCTTGCTGGCGTGCCCCGGTCAGATCGTGCGTCAACTGTAACGCTGAGTACGGCGCTAGCTACCTACTATCGGCAGCGTTTGAGTATGAGTATCTTGGCGACTGATCTCCACTCGCTTTTGCTATGACCTCGGCTGCCTCGCTCTCACCCGCTCGCTCTACTCCGCTCGCTCATTTGCGCAGCGCGGACGCTTCGCTCCTCGTTCAGATCGCTGGGATTGTCGGCTTTGCGCTGCTGGCTGCACTGGGTGCCCAGGTGCGGATTTATCTCTGGGAAGTACCGATCACGCTCCAGACGGCGGCCGTCTACGGCGCAGGCCTCTTCCTGGGCGGACGCAACGGCGCGCTGGCGATGCTGGCCTACCTGCTGATGGGTCTCTTCCTGCCTGTCTTCGCTGGCGCCGAATTTGGGATGACGTATCTGGTCGGCGCTGCCTCGACGGGCTATCTCCTTTCCTATCCGTTCGTCGCCTTTCTGATCGGACGGATGACCTCGGCGGACGCGTCGCTCGGACGCCTGCTGACGGCTTCGGCTTTCGGCGCCCTCGTCCTGTTCGGATCGGGCGTGACGTGGCTGCACTTCGCCGCCGGACACGCAACCTGGGCCGAGTCGATCTACAAAGGCTTCGTCCTGTTCGTCACGTGGGACCTGTGCAAAATCGCCATGATCGCTGGCGGTTATGCCGGTTTAAACCGCTTGACCGATCGCGGCTGACCTGTCCGCCCGCATCACGAGGCACGCCCCTGCTACCGACGACCGCTACGCCGTCCCCCTACGCGGCGTCGACGTAGACGAACACACGTGCTGCGCCCACTACGACGGCCCGACCGACATCGTCGCGATGCGGCTGGGCGACGTGTTCTATCCATGCCACGCCTGCTTCGAAGAGACGAGCGATTGGGAGACTGGCGATCCGCGTGCTCACTTAGACGACCTCGCCGTGTTGTGCGGCGCTTGTCAGACCGTTCTGTCTGTTCGAGTATACCTCACGTCCGATCACCGTTGTCCGTCGTGCGGATCGGCTTTCAATCCGGGATGCGCGGCGCATCATAGCCTGTACTTCCGTCTGGGCTCGTGAGCAGAACGAAGGGCCGTTGTCACAGGCTCACGCTCAGACGAACGCCCACCACGGTCGCGTCGGGTAATACGTCGCCTCGTCTGCCGCCGGGGTTTTGGATCGATTGCGCGCTTAGCTGCACGCTCCACCAATCGGCTAGCTGGGCATGGTAACTCACCTCCCAGAACGACTCGGTCGTGACAATGCCTGTCGCTCCGAACCGCGCAGCAGGTCCTACGTGCGGATGGAAGTATCCGGCTCCTAGCACGTCGCGGGCGCGGCGCGGCAGCAATCCTCGCCAGTACGCACCTCCCCGCAGGTCGTAGTCGATCGGTGCGTGCTCACGGTCAGGCGACCAGCTCGCCGTGCCGAACATGTGCAGTCCTTTCTGCTCCTCCCTCGTGATACCACCAGTCAGCAGCACGAGATGATCAGCGGCGATATAGATGGCCGAAAGACCTCGGTTCGACGCGCCGTTCGCATCGGTAAACTCGTTCGTGTCGTGCCACGCGCCGATCCGGTAGAACCCGCGCGGACCGTCGAACGCCGCCTCGCCGATCACCAGTACGCCTGACGGGTCGAGTCCGAGCGACAGGCCGTCGGGATTGCCTTCGGCTTCGTCGGTGTAGAGAGGATCGGCGCCGAATACGCCCGTCCGAAGCGTCACCCGCTCGTTCAGTCCATGCCGAACCTGAGCCGCGAGCGATGAGACGGGCCATGGCGGTGCGTTGGGTGAGAGCGTGAACGGATAGGCCGCCGCCATGTGCAAAAACAGCACACTGCCGTCGGTCGAGAGAAAGTCGTCGTCGACGGCCTGCTTACCCACGCGAATGGCCCACGCATCACCCGGCATCCCGACTTCGAGCCACAGGTTTTGCAGCCGCAGCGTCGGGACGGCGTCGATATTGGAAACGAGTAGGTCGTCACCGATCAAGTCCGACAGGCTTTCGCCGTGCGCGTGGATCACGTTGACTTTGGCCGTCACGCGCGAGAGTCCGATCAGACGGTCCAGGTCGAGATCAGCAGAAAGGTCGAGCAGTCCGCGCAGCGCCGTCCCCGTCTGGGCGCCGCCGTCCAGGTTGGCGAACGACTCGGCGATGTAGCCCACCTCCCACCCAAACCCCACACGTTCGGTGCGCTCGTGGAGGGTTCGGGTCGGCTGGGAGTGGCACGGCTCGCTGGCGGCAGCGAGCAAGAGGACGAGGACCGGAAGGAGTCGGGGCAATGGAGCGAGGACGGATCGAGAGTGCAAACGCGACGAGAAATGCGCGAGAGTACGTCAAATGCCATCACACCCAAAATAGTTTTAGTTCAGGCTAATTTGGAGTCAGTCCAAATTGCAAAACCGCTAAACTAATCGCTATGCGTATTTAGAATAAGTACGGTAAGAAAGGGCATATCCAGCATGACCGCGCGCGCAACGGTAGAGAGTGTCCCAAGGCACGGTTTACCCCAGCTTGATCCCTTCGACAACTGTGTCATCGGCTCCGGTCCGCACGCGCGACACGGTGAACTGGATGCGCCCGCCGCTCGGCGACATCACGTAGTACGTGCTACCGACGGAGATGGGCGCTGCTGTCCGAAAGAGGACGTGCGTCACTGTATGCACGCCATCGTCCGACCGAACGGTGCGCTCGGCCACGTCGAGATCGACCACCTGACCGACCGCGCGGGGCGCTTCGTACAAGCGGAGACCCATTGGGTCGGGAAGCGCCGTCGTTTCGACCAGGTTGGCCAGCGTGTTCAGCCATTCGTCCAGCTGCTCGCCCGTCTGCACGACGTGCATCACGACCGCGCGCTCGCCCGCATCGTCGTTGAGAACGACCGCCTTTCGGCCCGCCTCGACGACGGCGCGCACCTGGGAAGCCAGCGCATCGAGTGGGAGTTGGCCCCTCAGGTAGGGCGCGAGGAGGTCGCCGGTGAGGTAGAGGTCGCTCATGGTTACTTGCCTGTGTCGTCTGCCTCGTCGGAAAGCTCAGGCGCCTCGTCGTCGATCACGTTGGACGTAGTTTGCTCTTCGCTCAGCGTCTGGCGCAGCAGCGCGACGGCGTCGGTATGGCCCAACTCGTTGGCATTGGTGATGAGCGAGCGGTATGTCGCCATCTCGTAGAACTCAATCTTGCTCATCATCGTCGCCACGACCGATTCGAGCACGTCTCGGTCGGCAGTCGACTGGCCCGCAGTCTCATGGTACTCTTGGACTAGTCCGCGCGCGACGGGGCACGTCACCCGGTTCGCCTCTTTGCCTAGCTGCCCGAAGATGGTTTCCAAGCGTTTGATGTGGCCGCGCGTCTCTTCCACGTGCTCTTTGAGGCGCGTGTGCAACTGGGGGTCGTCGACCTGCGACAGCATTTCCTGGTGCGCGTCGAGAAAGCGGTGCTCGGCGTCGAGCATATCGGCGAGGCCGTGTTCGAACTTGTCTTGCAGCGTGTGACGGACGTAGTGATTGGGGTATTAGGTGTAGTGGAGTCGGTTTTCGCGGGAGCGTGCCTGCTTACGGCAGCGTCAACCGCGCGCCCAAGCCGAAGTGACGGCCTTCGATGGGGCCGTAGACGTAGGCCGTGTCGAACGTATCGCCGAAGCCGGGCGTGCCTTCGTAAAAGCCGACGAGCGGGCTGGACTGCCGGTAGGCGAACACGTTGTTGACCGCTGCATAGACCTGGATCATGCGCCCGCCCATGCGGATGTCGCGCGTCGCCTGAATGTTGTGGACGGTGTAGAGCGGCGAGCGCCTGAGCAGCTGTTCGCCCGTCGCGAGTTCATAGGCGTCGCGCGTGCTCTGCTCGTAGTCAGGGAGTTGCATCGGCCCGGTCAAGCGCGCCGAATAGTCGACGACGGTCTCGAGCGGCGCATCCCACGTGAGCGTGGCAGTACCCTGGATGGTCGGCGCGAATTCGAGGGGGCGCGTCTCGCCTCCTTCTTCGACGAACACGTCGAGGAACGTCGTGCCCAGCGTGTAGCGCACGTCTCCAGCGATGGCGCCTTGCACCTGGACGGCGATACCGCGCGTCGTCGCGCTGCCGTCGAGGTTGGCGTAGCGGATCTCGCCGGGCACGTCGTAATTGGGCTCGATCTTGTTCGAGAAGCGCGTCCAGAAGGCGTCCACGTCGAGCGTGATCGGCGATCCGACCCCGTAGATCGTCTGCTGTATGCCCGATGCAAAACTGACGCTGCGTTCGGGACTCAGGTCCTCGAGAATGACGGTGGCGCGTCCGCCCGTGTAGGCGGCGTGGTCTTCGGTAAACAGGTTGACGAAGCGAAAGCCGGTGCCGACGTTGACGCGGGCCGTCGTGGTTCGCGAGGGCGACCATTTGAGCGACGCGCGGGGCGAGAGGATCGGGCCGTAGTCGGGCTGATAGTCGGCGCGCAGACCGGTGAGCAGACGCCAGCGGTTGGAGATCGTCCAGTCGTTTTGGGCGAAGATGCCGGGCACGATGCGGTCGTCCGGCTGGTTTTCGAGCAGTTCGCCGCCTTCGTCGAATACTCCGGTTGCGCCGGATGCGTCGTCGTAGCGCTGAGCGCGGACGGCGACTCCCGCAAGCAGGTCGTGTCCTTTGAACTGGGTGCCAGCCGTCGACGGGCGCCAGATGGCTTGGGCGAAGGCGTCGGCCTGGAATGCGTCGTAGGCGGCGTCGCCGTAGAACGAGTCTTGGTCGTGGGCGCTCGCAGCGGCTTGCAGTTCGACGGTCGGCGTCGCTTTGAACGAGCCGAGCACTTCGGCCCTACGCGTGTAGATCGACTCGCCATAGACCGCCGATGAACCGCGCAGCCCACGTGGATCGTCGAGGAAGCCGCGGACGCCTGCCTCGCGGTCCTCGTAGTAGACCTTGGCGACCAGGCTCGCACGCTCGAATCCCTTGTCGTCCGCGCGCGTCAGTTTGCTGAACAGAGCGATGCGGTTTTGCATCGGGCGGTCCGAGAAGCCGTCGCCGTTGTCGTCGTGGTACTGCTGCGCGTAGTCGACGGTGCCGCTCAGCAGCAGGCTCGTCCGGCCGCGAATGGGCACGCCAGCGGCTTCGGCGACCATCTCGCCGTGCGTCGTCGAGAATGCGTTGACGGTCAGACCAGGCGTCGTCATCGGGTCTTTGGTGCGCACATTGATCACGCCGCCCAACGCTTCGCTGCCATAAAGCGTCGACATCGGGCCTTTGACGACTTCGATCTGCTTGATGAGCATCGGCGAGATGCCGTTGAGTCCGTAGACCGTCGCCAAACTAGACATGACCGGCATGCCGTCGATCAGAATCGCCGTGTTCGGACCTTCGATGCCGTTGATGCGGATGTTGTTGGTAAAGCACACGCCGCAGTCGATTTGCTGGTACAGCCCGTTGACGCGATCGATCACATCCATCACGTTGGCCGTCGGGATCGTTTGCAAGAAGCGCGCAGGCAGCGCGTCGACGCGGACCGGCGAATCGCGCACGCCGATCTGGTCCATCGTGCCTGTCACGACAACGGCGTCGGCTTCGTAAGCGGCCGATTCCAGCGCCACATCCCACGTCAGCGTCTGACCAACGCGCAGCGTCAGCGTGTCCATTCTGGTCGCATAGCCAATCGCCGACGCCGCGACGACGTACGTGCCCGCTGACGGCAGTTTGAAGCTATACCGCCCATCGGCATCGGCAGCCGCGCCGACTGCCGCATCCACGACGCGGACGGTTGCGAAGGGAACGCCATCGCCGTCGTCGGAGGTGACGCGGCCTTGGAGCGTTTGAGCATTCAGCGCGGGCGCAAGGAGAAAGAGGAAGCAAGCGGAGAGTGCTGCGCGTCGGAATTGGTTCATCGGAACGTGGATTGTGTTACAAGAGGGAAATTGCGACAGCGTCGAGAATCGGGGCGAGTCCGTCGGGTGGCAGGAATCCGGTATGGCGGCCGAGGATGGAGCCGTCGGGAGCGAGCAGGATCAGCGTCGGCGTGGCGTCGGCGCCTAGGCGAGCGGCCCAATCGGCCTCGCTCAGCCGGTAGCCGCCGACCGTCACGTAGTCGTCGTATGCGTCGAGCGTCAAGCGTGCGAGGGCGAAGCCGTTCAGCCGTGCGGCGATGTTAGGATCGGCGAACGTCTCCTGCTCCATCTGTCGGCACGGTCCGCACCATGCGGCTTGCACGTAGACCAGCGTCGGCGTCCCACTCAGGGCAGACTGAGCGAATGCAGCGTCGAGGCGCAGCCACTCGGCGTCCGAGGGTTGGGCGAACGCCGTTCCTGCGAGGGAGAACGACAGCAAGAGCAGGACGGTTTGATTCATGATTTAGCCTAAGCTAAAAACTGGAATCTCTGTTGTCAAGTGACGATCTTGCGTCCATGGAGACTCCTGAACCTCTCTCGTCCGCCACCGAGGACTATCTCAAAGCCATCCTGACGATCGGCAAAGGCGAACCCGTGGGCACATCTGAGCTTGCCGAGTCATTGGGCGTCGCCCCCGCATCGGCGACCAACATGACCAAGCGCCTGACCGAAGCCGGACTCACCAAGCGTCTCCCCTACCGCGGCGCCACGCTCACGCCCGCTGGCCGCCGCGTCGCCGTAGAACTGATCCGCCATCACCGGCTGATCGAGTTGTATCTGCACAAGGCGCTGGGTATTCCGTGGGATCGCGTCCACGAGGAGGCCGAGCGGTGGGAGCACGTCATTTCGGAAGAAGTCGAGGCTAGGATGGACGAAATCCTGGGCTTCCCGACGCACGATCCACACGGCGCCCCGATTCCGTCGGCCCAGCTAGACTACGAGCACCCGGTCCGCACCGCACTGCCCTTAATGGCGAAGGGCCAGAGCGGACGCGTAGTCGAAGTCGCCGACGAAGATCCCGCTCTGCTGCGCTACGTCGGCGAGTTGGGACTGTATCCAGGTGCCGAGTTCACCGTCGAGCGAGGTGAGCCGTTCGAGGGCGGCCCGATCACGCTGCACCTATCGACGGCCCGCGCCGTCCCTATCGTAGTCGATGGCAAGGCAGCGCTGAGCGTGTTCGTCGAAGCTGTTGGAGACTAAAACGCTTCGATCAGCCGACGATGCCCCGGAACAGCGCTTCCACCTCAATTGGCGGCATCCCCGGAAGAGCGAGCGGAACGAACGCCTGTTGACTCTGAGCCGAGAAGCGCTCAATGCTGCGATAATCTCCTCTATGTGGGTCGCGCGCGACTTCCACAAAGCGTCCTTCGGTACTCACGATCCACATCTCTGCAATGTCTGCTTCGGCGTAACGTGGACGCTTGACGAGTCGGTCACCTTTGAGCGTCGTATCGGACACTTCAACGACGAGCAGCACATCGGACGGACGCGGCAACTCTCCTCGCAATTCGCTCTCGGGATGCAAGAGCGTGAGGTCGGGTTCCGGCTCAGACAGGTCATTGAGTCGAATCGGATTCTGGACCGACACGCGAGCCAACGGCTCATCGGCTGCATAACAAAATCGAGCAAACAGATACTCGAGTTTGTTGGTGACGACGAGATGGCTGTTTCCGACGGGCGACATAGGCAGAATCTGTCCGTTGATTAGCTCCACACGCTCACCCTGGCGAAAGATGCCCATCGCACCCATCGCGTGATATTCGTCCGCGGTGATGGGCCGCAAACCATCGACTGGAAGCGGTGTAACTGGAGTCACGGAAGGCGAGGTCATGGTAATACGTTTCGCGTTGCACGGTGGGAAATGTGTGGCGGTTCGCCCAATCCAACTCGCTAACGGTGTTGACGTCCAGCAGGTGTGAGCTGTCAGAGGCTGAGCGCGTGGTCAGCCCACGATGCCTCGAAACAGCGCCTCCACGTCGAGCGGCGGCAGATCGGGCAGCAGTTGCGGGACGAGCGGTCGGTCCGATGCGGACGAAAACCGTTCGACGTGCCGATATGTGTGATCAGCAGGATCGCGCGCAACTTCGACGTAGCGCCCTTGCACGTCCACGATCCACACCTCAGCAATGCCTGCGTCGGCATAGAGTGGACGCTTGACGTTTCGATCTCGGTCGAGTGTAGAATCCGAGACCTCGATGACCAGCAGTACGTCGGATGGACCTAGCGGCGTTTCACGTGTTTCGTAATCCGGCACGAGAAGCGCCACGTCCGGTTCAGGCTCCGACAGATCACTCAGACGGATGGGATTCTGCGTGCTGACGTATGCCAAATCTCCCTCGTCGCGAATGACGTAGCGCGAGAAGTGGCGAGCCAGTCGGTTGGTCACGAAGACGTGCGGGTTGTGGATTGCGGCCATCGGTACGATTTGTCCATTGAGCAACTCGACGCGCTCGTCGGGCCGAAAAACGCCTGCGTCGGCCATCGCGTGATACTCCTCAGCCGTGAACGACCGAGTAAATGGCATCGTCACAGGTGGACGCAGAGTGGGCAGAGCGGACGTGAGCGGCGGCATGGCAATCGGCGTTTGGAATTGGACGAGCGGCGTAGGCTCGGGGTTCGTCGTTTGCCGTCAGTGCGCGTCCGGGTACCACGCTTCGAAAAACTCACCTTCGTCGTCGATTACCAATGGATCTTTGAGCCGGTTCAGCCAGGAAGGGTGTCGCAGTTCAGGCAGCGCGTTGACTCGGCGTGCTTGGAGAAACTTGTCTCGCCCCGAAGTCGCGAGGTGTGTCTCCCATGGCGTTAGGATGGGACCGAGTAGCTTGTTCTGGTGGATTTCGGGTACTTCGAGCAAGACGATTTGCCGCGCCTGACCTTCTGTTACGTTGGCGAGCACTTTGAACACGCTTTCGTCGTCTGGGTGCAGATCAGGAGGATGAGAAGCTGAAAACTCGAACATAGACTAGTCAGGTGCGAGGGGCAGGGAGACTGAATCTAAACTCTTGCCGCGGTTCCGTCCACAACCTGATGACACATAGTCCGCGTCTAGCGTCCTATCCCGCCGTATCTATGTCCGGCAGGTTGAAGCCGATGCCTCCGCCTGTCGGCGATGCGGCGCCTTGCTTCAACTCCGTCGCGAGTTTGCGGTACTCGCGCTCAATCTGAGGCGTGACGCTGGCGCGCGTTTCGCCCAACGCTTTCTCGAACGACTCCATCGTCACTTCGCTGCTACCTGCGCGGATGGTGAGCAGCCCGGCTTTGCGGGTCAGGTTTTCCAGGTCCGCGCCGGTGTAGCCATCGGTTTTGGCGGCGAGCGCGTCCAGGTCTACGTCCGAGGCGAGCGGCATCTTTTCGGTGTGGACGCTCAGGATTTTGCGTCGGCCCGGCTCGTCGGGGATGGACACGTAGATGAGTTCGTCCAGGCGTCCGGGGCGTAGGAGAGCGGGGTCGAGCAGGTTGGGGCGGTTGGTGGCGGCGATGACGACGACGCCCTGCATGTCCTCCAATCCGTCCATTTCGGCGAGCATCGTGTTGACGACGCGCTCGGTGACGCCGCTACCGCCCATGCTGCCCATTCCGCCGCGGGCCGGTGCAAGGGCGTCGATTTCGTCGATGAACAGGACGGTCGGTGCTACTTGGCGGGCGCGCTGAAACAGGCGGGTGACTTGCTGTTCGCTCTCGCCGTACCATTTGCTCAGCAGGTCGCTCGACTTAGCAGCGATGAAGTTGGCTTCGGCCTCGCGCGCGACGGCTTTTGCCAGCAGCGTCTTGCCCGTCCCCGGAGGTCCGTAGAGCAGAAACCCTTTGGCCGGGCGGATGCCGATGTCGCGGAACGCGTCGGGGTTTTTGAGTGGCAACTCGACACCTTCGCGCAGTGATTCCTTCGCATCGTCCAGCCCGCCAATATCGTCCCAGCCGATGCTGGGCGCCTGGATCATGATTTCGCGCAGCGCCGATGGCTGCACGCTTTTGAGCGCAGCCGAAAAGTCCTCGCGCGTGACGATGATTTTTTCCAACACCTCGGTCGGGATCGTCTTCTCCTCCAGGTCGATCTCGGGCAGGTGGCGGCGCAGTGCCTCAATGGCGGCCTCGCGTGCCAGCGCACCCAAATCGGCGCCGACGAATCCGTAGCCCAGCCGCGCCACCTCGTTCAGGTCGACGCCTTCGGCAATCGGCATCCCGCGCGTGTGGATCGCCAGGATCTCGCGTCGGCCTTTCTGGTCGGGCACGCCGACGACGATCTCCCTATCGAACCGTCCCGGTCGGCGCAGTGCTTCGTCGAGGGCGTCGGGACGGTTGGTGGCGCCGATCACGACGACGTTCTTGCGTGAGTCGAGTCCGTCGAGCAACGTCAGCAGTTGAGCGACGACCCTGCGCTCGACTTCGCCTCCGGCTTCGCTGCGTTTGGGCGCGATGCTGTCCAGCTCGTCGATGAACACGATGGCGGGTGCCTCCTTTTGGGCGTTCTCGAAAATCTCCCTCAACCGCTCCTCGCTCTCACCGTAGCGGCTGCCCATGATCTCGGGGCCGTTGATGGTGAAAAAGCTCGCGTCGCTCTCGGCGGCGACGGCCCTCGCGATCAGCGTCTTGCCCGTTCCCGGCGGACCGTAGAGCAGCACTCCTTTGGGCGGGTCGATGCCGACGCGGGCGAACAGCTCGGGGTGTTTGAGCGGCAGTTCGATCATCTCGCGCACCTGCTCCAGCACGGGTCCCAGCCCGCCGACATCATCGTACGTGATACCGATCGGCGACTCTTGCGGCTCGGTGTATTCGGGCAGGATTTCGATCTCGGTTTCGGGTGTGATCTGCACCAATCCGCGCGGACTCGTACTCGTGACGATCAGACGGATCTCTTGCAACCCGAACGTCCGCTGCCCCCCAAAGGGGGATTGATTTCCGAACGGACCTTGCTGCGTCGATTGCTGCGAGTAGACGCTGGTCGAGATCACGTCGCCCGTCGCGACGGGGCGACCTGCCAGTGTGCGGAGGAGGGCTTGCCCGTTACCCTGAAGCATGACGCCCTGCTGCGCCGGAGCCACGACGACGCGCGTCGCGGGCTTGGTCTCGGCGGCGCGGACGGTGACGTGCTCGCCTAGCCCCGTTCCCGCATTGCGGCGCTGCAAACCGTCCAACCGGACGATGTTCAGTCCGTCGTCGGCGGTGTAAGGCGGCAGCGCGATGGCGACGCTGGGGCGCTTGCCTTCAATTTCGATCAGCGCGCCGGGCTGAATGCCCAGCCGCTCGAACGTCTGGCGGCTCAATCGGGCGCCGCCCTTTCCTACGTCGCTTTGCTGCGCTCCGGCCACCTGGAGGCGGATGTCGTCGCTCGTGGCGTCGGTTTCGGAAGCGTCGGGTTCGGGAGCGTCGGCCATGGAGAGCAGTCTGAGATCGGATGAGCCACTTTGCACGGCAACACGCCTAGGCTGTTCGCACCGGATCGCAGCGTTATCGCCCCGTCACACGCGGACGTTCGCAGCTTTTACATGTTACTCTCCGCGCGCGCGAGGCGGCTTGTCGGCTGACCCCTTACGCCTCCGATGTCCGCCTCCATTGCCACCGCTCCCGCTCTCCGCGCTGACGGCTCGGCGCTGCGCGTGGCGCTGTTTACCGGAGCCTACAACCACATCGCCGACGGTGTCTCGTTGACGCTCAACCGGCTCGTCGGCTACCTGATCGATCAGGGCATCGACGTGCAGGTATTCGCGCCGACCATCGACAACCCGCCAGTCGATCATGCGGGCGACCTGCATCCGGCGCCTTCGATCTCGGCTCCGGGAAGACCCGAATACCGCGTCTCGCTGGGGATGACCAAAAGGTGTCCGCAGGCGATTGGCTGAGTTCGATCCGCACGTCGTGCACATCGCCACACCGGATCTGCTGGGCCTGGGTGCGCTGCGATGGGCGCGCAAACACAAGCTGCCGGCCGTCGCGACGTACCACACGCACTTCTCGTCGTACCTGCGCTATTACAAAGCCGGACTACTCGAAGGCGGATTGTGGCGCTACCTGCGTTGGTTTTATGGCAAGTGCGACGGCGTCTACGTCCCGTCGCAGTCGATGGTGGACGTATTGAATGCGCACGGCATTAATGGCAATTTGCACGTCTGGGCGCGCGGCGTCGACGCGGACGTGTTCAACGTCGGGAAACGCTCGGACGATTGGCGCGCACGCTACGGGTTATTGAAAGACGATGTCGTCGTGACGTTCGTCGGGCGGCTGGTGCTCGAAAAAGGGCTGGACGTGTTCGCCGACGTAGTCGAAGGTCTCAAAAAACGCGGATTGGCGCACCGCAGCGTCGTCGTCGGAGACGGACCCGAGCGCGCCCAAATGCAGGCGCGGCTGGCTCCGCTGGGAACTGTCTTCACCGGCCACCTACGCGGCGACGATCTGGCGCACGCCTACGCCTCGTCCGACGTGTTCGTGTTTCCCTCCGAAACCGAGACATTCGGCAACGTGACGCTCGAAGCCATGGCGTCGGGCGTCCCCGCGGTCTGCGCCGATGCCACCGGAAGTCGCTCGCTGGTTGTCGACGGAACGACCGGATTCCTCGCTCCGGCGCGCAACAGCACCGCCTTCCTCGACGCCACCGCTCGACTCGTCGCCGATGCCGACTTGCGCGACCGGATGCGCGCCGCTTCTCTCGATCGCGCTTCCCGTTTCACGTGGAGCGCCATTCTCGGCCAGATGATCGACCATTACGCTCGCCACGTCCGCCCCTCGCCCATCTCCTCGGCCTCCTCTCTCGCCCTCGCCTGATGCCTGCACCGATGCGCATTCTCTTCGTCTCGCACTCCTTCCCCCCCGCCGATGCCCCGCTCGACAACCTGGGCGGGATGCAACGCGTCGCGACCGAACTCTATGCCGCGCTGGGCCGCATTCCCGGCGTCGAGGTCGAGGGCGAATTGCTCCGCACGACGTGGAAGACGACACATCTGCGCGCGCCGCTGTTCTTCGCCCGCGTGATTCGGAGGCTGAGAAACGTCGGTGAGCGCAAGTCGGCGGACGTGGTGCTGTTTTCGTCGATGGTCATGGCGTCGACGACGGTTGCCGTCGGCAAGAAGCTGCGCGCTGCGGGCATTCCGTCGGCGGCGATCGCCCACGGACGCGACCTGACGTTGCCGTCGAACGCCTACCAGCGCCTGCTCCCGCGCGTGTTCAAGGCTATCGACCGCCTGCTCCCCGTCAGCCGCGCGACGGGCGACGAAGCCATCGACCGAGGCCTGGCGATGGCTAAACTCAACGTGCTGCCCAATGGCATCGACGTGACGCGCTTCGCCCCGCCCGCGGACAAAGCACAAGCGCGCGCCGACCTGCTCCGCTCTGCCGGTCTCGACCTGCCTGGCGACGCTTTGTTGTTGTCGAGTGTCGGGCGCCACGTCGAGCGCAAAGGCTTTGGCTGGTTCGCCGAGCGCGTGATGCCGACGCTGCCCGATGGCGTCCACTGGCTGCTGGGCGGCGAAGGACCCGAGACCGATGCCGTCCGCACCATCGTCCGCGAGCGCGGATTGAGCGACCGCGTCCACCTGCTCGGGCGCGTCAGCGAAGAACTGCTGGCCCAACTTTATCAGGGCAGTGACCTGTTCGTGATGCCCAACCGCCCCGTAGACGGCGACATGGAAGGTTTCGGCGTCGTCATGCTCGAAGCCAACCTTGCCGGGACACCCGCCATCGGAGCAGGAATCGAGGGCATCCGCGATGTGATTTCGGAAGGCGTCAACGGCCACCTACTCCCGACTGGCGACGTGCGCGCCTTTTCAGATCTAATCGCGCAGTACCACTTCGACCGGCCCGCTCTCGGCGCCCTGTCCGCGCAAACCTCTTCGCACGTCCGCGACACGTTTTCGTGGGACGCCGTCGCTCGCCGCTACGTCGATTCTCTGCGCGACTTGACTGGCATCTCGGGCGATGGGGCTGCTGGTGGAGATGGAGCGCTGGCCATGCCGGTTTTGGCAGCCGCTAACGCTTGACGGACTGCAGGTGTCACAGCCACCATTGGACGACGGCTCCGATGGCGACCGATCCTGCCGTGACCGCCCAGACGCGTACGGGCGGTGCCTCTTTAAGCGCTTCGGGCAGCAACTCGCGGAACGCCACCCACAACATTGCTCCGGCCGCGAACCCCAGTCCGACAGGTAATGCCAAGGCGAACGTCTCGACGCCTAGAAACGCGGGGACGGCGAAAATTGGCTGCGGTAGACTCGACGCTATTGCCCAGAGTGCAGCCCGAGGGACGCTCGTTCCACGCGGCACAAGCACGAGCGCGATCGCCAACCCCTCGGGGATGTTGTGCAGCGCGATAGCAAACGTGACGTAGAGTCCCAGCGCTTCGCCGCCGCCGTACGAGACTCCGACGCCGATGCCTTCGGTCATCGAGTGCAGCGTCATCACGCCAACGATCAGGATGGCCTGCGCAGCATCCGCCCCGCTCAGGTCTCCGACGTGCAGATCGTCGTATCGGTTTAGAACCGCGCGCGTAGCCCACACGAAGCCGACGCCGAAGATCAGCCCGAGCAGTGTTAGTCCGAGCGGCCAAGTCGTACTCGTCGATGCCGCTCCTTCCCAAAGCAGCAGACCACCAGCCGCCGTCATCAGCCCTGCCGCGAGCGCGTTCGCCAGTCCCATCTGAACGCCGCTCCAGTCCGATCGAAACGCAAACGGAAGGACGCCCAGACCGGTCGCAATTGCGGTCAGCAGCGCCAAGAGGCCGACAGTGAGAGGAGTGATTTCGAGCATTCGGAGCGCTTGGACTACATTCGGGCTTCAACACCGTCCATCGGCGGCTCGGTTCGCCCGTTTTGCACTTCACATCTAGACCGATTATGCGTCTCCGCATGTATCCGGCCGGGCTTTGTCTCTGCCACAGCTCGCTACATATCGCAGCCTTCGAGCAGAGTAGAGGCGCATTCAGGATTGTTTCTCGCACACTGCAACGCTGCGGCGGCTAGAGCGCATGACGAAACCGCACCTTCGCACGACGCCGAGCGATCTAGTTACGGATGGCAGCGACGGCTCACGAGGTGGGTGTCGGGGCTGGGGTAACGTCGGCGGATGCATCGCGCGCTTCTAGCCACTGGAGCAGCGCGGGCAGGAAAACGAGGGCGGCGAGGACGGTCGTGCCGATTCCCAAGACAGCGAGTTGGCCAATGGATTTGAGTCCGGGGTGAAAGCTCAGCAGCAGCCCGCCAAACCCGATCATCGTCGTCAGGCTCGACATGAACACGTGCTCTCCGGTTGAGCTCAGGATGTAGCGCAGTGAGCCGGGGCCTTCCTCTCGGTAGCGATGGACGATGTGGACGCCCGCGTCGTTGCCGATTCCCAAGATCGCTGGGAGGACGACGAGGTTATAGAAGTTGAGCTTGAGTCCGAGGATTTCCATTCCTAGAATCATCCACAGCAACCCGACGACGAGCGGAATGACGGCGAGCATCGCCCACTTCAAACTGCGAAAGTTGAGTACCATCAGCAGCACGACGATCAGAAACGTACTCAGCACCATCCACGGCGCTTCAGACATCATGAGCCGCAACATGTCGGCGGCTACGAGGCTGGTCGACCCGGCGTAGAACACGTCTCCACTTGCCGTTTCCACGCGCCCTACGTCATCCGAGAACGCGATCGAGTTGCGCCCGTCGGACAAGCCGACGCTGGGATAGACCATGACGAAGTTGCCAATCTCGCCGCTCTTGGTCGTGTACTGAGCGCGCAGAGCCTCGGGAATGTCGCCTAGCTGGACAGGCTGGGTCGTTCCAGCGGCCAGGCGCAGGCGGTCCAGGTCGGCATTGGGCTCTGACGTCAGAAACGGGTCATCCAATAACTCTCGGACATAGGCAATCTGTTCGAGGCGCGCGGTCTGAGCCGGAGCGTCTGATGGAAAGCGCTGCTGTAGGCTCTCGACGCCCAGAATCGTCGGACTCGTAGTGTCTGCCTGCTGAGCGTTCTCATACGCGGTGACTACGGCAGCCGACTGCTCAGGCGTTTGGGTAATGACGTAGGCCGGATTGCGCCGTGCGGGAACGTCTTCGCCTTCGTTGCGCTCAGTCGCCTGCGTCTGCTCGACCTCCCAAACGGGCGCCTGGCGTTCCTCGTAGCCCGGATAGGTGGGTTCGAGAGAGGCGAAATCGTATTCAAACGAGAGCGTACCTACGAATGCGACCGCTGCCAGGACGGCTACCAAACTCGCGAGCACTTTGGACTTGTACAGACCAATCGAACCGCCCGTTCGGCGTTCGGGCGCCTCGGCTTCTGCGCCGGCGCGGAACGAGATCACGTGCCACCGCTCGAAGACCGCTAGCATGGCCGGAAGCACGACGGTCATGCTGATCAGCGCCAGCAGAATGCCGACAGCTGCAATCACGCCGAACTCGCTGAATCCCTTGAAATCGGCGAAGACGAGCACGAATAGAGCAGCAGCCGTCGACAGGGCGCCGATCGTGATAGCCTGCGCCGTCGACATGAACGTGGCCTCGCCTGCATCCACCACCCCCAGTCCGCGGGCGCGCTCCTCGGTGTACCGCGCGTAAAAGTGAATCCCATAGTCGACGCCCAGCCCGAACAGCACGAGGGCGAGCGTCGAGGTCATCAGATTGAGCGCGCCAAACATCAGGTAGGCCAACCCTCCGGTCCACGCCAGGCTCATCAGCAGCGGAAGGGCGATCACCAGACCCAGCGCAGGAGCCCGCAGCAGTGTCTTGAACAACACTTCGGTGTCGAATCTCGTCCCGGCGCGCGCGCGGTACGCTTTGTAAAAGAAGTACGCCATGACGGCCAGCAAAACGGCCAGCACACCTACGCCGAACGACCCCTGCACGTCGTCTTGAATTGCGCCGACCTCTTCGAGCGACCGATACAAGCGTCCGGACGCCGTCACCTCCAGACCGTCTCCGTAGAGAGCCGGATCGACCTGGGCGATGGCCTGATCGAGGCTGTCGTAGATGCGGCGCAGGTTGCCGACGTTGGTTTGACTCGTCGCCGGGTAGAACGCGACGAGTAGTCCGGCGCTGTCGGCCGACGTTTCGTACTCTCGGCCGACGATGCGTTCGTACGAAGCCTCCAGATTCGCCGCCCCCCTATTGTCCTCGCCACCGAGATCGTCCTCGTCCTCGCCAAAGTCGACGTAAAACGGATTGGCTTCCAGGCGAGCCTGCTCCTGCAAATCTTCGAGATAGACCACTAGCTCGTCCAACTCGTCATCGGTAGCGAAATAGAGCGCGTTGCGCTGCAAGAAGCTGATGTCACGCCGAAACTCGGCACGCGTGAACAGCGGCTCCCCGTCGTGCTCCATCGCCAACACGACAGGCACGAGCGCTTCTGCAAATGCCTTGTTGGTTTCGAACGCGTCGCTGGACGTAGCATTCCGGTTCCAGATCGCGACCTGAGCCGAGCGCTCGCCGCCCAGCGTCTGCCGAAGTTCGTCCAGCGCCTGCACACTGGGATAATCGGCAGGAAGCAAGTTGGCGAAGTCCGTGTCGATGGAGAGGTTGCGCGCTCCCATTACCCCCGCAATCGCCATCATGAGAGCGACTGCAACGACGGTATGGGGATGAGTCAGCACCCAGCGGATCATAGGGCGCAATCGTTCGAACAGGGTGTGCATAGAGTCGAAAGAGAAAGGTGGGATCGGCACAATACAAACACGCCGCGCAAGACATGGTGCGTCTGCGCGGCGTGCGGATATGTTTGCGCTAGGTTACGCGGGAGGCATCAGCGTCAGATCGTCGACATCGAGCGACGCTTCGGATCCCGTATCGTCCGAATCCGACCAGAGCGTGATCGAATCGGGATTGGGCGCATCGCCTCCGAAGACGGCCCGATAATCCTGCTTCACGTCGCGCGAAACAGTTTTCCAGACGCCCGTCTCGCTCGCCGAAACGACGATTACGCGCAGTTGCCCCTGCTTGACAACAGTCCCGATAGGCAACGTCGAGCTGTAGGTGTACTTGATGCTCCTGGGGCGGCCCAGCCAATCCGTACCGAACGTGACGTATACGGCACCCGCTACGTCGTTTTTGCGGTCCTCCCGAGCATTCAGAGGAAGCTTCTGCGCCCGCCAACGCCACCGCAGGAGCGGATGCGCGTCGATATTCCAGTCGAAATGGGTTCCGGTCAGCAACGTGATGCGCTGCGCCTCTCCGTTCGTATAGAGATTGAGGTAGCGGTTCCCCCGCTCGCTGCGCACGATGAACCGCTCGTTCTCATCGAAGTGGCGATGCAGCGGCTGACTCTCCCCCTTGCTGGTGAAGAACACCCACCGTCCGGGAGGAGCGTCGGTCGTGTAGGTTTCGAAGTTGTCGATGGTGCGCTGCTGGGCCAATACGGGCGTGCCGCAGGCGAGCAGGGCAAGGGTGACAAGGAGAAAGCGGAGCATAAATAGGCAATGAGTTGGACTGCCTTACGCTTCAAATCGCGTACCGATGCCCACGTAGCGGCCCAGCGAGTAAAGGAGCCGTAAGACGTGGTGTCTGAGCTAGACAGTCGACGTTCTTTGTGGACATCGCCCCACTGACGGCGCGTTGAGCTTCCCGATAGCTTCTAGCGCGGCGGCATACATTGCCTGCCGCTCAAACCGCCTTCCGTTGGCAACTGCTCCTACTCTGCGGCAAAAGGCGGGCATCGTCGTTTCGTCTCGCCTGCTGACCTCGCTGATCGACCTGTCCACGGGCGTGCTGCTGCTGCGGCTGCTGTCGAAGTCGGACTTCGCCGTGATGAGTTTTGTACTACTCGTCTACACGTCCGCCCTGTATCTCTGCACGTTAGGATTTCCAGACAGCGTCTTTTATTTCTTCGAGCGGATTGAGCGAGGAGCGCAGCGGGCTTTCGCCTTCAGAACAGCCGGATTGGTGGGCGCGGCAGCGTTAGTGGCGGCGGCTATTCTGGTAGCGCTACCTCCTGCTCTTCCCCACCTCCTCACCAACTGGACGTCCGACCAGGTGGCCTTGGCCCAGCGCTATCTGCCTTTGGTCGCACTCGTCGCAGTGTTGGAGATTCCGACGTGGCCCGTCAACAATCTCATGCTCGCGATGGACCGGGCAGCCGATGCCGCCTGGTATCAGGTCGTGACGAGCTTGATGACGTTCTCCGCACTGGTCGGCCCCGTGGTCTTGGGACTGGGGTTAGATGCCATCGTGTGGGGACTGGTCGCATACGCCGTCTTGCGATTTGCGCTCTCGCTTGGCTGGATGTTAACCGTTTTACCTCCTACCCAATCTAGCATACCCTCGGGCTTGCTACGCGAGCAGTTGGCATTTGCCCTGCCACTGGGCTTCAATGGTTTGGCGAGTCGGCTGAACAAGCAGCAGGACCGCTACATCGTCTCGGCCCTCTTGCCTGCCGAACGGCTAGCTGAGTATTCCGCCGGAGCGATTGAGTTGCCTCTCGTGACGGTGATCCCGAACGCACTCGGGTCCGTCTTGATCTCACGCTTCGTCCGCTTCCATATGGACGGAAACCGCGCTGAGTTGATTCGCCTGTGGTACCGCGCGATAGAAAAAACGACACTTCTCGTCGTTCCGGTCGGCGTCTTGTTCATTGCGGCGGCGCGCGATTTCGTACCTCTCCTCGCAGGCGATCAGTACCTCTCCGCCGTCCTCCCTTTTCAGCTCTTTACGCTAGTCGTGCTCCACCGCGTCACGAGCTATGGCACCATGCTCCAAGCGTTCGGCGACACGCGCAGCATCTTGCGTATTACGTTGGCCCTGCTGACCGTCAACGTTGCCCTGAGCATTCCGCTTACGCTTGCCTTCGGCATAGTCGGCACGGCGCTCGGGACAGTCCTCGCCAATGCGTTCTCGTGGTATTTGGGGCTACGCGCCATAGGGATGCACATGGGACTTCCGGCTCGCCGAGTGCTGCCGTTTCCTTTCTACCTGCGCACACTGGCGGCTGCATCGCTCGCCGGGGCGATTACGTACGTCTTTAGGAGCGCTCTGGTAGGAGATGACTTTGCGGCGGGCTTCGTCGTGTCTCTACTCATCTTCGTTCCCCTCTTTGCCCTGTTTGGCACACTTGTCCGCGTGATCGGCGCCGAGGAATGGGCTTTGATTCGTCGCGTATTGCGTCTAGGGTAGGTCGACGGGGTTGGCTGATCAGTAGCTCGCTACGAGCGCTCCCGGTTGATCTCTATCGCCTCGTCATAGCACGCTTCGAGACGCGCGACAAGCATCGGCAAGTGATGGAGTTCGCGGACAGCCTTTCTTCCTGCGACACTCAGGCGGGCAGCAAGTGCATCGTCCTGGGTCAGTCGGCCAATGGCTGCGGCGAGTGCGGGCGCATCGCGTTCAGGGGCAACTAGGCCTGTTACGTCGTCGCGAACGAGTTCGGGGATACCGGCGTGCGTCGATCCGATGACGGGGATTCCCGTCGCCATGCCCTCGACGATGGTCTGCGGGATGCCTTCCTTGTCCCCGTCGCCAGGACTCACGCTGGGGACGAGTAGCACACCGTGATCATAGAGTGCTTCAACTATAACGGAGTTAGCGACGGCCCCGTGTAGCGTTACGCAGTCACCCAATTTGGATTGGGCAATCTGATCTTCGATTTCGGCACGTAATGGGCCATCGCCATAGATATCCAGAGTGACGGCTTCGTTCTGCTCACGGGCGATGCGCAGCGCCTCGATAGCCGTCGACATTCCCTTTTTTTCTACCATCCGCCCGATAAGCATGATGCGCGGCCCAGATGTTTCACGTGCAACAAACCGAATAGAGTCGACATCCAAACCGAGCTTGACCACTCTCAATCGGTCGGATGGAAAACCCAACGAAATCATGTCGCGGCGATGATCCTCGCTCGCTGTCACGAAGAGCGTGCCTTCTTGGGCGAGGCGAGAATAGCGCTTCGCCCACCCTCTCTCTCGTGGCAGCCGAACGGTGTCGTATCCGTAAAACGTCGTGACCAGAGGAAGGCCGAGGCGCCGGGCTCCTCCAAGAAGCCTGTATCCGTCCAGTCCGAAGTGTGCGTGCAGCACGTCGACTTGGCGCTCGCGCGCAGCCCGAAAAACAGTGGGAGGAGTCCGGTTCAGCTTGGTAGCACCGACGTTAAGCAGCCTATCGACGGCGTGCCGGGGGGCGAACAGATCCACCTCTTCGGTGTAGCCAACAGGGCGTACCGTCGCTACCGAAACGTCGTAGCGTTCGTGCGCGCGAACGAATCGGTCGACGAAGGTCTCGGACAGATTGAGATACGTGGATTTGTAGTGGAGGACGCGTGGCATAAGCGTGGTTCTGGGTGGAGCGCATTTTAACTCTCGAACGCGGGACCGGTTGGGAAGTGAGTGCATATCGTTTTCGCGGGCGATGAGCAACCTCGCGGCCCAGATGCGTTCTGATCACCTTTCTCTGTCATGCCCGATCCTCTCCGCCGCGCTCTGACTCTAGTCGGCGTCGTTTTCGTCACGTACGGCGTACTCGTAGCTACTCACGAAGGCGAGTTCTGGCCGTTCAGTATCTATCCCATGTTTTCGCAGGCGGGCAAGCCGTGGAAGCGGGCCATCGTGCGCGAATTGCAATCTAGGGACGAAGTCCGGTGGGACACGCTGAGTTGGAGCACGCTGCCCGGCGCAGCTTACGGAACGCAGGCACAAGGCACGATCGACGCAATCGACGTAGCCAACTTGGTAGGTAAAACCGACGAGTGGACGCACGCACGCGCTGCTTCGCTAGGTCCCATGCTACTGCCCGAGGGCCGAGACGCGCACCTTCTGGTCATGCGGGCGACGGGCAGAATCGTACGCGCGGCCGGACGAGACAGCGTAGTGGTGGCCTTTATCCCGTATGTGTATCTCGACCGCGACACCACGATCCTGAGTCCTGCCCTCTCGCCATGATACTTCGCGATGCCGCGGCCACGCTCGGCCGCAACCTGTTCGAGTTCGACCGCGCCGAGACGCCGGGGGCTATCCTGTTCTTCAAACTGTTTGAACTCTTTCTGGTCGCCTTCGCGCTCAAGCTCGCATGGACCTGGACGCGCGAAATCGGTGTGCTGCGCGAGACCTTCCTGACGCTGGGAATCGCTAACTACGTCGACCCGTCGCTCTTCTACCAGACGTCTCTGCCGATGTGGATGGCGGCGATTGCGACGCTCTGCTTGATCGTAGGATTTTTCCGATGGTGGCGCTGGGCGTACCTGATCGCCGTCGCTCTGCTGCACGTGCTGTTCGCCGTACGCTACACACAAGGCGAAATCCCGCACTCCTCCAACCTGTTCGTGATGTCCCTGCTTGGACTGGCGTTGGCGTCTGCGTTCTTCGAAGACGGTCACGCACGGAGACGCTTCACGATGGGGTTCACCTACTTCTTTGTCGGATTGGGCTATACGCTGGCAGCGGCGAGCAAATTGGTGGCTACGGGTCCGCTGTGGGCCGATGGGCTGCACCTGTGGATGTGGATCGAAGAGAAGTCGGTCGATCAGATGCTGCGCTGGGGCGTGGTACATCTGACGTGGGTGCAGCAGATCGCGCTCGAAAGCCGGTTCGCTGCGACGCTCTCTCTGTTGTTCGGCATGGTGACCGAGAGTCTGTCATGGTTGATCTGGTTTCGACGCTTCCGAGTGTGGGTACTGCTCGCCATCATGGGCCTGCACCTGGGCATCTACTTCTCGATGCAGATAGTATTCGAACTCTCGTTTTATCAGTTCGGCTTGCTCTTGCTGCCACTACCCGCCCTATTCGACCGTGTGGCCGTGCGCTACCGCAGTCCGATCTGGAAGGCTGCGCGGCTGTGTGCTCGTTATACTTGAGCCGAGTCTGGCGCGGGAATTGGCGCTGGATCATGCTTGAAGAAACCGAACGCGCGGGACTGCTCGAGATAGCTCTCGAAGCCACGCTGAGCCTCGTGTGACAACCGAAACCGCGGGTGTCCTTTGAGGTCTCTCCGTGCATAACGGTACCACAGGTAGGCAACTAAGTCGTGCGGCGTGTTGCGCATCCGGCGGACGAAATGCTCCTGCTCCCACAGGTTGCCGCCGTGGAAATAGCGCACGTATAGATGTTCACTCCCCTTGGGAAGCACGGCGTATGATCGCTGCTGCCACTGCTCGACATAAGTCGTGTCGCTGGTGCGGCGCAGGTTGGGATAGCGGATGGTGTCGTCGCGGACGTGGACGATCGTCGGAGGGACTCCGTTGGGAAGCAGTCCAATGAACGGATGCAGGAAATAGTCTGCGCTGTCGATGTGCATCAGTGTGCCAGGGAGCGTGCAGGCGTCGTGGCCGGACCGCAAGGTGGCAATCTGGCGCGCGAGTCGATCGGGGTGAGACCAGTCGTCGTCGTCCCATTGAGGAGCGATCACGTCGCCCCGCGCCATGCCAAGCGACTCGTTGCGCAGCCCACCGATAAACGTACCCTCACGCTTCGAAACGTGGCGGTAAACGACTCGGTCCACTGGCACACCGGCGAGTAGATGCTCCATCGGCGCGGTCCCGTTGTCGAGCACGACGAGTTCGCGGTTGGCGTGCGTCTGCGCTCTGAAACAAGCTATCGCGCGGCGCGCGTAGTCGTGCCGGTCGGCGGTGACCATGAGGCAGCTGACTAGCGGGTCGGATGGGAAACCAGGCATCGGCGGTCAACGGAGGCTGCGTGAGGGCTGTTTCTGGAAGAAACCTCGCATGTGCCGTGCGTGTCGTTTCTTTCGATTTCGCTCCACCCTCTTCCCCTCTATGCACACGTACGAATCCCTCTCGGTCGGCGACACCTTCGAACTCACGCGCATCATCACGCAAGAAGACGTGCGCCTGTTCGCACAAGTCTCGGGCGACGATAATCCGATCCACTTGGACGCCGAATATGCCGCCGAACATGCGCCGGGTGGAAAGCCCATCGTGCACGGCGTACTGCTGCTCGGCATCGTGAGCAAAGTGCTGGGGCGCGACTTCCCCGGTCCCGGAAGCGTCGCCGTGTCGATTTCGTCCAAGTTCTTGCGCCCCGTTCCGGTCGGCGGCGAAATAAAGATCGAAGTCAAGGTCGCTGAGAAGCGAGACCGGTTCGGCCACGTCAAGATGGGTGTCTACGCATACTATAAGGGCAAGATGTCGGTTGGCGGTGAGGCCGTGCTGATTCCCCCGCGCGAGCAGAACTGATCTACCTCGCTACCAATGCGAAACGGCGACGGAGCATCTATCTCCGTCGCCGTTTCGGGTCTACGTATCTGCGGTCGGTTATCGAACCAGCTTGATCCGGGTGCCGGCCTGAATCATCTGGTTCGTCTCCACCTGGTTGAGAATCGCCACGTCCTCGACCGACACTCCGCTAGGAAGTGTGCCCACGAGTTCGGAAAAACGAGCGTTGCGCGGCGCCGACACGATGGTGATTCGGTTGGGCTGCCTGTTGAGGTAGCGCGCCTCGGTCAGTGGCGCGAAGCTGGAGAGCGTGCTGACGGCAAGGCGTTCGTTCTGGCTGTAGGACTGCGCGAGCATCAGAGCCGAGAAGTCGTAGACCTGCCCTTGATGCTCGATGAAAAAATTGATCAAGCGGAGTCTCTGTCCCGGCTGCCCTTGCTGGTTTTGCTGCTGGACATCGGCGACAGCGTAAGCAGCAGTAAGCCCGTTGACCGTGCGCCGGCCACTGTCGACGATGCTGACTCCCTGTGTCTGGCCGAGCGCCTGAACCGCAGCCTGGGCGCTGGGCTGCTGCGTGAGCGTGAAGACGAATACCATCTGCCCATTCTGCTGTCCCATCACGACCTGAGACTGCCCGTTCTGCACCTGGTAGCCTTGAGGAACGCCAAACTGGAAGGCTAGATCGGGATGATAGAAGCGCTGGTTTTCTACAAAGCCTTGGCGCGGATTCTCTCCATAGACGATACCGTCGATCACGTTCAGGTGGCGATCCGTGTTGACGACGGTGCCTCGCACTGGGGCTTGGGCAGCGAGTTCGAGGATCGTCTGCTCCCGCTCACCTGGATCGGGGTGCGTCGACTGCCAGTTGGGGATTTGGTCCGTTCCCGATTGGACGCTCAGGCGATCCAACACCTCGAAGAAATGCGGCGCCTTGTGCAGCGTCGAATCCAGCGCGCGATGCGTATTCGACACCTAGTTCGTCCGACTCGCGCTCGTCGCCTCGGCCATATTTTAGGAAGAGCAGACCGGCAGCCTGTCCGCCCAGTCCGAGGATATTTTCGGCGGCCGCTCCTCCCAAAACGGTCTGACCGACCACGGCTCCGGCGATTAGACCTAGTTGCGCACGTTGCTGCTCGAACGCCGCACGAGATTGGTGCTGCCGCGTGATATGCCCGATCTCGTGGCCAACGACCATGGCGAGTTGAGCTTCGTTCTCGACATGGGCGAGCAGTCCGCGTGTGAAGTAGGTGTAGCCGCCTGGAAGAGCGAATGCGTTGATCACGTCGCTGTCGAGCACGCGGAAGTAGAACGACGTTTGTAGCACTTCGGCCGGAGTGTTGGAGCGGCGCGCGTGGCTTTCGGCCAATACCTGCTGGCCGACCTGAGTGACGTAGGCGGCGAGATCGGGATCGTCGTAGAGGCCGAATTGGGCGACGATAGCCGGGTCGTTTTGCGCGCCGATCTGAACCTGCTCGGCCCATGAGTACCCAAAGCCTTTCTTTTTGCCCGTAACGAGGTCGCGGGAGACTGTCCCGGCGCAACCGGAGACGAATAGGAGAAGCACCAATAGATAGGGTGCGAGGCGTAGACGTCGGTTCATAAATCGAAGTGTTGAGGTGGATCTCATATGTACTCACGTCGCGCCAACTGAGGCGTGAAGGCGCTGCTACGAGACATCGCCATCGTCCTCGATAGCGCGCGGCGTTGGAGAGGCCATGCGGGGCACGAAGATGAGGCGATGCTCGTCAGCTTCGAACGACACGCTCTGGTCCAGCGGCGTCGGGCTGGTGTGCGTAAGCAGGCTCTGTCCCACCTCGTCCGACGCGAGCAGTTCGAGGATGAGATGCGTCCGCTGAGCGTCCAGGCTTCCAAACAGGTCGTCGAGTAGAAGCAGTGGCATCTTTTCGGTTCGATCGCGCAGGTAGAAAAACTGCGCTAGCCTAAGCGCGATGCCGAACGTGCGGTGCTGCCCTTGCGAGGCGTATCGGCGCACTTCGAGCTCGTCGAGCGAGAACAGGATCTCGTCTCGGTGCGGGCCGATCAGCGTGCGTCCGCGCTCGCGGTCGCCGGCCTCGTCTTCCATCAGCCGGTCGAAGAGAAGCGTTTCGAGCGGTTCTCCTCCGCTGGCGAGCGCTACGGCGTCCAGCTTTCCCGAAGGACGATAGTGCAGCGTCGGCCGCTCGACGGCTTCGCCGAGTAGCGTGTACGCCTGAGCCACATAGGCGCCAAACGACTCGACGGCGACGGCGCGCGCGTGCGCCACGGCAGCCGCCAGCCGCGCCGTCTCGCCGGTCCACGCGCCAAGAAGCTCGGACGAGAGCGGCTTGCGACGGTACCGCGCCGCCGACAGCAGCTCGTTGCGCTGCCGCAGTGCGCGCACGTATCGGCCCAGAGAGTCGAGATAGGCGGGACGCGACTGGCCCACCAGGTTGTTGATGAACTTGCGGCGCTCCTCCGGTGGCCCCGCCGTCAGGTCGTAGTCGTGAGGCGCCATCGCTACCAGCGGCACCCGGCCCACCAGGTCCGACATGCGTTCGAGCGGCGCTCCGTTGACGCTGACTCGTTTACCACCGCTCGGAGCATACGCGACGCGGACGCGCAAGTCGGCTGTTGGGCTCGCAAACTCAGCCTTGATCTCGAACAGATCCGCTCCCCGCCGAACGGACAGTTGATCAGACGTGCTGAGTAGGCTCTTGGTGAGCGCGGCGTAGTGAACGGCTTCGAGCACGTTCGTTTTTCCCGCACCATTCGGACCATGGAGCAGGTTGATCTTGTCCGAGAAGGCGAACGACTGATTCGCGTGCGCGCGGAAGTCGGCGAGGGCAAGAGTCGTACAGTGCAAATCGTCAGGTCGTCGGGTGGAGGAGCGTCGGTCGAGAGTGGCGTACCTTAGCTGGCATCCCGCACCCCCCTCTCCTCATGCTCGGCGCGTTCTTACTGTCGATCGCCCTCGTCGGTGCCCCGCAGTTGTCCAAGGCCGAGACGGCGCCCTCTCGTCCAGGCCAAGCGTCGTGCGCTGCAGAGATGGAATCTGCCGTCGCGGCCTATGCCAAGGCGACCGCGTCCGGCGCTCTCCCCTCGGACACCGAAGACGCCGACGTCGTCTTCGCGCGGCTGATTTCGTGTGCCGAGTCATCCGACCCGCAAGCGGCGGCGCGCGTTTCGCGCTGGCAGATCTACCTGTGGAACCGACTGGGAGGCAGTTCGCGCGTGGCTTCTCTTTCCACGCACTATCTCAGCCGGTTCGGCCCCGATGTGAGTTTGGTTGGATTCGTCTACGTCGTCGAGCTGCAGAGCAGCGCCTTGGTCATGGCGGGCCGCGTACCTGACGCGCTCGAATCGCTGTATGCCACGCTCGAACGGCTGCCTGACACAGCGTACGTCCATCGCACCGACTTGATGACGCGGATCGGGCGGACGTACAGCTTCGTCAGCGAGTTCGATCGCAGCCTGGATCTGCACGAGCAGTCGATTGCGTACGCCAGGCAGCGGCTCTCACCTGCCCAGGCGGACGAGCGCATCTCCAAGATCGAAGCGCTGATCGCCGACGCGCTTCTGCTGCGCTACGCCACCACAGACAACCCCGAACGAGCGTCGCTGGTCCAGGCTAGGCGGCACGCTATCCGCGCGCTGAACTATTCGTCACGGCAGTCCGACATGGTCGACCACGTATTCAACCTGCTCGTTTACGGCGAAGTCCTCTCTTACCTGGGCGACACAGCCAGGGCCGATAGCGCGTTGGGCGCAGCCGTTACTATCGGCGAGGCCCGAAGCGAAATGCCGTTCGTGCGCACGGCGCGCTACAAACTCGGACGACACGCGCTCGCGACAGGACGATACGCCAAGGCGGAGCGCGAGCTGATGGCGGCGTACGCGAGCACCACGCTCCAACCCGAGCACGAAATCCGCCGACGCATCGCCACCGACATAGGACTGCTCCACGAGCGAATGGGAGATGCGGCGGCGGCGCGCTCCTGGTATGAGGAAGCCATCGGCCTCACAGAGCGGTTTCGTACTCACGTGGACGCGTCTCAGTGGTCGGCGGCGTCGCTGAGTGGGTGGCAGATGCCGTACCGCGGCTTGACCCGGCTCGCACTTCAGGCAGGGGATGCCCAGGAAGCGCTCCGCATCATCGACACCTCTCAGGCGCGCAACCTGCGCACGATGCAGCAGCAGTTGCAGACCGCGTCAGCCCGAACGGGCAGCAGAGCGAGCGACCTGGACAGCCTCACGAGCCGGCTCGAAGTGCTGCGCTCGGTTCAGCAGTCTGCTTGGGCGTATGAATTGGGGACGTCCTTCCCGAACAACACCGACGCCGAGATCGTGCAGATTCAGCAAGCGATCGCCCGGATCGTTGGAACTACCCGGCCGCCCAGTCCTCTTCGGCTGCCGCAGGTGCAGCAGAAGCTACAGGCGCGAAAATCAGCAGCAATCGTCTACTTCGCCGACCGCCTCGATCCGCTCTATTCAGACGCTCCTCCACTGTGGGCCATCGTCGTCCAGCCCTCTTCGATCCACGCCTACTCGCTACCGACAACGGCCGACTCGGTCGTCGGCCACCTGCGTCGAGTCAGCCCCATGTTCAGCGCCCCGGAAGCGCCAGCCGATCTCAACGCTCAGGCATTCAGCCTCAGCGAACTCCATGCCCTCTACCTCGGCTTGTTCGCTCCGTTTGCCGATCAGTTGGCCGGAGCTCAGTCGCTTGTCCTCATTCCCGACGGACCACTCCACGCCGTTCCTTTTGCTGCCCTCCCCACCGCCGCCCCGCCCGGTTTCGGATACCGCGATGCAGAGTATCTGTCCGATCGCTTTGCACTGGCTCACGACCTGACGCTTGCCTCTCCTACCCATGCACTTAGAGAGTCGCCCCGAAGCGCTCTCATCGTCGGCGTCTCCAGCTTCGCGGGGAGCGGCTTGCCTAACCTGCCCGGTGTTTCACGTGAAATAAAATCCGTCCACGCCAGCCTGAGAGGATCGGATGTCTTGCTCGACGACAAAGCCTCACCGACGGCGATCCGCGAAGCGGTGTCGCAGCATTCCATTCTCCACCTGGCCACGCATACCATCGTGAGCGCCGCTTCCCCCTTGTATCACCGGTTCTTGCTGCGAGAAGGCGAGCGCGTGGCACCTCTGCATCTGTACGAAATCGAGCGGCTCCGTATCGATACCGAGCTGGTCGTCTTGTCCTCGTGCGCCTCGGGGCAAGGACGCTACCGCATGGGCGAAGGACTGATGAGCTTGCAATACGCCTTTCGCAGCATCGGCGCCAAAGGCACGCTTGCCAACCTGTGGAACGCCGACGACGCGGTCACGGCCGACCTGATGACTCACTTCTACGACGCGCTCGCCGGTGGCTACTCGCGCGACCGAGCATTGCAAATCGCACAGCAGCACATTCGGCAAGACAATCCGGATGCGTCACCCTACCTGTGGGCCGCATCGGTCCTGAGTGGGAGTTCGGCTGCGCTCCCGATGCCTCCCAGCAGAATGCCGTG
Source organism: Rhodothermales bacterium (assembly GCA_963841855.1). GTDB lineage: Bacteria > Bacteroidota > Rhodothermia > Rhodothermales > BA12 > CAXBBB01. Next base: position 528,301 of record CAWJEJ010000003.1, on the reverse strand, counting down.
GTATCTAGCGATGGGCGCACTGACTTTACTACTTCTGGCCTTTCTCTACCTCAAACGACGCCATGCCACAACCTGAACTCTTCGACGAAATCCAGCGCCTCGCCACTGAGCAGCGCAACCCACGATCCATGACGCTGGGCACTTCGTCCGTGCGAGAGATCCTGGAAGTCATCAACACCGAAGATCACCTGGTCCCCATCGCCGTGCGCGGAGAGATCGCTTACATAGAGCAGGTCGTCGACGCCGTCGTGCACGCGTTCAAGAACGGCGGCCGGCTGATCTACTGCGGAGCCGGGACGAGCGGGCGGCTCGGAGTGGTCGACGCGAGCGAGTGCCCTCCAACTTTTGGTAGCGATCCACACTTGGTCGAGGGCCTGATTGCAGGCGGATTGGACGCCATGTTCGCCGCTAAGGAAGGCGCTGAAGATCACGAGTCGAACGGAGCCGACGCGCTGCGCGAGGCCGGGGCAACGAACAAAGACGTGATCGTGGGGATCGCAGCGAGCCGCCGCACGCCCTATGTCGTCGGAGCGATCAAGTACGCCAACGAGATCGGCGCGACGAGCGTTCTGCTGACGTGCAACCCGCGCAGCAGCATCGACCAGCCCGTCGACATCGCCATCTGTCCTGTCGTCGGGCCCGAGGTCGTGATGGGATCTACGCGAATGAAGAGCGGGACGGCGCAGAAACTCGTGCTCAACATGATCACCACGGCGGCTTTCGTGCGCATGGGCAAGGTGTACGAGAACATGATGGTCGACCTTCAGATGACCAACAAGAAGCTCGTCGAGCGCAGCCGCAAGATCGTGATGGTCGCGACCGGCCTCGACTACGACGCCGCCACCGCTGCCCTCGACGCCGCCGACGGACACGTCAAAACCGCTCTCGTCATGACGTTCACCGGCTCAACGCGCGACGAGGCCGCGACACGCATCGCAGCGGCACATGGGTTCGTAAGTAATGCCATAGGTCAATGAGACAGTTTGGCTTCTTCATAGTGGCTCTCACCGCGCTTTGGGGATGCACCACGGCGAGCGACACCCGACCACAGGTAGAAACTGATACGAGCGGCGCGGGGTGGGATTTTTCAGGTGTCTACGACGAACCGATTTATCTCTTCTGCAATAGGGATGAGGTAAGTGATTGCCAGGACGAGGCGACCTCTTCAAACGAAGTGTACGTAGCACGGGAGCGAATGCAGATGGTAGACTAGAGTGGGCTTGGCCAAGCGAGCCAAACCCTTCAGGGCTATACGTGCCCTGTGAGAGGCCGAGTGATCGTCGCATTTCTCGTCGACTCTGAGGGGTCAGTGGTATCGCCTCGCGCGGCCGGATGCCTTCATCCCCAATGCGACCAAATAGCCGTGTCATCCCTTCGCGGGCTGCGATTCGATCCCGCCACAGTTGACGGGCAGCCTGTGACGACAATCGTATCGCTACCGATCTCGTTCAAGTGAACGCCGGGTCATCTCTCGCGTCTGGACCGAAAGCGTGAAAAGCCGGGCAGCGGCGAGCCTCCGCCAGAGTTGAACGTTGAGACGGGACACGCCCGAACACAACGCCGCTCCGTGAATCTCGCCGAAGCCTACCGCCGCATCGTCTCCTCCGCCCCATTCGAACGGCTGACACAGGCGTTCGACGCCGAACTCCCGATTCTGCGCGTGCAAGGCGCTGCGGGCTCATCGCCATCGTTCGCGCTGACGTATCTCGCCCAAAACGCGCCGTTGATCGTGGCGGTGACGCCGGACGAAGATGCCGCGCTCTATCTCGTCGGTGATCTGGAGCAACTCGTGTTCGAGAAGGTGCAGGTGCTGCGCCTACCGCCGTCGGGTCGCAAGCCGTATGACGACGAGCAGTTGGGCGACGTGAAGCCGCTCGTCCAGCGATCCGAAGTGTTGCAGCAGTTGGAGGACGGATTCCGAGGCATACTAGTCGTGAGTGCCCAGGCGCTGAGCGAGCAGGTGGCCGAGCGCCGGGCGGTTCGGGACGAGGCGACGCGTGTTGCTCTGGGTGACGTGCTGAACGTGTCGGCATTCCTTGAACGGCTGAGCGGCCAGGGATTCAAGCGAACCGAGTTCGTCCAGGCTCCAGGTGAGATGGCTGTCCGCGGTGGACTAATCGACGTGTTTCCTTATGCGGGAGACTACCCTATTCGGATCGAACTCTTCGGCGACGACATCGACTCGATTCGCGAGTTCGACCCTTCGACCCAGCGGAGCGTGAGCAAACTGAAGGCGGCGCGCCTGCTACCCAACCTCGACCTTCGGCAAGCGGGCGGGCCATCGGCAGCGCTGTTCGACTACTTGCCCGAAGGCGCTCGCCTAGTCACGTTCGACGAACCTCGCACGATTGATGCCGCAGGAGTCTGTTTCCGAGCAGCGCAGAAAGCGTTCGCCGAGTTGGGCGACGAGCGCGCGCAGCAGTCACCTCCGCCCGACCGGCTCTATCTCCCCGAAGAAGCCATCCAGTCGGCGTTCGAGAGCCGACCGCGTGTGCAGTTCGGGATCACGGGCGTCAACGCCAACGAAAGCGTCAGTCTAGGAGCAACGCCGCAGCCTGCATTCAACGCGCAACTCAAGCCGCTACGCGACGACTTGGAGGCCAAGCACGCCGCCGGAATCGATGCCACCATTTTGTGCGATACAGCCGGGCAGCGCAGCCGACTGGCCGATTTGCTCGAACGCGACCTCGACAAGGGCCATGCCGATTTGCAAAATGCGAGCGTCCACGAAGGCTTCGTCTTTGAACCCGCAGGGCTGGCCCTCTACACCGACCACCAGATTTTCAACCGCTACCACCGCCCCACCTCGCGCGGCAGCAAGCGCAAAGTCGGCGGTCTGAGCCTGCGCGATTTGCAAAACCTGGAGCCGGGCGACTTCGTGGTCCACATGGACTATGGCATCGGCAAATTCGCGGGCATGGAGACGATAACTGTACGTGAGAAGCAGCAGGAGGCGATTCGTCTGCTCTTCCAGGGCGGCGACAAACTGTACGTCAACGTCAACAGCCTGCACAAGCTGAGCAAGTTTACAGGCCAGGAGGGCCATCAGCCTGGGCTCACTAAACTCGGCAGCGGCGCGTGGGAGCGGAGCAAGGCCAAAACCAAGAAGCGCGTCAAAGACATCGCGCGCGACCTGATCGCACTCTATGCCGAACGCGTGTCGAGCCGAGGCCATGCGTTTCCGCCCGACAGCCTGTGGCAGCGCGAGATGGAGGCTGCGTTCGAGTATGAAGACACGCCCGACCAGGCCGAGGCAGCCGACGCAGTCAAAGACGACATGGAAAAGACGGTCCCGATGGACCGGTTGGTCTGCGGCGATGTCGGATTCGGAAAGACGGAGGTTGCTATCCGTGCGGCGTTCAAAGCCGTCCAAGACGGCAAGCAAGTCGCCGTCTTGGTGCCGACGACGATCCTCGCGCAGCAGCACTACGACACGTTCGTCGAGCGGCTCAAAAACTACCCGGTCCGCATCGAAGTCATTTCGCGCTTCCGCACGACGGGGCAGGCCGGGCAGGTGCTTGCGGCTGCCAAAGCGGGCGAGGTCGACATCCTGATCGGCACGCACCGCATCGTCAGCAAAGACGTGGCGTTCAAAGATCTGGGCCTGCTCGTAATCGACGAGGAGCAGCGGTTTGGCGTTGCCGTCAAAGAGAAACTGCGCAAACTGCGCGCCTCGGTCGACACGCTCACGCTGACCGCCACGCCGATCCCGCGCACGCTGCAATTCAGCCTGATGGGCGCGCGCGACCTGTCAGTCATCCGCACGCCGCCTCCCAACCGGCAGCCCATCGTGACCGAGATCCACACGTTCGATCAGCGCCTGATTCGGGACGCCATTCTGCACGAGACGAGCCGAGGGGGGCAGGTATTTTTCGTGCACAACCGCGTGCAAAACATCGAGGAAATGGCGACACTCGTTCGGTCGATTGCGCCGGGCGTGCGCGTCCGAGTCGGGCATGGGCAGATGTCGGGGAGCGAGTTGGAGAGCGTGATGCACGACTTCAAAGAGCGCAAATTCGACGTGCTGGTGTCGACCACGATCGTCGAAAGCGGGGTCGACATTCCAAACGCGAACACGATGATCCTCAACAACGCGCAGCGCTTCGGGCTAGGCGCGATGCACCAGTTGCGTGGCCGCGTCGGGCGAAGCGGGCGCAAGGCGTACTGCTACCTGCTCGTCCCCAGCGTAGCCGCCTTGACACGCGACGCCAAGCAGCGCTTGCAGGCCGTCGAGGAGTATGCCGAACTGGGCAGCGGCTTCAACATCGCCATGCGCGACCTGGACATTCGAGGAGCGGGCAACATGCTGGGAGCAGAGCAGAGCGGCTTCGTCGCCGACCTGGGATTCGAGGCGTATCAGCGCATTTTGGAGGAGGCCGTTCAAGAGTTGCGGCACGACGAGTTCGGCAGCCTGTTCGCCGACGCTCCTCCCCCACGCGCCGCTGAAACGACGCTCGACATCGAAGAGGACGCGCTCATTCCCGCCGAGTACGTCGCCAACAGCGTCGAACGACTCAACCTCTACCGCCGCATCGCCGACGCGTCGGAGCCGGAGGAACTCTCCGAACTGCGCGACGAGATGGTCGACCGCTTCGGCACGCTGCTAACCGAAGTCGATCACCTGCTCGTCGGCGCCGAGTTACGGCTGATCGCTCAGGCGCTGCGGCTTGCACGTGTCCAGTTCAAGAACGAGCGCTTGTTTCTGGAGACGCCGAAGCCCGAAGACGACCCCTTTTTCTACGATCACACGTTCCAGGCTTTCCTCGGGCAGTGCGAGTCCATGAAGCGGCGCTACGTGCTCAAAGACTCGAATCGCAAACTGCGCGTGATCGTCCAGGACGTGCGGTCGCTCGCGGCCGCGCTCGAGGTGATGCGACATCTAGGCAAAGTGGCAGCATCTCCGATTCCAGAACCAACGATCTAATCTTGTCCTAGACCGACCTCGTCCGTATCGTATGACAATTAGTCAAGAACCACTACAGTCATGTTGGACAGCGAAGGCGAAGAACTCGACGCCCTAGGCCAGATCCTCTATGCTCTGGAACACGAACACGCCGCCAGGGCCCCTTCCTGTATGAGCGCCAAAGTAAAGGCCATGGACGCTCTACTGGTGAAAATGAAAGCTGATCCGGAGTACTATCGCAGCAAATATTCTCCCAAGTTGAGAAAGCTCGCACGCGGAGAGGCACCACGCGCAGAAGGCGTGGACGAAGCATCTCAAACTAGCTCCTCTGAAGTCTAACCTATTTCGCACCCTGTGCTGCCGAAAACAGTGCTCTCAGTCTAAGCCTTATCGCTCGATCGGACTGCTAGCCGTGCTCGGGGTCCGGAATGACAAAGATGCCAGCGATGGGCACGCCAGGGCCCAACCTGACCTTACAGCAATTAATGCGGACTATTTGTAAACCGCAAGTAGCTCGGATGTGAGGTCGCGCACTTTCTGTCGTAGTTCAGCGGGCTCAATCGCTTCGGCGTTTCCCCCGTAGCGCAAGAGCCAGCGGGCAACGTAGCCCAGGTTCTCGAAATAGAACGTGGCTTCGATTTGTTCGCCCACCTCGCGCTCCTCTTCCACCGTCGCCGGGATGCTGCGCCGCGCCCACCGGTACGCCTTGGGCTCGAAGCGGACGACGATGCGGTGATTGTCCATACTCTGTCCCCGCTCTTCGAGATGCTCGCGCAGGTCGAAGCCAGCGGGCACCTCGAACTGCTCGGACAGGACACGCATCCAGCGAATGTTGTCCAGCCTGAAGTTGCGAATGTCTTTGCGCTTGTGGTCGAAGGCAATGAGATTCCAGTGGTCCGAATAGTAGACGAGGCCGAGCGGATCGACGGTGCGCCGGGTCACCTCGTCGCGGCTCGCGACGTAGTACTCCATGATTGTCGAGCGGCGCCTAGCGACGGCTTCGGAGAGTTCGTACCAGCGCCCTTCCTCGTCGCTCGGTCCTGCGTTGGCGAGCAGGTACGGATCGATGACCGTACTCGTCCGCAAGCGTTCGACGTAGCGCGCGATCTCGCCGGGCAGCACGTGTTGGATTTTCAGCGCTACCTGGTCCGCGTCTTTGCGCAAGGACATGTCGGGCTGAAGCTTCATGAACTCGGCTCCGATCAAGAGCGTCGCCGCCTCGCGCGCCGTAATCATCAGCGGCGGAAGTTGATAGCCTTCGAGAATCTCGTAGCCTCCCCCATCGGCATACGTCAGCGGAACGCCCGATTCGCTCAGGGCTCGCAGATCTCGAAAAATCGTGCGGCGGCTGACGCTGAAGTGCTCGGCGAGATCGCGCGAACTCATGCTCGGGCGGGTTTGAAGAAGTAGCACGAGCGCGAATAGGCGTTCGGTGCGATTCAGGGCGCGGTCAGCGTTCGCCATTGATTAGGATCGAGAATACGCAGAGGTGATGTTGGTGGTATTGGGCGTACGCTCAAAGGAAAAAGGCTTTCCTCCGTCACCGTCGAATCACAAAGTGGCAACAAAACGAACCGTCACGACGCACTTGTCCCGGGCCCACGAGGTGCCCAAGCGGAGCTGCGACTGCTCGGCCGTCAGTCCAGGAAAGGCAGCGTGCAGGTCGGCAATCTCGCCGCTCAGATCGCCCCCCTTGAGGCAGCGCAGAGTGCGCGTTGCGCCGTCGGTGTCGGACTGAGCGACGTGCCAGCGCCACAGCACAGCGAGCGGAGCCGTCGCGCGCGAAACGGACGACGTGCGCGCCAACTCGGCCTCCTCGGCACGCGAATGGACCGCTGTCGCATTGGCGACGCCCAACTCGCGCGCAAAGCGGCGGACGCTCATCACTTTTTTCTCGACCGAGTCGACTCCGATAAACTGAGAGTGGGGAAACGCGACGGCGAGCGGAAGGAGCGGCAGTCCGCCTCCTGTACCCCAGTCGATTACGACCGAGCCATCGGCGATGGGCCAGCGCGCAAGTTCGAGGCAGTGCAGAATATGCCGCTCCTCGACGGCGCCGAGGTCGGTGCGGGCGATCAGGTTGTGGCGCGCGTTGGTGTCGCGGAGCAGATCGGCGTAGTTGGCGAGCGTGTGGACGGCAGCGAGCGGCAGGTCGAGGCCGAGCGTGTGGAGGCCGCGTTGCAGCAGAGAGATGGCAGGGGTCATACCGCAAAATACCCGATTCCGGGGATGCAACCGAAGGCGGACGGGCGGCAATTTGAAAGCTCACCAACCTCTCTCCTGTCATGCGTTTTCTCAATGCCCTGCTGGTACTCCTCGCCACCTGCTTTCTTCTCGCCTGCGACAGCGCCGACGACGATGCTCCTTCTACCGCTCAGGCCCAAGCCGCTCGCGCTACGGCGGCCGTTCAGTCCGGTGTTCAAGTCGGCCTCACGTCGGCTCTGACCAGTGGGTTTGGCAAGTCGATGCCGTCGGCCGATTGTCCCCAAGGCGGGAATGTCAGCTACACGACGTCCAACTTCAACGGCTCGGGCTTCTCGATTCCACTCATGTTCAACAATTGCAACGAGATGACCGGCCCGCTCACGATCAGCGGCACCAACGCAGTGAGCACGACCAGCGTGACGAGTGACAGCCGAATCAACGGCACGCTCACCGGTCTGGGCTGTGAGATCAGCTACAACGGCTTCCGCACGATCTCGCAGACCAATCTCGCCACCCAGGCCACGACGCTGCGCATCGACGGATCGTACGGTGCCAAGTGCGACGCCGGAAACGTCACCTGCTCCTACGCCAACGTCGAGGTCGACACTCGGAATCCAGCCGCCGCCTACGAGGCAGGATGCAAGGAATCGTGACGGCCGAGTGCGTGATCAACGCCACATGCTGCGTGACAACGGAGTTAGGGTTTGTCTGAGAAAGAAGTAGGCAGGCGAGCGGGAGTCGGGGACGTGTTGAGCAAGGCGCCCGAGGAGCGCCTTGCATCGCATCGGGCGACAGTCTGCCCTGAGCGTAGCCGAAGGGAAGGCAACGCCGCTGAACACGTCATCCGGCACCGCGCAAGCCCCGAGTTGATTTTCCAGACGAGGCTAGGAGGCTAGGCTACTTGCTTATGCGAACGGCGCAGCAGCACGATCAGAGCCTGCACGTCCGACGGGCTGACGCCGCTGATGCGCGACGCCTGTCCCAGCGTCTGAGGGCGAATGCGGTCCAACTTCTGCCGCGCCTCGATCGAGATAGCGTTGACGACCGAGAAGTCGTAGCCGGACGGAATGCGCAGCGATTCGAGCGACCGCATCCGAGCGACGTTTTCCTCTTCGCGCTCGACGTAGCCCGCGTATTTGATCTCGATTTCGGCCAGTTGGTCGATGGGTTCGAGGCCGGGCGCTTGGGCCACCAGATCGGAGTGGACGCCCGCCGCGCGCAGCAAATCGCCGACGTTGACCTGGGGACGCAGCGCGAGTTCGGCGGCGCGCTTGGGCTGCGTGATCAGAGCCGTATCGACCGAAGCGAGGTAGGCGTTGACCTGGTCGGGCGAAAGTGCCGTCGCACGCAGGTTATCGAGCGTTTGAGCAAGGGCATCGCGGCGCGTCTCCATACGCTCCAGCCGCTCGGTCGTAGCGACGCCGAGTTCGTAGCCCAGCGGCGTCAGGCGCGTGTCGGCGTTGTCTTGGCGGAGCAGCATTCGGTGCTCGGCGCGCGAGGTAAACATGCGGTACGGCTCGTCCGTCCCCTTGGCAACTAGGTCGTCGATCAGCACGCCGATGTAGGCTTGGGCGCGGTCCAGCACCAAACCGTCGCGCCCGCCCAACGAGCGAGCGGCGTTGATTCCGGCCATCAGGCCTTGCGCGGCAGCTTCCTCGTAACCCGTCGTACCATTGATCTGACCGGCGCAGTAGAGGCCGGGCAGCGCCTTGGTTTCGAGCGTGTAGCGCAGCTGGTGCGGCGGAAAGTAGTCGTATTCGATGGCGTAACCCGGACGCAGCACGTGCGCGCGCTCGAAGCCCAGCACTAGCCGCAGCGCGTTGGTCTGCACCTCCTCGGGCAGGCTCGTCGAGAAGCCGTTGACGTAGACCTCGTGCGTGTCGCGGCCTTCGGGCTCGACGAACAGCTGGTGCGCGTCCTTTGTCGCGAACCGGTCGATTTTGTCCTCGATCGAAGGGCAGTAGCGCGGCCCCTGCCCTTCGATTCGGCCGGCAAACATCGGACTGCGATCGAAGCCCGTTCGCAGCAGGTCGTGGACGGCGGGCGATGTCCACGTCAGGTGACACGCGTGCTGATCGCCGGGTAGCACGTCGGTGAGGTAAGAGAATGGAACGGGCTGGTCGTCTCCAGCCTGCGTTTCCATCACCGAATAGTCGATCGTGCGCCCGTCCACGCGGGGTGGCGTACCGGTCTTCAGGCGGCCTGATTCCATGCCTAGCCGCTCTAGTGCCGCTGTGAGTCCGGTCGAGGCGCGCTCGCCCATACGTCCGCCGCCCAGTTGGCGGTCGCCGACGTGGATGACGCCATTCATGAACGTGCCGCTCGTGAGCACGACGCGTGGCGCTCGGATCGTCTGGCCCAACTGCGTCGCCACGCCCGCGACGGCACCGCCTTCGATCAGCAGGTCGATGACCGTATCGGCGCGCATCCACAGGTTGTCGGTGTTTTCGAGCGCATGACGCACCCAGGCCGCATAAGCCATCCGGTCCGACTGAGCGCGCGGACTCCAGACGGCGGGACCACGACTGCGGTTGAGCATCCGAAACTGGATGCCCGTCGCGTCGGTCGCGCGTCCCATCAGGCCGCCCATCGCGTCGATCTCGCGCGCGATCTGCCCCTTGCCGATACCGCCGATGGCCGGATTACACGACATCTGCGCGATGGCGTCGAGCCGCATCGTGATGAGCAGCGTCCGAGCGCCCATTCGGGCCGATGCGTGTGCCGCTTCGCTTCCCGCGTGACCGGCACCGACGACGATCACGTCGTAGTCGAAAGGGTTGGAAATGATCTGCATAGCGGCAATTTACGCGCAGCCGAGCCCAGGATTCCACACGCCGACGAAACCCCGGCGAATCCATGACACTCGCCAGCAAGCGCGATCACGATGTCGTCTGCCCTGAGCGCGACCGTTGAGCATGAGCCGCCGCATCGCTCGGCGTGACGACGTCGCCATCTCATCCGCCGCCGCCGTTCCCGCGGCGCAGACGAACGCACCGATGCGAACCGCTCGCGAGTAGCCGACGGCTGGCTCTCACACGCTAGCCGACGCGAACGTGGTACACGTCATTCGCCCTCATCATACACGTAAGTGATGAGGAGCGTAACCAAATTCCAGGCAGAGAGAAGGGCGATCAACCCCAACGCAGCCGCCGCCAGAATCGGTTTCTGGACCAGATCGGCGCGCGATCCGCCAAAGTGGAGCACGATCAGCACAGCGCCGACCAAGCCGCACCAGCCAGCCAACACCTTGACGCCGAGCGGATAAGTGCGTAATCGTGAAGCGGGCCGGTCGTTCATCGCGTCGGAGAAAAGTCGGTCGGCTTACACGTACTGCGACGCTCGGGGTCCGCCTCAGACGCGCGCCAGCTTTCTGCGCTCAGCTGCCCATGCCCAAGGTCCGAAGATCGGTCCACCCAGAGTCACGAGCAGGGCGACGGGCAGTGGTTCGATGCCTCGGCTCCGCGCGTCGCGATAGCTCCAAATAGCGGCCCATACCCACATCGCCAGCAGCAATACACCCAAGGCCGACGTGAGCCGGTTGTCGAGCGCGTAATGCGCCAGTGGTGAGGCGCCAAACGCGACCACGGCTCCGACGGCCGCCGCTACGACGCCCAACGCCACCAACGGCGATATGCTTGGCTCGGCTACGTCGGCAGCAAACGCGGGAGACGCGGCACGCTTGGCAAAGGGAACGCCGCGCATCTGCACGAGCGCCCACGTCGTCCCGGCGAAGCGCGGCAGCACGGCAACGCTCGCGGCTCCCAGTATGCTCATCAATCCGAGCCTGGTGGCGCCGACCGATGCGGGATCGGCAAGAAACGTGCTCCACATCGCGACGGCAGATCCGATGCCCAGGAGAGCCAGCAGCGTCAACACGCCAGACCAAACTGCCTGACCTTTGTACGCGCCAAACGCCGCCCAAAAGTAGAGGAGATACAAGAGGGGAATGCCGACGGCGAACCCAGTCCCCAGCACGAGCGGTTCGCCGAGTAGCGTGGTCGTCAGGTCGATGCCATAGACCGTAGCGCCGAAGCCGAACGCGGTGTAGACGAGGCGCGTCGTGAGCGGAGTGGGAAACATAGTCGGTTTCAGGGTGAGACGAGGAAGGCGAAGGCGTTCGCCACCGAGCAAGAAGAGACAGGTCACACCGTCCGGCAAGAACCCTGCCTCGACAGTTTACTTCCCGATGCAGAAGCGCGAGAAGATGCCGTCGAGCACGTCCTCGTTCGTAATCTGCCCCGTAATCGCTCCCAATGCGTCCAAAGCAGCCCGCAAATCGAGCGCGAGCAGATCGCCCGTCATTCCATCGTCGAGACCATTTCGGACGCGAGCGACGGCACTTTTTGCTTGCTGCAAGTGATACCGATGGCGCTGGTTGAGCACGACCCGCGCCACATCCGGTCGCTGAACTCCGGCTATGGAATCGGCGACTCCAACTCCCAGAGCATGCGCATCGTCCGCCGACGCCTCCAATGCCGAAAACGGCAGCACGCGCGCACCTTCGATGCTCGGCAGCACGGCGTCGGGCGATCGATCCCGCTTGTTGGCGACGACGAACGTCGGCACGCCGGACGCCACAGCCTGCCCGATCACCGTGTTCTCTTCGTCGCGCAATTCGTCTGGCAACGCGTACACGTAGATCAGCGCGTCCGTCTCGGTAATCCGTTTGCGCGCGCGGCTAACCCCCTCGGCCTCGATCACGTCGGACGACTCGCGCAGACCGGCCGTGTCGGCGAAGCGCAGGCGAATGCCGCCAAACTCGGCGTCGGCTTCTACGGCGTCGCGCGTCGTCCCGGCGATGGGGCTGACGATGGCGTGCTCGCGGCCGATCAGCGCGTTGAGCAGCGTGCTCTTGCCTGCATTGGGGCGGCCAGCAATCGTGACGCGCGCGCCTTCGCGCAGCACGTCGCCAAATCCCGATGTGCCCAGCAGATCAGCCAGTAGCGTGTGCGTTTTGTCAATGAGCGCACGCAAATGATCGGGGTCGGCGAAGGCGACGTCTTCCTCGCTGAAGTCCAGTTCCAACTCGACTAGTCCGGTCAAGTCCAGCAGTTCTTGCCGCGCTCCTGCGAGCACGCTCGAATAGCGTCCCTGAACGTGGCCCAGCGACGCCCGGTGCGCCAATTGAGACGACGCGTGAATCAGATCGGCGACCGCCTCGGCTTGCGCCAGGTCCAGCTTTCCGCCGAGAAACGCACGCTGGGTGAACTCGCCCGCTTCGGCTGGCCGCGCACCCTCCGCCATCAGCGCCGCGAGCACCAACTGGGGCGCATAGTCTCCCCCGTGCGTCGTGATCTCGACGATATCCTCGCCCGTCGCCGTACGGGGCGCACGGAAGACCGTCGCAACCACTTGGTCAAGCGCCTGCCCCTTGCGGTGCGCCGTCCCCACGTGCGCCGTATGCGTCGCGACTGCGTTGAGGTCGACCGGGCGGAAGCATCGAGACGCAACCGCAACAGCATCTGGTCCGCTCAGGCGCACGATCGCCAGCGCCGACTCGCCGCGAGCAGTCGCGATGGCCGCGATGGTATCGGACTTACTGGACATCGCGCCCTCTTCGAAGCGCTGCGGCGGTGGCACCCGCTCCCACAGCTCCGAGTAAGGCGGCAGCGATGAGGATGCCATAGGCCGTCGCCACGTTATCGTAGTCGATCAGGTAGAGCAGCGCGATGCCGATCAGAGAGGCGATAATGCCCAGAAACAGGCAGAGAGCGGCGAGAGTGCGGAGCGCTTTGAGCGACATCGAAGTGCAGGTCTGATGATCCGGCTTAAACCGATCGGCGCGCCGCGGATCCCCCACCGCTGGGGCTCTACCGCTTCCGCCTAGCCTGCCCGTTCTTGGACACCTTGGGCGGCCTGTTCGCCGACGAGCGGGCACCTTTTCCGCCGCTAGCCGGGCGCTCGGCCTTCTGCATTTCGGCTGGAGCGTGAGCCTTCTTGCGCTCCATCTGCGTGTTGATCAGTTGCTGCTGGGCGGCCGAGAAGATGTTGTAGAACAGGTAGTAGAGGCTCAGGCCGGCCGCCTGCTTGTTGAAGAACACGAACAGCATGATCGGCAGGAAGTACGTGAACATCTGCATCTGCGGGTTCGCGGGCTGCGAGCGCATCTGGATCTTCATCTGAACGACCATCGCCAGCCCCATCAGGATCGTGAATCCTGCCACGAAATCACCATAGAGCGGGATGTTGAACGGGAGGTTGAACACCACGTCCGGCGCCGAGAGGTCGGGCGCCCACAGGAACGACTTTTGGCGGATATCCAAGAACTGCGGCAGAAACTGCCACAGCGCGATGATGATCGGGTATTGGAGCAGCATCGGCAAGCAGCCACCCAGCGGATTGACGCCCGCCTCGCGGTACAGCCCCATCATCGCCTGCTGCTGCTTTTGCGGATCGTCGGCGTATTTCTCCTTGATCTCCGTCATCTTGGGCTGCAAATCGCGCATGCCCGCCATCGACCGCATCGACTTCGCCTGGAGTGGGTGCGTCGCGACCTTGATCAGCAGCGCGAACAGGATGATGATGACGCCATAGTTGGGAATGAACGTCTCGAAGAAGGTGAACAGCGGAATCAGCACGAAGCGCGCCAGTGGACGCGTGATCCAGTCCAGGAAGTTGTAGCCCAGATCGACCATCTGGTAGAGGTCAAGGTCGTACGCCGCGATCCGGTCGTACTCCATCGGCCCCAAGTAGAGGCGGAAGCGGTTCGACTCGCTGCCCTCGAGTGATTCTACCTCGATGCGTGCCCTGAACGTCTCTTCCACGTCGGGACTGTCGATCTCGCCGACGCGGAGACCGTCCAGGTATGCGGCTTCGGTTTCGCCATCGGGGATGATGACAGCGGCGAAATACTTGCTCTTCACCGCGACCCAGTCGACCTGACCCGTCAACGTCTCCTCGAACGACGCGTCGCTCAAAACAGTCAGTTCTTCGATCTCGCCTCCGCTACGCGCGTAGACACCGGCTCGCCGAATCTCCTCTTCCTTGCTCTCCTCGGTAAACGGAATCGCTCCGTTCCAACCCACCTCGTAGCCGCCGCTAACCATTATGCGGTCCAGATTCTCGCCACCGACGATCCAGCCGACTTCGTACGAGTCCGGCTTGAAGACGTATTCCTGACGCAGCGTCCCCACCCCCAACTGCGACTCGAAGCCGATCACGAGCGAGTCCCCCTCACCAAGCGATCCACGCTGCGACGGCTCGAAGTAAAATGCGCTCGCCGACACGTTGCGGCTCTGCGGCGTCGTGAACGAGAGGCCGAGCCCATTACCCGCCACCGTCGTGTCGATGAGTTGAACCGGCGTCGTCCGGTCGGCCTTCTGGTATTCCTTGAGCTTGAACGAGATCAGCCGCGCCCCCTTGGTCGAAAACTGCGCCGTAAACAGGTCATGCTCGACCGTTACGATTTGCTCCTGCCCCTGCGTCGCCGACGCGAACGACGAGTCGACGCCAGCACCGTCGTCGTCTGTGGGACGGAGCGTCGGAATGGGCGCTTCGTCCTGCTCCTCGACGTAGAGAGAATCTTCGGTAGCTCGCTCGTCCCCTTGAGGGATCGGCGGCGGTGGCGAGAAGAAGTACAGCCACCCGACGATGATCAGCGTGATCAGAACGGTAGCGGTGACGGTATTGCGGTCCACGTCGCGGGAGAGATGCAGGAGAGAGTAACGGCTGCGCTACGCAGCCTCGCCGGGCGTGTTGCTAGCAGTCGCAGTATCGGCGAGACGTTCGCACAAGCGGTCCAGCGCACGCGGCAGATCGCGCGCCACGACGGCAGACACATCCAAGCCGTCGTTTGAGCGAAACAGAATGCCGACGGTGACGCCGATGTCCGAACGCGCGGCGAGGTCTACCAGTCCGTGCCGATGCACGCGGTAGACCTCGCGAAGGGCACGCCGGACGCGGTTGC
Organism: Rhodothermales bacterium; assembly: GCA_963841855.1. GTDB lineage: Bacteria > Bacteroidota > Rhodothermia > Rhodothermales > BA12 > CAXBBB01. The sequence goes on along the minus strand of CAWJEJ010000003.1, from coordinate 513,287 downwards.
GGCGCACGGCGTTCGGTCGTTTACCGGGCAGAAACGCAGCTTGCACCGCTTTGCCGGGCGGAAGCAAGCCGAGATCAACGACGCGGTAGAGCAGCCGAATGCCGCCCGCCGCGACGCTGAGCGCCTGCTTGCGGTCGAAGAGCGGCCGGATGAGGCGGCGGTGCTTGAGCCGGTCCGCCCGTGCCAGTCCGTTCGACCGAGCCACAGTTACTTGGTGGCGCGCGTGTCGTGAACCGTCAGGTTCTTGCGGCCATTGGCGCGGCGGCGTGCGAGTACGCGGCGGCCGTTCTTGGTTGCCATGCGGGCGCGGAAGCCGTGCTTGTTGGCGCGCTTGCGACGGCTGGGCTGGTAGGTACGTTTCATGAGAGTAGAGTGCGTGCGGTTCGCAAAAGGAGGACCAAGATAGACCAGACGGTAGGTTGGCGGGACGCCCACGTGTTGACTTCGTGCTAAAACCAGACGCATTCACTCGCGAGATCGCGAGTTCGCTCGGGCTTCAGCATCAACCAGCCGATCAGCGAGTTATCTTGGCGACGTTCGGGCGGTTAGCTCAGTTGGTTAGAGCATCTCGTTTACACCGAGAGGGTCGGGGGTTCGAGTCCCTCACTGCCCACCGAAAGCCTAATCTGTAGGTGGAGCCCGGCATTTATATGGGCTGGTCTCATCACGCGTGGAGAGGGTTGCCCGCAGACATCGGGTTGCAGACGTGAGATCGAAGGCAGTCGCAATCCCAGGTGCGGACGCGGGGGTTATCTGGCACTGCTTGGTCTAAGACCTAGTGCGTACGACAGAGGAGCGACTATCTTGCTCGCCCTCCTCCTCTCTACCTGCATGTCTCTGCTCGACGAATTCCGTTCGCTACGGAGACTGGCCGAGAAGCTCCCTTTTGCACTCGACGATGTGGGACGAGCCAACGACGCCTTTGTGCGCTGGCGTGGAGGCGAAGAATCGGCACGCGTCACCGTCGACCTCTACGCCTATCTGTACGCGCGGCGCTATTACCTGTCGAAGTTCATAACGAATCGCAATCTGCCTCCGACGGAGTGCGACGTACTCGTTAGCCGGGCCTACGAGCGCATCCAGGGCAATCTCCTGACCGTGAGAAAGGCGGAGCGGTTTGCGGCGTGGCTCAGCGTCGTGTGCGTCAATCTGTTTCGCAACTACCTGCGCAGACGTCCCAAAGTGAGCAATTTCGAGGACGATGCCGCTGAGCGCCTGGAAGGTGACGCCCTAGACGTTTCGCGGCTCGATCAGGGCGCGGTCACGACAGCGCTGCTTGCCGCCATCGTCCAACTGCCCGACTACTTGCGCGACGTCGCTCACATGCGGCTGATCGACGGTCTGCCCTACGAGGAGATGTCCGAAGCGACGGGGCGCGATGTGCCTACGATGCGGTCGTACGTCAACAAGGCTCTCGCCAAGCTCCGAGCCGACAGCGATCTGCGTGACCTCAGACACGGCGGATGATGCAGCCTACTCATTTTTCTTTTCGGTCACAGGTTATGGACCGTCCTCCTCTGGGTCTAGGCAGGGAGAAAGCCCGCTACTCATGAATCTGCGCGACGCCCTCAACCGCTACCCCGACCTTACGCTGGACGAACGGCGCCAGGTCGAGGTGCGTGTGCCTTCCGAAGCGCCCGACCTTGCAGCAGACCTCGCCTGGATGCAGCGTCTCACCGAGATGCTCTCCGATCTGCGCTCCGACCGGCCCGACACCCTCCACGTCGACGACGACACGATTGCGCATCTGGTCGCATCTGAGATCATCGGCGGCTCGCAGTCGTCATCGGTTGACCATGCGTGGAGCTACCTGCGCGATCGGTTGGAGCGCGACGGCGATTTGCGCGCGCGTGTGGATTCGGCCCGAGCCCACGCCGAGCGTGTAGAGCGCGCGTCGGAGGATCCTCTTGCGGCGTTCGAACGGCTCAGCGGTCATTCGCTGTCTGAGCCGAAACGCGTTGAATCGCTTCGTACTGCTCCCAAACGGCGCGCCAGCGATCGCTCAGCGGCTCGGCGCGCTAGGCCCGTCCGCGCCGCCTTCGTCCGCTACGCGCTGATGGTCGGCTTCGTGCTCGTCGGGCTCTACGGCGTGCTAGGAATCGCCAGCCGGTCGAGCCTGTCCGAGTTGCAGAAGATGGGCGTTCCGGGCGAGGGAGTCTACCAGATGGGACGCGAGCAAGTATTTCGGGGGGACGTCCGCGTGCCCGGACCTGACAGCAACGACGCGCGCTACCGGCAGTCTGTTCGCCTCATACAGGAGGCGCGTAGGACGACGCTCGGCCTCTTTCCCAGCTACGACGATGCCAAGCTGAGCCAGGCGCGCACGCTGCTCCAGACGATCCGCGAGACCGAGCAGGAAAACTCGTTTCTCCACCTCGAAGCGCTCTACCTGCTAGGCAAGACGATGCTGCTCCAGGAGGACGCAGGCTCTGCACAAGCCGTGTTCATCGAACTCAACGAGCGAGGCACGCGCTACGCCGACGAGGTCCAGCGCATCCTGGCAACGCTCAGCGTTCGATCGTCGAATGCATCCGAGGAGTCGTCCGATTGACGGTTTGTTGAGCCGCGAGACGAACGAGACGCGTGAGGCGGTAGTTTAGAAGGCAGTACACCGCTCCTTCCCGCTCATGATCATCCTCGGCGTCGACCCTGGCTCAAACCATACCGGCTACGCCGTCGTCGAGACAGCGGGGCGACGTGAGCGGGTGCTGACGTGCGGTACGCTGCATCTGAATCCTAAGTCAGATCACCACGCCAAGCTCAAGGAGATCTACGACCGGTTGGGCGCCGTCGTTGAGGAGTTTCTGCCCGACGAGTGCGCGCTCGAAATGCCGATCTATGGCAAGAACCCGCAGTCGATGCTCAAACTGGGGCGCGCTCAAGCGGCCGCGATGCTCGTCGCGCTCAACCGCCAGATCCCGGTCACGCAGTACACGCCTGCCGAAGTCAAGAAGTCCGTAACGGGCAACGGCGGTGCCAGTAAGGAGCAGGTCGCCTATATGGTCCGCAGCATGCTCGTCGTTCCCGGCGATGCTGGGCTCGACGCCACCGATGCCCTCGCGGTTGCGCTGTGCCACGTCCACCGGGCCAGCGCTGTCAGTCCGGTGCGGCACAAGAACTGGGCAGCCTTCGCGGAAGCCAACGCAGGGCGCATCGTCGGATAGGCTCCTGCCCAACTCAGGACGCTCCCATACACTATCGTGCGGTGGCGTCAAATCCGAGGTGCTGCCCCAAATCACGTGCCCGGCGGCGAGTTCGTCGAGCGAAGAAGTAGAGGGATGCAGGCCAGGGTAATGTGAGAACGGTAAATATCAGCAGTTCCGGCGTAGAGTCAGAGGATGAGACCAGCACGAGCCACATGAAGCCGACATAGAGCCACGCAAACGAGGTTGCAGGTGATGTCCTAAGTTTGAGAATGGCATCGTCACCTGCGTGCTCGACGATCCCGACCAACTTGTCAGGCCAGGTCATTGTCAAGAGTCTGACCCGAGGATTTCTCGGCCATGACCGTTCGGACAAGAGAGATACACCTCGCCGCTCCACTGTTCGAATTCAGCCATCATCCTCACGTATGGGCAACATTGCAGTCTTGGGTTGCGCAAACGTGTCAATGGGAAACCCGACGTGGTACGCCCAGCGAACGTTCAGCGACTGCAGGGCCCAGATAGACAGCCCAGCCATCACGACGATGAGAAATCCACCGTAGTAGAGAATATCGAACCATGTCATGAACGATTGGACTGTTGGCGTCTGCGTCATGCCGATCGCAGGGAGTCCTCCATGCCCCTTCTCCTACAGTACGCCTGAGCCTTTCCAAGAGCCCCTCGCTTGTCCAGAGGTCCTTCGACAAGCGGAGGACAATTGTGTGGGAAGTCCCACCGTCTCAAGTCGACTTTAATTGCTATTCCTCTTCCGAATCGCTCGCGTCTGAGACGGCTTCTTCGGCATCGTCCGCGTTGGTTTCGGCGTCAGCCTGGTTGATAGGCGTCGGGGTTTCGGCTGGGTTGACGGCGGCTTTCTTGGCACGCGCGGCCGTTTTGGGCTTGGCTTTCTCCGGCGCCGCGTCCGCGTCGGGTTTGGACTCGGACTGCGCCTCTTTCTTCTCTTCGTCCGTCGCTTCCTTGGGCGTCTTGGCGGCTTGGGCGGCCAGGCGAAACTCGAGGTCGCGGGCGTGGATGGCTTGAGCGACTTCCTCGGCGGGGAGATCGGCGCCCAGGTCGCGAATGAGTTCGGCGAACAACTCGTCTTTGCGGCCGATCGTGATCCACTCGGGGCGCGACTGCTCGATCACGCCGACGAGCGTGCGCAGGTGCGGATAGCGGGCTTCGGCTGTGTCGAGACTGGCCAGAGCCTCGGCGTAGCGCTGCGCGTTGCGGCCCAGTTGGCGGTTGAACATCTTGTCGGCGGTGCGCATGGCGTAGGCAGGATCGGTGGATCGGAGGCGCAACTTAGGGCCAATCTCGAACGGCGGACAATGCGCGGCGCGCGTATCGCGCGGTATTCAACACGGCCGCCTGGCGGACCCCGCCGGATGAATCGGCGTTTGCGGGCGCCTGTACACATAGTGTTGCACCCTACCGCGGCGCGTCCATACGTTGAAGCTTCGCCGCCTTCCACTCACCGCCGTGTCCTCACCTCGTCCCCAACGCCTTCCCTATCGCACCGAGCGCCTGACTCCGGTGCCGCCGTTTCATCGCCGCGCCAAACGCGCGTCCGAGTTGGAGATCGGGGAGCTGGTGTTTTATGGACCAATGCCCTCGTTCTACGGAATAGGTGAGATCAAGCACACCGTCGGCCGCTTCGCCGTTGTAGACTTTAGAGGAACCGGCGCCAGCGGCGTCCACGAGGACCTGATCGACGGGCGTTATCTAATTCCGCTCTCTCCGGCCGAACGCGAGTTGATCTAGACCGCCCGATGGCCGCATCTCTTCGCGCGCTCGAACAGGCGGACGAGTCGTTTCTCTGGACGGCGCTCTACCACGCGCTCCACGTCCCGCCTGGCGAGGTGCCCCTCCCGCCCAGCGTCGTGCAGCAGCCGGACATCGCGCGCTACGTCTCCAAGTGGATGCGACAGTCAGGAGACTCCGGGGTTCTGGCCTCCGCTGGAGGAGTACCGGTCGGCGCGGCGTGGCTGCGCGTGTGGGCGGGAGAAGAGCGCGGCTATGGATTCGTCGACCGTCAGACGCCCGAACTGTCGATGGCGCTGCTTCCCGACTGGCGGGGGCGCGGCATCGGCACACGCTTGCTTAGGCGCGTTATGGAAGAGGTAGACGCGCGGGGTCAGAACGTGAGTCTGAGCGTGTCGGCGAGCAATGGGGCTCTGCGGTTGTACGAACGCGCTGGGTTCGTGCGGATGCGGCAGGATGGAGACGCCATCACCATGCGTCGCCCGCACAGCGGATAGGCGGCGCAGCGGGCTATCTTGCGCGCACGCCAAACCGAGTTCTCATGCGCACTGCCGCCCTCCTCTTCGCACTACTCTTGCTCGCCGGATGCGACGAGACGACGCGCAGCGCCCCGCCGCCATCGGCAACCGTCGACTCGTTCGAGGACGCCAACCTGCTCAGCCTGACCGAAAATCCGTGGGAGGCGGTGTCGAGCGGCGCGGGCGTCAACGCCGACGTGGGCGTTCTTCCCGGCGGGTTTAGCAATCCATCGGGCTCGCACCTGTCCGTCACCGGCTTCAGAAGCGAGGGCGCGTCGGCAGCAGATGTGATGGGAGTCCGCGTCGATCTGGCGCGCAGTCCTGGACCGATGGCGCGCAACCGCACCGACATTTGGCTCGACGCGACCGCCTATCAGGGTCTGGCGTTCGCAATCAGGGGAACGGCGGGTACGTACATCGTCCAGTTGGGGTCGGCGCAAATTACCGACGGCAACTTCTACAACGCCTACGTTTCGGCGAATCAGGAGTGGATCGAATTCAAGATTCCGTTCAGCGAGTTCAAGCAGGAAGGATTTGGGGCGGCGCAACCGTGGACCGGTGATTTCCTTTCGCACTTTGCGGTCTATGCCAATACGATAGGCGAAATCGCGTTTGACCTGGATGATGTTCGTTTCTACTAGACCACTGGCCCTACTCACACTCGCCTTTGTGCTCGGCCTAGCCGGGTGCCGAGGCGAAGACCGCGTTGATGTCGTCGTCGAGGATCCGCAGCTCGTCCGCTTGATCACGGGGACGCCCGAGTTTACGGGCAAGCTGCTCAACCGCGGCCAGAATCGGCTGCCGTCGGTGCAGGTGCAACTGACGCTGTACGACGGCAACAACGTGCGTGTCGGCAGGACGTTTTTCGTCGCGCGCAACCTCGAACCGGGCGAGCCGGTCGCCTTCCGCGAACTGATACAGAGCGAAGCCGACGTGCAGAGCGCCAAAGTCGAAGGCGTCATCCGGCTGTAGCTGTCGGGGCGTCGTGAGCCGAGCAGACCAAGCAACGTTGACATTAGCCGAGGCGAAGCGGCTGCGCGTGCGATTGGGCGCTCGGCAAGGCGCTCGAAGCAGCCCATGCGAGCATCGGCGATGCAGAGCAACACGGCGGAGCGTTCAAGCGCGCCGCAGAAGCGAGCCAAGCGCAATTGTCAACGTTGCCTAGATAGAAAAGCCGCCGGATTGCACTGATCCAGCGGCTTTTCTATCTAGGTGCCACCGACAATCTGAGCGGACGTTTGCGCATCGCCAGCCTACATACTATCATGGTAATACTACCAAGACAATACCCATACTCATGCCGACAGACAAACGCAACGCTGCACTGGGGGGACTGGGCGAGACCGAAGTCGAGGTGGTCCAACTGGTCTGGGAAATGGGCGAGGCGACCGTCGCCGACGTGCACGCGCGCATCGGAGAGTCGCGCCCGCTCGCCTACACCACGGTCCTCACCGTGCTGCGCAACCTGACTGCCAAGGGACTGCTCCAATCCGACCGCCGCGACCGCCGCGACCACTTTTCGGCGGCGCGATCGCCCCAGACCGTTCGAGGAAGCATCCTGAGCGGGCTGATGAGCAAACTCTTCGACGGATCGCCGACGCTGCTCGTCCAAACGCTGGCCCGGCAGGAGCGGTTGTCCGAGTCCGAGCGCGACGCCATCCGCCGCCTGCTCGACCAGATGGACGCCGAGAACGCAACCGGAGACGACGCCATCCGCCGCCTGCTCGACCAGATGGACGCCGAGAACGCAACCGGAGACGACGATGCCCGCTGACCTGCCGTTGTGGATCGCCGATCTGGGCCGATCAAGCGTCGCCGGGCTGTGGCTACCGTTAGCAGTGTGAACGGTCGTCGCCGGGATCGCGCTGCTGACCGACCGGTGGATGCCGCTGATGCGTCCGCGCGTGCGGGCCGTCCTGCTGACGCTAGTACTGTTTGCGCTTCCCCTGGGACTGGCGGCGCGCGCGCTGCCGATTCCGATGCCCGAAGCCGCCTCCAGCACCGCGCCGACGCTGTTCGTGCTGCCGATGGATGCGTTACCGCTGCCAGTCGCTGACCCAAACGCGCCGACTGCGATCGCTGCGCCCGCACCTCCCATTTGGCCCCTCGTCTCTGGAGCACTGGCGCTGCTGATGATGGCGTTTGCGATTGGAGGTCTGGGATACGTCGCGCTGTCGGCGGTGAAGCTGATGTGGTGGAGCCGCCGCCTGACGGATCTGCCGGACGAGGGCGCCCAAGCAAGGCGCGCTGCTCAGTTACTCGGAGCTCCGACCGCCACGCGCGTCCGCGTCGTCGCCGAGAGTGTGACGCCGTGCACGTACGGGCTGTTCAGGCCGACCGTCGTCCTCCCCGCCCGGCTCGACGCCGATGCTCGGACACTGGCGCTGCGGCACGAGATCGCCCACGTCCGCCACGGCGACGCGCCCATGCACCTGATCGGGCTGGCTTGCTCGTCTCTGGCCGCATGGCATCCCTTGGCTCACCTCATTGGCCGCCGCGCCACGCTGCGCCGCGAGCAAGCAGCAGACGCCTTTGCCCTCGACGGACAGGCCGCGCGCCGCAGCGCCTATGCCCGCCTGCTCACTCACTTCTCGTCGGCCCCTGCACTGGCACCCGCCCTCGCCGTTCCCCGTCACCACCTCCACAACCGACTGACCGCCATGACCCACTCCATCCGCCTTACCTCGCCGGGCCGCGCGCTGCCGCTGGCTCTCCTGCTCGTCCTCGTTGCCCTGATCGCACTCCCGCTGCGTGCCCAAGTGACGCCTGCCAACCCTGAGCGCGACAACAATGCCGAACAACCTTCTCAGGTGCCTCCCGGTCCGATCAACGGAATACGCGCATTCGAGGAGAGCATCACGTTTCCGGCTTCCGCGCTAGAGTCGCTGTCCGAGCGCCGCGTGACGGTGCGCTTCTTCGTGAGCGAGCAAGGCCAAGTGGAGGACGCCCGCGCCATATCGTCGATGGCCTCTCCTCTGGACGGAAGCACATCGGCGACCCCTGATCCGTCGTCGATGATTCCTGGTCCGGCGATGTTAGAAGTGTTCGTCCCGGAAGCCGTGCGCGCCATCGAGGCGCTGCTGTTCATTCCCGGAGCCCAGCGAGGACAACTCGCACGCGCCGAGATGGAGTGGACGATCCGGTTCTTCGTCGATGACAAAGGCGAGGGCAAGGCCGAGATGGTCACGCCGATGCGCCCGCGGTTTGCAGATCAAGCCGAAGAAGCCGATGTGTACATAACCGTCGAGCAGCAGCCTCGCATGCTGCCTAACCAAGCCGAGGCCATCCGCGCGATGATGGAGAGCGTCGTCTATCCCCAGGCGGCGCGCGCAGCCGGAGTCGAGGGCCGCGTGATCGTGCAGTTCACCGTGGATGAGACGGGCGCGGTCGCTGATCCGGTCGTCGTGCGCGGCGTCGGCAGCGGACTGGACGAGGAAGCCGTCCGCGCCATCCGCACGCTGCGCTTCGCGCCAGGTGAGCAGGAAGGCAAGGTCGTTCCCATGCAGATGGCACTGCCGGTGACGTTCCGACTGGGAGGTGAGAAGACGGGTGCCGCGACCAAGCCGACGACGCGGTCCATTATCGAAGTCAACGCCGACCTGATCGACCGGTGGCGCACCATGCGGCAGCCGTCGTCGCCCCTGATCGTTACAAACCTCTACGGTAACCTGGACGCGTTGAGCGAACTAGCAGTGGCACTGCGCGGCGTCCGTTCCGACCTACCCCTTGCCCTCGTCGAAGGCTACGTCGGCGCTGGTGGTACGCGCGCCGCCCGCGTCGTCGAGACGGACTACCCGACGCAGGCGAACGCTGTCACGGCGACCGCCGCTTCTTACACCCGCACCGACATCGGCAGCGAGGAGTATCTCGTCCGCATGCTGATTCTGTGCCCGCTCGTCGAAACCGGCGACGTTCCCGCTAGCGTCCGCCGCTCACTCGAAGACAACCTGGACGCGTCGCACCGCGCGACTCGGTACCCGGTGGCAGAAGCAGCACCCTACCCGCTGGCTCAGTCGTACGGATAGAGCGCCGAGACGACATCGGCGGGGATGCCTACGAAGTGGCCACGCTGCTCCTCTGCGCGGCCGGGTAACGCACAATTCTCCAGCTGGTCATCGCGAGGAGCGAAGCGATGTGGTGATCTCCCGACTAGCAGTCAACACGGAGATCGCCACGCTTCGCTCGCGATGACAAACCGGAAGTGGAGGAGTGTCGGGGTCGGACTTTGTCCAATTGGGAAGCGCGGAGCCGGAAACGCAGAACGACGGCTCACCCAACGTCCGCGGCGGCTGCGCGCCCGGCGGCTCGGCCCGAGAAGAGGCAGCCGCCCAAGAAGGTGCCTTCGAGCGAGCGGTAGCCGTGCATGCCGCCGCCGCCGAAGCCCGCCGCCTCTCCCGCTGCGTAGAGTCCGGGGATCGGGGCGCCGTCATCGCCCAGCGCGCGCGCCGAGAGGTCAGTTTCGAGTCCGCCCAGCGTTTTGCGCGTGAGCAGGTTCAGTCGGACGGCGATCAAAGGACAGGCGGAAGGGTCGAGCAGGCGGTGCGGCGGGGCGACGCGGATGAGTTTGTCGCCCAGGTAGGTGCGGGCCTGCCGGAGCGCGGCAATCTGCAAGTCTTTGGTGAACGGATTGTCCATCTCCCTATCGCGCGCCACGACTTCGCGCTCGACCTGTTCGTAGCTCAGCAGCGCGTCGGGCGTCAGCGCGTTCATCTGGTCGACGAGCGAGCGCAGATCGTCGGCTACCACGAAATCGGCTCCGCGTTGCTTGAACGCCTCGACCGGGCCGGGCGCGCCCTTCTTAAGCCTGCTCAGCACGCCCCGAATGCTCTTGCCCGTCAGGTCGGGGTTTTGCTCGGAGCCGGACAGCGCGAACTCCTTCTCGATGATGCGCTGCGTGAGCACGAACCACGAGTAGTCGTAGCCCGTCGCGACGATGTGTTCGAGCGTCCCCAACGTGTCGAAGCCGGGCAGGCAGGGCACGGGCAGGCGCTTTCCGGTCGCGTCCAGCCACAGCGACGACGGACCGGGCAGGATGCGGATGCCGTGGTCGGTCCAGACCGGCGAGTGGTTGGCGATGCCTTCGCAGTAGTGCCACATGCGGTCCGGGTGGATCACGCGCGCTCCAGCCGTCTGCGCCACGCCGATCATTTTGCCGTCGACGTGATCCGGCACGCCGACGAGCATCCGGTCGGGCACGCGTCCCATGCGCGCAGGCCAGTTTTGGCGCACCAAGTCGACGTTGGCGCCGATGCCGCCACTCGTCACGACGACGGCGCCCGCGCGCAGTTCGAAGCCGCCGACCACGTCGCGATTGGAGGGAGCGCCGCGCTCGACGCTGCTCGGTGCCAGCACGTCACCTGTCACGCCTTCGACGCGCCCACCGGTCACGATCAGCCCGGTTACGCGGTGGCGAAAGCGCAATTCGGTCAGGTTCGCGTCGGCGTGCGCTCGGACGCGCCGCTCGAACGGGGCGACCAGTCCAGGCCCTGTCCCCCAGACGACGTGGAAGCGTGGCACCGAGTTGCCCGGCCCGGTCGCCAGTCCGCCGCCCCGCTCAGCCCACCCGACGACCGGAAAGAAGCCGACGCCCTGCTCTTTGAGCCACGCCCGCTTCTCGCCCGCCGCCCAGTCGACGTAGGCCTCGGCCCAGCGCCGCGGCCACTGATCGTCTTGCCTGTCGAAGCCCGCCGTGCCCAGCCAGTCCTGCCACGCCAGTTCGCGCGAATCGCGGATGCGCATGCGGCGCTGCTCAGGCGTGTCGACGAGGAAGAGGCCGCCGAACGACCACCACGCCTGCCCGCCCAGGCTCTGAGAAGGCTCCTGGTCCAGCACGATCACGCGGCGCCCCGCATCCGCCGCTTCGGCAGCAGCCACGAGTCCGGCGAGCCCGGCGCCTACGACGATCAGATCAGCATCCATGCGGCAAGATAGCCGACGCTCAGGTGGCGTAGCTCCTCACGTGCTACCTTTAGCGCAGAACCGACCCGATCTCAATGCGCCGACCTTTCGCCCTTCTGGCCCTGCTTCCTCTCCTCCTTTCGGCCACCGCTTGCGACTCGGCCGATACGGACCGCTCGAAGGCGAGGAGATTTTCGTCATCGTCGAGGAGACGCCGCGCCTGCTGCCCAACGAAGCCGACGCGATGCGCGCGATGCAGGAACGCCTAATCTATCCGCCGCTGGCCCGGTTTCGGAGAGTGGAGGGCCGCGTGATCGTCGAGTTCGTCGTCGAGAAAGACGCTGACATTAGCAGAGTGCGCGTCGTCCGAGGAATCGGCTCGGGATGCGACCAGGAAGCAGCGCGGCTCATCCGAGGTCTCCGATTCCGTTCTGGAAGGCAGCGCGGCAAAGCCGTGAACGTGCAAATGACGCTGCCCGTGACGTTTAGCTTAGACTGATTCCCCTCGCCTCACCGACCGACCTCATGCGATCCATCTGCGCCGCCCTATTCGCGCTCTCCTTCGCCCTTCCCGCGGCCGCCCAATCCGCCGACTCGGTCTACCAGATTGCTGACGAGATGCCCACGCTGCTACCCGACGCGCGCACGGCGATGGCAGGTCTCCAGCGCGCGATCGCCTACCCCGACAGCGCCCGAGCGGCAGGCGTCGAGGGGACGGTTCTGGTGCGAATGGTAGTGGACGCGAACGGCGATGTCGCCGATCCGGTCGTCTTGCGCGGCGTCGATCCGGCGCTGGATGCCGAGGCGCTGCGCGTCGTGCACACGCTGGGCCTTGCACCGGGGCGCATTGGCGGCCGTCCGGTTCGGGTGTCGATGACGCTCCCGGTCTCGTTCCGCATCGCTCTGGCCGACGCGCTCGACGAGGCACGCGGACTCGAATCCGAATCATTCGTCACGCCCGACTCGCTGCCTCGGCTGCTCCCTTCGCAACAAGAGGGGATACGAGCGATTCAGAGCCGGCTAAAGTATCCCGAGCAGCTTCGACGAGAAGGGATGGAGGGCACCGTTGCTGTTCGCTTCGTGGTGGACGAGCAGGGACGGCCTCAGGAAATTTCAATCCACGAAAGCTCGAATCCCGGATTCGATGACGCCGCCATTCGAGCCGTCCGAGACGCCAAGTTCCAGCCTGCGTTCAAGGATGGCGCCCCAGTCCGCGCCCCCATAGTGCTACCCCTCACGTTTCGTATCGCGCCGGGCTCCAAGGCTGTTTTGGAGACGGCAAGGGAGAAGTTCGAGATCGTAGAGGAAACACCTGAACTGCTGCCCAGCTTCTCACGCGGAATGCGCGACCTGCAAAAGCGCGTCCGCTATCCCGAAGCCGCGCGCCAGGCAGGTGTCGAGGGCAAGGTGATCGTCCAGTTCATCGTCGATACGGACGGAAGCGTCGAGGCGCCGTTCGTCGTCGAGAGCCCAAGCGCGCTGCTCAACGAGGCCGCTCTCGAAGCGATTCGCACGACGCGCTGGCGCCCCGGCTCGACGGGCGGCGAACTCAAACGCGTGCAGATGACGATTCCCGTCTACGTCCGGCCCAGGTAGACCTGCGGGACGGCTTTGCGCACCCCAGCCCAGCAGCACGACAATCCATGAACCGAAAACGCCCGGCACCTCACGCGAGGTGCCGGGCGTTTCGACAGGCCAAGCGAAATCAGTCGTCGTTTGCGGGCGCTTCTTCTCCGGCGGGTCGCACGTCCCATGTCAGCATCTGCTCAATGTCGGCGCTGTCCTCGTCCTCGCCGTCGGCCGAGATGAACGTGTAGTCTCCTAGCTTGGCGCGCTGGGCCTGGGCGACGCGCGTCCACTTGGTACCGGCGGCGTCCTCGAACTCGTCGGGGAACGGGCTGGCCAAACGGTACGACGGGTGGTACTGGCGGTACTCCTTCTGCGCTTCGTAGAGCGCGTGGCGGCGGGCTCCGGCCTTGGTCTCGCTCTCGGCAAAGACCTTGAACGGCGGAATGTTGATCTGCGCGCGCCAGTAGCCGTCCTCCATGTCGAGGTATTCGGGGCGCATTACCTCGAACTCTTCGGGCGATGGATAGGCGCTGCGTTCGGTGAATTCAGACATTTGGGGAGAGCGGATGCGGTTGAAAGAGGCATGATACACGCAACGCGGGCGCCGTGTTCGTTGGGATCGGACGCATTTCGCCGCCGCTCCCGCCCGCGATTTTCCACCGGTCGAAACCCTGACGCGCAACGGGGATGTAAACGCCATGTCTCGTTTCACACCTTCCTGCTCATGCTCGACGCTGACACCCAAGACGACCTGCTCCTCGCCTCTCTCGCGATCGAAGACGAGGACGACTTCGACTTCGATGACGACGACCTCGACGACGAAGACTCGTTCGACGACGAAGAGGACGAACTCGACTTCGATGACGACGACCTTGACTTCGACGACGACGACGAGTTGGATCTCGACGACGACGACGATCTGAAACTCGACTAAACCCGGCGATCGGCGCTCGGGATGCTTAGAGACCGTTTGGCGAAAGGCTGCGGGGCCGCGAACCCGAAGGGACCACGTAGTGAACGGCTCGAAAACCGCCTCGCGGCGTTCGCTGTGCGGTCCCCTTTGGGGTTACGCTGCATCGCCATAGCTAGCGCAACCGTAGGTCACGCAGTAGTGTCTGCTTCGCGCGCCTTGCGAGTCGCTTCCCGCGCTCGCTCTCGCCTTCCGCTACCTTCGCCAAACAGTCTCTTAGTCGATCACGCACGGCGACGTTTCGACGATGCGCGTAAACCGGACCGGCGCGTCGATGCGCGGAGCCTTGACGGCGGCGAACGGCTGCTGAGGTGCCGGGGCGTTACTGCACTCCTCGCCCGGCACGAACAGGCCGTACGTGGCCTCGATGCCCACCGAGTCCTGCTCTAGCCCGACGAAACGCACGCCGAAACCGCCATACTCGGCCCGTACGCCGACGGCCAGCACCATCGCGCCTCCCAGCGAGTCGCCGGTCAGGCGAGCCGGGCGGGCAAACGAGAGCGTATCCGACAGCAGTTGCCACTGCGCGTCCGTGCGGGCGACGGATTCGAGATCGGTGTCGCCCACGTAGGTGCCGATGCCGATGGCTTGAAACGGAATCGGAGTAGTACCCTCGTCGTCCGTCGTCACGTCGCCCTGGCGCGTCGTGCAGGCCGAGGCGCCCAGCGTCAAAGTCAGGAGCAGGAGTGTGAGAAGGCGGCTCGAACGGGCGGCGAAGGTTACGCGTGGCGTCGCACGGGCGTTTGGAATGGGGCTAGTTTGCATCGCAGGCACGCTCGGACGGGTAGAAAGTCCAGCGTGCAACGTCCGCCGGATCGCGCCGGTGCCCGCCCTCTCTTCTCGCCGATCGGTCGCATCCGTGAACGTTTTCTTCTCCGACACGCTGGCGGCGTTCCTGCCGCTCTTCGTCGCCGTCAACATCCTGGGCATCCTGCCGCTGTTCATCAGCTTCAGCGAGCAGATGACCAAGCAGTCGCGCCGCCGGTTGGCCGTCAAAGCCGTCACGACGGCGTTCGTCGTCGCCGTCGCGATCCTGTTTACGGGCGAGATTATCTTCAACACGCTGGGCATCACGGTCAACGACCTGCGCGTCGGCGGCGGACTAATCCTGCTGGTCCTCTCGACGAGCGACCTGCTCTTCAGCGACCTCAAGCGCCGCTCGCCGTCGGACGAGGAAGAGGATACCGACCACGACATCGGCATCGTCCCGCTGGGCATTCCGCTCACGATCGGCCCGGCCGCCATCACGACGATCATCGTGTCGCAGCAGCAGTTCGGCTACATCCCGACGCTGACGGCGCTCTTCTTCAACCTGTCGATCGTGCTCGTCGCTTTTGTCGGCGGACCGGTCATCATGGGCTTTCTGGGCCGCAACGCGTCCAAAGCCATCGCCAAGATCGCGAGCCTGTTTCTGGCCGCCATCTCGGTCGCGATGATCCGGGGCGGCATTTTGGGCATGATCGCGGCGAGCAGCTAAAGGCGAGCGTTTGGCCAGCGTCTCGTTCGTAGGTTCGAAGCTCGTTCTACGACCCGACCGCCATGGAAGACGCCTCTCCGCCCGTCGCAGTCCAGTCGCTCGCGTTCGTGGGATCGGGAGCCGCAGCCACCGTTCTCGCGCGCCGAGCGGTCGACGTTGGTCTGTCCGTCACCGCCGTTGCGAGTCGGTCGATGGCGTCGGCCGAGCGGTTGGCCCAACGTGTCGAGGCCCGCGCGACGGACCTGGGCGGAGCGATGCAGTCGGGCGCCGATGCCGTCGTGTTCTGCGTCCCGGATCACGCGCTGCTCGTGGTGGCGCGGGCGGCGGCGGGCTATGCGCAGGCGGGGACGCTGGCGATCCACACGTCGGGAGCGCTGGCGTCGGACGTGCTGGAGCCGCTGCGATCGGCGGGTCTGACGCTGCTCGCGTTCCATCCGGTCCAAGCGCTGACGATCGCGTCCGACCCATCAGTTCTAATCGGATCGGCGGCAGGACTGGACGGAGGCGCGCGCGCGGTCGAGTCGGGGCAGTGGCTGGCTCACCGGTTGGGCATGGTGCCGGTCGTCGTCGATCCCAACCGCAAGGCGATCTACCACGCGGCGCTGAGCGTGGCGAGCAACTTCACCGTCACGCTGGCGGCTCTGGCGCACGACCTGCTGCACCACGCAGGCGTCGAGAAGCCCGGCGCAGTCGTGGCGCCGCTGCTGCGCGGCACCGTCGCCAACCTGGCCGGCCTCTCACCCGAGCACGCCCTGACGGGCCCCATCGTGCGAGGCGACGCGTCGACGGTCGAGCGGCATCTGAGCACGATTGCCGACGTGGCGCCGCACGCGCTGCCGACGTACTGCGCGCTGGGAGTCGAGACGGTCCGAATCGCCCACGCGTCGGGCCGCCTGAACGCGCGCGACGCCGATGTGCTGCTGAGCCTGCTGCACGCCGCCGTCGCACCGCCACCGGACGGGCTGGAGCGCGCCGCCTAGCACGTCGGCGCCCAAACGGGTGGCCTACTGATCGCCCAGGATCACGGGCAGACCATCGCCTCCGGCGCCGATGACGACGGTTTTGGCGTTGGACGACTTGGCCAGTTCGAGCGTCGCCTGGATGCCCTGAAACTTGAGAAAGTTGGGCGACAGGCTCTCGGCGATGATGCGCGCCCGGTCAGCGTCGCCCTGCGCCTCGACGCGCTTGCGGTTGGCTTCCTGCTCGGCACGCTGAATCGACAGGCGAGCCTGCTCGACGCGCTGCTCTTCTTCGAGCTTGTTCTCGATGGCGCTGCGGATTTGCTGCGGCAGGCTCACGTCTCGAATCAGAACGGCTTCGACATCGACGTAGCGACTTTCGACAGCCGTCGCGACGCGTTCGAGCACGTTGGTCTGCAGCTCGTTGCGCCGCGTCGAGTATAACTCCTCGGGCGTGAACTGGCCGACGACCTCGCGGACGGCGCTGCGCAGCTCGGGCAGGACGAGCTTTTCGGCGTAGTTCGTCCCATAGTTCTTGTGCAGGCGGGGCAGACTGTCGGCGTCGGGGCGCCAGCGGATCGAGATTTCCATTCCGATGGTGAGGCCGTTGGACGAGAGCGCGTTGAGCTGCTCGAGCTTCTCTTGGACTCGAACGTCGTATTCGATCACCTCGACCCAGGGCGCATGGATGTTCAGACCTTCCCCATACACGCGTTCTAGGTCGGTACCCTCACCTAGCGGATTGAACTTGACACCCAGTTCGCCCGACTCGATGGAGGTCGTCATGCAGCCGCCGCTGCTGATCAGGATGAGGAAGAACACGACGGCGACGCCGATCTGGATGCCGTTGCGGATGCTGGGAGTGGGCTGAGCCATGGAGACCGAGAAGATGTATAGTCTCCCTGCTACGCGCGCGTTACCGCTTTGTGGCACACCTGCTGACCAATCTCACGGCACATCGACGGTCTGCTCGGCGACAATGACCTGACCGCCGCTCGCGTACATCCGATGATCGGGCGTCGACAGCGCGACGGCGATGCGGTGCGTTCCGCTGGGCAGGTCGAGGTGATGAACCGGCGCGTACATCCGCCCAACCTTCCGTCCGTCGACGTAGAGGTGCGCGTGGCCTTCGCCTGTTGGAACCGGTGCAGCGTCGACCGGCGCGGCGTTGTCCATCGCGCTGCCGCTGTGCATCGCGTGGTCGCCCGCCGGAGCGACGCTGCTAAACCGGAAGCCGATCGCGTCCACGCGGACGAGGTAGCCGCCGTGCGGATCGGGCTGCACGTCGAGCGCGATCGTCGGTGCAGTCTCGCCGCTGGGCAACTCGTACAGGTTCTGCGACACGTTGGCGGCGTGCTGCTCGTAGGCGTTCCACGACAGCCACGCATAGGGCACGATCAGCAGGCCGAAGAGCAGCGCCACGTTGACCCCGGCGAATGCCGTCCGCAGTCCCAGCTGCTTATGGAACGCGTAGGGCGCGCGGTAGAATCGGCCCGGCCCTTCGATCACGAACACGACTAGAGCAGCGTGGATCAGCGTATGGCCGATGACCTCGGTCTTGCCGAAGATGAGCGTCGTCGTGAAGAACACCAGCGTGATGACCAGAGCGAGCGGACGCTGCAGAAGGCAGATGATGAGCAGGTAGCCCAGGCTGAACTCGACGAACGCCGCCGATGTCAGGAAGAAGTCGATGGGCAGGCTGAGCGCCAGTTGCGGATTTTGCTCCAGCACGTACAATCCCCACTGTGGGTAGATCAGCTTTTCAAGCGCGACCCAGCACAGCGCGAACCCGACCGTCAGATACAGCGCCGGAAGCCGCAACTCGCGCACACGCATCTGCTCGGACTGGGCGACCAGGAAGTACACGCCGACGCCCGCCAGAAACACGTAGTCGAGCATGTGGAGCGCGCCGAACGTCCAGATGCCGTAACCGTAGAGCAGCAGCAGGCCGCCACCAGCGACCGGGACCGTTCGGCGGAACAGCAGCAGGAGGGCCAGTCCAAACTGCCACCAGCCGATCCATGCATGGGCCGCGTCCAGTTCGGGGAAGAACAGCGCGTCGGCCTGCCACGCCAGCAGAAACGTCGCTCCGGCGCCGATGCGCAGGATCAAGTCGCTTCGGTCGCGATACGCCGCCAGCCGCTCGTCGAGGCGTGTGAACCAACCCGCCGTTTCGATTCGCCGGTCGACCCATACCAGGGCGGCTACGACGACTACGCTCAAGATCAGCAGCGCCCAGACAGTCGGCGTGAGCGCCTGGCTCAGCGTCAGCGGACGATCCGAGAAGCTGAACTCGCTGAACCACTTGACGTGCGCCCACGCGGCTGCGGGTATGCCGGTCAGGGCGATGGCTAGAAGGGCAAACAGGCGCGCCGAGGAAACGCGGTGGGCGGGGAGAACAGGCATGGCAAACAGGAGAGTGGCCGATGATGCTGTATCGTACGAACGGGGCCGGATTCCTGCCGTCGCCGGGGCCGAACTCCACTGCTCTTCGCTCGGTCTCTACGGCTGCTTCGCACCCGGCACACCGCGCCTTCGAATGCGTTGACAATGCATGGAAACCGACCTCGCCACGCCGCTCTCCGACGCTTTGCTTGCCGTCTCGGACGCCGATTTGTCTGCGCAGTGGACGCGGTTGCAGGCGTGGATGGCCGACCGGTTCGGACTGGAGGAGCGCATCGGCGTCGAGGGCTTGCTGTTTTTGGCGGGCGTACAGGAGAGCGGGTCAGGCTACAATCCAGGCATGGAGAAAGAGGACAAACAGGCGACGATCATGGACGGCACCTACGCCGTGCTCGCTCACGCTGGACTCTACGAGCGCGCCGGAGTCGAAACCGACGGCCGCCCGATCTGGGCGCGCCTGGAGACGCCGCCGAGCTTACCCATCGACGAGCAGGAGAAGCTGATCCGCTCGGCACTAGTCGCCTACTTCGCCGATTTGGTAGAGGCGAGGTAGAAAGCCGAGGCCTCTTGTTGACACAGTGTCAACACGTGCCGTAGGTTGAGCGTGTTCATCCGACTCTCTCCGTGTCCACTCCGTCTCCCGCCGCTCAGCGCCGCGAAGAGGAAAAAGCGCAGCGCCGCGCTTCGATCCTCGACTCTGCCGAAGCCGTCGTCGCCGCCAAAGGCTTCGACGCGCTGACGATGGGCGACATCGCCAAGCGGGCGCGGCTGAGCCGGAGCCTGGTCTACGTCTACTTCGCCGACAAGGCAGACTTGGGCCACGCCCTCGCCCACCGCGCCACGGTCGAACTCGCCAGCCGGTTCGAGCACGCCGCCGCGGCCGAGCGCACGGGCATTGAACAGATTCGCTCGATTGGACGCACCTACGTCCGTTT
Organism: Rhodothermales bacterium; assembly: GCA_963841855.1. Lineage (GTDB taxonomy): Bacteria > Bacteroidota > Rhodothermia > Rhodothermales > BA12 > CAXBBB01. The sequence continues at coordinate 493,651 of CAWJEJ010000003.1, read as the reverse complement.
TGCGCGTGACAAGCCGGTTGGATTCGAGATGATTGCGCATACCCAGGCGCGCGAAGCCAATCCCGACGATATCGGTCAGAACGAAGGCGCGCTGCTGCGCAGTTCGTCAGCGACGCTCCACTTGATGGCCAACGTGATCGGTGGAGGCCAGCGCGACGGCTCGATCCGGCCCGGCCTCGATCCGGTCAAAACGAGCATCACCCTATGGGGCTTTCTCCACGGAATGATCCAGGTGTGGTCGATGAACGGCGCGATGCTTGGCTCCCAGTTCGGCGTCGACGAGGACACGCTGCTCGACCACGCGTTCAGTCTCGTCGACGAAGCGATCAAAACCGACTGATTTTTTTTGAACACACACTGACACATCGTCAACATGAGACATAGTGATACAAGATGGCTCTTCGTCATCGTCCTGCTTGGGGTCGCGACTGCGGCGCGGGCTCAGCTTTCGGAAGCCGACGTGCTGGCGGATCTGACGCAGACCGCACTCGAACGCAACCTGTCCGTCGCTGAAACGGAAGCGGGTCTGCGGTCGGACCGAGCCGCGTTCGATGCGGCACGCCTGGGCTTTCGCCCGCGCATGTCGCTCGACGCTCGGTTCACGCGGGCAGGCGGTGGGCGCACGATCGAACTGCCGCTGGGCGATCTACTCAACCCGGTCTATGGCGCGCTCGGTCAAGTGACCGGTCAGCCCGGCGCATTCCCCACGCTCGACAACCAGTGGATCCCGTTTCTGCGCGATCAAGAGCAGGAGACCAAGCTGCGGCTCGTCCAGCCCATCTACCAACCTCGGCTGACGGCGGCCATCGGCGCCCGGCGCGCGCAGGTCGAGGCGTCTGAGTCGGAATTGGAGGCGGTCCGGGCCAGCGTCACGCGCGACGTGGCAACGGCGTACTTCGCCTATCGGCGGGCCGAGCAAGGTGTCGCGATCCTCCTGGCGGCGCGCACGCTGGTCGACGAAAACCTGCGCGTAGCCGAGCGTCGGCTGTCGGCGGGCGATGCGCTCCGCGCCGACGTGCTGCGCGCCCAAGCCGAAACCTTTGCCGTCGCGGGCGATCAGGCGGCGGCCATGCGCGACCTCGACCTGTCGCGCTCGGCCCTCAACGTGCTGCTCGATCGCCCGCTCGATACACCCATTCCCGAGGCTGAAGCAACGGCCTATGTCCTACCTGACGACCAATCAGCGCTGGTCGAGCGCCAGGCGCTGGCAGTCGCGCGCAGAGCCGAACTCGACCAACTCAGCGCCGCCATCCGCGCGTCCGAGTCAGCGGTAGAGCTAGCGCGGGCGGACCTGCGCCCGTCGGTCGCGCTGGCGCTGGACGCCGGAGTTCAGGGGCGCGGCTACGTGCCGGACGACGACGGGCCGTTCTACCTGGCATCGGTCGTGGCGTCGTGGACGCTGTGGGGCGGCGGGGCCGAGCGGGCCGAAACGCGCCAGGCGCAGGCCGACTCTGGAGCGCGTCCGCGTTGGGCGCGACCGCGCCGAGCAGCAGATTCGGTTGCAGGTCCAGCAGGCGTCGGACGCCGTCCGGGCCGAGCGCGCGCGGCTGCTGGCAACCGAGCAGCGCGTCGACGGCGGCGCGCGAAGCTTTCCGCCTGACCAACCGCTTGGTAGCCGAGGGCGCAGCCAGTCAGGTGCAGTTCCTCGACGCCCGCTCCGCCCTCACCCAGGCCGAACTGGCTTCGGCTGCCGCTCGCTACGACTTGCTTTCCCAACTCGCCCGCCTCGACTTCGCCATCGGCGCTTTCTCCTCAGACCCATGATTCGCCTCTCTCTCCTCGCCCGCCCTCATCCTGCCGCTCGCGCTCTCGGCCTGTTCCGACGCTGCCAGAGGCTCCGCCTCCGATGCCCACCCATCGCACCGTCGAAACCGCTCAGGTCGAGTGGGCCGAGGCGCCCATGCCGATTCGGGCGAGCGGGACCCTCGCCCAGGCATCCGAGCAGACGCTGTCGTTCAAGGTCGGCGGGATCGTGGCGCGCGTGGCGGCCGACGAGGGCGACGCGGTCCGGGCAGGACAGGTGCTGGCGACGCTCGACCAGACCGAGATCGACGCCCAGGTGCAGGCCGCGCGCTCGGCGTCCGAGAAGGCCGACCGCGATCTGGCCCGAGCCACGCGCCTGCTGGCCGACTCGGTCGCGACGCCGACGCAGGTGCGCGACGCGCAGACCGCCGCCGAGGTGGCGCGCTCGGGCCTCGAAGCGGCCGAGTTCAACCGCTCGTTCGCCGTCGTCCGGGCGCCCGAGTCGGGCCGGGTGCTGACGCGGCTGGCCGAACCAAACGAACTCGTCGCGCCGGGGCAGCCCATTTTTCGCGTCGGGACGGCCTCGGGCGGCTGGGTCGTGCGCGCCGCCCTCGCCGACCGCGACGTGGTGCGCGTGCAGCAGGGCGACGCGGCTGACGTGACGTTCGGCGCGTTTCCGGGCGAGACGTTCGGCGGCCGCGTCACGCAGGTGGCCTATGCCGCGAGCGGACCGGGCGGCACGTTCGAGGTCGAGATCGCCGTCTCCGACGCCGACGGTAGGCTTCGGTCAGGGCTGGTGGCGTCTGTCGCCATTCGGACGCAGGGCGAGGGTCACGCGCTCGTGCCGTCGGGCGCGCTCGTTTCGGGCGACGGCGACGAGGGCGTCGTATTCACGCTCGACCCGAGCGGCGTCGTCAAGCGCAGAGCGGTCCAGGTTCTCGCTTTCTCGGGCGACCGGCTCGCCGTTGCGGGCGGGCTGAGCCGCTCCGACCGCGTCGTCACAACCGGCGCTCCCTTCCTCTCGCCCGGCGACACCGTCGTCGTCGCCGGCGCCTCGCTTTCGGCCGCCCTCCGCTAAACCCGGCGCACCCTACGCCTCACCTCCCCGACCGCCATGACGCTCCCTCGCCTCGCGATCCAAAACTACCAGTTCACCCTCGTCGTCGTGGTGATGCTGACGCTGCTCGGCGTCCAGAGCTTTCTGTCGATGCCGCGCACCGAAGACCCCGTCTTCGAAATCGCGACGACGCGCATCGTCGTGGTCTACCCCGGCGCAGGGCCCGAAGACATCGAGCGCGAAGTCGTCGACCCGATCGAGGAGGAGATCAACGAACTCGACGACCTGAAATCGCTCGACACGTCGATCCAGGACGGACTGGCGGTTATCGTGGCCGAGTTCGAAGCCTACGCCGACGCCGACGACCGCTTCGACGCCGTTACCCAGGCCGTTTCCCAAGTGCGAGGCGATTTGCCCCAGGGCGTCGCCGCGCTCGAACTGGTGCGCACCTCTCCGGGCGACGCCGTCATCTTCCAGGTAGCGCTGGTGAGCGAGACGGCGACCTACCGCAGCCTCAAGCGCGAAGCCGAGCGCGTGGAGGACGCGTTCGAGCAGGTGGCGGGCGTCAAACGAGCCGACGTGTGGGCCATTCCCGATCCCCAGGTCCGAGTTGGGTTGGACATGGAAGCGATGGAGGCGCGCGGCATCGGGCTGGGCGAAGTGGTTCAAGCGACCAGGGCGCAGTCGGCCAACCTGCCGGGCGGTGCGGTGCAGTCGGGCGAGCGGCGGTTTACGATCCAAACGTCGGGCGCCTACGACTCGGTCGAGCAGATCGGGCGAACGGTCGTGCGAGCGGGCAGCGAAGGGGCACTCTACCTAGACGACGTAGCCGACGTGCGACTGACCTACGCCGACGACACCTATCGCGCCCGCATGGACGGCACGCGGGCAGCGTTCGTGACCGTCGTGCAGCGCGAGGGCGTCAACATCTTCGACGTGCGATCGGGCATCGAAGCGCTGCTGGGCGACCTGCGCGACACGCTCCCTGCCGGCGTCGAACTGCGCGTCGCGTTCGACCAGGCCGTCAGCGTCGACGAGCGCGTGGGCGGCTTCTTCTCCAGCCTGCTCCAGGGCATCGCGCTCGTCGGCATCGTCGTTCTGCTGGCGCTGGGACTGCGCGCGTCGGTCGTGGTGATGCTCGTGATTCCGGCGTCGATCCTGATCGCCGTCAACTGGCTCGACCTGGCCGACTATGGCTTGCAGCAAATTTCCATCGTGGGCCTGGTGATCGCGCTGGGCCTGCTGGTGGACAACGCTATCGTGGTCATCGAGAACGTGGCGCGGCTCATGAGCCAGGGCATGAGCCGCAAGGAGGCAGCAAGCCAGGGCACGGGCGAGGTCGCCTGGCCCATCGTGGCGGCGACGGCGACGAGCGTGCTGGCGTTCGTGCCGATGATCGCGATTCAGAGCGGAACGGGCGATTTCATCCGGTCGATGCCTCTGACGGTCGTGCTGACGCTGATTGCCTCGCTACTGCTGGCGCTCACGTTCACGCCGATGCTGGCGAGCCTGCTGCTCCCTCCGGACGGCGGAAGCGTAGGCAAAAAACCTCGGCGCACTCCGATTTTGCAGCGCGGTCTGGACGGGTTCTCAGCCCGAATCTACGAGCCGTTTCTGCTGCGTGCGATGGCGCGCCCCAAACTGGTGATGGTGCTGGCGCTGGCCTCGCTCATCGGCGCCGGTGCGCTGTTTCCCCTGATCGGCGTGTCGCTGTTTCCCAAGTCGGGCAAGCCGCAGTTCCTGATCAGCCTCGAGACGCCCGACGGTGCGACGCTAGACGCGACCGACCGCGCCGCGCTCCAGGTCGAGGCGATCCTCGCCGACTTCGACCAAGTAAAAACCGTCGCCACGAGCGTCGGGCGCGACAACCCGCGGATGTACTACAACATCGTCCCGCGCCGCGACCTGCCCAACGTAGGACAGCTGCTCGTCGAAACGCACGACGCGCGCGACGTAGAACCGCTCGTCGCCCGGCTGCGTCCGGTCCTGGCCGCGCTTCCGGGCGTCGAGGTGACGTACGAGGTGTTTGAGAACGGCCCGCCGGTCGAAGCGCCCATCGCTGTCAAGGTGCTAGGCCCCGACCTGGACGTACTGCGCGAGCTCTCGCGCGAGGTCGAGCAGATCGTCGAGCGGACGGACGGGACCGAGAGCGTCGCCAATCCGCTGAGCCAGCCGCGCACCGACGTGGCGATCCAGATCGACCGCGACAAAGCCGCCCTGCTGGGCGTGTCGGTCGCCGACGTAGACTTGGCGGTGTTGGCGACGATGAGCGGCCTGCCGGTCGGCTCGTACCGCGACGACGAAGGCGTCGACCACGACATCGTCGTCCGGCTTCCGCTAACGGACCAGGCGGGGCAGCAGCGCCGCGCGGGCTTTGGCGATCTGGACCGCGTGACCGTCGCCGCGCGCGCAGGCGTCGTGCCGCTGCGGCAGGTGGCGCTACCCCAGTTCGAGCCCGTCGCCGCGCGCATCGACCACGTCGACCTGAGCCGCGCCGTCACGGTTACGGCCAACGTCAACACGGCAGCGGGCTTCAACGAAATCTCCGTCACCCAGGCGATCATCGACCAGATCGACGCGCTCAGCCTGCCGACGGGCTACCGCGTCGCGTACGGCGGCAAGCTGGAGGCGCAGCAGGAGAGCTTTTCGAGCCTGGGCGGCGCGCTGATCGTAGCGATGCTGGGCATCTTCGCCGTTCTCGTGCTCCAGTTCGGCTCGTTCAAGCAGCCGCTGATCATCTTCGCCGCCATTCCGCTAGCGACCGTCGGCGCGTTTCCCGCCCTACTGATTACCGGCTACACGTTCAGCTTCATGGCCTTTATCGGCTTCACGAGCCTGGTCGGCATCGTCGTCAACAACTCGATCCTGCTGGTCGATCTGGCGAACCGACTGGTCGCCGAAGGCCAATCCGTCGCCGACGCGGTCCGCGAGGCCGGGCACACGCGCTTCGCCCCGATCCTGCTCACGACGATGACGACGATCGGCGGCCTGCTTCCGCTCACGCTGACCAACTCCGACTTGTGGAGCCCGCTGGGATGGGTGATCATCGGCGGGCTGGCCGTGTCGACGGTTCTGACGCTCGTCGTCGTGCCGGTCCTCTATGAGCGCCTGACGCCCGAACGCGAATCCGAGCCAGCGTCTCCGGCACCGACTGCCTAAGAGCGCCTAACAAAACCCCTCGCTGGCTGCGACCGGCTGCGCAAACGTTGTGCTTCATTGCCCTGCATCGCCGTAGCTATCGCTACGTCTGTTTCGGCCGCCTCGTTCAACGCCCGCTCACTCGCCCTCGCCTGCCGCGCCGAGTTTTGTACGCGCTCTAACTCTTTTCCCTTCCATCCACACCACTATGAACGACACCCACACACCTCGCCTCGCTCGCATACACGGGCCGTTTCCCTACGCCGATGCTACGGCTCTGGTCACCGGGCCGACATCGGGCATCGGGCTCGCCATCGCCCGAGCGCTCGCCGAAAAGGGCGTGCCGCGCCTGGTGCTGGCCGCTCGGAGCGCCGATGACCTCAAACGGGTGGCAGACGAACTGCGCGCCGCCTCGCCCGGACTGCGGGCCGAGACGGTACCCGTCGACCTGTCCGAGCCGGACGGAGCGGACCACCTGCACTCGGCCGTCGCCGCGATGGGTTTGACCGTCGACTTGCTGGTGAGCAATGCGGGCGTTGGAGCTGCCGGACCGTTTGGAGAGGACGCGGCGCGGGGCGCTGCTCCCGTATCGGTGGTCGATCTCAACGTGCGCGCCATAGTGCGGCTGGCCGAGTTGTACGTAGCCGAAATGACTCAGCGCGGCGGAGGGATCGTGCACGTCGCGTCGACGGCAGCCGATCAGCCCGTACCGTTTTCGGCTGTCTATGGGGCGAGTAAGGCGTTTGTGCTCTCGTTCTCGCAAGCGCTGCACACCGAGTACCGGTTGCGCGGTGTTCGCGTGGTGTGCGTGGTGCCGGGCGTGACGCGCACCGACCTGGCAGGACCTGGAAAGGGCGAGCCGCGCGGCGGACTCGAAGCGCTGAGCACGTCCGAGCCGAGCGAAGTGGCCCAAACGGCGCTGGCCGCACTGGACGCCAACGACCCATCGCGAATCGTCGGCGTGCGCAACCGCGCGCTGTCGATGGCTACCGAACTCGTGCCCAGAGCGCTTTCGTCGCGCGTGCTGGCATACGCCAAACGGCCCGATGGCTACGAATCCGTTGCGCCGTTCCCTGTCGCTGCCGTGGCCGGAGCCGCTGCGGGCATCCTGCTCGTCGTGGGAGCCGCCATTGGGCGCTCTCGCTGACCGTCGCTCTCACTCCCCTGCTTCCACCGCCTTCGCCTTCCCTATGCCTTCGCCGCCCGACACGCCGAGCTATCTCATTCGAGCTCGTCAGCGTTTCGGCCCGTGGGCCGTCGTCACCGGCGCTTCTTCCGGAATCGGGCGCGCGTTCGCAGACGCCCTCGCCCGAGGCGGGTTCGATCTGATCCTGGCTGCACGCAGCGGAGACGTGCTGCGCGAGAGAGCAAAGACGCTGTCGGCGGCGCACGGCGTTTCCATCATGGTCGTCGACGCCGATCTGGGGACCAGCGCCGGACTCGAGCGGCTCGAATGGACCGCGCACGACCTCGACGTGGGCTTGCTCGTCGCATCGGCCGGACTGGGGACGTCGGGCGGGTTCTGGGAAACGGATTGGGAGCGGCACGCCCAGATGCTGGCCGTCAACGGAGACGCCGTGCTGCGCAGCGCGCACCATTTCGGCCGCCGGTTCGTCTCGCGCGGGCGGGGCGGCATCGTGCTCTTCGGGTCGGTCGTCGGGTTTCAGGGCACTCCCAACGCGGCACACTATGCAGCCACGAAAGCCTACGTGCAGACGCTCGCCGAGGGGCTGTACGTCGAAGGCCAATCGTTGGGCATATCGGTCGTGTCAGTCGCACCCGGACCGGTGAGCAGTGGTTTTGCGAGCCGTTCGGGCCTGCGCTACGGTCCGGCGGCACAGCCTGCGGACATGGTGCGCCCTACCCTCGAAGCGCTCGGCAAGCGGCCCACCGTACACCCGGGAGCGCTCGCCAAGGCGATGAATCACGGCCTGTCGCTGCTGCCGCGGCGCGTCCGGTCGGGCGTTCTGGGACGCGTATTCGGCGCGATGATCGAGAGATGAGAGGACACAGGCGAAAGCGCGTCCGTCGAAAGGCGACCCGCTCAGGCGTTTAACCGAGAAGCGACGCAACCATGCGCACGTGCGCGCGCAGCGTCTCGAAGCCCAACCGCTCGGCGGCGGCAGCGATCGGTACCCACTTGACGCGCTCGATGTCCTCGTCGGCCTGAGGCGTGAATTCGGTCTGGTCGGTCTCCATCCGAAACCAGTGCGTCGTTTTGACGGCGTAGCGCTTGGTGAGCGGGTAGCCGTGGTGGGTCGACCCCAGCGGGCGGACGACGCGCATCCGCTTGACACCGACTTCCTCACAGACCTCGCGCTTGGCACAGGCCCGGATGGTTTCGTCGCCTTCCAGCTTGCCCTTGGGCAGGTCCCAGACGCCTCTGCGGAAGATCAGCAGCAATTCGGTCCCGCCGTCTTTCTGCCGGACGACATATCCACCCGCGGCGACGATGGGTTTGGGCGAGCGGTACGCGCTCGTTCCGGGTCTTCCGTTGAGGATGGCGTGATCGGGGATCGCATCGGCGAGCAAGCCGAGGGGCGTGGCGTGCAGCCCCGTCAGCTGGGTCGTGTCGACGACAGCGACGCGGTCGCATAGCGCGAGAGCAGCGTCGAGCGTAGGCAGCAGCGGCGCGTCCGGGGTCAGATCGGGTTGGAAGAGGAGCACAGGCAGAAGTGTGGATCGCCTTAAACCTACGCCGAGACCGAGAGGCGATCCCCAGCCTGCCGTGCGATTTACCCAAACCGCGTCGGCAACCAGCGAGACGGAGTGACTATGAGCGCGGCTGCGCGGTCTGTGACGTGTCCGAACCGACGTAGGAGGTCACGCAGTAGGGCGAAGGGGTATACCCCCGGCGATGCAGGGCAACGCGGCAGAACACACGAGCGCGCCGCAGAAGCGAATTGAGTCGGATGTCAACGTGGGCTGAGTCACGCAATCTGGATCGGGATCAGTCGGACACGCGCTTGATCGTGCATCCGATAGAGCGCGTCACCTGGGGTTCGGGCATGATTTCGCCCTGCAACGCTTCGAGCGCTTCGAGCAGAAACGGCTGCGTCACCTTGGCTGCGTCGCGGGCGTTGTCGTCGATGGCGCCGCGATAGACCAGTTTTTTGTCTCCGTCGAACAGAAAGACTTCAGGCGTACGTGTGGCGCCGAATGCGTCGGCAATGGCCGTTCCGGCATCCATCACGTAAGGGACGGTGTAGCCGTGCGTCCGGGCGTGGGCGCGCATGGCGGCGGGCGAGTCATCGTCGTCGCGAAAGGCGAGGTTGCTGTTGACGATGATCGTACCGACGCCTTGGGCCGATGCGCGGGCGGCGATGGGAGCGAAGCGGTCTTGCCACGCCAGCACGAACGGACACGTGTTGGCGCCGAAGATGACGAGCAGGCCGCCGCTGCCGGCCGTCCCTCCCAGCGTGTGAGCGGCGCCGTCGACGCCCGTCATGGCCGTGGCGGCCTGGGGAAGCGCGCTTCCGATCGGAAGCGGCGTCTGCTTGGTGACGGCTGAGGGCGCGAAAGCGGTCAGCACGAAAGCGGCGGCGAGGAGCCAGAAGGAGCGGCGCATAGCGAAAAAGAGTTGGTTGCGTGCGAAACGTGGCGGGCGCGCGTTGGGATTCCACCGCCGCTTCATCGGTTACGCTGCCGTCGATCTTGGTGGTAGAACTTTGCGCGTCGCCGTTTGGTAAACGCGCTCATCCTCTTCCTGCGTACGTCTCTGCCATGTCTGTCTCTATCGCCCACCTGCACGATCTCGCCGTTCTTTATCTGGGCCTGGCATACGGAGCCGACGCCGACCTCGACAGCGCCGAAATGCAGGAGATCGTGGCTCGCCTGTACAAATGGCAGCCCAACCGCGACCCGGCGATGCTCCAGCACGTGCTGCGCGAGGCGTCGATGACGTATTTCAACAACCCGTCGCGCGAGCGGTTGGAGACGATCATCGAAACGCTGGGCAAAGCCCTCGACGCCGATACGCGCTCGACGATCCTCGAAGATCTCGTCGGCATCGCCGAGGCAGACGGCGAAGTGGTGGCGCTTGAACGCGACTACATCGCCCACCTGCGCAACGCGTGGACGAGCGAGCCGTCAGCCTAGCGTCTCCCCACAGCCAACACGTCGACGGCTTCGACGCGCATATCGAGCGCCAGAAAAACGAACGGCTGCGACTGCCGCATGCCCGCTGCGTCCGTGTAGGCCAGCTCGAACGGCACCTCGCGCGCCTGCTCCGTTACCTTCAAGTCGACCCAGCCTGACGCTCCGGCCTCAATTCGGTCGGACGGATGAACCGCGTCTCCGGCCGCTCCGACGGAGACTATGGAGACTTCGGTCACGCCCGCTCCCTCGTTGACGAACAGCGCCCTGACGCCTCCACCACTCGGAGCCGCGCCGACGAACCGGAAGACGGGTTCGAGCGGCGGGCCGAGCGCGACCGGTCGGCGCTTCATGAGCAGGCGAGCCGTCGCGCTATCGGCGCGCGACTGGTGGTCTAGTCTGAGCACCTGCTTGATCGGCGTCCAGATCACCTGGAGGAAATAGATCGAACCGACCAGGTCGGACAGCCAGCGGAGCAGCGAAGGCATGTGAAACGTGGGAGACTGTCTGTGAGGGATGCGGCAGGCAAGAGTAGCCTGCCCTGAGCGTCGCCGAAGGGAGGGCGGCGCGGGCAAGCAGATTCGGAACCGCCCGCAGCCCCGTTCCTCTCCGCGTAGACAGCCTCCGGGACGAAGCGACCAGCGCGAAATACAGAGAGCCAACCGCCGCATCGTGCGCGGCGGTTGGCTCTCTGTCTCTTTACTCACGCAGAGTCGTCACGGTTTGAGGACGACCTTGATGCAGTCGTCCTTCTTGTCTCGAAACGTGTCGTACATCTTGGGCGCGTCGCTCAGCGGGGCCGTGTGCGTGATCACGAACGACGGGTCGATGTCGCCATCGATGATCTTTCGCATCAGCGGGTCGAGGTAGCGCTGGACGTGCGTCTGGCCCATCTTGAACGTCAGCCCCTTGTTCATCGCGGCACCGAAGGGGATCGTGACCGCGGTCGCGTAGACGCCGGGGACCGAGATCGTGCCTCCTTTGCGGCAGCTGCGGATCGCCTGCTGGAGCACGTACGGGTGATCGGTTTGCAGGTGAACGGCAGCTTTGGCCTTGTCGACCAGCGCCTTGGCATCGTTGGCGGCGTGCGACTCGGCTCCGACGGCGTCGATGCAGCGGTCCGGTCCGCGTCCGTCCGTCATCTCCATCAGCGTCTCGTACACGTCGACGTCGTCGGCCGAGAAGTCGATCGTTTCGGCGCGTCCGTGCGTCCGAGCCATCGCCAGGCGTTCGGGCACCTGGTCGATCGCGATGACGCGGCCTGCACCCATCATCCACGCACTCTGGATCGCGAACTGACCGACCGGGCCGCAGCCCCAGACGGCGACCGTATCGCCCGGCTCGATTTCGGCGTTCTCGGCGGCCATGTAGCCGGTCGGGAAGATGTCCGAGAGGAAGAGCGCTTGCTCGTCCGTGAGCGCGTCCGGCACTTTGATCGGGCCAACGTCGGCATAGGGCACGCGCAGCAGTTCGGCCTGTCCGCCCGGAATGCCGCCCAGCAGGTGCGAGTAGCCATAGACTCCTGCGGGAGAGTGGCCCATCTGCGCGCGCGCGTTTTCGGGCTTGGGATTGGACTCGTCGCACAGCGAGAACATCGTCTTCTCGCAGAACCAGCAGCTGCCGCACGAGATCGTGAACGGGATCACGACGCGGTCGCCCTTCTTGAGATTGGTCACGCCTGATCCGACCTCCTCGACAATGCCCATCGGCTCGTGCCCGATGATGTCGCCCTCTTTCATCATCGGCACGTAGCCGTCGTAGAGGTGCAAGTCCGAGCCGCAGATGGCGGTCGACGTGATGCGGACGATGGCGTCGCGCGGGTGTTGGATTTCGGGGTCGGGGTGCGTGTCGACGCGGACGTCGCCTTGGCCGTGCCAGGTGAGCGCTTTCATGAGATTGAGGGGTTGGTGGTTGGAAAGCTGCTCACCGTTCCCAACGATCCGCCGTTCCCCTCAGCTGTTACGCGGCCGGCTCCACTCGCCGCTCGTATCGTGCTCTTCCGATTCGAGTGTCACGCTCTGGCGGTGAAGGCGCCGACGTATTCGGTAAACGTACCGGTCTCGGCCCAGACGGGAGCGCCGTACAGCCGAGCCGGATGCGACTCTCCGTCTTCGCCGATCAGATGGCAGTCGAGCGTGCACGCCAGACGCTTGCCGACCGCGGCTTGCCATGCCTCGGCCGTGCGGGAGCGGTCGTCGGCGTGCAGCGCGTCGATCCACCGGTTGCCCGCGCTCTGGTCCATCATGCGCCCGGTCAAACGCTTCCACGAGAGGCTGACGTCGAACACGGCGCCTTGGTCGTCGGCTGCGATCGTGGCGAGCGTTGCTGCATCGGTAAGAGCCGTCGTGCGGCGCTCGCGCATGCGCAGGCTGATTTCGTCGGAGATGGCGGCGGCCAGCTCTTCGATCACGCGAATGTCGCTTTCGGTCCAGGTGCGTGGCACGTCACTGACGACGCAGAACGAACCCAGTGCCTCGCCGCCCGGCCCCCGGACGGGGGCGCCGGCGTAGGCTTGCACCCCATAGTCGGCGACGGCGCCGTTGGTCTTGCCCAGCGGGTGCGTTGGTGCATCGTCGATCACGAGCGGCGCGTCGCCCGCAACGACGTGCTGGCAAAACGAGTGCGAGAGCGGAGCCTGTTTCAGTTCGGCGCCTACGATACTGAGCGTCGTCTGCCGGTTGGACTCGACGAGCGAGAGCAGGGCGACGGGCGTGCCGAGCAGGCGCGTGGCCAGGCGCGTGTAGCGATCGAAGACCGCATCGGCCGACGGATCGAGCAGCCCGCTCCGGCGCAGCGCCCGCAGGCGAACCGGATCGGAGAGTGCAGCAGGAGGCTGAGGCGTATCGATCGCCATGGGATGTGGCACTGAGGGAAGTAGGGCGTATGTGGCGGTCGGAGCGGAGCCTCACGACGCGTAGGTCAAACATGCGAACGTGCGCGCTATCAACTTGCGTCTACGAACGCACCCACGTACTCGGTGAATGTACCATTCGCCGCCCATTCGGGGGCTCCGTACAAGCGAACGGCGCGTGTCGCTGCGCTGCCAGCAACCAATCGGCAGTCGATCACGCACGACACGTGCTCGGCGGCGGCGGCCTGCCACACCTGAGCGACGCGCTCGCGATCATCGGGGTGCAGCGCTGCGGTCCATCCGGAGTCGGCGTTTGCGGCGGACGAGCGCCCAACGAGTTGGAGCCACGACGCGCTCGTTTCGTGGACGGTGCCTTGGTCGTCTGCTGCGATCCAGGCGAGCAGAGCGGCTCGAGCCAGGATAGTGGACCGGCGCACACGCATCCGCAATCCGATTTCGGCTGAGACGGCAGCGGCTAGCTCCTCGATTATGCGCACGTCGTCATCGGTCCAGACGCGGGGCTGGCTGGCGATGGCGCAGAACGACCCCAACGCCTCACCGTCCGGCGCGTGGACGGGCGCTCCGGCATAGGCCACGACGCCCAGATCAGCGATGGCCTCGTTGGCTTTCACCAGCGGATGCTCGCGCGCGTCTTCGACTACGAACGTCGCATCGCTGTGGACGACGTGCTGGCAGAACGAGTGCGAAAGCGGCGTCGACTGCACGTCCAGCCCGACCCGGCTCTTGAACGTCTGGCGTTCGGGCTCGACGAGCGAGAGCAGGGCGACGGGCGTGCCGAGCAGGCGCGTGGCCAGGCGCGTGTAGCGATCGAAGACCGCATCGGCCGACGGATCGAGCAGCCCGCTCCGGCGCAGCGCCCGCAGGCGAACCGGATCGGAGAGTACAGCGGCTGTGCGGTGGAGAGGAGCGGTTGCCATAGAAGAGGAAGAGGTGGGAGCCTGCTGGTTCGACGCTTCAGTTACGATCTAGATGCAGTGCCAACGTCGTTGCCGGATCCAACCGCCGATGAAAACTGTCCGCTCGGGCCTGCTGCTAGAGACTCCAAACCGACCCTCTCACTCCTTCCCTAGCGACCACCCTGGCAGGCTCACACGAATACCAACCGACCGGATACGACGAGTATCGCGGCAACATTGGGAAGATCGGCAATCTGATCGAGGGCGTACGCCTGTACGCCTGTGCACGATGACGACGCGACGCGCCGACGGCACGAGGATCACGCGCCCAGCACGCTGGCCTCTGCGCGACGAGTTCGATGGCACGCTGTGATTCTTCACCTACCGACAGTCGCGCAAGGTCGAGGACATCGGGCCTGATCCGCACGTCAATCTCGGCTTTCTAGGCAACGATCAGAAGGCCGCCGTCTCGATTCGCGGTACGGCGCAGGTGAACCGCGACCGCGCCGAGATCGACGAGTTGTGGCAGCCCGAACTCAACGCCTGGTTTCCCGGCGGCAAAGACGGCCCGAAACTCGTGCTGCTCCGCGTCGATGCCAACGGCGCCGAGTATTGGGACGGGACTCGGCGCCGTCGGCCTGGGAATCGGGCTCGCCGAAGGCATGTTGAGCAGTGGGCACGCCGGCACGGGCGAGAACGCCAAAGTCAACCTGGAAAGCGACGCATCAGCGGCGGTATAGCCCCTGACCGATACAATCAGCACGCGCGAGCCGGGCAGGACGCTGAAATCTGTCCGGCTCGCGCGCGTTGGTCAGTCGCCCAGATCGACGACGGGGGCGCCGGTAGCCGGAAGCTGACTGGCGACGGCTGCGATCTCTTGAGCGATGGCGTCCAACTCGGCACGTGCGTCGGCCAGCCCCTGCTCAGCCATCGCGACTGACTCGCGGTGCAGCGCAGTGGGTCCGTGCTGCGTGCTCAGGCCCCGATAGCCCACGAACATTCGCGACTGAATCGACGGCGGGTTGCGCTCGCCGACGGCGTCTTTGGCGTCGTAGCCGCTCAGCTTGAGGTCGAGTTCGCCCAGGCGGTTGTCCAACGCGACGATGCGGGCGGCCAGACCTGCGTCGGGGCGGCGGGCGCGGTCGTGGGCGGCGCGCAGGGCATCGGCTCGGTCCTCGGCGCGGTCGAGCGCGTTGCCGAACAGCGTCATGTCGGTCATCAGCGTTTCCATCTGCTCGCGGAACGCTTCGAGCGTGGCGACCGGAGCCGACGGCAGCGCTCCGTCGCGCAGCGGCACGACGCCGAACGAAACCGGACCCGAGAGTGTCGTTTCGGCTCCATCGGACGTGCGGACGAGCGTCGCCGAGTACGATCCCGGCTCGACCATAAAGCCGCTCACACGGGAAGACTCACCGGGCGTGATCGGCCCCAGGGCGTCGCGTTCGAGATCCCACGCGACGCGGTGCAGACCTTTGGACGAACGCCCATCGACGCGCGCGGCGATGTCGCCTCGGCTGTCGCGGATGACGAGTTGGACTTTGTCAGACTTCTCGTTGCGCTCGGCTTCCAAGGCGTCCCAGCCGGGGAAGGGCACGTCGGCATCGTCCTCGACCTCCTTCTCGGCGCTACGGCGCTGAGATTTGCTGCTCTCGTAGCCGTCGCGCAGGTAGTAGGTGAAGACGGCGCCGAAGTCGGGATTGGGCGCCGAGTAGTAGTCGTCGCCCTGCGAGCTATTGGTGACGCTGCGCTGGCGAAACAGCTTGGCGTCACGCAGTTGGAACAGGTGACCGGGCCGGGCGAGGACTTGATCGGTCATCTCGCGCAGCGGGGCGTAGTCGTCGAGGATCAGGAAGCCCCTGCCGAACGTGGCCGCAACCAAGTCGTCTTCGCGGCGCTGGATCGCCAGGTCGCGCGTCGAAATCGTCGGCATGTCGCCGTCCAACTCGATCCACTGGCCGCCCCGGTTGGGCGAGAAGAAGACGCCGTTCTCGGTCCCGGCGAACACCAGAGAGGGCTTCTGATCGTCCTGGACGATGCGCCAAACGAGTGTGCGCTCGGGCAAGCCGTCGATCATCAGCTCCCACGAGCGGCCCTTGTCGTCGCTGCGGATCAGGCACGGTTTGAGGTCGCCGTTCTTGTGATTGTCGAGTGCGGCAAACACGACGTTGGCGTCGTGCCGGTCCGGATAGACGTGGTTGACGAACGCCATCGCAGGCACCCCATCGATACTGCCCACGTCGACGCGCCGCCACGTCTGGCCGCCGTTCTCGGTGATCTGAATCAGCCCGTCGTCCGTGCCCACATAGACCAGGTTGGCATCCTGGGGCGACACATCGACCGACGAGATCGTGTTGTAGACCGACATCGCGTACAAGTCCCACGCGTTGTCGTAGCTCTGGACGCGTCCCATGATCGGAAGCTCGAAGCGCTCCTGGTTGCGCGACAGATCGCCCGAGATCGCCGTCCAGCTATCGCCCCGGTCGTTGGACTTCCAGACGCGCTGCGAGGCGAAGTAGATCGTCGCCGGGTCGTGCGGGCTGACGACGATCGGCGCGTCCCAGTTGTAGCGTTCGGTCTGGCCCATCGCCGGCTGAGGCTGGATGAACGTCGACTCGCCCGTAATGCGGTCGACGCGGTGCAGGTTGCCCTGCTGCGACTGAGCATAGAGGATGTTCGGGTTGCCCGGCTCGGTCGCCGACTGGTGTCCGTCGCCGCCGAGCGTGGTGAACCAATCGCCGTTGCGGATGCCCTGCCGCGCGTCGGTCCGTGAGGGACCTCCCTGGGAGCCGTTGTCCTGCGTCCCGCCGAATACGTTGTAGAATGGCTCGGCGTCGTCTACGGCGACTTTGTAGTACTGCGTGACGGGCAGGTTGGCGACGTAGCGCCACGTCTCGCCGCCATCGAACGATTCGTAAAGACCGCCGTCCGTTCCGGCGAGCAGGTAATCCTTGTCGTCCGGGCGGAAGGCGAGCGCGTGGTTGTCGCTGTGCTTGTACTGGCTGCGCTCGCGCTCGAAGTTGGCGCCGTGGTCGTTGGACTGCTGAATCCGCACGTCCATCAGGTAGATGCGGCCTTCGTAGTGCGGCGACGCGTACAACTCCTGATAGTAGTGCGGCCCCGTTCCCCCGGCGACGGCGTCGGACATCTTGGTCCAGCTTGCGCCCCGGTTCGCGCTCATGAACACGCCGCCTGTCCGCCCGTCGAGTTCGATGGCGGCGTAGATGCGGTCCGGGTTTTGGGGCGAGATCGCCAGTCCGATTTTGCCCATGTTGCTGGAGGGCAGCCCGCGCGAAAGCTTGGTCCACGTCTGCCCGCCGTCCAAGCTCTTGTGCAAACCCGAGCCGGGCCCGCCGCCCATATAGGCCGCCACGTTGCGGTGCCGCTGCCACGTGGCCGCGTAGAGCACGTCCGGGTCGCGCGGATCGGCGACCAGGTCCGTCGCGCCGGTCCACTCGTCGTCTCCCAGCGTGCGCGTCCACGTCTCGCCGCCGTCGGTCGTGCGGTAGATGCCCCTCTCGCCGCCTTTGCTCCACAGCGGACCTTGGGCAGCCACGAGCACGACGTCCGAATCGCTGGGATGCACCCAGATCGTCGATAGGTGCTGGCTCTCCTTGAGGCCCTTGTTCTGCCACGTCGCGCCGCCGTCGGTCGAGCGGTAGATGCCGTCGCCGTAGCCGACGTGCCGCCCGCCCACGTCCTCGCCGCTGCCGACCCAGACCGTGTTGGGGTTCTGCGGATCGAGCGCGATCGCGCCGGTCGAGTATGAGCCTTGGCCGTCGAAGATGGACTTCCACGTCGTGCCGCTGTTCTCGGTTTTCCACACGCCGCCACTGCCGACGGTCACGAACCACGTGTCGTTGTCGTCTGGGTGGATCGCGATGTCGGCGACGCGGCCAGACGTGAACGCGGGCCCGATGCTGCGCCACGACAGCGCGTCGTAGCTCAGCTTGTCGACGGTGGGCGGAGCGTTCTCGTCTTGAGCCTGAGCCGGTGAGACGAGAAGAGCGAACAGCAGGAGCGGTAGCAGGCGGCGCATGAAGGCGGGAAGAGGTGGGATCAGCCCAAATCTACATCGCCGACGCCGCGCGCATGCTTCACATTTAGAGGCGAACGCCTCATTACTCCTCTTCGAACGCCGACTCGCTCAGCTAAAGAGCGCCTCGACGAACGCGACCCGGTCGAACACCTGCAAGTCGTCGATGCCCTCGCCGACGCCGATGTACTTGACCGGAATCTTGAAGCCGTTCGAGATGCCGATCACGACGCCGCCTTTGGCCGTGCCGTCGAGCTTGGTGAGCACCATGCCGGTCACGTCGACGCTCTTGGTAAACTCCTCGGCCTGACGGACGGCGTTCATGCCCGTCGAGCCGTCGAGAACCAGCAGCACCTCGTGCGGAGCGCCAGCCACCTGCCGGTCCATGACGCGCTTGATCTTGGACAACTCGTCCATCAGGCCGCTCTTGTTGTGCAGCCGCCCAGCCGTGTCGATGATGGCTATGTCTGCGCCCTTGGACTTGGCCGACGCGATCGTGTCGAAGGCGACGGCTGCGGGGTCGGCGCCGTGTCCCTGCTTGATGATCGGCACGCCCGCCCTGGTCGCCCAGATGTCGAGCTGCTCGGTCGCCGCGGCGCGGAACGTGTCGGCGGCGCCCAGCACGACGCTCTTTCCTGCCTGCTTGTAGCGCCAGGCCATCTTGCCGATCGTCGTCGTTTTGCCGACGCCGTTGACGCCGACGACCAGGATGACGTGCGGGCTGTTGGGCAGCGGAGCGTCGAAGTCGCGGGGGCGCTCGGGCGCGTCCTCGAGCATCAGCCGGGCGATCTCGTCGCGCAGCAGTTCGTTGAAATCGTCGGTCCCGGTATAGCGGTCGGTCTTGACGCGGGCTTCGATGCGGCGGATGATCTCGACCGTCGTGTCGACGCCCAGATCGGCGCCGACCAAGACTTCCTCGATCCGGTCAAGTACCTCGTCGTCGATCGTGTCGCGCCCTCTTACCAGCAGGTCGATCTTGCCGAAAAACGACGAGCGGGTCTTTTCCATCCCCTCGTTCAGCTTGGCCTGCTCCTGCTGCCGAACCTCTTGCTGGGCAGGTGGAGCCGTGGGTTGAGGGTTCTGCTTCTTGAATCGGTCGAAAAAGCCCATCGCGGAGGGAGTCAATGCTTGTTGAGGCGCAAGTAACTACCGAAGCGGGGGAACGTGCCTACCAGCGGCCTTCATGCAGCGGAAGAATCGGGCGCCGGGGGCCAGGGCACGCGCGGCGCTCGCATCGCGCGGACAAAGCGGTACAGGTACTCGCAGAACGAGCCGACGAGCAGGACCAGCGACGTCCATACCGCAACTTCGGTCAGCAAGGGCAACTCCAGCAGCGCCAGCAGAACGGCGACCGTGACCGCGCCGACGGCTAGTTTGCCGCTCCACACGCTCGGAGGAACCGAGCCGTGCCGCTTGGCGATCAGGATCCCGCCGCCGAAGATCAGGATGTCGCGCACCAGTACGAGCACGATCAGCCAGACCGGGAGGTTGGGCTCGGCGGGCCGAAACGCCAGCGCTCCTCCGATCACGATGGCCCCCAACTTGTCGGCGAACGGGTCGAGCACTTTTCCCCACTCGGACACGGTCCCGGTCCACCGCGCGACCTTGCCGTCGAAAAAATCTGTCGCCACGCCGATGCCGATCAGCGTCCACATTAGAGCGGGCTGATCGGCCTTCCACGCCAGCAGCGCGATGGGCGCGACGAGCACCATGCGGATCACGCTCAGCGCGTTGGCATACGTCCAGAACTGGCCCAGTTCAGCCATTGTGTGGAGCGCAGCGGTCGAACTGGGTGTGGACATAGGAGGAGAGTACGAACGCAGACCGCGCCGGGTTGGAAGCGTTGAGGGAAAACGTCTGAACAATCCATCTCGTCCCGGTCTCCACTCTGAATTCGTTCCGGCAGGCTTGCGCGGCTGATCACGCGTCGCCGCGCGCGGCTAGGCAACGTTGCCTAGAGCACAGCAGGCAGGCGCAGAAAGATTGGCAATGTCTTTGTACACTCACCGGGCATGAACCTACCCTTTCCGCTCTTTCGCAACCGCTCGGGCCCGAGCGCCTCGTCCGTTTTGGGCATCAGCCTATCGCTAGCGGCAGCCGTGCTGACCGTCGGCGGTTTCGCGATGCATCATGTGGGCCAACACCCGTCCTCTTCGGGCGCCTCCCAGATTCCTGCGCGTACCGCCTCCGCGCCCTCGTACGCCTCGCCGGTCGACAGCGTGCTGGCCCAACTGCACGGGTCGTTTCTCGCCGGTGAGCCGACACTGACGCGGGCCGCCGACGCGCGCCTCGACGACGCAGCGTTTGCGCTTCAAGATGGCGAGGCAGGATGGGAAGTCGTGTGGAGCGAGCGCGACGTGCTGCTCGCCGACGCCCGGTCGGCGCACCTGCGCGAGCGCTTGCAGCTGTGGGAGCATGGCGCGCGCGTCCGTGTCGTTGCGCGGAAAGACGTGCCGGGCATCCGGGCACGGCCTTTGCGCTAAGCGGATACATCGGAACCGGCTTCCCCTGCCGGAAGGGCGCGAAGTGCGCCTAGTTTCCGAGACCTTTTCCCCCGCTCCATGTCCGGTCCCGTTCTGATCGCGGTCGCGATGGCGCTGCTGACGCTTTGCATCGGCGCCATCGGCGGCTACTACTACTTTCGCGCGCGCTTCTTCGACGACGAAGGCCGCGCCGCCAGTCCGCCTCCACCCATCGACGCGCACGCACTGGCGCGCCGCAAGGACGCCGAGATCGCATCGGTAGAAGTGCAGGTAGACGCCGTCCGCGATACCCTGTTGGATCACCGAGAGACGCTGGTGCATGCGCTGGGCGACGCGTGGCCGCGCCTGGACGCCCACCTGCTGCGCCTGACCGACTCGCTCCAGCTAGCCGCCGACGCCGCGCGCAAGCGTCAGGACGATCTGCTCAAGGCGCAGGCTGCCGCGCAAAGCGAAGACGAAAGGACGACCGAACGCCGAACGCGCTACGCTGCCGACGTCGATGCGCTTCGGCAGCAGGAAGGATCGCTCACCTCGCGCCGCGCGGCCTGGCACGGCGAGCGCGACCGGCTCGAAGCCGAACACGCGGCGCAGCAAGCCCGAGCCGCTTCGGAACTGGAGGCCGCTCGCCACACGCTCGCCCAGACGCGGGCGCAGGCAGATGGACTAGCCAATGAACGCTCGCGCCTGGCCTCGCAGCTCGCCCACACGCAGCACACCCTTTCGGACGAGCAAAAGCAGCACGTCGCGCGCCAATCCGAGTGCGACGCGCTCGCAGACGATCTCCACCGCGTCCAGGTGCGCCGCGACGCGCTCCAGGCCGACCACGACGCGCTGGCGCAGACGCATCAGACGTTGATCGCACAGCACGACGTAGCGGCTCTCTCTCTGACACACGCCAATGACGCTCTGGCTAGTCTGACGCACGAGCACGAGCGCCTGACAGCGCAGCACGGCGATCTCGAAACCGCTCACCTGGATCTCGAAGCGAGCCACGCGGGCCAGACGCTGGCGCTCGAAGCCCAGTCGGCTCGCCTCGCCGACGTTGAGAGCGAGCGGGACAGGCACGCGGCCGATCTGGAAACGGCGCGTCACGACTACCGCACGCTGACGCAGCAGCACGACGCGCTCGCCGACCGGTGGGACGCGCTCAACGTCGAGCACGAGGCAACGCGTGCGCGGCTCGCCATGCTGGGCGATCAGCATGCGGCGGCGACTAGCGACTTGGAGGCAGCACAGCAGTCGATTGCAAAACTGGAAGCCGAACGCGACGAAGCCGCTGACCGGTTGGAGTCCGAGCAGGCGCTGGTGCGCGAACTGACGGCCGAGCGAAACGAGGCGCAGGACATGGCGATCGCTCTGGTAGCCGAGCGGGACGAAGTCAACGAGAGGGAGCAGGAAGCGCTGCTGCGCATCGCCGCGCTCACCGAAAAGCTCGACGAGCGCAAATCGCTGCTGTTGGATGCCGAGCGTATGCTAGCCGAAGCGCGTGAGGTGGCCGATGAGCACGAGCGCACGCTGGCCGAGTCCGCCGAGGCGATCGCAACCCTCACGACCGAGCGCGACGGACTGAGCGAGGCGCTCGCAACCGAGCGCAAAGAAGCGGCAGCGCTCCGCGGCACGATGCAAGACGAAGCCGAGCGGTTCGAGGCCCAGCAGCAGACGCTGTCAGCCGTCGCATCGGAACGCGACGCCATTTACGCCCAGGTCGCGGCGCTCCGCAGCGACTTCGCCCAGGCCCAAGCCCGCGCCGACGCGTTGAAGGTGGCTCTGGACCAGCAGGACAAGGGGTTGCAAGAGCGCGACGCTCTGAGAACCGAGCGCGACGCCGCCATGCAAGAACGAGACACCGCACGCGACGACCTGCGTGCCGCTCTGGCCGACGCCGTGACACCCCAGGCGCTCGCCGACGCGCAATCTCAGCGCGAGCAGTTGGAGACCGACTATGCCAGCCTCGAAGTCCGCCTCGCTACTGCCCAGTCCGACGGCGAAGCGGCGCACGCTCACGCCGCAGCGCTCGAACGCGAAGTCGAAGCGCTCCAGACGGTCGCCTCTGAAACCGCGACCGACGCCGACTTCGGCAACGCCCTCGCGGCCGCCCACGCCGAGCGCGACACGTTGGCCGAGCAGGCATCCGCTCTCCGCAGGCAACTCGCGATCGTCCAGGCTCAAGCCGAGGCAGCCCAACGCGCACTCAGTGACGCGTCCGAGTCGGCCAGCGAAGCGGCGTCGGTCGACGCGCTCGCAGCCGCCGAATCCGAGCGAGACGTGTTGTCCGATCAACTCGCCGCCGCGCGGTCCGCGCGCGACGCCGTGCTAGCCGAACGCGACAGCGCCCGCGACGCGCTCGCCGAACGGGAAGCCGATCTGGAGCGCGCCCGTGCCGACGCTCAAGCCGCGCGTCGGCAGGTTGCCGTGTCCGAGGAGGCGTCCAGCGAAGCGCGCCGCGCGGCAGATGCACGCCGCCGCACTTCCGAACAGGAACGCGTCGCGCTCCAATCCGAGCGCGACCGGCTGGCAGACGAGATCCAGTCGCAGCAGCACGAATCCGAGACGCTGCGCGACGCCCTAGCCGACCTGCGGGGCCAGCGCGAGCGCGCGCTAGCCGATCTGGCACAATCTCAGGGCAGGCGCGAAGCACTGGCCGCCGACGAGCGCCAGCTGACCGATCTCCGCGCCCAACTCACGGTCTACCGCGAGCAGCTGTCCACCTACCGCGACGACCTCGCCCGCCGCAGCCAGACTCTGACCGAGCGCGAGCGCGCCGCCGAGGCCAAACTGCAACAGGCCCGCGACTTAGTGGCACGCGCGCCCTCGCAACGACCCGACCTCCCGACGTTCTCACCAGTCGGCCCGCTGCTCGGCGGCGACTGACGGGTCATCGCACGATCAGGCCGTGATGCGCTCGATTAGAAGGCGGGGCACGTCCGGCACTTGGTCTCCGACTTCGACCGACGCACGCAGCGCGCGGCTGAACGCCTCGGTTTCGTCCAGATGCGAGTAGAGCGTCGCCAGCGGCTGCCCTGCCTCGACTCGGTCGCCGATGGACGCGTGCAGCACGACGCCTGCCAGCGGATCTACGTCGTCCTCTTTGGCTCGCCGCCCTGCGCCCAGAGCGACCGTCAGATCGCCGATCTTGCGCGCGTCGATGTCGGTGACGACGCCCGAACGCTGAGCTTCGACGACGATCGCCGGGGATTGGGCTTGGCGTGCGTCCGGGTCTTCGAGCGTGCGCACGTCGCCGCCCTGCACCTCGACCAGTTGAACGAACCTATCCCACGCGCTTCCGTCGGCCAGTGCGGCTCGGGCCTGCTCGGCGCCCTGCTCGGCCGAGTCGGCGATCTGGGCCATGCGCAGCATCTCGGCCGCCAGCGCGATGGTGATTTCGACGACGTCCTCGGCGCCCTGCGCGTCGCCCTTGAGACAGCGGATCGTCTCGGCGACTTCGGGCCAGTTGCCTGCCGCTCGGCCCAAGGGAGCGTCCATCCGGGTCAGCAGAGCGGTCGTCTCGACGCCGTGCCGCGTGCCGATCTGCACCATCGTCTGGGCAAGTTCACGCGCGCGCTCGGGTGTCCGCATGAACGCACCTCTGCCGACTTTCACGTCCAGCACCAGAGCGTCCAGTCCCGCCGCCATCTTCTTGGACATGATCGAAGCGGCGATGAGCGGGATCGACTCGACCGTCGCCGTCACGTCGCGCAGGGCGTAGAGTTTGCGGTCGGCGGGCGCTATCTCTGCCGTCTGCCCGATCATGACGACGCCCAGTTCGGCGAGTTGGCTGCGGTAGCGGTCCAGTCCCAAGCCGGTCGTGAAGCCGGGAATGGATTCGAGTTTGTCGAGCGTTCCGCCGGTATGCCCCAGTCCTCTGCCCGAGATCATCGGCACCCTTGCGCCGCACGCCGCAACGAGGGGGGCGAGCAGCAAGGAGATCTTGTCGCCGACGCCTCCGGTCGAGTGCTTGTCGACCTTGCGCCCCGCCACATCGGACAGATCGACGACGGTCCCCGAGTGCAGCATCACGTCGACCAGGGCGGACGCTTCGTCGGGCGTCAATCCGCGCAGGTAGACGGCCATCAGCCACGCGCTCATCTGGTAGTCCGGCACGTCGCCGCGCGTGTAGGCGAGCACGAACTCGCGCAGTTCGGTAGACTCGAGGGAGAGGCCGTCGCGGGTGCGGGCGATCAGGGCGGCGGGGGCGAGCATGGGAGAGTCGGGTCGGAGGAAAGCAAAAACCCTCGCCGAGCGCAAAGCCGGGCGAGGGTTCGATAATACGAGCGGAGCAGCTTACGCCTGTTCCTGCGGCGTGGCGTCGGTCGTATCCGTCGACTCGTCGTCGAGCTGCTTCTTGCCTCTGTTGCCGTAGCGGCGGCGGAATTTCTCGACGCGGCCCGCAGTATCGACGAACTGGCGCTTGCCGGTGTAGAACGGGTGGTTGGTCGAGTCGACGTCCGACTGGATGTCGCGGCCGAGCGTCGAGCGCATCGTGGCCGTCGTGCCGTCGGCCAGTTCGACGGTCATGGTCGTGTAATCGGGGTGGATACCGGGCTTCATAGCCGAAAGCGATTAGGTGTAGTCGTCAGTGAGCGCGCCACGTGAGCGCGGAATAGCCTGTAAAGCTACGGCCCGGCCTCAAGGCGTCCAACCGTTGGCGCAACCTTCACCGCCCCCGCTACTATCTCCGCCTCTGTCTCACCGTCGTTTCTGCGCAGCCAGCAATCCACAACTGCTCGCCTAAGCCGGATCATGCTGGCTTTCGTGTCGATGAGTCTTCGGTTCGCTGCATCGGTGGGCGCTCCGCTCCGGTCGCTAGAATCGTCTAAACGCGCTTTGCTGAGCAGGACGAGTTCGACCACTCCACATGCTTCGCTGGTCCATCTGAGGCCACTCGTCTAGGACGAATCGCGTGCGACTTCCGTCTGGATCGCCGCGCCTCACCGACGAAGAGGACGAGTTCGCGTCAGTCTTCGTCCTCGAAGTCCTCATCGTCGGGGACGACGGCAGGGGCGGGCGTCGGGTTGAGGATGTCGATGATCATGGTGACGAACGCTTCGGCCGACTGGAGCACCTCTTCGGCCTGGGGTTGCTGGACGCCGAAGCTGTGCGCGTAGTCGGCTACCTCCATCAGGTCGTGCGCGTGGTCGAACGCGGCGCCCGCTTCCTCGGGGACTTCGCCCGAGCGCACGAACGCGTCGCCGAATGCCACCCGGATGCCGCCCGACGTACCGACGCGCCGCTCGACGAGCAGGGCTTGGGCAGCATAGAACATCGCGAAGTACCCGCGCGACGCGCACGAATCGAAGTCTTCGATCTCGAACAGTACGGCGGCGCTGCGCAGATACGTTTGGGCTTTGCTGAGCAGCAGCAGCTTCTGACTCATGAACAGTGGAGGTGAGGAAGGCCAAACATAGCACGCGCCGCCGTGACGCCCCGGTTATATCACGCGGGACGACGGGCGACGACGAGGATCGACACGCCGAACGGCAGCCGAAGACGCGACACGACGCGCCGCTCGAACGCGAAAACAGCCTCCAACATTCGGTTGACGGGTGCCGACGGAATCGCGTCGATGTCCGACACGGCGCGATCGCTTGGGCGCACGCGTTCGGCGACGTTTCCCACTGCTCGCGCTCCGGCGACGAGCGGAAAGAGCAGCGTGTTGAAGTACGTCGCCTGCTCAATTGCGAAGCCTGCCGCCCGAATCCGCCGCACCAACTCGGACCGCCGGTAGCGCCGCTGGTGGTGGTTGACGATGTCGTGCGCGCTCCACAGCCACTGATACGCCGGGACCGTAACGAGCAACGTCCCGCCGGGCGCCATCAGATCGTATAGCACGCCCAGCGACGCGCGGTCGTCGGGGATGTGTTCGAGCACGTCGAGCAGCGTGACCAGGTCGTACGAGCCGCCGATGTCGCGAGAGAGTGCGTCGGGAAGGTGACCCTGGTAGACGCTGGCGCCCGTACCACGCGACTTGGCGTAGGCGACAGCTCCCTGATCCATCTCGACGGCGTCGAGCGCGCCGTAGCGGCTGAGCAGTTCGAGGTTTCCACCGGTTGCGCAGCCCATTTCGAGCAGTCGGGCGCCAGCGGGCAAGTCTAGCTGGTCGATCACGCGAGCGACGATCCGTCGGCGTGCGCGAAACCACCAGTGTGCGTCTTCGGCGCGGGCGTAGGTGGCGTAGAGAGCGGCGTCCATGGGTGAGTCGGGTGGACGGCCAAGCTACGGCGGCAGGCTAGGGCAAGCGGAAGTCGAACCAGCTCCCCGTCACGCGGATGTCGGGGCCCAGCTGATACCGCTCGGCGTCCAGAATCTGCTGCCACACCTCGACGCGCCACACGCTCTCGCGCCATGCCGCCCGCGTCGCCGCGTTGGACGGTTCGAGCAGCGTCGCCCGGCGCGCAGCAACGAATCGGTGCAGCCAAACCGTCTCGTCGGTCCCCCTGATGGGAGGCACGCCGGTGCGTCCCAGAATGGCTGAGAGTCCGTCGGCGTCGTGGCCGTCGCCGTGCTGGATGGCGGTGTCGTAGAGCAGGGCTAGAGCCAGCGGAGTCTGGGTGCCCAGTTGAGCGCCGTAGCGCTGAGCGGGAGCGTAGTACCAGTCGCGCGCCACTTGGTCTTGCGCCGCCTGAAACTGCGGATCGGCGGCGGCCTGCTTCCACGCTTCGGGAAAACCGTCGAGGCCGGACACGTCGCCCTGAAATCCCTGCTTGAGCCGGTCCAACTCGGGCAGATAGCGGACGATGGGCGCCAGTTCGCGCGTCTGCCGGTAGCGGCGGACGACTTCGGCAGCGCTCCCGCTCGACGTCGTGAAGCCGATCCACCCCAGCGTGTAGCCGCGTCCGTCGCCCAGGGCGTAGCAGTAGGCATACTGCTTGTCAAGCGTGCTGTGCTCGAAGAACGACACCAACGCCTCTACGCGCCGCTGCTGCTCGGGCGTCAGGTGAGGAAGGTCGGGCTGAGCGGGCAGGTCGGCCGCCACCATGCCGTCGCAGGCGCACAGAAAGAGGAACAGGCAGAGGAGTCGGGCCACAGGGTTAAGCAGCTGATTTGCAAGAGTCTACGACACGAGCAAAGATCACGCCCATGCCAGCCCGCGAAACACCGCTCCAACAGGTGCAACGTCTCTGCCGAAAGAGATCACGCGTCGAACTTGAGAACGGATGTGCCGGGTATCACTCCCCCATCACACACCACCGACCTCTCATGAAACGTCTCCTCTCCCTTCCGCTCGCCCTCGCACTGCTGACGCTGGCGGGCTGCTCCACGCTGCTCCCCGATCGTTCGAGTCCGGGCGAGGACGTAGACCTTGTCCAAAGCGCCGCCACGGTCGTCGACGAGATCTACAACACGCCTAACCTGGGCATTCCGGCCTCGCTCCGATCCGACGCCGAAGGCGTCGCCATCTTCCCGGGCGTTATCCGCGCCGCGCTGGGCATCGGCGGAAGTACGGGCGAAGGCGTCTTTCTGCGTAGGATGAGCGACGGCAGCTGGTCGGACCCGGTTGTCGTCGAGATGTCCGGCCTGAGCGTCGGATTCCAGATCGGCGGGCAAGAGAGCGACGTAATGCTCTTCTTCATGACCGACAAAAGCGCCGACGAAGTGTCCGACGGTGGCACGATCAAGCTGGGAGGCGACGTGTCGATCTCGGCAGGTCCCTACGGGCGCGACTCCGAAGCCGCTACGAGCGCCGAACTCAACTCGGAAATCATCTCGTATGCCCGCTCGCGTGGCGCGTTCGCCAGCCTAGCCCTGAGCGGCGCGCAGATCGACGTGGACGAGGGCGACACTGCTAGCCTCTTCCAAGGCGACACCGGCAATGCCCGCCGCACCGTCGACCGCTTGAAAGCCGTGCTGGGTAACTGAATGCGATCGCACTTCTTGCCAAACGGCTCGCCTCCGACTGGGGGCGAGCCGTTTTGTTTGGAGTTGTTTGGAGGACATTCGAGGTCAATGCGCGCACCTCGACCGGGTCGACGGCGGAGGCGTACACTTGGTCAACCAACTGAACATCCGGCATGAGCGCTTCTTCGCCTCGACTAGCTGCTGCTCTCCAACGCGTCGACGCCCTCAGCGCTGAGATCGACGCCCTCCGTCCGCTGCCCAGCGACGTGCTCGGACGGGCGATACAGCGACTTCGACTCGAATGGACGTACCACAGCAACGCCATCGAAGGCAACTCGCTCGACTACGGCGAGACGCGTGCTCTGCTGCTCCACGGCGTCACCGCGCACGGCAAACCGCTGCGCGATCACCTCGACATCAAGCAGCACCGCGAGGCCATCGATTACCTCGAGTCGTTCGCCAAGACGGGTGAAGACCTGACCCTCCAGCGCATCCGCGAGATCCACCAAGTGCTGATGGGGGACACGTACGAGATCAAGGCCGAAACGCCGGACGGCGAGCGCATTACGCGAACGGGTCGCAGCGGCCGGTTCAAGGAGCACCCCAATCACGTACGCACGGCGACCGGCGAGATGCACTACTACGCGACGCCCGAAGAGACGCCTGCCAAGATGCAGGATCTGATGGACAGTTACGCTACCTGGATGGCACAGGTCGATGACGGCGAGGCGCACATTCTATCTGCGGCCTCAGGCCTTCATCATGGACTGGTCGAGATCCACCCTTTCGCCGACGGCAACGGCCGCACCTCGCGCGTGCTGATGAACCTGCTCCTGATGCGCGCTGGATACCCGCCCGCCGTCATTCACAACGAGCGCCGCGACGCTTACTTCGGCGCCCTCGCCCAAGCCGACGCGGGCGACGACAACCGTTCGCGCTATTCATCGCCGAGGAGTTGGAGACGACGATGCAGTTGTACCTGCGTGCGCTAAAAGGAGAGCCAGACCCGGATGCGTTCAGCCGGCGAGTCGCGGTGTTGACGAAGACAGTTCGAGGTCGCGGAAGGGCTAAAGAAAATGTCAGGGTGACGGTGACCAAAGCGGAGCACCTAATCGAGGAGATTTACCGCCGAATGATCTCGCAAAGTGCTGTATTAGCAGACCTGTTCGATCGTGCACCATCATGGATTCGAATTACAGCAAAGAGCGGGACGAACGATCTGAAACCGCCTATCAAGACTATTGAGTTGCCCGAAGACTGGGAGGAAGTCGACTCGATAGTCAAGTTCATCGAACTGGAATCCGAACCTTCGTTCACCATTCAAGCTGCAGTAGCCGTAGTCGTCGGTGACTCAGGTGCAAGTGTGAAGGGGAGAGTCATCGTCAACCCATCGATCTTTGGAGGTGATATTGATCCTCATGAGCATGAGATGTTGCTTCCGCTCAACACGGAGCATTACGACGATCTAGTCAGCGCTATCGTCACCCAAGTATTGGAGCGTATGATTAGAATCATAGAAGACCAAGTAGCTTAGTCAATTCTCTCATCTCGAATGAATGTGACTTTGTCTCTGTCCTGATCGAGATGTTTGGTGAAGTGCGACCGTGAGGAAAATTGTCCAACAGAACGCCACACCTTCGCTCGCTCCTCCTGGATCTGCGCCTCCAACGCGTCGATCTGATCGCGCAAGCTGGCGGCGCGCTCGAACTCGCGCGGTCAGGTCGCCTCTTGCAGCCCAGCGCTCAGGTGGTCGAGCGTCGTCTTGTCGATGCGTCCGGCAGCGCGCAGCTGGGCCAGCAGCACTATTGCTCTACTGGGCGTCGCGAAATCATTCCGCACTGCTCGTACGAGTTGACTTGCTATCTCTGAGAAGTCCAAGCCGAGATCGCGGGCGATGGTTCTTTCCAAACGCTCTTCGATCAGCAGAGGAAGTCCGCGTGTTCGTGTGCGAGCGAAATCGCCCCACGCTCTCCAAGATCCAAGCGGCTGGTCACCGGTAGCGTTGGTGCAGGCACTGCCGCTTGCACCCAACCGGTCAGGTTATGAGCCGCCAGGTAGGCCTCACCGGTCGCAAATAGATCAACGGCCAGTTCTCCTAATACAGTGGGAGGAACGAGCACACAGCCGTACATCCGGCGGAGCAAGGGGACGACGCCCGGCACCTTCTCCATCGAGATCAGCGGCCCGGTGTCGCTGACGATTTCGATGCGGAGAGGCGAGATGACGCGTTCAACTCGGTCGCCATCTCCTCGTCTGTACCGGCAAAAATCGACACGCCGTACTGCGGCAACATCTCTTCAAATGCGCGCCGAGAAAGACCGAGACTCTGCCGCGCTTCGTAGCCCGACAGTTTTCCGTTGGTCTAGAGGATCGCGACCAATGCCTCGCGCGCAAACCGCTCGTCGATAGTCGCTGTATCGGGGATGAGCAGAGTGAGTGTCACCGAGGTGATGTTTTCCAGAGCCAACGGGGCGCTCGGCTGGCGGTTGCTATGCCCTTGGCCTGCTCCTCTTCGATCCGCGCTTCGAGCGCGTCGATCTGGTCGCGCAGGCCCGAGGCGCGTGGTGGGTCTGGGTTGATCGAGGAGGTCATGCTTTCGCCCGCTCCTCTTTGATCTGCGCTTCGAGCGCGTCGATCTGGTCGCGCAGGTCGGCGGCGCGTTCGAACTCCAGGCTCTCGGCGGCCTCTTCCATCTCGCGCGTCATCTGGACGACCAGATCGCCTTTTTGGGCGGGCGTCAAGTACTTGACGAGCGGGTCGGCGGCGATGGCGTACTGGCTCTTGTTCTGATACTCGGCCTGGCCCTGGCGTTGGGGCGTCGACTCGTCGCGGTACTTTTCGTCGGCGACCTGCGTGCCCTTCAGGATGGCGTCGCGGCTCTTCTTGACGGTCTGGGGGACGATGCCGTGCTTCTCGTTGTAGGCGAGTTGGAGTTCGCGCCTACGCTCGGTCTCGTCCATCATGCGCTGCATCGAACCCGTAATGCGGTCGGCGTACATGACGACTTTGCTGTTGGTGTTGCGAGCGGCGCGTCCGGCCGTTTGGATCAGAGAGCGGTCGCTGCGCAAGAAGCCTTCTTTGTCGGCGTCGAGGATGGCGACGAGCGAGACTTCGGGTAGGTCCAGACCCTCACGCAGCAGGTTGACGCCGATCAGCACGTCGAACACGCCCAGCCGTAGGTCGCGCAGGATGTCGACGCGCTCCAGGGCGTCGATGTCCGAGTGGAGGTAGCGGACGGGAATGCCAAAGCTGTCCAGATATTCGGCCAGGTCCTCGGCCATGCGCTTGGTCAGAGTCGTGACGAGCGTCCGCTCCTTGCGCGCGATCACGATGCGGATCTCGTCCAGCAGGTCGTCGATCTGGCCTTCGATGGGGCGGATCTCGACGACGGGGTCGGGGATGCCGGTCGGACGGATGACCTGCTCGACGAACACGCCGTCGCTCTTCTCCAGCTCGTAATCGCCCGGGGTCGCGCTGATGAAGATGGCCTGGTTGTGCTTGGCCTCGTACTCCTCGAACGTCATCGGCCGGTTGTCGAGCGCGCTGGGCAGGCGGAAGCCGTGCTCGACGAGGCTGAGTTTGCGCGCCCGGTCGCCGTTGTACATCGCGCGCACTTGGGGAATGCTGACGTGGCTCTCGTCGATCAGCAGCAGGTAGTCGTCGGGGAAGTAGTCGAACAGGCAGTAGGGGCGCTGGCCGGGTTTCTGGCCGGTCATGTGGCGGCTGTAGTTCTCGATGCCCGCGCAGTAGCCGACTTCTTTCATCATCTCTAAGTCGAACATGGTCCGCTGTTCGAGGCGTGCGGCTTCGAGCACTTTGCCTTCGTCGCGCAGGATGGCTAGGCGCCACTTCAGCTCCTCGGCGATGGTGTGCATCGCCTTCTCGAGCTTGTCCTTGGGCGTCACGAAAATGCGTGCCGGGTAGACGGTCAGCAACTGCTCCTCGCTGATGTCCTTGCCCGTCAGCGGGTCGAAGATGGTCAGCCGCTCGATCTCGTCGCCCCACATCGAGACGCGGTAGGCGATGTCTTCCAAGTAGGCCGGAAAGATCTCGACCACGTCGCCTCGGACGCGGAAGTTGCCGGGCGTGAACTCGATGTCGTTGCGGCTATAAAAGATGTCGACCAGGCTGCGGAGCATGTCGTCGCGCTCGATCCGCCGACCGGCGCGCAACTGGACGATCTGGCTCTTGTACTCGTCGGGCGATCCCAGCCCGTAGATGCACGACACCGATGCGACCACGATCACGTCGCGCCTGCCGCTCACGAGTGCGCTCGTCGCGCGCAGCCTCAGCCGGTCGATCTTCTCGTTGATCGCCATGTCCTTCTCGATGTAGGTATCCGAGTGGACGATGTAGGCTTCGGGCTGGTAGTAGTCGTAGTACGAGATGAAAAACTCGACGGCATTGTCGGGGAAAAAGCCTTTCAGTTCGGCATAAAGCTGCGCCGCGAGCGTCTTGTTGTGACTCATCACGAGCGTCGGCCGCTGCACCTGCTGGACGACGTTGCTGGCCGTAAACGTATTGTGGACGAACAACCCACCTCGCCCGGCGACGAACGTCTCGGGACCGGGAACGGTGAAATCGTAGACGTACGGATGGTCGTAGGCGATGCGTTCGAGCGACGTCACTCCGGTCCATCGGACGCGTGCGAGGCCAGCCAGCGCTTCGACCCGCTCATCGT
The DNA here is from genome assembly GCA_963841855.1 of Rhodothermales bacterium. Lineage (GTDB taxonomy): Bacteria > Bacteroidota > Rhodothermia > Rhodothermales > BA12 > CAXBBB01. The sequence continues at coordinate 460,817 of CAWJEJ010000003.1, read as the reverse complement.
CTGGAAGGTGCGTGCGGAGCGCGTCGCAGATGCGGCGTAGCGTCGAGCGGCCTGGGCGACGCGTGACGGTTTCGTACGACTGAATCGCCGAACGCGTCACCCCGACGAGGGCACCAAGCTCGCGTGCGCAGAGTCCGGCGTCGGTTCGTACGGAGCGCAGCAGGGCACCGTCGATGGGGACAACGTCGACGTTGGAGTTGCCATTGCGACTGCACTCACGGTTCAGCCACTCTTTTTTGTAGTCGATGGTGAAGCCGACGACGGACCGAAACCGGCGAATGTCTTCTTGCCCGGAAACCGTGACTTGCTGATACGTCGCGCCTGCGTGATCGCTGTTGGTGGCACGCTTGCGACGCGGCTTAGAACGCGCCCAGATGCCGAGCCGAAGTAGCGCGTACATCACGTCGGAGGCGAGGCGCTCGCTCGCCGTCGTAACGGTCACCTCGCTGGCTTTTCCGACCGTACCGTCGCCGTCGTAATACGCACCGAGCAGTGCGCCGAGCTGGGCATCCGACAGGTGAGGCCAGAAATAGGGAAGGTGCTTCCAGCTCGATCCGTGCCCGCACCACGAACGCAGCAAACGAGCCAGCGACGTGGAGTTGACCTGCACGTCGGTGTTGGGGCGGATCGAATAGGTCAGTCCGAGATGGCCCAGCGCCTCGAATAGATCGGCCCGTACGCTCGCGTCGTGATTGGAAAACAAGACGTACTGCGTCGTAGCGTGCCCTTCAGCGATGTAGAGACCGAGCAGGCGTAAGAATCCGGTCGTCAGCGGAAGTTGAGTAGGGAGGCTATTTCTGCCACTCCCCACTCGGATGCGCGAGAGGGACGAGTGCCACGTTTTGCCTAGACCATCCGTTTGCGCCAGCACATGCCGTAATTGAGGGCGAGACAGCGATCCACTTTCGCCACGCGCGTCGAACATCGCTACGTACGGCGATCTCACCCCTGCGGAGCGAAGCGGAGTGGCAAGAGCGGACGCTCCTCGATCCTTGGCGAAGGCCGCCAGCAAGCTACCTGCTTCGACGCGCCAACCACTTCCCGGCGCTTCGCCCAGGAGGTCGGCATGCTGCTTAGCCTCAGATCTGGGAAGACACTCGGGGAGCGGCAGCGCATCACTCTCTCGAAGATCGTCCGTCTCGATGAGGCACAGCGCACCATCGCGCAGGACCCATAGGTTGTGATTCCCCGTCAGCGAAACCGTTCGGCCGCACGAGGTCGTGAGCCGATACATCGTATCGGGAGCCGCGTGACGAGTGAACGCTGAAACGTCCGCCATGCGCACTTGCCCCGTCTTGGGGTCGAACGCCTGCGTCCGGTAGGCTCCTTGCGGTAGCGATACGACGTGGTGCTCTCCGTCCGCGATGATCCGATCCGCGTGCGTCTCGAACGCCGCATCGATGAGAGGGCCGATCTCGGTTACGCGTGTGCGCGGCTCGGACTCCGTAGCGTCCTCAATGAACACCGGATCGTCGTATCCGACGCTCTTGCCCGTACCCGTGGCCCCCAGCAGCGTCTGATACTTGTCCTTGCGCTTGAGGCCGTCGACGAGTTCGCGGATGGCGCGGGGCTGATCGCCGGTCGGCTTGAAATCGGCCTGGATCTGAAACTGGTCGCTCATAGCGGGGCGCGGGTGTCGTCGTCGGTGGGCAAGCGGGGCAGCATAGACTACGCGGGTGCCAGCGTTATGTCGCGGGTCGGTGGCAGATCGGACGTATCGTCTGCGTGAACCCGCGCGCGGTGCCGTCCGTGCAATCGGCAAGTCTCCCGCACGCCATGCCGCCTCTCCAGACCACTGCTCTTCTCGCCTCGGCGACGCGTCCGATTACCGTCGACGAGTACCACGCGATGGCCGAGGCAGGCATTTTTCGCCCTGACGAGCGCGTCGAACTGCTCGACGGTCACCTCTTGTCTATGTCTCCCGTCGCCGGTCCTCACTTCGTCGTCACTAACCGCCTGAACGGCTTTTTCGCGCGGCACGTCTACCGAGAAGACGGCGATCTGGCCCAAGTCAGCGTGCAAGGTCCGGTGCGCCTCAACGACCGCTCCGAACCCGAACCGGACGTCACGCTGCTCCGCCCCGACTATGACGACGAAATCGCCGTCGCCGATGCGTCCGACGTGCTGCTGCTGATCGAGGTGTCGGTGTCGACGCTGAACACTGATCGAGACTTGAAGCGCCCGAGTTACGCGGCGGCGGGTATCCAGGAAATGTGGATCGTCGCACCCAAGAGCCGGTACGTCGAGGTGGCTCGTTCGCCACGCGACGGAGACTACGCGCGCATCGAGCGCTTCGACGTGGGCGATACTCGTCCGCTCGTTCCTCAAGCGCTGCCCAAATTGCCGCCGCTGGATCTCGCCTGGCTGTTTCGTGGAATCGGCGACTGATTGGGTGGGTCAGAGACTGTTTGGCGAAAGGCCGCAGGGCTGCGAACCCGAAGGGACCACGTAGTGAACGGCCCGGAAAGCGCCTCGCGGCGTTCGCTGTGCGGTCCCCTTTGGGGTTACGCTGCATCGCCATAGCTGGCGCAACCGTAGGTCACGCAGTACTGTCTGCTTCGCGCGCCTTGCGAGCCGCTTCCCGAACTCGCTCTCACCTTCCGCTACCTTCACCAAACAGTCTCTCAGTCGAAGAACATCGCGTACCGAATTGCGGCAACGCGCTCGCCCGTCGCGTCCGGGATGACGACCAACTGGGGCGCCGTCGCGTCGTCCATCTCCGACAGGTCGTAGCCGAGCGATCCATCGTCGTACTCGAAGCTGGGGTCGCCCAGTCGCCTATAGACGTCGTCCATCCGCTGACCGACTTGGACTCCGCTGGGCGTTTGGATGGCGGGCGACGAAATGTGCACGTCGGTCATAAACCGGTTTGGGGACGCGCTGCCCGAGAAAACCGTCACCGCCAGACCCGGATAGATAAACGTCGTCAGCGTGTCGGTTGCACCTTCGACGTGGCGGTTGGGCTGCGTCTCAACGGTGGTGCGCCGGGGCTTTCCGAGCAGGCGCAGCACGTCTCGGTGCGCGATGACGTCTCGGTCCGGTCCGACGGCGGCGCGCAGAAAGGCATCGGTGACGCCGGGCGCCAGCGAGGAGGTCGCCGACGAGGAGGAAGCGGCGGGCTCGGGTCGTGACGACGAACACGCGACGACGAGAAGGAAGACGAGCGGGGCGAAGCGCATGGGGCGGGAGCGTAACACGAGGCGAAGCGCGTCGTACGTCGGCACTCCCGATTCTTTCCAACTCCTAATGCCATGTCTCGCCTTCTCGCCCTCCTGTCCTTCCTGTTCGCGGCCGCACCCGCATTAGCGCAAAGCCCGGTCTACGTCGGATTCAACGACAAGAACCTGGACCGCGTCAACGGCCTGAGCGTCACGCTCTGGCGCTACGACTGGGACGGCGTCGCCGACGTCGACGTGCCGCTGGGCCAGGTGCGCGGATTGGCGCTGGGCTTGCCGATCGCGTCGATGGGCGATCTGAGCGGCATGGGCTTGGGCATATTCAGCGTCGTGTCTCGCAAGGACATCAACGGGCTGGCAGGCGGCGGCTTGGCGGTCGTCGCCAACGAAGACATCAGAGGCGCGAGCCTGGGCGGACTGGCCACAGTTGCGGGCGGCTCGCTTTCGGGCGTCAGTGCGGGCGGCCTCGCCGTCGTCGCCGGGCAGTCGTTTACGGGGATCGGCGTGGCCGGGCTGGCGCTGGTTGGAGGTGAGAGTGTGACCGGACTCGGCTTCGGCGGATTGGCCGTCGTGGGAGGCGAGGACGTTCTCGGCGGCTTCATGAGCCTGCTAGGCGTCATCGCAGGATCAGAGTTCGAAGGCGTCGGTGTGGGCGGGCTGGGCGTCGTCGCGGGCGAGGATGCCAATGGACTGTTCATAGGAGGACTGGGCGCGGTCGCAGGATCGGACGGCGCGGGCATCTTCATCGGCGGCTTGGGCGCGGTCATCGGCGAAAACCAAACGGGACTGAGTATCGGCGGACTGGGCGCCGTCATCGGCGAAGATGTGCGCGGGCTGAGCATCGGCGGTGGCGGAGTCGTCGTGGGCGAGGATCTGGCGTGGGGCGCGTCGATCGGCGGATTGGGTACTATCACGGGCGGCGAGATGAGGGGCTTCACGCTGGGCGGACTGGCGGCCATCGCGCCCGACCTGCGGGGCATGGCAGTGAGTCTAGGCGTCGTCTACGTGCCTGACGAGAACAGCTATCAGTCGATACTTGATGGCGCAGGTAACGAGACCATGCGCCGAACGAGCGAGGGAGGCAGGCTGAGCGGACTCGCCGTCGCGCCCGTCACTTATGTCAAGGGCACGCAAACCGGCTGGTCGATCGGACTGGTCAACTACGCGCGCAACCTGCGGGGCGTCCAGATCGGCCTGATCAACATCGCGCGCAGCGGCGGCCTGGCGACGGTCCTACCGATCTTCAACAAGGGCCGGTAGCGCATGCCGTTCACGCCGTTTCACCTGGGACCGGGCGCGCTGTTCAAGGCGGCGCTCGGTCGGCGATTCAGCTTTCTCGTCTTCGCCGGATCCCAAGTGCTGATCGACCTGGAGCCGGGCATCCGGATGGTCGTCGGCACCGACCTGCTGCACGGGCCTTCGCACTCGGTTGGGGGCGCGCTCGTCATCGGCGCCTCTGCCACACTGATCGGAAGGCCGATCTCCAACTTCGTGCTGCGGCTGGTGGCACCCAAAGCGCGCGCGATCACGTGGTCGGCTTCGGCCGTCGGCGCGTTCGTCGGAACGCTGTCACACGTCGCGCTCGACTGCGTTATGCACCGCGACATGTCGCCGCTGTGGCCGTTCGGAGATGCGAACGCGCTCCTCCAAGTAGTGCCGGTCGACGTGCTGCACGACGCGTGCGTGATCTCGGGCGTCGTCGGCGTGATCGGACTGGCGGCGCGTGGGGTGCGGACGAGGCGATGAGCGTTTCGGCGGCTGGCGCGTTGCACGCGGCATGTCCGACGCACGCACGATCTATCTCACCGGCTTCATGGGCTGCGGCAAAAGCACGCTCGGGCCGATCGCGGCCAACGTGATGGGGCGCTCGTTCTACGACCTCGACGAGGAGATCGCGGCGCGCGCTGGACGTTCCATATCGGACCTGTTTGCCAGCGAAGGCGAGGCCGGATTCCGCGCGCATGAGGCCGACGCGCTCCGCCACGTGGCAAGACAAGGCTCAGTCGTCGCGCTCGGCGGTGGTGCGTTCGTGCAGCCGGACAATGCGCGGTGGCTGCTCCAGCACGGGTTGGTCGTCTACCTGCGCCTGCCCACCTCGCTTCTGGCCGAACGCCTGCTCCACTCGCCGACGCCTCGCCCACTCCTCTTCGGCCCAGACGGAAGCCGCCTGCCGGACGATGCGCTGCGCCAGAAAGTCCGCGCTTTGGTCGCCGATCGCGAGCCGCACTATGGCCGCGCGCACGTGACCGTGAACGTGGGCGACGTGCCCATCGGCCAGGCCGTCGACCGGCTCGTCGGCGCTCTTCGCAAACGGCTCCGCTAGCCTAAGCCGCACTGCTCGGTACGCGCGCACGTCTCACTCCGCCAGCGCGGTAAGCATGTCACCGGCCGCACAGGGACACGCGCTGCCACTCATCCTCACTAGCTATCAACGCAGACTAGCGAGGCGCCAGGCTCTGCGTAATGAAAACCGTTGCACCATCGCCTGTCGCCACGCCGATGGCCTGTCCGCCATAAACTGGACTGAGCAGATTAGCGCGGTGGGTCGGGCTCTCCATCCACATCGCAACGGCGTGCTGTGCGATTTCCTCCTCGCTGCGCCAGTCGAAGACGTAATGGACGGCACCTTTTTGCTCGTAGCGCTCGTAGCTGCTGAATCGGTGGGCGAGATAGAGATTCTCGCCCAACCCGCGCTCGTCGAGACCGGCTCGGCGTCCGGCGTCCTGTCCGGCGTGGTCGTGCGCGAAAAAGCGTCCCGTCGACATCTGCTCGCTATGCGCCCGCGCGGCGTCGGTCAACCGCGACACTTCGGTCAGCGGCGCTCGGCTGTGAGATGCGCGGACGGCGTTGACGTGAGCGAGAAGCGCGCGCTCCAACCGAACGTAGTCGAGCGGCGGCGGCGTCAACTGCGCGGCGACAGCGTCCGGGACAAGCAGCAGGTCCAGATCGGACGGCTGAGAAACGGTCGAAGCGCAGCCACTCAAGGCGAGCGCGAGACAGAAGAGGAGCGCTTTCATCACGAGAGGTAGTCTATCGATGCAGCATCGGCTTTGATAATGATTTGGTAATACACCAGTGCGCTCGATAGGTGCCCACAGTGCAAGCACCGAGGACGCGACGCACCGCTTGGAAATCGCCCAAACGCGCGACGGCAGACGAACCGAAGTCCGTCTGCCGTCGCGGTGGTGACTGAGTGAGGCGCGCCTAGCCGTTCATGACGACGAGGAATTCCTCGTTGCCGCGCGTACCGCGCATCTTGTCGAGCAGGAACGTCATGGCTCGGGCAGGCTCCATCTCGCTGAGGACTTTGCGCAGCACCCAGACGCGCTGCAATGCAGCTTCAGGGATGAGCAGTTCTTCGCGGCGCGTGCCACTCTTGACCAGGTGCATCGAGGGGAAGAGGCGGCGGTCGGCGAGTTCGCGGTCGAGCACCAACTCCATGTTGCCCGTGCCTTTGAACTCCTCGAAGATGACCTCGTCCATCTTGCTGCCGGTCTCGATCAGAGCCGTACCGATGATGGTCAAGCTCCCGCCCTCTTCGACGTTGCGGGCCGCCCCGAAGAACCGCTTGGGTCCGCGCAGGGCGCCTGCTTCGAGTCCGCCCGACATCGTCCGACCCTTATCCGGAGCCGTCGTGTTGTGGGCGCGCGCGAGCCTCGTGATCGAGTCGAGCAGGATGACGACGTCGCGCCCGGCTTCGACCAATCGCTTGGCCTTTTCGAGCACCATGTTGGCGACGATCACGTGGCGCTCGGGCTCCTGATCGAACGTCGACGCGACGACCTCGCCGCGTACGTTGCGCTGCATGTCCGTCACCTCTTCGGGCCGCTCGTCGACGAGCAAGACCATCAGGTGGGCTTCGGGATGGTTCTGCGTGACGGCGTTGGCGATCTTCTGCAGCAGCACGGTTTTGCCCGTCTTGGGCTGCGCCACGATCAGTCCGCGCTGGCCTTTGCCGATGGGCGAGAACAGGTCGAGGATGCGCGTCGCGTACTCTTTGTCCTCGGTTTCGAGCTTCAGCTGCTCCTGAGGATAGAGCGGCGTCAGGTACTCGAACTGCTTGCGCTCGCCGACTTCGGCGATGGGCGTGCCGTTGAGCGTCACCACTTCGGACAGGCTGAAGAAGCGCTCGCGCTCGCGCGGCGGACGCACCTTGCCTTCGATCGTGTCGCCGAACTTGAGCGCGTGGTCTTTGATGACCTGCGGGCTGACGAAGATGTCGTCGGGCGAGGGCAGGTAGTTGTACTCGTGCGAACGCATAAAGCCGTAGCCCTCGGGCAGCAGTTCGAGCACGCCGGTACGTTCGAGGAGCGCGGGCGGAAGGCCGGCCGTCGGCTGGTAGGCCTTGACGTAGTCGGGCGCATCGGCCAAGGCGGCCTGGCGCTCGGCTTCGAAGCGGGCGCGCTGGGCGTCGGTCAACTTGGACGGGTCCAAACGCTCGTCGGTCGCTTCCTCCATCGCGGCGAACGCTTCGGGCGGCAGGTCGCCTTTGTCGAAGTGAAACCCGCTCTGCTCGCTCACGACTTCGCGCAGCGCGTCGAGGCGGCGACGGTCTTCGGCTTTGGCACGCTGACGGTCCTGCTGCGACGGCTGTCGGTTGGGATCGGACTGGCGGCGGTCTTTGGAACTGTCGCTGTTGCGATCGTTGCTGTTGCCTCGATCGTTCGAGTCGTTGCGGTCGTTGCGGTTGCGGCTCTTGCGCTTCTTGCGGCGGCTCGAGCGGCTGTTGTTGCCATCCGAACCATCGTCGCGGTTCTGATCTTTCGAATCATCGCTGCGGTTTGAGCGGCTGCGGTTGTTGCCGTCGTTCGAATCGTCAGAGTTTTGGTCGTGGCTCTTACTGGAACCGCGAGTGCTTAGATTCGAGCGGTCGTTGCTGCTGTTGTCGTTTGACTTGGAGTCGTCGCCTCCATCGTCCTTGCTCAGCGAGCGGCTGCTGCGGGGCGAGCGGCGGCTGCTCGACGAGTCGTCGCTCTTGCTCGACTGGCGTCCCCGTGAGGAGCGGTTGCTGTCATCGCTGGAATCGGCGGCGTCATCGTCCCCATCGTCTTTTCCGCGCGAGCGGCTTCGGCTGCGCGAGGAGCGGTCGGTGCTGTCGTCCTGCTTCGAGCCGTCGCTGGCCTTGGATTCGTCGCCTTTGCTGCGCGAGGAGTCGCTGCCGCTGCCAGAGGTGTCGTCGTCAGACGCTGCCGCTTCGGCGCGCAGGTCGATCTTGACAAAGCGTCCTCGGCGCTGGCGCTTGGGCGCTTCGGCCGAAGCGTCGTCTGATTTGGCGCCTCGTCCGTCGGTAGAACCCTCCGACGGCGTCGCATCGCTGGGCGTCGCCTTGCGCGGTGCTGCGCGGCGGCGCGACGGCTTGGCGGGCGCGTCGTTGGACCTGGAGTCGTTCGGGGCGTCCTTCGAGCTGCTGTTGTCGTCGCCCTGCGCGTCGTCGTCTGACTTCTTGCGTCGCCGCGTTGCAGGTTTGCGTCCGCCCGACTGGCCGCGTCCGCTGCTGCGACTCGATCCGCGCTTGTTGCCTTCTGCCTCGCGCTCGGCCTGGGCTTCGAGGAGGGCGTAGACGAGGTCTTGTTTCTTCAAGCCGCTGGTACCTTGGAGGTCCAATTCTTTGGCCATGCTGCGCAGTTCGGCGACGGTCTTCGCCTCCAACTCGGTGATTTTCATAGACTGAAAATGGTAGGGGGAGTGTCCGGTCCCTGCGACCGGCGGGTTGATGAGCGCCGCACCGTGCGGCGAATCCTGGGCGGCGCGGGCCAACGTCGCCGAGAGCGTGCGCTCTGTCGGGGCGAGTCGGATGACCGAAGAGGTCGACGCCGTGTCGGCCACGCGTGTCGCCGGATGGCGAGCGCGTGATGCAGACGGTTGGAAAGGTAGGATCGAAACGAGCGCGCCACGCCGTTTACGCGCCAGCATCACGTAAAATATTCGCGCGGAATCTCGGCGACCGTCACGTGCGATCCCGTCACGACGCAGATGTCGTCCGGATCGGCCGACTGCTCGAAGTCGGCTAGCGCATCGACGACGGACAGCGTCTCCACGCCGCGCACACCTGCGCCGCGCAGCAAGATGGCGAGCGTGCCAGCGTCGAGGGCGCGGTCGCCCTCAAGTTGGACGGCTACGACGCGCGATCCACTCTGGGCCAGCAGCCGGGCGATGGCGTGCGCATCTTTATCGCCCATCATCCCGACGACGACGGTGCGGACGGCGCCCTTGGGCGGTTCGGTCTCGCGCAGGACGGCTGCGATGCCATCCGCGTTGTGCGCCACATCGGCGACGATCTTGGGCTGCTCGCGGATCACGTCGAGCCGCCCGCGCAGTCCAGTCAGTCGGACGACGTCGGCCAGTCCACGACGGATGGATGCCGGATCGAGTGCGCGCCCGGCCAGCGTTTCGACGGCGCGCAGGGCGAGCGCTGCGTTGCCGACCTGATACAACCCGGCCAGTCCCAACTGCGCGTGCCAGTACTCGGCGTGCGGCGTCTCGAACCCAACCGCACCCTGCGACTGCCGCGCCGAGACGACATCGCGCACGTTCTCGAAAGGGGCGCCGACCGCATTCGCCGATTGGGCCAACACTCCGAGCACGTCGGCTCCGGTCGCGTTGGTCAGTAAGGGGATTCCGGGTTTAGAGATACCCGCCTTCTCCCCAGCGATCGCAGCGCGCGTATCGCCGAGCAAGTCGGTGTGGTCCAGTCCGATTTCGGTCACGCACGTCACGACCGGCGTCACCACGTTCGTCGCGTCGAGCCGCCCGCCCAATCCGACCTCGACGACCGCCGCATCGACCTCTTCGTGGGCGAAGTGCAGAAACGCCAATGCCGTCGTCGCCTCGAAGAACGACGCGCCGATCCGCTCGAACGTCGGCATCCACTGGTCGACCGCACCGTCCAGCCAGTCGTCGGGCACCTCGCGCCCGTCGACGCGCATCCGCTCGTGGACGCGCCACAGATGGGGCGACGTGTGGAGCCCGACGCGCAAGCCATGAGCCTGCAACAACGCCGACGCAAACGCGCACGTCGACCCTTTGCCGTTCGTCCCGGCGACGTGAACGATGCTCAGCCCATCGTGCGGATCGCCCATTGCGGCCAGCAGCACGCGCATCCGGTCGAGACCGGGTTTGTATCCAGCGTCGGCGACGCCCGCAAAGCGTGGGAGCGTGAGTAGGGTTTGTTCGGCCTCCGTCATTGAGCGCGGCGCTTGTTGAGTGCGGACTGGATCAGCGCGCGCATCGGGTCGCTGTCGGCCAGTTGGAGCGGCGCGCGGTCGTCGCCGGTTGGGGTGGTCGGATCGGCGCCCCCTTCGAGCAGCAGGCTGGCGACTTCCAGATAGTCTCCCTCTATAGCTTCGTGCAGCGGTGTATACGCTTCGGCATTGGCGCGAGCGGCGTCGGGATCGGCGCCACGTGCCAGCAGCGCGCGGACGGCGCCGGGCAGGTCGTGCGTCGCGGCCTCGATCAGCGGCGTGTTGCCCGTCGAATCGCTCGCCGCGTTGGGGTCGACTCCGGATTCGAGGATCGTCAGCGCCAGCGTGACCTGGCTGCGATGCAAGGCGTGGCGAAGTGCGTCGCCTACGTGCTCGGATGCCATCGGCGACGCTCCGGCAGCGACGAGCGACCGGGCCACGTCGAAACGGTCGTCGCGGATCGCCAGCGTCAGCGCGGTGTGGCCGTCGCCGTCGATGCGGTCCGGATCGGCGCCGCGGGCCAGCAGCGTGTCGACGACGGCTACGTGTCCGGCTTGAGCGGCGTCCTGGAGCAGCGTCCGGCTCGTGGTGAAGTTGGGATCTCCGCCCCCGACGATCAGCGCCGACACGACATCGGCCCGGCCTTGGGCAGCCGCGTCGCGGAGCGTCCACGCCTGTTCTCCGTCGGCCAGCAGCGTGGCGAGGACGAAGCCGATCATGACGACGCTTAGAAACACCATGTATCCCACGTACCCCAGCACTACGCTCAGCGCCGCCAGCGCGACGGATCCCCACGTCTTAAACATCTGATACGCCGCCGCGCAGACCAGTACGAGCAGCAGACCGCTGTCGATCATCATCTCGACGTTCATGCTGTTTAGCGCGTCGGGCCATACGAGATACGATAACTCGGCAAGCGCTCCGATCACGGTAACCTGCCCGTAGCAGAACAAGCCGAAGACCAGCCCCTCGGCCACGCGCATCTTCTGCCCCATGAACAGTCGCAGAAAGAGGGCGATGAACAGGCAAATGACGACGGTCAGGTAGGTGCTGTTTTCCATCGACCACGTGGTGAACGTGCGCAGCATTTCCTCGAGCGAGCGCGAAGTCGACCCGGCGTTCATCGTGCCGCTGCCCAACTGCTCCAGCATCCGGTCTTGGTAGTCCGTCAGCGCATGGACGACGAGGTTGAACGCCGTCGCCATCACGACGAAGCCCAGCGGGTTGACGTAGCGTTTGCGCTCGCCTCGCAGGTAGCGTCCGATCACGTGGCCCGGCTTGAACGTCATGTGCCGCAGCGTGAGCAGCAAGCCGTGCTCGAGGTGGAGGAAGCGCCGCCGAAACTCGCCCCACAGCGCTTTGAACGTCAGCCGGTTGCCGTCGAGCGCGTGCTGCCCGCAGACGCCGCAGTACGGGCCGTGCATCGGCGCGTCGCAGTTGGCGCAGGTGCGCTCGGTGGCGTCGTCTGTGGTGAGCGGAAGGGGCGAGGCTGACACAGGGGAGGACGGAGCGATCTGCATCGGGGGGAGGACGGAGCGATCTGCATCGGGCGCAGGATGGAACTATGCTGCAAGGATACTGGAGCGCGCTTCCGTTCGTCAACAGATGGGCGGCGGGTATCTGACGGTGGGCGAGGGCTTCCGTCGCAGCATGCTGCGACGCTACGAGGGTGCGGCGCTTCGTCCATAGCTCTTTCGTTTGATCGCCGGGGTCTCTCTGCGGTCCACATGCAAAAGCCTGCCAGACCTCAACGATCTGACAGGCTTGAACGAGGTGGGCGAAGCCCATCAGCGGGTCGCGGACCCTCAGCCGTTGGCGACGATTTCGTGCTCGGCGAAGAAGTAGTTGGCTTCGATCCGTCCGTTCTCGGCGCTGTCCGATCCGTGCGCAGCGTTGCGGCCCAGGCTCTCGGCGAACTGCTTGCGGATCGTGCCTTCGGCGGCGTCGGCGGGGTTGGTCGCGCCGATCACTTCGCGCCACTTGGCGACGGCATCTTCGCGCTCCAAGACGAGAGGGACACAGGCGCCGCTCGACATGAATTCGACCAGTTCGCCAAAGAACGGGCGCTCGTGGTGGACGGCGTAGAAGCCGCCTGCTTCGGTCTCGCTCAGGCGGACGAGTTTCATCGCCCTTACGGCGAAGCCTTCTTTGAGAATGCGGTCGAGGATGGCTCCGGCGTGTCCGTTGGCGACGGCGTCGGGCTTGATAATGGCGAGGGTGCGTTCCATGTCGGAGAGGAGTTCAAAAGTGAACCGCCAACCTACGAGTGGCCTGCCCGCGCCGCACGTGCGCTTTTCGCAAACGATGGGGCGCGTCTACCGAGCCGTGTCGAGGTGCAGCGTGCCTTTGTAGGTCTCGAATGCGACCGTCGGGCCGCCGCTGCCCATGCGCCCCTTGGCGAGACCGTCGCGCACGTCGATGGGCAGCCTGGTGTCTAGGTTGCCCTTGCGGCCCAGATCGGCGTCGAGCGCGAAGCCTGCGCCGTAGGGGACGATCAGCCGCACGTCGCCTTTGTACGTGTCGACGGTGACCTTGCCCGACAGGTTGGCGAACGCGATTTCGACATCGCCCTTGTACGTGTCGACTCGGGCGCCGCCTCTCACGTCGCGGACGCGCGCCGTTCCCTTGTACGTGTCGATGTCGATGTCACGCGCGCCATTGACGCGGATGCTGCCTTTGTAGCTCTCGACCGTCACGTCTGCCTGCATGCCTGCGATCGTGATTTCGCTCTTGTAGTCGTCGATGTTGAGTTCGGCGCCGCGCGGCATCCGAATCGTGTAGTGGACGAAGGGCAAACTGCCCCCGTTGTTGATCGTCACGACGCCCAGAAAGCGCCGCGTCTTGGAGTCGTTGAGGCGCTCGTAATCCGTCTCGACAGACACGCGGCCGTTCGACGCCTCGAACTTCACATCGACCAAATCGACATCGTCCGGCTTCGAGTCGTCGTCCGCCACGATGCGCACGTCGATCTCCACATGATCCTCGTCCCACGCTTCCACATCGACCGATCCTTTGTAGGTGTCGACGACCAACGTGCCTCCCGACCGGAGCGGATGCTCGAACGCCAGCGTGCGCTCTTGCGCAAGGGCGGGCGCTGCGACGAACAGCAGGACGGCGAGGGCGGAGAGCGTGCGCATAGCGGTGCAGGTTTGATGCAGCAGCCTACGGAGCGCTCGGCTATCGGGTTACGCTTTCGCTTTGGGAAGCATGAGCGAGATAGAGAACAGCACATCCGGCTCACAGAGCGTGGAAATGAGGTCATCGCCAGTCAGCTTCCGGACGGCAGCATATCCGTCAACCGTCGGCGTGCGGTAAACGTAGATGGCGCGCTCGGGTATAGCGACGATCCACAACTCGGCGACTCCGCTGCGCGCGTACATCTTGGCTTTGACGGTACGGTCGTAGCGAAGCGTCGAGTCTGATACTTCGACGGCGAGCAGCGTTTCGGCGGCGGTCGGGTGACGCTCGTCGTAATCGCCAGGGACAAGGAGCGCCACGTCTGGCTCGGGAGGGTCGTGGTCGCTCGCGCGCAATGGATCTTGGACGAGGATCTCGAACTGCTCTTCGGCGAACTGTCGATAGAAAGCTGCCGTGATCTTGCGAACGCTCGAGGCGTGCGAGCTTCCAGCAGGTGACATATGGACGATCTGGCCGTTGATGAGTTGCGTGCGCTCGTCGGGCGCGATCACGCCTGCCTGGGCCATCGCGAGGTACTCCTCGTACGTGAACCGGCGCCGCGCCACGCCGCCCCGATTGATGCTAGGGCGCTCGGCGGCAGGTGTAGCAGTGGTCCGCGTTTCTGTCATCGTTCAGCGTTTATGCCCAGTACCTCGCACGTAGCGTTCTGCCGGATTAGCTCGACCAAATGAGCGCGGTGCATTATATCTCACGCTCCAACAGGTCAGATACGTCGAGCGGCGCATCGGGAAACGTCAGCGGCGCGACGGTATCACCGGCAGTCAACTTGCGCAGGCTGCGGTAGCCGTCGGCGTGCGGCTCGCGGTAGACGTAGAGCGCGTCGTCGGGCAGCGCGATGATCCACAGTTCCGGAATACCAGCAGCGGCATATACGTCGGCTTTACGGCTTCGGTCGCGGCGCAGCGTCGAATCGGACACCTCGACGGCGAGCAGCACGTCGTCGGCCTGGGGCGAGCGGCGCACGTCGGGGCGAAGTATGGCGAGGTCGGGCTCGTAATAGGTGTCATCGCTCAGGATGACGGCGTCCTGAACCATCAACTGCCCACGTTCAAGCGAGAAGATTTCTGCAAAGAGCGAGTTCAAAAATCGAACGCGAAAGTTGTGGCGAGGTCCGGGAGGAGGCATGTTGATGAATAGTCCGCATTCGAGTTCGACCGGTGCGTTGGAGTCCAGCGCGCCTACCTCGACCATCGCCCGCACGTCGTCGACGGTGAATCGGTGCAGCGAGTCGACCAGCACGTCCAGCGTGTCGGGCGCAGCAGTCGGAGCAGTCAGCAGCGTCTCGGCCATCGCCTCAGGCTTCTGCTTTGTAGCCTGCTACGTGACGCTCGGCGTGGTAGCTCGACCGGACGAGCGGGCCGCTCTCGACGTGGTCGATGCCCAGCGCTTCGCCCTGCTCCTTGTACCACGCGAACACGTCCGGGTGGACGAACTCCTCGACGGGCAGGTGCATCTTGGTCGGCTGCAGGTACTGACCGATCGTCATCACGTCGACGCCGTGGGCCGCGAAGTCGCGCATCAACTCGACGACTTCCTCTTTGCTCTCGCCCAGACCGACCATAATACCGCTCTTGGTGCGCAGGCCGTTGTCCTTGGCGAGTTTGAGCACGTCGAGCGAGCGCTGGTAGTCGGCTTGGGGGCGGACGCGGCGGTAGAGGCGCGGGATCGTCTCGACGTTGTGGTTGAAGATGTCGGGGCGCGCGTCGAGCACGAGGCTCAGCGCGCCGTCCATGATGCCTCTGAAGTCGGGTACCAGCACTTCGATGGTGCAGCCGGGCTGCGCTTCGCGGACCAGGCGGATCGTTTCGGCGAAGATCGGAGCGCCGCCGTCTTTGCGCTCGTCGCGGTTGACGCTCGTCACGACGACGTGGCGCAGATCCATCAGCTTGGCCGCCTCGGCGACGCGTCGGGGTTCGTCCCAGTCCAGGCCCGTGTCAGGTCGGCCCGTCATGACGGCGCAAAAGCCGCAACTGCGCGTGCAGACGTTGCCCAGGATCATGAACGTCGCCGTGCCCGCGCTCCAGCACTCGCCCATGTTGGGGCAGCGCGCGCTCTGGCAAACGGTGTGCAGATCGTACTTCTCGATCGTGTCGAGCACACTCTTGTACGTCTCGCCGTAGGGCAGCCGGACGCGCAGCCAGTCGGGCCGCTTACCGCGCGCGTTCGACGGCGGCGCCTCGACAACCGGAAGCGACATAAAGCCGTCGCCGCCCGCCTCGGCCTCGGGCACCAACGCTTCCTTGGGCGCCTTTTTGAGTTGAATCTGTCCAGGGAGAGTCGGGGCGTTCGTCGGCACGGTTGCAAGCGGGTTACGTCTGTGCAGAGGCAACGGCGCGCTTCGGGGCAGGATCCGAGCGCGCCCGCGCTTCAACGTCTACTCGGTCAGCGACTCTTTTCGCAACGTGCAAAGTGTATTCGCGTTTAGTCGATCTAAACCCCGATTCTTGGTCCAGGCGTCCATGCTGGCTATCGAATCGACCTCTGAGGGCAGGAAATGCGCTTTTCGTCTGTTACCTTGTCTGTACGCAACACGCAATGCCTCCACTCCCACACTCTCCACGACTATGGAATTGAAAACCGACACCATCGCCCCCACCGACGTGCGCGCCACACTGGGACGCCACATCCTGGCCGATGGGATGGATATGGTCCTCGACATGGACGCCTCGCGAGGGCGCCACCTGGTCGACGCCGCGACCGGTCGCCGTTTCCTCGACCTGTTCGGCTTCTACGCTTCGTCGGCGCTGGGCATGAACCACCCGGGCCTGCGCGGCGACGCGGCGTTCATGGAGCGCCTGACCGATGCCGCCGTCAACAAGATCGCCAACTCAGACGTATATACGCCGCACTTCGCGCGTTTCGTCAACACGTTCGAGCGCGTAGGCATCCCTGCTTCGATGCCGCACGCCTTTTTCGTAGCGGGCGGAGCGCTGGCGGTCGAGAATGCGCTCAAGGCGGCGTTCGACTGGAAAGTGCGGCTCAACTTCACCAAGGGGTATCGACGCGAGGTGGGTCAGAAGGTGCTGCACTTCGACCATGCGTTTCACGGGCGCAGCGGCTACACGCTCTCGCTCACGAACACCGTCCCAGCCAAAACGGCCTACTTCCCCAAGTTCGACTGGCCGCGCGTCTCGACGCCAATGATCGCGCACGAAGGCGGCGAGGCAACGATGGACTGCGATCTGGAAGTTCGCGAGGCGCTGTCGCTTGCGCAGATCAAGCGCGCGTTTCTCGACCATCCGGACGACATCGCGTGCATCCTCGTCGAGCCGATCCAGGGCGAGGGCGGCGACAACCACCTGCGACCCGAGTTCTTGCAGGCCGTCAAAGACATTGCGCACGAAAACGATGCCCTCCTCATCTTCGACGAAGTCCAGACGGGCGTCGGCGCGACGGGCAACTTTTGGGCGTTCCAAACGCTCGGCGTCGAGCCCGACATCCTGGCTTTCGGAAAGAAAACGCAGGTGTGCGGCATCCTCGCCGGTCGCAAGATTGAGGAGGTCAACGGGCACGTCTTCGAGACGTCGAGCCGTATCAATTCAACGTGGGGAGGCAACCTGGCCGACATGGTGCGTTTCGATCGCATTCTCGAAATCATCGAGGCGGACAACCTGATCGCGCACGCCGCCGAGACGGGCGCCTACCTCAAAGAGCACCTGCTGGCACTGGCCGAGCGCTTCCCGTTCACCAACGTCCGAGGCAAGGGCACCTTTTGCGCCTTTACGGTCGAGGACGCTCACACGCGCAACGCCATCTCGGCAGCCTGCTTCGAGCGGGGCGTCGCGATTCTGGGATGCGGCACGTCGAGCATCCGCTTTCGGCCGCCGCTCACGATCACCAAAGCCGAGATCGACGAAGGCATGTCCATTCTCACCGACGCGGCCCAGCACGTCATCGGCTGAGGGCTGCGCCGAGCGGTGACTCCGTCTTCTCGAAGCTGACAGGTTTTCAAGACCTGTCAGCTTTCCCTTTTCCAAGACTCTTTCCGCAGGCCATGCCCGACCTCTACATGCCCATCGACTGCGGCTTCTACGACCGGATCGAAGCGGCCGTGCTGCGCCGCATCCCCATCGTTCTCGAACTGACGGACGGCACGACGGTAACGGCGCGCGTCCTCGACGTGTATGCTCGCCAGAACGCAGACTGGACTGAGGTCGACGGCGTCGGATCGGTGCGGCTGGACCGGATCGCGCGTCTGGACGGTGTGGCGCGCCCGCATGCTGCCTCGTGCGCCGTCGGCTGACAGCTTTAGCGGGCGCCGTACGCGTCGCGGATCGTGTCGAAGGCCTGCTGCAGCGCGTCGAACGAGTCCCACGTAGCGGCTGCCACGTCGTAGCGGTACACGCGCCGATTGATCAGCGGGTGGTCGGTACCGGGCGCGTTCTCGCCGATGGGTGTTCGTTCTTCGAACCAGATGGAGGAGGAATCATCGTCGAACCAGTGGTAGCTCAGGTCCAACCCGTCGGGTGTAATCGGGCGCAGATTGCGTCCGGATAGGTCGGAGAGGTAGAAGCGCGATGCGTCCTGATCGTTGATCCGCTTGTCGCCGTCGGTGTCGCGCAGGGCGATGCGGTAGAGGATGAACGGCTGTTGCATCGCTTCCTGGTCTCGGCCATACCGCTCGCGCGAAGGAGCGTCGACGGTCAGGATTGCAGCGTTGCTCTCCATCAGCGGCCGGGCCGTGCGCGTTTGCTCATCGTAGAACAGCACGTTGATCCGCTCGCCGACAACGTCCGGCCCTACCTCTTCCATCGACTGTTCGGCTTCGAGAAACGCCTCGGTGTGCCGCGTATCAATCACGTAGACCGACGAGTAGAAAACCGGTGTGTCGCCGATGCGCGTCGGGCGGTCGTATTCCAGATGCTGCGATGCGGCGGCGCGGGCGCGAAGCGAATCACCAGCGGGTACCTCGACCAGCCCGCGATCCGGCGAGCGGTGAAACCAGTGGTCGATTCGCAGTTCGGCGAGCAGCAAGACGAGCACCGCGACGAAGGCGAGCAGTAGCAGGTAGCCGTTGACAGTCCAGACGATGCGGGTGGATTTGGATGAAAACATCGGCGAAATGACGTGTGGTGAAGGGGGTGTAGACCTGCGCTCCCTGACCGAGTTGCTCAGTCGCGCAGATCGACGGTTCCTCGGCGCTCGCGGTTGACGACCAGGCGCGTCACGTCGGGGCGGCTGTAGTGGCCGGACGGGTCGAAGTTCTGCCGCTCGCGCCGCACCTTCCGGTGGTCGATCTGCGCCGTGATCAGGCCGACGCGCCCTTCGACCGGTGCGACGATCCACTCGCCATCCGGCCCGGCGATGCACGATCCGCCCGCAGCGAACATCTGGTCTCCACCCGTTTCTCCTTGGGCGAGGGCGGAGAGTAGCAGGTCGCGATGTGGGACGGAGTCGGGAACGTCGGCGGGCGACAGCGGCGGCGCGGCCGAGAGGACGTAGCTGCGGCTTTCCTTGGCGATCATGCGCGTGATGTCGTGCGTGTTGCGCGTCGAGCCGGGCCAGATCGCGACGTGTAGATCCTCGCCTTGCCCGTAGAGCGCGGCTCTGGCCAGCGGCATCCAGTTTTCCCAGCAGTTCAGCCCGCCGACCGTCCACGCGTGGAGGCGGTGCGTACGCAGGCCATGACCGTCTCCCGGCGCCCACGACAGGCGCTCCTCGTACGTCGGCATCAGCTTGCGGTGGACGCTGCCGATCTCGCCTTGGGGATCTATGTAGACGAGCGAGGCGAAAACGCTGTGCCCTCGTCTCCGGTCGCGCTCGATGACGCCCAGCACGACCGCGACGCCGCTCGCCTTGACAGCCGCGCACACGCCGTCAAGGTGGCCGTCGGCGATGCACACGGCTTGGCCGACGTAGTGGGCGTGGAAATCTTTCTGCACGTCGCTCTCGAAGCGTCCACCATCGGTCAGGCTGATCCAGAACGGATAGCCCGGCACGAACGCCTCGCCGAAGGCGACCAGCCCGCAGCCCGCGCCGGCGGCCTCCTCTACGAAGTCGATGACGCGGGCGAGCGTGGCGTCTCGGTCGAGCCAGACAGGCGCTATCTGAGCGATGCCGACGGTAAGCAGATCGGAAGTGGGCATGGTATCGGTGGTGCAGAGGAGCGCCGAAGATAGGCGGCCGGCGGGCGTACCTTCTCGGCCTTCCAAGCGCTCTCGCCCCACCCTACCTCTCGTCCACCATGATCGACGCCGTTCACCTGCTGACCGAAGCAGAGAAGCTGACTGAATGGTGGTCGCCGCGCGTGGTGGGGCGTGTGGGCGATCAGTACGTCAAGGTCGCCAAGGTCAGGGGCGAATTCGTATGGCACGACCATGCCGACGAGGACGAGTTGTTCTTGATCCTCAAGGGCCGGCTGCGCATCGAGTTGGAGGACGGTGCGGTCGAACTGGAAGCCGGTTCGTTTTGCGTCGTCCCGCGCGCGACTCAGCACCGTCCCATTGCCGACGCGCCGTGCTTTCTGGCTCTCATAGAACCCATATCGACGCGGCACACGGGATCCGTCGAGGTCTCCATGACGCGGTCGCACGATGAGCAAACGGGCTGGAGTGGCACCGGTTGAGCACACAATGAGCCGTTGAGCGCTTTAGAAAACGGTTCAGATGCGCACTCGGGCGGGCGAGACATTGCGGGCGACGCGCAGAGCCGTAAATGTCGCATCTTTGCATTTCCGCCTTTGGGCTCTTCCCTATCCATCAGTCAGCGTATCGTGCGCGCGGCGTCCTAGACGCGCTACGTCTCCGCTGCCTTTTCGCCTTGCTCTGCTTCTGCGTACAGCTACACTTTTCGGCATGATGGTTCTCGAACGCTTCGCTCTGCGCGTCTGCCTGTGGATCGGTTGTGCGCTGCTGATCTGCGGAGCGGCTGTCGCGCAGGAAGCCGCCGCTCCGTTCGAAGTCGACGCCATCAGCGTGCGTGCCGACGCCGGGACGCAGACACGCCTCGACGTGTACACGAAGATCTCCTATGCCGCGCTCTCGTTCACGCGCGCCGACGCTGGATATCAGAGCCGCTACAGCGTCACGCTCGGTGTCTACCGGCTCGAGCGGGGCGGGCGGCAGGGCGCGTACGTCGCAGGCAAGACGTGGGACAAGACCGTAACCGCCTCGACCTACGACGCGACGATCGAAGACCGGTTCGCCGACCGAACGGCCCAATCGCTCGCACTCGCGCCCGGTCCGTACCTGTTGAAGTTCAGCATCGAAGACGCCGCCTCGTCGCGCGCGTACGCCCACGAGATGACGACAGTCGTGGCCGACTTGTCGCGCGCGCCGTCGGTGAGCGATCTGATCCTGGTCGACAGCTACGATGCGGCCAAGGCGAGCATCAGCCCGCGCGTATCGAACGCCGTCTCCTCGGACGAGCGGACGTTCTCATTTTTCTACGAAGTGTATTCGGACGCTCCCCGTGAGGTGCGCGTCGTGCGCGAGGTGCGCAGGCAGGCGCGGCGCTCGCTGGTGCGTTCGGCGCTGGGCATGGAGCAGGACGAGTCGTCGAACGCCACCTACTCGATGGTTGCCCCGACGAAGCTCAAAGTGGGACGCAACCCGGTCGTCGTGACAATCCCGCTCGAAGGATTCCGCGTGGGCAGCTACACGGTCCGCATCCGGCTCGAATCGCTTTCGGGCGACACGCTCGCCGCGCGCGAGAAGCCGGTCGAGGTGATGTGGACCGGGCTGGCGCAGCACGTCCGCGACCTGGACAGCGCCATCGGCCAACTCGTTCACATCGCCAAACCGCGCGACATCGAGGCCATTCGCGACGCGCCTAGCACGGCCGAGCGTCTGCGGCGCTTCCGCGCCTACTGGGAGCGCATGGACCCGACGCCCGGAACGGCGCGCAACGAGCGCATGGAGGAATACTACCTGCGCGTCGCCCACTCGAACCGCAGCTACAAAGCGGGCGCGCGCAACGGATGGGAGACCGATCGCGGATTGGTCATGATCCGATTCGGCGAGCCCACCGAGATCGAGCGGCATCCGTTCAGCTTCGACAACGATCCGTACGAAGTCTGGACGTACAACCACATCGGCCGCCGCTTCATTTTCATCGACCAGACCGGCGTCGGCGATTACCGGCTGCTTCATCCGATCTGGGACGACCGGACGCGGCTGTAGCACGTCGCAGCGATAGGTAGTTCGTATAACCTATCAGGTCTTTGCGACCTGATAGGTTATTTCTGGTTAATCTGGATCTCACAATCGCTCTCTCGCCTGCATGTCTCAACCGCTCCGCATCGTGTTCATGGGCACGCCCGAGTTTGCTGTACCATCACTGGAAGCGCTCGTCGCGGCGGGCCATGCGCCGGCAGCCGTCGTCACGTCGCTGGATACGCCGGGGAGCCGCCGGAAGCCGCCGACGTCTCCGCCTGTCAAACAGGCAGCCGAGCGGCTAGGCATCGAGAGGATTCTGCAACCCGATTCGGTCCGATCGCCCGAGTTCGCAGACCAGATGGCGGCGCTGAAAGCTGACTTGATCGTCGTCGTCGCGTTCAAGATCCTACCGCCGGCCATCTTCGAATCGGCCAGCCTGGGCGCGTTCAACCTGCACGGCTCGCTGCTTCCGCGTTACCGAGGCGCAGCCCCAATCCAGCGCGCCGTGATGGCGGGTGATGACGAAACCGGCCTGACAACGTTCGCTCTGGCGGCCCGCGTCGACACGGGCGGCATTCTGCTGCAACGGCGCGTCTCGCTGTCGCCGGACGAGACGGCGGGCGATCTGCACGATCGGTTGATGACGCAGGGCGCCGATCTGGTCGTCGAAACCGTTCGGCTCTACGAGCGAGGCGAAGCCCGCCCACAGCCGCAGGACGACACGCTCGCCACGCCTGCACCCAAGCTGTTTCGCGACGAAGGCGAGATCGACTGGAGCCTGACTGCCGCTCAGGTGCGCCGGCACGTCCACGGCTTCTCGCCCGCTCCCGGCGCGTGGACGAGGTGGCGCGGGGATACGCTCAAACTCTACCGAACCGCGCTCCCGGACAATTCGGCGGGCGAACCGAAGCTGGCCGAGCCTGGGACGCTATCGGTCGCCGGTGACCGCCTGTTCGTCGCCTGCGCGGACCGGACGCTTGAACTGCTTGAGGTGCAACCGGCAGGACGTACACGTCAGAGCGCGGCGGATTTTGCGCGTGGTGCTAGCCTGGAAGCCGGAGAACGCGTCGGCTGAGCGCGCGTCACGTCAGGCGAAACGAGCGGCGGTGGTGGATCGTCGGGCCGTGCGCGGCCAGAGCGGCATAGTGCGCGCGCGTTGGATAGCCCTTGTTGCTCTTCCAGTCGTACTCCGGAAAACTGGCGCCCAGGTCGACCATCAGGCGATCGCGCGTGACCTTGGCGATGACGGACGCCGCGGCGATGCTCTGGCTCTTGGTGTCGCCTTTGACGACGGCGACGGCAACAGCGGACGCGGGCAGATTGGGAGGGAGCCGGTTGCCGTCGATCAGGATGCCATCGGGCGCCGTGTCCATCGCGGCAAGGGCTCGGCGCATCGCTTCCATCGCCGCGTGCAGCACGTTGAGCCGGTCGACCTCGGCAGGTGAGCAGACGCCGACACCGTATGCGACGGCGAGGGCCGGGATGCGCTCGAACAACGCGTCGCGCTGAGCCGGTGACAGCCTCTTAGAGTCGTCCAGCCCGTCGATCGAGCAGTCGGGCGGCAGGATCACGGCCGCGGCCACGACGGGACCGGCAAGACATCCGCGCCCCGCTTCATCGACACCTGCGAGAAGGCCCAGAGCGGGCCGATGGTCGGTATCGAAGCGAGCGAGAGCAGTGGCCATGACGCCAAGCTACGCTCGCGCCGCTCGTCAGGCGGCCAGCGCCAGAGAGACCAACGTCTCCTCGGCGGCAGGCTTGCCGTAGCCGCGCAGGCGCAGGGCGAGTTCGTCTGCGGTCGTGGCGGTGAGCATCCGCGTCGCGCTGCGATGGGAAGCCGCAAAGACAGCGTGCGCGCCCGATTCGTAGCGGTGAAACGTCCAGTCGGGACCGCGCAGAGAACCCGTTTCGGGACGTCCGGCGAGCGTTTGGACGGCGTCGAGTATAGCGGTGCGTTCGTCATCTTGCCAGAGGCCGGAGAAGTGGGGAGAGCGGTCCATTGTGGGCGTGGAGAGTGGGAGTGATCACATGATCAAACATGTACGGTGCCCACGCTATGTCATACCCTAATCGATCGGACGCTATCTTTTCCACACATGCCCTTCAGGTGCCGGGCGAGCCGCTTTCGTGGTCCACGACAGGCAGGCGAACGGCGAAGCGAGCGCCTCCCTCAGGGCTTTCGTCGACCCATATGGAGCCGCCGTACTGCCGCACGATCTCGCGCACCAGGAAGAGCCCGAGTCCCGTGACGGTCTCGGATCCGGTCGGCTGAGCGGCTAGGCGTGTGTAGGGATCGAAGACGCGGTCGCGGTCGCCCAGCGGAATGCCCGGCCCGGCGTCGTCGACGGTGAGCACTGCGTGGGCGTCGTCGAGATCGGCAGAGATGCGGACGGCCGTGGCGCGCGGCGCGTACTTGAGGGCGTTGGAAATCAGATTGTCTACGACCAGACGGAGCCGCAACGCGTCGGCGCGGACCAAGAGTGGGCGTGGTGGCATCGCCGTTTCGATGCGCTGCTCCTTGGTATGGGCGAAACCCCGCGAGAGCGCGGCGGCGGCCGTGACAATGCTGCGCACGTCGACCGGGGCAAGTTCGGCCAGATGGGGGACGGTTTCGGGGTGCTGCGCGTCGAGGATCGAGTGGATGAGTGTGAGCGACTGCTCGCCCGCCCCACGTATCAGACCGGTCATCTCGTGCGCTTCCGAGCCCGGCGCCAGCTCGCTCTGCACGATGTCGGCCAGCCCGACGATGCCGCCGATGGGGTTCTTGAGGTCGTGCGACACCATGCGCATCACGCGCTCTTTGCTCTCGACCAGATCCGACAGCGCCGCGTTTTGTGCTTCGAGGCGCGCCGACGCCACGCGCAGCTGGTCCGTCTGAACATCGACCGCTTGCTGGAGCACGTGGGCTTGCGCGCGCAGCGAACGACCGCGCAGGTGGACGAACCCGGCTACGCCCAGTGCCAACGCCAGAGCCGCAGCGATCAGGAACCACAACTGCTGGTGGAGCGGCGTCGGGACGGCCAGCGAGGCGAGCACGTGCGCCTCTCCCCACGTACCGTCGACGCTCCGAGCGCGGCCTTCGAGCCGGTACGATCCGCCGCGCAGCCCGCCATAGGTAATGCTCCGATCAGTCGGGTCGACGCGTTCCCACAAGCCCGATCCGCCCCACAGCCGAACGTCGAGATCGACGCTGCGCGACTGCCCGGTCGTGAGCGCACCGATGCGAAACCGGATGCGGCGGTCGGACGGCGAGAGTTGGAGCGAGCAAGGGCCGACCGCCGCGCACGAAACCGGCACTCCGTCGATCTCAGCCAGTTGCAAGTAGGGCGGCGGGGGCGGCTGCGCGTCGTCGGCCAGGTCGGGGGCGAGAACGGCTACGCCCTTGATGGTCGGGAGCCAGAGCGTGCCGTCGGGCCACACCAGCCCGGCTCCCTGGAATCCGCCGTTGGCTTCGGTACTCGGCAGACCGTCCGCCGACGTGAAGATCCGGGTGTGGGGAGCCGGGCCGCCTTCCCAAAACGTGTCGAGCGCCTTCAGATGCGTGCGTGCCAGCCCTTGATTGTGCGAAGACCACAAGCGGCCACGGTCGTCGAGGTGGAGGAGCGAGACGAAATCATCAGGCAGCCCGTCGGACGCGCGGAAGCGGGGCACATCGGAGGCGTGCAGGGTGCCGGTTTGGGCTCGCCGCTGAGCGTCGAGGTCGAGGCGGTAGATGCCGCCGCCGTAGGTGCCGACGTAGAGCGTGCCGTCTGCGGCCTGGACGAACGAGCGCGCAGCCCCTTCGACCCGGAGAACGGTCACGAACGCCTCACCGTCGAAACGCGACACGAAGCCTGACCCGCCGATCCAAAGGACGCCCTGAGCATCCTCGAAAAACTGAGAGACGTTGGGCGCCTCGGCCTTCGTCCCTTCGGCGTCGCTCGTGCTGTCGCGCAGGCCCAGCGAAGGAACGGCGACGAACTCGCTCGACCGCGAGCGCCGGAAGACGCGTCCGTCCGAGCGGCGGCTGGTCCAAAGCGTGCCGCTGCGGTCGGTAAACAGGACGGTAGAGCCGCCCTCCAGGCTGAACTCTGACGTGCCCGCTATCTCGTCGATCAGCCGAATGCGCCCATCGCGAATCGCGTGCAGACGCCCGCCGATCCCAGTCGTCCAGATCGTACCGTCGGGAGTCTGCGCGGCCGTCCAGAGGCAACTGGAAATGTAGATCGATTGCTCTTTGGACAGGTTCTCGTCCGACGTTCCATAGATGGTTCGCTCGCCCTGCGCGGTCAGGTTCAGGATACCCTGGCAGTTGCCCGTCGTCCACAGGCTACCGTTGCGGTCGCGAACGATGCTGCGGACGCCGCTGGTGCCGAATCCGCCCAGGTCGACCGTTCCGATGCGGTGTGGACGCAGGCGCATCACGCCGTCGGATTCCAACGCGACCCATATCGCGCCGCTCTCGTCGGCGTAGAGCCAGTTGGCGTGCTGCGTCGCCAGCGTGTCCAAGACGGCGCCGTCGGACGAAAGCCGGAAGACACCGTCTCGCCCGGCGGCTAGGTATCCGTCCCGGTAGGGCAGAATGTGGCGCGACCATCCCAGCGAGGAAAATGGCTCCAGCCCGCTGGGTGTCAAACGGTGGATACCCGCCTCACCCGTCGTCCAGACGTCTCCCGCCGAATCCCCAGACAGGTTCGACGTGGCGAAGCCCAGAGGCTGCGTACTGTGGAGCGACCACTCGCCGCGCTGGAGTTTCCATGTTTGGCCGCGCGCCGAATAGCTGTAGAGCGTACCGTCACGCCCCATCGCCGCCATCCCGTTGCGCGTGATTCCCAGAGGCGGGTAGGGCCCGAGGCGATAGGTCGTGTCGGCGCGGACGAGGTAGAAGGAGGCGTCGGTCTGCTGCGACGTTTGCACGATGATCGCGTCGGAGTATTCGTCGCGCCCATATCCCTCGACGTCGAAGGATGCCAGCCGCTGGCTCAGCGAGTCGCCCTGCACGCGCCAGACGCCGTGTCCCCTGACGACAGCGCACATTCCGCCACCGGGACACGGCATCAGCGCGTCGCCGTAGACTACCGCCCCGCGCGGGATGCCTCGCAGCGGAGCCGGACGAAACGCGTAGCCGTCGAAGCGCGCGGGCGTGCCGAAGCCGCCCATCCAGATCGATCCGTCGCTGCCGCGCAGCACGCGCTGATTGGAGTTTTGCGGTAACCCATCGTCGACGCTCCACACCGTCGTCTCGTAGCCGTAGTGCACCAGTCCCCGCCAGCCCGGCTGGGCACACGCATAATTGGCCCCCGCAGTCGATGCGAGCAGCAGGAGAAAAGCGCAGAGTGCAGCGAGGCGACGCATGTGGGAGGAGGCCGGACGGATTCGATGAGAGGTAGATATCGACGGGAGCGCGCGACTTGTAACCTAGCACACTCAGATCACACGCTGCAGCGCACCCGGCCGCGCGTCAGTCCAGCCCGTACGTCTGGGCGACCTGTTCGGGTGTGAGCGTCTCCTTCTCGGCGCCGGGAATGGCCGACTTTTCGAGCACGAACCGGCCCATCACGAGGGCGTCGAGGTGCGTCGCGCGGAAGCAGCGGTAGGCGTCCTCGGGCGTGGCTACGATGGGCTCGCCCCGAACGTTGAAACTGGTGTTGACCAGCACCGGCGTGCCTGTCCGCTCGCCGAACGCCGTAAGCAGGGCGTGGAAGAGCGGATTGTGCTCGCCGTCGACCGTCTGCACGCGCGCCGACCCGTCGACGTGGGTGACGGCGGGAATCGGGCCGCCGACACTTCCCAACTGGTCCAGCCCCTGCCCCTCGACCGTCGCGTCGTTGACCGGCGCCACGAGCAGCATGTAGGGCGACGGCGCATCCAGGTCGAAAAACTTCGACGCCTGCTCGGCCACGACCGACGGCGCGAACGGCCGGAAGCTCTCTCTGAACTTGACCTTGAGGTTGACCGTCCGCTGCACCTC
This sequence comes from Rhodothermales bacterium, assembly GCA_963841855.1. GTDB lineage: Bacteria > Bacteroidota > Rhodothermia > Rhodothermales > BA12 > CAXBBB01. Next base: position 433,216 of record CAWJEJ010000003.1, on the reverse strand, counting down.
GCGTCCGCGCGCGTCGGCGAGGATTGAGCGGTTGCCCAGCGCGCGCGGCCCATACTCCATCCGTCCCTGGAACCAGCCCACAGCCTTTCCAGCGGCGAGCAGATCGGCCGTCCGAGCGACCAGGTCGGCGTCGCTGTCGGCGCGCGTGAACGGAACGCCGGCCGCGGCGAGCATGTCGGCGATGGCGTCGTCCGAGAAGGCGGGACCGAGGTAGCCGCCGCGCATCAGGTCGCCGGTCGGCGCGGGGCGCGGCTGGCCCATCGCGTGGTGGTAGGCGGCCAGAGCGGATCCCAAAGCGCCGCCCGCATCTCCGGCGGCGGGCTGGATCCACAGTTCGTCGACCAGTCCAGAGCGCAGCAGGTGCCCGTTGGCGACGCAGTTGAGGGCGACGCCCCCGGCCATCGCCAGCTTACGGCTGCCGGACAGCCGGACCGCTTCTCTAGCCAGACCCAAGACGGCGTCGGTCGTGACAGCCTGGATCGAGGCGGCCAGATCCAGGTCGCGCGGCGTCAGTTTGGATTCGGGCGTGCGGCGCGGGCCGAAGAGTCCTTCCATTTTGCGCGTCGTCATGCGCAGGCCGGTCGCATAGCCGAAGTAGGCCATGTTGAGCCGAAACGAGCCATCGCCGCGCAGGTCGATCAGGTGGTCGCGGATGGACTGGGCAAAGCGCGGCGTGCCGTAGGGCGCCAATCCCATCAGCTTGTACTCGCCGCTGTTGACGCGAAAGCCGCAGAAGTAGGTGAGCGCCGAATAGAGCAGGCCCAGCGAGTGGGGAAAGTGGAGTTCGCGCGCCAGAGTCAGCGTGCCTGCCTCGCCGTGCCCGATCGTCGTCGTAGCCCACTCGCCGACGCCGTCGGTCGTGAGGACGGCTGCGCGCTCGAAAGGGGACGCGAAGAAGGCGCTCGCGGCATGGCTCTCGTGATGCTCGGGAAAGAACAGCGGTCCCTCGTAGTCCAGCGCCTTGCGGATCGTGTCGCCGGTCCACAGCTTCTTTTTGAGCCAAACCGGCATCGCCGCCCACCACGAGAGCAGCCCGCGCGGTGCACTCGCGACGTACGTCTCTAGCAGGCGCTCGAACGTCAGCAGCGGCTTGTCGTAAAACGCGACAGCATCCAGATCGGCGACGGTCGCTCCACCCTGGCGCAGGCAATAGGCGACGGCGTGGTGGGGAAAACTGGGGTCGTGCTTGACGCGCGTAAACCGCTCTTCCTGCGCTGCCGCCACGATGTGACCGTCGCGCAAGAGGCAGGCGGCCGAGTCGTGATAGAAGCCGGACAGGCCGAGGACGAGCATGGGGCGGAGCAGGTGAGGAGCCGAAAGCTACGCTCGCGCTCGCCTCCCCGCTCGGCCACTCCAAAGCAGCCCGCCGACCGCGCACGCGCCGCGCCCGGTGCCGCACCCAGCCGCGAGGTGGGAACGCGCATTCCGGTTTGGGCGTGCCGAGCGATCCTCACCCGGTCGGACCGATGCGCTTGTTTTCACTCCTCCCGCTGCTGCTCTTTTGGGGCTGTGCCGACTACGACACGTCGGCTCTCACAGACGCCGTCGACGCGCGCGTGGCCGACGCGGACGAGCGGATGGATGCTTCCCAAGCAGGGCAGCGCGTCGCCGCCGCCATCCGAGCGCATGGCGGGTTGGAGGCGTGGTACCGAGGCGGGCCGCTACGCTACCGCTACGCCTACCAGCGCACCGACGCGGACGGCAACGCGACCGGTGACCCGATCGACACGTACCAACTGGTCGACCCGTGGGACGCGAGGGCCGTCCACCAGCTCGCCTCAGACACGACCGTTCGGTTCGGTTGGACCGGGAGTGAAGCCTGGATCGCGCCCGCCGATGCCGAGCCGCCGGTCAACGTGCGCTTTTGGTCGCTGACGCCCTACTATTTCGTGTCGATGCCGTTCGTACTCGCCGACCCAGGCGTCAACTATGCACTCGCCCTGTCCGACACGGTCGACGGCCGACTGGTCGACGTGGTTCGCATTACGTTCGACGCAGGCATCGGCGACGCGCCGGGCGACTATTATGATCTGCTGCTCGACCCCTCGACCAACCGCGTCCAAGGTGTCCGCTACGTCGTTTCGTACTTCAATCCGGGCGGCGAACTGGCCGAGACGACGATGGTCTACGATGGCGATCAATCGCCCGGAAGCGGCATCGCGATGCAGGCAGGCTTTCGCTCGTTCTCGTCCGAGACGGGAATTCAGCGCGCCGTGGGAACGGTCACCGACCTGCGCTTCGACGCCGACGTGCCGGACGAGGCGTTTGCCAAACCCGGCGGCGCGCGCGTGCAGGAGGGCATGTGACGCGGCAGCGCACTCACAAGACGTGGCGGTGACGCGCATCCGCCTAGACCCGACCCCATCAGAGAGCGGAGTCGCCGACGGTTCGCCAGCCGTAGCGCGGCTGACGGCGCTGTGGGCACTAGCCGAAGTCGGACTGGGCGGCGCGCTGCACGCGCTGCGTCTACCGCTGACCGGGCTCCTCGTAGGGTCGAGCGCCGTCGTGCTGCTGTCTCTGATCGCCCACGCCGCTCGCCGCGACGATCGACCGGTGCGGCGAACACTGCTCACCGCAACGGCGATCGTGCTGGGCGTCAAGGCGGCGGCGAGTCCGCATGCGCCAGTCGGGGCGTATCTGGCCGTCGCGTTTCAGGGTGGGCTGGCGGCGCTCGTGTTGCCGACGTTGGGGCGGACGGCGGGACCGTTGGTGCTAGGCGTCGCCGCGCTGGCCGAGTCTGCCGTGCAGCGAGTGCTGGTGATGACGCTGCTGTTCGGAGCCGCGTTCTGGGACGCAGTCGACGCGTTGGTAGCGCTGGCCGTCCGGCAAATCGGACCGTTGGTGAGAGTAGCCGCCGGTCCAGACTCGGCCAGCGTTTGGCTGGTCGGCGTTTACGTCGGCTTGCACGTGGCGATGGGCGTCGTCGCGGGCGTGCTGGGCGCGCGGTTGCCGCGCCGGATGTTTCGCGCTTCCGGCGAGGCGGAGGCCCGAGCGATGGCGATTGAAGCGCGTCGGCAGGCCGAGAGTCGAGCAGTATCTCAAAGGCGGAGCGCACGCGTGTGGTGGAAGCGCCCTGCCATGCGGCGGTTGGGGCTGGTGGCGCTGCTGCTCGGAGCATACGCGCTGCTCGGCTTGGCCGACGACACGGTGCGTCCCTTGGCCGCGGCGGCAGTTGCGATGGGGCGAGCGGTCGTGCTCGTCGGTATCTGGGTCGCTGTCGTCGCTCCGCTGCTGATGCGTGTGGTCCACCGATGGGCGCGCGGTTCGGCGCGCGGAGCCCACGTGGCACAGGCGGCGGATCAACTTCCCGAACTGGCGGCACTCTCCCGTATCGCCTGGCGCCGGACGCGGGGAAGCGGACTGGCTCGCCCCATCGCTTTCGCCACCCTCGTCACGTCGGCGGCCTTGGCCGCGCCCGATTTGGAGGCGCCGTCGTGATCGCGATCTTCACCGGCCCGATCCGAACCGGTAAGACGACGGCTCTGCTCTCGGCCTTTCCTCCCGGCCAATCGAGCGGCATATTGCAACCCGTCGCTGGCGGAAGCCGCCGCGTGCTCTGCCTCCGATCCGGCCAATCGCGCGCTTTGGAAGCCGGCGCGGCGACGCCAGAGCAGGACCAAGTGCGCGTCGGCCGGTTCACGTTCTCAGCTTCGACACTCGCCTGGGCCAACACCTGTGTCATCGACGCGCTCGGCGCCAATGCGGGCGAGAGGTGGATCGTGATCGACGAAGTCGGTCCGCTCGAACTCAGAGGGGCAGGAATCGCACCTGCTGTCCGCGAAGCCGTATCGCGCGCCCAGTCGCCCGGCGGACCGCGCGTGCTGCTCGTCGTGCGCGATGGGCTGGTGGACGCCGTATGCGATACGTTCGGAATCGCTGGCCCGCGCGTGCTGCGCCTGGGAGACCCGTTGCCAGACGGATCGCGCCTCGTCCGCTGACAGAGGGCGCGCGTCGCAGGTCGTTCCGATACGAGATGCGCTGCTCTTGCCGCCAGTCGAGAAAAGTCTCGTCCCTACGAGTCCGTGCGTTGGGGAAGCGTAATCCTCATCTCCGCCGCTCGCGCCACTGCGCAACCAGATCGATAGCAGCAGGAGGCCACTCGGCGAATCTGAACGCGAACCCCGAGTCCAGCAATCGGCCCGGAACGACGCGCCGACTTTTGAGGACCAACTCGGTTTCGGTCCGCAGCATTAGCGCGCCGATTTCGAGCATCCAGTCGGTCGCCGGCAGGCCGATGCGCGTGCCCCACGCCTGGCGAAGCGCGCGCATAAAATCTGAGTTGGGCAGCGGATGGGGAGCGGCGAGGTTGACCGGACCGCTCAGATCGTCGCGCTCGGCCAGATGATAGATCGCGCGCACGAAATCGTCCGCGTGGATCCACGACACGTACTGCCGCCCGCTCCCCGACGTGCCGCCCAGCCCCCGGCGGACCAATCCGAGCAGTACGTCGAACACGCCGCCTGCGTCCGGGCTCATCACCATCGCCGAGCGCAGCAGGACGAGCCGCACGCCGTCGGGGACTGTCGCGCGCGCTGCTTCCTCCCACGATCGGGCCACGTCGATGCTGAACCGCCACGTGTCGGGCACGTCCGGTTCGTCTCCGCCCAAGATGCCGGTGGCTTCGTCGTTGGGCGCGTCGAACCGGTGCGCGTAGATGGTCGCCGTGCTGGATTGGAGCCAGACGCGCGGCGGATCGTCGGCCTGGGCGAGCGCCTGGCCGAGGACGCGCGTCGAGTCGACGCGCGAGTCCAGGATGCGGCGTCGGTTGGCTTCGGAGTATCGACAGTCGACGCTGTATCCCGCAAGGTTGACAACCAGATCAGCGCCTTCCAACTCGTCGGTCCACTCACCCAGCGTCTTTCCGTCCCACACGACGGTGCGCCACGGCTGATCGTCGCCAGCGGGCGGGCGGCTGAGTACGACGACTCGGTGCCCATCGCGCGTCAGCGCTCGGGCGAGCAGCGTTCCGATCTGGCCGGATCCTCCGGGAAGTATGACGCGCATGGTAGTTGGGTTAGGCGGATAGCGAATTGGTCTCGCGGGTGAGCGGCATGAGCGTGGGGCCGCGGATTCGATACCACGTAACGAGGACTCATGCTCCGATTCTTCGCACCGGTCGACCTGCTAGCGCAGCCTTCACCGCACGACGTGGCGCCATTGGGTCACGAGGCCGTCGACGAGCGTTACGGCGAGGGCGCGCTGGCCATCCACGTAGAACGACCACGTCTCCCGACCGTCGATGGCCTGTCTCCGGTCAGGCGCGCCGGCGAGATCGCTCAGTTCGGTCCGCGTCATTCCCCGTTTCAGGTCCGACGCGAAGCGTGCCTGCCGCGGAGCGCTCCTCTCGTCGCGCGCACGCTCCCCATTTCTCCATCCGCTCTGCGCAGTGGCCCTGTCGTCCTCGATCTGCTGCTCGCACGCCGCCTTTTCGGGGGAGCCGTCACGAGGACACAGCCCGCTGCAGCCCGATGTGAGCAGGAGTAATGCGAAAAGGCGAAGCATCGTAGAGAGCGTTTAGTAGCCGAAGGCCGCGCTCAGAGCTTCGCTTCCACCAACGACGGGAAGCTGGACCATCAGAGCGTCCTGATCGAGCGTGAGTTGGGTGCCGGCGGCTGGATGGAGCAAGAACTCGGGATCGCTCGAAAACACCATCAGGCCGAGCATCTGGCCGGCGGCGATGATCTCGTCGTCGGGCTGAAGGTCGAACGAGAGGTCGACGAACTGGCCGGGTACGAGCGGAGCGCTGCTGTCGAGCGCCTGAGCGTTCTGCGGATCGGCCCAGCCGCGCGTGATGCCGCCGCCCGCCTTGTGCCACCCGTCCGACCACGGCAGCGAGACGAGCCAGACCGACACGTTGGCCGCCGGTTTGTCGGACGAGAGGCGCATCGACACGCGTGTTACGCCCGAGAGGTGCAGCGGCGTCTGGAGGCGCGGCGTGACGTAGAGCAGGCGGGCCGCGTTGGGCGCGAAGTCCGACAGCGACTGGCCGTTCTGCGACACGTCGTCCGAGAGCGTCGCCATGCCCTGCGCAGCGTCGCCGCGCGTCAGGCTCAGGCTGCCCATCACATTGCTGCCGTCGGCGACGGTGCGCGTTGCCCTCGCGTAGAGCGGGACAGATTGCGACTCGGGGTTGGGGAACGAGGCGTAGGGCGTCGGCTCCATGCGGTCGTCGTTTTCTCTCACGATCCAGGCGCGCGGATCGTTTTCGACTCCATTCTCGACGCCATAGAGGTAGCGCGTGAACCAGCGGTTCATCAGCCGCATCGGGGGCGCTCCGCCGTGGCCTTGCTGGTGATAGTAGTATTGGACCGGCACGCCTCTGTTTTCGATCGCCTTGGCGAACTCAAAACTGTTCTCGGTCATCACGTTCCAGTCGTTGAAGCCGTGCGCCATCAGCGTGGCCGCGCGGACGTTACCGGCCTGGGCGATGTAGTCGCGCGCGGCCCAGAACGGTGTCACGTCTCCCGTCTCCCTACTCAGCCCGTGCGCCATCTCGCCGTCGCGGTACGTCTGGTTGCAATAGTCCCAGCGGTCCGAATCGCGGCTGTGGATAAAGTCGTAGAGCACGTCGGCGTCCTCGCCCAGGTAGCCGCCCGGACTGCGGACGGCGCCGTTGGAGCGGTAGTAGTAGTACCACGACGTGACCGGCGCAATCGGAATGATCGCCTCCAGCCCGTCGACTCCGGTCGTGGCAGCCATGACCGGCAGCGCGCCGTTGTACGACGTCCCCGTCATACCGACTTTTCCGGTCGACCAATCGGCCGTCACCTCGTCGCCACCATTGGGCTGCGTGAAGCCGCGCGCCCGCCCGTTGAGCCAGTCGACGACTGCTTTGGGCGCGAGGGCTTCGTTCGAACCGCCGACGGTCGGGCAGCCCTGCGAGAGCCCCGTTCCGGGCGACGACGAGTGGACGACGGCGAACCCGCGTGGCAGCCAGGACTGCTCCTGCGAACGCGAGATGCCTGGGCTGTTGCGCGCCTCGAACTTCTGAGCGGCTCCCCGGCTCGGCGGCGTATCGCCGATCTCATGCTCGACGTTCCAAAACAGATCGCCCAGCGACGCCGTGCCTGCGAAGTAGGGGCTCGTTTCGTAGACGACCGGCACCTTGAGCCCATCGTCCGTCTGCGCCTGACGCGTGACGGCTACGTGGACGCGGTCCATCGCGCCGTCGCCGTCCGAATCGAAACTGGTCTCGACCCACAGCTCCTCGCGGATCCAGTCGTCCGGATCTTCGAACGCCGCCACGACCTGCGCCTGACCGTCGACGAAGACGGGGCCAGCTGTCTGGGCGTGAGCCATCGGAGCGAGCCCGAAGGCAAGAAGCAAGAGGACGATCGTGCGTGCGGACATGGAGCCGGGAGATGAGTGGGACTCCAAAGTTAACGCGGCGAGCACGTGCAACCGTGCGCATCGCGCGAGCAGTCCGACCGGACCGATCTCCCAGGCCTGAGCAGCGCTCTCCTCCGCCTATCGTTTCCGACGCAGGACGGACTGGTGTGCGTCGATCCCGCGACGATAGCCAACTGCCCGATCCAACTCCCGGTCATCGGCGAGGTGGTGCTATCCGACCCGCCGTCCGACCGCCCGTCCGAACTTCGCTACCGCTACCGGCTCGTCGGCTTTAGCGAGAACTCGCTCGAGGTAGGAGCGCAGCGGCGGGCCACCTACACCAACCTGCCCTACCGACACTTTCGCTTCGAAGTGCAGGCGGGGCGCCCCGGAGCCCGGGGCAATGCGGCCGTGCTCGACGTCTACAGACAACCCGGGTGGCTGGAATCCAACTGGATGCGCGGACTGAAGCGCTCGGCCGCCTGGCACTGGCTCACCGCTCTCGCCTCTGCAACGTGCAGCGCACCACGCATCCGCTGTCCTGAGTTACTTCTACTTGCGCCCCGATCAGCTGCGCCCGCTGACGCATCGTCCGCATTCCACTGCCGGCTGTCGCTCCTTCCTGGCAGCCCGGCCCGTCGTCGCGCACGGTCAGCACTAGCCCGTCCGATTCGTATGCTAGATCTAGGGCAACGAGTGTCGGCGCTGCGTGTTTGAGGGCGTTGGTCAGCGATTCCTGGGCGATGCGGTAGAGGTGTTCGCGCGTCGAGGCGTCCAGCGCCGTCGGCGTTCCACTCAGATCAAATGTGCACCGCACGCCGCTCACCGCCTCGCTGCTCGCTGCCAGTTCTTCGAGCGCCGCAGCCAGCCCGGTTTCGCCCAACTCGCTCGGCGTCAGGCCGCGCGAGATCGAGCGCACCTGCGCCACGCCGCCTTCGACTAGCTCGGCGAGCATCCGCAACTCGTCCGCCGTCGGCGCCTGGTCCTGCTCGACGCCGCGCAGCAGGCCGCGCGTGTAGAACGAGACGCCCGTCAGGTGGGCACCGACGCTGTCGTGCAGATCGCGCCCGATGCGGGCCTGCTCGCGCTCGGTCGCCGAAAGCACGTCGCGCTGCAACTGCTCGCGCTCCTCGACGACGCGCACCAGCCGCAGCGCCTGCTTGCGGACGGCCTGCGCCATCAGGCCGACCGCCACGCCGCTGCCCACGATCACGAGCATCGTCCACAGGTAGTCTTCGCCCGGCACGCCTCCGCTGGCCGTCCGCGCCGCCACCATCACCAGAAACCCGGCGGCGATGCACGCGCCCGTAAACGCCGACGCCCCAAAGCTCAGTCGCAACGCTGAGAGCGAGAGGAACAGCAGCAGCAGCGTTACCTCGCCCGACAGGTCGGGCCGAGAAGTTTGCCCCGATTCGAGTAGGATCATGCCGGCCGTCAGTCCGCCGACCTCAATCAGAGTCAGCAGAAACCATAGCACGCCCGGTACCGCCGTGCCGCTGCCCCGGTGCCGCCAGGCTAGCCGCCACGCTAGCGCTTCGGTCGCCGCCAGCCCGCCCAGCACGACGACCGGAGGCCATAGACCCGCCGCTAGCGTTGCCGCGTCCATTCCGCATGTCAGCTCGATCAAGCCGCGCACGACTACCAGCGCTAGCAGCAGTCCGAAGAAGAGTGCCAGCGTGCGCGCGCGCAGCAACTCTGCCGTCAGCAGCACGCGCGAGAACGCGGGGGGCAGCGCGCGGCTATCCAATGCGCTACCCGAATCGTCGCCCGTCACAGGCCTTGATCCGAAGCGTGCTGCATCGCGAAGCGCGTCAGTTCGGCGCCGCTCGACAGGCCCAGCTTGGCTTTGAGGCGGGCGCGGTACGACTCGACCGTGTTGGGGCTAATCGCCATCGCGTCGGCGATCTGCGCCGTCGTCAGGCCACTGCCCAGGTGCTCGAACGCTTCTAGTTCGCGATCGCTCAGGCTCGACACGACGCCCGCCGGTCCCGGCTCCGAGCGCCTGCGCCCGGTCAGCATCTGCGCGTTCATCCGCTCGCTGAAATACACGCCGCCTCGTGCCAGCTTGCGGATCGCGTCGACGACGAGCGGTCCGGCTTTGTTCTTCATCAGGTAGCCTCGCGCGCCTGCCGCAAGTGCGCGCTCGGCGTAGAGCGCTTCGTCGTGCATCGACACGATCAGCACGGGTAACTCGGCGTGCTCGTCGCCGATGCGCTTGACCAGTTCGAGTCCGCTCATGCCGTCCATCCGCAGATCGGCGACGACTACGTCGGCCTCAGTCTCGCGCAGGCCAGTCAGGGCTTCCTCGGCCGAGTCGGCTTCGCCGCAGACGGTCATGTCGGCCTCGCGGTCGAGCAGGAAGACGTAGCCTTTGCGGGTGACGACGTGATCGTCGACGACGTAGACGCGGGTGGGCATGGCGGGCGCGGTAGGAGGGAGGCGCCAATCTAAGCGGATACCAACGCGCGTGCCGTGGTGCTCGTCACCACGCCGAAATCGTCTGCTTCACCATGCGCATCCGGTGGCGCACGCCGGTAACCGCTCGGCGCGTCTCTGGTAGACCCTATCTCACTCGTGGGCCACCCGGCTCGCTCCTCATCCGGCGGCTCGTTCGCCTTCTCTCCCTCTCCGCTATGCGCTTCTCTCTCTTTCTCCTCCTGCTCGTCGCCCTCACCGGCTGCCAAAACGCGCGCACGCTCGCTTCGTCCGATGGCGGCGGCGCCGTTCCGGTGAACACGTCCCAGTTGCCTCAGGGCGTCGACCTCGCCGTTCGCATGGATCAGTCGGTCAGCACCTCGACGGCTCGCGTCGGCGACACCTTCACGGCTTCGGTTTCGGAAGACCTCGTGGCGCGGCGCGGCGGAGTCGCCATCCCTGCCGGATCGACTGTCTATGGCACCGTAACGGGCGTCTCGCCGTCCAGCAACGCGACCGAAAGCGCCGCCCTCCGAATCGACTTCGACCGCATTCGCGTCAACGGACGCACGAGCGACTTCGCGGCCGATGTGGTCAGCGCCGACACGGACCGCGACAGCGACCGCAGCTTGGGCCGCGACGCCGCGCGCGGTGCAGCAGCGGGCGCGCTCATCGGGCTGATCGTCGGCGGCGACCTCAAAGACGCCGTCCGGGGCGCCGCCTTGGGTGCCGGTGCCGGAACGGTCATCTCGTTCGCCACCAGCAACGCCGACGCCGTCCTCGACGCCGGATCGCGCCTGACGCTGCGCACCTCGCAGCGCATCGATCTGCGCTGACTCGCCTACCGCTCGCTACCGCGTGGATCCCAAGCGCGGGCGAGCGGCATTCTTCCGGCAGGTCAGCGAGCGTGGGGCAAGGTGACCGCCGGATGGTCTCGGCACGCACGAGTATAGGCGTGCGTGCCGAGGCTTTTTCGTCTCACGTACTCATCCCGACACGCCGCGCCGCGTTGTCCCGTCTGCCTCCATACCTCCGCTCATGCGCTCGGTCCACCACCCGATACTGCTGCTGCTTCTAGCCCTGCTCGTGATGGGCGGATGCGCGGCTTCGCAGCCCGCCGGTCTCGAACCGAATCCTATCGTTCAACCGCCCGCCGATCAGCTGCGCTACCGCGTGTTTCTGATCGGAGACGCCGGGTCGGCGGTCGGCCATCCGGTTTTGACGCTGCTCGAGCGCAAACTGGCGCAGGCCGGCGAGCAGAGCGCCGTCGTCTTTCTGGGCGACAACATCTATCCCGACGGGCTGGTGCCCGAGGAGCACCCCGACCGCGCGCAATCCGAGGAGCGTCTGTTGGTGCAACTCCGGGCCGTAGAAGACTTCGAGGGCCGCATCGTGTTTATCCCCGGCAACCACGACTGGGGCGAAGACCGAGGCGGCATCCGGCAGGACCCCGAAGCCGTGGCCCGGCAGGAGGCGTTCGTCGAGTCGTATCTGGACCGAGGCGACACGTTCTTACCCAACGACGGCCTGCCCGGCCCCGTCACCCTCGAACTGGCCGACGGCATCACGATGGTCGTGCTCGACACGCAGTGGTGGTTCACCGAGCAGCGCGCGACCGGCGACGCGGGCGGCTACGAAGTCTCCGAGCCCGCCGACGTGCTGGCCGAGCTGTCGGACGTGCTCTATCGCAACCGCAAGGACCACCTGCTCGTGGTGGGGCATCATCCGCTGCGCTCCAACGGTCCACATGGCGGACGCTTCGCGTGGCGCGACTACCTCTCGCCGTTTCCGGTCTATGGCGCCATCACTCCGCTCCGCCGCCGTTTCTTCGGCAACAGGCAGGATTTGGCGTCGCCTCCTTACCGCTCGCTTCGCCGCGAAGTGGGCGGCCTGTTGGCGCGGCAGGAGCACGTCGTCTACGCTGCTGGGCACGAGCACAGTCTGCAACACTTCCGCGCGCTCACGTCCAACGCTCAGACCGACTACGTCGTCAGTGGGGCCGGTTCGGGCGCTTCGTACTCCGACTCCGACGGCGCCCTGTTCGCCCGAAGCGAGGCCGGGTTCGCTTCGATCGGATACTACGCCGATGGTTCGTCGTGGCTCGAGATGTGGACGCCGTCGGACTCTGACCAAGGACGGATGCTCTACCGCACGCGCCTGAAACCTGCGGCGGCGCAGACGCCCGACTCGGTCAGCGCTGCGCAGCCTGCGTCCGTCGCGGCTCTTCCCGACAGTATGACGCTGGCGGCAGGCGCGCGCTACGCGGGTGCCGGATCCGTTCGCACGCTGATTCAGGGCGAGGGCTGGCGCGACGTGTGGGGGACGCCAGTCACGGCTCCGGTCCTCGACATCGGCACCGACCTGGGCGGACTCACGCCGATCCGGACGGGCGGCAACTCGCAGTCGACGACGCTGTGGCTGCGCGCGGCCGACGGCAAGACGTGGATGCTGCGCTCGATCGACAAGGCGACGGCCCGCTCGTGGTCGCCTCAGATGCGGCGCACGCTGGCGGGAACGGTCATCCAGGAGCGCATCGGCTTGCAGCACCCGTACGGCGCGCTGATGGTGCCGCCTCTGGGCGACGCGGTCGGCATGCTGCACACCAACCCGCGCCTCGTCTACGTGCCCGACGACCCGCGCATGGGACCATTTCAAGGCGTGCTCGCCGGTCAGATCGTGCTGCTCGAGGAGCGGCCCGACGAGGACATGTCGGACGTGCCGAGCATGGGCGGCGCGACTAACGTGATCGGATCGGCCAAACTGTTTCGCGAGATCGACGGCGACAACGACCACCGCGTCGAGGCCGATTCGTGGGTGCGCAGCCGCCTCGTCGACATGCTGGTGTCGGACCACGACCGCACGACTGACAACGTGCGCTGGGCTGCGTTCGAACCCCATGAGCGCGACTCTACGCTGACCGGTGACGACCGGACGCAGGGCAAAGTCTACGTTCCGATTCCTCGCGACCGCGATATGGCATTCTTGCAGGTTGACGGCCTGGCGCCGCGCGCCTACCGCTACTTCGCCGAGCCGACGTGGCAGGACTTCGACGACGAGTATGGGATGATCGGCGGCCTCAACAGCAAGCCGATGCCGCTCGACCGGCGCTTCGCCGCCGCGCTCACCGGTGACGACTGGACGCGCATCGCCCGAGAAGTGCAAGCCTCTTTGACCGACAGCGTCCTTCTGGCGTCTGTCCAGGCACTTCCGCCGCCCGTCTACCGGCAATCCGGCGACGAAACGCTGAGGATCCTTCGGGAGCGCCGCGACGACCTGGTGCGCGTCGCCGAGCGCTACTACGCGATCATCGCCCAGGCGGCCGACGTGGTGGGATCGCACAAGCACGAGCGCTTCGAGATCACCGAGCACGCCGACGGCACGACCGAAATCGCGATGTTCAAAACGAGTAAGGAGGGCGAGATCCGTAAGGAACTGTTTCGGCGCGTCTACCGGCCGAGCGAGACGCAAGAAATCCGTCTCTACGGGCGAGGCGGGCGCGACCACTTCGTCGTGCAGGGACCGGGACCTGCGCGCGTCCTCGTCCGCGCTATCGGCGGCGCAGGCGAAGACACGTTCGATCTGGCGGGCGCGGCCGGACGGGGCAACAAGCTCATGGTCTACGACACGCCCGCCTCGACCGAAGTCGCATCGGGGCCGCGCACGCACCTGATGCTCTCGGACGACCTGCGCGTCAACCGCTACGACCGCATGGACTTCCGCCTGAACCGGGCCACGAGGGTCCCGATTCTAGGCTACACGCCCGACGACGGGCTCGTCGTCGGAGCGGCGGGACAGGTGACGCGCTTCGGATTTCGTAAGGCGCCGTTCTCCTACCAGCATCGCATTCTCGCGCGCTTCGGAACGGCCGACCGAGCCTTCGACCTTCAATACCGCGGCCTGCTTCCCCGATTGTTCGGCGCCTGGGACCTGGACGCCGACGTGTCGATTGAGACGCCGGGTAGCGACTACAACTACTATGGTCTGGGCAACGAGACGGTCGAGGCGCGCAGCAACAGCTTCTACCGCACGCAGTTCGGCCGCATCACCGCGCGTCCGCTACTGAGCCGCCGCGTCGCTCCCGGCGTCACATTTCGCGCCGGTCCAGACGTGGCCTACATCGACGTGCAGGAGGACGGAGAGCGCTTTTCGGGGACGCCTCAGGCGGGCATCTCGGACGGCACGTTCGGCCGTTTGCTCTTCGCCGGTGCCACCTCTACGCTCGACGTGGACGCCGTCGATCTCGACGCCAATCCGCGTCAGGGCTTTCGGTGGCGCTCGTCCGTTACGGCCCGAGCCGGGTTGTCGAAGAGCGCCGATCCGTACGCCCGCATGGGGTCCGCGCTGACGCTCTACCTCACGCCCACGAACGAGCGGCAGTTCACGATTGCGACGCGGGTAGGAGCGGAGACGGTCATTGGCTCGTTTCCGTTCTTCGACGCCGCCACGCTCGGCGCCTCGTCGGGCCTGCGCGGCTACCGCAGCACCCGCTTCGCCGGACGTACGTCGTTCTACCAGAACCTCGACCTGCGAGTGGAACTGCTCAGTTTCTCGGGACTGCTGGGATACGGAGAGCTAGGCGCACTGGTCTTCGCCGACAACGGCCGCGTCTGGACCGACGACGAATCGTCGCGGCGCTGGCACCAGGGCTACGGCGGCGGCCTATGGGCCTACATCTACGACGCGGCGACGGTTGTGGCGAGCTATGGCCGCTCGGTCGAAGGCGGTGCGCTGACGGTCGGACTCGGTTTCGCGTTTTAGAACTCCACGCTGCGCACGCGGCGTACCCTCCTGCCTATGAATCACCGCTACGTCCGATCCTTGCGCGCCGCCGCTCGCCTCGTCGCGGGTTGGATCGCGATTGCGCTGCTGCTCGAATGGGCACTGCGGCCGAGCGGCGAACCGCCTCAGACGGCTATCGCGGTTGCGTTCGGCGTCGGCATCGGGCTGCTGAGCGCGTGGTTCGAGTTTTGGGCGATGGAGCGGCGCGGACGCCGCCTCTCGTCGGGCGGAGCCGTCATCGCGCGGACGTTGTTCTACGCGTTCGCGGCGACGGTCGGCACGCTATTCTTCATCGGCCTCGAAGGACGTGCCGCGCTGGACGTGACCTGGGCCGAGATCTACCGCACGCCCGAAGTCTCAGCGTATCTGACGAGCCGAGCATTTCTGCTGTCGACGGCGCTGGTCATCGGCGCTTCGTTCGCCATCAACTTCGCCCACCAGGTGCGGCTGATGCTGGGGCCGGGCACGCTCCTAGCCCTGCTCGTCGGGCGCTACCGCGTGCCGGTCGAGGAAGAGCGGGCGTTCCTGTTTCTCGACCTCACCGACTCGACTGGACTGGCGCAGCGCCTGGGACCCGAGCGCTTCAACGCGTTCAAAAACGACTTCTTCCGCGACGTGGCGCAGCCGATTCTTGCGACCGGGGGACAGATCTACCAGTACGTCGGCGACGAGGTCGTGATCACGTGGCGCGTCAAGGGCGGCAAATTGCGCCGAAGCCCGGTCGAGACGTTCGTGCTGATCGACCGCGCCATCGCTCGCCGGGCCAGCCGCTACCGGTCGCGCTACGGCGAGGTGCCTCGCTTCAAAGGCGGGCTGCACTGCGGAACCGTCGTCACGGCCGAGGTCGGGACGCTCAAAAAGGACATCGTCCACTCGGGCGATGCCGTCAACGTGACCGCGCGTATCGAAGGGCAGTGCCGCGCCTACGACGCCCGCCTGCTCGCCTCCGACGCCGTCTTGGAACTGGCGCCTCTGCCCGAAGGCGTCACGGCGCGGCCCATCGGCTCGGTCGAACTGCGCGGGCGTGACGGGGCGATCCCGCTGCTGCGCGTAGACGTGGACCTGGCAGGCGAATGGGCCAAAGCCGTCCGCGCAGCCGAGCAATCGGCCTGATTGTGTGACTTTGCTAACGGAGCAGCAGCCGCCGAACCGACAGGCGCCCCTTTCCATTCCAATCGGCCGCCGCATTCGCTGATGCGCCGTCTCTTCTACCTCACTACGACACCTCGATGAATCGCTTCTCACCGCTCGCGCTCGCCTGCGCCTTTCTACTCGTCCTGAGCGCCTGCGCTTCCGGTGATGAGGCCACGTCCACCGCGCCAGCCATGGACGCGCCCGCTGCTACTGAAGCTCAGGCCTACGACGAAGCGCTCCTCGTCTTCGACGCGTCCGAGTGGGAAGTCGTCAACGATGGCGTGATGGGCGGCGATTCCGAGGGCGCGGTAGCCGTCGAGGGCGGCGCGCTCGTCTTCACCGGAACGCTCGTCACCCAAGGCGGCGGCTTCACGTCGACGCGGACCGCGATCAGCGCCGATCTGTCGGACTACCAGGGCGTCGAAATGCGCGTGCGCGGCGGCGGACGCACCTTCGAGGTCGAACTCGACGACGACCGCGAGATGCGCGGGCGCGAAGCCTCGTGGCGTGCCCCCTTCGACACGTCCGACGACTGGACGACGGTGCGCGTGCCCTTCTCCGACCTGCGCGCGACCGTCATGGGCGAGCCGGTTCAGGCCGAGACCATCGACCCCGAGAACCTGCGCAGCATAGGCTTCTACATCCTGGACGGCATCGACGGCCCGTTCCGCCTCGAAGTCGACTACGTCCGCGCCTACCGGTAGCACTCGGCTCGGCTTTTCTCCCGGTGCGCCGTGGTGGATCCCACTACGGGTAAACGGTGGATCGCGCCGCTAACCCGGCAGCGCTTGGCGACGTTTACGGGCGGGTAACCCACCGTTCAGCTTTCGACTCGCCATGCCTACCGCCGCCCTCCGCCGCCTCGACGCGCCCGACGCGCCCGACGCCGCCGTTCCCGTTCTCGCCTACGCGCTCGACGGCAAGATGAACGCCGACGACTTCGCCCTCATCTGGGCCGATCTCCGAGAACACGACCGCATCCGCCTGCTGGTCCAGATCGACACGTTCGCCATCCCGGACCCCAGCGCGTTTTCGGCGGGCCTGATCCAGATGAAAAAGGAGGCGCTGCACAAACTCGACCGCTACGCCATCGTCGGCGGCCCCGACTGGTTCGAGCGCTACGCCTCGCTCGCAGGCGGCGTCTCGCCCTTTCCCATCCGCCGCTTCGAGAGCCTAGCCGAGGCCCGCGCCTGGATCTCGGCCGACCCGCTGCCCGGCGAAACCGACGCGCCCAGCGAAGACGACGACACGGCCGGCTCGCCCGCCGTCACACTCCTGCGCTCGCCCGACACGCACATCGTCGCGTTCCACATCCAAGGCCGCCTCACGTCCGCCGACTACCGCACCGTCCTCGTACCCGCCATCGAAGAGGCGCTGGCCCGGCACGACGCCATCGATCTGCTCGTGCGCTTCGGAGACCTCTACGGATTCAGCCTGGGCGCCGCCCGCCACGAAGCCGCCCTTGCCCAGCACGTCGGGTCGCTACGGCGCGTCGCCCTCGTGAACGCTCCCGGCTGGCTGTCCGCGTTGTCCGCGACGGCCGGAGGCCTGCTGCCGGTCGACGTGAAGGCATTCGACGACGAAACACCCGCGCGCCGCTGGTTGACGGGATCGTAGACTTCTCGCCGAGCGGGCGGCATGTGCCGAAACACAGACGACGTTTGTCGGTAGCGATCTGCACACCCTCCTGGTTCATGACTGCTCATTCCTTCCGTTCTGCTCTGCGCTCCGGTTCCGCTCTGGCCCTCCCGCCGCGCCCGAGCGAAGTTCGCAGCGGGCTGCGCATTGGGCAGGCCGATGAGGTCCGCGATGCGCTCGGCCTGTCGACGGATGCGATGGAGCGGTTGCTTGGCTCGTCCACGCGGACTGTCCAGCGGCGGCGCGAGCGGGGAGAGGCACTCTCACCGTCCGAAAGCGACCGATTGTGGCGTCTGCTTTTCGTCCGCGATAGAGCGCGTGAGGCGCTGGGCACCGACGACAAAGCCCGCACCTGGCTCACCAGCCCGCACCCGCTGCTCGGCGGCGAAACTCCGGTCCAGCGGCTCGACACCGAACCGGGCCTGCGCGAGGTCGAGGACATGCTGACCGTCATCGGCGAAACCGGGGCGGCCTGACGTGCCGATCGTTTACCGACTCACCCGAGCCGAGTACGCCCGGACCGCCTTTCGCGGGTCGCGCGGCAGGGGACGCTGGCACCGGCTGGGAACGCCGGTCGTCTACGCCGCCGACACGCCCGCCACGGCGCTGCTCGAAACCCTCGTGCACACCGCCCGGACCGATCTGCTGGCCTCTTCCTACGTCGTGTTCGCCGCCGACGTGCCCCAGGCGCTCATCGTCGATCTCCAAGCGGACGAACTGCCCCCACGATGGCAGTCGTGGCCTTGGGACCCCGGCGCGCAGCGCGTCGGCTCGCTGTGGTTCGACGAGCAGGTGTCAGCCGTTTTGAGCGTGCCGTCGGCCGTCGTGCCGATGCACCGCAACTACCTGCTCAACCCGACCCATCCCGACTGGCAGCAGGTGACCGTTGGCCCAGCCGAGCCGTTCGCTGTCGACACGCGGCTCGCCGGGCAGACGGGGTAGCGGCGCGGCTGTGGTGAACCTCACCACGCGCAGAGGGTGACGCGGGTGGCGCCGATAGGGTGGAAACCGAGCCGACCAGCCCACGCAGGCACTCGTCTAAGAAAGACACCACGCGACATCTCCCGTCGCCCGGTCTTTCCGCGACACCTCTGCCTCCGATGCCCTTCCGCCTGCTCCTCCTGGCCTGCCTGCTGGCCGCCGCGCCCGTCCGCGCTCAGTTCACACCCGCCGCTGCCGCCACCGGCGCTCCGCTCGTCCTCTCGGTCGACGACGCCGTCGCCATCGCGCTCGCCCAGAACTACGCTCTGCGCGCCAGCCGCTACGACGTCGAGACCGCAGAAGCCCAGGTGCGCGAGGCGTGGGGGCAGATCTTGCCCCAGGTCTCAGCCAACGGCTCGTACACGCGCAACGTCAAGCAGGCCGATCCCTTTGCCGGAAGCGACGCGGGCGGACTCTTCGGGTCGATTGGCTCGGTCGGCTGGCTCGCCTTCAACGAAGAAGCGCGCACGGACGGCAACCCGGCGACCACTCCCATCTCGCTCGCCGAGTTTCAGCGCCGACAGGCCGAAGGCTACCAGGCCGCAGGCATCAACCTGGGCGGCTCGGACAACCCGTTCGGCGTGCCAACGCAGATCACCGGCGGCGTGTCGATCACCCAGCCGCTCTTCAACGGCTCGGCCATTCCGGGCATCCGGGGGGCGCGCACGGCCGAGCAGGCCAGCGAACTCGGAGCCGAGCGCCAGGCCCAGATCGCCGCCGACAATGCGCGCCAGGCCTACTACGCGGTCCTGCTCGCCCAGCGGCAAGTCGGCGTCTTCGAGTCGAGCGCGCGGCGCGTCAGCCGGACGGTCGAGGAGACCGCGCTCCGCGTCGAGGTCGGCGCGGCGCCCAAGTACGACCGCCTGACCGCCGAAGTCGAACTGGGCAACACCGAGGCCCAGCTCATCGACGCGCGGGCCAGCGTCCAAACGGCGCTCGATAACCTCAAACTGACGCTGGGCGTCGCCGTCGCGCGCGACGTGCAGTTGCAGGGTGATCTGGACGTGCAGGATGCCTTTCTCTATGCCAGCATTCCGGCCGAAGACGCCGTAGAAACCGCGCTCGAACGACGCGCCGATCTGACCCAGGCGGCGTTGCAGGTCGAACTCAGCCGCTTGCAGGTGCGCGTCACCAAGGCGCAGCGCCTGCCGTCGATCAGCGCGTTCGCCGACCTGTCCTATACCGGCAGCGTCCCCGACGACCGCTCGACCGTCCTCAGCGATCCCGACGACCCGTTCGCCTTCGAGCAGGACGAGAACGGCTTTTTCAGCTCCAACTATTGGAATCCCAACGTGAGCGTGGGCGTCCGCCTGTCGTGGAACCTGTTCACCGGAGGGCAGCGCAGCGCGCAGATTCGGCAGCAGCGAATCGCCGTCGAGCAGGCCGAGTTGCAGGCCGAGCAGCTGGGCGAGAGCGTCCGCCTCGAAGTGGCCCAGGCGCTGCGCGACGTGCGGGCCGCCAGGGAGCGCATCCTCGCCCGCCAGCGCAACGAGGAGCGCGCCGCCACCAACTACACGTTTGCCGAAGTGCGCGTCCAGGAAGGCGTTTCGTCGCCGTTCGAACTGCGCGAAGCCTCGCAGCAGCTCGACCAGACGCGCCTCGACCTCGCCAGCGCCGCCTACGACTACCTGATCGCCGAGAGCGCATTCGCCAGCGCCATCGGGCAGCCCGCCGCCCGGCAGCCGACTACGCTCGTGCAGTCCGCGACCAGCGCCTCAGCCCCCAGCGCCCGGTGAATCGCCGCCGCCTCTCCAAGACCTCTTCTACCGACTCTCCCCGCCCTCTGATGACTCTCTCTTTCGCCTCCCGCGCCGCCATCGGCTCGCTCTGCCTGATGCTCGCCGCCTGCTCTTCGAGCGATCCCGATCCGGCCGCAGCGGCTCCCGCAGCGCTCACCTCGACGCGCGTCGAGGTGCTCGACGTGCAGCCGTCGACCTACGAACTGTCGGTCGAACTCACGGCGACCGTCGAAGCGCCGGACGACGCCACGCTCGCCGCCCAAGCGTCGGGCACGATCACCCGTCTCGCCGCGCTGGGCCGCACCGTCAGCCGGGGAACGGTCGTCGCGCAGATCGATCCGGGCGTGCTCGCCGCCGGAGTCGAGCAGTCGCGGGCGTCGCTGCGCGCCTCGCAGGCGCGCCTCGACCTCGCCACCGAGTCGCTCGACCGCCAGCAGCGCCTGGTGGCCGACTCGATCATCAGCGCGCTCGAATTCGCCAGCGTTCGGGCCGAGCAAGCCCAGGCGCAGGCCGCCGTCGCCCAGGCGCAGGCCGCGCTGGTGCAGTCGCAGGCGCAGCTCGACAACACGCGCATCGTCGCGCCGTTTGCGGGCCGCATCGAAGAACACGTCGTCGATAGGGGCGAGCAGGTCAGTCCCGGCACCCAGGTCGTGCGGATCGTCTCGCCGGGCAACATGGAAATCGTCGCGGGGGTGCCCGAGCGCTATGCCGGAGCCGTGACCGAGGGCACGCGCGTGCGCATCACCTCGTCGGCCGTCGGCATGAGCGAGATGACGGGCGTCGTCACGTTCGTCGGAACGGCCATCGACCCGGACAGCCGGACCTACCCGATCCGCGTGCGTCCCAGCGACGGTGGACAACTCAAGCCCGAAATGGTGGTCCGCCTGAGCGTGCCGCGCGAGGAAGTCGCCCAGGCGCTGGTCGTGCCGCTCGACGCCGTGATCGTCAGCGAGTCGGCGGCCAGCCTGTTCGTCGTCCAGGGCAGCGGAGAGTCGGCTACGGCCACGCGCCGCGAGGTCATCCTGGGCGAGGAGCAGGGCGGACGCGTCGTCGTCACGGCCGGACTCAAGGCCGGAGACCGCGTCGTCGTGCTCGGTCAGAACACGCTCTCGGGCGGCGAAACCGTCGAGGTGACGCGCTCGGCCACCAGCCTCCCAGCGCTCGCCACCCGCTGACCCGACCGCTCGCCAATCCAAGGCCACGCCGTACCCTCGCTCCGCTCTCTACCCACTCTGCCATGAAAATCACCAACACCGCTATCGCGTACCGCACGAGCATGATCGTGCTCACGCTGCTCCTGTTCGCGGGTGGGTTCTACGCCTACGTCTCGCTGCCCAAAGAGTCCAACCCGTCGATCACGATCCCGCAGATCATCGTGACGACGATCTATCCCGGCGCCAGCCCGACCGACGTGGCCTCGCTCGTCACGCTGCCCATCGAGCAGGAGATCCAGGGCATCAGCGGACTCGACGAAGTCCGCTCCACGTCCAGCGAAGGCGTCTCGTCGGTCGTCGCCGAGTTCACGGGCGACGTCGACCTGACCGAAGCCAAGCAGCTCGTCCGCGACGCCATCGACCTGGCGCAGTCCGAGCTTCCCGCCGACGCCGAAGACCCCATCGTCACCGAAATCGACCTGTCCGAATTTCCGATCATGACGGTCAACCTGGCGGCAGATTATCCGCTCTCGCGTCTGAAAGAGGTCGCCGAGGATTTGCAGGACGAGATCGAGGCGCTGGCGGGCGTGCTCGAAGTCGACCTGGTCGGCGGACTCGAACGCGAGGTGCAGGTCAACGCCGACCGGGTCGCGCTCGACGCCTACGACCTGACGCTCGACGACCTGATCACGGCCATCCGCACCGAAGACGCCAACATTCCCGGGGGCACCATCGACGAGGCGCGGTCGAGCGTGCTGGTGCGCGTCGACGGCACGATCCGCGATCCCCGCGTCATCGAAGACTTCGTCGTAGCGGCGCCCGGCGGCACGCCCGTCTATGTCCGCGACGTGGCGACCGTCGCGTTCGGCTTTCAGGAACGTTCGACCTATGCACGGCTTCGCGTGACGCAGCGCGAAAACGAGGACGGCGACCTAGTCCAGACCGACGATACCGGCTACGCCCAGGTCGTCTCGCTCAACGTCAAGAAGCGCGCCGACGGCAACATCATCGACATCGCCGAAAGAGTACGCACGCTTCTGGGCGGCTACGCGCTGCCGACCGGGACGCAGGTGCTGATCACGGGCGATCAGTCCGAGCAGGTCAAAACGCTGGTCTCTGACCTCGAGAACAACATCATCGCGGGCGTCCTCTGCGTCGTGATCGTGCTGCTCTTCTTCCTCGGCGTCCGTAACGCGATGCTCGTCGGCGTGGCGATTCCGCTGTCGATGCTGCTCTCGTTCATCGTCTTCCTGATCATGGGCACGACGCTCAACATGGTCGTGCTGTTCAGCCTCATCATCGCGCTGGGGATGTTGGTCGACAACGCGGTCGTGATCGTCGAGAACATCTACCGCTTCCGCGAGGAAGGCCACGAGCGATGGGAAGCGGCTAAACTCGCAACGGCGGAAGTCGGCCCCGCCGTCGTCGCGTCGACCGCCACGACGGTCGCCGTCTTTGCGCCGATGCTGTTCTGGCCCGGCCTGATCGGCGAGTTCATGAGCTACCTGCCGCTGACGCTGATCGTCACGCTCACGTCGAGCCTGTTCGTTGCGCTGCTGATCAACCCCGTCATCACCGGCTACCTCGTCCGCGTCGACGCCGACGAAGCCGAGAGCGAAGGATCGACGCCCAGCCCGTGGACACGCCGCGTATCGCTGGCGCTGATGGCCGTCGCAGCCGTCTTCCTGGCCGTCGTCAATCCGATCACGCTGGGCGTGCTCGTCATCGGCGGCGCCATCGTGTGGGCCGTCTACAAGTGGGCGCTCAAACCGCTGGCCGACTGGTTCACCGGCTCGCTGCTGCCGCGCCTGTCCGAGTTCTATCGGGGCGCGCTGAGTTGGATGCTCGAGCGTGACTATACCGTCAAGCGCGCCTACCTGCGCAACGTCGGAGCCGTCGGCGCGCTGACGCTGGGCGCGCTGCTGTCCATCGTGGGCGGAGCCGCGTTCTCGTTCGCTGGTGCCGGAGCGTGGATCCTGCTCGGGCCGGGTCTGCTGCTGCTGGTCGTCGGGCTGCTGGGCGTCTTTTTCCACACGCTCGAACTTGTCTTCCTGGGAGCCGCGAGGAGTGTCAAAGCGGGCCTGTTCGTCGGCGTCGGCATTCTGGCGGCGCTCATGATCTCGTTCGTCGGCGGCGCGATGCAGCTGCACAGCGTGATCGTCGTGATGTCGCTTCCGATCCTCGTCGTCGCCGTCGGACTGGCCGGAATGCTGCTCGGACGTGGCCGCTCGCGCCTGGTCCTGACCGACAACCGCGCCGGACTGCTCTCGGGCGTGCTCGGGCTGTTCTTCGCCGTCCTCATCGTTTACGCGCTGGCACCAACCGGCGTCGAGTTCTTCCCTACGAGCGACCCGGCGCAGATCAGCATCACGGTCGAAGGCGGAATCGGCACCAACCTCGAAGCGTCGAACGGTCTGGCGCTGACGGCTCAGGAGCGCGTCGACGCCCTGCTCGCCTCGTCGCCCGCCGTGTCGAACAACGTCGAGAACGCGCTCGTCAACGTCGGCGTGGGCGGAAGCTCGGGGTTTGGCGGCGGTTCGTCGCAGGCCGACCGCAGCCAGATCACGCTGGGCATCGTCGACTATGCCAAGCGCAGCGAGTCGTCCGTCAACACAGTCGCGGCCATCCGCGAAGGCTTGGCGGGCATCACCGGCGCCCGCGTCGACATCGACCAGAGCGAAAGCGGCCCCTCGACCGGAGCGCCGGTCAACATCGAGCTGTCGGGGCCTGACTTCGACCGGCTCATCACGCTCAGCGAAGAAGCCCGGCTGGTCCTCCAGCGCGCCGCCGATAGCGGCGAGATCGCCGGACTGGTCGACCTCAAAACCAACGTCAACTCGGGGCGCCCCGAAGAGCAGATCGTGATCGATAGGGAGCGCGCGGCCCGCTTCGGCCTGTCGACGCAGCAGATCGCCAGCGCCATCCGCACCGCCGTCAGCGGCAGCAAGGCGACGACCTACCGCGAGGGCGAGGACGAGTACGACGTGACCGTCCGCCTGCGCGAGGCCGACCGCAACGACGTGAGCGCGCTGCGCAACCTGATCATCCGCTCGGGCGACGAAACCGTGCCGCTCGTATCGGTCGCCGATTTCGTCCGCTCGTCGGGCGTCGGCTCGATCACGCGCCTCGACCTCGACCCCGTCGTGACGCTCTCGGGCGAGACCGCGCCGGGCTACGCGACATCGGACGTGCTGCCGCTGGCTCAGGCGCGCATGGCCGAGTTCGCCGAGTCGCTGCCTGCGGGGTACACGCTGCGCTACACGGGCGAGAATGAGGACCAGGCCGAGAGCTTCGGCTTCCTCACGACCGCGCTGCTACTTGGTGTCGCGTTCATCTTCCTCATCCTGATCGCGCAGTTCAACTCGGTCGCGCCGCCGTTCCTGATCATGGTCGCCGTCGGGCTGAGCCTGATCGGGGTCCTGCTCGGGCTGATCCTGACCCAGACGCCGTTCGGCCTGATGACGTTCATCGGCCTGATCTCGCTGGCGGGCATCGTGGTCAACAACAACATCGTCCTCGTCGACTACGCGCAGCAACTGCGCGCCGGAGGCATGGACAAGCGCGAGGCCATCATCGAAGCCGGGGCGACACGCCTGCGCCCTGTCCTGCTGACGGCTCTGACGACGGTCATCGGCCTGATTCCGCTCACATTCGGCATCAACGTCGACTTCGTCGGCCTGCTCGTCGCGTTCGATCCGGCCTTCCAGTTCGGCAGCGAAAACACGCAGTTCTGGGGGCCGATGGGTACGACGATCATCTCGGGCCTGACGTTCGCGACGTTCCTGACGCTCGTCATCGTGCCGGTCCTCTACTCGATCTTCGACTCGCTCGGCGGTGCGCTCTCGGCCCTCTTCGCCCGCCGCAAGGCCAGCGCCCACGACGTACGAGTCGCCAGCAGCGGTGGAGACGGCATGCCCGCCGGCGCCGTCCCTGCCGTCCAGCCCGTCCGCTCGGCCTAAACCACCCGATCCGGGGCGCTCGCCTCGCCGGTCTCACCAGGGCGACGCGCGGATCGCCCGGTGACGTTGTCCCTCTCTGTCATGT
This sequence comes from Rhodothermales bacterium, assembly GCA_963841855.1. Taxonomy (GTDB): domain Bacteria; phylum Bacteroidota; class Rhodothermia; order Rhodothermales; family BA12; genus CAXBBB01. The sequence continues at coordinate 408,003 of CAWJEJ010000003.1, read as the reverse complement.
TCTACGTCTCTGTCATGCTCCACATCCTGGTCGCGATTCCAGCCGTCGTCGTGGCGGGCGCCCTCGGCCTGCTCGCCTGGCTGCTCTTCCACAGCCGCACTCGCTCGTGACGCCGAGTTCTTCAGCGTCGGCTCTTCCATCCGCTAACCTCCTATCCCTCATGACTTTCCCATCTTCGCCTTTGCGTCACGGTTCTCGTGGCCTCACGGCCAACCTGCTCGGCTTCGGCCTGGCCGTTGCGCTAAACAGCCTGGCTCACGCGCTGATGCGGTAGGCGGGTGGACGCAGTGCTGACAGAGTGTTCACCCACGCGCCCGGGTGTCCCAGGCTAATCTGCTGTCTGCACCACTCACCCACTTGCTCCGGTCCTATGGTTCGGCTTCTCGCTCTGCTGCTGATCGCGCCTTCGGTGCTGGCTCAATCGAACGCGGATGCTCCTCGGCGCCCGACGGTCGGGCTAGTGCTCTCGGGCGGATCGGCCAAAGGCATCGCCCATGTCGGCGCGATTCGGCTGATCGAAGAGGCGGGATTGCCGGTCGACGTGGTGACGGGGACGAGCATGGGGTCCATCGTCGGCGGGATGTACGCGCTGGGCTACACGCCCGACCGGATGGAAGAAGTGGTCGTGTCGCGCGACTGGACAGCGCTCTTCATCGACGCTGTCGACCGCCGCGAGTCGGGTTTGGAAACGCGCGTCGGAGCCGGAGGCACGCTCGTTTCGCTGCCCATCGAAGGCGGAGGGTTGACGCTTCCGTCCGGTCTGGTAGCGGGTCAGGGCATCTTCGAACTGCTCGCCGACTTGACGTGGCCCGCCGCTCAGACGCGCGACTTTACCCAGCTTCCGCGCCCGTTCGCCGCCGTCGTCGTCAACACCGAGACGGGCGAGGCCGAGCGCCTCACGTCGGGATCGCTGCCGCTCGCCATCCGCGCCAGCATGTCGCTTCCGAGCCTGTTCGACCCGGTCGAGATCGGCGGCACGCGCTACATCGACGGCGGCCTGATCCGCAACCTGCCCGCCGAGGACGCTCAGGCGCTCGGAGCCGACGTGCTCGTCTGCGTCGACGTGTCCAAAGCCGCCGACGCGGGTGACGCGCCTCCGACGTTTTTCGACGTGTTCGTCAACGCCGCCTTCTACGCCGCCGACCTGATCACGGCCCAGCAGCGCGAACTGTGCGACGTGGTGATCGAGCCGGACGTCGAGGGCCTGTCGCCGTTCGCGTTCGACCAGGCCGAGTCTTGGATCGCGCGGGGAGAAGAGGCCGCGCGTGCCCAGCTTCCGGCTCTACGCGCCCTCGCCGAGCGCGTCGGTCGGACGCCGGTCAGCCCGCTGCCGCCCGAAAGCGCTCCGCTGCTCGTCCGCCGCGTCGAGGTGCGGGGAGCCAGCGGGCAGGCGCGCGACCTCGTCCGCTCGCGCCTGGCGTTCGACCTACCGCCCGAGGGACGCATGGTCGGCCAGTCGGAAGTCGCGGCTGCCGTCCGACGCGTCTACACGACCGGCGCGTTCGACCTGGTGACGTACTCCGTCGAGTCCACGCCGCTGGGCAACACGCTGGTCTTCGATGTGCGCGCTGCGGCCCTAGACCGCCTGGGCTTTGGGTTCAGCTACGACACGCAGTACGACGCCGCGCTGCTCTTCACGCTCACTCTCCAAAATCGCCTGCGCTTCGGCAGCACGGCCCTTCTCGAAGCTCGGCTGGGCGACCAGACCCAACTGCGCGCGCTCTACTTCACCCGCCTGGGCATCGACTCGCGCTGGACCGTTACGGGCACGGCGGGCTACTCGTCCGTTCCCGTCGACGTGTTTGCCGGAGCCAATCGAGCCGTCGCCTCGGGCGCGCTGGAGGTGGTTTCGGCGCGCGTCTATACGGGGCCGGTGCTGTTCGAGTCGCTGCTGACCGGGTTTGGCCCAGCCGTCACCTACGTTAGCGCCGCGCCGGACGTGGCACCTGAGGGAGTCGAAGGGATCAGCGAGACGTACGCTTCGATTGGCGCCTTCGCCGCCAGCGACACGCGCGACCGCAGCGCATTCGCCAGCCGAGGCCACCGATTCGAGGCGCAGGCCGAGTGGTCACCCGGATTGGGCGCCGAGTTCGGACGCACGTTCGCCTCGCTGAGCGGCGCGCTGCCCGTTGCGCCGCGCGTGTCGCTGATCGGACGCGCGACGGCGGTCTATGGATGGGGCGATCCGACGCCCGATCAACTCGCCTACGTTGGCGGTGCGCTCGTTCCCACTGTCTTGCCTGGCCGGTTCGTCGCGTTGTACGGCGCGGACGAGCAAGAACTGCTCGGCACGTCGGCTCAGGTCGCCGCCGCTGGGATTATGGTCGAAGCGCGTCCGTCGATCTTCGTCCGCCTGCTGTTCGACGCCGGACGCGCGGGAAACGACCTGTCGCTCGACCCCGACGACTTTGTCACCGGTTTCGCCGCTTCGCTGGGCACCGACACGCCTGCTGGCCCGGTCGAGTTGCTGCTCAGCGGCAGCCTCACCAGAGGCACACCCGGCCTCACGTTCCGTCTGGGCCGCTCGTTTTGATGCCTGTTCACCCATCCCCTCCGCTCATGACTGCCCGTCCCAACGCGCCCGATCCGGCCTCCGAACCGACCCAGCCGCCCCACGCTCGGGGTATCCGGCGGCTGCGTTCGTCCGAGGTGTCCAGCGCGTCGTCTGCCATCCCGGTATTGGCATACTCCGTCTTCGGCCCCGTCACCGCCGCCGATGTCGCCGCGCTGCGGACGGACGTCGAAGCGCACGATACGATTCGCCTACTGGTCTCTATCGAGCGGGTGAGCCGCGTGACGGCAGGTGCGCTCACGTCGGGACTATTCCGGCTCGAACGCGACGTGCTCTCGCGCCTGGACCGCTACGCCGTGATCGGCCCCGACTGGCTGCGCGGACCGCTCGGCCTGGCGAGTCTGGTCACGGGCAAGCCGATGCAGCATTTCTACGACGCACGCGGCGCGATGCGCTGGCTCACGACCGACCACGAACCTGAACCGAGCAAAGCAGCCCCTTCCGGTGTCCGCATCGTAGACTCACCCCGGACCGATCTGGTCGTGCTCGTCGCTCGCGGGCCGATGAGCGCGTCCAACCGCACACGAGTCGACGCCGCCATCGAACGCGCACTGCACTCCCATGCCTGCGTCGACTTGCTGGTGCGCATTCCCGGTGAGCAGATGCATGTCGGGAGCGCCGACGACATGCGCCGCTCTTCGCCCTATGCCGACCGCATTCGGCGTATCGCGTTCGTCGGCGGTCCCGAGTGGGTTGCGGGGATGGTCGCGCTGTCGTCGCGTCTCCAAACCGCCGAAGTATGCCGCTTCGACGCCGGCGCTGAGGCCGACGCGCTCTTATGGCTCGACTCTGCCGACGCATCGTGATCGACCTTACTACTCTGCTGCCCGACGCGCTGCGCGAAATGACGTGGCTGGGCGCGACCGCTGCCGAGTGGCTCTTGCTCGTCGTCGGGGTCGTGCTGGCGACGGCGCTGATGGGGCTTATCCGAAGGGCGATGAGCGCCGTCATCGACCGGACGAAGCGGACCCAGCAGAGCCGGGCCGAGCGCGTCGCCGAACTGCTCGTCGACCGCACGCGCGACTACTTCCTCTTCGCCGCCGCGCTGCTCGTAGCCGCCGTACTAGTGTGGGACGGGCGCGGCGTACGCGGCACGGCGTGGATTTTCGGATTTGCACTCGCCTTGCAGATCGGGCGTTGGGGCGATGGCGTGATCGCCATGTGGTCGACCGGCTACCGCCGCCGGCACCTCGATAGCGACGCCGCTTCGGTCACGACGATGCAGGCGGCGAGCGTGCTGCTGCGGATCGCGCTCTGGTCGGTCGTGCTGCTGGCGCTGCTCACGCTCTCGGGCATCAACGTGACGACGCTCGTCGCGGGCATTGGCATCACCGGCATTGCCATCGGTCTGGCCGTGCAGAGCATTCTGGGCGATCTCTTTGCCTCGCTCTCGATCATCCTCGACCGCCCGTTCGTGATCGGTGATTTCCTGGTCGTCGGCGAGGAGAAGGGGACGGTCGAGCACATCGGCCTCAAATCGACTCGCGTGCTCAGCCTGGGCGGCGAGCAGATCGTGTTCTCGAACGGAGACCTGCTCGCGAGCCGCATCCGCAACTACCAGCGCATGGAAGAGCGCCGCGTCGTGCTAACCGTCGGCGTCGTTTACCAAACGCCGCCCGCCGTTCTCGCAGCGATTCCCGATATGCTGCGCCAGATCGTCGAGTCGTCCGGCGACGAACCGCGCCCACTCGTTCGCTTCGATCGTGCGCATTTTGCGGGCATGGGAGCCTACTCGCTCGACTTCGAGATCGTCTACTGGCTGCTCTCGCCCGACTTCACCACCCACATGGACGCCAAGCAAGGCATCCTGCTTGACCTGTTTGCCCAGTTCACCAGCGCAGACATCGGTTTCGCCTATCCGACCCAGACCCTCCTCATGGACGCCGACACGCCGTTTCCGCTCCATGTCGCCAGCGGCTCGGCACGACCTGAAATCGCTCGTGACTAGAAACGCGCGCCCGCTTGTGAACCACCATCCCATAACGGTCTCCCACCTGACCCAGACGTACGTCGTAGGCACGCTCGACCGCGAAGACGTCGACGACTGCGCTCGCCTGATCCTGAGCGCTGCTGGTGAACTACCCGGAGCCGAGTCGATGGGCGTACTCATTGACCTGTCCACGTGCGGCGATATTGCCTCGGACGTTCCGTCACGCTGCTGGCCGAGTCTGATGTCGCTGCTGGGCGTCATGGTCCGCGTACGCCGCGTAGCGCTACTGGGCGCTGCCGCCTGGATGGCACCACTGATCCGGAAGGTGAACCGGCTGCTTCCGACCACGCAGATCCGCCGGTTCACCACCGCGCGCGTCGGAGCGGCCCGTGCGTGGGCATCGGCTCAGATTCCGCCTCCCGAGCGGAGCATGACACAGCTCTTCGGTACGCCCGCCTCGCAGCACGGCAGGCCGCCCATCGTAGCCTTCGCGCTTTGGACGCCGCCGACGCTGGCTGACATGGACGATCTGCATCAGGCGATTCGCTCACACGAAACCGTCTCGCTGCTGCTCCCGTCGATCCGTACCGAGCGCTTCCGATGGCCGCATTCGCCGCGCCGCTACTCTCCGCCGACCGCGCGCCGCTGCGAAGGGTGACGCAGTGCGCCGTCATAGGCCCAGGCGCTCTGCGTCCCTTGGTAGAATCGCTGGACTTGCTGACGTTCGCCGATGTGCGCTATCACCCAAGAAGCGGCGAGTCCCGAGCGTGGGCTTGGCTGACGGGCGAGGCGGCTGCGTAGGCAGCGTTCAAAACTCGATGCTGAACCCAATCGTCGGCAGGCGGCCGACGTTGGTCTGCTCGCGCAAGCGGTCCGGCTCGGACGGATCCTCGGTGTATTCGAGCGAGAACACGTTCTCCTGGTCCAGCACGTTCTGCACGTCGACGTAGACGACGCCGTTGATGCGGCTGCTGATCGAGAAGCGGCGGTCGACGCGCACGTCGAGCCGCGAGTAGGCGCCGGTGCGCTCGCTGTTCAAGCGGTCCAGGTCGCGCACGCCTCGGCGCGAGAGCGCGTACTCCTGCTCGCTCGCGGCTAGGTCGAACGGCGTGAAGGGGCGCCCCGAGAGCACGCTCAGCTTGCTGCCGATCTCCCACCTGCCCAGCCGCACGCCGCCCGTCGCCGATACGTTGTGGCGCACGTCCCACGCGCTGGGCTTGTAGACGCCGTCGGCTCCGGTAAACTCGCTCCACCCGAGCGTGTAGCTGCCCAGCCCGTAGAAGCGCGACGTGAGCCGCTTCTGCGCCGACAGCTCGATACCATAGGCGCGGCCCTCGCCATCGGACGTGAGCGGCTCAGCGCCGACCGTTCCAAAGTCGCCGCCCAGGTTGGCCAGCGAGATGCGCGGATCCGAGAGCGAGACGGGATAGTCGGTGTAGCCCTTGAAGTAGCCCTCGGCCGAAAGCCGCAAGTCGGGAGCGGGCGAGAAGGCCAGTCCACCGACGATCTGCTGCACGTCGATCCAGTCCAGTCCGCGGTTGACGTAGTCGCCGCCCTGCCGCACCGAGAGCGACACCAACTCGGGCGACTGGGTGAAGCGGCCCAGCGCGGTGCTTACCTGCCACCTGCTCGTCAGGTCGTACGACGCGCTCAGCCGGGGCGAAACGGTTGCCGTCTGGTCAAGAAAGCCCGTCGCGTCGGCGCGCAGTCCGGCCGTGAGCGACAGGCGTCCGCCCAGCGCGCTCTGCGTGATCTGCGCGTAGCCGAAGCCTTTCCAGAGTGCCAGATCGGTGCCGAACGCCAGGTCGGTATCGAACGGCGTGGCGGGCGTGGCGCGCTGGAAGAAGTCGCTCACGATGGTCTCGCGCGAGGCGCCGCCGCCGACGCCGAGCGTGAGCGCGCGGCTCAGACGGAAGTCGCCGTCGGAGCGCAGGCGCCAGACGGCTTCCTCGGCGTCGTTCGAAAGCAGCGCGTCGCCGGTTTCGTCCCGGTCGCGAAAAGCGAACTCCTGGTAGCTTCGGCTGACGGCTGTCGTGACGAAGCCGCCCGGTACGAGTCTGCGCCACGACACGCCCGACGTGTAGCCGCGCTGGTCGTTGTCGAGCACGCGCGAGGCCGTCTCGAATCCTTGGAAGTCGTCCGGGTCGTCGGGCTGCACGATGTCGAAGTCGTCGACGGCCCATAAGCCGAAATAGACCAATCGGTCGCTAGGCGTCGGCGACCACTCGACCCTACTCTGGAAATCCCAGTACGCCGGGCGGATGGGCAGGTCGATCAGCTCGAACAGAAATTGCAGGTAGCTGCGCCGCGCCGAGAACGTCCAGTTGAAATCGTTGCCCCACGCGCCGTCGAGCGAAAGCGCCGCCTCGGTCGCGCCGACGGTGAAGTCGCCCGCCAGCGTCTCGGGGCTTCCGGGACGGTTCTCGATCACCAAGACGGACGAGGCCGCGTCGCCGTAGCGCGCCGGAAAGCCACCGGTATAGAACGTGGCCTCGCGGATGAAGTCGACGTTGAGCAGGCCCAGCGCACCGCCCGCCGCGCCCTGCGTCGAGAAATGGTTGATCTGCGGTATCTCGATGCCGTCGACGAAGTAAGCGTTCTCGCTCGGCCCGCCGCCGCGCACCAGCAGGTCGTTGCGGTTGTCGACGCCGCCGCTCACGCCGGGAAGCGCCAGCAGCGAGCGCGAGATGTCGTTCTGTCCACCCGGTGTGCGTCTGATCTCTTCGGGTCCTAGCGTCGTGACCGAAGTCGGCGCGTCGGGCGCGTCGTCGAACAGGCTGCCCGTCACGACGACCTCGTCGCCCGCTTCCGTCACGGTCTGCCTCATTTCGAAGAGCACGAACGTCGGCCTGCTACCCTGCACGACCACGTCGCCGACGACGCGCTCATCGTAGCTCACGTAGGATGCGCGGACGCGGTACGTGCCGGGCGCGACGCCGCTGATCGCAAAGGTGCCGTCGACGCTCGTGGCGGCTCCCGTGAGAACGGCGCCGTCCGTTCCGAGCACGACGACGCTGGCGCCGGGCAGCGTCTCCTGCGTCACGGCATCGACGACGCGGCCGGTTATGCTCTGCGCGCTTGCGCTCAGCGGAAAGATCAGAAGGGCAAGCGCTGCTATCCGCAAACGGCAGGAAATGCTGTACGCATGTGATCGTGGGCGGAGGACAGAAGCGAGGGGCGGGTAAGTCGAAATGATCTCGGGAGTCATGGAAGTGAGACCCGCAACGCGCGATAACCGGAAAGTCTTCCCTCGACGGATCGGCACTAAGTCGCACGATTCAGGCGTCTATCGGGGAAGAACTCTCGTCTGTTACCTCTCTTCCGAGTCGAGCAAGGCTCGCAGCCGATTGCCAGCACTTGCGGACGAAAAGTGAGCAAAGTGCTTCCCGACCATTCGAGCACCGGGGCAGCAGCAGCACAGGTGAGAGCGTAATGTCAATCGGGCATGATTCGTACTGACACCACCCGCATCGCGCCCGAACTGCTCGCGCTCGTTGCTAGATCGACGAGTTCAAGGGCACCTGGCGTGCGCTGGGCACGCTCTCCCTTGAGCGCTTGCAGGCGCGTCGCCACGATCGAAAGCATCGGCTCTTCGACACGTATCGAAGGCAGCACGCTCACCAACTGCGAGATCGGGCAGCTTTTGGGCAAGATCGAGGTAAACCGAATAGACACGCGTGACGAGCAGGAGATCGCTAGGTACGCCGGCGTCATGGAAGCCGTCTTCGAGTCGTAGGCCGACATTCTTCTCACCGAGAATCACGTCAAATAGCTGCATCGCGACTTGCTGCGGCGCAGCACCAAGGACGAGCGGCGCCGAGGCCAGTACAAAACGCTGCGCAACGCGTCGCCGCTTTCGATGCTGAGGGCAACATGGTCGGCGTCGTATTCGAGACCGCCACGCCGTTCGAGATGCCGCTGCGCATGACCGAGCTGATCCGTTGGTGGCACCACGAGCGCGAGCATGGGCGCTGGCATTCGCTCTTACCCATCGGCGTGTTCGTGGACGTCTTCCTGGCAATCCACCCGTTCCAGGACGGAACTGGTCGAGCGCAGACTGCTAGCGCGCCACGGAAGCGGCCGGTCGACATGGTACGGCCTGACTTCTGCGTGACGAGGGGCATGGTCTCGAAAAGATGGTCCATGCATGGACCATCTTTCGCGGCAGAACGGGGCATTTGGGGGCGCTAACGCCCGCCAACTGTGCTCAAAGCAAAACGGCCCGAAAACGCTGTTTAATCAGGTTTCCGGGCCGTTTTCGGGGGTGGAGCCTAGCGGAATCGAACCGCTGACCTCTTCAATGCCATTGAAGCGCTCTACCAACTGAGCTAAGGCCCCGATGTGGACGGCTAGGATACGGAGTCCGGATCGGGGCCGCAAGGCGAGCGGAAGCCCTTACGCGCTTTTCATCGACTGCCTACCGGCTGGCGCACGATACTACCTCCCTCGCTCACTCGCACCTTTCTGCTCTCATGGTTACTCCCCGGCGACACGGCGTGTTCAAGTTCGGCGGCTCCTCGCTTCGCGACGCAGACCGCATCCGCCGCGCCGTTGATCTGGTCGCACGGGAAGATGATGAGGCGCAAAAGATCGTCGTCGCCTCTGCGATGGGGGGAGTCACCGACGCGCTCCTAGAGGCGGCTCGGGCGGCACTCGAACGGACGGGCGACTTCCGAGCGCATATCGGTCGCCTCCGCGTGCGGCACGAGCAGGTGCTCGAAGAGCTCGCGCTGCCGGGCGAGTTCGACGCGATCAGCGCCGAGTTGGCCGTGCAGTTCGATCTCGTGTCGGACCTGCTCGAAGGCATCTACCTCTTGCGCGAGTGCACGCCGCGCGCGCTCGACAGCATCGCGGGGGCGGGCGAGCGGCTGAGCGTTCCTCTCGTCGCGGCGGCATTTCGGGCGCGAGGACTGGGCGCATCCGAGCTGGACAGCGCACTCGTCGTGCGGACGGATGACCGGTTTGGCGAGGCGACGGTGGACTTCGACATCACGGGCGGTCTCATCCGAGCGCACTTCGCTGGCGTGCCCGACGGCGAGATCACTGTCGTGACGGGCTTTCGGGCGTCGACCGAGGCTGGAGTCACTACGACGCTCGGGCGCTCGGGCAGCGACTACACCGCAACCATTCTGGCGGGCGCGTTGGGGGCCGAGCGGATCGTGATCTGGACCGATGTCGACGGTGTGCTGACGGCAGACCCCAGGCTCGTGCCCGAAGCGCGCCCGATGCCGATCCTGCACTTTGCCGAGGCGGCCGAGCTGGCCTACTTCGGGGCTAAGGTGCTTCATCCGCGCACGATGCGTCCGCTGATCGAGCGTGACTTGCCGCTGCTCATCAAGAACACGTTCAACCCCGACGCTCCCGGCACGCTGATCACGACGACAGCTCTTCCCAACGGAGAGGCCGTCCGCGCCGTCACCACGATTCGCGACGTGGCCCTGGTAACCCTTGAGGGGCCGGGCATGGTCGGCGTGCGCGGCATCACGGCGCGTGCGTTCGAGGCTGTGGCTGCGGTCGGCAACGTCTACTTCGCCACTCAAGCGTCGAGCGAGCAGAGCCTGACGCTGGTCGTGCGCGACGATCAGGCGGGCCAGGCGCAGGCGGTGTTGGAGCGGGCATTCGCTCTCGAACTGACGCGCGGCGACATCTCCCACGTCGGCGTCGTGCGCAGGTGCGCGGTCGTGACGGCGGTGGGTAACGGCATGCGCGAGCAGAGCGGCGTGGCTGGGCGGCTGTTCGCGGCGCTGGGGCAAGTGGGCGTCAACGTGATGGCGATTGGGATGAGCGCAGCGCAAAACAGCCTGACGACGGTCGTCGAGGAGCGCGTCGTCGCCAAAGCCGTTCACGCGGTGCACGACGCGTTTCGAATCGACGGACCAGGCGCCGTGCAGGTGGCGCTCGTCGGAGCTACAGGGGGTGTCGGGCGCGCACTGCTGCCGATGCTGGCCGGTGCCGACGTGCCACTTCGACTGGTCGGCGTCTCGAACTCGCGCCGAATGCGGATGGACCCAAGCGGGCTCGACGCTTTGGCAGATCCGGAGTCGCTGCTCGACGGCGGCGAGCCTGCCGACCTCGACGCGCTCGTCACGTGGCTCGTCGAGCGCCCCGGACGGCGCGTCCTCGTCGACTGCACCGCGTCGGAAGCCGTTCCGGATCGATACGCCGAGTTGCTGCGCGCCGGAGTGGGCGTCGTCACGCCGAACAAGCGGGCCAATACGCGCGATCAAGCCACGTTCGATCAGCTAGCCGAGCTGTCGCGTAGAACTCCGTTTTTCTACGAGACGACCGTCGGAGCGGCACTTCCCCTCGTTGGCACGTTGCGCGACGTGGTGTCGTCGGGCGATCCCGTCTCTCACATCGACGGCGTGTTCAGCGGTACGCTGGCCTACGTGCTCGGGCAGGTCACCGACGGCGCGGCGTTCTCGGACGCCGTCGGCGATGCGCGCGCCCGAGGGTTCACCGAGCCCGATCCGCGCGACGACCTGAGCGGACTAGACGTGGCGCGCAAACTGCTCACGCTTGCCCGCGTCGCCGGGTTCGAGGCCGAACTGCGGAACGTATCGGTCGACGCGCTCTATCCCACCGACTGGGCCAGCCTCTCGGTCGACGCGTTCATGAAGCGCCTGCCCGAACTCGACGACGAGTGGGAGCGACGCCGCTCGGAACTCGCGCCAGACCACCGCCTGACCTACCTCGCCCGGCTGGATGCGTCCGGGGGCGCTCTGACGCTCCAGACCGGCATTGAGTCGGTATCGCCCGACACTGTCTTCGGCCGCCTGTCCGGCATGGACAACGCGCTCGCCTTGACGAGCCGCCGCTATCCGCGCGCGCTCACCGTCAGCGGCGCCGGTGCTGGACGCGACATCACCGCATCGGGCGTCTACGCCGACCTGCTCCACGCCGCCCGCTGCCTGTTGTGATCTCTGGGAGAGGGCGGGTCGCGGATCCGCCCCTACGTTACTGGACCCGCGTCGCGCGCCCGGACGTATCGCGTCGCAATCGCCTCTTGCTATGCCACCGTTCGACCTCGCCCCGCTGCCTCCCGTCGCCCTGCACCTGCTGCGGCCGATCACCGTCGATGAATACCATGCGATGGGCGAGGCGGGCATCTTCCGCCCCGACGAACGCGTCGAACTGCTCGACGGACACCTGCTGCCCATGTCACCCATCGGAGACGCCCACTTCGTCGTCACCAACCAGCTGACGTATCAGCTCGGAAAAGCGTGCTTCCAAGCGACGCCACCGCTGGCTGTGCTATCGGTTCAGAACCCGGTCCGCCTGGACGACCGCTCGGAGCCGGAGCCTGACCTGGCGCTGCTGGTGCCGGACGCTCTGTCGCGAGGCCGCGTTGCGCGAGCCGACGACGTGCTGCTCCTCGTCGAGGTGTCGGATACCACGCTGGCGTTCGACCGGGGCGTCAAGCGCTCGCGGTACGCCGCCGCCGGTATCCCCGAGGTGTGGGTGGTGAGCACCAAAAAGCGCTACGTCGAAGTCGCCCGTGATCCCGTCGATGGCGAGTACACCCACGTCAGCCGCTTCTCCGCGTCGACCGAGCAGCCGCTCGTGCCGCAGCTCCTGCCCGACCTGCCGCCGCTCGACGTGGACGCGTTGTTTCACGGCCTGATCGTTTAGCCTCCGGGATAGTGTCGCGACTTCAAAGAAAAACGGCCCTCGTCACCGGCGCCGCTCGGGGTATCGGCGAGGCGATTGCAGCCGCTTTCGTGTCGGAAGGAGCGCGCGTGATGCTGACTGACGTGCGCGACGATCTGGGGTCGAAAGTCGCGGATCGGCTCGGGGCGTCTGCCGTGTATCGACGGCTCGACGTGCGCGAGGAATCCGATTGGGAAGCGGCAATGGTCGATGTGGCGGAGCGATGGGGGCGGCTCAATGTCGTCGTCAACAATGCGGGCATCACGGGCTTCGAGGACAGCCCCATCGCGCACGATCCCGAACACGCGACGCTGGACGCGTGGCGCGCCGTCCACCGTACCAATCTCGACGGCGTCTTTCTGGGCTGCAAACATGCCATCCGCGCGATGCGACCGGCAGGTGTGGGGTCGATCATCAACGTGTCGTCGCGCTCGGGGTTGGTCGGCATTCCGGCGGCTGCGGCCTACGCGTCCAGCAAAGCCGCCGTGCGTAACCATACCAAAACCGTCGCGCTCTACTGCGCCGGACAGGGGCTGGCGATCCGGTGCAACAGCATCCACCCGGCCGCCATCGTCACGCCCATCTGGGAGCCGATGCTGGGCGACGGGCCTGACCGCGAAGCGCGAATGCAGGCCCTCGTCGCTGATACTCCGCTGCGCCGCTTCGGAACACCCGCCGAAGTCGCCGCCATCGCCGTCCTGCTCGCGTCGGACGAGGCGGCGTACATGACCGGATCGGAACTCAACCTGGACGGCGGGCTATTGGCCGGATCAGCCGCCTCGCCCTCGTGACGTTCGGATACACCATTCTCTACGTGCCCGACGTGGCGGCTTCGGTCGCGTTCTACGAGCGCGCATTTGGCCTGTCGAGCCGCTTCGTCCACCCGTCGGGCGACTACGCCGAACTCGACACCGGGGCGACGGCGCTGGCGTTCGCGTCGGACGAACTGGGCGAGACGAACTTCCCCGCAGGCTACCGCCGCACCACGCCCGATGCACCGCCTCCTGCGATGGAGATTTGCCTCGTCACCGATGACGTAGCCGCCGCGTTCGACCGCGCCGTCGTCGCCGGTGCCGTCGTCCTGTCCAAGCCATCTGAGAAGCCGTGGGGGCAAACCGTCGCCTACGTGCGCGATGCGGACGGCGTGATCGTGGAACTCGCAACACCCGTCGGCTGAACGCTCACACTCGCTGAGCCCTGGAGAGGTCGACGAGGACGGTTTCGCTTTCGATCGGCATGCCGCCGAACAACGTCCGCTCGCGCCTCGTCCCCGTCACCCACATCGTCTGGTTGCGTGCGCCCGCATGGGCAGCCGATACGCGGTGGAGTTGGTCGGCCGCGCCGAATTCCACGGCGGGCGCAGACGCTTGGATCAACTGCGCGCCCGACCAATCAGTGAGGCCGGTTAGGCGGCGTCTTCGGCGGCCAGTACCTGTTCGAACAGCGCCCGCTGATCCGAGTCGAGGCGGTGCGGCTTCATCGTGTGGCGGTCGACGAACAGGCCGACCTGATGGCCCGTCGCGCACAACTCGCCATCGGCGCTGAGAAACCGGTGCTGCATCACGGCCGACGTGTTGCGCAGTTCGCTGATCCAGGCCCGAGCATGGACGGTCTCGGCCAGCCGAAAGGGGCGCTTGTAGTCGATTGTAGTGTGAACGAGGACCGGGACGATGCCCTGCTCCCACGCCTGCTCGATGGGCAGCCCAATGGCGGCGAGCAGTTCGGTGCGACCGATTTCCATCCACTGCACGTAGATCGTGTTCGACACGACGCCTCCAAAGTCGACCTGGAAGGTGTGGACAGGGATCGTGTAGTGGACAACGTTGGACATGGCAGTTCAGATGGGGGAAAACGCGTTCTCTCAACTCGCTGGCGGGCAACTTGTCTCAGTCCGCAACTTGTCTCAGCTCTTGGCTCTGGCGCTCGTCACGCATCGTACCCCAGAAACGAGTGCAGGGCGCTGCTGACCAGGTCGGGACGCTCGCGGGGCGACAGATGACCCGCGTCGTCGACGAGCAGAAACTGTCCCTCGGGAATCAGCGCGGCGCCCCGCTCGGCGGCTAGCGAGGGAATCAGCGGATCGCGCGTGCCGTGGACGACGAGCGTCGGGATGGCGAGTTCGGGCAGGCGCGGCGCCAGGTAGCTGGTGATGCCATCGGAATGCATTTCCAGGCGCAGCCACCGGGCGAAGGCATCCAGTGCGCGCGGCATCGCCAGACCGACGGCGGCGTCCTCGACTACGTCGTCGGGCACGTCGAGCGAAACCATGGACGCGTGCAAACCCAGCCGCAGGGCGAGCGGCGCGCGCGTCAGCAGGGTTCTCGTCAGAGCGCCGACGTTCGGCACCCGGGCAAGCGCCCAAACGAGCGGATGCAGCGGAAGCCGCGGCGCCATGCCGTAGGCTCCGGCCAGGACCAGGTGCGTCAGACGCTCGGGCCGGTCGAGCGCATAGGTCAGGGCGACGGCGGCGCTCATCGACGAGCCGCCCAGCGCGAAGCGGTCCAGCTGGTAGGCATCGGCCAGATCGGCGAGCCAACGGGCGTAGTAGGCGGTCGAGCAGTCCGAGCCGAGCGGAAACGCGCTCCGTCCGTAGCCGGGCAGATCGGGGACGAGGCAGCGGATGCGGGCGGGTAGCCCTTCGAGCGTCCGCTTCCACGTCAGCAGCGACGAATCGAGCATCGAGCCCGGCAGCAGCACCAGCGTCGGACCGCTGCCCGGGCTGAACCGGACGCGTGTTGCGACGCCGCCAACAGTGCGCGTCTCCTCGAAGATGCCCGCTTCGGGCAGGCCGGACGTCTCGAACCGAATCGGCTCTTCTTGCCACGCACCGCCCTGCCAGGGGCGCCACGCGTGATCGCCGGATGGACGCGTGAGGCTAGAGGACACCATCGCGCGCGTCGACGGTGATGGTCTCGACGATCTCGTCGTCTGCATCGACCAGAAACATCCGGTCGCGCTGCGCCACGACGACGCAGGCGTGGTTGGGCACGATGCGGACGCGGTCGCCGACTTCGACGGTTGCCGCGCCGGGCACGTCGCACCACGCGTGCTCCTCGCTCAATTTGTAGATCGACAGGTGCGGCAGAATTCGCATCGCCCGGGCGTTGTAGAGCGGCACGCCGTATCCCTCGACGCCCCAGCCCAGATCGGACGTGAGCACCTTTTTTCCGGCGTCCAAGAACAGCCGCTCGCGCCCCCCGACGCGCCGTTTGCTGACGACGGTCGCCAGGACGGTCAGCGCGCAGTCGTGCAGCGTCGACGCTCCCAGCGCCACCTGCTGCGCGTCGCCGAACGGGTAGTTGCCGGGACGGATCTCGGTGATGCGAAACCCGCCCTCGGTGTGGTTCTGGAAGAACTTCATCGTCGGCGTGCTGCCCATCGACAACTCGAACGTGTCGGGGTCGGCCAGTCCGGCGCTGCCCAGCCGCTCGGCCGCCGCCAGCAGACGGTCGCGCGCGGTCTCCATCGTGTCTTTGAGATGCTGCCTCGGATCGGCTCCGTCGGGCGCGCCCGCATAGCTCTGCCCCTCGTGCGTCAGCAAACCGACCAGTTTCAAACCCGGCATCTGGGCGACCTGTTGGGCGAAGCGGACCAATCCGCCCTCGTTCCACGCCCGTCCCGTCCGCCCATGACCGGTGTCGATCTCGATCAGCACGTCGGCGACGCGGTTGTGGCCCGCAAATGCCTCCGATGCCGCCTGAGCGCCCGCCAGCGTGTCGACGCAGAACGAGATCGCGGCCCGACCGCTCAGCGCAACCAGCGTAGCCAGTCGCGCTTTGCCGACGACCGGATAGGCCACGCGCACGTCGTCGAACCCGGCGTCGACAAAAATCTCGGCTTCGGACGGTTTGGCGACCGTAATACCCTGGGCGCCTCGGTCGATCTGCTCGCGCGCCAGCCGGACGCTCTTATGCGTCTTGACGTGCGGGCGCAGCTTGACGGCGTGCGTCCGGCTGCGCGCCTGCATGCGGTCGAGGTTGAGCGAGAGCCGGTCCTGGTCGATCAGGAGCGCGGGCGTGGGCAGGTCGTCGATGGACATGCAAAGGGGTCGGATGAGGAGCCGTCAAGATAGCCGAGTCGGAAACGGGCAGGCGTAACGCGTCCGCTCCTAGTGGGCGACGACAATCCACCGACCGACGCGCTCGCCGCGGCTTCGGACGACGATGCGATACGCGCCCGGAGCCAGGCTGGACGCGTCGAACCGAACCGCGTGATCGCCCGCTCGCCGCTGCCGGTCCAAGGTCGCCACGCGTCGCCCCTGCGCATCGAACAGCGTCACGACGGTCGGCCCCAAGCTTGGAGGTACGTGATAGCGCAGCGTCACCGCCGAACGCACCGGATGCGGACGGGGGGCGTCGATCGTCAAGCCCGTCGCCGTCGCCGTCGGAGCGTTGAGCGTAGGCGGAGCGGCTAGTTCGCGGGCCAGCCGTTGCAGATCGAGGTACGGGCCCATCGCGTTGGAGAGCCGGTTGCGGACCAGCAGAATGCCGACGACTTGGGCGTCGAAGTCGATCCACGGCGAGGCGCCGAACGCGCCTGGACTGCTCGACACGCCAAGCTCGCCCCCCGCACGCAGCTGCTCGCGCCACACGCCGACCCCATAGCGGATCGAGTCGACAGGCGGCAGGGCGTCAAAACGCGGTGCGAACGGTCCGTACGGCGAATAGCCCACCTGGGCGTCGCCAGTCTGATCGGCCAGCATCGCGTCGACAGCCGAAGCGGCCAACACCTGCCGACCGTTATGCATACCGCGCGCGGCGATCATCTGCAAAAACGTGACGTAGTCGCGCGCCGACGCTTCCGCCCCGCCCGCGATGCGCGGATTTCGAGTGTCGCCGTACGTCGTCTGCGTCAGGCCCAACGGCGCGGCGATGCGCTCGGCGAACAGGTCGGCCCACGACTGCCCGCTCGCGATTTCGGCCACGCGACCACCCACCTGCATCGACGCGCCGCCGTAGGCGAACGCTGCTCCGGGTGCGGCCCTCAGGTCGGCTGCGAGCGTCTGAGCGGCGCACGACTGAAGCGTCGTCGTAGCACTCGAAAGGCACGCTGACTGGCCCGGAAGCCCCGACGTGTGCGCGAACAACTGCCGGACGCTGATCGACCGCTTGGCCCCTTCGAGGTCGGGAAAAAACTGCGCCAGCGTGTCATCCAGCGCCAGCGTGCCATCGCTAACCAGCGAGGCGATGACCGCGCCCGACAGCCACTTGGTCGCCGAAGCCAGTATGACAGGCGTATCCGGGCTAAACGCGCCGTATCCCGCTTGGTGCACGATGCGGCCGTCCCACCGCGCGACGATCACGACGGCGTCACCGCCCAGCCGGGCCAGCGAGTCGGCCATCAGCGCGTCGATCGAAGCCGCCCGCTGACTCAGGGCCGGAGTCGCGAAAGCCGCAACGCTCAGCGCGATGAGGCAAAGGAGTCGAAACGCGCGCTTCATAAGGCGAGAGGTTGAGTGTCGGCGCGGTCCGAGTTGCAGACGACTCAGACAGCGACGGTCCCATCACGCTCTATCTCTACGGTTTGTGCCTCGTCTGCTCGAAGCGGAAGCGCGCCATCTGTCCGCCGATCGGTACCAGAAGCTCGACCCAGCCCGCCTGCACATTGACCGGGACGAGGACCCAGCCGCGCACGGCCTGTCCGGGTTGGAGCGTCGAGCGGCGGAGCGCGGCGTCGGCCCACCAGTTGCGGTCGTGCGCGATGGCCTCCTGGTCCAGTTCGTGATCGCGCTCTTCGAGGATGACGCGGCCGACGCGCGCCGTCTCGTCGATGGCGTAGCGCGCCACGGCATCCGACGCCTCGCCCGGCTCGTCGGCCGCCGACACCTCGACCGTCGCCGCGGCCAGCGAGACGCCCGCGCTGATGCCTTCGACCAAACGCGACGTACGATTCGACGCCTCGCGCCGACTCGACTCCAGATCCAGATCCAGCATGACGCGCTCCGGATCGAACGCCGCCACCTCATCGCCCATCGCGTGTGACGAGCGGTCGAGCATCTGCGCCACGATCTCGGCCGGGTCGATCACGACAGAGCCGTCGCCTCGATTGGAGAATCCGACGTCGAACACGTGTCCCTCGGGCGTCGTCATCTCGTACGACACCTCGACGGCGATGCTGTCGGACTGGGCGAAGAGGTAGGCGCGGCCTGCATCCCAGTAGCTCACATCGGCGTCGCTCGCGGAGAGGCGGTAGACGGGGCTGGGCGTGCAGGCGGGAAGCATGAGCAGAGCGACGAGCAGCAGTAGCGGAGAGCGCATGGCGGTGGCGGCGATGGTGGTGGTGTAGAGGGGCGTGGACGGTGGTGTGCAGACGGGCGGACGAGCGGCGGAGTGCGCGCTTTTGCCATAAGGACGAAAGTAAACAACGGACATAGGCTCGGAGCGATAACCGAGGAAGCGATCGCTTCCGATTTGCGCGCGAAGAAGGTGCAACCCACGTGCCGCCCACGTATCGCGTACTTTACGGCCTCTATCTCTCCCGATTCATGCGCGTCTACACCGAGAAGGAAATCCAGAACCTGCTCGCCAGGCGGCGGCTTTGCAAGCGGCCCGGCGCGATCCGTCGAACGGACTCACGCTCGACGAAATCCGTAGGATCGCCGACGAGGCAGGCATCGACGCGACGTTCGTCGACCAGGCAGCTAGCGGGCTGACGACGACGACGGCCCAGGACAACAACACGAGCGGCTTTTGGGGCGGCACGTACCGCGTCGGCGGCGAGATGACGCTCAACCACACCGTCGACGAGGACGAGTGGGCGATCATGGTCGCCGAGATCCGCCGGTCGATGGGCCAGCGCGGACAATCCGAGGCGCTGGGGCGCGGCTTCGACTGGCGCTACACGGTCAACGGACAGGAGTTTTCGCACGTCACTCTGACGCCCCGAGGCGACCGCACGCACGTCGACGTGTCGCGTGTCAACCAGAGTGGCTTCTGGTACATGATTCCCGGTATGCTGGCCTTCTTCGCCGGACTGCTGAGCATCATCGCCGTCGCCAAGCCCGATGGTCCGCCGCTGTCGTGCCGCTCGTGCTCGCTCTGCTCACCGTCGTCACCTTTTTCGGCGCACGCGCGCTGTTCACATTGGCGACGCGCAAAATGGAGCGCAAGAACGCCGACATGCTCGAACGCCTCGCCCTGATCTCGACCGACTCAGAAGAGCGCCGCGAGCGCGAGCGCGAAGTCGAAGCCGTTCGGCCTCTGCTCGATTCGGAACCGCTGGACGAGTCGAACGCCGACGAAGTCCATCGCGGTGACCGCGCGCGTCGAAGGGTCTGATCAGCGCGTCTCCAGATGCATCTCGACAAAAGCCGCGAACTCCGACTCGGAAAGCGTTCCGGCGGCGAGGCTTTGGTAGGCTTCGATGGCTTCGTCGATAGGCGGTTCGAAGACGAAATCCGTACCGATAGACGCAGAACATGATGCGCATATCGCTAGCCGAGCGCTTGTTGCCGTCGAGGAACGCGTGGTTCTTCGCGATGCTGAACGCATACGATGCCGCAAGCCGAGCGACACCACGCTCTTCGGCATACGACCACGAGTTACGGGGTCTGTCGAGGGCACTACGAAGCAGATTCTCGTCGCGGACGCCCGGCATTCCGCCAGACATGCGGGTCACCTCCTCGTGCAATCGGATCACCTTGTCGAATTCCAACCAGCGCGGCTCTTCTGAGAGTACCGTCACTTCGCCAGCGCCTCAAACAGCCGCGCGTGACGCGTCATGTAGTCGACGGCATACTCCAAATCTGCGTCGTGCGTGCCGTTAGCGATCGGCTTGCCCATCGCGATCTGATCACCTTCGGACAGCGAGAGCGCTTTAGCCAGTTCGTCCGGAATGACGGCGACGAGGTGCCCACCGATGCGGCGGAGCGTGAGCGGGGTGTCGGTGAGCAGTTCGGCCATGACGAGCGGGGTTTCGGATGTTTACGAATCAGCCGATGCCGAGTGCCCCGACGCAAAAAGCGCCGCCCCGATCAGATCGAGACGGCGCTCAGCGTACCGCGTAGGGGAATCGAACCCCTATTACCAGGATGAAAACCTGGCGTCCTAACCGTTAGACGAACGCGGCAGAGCGTAGGCTTAGAAGCCCGACCCGTGCGCTGGGTCCCGCTTCAACGGTTTTCCACGCATCGCGGGCGTCAGGCGGGAACTCGTGTATCGAACGTCGCAGCGTCGGGGACGACGGTGTCGAGCACCCGGGCCGACGAGATCACGCCGGGCATTCCGGCTCCGGGGTGCGTGCCCGCTCCGGCGAAGTACAGGTGCTCCACGTCCTCGCTGATGTTGTGCGGGCGGAAGTAGGCGCTCTGCGTCAGGACTGGCTCAATCGAAAAGGCGGCGCCCTTGTACGCTTTGTAATCGGTCAGAAAGCCTTTGGGCGTCAGCGTCAGGCTGGCGTCGAGGTGGTCTTCCAGGCCGGGCAAGATCGACTCGCTCAGGTATTTGCTCACAGCCAGGCGGTAGCGCTCGGTCTGCTCGTCGTCCCATGGGTCGCCGCTGTCGAGGTGGGGGACAGGGCTGAGGACGTAGAACGCATCGCAGCCGTCGGGCGCCATGCTCGGGTCGGTCGCGGTCGGGCGATGGAGGTAGAGGCTGAAGTCGTCGGCCAGGCGGTGGCCGAAGATGTCGTCGAGAAGCTCTTTGTAGCGCGGGCCGAGTAGAATCGTGTGGTGCTTGACGTCGTCGTAGGTCTTGTTGGTGCCGAAGTACCAGACGAACAGGCTCATCGAAAACTTGGTCTTCTCGATCTTCTTGTCAGTCCACACCTTGCGCACGTTCGACGGCACCAGGTGGCGATAAGTCCATGCTACGTCCGCATTGCTCACGACTAGATCAGCGTCGATCGTTTCGCCATCGGCGAGCCGGACACCGGCGGCGCGCTTGCCGTTGACCAGAATCTGATCTACGTCGGCGTTGAGTTTGATCTCGCCGCCCATCTCCTCGACCAAGCCGACGAGCCCGTCGATGATTGCGCCGGTTCCGCCCATCGCATACCAGACGCCCCACTTGCGCTCCAGGAACGCGATCATCGTGTAGATGCTCGTCACGTTGAACGGGTTGCCGCCGACCAGCAGCGGGTGGAACGAGAGCACCTGGCGGATTTTCTCGTGCTTGACGAACTTGCTCACGAAGCCGTACACCGTCCGGTTGCTTTCGAGCCACGCCATCGCCGGGATGATCTTGGTCATGTCGGACACCTTGGTGAACGGCACGTGCGCCAGCTCCTCGAAGCCGACCTTGAAGATGTCTTTGGTCTTCTCGAAAAAGCGATCGTAGCCCGCCACGTCATCCGGCGCGAACTGGCGGATCTGCTCGTGCATCGCCTCGCTATTGCCCGTGTAGTCGAAGTAGGTGCCGTCGTCGTAGCGGATGCGGTAGAACGGCGTCACCTCGCGCAGTTCTACGTCGTCCGAGCGGTTCTTGCCGGCGAGTTGCCACAGTTCGTCGAGTAGAAACGGCGCGGTCACGACGGTCGGTCCGGCGTCGAACGTGTAGCCGTTTTCGTGGAAGACGCGCGCGCGACCGCCAGCCTGTTCGAGCCGGTCGACCAGAGTCACGCGGAAGCCTCGGGCGAGCAGCCGGATCGCGCTCGCCAGTCCTCCGAATCCGGCGCCGATGACGACGGCGTGCGGCGACGCGTCGGTGATCGGGATGCGCGGTTGCGACGGGTCGAGCAGGCGAGCGTCTGTGCGGTGAACCAGAGAATCGATCCAGGCGGGCATGGCAGTTGGCGGTTTTCAATCGAGACTGAAAATTACGCACGGCGCGGCGGCCGGGTTCGCCTCCGGGCTACTCCTCGTGCGCGCTTCTCGCGAGCAACTCGGCGATCTTCTCGGTCAGGCGCGCCGCGCTGTAGGGCTTGGCCAGAAAAGCGTCGGCCCCCGCCTCGTCGACTTCGCGCTGCTTCTCGCCCATCATGCCGCTCGCCGCGATGATGGGCATGTCGGAGCCGGAAGATCGGACCGCGCGGATGAGAGCCAGCCCGTCCATGCCGGGCATCATCAGGTCGGTCAAGATGAGGAGCGGGGCGCACTTCTCGATTTGATCCGAGTCCCTCTCGGCCGTCCGACGCCGTGCAGACGCTGTATCCGGCGTCTTCGAGCAGTTCGACGGTGGTGTCGCGGATAAACGGTTCGTCGTCGACGACGAGAATGCGCTCGCCGTTTCCCTTGACGATTTCGAGCGTGAGCGCCTGCGCCTGCGACTCTTCGCGCTCCAACTCGGCGGGAATGTAGAGGCTGAACGACGTGCCCTCGCCGACTTCGCTATAGGCTACGACGAAACCGCCGTGGCTGCGCAGGATGCTATAGACGGTCGAGAGACCCAGGCCCGTCCCCTTGTTGAGTTCTTTGGTCGTAAAGAACGGCTCGAACACCTTGTCGAGCACGTCTGGCCGGTATGCCCGATCCGGTATCGGTAACGGTGATGCGGACGTAGGGTCCGGGTTCGGCGTCTATGTTGGTCTGCGCGTAGTGGCTGCCCAGGTGGGCGTTCTGCGCCTCGAACGAACAGCTTGCCGCCGTCCGGCATGGCGTCGCGCGCGTTGACGCTCAGGTTCATGATCACCTGCTGGATCTGCGTCGCATCGCCGACGACGCGCCACAAGTCGTCTTCGACATCGGTCGCGACTTCGATGCTGGCGGGGAACGTCTCGTCCAGGATTTTGGCCGTCTCTCGGATCACGTCGGCAGGCTGGAGGACGACGCGCTCGCCCTCGACGCCGCGTGCGAACGCCAGCACCTGGCGCACCATGTCCGATCCGCGTTCGGCGCTCTTCTTGATCATTTCGAGCGTGCGGATGGCGCGCGGTTGGTCCTGCGACGGCCTTTTCGAGCACGCGCACGCCCAGCACGATCGGCACGAGCAGGTTGCCCAGGTCGTGCGCGATGCCGCCGACGAGCCGCCCGATGCTCTCCATACGCTGCGAGCGTAAAAACTGCGATTCGAGTTGCTTGCGCTCGCTGATATCGCTCGAAATCGTCAGGATCGACTGCGGCTCGCCCTGGGCGTCGCGTACGAGCGTCCACCGGCTGTCGACGATGCGACGGACGCCGTTGCCTGTGTCGATATCGATCTCGCCCGACCACTCTCCTTCGGCTATTGTGGTGGCCCACGCTTTTTGCTCGTCTTCGTCTACGAATGCGAACAGGACCGTGCCGCTCGCCCGAACGTCGCGCAGTTGATCGGCGCTCGTATTGGCGTAGGTTGGTGTGCGGTCGATGGCGTAGACGCAGATGGCGTCCTTGGCCTTGTCGAGCAGTCCGGCCTGTTCGCGAATCCGGGTGGCTTGGTCGGCGCGTTCGCGTGCGTACCGGATCGAGCGTTCGAGCAGCAACTCGTCGATCGAACCTTTGACGAGGTAGTCGGCGGCGCCGCGCTCCATCGCCCGGATGTCGACCTCCAAGTCGCCCTGTCCCGTCAGCAGGATGATGGGGACGGTGACGCCTGCATCGTGCGCGCGGTCGAGCACGTCCAGCCCGGTGTGCACACCCAGGCGGTAGTCGACCAGGATCACGTCGAACGGCTCTTCGACCATCGCCTCGACGCCTTCGTCGAACGTGCGCTTCCACGTCACGTCGGCGGCTAGACTGCGCGCGCGGCGGAGCAGCGTCTTGGTGATGAAGAAGTCGTCCTCGTCGTCCTCGATGATGAGAATGCGAGTAGTCGAGGTACTGCTCATCCTGGAGCTATGGCGTCAAGAAGCGGGCTGGGGAAGCCGGACGATTTCAAACCAAAAGTCCGACATGATGCGGACAACGTCGGCGAGGCCCTCGAAGGTGACGGGTTTGGTTACGAATGCGTTAACGCCCAAATCGTAGCTGCGCACGATGTCCTGCTCGGCATCGGACGTGGTCAGCACGACGACGGGGACTTTGCGCAGTTTGGGGTCCTTTTTGATCTGTTCGAGCGCCTCGCGTCCGTCCATGCGCGGCATGTTGAGGTCGAGCAGGATCAGCCCGGGACGCGGCGCGTCGGCGCCGGGTTGTCCGTAGCGGCCTTCGCGGCGCAGGTATTCGAGCAGTTCTTCGCCGTCCTCGACGCACCGAACGGTGTTGCGGACGCGGCTGCGCTTGAGCGCGCGCTGAGTGAGCTCGCGGTCGTCCGGATCGTCGTCGGCGAGTAGGATCACGACAGGGTCCTTTTTCATTCCGGTTCGCTGGTGGGGGGCGTGAGAGAAAGCGTGACGTAAAACGTAGTACCCTCGCCCGGCGTCGACTGAGCGTCGATTTCGCCGCCGTGGCGCTGGGCGATGCGTCGGCAGATGGCGAGGCCCATGCCGGTTCCTGGATACGAGTCGCGGCCGTGCAAGCGCTGGAACGGGCTGAAAATACGATCGACATACTTCGTATCAAAACCGATACCGTTGTCACGTATGGATAACGCGACCATTCCGTCCGATTGCTCACAGCCGACGTGTAGACGCAGCGGCACGCCGTCGCGCCGAAACTTGGCGGCGTTTCCAATCAGGTTGTGGAGCAACTGCCGCATCTGCATTGGCTCGGCGTCGAGCGTGGGCAGTGGATCTTGGGTCACGACGGCGCCGACCTGTTCGAGCGCGTAGTCCAGATCGACGAGCACTTCGCCCAGCACCTGCGTCAGATCGACGCGCTGGAACGGGTGCGCCTGGGTCGCGATGCGCGAGTAGGCGAGCAGGTCGTTGATCAGATCCGACATGCGGCTGGCCGACGTGCTGACGCGGTCGAGGAAGTGACGCCCGTCGTCCGAGAGGCGCTCCGACTCTTCCTGCACGAGCAGATCCGAGAACGCCTGAATCTTGCGCAGCGGCTCCTGCAAGTCGTGGCTGGCGACGTAGGCGAAGTCTTGCAATTCCTTGTTGCGGTCGCTCAGCGTCTTGTAGAGACGCGCACGCTCCCGCTCGGCCTTGACGCGCTCGGTCACGTCGCGCGAGGCGGTTTGCAGTATGGCGTCTCCATCGACGACGCCACGGACGCCGATCACGGTTTCGACCCAGACGTAGTGCCCGTCGCCGTGCAGGTAGCGGTAGGTCACGGATTCTTCGGCGCCCTCGTCGACGGCTCGCCGCATCTGCCCGCGCGTCTGCTCCAGATCGTCCGGGTGGACGAACGTGAACGGATCGGCGCCCACCAGTTCGTCCGACGACCGGCCGACGACGACGTGGGAGGCGGGGCTGACGTATCGGTAAAGACCGGCAGAGTCGTGGAGCGCGATGAAGTCGGCCGAGTTTTCGGCGAGCAGGCGGTACCGTTCCTCACTCTCGCGGACGCGCTCGGCTGAGCGCTGATCTTCGCTCACGTCGCGGAAGGTGACGAAGAAGCCGTCGCCCAGCTGGACGGCGGCAATCTGTATCCAGAAGTCGAGGTCGTCGTGGGCGTAGCGAATCATCGTCTGGAACGGCTCGCTGGTCTCGACGACACGGACGTACGCGTCGAACAGCCCGGCGTCGCGGTTGCCGGGCAGCACCTCGAGCATCCGCTTGCCTATCAATTCGTCGGGCGACAGCTCGATGAGGATCTCGTTCTGCCGGTTGGCGATCAGCCACTCGAAGTCCACGATGGCGCCGTCGGCGTCGCGGACGGACTCGAAGACCATGATGCCGTCGAGCGATGTGTCGAGCAGGCTCTGGAGCAGATCGCTCGACGCGCGCAGGCGGTCTTGGGCGTCGCTGCGTTCGATCACGCCTCCCAGCCACAGCGCGGCGAGATAGAGGAAGTGCTGATCCGCTTCGGACAGGTCGACCGGCGCGCCGAGCCAGATGCTCACGCAGCCCCGATACTCGCCGTCGACGCGCAGTGCCAGATCGATGGCGGCAAGGGCGCCGGACTCGGCGGCCGGGTGGTTCTGCTGGTGCGCGTCGGACGTGTACCACACCTTGGACGCCTGAGTGGGCCGCGGCCACGCGCCCGAGCTCGAAAGCACGTGCCCCGGCCGCGGCGCATGCGGCCCGCGCGACGCGTCGACGAAGAGCAAGCCGTCGACTTCAGTCGTCACCAGGGCGGCGCGCGCGTCGAACGTGCTCGCGAGCAGCGTCAGCGTCTGGCCGACCAAATCGTCGGCCTGGGCTTCGGCCTGAGCGGTGATCTGCGTCAGGCGGCGCAGGCGCTGCTGATTGCGCTCGGACGCCGCCGCGGCCTGCCTCTGCTCGGTCACGTCGCGCGTCGTCGACACCCAGGCGCCGTCTAGGCTGGGAAGTCTGCGCCAGCGCGTTTCGAGCCACCGGCCAGCGTCGCCTTCCTGGAGAGGCAGGCGGCGCGCGACGGTCGTAATGGTCGTTCCCGCTTTGAAGGGCGCCTGAGCCAGAGCGCTGCCCACTGCTTCGACGTCGTCGGCATGGAGCCACGCTCCGAGCGACTGGTCGACGAGTTGGGACTGCGCCTGGCCAAGCATCTCGTCGGCCTGAGGCGAGACGCTGACGAAGCGCCCGCCGGCGTCGTGCCGCCCGACGAGATCGGTCGACGCCTCCATCATGAAGTGCGCGCGCGCCTCGCTTCGGGCCAGCGCCTGCCCTGTTTCGGTCAGCGCCGTGATGTCTTGCGAGACGCCCGTCATCACGACGTCTCCGTTGGGGCGGATCGTCGCTCGGCCGCGCGAGAGGACGTGTCCGGTACTGCCGTCCGGGTTGACGATGCGGTAGCGGTATTCGTAGGTCTCGCCGTCGTCGAACGGCTGCGCGATGCTCTCGATCAGCCCCTGGCGGTCGTCCGGGTGGACGCGGGCCAGGATCTCCTCCATCGAACCGGCCGAGTCTGAGTAGCCTGAGTAGGCATCCACGTCCGTCGCCCACTCGACGACGCCCTGGCTCACATTGAGCGCCCACACGCCAACGCTCGCCGAGCGCAGCACTTGGCTCAAAAGCTGGGGGTCGGGGGGAAGAGTGGGTGGGGACATTGGCAGGAGAGACGACTCGCCGCCCGACGGTAGACTGCGAAGGGCGAATATACTGTCTGCCCCGCCCTCATCTTCATTGTCGGACCAGTTCGCATCGACTCTCGGAGGGAGCGATCAGCCGGGCAGCGCGCCCCACGTCCGCTCCCAGCCCGCGCGCATCTCGTCCAGGCTGTCGCCGCCCAGCTTTTCGCACAGCGCGACCGCCAGCGTCCACGCCACGACGGCTTCGGCAACCGTCGACGCGGCCGGAACGCTCGTCACGTCGCTGCGCTCGTAGCGCGTCGGTTGGGCCTCGCCGGATGCCAGATCGACCGTTCCCAGCGGCGTGATGAGCGTCGGGATAGGCTTCATGTAGCCTCTGACGAGGATAGGCTGCCCGTTGGTCATGCCGCCTTCGATGCCGCCCGCCGCGTTGGTGGCCCGGCCATAGCCGCCGATGACACGATCGTCCGCCGTGATGGCGTCGTGGATCTTGCTGCCGGGATCGCGCGAACCGCGGATGCCGTCGCCGATCTCGACGGCTTTCTGCGCCTGAATCGAGAGGATCGCCTGAGCCAGCAGGCCGTCGAGTTTGCGGTCCCACTGCGCGTAGCTGCCCAGGCCCGGAGGCACGCCCGTCGCGACGACTTCGTAGGCGCCGCCCAGACTGTCGCCCGCCTTCTTGGCCGCCTTGATGTGGTCGATGCCTTGCTGCGTCAACGCGTCGTCGAGCATTCGCAGTTCGGACGCGTCGGCGGCGAGGTAGAGCGCCTGCGCGCCGCCGTCGGCCAGCAGCGCGTCGCGTTTGGATCGGAGCAACTCGCCGTCGCCCACGACGTGACCCAGGCCGACGACATGGCTGCCGACGTGGATGCCAAACTCGGCCAGCAGGCACCGAGCGACCGAGCAGCACGCCACGCGCATCGCCGTCTCGCGCGCGCTGCTGCGTTCGATAACCGGCCGGATGTCGCCGCCCTGAGTTTCGCTCGCGCGGTGCCCGTACTTCTGCACGCCGACCAGATCCGCGTGTCCGGGACGGGGCAGCGTGACGGCGTCGATGCCCTCGCTGCTGCCACCCGTCGACATGATCTCGGGCCAGCCCGACCGGTCGCGCTGGTAGGCTTCGTTTTCGAGCTTGAAGGCAATTGGATGGCCCATCGTGCGCCCGAAACGCAGCCCCGCGTAGACGTGGACTTTATCCTTCTCGAACTTGGCGCGTCCTCCGCGTCCGTAGCCCAGCCAGCGCCGCGCTAGGTGCTCGTTGACGGCGTCGGACGTGACCGCGACGCCTGCGGGCATTCCTTCGACCAGGCCGATCAGAGCTTCGCCGTGCGATTCGCCGGCGGTGAGGTAGCGCAACATATCGGGCCGGGTGAAAGGGAGGCAGACCTTCGCCTGGTGTGAGATAGGGGACGAGGCGAGGAGAAATCAGTCGATTTCGTACTCGTCGTCCAGTTTGATTTCGAGGAGAGCTTCGTTGACGCGGGCCGTTCCGCTGGCGTCTTGGAAGCTCTTGACCAGCGCGTTGCGCAGCGCCTTGTCCTGGCGTTCGGCGCGCAGAGCGGTGCGGGCGCGCGTCGAGTCCATCGGTATGCCCATGCGGCGGCCCGTCAGTTGGACCACGTGCAAGCCGACCTGGGTGCGGACCAACTCGTCCGCCACGTCGCCGCTGTCCGACAGGGCAAACGTAGCGTCGGTGAACGGCTTGGGAAAGCCCGCACTGCGGTTGAAGAAATCGGTGTCGCCGCCGGTCTGCCCGGTCGGGTCGGTCGAGTAGCGCCGCGCCATGTCACCGAACGGGGCTCCGGCGCGGATGCTGTCGAGCACTATCTGAGCCGTCCGCTCGACGCTGTCGCGCTGCGCCTGCGAGTATCCGGGGAAGAGGAAGAACGCGATCTGGTTGGCGCGGACTTCTTCGGCCTGCTCGCTGCGGAACGTCTCCACTTCAGCCGGAGACGGTTGGGGCGTGGCGTCGATCATGGTGCGCTGCACGCGCTCGGCGCGCTGCTGCAAGATCAGCATGGTGCGCAGCGAGTCGAGCGCGATGCCTTCCGCCGCCAGTTGCTGCTGAAACTGCTCCTCGCCCAACTGCTCACGGAAGCCCTGGATGCGACTTTCGACTTCGCTTGAATCTTCTCCGGTGGACGGCTCGGCCTGAGCCATGCCTTCGATGACGTGCTGGAGGATGAACGACTCGGCGATGCGGCGCCGGATCTCGCGCAGGCGGAGCGAGTCGCTGGCCAGCGTGGGATCTTGTTGCATCATCTGCTGGACGTAGCCGCCATACTGCTGGCCGAACATCTGGAGCGAGAGCGTGTCGGTGCCGAAGCTGGACGTGACAATGAGCGCGTCGGTAGAGTCGGTGATCGCATCGCCCTGCGGGATGCTCAGAGACGAGTCAGGCAGGGCGGCATCGTCGTCCGATCCGCAGGCGGCGAGGGGTAGGACGAGCAGAAGGACAGAAAGGAGACGGAGCATGGGGACTGTCGAGGGTAAAAATGCGGAACCGCGAGAGGAAGCCAACGCGCGGAACCGGCGAATCTACTGCGCCTGTCCAGCCCTGGAGACGACTTCGACCAAAATTGCGCGCGCGTCCGCACTCCCTACGCGGAGCCTGCGCGCCCCTACGCGGTATATTTGAGAGCAACGCTGCCGCCTGCGCCTTCCGACCCGCCTCGCCTTGACCGGCCGCCGCTCGGATTGTTGGCCCGGACCGTTGCGCGTGGCCGGGCACGTGTGCCTTGCCGCATGGCTCGCCCGCCGCGTGGGGCTGCTTCGGCAGCGCGTGGACAGAGAGGTCGGTCGAGCCGATCCGCCCTTTCCCGCACGCGTAATGGCTCGCAAGAAGAACAAAAAGAAGACTATGGAACTCAACCCGGAAGCGCTTTCCTCCGACGAACCGATGCAGATGCTCACCGAGCACGAGCAGACGCCGAGCGGCGGCGAGACCGACGCCAAACGCCCCCAACCCACCGACGGCATCGAAGGGGACTTCGACGTGGCCCCGCTGACGCCTGCCGACTTCAGCGAAGACGAGCTGATGCATGTCTACCGCACTATGCTGATGGCGCGGCGGCTCGACGAGAAGATGCTGACGCTGCTCAAGCAGGGCAAAGGCTTTTTTCACATCGGCTGCTCGGGGCACGAGGCGGCGCAGGCGGCGCTGGGGCTGTACGTCAAGGGCGGGCACGACTGGTTCTCGATGTACTACCGCGACCTCTGCATGACGCTCATGATCGGCATGACGCCGCGCGAGACGATGCTGGCGCACATGGCCAAAGCCGACGACCCGTCGAGCGGCGGGCGTCAGATGTCTGAGCACTATGGGCACCGCGATCTCAACATCCTCTCGACTTCGTCGGCCGTCGGGGCGCAGTACTTGCCCGCCGTCGGGTTTGGGCTGGGCATTCAGCGCGAAGGCTCGGACGCGTTCGCCTACGCTTCGTGCGGAGACGGAGCGACGAGCCAGGGCGCCTTTCACGAAGCACTCAACTGGGCCGCTAGGGCTCGGACGCCGACGCTCTTCTTCGTCCAAGACAACAAGTACGCCATCAGCGTGCCCGTCGCCGACCAGACGGCCGGAGGCTCGTGCTACAACTTCGGCGAAGGCTACCACGGCCTGACGCGCGCCCGGGTCGACGGCACGGACTTCTTCAAGTCGGCCGCCGTCTCACGCGCCGCCGCTGAGCACCTGCGCGCGGGCAAAGGCCCCGTCCTGCTCGTCGCCGACGTGGTGCGCCTCTTGCCGCACTCGTCGTCGGACAACCATACCAAGTACCGCACGCCCGACGAACTCGAAGCCGATCAGACCATCGATCCCATCGCGCGCTTCGAAGTCACGCTGATGGAAGCCGGAATCCTGACCGACGAGCGCATCCAGGAGATGAAGGAGGACGTGCGCAAAGAGGTGGACGAAGCTGCCGTCTGGGCCGCCAAACAAGCCGATCCCGATCCTGCGACGGCAACCGATCACGTGTTCTACCAGGGAGCGGACGAGAACGCATACTTCGCGTCCGAGCCGTCGGGCGATCCGCTCGTCATCGTCGATGCCGTCAACCAGGCGCTGCGCGAGGAAATGGAGCGCGACGAAAAGATTCTGGTCTACGGCGAGGACGTGGCCGGAGGCAAAGGCGGCGTCTTCACAGCCACGCGCGAACTGACCGACCTGTTCGGAAAGGACCGCTGCTTCAACTCTCCGCTCGCCGAAAACTCGATCGTCGGCACGGCCGTCGGTCTGGCGGCTCAGGGCTGGAAACCCGTCGTCGAGATCCAGTTCGCCGATTACATCTGGCCCGCCATGCAGCCGCTGCGCAACCAGGTCGCCCCGATGCGCTACCGCTCGAACAACGCGTGGTCGTGCCCGATGGTGATCCGGGTGCCGTGCGGCGGATACATCCACGGCGGACTGTGCCACAGCCAGAACATCGAAGCCATTTTCGCGCACATGCCGGGCTTCAAGATCGTGCTGCCCTCCAACGCCGCCGACGCCAAAGGCCTGCTCAAAACGGCCATCCGCAGCCACGATCCGGTCCTGTTCCTCGAACACAAAGCCATGTACCGCATGGCCGCCGCCCGCTCGCCGACGCCCGACTCGGACTACCTCGTCCCGTTCGGCAAGGCCGCCATTGCCAGGGAAGGCACCGACCTGACGATCGTCACCTACGGCATGATGGTCCACAAGTCGATGAACGTAGCCAAGCAGTTGGAGAAGGAAGGCGTGTCGGTCGAGGTGATCGACCTGCGTAGCATCGTCCCAGTCGACATGGAAACCGTGCTGGCGAGCGTCCGCAAGACGAACCGCGCCTTGGTCGTCTACGAAGACCACGAGTTCATGGGCTTCGGAGCCGAGATCGCCGCTCAGATCGCGAGCAAGGCGTTTGCCGACCTGGACGCGCCGGTCGAGCGTCTGGCGGGCAAGTTCACCTACGTCCCGTTCGCCGACCCACTCGAAAAGGCTGTCCTCCCCCAGGACGACGACGTGCTCGCAGCTGCGCGTGGCGTTCTGAGCTTCTGACGGACGCTCTCCGGCGTTCCAAACCTGACAGGTCTCCACGACCTGTCAGGTTTCTGCGTTTATTTGGGGCGATGACACTCAAACCGTACCTGCTCAGGCACCAACCGAGTCGGCTTGTGTTGATCTCGGCGCTGATTGTCGGAGTTGGACTGGCGGCGACGCTGTTTTTCGTGGGTATACTGGTCGACCGGATGACGATTTCTATCGTCGATCACATGGGATGGTGGCACAGCGAGAGTCTGTACCAAAGGGGGCAATCAACCCAGCGGGTTTTGCAGCCCGGTCCGATAGGAGAGCGCGGTTTCGATACCCGTTTGCACGTCGTATGGGCAGGGCTGAGCGCTGCGTTCGGGCAGATGGCGGCGCTCTTTGTATGGCTTCCTCCGCTCGCCCGAGCACCGTTCGGTCTAACCCGCAAGAGCATCGCCCAACGGTTGCGCGCCACACACGCGGAGTCAGCTGTGTGGGCGGGGCTGATCCTGATGCTTTGGACGAAGGTGTGGTTCATCCACGCCACCTTGGTCCAATACTGGTCGGGGCAGACAGAGCAAACTGTCTCTATTGAACCGGAAATCGCTTTCGTCGGATCGCTCCTCACCGCGTTTTTGCTCGTCCAACCGTGGATCGGGATTCGGCGGGCGTATCGGTGCAGGTGGTGGCCACCTGTCGGGATTGGGGGCGCGTTGGCAGCGGCTCTAGCACTGACGATGGCGGTTCGGTAGAGGGGCCGCCTGATCTACCGCTCCTGCTCCAATTCGCCCGGACGCGCCGCCGCCCACTCATCACCCAGTTGCACGATCATCATGCGGCAGGGCGCGTCGCCCGCCGTACCCGAGCGGTGTCCTTTGCCGCCCGCCGTGCCCTGATCGGCTCCAAACGAGATCTCGCCGGGTCCCATCTCGACGCGCTGCCCGTCCATCGTCTCAACCCACCAACTGCCCGAAAGCGGGACGATCCACTGCGGCGACGGGTTCTCGTGCCACTCGCCTGTCCAACCTTGAGGAAGTTCGGCGAACAGGATCTGGACTGCGCCTTCCATGAGCCTATTGTTCCACTGCGGATCGGCGTCGCCGCCCATGCTCTGCTGCTCGAATGCGGTCAGGACCGCGCGCGATTGGTGGCTGGTGCCGTCGTCGTCGGTCCAGACGTGCCAGTAGGTGAGCGTGGGTGGGTTGGGCATGCGAGCAGGTGTCGAGTGAATCGGGTCGCGTGGTCTAACTCGCGTCGCCGTAACAAACATCGGTGATGTATCGCGCGGACCTCAGATTCACAAAATTTGGTCCTACCAACTAGCACACCATTATCTGGTATACACGTGCTAGCAAATCGTTGTGCGTGCGCGTTCCGCCGCGCCTGTTCCCTGCAGGTCCGGTCGAAAAGCCATGCTGCCCCAAGTCCGCGAGGGGGCCGAAGCGGTCCATACGCTGCTCAATGACGCAATAACCGCGCTCGGAGTGATCTGGTATCTGCTGGCTTATTGCAGAGAGAGCACGGGTGGAGCGTAGAAGGCGGAACGTATTATTCCCATTGCTTGAAGCGCATATCGTTTAGTCGATCGCCACAGATGCCGATATTTGCAGTACCCACCATTTGCGTTATGCCGGCTTTGTTTCTCCGCATCTCCAACCTGCTCACTCGCATTCGCGAGGCAAATAGGCGGGACCAGTCGGTGGGTCACGTTGTGCTCGCGGTAGTCGGAGGGGTCGTGGGAATCGCGGTGAACGCCATCATGCATCTGGAGCATCCGCGCATCGACACGATGATTCGGCTCGTCCAGTTTTGCGTGCTGATCCTCGTGGGCCTGCTGACGTGGCTCGTTCCTGCCATCCGCAAGCGATCGTGGGTGGTCCTGATGACGTCGTCTCACGTGCTCGTCATCGTCGACATGACGGCCGCCGCCTACGACGACACGTACTGGTCCTTCTTGTGGTTACTCATTGCTCCCGTCGTTGTCGGCGCAGCTCTCACCACGGGTGCGCGCAAGTGGTGGCATGTGCTGCCGCTCTACGCCTGCGCCATCGGCGTCGTGATCGTCACCAGTTCGATTGGCCTCATCGAAGCGCGAGAGGCGTTCGCTTTGTCGATCGCGTATATCGTGACCGCGCTCATGTTCTCGGTCACCACGGCGGTGCGGCTGCGGAACGGGTACTTGCTCGAACTCAACGCCGACCTGGCGGCGGCGCGTGAACAGGCCGAAGCGGGAGCGCGCGTCAAGAGCGAGTTTCTGGCGACGATGAGCCACGAGATGCGCACACCGCTCAACGGCGTCATCGGAATGGCGGATCTGCTGAGCACGTCCACGCTCGACCCGCCGGATGCCGAAGCCGTCAGTGTGATTCGCTCGTCCGCCGATGCGCTGCTGACCGTTATCGGCGACGTGCTCGACTTTTCCAAAATCGAGGCGGGCGCCATCGATCTGGAGCGGGTGCGAATCGATCCGGGCGAGATTGCGCGCGAGGCCGTTTCCATCGTCGCTTCGGCCGCGCGGGAGCGGGACCTGGACGTGCGCGTGGACGAGACCGAAACTGTGCCTAACGTCTGGGGCGACGCGACGCGCGTCCGGCAGGTGCTGCTCAACCTGCTGTCGAACGCCATCAAGTTCACCGAACGGGGTAGCGTCACCGTGCGCGTTCGTGCTCAGAGCGAGGGGCACCAGACGCGCATTCGCATGGACGTGGTCGACACGGGCATCGGCATTGCTCAAGACAAGCTGGCGACGCTGTTCGACTCGTTCACCCAGGCCGACGCCTCGACGACGCGCCGCTACGGTGGCACGGGGCTGGGCCTGACGATCTCGCGTAGCCTCGCACGTCTGATGAAGGGCGACATTCTCGTCGACAGCACGCTTGGGCGCGGCTCGACGTTCACCTTGTCGCTCCTCGCCGATGCCGTAGCCGGCGAGGCGGCTGCGTCCACTCCTCACGCGGACGCCATCTCTCCACTCGGTTCTTCGCCGCCGGCTGGCCATTCGGCCCTGCGCGTCCTCTTCGTCGACGACGACCGAATCAATCGCCGCGTCGGCGAGCGGATGCTCCATTCGATCGGCATTCAGCCGACGCTGGCTCAGAGCGGGGCCGAGGCGCTAGACGCGCTGCGTACCGCTTTCGCGATGGGGACGCCGTTCGACATGCTGCTCACCGACGTGCATATGCCGGATCTGAGCGGGATCGAGTTAGTCCAGCAGGTGCGCACCGAGTTTCCCGCCGAGGCGCAACCGAGCGTGGCGTTCCTCACCGGCGAGACGGCCAATTCGTTGGGGCTTTCCAACGAACGCGTGCTGACCAAGCCGATCCGCCGCGACCACCTGAGCGCGCTGCTCGGCGAACCGGTTCAGCCCTCGGCCGCGCGAGCTTCAGCATTGGGAGCGGGAGCGGCGTTCGGCAGCCAACCGGCGTCGAAGGCGCGCGCGTAGCCCCTTGCGCGCAGGCGGCTCGCTGCGTTGCCCAGCGTGCCATAGCCCCAAGCGTTCAGCGTCGCGCGGTCGCCGTCGTAGTCGGTGTGGCTGCGCAGGCGGACGGTCTCGAACGCGTTCAGCCCAGACGCGGTGGGCAGATCGGCGGCGAGTTTCCACGTCTGGGCTTTGTCGAGGTACATCAGCGGCGTGCGGATGCGCAGGTCGCGGCCCATCGCCAGCGTCAGGCTCGTCTGCATCGCGTCGACGAACACGCGCCGGCAGTCGGGATAGCCGGAGTAATCCGTTTGGCACATCCCGCCGATCACGTCGCTGATGCCGCGTGTGTACGCGTGGGCCGAGGCCAAGGTCAGAAAGACGGCGTTGCGTCCCGGTACGAACGACGCGGGCAGATCGGGGTCCAGCGCGTGCGGCGCGTCTACGTATCCGTCGCCCGTCAGCGCGCTGCCGCCTGCCAGCGCCGGTCCCAGGTCGCGGACGACGAACGGCACGTCCAGATCGCGCGCGATGCCTGCCGCCTGCTCCAACTCGACGGCGTGGCGCTGCCCGTAGCGAAAGCCGATGGCCTCGACGCGTTCGAAGCGTTCCAACGCCCAAAACAGGCACGTCGTGGAGTCTTGTCCGCCCGAAAACAGAACGAGCGCGGAAGTGGGGGCAGTCTCGGTCATGCGATCCAGCTGTCGCGCGGGGCGTCGGGGACGCGGGGTGTGGTGGGCACTGCCAGCGAAACGGACGACTCAGCGTAGCACGTCTCGGTCTCGAAGATCCGCACGCTGATGGTCTCGACGCCGCGCTCGCGCAGCAGCTTTCCAGCGCGGCGCTCCAGGTGTCGCGCGGCGTAGGCGGCGATGGCTTCGGCGGTCGGATCGGCGGGGAGCAGGTAGTGCTTGAGGTTGAGCGCCTTGAGCATGTCCAGCAATTCGCTGTCGTTCTTGCCGACGAGGGTGGCGTGGTCCCACGCATCGACGAGCGGCCCCACGACGCGCTTCAACTCGTGGAAGTCGACGAGCATGCCGTCCTCGTGGGTGGCGTGGCCCTGAGCTTCGACCCACATGTGGTACGAGTGGCCGTGCAGGTTGCGGCACAGTCCGGGGTGACCGGGCAGGCGGTGGGCGCCTTCCCAGCGGAATCGTTTGGCGGCTTTTTCCATCGCGCGGTTGGGTCGAGAGGTGCGCGTAAGCTACGATTCGGCGTTTGGGGATCGTGGGGATTCGGTGCGGGGGAGGTGTGGAGGGTGAACAGGTGGAGGTTTGCTGCTTTCGTCCTGTCACCGTCGTTCCTGCGCAGGCAGGAATCCACAACCGGCCGGGAGTTTCGGCTTGGCGAATTGCGCGCACTTTCGCGTGTTGCACTCGCTACCCGAGCCTTCTTTTGGTTTGACCCCAAAGAAGCAAAAGACCAAGGCTTTCCACTTCGCGGACCTTCGGTTCGTCGCTCCGGCTGACGCGGCGCTGCGATCGCTAAAAATCTGCAAACTCGCTCGCTGCGCTCACTCAAACAGCAGCTTTTCTGACGCTCTCTTCGCTCTGCATCTTTTCGCCGGACCGTCTCAGGCCGCTTTCCTCCTCCGCATTCTCCTCCGATCACTAATGTCTGATTCCACTTCTGACCGCGCCCAACTCGCCGCTGAGCAGGCCGCCCGTCATACGCAGGAGGCGCTCGACTATATGGCGACATTCGGCATCGAACCCGAGGGGCACGTTCACCTGTTCTTGCCGCCGTCTACGCGGCAGGCCGAAATCCACGTGATGCCCTACCCGCACGAGCAGCGGCAAATTGTGGTGTATCAGACCGAGCCGGGCGAGTTCAGCGCGCTGTGTCCGTTTTCGGGCCTGCCGGACTTCGGCGTCGTGCGCATTGAGTACACTCCCGGCTCGCACGTGCTCGAGCTCAAAAGCCTCAAATACTACCTGACCTCGTGGCGCGGCATCGGCGCCGCTCAGGAGGACATCACGGCGCTCATGTTCGCCGACCTGCGCCGCCACCTGCCCGACGCCGACTACCTGCTGCTCACGACCGAGTACAACGTGAGGGGCGGCATCCGCACAACCTGCGCCGTCGACAGCCGAGCGCAGTAGCGGCGACCTTTCCACCGGGTGTGCAACCGTGTGGAAAACGGCTCAGTGGTGGAGGAAAAGGGGACGGCCCTCCTTTTCGATCAGCGAAGCCGTCGTGGAGCCGAAGGCGAATCGCTTGAGCTTGCTGACCGCGTGCGCACCTGCGATAATTGCGTCGGCGCCGGCCGATTCGGCATGCGACCGGATCTGCTTGAAGGGATCGCCGGTGACGAACGTCGTCGTCGTGGGTAAGCCGTGCGCCTCCAGAAAGCCGCGC
Organism: Rhodothermales bacterium; assembly: GCA_963841855.1. Classification (GTDB taxonomy): domain Bacteria; phylum Bacteroidota; class Rhodothermia; order Rhodothermales; family BA12; genus CAXBBB01. The sequence continues at coordinate 370,245 of CAWJEJ010000003.1, read as the reverse complement.
AGGTTGGCTAGGTGTATCTGCGCCTCAGGTTCTTCGCTCGGGCTCTTGGCGACCGTCAGCACGTGAACCGCGACAGACCCTCCGAACGGCTTGAGCTGAGCGAACTGGCGAACGGTCCGAGCCGCTGCATCCGATCCGTCGTAGGCCACCAGAACGCGCTCGACCGTCTGGATGGGATCCAGAACCGTCAGGACGGGGCAACCGGACTCCTTGACGACGCGCGCCAGCGTTTCGGTGCGCTCGTTGGGGTGCCCATAGAAGAAGTGCGGGTCGCGGCCCACGATCAGGATATCGGCGTACTTGGCCTCCTCGACGATGCGCTCGAACGGCACACCCTCTTCGACCTCGCTGCGCGAGCGCACGCCAGCCTCGTCCATGGCATCGGTGAACGAGCGAATCAGGCGCTGTGCCGTCTGGCGCGTCTCATCGGTCAAGCGTTCGCGAAGCTTCTCGGCATAGTAGAAGCTGCCGATGCCTCCACCCGTCGACGATCCTTCGATGCCCTGGGTGTCGACGACGGCCATGCCGATGATCTCGGCGTCGTGGCGCCGCGCGATGTCGACGGCGTAGCGGGTGGCGACGCTGGTGTCGGCGTCGGCGTCGAGTGGGAGGAGGATGCGGCGGATCATCGGAGCAGCGAGAGTGAGTGACAGATCCAAAGTACGGGAGACGGATCGTCCCTGCTCGGCCGGTCTGCGCTTCCACACCCCTCTTTACTATCGTGTTTTCTTTTTAAAAGAAAGGGGTCGATATAGTAGACGCTGTGGAAATGGGGACAACTGAGTCGCCCACATTTGTGCGGCGACAATGTGGACGGCAGCCACACCTTTCCGCACGATTACCCACGCCGTACCCCTCAGCGCAAGTTGGCTGGCGCGGCAGAAGCGGCTTTTCGCTGGCGGTTATCCACTACCCACGAGCCCGCGCCGCTTTTGTGGAAAGAAGCCCGGCCTTTTTGTCCACCGCTGTCCACACGGTGGAAGAAGTGGGGATGTGCGGGGGACTACGGGCCTGTTTCCCACACGTCCGCTGCGCCCACGTGTTACAGAAGCGTTATTCGCGGATCATACCACATTATCCACACGGTTGTCTACGCAGTGGAATATGTGTTCGCACGCGTGTTTTGTCCCTCTTTGCACTCAACTGTGTCCAGCTGCCGTCGCCTCTCTGTTCCAGTTCGTAAAATGGAGCGGTGTAGGCAGACTGTTCGCCTGCTCTGCCGGTCGCACAGGGTTTGTGCATCGACTCGCGTTTGGCCTGCGTGTCGATCTCGCTGGCTCAGCACGCGCGTTATCCACGGTGTGCACAACGCGCGTGAGAAGGCGTGCCGGCGGCCTGATACGCAAAAACGCCGCCCTCCGAGGAGAAGAGCGGCGTAGGAAAGACAGAGGTCCGGGTTCAGCTTCCAGGTTTGCCCAGCAAGCGAAACATCTCTTGCTTGTACGCCTCGACGCCGGGCTGGTCGAACGGGTTGACACCCAGCAGATAGCCGCTCACGCCGACCGCGTGCTCGAAGAAATAGATCGCCTCGCCTAGCGTGCCGGGCGTCAGGCGATCCATCCACAGCGTCATCGCCGGAATGCCACCGTCGGTGTGGGCTTTGAGTGTGCCTTCGTAGGCGTTGCGGTTGACGTGCGTGAACGTCTGGCCCACCAGGTAGTCGAGCCCGTCGAGGTTTGCGCCGGTCTGGGGGACTTTGAGGTCGCCGCCGTCCTGTTCGAGCATCAAGAACGTCTCGGCGATCGTGCGCTGGCCCTCTTGCACGTACTGCCCGACGCTGTGCAGGTCGGTCGAGTAGCGGATGCCGACAGGGAAGAGGCCCTTGCCGTCTTTGCCTTCGCTCTCGCCGTAGAGTTGCTGCCACCAGTCGCCGAACGCGTTGAGGCGCGGCTCGAACGTAGCGAGCAGGTCGACGGTCTTGCCTTGCCCAAGCAGAAGCGAGCGGACAGCGGCATACGTCAGCGCGTCCCCTTGGGCGTCGGGCGCGTCCATCTTCTGGCACAAGGCGGCGGCGCCATAGAACAGGCTGCGGCTGTCGATGCCCGCCACGGCGATCGGCAGCAGGCCCACGGGCGTCAGGACCGAGAACCGCCCGCCGACGCTCGGGGGGATGACGTATTTCTTGTAGCCTTTCTCTTTGCGCAACTCTTCGAGCGCGCCCCGCTCGGGATCCGTCGTGACGACGATGCGGTCGTTGGCGTCGTCGAATCGCTCCTCCATCCACGCGCGAATGACCCGGAAGGCTAGCGCCGGTTCGAGCGTCGTTCCGCTCTTGGAGATCACGTTGACGTAGACCGATTGCCCGTCGAGACTCGCGAGCAGTTCGCGCAGGTAGACGCCGCTCATCTGGTTGCCCGCAAAGACGACGCGCGTGCCGGTCTGGCCGAAATAGGGTGTCAGCGCCGAGATCACGGCCTCGGCTCCCAGATACGATCCACCGATGCCGATGCAGATCAGCACGTCGGCGTTGTCTCGGATGCGCGCGGCCGTCGTTTCGAGGTCGTCCAAGAGTGCGTCGTTGGGCTTGAGCAGCAGGTCGCGCCATCCCAGCGCGTCACTGCCCACGCCGGTCCCGCCGACGAGCGCTTGATGAGCGGCGCGCACCTCGGGTTGGATCTGGTCGAGAGCGCCGTCTTCGAGAAACGTGAGGGCAGGCGAGGCGTCGAGGCGGAGCATGGGGCGAGGTCGGTTGGGTGAAGAGCAGATACCGAAGGCAGAGCCGGTTGGTGCCGGACGCATCGCGCAAAGATGGTGACGTGTCGCGCGTTCGGCTAAACGGGATGCGCAGCAGTTATGTTAGAGCACCTCGCTACTCGTCAACGCCCACTCGCTCCGATGCGCCCGCTCCTCCCGCTCGCTCTCGCCCTGCTGCTCCTCGCCTCTCCGAGAGCCCAGGCGCAATCCGCCGCCGACTCAGTCTACGAGCGGCCCAACGTGGTCGCGACTCTGGTGCCCGATGCGCCGACGGCGCTCCGATTTTTGCGCATGAACACGCGTCATCCCGTTGGAGACAGGCGAAACGCGAAAGTATTCGTCCAGGTCGTCGTCGACACGAGCGGCGCCGTCGCCCATGCCGACGTTGCTCGGAGCGTCTCGCCCGGACACGACGCCGAGGCGGTGCGCGTCGCCCGGCTGCTGCGTTTCACGCCTGGCCAGGCCGGCGGTCGTGCGGTGCGTACCAGAGCGATGATTCCTGTTGCGTTCGACTCGGCGTTCGCTCCTCCGGCCGATTTCGACGCTCAATCCCACCCCCTGCCCGACATGGCGGCGCAGATGCTGCCCGACTATCAGGTCGGCATGCGCGCGCTGATGACGGAAGTCGGTCGTGACGCGCGAGGAGTGAGAGCAATAAAAGCGGGCGGAGGAAAGGTCGTCGTTGGCTTCGAGGTAGACGCGCGCGGACGCGTCGGAAGCGTGCGCGTGTTCCAGAGCGCGTCGCCCGGCGCCGATTCGATCGTCGTGCAGGCGGTTCGAGAGACGCTGACGTTCGAGCCCGCGCTGCTGAGCGGCCAGCCCGTTGCGTCGTATCAGACCCTTCCGGTGACGTTCCGCGGCGGCAGCCCTTTGTCGTCGTCTGCCAGTGAGGCCGACGTGTACGACGAGAAATCCGTCGATGAGGCTCCCCGGATGCTACCCGACGCGAGAACAGCCATGATGGAAATGCAGCGGCGCATGGATTACCCCGCCGACGCCAGGGACGAAGGCGTTCAGGGCAGGATAGTCATCACATTCGTCGTAGACGAGCGGGGTCGAGTCGCCAACCCCCGCGTTATTGACAGCGTCGATCCCCGTCTCGCTCGCGCTGCACTCGAGGCCGTCCGCACGCTTCGATACGCGCCTGCCTTACGCGGCGGAGAGCCGGTCAGCGTGCAGATAACTCTACCGGTCACCTTCCGCCTGCGGTAGCCGCCGAAGCGAGACGGCAGTCGCAAGGCCGATCCAACCTCCAAGATTTGGCCCGTTCGCGCGCCAGCCGACACGCGTTTGGAACCAGTAGTCGGTGGAGCGTTGGCGGGTGCCATGTCCGACCGCACCGCCTCCGCCGCAGCCGAAAAACCCGCCGGACTGCTTCGCGCCGTCAAGCGGATGCTGGCGTTCGCGCGGCCCTACCGGCGCCGTTTGGGGTTCGCGTTCGTGGCCGCGTCGGCGTCGTCGGTCGTGTGGCTCGTCGTGCCGCTGGGGCTTCAGCGGCTACTCGACGCCGTCTTCGAGCAGGGCGACAGCGGCTTGCTCGATCAGATCGCGCTGGCTTTGGTCGGCCTCTTTCTGCTGCAATCCGTTCTGGGGTTCATCGGCTACTATCTGCTCGAATGGACGGGCGAGCGCGTCGTGACGGACCTGCGCAAAAAGTTGTACGCGCACCTGCTCGGCATGTCGGCGCGCTTCTTCTCGACGCACCGCACGGGCGACCTGACGAGCCGCCTGACCAACGACGTGGGAAGCGTGCGCGCGGCGGTGACGACAGCGCTGGTCGAACTGGTGACGCAGACGCTGAGCCTGGTCGGATCCGTCGTGCTGATGGTGCTGCTCAACTGGCGGCTGAGCCTGCTGGCGTTCGCCATCGTGCCCGCCGTCTCGCTGCTGGCGCGCTACTTCGGCGCCAAGATCCGCGCGCTGGCCAAGGCGGTCCAGGACCGGCTGGCCGAGACGACTTCGATCGCCGAGGAGGCGCTGACGGCCATCCGGGTCGTGACGGCGTTTGGGCGGCAGCCGCACGAGTCGGGTAGGTTCGACGCGTCGGCCGAGACGCTCTTCGAGCAGGCGCGCAAGCGCATCGTCTACGCCAACGCGTTTTGGACGAGCGTCGGGCTGCTCTCGTTCACGTCGCTGGCGCTGATCTTCTGGTTCGGCGGGCGCGAGGTGCTGGCCGACCGGCTGACGGCGGGTGCCCTCGTCGCGTTCATCTTCTACGCCCTCAACATCGCGCGCGGCGTCGGCGGGCTGAGCCGGTTGTACACCACGTTCTCGTCGGCCGCCGGGGCGAGCGACCGCATCTTCTCGCTCCTCGACCTCGACGCCGACATCACCGACCGCCCGGACGCCCGCACGTTGCCTCGCGTCGGGGGCGAGTTGGCGTTCGATCACGTCTCGTTCACCTACGCGCCTACCGAAGAGCCGACCGATCCAGCGGGCGACGGAAGTCCGTCCGACGTGCCTAGCCTGGCCGATGGCGAGGGCGACGCCTTGCCATCCGCCGTCGTGCTCAAGGACGTGTCGCTGCGGATCGCCCCGGGCGAGACGGTCGCCCTGGTCGGGCCGAGCGGAGCGGGAAAGAGCACGCTGATCGGTCTGATTCCGCGCTTTTTCGATCCCACGTCGGGCTGCGTCACGCTCGACGGACACGACGTGCGCGACGTGCGGCTGGCCGACCTGCGCGCGTCGATGGCCTACGTCCCCCAGGAAACGCAGCTGTTCGCGACCACGATCGGCGACAACATCCGCTACGGGCGGCTCGACGCGACCCAAGCCGAAGTCGAAGCCGCCGCGCGCAGGGCCAGCGCGCACGCGTTCGTCGCCAAGCTTCCGGGCGGCTACGACACTCCGGTCGGCGAGAGGGGGATCACGCTCTCGGGCGGCGAGCGTCAGCGCATCGCTCTGGCTCGGGCCTTTTTGCGCGACGCTCCGGTCCTGCTGCTCGACGAGGCCACGTCAGCCCTGGACGCCGAGAGCGAACGCGCCGTCCAGACCGCGCTCGACGAGTTGATGCAAGGCCGCACGACCCTCGTGATCGCGCACCGCCTCGCCACCGTCGTCAACGCCGATCGCATCGTCGTGCTGGACGAAGGGCGCGTCGTCGAGACGGGCACGCACGGTGAGTTGGTCGCGCGCGGCGGACTGTACGCGCGGCTGGCCGCCCTGCAGTTCAGCGAGGCGGCGGGCGCGGCGTGAGTCGTCAGCGGCGCCGGTGTGGCAGAAACCTGTCAGGTGTGAAGCGTCCCACGCGCTGACATCGCAGTCTGGGCGTCGGATCGGGAGAGGAAACTGCGTAGCGAGTGCGTTACTTTAGGCGCTTGATTTCTGCGTCTCCGTTTATCGCCTGCGTTCCATGCTTCGCCTCACGATTCTCGCCGCTCTGATACTGCTCGCCGGTTGCCGCGCAGACGAGCCGGCTCCGACCAAACTCGGCAGCGACGGCTTCACGCCCGAGCAGATGCGGACGGCCGAAGCCCAGCGCAAGGCGGCGCGGCGCGCTCAGGGCTACGCCAAACCCGACCGCCCCGACGGCTACGACTCGCTCTTCGTCTCGCTCTCGACGCCGCTGGGCGAGCAGAGCGCCGCGCCTCCGGCCAACTACCGCGTCAACGCCACGCGCGCGATGGACGCGGCGCCCCAGGCCCGAGTCCGCACGCTGGGCAAAAACGGCGTGCCGCTGAGCTTCGAATCGGTAGGGCCGGGCAACGTCGGTGGGCGGACGCGCGCGCTGATGGTCGACCGCAACGACGCGTCCGGGTTGACGTGGATCGCGGGTGGCGTGGGCGGTGGGCTGTGGCGCACGACCGACGCCGGAGCTAGCTGGACGCACTTGACGGCCGCGATCTCGGCGCTGGCCGTGACGGCGATCGCGCAGAGCGTCAGCAGCCCGGACGTTATCTATGTCGGCACGGGCGAGGGCTTTGGCAACACGGACGCGATCCGGGGCGACGGCCTGTTCAAGAGCGTCGACGGCGGCGCGACGTGGAGCCAGCTGGCGTCGACGACCGGCGAGGACTTCGACTTCGTCAACCGCGTCCTCGCCGATCCGGCCAACGCGAACGTCGTCGTGGCGGCGGCCAATGAGGGGCTGTTTCGCTCGACCGACGGCGGCGCGTCGTGGACCAAAACGCTGACGCCGGGCAACTCGCGCGTGCAGCAGGTCATCACCTCGTCGGGATCGTTCCAAACGCAGTTCGCCACGCTCAACGGCATCGGCATCCAGCTGTCGACCAACGGCGGCGCGTCGTGGCAGGTCTCGCTGGCGCTGGACGACGCCACGACCGGCCGCATTGAACTGGCCGCCTCGCCGTCCAACTCGAACGTCGTCTACGCGTCCGTCGAGAGCACCGACCGCGCGACCAACGGCGACGTGTCTCTGCTCTACGTCACCCGCAACGGCGGCGGCTCGTGGCAGCGCCTCGCCACGTCGTCCGACGACTGGCTGAGTGGTCAGGGCTGGTACGACAACACGATCGCGGTCCATCCGACCAACGACCGGCGCGTCTTCGTCGGAGGCGTCAACCTGTTCCGCGTCGACGTGCCCTCGTCGGGGACGGCGAGCGTGACGCGGTTGACCAACTGGTATCCGGGCGAGCGGCGTCCGGGCGGGGGCGTCTACCCCTACATCCACGCCGATCAGCACAGCCTGACGCTGCTGGCGCGCGGCCAGAGCGCGGCCGGTTTCCGCATGATCGCGACCAACGACGGCGGCATCTTCACGAGCGACGACGAGGGCGCGTCGTGGCGCGAGGCGACCGGCGGCTATAGGACGACGCAGTTCTACGACGCCGACCGCGCGCGGGGAACGGACGTCTACATCGGCGGGACGCAGGACAACGGCACGTGGACCTCGCCGACCAGCCCGCGCCCAACGTCGGCGTGGAGCGAGTCGCTGGGCGGCGACGGCTTTGGCTCGGTCATCCACGGCGGCGATTCGAACAAGCGGCTGGGCTCGCTCTACTACAACCGCATCTATCGCACCGTCGACGGCGGCCGGACGTGGCGCGAGGGCAGCGAGGGCGGCGTCGAGGAGGGCGGCGGCTTCATCACCGAAATCGGCCAGTCGGACACCGACCCGGATCTGGTGTTCGCGACGACGCGCGAGGGCATCTGGCGCTCGGACGACTTCGCCCAGACGTGGCAGCCCAGCGTCCTGACCGATCCGGCCTCGTGGTTTCGGGGCAACAGCCGCAACCCGGTCGACGTGTCGCCAGTCGACCCGCGCGTCGTGTGGGCGGCCTCGTTCGTGACCACGTTCGGCGACCGCGTCCAGCGCTCGACCGACGGCGGCGCCACCTTCAGCCCGACGGCCCCCGTCCCGTTCGACGTGAGCCTGGCCGTCTCGGGCCTGAGCGCGCACACGACCGATCCCAACTCGGCGTTTCTGACGCTGTCGAGCTTTGGCCGACCCAAGGTCTTTCGCACGTCCGACGGCGGCGCGTCGTGGCAGAACCTGACCGGCACGTTCACGCGCGGCAACCCGCTCTCGTCCAACGGCTTCCCCGACGTGCGCACCTTCGACGTGCTGACGATGCCTGACGACCCCAGCGAAATCTGGGCGGCGACCGAGATCGGCATCGTTGTCTCGACCAACGGCGGCGTCACGTGGACCGATTCACCCTATGACCTGCCGCGCGTTTCGGTCTGGCAGATGCGTCTGGTCGACGATAAGGTCGTCCTCGCCACGCACGGGCTAGGCGTCTGGAGCGCGACGCTGGGCACGACGTTCGCGCCGCCCGCCGTCACCCTGGCGCCGCGCCTGAGCCTGGCCGCCCAGGCGCCATCCGGGAGCCTCAGCCTGGCCTACGATCGGCGCTCGGCCTACGACTCGGTCGCCGTCAGCGTCGACGGGAGCGTCGTGGCTTGGTACGGCGCCAACGCGGCTCCGACGGCGCGCGAGCGCATCGCCCTGACGCTGCCGGTCCAGACGGCGCGGACGGCGCGCTTCCAGGTGGTGGGCTACCGCGGGGGAGAGGCGTACCCGTCGGCCGCCGTTACGGTCGCGCTCTCACCGGCGCGCGCGCCCGTCGTCTCGTACGCCAACGACGCCGACGCGGGCTCTGCTCTGGACGACTTCGCCGCCAGCGGCTTCACACGCCGATCGCTGAGCGGCTTCTCGTCGGACGCGTTCCACACAGCCCATCCCTACGCCGACGGCGACCGCCACAGCCTTACGCTGATGCAGCCGATCCGCGTCGCCGCGTCCAACGCCATCCTGTCGTACCGCGACGTGGCGCTGATCGAGCCCGGCGCGAATGGCACGCGCTATGGCGATGGGGATTTCTACGACTACGTCATCGTCGAGGGTACGAGCGACGGCGTCACGTGGCGGCCGCTGGCGCCGGGCTACGACGCGCGCGCCCACTCGGCGTGGGAATCGGCGTACGATTCGGGCGCCAACGGCTCGTCCGCTCTGATGCGCGACCAACGGATCGACCTGCTCGGCACCTTCGCGGCGGGCGACACGATTCTGGTCCGCTTCCGCCTCTGGGCCGACGGCGGCGTGGCGGGCTGGGGCTGGGCCATCGACGACCTGGAGATTCAGCCCAGCGGAGTCTCGGTCGCGACCGGCGACGACGCGCAGCCGACCGCGTTCGCTCTGCACCCGATCGCGCCCAACCCCGTCCGCGGATCCGCCCGCCTGAGCTACGACTTGCCGACCTCGGCGCACGTCCGCGTCGAAGTCTACGACGCCTCGGGCCGCCTCGTCCTGCGCCCGGTCAACCAGATGGAGTCCGCGGGCGCACGCTCGGCCCTGATCGACGCCAGCGATCTACCCGCGGGCACCTACTTCGCGCGCGTCACGGCAGGCCACTTCGTCCGAACCCGAACGCTGACCGTCGTGCGGTAGGCGCGGCGTGCGCAAAGGTGTCACTCGGCGTAGTCGGCGAATACGAACTGGCGCTCGGGCAGGCGGACGGCGCACAGGCGGCCCATGCCTTCGCGGTGCGCGTAGGCGGCGCCCGTGTCGATCATCAGCAGGTGCGGCCGGTCGATGGGCTGCGGTTTGGGCGTGTGACCGCACACGACGGGCTTCTCCCAGACCACGTCGCGCGGCTGAGTGTCGATGTGCTCGCGCGTCCAGAGCAGGACATCGGGATCGGACTGCTGCGCGCTGAACTGGGCCGTGCGCCAGGGAAGCAGGCCGCCGTGGACGAAGAAGAAGTCGGGCGTGTCGAGGTACAACTGGGTCGCCTGGAGAAACGCGACGTGAGCCGGGTCGATGACGCCGCCCGCGTAACTGCCGCGCGTCGCGCCGCCGCCGCTCTGGTGCCAGTGCGCGACGGCGTCGATCTCGGCGTCGGGCGCGATCGCGTCGAGCATGATCGCCTCGTGGTTGCCTCGGAGAAACGTGCACCGGACGCGCTCGCCCAGGTCGATGCACGTCTGAATCACGCCCCGGCTGTCCGGCCCCCGATCGACGTAGTCGCCGACGAAGACGACGTGATCGTCCGGCTGGAGGTCGAGCGAGTGCAGCAGAACGCCCAGCGTCCGGGCGCAGCCGTGCACGTCTCCGATGGCGATCAGGCTCACGAGTCGCCGGCGTCTGGCGCGTCGTCCTCTTTCTGAGACGCGGCGTAGAGGGCCGTCGCCTCGGCCTTGGCGGACGCGATGACCTGGGCGGCCGACTTCTGGCCGACGCGCTTGCGCCTGCGCCGTCCCGTCGAGCCGGTGTCGCGGATCTCGATGTCGGCGATCTCGGGCGCGTCGGCTAGCGGAGCGGCGGGCGTGTGGAGCGCGTCGGACGCCTGGGCGGCGGCTCCGCGCGGCGTGTTGGCTTTGGGCGCGGCCTTCTTCTTGGCGTCGCTGTTCTTGCGGCTGACGGCGGCCAGCGTCGTCTTGCTGGGCATGCCGACCAGCCCGCGTCCCGATTTGCGCAGCCGGTCCTCGTTCATCAGCTGGATCAGCGAGCTGTCCAGAATGCCGTTGACGAAGTGGCCGCTCTTGTCGGTCGAGTAGCGTTTGGCCAGTTCGATGCCCTCGTTGATCGACACCTTGGGCGGGATGTCCTCGAAGGCGATCAGTTCGGTGAGCGCCATGCGCAGCACCAGGCGGTCGATGAGCGCAATGCGCTCGAACTCCCAGTTTTGCGCGTGCGTCTGGATGAGCAGATCGGTCGCGTCGACGTTGTCCAGGGCGCGGAGAAAGAGCTTTTCGGCAAACGTGCGGGCGACGCCTTTCTCGAAACTGTCGGGGCGGAGCACGTTGCGCATCACCTCATCGCCCGAGCCGCCTCCCTGTTCCATCGCGTAGAGGGCTTGGAGAACGCGCTCGCGTACGAGTCGGCGGCTGCTGACGGCCATAAAAGTGGGGAAGTGTAGAACGCGGAGCCGGTTTATATGAACGGGCCTGGGCGCGGTTCGCTCGGGTCCGAGCCTTCACGCCGCTTTCTACGCGCGGCCGAGCCGTATGCTACGCGCACGCATCCGAGTGCCCGCGCGCTCTCCGACCTCCATGCTCACTCGCCGCCTCGACCTCAAAGCCGCGCCCGCCGCCGTGATGGTGGTGGGCCTGGGAGTGGGCATCGCGCTCGCCGGAAGGCGCGGACTGCCGCCCGACGCTTTGGCACCGCCGACAGTCGAGACGGCCTGCTGGGGCGCGCTGATGCTGGTGGGGCTGGCGCTCGCGCTGGCCGACTGGTGGCCGAGCCGGTTGCACGCGCCGCGCGGCGCCGTCCGAGCCATAGGCATGGGGCTGACGTTTTGCGGACTGGGCGGACTGTTGCTGTGCGCCGCTCTGACGCCGCCTTCGAGCCACGTGGCGCGGCTGGTGGGACCTCCTCCCTCTGACCCGGTCGAACGTGACGCGTGGCTTGGCGGGCGCGAGGTGGAGGCGACGGGACGCGTTGCCTCGTCGGTTCGCGTCGGGGACCGAAGCGCTCGCTTTACGCTGGACGAGGTCGAGGTGGGCGCAAAGCGATGGAGGGGAACGATCGCCGTCACGATCGTGCCGTCGAACTGGCGAGCCGACTTTGCGCCGCCCGATCTGGAGCAAGGCCAGCGCGTGCGGCTGAGCGGCGAGCTGCGTCCGCCGCCGCCCAAGGGCAACCCATCCGACTTCGGTTACGGCGCGTTTCTGGTCGGCAAAGGCACGTGGGCGACGATGCGCGTCAAAGCGCCCACCAATCCCGGCGAGTCGGCGTCGGATCTCGTCGTGCTGGGCGACGAGCGAGGGGTGCTGGACCGCGTCGTCGGGGCGGTGCGGTCGCACGTCGAAGCGGCGCTGGCCCGGTTCGTGCCCCACGACGAGCCGCGCGCGTTGCTGAGGGCACTGCTGCTGGGCGAGCGCCACGCCATCTCGGGCGAGACGCGCGAGCAGTTCGCCCGGACCGGTCTGCTCCACCTGCTGGCTGTCTCGGGATTGCACGTGCTGCTCGTCGGTATGCTATTGCACGGTCTGCTGCGCCCGTTTCTGCTCCGCATGGGTCTGCGGTTTCGCGCGATGGAGATCGGCCGCGCGCTCGTCACGATCGCCATTCTGTGCGTCTACGCTCTGGTGACGGGCGGCTCGGACAGCGTGTGGCGAGCCGTCCTGATGGCGACGCTGGCCGTGGCCGGGCGCGCGTTTCAGAAGCCGTCGGCCGGGACGAACGCGCTGGCGATTGCGGCGCTCGTCCTGCTGATTCTGCGGCCGACGCGCCTGTTCGGCGTGGGCTTCCAACTCTCGTTCCTGGCCGTGCTGGGACTGCTCACGCTGGGCCGCACGATCAACGATGTGCGTCCCAAGCGCGTCTACGACTCGGCCGCGCTGTCGTGGCTGTGGAACGCGACGGCCGCCACGGTCGCCGCTACGGTTGCCACGGCGCCGGTCCTGCTCTTCCATTTCGGACGCGTCCCGCTCGCCGGGCTGGTGCTCAACCTCCCCGCCGTCCCGCTGACGCTGATGGCGTTCGCATCGGCGCTGCTGACGGTCGGGCTGGCGTGGATTCCTCCGGTCGCCGGTGCGCTGGGAGCCTCGGCCGACGTGCTGTGCCGCCTGCTGATCTGGACGACGCAAACGGGCGAGCAGGCACTGGGCAGGTGGGCGCTCGAAGGCTTTGTGACGCGCCCACTACTCGTCGCCGCGCTGACCGCGTCCGTGCTGCTGGTGATGGGGTGGCGCTATAGAGCCGTCCGCGCGCCGCTGGCTGGTTCCGCCCTTCTGCTCGCGGCCGTCAGCGTGTGGGCGTCGGTGCTTTCGCCCCAGGCGCGCCGTCCATCGCTCGACGTGCTCTTCTTCGACATCGGGCAGGGCGACGCCGCCTTGCTCCGCACGCCGTCCGGCCGCCACATCCTGATCGACGCCGGACCGCTGACCGACACGTGGGACGCCGGAGAGCGCACGATCCTGCCGCACCTTCAACGCTTGGGCATCGACCGCCTGGACGCCGTCGTGATCTCGCATCCGCACGCCGATCACCTGGGCGGCCTGCCGTCGCTGCTGCGAAACGTCGAGGTGGGCCGCGTCGTCGACAACGGGCAGCGGGCGAGCAGCATCCTTTACGCCGAGACCCACTTTCTTCTCGACAGCCTGGGCGTGGCGCGCCGCAGCGTCTCGGCAGGCGACACGCTCGGCCTGGGCGACGGCATCGTGGCGACCGTTCTGGGTCCGGTTCGATCAAATCAGCCCGAAGACGAAGCCAACAACGCGTCCGTCGTGCTGCTCATCCGCTACGGCGACGTCGAGTTGCTCTTCGCGGGCGACGCCGAACGCGAGGCCGAGGCCGAGATGCTGCATCGCTGGTCGCCGCTGATTGGAGAAGGTTTGCTGCGCGCCGACATCGTCAAGGTCGGCCACCATGGGTCGCGCACGAGCAGCACGGCCGGTTGGATCGACGCGGTTCTCGAACCGGGCGGCATCGCCGTCGTCAGCGTGGCGCGGCAGAATATCTACCGCCTGCCCAACGCCGAAGTGCTGGACCGGTGGACCAACGCCGCAGCCGACGTGCGGCTGACGCACCGCGGCGCTCTGTGGCTGCGCACCGATGGGCAGAGTGTAGAACGTATAGATTGGTAATACCTTCTAGTATAATGAAAAGCAGATGATCGGGCGCTGTGTTACGTCGAGAGGAGAAACATATAAATAGTGGCCTACATATGACATACACGCAACCTCATTGTGTGCCAAAGCTCCCGTCTTGGGCACATCACCATCACCATCACCACCGTACCCATCCGATTTACCCACCTCGCGTCAAGTTTATTCCTGTCTCTGCTCTTCGCCACTCTGTCGCCATCGGCGGCTCAGCAGGTCGCCTTTACATCGTCTGACCTGCCCATCGTCCTGATCGACACGCAGCAGCAAACCATTCCCGACGAGCCCAAAGTCTTGGTGCGAATGCGCATCGTCGACAACGGCGAGGGCGTCCGCAACCAGATCGACGATGCGCCCAATGACTACGATGGGTGGGCTGGCATCGAGATTCGCGGTGCCTCGTCACAGATGTTCCCCAAAAAGCAGTACGGGTTCGAGACGCGCGATGCTGATGGAGACGACCTCGACGTATCGCTGCTCGGTTTGCCCGAGGAGGAGGACTGGATTCTCCACGCGCCTTACAGTGACAAATCGCTGATGCGCAACGTGCTGACCTACGATCTCGCTCGGGCTATGGGCCGCTACGCCAGCCGCGTCCGCTACTGCGAACTCGTGATCGACGGTGAGTATCAGGGCGTCTACGTGCTGATGGAAAAGATCAAGCGCGACAAGAACCGCGTGGACCTCAATAACCTCAAGAAGAAGGAAACCTCGGGCGACGACCTGACCGGGGGATACCTGCTCCAGATCGACCGGTCCGACGATCCGGGATGGTCCTCTGCATTTGCGGGCTCAAACTCTACGTACAAACCCTATTACCAGTACCGCGACCCCGACGGAGATGACATCGTGCCCGAACAGGCCGCCTATATCCAGCGCTTCATCGGCGAGTTCGAGACGGTGATGGCTTCGGACGCCTTCGAGAGCGAGACGGCCGGCTATCCCTCCATCGTAGACGTCGGCTCGTTTGTCGACTTCTTCCTGCTCACCGAACTGGGCCGCAACGTCGACGGCTACCGGCTGAGTTCGTATCTCCACAAAGACAAAGACTCCGACGACTCCCTGCTCCATGCCGGTCCGGTTTGGGATTTCAATCTGGCCTACGGCAACGCCAACTACTATGGCGCGCTGAGCACGACGGGCTTCCAGGCTCAGTTCGACCAGCCGACCGACCTGCGGCCCGTACCGTTCTGGTGGGCCAAGCTGTCGGAGAGCGACGCCTTTTTGAGGACCGCCGCAGTCCGCTGGTACGACCTGCGCGCTGGCCTGCTCAGCGACGCGGCACTGACGCAGCGCATCGACCAGACGGCGGCGCTGCTGGACGAAGCCCAAGAACGCAACTTCGAGCGGTGGCCCATTCTCGGGCAGTACGTGTGGCCTAACGCGGCTATCGGCGAGAGCTATGCCGAGGAGGTGAGCAACCTCAAGAACTGGATCGTGCAGCGCGCCGCCTGGATGGACTCGCGATTCGAAGGCTTGCCCGTCGAACTGACCGCCTTCACGGCGGCGGCAGATGGTGAAGACGCGGTATTGAAATGGGAGACGGCGAGCGAGACCAACAATTCCGGGTTCGACGTGCAGGTCTCGTCCGGTGACGGCGAGGCGTTTCGCTCGCTGGCCTGGATTGAAGGAAAAGGCACGACGCTCGAATCCCAGTCGTACACCTTTCGCGCCAAAGGACTGTCGCCCGGCGCTTACCGCTTCCGGTTGCAGCAGATCGACCTCGACGGAGCGACCGAGTTTTCACCGGTCGTCGAACTCAGGCTCCGAGGCGCCTCGCCCTTTCTGCTCTCAAAAGCAGTCCCCAACCCGTTCGGCGCTGCCTCTACGGTGACCGTGAGCGTGGACCGCGCCCGGCAGGTCCAGGTAAGTCTCTACGACGTGCTCGGACGCGAAGTGTCGGTCTTGCACCAGGGCATCGTAGAGGAGAACGTTCGCGTACTCATCGATGGCGCTGCGCTACCGGCCGGGCTGTACGTGCTGCGCGCCCGGAGCGGTTCGGACGTCCAGACGCAAACCCTCACCGTCGTTCGGTGATGCCCTGTGGCGGCGATGGCGAGCCGAGTCGCACTCGGATAATGAGGCCGCGCTAGGCAACGTTGACATTAGCCGAGGCGAAGCGGCTGCGCGTGCGATTGGGCGCTCGGCAAGGCGCTCGAAGCAGCCCATGCGAGCATCGGCGATGCAGAGCAAAGTGGCAGAGCGTTCAAGCGCGCCGCGGAAGCGAGTCGAGCGCAATTGTCAACGTTGCCTAGGCCTGAAAACCGGAACAAATCGACGGGTGCAAGCGCTTTACAGCCTCGTACCCGCTCTTTTTCCCTTACATCCCGCCTTTGCCCGTATGGCTAGCTCTCCCTTCCGCGCCCTCCTCTTCGACATGGACGGCGTGCTCGTGGACGTCTCCAACTCGTACCGCCGCACCATCGCCGAGACCGTCTACTTCTTTACCGGACGCGAGATCACGGGCGAGCAGATCCAGCAGTACAAGGACCGAGGCGGCTTCAACGACGACTGGAAGCTGACCTACACACTCATCCGCGAGGCGGGCATGGAGGTGTCGTACAGCCGGATGCACGACGAATTCCAGCGCCGCTACCGAGGCGAAAACTGGAACGGCCTGATTCAGCAGGAGGCGTCGCTCGTGACGCCGCAGACGCTCGCGCAGTTGCAGCCAGGCCGCGTCTTCGGCATCGTGACCGGTCGCCCCGAAGCGGAAGCCAAGTGGACACTCGATTACCTGGGCCTCAAAAAGCACTTCCCGCTTCTCGTGGCGATGGAGCAGCAGGACCGCCGCACCAAGCCCGATCCCTACCCGCTGCGCCGGTCGCTGGCGATGCTCAAGCAGTGCGGCATGACCGTCGAGCCGCACGAGGCCGTCTACGTAGGCGACACCGGTGACGACATGCTCGCCGCCCGCGCCGCCGGTTTCTGGGCTATAGGCCACGTCCCGCCCCAAGCCGACCCCGAGCGCCACGAAGGCATCCTGCGCGACAGAGGCGCTCACCTCGTCATCCGGGGCCTGAGCGAACTGCCCGGCGCCCTCTCCGAGTTGGAGCAGATGGCGGCCAAGCAGCATCAGGAAGTGTACGCCTGACCCTTTCGGCCCTCCCACCGTTCCGCCGCCGCCCGGTCCGAGTTCGCTCAGGCCGGGCGGTGGTGCGTCTAGGTTCTACAGATCCGGCGCGTCGGTCAGGATTGTGGCTAGGCGCGCTGGCAGCACAACGCGCACGCTGTCTCCCGCCGAGGTGACGGAGGTGGCATTGTCCAGCAGATCGCCGAAGCGAGCGCCACGCGCCGCAACAGTCAGAGTCTGCGGCGCGTCGCTCGTGTTGAATAGGGCGATGACCGTCTCGCCATCCAGCGTCCGCGTGTAGCCCAGCAGACCGCGCGCGTCGTCGGCGAGGACGAAGTCGAGGTCGCCCCTACGCAGAGCCGCATGGTTGGCGCGAATGCGGGCCAGGCGCTGGTAGTACGCGTGGTGACCCGAGTCGAAGCGGACGCTGTCGGCCGGGCGTGGCAGGCCCAATGGGTGCGTGGTTTCGGGTTCGAACTCCAAGTCGGGCCAGATCAGCGGTTTGCGCGGCGACGGGTCGTCTGCGCCCCACATGCCCATCTCGTCGCCGTTCCAGACGTGCGGCGCGCCGACGTAGGTGAACTGGTGGGCCAGCAGCATGCGAGCCGTCTCGAACGTGCGCGCGTCGGGCCGCTCCACCTTGTACGCTGGGTCGTCTTCGGGCTTCGTGTGGTATTTATAGCGCCCTCGGTTGTAGAGCGACGTGAGCAGGCGCGGCGTGTCGTGGCTGGCGGCGACGTTCATCATCGCGTGGTTCATCGACGGATGAGCGGTGTCGTCTAGGTAGCGGCTCAGGCTGTCGGCGAGGACGGAAGGCGCGAGCGCGTCGGGTGCCGCTGCGAAGAAGTGGCGGACCGAGCGGTACCACCGGTAGTTCATGATCGCGTCGAACGTGTCGCCCGTCAGGAACGCGTCGGGGTGGATCAGGCGGTCTGGCCAGTTGGCCCACCACACCTCGCCGATCAGCAGCGCGTCGGGGTTGAGGTCGCGGACGACGCGGCGATAATCGCGCCAGAACCCTAATCCGACTTCTGCCGCCACGTCCAGCCGGTAGCCGTCGACGCCGTCGGATGGATCGCCGTCGCCGTCGGGATCGAGCCAGCGGCGGGTGACGGCGAAGATGTGCTCGCGCGCAGCCGGGCTGTAGAGGTCGCCTTCGTAGGCTTCCATGCCCAGCGTCGCGTCGTGAAAGACAGTCTCGCGCAGTTCGGGCAACTCGTAGACGCCGAACCATCCCCGGATCGCGAACTCGTCGGCGGACGTGGCCGGATCATCGAACGTCGCCGAGTACCAGTCCGAGTAGGCGCTCTCGGACCTGTTGGCGACCACGTCGCGGGCGGCGGGGTGGGTGATGCCGGTGTGATTCCACGAGTAGTCGAGCACGACGCGGATGCCGCGCGCATGAAAGGCTGCGATCACGTCGACGAACATGCGGTCGGCAGCCGTCATCGTCCAGGTCGATGGATCGTCCCACGTTTCCTGAGCGATTAGCGCACGGTCGCCCTCGCGGTCGGGGCCGAACGTCGGATCGATGTGCAGCCACGAGCGGGCGTCGTACTTGTGCAGCGACGGCGCGTCGTTCAGCGGATTGAAGTAGATGGCCGTCACGCCCAGCGAGTCGAGGTAGTCGACTTTGTCGAGCACGCCCTGCAAGTCGCCGCCATAGCGCCGCAACTGCGCCTTTTGCCCAAACGACGTGACCGGATAGCCCAGCGCGTCGGTTCGACCCTCGGTCTCGGCCATATACGCGTCCTCTGCAAACCAGTCTTGAGTCCACGGCGTGATCTGCCAGCCGTCCGGGACGAAGTGCGGGTAGGCCCCGTCGATGTCGGCGGGTGTCGGGTCGTTGCCCACGTCGCCGTTGCGGAAGCGCTCGGGAAAGATCTGGTACCACACCACGTCGGCAGCCCACGCGGGCGCCTGATCTGACGGCGTCGGTTCGGCGAGCGGTGGCGCGGGCGTATCGCAGGCGGCGAGGAGCAGGAGAGCGGCGAGTGCGTAGAGGCGAGTCATGACGAGAGCGTCGGAACGCTCGCCAAGGTACTCGTCTGCGCGGAGTTTCCGCCCGGATAGGACGAGGTGTCGCCAGAGGAGCGGCGTTCTGCGGGCGCTGCGGGCAGAACCGATGCGCACGGCGCGGCATTGGCGTGTGCCTCCAACTCCGCACGCTCGTGGGCCGCTCCGTCGCCTTCCCGGTCCTCACCGACGCCCAACTCGACCGCCTGCGCGACGCCGGGTCTGAGCGCGAGGTAGCCCTAGGCGATGTCCTCTTCCACGAAGGCGAGCGCGGCTACGACTTCTTCGCCATCGTCGAAGGCTGTGTCACGGTCTTCGCCGACGACTCGGACGATCGCCCACTCGCCGATCCGATCGGCGCTGGAGGATTTCTGGGCGAGGTCGGGCTGCTGCTCGGCGAGTCCGTCTTCGCCAACGGGCGCGTGACCCAACCGGGGCGCGTGATCCAGATCCCAGCCGACGACTTCCGCCACCTGATGGGGGCCGATACCGACCTGGCCGATACCATCCTGGCCGCGTTCATCGCTCGCCGCGAGATCATTTCTCAGGGCACGTCGGGCCTGACGCTGATCGGCTCGCGCTCCAACGCTGACGCAATCCGGCTGGCCGAGTTCGCCCGGCGCAACTACCTGCCCATTCACTGGCTCGACCTGGAAGGCGACGCCGATGCCGCTATCCAAGCGCTTGAGCGAGCCGGGCAATCGCTCGAAAGCTGTGCAGACGTGGGCCCTATCGTCATCTGGGGGTCCGAGACCGTGCTTGTGCGGCCCACCAACCTCGAACTGGCGCGCTGCGTCGGCATCGACACCGAACCGCCCGGAGACTGCACGTTCGATCTGCTGGTCGTCGGCGCGGGTCCGGCGGGGCTGGCGGCAGCGGTCTATGGCGCGAGCGAAGGGCTGCGCACGGTCGTCATCGACGAGATCGGCGCGGGCGGTCAGGCGGGATCGTCGTCGCGCATCGAAAACTACCTGGGCTTTCCGGCCGGAGTGTCGGGCAGCGAACTGGCGACACGCGCGGTCGTCCAGGCGCGCAAGTTCGGCGCCACGCTGGTCACGCCGCGCCGCGTAGTCGAACTGGCGAGCGAGCCGGATGCCTACGTCGCCCGGCTGGCCGATGGACCCGACGTGCGTGCACGGGCCGTCGTCGTGGCGACCGGTGCGCACTATCGCCGCCTCGACCTGGCCAACCTGCGGCACTTCGAAGGCGCAGGCGTCTACTACGCTGCGACCGAAGCCGAAGCGCGCGTGTGCGAGGACGCGACCGTCGTCGTGGTGGGCGGCGGAAACTCGGCGGGACAGGCGGCGATGTTCTTGTCCCAGCGCGCCGCTCGCGTCCTGCTCCTGCTACGCGGCGACGACCTGCGCAAGAGCATGAGCGACTACCTCGCGAGTCGCATCGAAGCATCGGCCGCCGTCGACGTGCGCACCTTCTCCCAAGTCCGCGCCCTCTACGGCGATGCGGCGCTCAACGCCATAGACATCGAGCAGACCGAACAGGGTGAAACCGAGAGGGTCGAGACGCCGGGCCTCTTCGTCTTCATCGGCGCCGATCCATGCACCGACTGGCTGGGCAGCATCGCGCTCGACGACAAAGGCTTCGTCCGCACGGGCCGCGACGTGCCCGGTGATGCGCTCGCGGACACCGAGTGGCGCGATGGACCGCCGTCGACGTTCGAAACCAGCCGCCCAGCTCTCTACGCCGTCGGCGACGTACGCAGCGGGTCGACCAAGCGCGTCGCCGGAGCGGTCGGCGAGGGCTCAGTCGTCGTCAAGGCGGTTCACGCGCGGCTGGCGTCTCGGCGCGATCTGGCCGAGACGGGCGCGGACTGATCTGTGCGGACGCCGAGCGGCATCAATGGATAGCGCCGAAGTCTCAAACCTGCCAGGTGTTGAAAACCTGACAGGTTTCTCCTCCGCGGCCAGGCCTCTCGGCAGAGCGCGACGCGGCGTTCACCCGCCTACGCGCGTCCACGTCATGGTGCGGTTTAGAAGGCCGATGCTGCCTTTCACGCGCAGGTCGTCGCCCTGGCGCCACAGTGAGCAGTTGACCGTGAGGCCTCGGTCGGGCGCGAAGAGGGTGCCGCCCGTCCACCTGTCGCCATCGCGCGCTAGGCCGGTGACGATGACCATGCCCGCGAGCGGTCGGCCCTTGTCGTCGCCCTTGCACTTGGAGCAGACGGCGTCCGGGTTGCGCGGCGTGTCGACGATGCGCCCGCGGAGTTCGTCGCCTGCGAGGTAGAGATCGAGGATCAGGTCGGGCGCTCCGCCGTCGTCGTTCGGAATGGCCCAGCGCCCCACGACGGCGTCAGGATCCGAAGACTGCGCGTGACTCAGCGCCGCCGACAGCGGCAGCAGCAGAAGAAGGCTGATCAGCAGGCGCATATCGTCGCAGGAGTAAGACAGTGGTCGTAACGATGGCGCCGGTTCTTTGGTGTCCACACCCGATTGCATGGATCTACACGTCGCCATCTACCTCGTCGCCGGGCTGGCGCTGCTCGGCATGGCCGCGTTGCCCAGCCTGATCAGCCGCAGCCCGCTCTCGCTGCCGATGCTTTACATTGGGCTGGGCGCACTGGCGTTCATCGTGCCGGGCGGGCTACCGACGCTGCATCCGATTACCAACGACAGGCTCGTGCACGCGCTCGAATACGCGACCGAACTGGTCGTCATCCTGTCGCTCGCCGGAGCCGGCCTGCGGCTCGACCGTCGTCCCGGGTGGAAGGCGTGGCGGTCGGTCTGGCTGCTGCTGGCCATCGCGATGCCGCTCTCGATCGCGGGCCTGGCTCTGTTCGGCGGATGGGCAATGGGTCTGCCGCTGGCGTCGGCCGTTCTGCTCGGCGCCGTCCTCGCGCCGACCGATCCCGTCCTGGCGAGCGACGTGCAGGTGGGCAAGCCCAACGAGGAAGCCGAGGACGACGTCCGCTTCGCGCTGACGGCCGAGGCCGGTACCAACGACGGGCTGGCGTTCCCCTTCACCTACCTCGCTCTGGCCGTCGCGGCGGCCGTAGCTGCGGGCAACCTGGACGACCCGTCGTGGGCGCTGCAGTGGTTCGGAATGGACTTCGTCTACCGCATCGCCGTCGGCACAGTCGTCGGCATCGCGATTGGCTGGGTCTTGGCCTACTACGTCTTCCACATCTCGGACGAACCCGAAGCGGCTCGGCGCAAGAACAAGGAGTCGCACGAGGGCCTGTTCATCCTCGCCTCGACCGCTCTGGCCTACGGCGCCGCCGAACTGGTCAACGGCTACGGCTTCCTCGCAGTCTTCGCCGCTGCGGTAACGGCGCGTGGCGTGGCACCGCGCGACGGGTATCAGACCAAGGCCGTCGAGTTCGGCGATCAGATCGAGCAGGCGCTGACGGCCCTGACGCTGGTGATGATCGGTGGCATTCTGGTGGGCGAGTGGAAGTCGCTCACGTGGGCGGCGGCCGGAACGGCGGCCTTGTTCGTGCTCGTGATCCGTCCGCTAGCGGGGTACGTCGCCCTGTTCGGATGCAAGTTTCCGCACCGCGAGCGCTTGGCGATCGCCTTCTTCGGCGTCCGAGGCGTCGGCTCGATTTACTACCTCGCGTTCGCCCAGACGCGCGCCGACTTCGACAGCCTGGGCGACGTGTGGGTGACGGTCCTGCTGTGCATCGTCTTCTCGGTCGTCCTCCACGGCGCGACGGCCACTCCGATCATGAAGCACCTCGACCTGAGGCGCAGCCAGACATAGCCTCTGTTACCGGTTGCCGAACGGCAGGTCGAGTTGCAGGGCGACGAACGGGAAGACGAACGACGTGGCCTCGATGCGCTTTACGCCTTCCTCATTCTCCACGCTGGCGAACGTCCACCGGTAGTCGGTCCCGACGAGCAGGAAGCGCGACGCCTTGAAGCCGACGCGCACCTCGGCCGACGAGTTTTCGTCCAGCTTGAACGCGTCGGCGGTGTCTTTGATGAAGCCCCTGTGGTAAGTGCCCCGGACGGCGAACTTGGGAATCACATCGGGCGCGTCGGCGACCAGGCGGAGGTAGGCGCCGTTGAGGACCGTGCCATCTGCCGCCGTTTCGACGCGGTCGGGGATGGCGAGGGCGCCGCCCAGCGTGACGCGGTTGAGGACCTGGCCGTAGAGCGCGCCGAACACGCCGTCCTCGCCGTTGGCGCTCTGCAGCCGGTCCAGCGGAGCCGCCGCGCTGTCGCCCAGGGCGGCCAATTTGCTCGTCTCGTAAATGCCGTCGAAGTAGGAGCCGACGAAGTGCTCATCGTAGAAGCGCCGCTCGATCTTGGCGTCGATGGCCAGCAGATCGGCGATCAGGTTGAGGCGGAACGAGGCGCCGATGGCGCTGCCGCTGCCGCCGTCGAACGAGGTCGTATTCGCCGCCGGATCCGTCCCAAACGCGCCGTCGGCGACCGAGAAGTTGCCGTAGGCCGCGTAGGGCGTCACGTTGAGCAGCCCGCCCAGGTTGAGGGGAAGCCCCACGTCCAGCCCCCACGCCGAAACCGGCTCTCCGCCGGGCGTCGCCAGCGAGTCGCGGTCGGTCACGTAGAGCGCGCCCATCTCCAGGTCGCGCAGCAGCGGCAAGTCGACTCCGGCCGCGCGCAACGGCCGCACGTACGGTCGCACGCCGATCACACCCGCATCGGTCAGGCTGCTCGCGATCACTTCGAGCCCGTACGTGCCGTCGTATTCGAGCGCGATCTCGCCGCCGACGGGCCGCTCCTCGAACGAGCCGACGTTGGTATAGCCGTACATCAGGAAGCCGAAGCCCAGCGTCGCGCCCGACAGATCGCCCACCTTGGCGTAGATCGGGTCTTGCCGCTTTTGCCCGTAGCGCAGGTAGCGGATCAGGCGCAACACGCCCGGCCCTCCGGTGAACTCGTCGGACCGGAAGCTGCCGTCCGACAGGCTCACCTGAAGCGGAATGTCCAGCCCGACGCCGATTTTGCCGATCGCGATCTCGGGCTGGAGCCGCAGCGCGGCGAACGACTCGCCGTCGATGACGCTTACGCCCAGCGCTCCGGTAAACTGGTTCGGCCCGCCGATCAGCCCGATGCCGTCGACGACGCTGGCCAGATCGCTGGGGGCCGACGCGGTTTGCTGCGCGCGCGCAGGCAGCGCGAGGAGTAGGAGGAGAACGATCGGTAGGAGACGCATCATCGGAGTGTCGGTTGGCATGAACAATGCCGGATGATACTCTCTCGCGTTCTCTAACCTACGCACTTTTCTGCGAACTGCTCTCTGGGCTCGCCTTGGGACCTCGTACCGAGCCGGTCAGCGCAGCAGAGCCGCCACGTCGCGCAGATCGTCGGGCGAGAGCGCCCACCGGCTCGCGGCGACGTTGCCCCGGACCTGCGACGGCGTGGTCGCTCCGGCGATGACCGATGCGACGGGCTCGTGCGCCAGCAGCCACCCAAAGGCTAGATCCAGAATCGTGCGCCCGCGCGCGTGGGAGAACGCGATCAGCCGCTCGACGGCGTCGAGGTGGGCGTCGGTAAGCAGCCTGTCGCCCGTCGACTCGAAGCGGCTGCCCTTTTTACCGCCCAGCCGCGAATCGGGAGGCGGCGCGTCGCCTTTGCGGTACTTGCCGGTCAGCAGCCCGCTCTTGAGCGGGAAGAACGGTACGAACGCGGTGCCGAGCGTCTGGCAGTCGTCCAGCACGCCGTCGTCGACGGGTTGGCTGTGGAGCAAACTGAGTTCGTTTTGCAGCGCCACGAAGCGCACCTCGCTGCTGACCGCGTGCGCCTCATGCAACTGAGCCGAGGTGAAGCCCGAGCACCCGACCTCGCGAATCTTGCCCTGAGCCTTGAGATCCGACAGAGCGCCCAGCGTGTCGGCGATCGGCGTGGCGGCGTGCGGGCGGTGGAGGTAGTAGAGGTCGATGCGGTCCGTCCCCAGCCGCTGCAAACTCGCTTCGAGAGACGCCTTGACGCCGTCGGGGTGCGCGTCGCCCGCAAACCCGAATTTGGAGGCGAGCACGCTGCCATTGCGCCGGTTGCCCAGCGCGCGGCCCAGAATCTCTTCGCTCCGCCCTTCGCCATAGAGTTCGGCCGTATCGAAGTGCGTCACGCCTGCGTCCAGAGCGGCGTGCACGACGGCGCGCGAGGCCTCCTCGTCGATGTGCCAGCCCATGTTGTTGCAGCCCAGCCCGACGGCCGAGACCAAAAGAGAACCGATAGTGCGCGTCTCCATGAGCAGGGCAGGTTTAAAAGATGTCGACTAGGTCGAGGTGGCGCAGGTAGCGGCCCGGACTTTCGCGGAAGTCGCGCAGCAGCAGGTCGAAGTCGGTCAGCGTTGAGTCGAGGCGGAGGTAGAGCGTCGAGTCTCCAAGCAGGCTGGCGATGTTGCCGCCGCCGCTGCCCACGAAGAGCGAGTCCAGCCGCTGCGACGAGCGCGTCAGGGCGCGCAGGCCGGGTTCGAGGTCGGCGAGCGTCTGGTCGGCGCGCTGCGAGGCAGCGGACAGGTTACGCAGGATGACTGTCAGCGAGTCGGCGTTGGCGGACGAGTTGCGCGCCAGATCGCTCGTTATGGTCTGCGTGTTGGCCGCGATCGCGTCCAGTCGCTGCTCCTGGTTGGCTGCGATGCGGGCGAGGATCGCCGTCGTGCGGCGCAGTTCGGCCAGCGTAGCGCGCACGTCGCTGTCGGGGTCCGAGAGGAGCAGGTTGGTGGCGTCGAGCGTCGCCTGAACGCCGCGCGAGAGCGTGTCGATGCGGCCCAGCAGAATGGGCGCGGCGTCCGAAGCCGACGTGAGAATCGAGGGCGTCGGATCGGTCAAAATCTCGGATCCGTCGGGCAGCAGTGGCGCTCCGGGAGGCGGCGCGGCCAGATCGAGCGTGACGCTTCCCAGCGCCGCGATGCCGCCGACAACCGCTAGCGTGCCTCGCATGATCGGCGTGCCGTCGTTGACGGTCAGGTCGACGCGGACGCGGCTCGTCTGCGCGTCGAACGCCACCTGCGTCACCCGCCCGACCGGGACGCCGTTGAGCTTTACTTCCGATCCCGTGACGAGCCCGCCCGTCTGCTCCATCCGCACGAAGTATGAGTCGACGCCCGCGAACAGCGGCAGGCCGTCAAAAAAGCGGACGCCGAGCAGCACCACGACGAGAGTGGCGGCGAGGGCAAGGCCGACGAGGACTTCGGTTCCGAGTTTGGAGCGCATTAGGGCGTGGTAGAGGTAAGGTCGGGGCGGCCGATCTGATATTCGCTCGCCCGCACGAACGCGAGCAAGATCTCGTCGGTCGCGCGGTGCAGATCGGCGGGCGTGCCGGTCCAGTGCAGCGTGCCTTCGTGCACGAAGGCGATCCGGTCGGCGACGCTCAGTACGGCGTGCATGTCGTGCGTGACGACGACGCTCGTGATGCCCAACGTGTCGGCCAAGCGCGTGATGACTTCGTTGACTGTGTCGGACGTTTGCGGGTCCAGCCCGCTCGTCGGCTCGTCGTAGAGGATGTAGCGCGGCTCGAGCGCGATGGCCCGTGCCAGAGCGGCGCGCTTCTGCATGCCGCCGCTGATCTCGCTCGGCTTGCGGTCGGCCGCTTCGGTCATGAGCACCAGATCGAGGCAGACGGCGACGCGCTCGGCGACCTGGGCGGGCGTCATCCGGGTAAACATTTCGAGCGGAAAGGCGACGTTTTGCGCGATCGTTTCCGAGTCGAAGAGGGCGCCGCCCTGGAACAGCATCCCGAAGCCCTGGCGGATCTTGCGCAGTTCGCGGTACGACACCTGCGTCAGGTCGTCGCCGTCGACGCGGACCGTTCCCACGTCAGGCTTGAGCAGACCGATCAGGTGCTTCATCAGTACGCTCTTGCCCGAGCCGCTGCGGCCGATGATGGCGAGCGTTTCGCCGTCGCGCACGTCGAGGTCGATGTCGTGGAGCACCTGGCGGCCGTCGAACGATTTGCAGAGGTTGCGGACTTCGATCACAGCAGCAGAACGGCTAGCAGTAGGTCGGCGAAGAGGATGTAGACGCACGCCGTGACGGCCGCTTGGGTCGTCGCGCGGCCCACGCCCTCGGCGCCGCCGCGCGTATAGAAGCCTTTGTAGCAGGCAACCGACGTGATGATGAATCCGAACGAAACCGCCTTGATCAGCCCGAAAACCGCGTCGAACGGGCGGAAGAAGTCGCGCGCGCCGCTTACAAATTCGCCCGTCGTGACCGCACCCGTCACCTCGCCGACGAAGATCGCCGCGCCGATGCCGACCACGCAGGCGGCCACGTAGAGGACCGGCACCATGATCACGCCCGCCAGCACGCGCGGGGCGACCAGATAACTCGCCGCCGACAGCCCCATCGCCTCCAACGCGTCGACCTGCTCGCTGACGCGCATCGTACCCAACTCGGCCGCGATCCGAGCGCCGACGCGTCCGGCCAGCAGAAACGCCGTGATGACGGCTCCCAGTTCGAGAATGATCGACGGAGCGACGATAGCGCCGATGATGCTCGGCGGAATGAACGGCGAGACTAGTTGGTAGGCAGCCTGGACCGTCGTGACCGCGCCCGAGAATCCGGCCGCCAGGATCACAATGGGAATCGACGCGAAGCCCAGCCCGACGCACTGCTCGGCCAGATTGCGCCGCAAGATCCGGATGTCGACCGTGGCGAACGCGCGCCAGAGCAGCATGGCGTAGAGTCCCAGCGCTCGAAACGGCGAGAGCAGTGGGCGGGCGAGTGGAGTGGACATAGGTAGGCGCTTAACAGAATCGGGCGCGGCGGTTCCGGTACGAACGGTCCGTTTGTCCGAAAGCGCGTGCGTTTCACCGGCGTTCCAAACGGAAGTGGGCGGCGTGCGAGGCGGTGTAGCCTTCCGGACACATCAATCCTCTGCTTTGGCGGAAGGCTACACGCCGCACCTCTAGGGGCTTCGTGGA
Source organism: Rhodothermales bacterium (assembly GCA_963841855.1). Classification (GTDB taxonomy): domain Bacteria; phylum Bacteroidota; class Rhodothermia; order Rhodothermales; family BA12; genus CAXBBB01. Next base: position 342,602 of record CAWJEJ010000003.1, on the reverse strand, counting down.
AGCAGATCATGCGCCTGGGCTATCGTTGGACACGGGGCGGCTGCCGTCGGGCGTTTACTCGGCCGTCGTGACGGGCGAGACGTTTCGCACGACACGGGCGCTGACCGTCGCGCGCTGACGCAGAGGGCACCTTAGATCGCCGCTCTTTCCCACAGTAGGGGCGGCGATTCGCGTTTTGCCCACCTGCGACGTTTGCGCACCGTCGGACCTGGATTGCGCCTGAATCGTGCGCACGCGCCTCCTTTCCGCCCTTACCGCGTGTCGTCCCTGATCCTCCCCTATAACGCGCCCGAGACCGAGCCCGAAACCGACGCGTCCGAGTCGGCGCAGGAAGTCCGCGACACGCTTGATCGGTCCGAGAGCGGCGCTCCGGCGTCGGGCAGGGCCGTCCGCGACCTGTTCTCGACCGACGAGATTTTCCAGCGCGTCGTCGCGACGGCCGACGAGGAGTTCGGGCGCAGTGGCAGGCTGCTGTTTCTGAGCGGAATCGCGGCGGGACTGTCGATCGGACTGTCGCTCGTCGCCCAGGCCGCGCTGACGGCCGCCGTCCCCGGCGACACGACCGGACTGGTCGGCAACCTGCTCTACCCGGTCGGTTTCCTGCTGATCGTGCAGGGGCGCTACCAGCTGTTTACCGAGAACACGCTCACGCCCGTCACCCTCGTCATGACGCGCATCGCGAGCCTGCCGCTGCTGCTGCGCGTCTGGGGCATCGTGCTGGCGGCTAACGTGATCGGCGCGGCGGCGATGGCGTTTCTGCTGGCCAAGACGGGCGTCTTCAGCCCGGAAGCCGCCGCCGTCGCGCGCGGGTTCGGCGAGCACGCGCTCCACGTTCCCCTGGACGACCTGTTTTGGAAAGCCGTCATCGCGGGCTGGATCGTCGCGTCGATGGTGTGGCTGATGCACGCCGCGCGCGACTCGGTGACGCGCTTTCTGACCATCTTCGTGCTGATGTTCTTGATCCCGAGCGCGGGCCTCTACCACTGCATCATCGGCGCCTGCGAGGTGCTCTACCTGTGCTTCCAGGGACTGGCCGGGTTTGGCGAGAGCGCGGTTTTCTTCCTCGTCGTCGTGGCGGGAAACACGGCCGGAGGCGTGCTGCTCGTCGCGATCCTCAACTCGGCGCAGACGCGCAACCTGCGCTTCTCGGACCGCGACGCCAGCGAACTCAACCTGACGTGGAAGCAGTGGCTCGTCGAGCAGCACTCGGGCAAGCACGCCGCGTCCGGCCCCGTCACGTCCGAGGGTGCCGAGGCGATGGCCAACGCCAAACTGCGCCGCGAAGACGACCTGTCGAGCCTGCCGCTGAGCGAGCAGAACAACCGCTAAGCGTATCTTTGGCGGCTCGCTCTCTCCCGATCCGATGCCCCTTTTCGACTCGCTCTCGCCCAGGTCGTCGCACGTCGTGCGCATCGCGCTGGCGTGGGCCATCGTGCTGGTCGCGTCCATCTCGGCGATCGACTGGCTCACGCGAGGAGAGGTGGAGGGCGCGCTCTATCTGGCCGTCCAGTTCGCGTGCCACTTCGCCTTTGGCCTGTTCGTGGGCTGGCTCGACTGGCACGGGCGCATTGAGAGAGCGCGCCGTGCCAGACGGCAGCAAGAGTCCGAAGCCGATCCCGCCTGACCCGACGTCTCTCCTGCATACGCTCTGGCCGAAAAACAGACACCTCGTCGGAAGCGGACTGATGGTCGGCTTGGCCCTGTTCGCCGCGATATCGGCCTCCCGGTAGTTTTCCGGCGACGAGACCGATGGGGTCCGTCACCCCTGATCGGAGCCGTCGTCTACTCGCTGGTCGGACTGGCGTCCGCTTGGTTCGATTGGAGAAGGCGCGAGCGCTTGAGGACTGAGCGCGAGATCTTGGGGCGCCAAGACGAGGCGAGGCGGCGGCAGGCGCTCAGGGAGAGCCGAAACCGGTAAGCAGAGCGGCGGCGTGCAGGTCGGCACCGACGGCGCGACCTGCGCGTTGCCTGTCGTCTCACCTTTCCTTCCCGATCATGGAATCTGGCCTACTGCTCTACGGGCTCATCGTCGCTACCCACATCCTCGCCGGTTTCGTCTGGTTCGGCCTGTCACTGCGCTTGCAGGCGTTCGGCAAACTCTCCCTCACGCCCGAAATCGCCGAGGCCGGGCGCAAAACGAACACCGCCATGACGGGCGCCGCCGTCCTGCTCTGGGCCGGTGGGCTGACCGCCGGGCTGATCAGCGACCAGCGCCTGTTTCACCCGGATCACCCGTACAGCTTCGTCTACACGACGAGCGTGCTGCTGATTCTGGCGCTCGTCGGCGTCCAAGTCTTCGGTATCGCGCGGGCGTGGAAAGGATACGCGGGAGGCGATGTGCCCAGCAGTAAGACGATGATGTGGATCGGCATCGGTCACCTGTTGTGGTTCGTCACCCTCGTCCTGATGCTGTGGCCGCAGTACTTCGGTCCCGCTCTGGGCTGATCGTCAGTCGCCGTCGGTCGGGGTGGGCGGCAGAATGCCTTCTCGCGTGAGGATTGCGTCGACGATGTGCAGGCGCGCCGTAATAAGGTCGGTGGTGTCGCTCGCGGCTTCGACGTTGAGCGCGAACACGATGTCGCCGCCGTCCGCTTCTGCGCGCTCGACCCAGCCGACGAGCCACCCGATCTGCGGTTCTGCACCGCCGCCGCCCAGTCCGGTCTTTCCCACCAACCGAACCGGACCGTTCGCCCCCGCGCGTTCGATCAGAACGGGCACGATGCCGCGAACCGTCGCTTCGGCGACGGCGGAGAAACCCGTGTCGCCCGTGCGCAGGCGGTCGACGAAGTCCACCTGCTCGTCGGCCGAAATCTGGAGCGATCCGTCGAGCCAAAACAGAGCGACATCGTCGCCGATGCCGCCGTTGCCATACGGTGAGCGAGCGAACGCGTCGAGGTAGCGCTGCCGTCCCACGTCGCGCGCAACGCGCTGATAGAGCCACACGACCGACGATTCCATGCCGGTGCGCAGCGTGTGGTCCTGATTCCAGGCGGAGATCGACCGCTCGGCGCCATCCCACACGAAGACCGAGTCTGCGTCGCGCACCACGCCGGTTTCGACGGCGACGAGAGCGTTGTAGAGTTTGAACGTCGACGCAGGTAGAAAGCGAGTCGCCGCGCGGTTGGGCTCGTAGCGCTCGGTCAGGCCCGTATTTGGATGGCGGAGAACCAGCGTTCCGCGCTCCGTGGGTATCGAAGGCATCGGCCCAGTCCGGCCGCTCGGTGTCGAGGGGCCGAGGGTCGGTCGTGGGCTGCGGCGTGCATCCCAGAGCTGTGAGGAGGACTAGGAGAGCGAAACGCATGGCGGCCTGGCGTGAGAACGCGGTAAGGTAGAGGGCGAAAGCGACTGGGTGAGACAGCGCCTGCGGCGTCTGCTCTAGAGAGTGGTTTCAAGGTCGGCGGCGATCGGAGGCGGAGCAGCGTCCGCCCGGTCGCCGCTCTGCATCGGGCGAAACGAGCCGGGGCGAAGTCGGTAGCTTGCCCTCTCCCTTTCCGCCCCGCCATGCCTGTCCGCCGCCTCCGCCCGCAGTTCGAGCGCGCCTTGATTCTCGAAAACCCGCACCCGGACCTGGACGGCTACCTGTCGGAACTGGGCATCAAACCCGAGCGGCTGCCCGAGAGCGCGACCCAAGACGAGTCGTTCGTGCGGCAGCGGCTAGCCGAAGGCGGGCACGACCTGCTGTTCAAGCGCTCACGCTTCGAGATCGACGAGGCGCTGCTTCAGTCGGCGCCCCATCTGGCGGCCGTCGTGCTGTGCTGCATCGGCGACGACAGCGTCGACAAGGAGGCGTGCGCGCGGCACGGCGTGTTGGTGCTCAACGATCCGGTCTCGAACGGGCGCAGCGTGGCCGAGCTGGTGATGGGCGAGATGATCTGCCTGGCGCGGCGCATCTTCGACAGCCACGACGCCGGGCGCCGCCACCTGTGGACCAAGGACGCGTCCGAGCGCTACGAACTCAAGGGCAAAACGCTGGGCATCGTCGGGCTGGGCAACATCGGCAAGCAGGTCGCGCGCATGGCCGACGCGTTTGGGATGGACGTGCTGTTCTACGACACGCACGTCGTCGCGCGCGAGGTGGGCGTGGCGCTGGGCTGGCGCTCGGTCGGGTCGCTGGCCGAGGCGTTCGCTCAGTCGGACGTGATCAGCCTGCACGTTTCGGCCGAAGACCGATCGGGCCGCAGCAACCGCGACCTGATCACGCCGGACCACCTGGCGAGCTTGGCGTCCCTACGGGGAGAGGGCAGCCCGCGCCTGTTTCTCAACGCCGCTCGGGGCTTCCTCTACGAACCCGACGACCTGCTCGCCGCCGTAGAAGCCGGGCACGTACGCGCCGCCGCCGTCGACGTATTCCCTCACGAGCCGGGTAGCAAGCGCGACGCGTGGGAGAATCCATACGCACGCGAGGGCGGCATCGTCACGACGCCCCACATCGGCGCCGCCACGCAGGAAGCCCAGCCGCGCATCGCCCGCTACGTCGCCGGTTCGACGCGCCTGTTGCAGCAGTATGGAACGGTCCGCGACACAGTCTACATGCCGCAGCAGACGATCGGCGTCGAGTCGGACGCGCCCTACTGGACACTCGCTGTCGTCCACGCCGACGCGCGCGGCACCCGCAAAGCCATCGCCGACACGATCTACGACGCCGGAGTGAGCACGCTGCACTCGGCCCACCGCGACTTCTCCGCCTACGGCATTGCCTACGACGTGTCTGCCCTGGAAGCACCCCTTTCGGACGACGCGCTCGCCGTTCTGGTCGAGACCGCCGCCCGCCTGACTGGCAACGCCGACGCCATCCGCTCCATCCGGCAGTTCGAGGTGAAGTAGCATGCTGGACGCGTGGGCCGAGTTGGGTTTGGGAGTCGGCTTGGCGCTAGTCATGATCGTAGGGGCCCGTCTAGTCGGCTTCGAGCGAGATCGTTCGTTCTACCCGACCGTCCTGATCGTGATTGCGCTGCTCTATATGCTCTTTGCCGCGATGGCGAGTCAGGCGTCGTTCGTGGTCGAAGCTGCGGTCGCCGCCGGATTTGTGGCGATGGCGATTCTTGGATACCGGCGATCGGCGTGGTGGCTCGTGGCGGGTTACCTGCTGCATGCCGGTTGGGACGCGGCGCACGATCTGGTCGTGATAAACGATGGCATTCCGCCCCAATGGCCGGGATTCTGCTTCGGGTTCGACGCTGTCGTTGCCGTCTACCTAGCACGGCACGCGCGTCGTAATGGGGTAGGCCAAGGAACGATTTACGAGGGAGACATGTGACGCGCGGCGCAAGGCTATACGAAACACCCTGGCCGGTTCATAGGTAACCTACAGGTCACTCCGTCGTCTTTTCATGCCCCGATTCTCGCGCCTAGGCTCACTCGCGCTAGTGCTCGCCGTCGCGGCGACGGTGGCAGAGCCTGCGATGGCGCAGCGGCCGTTTCACGTCTACGACCCGTTCTACCGCAGCGAGACGGCCCGGCGCGCGTTCCACGAGTCGTACGCTGTCTCGGGCGAAGTGTCGTACCGCGCCGCAGGGCCGGTTCAGGGCAGCCAGAACGCCATCGCTCCGGATCCGCTGGGCCTCGCGCTTCGCTTCGATTACGCGCTGACGGACTACCTGGACGCCGGAGTGATCGTCGACGCGACGGGAGACCGCGCCATGCGGTGGAGCTGGGTCGTGCTGACCTACCACCGGACCGAAGGCTTCGACGACTACGCCTTTCGCCTCGCCCTCGACCCTGACGCCGATGGACGCGTCGGCTTTCCCCAGGCTGATTTGGCTCTGATCGCCTCGTCAGTCCTGTCGCCCCGTGTGTCGTCCGATTTCGTAATTGGCGCTCGGCGCGTCAAGCGCGGATATCAGCAGTTCGAGGCGCTTGAAGGTGTCGGGACGGGAGTGCCCGACGTGCCGCAGGCGTCGTACGCGATCCATAACGCGCGCGCATTGGGCTACGAGGCCAACCTCATGATGACGTACAACTTCCACTTGGGGCCGAGCGGAAGCAAGCTCTATTTGGGCTTTTTGGGTCAGCACGGCGAGTACCGATTGCACCGCTCGCCCGGAGCCGGAGAGATCGCGCGTTCGTCGCTCGGCACCGGAGTGGGCGAGGCCGGGGAGGAAGCGCAGCGTTTCAGCGGCGGTGTGCTGTGGATACGGCCTGGCCTCGAATACCACCGTCCGCACTATAGGCTGACGCCGTTTCTCAACTTGCCCCTCGCGCAGTGGAATCCGCGCGACGGCTCGCCCAGAGCGCGTCCGCACGTTGGCGTTCAGTTGATGCTCCGCTGATCGGTGGGCCCGATTCCTGACGTGTACACGCGGATCGACGTGCCCGCGCGCGCTGTCGTCGGCATCGTGTCGGACACGCACGGCTGGTATCACGAGGGGCTGGACGCCGATCTGGCGGGCTGCGACCTGATTTTGCACGCCGGAGACGTGGGCACGCCCGACATCCTCGACCGGCTCGAACGCCTGGCACCGACGTACGCGGTGTGGGGCAACGTCGATGGGCGGCCGGTTCGAAGCCGCGCGCCCGAACATCAGCGCCTCGACTTGGGCGGACTGCGCGTGTGGATGACGCACATCGGAGGGCATCCCAAGCGGTGGGCCAAGGGCGTCGGTCCGATCCTGACCGCCGACCCGCCCGACCTCTTCGTGTGCGGGCACAGCCACATTCTACGCGTCGAGCGCGTGGCGCGCTTGGGACGCATGCTCTACGCCAATCCCGGAGCAGTGGGGCGGCAGGGCTTTCACCAGGTGAAAACGTGCCTACGGCTGACCCTAGAAGAGGGCAGGGCAGTAGGCGCCGAGGTGGTGGAGTTGGAGTGAGGCAGGCTGCCCAAGGTAGCCAGGCAATCGAATTATCGCGATACCGGTACCTGCGGAGCACGCCCCGTCGCTACGTTAGGGGCAAACCATCCGCTCGACTATGGCTGCCGACTCCACGCCCCGCGCTCAGCGCACCGAACGCTTCGACCTGGGCGCGCTGCGCGAGACGAGCCTGCTTCTCTCGTCGTCGCTCGACCCAGCCTTCATCTTCGGCAATCTGCTGCTGACGGTCATGAGCAAGCTGCTCGTCACGCGCGGCGCCGTCCTGACTCCTGACAACGACGGCTGGCACGTGGCGGCCCAGCGCGGGCTGCGCGGCGTCGAGATCGGCGCCCTCCTCGCTCTTCACCCCGAGACCGGCCCGGGCGCGTGGGACGACGCCGATACGACAGCGGCTCTCGCCCGTCACCGGCTGGCGCACGCCCTGCCCATTGCGTTCGACGGCGACACGCTGGCGATTCTGGCGCTGGGCAATCCGCTTCGCGGCGAGATTCCCGACGAGGCGAGGCGCTTCACCGACCTGCTGCTCAGCATGGCCGCGCCCGCCATTCAGAACGCTCAGACCGTCGACGCGCTGCGCACGAGCAACCGCACGCTCGACGGCAACGTGCACCGGCTGAGCACGCTCTTCGCTCTGGCGCAGCAGTTCGCCGCCACGCCCGACCGCGCGCAGCACGCGCGCACGCTCGGCCTGACGCTGATGGGCCAGATGACCGTCAGCCGCTACCTGTTCGTCGCCGAGCGCACGCAGGGCGGTGCGGGTTATGAGATGGTCGCGGCGCGCGGGCTGCCCAAGGACGCGACGACCGACCGGTTCGACCCCAACTGGGTCTGCGAACTGGACCGCACGCTGACGCCCGCCGAAGACTGGCCCAGCGCGTACGCGAGCCTGCGCGACTGGGGCATCGACCTGCTCGTCCCACTTCAGCAGCAGGGCCGCACGTGCGGGCTGATGGGACTGGGCGCGCGAATGAACAGGCAGCCCTTCGTGGGCGGCGACGTCGAGCTGCTCGAAGCCATCGGCCAACTGGCGCTGACGGCCGTGCGCAACTCTTTTTTGCTCGACGAGCAGTTGCAGAAGCAGCGCATGGAGGAGGAGATGCAGATCGCCCGGTCGATTCAGGAGCGGCTGCTTCCCCAGTCACTGCCCGACGTACCCGGTGCCGAGATCGTGGCCGTGGCTGTGCCCGCGCGCGAGGTGGGCGGGGACTACTACGACGTGATGGAACTCTCGGGCGGCCGCGTCCTGCTCGCCATCGCCGATGTGACCGGAAAGGGAATGGCCGCCGCACTGCTCATGGCCAACATCCAGGCGTGCCTGCACACGCTCCGCCCTATGGAGATGAGCCTGTCCGACGCCGTGAGCCACATCAACCGCGTCATCTGCGCCAACACGTCGTACGACCGCTTCATCACGTTCTTTGGGGCGATCTACCATCCCCAGACGCGCCAACTCGACTACGTCAACGGCGGCCACAACCTGCCCTACATCCTGCGCGTCGATGGATCGCTCGAAACACTTGAAGAGGGCGGCCTGCTGCTCGGCGTGATGGACGGAGTGCCCTACGAGACTGGTCACGCAACACTCGAACCGGGCGATACACTCGTCACCTTTACCGATGGCGTGACCGAAGTCCATAGCCCTCAAGGCGAAGAATGGGGCGAGGAGCGCCTGGAGCCGCTGCTGTCGGCTCATGCTGGGGAGAGCGTCGATCGGCTGCGCGACCTGATCATGAGCGCTGTCGACACCTTTCAGGGTCCCGACGTTGACCCGTTCGACGACCTGACGATGGTTCTTCTTCGCGCGCTCCCGACCGCCCCAGAGTCCAACGACGAGTAAGAGCGATTCACGAATCGCCCGCGTCCCAACTCCACGCTCAAAGGGGCAAAAACACGGAACTCAGATCCTAAGCGCAACGCACCTGTAACGAAGCTCAATAAATCTATCAGCAGGTCTTTCGCCGAGGGGGCCTAACTCCGTATCGTCTGGTCATCAGCGCGGATCACGTGAGAAATCACTTGAAGTCCGTTACTCCTCTTTTTGCGCGGATCCATGACGCCTCCTGCCCACTTCCGTACGTCTCGCCGCTCACGTGGCATGCGCCGCCTGCTTGCGGTTTCGGCCCTCGCCGCCGCTCCGTTTTTTGCCGGCTGCGCGTCGATGCAGACCGATCGCCCCGCTCCTCAGCGCTCCCACACCGCGACGACATTCGCCGGGACGCACGCCGACCAGTACCTCGCGCTCAGCGACGAGATGGAGTCGGATTCGCTTAGCGAGCAGCAGGCCGTCCTCGTGATGAGCCGTGTCTACCGCTACCAGTCCGACATCCTGCTCGCCCTCGCCGCCGACGACACCGACGAAGCCGAAGGCCTCTTCGACCTTGCGATGGCCGATCTGGCTCGCCTGCGCGACCACGAAGACATATTGGGCGAGGTCGACCGGCCGCGCTACCGCGAACTTTACCGCTCGGTCATCACCGAGTACGAGCAGTACTACGGCGTAGCGCCGGACGACTTGCAGACGCAGCGCGGCGGCGTGTTCGCCCTGCGCGCCGAGATGTTCGCCGCCCTCAACGACGACTTGGCGACGCTCGACGGCGTGACCCTGCCCGACCTGCGGCCCGCCGAAACCGAGTTTCCGATGACGCGCCACCGCCTTGTCGACCAGAGCATTGCGTATCTGCTCAAGAGTCCAGATAAGCACCTCTACCGCTGGATCGAGCGCTCGCACACGTATTTCCCGATGATCGAGCAGATCCTCGAAGAAGAGGGCGTGCCGGACGAGTTGAAGTACCTCGCGATGATCGAGAGCGGCCTGCGCCCCAATGTCAACAGCTGGGCCCAGGCGGGCGGTCTGTGGCAGTTCATCCGCCCGACCGGACGCGCCTACGGGTTGGAGGTCAACGAGTGGGTCGATGAGCGCATGGACCCCGAGAAGGCGACGCGCGCCGCGGCCCGCCACCTGCGCGACTTGCACACGATGTTCGGCGGCGACTGGCAGCTGGCGCTGGCGGGCTATAACTGCTCGCCCGCCCGGATCAAGCGCGCCCTCAAGCGCGCCGAAAGCCGCCTGGGCCGCACGCCGACGTTCTGGGACATCTACGACGACATTCCGCGCGAGACGCGCAACTACGTCCCCCAGTTCATCGCGACCGCCCTGCTGGTTTCCAACCCGTCGGCCCTCGATCTGACGAGCCTGACGCCCGGGCCGCGCTACACCTACGAGCGCGTCGCCGTCAAGGGACCGCTGCCGCTCGACCGCGCCGCCGAACTGGCCGGAGTCGACGAGCAGGTGCTGCGCGCGCTCAACCCCGAACTGCGCCGCGCCATCGTCCCCCGCACGAGCGGACACTACGCGCTGCGCCTGCCCGCCGGAACGGCCTCGGCGCTCGTCACCGCGCTGGGAGGATCCAACCAGGGCGGATCCGAGACCGAGCACATCGTCGGGACGGGCGACTCGCTGAGCAAACTTGCTCGCCGCTACGGCACCACGATCGAAGCGATCCAGAGCCGCAACAGCTTGAACTCGCGCCAGATCGAACTGGGCGACGCGCTCATCATCCCGACGCCCTACTCGGAAGCGGCGGGCGGCGTCGCTCTCGCCAGCGGGCAGATCGAATACGTTCAGTATGCCGCTCGCACGTCGCGTCCGATCCTGATGGGCGATGGCTCGCGGATTACGCAGACCGTCGCGCCCCGCCGCTCGACCTCGTCCAGCAGCGGCGCCCGATCGTCTACGGCTTCGAGCGCGTCGTCTTCGAGCCGCAGCCGCAGCACACCGACTCGGACCGCATCGGCCGAGACGCGCTCGCGGACAGTTTACCGCGTCAAACGCGGCGACAACCTCTCGAAGATCGCGCAGCGCTACGGCGTCACGGTCGGCCAGATCCGCAACTGGAACGACCTCTCGGGCAGCACCATCCGCTCGAATCAGCGCCTGACGCTCTACACCGATGGCGCGTCGGCCGCCACGTCGTCGGCTCCGGTGCGCTCGGCCAGCTACCGCGTCCAGCGCGGCGACAACCTGTCCGAGATCGCCAAGCAGCACGGCACGACCGTCGCCAACCTGCGCGCGTGGAATAACCTGTCGGGATCGACCATCCGCTCGGGGCAGAACCTCAAGGTGCAGGCGCCCTCGTCGCCGTCCACGCACCGCGTCCAGCGCGGCGACAACCTCACCACGATCGCGCAGCGCTACGGCGTCACCATCCAGCAGCTGCGCTCGTGGAACAACATGTCCGGATCGACCATCCGCCCAGGCCAAAGCCTGCGCGTGAGCGGCTGACCGGACGCAGCGGGATGGAGGAGAAGAGGCTGTGGCTGCCTCACCAATCCCCCCACGAGGGCGCGTGCATTCCCCCGCACGCGCCCTCGGCTGCGTTCGAGGGGCGGGAGTTTGGCGGTAAGAGCGCGGCCAGCCTCGCCTGTGCGTTCGACTGAGCCGATGCCGCACGCAAGCGCCGTCCTCGGTCTCCATCGTCTCGGCGAATGATTCGGCTAGCCGATAGACCAACCCGGCATAGACCGCAGCTCCCGAGCGGCATCGGCCCCTGCGTCAGTGAAATCACGCCTTTGCGGGAATCACGGCCTGAGAGTCAGAAAGGCCCGACCTCAAGCCGTCAGTTGTCCAGGTAGCGGTCGAGCGCGGCGCGCCAGCCAGGGCTTTCGGTGCGCTCGAGAAGCGCGCGCGTCAGCGGATCGCGGAGCGGGCTGTTTGGGGCGAGGGCGATGGCCCACTGCTCGGACACCGAGGCGATCGGCGAGACGCTAATGCCGTCTATGTTCAGCGCCGACAGTTGAGCTTCGATGACGGGGACGGCGTCGATGAACACGTCGAGGCTGTCGGTCTGAACGGCCAGCAGCCCTCTACCTAAATCGGGGAAGCCGCGGTAGGTCAGCCCCTCGGCGTCGAGCACGTCGGCGGCGTACGATCCGGCGACGGCGCCGACGGTTTTGTCCTTGAGATCGCCGGGGATCTGGACGCCGCCGCTGCTTCCGCTGCCGCCTCCCCCAATGCCCAGCGCGGCGATCAGGGCCGTCGTCAGCGCGGCCGTCACGGCCATCGAGATGAGCATCCACAGCAGCGCCGAGATGCGCCCGCCGACGGACTGGGGCGCTTTGTCGCCGTATCCGATCGTCGTCATCGTGACGCCCGCCCACCAGAATCCGTCCCAGATGCCGACTTTTCCCGTCCGAAACTCGTCGTCGTTTTCGGAGCGCTCGAACGCCCACACGATCACGCCGACGACCAGCAGCAGAACGGACAGACCGAGCACGATGCGCAGAAACGTTGGGTTGAAAAAGTTGGTGAGCACCTTGGCCAACGCTCCCTGCTCGTTCTCGGCGAGGCCCAGCCGCGGCGCGTAGTAGGCCGGAAGAAAGTCGGCGCGGTCGAGGTCGTCGAGCGTGACGGTCGACGTGAGCGCTACGTCGGCGCCTCGGCTCAGCGCGCGCGTGAGCAGGCTGTCGGCGTCGACCTCCACCAGCCGGGCATCGAAGCCATTCTCTCTTCCCATCGATCGCCACAGGTCGACGGCGGCTCCGTCCCACGTCCCATCGGGCAGCTTGATCGCGAACGGCGGCGCGTGGTGGACGGCGGCCGTCAGCGTCCCACTCAATGCGGACGCGCGCACGGTGTCGGCGGGCTGGGCGGCCAGCGGAGCAGCGGTGAGAAAGGCAGCGAGAAGGGTGACGTAGAGAGCGAAGCGCACGAGATCGGCCGGGTGGTGAAGCGGTGACACCGGCTCGACGCCCTCTCCGTTCGCCTGTTACGACACGGTCGCCGCCGCTACTCGCGCCTGAGCGCTTCGATCGGGTCGAGTTTGGAGGCGCGCCACGCCGGGTAGACGCCGAACGTCAGCGCGAAGCCTGTCACGCCGACGACCGCCACGACGACCCACGCCCACGGCACGACGAACGGCGCATCGAAGAAGACGGCGACGACGTTTCCGACTCCGACGCCGAAGATGACGCCGATCACGCCGCCGATCTGGCACAGAATGATGGCTTCGATCAAGAACTGGTTCAGGATGTCTCGCCGCTTGGCTCCGAGCGACTTGCGCAACCCGATCTCGCGCGTCCGCTCGGCGACCGTGACGAGCATGATGTTCATGATGCCGATGCCCGCCGCCAGCAGCGTCAGCAGTCCGATCGCGACGCCGCCCATCGTGACGCCGCGCGTCAGCCCGCGAAACTGCGACAGGTTTTCCTCGGGTGTGCTGACGGCGAACGTGTTGTCCTCGCCCGGCCCGACGGCTCGAATCACGCGCAGCGCGCCGATGACCTCATCCTGCGTCTGATCCATCGCCTGCATCGACGGCGCGCGCACGTCGATCGATAGGTCGCGGTTGGGGCGGCCGTACATCGAAAACAGCGTCGTGATCGGCGTCAGCGCCATCTGGTCCTGGTCCTGGCCGAACGCGCTGCCCTGCTCCTCGAAAACGCCGACGACGCTCAGGCGCCCCCGATCGGTCGCGACGGTCTCGCCCAGCGGATCTCGGCGCGGAAACAACTCCTTGGCCAGCGACGAGCCCAGAATGACGACTGGCCGGCCGTAGCGCACGTCGTCTATCGACAGCCCACGCCCTTTAACGACCGTGCGGTTGTTGTTGTCGATCCAGTCCTCGGTCGAGCCGATCAGCTGCATCGACGGTTCGGTCGCGATGCCGCCGTAGCGAAAGCGGACGCCGCGCTCGCCGGTCGACGGGCTGATGCCTGCGGGGAGGCTCGTGCGCTCGGCCAGCAGGGCGGCCTGCTCGTAGGTCAGGTCCGGCACGCGCTGCCTGCGCTCGGCCGCGCCCTCGACCTGCAACCCGCTCGACCGGTAGACCTGAAACGTCGTCGCCCCAAACGACTCGACCGTCGAGACGACCGAGTTCGAGATCACCTCGACGGCGGTGACGGACACGATGATCGCGAACACGCCGATCACCATGCCCAGCAGCGTCAGCGCCGAGCGCAGCTTGTTCGAGCCCAGCGCCGAAGCGGACATGGAGAGGAGTTCGCCGGAGTTCATGCGTGGTGGAGGGTGACAGGTTCAACAACCGAAGCGACGCGCCTCGCCGTCCCCTCCTTGGACAAGGAGGGGTGCCCGAAGGGCGGGGTGGTCCGATAGAGATTGTCGCTACGCCTCGTCAGACCCCTCTGCCCTAACGGGCATCTCCCCTCGTCTGAGGGGAGGACAGTGTTGTCTACTGATTGCGCCGTCTCCATCATTCGTAGCGCAGGGCGTCGATGGGCTTTTGCTTGGCGGCTTGCCACGCGGGCAGAAAGCCGAACAGGATCCCGACGCCGACGCAGATGCTCAGCGCCAACACGACGATGCCGGGCGAGAGCGAGGCCGTGAAGACCACGTTGATGGCCAGCGTCGTCAGCACCGAGATGCCCAGCCCGATCACGCCGCCCAGAAGCGAGACGCCGATGGCTTCGAGCAGGAACTGGAGCAGGATCGTCCGCCGTTTGGCGCCGATGGCTTTGCGCAGGCCGATTTCACGTGTGCGCTCCTTGACCGAGACGAACATGATGTTCATCACGCCGATGCCGCCGACGAGCAGCGAGAGCGCCGTCAAGAACAAGCCAATACCATAGATCGTCGCCTTGGCGACGGCTACCTGGTCGCGGAAGCTGTCGGTCTTGTTGATCGCGAAGTCGTCCGTGTCGAACGCGTCCAGCCCGCGCGCCGACCGGGTCATGCCGCGCAGTTCGTCTTCGACGTCGGCGGGCGTCGCGCCGTCGCGCGCTTTGAGGTGGATCGTGTAGTTCCACCGCTGCGTGTTGTAGAGTTTGCGCGCCGTGCGGAGCGGGATCTGAAACTGCTCGTCGAACGAGAACAGGCCGAGAAACTTGCCCTGAGCCGCCAGCACGCCGATGACCTCAAAACGAGCGCCTTCGATGCGGACGCGCTTACCGATGGCTTCCTCACTGGGAAAGAGCGTCTTGGCCACGTCCGACCCCAGCACGACGACGTTGCGCGCCGTCTGCTCCTCGAAATCAGAGAAGTAGCGCCCCTGCTCGACCGACATGTTGGCGACGTTGGTGTACGACGGCCTAGTCGCGGTCGCTCTCACGCCGCGCGCGGCCCGGTCGCGGTATTGGATCGAGCCGCCGAAGTCGAGCGTCGGCGCGGCGGCCTGGATCGTGCTGGCCTGGCTCGACCGCTCCAGAATGCGCTCGGCGACGGCAAGCGTGAACTGGGGGCGCCGCCGCATTTCCTCGCGCGCGCTCGGAGGCGTGAACCACGGCCGCTGCTGGACGAAGTAGGTGTTGATGCCGAACATCTCCATCGACTTGTCGAACGCGCGCTCCATGCCGTTGATCGTCGTCATCGTGGTGGTGACCATGACGATGCCGATCACGATGCCCAGCGTCGTCAGCAGCGCGCGCAGTTTGTTCTGACGCAGCGCGTCGACGCTGTTGCGGACGCCTTCGCGTAGTTCGTACAGGATTGCGTTCACGCGATAGACCGGATGGGAAGGCTCAGAATACGACGCAACGGGCCACGATAAGGCGCGTTTCGCTGCCAGTCCGCTCGCCGCCTCAGACAAGCGCCCCGAGGCCCCACACTCGCCTAAAACGTCGTCGCGAAGCCGAGGAAAGGGAGGAAGGGAAAGCCTACGCCTGTACCGATCAGGCTCGACGCCGAGAACAGGCCGAAGTCGGCCGAGAGCCGGTCACCGAAGAAGCGGATGCCGCCCGAGAACACGATCTCGGTGTCGCCGCCGACATAGAAGAGGTAGTTCTCGGTCAGCAGTTTGGCCCTATTGCCGACCTGAAACTCGCCTCCGACCAGGGCGAAGACGTTGCTCGCGCTGCCGTCGGCGTATCCCTGGCCCAGGCCGATCGTGACGGCGCGCTCGCTAGTTCCCAGAGTCGCTACCGCGAAGCCGATGCCGACCAGCGGACTGCTGTCGATGCCCGAGCCGGTGAACGTGCCCGCAAATCCGCCGATGGCTATGTCGGCCTCGTCCGTGCTCACCAGTGTCACCTTGGGCGTGAGGTAGACCAGCCGCCCCGATCCAGGGTTGATCGTAGCGCCGCCCGCCAGCGTGACCGCATCGCCGATGCCGACGCCGACAAACGGAGCGATTATCTGATAGAGGGCGGCGTATCCGGTACCCGATCCCAGCGCGCGCGCCGTCGGGCCGAAGAGCAGCCGCGTCGCATTGGGATCGACGCCCGAAAATCGGCGCCCGCTCATCGCCTCGATCGACCGCACCTGGCCGCGCGGAATAGTCATCGCGATGCCGCTGTCGGCCGTCAGGCGGAGTTCGGCGTCCGTCATCGACTCAATCACGCCCGTAATGCGCGTCCCGTCGGCCATCAGCAGGACGACGCGGGTGCCGACGGTGTCCGCCGAGGCAATCGGAGCGCTCTGGGCACGCGCCGAAACCGGCAGGAGCACGAGGGCGGCGAAAAAGAGGAGGCGGCGCATGGGAGGCGGGAGAGGCGAGTCGGAATAATAGCCCGACGACGCACAGTGCGAGCGTGAGCGGAAAAGTGAAATCAGCCGCTGTAGGCCCGCGCCGCCCAGCGGATCGGTGAGCAGGCAGCGACGTACCTCAATGCTCTTCTACCAGCACCGTGACCGTTTTCGCTCTCGCCGGAAGCCTCCGCTCCGATTCGTCCACGGCCTCGCTCGCGCGTGCCATCGGCGCTCTCGCTCCGGTCAATGGGAACGGAGCGCTGTGGGACCGCCTCGCCGACGTACCGCCGTTCTCGCCCGACCGCGACGCCGAGCCGTTTCCGCCCGCCGTCGCTGACCTGCGCGCGCGCATTCGCCACGCCGATGCGGTCGTGATCGTCACGCCCGAGTACGCGCACGGAATGCCCGGGACTCTCAAGAACGCGCTCGACTGGTGCGTCTCCGATGGCGCGCTCTATCGCAAACCCGCAGCAGCCGTGAGCGCGTCGCCGTCGCACGAGGGAGGCGCCCAGGCGCTGCGGTGGCTGTGCGAAACGCTCGCAGCGCACGGGGCTCTGATTCCCGATGGCGCGAGGTTCGCCGTCCCGTTCGTGCGCAAGAAGCTGAGCGGCGACCGGCTCGTTGATGCGGATACGATCGTGCAGGTGGAGACGCTGTTTCAGGCGTTGGGAAAGGCGTGACCGAACGGTCAGAGGTTGGCGGGCTGAGCGCGTAAAAAGCTGGACAGTTCGCGGCCCATCTGTCCGAGTGCGAGAAGCGCCGCCTGCTCGCGTGCGCGGTTTTGGGCGTCGCCGTCCGTCAGATCACCGTCCTGCTTGCGCGTCTGGTACTCGCGTGTGGCGACGGTCGTGAAGGGCAGCGCGCCTGTCCGCACGTCGAGCAGGACGGCCTCGCACGTAGCGTAGGCGCGGAACTCGTCGCTGCGAAACACGCGGAAGTTGCGGTACAGATCGCCTTCGATGCGGTAGACGAGCAGCAAGTCGGCCTGCAACCGAACAGCAAGCTCGCGCATCTGGTCGATCGAGGGCGACGAGGAGACGAGCAGCGACGGCAGCAGCTCGACCTCGCGCGCCACATCCGGCAGCAGCGCCCTCAACGTGTCGAGGTGGACCTGCCGCGCGAGCACCTGGCGCTCGGCATATCCGTAATACGACGACCGCCGCTCGGTCGCGCTCGGCACCTGCAAAACGGCAACCCGCGCACCTGACGGAATTACGACCTCGGCGTCGAGTAGGTACCGGAGCGCCGCTTCATCCATCCCATCGCCCGCCGAAAGCGCGAACGTCAGCGCGGGGGACTCGGGCTGGGGAGCGTAAGTCGACGAGGGGGTCGTCGATGCGCAGCCGGTTACCCAGACGAGAAGGCAGAGAACGAGCAGGCGCATAATCTGGAGTGGACGGAGCGCTGAAACTTATGCCTTCGTGCTCGTCTCCAGCACCATCTGGAAGATCAGAGGGGCGACGATCGTGGCGTCGCTCTCTACCAGGAAGCGCGGCGTGTCGGCTGCCAGTTTTCCCCAGGTGATCTTCTCGTTGGGGACGGCGCCCGAGTAGCTGCCATAGCTCGTCGTCGAGTCCGAGATCTGGCAGAAGTAGGCCCACAGCGGCGTCCTCCTGTCCATGTCCTGTTCGAGCATCGGGACGACGCAGATCGGGAAGTCGCCCGCGATGCCGCCGCCGATCTGGAAAAAGCCGATGCCGCTGCCGACGCCCTCGCTCCCCGCGGGTCCGGCGTTGTCGGTGTACCAGTCGGCGAGCCACGTCATGAACTCGATGCCATGCTTGACCAGATGCGGGCTCTTGAGATCGCCGCCCAGCACGTGCGACGCGAAGATGTTGCCCGTCGTCGAGTCTTCCCAGCCGGGCGTGACGATGGGCAGATTCTTCTCAGCCGCGGCGACGAGCCAGCTGTCCTTGGGGTCGATCTGATAAAACTCCTCTAGCCGTCCCGATCGAATGATCGAATACAACACCTGGTGCGGAAACGCGCGCTCCCCGGCGGCTTCCATGCGCGTCCACTCGTCGACCAAGGCGGCTTCCAACCGGCGGAAGGCTTCCTCTTCGGGGATGCAGGTATCGGTCACCCTATTCATGCCGCGATCCAACAGGGCCTGCTCGTCGGCCGGAGTCAGGTCGCGCCAGTTGGGGATGCGCTCGTAGTGATCGTGGGCGACCAGGTTGAACAGGTCCTCCTCCAGGTTGGCACCGGTACACGAGATGATATGCACCATGTCGCGCCGGATCATTTCGGCCAGGCTCAGCCCCAACTCGGCCGTCGACATCGCCCCGGCCAGCGCGACGAGCATCTTGCCGCCCCCATCGACGTGGGCGCGGTACCCGTGGGCGGCGTCGACCAGCGCGGCGGCGTTGAAGTGACGGAAGTGGTGCGTGACGAAGTCGGAGATCGGGGTGTCGGACATGGACGGGCGTTGCGGTCGGTTTGGGCGAGTGGTAACCGATAGCGCGGGCGTCGGGTTCGGTCGTGCGGATACGTCGTGTGCGCCTTATCCGTCGACTTATGGAGCCCCGACCTCTTTCCCGAATGCCGGAGAACGGCCTCCCGAAGGCCACACGGTGCGGTAAAGCGACTATGCGCCTCACCCCGATGATCGTGTAGCTCGATAGAACAGTCGTGCAGTCCGAACCGGGTCAGTCGGCGCGCAGGTCGGCGCGGAAGTAGGGCCACGCGTCGCGCAGGTACAGGCCGAACGGAATCCACCAGATCAGATCGTTGGTCAGGCAGAGCACGATCGAGGAGGGCGGCCACGCGCCTGTCGCGATCTGGACGGCGAGTCCGGCGGGGCCGAGCAGTTTGCCCGTCAGTCCGACGGCGGCGATGAGCCAGCCCCGGCTGGGGCGGCGGGCGACTTCGAAATAGAGGATGCCGTAGAGTCCGACCACCATCGCCAGGCATTGGAAGATGGCGGGTTCGCTGAGCGGCGCCATTCCCGTAAACCGAAACAGCCACTGCGGATCGAGCGCCGACCAGATGCCCCACGCGATGTTATAAACGCCTGCTGCGATGAATACGCGTCGGTGCCATGCAGCGCGCGGCATGGATTCGGGTGAAAGGGCAGGCATGATCAGTCTCCAAAGGTATCGAGCCGGGTTCCAGCGAGTGGATTGCGCCGCCAATAGTGCGGCTGGAAAAAGCGGACGCCGAGCCGAAGCGGGTTCATCCATCTATAATGGACGTTGGTGCGCCGGTTGGCCAGCACTTTGCCGGCTAGGTAGGTGCACACGGGATCGGGCGGGTCGATGACGAAGTGGAACAGCCGTTTCATGCGGCGCCAGTTGGCAGGCGCACCGCTGGTCCAGGCGTCGACGAGCAGATCCGTCGCCACCATCCCAGGGCCAAGCGTGCCGATGCGCACGCCGGTATCGCGCGACTCACGAGCCAGTCCGTCCGAAAAGTGGCGCAGGGCGCGTTTGGTCGCGGCGTAGACCGTCATGCCCGAACTCCACTCGCCCCGGCTCCCCCAGCCCTCCATGCTGAACAACTGGCCATATCCTTGCGCCGCCATGCCGGTCAGCGCCACGTGCGACGCCAGCATCGTCCCGCGCACGTTGGTGTCGACGGCGGCGGTGATCTCGTCGGAGTGGAGATCCATATAGCTCTTAGTCGGAGGGCACGTGCTGGCGTTGTTGATCCACACGTCGACGGCTCCGAACGCTTCGACCGATGCGGTCCACAGGGCGTTCAGATCGTCCATGCGCGTCACGTCGCACACCACGCCTCGGACGCGGGTGGCATCGTGCGTTTGACCCAGCCGGAGAACGGCTCTCTTGACATCGGCATCCGTGCGACTCGAAACGACGACCGACTGTCCGCGCTCGAGAAAGGCCTGGGCGAGCCCGTATCCGATGCCGCGCGTGCTTCCTGTGATTACGATAGCGCCCATACCGGTAGGATGCCTTGGAGCCGTGCGGGAGTGCGACGTGATGAGGAGTGAAAATACCTCCGCGCTGGAGGTCTGCGTTCGCCCAGCCGGTTCAACTCGGCTGATTTTTACGCGGTCGATCTGCGATTGCGGCGCGCTGCACGATGCACAAAAAGACGCGTCCTCGCCGACCGAAGCCGACGAGGACGCGCAAGGTTGCAGAGGATGGAGCGGTCTAGCGCACGCGGATCGTCTGAGCCGTCGTGGCGAACGACTCGCCCTCGGCCCGGATGAAGTAGACGCCCGACGGCAGATCGCCTGAGAGCGTCCACGCCGCCGATCCGTCGACTTGACCGTCGTGCAAGACCGCGATCTGACGTCCGAGCAGGTCGTAGGCCGACACGCGGACGGTCTGAGCGCGCTCCAGAGTCAGCGACACGTCGGCGGCGTTCGAGAACGTGGCTGCGACGGCGAGCGCGTAGCCTTTGGGCGCAATCGACAGCTCGACGACGGGCGAGAACTCCGATGCTCCGTCGAGGTCGATCTGGTGCAGGCGGAAGCGGTAGGCGCCGGGAGCGAGCGCGTCGGTGCGGAAGGCGTAGCGCTGCGCTTCGAGCGTCGTGCCCGCTCCGGCGACCCATCCCAGGCTGCGGAAGGTGTCCGACGAGCCGCTGGCGATCTGCACGTCGAAGCCGGTGTTGTTGATCTCGCTAGCGGTTTCCCAGCGCAGTAGCGCGTCCGCGCCCGAAGCCGTAGCGGTGAAGCCCGTCAGTTCGACCGGCAGTGAGGATGTGCTGCTCGCTACTACACCAACCGGCCCGTCGGCTCCGGAAATGAAGCTGCCATTCGCATTCGCTCCGTTGAAGTCGGCCCGGCCAATCGCGTTGGTGGTCCTGTTTGCCCAATAGACCTTGCTGTCGCCTACGGTAATTCCGTAGGCGCTGCCTGCGCCAGTAATCAGACTCTGATTGACATTCAATCCGTTGAGGTTTGCCCTACCGATCGTGCCGCCGTTAAAGTTCGTCCAGTAAACATGCGTGCCGTTCAAGGCGACTCCGAAGGGGCCATCCGCACCGGTGATAAAGCTCTGGTTGACGCTCGACCCATTGAGGTTAGCTCGGCCGATTGTGCCGCCCCGATTGTTGACCCAGTAGATATGAGTTGCCATCGACGGCGATGCCGATCGGGCCGGTCCGTACCCGTGATAAAGTCCTGGTCGACGTTCGATCCGTCGAGATTGGCACGACCGATTGACTCACCGTTGATATTCGACCAGTAGACGTAGTTGCCGTCGACCGCGACGCCGCCGGGACGGTCGGCGCCCGTAATGAAGTTAGGGATGCTGTTGGTGCCGTCGATGTTCGCTCGGCCGATGCTGTTGGAGGCGGCCTCGTTGTTTGCCCAGTAGATGTAGGGCTGAGCGTGAGCCAGAGGCGACGCGATGAGGGCGGCGAGGAGTACGAGTGTGCGCATGATGGTGCGGGTTGGGGGAGGGTTGGTGTGCACCTGCTACCGGCTCGCTGGCGGACGCCTTAACTCGTGTAGTGCATTTTTCTAGGCGGCTCCTCTGCGTTCCGAATCGGCATCTTCACCCACATCCCGCATCGCCGCACGAACTAGGCCGCGCGCGTCCACGTTTACGCCGTTACTACCCACCGCAAAACCGCCAGCCCATTGGAGATCGCCCCGCCGCCTGCCGCCGTCGACCCGTGGACGCCCGCCGATTCCGCCGCGTTGTACCGCGTGCCCGCCTGGGGCGAGGGCTACGTCGAAGTGTCCGAGCAAGGACACGTCGCGATGAAGCCCGACCCGGACGGACCCGCCGTCAGCCTGCACGCCATCGTCGAGGAACTGGTCGAGCAAGGCGTGCGGCTGCCTCTGGTCGTTCGGTTTCAGGATCTGCTGGCGACGCGCGTCAAACTGCTCAACGAGTCGTTTCGCACGGCCGTCGAAGAGAGCGGGTATGGCAACGGCTATACGGGCGTCTACCCGGTCAAGGTGAACCAACTGCGCGAGGTCGTCGACGAGATCGTCGAGGCAGGCAAACCCTACGGCTACGGATTGGAATGCGGATCGAAGACCGAGCTGATCGCGACGCTGCCCCGGTTGGAAGACGACGAGACGCTGCTTCTGGTCAACGGCTACAAGGACAGCGAGATGCTGCGCCTGATCACGACGTTCCAGAAGCTGGGGCGGCAGGTGCTGCCCATCGTCGAGAAGACGACCGAGCTGCGACGCATTCGTGAGTTGGCGGACGAGGCTGGTGTCGATCCACAGTTCGGCGTGCGCGTCAAGCTGTCGACCGTCGCCGAGGGGATGTGGCAAACGTCATCGGGCGACCTGTCGAAGTTTGGCGTCGCGCTGCCCGAACTGGTCGATGCCGTCGACGAGTTGATTGCGGCGGGGCAGACCAAAGCGCTGCGCCTGCTGCACTTCCACATCGGCAGCCAGATCGCCGACATGCAGGCGATCAAGTCGGCCGTGCGCGAGCTGACGCGGATCTACGCGCACCTGACCCGGCGCGGACTCGAAATCGAATACCTCGACTGCGGCGGCGGGTTGGGCGTCAACTACGACGCGCTTCCGCTGAGCAGCGGCAGAGGCGGCGTCGACTACACAATGCAGGAATACGCCAACGCCATCGTCTACGCGGTCCAGGAAGTCTGCGAGGCTGAGAACGTGCCGCCGCCGCGCATCGTGACCGAAAACGGACGCGCGATCACGGCGCACCACTCGGTCTTGGTCGTCGACACGCTGGGCCGCACCGAAAAGCCGACCGTCGCCGATGGATTCGAGTTACCGGGTGGATCGCACGAAGTCGCCCAAACGCTGTTCGAGATGATCGCGAGCGTCGAGGCAGCGGCGGGGCTGGGCGAACTGCTCGAAGTCTACCACGACGCCGTCGATGTGCGCGACAAGGCACACGCGCTGTTCGGCTACGGCTACCTGCCGATCGACCAGAAAGCCCTAGCCGAACGCCTGTTTTGGACCGTGTGTAGCCGCCTCTACGTCCGCGTCGAAGCCGCCGGGCCCGACTGGGTGCCCGACGAGCTGGTCCGCCTGGGCGACGCGCTGACCGACCAACTGCTGTGCGATTTCTCAGTCTTCCAGTCGCTGATGGACCACTGGGCGCTGGGCCAGCGCTTCCCCATCGTCCCCATCGACCGGCTCGATCAGCGCCCGACGCGCCGCGCCCGCCTGGTCGACCTGACGTGCGACTCGGACGGCAAAGTGGCCCGTTACGTCGGCGGCGGCAAGGAGAAGCGCGCGCTCGAAGTCCACGACGTACCCGAGGGCGAGACGTATCGGTTGGGCATCTTCCTGGTCGGCGCGTACCAAGACATCCTGGGCGACGCGCACAACTTGTTCGGCGGCGTTTCGGAAGCGCACGTCTACGTGGATGAGGAGGAGGAAAGCGGTTACTACATCGAAGAAATGCTGACGGGCACGACGGTCGAGGAGATGCTAGCGCGTGTTCAGTACTTCCCGCCCGGCCTGCAACAGCGCGTCCAGAAGACGCTACGTCAGAAGTCGAAAAGCGGGGTCCTCCGCCCCAAGGAGGCCCAAACGATCCTTGAGCAGTACCGCGCCTTCTTTGCCTCGACGACCTATCTCGACCCGCACTGATCGGTGCGATCTACTCTCCTCACCCCTGCTCGCCCAAGCCCCAAACCCGTCCTCCCCTTAATCAAGGGGAGGTGCCGCGCCAGCGGCGGAGGGGTCGACTGTGCGGAAGCCTGATATTCGCTTCCGTGTTTGCCGCTCGGACCACCCCGCCTTCGGCACCCCTCCTTGTCCAAGGAGGGGACGGTGAACGCAACGGCCTGCCGTAAGTCAGAGTCTAGTCCCACGCCCAACCCATTCGCCCATGCCCGCTACGATTCAACTAGGCCTCGTCCAGTTCGCCATGACGCCGGACGTGGACGCCAACATGACCAAAGCTCTCGACGGCGTTCGCGAAGCCGCTGGTCAGGGCGCGACGGTCGTGTGCCTGCCCGAACTGTTTCGCTCGCCCTACTTCTGCCAGACTGAAGACGCGGATCACTTCGCGCTCGCCGAAGCCATTCCCGGTCCATCGACCGACGCGCTGGCCGATCTGACGCGCGAGTTGGATGTTGCCGTCGTCGGGAGCCTGTTCGAGCGGCGCGCCAAGGGGCTGTATCACAACACGGCCGCGATTTTGGACGGCGCGGCGGGCTACGTCGGCAAGTACCGCAAGATGCACATCCCGGACGATCCGCTGTTCTACGAGAAGTACTACTTCGCGCCCGGCGACCTGGGCTTCCACACGTGGGAGACGAGCAAGGGCGACCTGGGCGTGCTCATCTGTTGGGACCAGTGGTATCCCGAAGCCGCGCGCCTGACCGCGCTTGGGGGCGCCGACGTGCTGTTTTACCCGACCGCCATCGGCTGGCACCCGTCCGAAAAGGCCGAGTACGGCCACGCCCAGCGCGACGCCTGGATAACCGCGCAGCGCGCCCACGCCATCTCGAACGGTGTCTACGTCGCCGCCGTCAACCGGACGGGCTTCGAGCCGACCGATTGGAACGACGCCGACGCCGAAGCCAATGGACGCGGCATCCAGTTCTGGGGCGGCTCGTTCGTCGCCGGGCCAGACGGTCAGATCGTCGCGCAGATGGGCGAGCAGGAGGAAGGTGTACTCGTCGTCGAAACCACGCCCGACGTGATTTCCGGGCAGCGCCACGGCTGGCCCTTCCTCCGAGACCGCCGCATCGACGCCTACTCGGATCTGACGCAGCGGTATTTGCGCGGGTAACCTACGCGAAGGGGACGCTCACTGATCGACGCTCAGATCGGAAGGATTGGCCTCAGACGGATCGGCGACAAAGACGCGGAGCGTAGGGCGCGTCAAAAAATCGTCCTGTTTGAGCGCCAGCGAGTTTGGACGATTTTAGCAACCGAAGCGTAGTGTCCGCCGATGCGACGTAAGCCTTGATCTTTTGGTCCTTTTGTATCAAGACAAAAGGACGGACAAACGGTAGCAGCACAGCATTCAGATTGCCACGGCCTTTGGCCTCGCAATGACAAAAGCAGAGAATCGAAAACATGACCACCGACACCCTCGCCGCCCAAGGCTACCGCATGCCCGCCGAGTGGACGCGCCACGAAGCGACTTGGCTCACCTGGCCCCATTGCATCGAGACCTGGCCCGACACCGACCTGGCGCGCGACGTCTTCCCGTCGTACATCGCCATGATCCGGGCGTTGATGGCGGGCGAAACCGTCCACGTCACCTGCCCGACAGAGGAGGTCAAGCAGCAAGCCTCCAGTCGGCTGCGCGCCGAAGGCATCGCGTTCGGCGAGGGCACCGACGTTCGCCTGCACGTGATCGCGACGGACGACGAGTGGATCCGCGACTACGGCGCCCTCTTTGTCCGCGACGCCGAAGGCAGGCGCGTCGCGACCGACTGGCAGTTCAACGCGTGGGGCGGCAAGTACGACCGGACCGAGCAGAACAACCGCGTCCCCCAGGCGATGGCCGAGTTGCACGGCGTCGAGCGCCGCGTGTTCGACATCGTACTCGAAGGCGGGTCGGTCGAGATGAACGGCGAGGGCCTGTGCCTGACGACCGAGAGCTGCCTGCTCAATCCCAATCGCAATTCCGGCTTGAGCAAAGATGACGTAGAAGCCTATCTGCATGGGGGCCTGGGCGTCACTCAGACGATCTGGTTAGGCGACGGCATCGCGGGCGACGACACCGACGGCCACATTGACGACATGACGCGCTTCGTCGGTGTCAACAGCGTCGTCACGGCTGTCGAAGCCGACCCGGACGACGCCAACTACGCGCCGCTAATGGACAATCTCGACCGCCTGCGCGCGTGGCGCAGCCCGGCCGGATCGGCGCTCGACGTGCACACGCTGCCGATGCCGCCCGCGCTCTTCCGCGACGGTCAGCGCCTGCCCGCGAGCTACGCCAACTTCCTGATCGGCAACGCCTCCGTCCTGATGCCCTCGTTCGACGTGCCCAGTGACGACCTCGCCGCCGACATCTTGGCGCGTCTACTCCAGCGCCCCGTCGCCCGCATTCCGGCGCGCGATCTGGTGTGGGGATTGGGTGCGTGCCACTGCCTGAGCCAGCACGTGCCGGTCGGCAACTAGCGGCCCATCAGCGCACGTATCAGGCCCGAGCCGTGTACGCTGATGCTCGGTACCACGATGATGTCGCGGCTGCGCAGGTCGAGCGCCGAGTCGTCGTAGAACACACCGACTTCGAGGCTCGCGCCCAGGTCGGCCGTGCCCAGCCGGACGCCGCCGAACGGGCCGATCGTCGGCAGATCGTATTCGGCTTCGCTCGACAGCGGAAACGTCTGCATGAACCGCATGCCTCCGTAGGGCGTCGCGGTCAAGTCTTCGCGCCCCGACGCGATCAGCGTGGCTTCCAGATGTGCGTTCAGCCCGCCATTGATGACGCCCATTCCACCCATCGCCGCCCACCCGAGCGGAGCGCCCGGCTGCGCCACCTGGAACTGGTGCTTGGCATTGACCACGACGCCCAAGTATCCGGGCGCGTAGATGCCGATGTCTGTCGACGGACCGATGCCAAACCGCGCGCCGGTCGATGCGAGGAAATAAGGTTGCGTGTACGCGTCTTCGTCGTCGTCGTACTCAAGACCGGAGGGTATGAAGGCCAGCGAGGTCGTGGTCTGGAGTTCGCCTTCGGGAACGGTCGCCGCCGTCGTGCCGACCGTGTAGGGCACGCATCCGGTAAGCACGCTCGCCAGGCCGAAGAGGACGAGCAGAGAGACGAGAATGCGCATAGACGTGGTGGAAAAATGCCGCTCTATCGCGCGCCGCGCCGTTTAGATCCGCGAGCGCTGCGAAGACCGCGGGTCGGCGGCAAGGGCATCGGTCTGCTCCAGGTCGTCGAGTAGAGGGCGCGAAACGTCAGAATCGGGAAGGCCAGAGGCGACGGTTCGGGCGAGGCGGTCGGCCAGAGACTCCAGTTCGCGGTCCTTCTTGGCGCGCCAGTTGACGTCCAGGCTGCGGATGAGCGGGCCGAAGACGAGCATGCCGAGCGCAAATGCGCCCACCCCTACGACCGCTGACTTGGCCGCGACCAGCGCCACGAGCGCGACCATGCACGCCAGAAGCATCGCGTACGTCACGCCCTCGGCCGTCGGCGATCCCCAGCCCACCTTCTGGCTCATCCTCAGCTGAATGCCCTCGGCGCGCGGACGCAGCTGGACCGTCGTGACGACGCCCATGCTCGTCGCGTGGCGCCACTCCATCGTCTTGCCGATCCGCTCGGTGTCGTGCACCCCGTAGCCCATCGCGCGCATGACCGGATCGCTCGTCATGCCGAAGCGGTGGCGCAGTTCGATGAGGACCTCCTCGGTGGCGGCGGCTAGCGACTCGTCGCTCAGGTTGGGAAACGAGACGAAGCGCTCGGCGAAGATCTGCGTGTCCGACTGCGCGTCGGTGTTCTCACGGCTCACGCCGCCCATCTCGCTGGCCGCCTGCCGGAGCGCCCGAGGATCGATGCCCGAACTGGCGGCGACGGCTTCGAGTTCGTCCAACGTCAGCCCGTCCTCGCCAGCGTCCTGTCCGCGCGACTGGAGTTCGGCGGCACGCTCCATCAGCGCGGCGATTTCTTTGCGGGAATAGGTGCGTGGAGTCATGAGAGGGCAAACGTACGGCTGGCCGCCGGGTTACATCGGTGGATAGGTATAAGACGCCTGGAAGCCCAGCGGCAGACCGGTCGCCCAGTAGAGGAGCAGGTAGATCGACCAGCAGACGATGAAAATCACGGCATAGGGCAGCATGATCGAGGTCAGCGTGCCGATGCCGGTTTTGGTTACGTAGCGCTGGCAGTAGACGACGACCAGGGGGAAGTAGGGCATCAGCGGCGTGATGATGTTGCTCGAACTGTCGCCGACGCGGTAGGCGGCCTGCGTCAGTTCGGGGCTCAGGCCGACCTGCATCAGCATCGGCACGAAGATCGGCGCCAGGAGGCCCCACTTGGCGCTCGACGAGCCGACGAACAGGTTGACGAAGGCGGTCAAGAACACCAA
The DNA here is from genome assembly GCA_963841855.1 of Rhodothermales bacterium. GTDB lineage: Bacteria > Bacteroidota > Rhodothermia > Rhodothermales > BA12 > CAXBBB01. The sequence continues at coordinate 314,456 of CAWJEJ010000003.1, read as the reverse complement.
TCCGAAAATCGTAACGCCGCCGGGCAACTCGAGCGATTGCAGCACGCCCGCGCCCTCGACTGCCAGCAGCGCGCCCAGGTTCGACGTGCCGAATGCGTAGACGAAGAGGGCGCAGAAGAACGTCATCACGACGTAGTATCCCATGCCCTTCATCGCCTCGGTCATCGCATCGACCACGTCCTTGCTCGACTTGAAAACGCCTGCCGCGAACCCGTAGACGAGTCCGGGAATCAAGAAGAGTAGAAAGATGAGCGGCACGATCGAGCGCATAATCGGAGCCGAGAACGAGTTGAGCGATCCGTTGGCGTCGCGAAACGGCGAGCTTTCGGGCAGCAGCGAGAGCACGAGCAGTCCGACTCCGGCAACCAGGACGGCGCAGGCCCACCAGAACGCGCGGCGCTCGCGCGGATGGAACGTGCCCATCTCGGGTTGGGCTTCGTTCGTATCGACGGGTGTGTTCGCTTTGAGGCGCGGCTCGACGATCTTGTCCGTGATGAACCAGCCCAGCAGCACGATCAGCAGCGTCGACGAGGCGGTAAAGAAGTAGTTGCCCAGCGGGTTGACGAGGAGCGACGGGTCGATGATCTGCGCCGCCGGTTGCGTGAAGCCTTGCAGCAGCGGGTCCAGGGCCGACGGCGCGGGGTTGGCGCTGAATCCGCCGCTGACGCCCGCAAACGCCGCCGCGACGCCTGCGATGGGATGCCGCCCGGCCGCGTGAAAGATGATGCCTCCCAGCGGAATCACGAGCACGTAGCCCGCGTCGACGGCGCTGCTGCTGAAGATGCCGACGAGCACGACCATAGGCGCCAGCAGATTCTTCGAGGTCTTGCTCAGCATCAGCTTGATCGCCGTGTTGAAGAAGCCCGCCGAGTCCGCCACGCCGACGCCCAGCATCGCTACCAGGACGACTCCCAGAGGCGCGAAGCTAGTGAAGATGGTCACCATGTTCGACGTAAACTCGGCCAGCGCGCTACCGGACAACAGGTTGTTGACCCGGATCGCCTCTCCGGTGCGCGGATCCAGACTCTCAAACGCCACGCCCGACAGGATCGCCGACAGCACCCACGTGATCGCGAGCGCGAGCACGAACAGGATGGCGGGATCGGGCAGTTTGTTGCCCAGCGTCTCGACCCGGCCCAGCAGGCGTGTCGTGAAGCCGGGCGGGCGGGTGCGCGAGGCGGAAGGGAGAAAGCTCATGAGCAAAGTGGAGAAACCGACGGGCAATCTACCGCAGCTCGCTCACTCGCCTGCCAACCACTCCGACCGCACGTAACTCGGCGCGCGTTTGAAGAGGCTGCGGCTGTACGCCCACGCCTTCACGTCTTCGCTCTTGGCCGCGGCCGTGCACAGGTAGCGGTCCGACGGCTCAATGCCGATGCGCCACAGGTCGAGGCGGTCGGCGTCCCAGCACGTCTGGACGGTCACGTCGCCTTCGGTTGTGCCGTCGGTGTGGCGGTCGCAGGCGTGCGTCAGCAAGTCGAACTGCTCGTCCGACAGAAAGGAGAGCCACTGGGCGCGCATCTCGCGTGCCAGCTGGGAGCCGCGCGCGCCGTGATGCTCGTCGTCGTGCTCGTTGATGCGACGGGCGTCGTGGAAAACGGCGAAGTGGGCCACGACGGCCGGGTCGGCCCGAGTGAGGCGGCACAGATGCAGACCGATTTCCAGCACGCGCGCCCAGTGGCTCGCGCCGTGATCGCCCAGCGGTTCGAGTGCGTAGCCGCGCAGGATCTGGCGGACGAGAGCGGAAGCGGGACGGTGCGCGGCGTCGGACATTCGGAAAGGTAGCGCGCTGGCGAAGTGTGTCCGAACGGCGCGCCGGGCGGAAACGCTTTTCCCTCGCCACGCGTCCGTTACCTTGCCGCCTCTTCACACAAACGCTCTGCCCATGTCCGACGACGCCGTCTACTCACCCTCTCCAGACTTCGCCTCCGCCGCCCACGTCGGCTCGCTCGACGCCTACCGCGCCCTTTACGACCGCGCCAAGACCGATCCCGACGGCTTCTGGCGCGAGCAGGCCCGCCGCATCGACTGGACGACACCGTTCGACCGGGTGATGAACGTCGACTGGAACGCTCCGGGCGTGTCGATCGAGTGGTACCAGGGCGGCAAGACGAACGCATGCTACAACGCCGTCGATCGCCACGTCGCGGCCGGAAACGGCGACAAGACGGCGCTGATTTTCGAGCCGGACGATCCATCCGACGACGCGCGCCGCATCACCTACGCCGAAGTTCAAGAGCACGTCGCCAAACTGGCCGGAGCGTTGAAGGCGCGCGGTGTCCAGAAGGGCGACCGCGTCACGATCTACCTGCCGATGATCCCCGAGGCGGCCTACGCGATGCTCGCCTGCGCCCGGATCGGAGCGGTCCACTCGGTCGTCTTCGGCGGCTTCTCGCCCGACAGTCTGGCCAACCGCATCCTCGACGGCTCGTCGACCTGCCTGATCACCGCCGACGAGGGCAAGCGCGCCGGACGGACAGTCCCGCTCAAAGCCAACGCCGACGCCGCACTCGACATGTGCCCCGACGTCGACACCGTCCTCGTCGTCCAAAACACGCACTGCGACGTGACGATGCGCGAGGGCCGCGATGTGTGGTACCACGACGCCGTCGATGGTCAGTCTGCCGACCTTGGCTGCGAGCCGATGGACGCCGAGGACCCGCTGTTCATCCTCTACACGTCCGGCTCGACGGGCAAGCCCAAAGGCGTCGTCCACACGACGGGCGGCTACCTCGTCTACGCCAGCTACACGCATGAACTCGTCTTCGATCTCAAACCGGACGACGTGTTCTGGTGTACGGCCGATGTTGGCTGGATCACGGGCCACACCTACATGGTCTATGGACCGCTCTTGAACGGCGCGACCCAGGTGTTCTTCGAAGGCGTGCCGACGTTCCCCGACGCCAGCCGCCTGTGGCAGGTCTGCGACAAGCACCAGGTCACGCTCTTCTACACCGCGCCGACAGCGATCCGCGCGCTGATGGCCAAGGGCGACGCGTGGGTCGAGTCGACCGATCGGAGTAGCCTGCGCGTCTTGGGAACGGTCGGCGAGCCAATCAACCCCGAGGCGTGGCGCTGGTATCACGAGGTAGTCGGCGGCGGCCGCTGCCCGATCGTCGACACGTGGTGGCAGACCGAAACCGGCGGCGTGATGATCTCGGCTCTGCCCGGCGCGACGCCGCTCAAGCCCGGGTCCGCAACGCTTCCGCTTCCGGGCATTGTCCCCGAAGTCGTCGATTCCAACGGTGCCGTTCTCGAGGGCGCAGGCGAGGGCATCTTGCTGGTGAAGCAGGGCTGGCCGGGCCAGGCGCGAACGGTCTACGGCGATCACGTCCGCTTCGAGCAGACCTACTTCTCGCACTTTCAAGACCGCTACTTCACCGGCGACGGCTGCCGCCGCGACGAAGACGGCTACTACTGGATCACGGGCCGCATCGACGACGTGATCAACGTGTCGGGACACCGGATGGGGACGGCCGAAATCGAATCCGCCCTCGTCCTGCACCCAGCCGTCGCCGAGGCCGCCGTCGTTGGGATGCCGCACGACATCAAGGGGCAAGGCATCTACGCCTACGTCACGGTCGGCGACGGCTTCGGCGCCAGCGAAGAGCTGCGCGCCGAGCTGATCCAGCACGTGCGCGACCAGATCGGGCCGATCGCCAAGCCCGACGCCATCCAGTTCGCCCCGGGTCTGCCCAAGACGCGCAGCGGCAAGATCATGCGCCGCATCCTGCGCAAGATCGCCGAGAACCAGACCGACAGCCTGGGCGACACCTCGACACTCGCCGACTCCAGCGTCGTCGACGACCTCATCGCGGGGCGGCAGGGCTAGCGTGGGCGGCGCGTCTGGCTTGGGATGGGCAGGCCAGACGCGTGCGAAATCCAGGACCGCTGGGGCACTTGGCTCGTTAGGAAACAGATTGCCTCGTCCAAACTGCACCGATGCGCCTCGTCCTACTGCTCGCCTTCGTTCTCACGCCCGCCGCGCACACCCAATCGGTCGCGATTGACTTCGAGGTCGACATGCGCTATAGAATCACCGAGGGGCAGTTCGATCCGGCGACGCAGTACGTCGATCTGGCGGGCAGCTTCAACGGGTGGGACGGCGCGAGCGACCGGCTGTCGGACGCCGATGGCGACTCGGTCTACGCGCTGACCAAGGGCGGATTCAGCGTCGGCAGCGACATCGCGTTCAAGTTTCGCATCGACGGGAGTTGGGCGGGGACCGAGGAGTTTCCCAACGCCGGTCCCAACCGCGAGTACCGCGTCTTGCCCACCGGCAACACGATCCGCGTGTGGTACGGCGACGAGGCACCGCCGACCGGTCCGCCCGTCGCCGACTTCCGCGCTTCGCCCGCTCGCACTACGGCTGGCGGCGTCGTCTACTTCGGCGACCGATCGGCAGGCAACGTGACGGGCTGGCGGTGGACGTTCCCAGGCGGCACGCCGTCCGTTTCGAGCGATTCCAGTCCGGTCGTGCGCTATTCGGACATTGGCACGTACGGCGCAACGCTAATCGCGTCCGGCCCCGAGGGCATCGACACGCTGAGAATTGCGGATGCCGTAACGGTCGCCGAGCGGCCTCCGTTCGAGGCCAAGTGGTGGCACGACGCTGTCTTCTACGAGGTGTTCGTGCGCAGCTTCCAAGACTCGGACGGCGACGGCATCGGCGACCTGCAAGGCCTGATCTCGCGGCTGGACTACCTCAACGACGGCGATCCGTCGACGACCGACGACCTGGGCGTGACCGCGCTCTGGCTCATGCCCATCAATCCGTCGCCCAGCTATCACGGCTACGACGTGACCGACTATCGCGGCGTCGAGTCCGACTATGGCACGATGGACGACATGCGCGAGTTGATGCGCGAAGCCGACGCGCGTGGCATCCGGGTCGTGATCGACTACGTGATGAACCACTCGTCGACTCAGCATCCGTGGTTTACGGCGTCGGGCCGAGGCGAGCCGGAGTTTCGCGATTTCTACCGCTGGAACGCCTCGCCGGGCAGCACGAGCGGACCGCTGGGAAGGGCATGGCACAGAGGCGCGCGCGGGTTCTACTGGGGCGTGTTTTGGGACGGCATGCCCGATCTCAACTACGAGACGCCCGCCGTGCGCGACAGCCTCTTCGCCGCGTCGGACTTCTGGCTCCAGGACGTGGGCGTCGACGGATTCCGGTTGGACGCGGTCAAGTACCTGTTCGAGGAAGGATCGAGCTACGAGGACCTGCCCCAGACGCACGCACTCTGGGCCGACTTCGCCGCCCACACGCGTCAGGCCGACGCGGACGCGTATACGGTCTGCGAGGCATGGTCGAGCCGGGACCGGGTCCTGCCCTACGTCGCGCCCGGCAGCCTATCGCAGTGCTTCGCGTTCGACGTGGCCGGAGCGATGCTCAACGCCGTCCGCTCGGGCGATGCGCGGCGGTTGGCGTCCGATATTCAGGCGGCGTACGGTGAGTATCCGCACCTGAGTTATGCCACGTTTCTAACGAACCACGACCAGGACCGCGTGATGAGCGTGCTCGGCGGCGACACGGATCGCGCCAAAGCCGCCGCGTCGCTGCTGCTCACGCTGCCCGGAACGCCCTACGTGTACTACGGCGAGGAGATCGGCCAGACCGGCGTCAAGCCCGACGAGCAGATCCGCCGCCCGATGCAGTGGACGGGCGGTCGCGGAGCAGGATTCACGAGCGCCAACCCGTGGATCGCCGTCGACGGCAGCTACCGCACGCGCAACGTCGACGCTCAGGCTGCCGACGAAGGCTCACTATTCAACCACTACCGCCGCCTGATCCAGACGCGAACGGCGTCGCGTGCGCTGAGCCGGGGCGACTATTTCGCCGTCACTGGCGCGCCCGCGTCCGTCGTGGCGTTTGTGCGCGAACTGGGCGGCGAGGCCGTCTTGGTCGTCTCGAACTTGTCGGGCGACGCGTCCGGCGCGATGACGCTCGGCCTTCCGCCCGGCCTGATCGGCGAAGGCTCGCGCGCGCTCACCGACCTGCTGATAGGCGCCACGTCCCAGGCGACGGCTACGGCGGGCGGCACGCTTTCGGGTCTGAGCATCGGCGGATACGAGACGCGCATCTTCGCCCTGTCGACGGCGACGAGCGTGGACGAACGCACTGCTGCCGGACTGCTGGCGCTGAGCCCTCCCGCCCCCAATCCGGCTCGCGAGTCGACGCGGATACTCTTCGACACTCCTGCGGCGGGACGCGTCGTGATCGAAGCGTTCGACGTGCTGGGGCGCCGCGTCTCGGTCATCGCCGACGGCACTTTTGCGGCTGGCTCGCACCAGGCGACCCTCTCGACCGCCGCGCTCGCTCCAGGAGCGTACCTGATCCGCCTGAGCCAGGGCGAACGGCAGGCGACGCAGCGGCTCGTCGTCGTTCGCTAAGGGTTTGTCTGAGCGCGTGTCCGGCCCGGCGCGGTCCCGAATTGAGTTCTCAGACAAGCCCTCTCCTGACCGGCCAGGCAGCGTCGATTCAGGAGGGGTGCTGAGTCGCTCGTTCGGTTAAGGGCAGCGGGGAGCGTCAGTCCGTCCCGACGAAGAAGACGGCGTTGGCGAACAGGCGCTTGCCGCCCTCCCAGAAGCCGCGGAAGAGCGGGTTGTCGAGCAGGTAGACGACGGCGCCCTGGCCCACGTCTTCGACGCCGTAGAGCAGCGCGCCGCCCAACTCGGACTGCGCGTCGGCCCCGGCGAATCCGCTGACGGGAATGCCGCTCGCCACTATGCCGACGTTCCAGCCATCGGCGAGCGGCGCGTAGGCTCGGCCCGAACGGACGAGCGCGAACGTCTCCTCGCCGTAGCCAAACGCCAGCGGGTGCGTCGGGTCGAGCGTGACGCGGTGGACGGCGCCGGGCGTCGACTCGGTCACGTCGTCGCGTTCCCTGTCGGCGTAGCGGCGCGTCGTGGCAGCGGTCGAGTCGTCACCGGATTCGGCTGCCTCTTTGCGTTTCAGGCCGAAACCGTCGCGTCCGGCCAGGGCCCGGGCGGCGCCTTCGAGCGCGACCAACCGGCCGCCGGCTCGCATCCAGGCGCGCAGGTCGCCGAGTCGTTCGTCAGTCAGTACGTCGTCGTAGTCGCCCGGCGGCAGTACGAGTACGTCGTAGTCGTAGAGCGCTCCGGCGCGCATCAGGTCGGACGGCGCGGCGAGCGTGACCGGATAGCCGATCTGCTGCTCGAAGAAGTGCCACACCTCGCCCAGCCCCAGCGAAGACGCAAAATCGCCGGCGGCAACGGCGACGCGCGGCGCCTGGAGGAACGCGACGCCACTCGATCCAAAGTCCTGGCCCGCATCGACCCGCGTCGAGCGCAGCGCGACCGGCTCGACACCATGCGCCCGCCCGATCCGTGCGACGGTCTCTGCGAACGCGTCGCCTTGACCGCGCTGGTTACCCTTGCGCGTGAACACGACGGTTCCTCTGCCAAATTCGCTCCCACCCGCGCGAAAGGCGCCCGTCGACAGGCGTGCGCTCAGTCCGGCCTCGAACGCGTCGGCGAGCGAGCGCAGCCCGTCCATGGACTCGAGGGGAAGGGCGTAGGCGACGGCGCCCACCTCGGGCGTACCGGCTCCGGCTTCGTACCACAGGCCCGTGCGAGCGGGAAGCGATGCCGTTACGGCCCACGCGTCCAGGTCGTGCGCGTAGGGCAGCGACCACGCTGTGATGTCGTACGTGAGCGAGTCGGGAATGCCTGCCTCGGGCTCCATCAGCACCTGAGCCAGCGTCCCGTTGGGCTGAGCGGCGCGGATGATCAGGTCGCCCGGCGAGACCGTAAACGTCTCGGTCTGCCCGCGGCGGTAGGCATAGCCCGTCGCGACTGAGGACTGAGCGGCAGCCTGGTAGGCGATGCCGTTGGCGTCCAGGAGCCGCGTCAGCCCGCGTAGCGATTGGGTGCCCTGCTCGGCCGACACGACGTAGCCGACGTAGGGCGCATTCTCCCCTCGGGCGGCGCGCCGGTAGTACGCCTCCATCTCGCTCACCAGCTCGGCGCGCGTGTCCGACGCGACAGCGACCGTGTTCATACTCGTCGCCACGTGCCCGGCGATGCGGTAGGCCAGCGTCAGCGTGTCGCCTTCGCTCGTTTCGATGCCGATTCCGGCGCGGCCCGATCCGCCCTGCTCGTACGTCATGCCGATGGCGCCGTTGTACGTCGGCCACGTGTCGCCGTACGACGGATAGAAGAGGTCGAAGACTTCTCCAGTGAAGTAGAGGCGGCTGGCCTGGTCGAACGTTTGGGCGTTGCGCGCGCCCAGCCTAGTCTGCCAGTCGCGCTGAAACGGGGTGATGACGCGGTGGAACGGCTCGGCGGCCGGAGCGAAGTAATAGGGTGCGTCGACGCCCTGCTCGTGGAAATCGGCGTGGACGTGCGGGTACCACGTTCGGTAAAGTGCCACGCGCTGCTGGCTCTCGACCTGTGTCTGCCACGCCCAGTCGCGGTTGAGGTCGAACAGGTAGTGATTGGCGCGTCCGCGGGGCCACGGCTCGTCGTGCTCCCACGCGTTGGGATCGGCGTTGAACGTCGGCAGCGCGCGCCGCTGCTTGTACCAGTTCACGTAGCGCTCGCGCCCGTCGGGGTTGAGCATCGGGTCGAGCAGGACGACGACGTTGCCGAGCCACGCCGACGCCTGCCCGTTTGCCGGATCGGCTAGGCGATAGAGCACCTCCAGCGACGCTTCGCTCGACACGCTCTCGTTACCGTGCACGTTGTAGCTGAGCCAGACGATGGCCGGAGCGTCGCCGGACTGCGCTCCGCCGCCCATGCCCAGCCGCGCCAGGTGCGCCTGCCGGATCGCGTCGATGTTGGCCAGATTGCTCGGCGTCGCGATCGTCGCCAGCACCAGTTCGCGTCCTTCGTACGTCGCGCCGTAGGATTCCACTGCGACGCGCGGCGACTCGGCGGCGACGTGCGCCACGTAGTCCATCACGCGGTGGTGCGACGTGAAGCGCTCTCCCAGTTCGTAGCCCAGAAACTGAGCGGGCGAGAGCAGCTGCGCCCGAACCGGGGCGACGATGAGGAGCAGGAGAAGAGCGGCGAGGCGGGCCATGCGATGTTGGGAAAAGAGAGCGTCAAGATACCCGCGCTGCTCTCTCACCACCGCCCTAGCGCGTTAAAACAGTAGCAGAGTCTCGAACGCCGTGCGGCGTGGGAATGAGCGGCTCCGCGGGCAGCGTGAACCAGAAGCGACTTCCGCCGCCGGGTGCTTGGTCCATTCCGCAAGCGCCGCCGAGCCGGTCAACGATGCGCTGCACGATCGACAGGCCTACGCCATGCCCGTCGACGTCCGGTCCGTGGAGCCGCTCGAACGGAGCGAATATGGCGACTCGGCGCTCGGGCGACACGCCTTCTCCGTTGTCGTCCACCCAGAAGCGCGCGAATCCGTCGCCGTCTTCGCATGCTCCCAGAGCCAGCTTCGGTGGGGCGCCTCCATACTTGACGGCATTGGTGAGGTAGTTGACCCAGCACGCCGTCACCCACGGCGCGTAACCCGCCGCGCAGGGCCACGTGTCGGGACTCGTCACCTGCGCGCTGTGGCTATCGAACAGCGGACCTAGACACCGAAGTGCGGCGCTCGTAATGCGCTCCATGTCGAGCGGGACGGGCGTGATGGCTTGGCCGCGCACGCTTGCCAGCGTCAGCAGCCCGTCGATGATACCGACCATCTGCTGCGAGAGTTCGAGGATGGCATCGGTCGATTCCTGCTGCATCTCGGGGCCCTCGTCGCCTTCGAGCGCGAGGAGTTGAGCGTAGCCGTAAATACCGTTTATTGGCGTCTTGAGGTCGTGAGCCACCATGTGAGCGAACGCGTCGAGATCGGCGTTGCGCTGCTGGAGCGCGTCGTGGGCTGCCTGCAACGCGTGCTCGGCCGCTCGGCGTTCGGTCACGTCGCGCAGTAGGATCAGTCGGTCCGTCAGCGCGCCCTCTCCGACATCGGTGGCATGCCAGTCAAACCAGCGCTGCTCCCCGTCTCGCTCCAACTCGGCCTCGCCTTGGTCCCGCTCCAGCGCCAGCGCCAGTTCGGGCAGGCAGTCGGCCAGCCGCTCGCCCAGCGGAGGAGTCGCCGCGATCCAGCCGACCAGCGCGGCATTGAAATCCGACACGACGCCTTGCGGGTTGATCACCAGGACGGCCTCGCTCATCCGGTCGATCAGCAGCGAGCGCGCCGTCGGTTGCAGGTCGAGCAGGCGGAAGCGAAACAGCGCCAGTCCGAATGCGCCCGCCGTCAGCGCGAACGCGACGACCGAGAAGTCCTTGTCGGTGGGGAGCACGCGAAACAGGAACAGCACGTTGAACAGCAGCGGCAGGATGGCACCGGCGGCCACCCAGAACGTCAGCTTGCGGTACGTCGTGAGCGCGCGTGCGTAGGACGACAGGATGAGTCCGCAGCCCACCAAGACGGAGCCCCACAGCAGCGGTACGATCGCCCATATCCAAGCGCCGTACGTCGTGACGCCGTTGTGGAACGGCCCGTCCGTCACGTGCCGCCACGACGCCCAGATCAGGCCGTGCAGCGGCATCGTGACGCCCAACACACCCGTGACGATAGCGATGGCGTACAGGACGTACATCGGCCAGGAGCGCAGCGCGTCGGCGCGTCCGGTCAGCGAGAGCGCGAAGGCGAGCCACGCGATTGGCGTCCACGGAATGAACACGTACGCGACCGCGCCCAACCAGTACGTCAGACTCTGGGGGCCGAACATCTGGCCCAGCGAGCACACCAGCCACACCCCGGCCGACCACGCCAGTGCGTGGAGCGAGAGCGCACCTCGCATCTGACGCCGTCGCCACGCGACGACGCCCAGCCAGATCATGCTGAAGAGCGCGACCGGCGCCGAAAGCGCAAACAACCAGTAGGACACAGCCGGGTAGGAAGAGCAAGGGTGCAGTAGGAACGCACAGTATCCGCGCGTAGAATACGACAGGTATCGGCTGACCTCGACCGCAGGTAAACGATTTGGACGCACCAAGTCGCGACGCGGGCGCCATAATCCGCACGCCTTTCGAGTCCGGGCGCGTTGAGTTCGGCTACCTTACCGCTTCCCAAACCGCCTTCTCCATGCGCCCCCTCTCGCTCCTACTGCTCACGCTGCTCGTTGCTGGCTGCCAGCCCGACGCCTCGGCTCAAGACGCTCCGGCCGAGTCTGCCGAACTGCCTGCGACTAACTTCTATGCCATCAACACGACGATGGGCCGCATCGTCGTCGAACTGTCCGACGACACGCCGCTGCACCGTGACAACTTCAAACGCCTCGCCGTTGAAGGCACGGTCGACTCGACCCGCTTCCATCGCGTCATCAAGGACTTCATGATTCAGGGCGGCGACCCCAACAGCCGCAACGACGTCCCGTTCGACGACGGGCAGGGCGGCCCGGGCTGGCAGGTCGACGCCGAGCTGGGCCGTGGCTATCACTTCACCGGTGCTCTGGCCGCCGCGCGCGAAGGCGATCAGGTCAACCCGCAGCGCCGGTCCTCGGGCAGCCAGTTCTACCTCGTCCACGGCATGGCGCTCGACTCGACCATCCTGCTCGAAATGCGCGAACGCATCCGCATGGCGACGGGCAACTCCGGCTTCGACTGGAACGCCGAAACCGTCGCCCGCTACCTGCGCGAAGGCGGCGTCCCGGTTCTCGACGAGCAGTACACCGTCTTCGGCCGAACCGTCGAAGGTCAGAACGTAATCGACGCCATCGCTACGATGGCCACGACGCGCACGCTGGGCGACCAAGGCATGACCGCCGACCAGCCGCCGACGCCCGTCTACCTCTCCCTCGAGCCGCTTCCCAACTACACGCCGCCCGCTGGCAGCGAGTGACGTTTCCGCGCGTGGCCCAACCACCGCCCCGCCCCGGCGCACGCCCCGCCCCGGCGCACGCACCGTCCAACTGCGCCCGCCCACGCCGTAACCTCTGGCCCACCCAACTGTCATCGCGAGCGCAGCGCGGCGATCTCCGAAGCTAGCCGATGGTGCGGAGATCGCCACGTCGCTCCGCTCCTCGCGATGACAGTCTGAAAGGGTGGCGCCTTGGCTCCCGACGACCGCGCCCCCGCTCCCCACCGACCATCCCGCCCCCGCATGCCCGACTCCACCGCCCCCGACCGCACCGAGCAGGAGATCGCCCGTAGGGCCAGCCGCGACGCCATCGCCGCTGCGGGCGTCGATCCATACCCTGCCGCCGCGTTCCAGCGCACGACCGACGCGGCCACGATCCTCGCCACCTACGACGACGAGCAGCACGCACCCGCCGAGGGCGAGGAAGCCGGATCGTACCGCGTGACCGTCGCCGGGCGCGTCGTGGCGATCCGGGTGATGGGTAAAGCTGCGTTCCTGTCGATTGCCGACGAGAGCGGACGGATTCAGCTCTACGTCCGCCGCGACGATCTGCCAGACGGCTATTACAACGCCGTCGTCAAGAAGCGCGTCGACCTGGGCGATTTCGTTGGCGTCAGTGGCTGGGTGTTTCGGACGCGGACGGGCGAGGTCAGCATCCACTCCACAACGTTCACGCTGCTCACCAAAGCGCTGCGCCCGCTGCCCGTCGAGAAAGAAGTCGACGGCCAAGTCTTCAATCAGATCACCGACAAGGAATTCCGCTACCGCCAGCGCTACGTCGACCTGGCGCTGCACCCGGGCGTGCGCCACGTGTTCAAGCAGCGCGCGACCATCGTCAGCACGATCCGCCGTTTTCTGGACGAGAAGGGATATGTGGAGGTCGAGACGCCCGTTCTCCAGCCGCTCTACGGAGGCGCCGCCGCGCGCCCGTTTACGACGCATCACAACGCGCTCGACATGCCGCTCTTCCTGCGCATCGCCGACGAGTTGTACCTCAAGCGCTTGGTCGTCGGTGGGTTCGAGGGCGTCTACGAGATCGCAAAAGACTTCCGCAACGAGGGCCTGTCGCGCTTCCACAACCCCGAGTTCACGATGCTCGAAGTCTACGTGGCCTATCAGGACTACACGTGGATGATGGAGATGGTCGAAGAGATGGTCCAGGCCGTCGTCGGCAGACTCAACGGCGGCACGAGCGTTCAGGTCGGCGAGCACACGATCGAGTTCGGCGGATCGTGGCGGAGGCTGCCCTTCTTCCAGGCGATCCAGGACGCAACGGGACACGACCTGATGGGCAAGGGCCGCGATGAAATCGAAGCCGCTGCCCGCTCACTCCACATCGAAACCGACGCGTCGATGGGTGAGGGCAAGTTGCTCGACGAGATCTTCGGCGAAACCGTCGAGCCCAACCTCATCCAGCCGACGTTCATCACCGATTATCCGGTCAGCCTCTCGCCCTTGGCCAAGCGCCACCGCGAGCACGACGGGTTGGTCGAGCGCTTCGAAGCCATCGTCGGCGGCAAGGAGATCTGCAACGCATTCAGCGAACTCAACGACCCCGACGACCAGCGCGCAAGGTTCGAAGAGCAGAACCGCCTGCGCACAGCCGGAGACGACGAGGCCCAACCACTCGACGAAGACTTTTTGCGCGCGTTGGAATACGGCATGCCGCCGACGGCTGGAATGGGAATGGGCATCGACCGCCTCGCCATGATGCTGACCGGCCAGCAGTCGATCCGCGACGTGATCCTCTTCCCCCTGATGCGCCCCGAAGACGGCGGCACGACCGACGATCCAAAAGACGAACTCCAGTCCTAAACCAGCGAAGTCTGAGCCAGCGCGTCGCGCAGAAAGGGCACGACGCGCGCCCTATACGCTTCGGGAGCGTCGCGATAGGCGAACGTGTGTCCGACGCCGGGCAGCACCAGCAAATCCGCATCGGCAACACCGTCGAGCGCGCGTAGCAGTCGTTCGCCGTAAGCAGGCGGCGTGTAGCGGTCCTGATCGCCGTAGACGAGCAGCACGTCCGGGTGTCCGATCACGCGCGTCGCCTCGTGCTCGGGGCGGAGGCTACGTTCGAGGCGGGGCCAGACGACCTGCGACGCTCGTAGCGCCGCGTGCGCGACTGGAAACTGCTTCCAAAACTCAGGCAGCGTCGCAAACGCGGCTTCCAAAACGGCAGCGCGATACGGACTGCCGCTACGTGCCAGCGCGCACAGTCCCCAACCCGCTCCGAACGACGCGCCGACGAGTCCGACAGGTAATTCTGGTTGACGATCCTGCGCCCAGAGCCCCGCCGCCAGAATATCCGACGGGTAGTCGAACGACGACGGCTCGCTCTCGCCGAACCCGTTGGCGTCGAACGCTAGCACGTGAAAACCCGACCGCCGAAACAGATCGGCGTGGCCGTAGCGCAGCCAGAACCCCTTGGCCGCCTTGCCCATCGGGTGAACGAGCACCAGAGTCGCAATCGCCTCTCCCTCGGCAGCGCTCCACAACCCAACCAGACAGCCGCCTTTCGCCCCCCTAAGATCAACGCGCTCCCACGCCGACTTGTCTGCCCCCCGCGGCCATCGCCACGGTACTTCGAAGCGGCCGAAGAACGGTTTTCTGAGTAGGCGGTGAACGAGACTCATAGGCGGGGAACAGGTTGGGTTCTCAATCAAAACTCAGCCGGTGTAGTTGGGTTTTAAATCGAAACACAGGCCGCGCCTGCTTCATTCCACGCTCCATGTCCAATCCGTTTTCCGATCTCGATCTAGCGCGCGAACGTTGCTCCGTCGCCCGAGCGCTCGACCTGCTCGCCGACCGATGGTTGCTGCTCGTCGTTCGCGAAGCATTCTTCGGCGCCCGTCGATTTGGCGAGTTCGAGCAGCGTCTGGGCGTGTCGCGCTCCGTCCTCAGCAAGCGGCTTGGCCAACTCGTGACGAGCGGCATCTTCGCGACTAAACCGTACGTCGATCAGGGCCAGCGCCCGCGCGACGAGTACGTGCTAACCAAGAAAGGGGCCGATCTGGTGCCCGTTCTAGCAGCGCTGATGGAGTGGGGCGATCAGCACGCCGCATCACCCGATGGGCCGCCCGTACGTTTGGTAAAGGCGCACACGTCGGCACGCGTTCGGCTCGCATTCGTGACCGACAATGCGGGCCGAGAAGTCGAACCCAATGACGTGCGCGCCGCTCTGAATGCACTGGAGAAAAGCTGAACAGTCAGCTCCGGACCCCAGCGCGAGATCCAGGCGTATTCATACGCTCCCACGGCCCTCCCGACGCTGCGGGACACCGTGATTCCGCACTACCAAAACGCGCTCAGCGCAACTCTGCTATGGCCAAACAACAGCCGATCAAGCAGGAGGGCACCGTCACCGAGGCCCTTCCCAACGCTCAATTCCGCGTCGAACTCGACAACGGACACACCATCCTCGGCCTGCTCTCGGGCAAGATGCGCAAGTTCTTTATCCGCATCCTCCCCGGTGACCGCGTCGACGTCGAAATGTCGCCCTATGACCTGACCAAGGGTCGCATCGTCTACCGCTACAAGTGAGCCGGTAAATCGCGTCAGTCGTGAGGTGCTGGCTGGTAGATTTGGACGCCCTTTTCGGTCGACCAGCACACCTGCTCGCCATTCGACCAAACGGAGAGCCCAGATCCGCTCTCTGATTCGGTCACCGCAAGGGGTCGTCCCGTAGCGGCGTCCAGTGCGTAGAGCCAGGAGCCTCGGCTGTGATAGACGATACCGCTCGCATAGCAAAGAGACCCCGCCTCGGCGCATCCAAGATCGACTCGCCACACGCTTTCTCCAGACTGCGCGTCAAGAGCGATGATGTGGGTCTGCTGCTGCGAAATCAACAGCGGTCGGTCGTCGTCCGTGAGGGTCATGCCGCCACCGCGCATCCCGTCGGCGCGCCACCGCTGCTTGCCACTGGTCAGGTCGATGCAGGTGATAAACCCGACGCCAGTGGTGCTGCCCGTCCAGGCCGAATCGCCAAGCGTCACGATGTGACCTCTGTGCGCTGTTCCACACCCGCTGATGACGGCGCGCCAGCGTGTGACCAGCGTGGTAGGGTCGCGGGCAACCAGTACGGTTGATCCGTATCCGGGTCGCAGATCGGTCAGAGATTCGAGTACGAGCAGGTGACCTCCGCCCAACTGCAGATCTTGGGCCGAAGCCGTCACGGCCGCGCTGCGGACGCGCGCGCCATTTGCCTTGTCGAGCACGAGCAGGGCAGATTGGCGGTAGGGTCGTGTGCGTTCTACGGCGGCATAGAGCAACTGGTCCGTTTGCGCGAAGCGGTTGTGTGCGGCGAAGCAATGACCTTCTGGCAGCCGGGTGGTCCACCGTGTTTCTCCGTCGCCGAGCGACAACGCGTGCAGGCAGTGCGTCCCCTCGCTAGCTGTGTAGAGCGCGCCTCGCTCCTCGTCTACTGTGAGACGTTCGGTTTGCTGCGCCGCTCGAGAGCACC
Organism: Rhodothermales bacterium; assembly: GCA_963841855.1. GTDB lineage: Bacteria > Bacteroidota > Rhodothermia > Rhodothermales > BA12 > CAXBBB01. The sequence continues at coordinate 298,167 of CAWJEJ010000003.1, read as the reverse complement.
GTTCTGCGCGCCAGTGCCGCTTTCCCGTCACAGGATCACCCGCAACCACGGCTGCGTCGCTCCCCTGAAGTAGAAGCCCACCCGTTACCAGAGGAGCCGTCGGCGAGGTGACCAGGTCGTGTCCATCCGCCGAAATGGTCGCCGTCCGAGCGAGCGGAGGGGCGAGAGCGCCTACGCGCTGCAGCGTTCGGGAGGAGAATCGGACTGGTTGGAGGGGAGATGGCATGAGCGCATCGGCGAACTTCAAGGGGCAAAAACGAGCGAGAAAACCAACCCAGTGAGTAGTGAGGGTGCGTGTCTACTGCTGTCTCCAGGTTACGAGTGTGGACCGGTTAGCGAAGAGGATCTTCCTCCCTACCGCGGTACCGTCATGTCCCGAACTTCCGGGAGCGTTCGTTACTTCGTTTGCAGCTCCGGCTTCAAACTCGGTACGGACCTCCTGTCTAGGCTGCGCGGCGTGTCCCTAGTTTTGGACTCGCTCCTCCAGTGCCTTTATACCGCTCCGTGCTCGCGCGTTACCTCACCCTCCTCCTGATCGCCAGCAGCTGCTGTGTCGAAGCGAGCTATGCCATGCAGCAGAGCGCTGCCGCAGATTCCTCCGACCTGCTGCCGAGGCGCAAAGGCCAGACGAGTTGGGGAGACAGCCTGGTTGTGTCGTACGATTTCGAGAGAGGAGAGACAGTGCGCCTCTACGCGCAGGCCGATTCGCTTGAGATGGACTATTGGCTGTTCAGAAACCTGAACAGTGCGTTTGCTTCTTTCGATGAACCCGAAGTCAACTCATTCCGTGCAGGATTTGGATTGAACGAATCCAATATGAGATTATATATAGATTACTCCAAGTATATAATATCACTGATATTCATATCGATCCCTCTGATCGTGTTTCTGTTTGTGCAGCTGATGAGAAGCCGAAGGTCTGAGAGGGAGGCGCTGAAAGACAGAAAGCGCACACTTTTGACGCGCCGATACATAGAGCAGAGCCGAGAGGACGAACGCAAGCGGCTGGCCCGAGATCTTCACGACGGGCCACTTCAGACGCTCTATGCGCTCCGAATGAATCTGGCTCTAGTCAACCAGAGTCCGGAGAAACACGATGCAACGGTCGGGGAAGTCGCCTCTGAACTGCGAGGGTTGACCGATACGCTGCGCTCCCCGCTGCTGAGCGGATACGGGCTCGGAGAGGCCTTGCGCACACTCGCCGAACGTCACAGAAAAAGCAGCGCGATGTCTGTCGATCTCACCGTCGACCCCGATCTGTTCTCTGGCGAGCATAGCGACATTCCCGAGCAGCAAACCACCGCGCTCTTCCGCATGACGCAGGAAGCGCTGAGCAACGTGGCTCGCCACAGCCAGGCCAGTCACGTGCGCGTCTCGTTGAGCAAGGAAGACGTGAACGCTGCCGCTGGGATCTCTCTGGTCATCGAAGACGACGGAGTGGGATTTGCACTACCCCGCCGATTGGAAGACCTGGCTGAGATCGGACACTATGGTCTGCTCGGACAACGGGAGCGCGCCGAGATTCTGGGCGGCGAACTGTTCGTCTGGTCGGAGCTTGGGCAGGGCACCCGTCTGACCATCTGGATGCCCCTTCTCGTCCCCGACTCTCTACTCGAAACTAACCTTCTCCACACGACACTATGAGCGCTCCCTACCGCATCGTTTTGGCCGACGATCACGCCGTCTTTCGTGGTGGTCTGCGCCAGCTCGTAGAAGAGGACACGACTCTCCAGGTAGTGGGTGAGGCGTCGAACGGTCAGGAAGCCCTGGATCTGGCCGAGCGTCTGCTGCCTGACGTGCTGGTGCTCGACATCCAGATGCCCGGAATGTCCGGCCCAGAAGTCGTCACCGCCGTACGCGAGCGCGGCCTCACGACGCGCATTTTGGGCCTGTCCGCCCACGACGATCCGGCCTACGTCGAGCGGTTTCTACACGGTGGTGCGCTCGGATTCGTCACCAAGGACCGCCCGCCCGCTCTCATCGTCGAAGCCGTGCGGCAGGTCGCGCAGGGAATGCCGATCTGGCTGGTGAGACACCCATTGGAATCTCCTCTCCACGCGCTGACCGAGCGCGAGCGCGATGTACTGCGTCTGCTGGGCAACGGGCTGACCAACGACAAAATCGCCGACCAGCTGAGCGTGGCGGTGTCGACGGTGCGTAATACGCTGACGTCGGTGTACGAGAAGGTGGGTGTCGCTACGTCGCGAGAGGCGATCGCCTGGGCGTGGCGCAATAATCTCGTGGATCCGTGATCCAGCAGCTTCTCCCAGCGCAAAAGGAAGAATGTCCTGGAAAGTCGGGACATTTGTCCAGGCGTTTAGGGAGAATCGTCCTTGTGGTGCGCAAAGCGGATGAGGTAGGTTGGAAACACAATCTCTCATCCACTTCTCCTCACCCACGCTCGCTCCATGAAGCACACGTATCGCCTCTTCACCCTTCTGCTGGTCCTGCCGTTTCTTGCGGGCGCCAGTTCATTCATCGGCACCTCGCCCAGCGATCTCGGTAGCGAAGCAGCGAGCATCGACACGCCCGCATTGAGCGTCATCTCGCCGAGCGGAAAGACCGTCGATTTCTACCGCATGGATTCGGGCTGGGAGCCCGCCAGTGCCGAGCAACTCGCTGGCCTGTCTGACGAAGTGAACACCATCCCCGAGTCCATTCTCGAGAAGATCAACACGGTCGCTGTTCTCGAAGGAGCCGCTGATGAGCCAGGCTGGTTCTGCGAAGTCGTCAAGCACCGCAACGGCCCCTGGACGTGGAACTGCTGGCGCGACTTCTGATCCCTCTTTGGATCCCCGACTAAGGCGGGTCGAGAGGGTGAACCGGGCGACGTAGGAGCCGTTGGGACGTCTCATGACAACTCACGGTAGTCCGGCGCACAACTCCCCGCCTTTCCAAAACGCAGGCTCTTCGGATCGCTCCGGGGGTCTGCGTTTTGCTGTTGAGGCAACCCCGATGGGCGTCGTCGCCGGATCCGGGAGCCATGCGGGCTTGAGCGCGCTCGCGCTGCTCGACTCCGATATCGAAGCGCAGGCGTGGGGCGCATCGCTCGGCGCGTTGCCCACTGTGGCAGGCCACCCGCTGCTCGGATGGGTCGGTGATGTGGCGTGGGCGCTGAGCGTTGATTACGAACTGCGCGACCTGGCCGACGAGAAACTGCGCGCGATTCCGCTTGAGGTTGGCGGGACCCCGTTTCAGCGCGAAGTATGGAAGCGGCTGCGCATGCTGGCCTGGGGTGAAACGACGACGTACGGCGCGCTGGCGGTTTCACTGGGCCGAGAGGTCGGCGCTTCGCAGGCGGTTGCTGGAGCGTGCGCGGCCAACCCAGTTGCGGTCGTCGTACCGTGCCACCGCGTCGTCGGGGCGAGCGGCGAGATGCGGGGCTACCGCTGGGGCGTCGAGCGGAAGCGTCGGCTGCTGGAGCGCGAGCGGCCTCCGGTGCCTGACCTCTTCTCGTAGCGGACCGATGCGAAACGGGCAAACGCAAAAAGGACCTCGCCGACAAGGTGCGGCGAGGTCCTAGCTGTCGGGGAGCCGACAAGGCTGGTGCTAGCAGCCGAAGCCAAAGGCTCCTTTCTGCATGTCAGACATAGGATCACCTCCGTGGTAAGGGCAGAGAGAAAAACGTGGCGCGCCGCCCAGTAAGACGCGCGACGTAGCGTGGAAGCGAGCATCCGAACGGGCCTGCTCGCGTCGGGGCGAACACGGGTTTGAACATGCTGTTCCAACGTACTGACAAATCGAGACATGGCGGAAAACGGACGGTCCGCCGCTGGCTCATAGCGTAGTTTTTCAGCAGTTTCGCCACTCTATTCGCTGCTTTCGCCCCATCCGCGTGATGCTTCCCATTGAGGACCCGGTCCTCATTTTCGCTCTCACGATGTCAATCGTGCTGCTGGCGCCGATGCTCTTCAAGCGCGTCGGGATGCCGGGGCTGGTGGGGCTGATCGTCGTCGGTGCCATCGTGGGGCCCAACGCCATTGGGTTGCTGGCGCGCGACGCTACGTTCGAGCTGCTGGGCACGGTCGGGCTGTTGTATCTGATGTTCACGGCCGGACTGAGCATCGACTTCGATCAGTTCACCCGGCTGCGCGGGCGAAGCATCACTTTTGGACTGTTCTCGTTCACGCTGCCGTTCGTGCTCGCGCTGGGCGCCGGACTGGGGCTGCTCGGCTTTGGCTGGTCGGCGACGCTGCTTCTGGGAGCCATCGTAGGCTCGCACACGCTGCTGGCCTACCCCATCGCGCAGCGGCTGAAGCTGGACAAATCGCCTGCGGTCGTGATGACGATGGGCGGGACGGTCGTAACGGATCTGGTGAGCCTGCTGCTGTTGGCCGTCGTGACGCAGGTAGCGGCGGGCAAGGCCGAGGCGTCGGACTGGATGTGGTTTGCGGCGCGCGTCGCGCTGTTCGCATTGGCGGCGACGTGGGGCGTGCAGCTGCTGGGGCGCTGGTTCTTCCGGACGGTCAAGCAGCAGCCGGACGTGCAGTTCGCGTTCTTGCTAACGGTTGTGTTCGGCGCGGCGTTCGTAGCGGAGCAAGCAGGTCTGGCGGCGATCATCGGCGCGTTCGTCGTCGGGCTCTCGCTCAACCGGCTGGTGCCCGAGCAGTCGCCGATGATGACGCGGATTTTGTTCGTCGGCGAGGCGCTGTTCGTACCGTTCTTTCTGCTGTCGGTCGGCATGCTGGTCGACTTAAAGGCGCTACTCCAACTTCCGCTGTGGGCGCTGGCGATTCTGCTCTCCGGTCTGGTGCTGGGCGGCAAGGCTGTCGCAGCCGCTATCGTCGGTAAGATCTATGGCTATTCGCTCGACGAGCAGTGGACGATCTATGGCTTGTCCTCGGCCCAGGCGGCGGCGACGCTGGCCGTCACGCTGATCGGCTTCGAGATCGGGCTGTTCAACGAGCAGATGGTCAACGGCGTCGTAGTGATGATGCTGGTGACGTGCCTGGTCGGTCCGTTCGTGGTCGAGCGGTGGGGGCGGCGGATGGCGCTGGCAGCCGAGAGCGCCCCGCATACCGACGCGCCACCGCAGCGCATTCTGGTCGCGCTGAGCAATCCCGAAACGGCCGAAGAACTGACCGATCTGGCGCTGCTGATCCACGATCCGTCGTCGACCGTGCCGATCTATCCGATGACCGTCGTGCGCGACGGGCCAGGCTCGGACGGACGCGTGGCGCAGGGCGAGGCGATGCTGAGTAGGGCCGTCTTGCACGCCGCCGCCGCCGACGTCGAGATGAAGCCTCTGACGCGGCTGGATCACAACCCGGCGTCGGGCATCGTCCGGGCGACCAAGGAGGAGCGCATATCGACGGTTTTGATCGGCTGGAACGGTGAAAACACGGCACGGGCGTTCATCTTCGGCAGCGTGCTTGATCAGCTGTTGGGCGAGACGCGCGAGATGCTCTGGGTCTGCCGTCTGGCTCAACCGCTGGCGACGGTCCAGCGCATCCTCGTTTTGGTGCCGCCCTACCTGTCGCGCGAAACCGGCTTCGGGGCGGCCATGCGCGCCGTCAAGATCCTGACCAAGCAAGCCGGGGCCGAGCTGATCCTGATCGCTGCCGAGCGCTCGTCTGACGAGTTGGAGGCGACGAGTCTGCGCATTAAGCCCAAGGTCGCGCTGACGGTCGAGCAAATGGAATCGTGGACCGATACGGTCACGACGCTGGACGACCTCTACAAAAGCGGCGACCTGCTCATCCTCTTGACTTCGCGCGAAGGCTCGCTGGCCTGGCGTCCAGCTCTCGACCGACTACCCGGCGTGCTCGCCAAACGCTTCGACGAAGCCGGGCTGCTCGTCGTCTATCCGGCCGACGTACCGCTGCGCACGCTCGTCGGACCGCCGTCGGGGATGGGCGCGCGGGCGCTGAGCCGCGCCATCACGCCCGAACTGGTGCAGACCGGATTGGAGGCGGACACGGACGAGGAGGCCATGCTGCGCGCGCTGCTCGAACCGCTCGCCGAGATGGGGTACGTCGAGACCAGCGCGATGCTCGACCGGCTGCGCGCAGGAGGCACCGATTATGCGGTCGAATTGCGACCGGGCGTCGCCTTTTATCACGCCCACACGAGTCAGGTCACCCACACCCGGCTGCTCGTCGGCACGAGCCAGGCGGGGTTGCACCTCCCGGCGTCGTCCGGACCGGTCCACGTGGTTCTCGTCTTCCTGTGTCCCCGTTCGATCGAATCGGCTCGCTACCTGAGTAAGCTCTCGGCCGTCGCGCACTTGGTGCAAAACGAGGAGCAAGTTGACGCGCTCGCTGCCGCCGACGATGCCGATGACGTGGCGGCACTGCTGCTGGCCGCCTTGCAAGAGCCGGAATGAATGCTCCTTGCCAACCAAAGTGTCCGCTGGTGTAACACGACCTGTCCGCCTCCGTACAGCGACCGCGTGCTCACCCACACTGGCTCGGCTGAGCGGGCAGGGCACAGCGGTTGCCTTCTGCCAACGCTTCCGCCCATTCACGAACCGCATCCGATGATTCGCCTCCTCTTTATCCTTCTCCTCGTCGCGCCGACCGCTTGGGCGCAGGAGACGCCCGTCACCACGCGCACGATCACGCTCGTCGACGCCGTCGACATCGCGCAGCGGCAGAGCACGGCGCTGCGCCGCGCCCAGATCAGCAACCGGTTCAACGAGATCGCCATCTCGGACGCGCGCAACGGCTACCTGCCCGACGTGAGCGCGTCGACTTCGGCGCGGCAGAGCTACGGCCGCTCGTTCGACCAGGTGACGGGGCAACTCAACAACGAGACGATCGAAAGCGCCAGCGTCGGCGCCAGCGTCGGCTACACGATCTTCGACGGGAGCCGCCGCGCTCAGGTGGCGCAGGCGCGCGTCGGGCTGCGGGCCGGGCAACTGGGCCTGGAGCGCGTCGAGCAGGACCTGGTATTCCAGGTGGCGACGCAGTTTCTCAACGTCATCTCGTCGCGCGAGCAGGTGGACGTGCAGCAGGTCGCGCTCGCCCAGCAGGTGCGGCTGCTCGAACAGGTCGAAGGGCTGATCGCGGGCGGCGTGCGGCCGGCATCCGAGGTGTTTCAGCAGCAGGCGCAGGTGGCGCAGGCGCGATTGAGCGTCGTGACGGCGCAGCGTGACGTGCAACTCGCCGAGGCCAACCTGATCCAGCTGCTCCAGCTCGACCCATTTGCCGACTATAGCTTCGTCATTCCCGAACTGCCCGATCTGTCGGCTGAAGCGCTCGAAGTGGAGAGCTACGATCTGCGCGGGCTGATCGAGACGGCGTATGAGCGCAGGGCCGATCTGGACGCTCTCGAAGCCGACATCGAATCGGCGAGCTTGTCGGCGTCGATCGCCAGGGCGGGGCGTCTGCCGCGCGTGTCGGCGTCGGCCAGCTACGGCACGTCGTGGACGAGCGCGTCGCGCGCGATCGTGCTCGACGGCAGCGGCATTCCCATCCTCGACCCGGTTACCAACCGCCCGCAGACCGAGCGCACGGCGCTCTTCGACCAGCTAGATCAGCAGCGCGGCGGAAGCGTGGGGCTGGCGGTGTCGATGCCGCTCTTCGACGCCAACCGGACGCGCAACTCGGTCCAGCGCGCGCGCATCCAGGCGCAGACGGCGCAGCTCAACCTGGAGGATCAGCAGCAGCAGATCGCGACGCAGGTGCGCCAGGCCATTCTCGACTATAGAGCGGCGGCGGCGCAGGTGACGTTCTCGCGCGTTCAGGTCGAAGCGGCTCAGCAGTCGTTTCAGGCCGCCGAGATGCGCTACGCGGCGGGCGCTGGAACGCTCTTCGACGTGCAGCAAAACCAAACGCTGCTCACCAACGCGCAGAGCAACCTAGTCAGCGCGCAATACCGCTTCGTCTTCCAGGAGAAGCTGATCGACTACTATACCGGCACGATCGACGCCGACCAACTCTCGTTCGACTAAGCGCACCCGCGCGTCCTCTTCCCCTTTCTCATCACTCATTATGGCGCAGATCCCCGCCCGGAAAAACTCCAACAAGAAGCTCTACATCGGCCTGGGCGTGCTCGGGCTGCTGGTGATTCTCGCCATCGTCGCGGCCAGCCTACTGGGCGGCGGACCGAGCGGCACCGAAGTCAACGCCGAAGTCGCCGAGCGGCGGACGATCACGCAGGTCGTGACGGCGTCGGGGCGGATTCAGCCCGAGACCGAAGTCAAGATCAGTCCCGAAGTGTCGGGCGAAATCATCGACTTGCGCGTGGCCGAAGGCGATGCGGTTCAGGCAGGCGACATACTCATCCGCATCCGGCCGGACATCATCCAGGCACAGGTCGAGCAGTTGCAAGCCGGGCTGCTGCAGTCGCGGGCGAGCCAGAGCCAGAGCGAGGCCAACCTGCTCAACGCGCAGCAGGAACTGGCGCGCAACGAGGCGCTGGCGGCGCAGGATCTGATCGCAGCGGCCGAGTTGGAGCGCGCGCAGACACAGGTGCAGGTCGCCGAAGCGCAGGTGCAGGGCGCGAGGTTTTCGGTTCAGTCTGCCGAAGCCCGTTTGCGCGAATCGCGCGAGCAACTGGCCAACACGACCATCGTCGCGCCGATGAGCGGGACCGTCAGCCAGCTCAACGTCGAACTGGGCGAGCGCGTCGTCGGGACGAGCCAGATGGCCGGAACGGAACTGCTCCGCATCGCCCAACTGGAGCGGATGGAGATCGAGGTCGGCGTCAACGAGAACGACATCGTCAACGTGACGCTCGGAGACAGCGCGCTGGTCGAAGTCGACGCCTACCCGGACGTGCCGATGCGGGGCGTCGTGACCGAGATCGCCAACAGCGCCCGGCTCAACGCGGGCGGGACCGATCAGGTAACCAACTTCCTGGTCAAAGTGCGCGTGCTGGGAGTCGGCATGCCTTCGCCCGGCGGCATCACGACAGCGGTCGCGCAGCCCGAAGTCGTCATCCCCGGCGGCGACGTGCAGCTTCGCCCTGGCATGAGCGGAACGGTCGACGTGTTCACCCAGACGGCTCAGAGCGTGATTGCCGTGCCGATCGGCGCGGTCACGGCGCGCGACTTCAACAAGGTCCGCCGCGACACGACCAAGGGCGCCCCGACGCCGAGTGGTGAGGACCTGCGCAAAGTCGTGTTCGTCGTCGAAGGCGGAAAGGCGCGCATGCTCGAAGTTACGACCGGCATCGCCGACGCGACGCACATCCACATCCGCAGCGGTGTCAGCGACACGGCGCGCGTCGTGACCGGGCCGTTCAGCGCGCTCAGCCGCACGCTGCGTCCCGACATGAGCGTCGTCGTCAAAGAGCGTAACCGCTTCGACACCGCCGACGAAAGCTGATCTCCTCGCCTATTCGGCGCTCTAAAGCGGACAGCTCTGGCAGGGCTGTCCGCTTTTTCTCTTCGCCCCAGCGCCGTATGCGTGTCCACCCGGACGGCGCTGGCGAACGGAGAGTTACTCGCTAGCTTCCAAATCCGCGACGAGTCCGTCGAACATGCCCAACTGTCGGTGCCCTTCTCCGAACGCTTCGTACGCCATCGCTCGGGCTTCGCGTGCCAGGACGAGCGCTTCGCTGCGACGCCCGAGGTCGCCGAGCGCCTGGGCTTGCCGCCGGATCGCCATAGCGGTCTGATAGTGCACGCCGCGTGTGACGCGCAGCGTGGCGGCTGCCTCGTTCGCCAACTCCAACGCTTCGGCAGGTCGCCCCGCATCCCGCACGACAGCGGCCAGTTCGGCCTGCGCGTGGGCGACTTCGGGGGCGTCCGCTCCCAGCGCCTTTCGCCGATCTCAAAGGCGCGGCGGCGGTAGGTCACAGCCTCATCGAACCGGCCCGACATCGCCATCAGACTTCGGGCGGTGCCTGATGTGCGCGACAGGGATGAACGCTAAAGCACTCGTCCGCTGGCGTCGCACGCAGTCGCTGCATGTGGACCAGCCCAAAGCGCGACTCTATACCGGTGCTGCACTGCCCTCTTCGGGTCGACGCCGTACGTTGCCCAGCACCTCCTTCGCGCCGATCAATCCATAGCCCGCCATGCCGTCCTCGTCCGATCAATCACGCGGCTGTCTATTGGGTTTGGCGACGGGCGATGCCATTGGGACGACCGTCGAGTTCATGCCGCGCGGCACGTTCGAACCTCTGACCGACATGGTCGGCGGCGGGCCGTTCGGGTTAGAGCCGGGGCAGTGGACCGACGACACGTCGATGGCGCTCTGCCTGGCGACAAGTTTGGTCGAAAGGGGCGGGTTCGACGCGCGCGATCAGATGGAGCGCTACGTCCGCTGGTGGCGCGACGGCTACCTGAGCCCGACCGGCGACTGCTTCGACATCGGCAACACGGTCCGCGACGCGCTGACGCGGTTTGGGCAGACCGATGATCCCTTCGCCGGTTCGACGGATCCGTACTCGGCGGGCAACGGCAGCATCATGCGGCTGGCGCCGGTCGCGCTGTGGTGCGCGCCGGATGCCGACGCTGCCGAGCAGATGGCCGCCGAAAGCTCGCGCACGACGCATGGGGCGCCCGAAGCCGTCGACGCGTGCCGGTTGCTGAGCCGGCTGCTCGTCCGCGCGCTGGGCGGAGCCGACAAAGCCGATCTGCTGACCGACTCTGACTTTTCCGGCTCTCCCCAAATCCAGTCCATCGCAAGCGGCGCCTATCTCGACAAGATCGCCGTCGAAATCGAGGGCACCGGCTACGTCGTGCCCAGCCTCGAAGCCGCACTCTGGTGCTTCGCCCGCACCGACACGTTCCGAGACGCCGTCCTGATGGCCGCTAACCTGGGCGACGACGCCGACACGACCGCCGCCATCTGCGGCCAACTCGCAGGTGCCCACTATGGCGTATCAGCGATCCCGACGCGCTGGCTAGCCCAACTAGCGATGCACGACGCCATCGTCGATCTGGCCGACCGGTTGATCGGCGGCCACGCGTCTGCGAGCGATGCGGCGTAACCTCGGCGCGCGCTCGTCGTAGGGCATGAATCCCCGACCGCATCCGCCCGATGACCGACACCGCTCCGCTGCCCTACGCACCCGCCCCCGCCAATCGTGGCGCGCTGATTCGTCTACACGATATCCAGAAGATGTACCAGATGGGCGCCGAGAAAGTCCACGCGCTGGCAGGCGTCGACTTGGAGATCGAAGCGGGCGAATACGTCGCCATCATGGGGCCGTCGGGCAGCGGCAAGTCGACGATGATGAACATCCTGGGCTGCCTCGACACGCCAACGGGCGGCACCTACGTCCTGAACGAGCGCGACGTGAGCCACATGACGGACGACGAGTTGGCGACGGTCCGCAACGAGGAAATCGGCTTCGTCTTCCAGACCTTCAACCTGCTTCCGCGCGTCGACTGCTTGAAAAACGTCGCACTGCCTCTGGTCTACGCCGGAGTCTCGCCGCGCGACCGCAACGAGCGTGCCGCTCAGGTGCTGACCAACGTCGGCCTGGGCGACCGGCTGACGCACAAACCCAACGAACTCTCGGGCGGCCAGCGCCAGCGCGTCGCCGTGGCAAGGGCACTGGTCAACGATCCGTCGATCCTCCTCGCCGACGAGCCGACGGGTAACCTCGACACCAAGACGAGCGAGGAGATCATGCTGCTCTTCGAAGAACTCTACCGCAAGGGCAACACGCTGCTCGTGGTCACGCATGAAGAGGACATCGCCCAGCACGCCCGACGCATCGTGCGCCTGCGCGACGGACTGGTCGAAAGCGACGTGCGCGTCGACGAGCCGACGCTGGCTCGGGCGGCGGTTTAGCCAAAGTCACGGGATCTATCTCGCCGCCCCTCGCTCTTCCAGAACGGAAGCTCGGCGTGGAGCACGTGCAACTGCCGCACCAGGCTGATCACCTCGGCCTCGTCTGGATGATAGACGATAAGCGTGGCTTCGACGGTGGGGTGGCACCAGGCAAACAGGCGCAGGCCGCTCAGCAGTGCGACGCTCGACTGCCCGTGTGCTTTGGTCAGCCCGACCGTGCGGCAGCCTGCCTCAGCCGTCAGTTTGTGGAGGGCATCAGCGAGCGGCACGTCGACCGCCTGAATCGGTTTGCCGACCAGTTCCTGATGGCGCACACGCGCATCTCCCGCGTACTCTCGGCGGTGCGTGTCAGTCCACGACGTGTGGCGCGGCCACGAGGTAGCCGCTAGCCAGTGAGGAGATGGATCGCTTCGGGCCGCTCCACCTTCCTGATACAACGCGATGTGGCTCAGCGCCGCGTTGGAGAGCGGTGCCTCGAGCAGCGTCGCCGTTCGCGACGGGGTGAGGGCCAAAGCGGGAAACGACTCGTCCGGGACGAAAAGTGGTCGAGCGGACTGGTCGAGCGGTGGCAAACCCGTATCGCGCGGGCGCAGGTACTGCCCGAGCAGATGCGAGATCGGCGAGTGCGCCGAGTAGAGATAGGGCGGCGACACGTGCAGCACCAGACCGTCAAACCCGAAGTCCATCCAGCGCCCCCGGTCGATCCGAATCGTGAGCGCTCCGAACGTGAGGGAGGCAAACGTCCGAATCAGCCGGTCACTGGGATTTGCGTGCGCCGTGGTCGTTGGCTTGATCATGGCTAAATCTCGTCAGCCAGCTTCTCGTCGCCGGTCAGGATGCGCTTGCGGCCGAACCACGCCAGAGCGGTCACGAAGGCGAAACCGGCTAGTGCCAACCCCAGCGCAATCGGCCAGTCCGGGCCGGGAGCGAGCAGGCGCGACGGGTCCGGGATACGTTCAATCACTTCGAGCGCTTCCTCGACTTTGACGTGCTCGATGTAGGCGACCCATGGCCACAGCGCACGCAGCGATCCAGCCAGAAGGCCGACCAAGACGGCCATCGTCAGGTCGTGGTGATGGTCGAGCAGCCAGCCGAGCAGTTTGGCGAACGCGCCTAGTCCGGTCGCCGCTCCGAGCGCGAAGATGGCGATGTATCCCAGGTCGAGGCTGCGCAGCGCGTCGAGCGTGGTCGTGTAGAGGCCGAGCACTTCGAGCAAAAACGCGCCGCTGACGCCCGGCAAGATCATCGCGTTGATGGCGACCGACGCCGTCGCGAAAATGCGCAGCGCGCTGGGATCGGCGGCATCGCCCGAACGCGGCAGGCCGACGAGCAGAAACGCGACGACGGCGGCGACCAAGGCGATGGCATAGTGCGCGTTCTTGTGCTGATGCCGCTCGTTCCACGGAATCACCAGAGACGCGGCGACCAGCCCGAAGAAGACGGCGCGGCACTCGACCGGGTACGTTTCGAGCAGGTGCGGAATGAACAGCGACCCAAGCCCGATCGCCAGCCCGATGCCCACGACGAGGGGCAGCAGCAGGCTCCACGGCAGCTCTCGGAGCGCCGCCCACGCGTCACCGAAGCGCCCGCGCAGCAGCAGCAAAATCGCCGAGACTCCGTCGCTGATCGCGCCGATCAAGCGCGCGTAGATGCCGACGATGAGCGCCATCGTGCCGCCGCTGACGCCAGGGATGATGTCGGCGCCGCCCATGAGCAGGCCTTGGAGAAAGTGCGTGACGAGGCGCATAGACAGAGGCGTAAAAGCAAAAACCTGTCAGGTCTCTGAGACCTGACAGGTTTGGATCTGAGAAGCCGTCAGAATAGGGCGCTCGGCTGCGGCCCGCAGTTACATCGACGCGAAATCGGCTTGGTGATGGGTGATCCGACTTTGTCGAACCGGTTTGCCGACTGGATCCCCGCGTTCGCGAGGATGACGGTGATCAGAGGTTGCGTTTCCACTGCAATTCGCTAGCGCGCGGCTAGCAGCTCGGGCACCTGACTCGCCTCGACGATCATCGCGGCGCCCTGGCGCGGGACGATGCGCACCAGATCGCGTGTGACGTTGGCCGAAACGAACACCTCTTCTCCGTCCGCGTCCTTGAACCAGCCCGTTTCGCGCGTGCCATCGCCAATGCGTCCCCACTTGGCCGTTTTGAACGACCGCACCAGATCGGACGCAATCGGCTCGACTCGCACGATGTCCGCTCGGTCGATGGCGTGGTCGTAGAACAAGGCGCTCGCGCTGACCCGCTCGTCCGTCACCTCTACACCATCGGTCGCCATCGCGAAGAGCAAGGCGCCAAACAGCACAGCGAACAGAGCTAACACGCCGATGAGTACGCGCTTTCCCAAACGCTGATAGTAATCAGGTTGGCTCATGCTCTGTCGGGGTTTCGCTGAGCGTATCGAATGGTCTGGATCACTGCTCCGGCGATCAGTAGCAGGGGCGCAATCCCGAAGACGATGGCAACTATCGGATACTCTCCCAAAGGGAAGAAAAAGACGGTTATGCCAGCGAGTAGTATCGGCACGGTCCAGGCGACGAGTTGCCGGGCGCCGTACCGGTTGATCCGGTACCACGCTTCGTCAGACTCGAACGCCTGGGGGATGCGGACTCCGTAAAACCCGTTCGGCTTCACTCGCCCCAGCAGCAGGGGAACGGCGCATCCGATGACGACGAGAGACGAGAGAACGCACGTCACGCCAATAGCTATGCTGAGCGTGTCCATGAGGCTGTCGTGCTGGTGTCGTCTTCTCAGCCCCGGTTAGAAGCGCAATCGGCTGCGCAGGTGCGGGTCGTTGTAGAGTTCGGGGTAGCTCTGGCGGAAGGCGTCGCGCGTTTGGGGGTCCAGGCGAAAGGCGGTTTCGAGCGAGGTGATCGTTTCGTCGCGCTTGCCCAGGGCGTAGAGGGCTTTGGCCTGCTGGAAGTAGACGCCGACCATCTGCGGCGCGGCTTGCAGGGCATGGCGATAGGCGTCGAGCGCCTCGCTGGGGCGGTCGGCTTCGAACAGCGTTTCGGCGTAGTCGAGCCACGACTCGCCGTTGTGCGGGTCCATCCTCACGACCGTCCTATAGGCGTCGAGCGCTTGAACGATCTGGCCTCCGTTGTAGAGGCTGTCGGCCCTAGCGTACCAGAACTCGGTCGTGTCGGGGCTGAGTTCGATGGCTTTGGTGAAAGAGCGAACGGCATCTGTGTAGCGCCCCAATGCGTCCAGGCAGCAGCCCATGCCGTACCACGCTTCGGCGTAGCCCGACTCGTGCGCGATCGCCTTCTCGAAAAAGCCGATGGCGTCGTCGTAGTCGCGCTTTTCCTCGTAGGCCAGGCCGATGTTGTAGTACGTCGCCGCGTCGTCGCCTTCGAGCGTGATGACGTGCGCGTAGGCGGCGATGGCCTCGTCCAATTGGCCCAGGTTGGCGAGCGTGTTGCCCCGGTTGTAGTGCGCCGAGGCGAAGCCTTCCTGAATCGCCAGGGCGAAGTCGTAGGCGTCCAGAGCGGGCTCGAACAGGCCGGTCCGGTTGCGGACGATGCCCAGGTTGTACCACGCGTCGGCCGAGTAGGGGTCGATGTCGAGGTGGCGCTCGTACGAGGCGATGCTGTCCTGGTCGCGTCCCAGGCGGTCGTAACAGTAGCCCAGTTCGTAGTGAGCTTCGGGGTGCTCGTCCTCGATCTCGATGCAGGCTTCGAAGCAGTCGACGGCTTCGTCCAACCGGTCGGCGCGTTCGAGCGTGACGCCCAGGTGGAAGAGCGCGTCCTCGTTCGCCGGGTCCATCTGAAGGACACGCTCGTAGAGTTCGATGGCCTGAGCCGTCCGGCCCAGGTGGTCGTGCGTCAGCGCCATGTTGACCAATGTCTCGGCGTCCATCGGGCTGATCGAGAGCGCGCGCTCGTACGCTTGAAGCGCGGCGCCATGCCGCCCCATCAGTCCGAGCAGTACGCCTCTGCGCATCCACGCCTCGGACTGAAACGGCTGGTCGCGCAGGATGTCGTCGATGACTTCGAGCGCGTCGTCGAAGCGGCCGTGTTCGTAGTAGAACGTGGCGATCTCTTCGAGGGCCTGCGAGTCGAAGTACGCGCTGCTGTCGTGCTCGTACGACCGGACGAGGTCGCCCAGGCGGTCGTCGGCGTCGTCGTCCGCGTGATCAAACTCGAAGTCGAAGGGACCCATAAACGGCGGCAATCAAAGGGGGCAGAGAACAGCGCGGAAACGCCGAACGTGCGTGCAGGATTCTATACAAGTATAGGGAGCGAGCGGAGAGGGTTCAAGCGCTTCGCCGAGGCTTGTCCAGTGGTTGCAAAACGCGTTCAGAGCGAGCGTTCTTGTGGCTGGCGCCAAAGGCAGAGGCGTCCGCTGCTCCAGTCTCCGCGCCGACGACCCCACCTTCGGCACCCCTCCCCGAGACGCGACGTTTGACTTATCAGCCTCATTACTTCTCCGCCCCATGCTCATCACGTTCGAAGGTCTCGACGGCTGCGGAAAAACGACGCAGGCGCGCGCCGCCCAGGCGCACCTGGAAACCAAGGGCAAACGCGTCCACCTGGTCCGCGAGCCGGGCGGCACGAGCCTGGGCGAAACCGTGCGCGCTCAACTGCTCGACCCCGACCTGCACATCTCGAGCATGGCCGAACTGATGCTGTTCTCGGCCGCCCGTGCCCAGCTCGTCCACGAAGTCCTGCTGCCCACGATGGACCGCGGCGATGTGGTGCTGTGCGACCGCTTCTACGACTCGACGCTGGCCTACCAGGGCGGCGGACGCGGAATGGACGTCGACTGGCTCGCCGGTTTCTGCCGACGCGTGACCGGCGGGCTGACCCCGCGCCGCACCTACCTGCTGCGCATCAGCCCCCAGGCCGCCCGCGCCCGCCGCTCGGGGCGCGACGAGGACCGGATGGAGCAGACCGGAGAAGCCTTCGCCGCCCGCGTCGCCGCGACGTACGACGCCCTGGCCGCTCGAGAACCGCAACGTTGGTGCGTCCTCGACGCCGCCCGCCCGCCCGACGAACTCAGCGACGTGATCCGCACCGACCTGGACGCGCTGGTGAGAGTGTGATGCCGACTCCGATCGTCCCCTCCTCCCGGAGAAGGGGTGCCCAACGGGCGGGGTGGTCGGCGCAGAGATCGCAGCAGCGAACCCCTCCGCCCTCCGGGCACCTCCCCTTGACCAAGGGGAGGACGAGTTGTGAGTTTATCTGATGCGACCGAGGGAAGGACGGGTCGTGCAGTCAGCCCACGCGCGGCGAGGTGGACGGCATGTCGCGGGGGAAGTCGTCGGCGATCTCGCCCGAGATTTTGACCGTCACCCAGATGCAGAGCAGCAGCGAGATCAGCGCGCCGATCAAGACGGTCCAGCGGGCGGTGTCGGCGGCGTTTCCGGCTTCTTGCCCGGCGGTTTGGGCAGCGTCGCGGTTGAGGGTGCGCAGTTGGGTCAGGCGGTCGCGCGACTGCTCAAACGCAGGCACGAATGATTGGGCGTAGATCTGGCGCCGGTCGTCAGGCTCGGCGGACGTGACGCGCGCAAAGGCGAGTTGAGCTTCGCTGAACGACCGGGCCAGCGCCGATGTGACGCTGCCTTCGCCGTCGACGGTGAGGTTGCCGCTCGCGATTTGCAATGCTTCATCTAACGCGGGGTTGGCCTGGCGCGCGATGGTTCTGGCCTCCTCGTCGCGTCCCAGGAGGGCGAGTAGGGCGGCGCTGTCCAAGCGCTCCAAGGCAATGTCCATGTCGGTAGCGGCGGCGAGCGAGCGCTCGTTTTCGAGCAGGACGGTGTCGACCGACCGGCCCAGGCGGTCGATCGTCGCCAGCGCTACGATGGAGATGACGACCAGGGGCAGAATGATAATCGCGAAGCCCGACGCGATGCGCGTGCGGAGCCGGGTGCGAGAGGGAGCGGTCGGCATGGCGAGATCGGTTTAGACGACGAGGTCCTCTTCGACCACTTCGATGACGGCTTGGTTCGGTCGCAGGAAGAGGGCCGATCCGAATGAGAGCGGCCCCAGGCGCCCGGCGAACATGAGCAGGATCAGGACGATCTTGCCCAGATCCGTCAGGTCTCCCGTGATGCCCATCGACAGGCCGACCGTTCCCAGCGCGCTCGCAGCCTCGAACGTCAGCGCGTCGAACGGTGCCGCTTCGGTGAGCGTGAGCACGAACAGGCCGCCCAGCAGCATGACGGCGTAGAACGCCAGCGACGCCGTCGCCGCCCGGACGCGCTCGTCGGGCACGCGCCTTCCCCGGAACGTGACGACCGAGCGGCCCCTCAGTACGCTGCCCATAACGGCCCAAATCGCCGAAATCGTCGTCGTCTTGAGTCCGCCGCCCGTGCCCGAGGGCGATGCGCCGACGAACATAAGCAAGATCAGTAGAAACAGCGCGCCTTCGGAGAGCGCGCCGATGGGAACCGTGTTGAAGCCGACCGTCGTCATCGCCGTCATCGCCTGGAAGAACGCTTCCATGATGCGCATCGCGGGCGCTCCGGCGAGCGTGTCCTGTCCGGCCAGGAAGACGCCGACCGTGCCGCCGACCGTCATCAGCAGCGTCAGGCGCAGGATGATGCGGCTCGTAAACGTCAGTTCCTTTTGCTGTCCCGAGAGCACACGCCAGCCGTCGACGAACACGATGAAGCCGATGGCGCCCAGAAACGCCAGAATCGAAATGACGAGGTTGACGCCGAAGTTGTCGCGGAACGGTTCGAGGCCACTGTCGAACAGGCTGAATCCGGCCGTGCAAAACGCGCTGATCGAGTGGAAGAGGGCTTGGTAGAAGGCATTCTCGACTCCGGCATTGGCGAACAGCGCCCACAGCGCCAGCGCGCCGACGGTCTCGAACGCGATCGTGAACACGATGACGCCCTTGACGAACTCGTCGAGCCGAAACGACTTGGGCATCGAAATGTCGCTCTCCATCAGCCGCGTGCCGCCTCTCGAAAGCGCCCGACCGCGCGCCAGCACGATGAACGAGCCCATCGCCATGTAGCCGATGCCGCCGATCTGGATGAGCAGCAAGATGACGAGTTCGCCGAACAGCGTGTAGGTGCCCGGCGGACTGACCGTCGCCAGCCCGGTCGTCGAGACGGCGCTCGCCGCGATGAACAGGTGGTCGAGCGACGACACGCCCTGGCCCGCGTTGGCGAACGGCGTCGCCAGCAGCAGCCAGCCGACGAGGATGCACGTCAGGTAGCCCAGCAGGACGATTTTGACCGGCTGCACGTGGCGCGTGGCGCGCGTGAGGGCGAGGACGATGGGTGAGCGGGACACGGGCGACGGTGATGAATGCAAAAGCGGCGCGTCTACTCAGCGTCGGCGCGTAAGACTCGCCTGGATGCCCGGCGCGCACAATTTCATCGTCCATACGCGCCGTCTCCACATCAACGACGCCGCTCCGCGCGATACCAAACCGGCGCACCCGTACCGATGTCGCGAGCGGTGAACAGCATGCGCTGCGCCTGCGTGATAGGGTCATGTCCAACCTGTTCGATCTGGCTTCTGCCGACCCCGACGCGCTCCGCAAGCGCGCGCTCGTCGTCCACGAGCGGCTGTGCGATGCGTACGGCTGCCCCATCGCCTACTTCTCGGACAAAGACCCGCTGAGCGAACTCGTCTCGGCTCTGCTCTCGCACCGCACCAAAAACGCCGACAGCGGGCGCGCCTACAAAGAACTCCGCGCCCGCTTCCCGACGTGGGACGAAGTAATCGACGCACCAACCGCTGAGGTCGAAGCGGCCATCTCCGCCACGACGTGGCCCGAGCAGAAGGCGCCGCGCATCCAAGAAGTGCTGACCGCCATCCGCGACGCCCCCGAAACCGACGGCCTATCGCTCGACGCCCTAGCCGAGTGGCCCGCCGCGAAGGCGCGCAAGTGGCTCGAACGGATCAAAGGCGTCGGCCCCAAGACGAGCGCCGCGGTCCTGCTGTTCAGCAACCTGCGCATCGCCGCGCTGCCGGTCGACAGCCACCACCACCGCGTGGCGCAGCGGCTGGGGCTGATCGGCGAGAAAGTGGCGGTCGGTCCGTCGCACGATCTGCTGGCCGAGTTGCTGCCCAGGGAGTGGGACGCGCAGGCGGTGTACGATCACCACGAGGCGCTGATGCTGCACGGCCAGCGCTGCTGCTACTGGCGCAATCCGGCATGCGAGCGCTGTCCAGTCTACGATCTATGTGTGTGGCCGGGTAAGAAGCCGCGCTCCGACTAAGAAGAAGAGCGGTCCGACCGTATATATCCTTCGGCTAATTTGTGCGCGCCGGTCCGACATCTTACGTTTCCACTTGAACTGCCGATACTTGGCAGACTTGAAGCATCACTAGAACCATGTCTTCCCTACTGTCTCGAAGCAAGAACGCATTAGACGCGTCGGCCCGCCTGGCTGCGCTCTACCAGACGGGTCTGCTCGATTCGCAGGGCGAGGAGGCGTTCGACCGGTTCACTCGGCTGGCGTCGCGTATCGTGGGTGCGCCGGTATCTCTGCTCTCTCTGGTGGAGCACGACCGGCAGTTCTTCAAGAGCGCCCACGGCATGCCCGCTGACTTGGAGCACGTGCGCGAGACCGGACTCGACGCCTCGTTTTGTCAGCACGTCGTCACGTCTGGGCACCCGCTGACCGTTCCGGATGCGCTCCAAGATCCCCTGGTACGGGACAACCGCGCCGTCACTGACCTGAGAGTCCGGGCCTACCTGGGCGTAGCGGTGCGCTCGCCGGGCGGCGAGTTCGTGATCGGCTCGCTCTGCGCCATCGACACCGAACCGCACGTCTGGAGTGAGGGCGACCGCCAGGCGCTCGAAGAACTGAGCGACTTGATCACGACCGAAATCCACCTGCGCGCCAGCGAGCGCCGCTTCCGAGCGTTCGTCGAGGCCACGTCTCAGGTCACGTTCGTGGCGAGCGCTCAGGGCGAGGTGACCGAACTGCGCCGCTCGTATCCGTTCGACCAGTCGCTCTCGTCCGATGAGGCCGACGGGTGGGGATGGGCCGACGCGCTGCACCCCGACGACCGGGACCGCGTAGTCGACGGCTGGCACGAGGCGCTTCGCGACCGGCTTCCCTATGCGACGACGCACCGCCGCCGCAACCGCGACGGTACCTACCATTGGACGCGCAGCCAGGTCGTCCCCATTTTCGACGACGACCGGTTCATCGAGTTCATCGGCACCTGCGTCGACGTCGACGATGCCCACCAAACCAGGAGCGATCTCGAACGGCAGACGACGGTGCTGCAGAGTTTCTTCGACACGGTCCCTGGCATGATGGGCGTCGTAGAGGTGCACCCCGACGACGTGTCGTTCGTGATCGCCAACGCGGCCACTCAGGAGTTTTTCGCCAACGCGATGGAGGCCGCACCGCCGCGGGGTTCAGTGCGCGCGGGCGAATTCGTTCCCGACGCGCTCAGCCGGTGGGTCGATGCCTTCCACGCGTCGATCGCCAGCGGCGAGCCGGTCCGGTTCGAGTACGACAACCCGACGGCTGGCGGAACTGCCCGGCTCAGCGCCACCGTCAACCCGGTAGGACATACCGACGGCGGAGTGCCGCTGTGCTCGTTCGCCGCCGACGACGTGACGGAGCGGCGGCGAGCCGAGCGGCAACTCGCCGCCAGCGAGCGGCACTTGCAGATGGCCGTCGAGTCGGCCCACATTGGTGTGTGGGAGTACGACTTCGAGACCAACCACGCCAACTGGTCCGCCCAGACGTGCTCCATCCACGGCGCCGAAGCGTTCGACGGCAGGGGAGGGACGGCCATTCGGCTGCTGGCCGAGGAGGACAGAGCGGGCGTCGGCGACCTGATGCAGCAGGCCATGATGCGGGCCGCCAAAGCAGGCGCCGCCGACGTGTCGACCGAGTACCGCGTCGTGGTTCAGGGCGAGGAGCGCTGGGTGCGCACGCTGGGCCGCGTCTACGCCGAAAACGGCCGGCCGACGCACATGTCGGGCGTGTCTCAGGACGTGACGAGCGAGAAACTGCATGCGCAGTCGCTGATGGACGCGCGCGCCGCCGCCGTCGAAGCTCAGGAGCGCGCCGAAGAAGTCGCCCGGCTCAAGACGAACATCATCGACAACATGAGCCACGAGATCCGCACGCCGCTCACGGCTATCCTGGGCTTCGCCGACCTCATGGCCGAAGAACCGGGCGACCCGGACCCCGAAATCGTCGGCATCATCCAGGCGAGCGCGCAGCGGCTACTCGACACGCTCAACTCGGTCCTCTACTACGCCCAGCTCGAGAGCGGCGTGATCCTGGCGCTCGAGCGCGCCGACGTTACCCGCATCGTGCGGAGCGCGGTGCATGCCTATGCAGCACGCGCGCAGGCCAAGCACCTGGCGCTGCACGTGTCAGCGCCCTCGGATCCGGTCTGGACGAGGACCAACAGCGACGCGCTGGGGCGGCTCGTGGCGCATCTGGTGTCTAACGCGGTCAAGTTCACGCACTCGGGCCGCATCGACGTCCGCGTGGGATCGGACGACGAGTGGGCGTGGGTCGAAGTGGCGGATACAGGCGTCGGAATGGGTCCGGCATTCGTCGCCAAGGCGTTCGAGCCGTTTCAGCAGGAGTCGGGCGGTACGACGCGCGCGTTCGAGGGCATCGGGCTGGGCCTGTCCATCGTGCGGAGCCTGGCCGACCGGTTCGGCGCTCGGCTCGACGTACAGTCGGACGAGGGAGTCGGATCGACGCTGCGCGTGTGGCTACCGATGGCGCCGGCAGACGCACCCGGCGATACGGCTTCGCAACTCGGCGAGGGGCGTGCCGCAGCCGCGTAGCCTGCGAGCGTTTCAGCGCATTGGCGAGCTGTAGCCAACTCGGTTATTGGGCAGAGAAGGTCTATTTTGGTCGACGTTCTATCCGCTCCGCCCATGCCCCGCCTGCCTCTCCTGGCCGCGCTCGCCCTGCTCAGCTTCGGCTGCTCGTCGTCGGCGCCCTCCCTCTCGCTGCCAGCTTCGGTGTCATCGCCGCAACCGGCATCCGGACTGCCGACGATCGCCAAGAAGACCGACGGTATGGATCGGCGAGATGGGATGTGGCCGCTCTTCTGGGACGCCAAAGAGGGCAAAGTGTGGATGGAAATCGCCGCGTTGGATGCCGATCTGCTCTACGTCACGAGCCTGGCCGCCGGGCTGGGGTCGAACGACGTGGGGCTGGACCGCAGCAAACTGACCGGCACGCGCGTCGTCCGGTTCGAGCGCGTCGGGCCGCGCATCCTGATGGTGCAGCCCAACCTCGATTACCGCGCCGAGAGCGACAACGCCGCCGAGCGCTTGGCCGTCGCCGATGCGTTTGCGGCTAGCGTCGTGTGGGCGTTCGACGTGGCAGCCGAGACCGACGGGCGCGTGCTCGTCGACGCGACGGCGTTCGTGGTGCGCGACGCGCAAGGTGTGGCTCAGACGCTCCGAGGGACCGGACAAGGCGCGTTCTCGCTGGACGCCAAACGCAGCGCGCTGGTGCCGACGATGCTCAAAGCGTTTCCCCAAAACTCCGAGATGGAAGCGCGCTTGACGTTTGCCTCGTCGGCTCCGGGCCGCGAAGTCCGCAGCGTCGCCGCCGACGCCGAGGCCGTCACCGTCCGAGCGCGCCACTCGCTCGTCGCGCTGCCGGACGACGGTTACTCGCCGCGCGCCTTCGATCCGGCGTCGGGCTACTTCGCGATGAGCTACGCCGACTATGCCGCGCCAATCGGCGAGGACCTGACGCAGCGCCTGATTACGCGTCACCGCTTGGAATGCGCGGGCGCTCCCGACGCTAGCGGCATGTGCGATGCTCGCGAGCCCATCGTCTACTATCTGGATCCGGGAACGCCCGAACCGGTCCGCTCGGCTCTGCTCGACGGCGCGCGTTGGTGGGCCGATGCGTTCGAGGCCGCCGGTTTTCGCGACGGCTACCGCGTCGAAGTGCGTCCCGACTCGGTCGATCCGCTCGACGTGCGCTATAGCACGATCCAGTGGGTGCACCGCTCGACGCGCGGATGGAGCTACGGCGCATCGGTCGTCGATCCGCGAACGGGCGAGATTCTCAAAGGTCACGTGTCGCTCGGATCGCTGCGCGTGCGGCAGGATTATCTGATCGCTGAAGGCTTGCTCTCCCCCTATGCCGAGGCCAACGCAGACGGGTTCGCGGACGAGGCGAGCGATCCGATGCTGCAACTGGCGCTGGCGCGACTGCGGCAACTGTCGGCGCACGAGGTCGGTCACACGATCGGGCTGGCGCACAACTTCGCCGGAAGCACGCAGGACCGTTCGACCGTTATGGACTATCCGGCGCCCTTGGTCACGCTAGTCGGCGGCGACCTTGATCTGTCCGATGCGTACGGCGTCGGCGTCGGTCCGTGGGACGTGCAGGCCGTCCGGTACGGCTACGCGCACGACACGGTGACCATGCAAACCGTTCTGCGCGAAAACCGCGAGCGCGGCCTGCGCTACCTCTCGGACACCGACGCGCGGCCGACCGGCGCCGCCACTCCGTACGGCGCGCTGTGGGACAACGGCACGAATGCCGCCCAGGCGTTGCGCGATCAGATGGCGGTCCGCCGCGACGCGCTCGCCCGCTTTGGCGAGGCCGCGATCCGCAACGGACGCCCGCTTGCGACGCTCGAAGAAGCTCTAGTGCCGCTTTACCTGGGCCACCGCTACCAGGTCGACGCGGCGGCTCACCTGGTCGGGGGCGTGTCGTACGCCTACACCCAGCGCGGCGATGGATCGGCGGCGATGGCTCCGGTCGATGCCCGGTCTCAGAACGACGCGCTGGACGCGCTCCTGGCGACGGTCGCGCCCAGCGCGCTCGCGCTTCCGCCCACCCTGCGCAGTCTGATCCCGCCGCGTCCGCCGGGCTACGGACGCACGCGCGAGCTGTTCGACGGGCGGACGGGCCTGACGTTCGACCCCATCGCCCCCGCCGAAACCGGAGCCGCGCTGACGTTCGGCTATCTGCTCGACGCCACGCGCGCAACCCGGCTGGCCTACCAGCCCGCTCAAGACGCAGACCTTCCGTCGTTTACCGACCTCCTCGAGCGTACGACCGCCAAGCTCGCGAACGGAGCGCAATCGGACGACACCTATCTCGCCGACATTCGCAAAGGTGTATGGACTGAGTGGACGCGCGCGCTGATGGAGTTGTCGTCCAACACGCGCGCTGCCTCGGCCGTACGCGCCACGACCGATGCGCACCTCGACCGCATGGCGCGCGACCTGTCGACCGGCGACGACCACGCGCGCTGGCTCTCGGCTCGCATCGCGCGCTACCTCGCAAGAGACTACGCGCCCGACGCCGAGTTGCCGCGCGCCCTCACACCGCCGCCCGGCTCGCCCATCGGCAACTGACCGCCCGCGATCATCGCCCATAGTGTCGGGATGCACCCCGCCGCTCGCGCCAAGAGAGTATCGGGTGTGGCGGCGCCTGGGTAAATGCACGTCCCCACCGAGCCGTGGGGGCCCGGCGGGGGGATCGCCCGCGTCAGTGAGACCGGTCTATCGGCGATAGACGACGGGGCGAACGTGCTGCGCGGTGCCCGCCGTCAGCCGCGCAAAGTAGACACCTGAGCCTAGCGCGCCGGGCGTCCAGTCCAGGCGGTGATCTCCGGCGATGTGCTGGCCTGCCGCGACTTCTCCGACGACGCGTCCGAGTGTGTCGTAGACGGTCAGCGACACGTCTGAGGCGGAAGCGAGGGTGAACCGAAACGTCGTCTGGCCGGTGAACGGGCTGGGGTCTGCGTCGAGCCGAACAGCGTCCGCGCCCGACGGATGTTCGCTGCTCGTCGTCGCCGCTCTGAGGTCGATGATGCGTAGGCGATTGGTCGGGCCGATGTATTCGCTGACGAAGAGCGTGTCGCCCGTGATGGACGCTGCGATTCCGTTAGGACCTACCAGCGTAGCCGTTGCCGCCGGGCCGTCGACGCGTGACAACTCGCCGGTGCCGGTGATGAGCCTCCGCGTCCCGTCCTGCTCGTACGAGAAGACCTTGCCGCCCGACAGGTTGGTGGCGTAGAGGCGCTCGTTGGCCCACACGAGGTGGCCGATGGTGAGCACCGTCACGGAGTCTCGGGTGGGGATGGACGCGAACAGCGTCTGGCTGCCGTCGGGCGTGATGCTGAGGATCCGTCCGTTGTTGATGTTGGCGACGTAGAGGGTGCCGTCGTCGTCGAAATCGAGGCCGACCGGCGCGTCGAGCAGGCCGCCCGACGCGAACGTGGTCACGGCGCCGCCGAGCGTGATAGCCGAGACTGTCGTGCCGTCGCCGTTGCCGCGCGGATCGCCATAGTGCGTGACGTAGAGCCGCCCGTCCGGCCCCTGAACGATGTCCGATGGGCCGTCGTCGACCCTGGCGAAGTCGCTCACGGTGCCGTCGGGCGCGATCCGGCTGATCAGTCCGCTGTTAAAGTTGGTCGCGTAGAAGTTGCCGTCGTTCGCCTTGGTCAGGTGGATCGAACCGGCGATGCCGGACGCGAAGACGGACAGCGTGCCGTCGGGTGCGACGCGGTAAATCTCGCTGCCCAAGAATCCGGACGTGACGTAGAGAATGCCTTCGTCGTCAACGTAGAGGCCGTCCATGCTGCGCGGCGCCGAGAACGTGAGGCTGCTGACGGTCTGCGCCGAAGCCGGGGCGATCAGCAGGAGGAAGAGGAGCGCGAGTAGCAGTGAGCGCATGGCGGAAGAGGTAAGGAGGAGGCCAGCGGAGCACCATGCCCCGCAGCGTTTCCGCAACCTATCCGGTCTGCGCGCGCTGATTTCGCCCTCCGGTACGACGCGGACGCTAGTGGGACGAACCGCGCACCACCGGGACGAGTCGGAATCGC
Source organism: Rhodothermales bacterium (assembly GCA_963841855.1). Taxonomy (GTDB): domain Bacteria; phylum Bacteroidota; class Rhodothermia; order Rhodothermales; family BA12; genus CAXBBB01. Next base: position 271,710 of record CAWJEJ010000003.1, on the reverse strand, counting down.
GACTCGTCTGCCTAGTCGCTTGCCGCGCGGCCTCGCCTAGAGTTTGTCCGAGAAAGGCGTCGGCAGGCGAGCGGGAGTCGGGGGCGTGTTCAGCAAAGCGCCCGAGGCCTGTCTTGAGCGTGGCCGAAGGAAGCGCGATGCGCCGCATTGGGCGACAGCCTGCCCTGAGCGTAGCCGAAGGCCGTGGCAACCTGGCGATTCCACACGCTGGACGACGAGGTTGCCGCGCTACGCTCGCAACGACTACCCATCACAATCAGTGTGACGCGGTACTAAAATCCGACGGGCAGCACCTCGCGCAATCGGTCGCGGTAGGTGCGGCTCATCGCCAGGTGCGTGCCGTCGTGCAGGACGGCAGTGTAATCGCCGTGCGAGGCGGGCAGCAGCGAAGCGACGCGCGCCAGGTGGACGATCGTAGAGCGGTGGATGCGCGCGAACCGGCGCGGATCGAGGCGCTCGGCCAGCCCGCCGATGCTCGTGCGTACCAGATGCCTGCGCCCACCCGCGTGGACGAGCACGTAGTTGCCTTCGGCTGCGATCCAGTCGATCTCGTCGACCGATACCAGATCGACCCGGTCGGGGTGCCGGACGGCGATGCGGTCGAGGTAGTCGGGCGCCGGGCGTAGGGCGTGGAGCAGCGCGTCCAGTTGCTGTCGGGCGTCGGGCGCACTGCGCTGCCGCCAGCGATGCTTGACGCGCGCGAGCGTGTCTGCGAAGCGGTCGCCGTCGTACGGCTTGAGTAGGTAGTCGACGGCGTGGTGGCGAAACGCGTCGACGGCGTAGCGGTCGTAGGCCGTCGCGAACACGACGAGCGGAGCCGCTCCGTCCGGCAGGCGCTGGAGCACGTCGAAGCCGCTCAGTTCGGGCATCTGCACGTCGAGGAAGAGCACGTCCGGCGGGTCGGTGCGCATCAGGTCGAGCGCCTGGTATCCGTTGGCGCATAGCCCGGAAATCTCGATCTCGGGATCGCGCCCGAGCCAGCGCTCCAGCTTGCGCCGGGCCGGAGGTTCGTCGTCCACGACGGCGACGCGGATAGGGGCGGTGGCGTCAGACACGGACTGCACCGGTCTGCACCACCGGCACGTCTGCGCTCAGCGCTCCATCGCCCGGCGCTCCATCGCCCGGCGATGCCTGGTACGCTGCGAACGGCAACCGCACGCGCGCCCGAACGCCGCCCTCTATGGAGCCGAGCGTGAGCGATGCCGCGTGCCCGTACGTCTGATCCAGCCGAGCCCGCGTGTTGCGCAGTCCGATGCCGCCCGCCCGATGCTCGCCCGACAACTCGGGACCCGTGTTGATCACGTCGACGACCAACTCCTCTCCCTCACGCGCGGCCCGTATCGTCACGGTCCCCGCCCCGACGCGTTGGCCGATGCCGTGCCGGATCGCGTTCTCGACGAGCGGTTGCAGGAGCAGATAGGGAACGGCGGCGCTCGCCACGTCGCGCGGCACATCGACGCGTACGTCCAGCCGGTCCTCGAGTCGGTGCTGTTCGATGCGCAGATATCTCCGGTTGAAGTCGACCTCCTCGGACAGCGGGACGATGGCGCGGTGCGCGTGGTCGAGCGTCAGGCGCAGGAAGTCGCCCAGTTGGGTCAGCATCCGGTCTGCGGCCGATGGGTCGTCGTGGAGCGTCGACGAGATCGTGTTGAGCGTGTTGAACAGGAAGTGGGGATGGAGTTGCATGCGGAGTGCGTCCAGCTCGGCGCGTGCCAACTGCGTCTCCAGCGCCGACGAATGCTCCTTCTCCGCCCGCAGCCGCTCGACGTAGCCCGCCACCTGCGCCAGCGCCACGATCAGCGCGTAGACGATGCAGCCCAGCGGAAGGCCCAGCGTAAGCAGTTCGGTCATGCGCGACTGCATCTGGTCCCCCAGCGTCGCCCCCAGTGGCGCGCCCACGCTCGACGCCGCAACGTGAAACGCCGCGGTGAGCCCGAAGCCGAGGGCGTTCGTCGCCAGCACGACCAGCGGTGCCAGCAGCAGGTGGGCGCTCCATCTCCACGACAGCGGGCGGATTGAAAACGACCACCGCCGCGCCATCGCCACGATCAGCGGCGTCGTTACGCACCACGCGTTCCACATCAGCACCTCGGGCAGCGCAAAATCGACCAAAACGGCGAGCGTCAGCGGCTGCCGCATCGCCGAAAGCCACAGCGCCAGCCACACGACCGACAACGCCGTGTACCCAAGCGGAAGCCACCACCAACTGCGGATTAGGAGCAGCGGGGGAGCAGTCTTCATGGGGTACAGACTACTCATGCGGCGCGGCGGGCGCAAGGGAGTTCGCGCGAGCTACGATCCGGGCGTCCAGCGGTAGACGGCGACGCGCGGGCTGGGGTCGGTGAAGGAGACGGCGATGTCGTAACCGCCGGCTCGCTGCCGGGCGGCGATGTCGCGTGGATAGAAATTCTTGCCTGCCTGCGGGTTGGGTTCGTTGAGGGCATGGCGCAAAACACCGGCCGCGTCGTACACGTCGACGCGGAGCCAGCCGGGGCGCATGTTGAGCACGAACAGCAGGTCGCCCGCCTGATCGGCTGACGCGGTGAGCAGCGGCGGTTCGCCGTCCTCGCCCTGGGCAAAGCGGCGCGCGCGGGCCATGATCGGGACCGGGGCAGAGAAGCCGTCCAGGCGCAGCGTGTCGGGCGTCGCCGTCGTGTCGACGAGCGACGTTCGGGCGATTCGGTCGACGACGGGGCGGAATCCGGACAGGCTGAGCAGGTCGCCGTTCGGGGCGGGCTTCATCAGCCCGGCGTAGCGCCAGAACGGTCCGCGCAGGGCGTAGCGCTGAACCGAAGCACCCTGCGCGTCGGCCGTGAGCAGAAAGGGTGGCGTGATCTCGCTCAGGCCTTTGAACACGAACCCATCGCCCCAGACGGAGCCGTAGCGCAGCAGGGCAGGCTCGTCGGGCACGCCGCCAACGACGATCTGGCGAGGCGACTCGCCGCGGTATCCGTGGACGGCGAATAGCGCAGGCGAGGGCTGAAACAGGACGAGCGAATCGCCCCGAAATCCGGCCACGTAAGGGGCCTCCAATTCGGTCGCCACCAGCCTCGTGACCGTCCCCGCGCTGTCGAATGCCGTTACCAGCTTGCGTTCGGCATCGACGACCCACAGCGCGCCGTCCGGAGCCCACCGCAGCGTGCGCGGAAAGTCGAAATCGCCCGACTGCCAGACCACCTCAAGCGTGTCGATGGCGATCGTCTCGGCGAGCGCGATCGACAGGCTGTCGGCGGCGGAGAGCGAGCGGTCTTCCTCGCGGCGGCAACTGCTGGGCAGGCACCCCGATAAGACGAGGCAAAGCAGCAGAGCGAGGAGCGGGCGAGTCGGAGAGAGCATCCTGCAAGATGGGGCACTTTCAGAGGCAAAAAACCTGACAGGTCTTGAAGACCTGTCAGGTTTCGAGGCCGGACGCCGTGAGCACGCGCCGCGAGGTGGATTCAGCGAACGACGCTCACGGTTTGCATGGCCACGCCGTCGAGGCTCGTGAGCCGGACGAAGTAGAGTCCCGACGGAACCCCCGACAGGTCCCAGTCGAGCCGGTGCGTGCCGGCGGGCAGCGAGCCGTCGTGGAGCGTTGCCACCTGGCGGCCGAGTAGGTCGTAGACGCGCGCGCTCGCAGGGCCGGAAGCGACCGTCGTGAGCGCGACGCGGGCACGCGTGCGAGCGGGATTGGGAGCGACCGACACGCGAGCGCGTGCGAGAGCATCGGGGCGCTCGGCCGACGTGACGAGCGCTGACAGATCGATTCCGTAGGCCGCGACCGCTCCGCTGGCCGTGCCGCCGGAGACGAACGCACGCGCGTCCGAAATCGCCAGCCCTGCACCGAACCGCGACCGCTGCCGCTCGCCGACGACGACGCGCTCGTTCCACCGCTCGCCCGAGCGCGTGTAGACGAAGAGCGCGCCCACTTCGGGTTCGGTGGCATCTATGTACTGATCGGTGGAGACCAGTGCCAACTCGCCCGAGAGCGCGAGGTGGTCGACGTCGTAGTCGGCCTCGTCGCCGAGCACGTCGAGCCTGGCCGTGCGCACCCAGTCGGTTCCTTGCAGGTCGTAGACGAAGACGGTACCGCTGCTTTCGACGAGCGCACGGTCGCCGTCGAGGGCGACGAGGTTTCCGAAGTAGGAGGGACTGGACGGGGCGTCCGACGGGGAGGCCATGACGTAGCGGAACGTCCACTCGCCGCCCTCGCGCTCGAACACGAAGGCTCGCCCATCGTCCAGGAAGGGAGCGCCGATGAGCGCCCGGGTGCCGTCGAGCGCCAGGCCGCTGCCGAAGCCGCCTTCGTCGGTGGCATCCTCGCCGTGCCGGACGCGGCCCTCGAGCGTCCACGCGCCCGCCGCGTAGCGCAGGCTGTAGACGCGCCCGCCGGCACTGCCACTGCTACCGCCGCCGTTGTCGCTTCCGACGAGCGCCAGATCGCCCGAGAGGGCGAGCGTTCTGCCAAACCGGTTGTCCGTAAGCGCAACCGCCGTACCGATCGTCTGGTCGAGCGTCCACCCGCCGCTGCCGTGCGCGTAGGCGTAGACCAGCCCGGAGCCTTGGGCGCCACGGTCGGGTGCTGCGGTTAAGCCGACGAGCATCCGGTCGCCATCGAGCGCGAGCGTGTAGCGGACGTAAATGGGGCTTCCGAACGGTCGGAGCACGCCGGTCTGCGTCCACGACGCACCTGTCCGCTCGAACGTGACGACGATGACCTCGCCGTCGGCTTCGTCAAACTCGCTGAGCGCGCCCAGGCGGACGCTCATCGCAGCGTGCCTGCCGCTCACGACCAGGTCGATCACCTCGACGATCGAGCCGGTGCTCGCGGCGTCGGGCGTGGGCAGTAAGGCGGGGCTTCCCACGCTCGCCACGGTCGCGTTGTCGCGGCCTGCGGCCAGGGGAAAAGCGTAGACGCGGCTCGTGCCGCCGCCGTCGTTGTTGTCGCGCGCCTGCGTCAGGATGACCTCGACGGTTCCGTCGCCGTCGAAGTCGGCGACGGGCAGCGGTTTGATGGGGCCGAATATGCTGTTCATGTCCGACCCCAACGCGGTGTATGGGTTGGGCGCGGCGAGAACGGCAACCGGCATCCGCCGGAATGTGCTGAAGACGCCTCCTCTGTAGAGCAACGCGTTGGTAGGCTGGGGAGACGAGGCGAAGATGGTCTGAAACGTCGTGGAGACGAGCAGCTCGTCGTCGCCGTCGCCGTCGAGGTCGGGTACGGCGTCGAGGCCCAGGATCTCGGCTCCAAAGTCGTCGGGTGTCATGCCCAGCGTCTCGACCGGAAGAAAGGCCGCGGTATAGGTGAAGCCGGTGCCGCTGCTGTTGGCGAAGCCCCCATCCCACATGCGTATGCTATTGCTGTTGCGCGAGAAGGGGATGACGGCGAGGTCGTCACGCCCGTTGCCGTCGAAGTCACCGGCGGCCATCGCGAATACGCCCTGAACCTCGACTGTGACGTCGTGCGTGGCCATCTGGGTAGCATCGGCGGTGCCATAGTAGACGAGTGGATTCGGACCGGGAAAGCCCTCGCTGACAGCCAGGTCCGAGATGCCGTCTCCGTTGAAGTCTCCGGCCACCACGCGCGCACCGCCTCCCCTGACGCCGTCCTGATCGCCGAGGTCGATGGGCAGCGGCGTCTGCGACAGCCCCGATGCCGTTCCGGGGAGCACGATGGATGCTCCGGCTGCGGGCGCGTTGACGTAGAGGTCGGCGCGGCCGTCGCCGGTCACGTCGCCCACGGCAACCGCGTTGAGTTGGTAAAGGTTGGCTGCATCTGCCGAGGGAAACAGTTCGGCAGCCGGTACGATGCGCGAGGGTTGAGTAGCGACGCCGCCCACGCCGCCCAGGTGGAGCCGCATCTCGCCCGATCCACTTACATTGACGCCGATGGCGAGATCGCCGCGCCCGTCGCCGTTCACGTCGGCTGCGGCAAGCGAGTAGATACTGGAGACGTCGTCGGAAAACGGAATCACGACCGACGGTTCGGCGGGCATCGGGCTGGCACCGTAGTACACCTCGATGCGCCCGAACGCCTCGCCCTCGGCGCGGTCGCTGCGCGAGACGACGAAGCCGAAGTCCTCGCGCCCGTCGCCGTTGAGGTCGCCCAGCCGGTACGTCTCGGGAACGTAGGCCGACGGCGTCGACGGCGACGTGACGGGCGTGCCGACCGAGATCGCGCCCGGCGCGCCCAGCGCGATGCGCACGTAGCCCAGGCCTCCGGAAGAGACAGGCAGCACCAACTCGCGCCCACCCTGAGCCATGTTCTGCTCCTTGACGACCGTACTTCGCAAACTCATGCCATCGGGCAGATCGACGAACGCCGAGTCGGCGAAGAGACGCGTCGCTGGGTCGAGTGGGCCATAGTAGACACCGATGCTGTCGGACCGCGTCAGGCGCACGAAGTCGTCGATGCCGTCGTCGTTCACGTCGCCGACCGGGTAGGCCGCGATGGAAAGCCCCGGATTGGGCGCAGGCCCAATGCCGCAGATTGCCGTGCCGTCCGCCGTGACGACGGCCAGGTCGAGCGTGCCGTCGGCGTTGTAGTCCACGAACCGGCTCGCATAGATGGTAGCGGTCCCGCGCGGGACGCGGCTGAACGCTGCGGCGGAGCAGCCCGCCGCTCCACTCTCACCGCCATAGTACATGCCGACTTGGATGCCCGGCTGGGTTCGCACGTCGCGCCCGGCGAAGACCACGTCGGCCAGCCCGTCCCCGGTGTAGTCGGCCACGTCAAACCCGACGATCGTGCCTACGTTGTAGACGAAGCTTCCCGTCACAACCACTTTCACCCAGAGCCGGGTGCTCAGTGCCGTTCCGTCGTAGCTCACGGCCAGCACGCGGCCCTCGTCGCCGAGCCAGAGCGCTTCACGGGGAACGCTGCCGCCCAGGTCGGCGGCCGGATGGTAGCTGCCGTTGAGCGGGCGCGCGAGCGTGATCTGCGCCGACGTGGCGGCATAGCCCGAGGCCGCGCCCAAGTAGAGCCGCGCCGCCTGGGTGGCGGAGTCGTCGTAGCCGAGCGCGTCGGCGCGTCCGTCGCCGTTCAGGTCGCCGACGGGGAAAAGCTGGGAGCGCACCTGCTGAGGAGCCGCACCCGAGCCGGGATACAGTGCCGAAATGGCTGTCAAGTCCGACGGATCGTCGGTCGTCACGTCGAGCACGCGGCCCGCCGAACTGAGGCGCAGCGCGTCGTCCAGGCCGTCGCCGTCCACGTCCCCCGCGCTCATGGCGGCATCGAGGCCGTTGAGCAGCGAGTTGGCCGCAATCGTGGACGCGCGCGCCGGACGCCACGTAAAAGTGGGGTCGACCTGCCGTAGGTCGTCGGTCTGCGCGGCGCTACCTGCCAGCGTCGTAAGCCGGTACGTCGCCGGTGCGCTGGGGTCAGAATCCGGCTTGATCTGCTGAGCGTGGGCGGTAGGAGCCAGCGCGAGAAGCAACGCGGCGCAGGCGAGGGCGAGGGAGTGAATGCGGTCCATGGAGACGGAGGGAAAAGTGCATCACTAGAATGCCTCTCACCGGGTCTCTCCCGCAACTACGACAATGCGTAGTGCGCTGGCCGATCCGAGTGCCCGCTGGCGCCCTCGGGGGCACCTCGCCCCGAAACCGCGCATCGGCGCTACGGGTTTGCGTAGTGCCGTCTCATGGCCGACGTTCTCTTGCGTCTCGGCGCGGCCTTACGGCGCCGATCAGTCGTGGTCGGCCTCGCTCAGGCTCTGAAACACGTGGTCGCTCAGTTCCAGGCCCGAGGCGGCGACGTTCTGCTCCAGGTGGGCGACCTTGCTCGTTCCGGGAATCGGCAGCATCACGGGCGAGCGTTTGAGTAGCCACGCCAGGGCGACCTGGGCGGGCGTGGCGTCGAGATCGGTGGCAGCCTTGGCAAGCGGGCTGTCGTTCGAACTGAGCAGTTTGCCGGTGTTGAGCGGGTACCACGGAATGAAGCCGATGCCGTTGGCCTCGCAGTAGTCGAGCACGTCTTCGTGCTTGCGGTTGCCGATATTGTAGAGGTTCTGAACCGTCGTAATCTCGGCGATGCCGCGCGCCTCTTTGATCTGCTCGACCGTGACCTCGCTCAGCCCGATGTGGCGGATCTTGCCTTCGTCCTGCATCTTCTTCAGCTCGCCGATCTGGTCTTCCATCGGCACCTTCTCGTCGATGCGGTGAAGCTGATAGAGGTCGATGCGCTCCAGCTTCAATCGGCGCAGGCTCATCTCGAGGCACTGGCGCAGATACATCGGCCGGGCGACGGCGTGCCACTTGTTCGGACCCGTCCGCGTCAGTCCGCCCTTGGTCGCGATCACGAGGCCGTCGGCGTATGGATGCAGCGCCTGGGCGATCAGGTCCTCGCTCACGAACGGCCCGTAGCTGTCGGCCGTGTCGATGAGCGTGATGCCCAGTTCGACGGCGCGCTCGAGTACGGCGAGTGCCTGATCGGGATCGGCCGGGTCGCCCCAGACGCCGTCGCCGGTGATCTGCATGGCGCCGTAGCCCAGGCGGTGGACGGGCAGGTCGCCGCCGATAGAAAAGGTGCCGGAGTCTACTGCGGACATGGAAACGCGGGTTTAGATGAGCCTCAACAGACGCGCCGATGCACCGCGGCGTTCGCCGGCGACGAGGGTGTTACGCGGCCACGTGGCACTCTGCCCTACGACTTGCTGTGGTGATCTTTCGTTCGTCTCCGACCATCAGGACATCGACCACACAGAAGACGATGTAGCCTTTCCGCTACCTCAATCCTCTCCTTTAGTGGAAGGCTGTACGCCACGGCAATGGGGTATTTCAACTCTGAGGGATGGCACGCCACGCGGTGCCGCCCCGATTCACCACACCTCCACCTTACGCCGTACGCACCATGCGCCTCGCCACCCTTCTCTTGCTGCTGCTCGCCGCCGTCCCGGTCGCCGCCCAGCCTTACGTCTACATCGGCCGCTCGACGACGGGGCTGATCGACCGCGTCAACGAGTCCGGGGCCGGCTCGAACGCCGGAACTCGCATTGCGCAATTCGTCGCGCCTGCCACCGACATCGCCTTCGACGGCACCTATCTGTACGTCGCCAGCGAAACCGGCAACGAAATCTCCCGCATCGACACGCGGCTCACCAGCAACAACGTCGAGAACGGCTGGATCGCTGGATTTCCCGGCGGTAGCATAAACGGCATCACGACCGACAACACGTTTCTCTATTGGACCGACCGCCTGCAAAACAGAATTCTGCGCGTCGCCCTCAACTCTACGCGCCGCAATCTCGACACCCAAGTAGTCATCACCGTGTCGAACTCAGTCTCCCTGCGCCACGTCACCGTGGACGGCACGTTCGTCTATTGGACCGACGACGCGAACGACTCGATCGGCCGTGCACTCAAAGATGGATCGGGAGGAAACTCCAACGGTCTGTTCGTTACCGGCCTCACCAATCCCGTCGGCATCACCACGCAAGGATCGTTCATTTACTGGGCCAACCGGACCGCGGGCAGCAGTTCGATCGGCCGGGTAGACAAGGACGGCACGACCAATCTCGACATCAACTGGCAGCCGCTCAACACTCTTTACACCCCGTGGGGCATCACGGCAACGCCCACCAACCTGTTCGTCGTCCTGCTTCCCAACGGGCCGCCGACGGGCGTCGTCCAGAGCTTCCCCATCGCAGGAGGATCGCCGACGAACGTCTACCAACCGGGCGGAGCCAACGCGACCGATATGCGCGGCGTGATCGCTACGACGAGTACGGACGCCAATCTTCCGGTCGAGCTCACGACGTTTTCCGCTACGCTCGACGGCTCGGGTGCCCGCCTCGACTGGGCGACGGCGAGCGAGACGAACAACACCGGCTTCCACGTCGAGCACCACGCACCTGATGCGACCGGTTTCAGAGACCTCGACTTCCTACCCGGTGCCGGGTCGACGCTCGAAGCCCAATCCTACACGTTCCGAACGACAGCGCTGGCTCCGGGCGTTCACCGCTTCCGGTTGCGGCAGATCGATCTAGACGGTGCGCAGGCCTTCTCGCCCGTCGTCGAGCTTGCCGTTGGGCTGAGCGATGCCGTACGGCTGGCCATCTCGCCCAACCCGGCGTCGCAGTCGGCGCGTGTAAGCATCCAGGTGGCGCGCGCGCAGCAGGTCGACGTTACGCTCTACGATCTGCTCGGGCGGCGCGTCGCGACTCTCTTCGACGGGCCGATGGAAAGCGGCGAAGCGCTGACGCACGCGGTGGACGCAGCGCAGATGCCTTCGGGCGTCTACTCGGTCGTCGTCGCGGGTGAGACCTTTCGCACGACGCAGACGCTGACGGTCGCCCGCTGACCCTTGAGCCGGCCTGGGGTCCGTCTCTCATAGGTAGGCCTTGGGCTGTCCCGGCGCGGATGGGATCGGTGTATCTTCGGTCTCACCCATCGACCCGCACTTTGACCGAAACTCTCCTCCTCGCCGCTGGCGCCGTATTCGTGCTCGGCGTGGGCGCGCAGTGGCTGGCGTGGCGCTTCCGGCTGCCGTCGATCCTGCTGCTGCTGGCGTTCGGATTTCTGGCCGGTCCCGTCACGGGAATGCTCGACCCTGACCTGCTCCAGGGCGACGGGCTGTTCGCGTTCGTGTCGCTGGCCGTCGGCATCATCCTGTTCGAGGGCGGGCTGACGCTGCGTCTGCGCGAGTTGGAAGGCGTCGGCAACGTAGTGCGCAACCTGATCACGATCGGCGTCGCGATTACGGGCGTCCTGACTGGGCTGACGGCCTATGCGCTGCTCGGAGTGAGCGCGAGCGTGGCGGCGATCATCGGCGGCATCCTGACCGTTACGGGGCCGACGGTCATCATCCCGCTCCTGCGCCACGTCCGTCCGACGGGGCGCGTCGGGAGCATCGCCAAGTGGGAAGGCATCGTCGTCGATCCGGTCGGGGCGATCCTGGCCGTGTTGGTGCTCGAAACGATTCTGCTCATCAACGAGCCGGGCGTGCATGGGCTGGGCGCTCTGGTCTTCCACACGTTCGAGGGCATCGTCAAAGAGCTGTTCATCGGCATCGGCGGGGCGCTGGCGGGCGCGGCTCTGCTGGTGATGCTGCTGCGCCGCAGGCTGCTTCCGGATTATCTGCAAAACAGTGTCGCGCTGATGGTTGTCGTCGCCGTCTTTGCGCTGACCGAGATGCTCCAGCACGAGAGCGGCCTGCTGGCGACGACGCTGATGGGCATTTTCATGGCCAACCAGAACTACGCGCCCATCCGCCGCATCGTCGAGTTCAAAGAGGACCTGCGCGTGCTGCTCATCTCGATCCTGTTCATCATCCTGAGCGCCAGGCTCGACCAGTCGGCGCTCGACTACGTGACGCCCGGCAGCCTGGCCTTTCTCGCCGTGATGATGCTGGCGATCCGCCCACTGGCCGTCTATCTGTCTACGCTGGGCACGCGCATCGACTGGCGCGAGAAGGCGTTTCTGGCGTGGCTGGCTCCGCGTGGAATCGTCGCCGCTGCCGTGGCGAGCATCTTTTCGATCCGCGTCAACGAAGTCCTTCCGGGACAGGGCGACGTCATCGTGCCGATCATCTTTCTGGTCATCGTCGGAACGGTCCTCGTCTACGGCCTGACGATCTCGCCGCTGGCGCGCTGGTTGGGGCTGGCGCACCCCGATCCTCAGGGCGTACTCATCGTCGGCGCGCATGCGTGGGCGTGGCGCATCGGGCGGGCGCTCAAGGAGCAGGGCGTCAAAGTCTTGCTGATCGACGCCAACCCGATGCACGTCCGCAACGCGCACCGGGCCAAGCTCGAAGCCGTCCAGGCCAACGTGCTCAGCGAGACGATTCTGGACGAACTCGACCTGGGCGGCATCGGCAGGCTGCTCGCGCTGACGCCCAACGACGAGGTCAACAGTCTGGCCGCGCTCAACTTCGCCGAAGCGTTCGGCACCAACGACGTCTACCAACTCTCGGCCCGCGTCGACCCCACCGCTGAGACTGAGGGCGAGCTTCCCACGCACCTGCGCGGCCGCCCGCTCTTCGGCGCGCACACGACCTACCGGTCGATCGAGGAGCGGCTCGAAAAGGGCGCGACGCTCGAAGTCGTGCGGCTGACCGAGACGTTCGATGCGTCGGCGTTCGCCAAGCAGTTCGGCAAGCGTTCGATCCCGCTCTTCGTCGTGCCCGGCGCGGGCAAAGTGCGCATCGTCGCCGAAGGGTTGGACGACACCAAGGCTGCTCCGGGCGATCTACTCATCGCGTTCGTCGACCAGGGCATCGTGCTTCCCACGCCCGATCCAGACGACGCCGAGGCGATGGGAGAGCCCCGCATGGGCACGCCGCCGGGCGTCGAAGAGGGCCACACGCCCGAGCCCGCCGACGTTCACTCCGCCGATCCGCCGCTCGTGGCGATGGAGCGCGCCGAGATGGCCGAGCGCAAAAAGCAGCGCGAGCGGATGGAGTCGCAGGCGAAGCCCGGTTGATTCGAGAGCGGCGTCGCTCAGTCGGCCGCCGCCGCGGGGACGGCGTGGTCAGCCAGGGCGGCCGCCGGGAGCGCGACGGCTGGGCGATCTCCCGCGTATCCGTCGCCCGAAGGCGCAGCGGCCAGCGGCGCGTCGAAGCGGAAGCGCCGGACGGTTTCCTGTAGCGAGACGGCCAGGCGGCTGAGTTCGTTGGTCGCGTGGGCCACTTCCTGGGTGCCATGAGCGGCCTCGGATGCCGCCCTCGTGATGGCGTCCATGCTCTGAGCCACCATCGCCGAGGTGACGCTCTGCTCCTCGGTCGCCGCCGCGATCTGCATCATGCGGTCGCGCGCCGCGTCCGTCGTCTGGACGATGCGTTCGAGCGCCAAGCCCGCCTGCTCAGCCAGCACGACGCCCAGTTCGACTTCGGATCGGCTGCGCTTGATGGCGCCGACGGCGGTCTCGGTGTCGGTCTGGATCGCGCCGATGGTGTCTTCGATCGTGCGCGTGGCCTTAGCCGTGCGCATGGCGAGTTTGCGCACCTCGTCGGCGACGACGGCGAATCCGCGTCCGCTCTCTCCGGCCCTCGCCGCCTCAATCGTGGCGTTGAGCGCCAGCAGGTTGGTCTGCTCGGCGATCTCGGCGATCGTGGCGGCGATCGTGCCGATCTCCCGGCTCGAAGCGCCCAGCCGAGCGACCGTCTCAGCGGTTTCGGTCGAGACCGTCGCCACCTCGCGCACCTTCTCGGCCGTCTGCTGCACGATGTCGCCGCCATCCTTGGCAAACCGGCCGTTGGACGCCGCCGACTCGGCCGCCTGCATCGACACCAGCGCGTTGGCGTTGATCGTGTCGACCATCTCGCCCATCGCGTGCGTCACGTCCCGCGCCTGGTGCGACTGCTGATCCGTGCTCGCGGCGATCTGCTCGACCGTAGCGCTCATCTCGACCGAAGCCGCCGCCAGCGCGTCGACCGAGTCGCTGACCTCGCGTATCGCCGATCCGACGCGGGTGACGGTGCGGTTGAATCCGGCGTACAAGAGCGGCAGTTCGTCCATCGACGAGTGCGAGACGGTCGATTCGTCGAGGTGGACGGACAGGTCCCCGTCGGCGAACGCGCTCATGGCGTCGAGAATCACGCCGACGCTCTGCTCCAGCTGCTTTCGCACCGCCCGCCGCGCCGTAGCCGCCCGCTGCCCGTCTATCGTGATGGCGGCGATGGCGGCGAGCGACTCGATCAGGTTGTGATCGTCGGACGAGCAGGGCGTGCCGTCTCCGCGCTCGGACAGGTAGAGCGCTCCCAAGATTTGCCCGTCGAAGCGAATCGGAACGGCGAGCAGCGTAGCCGCGCGGGACGGAGGCGCTTTGCGGTTCGAACGAAACGCGCGGTCTTGCACGTGGACGAACGAGACGAAGCCGTCTGCGCGCGCGTCCGGCGCACCGTCTTCGGGAGCATCGGGACCCACGAACAGCGACACGTCACCCGACGGATCCAATCCGTACACCGAGAGATGCGCCAGACGTGCGTGCGTGAGTCGGCGCGCTCCTTCGATCAACGCGCGCAGCCCGCGGCCCAGGTCGCGCTCCTGCGTCACGATGTGGGAGAGCGACAGGATGGTGTCGATGGCCGCGTCGCGCTTGACCAGCCGCCCGGCGAGGCGTTCGAGGATGCCGCCCAGCGCTCCGATCTCGTCGGTCCGTCCGCGCTCGAAGTGCACGTCCAGATCGCCGCCGACGAGCCGCGCAGCACCACTTTGCAGCCCCCCCATGCCCCGGCTGATACGCCCAGCGATCCAAAATGCCAGCGCCGCCGAGAGCACGATGGTCCCGACGATCGTCCAGAGCAGAAGTGCGCGCAGACTATCGGCCTCGCGCATCGTCTGAACCGACGTGGCATCTCCATACGAGAGGACGGACGCCCGCAGACGCTCCATGCGCTCGGTCACGTCCTCGGCGATTCCGTAGGTGACGTTCGAAGCGTGAGCTTGAGCGGCTTCCAAATCGCCCGCTTGGGCGTAGGCAATCACCACGTCGCGCTCGCGCCCGTAGTCGGCTCGGCGCGCCGACCAGGCGGCGTAGGCGTCGCGCACCGCGTTCGTCGGCAGCACGGCCGAGAGGCCTTGCTCGTGCTGGTTGAGTTCGCGCTGCACCGCGTAGATGCGGTCGAGGTCGACCTGCTGGCGCTCCAGATCGGTCGTCTGGATCACCCGGTTGAGGGCCACACGGCTCTGCTGGTACGCCTCGCCCATGCGGCTCAGCCGTTCGAGCGGCGCGACGACGTGTTCTTGAACGTGCTCTTTCTGCTCGCGCAGCGCGTGCGCGTCGTACAGCGCCACTCCGCCCACGACGATCGTGAGGAGCAGGATCACGCCGAAGCTCAAGAACAGTTTGGTACTGAGCGAGACGTTTGCGAGCATTGGGACGGAGGTAGGAGGTTCGTCTGCGCTATCGGCCCTACCGCTGGCGCCTTAACCGTCGCCACGAGAAAAGCCGCTCCGATCCGGCAATCGAGACCGCCAACGCGCTCGCCCAGGCTTTCGGCGTTTCAGTGCGAACCCGGCGACCGGCAGCGGGAGTTGCTCACGCGAGAATGCGCATGCGTATCGTTCGGCCTGCGATCCATCAGTCGTTCCGACGCGCGCGGTCTACCTGGCCTCCGGAATCCGCCATAGCCTGCTGTTCTGCCACTGCCCGGCTGTGAAGTAGAGGTCGGCGCCGATCCAGGTGAAATCGCCGACGGTGCCGAACGAAGCGGTTCGCGGCTCGACGGCTGCGAGCGTGTCGCCCTGCGTCCGGTAGAGGGGCCCGGAGCCGCGCCACAGATAGTAACCTCCGTCGAAACGAATGCCCGCTCCCGGACGAGGCGAGCGGGATAAATCGGGCAGGTCACCCCACTCGCCATGGAGGCCCCACGTGAGCGAATCGCCCTGAACGGCGCGGACGAACGAAGGAGAGAAAACGCCTGGCCCTTGCGACGAACTCTGGTAGACGAACGCGTGGCCCAGCAGGTCGAACGGCGCCGAGATGTCGTCTTCTCCCTGCCTGTTGACACGCACGACTCGGTCACCATCGATGCGCCAGAGTTTTGCACCGCTGCTCAGATACAGCGCGCCTCCGGCCACGCTCAGCCGGATCTCATACTCGTCCTGAGCCGCTAGGCTGTCGGAAGCGCTGGCATGCCGGTCGAGCCGCTCGCCGTCGTACGACCACAGCGTCAGAGCCTCCTCGCCGCGTTTGCCGGCGATCCAGAGCCGGTCGCCGAACCGGACGAAGCCGTGGGGTGTGAGGTCGAGCGATTCTGCTGGGCGACCGCTCTTGAGCCGGGTCAGACGGGGGACCTGTGTGCGATCGCCGCCGCTGCTGGGCGCAACCAGGGCGTACGCGGCATCGCCGAGCTGCACGCCTTCCCCAGCCTTCACGTCGGGCGTCGCCACCACGCATTTTCCGTCGTAGGCCCATAGCGTGTCGGCACCGCCCGAGGCCGCCGCTCCGCGTTCTCCTAGATAAAGCCACGTGCCGTCGGTCCCCACGATTTCGGCGGTCGCGCGTCTCCAGTCGTTCCAATCGTCCCGAGGCTGCCGCTTCAACGCCGTTATAGGCAGGTCGATGCGCGAGGCGTTGCCCTCATGAACAGCCCAAAGCCCTCTGCTGCGCTCTCCTCCGGCCGTGAAGTAGAGACGGTCTCCGACGAGCGTGAGCCCGCGTGGATTGCTCCCCACAGACGCGCCGCTTGCATCTGTGACGGGGCGAGCGGCCTGAGCATCGGCTCGCACCGAAACGCAAGCCGACAGCAAAGCGAAGATCAGAAGTGTGCGAGCGGGAGCAGCCATGCCAGCTGAACGCACGCACTTCGCCACATCGCGTGCGAAAAGGACGACTCTCCGGTCACCCCTCGAAGCGCTCGAACACGACCGACGTGTTGTGCCCGCCAAAGCCAAACGCGTTGCTGACGGCGATCTTGACGGGCTTCTCGCGCGCCTCGTTGAACGTGTAGTCCAGGTCGCAGAGCGGGTCCGGGTTCTCGAAGTTGATCGTCGGCGGGACGATGTTGTGGTGGATCGCGAGGATCGAGGCGATGGCTTCGAACGAACCGGCGGCGCCTAGCATGTGGCCCGTCATGCTCTTGGTCGACGACAGGCTCATCTTGTAGGCGTGGTCGCCAAACACGTGCTTGATCGCGTTGGTCTCGGCGATGTCGCCCAGCGGCGTGCTCGTGCCGTGCATGTTGAGATAGTCCACATCGGACGCGTTGAGGCTCGCGTCGTCCAGCGCGCCCTGCATGCCCAGCGCCGCGCCGATGCCTTCGGGGTGAGGAGCCGTGATGTGGTGCGCGTCGGCGCTCATGCCCAGACCGGTGATCTCGCAGTAGATCCGCGCGCCGCGCGCTTGGGCGTGGGCCAGGCTCTCGACGACCAGAGCACCGGCGCCTTCGCCCATCACGAAGCCGTCGCGCGTGGCGTCGAACGGGCGGCTAGCCGTCGCGGGATCGTCGTTGCGCGTCGACATCGCCTTCATCGCCGTGAAGCCTGCCACGCCGGTCTCGTTGACGCTGGCGTCGCCGCTGCCCGTAATCATCAGATCGGCGCGTCCGGCCTGGATGAGCATGACCGCCTCGCCGATGTTGTTGTTGCCCGTCGCGCAGGCTGAGACGATGGCGTAGTTGGGGCCGCGCAGTCCGTATTCCATCGAGATCAGGCCCGGAATCATGTCCGTGATCAGCATCGGGATGAAGAACGGCGAGACGCGGCTCGGCCCATGGTGGATCAGGTTTTGCGCCTGCTCGTAGTATATATTCATGCCGCCCATGCCCGCGCCAAACGTGACGCCCGCGCGCGAACGCTCCTTGTCGGTCATCGACGAGGTATCGAGTCCGGCGTCCAAGATGGCTTCCCTGGCGGCGACGAGGCTGTAGCGGGCGTAGGGATCGAGGCGGCGCGAGAGCTTCTTGTCGACGGCGACGTGCGGGTCGAAGCTGTCCGGCACCTGGGCAGCGAAGTTCGCCGGGTAGTCGGACGCGTCGAAGCGCGTGATCGGCCCGGCTCCGCTACGGCCCTCGCGCAGTCCTTCCCACGACGAAGCGGTGTCGATGCCCAGCGGCGAAACGGTGCCCAGACCGGTGACGACGGCGCGGCGGGTGGGATCAGTGGTGGGAGCAGGCATGGGGAGCAGTTTGGGTGAGAAAGCCTTGGCGAGGTGGGTACGTCCGGGCGGCGCGCGGGATGCACCCGGCAGTGCAACGTCCCCTAACGAGCGACGCACCCGCAATCGCGGCCGAAGCCGAATCACAGGTGCGTCGCTGAGAAGTCAACAGACGCGCGACTCGAAAGCCGCGCCGTCCGGGCGCGAGGTCACGCGGTCTTTTCTTCCATATAGCTGACGGCGTCGCCGACGGTCGAGATCTTCTCGGCGTCCTCGTCGGGGATGTTGATGCCGAACTCTTTCTCGAACTCCATGACGAGTTCGACGATGTCGAGCGAGTCGGCGCCCAGGTCGTTGGTGAACGAGGCTTCGGTGACGACGTCTGGAGCGTCTACGCCGAGCTTGTCGACGATGATGGCTTTGACTTGGTCTGCAACGGTGCTCATAATGCGGATGCGGGGAGGAGTAGAGGGGGGGGGAATCGGCGCGTGCCGACGGGTGGATGTGGTATCCGAAAGCTACGGCGGCTATCCACAACGGGCAACCACGCGTCCGTTCAGCCTGCTGTTCCGCGCGAAAAGCCGACCAGACGCGCGAACCTGCTCCGCCGCCGGGCTTACAAAGCGACTTTCGCACGCGCGCCTGGCCGCCGATCTCTCTACCCGCTTCATCCCACCGCTTGCTGATGCCATACCTCTTCACGTCCGAATCCGTCTCGGAAGGCCACCCCGACAAAGTCGCCGACCAGATCTCGGACGCCGTCCTCGACGCGCTCCTAGAGCAAGACCCCGAAAGCCGCGTCGCCGTCGAAACGCTCGTCACGACCGGACTCGTCGTGCTCGCCGGAGAAGTCACCACGCGCGCCTGGGTCGACGTGCAGCAGGTGGCGCGCGACGTGATCCGCGACATCGGCTATACCAACCCAGCCCTCCGTTTCGACGCCGAAAGCTGCGGCGTCATCTCGTCGATCCACGAGCAGAGCCCCGACATCGCGCAGGGCGTCGACGAGGGCGGCGGGTTGCACGAGGAGCAGGGCGCGGGCGATCAGGGCATGATGTTCGGCTACGCCACGCGCGAGACCGACGAACTGATGCCGCTGGGCCTGCACCTGTCGCACCGCTTGGTTCAGGAACTGGCCGCGATCCGCAAGGCCGGAAAGGTGATGACGTATCTGCGCCCCGACTCCAAGAGCCAGGTCACGATAGAGTATGCCAACGACCGCAAAACCGTCGAGCGCATCCACACCGTCGTCGTCTCGACGCAGCACGCCGACGAGGTCTCGCTCGAACAGATCAAAGCCGACGTAGTCGAGCACCTGCTTCCGCGCGTGCTGCCCTCGGATCTGGTGGACGACGACCTGATCCTCCACGTCAACCCGACCGGCAAATTCGTCATCGGCGGACCGCACGGCGACGCGGGCTTGACCGGACGCAAGATCATCGTCGACACGTACGGCGGAAAGGGCGCGCACGGCGGCGGCGCGTTCAGCGGCAAGGACGCCAGCAAGGTCGACCGCTCGGCGGCGTACATGGCGCGCTACGTGGCCAAGAACTTGGTCGCTGCCGGATTGGCCGACGAAGTGCTCGTCCAACTCGCCTACGCGATCGGCGTCGCCCAGCCCGTCTCGGTCAACGTCGACACGTTTGGGACGGGCGCGCACGCGTCGGCCGACCTGTCCAAGATCGTCCGGGAGGTTTTCCCTCTGACGCCGACCGGCATCATTCGCGCGCTTGATCTGAAACGCCCACGCTTCCGCCAGACGGCCGCCTACGGCCACTTCGGGCGAACCGGCGACGCGTTCACGTGGGAGCGAATGGACAAAGTCGACGAGCTGAAAGCGGCAGCGGCAAACCTGTAAATGGACCCGCCAGTGCCACTCGCCCCGTCCCGCACGCACCTGCTAACGCGCACGACGCACGTGCCGCTCGGGCGTCGCGAGGTGTTCGCCTTTTTCGCCGACGCCGAGAACCTGGGGCGCATCACGCCGCCCGAGTTGGACTTCAGCATCACGCAGGCTCCGGACGAGATGACGCAGGGCGCGATCATCGAATACCGGCTGGCCCTCTTCGGTATCCCGTTCGGCTGGCGGACTGAGATCAGCCGGTGGGAGCCGCCGCACCTGTTCGTCGACGAGCAGCGCCGGGGGCCGTACCGCACGTGGCACCACACGCACACGTTCGTGGAGGACAGCGGCGGTACGCGCGTCGAAGATGCGGTGCGTTATGTGCTGCCTCTCTATCCGCTGGGCGAAATCGTGCATCCGGTCGTTCGGTGGCAACTAGACCGGATATTCGACTTTCGTCAGAAGGCGATCCGCGAGATTCTGGGCGCCTAGCGTCTACGCGTTTGGCGGAGAAGTTGCCTTACTTCTCGATCCGTTTCCCATCGCTCCAACCGTCGTTGCTGCGAAGGCAGGAATGCGCGACCGCCTGCCACATTCGACCGCTCGCGGCGGAGGCAGTCGGTTTAGCTGATCCTGCAAGACTCTTCGTTGATCTAGCCGCGGCGGGCGAGACGAGTCTCGTCCCTAGAGGAAGTGCCCTCGAATCTGTAGAATCCGGCCGATGGCCTACCGTCACTCGCGCAGCGCCAGCCGGATCAGTTCGTCGGCGGACTGCGCACCTGGATTGGCGCGAATCGCTTTGCGCAGGTTGCGTTCGGCCGTCGCACGCGGGACGCCCAGCGTTTCGAGCGCCGCCAGCGCGTCGGCGCGGGCGGCCGCCTTGGCGTCGTCGCCGCTTCCGAGCGTGCCGCCTCCGCCCAGGTCCATCGTCGTCATCTTGTCCTTGAGCTCGACGACCAGCCGCTCGGCCGTCTTGCGCCCGACGCCCCGGATCGACGTGAGCTGAGCCGCGTCGCCCGACAGGATGCGGTCTTGCAGGTCGGCGGGGCGCGACGACGAGAGTGCCGCCAGCGCCATCTTGGGCCCAATGCCCGAGACCGACGTCATCGCCTCGAAGATGGTCCGTTCGGCCAGGCTCGCGAAGCCGTAGAGCTGCTGCGCATCCTCGCGCACGACGAAAACGGTGTGCAGCTTGGCCGCCACGCCGACGTCGCCCAGCACTTCGTAGGTCGAGACGGGAATCAGGATCAGGTAGCCCAGTCCGCCCACATCGACGACGGCGTGCGTAGGTTTCTTCTCGATGAGCGTTCCGGCGACGTAGGTAATCATGGATTCGGTAGTGGATCGCGGCAAGATACCGGATCGCTCTGACGCCGCTGTGTCACCGTTCAGGCGAACCAAGCGCCCAAGGCTTCGCTGCACCTCAGAGACCAGGCACCGAACGGCTCGGTTGTGTAAGCAGCGTCGGCGGGCGTTCGCAGCGTCGCACCGTCCGCATGTAGCACGGAAAGACTCTAACCCCGATCGGCTCATCAGCCACGGTCTATACGCTCCGCCATCATCCAAAACGCCCACTCGGCGCAAGGCCAAGCGGGCGGATGAGGTACCGGGCGGACTCGAACCGCCGTACGAGGTTTTGCAGACCTCTGCCTAACCACTCGGCCACGGCACCAGAACGGGCGTAAGATGCCCAAACGCGCGTGAGTATGCAAGGTGCTGACCGGAAACGCGACAGGTTTTCGCATCTCTGCTCCTCCACGTCGAATAGGCAGGACGCGTCGGCAATCAGTGAGGAGAGCGCCTGCGTAGCGATCCGGTCGAACTCCGCCGCGGTCTAGAGGGGCCGGTCTTCGTCGAAGTAGAGCGTGACGTGCGACACGCCCCGGACCTGCCCCAGAGCGTGCGTCAGAGAAGGCGCGTCGGACGTAGTGCGCAGGTCGACCAGAAACGCCAGGCCGAGATCCCCGCTTTCGCGCGAGCGGGCGCGGCCTCCTCCATCTCGCCCTCAACTTCGATGTCGAGTAGGTATTCGAGCTTGCGCGAAGCGCCATACCCCGACCGCCCTAGCGCCCACAGCGTTCCTCCGGCGAACGCAGTGCCGAGCAGCGCCAAGCGGTAGAAGCCGACGCCCACGGTCAGCCCGCTCGACAGCGAGCACGTCACGTCGCACTGGCCAACGAAGTGTATGCCTTGTTTCGCTGCGCTTGGTTACCGGTCGCAGCGGAGTCGGAGGCGGTATTTCTTGAATGTTATCGAACCCTGCTGGCCTGAGCGCTCAGCCTCGGCACCCGCAATCGCCGCGCCGCCGAAACTATCTCCGTCCCCCGATACGTTTGGACGATACTTCTATCCGAGTTATGCGTCTCTTCCTCTTCGCCGCCTTCTTGGCGCTTGCCCCTGCGGCTTCGGCTCAAAGCCCGGTCTCCGCTGACGCTCAGACGTTTGTCGTGAGCGGCCTGCGCGTCGACGAAGCCGATCCGCCGCCCGGGCAGCGCGGTCGGGCGGGCCGGAGCGACGCTCGGCGACGGCACCTACCTCCACGTCGTCTATGGCAAACCCTACGCGCGCGGCCGGACGATCTTCGGCGGATTGGTCGGCTACGATCAGATCTGGTCGACTGGCGCGCACATGGCGACCGAACTCGTCGTGACGGACTTCGTCGACAGTCGGCGGACAGCCACTGGCGCCGGGCGTCTACGCCGCTCTTCACCACGCCGCGAGAGAGCGAGTCCGTGGACGATCCACCTCAACACGCACCCCGGTCAGCACCTAGCCGACGAGTACGACGCGAGCCCTCGACGTGGTCGTCGCTCCGATGACGGCGTACGAACCGGACAGCTACGAGCAGTCGCTGGTCTACGACTTCGTGCCGGTCGAGGGCGGCGTCGATCTGCGCATTCGCTGGGCGGGCGTCGACGTGCGCGTGCCGATTCGTCGAGCTGTGACGCGGGCGCTGCTGGTCCTTCGCGCTCGCCTGTCCAGCCAGGCGCGCAGACGTGGACGCGCGACGCGGCTCCGTTTTCGGTCGTCGATGCCGGCGGCGCGGCCGTGCGTGATCCGTTTGCCGGAGGCGTCGCGGCGCCGCGCCCGCAGTGGTGGGACGTGGACGACGACGGAGACCTCGACCTGCTCGTCCAGACCTATGCCGACGCGCTGACGCTGTGGGAACGCGTCGGCCCGGCTCCGACCGACCTGGCGTGGAGCACGGATCACTGGCACGACGTGCGCGTCGGGCAGTGGGTGCGCGTAGTCGGACCTGGACGGCGACGGCGACGGCGACCTGCTCGACCGAGGAGCCGCTGTCGGGCGTGCGGTTCTACGAGCGGACCGCCGGCGGATTCGCCCGTCCGTCGGTCCGCTGGTCGATGCGCAGTCGGGCGACCCGATCTCGGCGGACCGGCAGAACGTGCCCGCGCTGGCCGACGTGACGTGCGACGGCATCCTGGACCTGCTGCAAGCCCAGGTCGACGGCACGCTGACCGTCTTCGAAGGACTCGGGCCGGGCGATGATGGCGTGCCACGCTTTCGGCTGCTCCACGACGAGTGGCCCGGCGTCCTCGTGATCGGCGACCAGAAGTCGGCGCCGTCGCCATTCGAGTTCGACGACTATGGTCCTGTCGCTTCCGGGCGACGCGAACCGCATGCACGGCGCGAGCGCGCTCGACGTGGCCGACGTGGACGGCGACGGCGACAACGACCTGATCTGGGGCGACTTCTTCTCGCCCAGCCTCTACCTGCTCGAAAACGACGGCGCGTGCCCGGCTCCCGCCTTCCACATCGCGACGACGGCGTTTCCCACATCGGCGCTGCGGACGGCGGGCTATAACGCGGCTGCCGTTTCGGATGTGAACGGCGACGGGCGCGACGATCTGACCGTCGGTGTCGTCGGCGGGGCGTTTGGGACGGCACCGATTCGCAACCTCCACCT
This sequence comes from Rhodothermales bacterium, assembly GCA_963841855.1. Taxonomy (GTDB): domain Bacteria; phylum Bacteroidota; class Rhodothermia; order Rhodothermales; family BA12; genus CAXBBB01. The sequence continues at coordinate 248,428 of CAWJEJ010000003.1, read as the reverse complement.
GCTGACCCAGCGCGACGACGGCACGTTCGCGCGCGTCACCGACGCCCTCGTTCCCGGCCTCGACGCGGGGACGGGTTCGGCTCCCGCCTGGGGCGACCTGGACGGCGACGGCGACGCCGACCTGATCGTCGGCACGACCGACGGCGAACTGTTCGCCTGGGAAAACGTCGGCACGCCCGGCGCTCCGAGCCTGCGCGCGGCCCGCCTCGACCTGCCCGCTCTCGACGGCTACAGTTTTGTCCCCACCATCGCCGATCTGGACGGCGACGGCCTGAGTCGATCTGATCGTCGGCACGTTCTCGGGCGACGTGTTTGCGTTCCGTCAAACCGGCGCGCTCGCGTTCGAGCCAATGACGCCGGACGGACGCCCCTCGCCGAAATCCCGCGCGGCAACATCGCCGCCCCGACCGCCGCCGACGTGGACGGCGACGGCGACATCGACCTGATCGTCGGCGAGTCGTCGGGCGATCTCAACCTGCTGCGCAACGACGGCACGCCGTCGCAGCCCGGACCCGTGGATCGCCCAGTCCGAGGCGCTGATCGACCGCAACGGCAGCGGCGCTCGACCGACGCTGCACCGCGATGCGGATGGCTTGCTCCTGCTCGTCGTCGGCACGCGCGGCGGAACGCTGATCGGCTACCGGCAGACCGCGACTGGTTCCTCCGACTTTGCGCCGCACGACCTCAACCTGCCCGAATAAGCCGATGCCCGCTGACCTCGCGCCCACGCTCTTCGACGTAGACGGCGACGGTATCGGCGATCTCACGCTGGGTCATCAAGCGGGAGGGTTGTGGTTCTTTCGGGGCGACCGGTGAGCGCGCTCGAACTCAAGGTGCCGCCGGTCGTCGTCTGGCTCGTCTGTGCCGCCGGGGCGTGGGTCGCTGGCCGATGCGCTTCCGTCGTGGTACGCCGTGCTTCCGTTTCGCTGGGTGCTCGTCGGCGTGCTGGCCGCCGTCGGAGTGGCATTCGGCGCTCGCCGGAGTGGTCGCCTTTGTCCAGGCCGAACGACCGTGAATCCGCATCGCCCGGACCGCTCGTCCGCTCTGGTCACGTCGGGCATCTATGGCGTCACGCGCAACCCGATGTACGTCGGCCTGGCGCTCGGCCTGCTGGCGTGGACGGCATGGCTCGGCCACCCCGCCGGCCTGCTGGCGACCATCGCGTTCGTGGGCTACATCGACCGCTTCCAGATCCGCCCCGAGCAGCGCGCGATGCAGGCGCAATTCGGCAGCGCATTCGACCGCTATAGCAGGCGCGTCCGGCGCTGGATCTGAAGTCAGCCGCCCAGCGCAACTCCAAGCGCGAAGACGACGCCGTCGAACGTCACGTCGTACCCGACAAACCCATGTAGCACTGCGGCCGAACGGCTCGTCGGTGACCGATGCGCGATCGGCATGAAGCCAACTCCTACCTGCTCGCTATATATCTGATCGAACTCGCCGAAGGAAATGAAGCCTTCTCCGCCACTGCTCGCGTATTCGTACAGGTACGATCTACGGCGATATTCGAGCGTTACTAGAGGGGTCACGTCCGCAGGTCCCGGCACGGCTACCGCGAGAGCGCCGGTTGCCTGCCCCCAACCGGAGAGAGCGCCCATCGCGACGATTCGATTCGTTAACCGTACGGACAGGTCGGCACCAGCGACGAAAAGTCCCACCGTCGTCGAAAACGCTATCCGACGGGTCCCTCCAACGATGTAGAAACCGCCTCCCAGCGCGTTGGGATTATAGAACCGACCCGTAAGCTCCACCGGCCTGTCTAATTCAGGTGGGCACTGCCCTCGGCCCTGCACGCGGCACCCATCGAATATTCTGGTAGGGGGCGCGTGCGCGGCAGACCGCATACCGGAGAACGAAACACCGCCCCCCATTCCGTCATCGGCGCGAAACAAAGCACTTGGACTCACCGGCGTGTGGCTGACGCATCCGGCCAGCCCGAGCGACAAGGTCGCGAGTATCAGCACGAAGCCGCGTGTCCAGGTGGTCGAGCGAATAGAAGGCATGCGTCAGTATAAATACCGATGTCCGCTATCTCTGCACACCTGTGGATAACCCTCCGCGCAAGGCAAGGGCGGCGCGCGACTACATGTGCGAATGCTCGGCTCCTACTTGTGATTAACGGATATTCGGCGGCATCGAAAGTTATCCAAGAGCCACCCAGAGAGGGTCGGCTTGATGTCCGTTTTGCGCGAGACTCTTTCCAGGCGTTGTGCGCACATGTTGAAAAGCCAATTTGCGAGGCGTCCGGCTTCTGGCTTTCTTGGATACCCGAGCGCCTGTGCCACTGTGACCCCGCCGTCACGCAGGTTCAGCCGCTCCGCGCTCGGAAGCCGCCGCACGTCACATCACCCCGCACCCCATGGCCCTCTCCTCCAATCGCCTCGCCAAAGGCCTCACCATCGACCGCGTCTTCTCGACTCAAGGTCAGGACCCCTTCGACTCGGTCACGTGGGAGACGCGTGACGCCGCGATCCGCAACCCGCAGGGCGAGGCCGTTTTCGAGCAGAAAGGCGTCGAGTTTCCCAGCGATTGGAGCCTGCTCGCTACCAACGTCGTCTCGTCCAAATACTTTTATGGCGACGTAGAAAAGAACGGAGTCGACCCCGCCGACGACGGACGCGAGCGCAGCCTGCGCCAACTCGTCCACCGCGTCACGCGCACGATCACGGACTGGGGCCACGAAAAAGGCTACTTCGCCAGCAAGGCCGACGCGGATAAGTTCTACGACGAACTGACGTGGCTCTGCACCAACCAGTACGGCGCCTTCAACAGCCCGGTCTGGTTCAACGTCGGCCTGCACCACCTCTATGGCGTCCGCGATACCGGCGGTAAGACGATCAGCGGATGGAGCGACCAGGAAGGCAAGGTGGTCGACGTGGACCCGTACGAGCGGCCCCAGGCATCGGCGTGCTTCATCATCTCGGTCGAGGACTCGATCGACGACATCTGGAAGCTGATGGGCGAGAGCGCTCGCCTGTTCAAGTATGGGAGCGGCGTCGGCGCGGACTGGTCCAAGCTGCGCAGTTCGCACGAGAAGCTGAGCGGCGGCGGCATCCCATCCGGTCCAGTCAGCTTCATGCGCGTCCAAGACGCGACCGGCGGCACGATCAAGAGTGGCGGTAAGACGCGGCGCGCGGCGATCATGCAGACGCTGAAGTCGTGGCACCCGGACATCATGGAGTTCGTCGAGGCCAAGCAGGAGGAGGAGAAAAAGGCGTGGGCGCTCATTGAGCAAGGCTACGACGGCAGCTTCAACGGCCCGGCGTATGGATCGGTCGCGTTTCAGAACGTGAACCAGAGCGTCCGCCTCGAGGACGCGCTGTTCGAGTCGGTCGAAAGCGGCACGCCCTACGCACCTGCGCAGCGTGACGGACGGATCGACAGTCCTGGAAGTCGACGGCCAGTCGATCCTCGACGGCATCGCCGAGGGCACGCACCTGTGCGGCGATCCGGGCGTGCAGTACGAGGACACGATCCAGAAGTGGCACACGTGCAAGAACAGCGGCGAGATCAACTCGTCGAATCCGTGCTCCGAATACATGTTCTTGGACGACTCGGCGTGCAACCTCGCCTCTCTCAACCTGCGCAAGTTCCAAAAGGCCGACGGCACGGTCGACGTAGAGCGCTACCGCGCCGCTGCTCGCATCTACATCACGGCGATGGAGATTCTGGTCGACTCGGCCGGGTATCCGTCGGCCAAAGTCGCCGCGAACAGCCACAAGTACCGTCCGCTCGGACTAGGCTTCGCCAACATCGGCGCGCTGCTGATGTCGATGGGCCTGCCGTACGACAGCGACGAGGGCCGCAGCGTCGCCGCCGCGCTGATGGCGATCGAGCACAGCGAGGCGTATGCGCGCTCGGCCGAGATCGCCGCGAACAAGAAGATCGGCCCGTTCCCCGGCTACAAGGGCAACGAGGAGCCGATGCTCGCCGTGATGCGCATGCACCGCGACGCCGTCGCCGACATCGGCGCGACCTGTCCCGACTACCTGCGTACTGCGGCTCAGGAATCCGCGGATCGCATGGTCGAGCTGGGCGAGACCTACGGCTACCGCAACGCTCAGGCCACCGTCCTGGCGCCGACCGGCACCATCGCCTTCATGATGGACTGCGACACGACCGGCATCGAGCCGGACATCGCTCTGGTCAAGTACAAGCTGCTCGCCGGAAAGGGCGAAGGCATGCTCAAAATCGTCAACCAGACGGTCCCCGAAGCGCTCGACGCGCTGGGCTACACCAAGGCCGACGCCGAGGCGATCCGCACGTTCATCGACGAGCACGACACCATCGAAGGCGCTCCGGGCCTCAAGGACGAGCACCTGGCCGTGTTCGACTGTGCGTTCAAGCCCTTCAACGGCACGCGCGCCATCGGCTACATGGGCCACATCAGCATGATGGCCGCCTGCCAGCCGTTCATCTCGGGTGCGATCAGCAAGACGGTCAACCTGCCCGAATCCGCCACGCCGGACGACATCGCCCACGCGTACACCGAAGGCTGGAAGCAGGGCTTGAAAGCCGTCGCCATCTACCGCGAGAACAGCAAGCGCAGTCAGCCGCTCTCGACCAAGGAAGGCGGCAACACCAAGAACAAGGAAGCCGACATTGCCGTCGATCAGGACGAGCAGAGTGGCGACGGCATGGCCAGCAAACTGCCGACGCTGTCGGACCAGGCGGCTAAGGAAATCGCCGAGCGCATCGTCGAGAAGGTCGTCTTCAAGCCGATCCGCAAGCGCCTGCCCGACGAGCGCCCATCGGTGACGCACAAGTTCTCGATTGCCGGTCACGAAGGCTACCTCCACATCGGTCTCTACCCGGAGACCAGCATGCCCGGAGAGATCTTTATCACGATGGCCAAGCAGGGATCGACGATCTCGGGGCTGATGGACGCATTCGCGACGAGCATCTCGCTGGCGTTGCAGTACGGCGTGCCGCTCGAAGACCTGGTTCAGAAGTTCAGCCACATGCGGTTCGAGCCGTCGGGCTTTACCAACAACAAGCAAATCCCGATCGCCAAAAGCCTGATGGATTACATCTTCCGCTATCTGGGAGGCAAGTTCTTGGGCAAAGAGGCCGAGCAGGAGGAAGCCGTAAACCCTACTGAGGCCGTTGCGCAGATCGTCCAGCGCAGCGGCCCGGCCCAGGACCAAACGCAGGCCAACCTGTTCGAGATGAACGCGTCGGCTACCCAGCCCGTCGAGCCCCTCGTCGGCGGAACGGTCGAGCAGTTCATGGCGACCGAGCAGCAGCAGACGGCCACGCGCACGTTCCAGGACGACAGCCCGCCGTGCTCGTCGTGCGGCTCGATCACGGTCCGCAGCGGCGCGTGCTACGTCTGCACCGCCTGCGGCACCTCGTCCGGCTGCGGCTGATGCCAGCCTGACGCACCCCCCTTTTGCTAGTGATGTGGCAAAAACGAGCGGCGCGCTCGGCTTCGGCTGGGCGCGCCGCTTTGCGTTGGGTAGACGAGCGTTGCCGCGTACGAGGGACTGGGCTTGGCGCGGCCAGGTGGTTCATTGCGTCAGCCAACCAAATCGATGATGCGAACCGTCTCCCGAACCACCCCAATCTGCTCCGCGTTGCTCCCGCATGGACTGGAACCAACATCTCCACAGCGCACCCGGCGTCGCAGGCGGACGCCTAGTGATCCGAGGGACGCGGCTGCGGGCCGACTTTCTGCTCGGCCTGTTCGGTCAGGGCTGGACGATGGATCAGGTGCTCGAATCGTATCCGCATCTGACGGCAGAGCAGTTATGCGCCGTGTTCGCCTACGCCGCCGACGCGCTGCGAGGCGAGACGTATCTCCGCCCGGCAGTGTGAGGCGGATTCTCGCCGACGAGAACGTGCCGCTGCCCTCAGTCAAGCTGCTGCGAGCCAGTGGATACGAAGTAGAGTCTATTGCAGAGATAGCGTCCGGCTTGCTCGACGTTGACGTGCTTCGGAAAGCTGTGCAAATGGACGCCACATTGCTCACGTTCGACCGCGATTTTGGCGCGCTGATCTTTGGTGAAGGAGCCAAGCCGCCGCCTTGCGTTTTGCACTGCCGATTCGCTCCTGAATCTCCGATGGATACGGCAGAGCGCGTGCTCGCTTTGCCAGACACAGTGTGGACCGGATACACATTGCTGATGCAAGATCGCGATGCGATCCGAAGCCGACCGTTCCCCAAGGGGGCTGCAGTCTGAGCGAGATGGGGTCCGAGCTAATGCCAGCGTTTCTACTCTACGCCGCTACGTGCGACGGTGCCGGGCGCGACTCAGCGGTTCCGGCTGGCGGCTCGGGCGTGGGCGGCGCGTCGCCTTTGGGTTCGGGGAGTGCGAAGACGACCAAAATCGCCATCAAGGAAACGGCAATGGTCGCGCCGATCGTGTTGCCGCCGATGCCGAACGTGGCGTAGATCATGCCTGCGAGTCCCGCTCCCGTCGCCATGCCGACTTGACCGACCGAGACGGCGCCGCTCATCATCACGCCACGCTGTGCGTCTGGGACGAGGGCGGACACGAGCGATTGGAGCGGCGCGATACGCATGGCAACGCTCACCATCGCGAGGGCGAAGAACACGTAGGCTGTCACTAGCCCGGTCACGACGTAGGGCGTGGCGAGTAGGGCGAGCGAGAACAGGATGCACGAGGCCACGACCAGAGGCTTGCGTCCGACGCGGTCCGACAACTTGCCTGCCATCGGCCCCGTTGCCAGGTTTGCCAGCCCGCCGACGAGGAAGAGGCCAGCGATGGCGTTTCCACTCAGGCCGATCTCGTTTTCGAGCCACAGCGGGAAGTAGGGCACGAACAGGCCGATCGCCAAGAACATCAGCGCGTAGCCGATGACGGCGGCACGGGGAGCAGGCTGGGCGAGCAGCGCGCGGTACGAAGCCACCGCTCCGCCGAACGTGACGCGGTCTTTGGAAAGCTCCACGTCGGGTTGGGGCACGAAGCGCCACGTCAGCAGCCCGGCCAGCAGCATCACGAATCCGTAGGCGACGAACGGCCACTCGAAGCCTAGCTGCGTCGCCAGGATCTTGCCTGCCGGGATGCCCAGCACCTGCCCCAGCGCGATGCCGCTCATCACCCAGCCGTTAGCCCATCCGCGCCGTTCGTAGGGAAAGAAGTCACCGACGTAGGCGACGGCAGCGCCCGAGAGCAGGCCGCCTGCTGCGCCTGCCAGCATCCGCATGCCGAGCAGCATCCAGAAGCTGTGCGCCAGTCCGTGGAGCAGCAGGACCACGCCCATCGACAGCGCGCCCGCCAGCAGAATCACGCGCCGCCCGACGCGGTCAGAAACCGGTCCCGCGACGAGCGAGAAAACGCCCAGCATGATCGCATAGACCGAGATCAGCGAGCCCAGCTTTCCGGCCTCGACGTCTAGCTCGCGCGCGATGTCGGGCAGGATCGGCGAGACGATCATAATCTGGCTGGCCGCGGCGAACACCATCAGCCACAGCGCGAAGAGAACCAGCCCGACGCGGGCCGAAGAGTGAGTAGGCAACAGAGTGTCCGTAATAGTCGGTCCAACAAACGTCCCATAGTCGCCCTGTTCCGATAGCCCAAGCTCCCGAACGCGCAGGCAGCAAAGCGAGCATGCTTTATCACGCGAACCGAGTTGGGTTCGGCGGTTCGTAACACCACCGGGTAGTCCGTGAAGCTTGGACGGTTAACACTGAGGTGTCTATCGGATAACGGTGAGGTAATGGCGCGAACACACTCGGGTAACTCAGCCCGGATAGGTTGCTCGCTCTTCCGGCTTCCATCCTCCCAAGCCGGACCCATCCCCCACGCCAGGTCGATCTCGCCTCGCTCCTTCGATCCTCATGATCATACGTCTACTCCGCGCCGCGCTCGCCTTTGCGCTCGTGCTCCTCGCTACGGCAGCCTCTTCTCCACTCTACGCTCAAACCGGAATCCTGACTGGAACGGTCATCGACGCCGACTTCAGCGAGGGCGTCATCGGAGCCACCGTCGTGCTCGACGGCACCACACTCGGCAGCGCTACCGACTTTGACGGCAACTACCGCATTCAGAACATTCCTGCCGGTACCTACGACGTCGTGTTCTCGTCCATCGGCTTCGCGACGCAGCGCGTGACGGGCGTCGAGATTCGAGCGGGCGAAACCAACCGCATCGACATCACGATGAGCGAGGACGTGCAGCTGCTGGGCGAGGTCGTCGTCGAGGCGCGGCTGATCCGCAACAACGAGGCTGCCCTGCTGCGCGACCGCCAGAACGCCGCCGCCGTCAGCGACGCCATCAGCGCCGAAACGATCAGCAAGAGCGGAGCCAGCGACGCCGCCGACGCCATGGAGCGCGTCACGGGCGCCAGCGTCGTCGGCGGCAAGTTCGTCGTCGTCCGCGGCCTGGGCGACCGCTACTCGAACACCCAACTCAACGGCGCCAGCCTGCCGACGGCCGACCCGGACCGCCGCAGCGTCCAGTTCGACCTGTTTCCCAGCAACCTGCTCGAGAACATCGTCACGCTCAAGACCTTTACGGCCGACCAGCCCGGCAACTTCTCGGGCGGGCTGGTCGACATCCGCACCAAGTCGTTTCCCGAAGCCTTTGAGGTGCGCTTCTCGGCCTCGTCGGGCTTCGACACGCAGACGCAGTTTCAGGACGACTTCCTGACCAGCCCGGGCGGCGGGACCGACCTGCTCGGCTTCGACGACGGCACGCGCGAGTTGCCCGCCTTCTTCGACGCGCCGACGCCCGTTTTCAACCCGCGCCAGGCGCGCCGCGATCCGGCCCAGGCGCAGCAGCTTACCGACGTGTCGCGCGCGTTCGGTCAGACGTTCGATCAGCGCCGCGCCCAGGGGCCGATCAACCAGAGCTATGCCGCCTCGCTGGGCAACCGCCACGACATGGGCGACAACGCGCTGGGCTATGTGCTCAGCCTCAACTGGAGCCGCTCGGCCAGCTTCTACGACGAGGGACGCGTCGAGCGCTACACGTACAACAACGCCGGAGACGACGGCGACGTGCTCATTCGCCCCCAACTGCTGCTCGACGACAGCCGGGGCACCGAGGAGGTCAGCTGGGGCGGCATCGCCAACATGACCTACCGCATCGGCTCGCGCAACGAGATCGGCCTCAACTCGCTCTACTCGCGCAGCGCCGAGCAGCAGTCGCGCCTGCTCCTGGGCTTCTTCCCCGAGCAGTTCGACTCGACGCGCTCGTTCGTCGACCGCACGCTCACCTACGTCGAGCGCGACCTCTACTCGTTCCAGTTCCGCGGGCGCCACCAGATGCCCGCCCTGTCGGACGCCACGTTCGAGTGGATTGGCACGCTGGGGTCCAACTCGATCGACGAGCCGGACCAGCGCTTCTTCGGCAACACCATCAACGTCGGCCCCGACGGCACGCGCAGCTACAGCCTCAACGTGGTCGGCCAGAACGGTCAGACGCGCTTTTTCCGCACGCACGCAGGAAGACATCGTGGGCCTCAAGGGCGACGTCACGGTTCCGGTCAGCGTGGCCGACCGGGCGGTCCGGTTCAAGGTGGGCGGGCGCTACGACCGCACGACGCGCACCGCCGACGAGCGCCGCTTCGACTATCAGTTCGACGACGTCGAGTTTGGTCCCGGAGCGGACGGGCTGGGCGACGTGGCGGGCTTCTTCGGCCAGCTCGGCGTGACCGACACGACGCGCTTCGACGACCAGGGCAACCCGACGCGCTTCCAAATCGGCTCCTACCTCGTCGACAACAGCCAGAACAGTTTGGTGCTGGGCAACAACTACGACGCCGACCTGACCGTGGCCGCGGGCTATGGGCAGTTCGAGGTCGAGCCGTTCGAGCGGCTGCGCGTCATCCTGGGCGCGCGCTACGAGATCACCGATCAGAACCTGGTCACCGAGCAGCTCGACTCGCTGCGCGTCGACGCCGTCACGTCGGACACGACGCGCTTCTTCGCTCGCTCGGACAAGGACACCCAAGACCTGCTGCCGTCGCTCAACCTGGTCTACGCGCTGACGGACAACATGAACCTGCGCGCCGCCGCCACGCGCACGCTGGCCCGCCCGACCTTTCTCGAGCTGGCGCCCGGCGCCCGCATCGACTTCGGACTGGGCGAGCAGATCCAGGGCAACCCCGGCCTCGACCGCACGCTGATCACCAACTACGACCTGCGCTGGGAGTGGTTTACCGCGCCGGGCGAGCATCCTGGCCGTCAGCGGCTACTACAAGGACTTCGAGAACCCGATCGAGCGCGTCTTTCTGTCGAACAACGGCATCCTGACGTTCAACAACGTGGAGCAGGCCGAGGTCTACGGCCTCGAGTTCGAAGCGCGGCAGGCGCTGAGCAGCCTGGTGCCGTCGCTGGCCGAGACGCCGATTCTGCGCAACCTGCAGGCGGGCTTCAACACGTCGCTGATCCAGTCGAACATCCGCATCGACTCGCTCGAGCTGGCGCTGCGCCGCGGCATCGACCCCGACGCTGACGACACGCGCGCGCTCCAGGGCCAGAGTCCGTTCATCGTCAACGCCGACCTGTCGTACGAAAACTTCGAGACCGGCACCAACGTCGGCGTCTACTTCAACGTGTTCGGACGCCGCCTGAGCCGCGTCTCGCTCGGCGGCACGCCCGACATCTACGAGGAGTCCGTCCCCCAACTCGACTTCACGGCCTCGCAGCGCCTGCCCGGGCAGTTCTCGCTCAAGCTGGCCATCAAGAACGTCTTGGGATCGGACTTCCGCGAGCAGTACGACGCGCAGCGCCCCGACGGCGGCGACGCCCTGTTCGCGCTGCGCAACCGGCCGACCACCTTCTCGCTGGGTCTGAGCTACAGCCCCCGTTTCGGTGGCGGCCCACCCGCCGCTGCCGCCGTCCCGACGCCGACGCCCTCGGGCGGTGGTCTAGGCAACTGACACCCCTTCCGCCCGCGCACCTCGGCGCGGGGGGTTTTCCTCCACACGCTCTTTCCTCATGAAAGCATTTGCTACCCTACGCGCGGCTGCGCTGGGCGCCGCGCTGCTGCTGACCGCCTCGGCGGCCACGGCGCAGAACGTCCGCGTCACCGCCGACATCACGTCCAACACGACGTGGTCCAACGACAACGAGTACCTGCTCGACGGCTTGATCTTCGTCGACAACGGCGCCACGCTCACCATCGAGCCCGGCACCGTCGTCCGAGGCGTGCTCAACTCCAACATCACGACCGGCGACGGAGCCAGCGCGCTCATCGTGCGCAAGGGCGCGCAGATCATGGCCAACGGATCGGCCAGCCAGCCCATCATCTTCACCGCCGAAGAGGACGACCTCTCGATGAGCGACGACCTCTTGCAGAGCGACCGCGGCCTCTGGGCCGGCGTGATCCTGCTCGGCGACGCGCCGACGAACCAGCCCACCACCGACAACCAGATCGAGGGCATCAACCCCGACGACGAATCCGCCCTCTACGGCGGCGACGACGCCGACGACAACAGCGGCACCATGCGCTACGTCTCGATCCGACACTCGGGCTTCTCGATCTCGGGCGTCGAAGGCGACGAGATCCAGGGCCTCACCCTCGGCGGTGTCGGCAGCGGCACGACCATCGAGTACGTCGAGATCTATGCGAGCAACGACGACGGCATCGAGATCTTCGGCGGCACGGTTGACATCAAGTGGGCCGCCGTCGCGTTCTCGTCCGACGACGGCTTCGACACCGACCAGGGATGGAGCGGACGCGGCCAGTACTGGTTCTGCATCCAGGGCACCGACGTGGCCGGGCGCTGCGCCGAGCAGGACGGCGGCGACGACGGCGGCACGGACGCGCAGCCGTTCTCGGCCGGCGTGGTCTCGAACGCGACCTACATCGGCTCGGGCGTGGGCTCGACGCCGGGCAACGACGGCAACAGCCCGCTCGTGCGCATTCGCGAGGGCTCGGCGATGTCGTACTTCAACTCGGTCTTCACCGACGCACCGGAGCGCGCGCTGCGCGTCGACGAGGGATCGGGCGGAGCGTTCGACGCCTTCGACCAGTTCGAGGCGGGGCGCTTGCAGATTCGCAACAACGTGTTTGGCGCGTTCGGTCAGGGCAGCGCGTTCTGCGGACTTCGTCCGGGGCGACGCCGCGGGCACGTTCGCCGCTGACGTGGCGAGCCGCAACACGAGCGCGGATCCGGGCATCGGCGCGGTCTGCCGCGACGTGCGAGACGGGCAACTGCCTCAATCCCAAGGCCACGGCCGACGTGGTGCGCAGCGCGAGCTTCGACTTCGCCAAGCTCAACGACGACGACGACGACGACGGCAGCGACGCCGACGACGACAGCGACTTCTTCGACGAGGTCGACTTCAAGGGCGCGTTCGACCCAGACCAAGCCGCGTGGATCGCAGGCTGGACGGCTCTCGACGCGTTCCTCAACGGCGATGCCCGCGCTTCCCTGGAAGGCCAGGACGTTCGCGTCACGGCTGACATCACCGAGGACACCCGTTGGAACAGCGAGAATGAGTACCTGCTCGACGGCTTGATCTTCGTCGACAACGGCGCCACGCTCACCATCGAGCCCGGCACCGTCGTCCGAGGCGTGCTCAACTCCAACATCACGACCGGCGACGGAGCCAGCGCGCTCATCGTGCGCAAGGGCGCGCAGATCATGGCCAACGGATCGGCCAGCCAGCCCATCATCTTCACCGCCGAAGAGGACGACCTCTCGATGAGCGACGACCTCTTGCAGAGCGACCGCGGCCTCTGGGCCGGCGTGATCCTGCTCGGCGACGCGCCGACGAACCAGCCCACCACCGACAACCAGATCGAGGGCATCAACCCCGACGACGAATCCGCCCTCTACGGCGGCGACGACGCCGACGACAACAGCGGCACCATGCGCTACGTCTCGATCCGACACTCGGGCTTCTCGATCTCGGGCGTCGAAGGCGACGAGATCCAGGGCCTCACCCTCGGCGGTGTCGGCAGCGGCACGACCATCGAGTACGTCGAGATCTATGCGAGCAACGACGACGGCATCGAGATCTTCGGCGGCACGGTTGACATCAAGTGGGCCGCCGTCGCGTTCTCGTCCGACGACGGCTTCGACACCGACCAGGGATGGAGCGGACGCGGCCAGTACTGGTTCTGCATCCAGGGCACCGACGTGGCCGGGCGCTGCGCCGAGCAGGACGGCGGCGACGACGGCGGCACGGACGCGCAGCCGTTCTCGGCCGGCGTGGTCTCGAACGCGACCTACATCGGCTCGGGCGTGGGCTCGACGCCGGGCAACGACGGCAACAGCCCGCTCGTGCGCATTCGCGAGGGCTCGGCGATGTCGTACTTCAACTCGGTCTTCACCGACGCACCGGAGCGCGCGCTGCGCGTCGACGAGGGATCGAACGGCGCGTTCGACGCCTTCGACCAGTTCGAGGCGGGGCGCTTGCAGATTCGCAACAACGTGTTTGGCGCGTTCGGTCAGGGCTCGACGTTTGCGGACTTCGTCCGGGGCGACGCCGCGGGCACGTTCGCCGCTGACGTGGCGAGCCGCAACACGAGCGCGGATCCGGGCATCGGCGCGGTCTGCCGCGACGTGGAGACGGGCAACTGCCTCAACCCGAATGGCCACGGCCAGCGTAGCCGCATCGGGCGCCGACTTCACGTTCGCCAAGCTGACCGACGATGCGGACGAGGACGGCGGAGACGCCGACGACGACTGCGACTTCTTCGACACCGTCAGCTTCCGCGGCGCGTTCAACCCCCAGCCCGTCTGGATCGCCGGATGGACCGCCCTCGACGCGTTCCTGAGCGACGACGCCAAGCACGGTCTCGATCGACCGCATCAGCGAGATCGCCGCGACCGAGTTGGCGGTTCGTTCGATGCCGAACCCGGCTTCGGGCGTGACCCGGATCCAGTTCGCGCTGACCGAGTCGGCTCCGGTTCACCTCGCGATCTACGACCTGATGGGCCGCGAAGTGGTCGTCCTCGCCGACGGTGAGGTTCAGCCGCAGGGCACGTTCGACGCCTCGTTCGACGCCTCGACGCTGGCGCCGGGTACGTACCTGTACCGCCTATCGACGCCCAACGGATCGGTGAGCCGCGCGCTCATCGTCGTCCGCTAAGCGCCGCCGTCGCCTGATCCCTAGGATCGCAGAGCGCCCGGTCTCTCCACGTGAGGGGCCGGGCGCTTTGGCGTTGGGGTGCATCGTCGTGCGCCAACGATGCGCAATGCCTCCGTTTTCGTAGTGACGAAGACCGGCCTGATCTCGGTCCGGCGAAACAGACGCGAAGAGAGCGAGCGTCAAGAAATCGTCCTGTTTGAGCGCCAGCGAGTTTGGACGATTTCAGCGACCGAACGCAGTGTCAGCCGGAGCGAGTCCAGCCTTGACTTTTTGCTTCTTTTCGGTCAAGCGAAAAGAAGGCCCCGCGCAGCGGAAGGCAGGCAACACGACACGACAACGAGAGGTAATCGACACGCTCTATCTCTGAGCCGAACGCTGGGATTGCCACGTCGCTTCGCTCCTCGCAATGACAAACCGGAAGGGCAATGACAAACCGAGAGGGTGGAGTCAGGGCGATAGCAAGGGAGAAATCAACAATGGGACGGTAACGCGAGGATAAACGCCCGGTAACACCTCTCAGCTAGGTTGCACCATCAATCCCGCACCCACATGGAGCCCAACCGCTACCGCACCGTCTGGATCTCCGACTTCCACCTGGGTACGCGCGACTGCCGCGCCGACTTGCTGCTCGACTTCCTCAAACGCGTCGACGCAGACCGCTGGTACCTGGTCGGCGATGTCTTCGACGGGTGGGCGCTCCGCAAGAGTTGGTATTGGGAGCAGTCGCACAACGACGTCGTCCAGAAACTGCTGCGCAAGGCGCGCAAGGGCGCGCGGATCGTCTACATACCAGGCAATCACGACGAGTTCGCGCGCCAGTTCGTCGGCCACCGGTTCGGCGACATCGTGGTGCAGCGCAACGCCATTCACACGACGGCGAATGGTAACCAACTGCTCGTTCTCCACGGCGACGAGTTCGACGGCGTCGTGCGGCACGCGCGGTGGTTGAGCAAGCTGGGGGCGTCGGCCTACCAGCTGGCGCTCGTCACCAACCGGCACTATAACGCGGCGCGCAAGCGGATGGGCAAGCCGTACTGGTCGCTCTCGGCGTGGCTCAAGCACAAAGCCAAGCGCGCTGTCCAGTTCGTGGCCGACTTTTCGGACGCCGTCGCCCAGAAAGCCGCCGAGTACGAAGTCGACGGCGTCGTGTGCGGCCACATCCACTGCGCCGACGACCGGATGATCGGCGGCGTGCGCTACCTCAACTGCGGCGACTGGGTCGAAAGCTGTACGGCTCTAGTCGAGCACTTCGACGGCCGCCTCGAACTGCTCTGGTGGACCGTCCCCATCGCGTCCGAGTTGATCATGGAGCAGCCGCCCGGCGACGGCGTTGCATCGGGCCTTCCCATCGTCTCACTGCCTCATGGCTGACCCTGCGCGCGCGCTCCGCATCCTGTTCTACATCCAAGGAGAAGGCCGCGGTCACCTGACGCAAGCGCTCGCCCTCGCCCCGATCCTGCGCGGTGCTGGGCACTCGGTCGACGCCGTCTTAGTCGGCGCCAACCCGAGCAGGGAGATTCCAGGCTTCTTCCGCGACGACATCGACTGCCCCGTCGTTCGCTACGACGAGCCGGGGTTTGGGCACGCGGCCGACGGTAAGGGCGTGTCGATGCTCGCCACGGTGGGGCAGAACCTGCGCCGCCTGCCCAGCCTGCTCGCCGCTGGCCGCGTGATCGACGCCGCGCTCGAGCGTTTCAGCCCCGACGTGATCGTCAACTTCTACTCGCTCACGGGCGCGCTGCACACGGTCGCGCGGAGGCATGAGATTCCGGTCGTCGCCGTCGGGCACCAGTTCATGTTTCACCATCCGAGCTATCCGTGGCCTCCCTCACGCGTGGCCGAGCGGATCGGAGCCAAACTGTTCACGCGGCTGATCGGATGGCGCGCGCGGCGGCGGCTGGGACTGTCGTTCTACGACGCGCTCGAGCCTCCCGGTGAGTCCGCTCTGCGCGTCGTGCCGCCGCTGCTGCGCTCCCAACTGTCCCAACTGGAGCCAGTCGACGAGGGTTTCCTGCTCGTCTACCTGCTCAACGCCGGATATGCCGCTGACGTGGAACGATGGAGCGCGCGCCGTCCCGACGTGCCAATCCACGTGTTTTGCGAGTCGCCCGATCGCTTCGAGACGACTGGCAGTCTGACGTTTCACCCGCTGAGTGGCGAGCGCTTTCTTGACCACATGGCGCGCTGCCGAGGTTTGGTCTGCACGGCTGGTTTCGAGAGCGTCTGCGAGGCAATGTATCTGGGAAAACCCGCGCTCATGGTGCCCGTCGAGGGACATTTCGAGCAGTTTTGCAATGCCATCGACGCTGAGCAGTGCGGCGCAGGCATCCGCGCCGACCGCTTCGACCTGGACGCGCTTCTGGCGCTGAGCCACTCGGCCGGCGGATCGCCTCGCTTCCGCGCCTGGGCCGACCGCGCTCCCGATCTGTACGTCCGCGAGATCGAATCGGCCGTGGCGGCCTAGGCGCTCTACTTGGTGCGACGCGCCAGCCACACGCCGCCACCTATCAGCGCTGAAGCGACCAGAGCCAGCAAGGCTAGTGTGGAAGCGACGGGGATCAGTTCCATGAGACCAAGTTACCCCAGCGCCTGGCTCGGAGATGCGGGCGGTTTTTCGGGGGTGTCCCCACCGCGCTGGAGCACCTGCCACGCGCGCCCCTTCTCGCGCTCGGCTCCCTGCGGCGTCTTTTCGGCTCGCAACACCTCGGATCCGTCGGCGGCGTGGCGTACTCGGGCCAGCGCGCGGGGCAAGACTAGGTCGACTCTTCCCGCCGGTCCCATCCGAACGTGCACGTCGGCGAAGGGGGTCGGCGGGGCGGTCACGTCGGCGTGCGTTCCGGGCGGAAGCAGGCAGCCGAACGCGCGTTCCCAGAGGCGCTCGGGCTGAGCCACGCGCGGCGGCTCGGCGGCGGTCGCGCCGGGCGGGGCGAAGGGCACAGCGGTCCCGGGTGGGGGAGCGGAAGGTTGCCCATCGGCCCACGCTTCGGCGACGTAGAGCAGGCGGTCGGTGCCGTTGCGGATGCGGACGCGGCCCGTGGCATAGGTGATCTCGACGTCGTCGGGCGGATCGGACGCTGGGATGGTGCGCAGCTCGGTCGTCGTTTCGGCGTCATTGGCAAACGCGTCGACGACTTCCAGGAACTGCGTCGTGTAGTCTTTGAGCCAGCCGCAGTACGTCTGCTTCGGCTTGCCCTCGCGCACCAGATCGACCGTGACGAGCCGAAACAGGTGCGCTTCGAGCAGTGGGTCGAATGCCGCGCCGGTCGCCGTGCCCAGCGCCTCGCCCGAAAGCTGCTGCAATCCGGCCTGGTTTTTCGCCAGTCCGGGGCTCTTGCTGCTGACCGCGCCGACGATCATGCCCGCCGACTGCACCAGAGCGTCGCGCAGCAGTGACATCCAGTTGCGGACTTTGCGCCAGACGCGCCGCGCCAGGCTGGGGTGCGCCGTGCTCTCGAGCGCTGCCAGGCGCTCCTCCTCGCGCTCGCCCGAGAGCGCTTCGGGAAAGCGGTAGAGCGCGACGATGCTTGGATACTCCTCCTTGTACGTCAAGACGGACCGCTCGACGTGCCCCAGGTCGGCCTCGACCGGATGGGCATAGCGCAGCTCCATGCCGGTCGAGTAGAGGTCGAGCGTGCCCCAGGCCATGTCGCCATCGGCGCGCGCCAGAGTCACCGGAAAGCCTTCGAAACTCTTCAGACATCGGTCGCGCCGTCGCGCCTGAATCAGCGCGACGATCGTGGCCAGGGCCAGCAGGATCAGGATGGTGATAAATGTCGAGTCCACGAGCCGGGCGATTGGTGAGGCGTTAGCCTACGAAGCTCGGACGCGGTAGATTGGGAAAACCTGCCGATCCGCTCTCCTCTCGATCGACTTTCGTCCGTGACCGACTCCCACCTCTCGTCGCCTCCGCAGGCTCGGCTCGCTCAGGACACGCGTACGCTGGTGGGCCTCGTGTTCTGGCCTACCGCTCTGCACGCGGTGCCGTCGACGCTGCTTGGGCTCTATGGAGCGGCTGCAGCATTTGGGCTCGGCATGGTCGGCATGAGCCTGGTCCTGCTCGCCGTAATCTCGGTGGGCTGTTGGCTGCTGGTGGGGTACGGGCGCGCGTATTTCTCTGCACGGACGGCCGGCGTGCCGTGGTATCCCTTTTGGCTCACCTCTGCGGCCTACAACGGTCTGGCAGCGCTGGGCGCGGGCTTCACCGTCCTATATAGGTTGGGGCTGTCGATAGACGGCGAGTCGGTCTTCATCGGCCTCTGCCTGGGATGGATGTGTGCGATGAGCGTCCTCAGCATTCTCATCGCTCTGCGGTCCCCAAGGGCGCCAGCTACGGCTGCATCACCGGCAGCGAGTCCGTAGAGCGCGCGCGGACAGTCGCCGGCAGCATTCCCATCGCGCGGCGCACACTGGTTGCGTCAGAGGCGTCCAGCCAGCTTGCGCAGCGCGTTACGCGTCTACCGAAACACGATCTCGCGCACGACGGACTCGCCCAGATGCGCGTTCAGGCGGTCGCGCCAGCCGCTGCGTTCCATGTGCAGGGCGTGGCGCCACTCGGCCGTCTGCATTCGTACGTGGAGCACGTCGGATTGGAGTTTGGCACTGTGCGTCTTGGCGCAGATGGCCGGTCCGGCGAGCTCGGCCCACGCCTCTACCACGCGCACGCCGTCGATCTTGCCTCTCATCTTAGTCCGGTCGAGCAGCTGGTCGAGGACGGCGCCCAATGACTGCGTCTGGTGTGTGCGGTTGGAGGGGCGCTTGTGCGGCTGGGACATCGGGTGGGGAGCAAGAGGCGGCCTGTCAAGGTAACGGACCCCACCTGCGCCTTGGCCGCCGCCGCCGGTTTTCACAGACCGCCATCTCTTCTCCATCCGCTCTGACCGTGCCCGTCCGCGGACGCTACGCTCCCTCGCCCACCGGCCCGATCCACCTGGGCAACGCCCGCACCGCACTGGCCGCGTGGCTGAGCGTGCGCAGTCAAGGCGGCGCATTCGTCTGGCGCGTCGAGGACCTGGACGGACCGCGCGTCGCGCCCGGAGCCGCCGCCGATCAGATGCGCGATCTGGCGTGGCTCGGCCTGGACTGGGACGAAGGACCGCAACCGGACGGATCGCGGACCGCAGCGCACGGTCCCTACTTCCAGTCGCAGCGCAGCGCGCTCTATGAAGCCGCGCTGACTCGGCTATCCCAGTCCGGCCACCTGTTTCCCTGTCGGCGGTCGCGCAAAGACCTCCGCGAACTGGCCAGCGCTCCGCACGGCGCTTCGGGCCTGCCAGCCTACCCGCGCAAATGGCGACCGTCGCATTTGGCAGCCGATTGGTTCGATGCGCCGCTGACCGACGCCGCACTGCGCTTCCGCGTGGACGACGGGGTGCTCTGCTTCGACGACTTGGTGCAGGGCCGCGTGTGCGAAAACACGGCGTCAGACGTGGGCGATTTCGTGCTCAAACGACGCGACGGAGTCTACGCCTACCAACTCGCCGTCGTGGTGGACGACTTGGCGATGCAGATCACCGAAGTCGTTCGGGGTGCCGATCTGCTCGACTCCTCGGCCCGCCAGATCGCGCTGATCCAGGCGCTGAGCGGCACGCCGCCGACGTTTGGGCACCTGGGCCTGATCCTCGCTCCAGACGGCGAGAAAGTGTCCAAGCGCGAGGGCGGCTGGACGCTGGCAGCGCTTCGCCAGAGCGGTGTCTCACCCCGGCGCATCGTCGGATGGCTGGGCTGGACGCTGGGCCTGACCGATGCGCCCATCCCATGCACGCCAGCCGATCTGATTCCAACGTGGCGGTGGATGCCGGAGCAGGCCGAGCCGTTTGGTTTGGCTCGCAGTCCGTTCGAGTAGCCGCCGCGCGGCGACGCTACCTTTGCGCTTCTCATCGCCGCTCCGCGCCCATGCTCCGCCACCTCGTCGTCGACCTGCTCGTTCTCGCCTTCGCCGTCTTCGCGGCGTGGAGCGATCTGGCGTGGGCGCGCTGGGTGATGGGCGGATACGCCGCAGCGATGATCGCGCTGAAAATCGCGGCGCTGTCTTCCGGTATTCGTTTCGCGCGCCCCGACGATGCGCCGCCCGAGTGGGCGAACCACCTGCTCTACGGCGCGACGCTGGGCGTTCTGGCTTTTGGAGGACGCGACTGGGTATGGGTGATCGTGGCGTGGACCATCCTTTGGGGGCTGATGGCCTACAGCGCTCGCAGCGTCGACCGCGCGCGCAAAGGGGTGTGATCTACCAGCCGCGCTGGGCGTCGGCGATCAGCGCGCGGAGGGTGGATTCGGACGCCTCGCCGTAGTTGAGCGCGTAGGCGAGCGTATCGCTCCTGAAGATCCACGTCGACGGGATCCACGTCATCGGCAGGCCCAAGAACTCTTTGCGCCGCAACTCCTTGATGCCCGACGGTCCGCGGTCCGCTTGGGTGATCTCGACCACGTCGGATGGAATGCCGTTGTTATCCATCTTCTCGCGTCCGCTGCGTCCGTTGTTCCACGCGGTGACGAAGGCGAACGTCGCATCGGGCCGCTCCTCGTTGAGCAGCGCGTGCCAGGCAGGCAGTTCGTCGATCGAGTTCTGACACCAGGGCGCCCAAAAGTGAACGACGTGAACGCCCGGAGTGGCCAGGATCGCGCGGACGGCCTCTTCGGCAGCAGTCGGGACGGTAGGTGGCGAAACGAAGGCGGGAGCGTCGGTCATGGAATCGGAAGTCTGAGCCGAGAGAGGAAGCGCGAACACCAGCGCCAGCGCTGCGATCCAGGCGCCGCGCCGGTACGAGCGGCACGTGCGCTGCATCGGAGGCGGAGTGGGCGATAGGGTCACGCGTCTACCTCGCCGCCGTCCGCATCGTCAGCGCCGTCCGTCGCGAATACGCCTTCGGGCACGTATCCCGTCCCGGCGACGACCAGCACGATCTCGCCGCGCACTTTGGGCTGGGCCGCGTAGTGCGCGTGCAGGTCGGCCAGCGTGCCCCGGCGCACCTCCTCGAACTTCTTGGTGATCTCGCGGCAGACGGCGGCGGGCCGGTCCGATCCCCATTCGTCGGCCAGTTGGGCGAGCGAGCGGGCGAGGCGATGCGGGCTTTCGTAGAGGACGAGCGTCCGGGTTTCGCTAGCCAGTTCGCGGACGCGCGTCTGGCGCCCCTTTTTGTGCGGCAAGAAACCCTCGAACACGAACCGCTCGCACGGCAACCCCGACGCCGTCAGCGCGGGCACGAACGCCGTTGGGCCCGGCAGTGCAACCACGTCGATGCCCGCCTCGATGGCCGCGCGGACCAGGAAGAAGCCGGGATCCGAGATGCCGGGACTTCCGGCGTCGGTCACCAGGGCGACCGTCTCGCCCGCTTGCATCCGCTCGACGAGCCACGGCGCCGTCCGCCGTTCGTTGTGATCGTGGTAGGCGACGCGCGGCGTGTCGATGCCATAGTGCGCCAGCAGGTTGCCGCTCGTTCGGGTGTCCTCGCAGGCTACCACGTCGGCCTCGCGCAAGGTGCGGAGCGCGCGGTGCGTTACGTCTTCCAGATTGCCGACCGGCGTTGGAACGAGATACAGCATCGGATCGGCGAGAAGGAGCGAGCGGGCGGTCAAGGTACGGGCGGCACGCGGGAGCGAGGAGAGCGGCGCCACGACAGGCGCCAGCGCTGCGGCAGTCGGAGCCATTGGGGCACTCCTCGGCTCGACAGCATCAGCCACAATCCCAGCCCGCCCAAGAGCCCATTGGCGGCCCACATGCCGATCCAGGGAGCGAGCAGCCCGCGATCGGCCAGCTTCTCGCCGTTGACGAGCAGGACCCAGTAGAAGAGGAAGATGGCGAGCGCGACGCCTCCGGTCGCAGCCAGTCCGCCCCTCCGAAAGCGCAAGGCCAGCGGTGCCGCGACGAGGGCGAAAATCAGACAGGCAAGCGCGACGGCGTACTTTTTGTAAATCTCGACGCGGCTGCGATCGGCCCGCTCCCGAGTGTAGCGCAGGCTGCTAGTCCGCGATTCGATTCGGCGCGTCAAGTCGCTCAGGCCTACCAGCGCGTCATCGGCGACGCGGCGGCGGTCGTAGTTGGTCAGCCCTGCCAGCGGGTCACTGGGCGTGGGCGGGCCTTCGGAAGCGATAGGCGACGCGGTCGGTGTGGACAGCGTTTCGTCTCTCGACGCTCCGGCAGCGGTTTGGGGCGACAAGATGAGGCGCAGCAGGGAGTCCGTCTCGGCGATGATGACACGCTCGCGCTCGTCGGCGTCGCGGTCCAGGCTGTCGACGATGGCAATCATGTCGGCGGTCGGCGTCGTGCGATCGGTGCGGTAGTCGGACGTGCTGCGATCCGACCGCTCGAACCCGAAGCTGCTCAGGTCGAGCCGGATGCGTAGCGTCCCAAACGCGATCTGCTCGTCGCGCTCGCCGCCGCTCTGCGCCAGAGCCGCCAGCCGCACCGCCGATCCACTTTCCAGCACCAAGTCGACGCGGTCGCCGGGCTGCGACTCAAGGTGTCCGCTCTGCGCTCGGATGACACGCCTGCGCTCCGAGCCTTCCGAATAGTCGAAGACGGTGACGCCTGCCAGTTCGCCCGGCGTGGGGATGGCGTCGACGAGGATGGCGTAGCCGTTCAACTGCTCGTAGAACACGCCCGGCGCCAGCGCAAATCCCGGACTGCTGCGCCGGATGTCCTGCCACAGACTGCGCGCGCGGAAGTTGGCCTCGGGCAGAACGACGTTGTTGACGTGCAGCATCGCCAGCGATACCAGTCCGGCAACGATCAGAACGGGCCACGCCAGCTGAGGCAGCGACACGCCCGCACTGCGCGCCGCATCGTAGGCCCGGCTATCGGCGATGCGTCCGAACGCCGTCAAAACGGCGATGAGCATCGACATCGGCACGGCGAGCGTCACCATGTAGCTCAGGTTGTAGGCGATCAGCTCGGAGATCGCCAGCAGCGGAATCCCTTTACCGACCAGCTCCTTCTGATAGCGGATCAGAAACTGAAGCAGCAGCAGCAGGATCAGCGTCGCCAGCCAACCCACGAACGGGCCGGGCAGCAGGCGGACGATGTGTCGGTGGAGGAGCTTGATGGCGAGAGGCGGTGCGCTGCGGAAAGGTAGAACGCACCAGCGGATCCCGATCACCTGCCCGAGTTCTCCACGCCGAATCGACTGCTCAGCGCTCGGCCTGAAGGCGTCACATCGCGGACGCTTCAGCGGCGGAGCCAGCACGAAGGCGGCAGTCTACTCATGCGCGACCGAGGGGGAGGTCATCCGAATAGTCGCCGAAGGAGACCTCTGCCGCCGACCGGTCGAACATCGACACGCGCGCGCCAACGAGGCGTTCAAAGTCGGAGCGCCGAGAGGCAACCCAGGTGTGATGGCCAGAAGTAACTGTCGCCTTCACTCCGGCTGCACGTCTCGGCAGGACGGCAACTTGTGCACGAGCGACTTTTTAACCGACGAGTCTGGTTTGCACATCCCGCTCGTCGGCGGCGATGCAGAAGTCAAGAATGCTCGACATTCGTCGAGTCCGAAGCACAGCGCGTTGAAGCGAAGGTCGGAGCCGCGTTCCCGGATTCGAGGAGCAGCCTGCGCTTCAAAGCGGCAGAATAGCACGCGAGTCGGGCGCTAACTCGCTCGCTCCCGATGGCAAACCCGGTCGTTCGCGTCTGGCCTTGAGATCCTGTTTGCATCAACCGAGCGAGTGCGACGACGATTTTGCCGCTATGCCGAAACGGTCAGGAGTCGCGGCGTGAGTGCGCGCGGCGTGTATAGTTGTCCTTCTGGGGCAGTTCGTTGCTCAGCGCTACCCACGGCACGATCGCGAACCCGATGAGAATCCAGCCGATAGAGAAGGGCTCCTGCAGCACGGTGAGCGTGATCACGACGCCAACACTCCAGGCCACCATTCCGGCGGCCGCGAGAAGAAGAGAGGAGGGCAAAGCCGATGGCCGGTGCGTGCCGTTGGTCGATGTCATGGCGGTGTGCTGTTAATGATTACATAACATAAGAAATCACGCCGGTCTGGGGGTTATTTTTGAGTAACGAAAGATGCCAATGAGGGGTGCGTCATCTTGTGATAACATTGGGTCCGCGCCGTCCGCGCTGCATCTCACCTGCGTGTTGAGCGTTGACAGGCCTTATTCTCTCGCTTCCATGACGATTCAGTCGTTCACGTTCAACCCGTTCGCCACCACGTCCTATCTCGTCGTGAGTGAGGAGGAGGCTGTTATCGTAGATGCGTCGCCGCATACCCAGGAGGAAGTCGACCAGGTCGTGCGCGCCATCGAGAAAAGTGGCGCGGCCCCGACACATCTGCTGCTGACCCACGCGCACATCGACCACATCTTGGGTGCGCACGCGCTGTCCGAGCGGCTGGGACTAGAGTGGCACATGGACCCCGCCGAGGCGCCACTGCTCACGCGCTCGTCTGAGCAGGCGGCGATGTTCGGCGTTTCCGACTTCGAGACGCCTTCCACCACGACGCCTCTGCACGCGGGCGACACCATCGCCTTCGGCGGCCGCACGTGGCAGGTGCTGGGCGTGCCAGGACACTCACCTGGGTCGCTCGCGTTCTACGACGCTCAGGCCGCCGCCGTCTTTGGCGGCGACGCGCTCTTTCGCCGTTCGATCGGCCGCACCGACCTGCCGCTGGGCGATTTGCCGACGCTCATGCGATCCATCCACAGCCAACTGCTGACGCTTCCGCCCGCCACGCGGGTTTTCCCCGGCCACGGCCCGCCGACGACGATCGGCGAGGAGGCCGCTCGCAATCCTTTTCTGACCTGAGCCTTGGGCTCTCTCGCACTATGAGCATGTTTCGTACCCTCGCCCTCACGGCCGCCGCAACCGGCGCATTCGCCCTCGCTCTACGCGCCATCCGCCCCAAGGCGCCGTTTCCCCCGCCGCGCCGCCTGTCTCCACCCGCGGCCGGCTCGTTCGATCCGCTCGAACTGCCCAAGCCGCAGCAGGACGCGCTGATGAGCGAGTTGGGCGAGATGACCTGACGCGCATCCGCCGCCTGACTTCTTCGACCGATGCCACGCCTCGCCGATCCCGAAACCAAGGAGTGCCCATCGTGCGCTTTGGACGCGCCCTACCAGGCCGCCGAATGCCCGTTCTGCGGCTACGAGTTCGTACCCGAGCGCAGAGTGAGCGCGTGGGCCGCTGCCGCGTTCGTGCTGCTGATGC
The DNA here is from genome assembly GCA_963841855.1 of Rhodothermales bacterium. Classification (GTDB taxonomy): domain Bacteria; phylum Bacteroidota; class Rhodothermia; order Rhodothermales; family BA12; genus CAXBBB01. Next base: position 223,272 of record CAWJEJ010000003.1, on the reverse strand, counting down.
TGATCCCTGCCTACTTCGCTCTGCGGGCCTTCCTCGACTGACCCACCGATTCCCATGTTTGGAGACCTCTCCACCTCCGACTTCCTGCGTGACTACTGGCAGCAGAAACCGCTGTTCGTCAAAGGCGCGTTTGCCGATTTTCAGCCGCCCGTCACGCCCGACGGACTGATCGAACTCGCCACGCGCCCGGACGCGATGAGCCGCTTGATCCAGCAGACCGGTGGCGACTATCCATGGCAACTGAGCGACGGCCCTTTTACGCGGCGCCAGCTCAAAGCGGCCATGCAGGCGGGCGAGAAGTGGTCACTGCTCGTTCAGGAGATTGATCAGCATTTGCCCGCTGCGGCTGGTCTGATGGAGCGGTTCGCGTTTGTCCCGCGCTGGCGGATGGACGACCTGATGGCGTCGTTTGCTCCGGCTGGTGGAGGCGTCGGCGCGCATACCGACAACTACGACGTGTTCTTGATTCAAGGCGCGGGCCAGCGGACGTGGCGCGTCGGCGCGGCTCCCTTGTCGGCAGAAGACGAGGTGCTGATCGACGACCTCGACGTGACGGTGATCGATACCGACGCGAGCCACGGGTTCGAGTGGGGCGTCAGTTACCACGTCGAGCCGGGCGACCTGCTCTATCTGCCACCGCGCTGGGCGCACGAGGGCGTCGCCGTGACGGATTGCCTGACGCTGTCGGTCGGCTTCCGTGCGCCGTCGCATCAGGATCTGCTTGCCGCCGTTTTGGAGCGCGCCTTGGTCGAGTTGCCCGCCGACGCATTCTACACCGATCCGCCGTTGTCACTGGCGACTTCGCCCGGCCGCATCGACGCGCACGCGCTGGCTCAGGTGCGCAGCACGCTCCAATCGCTGCTGACTGACGAGGATGCGCTCGGCGAGACGTTTGGGCGTCTGGTCACCGAGCGCCGCCGGTTCGCCGAAGACGACGAATCCAACTGGATCGAAGCCGAGCACGCACAAGAGCGGTTGCAAAGCGGCGCCGGACTCGCTCGCGTGCCAGGCGCAAGGATGGCGTACACCGACCACGCCGACGGCTCGCGAACTCTCTTCGCAGGCGGCGAAGCGTTCCGGCTCGACGCAGACTTGGCGTGGGCCGCGCCCCTTCTCTCCGACACGCTCGGCGTTGACCCCGTTTCGCTCTCTCCTCACCTCGATTCTCCCGATTTTTCCGACCTGGTTGCTACTCTGATCAGCGACGGTGTGTTGGTTTTTGCAGTGGAATAGCGCTTCCAGAGGTCGCCGTTTCATTCGTCCCACGCACCACCATTGCCTTACGACATGACCGATCTCCACCGCTGGCACGCCGCCTTCGAGTCGCACAAAGCCGAGGCCCGCGCCCTAGTCGACAATCATCCACGCGCTGTCCTCAACGCGCAAACGGACCCCACGCAGTGGAGCGCCCTTCAGATCTTGGCGCATCTCAACGTGACGGCGGCCATGCTGCTGCCTAAACTCCGCCACGCCGCCGACCGCAACCATCCGCACGACGTGTCGCTGGGCCGGTTAGACGGCTTTTTCGAGCGCGACGCCAGCGATCAGGGTTTGGAAGACGATGGTCTCCACATCGTCCCAGCCTTCGACCACGACCCCGCCAAGGTTCTCGCCCGCTTCGAAGGCGTGCAAAACGATCTGATTTCGTTGTGCGATCACGGCATGTCTAGCGGTGAACACTCGGGCGCGAGTGTCGCCTCGTGGCTTGAGGGCACCTGGGCGCACCAGGCCCGCCACTTGTCGGAAGCGCGCTCCACCGTCGCCGCCCTGGAAGCGGCCGCCGCTTGACGTTACGCTTCTCCGCCCTTTTCGACTTTCCACCGTGCGTCGGGCGGATTGTCGCCGATGGGCCACCCCTCGCGCTGCTTGGTACGGTCGCCGTCGATGGCTTCGGTCTGATCGTGCCAGAGCGTGACCTGAGTCGGGTAAGGCATGTCGATTCCGGCGTCGTCCAGAGCAAGCTTTAGAGCTGTAAGAACGCGGCTGCGGACGTGCTTGACCGTGCTGATGTCGGGCGCGCTCCACCACCGGGCTTCCAGGTTGACGCTCGATCCGGCGAGTTCGTCCGTCAGCACGTCGGGCGGCGGGTCGGCGAGGACACCTTCTACACCTTTGAGCGCTTCGATCATGGCCGATCGCGCCTTTTCGATGTCGTCGCCGTAGCCGATGCCGACGGCGTATTCGCTGCGCCGGTTCTCGAACGCGGTCAGCACCTTGACGGCGTTGGTGTAGATCTCGCCGTTGGGGATGATGACGCGGGTACCGTTGTAGGTGCGCAGGAACGTTGCGCGCGTCTCGATAGCCTCGACGTTGCCCTCGAAGTCGCCGTAGCGGATCTGGTCGCCGACCCTAAACGGCTCGCGCAGCAGCAGGAGCAGGCCAGCCAGGAAGTTCTGAGCGATGTCGCGAAACGCGAACCCGATCGCCAGCGAACCGACGCCCAACAGCTGGAGCAGCGACGCGCCGTTCATCGACGGAAACACGATAGTCAGCGCGATCAGCAGGCCGACGAATAGGATGATGACGTAGGCCACGCGCCCAATCGCCATGGCGACGTTGCTCGACTGCCGCCCTCTCATCGATCGGCGGATGAGCCAGCGCACGCCCGCCGCGATCCCGATAAAGATGGCAAACGTAACGACGGCCAGCACGATGCTCGGAATCAGCCGCAGGAAGCCGTTGAGCATCTCCTGCACCTTGTCGATGATGATCGCCGGGTCGGCGTTGGTGGAGGTGGCGAACGACGAGTCGGCAGCGGCTGAGTCGGGGGCAGCGGGAATATCCTGGTGCATGGGCAGTCGTGTTGGAGCGCGGTGTAACCGAATGCGCGGCATCCGCATCCGGCCGGGACAGCATCTTTACGGACGAGTCCGCCTCTACTCGGCGCAGGTAAGGCACGATGGCCGAGTCGGTGCGTGCTATCTTGACCGCCGAGGTGCATCTTCGCTCCTAGTTTTCCGTTAGGCTCTCTCCACTCTCTCCGCTCTTATGTCTCTCTGGACACGTTTCTCCCGGGCCATCAAGTCCATCTTCGGCGGTGCCATCTCGGCAATGGAGGATCCGCGCCTGATTCTCGAACAGAACATCCGCGAGCTGAACGATCAGGTCCCGAAGATGAACGAGAACATCGCGACGGTCAAGGCCAACGTGATCTTGCTTCAGAAGGAGGTCCAGAAGTCCGAGCGCGAGCAGGGCGGCTATACCGACAAGATGAAGGCCGCCATCCAGGCCGGACGCGACGACATCGCGCAGCAGTACGCCCTGCGCATGGAGCAGGCGCGCGAACGTCTGTCGTCGAGCAGGGAGCAGCTGAAATACGCGACGGCGGCTTACGACAAAGCGCTCCAGGTCAAGAAAGCGTTCATGCGCGAGAAGGAGAACAAGATCGGGCAGGCGCGCGAAGCCTTGCGCGCCCACGAACGCGCCAAGTGGCAGGGCCGCGTCGCCGACGCGCTCGAGCAGTTCGAGGTCGGCGGGATGGATCAGACGCACGACGAGATGATCCGCAAGGTCAACGAGGAGACGGCTCGCAACGAAGCCCGCATGGAACTGGCGCTTGACAGCGTCGATAGCGAAGCGATGCAGATCGAAGAGGATGCCGAGTCGATGCGCGCCTCGGACCTGGTGCGTCAGATGAAGATGGAGATGGGCCTGCTCGAACCCGAAGCGCCTTCGGCTCCCGTCCGCCCGTCGCTCACGCTCGACGACGAATTGCCCTCGAGCGGCGACGGACGCACGCTGGGCCGCGACCGCACGTCGGCTGAACGCTGAGGTCTGCGATGACGCCCGACGAGTTCGAGAAGATCAAAGCCGAGGAAAAGGCTCACCTGCGCGAGATGCGCCGGCTCAAAGGGCTGGCGCAGTCGGCGCAGCAGAAAGGGCGCGTCGCGTCGGCGTTCAGCAAGATCGTCAGCGGGTCGTCGGGTGCGCTGGATGCTTTGGAGCAAGCGATGAACAGGGTGGGCCGAGACGCAGCGATGGGCGAAGCCCGCTTCGAGATCGCGACCGAAGGACTCGACCTAGACGGCACGGCCGAGGCGGACGACGAAGCACTCCGCGCCGAACGCGCCCGAGCGCTCGTGGCCCAAATGAAAGGCGAACTGTCGGCTCCTCCGCGTACCTCGCCCGCCGCGACAGATGAACTGGCCGACGACGCCGCGCCATCGGCCACGTCGAAAACGCTCGGACGCACGCCTCCCACTTCGGACGCTGATCCCGACGCGCCCGCTGCCCCTTCCACCAAAACGCTCGGCCGACGCACCTGATGCCCGCCTCGGACACGCCCAACTATACGCGCGAAGCGTTTCTCCATCCGTGGAATCTCACGTTCCTGATCGTCGCGATGGCGGTCACGTTCGGGGTCGGTATCGGGGCGGCTCAGCTTGGCATCGACGGGACGTTCGTCACCAACTTGCTGCTGCTCTTCACCGCCGCCGCCGAACTGCTCTTCTTGGGAACGGTCCCGCGCGACGCCCGATGGCAGAAGGCGATCCGCTCCCGCAAAGCCGCCGAGCCCAAGAAGGCCCCGTCGCAGAAAGAGCTGTTCTCGACGCTGAGCCGCACCGACCAGCGGCGCTACGGACGCCTCAAGCGGCTCCAGAGTGAGATCAAGTCGAACTACGAGAAGCTGAGCTACGCGTCGCAAGGGCTACTTGACAGCCACATCAAGAAGATCAACGGACTGCTCGACAGCTACCTCACGCTGCTGCACCAGCGCGAGCGCTACGCCTATGCGATGCAGCAGACGACGCAGTCCGAACTCGCCGCCGCCATCGCCGCGCTGCGACAAGACATGTCGGACGATCCGCCGCGCGTTCGGGCTGTCAAAGAACGCCGCTTGCGCATCCTCGAGAGCCGCCTGACGCGCTCCAAAAAGGGGAGGGAGAACCTGGAGATCCTCGACGCACAGCTCGCCACCATCGAAGACGTGGTGCAGTACATCCACGAGCAGTCGCTGACGCTGCGTAATCCCGAGGAGATCACGTTCCAACTCGACACGCTACTCGAAGAGGTCGAGGAGACCGAGCGTTCGGTAATGGAAGTCGAGGACATTTTCTCATCGTCGATCCCCGGCGGCGGGTTGTCGCTCGAAGAGTCCCCCGCGCCCCTACTCGATGATCTCGACAGCGATTTGGACGACCTCAATCGCGATCTCGATGGTCTGACGGACGCTCGCCGGTCGCGTGAGCGCTAAGCCCGCGACGACGATGACGCTCGGCTGCTTCCCGGCTCGTATCACGTCAGTCGGCGTCTTGGTGCTGCTGGCGCTCTCGGGATGCGCCGATTCCGCCTCCGATCCGCCTGTGCCGGGCGCGCTGGCGCTGGTAGACTCGGCCGATTCGGAGTCTGGAATTCGCGGCGAGTCGGCGTTTCGCCTCATCAGCAGAGATGGCTATGACGGGCACTATAGCCTGAACGAGACCATCTCGCGCGTGCAGGTCAACCAGGATCGAGCTTTGGTGATCAAAGAATCCGTCGAGGGCGAAGTGATCTATGCGGCCGAGGGATCGATCTCGAGGTTTACCGTCGAAGCGTACCGAGATTCTGATCTGGGAGAGCCCGTCTGGTCCCTAACCGATTCGGCCAGCGTAGGCGGCGTGTGGAAGCCGGGATTCGGGTTCGTAGAGCTCACGTTCTACCGAACGATGAACCTCGGCTGCTGCAGCGCTTCGAACACGCAAACGCTCTACGATCTGGAGACCGGCGAGGTAGTCATGGTCTCGGACTCGGAGATTCTCGTCGTTTACTGGGGCGATGAGCGGGCGTATCTCGGCTTCCGCTCTATCAACTCGGCCTCCAACCTGTCTCCCAAGCTGAGCTACGAGACGGGGCGCTTCGGCGTCCTGAACTACGTGTCCACGCGCGAGCGCCGGTCGATCGTCCTGCACTCGCCTTTCGTCGACTCTCTGGAAATGAGGAGCGAACCCACGATGAGTTTGGTGTCGAGTTCGGGCGTGGTTTACAAACCGCAGCACGAGAGCGACAACGTGCACCTCTTCTACTTCCCGTCGGCGTCCGATTCGCCCACGAGAGGCGTAGCGGTGCGGCTCGACTTCTGGTCCGATTCCCTACTCTATCTCCTACCGCTCACGCCCGATGGACCGACGGCGCAGGGAGCCACGTTGCCTGACCACGTAACCGCTACCGGCGAACCGCTCGGTTCTGACTTCTAATCAACTTCCCCCTGACATGTCCGATCTCGTTCTCTACTCCGTCTCCGACGATGGCATTCTGACGCTGACGATCAACCGCCCCGACAAGCTCAACGCGCTCTCGCACGACCTGCTGGGCGCGCTGGGCGACGCGTTCGAGCGGGCTGGAGACGATGACGCGGTCAAAGCCGTCGTGCTGACCGGCGCGGGCGACAAGAGCTTCGTCGCAGGAGCCGACATCGGGCAGTTCTCGGACCTCGACGCCGACAGCGGCCAACACTTCGCCGAACGTGGGCAGCGCGTGTTCGACCAGATTGCGCAATTGCCCAAGGCCGTCGTGGCGGCCGTCAACGGGTATGCGCTCGGAGGCGGATGCGAGTTGGCGATGGCATGTCACCTACGCGTAGCCAGTGAGAATGCCATTTTTGGCCAGCCCGAAGTGGGACTGGGCATAATCCCGGGTTATGGTGGCACGCAACGGCTGCCTCGGCTCGTCGGTCTGGGCATCGCGACCGAACTGGTGCTGACTGGTGCGCGCATCGGCGCAGAACGAGCCCACCAAATCGGCCTTGTCAACCAAGTCGTTGCTCACGCCGAAACGCTTGCCGCCGCTACCCAGATGGCTCAGACAATCGCGCGGCAGGCTCCGGTCGCCATCCGGCTGACGCTCGAAGCGCTGCGCCACTCGGACCGCCCGCTAGCCGACGGACAGCAGGCCGAGGCCAAGCTGTTCGGACAGGCCTGCGCTACCGACGACGTGCGCGAGGGGGCGACTGCGTTCATGGAGAAACGCCGTCCCGTTTGGAGTGGTCAGTAACCCGCCGACCCTGTGACCCTCCTGATGATCGCCGCTGGAACTCTGAGCGCTTGGTGCTGGGCGGGCCATGCTGCGCTTCACCGAGAGCCCGAAGCTGGCGCACAGTTGCGGTTGGCGCAGACGCTCGGAATGAGCGCGACGGCTCTGACTGCGGCTCTAGCGGTGTGGCTAATGCTCCGCACCGATACGCCCCCGGTGATTTCGGAGCTGACGGGAGCGGCGTTCGCCCTGATTGCGTGCTACGCGTTGCCTCACGCATTGGCGCTCTGGCGTCCGCCCGATCCGTCGCTGTTTCGCATCCCACTCTCGGCCCTGGCGCGGCTGGTTGGGTTGGACGCAGACCATCTGGCCGCACCACACGCGGTCGATGAACTGGTGGCCGCCAACGTGCGCAGCTTTGGTAGTCTCGAACTGTTCGCGCTAATGGTCGAGCGGACGGCTATTCAAGCCATCGACGAAACGGCTACGCTGGACGAACTCCGCCTTCGCTTCCAGACGACGGGCCACTCGCGCCTGCTGGTCTACCGCGACACGCTCGACAACGTAACCGGCGTCGCGTTTGCCTACGACCTGTTTCAGAATCCGCCGACTCTGGCCGATGTGGTGCGCGAACCCTTCTTCGTCCGCGTCGACATGCCGGTCGATGCGCTGCTGCGCGCCATGATAATGGGTCACCACTCGCTCGCCGTCGTGATGGATGACTTTGGCGGAACGACTGGGCTGGTCGCTCGCGAAGACCTCCTCGAAGCGCTCTTCGGCGACATCAGAGACGAATTCGATGCCGACGAGGTGCTGGTACGGCGCGCTGGTGCGGACACGCTGATCGCTTCGGGCCGCGTCGACATGGAAACGCTGGAGCGCGTCCACGAAATCAGCCTTCCCACGGGCGAGTACGAAACGCTGGCGGGCTATCTACTCGGCCATTTCGACCACATTCCGCGCGCGCAAGAGTGGGTAGACATGGACGGCTACCGTTTCACGATTCTCGACAGCAATCCGAGCCGGATCGACCTAGTGCGCATCACGCGCGCAGCTTAGAGACTGCTCGGTGAAGGTGGCGCAAGACGTGCAAAGCAGGTAGTACTGCGTGACCTACCGTTGCGCCAGTCTAGGGCGATGCAGCGCAACACAGCGAGCCGATTTCCGAGCCGTTCACTACGTGGTCCCTTCGGGTTCGCAGCCCCGCGGTCTTTCGCCAAACAGTCTCTCAGTCCTCAACGCTGGGCGGAGTGGTCAGCAATTCGCACGCTTGTGCCACTCGGCGAGCGTTGGTAGGGGCAACAGCGCGGCGGAGATCGCGGTCGAGCGCGGCGTCCAGGCCTCGCACGTCGGGCCGGAAATGCACCGTTCCGTCCGGCTCGACCCATGCCATGAGGTAGAGAGCGAAGTAGGGGAGAGGCGGATCGATCTCCAGCACGCGAGCTGTCTCCTCAGCCCGGGCTGCACGTAGAGCAGCGGCAGCGCGCTCGGACGTCCAGCCCAAGACGAAGGCCGCCAGTCCCGCCGCATCGCCGACATTGACACCCGCAGGTGTCACCTCGTCGTCGTCTCCGCCGTGGATCAGCGCGGCTGCGCCAGGTCGCTGCCGCAGCGCCAGACTGCCCAGCGCGTTCTGCCCTCCGCCTCTCTGCCTAACGCGTACCGTCCCTCGCTCAAGCTCGGCGCCTGTGACCCCGCTGATCGGGATGCGCTGATCGCTTTGATACGTCTCGAACCCAGCATCCTCGCTGAGCAAACCACGTCTCAACAAGTCGGCCGCTTTTGCAGGCGGCACATTCCACGTGGGAGCCATCGTGAGCGTGCGCAGCGTGTCGGCACGTAAGGGAGTATCGAGCGTCGGCGCAGCAGACAGGCGGATGGGGTCGTCCTCGCCGTCGAAGCCCAGGACGAATCCACCGGCGAGGTTGGCGTAGAGGTAGCGCCCTCGGGGCCGATTGGGCATCCAGCGCACCCGTTCGAGGTTGCGCCTGAGTGCCTGAGCGCGCACTTCGGCCGAAACGTTCAGCTGAACCCTCGTCTCCGGATCGGCCTGTCCTGTCTGGGCTAACCCGTGGCGCTGCTGGAAGCGGCGCAGCCCTTCGGTCAGATCGGCGGACGAAGCCGAAACCGAGTCCGCTTCGTCGGCCAGATCACCTGTCGCGGCCAGCCGCGCCGTAAGCAGGCGAGCGAAGTTAGGCGATCCGGGCGCAGGGACTGCCTGCCATCCACCACGAGCCGCGAGCGTGCGGTACCTGACGTGAGCTCGTCTCAGCTCCGCGTAATTGGGCCGAGACTTCGACAGGTTATCGACGAGAGCCTCCATTCCGTCAGCCGTTGCCTGTCTGAGTATGCTGGCGGCGCGCAAGGTGTCGCGTTCTACCTGCCACTCGGCGCCCAACTCGCGCGCATCGGTGACCCCATAGTGCATCTGCTCGGCGAAGCGGATCAAGGCGGTGGATAGTCCCACCTCAAGCTCGGCTGCCGTCCGGGCACGCTGTGAATCGGGCAGCGCTTCGTCGTATGCCAGTTCCAGAAGAGCAGCGAGCGAGGGCAAGTCGAATTCGGACGCGTCCAATACCTCGTCTTCCGCCCAGCACAGACGCGCCACCATGTCGATAGCTTCGTCGCTCAAACCCGGCTTCTGCGTCCAAAAAGGGGCGAAGTCGCGGTCTGCATAAAATTCCGATACACGGGACGAGTCTCCGGCTGCTCGCTCGACCGCGGATTTCATCTCGCCTAGACCGACGCCGCGGCATCCGGTGCACACGAGGAAGGGCAGAAGGAAGAGAAAGTGGCGCATGAGCTAAAGGTAGACACGCAGGCCTCTTGAAGACAGCAACGACGCCGTAGCCTGAACGCAAAACAGGCTCCATCCGGTCGAGACAAAGCCTGTTATGATCGAATCAACTCTAGCCACGTGCCGCCTCACCCAAACCGATCGACGACGGCTCGCCGCTTCAAAGCCGAAAGCCAACGCGTGATGTCGATTTCCTTGGGACACGCCTGGACGCAGTTGAAGATGGTGTAGCACTTCCACAAACCCTCCTTGCTGTCGACGATCGGCATGCGCTGGTCAACACCCTGATCGCGGGTATCGAACGTGTAGCGGAACGCTTTGAGCATCGCGGCGGGGCCGAGGTACGTCGGATCGGCCCACGTGCTCGGGCAGCTGTGCGTGCAGGCGCCGCACATGATGCACTTGGTCGCCTCTTCGATGATCTCGAAGTCTTCAGGACTCTGAAAGCGCTCGAGTTCGGGCGTCGGTTCGTGGTTGATGAGCCACGGCATGACGGCGCGGTACTTCTCGAAAAACCGCGTCTGGTCGATGACCAAGTCTTTGATGACGGGTGACCCAGGCAGCGGACCGAACGAGATGGTGTCGCCGTCCTTGCTTGCCAGATCCTGGACGAGAATAGAGCAGGCGAGCTTGTTTTCGCCGTTGATCTGCATCGCATCTGAGCCGCAGATGCCGTGCGCGCACGACTTGCGGAGCGTCAGCGTGCCGTCGAGGTGCCACTTGACGTAGAGCAGCAGGCTGAGGGCGCTGTCGATGGGTTCGGCGGGCACTTCGTAGGTCTCCCAGTGCGGCTCGGAGTCCGCTTCGGGGTTGAAGCGCTGGATTTTGACGTTCAGTTTCATATGTCGACTGGTTTTGGTTCGATCCAACTTCTCTCCACTTCAGCGCAATGTGCAGTGAATTCTGTGGACATGGTACTCAAGATTAAGCTATCAATCTTAGCAAGACGGTTTGTTTCACAACGCCTTCTGTGCATATGCTTCTGCATAGGGATGAAGTCATCACTATTGACAGCAGGGCATCCAGACGCTCTATTTATTTCGCGTTGGTTCATCAGAGGCATATCCTTAACATCTAGTGATCCGTATGAATCAGTGCTATATATCGTGTTTATCGCATCTTGCCTAAGTTTATACAGAAGAGCAAGTCCTTCTTTGCTTGATATATATGCGTTGACAGAAGTCTCTAACAATCCTACTGTATTGGCCGAAGATGTCGTGATTTCCAGCTTTCCGTTGGGGCATGAAAGACTCTGGTGTTCCGTTCTTGTGTATATGGCACTGGTATCTGTCTGAGTGAACAGGCGCAAATCCCCACTCACGGTCCTTGAATCAAAGTACGTTGACCATGCCTGCTGTGAGGTCGGAAAAGTCTTATACGACCTCACAGCTCGAGCGGAGTCTTCGAAAACATATATGTATTGATGGAGGCTTTGCAGCCGAGAACGACTTCTTTCAATGAGGTGAGAGTTTTCTCCCGTTAGTTTGACTGAGCTAACATCGTCGAGAGATGTCAAATCTCTCAAACTCATTGTTCGAATCTCGTCCAAGCTGACGCCTCCGTTGAATGGAGACGTGATCACATCGCCTCCACATCCTACGATCGAGAGCAAGCCTAACAGCAGAAATAGTCTCATACTAAATAGGTCTCAATCAATACACGCGCAGTTTCGGCTCGAAGCGTCCCAGCTTGACCTGCTTGTACGTGAACTCGAAGTTGCCTTCGCCGTCGCTGTGGAAGAGGTTGTGCTTGAGCCAGTTGTCGTCGTCGCGGTCGACGTAGTCTTCGCGGCTGTGGGCGCCTCGGCTTTCCTTCCGGTGCATCGCTCCTGCCGCGATGGCTTCGGCGTAGTCGACCATGAAGCTGATCTCGATGGCGTCGAGCAGTTCGGTGTTGAACCGCTTGCCCTTGTCGCGGACGGTCACGGTGCGGGCGCGCTTGCGCAACTCGCGCAGGTCGGCTAGCGCTTCGGTCAGCGTCTCTTCGTTGCGGAAGACCGAGACGTTTTTCATCATCGACTCTTGCAGCGCGCCGCGCACGCTCACGCACGACTCGCCACCCGTCCGGCTCAGCACTTCGTCAAGCATCTCGCGGGTCTTCTTTTCGGGATTGTCGGGCAGCGGCGCCTTCTTCTTGTCCTGCTGAATCGACTCGGCCATGTGGATACCGGCGCGACGGCCGAAGACGACCAAATCGAGCAGGCTGTTGGTGCCCAGGCGGTTGGCGCCGTGGACGCTCACGCAGGCGCACTCGCCGATGGCGTAGAGACCGGGGACCGTCGTTCCGCGTTCGGCGCGCTCGACCTGTCCCTCGGCGTTGGTCGGAATGCCGCCCATCGCGTAATGGCACGTCGGCGAGATCGGGATCGGCTGCTTGACCGGATCGACGCCCAGATAGGTGCGGCTGAACGTGGTGATCTCGGGCAGTTTCTTTTCGAGCACCTCGGTACCGACGTGCGTCATGTCCAAGTGGACGTAGTCCTTGCCGTTGATGCCGCGTCCCTCGCGGATCTCTTTGTAGATGCACTGCGAGACCAGGTCGCGTGGTGCCAGGTCCTTGACCGTCGGAGCGTAGCGTTCCATGAAGCGCTCGCCGTCCGAGTTGCGCAGGATGCCGCCTTCGCCGCGTGCGCCCTCGGTGATCAAGATGCCCAGGCGGTAGAGTCCGGTCGGGTGGAACTGGACGAACTCCATGTCTTCGAGCGGAATGCCCGCGCGCAGCGCGATGCTCATGCCATCGCCCGTTCCTGCGTGGGCGTTGCTCGTCGTCTTGAACGCGCGACCGTAGCCGCCCGTCGCAAAACAGACGATCTTGGCGTGGAACGTGTGGACTTCGCCTGTCAGGATCTCGTAGCTGACCACGCCCGAGCACGTGCCGTCCTCGTTCATCAGCAGGTCGAGCACCTGATACTCGTCGTAGAAGCGCACGTTTTTGCTCGTGCACTGATCGTACAACGTGTGCAAGATGGTGTGGCCCGTCCTATCGGCGGCGTGGCAGGCGCGGCGGACCGGTGCTTCGCCGAACCCTCGCGTGTGTCCTCCAAAGCGGCGCTGGCTGATCTTACCCGCCTTGTTTCGGCTGAACGGTACGCCATAGTGCTCCAACTCGCGGATGGTGCGCGGCGCGTCCTTGCACATCGTCTCGATGGCGTCCTGATCGCCCAGGTAGTCGCTACCCTTGACGGTATCGAAGGCGTGCCAGAGCCAGCTGTCCTCTTCTTCGTTCCCCAACGCCGCGCCGATGCCGCCCTGAGCGGCTCCGGTGTGCGAGCGCAGCGGGTGCAGCTTGCTTACGACCGCCACGTCAGCGCCGCCCTCGCGTGCGTAGAGGGCCGCCATGAGTCCGGCACCACCGGCTCCGACGATTACGATGTCGTGCGTGAAGGTCATATCCGTAGGTAGTTAGATGAGTTAGCCGCCCAGTCCCCAACCCGCCATGACGACGGAGTAGAGACCGATGATGAGAAGCACGAGCGCCAGTCCCCACGAGAGGGTGACGGCCGTGACGCGTGCGAGCGGGTTGCGGATGTAGTCCGTCAGGATGTTGTTCAGTCCATAGAAGCCGTGATGCAGCGCGAACAGCAGGAAGAAGATGTTGAACGCCTTCCACAGGACTGCGTAGACCGGATCGGCGAGTCGCAGCATCGCCACGTCGTAGCTCGTGACGGGATCGCCGACAGCGCCGGGTAACACGCCAGCTTCGCGCCGCTCGTTGACGGCGGCCTGAGCCTGTTCGGAGTAAGTCGGGAGAGCCTGGGCCGCGATCAGGCGACCTTCCATATTGGCACGCTCCCGGGCCGATATGTCGGACGCTGCCATGTCCTGGGCTGCTTCGATTCCGTCTTCCTCGATCACGTCGAAGACGGCTGTCTGCTGCGTCGCGCTGTGCGTTACGCTGGCCGACGTGGCGTCGAAGTGCTGGATCCAAAAGTGCGTCAGCAGCAGGAAGACGAGGAACGTGCCGCTCACGCGGTGCAAGAACCAGCCGAACGCCTGCGACTTGTGGTTTTTTCCGTAGGTAGCCATCGATCAGCCTCCGAAGTGTTTGACGAGCGCATAGAGCGACGGGTAACCGCCCGCTATGATCATGAGAACGGCGACGGCTCCCAGCGTCCAAAACAGCCGCTTCTGGTGCGGACTCCATCCCAAGAAGTCGATCAGGACGATGCGCAGTCCGTTGATCATGTGGTAGACGACGGCAGCCCAGAGCATGAACTCGCCGACCTTGAAGATCCAGCCGTGGTAGCTGGCGATCAGCGCGTTGTAGGCGTCGCGGTCCGACAGGGCTTTCAAGCCCCAGATGTGGACGACGAGGTAGCCGACGAGAGCGAGGCCGCTCAGGCGGTGCGCCATCCAGGCGAACATGCCTTCGCGAACCCGGTACGGGCGAATGACTTTGCGCTCGAATTTGGCGGGCGCGTCGATGGTGTCGAGAGCCATTGCGTGGCGGTGTGTGGGGAGCGGACAGGGAGACGGCCAATATAGCGGATCGCCCGAGAGATATCGACGCTCGGCGTCGGCTGTCTGCATGGGATAAGGGCGAAAAAGGGCTTTTGTTTCTTCTTTCAGAAAGAAGTGAAAGTCAAAGTTTTGCAGAGGTTTAGACCCAATCTAGACAACGACTTACCAGCTGCTCCAAACGCGAAAACCCACCAGACTCTCAGAGTCTGGTGGGTTTAGTAGAAGAGGCATCAATCAGCGCTGATCGACAGCCGGGAACGTCAAGCCGCGCTGGCCGACGTAATCCGCGCTGGGGCGGATCAGGCGGTTGTCTTCCCACTGCTCGAGCAGGTGAGCGGTCCAGCCCGTAATGCGCGCCAGGGCAAAGATCGGCGTATAGAGGTCGGTGTCGATGCCCAGCATGTAGTAGACGCTGGCCGAGAAGAAGTCGACGTTGGGGTCCAGGCCTTTTTCGGACTTGACGGTCTCCATCATGGCGACCGAGATGTCGTACCACTTGCGCTGACCGCGTTCGTCGGCGAGACTCTCGCTGGTTTCACGGAGCAGGCGGGCACGCGGGTCGAACGTCTTGTAGACGCGGTGTCCGAAGCCCATGATGCGCTCCTTACGGCCCAACGCTTCTTTGACCCACTCGCGCGGGTCCTTGCCGCTGGCGTCGATCTCGATGAGCGTCTCCATCACCTTGATGTTGGCGCCGCCGTGGAGCGGGCCTTTGAGCGCTCCGATGGCTCCGGCGACGGCGCTGTACATGTCCGAGAGCGTCGAGCCGATGACGCGGGCCGTAAACGTCGATGCGTTCAAGCCGTGCTCGGCGTGGAGCGTGAGCGCGGCGTCGAAGATGCGGTCGGCCTGCTCGCCCGGGCGATCGCCGTTGAGCATGTAGACGAAGTTGTAGGCCGTCGATCCATCGCTGAGCGGCGCGATCGGCTCCTTGCCCTTGCGGATGCGGTCGAACGCGGCGATCAGCGTCGGAATGCGCGCGGTCAGGCGGACGGCTTTGCGGTAGTTGGCTTCGGGACTGGTGTCGGCCGTTTCGCCATCGAACACTCCCAGAGCGGCAACCGCTGTCTGAAGCACGTTCATCGGGTCGGCGTCCTCGGGCATCGCGCGCAGCAGATCGACGATGGCGGGCGGAAGTGCGCGCTCGCTGCGGAGCAGGTCGTTGAGCTCGCTCAGTTGCTGCGCTGTGGGCAGATTGCCCTTCCAGAGCAGATAGGCGACTTCCTCAAACGATGCCTTGTCGGCCAAGTCGTCGATGTCATAGCCGCGATAGATCAGTTCGCCCTTCTGTCCGTCGATGTGCGAGAGCTGGGTGTCGAGAGCGACGACGCCTTCGAGGCCGCGGGCTTTGGTTTTCTGGGGGGCTGCGTCGGACATAGAGCGGAGGATGAGTCTGAATAGGTAGTAGAAGGCGCGAACGGTCCGAATCGAAAAAGCGGTTCCGCCGCACAGGCAGATAAGCCGTCTTTAAAGTCGGTGCGGCGGGGTCGGCGTTCCCCCTATGTGCTGCTTTTTTGGTGAAAGGCGCGCCGGGTTGGTCATTGTAGGTAGGCGGGCGGATCAAAACCGTAACGCGCGCGTCGGGAAGAGCAGTCAATGTGGCGAGGCTCCCAATGGTCTCGCAGCAGGTACGCGCTCCGCGCCGACTGCTCCGCCACTGCGACCTTTTCTTTACTCTCCGACGCTGTCTTCGACGGCTTCGGCGCGTTGGTCGGCTCACGATTTTCGGCTGGCTTCGCGCTCTCCTTTTGCCTCTAATGGCTCCTCTCGTCTGCGCGCTACGCATCTGGACGAGTGTCTCCGGTCCACCGTACGATTTGTCCGGACCCGACGCTCGCTCCCTATTCGTGCGCGCATGTGTTTCTCTCCTCGGCAGCTGGTTTGGGCTGCTGCCGCTTTCGCGCGCTCGGCAGACGCCTCGGCCTTCGACAGGTCCTGCGCACTGGCTCGTCACCCTTCGCCCGCCCATCCGCTCTCTCCAGAGAAACGGTGGCATCCGGCTCGCCCGTCTCGGCTGGCTGGACCGGGGGAAAGGTGGCAGCGCGCATCTACTCTCCACATGGGAAAAAAAGAACTGGTCGTCTCGGGCCACAACGGCACCACCCGGCTTGCGCTGATCGAAAACGGTCAACTAGCCGAGCTTCACATCGAAACGCCCGAACATGCGCGCACGATAGGCAACGTCGTGCTGGGCAAGGTCAAGAAGGTCATGCCCAACATCCGGGCGGCGTTCGTCGACATCGGTATGGGGCAGGACGCGTTTCTGCACTACTCGGACCTGACCGACAATCTGCCCCAGATGCTCGCGTTCGTCGAGCAGGACGATCCCGACCTGCGCAGTTGGGGCGTCGCGCCGGGCATGCGCCTGGCCAAGCGCAAGCGCAGAGGAGCCAAGAGAGGCAAGGCGACCGACAAGGGCGACCGGGAGGACGGGCTCGACCACCTGTTCGCCATCCGCCGGCGCGCTCGGCACGGCCCGCCTAAGCGGCAGGCGCGGCGCGATCTGCCTCAGCTCAAAGGGCGGCCCGAAGATCACCTCAAGCAGGGGCAGCGCATCCTGGTCAAGATCTCCAAGGAGCCGATGGGCCACAAAGGCCATAGGGTGTCGACGGACATCTCGCTGGCCGGGCGCTTTCTCGTGCTCGTGCCGATGGCGGACTACGTCGCGGTCAGCAAGAAAATCGGCTCGTACAAGGAGCGGCGCAGGCTGCGCGTGCTGGCTCGCTCGCTGCTGCCCGAGGGCTTTGGCGTGATCGTCCGGACGCAGGCGAGCCGCAAAACGGCGCGCGAACTCGACACCGACCTGAAGCTGCTCGCCGAGCGGTGGGACATCATCGAAGGCGGAATGCAGGGCAAGCCCAAACTGCCCAAGAAGCTGTTCGAGGACGTCAATATGGTCTCGAGCCTGGTGCGTGACCTGTTCTCAGACGACTTCGACCGCATCCTGACGGACGACAAGAAGATCTACGACAATCTCAGTCTTTACGTGCAGGCCGTGGCGCCGCACATGGAAGACGCGGTCCAGTTCTACGACGGCAAGCGGCCGATCTTCGACCACGTCGGCATCGGGCGCGACTACCGCGACGCGTTCGAGAAGCGCGTCGACATGCCGGGCGGCGGCTATCTGTTCATCGAGCGGACCGAGGCGATGCACGTCGTCGACGTGAACTCGGGCCGGGCCGGGCGTGGGCTGAGCCAGGAAGAAAACGCGATCCGCGTCAACCTGGAGTCGGCTCGGACGATCGCGCGCCAAGCCAGGCTGCGTGACTTGGGGGGCATCATCGTCGTCGACTTCATCGACCTCAAGGACAATCGCAACCGCAAGAAGATCTACGACGAGCTGCTCAAGGAATTCCGCAAGGACCGAGCGGTCACCAAGGCGCTGCCGATGAGCGACTTCGGCATCGTCCAGATCACGCGCCAGCGCCTGCGCCCGGCCCTGACGACGCTCCACAAGCCCGAAGACGACGGCGGCGGCGACTGGGAGGACGAAGCCCGCGCCGACATTGAGGCGCAGCAGACAGCCGACGCCTCGGCCGCTCGCAGCGGCGAACGTTCAGGCGACCAACGCGGTGACGCGTCACGTAGCGACGCTGCGCAAGGCGGGCGCGGACGCAGCGACGACCGCAACGCGCGCAGCCGCACGGACGACGATTTGAGCGCAGGCCGGACCAGCGGTCGCGGACGTGGCAACCAGCGGAGCGATAAAGGCTCGCAGCGTGCGTCGGCTGACGACCGCAAATCGGCCTCGACCGGCGCGTCGCAGAGTCGCAGCAGTTCGTCGCGCGGCAGCAAGCAGAAGCGCAGGCGCGAGACGCCGGACGAACTGCTCGCCCTGATGCGGGGATGGGTGGCGGCCTACCGCGAGGCGGGGCGCAAGGAGCCGCTGCGCCTGCGCGTGCATCCGTTCCTGTCGGCGTTCCTGTCGCGCAGCGTGCCCAACCGGACGACGCGGTGGAGCTTCCGCTACCTCGTCCGCATCAAGCTCGAAGAGGACGAGAACCTGCATCCGATGGCGTTCCGCTTTCACGTCGCCGAGACCGGAGAGGAAATCACGCGCGACATCACGCCGCTCGACCTGTCCGATAGCGCGCCCGACGAGGCCGCCGTCGACCTGCCGACGCAGCCCCAACCGGACGGCTCGCAGCGTCCGCCGAAGAAATGAGACGCCTGCTCGCTCTAGTCCTCTTGCCACTCGTCCCGGCTGCTTTTGCTCAGCCAGTGGCGCAGCAAGGCGTCGCTGTCATCGTCACGCCTGCCCAGTTCGTCTATGCGGGAGAGGCCGACGCGGGCGACGCGCTCGCGTTCTCGGACGTGCTCTACGGCTTGCGCTACTCGGGCCGCGGCCTGACGATCGAAGCCGTCTATGGTACGCCGACTGCAAAAGGCCCTGTCGTGCCGCTCATGGGCGTTGACCCGCTCGCTCAGCCGCGCCTTCCACCCAAACTGACTGCGTTCGACGTGCGCGCGTATACCGAGCAGGCGCTGCCGCTGGCCGGAAACGTGTTCGTCCCAGTCCGGCTGGGCATTCTGGTGCGGCGCGTGCGCGTCCAGGAAGACGAAGGCGACGGGAAGCCGGAGTTTTCGGCCGACGCGCTCAGTTTGGGCGGCGGTCTGGGCTGGGCCGATCGCCGCGAACGCACGCGCGTCTGGGCGATGGGACAGGTCGGACTGGCTTCGCGCGACTTCGGCTCGACCGGTCTCGCGTACGGCGTCGAGGCAGGCGTCCGGCTCGCGCTTCCGATCCGCGATCAGGCGCTCTCGGCGGGCTACACGTTTCGTCTCGACGGCCACGACTTCGGCAGGCTGCCCCTGGCTGGGCGTGAAACGTCGGACGCTGCGGATTACTACGGCTTGCAGCACGCGCTCTCGCTCGGGCTGCGGTTCTGATCGCGTCCAGGTCGTCCTCTTCCTCCAGACGCCGTCCCTCCGTACATTCGGGGCGTTCTCATCCGCTTCATGCTCCGCTGCACGCTTCTACTCGTTCTGCTCTCCCTCGCCGGAGAAGCGCACGCGCAGGTGAGATCGCTTATTCCGCCGGGCGTTGTACTGGCAGCGGATTCGATACTGGCGGCAGACTCGGCAGCGGTCGATACGTCGGCGGTGCAGGGGGCAGAAGGAGACGTGGCGGCGCTGCTGATGTCCGTTCTGGCGCGGCAGAGCAGTCTCGAAGCGCGCAACGACAGCTTGCGGCGGGCGCTGACCGTTGCGCGGCGCGACACGTCCAAATCGGTCGCGGACCAGGCCAAGCGGACGGTCGAGGAGGCGGGCGAGACGATCAAGGGGCTGGGCATCAAGGCGTTCTTCTCGGTCCTCGTCCTGATTCTGACGGCGTACACGATCCGCTTCGCGGTCTGGATGCTCAACTCGCTCGCCGCGCAAAACGCCGAGCAGGCGCTCCGCTACAAGCGGTTCATTCCCATCGTCCGCATCCTGACGTGGGCGTTTGCGGCGTATCTGGTCATCAGCGTCATCATCGGGCTGACGGGCGAGCAGTTGATCGCGGCGAGCGCGGCGGCGGGCGTCGCCATCGGTTTCGCGGCCCAGGACGTGCTCAAGAACATCTTCGGCGGACTGGTCATCATCTTCGACCAGCCGTTCCAGGTGGGCGACAAAGTAGCCGTCGGCGACACGTACGGCGAAGTCGTCTCGATCGGCATCCGGTCGACGCGCATCGTCACGCCGGACGACAACCTCGTCTCGGTCCCCAACAGCCAGATCACCGATGGGCAGGTGTCGAACGCCAACGCGGGCGTCCCCGATTGCCAGGTCGTGACCGATCTCTTCCTGCCGATCCACGCCGATGAGGGTGTCGCCAAGAGCGTAGCGTACGAGGCGGCTGCGTCGTCCCAGCTGATCTATCTAGGCAAGCCAGTAGCCGTGCTCGTCAAGGAGGTATTCGACAAGGAGTTGATGCTGCGTGTCCGCGTCAAGGCGTACGTGCTCGAACACAAGTACGAGTTCGCGTTTCAGAGCGAGATCACCCAGGCGGCGCGCCGCGAATACCGCCGGTTGGGCTTGGTCGTGGCGCCCAGCGAGCCCGCTCCGATCGTGCCGCCCGACCCGGCCAGCCCGCCCGCCAGCGGATTTCCCCTCGCCTCCTCCATCTCTGAACGAGTCGAATGAGCGACGCTGCGCCCCCTTCCGCCTCTGCCCCCGTCGCAGCCGCAGATCCTCTGACAGAATCGCTGTCCAGAAGAGCGGACGGCGCGCTGGAAGGTTACCTGAGTGCGATCTGCGATTCGGTCCTCGCGCCCCTGCGCCTGTCCACGCGGGCGCTCGCACGGCAGGTCGACGAGGGCGTCGCCCACCTCGACGCCGTTCGGCAGTCCAGCGGTGAGCGGACGGCGCACGACCAGTGGCGAGCCGCGACCGTTTACCGCGCGCACCTGCGCAGCGCGCTGGACGCCGTAGTGCAGTCCGTGGAGGAGATCGCTCCCGCAGCGGCGCTTGCCAGCGCGCGTCGTTCGCTGCTCGAAGCGTGGGAGGACGGCGCCGTGAGCCAGTCCGAGTCGGTTTCGCGGCCCGCTCCCGACGCGCTGTTCTCCGCTGCCAAGGCCGATTCGTTTTACGTCAACTCGCGCAAGTCGATCGCGCGCATGGGGCGTAAGGTGCGTCGAAAGCCGCCCGAGCAGATGATTCCGCTGCGGCACCTGGCGCGCTACCACGCAGTCGTCCGCCTGCCGACCGCGCTGCTGCCCACGTTCCGCATGGCCGAGCAGGAAGCGGCCCGCGTCATGGCGACCGTCGAGACGTTGGGAACGAACGCCGTTTATGCCGCTCTGCGCGCCGAGCAGCGCTGCCGCCACTATGCCGATTTTCTGGCACCGGACGAGCGCAGCGCAAGTGCGCCGCCGGACCTCGTGACGCCACCCAAGATCGACCCGGCGCTGGTGGACGAGGTGTCCGAGCTGGACCATCCGCTGCCCGATGCCGGATCGGTCGAGGTGACCGGTGGTCAGGCGTCGGACGCCATTGCCGAGGCGCGCGCGGCGGCTCTCAAGCTCCGCGACGCGCTCGCATCTCAGACGTTGAACACCGACGTGCTGCGCGACAAGGCGCGAGCAGCCGTCCAGAGCAGCCACACCGACTGGCGCAGCGACGTGACGCGCGGTGGCACGTTCCTGCTGCCGATGCGCACGCGCGCCGTCCAACCGATCGGCGTACTGATTGGGTCTGAGCGCGACGACGACTGGGCACGCTGGTACGAACGGGCGGCGGCTCGCCTGCACGCGCTTGTCAGTTTGATGAGCGTTCCCGACGCCGCCCACGACGCGCTAGCTCAGTGGATCGACACGCTCCGCGCTCGCGTCGTCGCGCCCACGCGCCAGTTGCTGGGCGAAACGTCGCGCGCCGTAGGTGCTCCGCTGTCCGGCGTCGAGGCGGCGTTTGAGCAGTCGCCCGATGCGGCTCGGCAGGCGGTCTCGGACGCGCTGAACGACACGTTGGAGGCCACCAAACGAGCAAAAGAGCAGGTCCAACAGTTCGATCTTGAATCGCGTGTCAAGGAGCGCGCGAGCGCTCTCGATCAGAGCGTCCGCGCGCTGCCGCAACAGGTCGCCGAGTCGGTGCGCGTCAACGAGTTGCATCCCGAAGCCGTCGCCACCGGCGCGCCACGCGTTGAACCGACGATCGGCGTGCTCGTCGAGACGCCGCGTGCCCACGTCCAGCGCGCCATCGACGCCGAAGCCGAAGGTCTCGTCGAGAAGGCCGCTCGTCCGATCCGCGAAGCCGTCGCCGCTCTCGTCAAGGAGATGAACGACGTGCCCGCGGTCCTGCGTTTCAATCTGGAAACGGCACTGTCCAGCCTAAACTCGCTGCTCCAGACCGGCGACGCGTTCGAGGACGACGATGAGCACGACGTCGAGACCGGTGCCGCTCCCGTCTCACCCGCCGACCGCGTGGCCGAGGCACAAGATCTCGCGACCAACGGTCTGCGGCGTTCGGCGGGGCGCCTAGCCGCTCTGAATGGTCCGCTAGACCGCATTCTGTCAATGGCGTCCGAGTCTGCCGCCGCGCCCGTTGACCGGGTGCTTCGCCGCGTGATTGACCGCTCGCGCGTCGAAGAGGGGTTGCGCGCCCAGGCCGCCGACGTGCAGCGCGAAGCGCTCGACCAGTTGCGCGAGGCCGGGCGCCGCGCCGAGGAGGGGTTCGGACGCGTCAACTGGTGGCTGCGCAAGCAGTCGCGGCTGCTGCGCGTGCGCGTGCGTGGGCTTCTGCGCAGGGGAAAAGAGGTCGTCGGCGTGGCCGGGTCGGGCGACGTGCACGAGTTGGGGACCGTCGAGGCCATTGCTGGGCTGGATTCGCTGATCGAGCGCCTGCCAGCGCCCTATCGCCACCTGTTCTCGCTGCGTCCCGTCTCCGACCCGGGCCTGCTCAAGGGCCGCTCCGCCGACGTGTCGCGGATTCGGCGGCACGAGAGCCAGTGGAGAGCCGGTCTGCGCAACGCGCTCATCTTGTCCGGTGGCTCGGGCTCGGGCCTGACGAGCTTGACGCGCGTCGCCGAATCCGAAGTGCTGGCGAACTACGACGTGCACCGCATCGAACTGCGCGCGCGTCCCGCCTCCGCCGATGCGCTAGCGGCGCGGCTAGCCAAAGCGTTGGGGCTAGCGACACACGCAGGCGCCTCGCTAGCCGATCTGCGCGCCGCCATTCACGAGCGTCCCGCCGGCGAGCGACCGCCTGTCGTTGTGCTTGGCGGCATGGAGCACCTCATGCTGCGCGCCATCGGCGGGGTGAACATGGCTCGCGACGTGTTTCTCTTTCTCTCGCAGACCGACACGCGCATTCTGTGGATCGGGACCGTGGGCACGTCGGGCTGGCAGGCGCTTCGCAGCGCGCTTCCCCAGGCGACGGCGCTCGTGTTGACGCACGAAGTCGGCGGGCTGAGCCGCGACGCGCTCGAAGACCTGGTCATGGCGCGGCACGACAAGAGCGGGCTGGCGCTGCACTTCGAACCCATCGGCGACAAGACCAGCAAGGCCGAGCGAATGCTGCTCAAAGCCACCAAGGGCGAAATTGACACGCAGCCCGCCCTGCGCCGCCTCTACTTCGACGAACTGGCCCGCGTCAGCGGGCAGAACCTAACGTTGGCGCTCGTCTACTGGCTCCGCTCGGTTCAGATCGATTCGGACGGCGAGATCGTGCGCGTGCATCAGCCCGGCAAGTTGTCGTTTGCCTTCTTGGACGCCTTCGACCGGGCCGGAGCGTTCACGCTCAAGGCGTTCCTCGACCACCGCAGCCTGACCATCCGCGAGCTTTCTCAGGTAATGGGCGGCGTCCCGATTCGCTCGGCCGTCGAGCAGTTCGAGCGCGTCGGCAACGTGCTGCTCATCGAGCCGATGCCGGTCTCCAAGCGCCCTCGCCCCGATTCGGACAAGCCTGAGCCCGCGTCCGCTTTTGGGGGGCGCACGCCCGTCTTCTTCGCCTCGGCCGACGCCGACGTGCGCTACCGCCTGCGCCCGGTCGTCATCCAGCCCATCGTCGACTACCTGCGCCGCCAAAACGTGCTGCGCGTGTAACAGCGAAACGAGCCGCGCCCCTTTCGGGCGGTCGGCGAGCCCCTACGTTCTACCTTTCGGGCCGCCCGCTCCATTCGTTCCGATGCCGCTCAAAACCGCCGCCCTCGTCGCCGCCATACTGACCACGATCGCTTGCTTCATCAGCATAATCCAGCTAGCGCTGTCATTGCCCGACATGCTCGCCTACCTGGAGATCCGCACCGTCTTGAGCCTCGCCAGTTGGTCGATCCAGATCGTCGCTCAGGCTGCGCTCGCCGTGTTTCTGTTCGCGTTTTACAACCGCGCTCAGCCGCCTGCGCCTCGGCCGAGCGCTTGATGCGCGCTGAGCTATCTGCTACTTCCGGCCGCGCAGGGTGATGACGGGCAGGATCACCTCTTCGAGGCTCGCACCGCCGTGCTGCATCGTGTCTCGGTAGCGGTTTTGGTAGTGGTTGTAGTTGGTCGGGTAGACGAAGTAGTAGTCCTCCTTGGCGATGATAAAGTTCTCGTTGGCGGCCTGCTGCGGCAAGCCCCACGCGTTGGGGTCGTCGATCACGATGGCGTGCTTGCTGTCGGCTTTGACCTGGCGGCCGTGCTTGTAGCGCAGCGCCGTCGACGTGTCCCTGTCGCCGATCACTTTGGTGTCGTGCAGGCAGCGGATGGCGCCGTGATCCGTCGTGATGACGACGATGGCGTCTTGCTCGGCCAGGCTCTCGAGCGTCTGACGTAGCCAGCTGTGCTCGAACCACGTGCGCGTCAGGGCGCGGTAGGCGCGCTCGTCCGGGGCGATCTCGCGGAGCACGCTGCTCTCGCTCCGACTGTGCGCCAGGATGTCGACGAAGTTGACGACGATGGCGGATAGGTCGGACTGCGACAGGTCCGACACGCGGGCGGCTAGCTCGCGTCCATCTTTGGTCGAGACGATCTTTTGGTACTTCATCCGCACGTCTTTCAAGTGCTTGCGGTGCAGCTGATCGGCCAGAAACTCTTCTTCGTGCTGATTGAGGCTGTGCTCCTCGCCCTCGCGGTTCCACTTCTGCGGGTAGAGCCGGGCGATGTCGCGCGGCAGCAGGCCGCTGAAGATCGCGTTGCGCGAGAACGGCGTCGCCGTTGGGATCAGGCCGTAGTGGAAATCGCGCGTCAGGTCGAACAGGCCGCCGATCAGGTTCTCGAACTCCAACCACTGATCGTAGCGCATGCAGTCGATCACGAGCAGGACGACCTTTTTCTTGTCACGCAGGTGCGGCACGACGAACTGGCCGACGACTTCGTGCGAGAGCGGTGGGCGGCTGTCGCTGGGGCCGTCCTGGGCGATCCAGCCGGGGTACTCGTCCTCGATGAACCTGCCGAACTGCCGGTTGGCCTCGCGGTACTGATCGTCCAAAATCTGCCGCACGCCCTCTTCCGAGTCGATCTCCACGTCGAAGCGCACCAGCTCGCGGTACAACTCGGTCCACTCTTGCGAAGTCTAACCGTCCGCCCAGCCGCTGGGTGATCTGGCCGAACTGTTGCAGGTAATCCGACTGCACCTTCTCGCCCGTCAGCCGCTGCTGGTCGAGCAGGCGCTTGAGCGTGAGCAAAATCTGGCTCGGGTTGACCGGCTTGGTCAGATAGTCGGCGATCTGGCTTCCCAGCGCTTCCTCCATCAGGTGCTCCTCCTCGCTCTTGGTCACCATCACGACGGGCGTGGCGGGGCGCGCTTCTTTGATTGCGGCGAGCGTCTCGAGTCCGCCCATACCCGGCATCTGTTCGTCGAGCAGGACGGCGTCAGGCTGGGCGCGCAACACCTCTTCGACACCGTCGGCCCCGTTCGACGCCTTGATGACGTTGTACCCCTTGGCTTCGAGCATGCGGATGTGCGGCGTGAACAGGTCGATCTCGTCGTCGATCCAGAGAATGCGAGGCATGGGGCGGGGGAGCGGGTGGGCGAGGGGGGTTAGCGACGAACGCAGTCCAAGGAGCGATCGTGCACGTGGCGTGAGATGTTGACCTGAACCCGCGCGGGCGACGCATCGTTTCGCGCGATTCCTAGACTTCGATCCCGATGCTCCGAACCGCTCTGCTCGCCGCCCTCCTCGCCGGATGCGCCACGCCTCCGCCGCCGCAAAGCGCCAGCCAGTCCGATCTGCGGCAGCGCGCCGTCGACGCCGTAGCGCTGCCCGACGAGCCGACCGCAGGCGCGTCGTCCGAGTTTTGGCAGGTGTGGGGCGACGGCAACGCCGAAATGTCCAGCTACGCCGCGATCAGTAGCCGGTACGGCGCGGCGCGCCCGGCCGAGTTGGTGCTGATCTACGTCACCGAGGGGCTGAGCCGGAGCACGCTGGTAAAGGACGATGCTGCCGACGAGCCGCTGAGCGTGCTCAAGCTCAACATCTCCGAGAAGTTCGACACCGGCATCTATCCGTATAGCGTGATGACGAGCGTCTTCTCGCCGGTCGATGCCTACCGCTCCGAGCGCTTCCAGCCCGTCAAACTGACGCTGACCGCGCAAGAGTGGTGCGGCCACGTCTTTAGAGGCGTCTGGCCCGGAGCCCAAGGATTTCGATCGACGCTCTACTCGTATTTCGCCGGAGAAGACGAGTCGGACCGCACGTTCGACGCGCCCGACGGAGCGCTGTACGAAGATGCGCTGCTGATCCAGCTACGCGAGCTCGACGGACCGTTCGCCGACGGCGGGGACTGGTCCGGCCACATCGTCCCGTCGCTCTGGCAGCAGCGCGTGACGCACGACGAGATCGCCGCTCTGCCCGCCACGATCACGCGCACCCAGTCTGAATACGACGGACAGCCTGCGACGCGTTTTGCGCTGACGTACGGCGACTACACCCGCACCTACTATGTCGAGCAGGCGTCACCACATCGCATCGTGGCGTGGGAAACTTCGACCGGCGATCGCGCGGTTCTTCAAGGCACCGATCGGCTGCCCTACTGGCGCCTCAACGGTCCGGGCGACGAGTCTAACCGCGCCCGCTTCGGCCTTTCTCCTTCCGACTGATCTTTTCTACGTGCGTTCCTCCCTCGCGCTCGCTCTTCTCGCACTGACCAGCCTCGCGCTCGCCGGGTGCGACGCCGCCCAGTCCGACGACGGCTTCGTCCGCTTCATCCACGCGGCGCCCAACGCTCCGTCCGTCCAGCTCTTCCTGGGCGACGCGTCCGAGGATCCGATCGCGTTCGGTGAAACACTGTCGTATCAGACCGTCGGCGCCGGCGATCCACGCGCGCGTGTTCGGGGCGCCGACAATGCGAGCCTGCGATACATCGACCAACTCGTACGCGTCGAGAAAGACCGGCTAACGACGCTCGTGCTGCTCGACACCACGGTGTCCAAACCCTACCTCTACCTCCGGGACGACTCGGTTGGCACGTCGCTTCCGCGCGCGATCCGCGTCGTCCACGGCGTCCCTGACATCGGAGCCATCGACGTGTTCGAGGCCGACGAGGATGGAACCGTACTGAGCCCTCGCCCTGTCGCATCGCTCG
Organism: Rhodothermales bacterium; assembly: GCA_963841855.1. Classification (GTDB taxonomy): domain Bacteria; phylum Bacteroidota; class Rhodothermia; order Rhodothermales; family BA12; genus CAXBBB01. Next base: position 196,087 of record CAWJEJ010000003.1, on the reverse strand, counting down.
ATTTCAGGGGAAACTCAGGCTTTCTCGGCGTGAGCGTGGGGACCGCTACGCTAGTCGCCATCGAGCGGGCATCGTCGTCTCGGCGTTTCGTCGCTCAGCCGCGGCGAGGCATCGCCACCATCGTGCTCGTAGAGCAGAATGGACTCTTGCGCGGCATCCTGGCGGACGAGACGCCGCCCGTCCTGTAGCTCTGACGTAAGCACTGGGTAACGCCCGCTGCGCGTCCGGCACTCTTGAGCGCCTCTCGGGTCACAGGCGGCTCACCTTCAACTCATCACCACCATGGCAATACGAAAAGGCACGCGCGTCACCTGGGAATGGGGCAGCGGAACGGCCGAAGGCACTGTCGAAAGCTCCCACGCCGAAGACATCACGCGCACGATCAAAGGCAGCAAAATCACGCGCAATGGCTCGTCCGACGACCCGGCTCTGGTAATCAAGCAGGACGACGGCACGACGGTTCTCAAACTCCGCAGCGAAGTCGACCGAGCGGACGATTAACGGGTCGATCCGGGCGGAGTAGTCACCGCGCCTGCACACGCGGCGCCTGCATCGGCGATAGATTGCGAGACTCTCTCCACCCAGTTTTATGCGGATTGCCGATCTCGCCCGCCTCGCCACGTCCAACCTGCGCCGCAACAGCACGCGCACGCTGCTCACGCTGGCTGGCGTCGCCGTTGGTGTGGGCGCGCTGCTGACGCTGATCGGCTATGGGGCCGGGCTTCAGAACAATGCGCGCGGCGAGTTCGAGCGGCTGGAGTTGTACAACACGCTCCGCATCACGTCGCAGCCCGATCCGTTCGGCGGCGTAGGCAACATCGCCTTTCAGACGCGCAAAGCCGACGACGACACCACGCGCGAAGTCCCCGTCACCGACAGCCTGCTGGCCCAGATCGCTCAGTTGCCGGGCGTGCTTGCCGCATTCCCCGAGATCATCTTTCCCGTTCAGGTGCGCAGCGGAGAGCGTGAACTCGTTGCCAACGCCGAGGCCATCCCCCAGTCGTTCGCCGACATCGACGCCTACCGGCCCACGTCCGGCGCCTTCTTCGCCGATTCGTCCAGCGCGTCGATTCTGATGGCCGCGTCGATGGCCGAGCGGTTGGGCTTCGACCCGCCCGCCTCAATCGTCGGCGACACGGTAGACCTAGTCTCGGCGACGCTCGATCTGCGCGCCATCCAGGCGTCGGCCGCCGCATTCGGGATGGGACTGACGACGCTGCCGTTCAGGGAGAACATCAACCGCGTAGCTGTTGCCGGATTGCTGCCGGACGACGGGCAACAGGTGTCGTCGTTTTTCCGCGTGTTGCTGCCCATCGGCTATGCGCGGACGGTCAAGAAGGTGACGTTCTTCTCGACTATCGACTTGCTCATGCGGCGCTCTCAGACGAGCGGAGGCTACGGCGCGGCCCGCGTCCAGCTGAGCGATCCCGATGCGCACACAGCCGTCGTCGCCGCCGTCGACGAGGCCGGAGTTCACGCGTCGAGCCTGCGCGATCAGTTCGCCCAACTCGAACGCCTGTTCACGCTGATCGACTTGGCGCTGGGCATCGTCGGCCTGATCGCTCTGGTCGTTGCGACGCTGGGCATCGCCAATACGATGCTGATGAGCGTGATGGAGCGGCGGCGCGAGATCGGCGTGATGAAGGCCGTCGGGGGCGAGGAGGGATTGCTGCAGCGCTTGTTTCTAGCCGAAAGCGCCCTCGTCGGCCTGATTGGAGGCGTCGTCGGCATCGGACTGGGCTACCTGGGGATGGGCCTGATCCAGTTCGGCGTGTCGACCTATCTCGAAAGCCGGAGTCTGCCCACGCTGCCCGTCTTCTCGACCGGTGTGCCGATGGTGCTGGCCGTTCTCGGCGTCGCCCTGCTGGTCAGCATCCTCGCCGGATGGGTGCCCGCTCGCCGCGCCTCACGGGTCGAGCCGGTCGAAGCGCTGCGCAGTCTCTGACGCTGGGCTACGCCGTCTCGCGTAAAAACGACAGAACCGCGTCGCCGAATGCCTCGGGCGCTTGGGCGTGGACCCAGTGCCCTGCGCCCTCGATGGTGACGAGCCGGGCCTGGGGAAAGAGCGTCAGGATCTCGTCCCAGTCGGCGCCGCGCACGTAGTTCGATGCTCCGCCCCGAACGAACAGCGCGGGTTTGTCGAACGGCGGAGCGGGCGCGACCGGCTCGAGCACCTCGCCGTACTGCGCCGAGAGAACCGCGAGGTGAGGCGCCCACTCGTACCCGCTAGGCGTCCGCGTCAGATTCTTGAGAAGGAACTGGCGAACGCCCCAGTCGGGCACGCTGGCAGCCAGCAGTTTGTCGGCATCCGAACGCGACTCGACGGCGCCCAGGTCGATGGCTAGAAGGGCTGCCAGCAACTCGTCGTGTCCAGCCGGATAGGCCCGCGGCGCCATGTCCGCCACGACGACGCTTCGGACGCGGCCGGGATAGTTCAGCGCCAACGTCATAGCCGTCTTTCCTCCCATCGAGTGGCCGAGTATGTCTGCCGTTTCCATGGCCTGATCGTCCATGAAGGCGACTACATCGGCTGCCATGTGAGCGTACGAGAACGCGTCCGTGTGGGGAGAGCGGCCGTGGTTGCGGGCGTCGAGCGTGTAGGTGTCGCGCGCAGACGAAAACGCCGTACGAGACAGCGTGGACCAGTTGCCTCCCGAGCCTAGAAATCCGTGGAGCACGATCAGCGGAGTGCCATCGCCGGGATACTGCTTGCTGTGTAGAGAGACGGCGTTCGGAGCCAAATTGGAAAGGAATAACGGTGGAAGGGCAGGGGAGAGAAGCCGGTTTCTTCGAGACGAACCCGGTGACCGTACTCGCTGCTCGGTCGGGTTGGCGCAGGCCAGTAGATTCCTAGAATGCCGCTCTCTCGCTCTGGACGACTGCGGCAACCCGCAATGCCTCCGCTGAGCCAGAAACGTCTTTGCACCGCCTGCTTCAAGTAGCACTGCGCACCTCGGCCAGAGTTCTCGAGACCGGAGCGCGGGTCAGGTGCGGGGCAATTCGCTGAGGCTACAGCGTCCAGAGGCTACAGCGTCCAATAGACGCCGAGAGCGGCGCTGAAGATCGTGTAGCGGTTGTCGCTGTCGTCGCCGAACGGCCGGGTGCTCTGACCGATTCCGAAGTTGAATATGAACGACAGCTTGTTGTTCAACCGGCGGATGATGTCGCCGTCGACGCGGTAGGCGATCGTGCCGCCGCTGCGCCCGACGAAGCCCAGCGACGTACGAATGCGCGTGTAGGACGCCGTCACCTCGGATCCGCGCTCGAACTCCAGAAACGCGTCGTACGTCGCGAAGCCGTCGGGCGAGAAGTAGAGGTCGGTCGTCGTCTGATAGTCGAGCAGGTAGTAGGCAGCGCCCAGGTAGAGCTTGGGCAGGATGAGGTAGCTGCCCTCAGCGTTGATGTTGAGGCCGAAGTTGGTGTCCGAGTCGAGCAGGCCGAACGTGTCGTTGACGAAGTTGAGCGCGACGACGCTGCGAACGCGGAAGACCGAGTCGGGCATCAGCGCGCGCGATTCGTAGCGCCCGTCGATCTGCGTCAGTCGTAGGTCGTAGATGCCACCGGCGGGCGACCACAGCGTCGTCGAGCCTTCGGTGTTCTGAATGCCGATCGACGCCCGGTAGCGCGCGGGCGACTGGTGCCAGTAGCGCGCTTCGACGAACGGGACGGTGCGTCCGCCGTCGTAGTCGAAGAAACCGACGCGGCCTTCGACGCGGTTGGTGTAGGCGAACTCGCCCGGCTCGACTTCCTCGCGGGCCAAGTCGTACGTCAGCCCAGTGTAGACTTGGTTGAGCTGCTGCCGCTCGACGCGGCGCGAGTTGATGCGCAGCAGTTCGGTGCCATAGAGGTACTGCGAGGTCAGTCCGACCGTGCTGATCAGGCCGCCCGGGATCGTGACCTGCGCCAGCATGCCGCCGCCGTAGCGCTGGTAGTCGGCGCCGCCGCCCCTGGCGATCACGGCGTCCACGTGGGGTGAGAAGACGGTCGCGAAACCGCTGCCCGATCCGGGTTCGTCGACGACGATCGAGAAGCGGGCACGCTCTTGGAGCAGGCGCTCGCGCTCTTCGATGAGTTCGGAGTTGGCGCCGTACTGGCGCGCCAGGTCGTACTGCTGCGCGGCCAGTTCGAAGCGCTCGGCCTCGCGGTAGGCGTCGGCCAGCAAGATGCGGACCTCGAAGTCGCGCGGGTTCTCGGCGAGCACGCGCTGCGTCGACTCGATCGTCCCGGCGTAATCGCCCAGGTAGTAGAGGTTTTTGGTGATCTCCTTGGCCACGTCATACTCGTAGCGTTCGAGCAGCAGGGCGCGGTAGATCGACAGCGCGGTCACGAAGTCTCCGGCAGCCGAGTAGACTCCGGCATACTCCTTCAGCTCGCCGCGCGTCCTACGTCCCATCTCGGCGAAGTAGATTTCGTAGGCATCGACGGCGTCGCCATAGAAACCGTTGCGCGCCAAGACTCTGGCGTCGTTGAGCAGGGCGATCTCGGCGGCGTCGTCCAGCCGTGCGCGTTCGCGTTCGATCAGCGCTTCGAGCACTTCGGCGCGCTGGCCGATGCCCAGTCCGTCGACCTGCACGCCCCGTCCTGCATTGCGCGCCAGCCCGAGCGACAGAGCGCGGCGTACCAGTTCGTCGGCTTCGTCCAGCCGCTCCTGACGCAGGCGGATCGCTCCCAATTCGAGCAGCAGTTCGGCGTTGTCGGGGTCGCGGCGGAGCAGATCCATCAGGAAGCTCTCGACCGTGTCGTCGACGCGGCCCGCAGCGATGGCGGTTAGGACGAAGAGTTCTTTGTACTCGATGTTGTCCGGCTGCTGGTCGAGCAGGAAGATGGTCTCGTCGAGCGCATCGTCGAAGAACCCGGCGACGTTGAGCGTCTGCGCGAAGTCGACGCGCGCTTGCAGGTCGAGCGGGTCCAGCGAGATCAGCCGCTCGTAGGCCGCAATCGACTCGCTGGGCTTTTCGTCGGCGAGGTAGAGCTGGGCCAATTCGGCCAAGTCGTCGCGGTTCGTGCCCTGCATCGTGCCCTGGGCTTCGAGTTCGGCGATGCGATTGGCCCGTGCCTGCTCGCGGATCACTTCGATGCGCTCGAATAGGTCGCGCGTCCGGGCGTCACCGGCTACGCGCAGCTCGCCCTGGGTGAGCGTCTGGTAGGCCTCTTCGGCGCGTCCTTCGGCCAGAAACGCTTCGGCCAGCGCCAACCGGCGGGCGTCGTCGCCCGGGCTGAAGGCCAGACGGTACTGCAAGCGGTCGATGTTGTAGATCGGGGATTCGCCCAGCGTTTCGATGTAGCCTTCGTCGATCATGACGAAGCGTTCGAGCCAGCGGCGGGTCGTGTCGTACTCCTCGCGCAGTTCGATCAGCTGGTCGAAGGCTTCGGCAAAGCGGTCATAGTCGATCAGCGCGTCGACGAGCTGGAAGCGGCGCTCGTCGTTGTCGGGGTTGGCGTTGACCTGGCGGTAGAGGCGGTCGACGATGAACTCGACCGGTGCAGCGGGGCGCGCCGGCCTGCCAGTTGCTTGTCCGCCCTGTCCCGCCCGGTTCTCGCGCGGAAGGTTGCGCGCCACGACGGCCTGTCGGCTCTTGAACTCGTCCTCGTCGGCGCGTCGCATCTGGAGCACGTCTAGGTTCTGCTGGGCCTCGAAGTAGCGTCCGTTCTCGATGAGCAAATCGATCAGGCGGTACCGCTTCTCGTCGTTGTTCGTTTCGGTCCGCAGTTCTCGGGCGAGAATGTCGATGGGATAGTTGCTCGTCTCGGGCGTGATCTGCCGTTCGGGCGCCTGGAGTTCGGTCAGTCCGCGGCGCGCCTCGGCGTTGCTGGGGTTGAGGCGGATCGCCTGGTCGAACGCCTCGCGCGCCGTCTGATACTTGCCCTGCCACAGCCGGAAGTAGCCCAGCCGCATGTGAAGGTCGTCCGACGTGGGGTAGAAGGCGAGGAAGCGCTGCGCTTCGGCTTCGCCGCGCTGGTTGCCGCCCCTATAGTTGGCGATCGAAATCAGGTAGCGCTGAACGATCGAAGGGTTGCCCTGCGTCCGTGCGAGGTAGGCTTCGTACTGATCGGCGGCCTGCCTGAAGTCGCGCCGGCGAAACAGCGACTCGGCGTAGCGCAGCCGCAGCGTCACGTCGTCGGGGCGCGCCTGCACTTCGCTGCCCAGTCCGCGCTCCTGCTGCTCGCGATCCTGAGCGCCGCGCACCAGCGATTGGGCCCGGCGGCGCCCTTCGATTGCGGCCGAGTTGGACGGGTCGATGGCGAGAACGCGCTCGTAGTCCGGAACGGCCGAGGCGTAGCGCTCCGACGCTTCGTACGCTCGGCCCCGGATGATCAGGGCGTCGACGTTGTTGCGGTCCTGCCGCAGCACGCGCGTCGCGATCTGAACGGCGTCCATGTAGTTGGAGCGTTCGTAGGCTTGGCGCGCCTGAGCGACGGTCGCGCCGTCCTGTGCCGACGCGGGGAGCGCCGCCGTCAGGAGGACGAGCAGAAGGAGGAGGTAACGGTACATGATTGGGCAGGGGGGAGGCCCGAGAGGAGCGGCGATGGCGGGTGCTTTAGGAGAGCACGTAGGCCAAGCACTCGTCGGCGGTGCCGAAGGGCTGGCCGTTGGGAAGCGTGACGGCCGAGACGGCGTGGAGCAGGTGGTCGGCCTTCTGAGGCACGTCGGCGGCGAGGCGCTGCTTCAAGCGGCCGAAGAAGGCCTGCTTCTGGTCGTCGCGCGTGTCGTCGAGGAAGACGACCAGGCGCTCGTTCTCGGCGTCGATGTAGAGATCGTCGGCGGGGCGCAGCGTGCTCGCGACCAAGTCGGAAACCGTGTCGAAGTCGAACGGCCCGCTGTGCTGGCTGGCTTGGGGATCCATCCGCATGGCGACGAGCAGGAACGGCGTGCTGCTGTCGCGGCGCTCGAAGTGCTGCTGCAACCGCTGGACGAACCGCTGGCGGTCGTAGTGGGCTTCGGTGCGGTTGGGCTGCGGATCGTGGGGCTGCTGCTGAGGAGGTTGCGGCGGCGTGTAGACTGGCGGCACCGGTTGCTGCTGCTGACGCGGCGCCTCGTAGCTCTGCGGCGCGGGTTGCTGCTGCTGGCGCGGCGGCTCATAGCTCTGCGGAGCGGCAGGAGCCGACTCGAAAGATTGAGGCGCTGCCTGCTGCTGCTGCTGCTGCTGCTGCTGCTGCGGTGCTGCCTGCTGCGGGGCGCGCTGCTCGGCGGCGGGAGCGGGAGCGGTCGGGCGCAGTTGGGCGCGCGCAGGCGGCTGAGGCTGAGGCGCCTGAGCAGGCTGGGGAGCGGGCGTCGGCGTCGGTGTGGGTTCGTCTCGCTCGCCCAGAACGGTCGGCACCTTGGGCATCTCGTTGGCCATCGACGGCGCCGAGGACGAAGCGGCGTATCCGGATCCTCCTCCCAGTCGCATGCCGCTCGCCGGCGCGGCTTCGCTGGCCTCGGGCGACTCGTCCTGCTGCGGCGCTCCCAGACGGATGGCGCGATACACGTGCTCTTGTGGCTTGGGCGCCGCGAACTGAGAGCCAGGTAGCAAATTGGGTCCCGAAGCGAGCTTTTGCTCTTCCTCGATGAACGGCGTCAGGTCCCAGATCTCCTCGCTCGTGTTGCGCAGGTGGCCGATGTTGGGCATCAGGACCAGGCGGCGCTTGTGGTGCAAGTCTTCGCGTTCGCCCGGCGTCATCACGTGGATGGAGCCGGTCATCTGGCTGTTCATGAAGTCGATCATCTGGTGCGACTCCTTGTTGGCCGGCTCGCTCATCACGAGTACCATCGTCATGTCGAGCACGTCGGTGTGTTCTAGCATCTCGACGAAAGCGCCTCTAAAGCGGTCGAACGAGCGAAATAGCACGAACGGCATGAAGTCGTTGAGCACCAGACGCTGGGGCTTCTCGCGGCGGATGATCGCCACCAGGTCACGCATCGACTTGAGGATGCCGCTGTCGTCGCTCGACCGCTGGTTGAGAACGGGTGGAATGCGGAGCAGCTTGACCAAGCCCTGGGCGTATGCCTCGCGCAGGTTGAAGCCGATGGATGCGGCCTGAATCATCAGATCCTTGGGCCGCGACGGCGACAGGAAGAGTACGCTCTCGCCCATCTGCACGCCGACCTGGGTGAAGCGCATCGTGAGCAGGTCGCGGCCGCTGGCAGCACGGCCATAGGCGAGGTACGAGCCGCCGCGGTAGAAGCCGCCCCAGTTCCGGTCGATGGCGTCGATGCCGGTGAGGATCTTGGGCGTGTAGGTCGCGGCGAGCGGCGCGCTGGGAGCGAGAGTGGATTCCATAAGACTGATCAGGGGGTTGCAGAAAGGCTTCTCAAACGCTGTGCCGACATTTGCCCCGAGATCGGAAAACGTCTCGGAGAAGCGATTAAAGTAGGATCGAGCTGTTTTCGAGTCGCGCTGAAGAGCCGATGTGAGAAGCCGAGCCTCACTCTGAGAAGTCGTACCTTGCGACACGCCAACCGCTCTCCTCGTCATGATCGTCGTGCTCCATCCCGACGCTTCGGCTTCGCAGACCGAAGCCGTCATCGGCCATCTGAGCCGGTTGGGCTTCGACGTGCACCGCTCCAGCGGCGACGCGCAAACCGTCCTGGGCGCGCTCGGCGTGCAGCCGGGCTTTGACGTGCGACAGGTGCTGCGGTTGCCGGGCGTAGCGCAAGTTCACCGGGTGACCCAAGCGTACCGCTTCTCGGGACGCGCGTGGAAGGGCGACGCCACCGTCGTACCCGTCGGAGCGGCGCGCATCGGCGATGGGACGCTCGTGCTGGGTGCCCGCCTCGACACGGCTCCCGATCTGCTGGCCGCCGCTCACGCCGCCGCTGAGGCAGGTGCCGCGTTTGGCTTCGGCGGACCACGCGCCGCACGCCCGACTCAATCTCCCGAGCCCATCGCCGACCACCTCAACCGGATGGAAACGGCGACGCAGGCCGCCGGGCTAGCGCTGGCCGTCGCCGTCGGCACGCCGTCCGAGGCCGATGCTGCGTCGGGCCGCGCCGATCTGCTCGTCGCCAACGCGCACCGCATGACCGACACCGATCTGCTCCAGCATCTGGGCACGCTGCGCACGCCGGTCCTGCTCTATAGGGGCGCCAACGCGACCATTGAGGAGTGGCTCGTCGCGGCCGATTACGTGCTCGCGGGCGGCAACGAACAGGTCGTGCTCTGCGAAGGCGGCCTGCGCCTGTTCGGAGAGCCGACGCGCACGCTCGACGTTTCGAGCATGGCCGCCATTCAGGCGCACAGCCACCTGCCCATCTTCGCCGACGCGACGTACGGAACCGGCAAGCCCGAACAGACGGCATCGCTCACCCGAGCCGCCGTCGCTGGGGGAGCCCACGGCGCCATGCTCGACACCTTTGCCGAAGATCTGTCGCCGCTAGCCGATCAGTTGCGCGCGATCGCGGCTATAGTGGCTGTCCCCTCTACTTCCGAAGCGTGACGCCGCGCACCGTTTCGCCGATACGGACGAAGTAGAGGCCGGACGCCAGCGCGCTCAGATTGATCTGGTCGCCCGAGGCGATGGGGAACGAGAAGGCGCGGCGCCCCATCACATCGTACACGTCGGCAACCGAACCCGGAGGAATCGTCCCGTCTACGCGGACCAGCCCGGTCGTGATCGAAGGCGACAGGCGCAGGTCGGCGAGGCGCGTGGGGTTGTCGGTCGAGGTGAGGGTACCTGCGATCCAGTCGGACATCTGCGACGCCGGAACGGGATCGCGCATCCACCGGATCAGCGTCTCGCCGGTGACGAACCACGTGTCGCGCTGCGAGGCCATGTAGCGGAGCGCGCGGTTGTACGGCTCGCGGTACTCGGCCGTCTGGAACGTCGGCGCGTGCAAGTAGACGCCGTGCGGAGACCGGTTGCCTCTATAGCGAGCGGTGAAGTTGTCCGCCAGCACGCGAAAGAGGGCGTCGCCGGTGATCTTCCGGCTGAACGAGAACGTCGGGTTGCCCACGTCGAACGTGCCATAGTAGTCGTCGCGGCTCTCCCCATCGCTGCGCGCGTCGACGTGGTAGTAGACCGGAATGGACCATGAGGCCGGGCTTGGGGTCGTCGGTGCAGCGGTTGAAGGCGGCCCACGACGCGCAGTTTTGGGCGGGTCCGTAGTCGAGCGTGTAAGGCCACGCGAACTGTCCCACTCCGTTCGAGACGGGACTGAAAAAGGGCGATTCGTAGATCGACGAGTCGTAGAGAAAGCCCAGCGTCTCGAGCACGTCGAACATGGCCGCGTTGGTGGCCACGAAGGGAGCACGAAAACCGCGCTGCTGACGCGGGACGCCCAGCCGGTCGAGGTAGGCGAGGACGCCGGTCATCTCTTGTCGCCACGTGAAGAAGTCCGTGGTGTCCGAGGTCGTGTGCGTGACCGTGTGGACGGCCATCTCGTCTCCCGCGGCGATGCGGTCGAGCACGACCTCGGCCTCGGTCGTGTCGTCACGCGCGCACCCTTCGAGGCTGAGGAAATAGGTGACGTTGATCGGCGCGCCGTTGGGGTTGCGCACGCCTGCGAGCATGGGCCGGATGTCGCCCTCGTTTCGGTTCTGCACGCAGTCGTCGAACGTGACGAGAACGAATTAGGGTACGTCGGCGCCGGTCAGTCCTTGAGGAGCCTGCGTGGAAGCGCAGTGGCAGTCGGGCAACGTGCAGGCGGTGGGATCTCACGAATAGGCGGGCTGGGCGGGTGCCGCGGACGATGCCGCGAGCGAGAGTACCGCCAGCGGTAGAACGCGGCGCAGAGAAGGAGACATGGGGAACGGGAAGCCTGTGGTGGTGCACCCTCAAAGGTCATTCCTCGTCTCAGGGATCCAACCGACCTGTTGAGTTCGAGAGTAGAATGGCGTTATCGAAACGTGCTGCCCGCCTCGCCTTCGGTCAGGATCTCGCCTTTGATGCGCCGCAGCGGCCACGACTGCGCATAGACCTGCTTGCCTGCGAGCGTGTAGGCGTAGAGCCGCAGGTCGCGGAAGCCGTCGGTGACGATCGCGCGCCGGTCGCTCCACTCGCTCGGCAGCGGCAGCAGACCGCGTATCGTCGTCGTGTCGCCGGCGGCCAGTTCGCGAAAGACTCCGAGGTCCGGGCGTCCGACAGAAAAGGTGCGCGCCTTGCCCATCGACTGCTGCGCCATCGGCGGATAGGCCTGCCGCGCGGGCGGGTTGGCCACATCGTCGGCGGCGTAGACGAAGAAGTAGAGGCTGGCCGTCGAGTCGGTGTCGTTGCGGACGGGAATGCTGAAATGGAGCGTGCGTCCGCGGTCGTGCGTCAGGTAGTAGGTCGTCGGCTCCTCAGTCTCCAGGTCAAGCATCGGCGGCGGATCGGGCGGAGCACATGCGGCGCAGGCGAGCAGCACGAGGAAGAGCGGAAGCGGGCGCATAGTCGGGCGGAAGGATGCGCGTGCAACGCCGACAGCCAGGCCGCGGTGCCGCCCCCAGGTCTGCGCCCAGACTGTCCAGATCGCGCGCAGGCCGTAACCTTTCGTGCAGAGCGTGCGCGGCGTGGGTAGGATCGGCCCGTCGTGCATATCCTTGGTCTCTCTCCACCACGTCCGTTTTTCGTTCCAGTTTCCCCCTTCAATCTATGTGTGGCATCGTCGGATACATCGGTAAGCAAAAGGCCGATTCCATTCTTCTCTCGGGTCTTCAGCGCCTTGAATACCGCGGCTACGACTCGGCGGGCATCGCGATCATCAACGGCGAGTTGGAGGTTCAGAAGCAAAAGGGCAAAGTCAGCGCGCTGGCCAGCAGCGTCGAAGGACGCGGCGGCTACGACGGTACGCTGGGCATCGGCCACACGCGCTGGGCGACGCACGGCTTCCCCAACGACGTCAACGCGCACCCGCATACCTCGTCGACGGGCGATTTCGCGCTGGTCCACAACGGCATCATCGAGAACTACAACGCGCTCAAGAAGACGCTCAAAGCCAAAGGCTACGCGTTCAAGAGCGAGACCGATACCGAAGTGCTCGTCCACCTGATCGACGACATCCGCAAGCAGACCGGCCTCAACCTGGTCGAGTCGATTCAGCAGGCGCTCACGCAGGTCGACGGCACGTATGGCATGGCGCTCGTCACCAAGGAGGGCGGAGAGGATCTGCTGATCGGTGCGCGCAAAGGCAGTCCGCTGCTGATCGGCGTGGGCGAGGATGAGTGGTTCCTGGCGTCGGATGCGGCCCCACTGGTCGAGCACACGCGGCAGGTGATCTATCTAGACGACGGCGAGATGGTGGTCATGAAGCGCGACGGCTACCACGTGATGACGACCGAGAACACGCCGCTGCGCAAAGAAGTGATCGAGCTCGAAATGAGCGTCGAGGCCGTCGAGAAGAGCGGCTACGACTATTTCATGCTCAAAGAGATCATGGAGCAGCCCCAGTCCATCGCCGACTCGATGCGCGGACGCGTCAACGCCGAGGCGGGCACGATCACGCTGGGCGGGCTGATCGGAATGGAAGAGACGCTGCAAAACGCCAAGCGCGTCATCATCTGCGCGTGCGGCACCAGCTGGCACGCCGGGCTCGTCGCCGAGTACCTGATCGAAGAGATCGCGCGCATTCCGGTCGAGGTCGAATACGCATCCGAGTTTCGCTACCGCGAGCCGATCCTGCGCCAAGGCGACGTTGTCTTCGTCATCTCGCAGAGCGGCGAAACGGCCGACACGCTGGCCGCCGTCCGTCAGGCCAAGCAGAATGGCATCCCGGTCATCGGCATCGTCAACACGGTCGGCTCGACGATCGCGCGCGAGACCGACGCCGGAGTCTACCTGCACGCCGGACCCGAAATCGGCGTTGCGTCGACCAAGGCGTTCACCTCGCAGGTGACCGTCCTGACGATGATCGCGCTCAAGATGGCCGAGGGGCGCACGCTGGACGCCGAGCAGATGAAAGGCATGCTCGCCGAACTGGCGCTGATTCCTGCCAAAGTCGAGCAGGCACTCAAGACGGACGCCCAGATCCACGAACTCGCCAAACAGGTCCGGCTGGCATCGAACTTCCTGTTTCTGGGCCGTGGCTACAACTTCCCGGTCGCACTCGAAGGCGCGCTCAAGCTCAAGGAGATCAGCTACATCCACGCCGAGGGCTACCCAGCCGCCGAGATGAAGCACGGCCCTATCGCGCTCATCGACCGGTTCATGCCCGTCGTCGTCGTGGCGATGAAGGATGCGACGTACGACAAAGTCGTCTCGAATATCGAAGAAGTCGCCGCTCGCAACGGCTCGGTCATCGCGATCACCGACGAGGGTAACGACGAGCTGGACGCACTCTGTGAGCACGTCATCAAGGTGCCGTCGTCGTCCGACTTCCTGGACCCGCTACTCACCGTCATTCCACTCCAACTACTGTCGTACCACGTCGCCGTCATGCGCGGCTGCGACGTCGACCAGCCGCGCAACCTCGCCAAGAGCGTGACCGTGGAGTGAGCAGGCAGTTCGGACCTACGAGCGGCGTTTCCCGATCGGGGAGGCGCCGCTCGTGCTTTCGGCCCAGGGTGGGTGCGACCCGAAGTGTAACCGATGCGTGTGGAAACCCCTTCCATCTGGTTAACGATTTCTTTGGTAGGTATGCGGTCTGGATGGTCTGTATCTATGCGGACCGGTTCGCTCACACCACTTCCATTATTCCGGGCGCCGGATACTCTCACTTACCTGTCTGCCATGCGCCTCGTCTTACTTTTGCTCTTCGTGATGTGCCTCCTGTTCATGTCACTTCCCGCCGGGCTGTAAGGGTTCGTCGGTTCTCGGTCTCGTTTCGTGTGTGGTCACTTCGCCAGGCGTAGCGATTACGTCAGCGCCTGAGCGTCTACGTCCACGTTGATGCGTGCCCCGCTGGGCAGTGAGCCGAACGCGTCGATCGTCCGGCGTAGGATCGGCTGAACCGCCGGAGCGTCAGGAGCGACCTTGACCAGCGCGGTGAACCGGTAGAAGCGCTTAATGCGAGCGATGAGGGCGGCCTCGGGGCCTAGAATCTCGAACGCACCGCCCGCGATCTCTCTCAGCAGATCCGTCCAGTCTTGAGCGAGCGCTTTGGTCGCCCGCTCGTCGACGCCTTTGAACTCAAGTCCGACCACGCGCCCAAACGGTGGGTAGCGCAGCAGTCTGCGTTCCTCCAGCGCATACTCGGCGAAGCCTACGTAGTCGTGCGAGCGGGCGTAGACGAGCGCCTGCTGATCGGGGCGTCGCGTTTGTATGATCACGTCGCCCGCCAAGTCGGCACGCCCGGCACGTCCGGCGACCTGCGTCATGAGTTGGAACGCGCGCTCCTCGGCGCGGAAGTCGGGCAGTAGCAAGCCGGTATCGGCGGAGATGACGCCGACCAGGGTCACGCGCGGAAAGTCCAGTCCTTTGGCGACCATCTGCGTGCCGAGTAGCACGTCGGCTTCGCCGCGTCCGAACGCGTCGAGCAGTTTCTGATGGGCACCTTTGCGTCCGGTCGAATCCTGATCCATGCGCAGCACGCGAGCTTGGGGCAGCTGCTCGGCTAGCTGCTCCTCGACGCGCTGCGTTCCGGTCCCGACGAGATCGATCCGCTGGCTTGAACAGGTGGGGCAGGCGCGCGGTCTCCGAGCCGAGCGTCCGCAGTAATGGCAGCGAAGCTGGTTGCCGCGTTTGTGGTAGGGCATCGGGACCGAGCAGTCGCGGCAGAACGGCGACCACCCGCAGTCTCGGCATTCCAGGATGGGGGCATAGCCTCTGCGGTTTTGCAGCAGGATGACCTGCTCCTTGTTGGCGATGCGGTCGGCGATGGCCTCGACGAGCCTACGCGAGAGCGAGCCGTCGACCTGGTGCCGTTTGGTCTCGCGCGTCAGGTCGAGCACGTGAACGCTGGGCAACTGGGCTTCGGATCCGTCGGCCAGAGGTGCTCGTCCCGTCATGCGCAGATAGGCGTATTTGCCGGTTTGCGCGTTGTGATACGTTTCGAGCGCGGGCGTCGCGCTGCCCAGCACGCACGTCGCCCCGCACAGGCTGGCGCGTAGAATGGCCGTGTCGCGCGCGTGGTAGCGCGGCGCCGGGTCGAACTGTTTGTAGCTGCTCTCGTGCTCCTCGTCGACGACGATCAGGCCGATGTCTTCGAGCGGCGCGAAGACGGCCGAGCGCGGACCGATGACGACCTCGAAGCGTCCGTCCCGGATGGCGCGCCACGCGTCGTAACGCTCGCCCAGGCTCATGCGCGAGTGTAGGACGGCGATGCGGTCGCCGAAGTGGGCGCGGAAACGGCGGACCGTCTGGGGCGTCAGCGCGATCTCGGGAACGAGGACGATGCCCGTCCGGCCTTGTTCGAGCGTGCGGCGCAGTGCGGCGATGTAGACTTCGGTCTTGCCGCTACCGGTCACGCCGTGGAGGAGGAGGGTGCCGAACGCGCGCGCGTCGATCTGCTCGGAGATGGCAGCGAGCGCTTCTGTTTGTTCGTCGCGCAGCGTGACGGGCGGGGCCGGGGCGATCGACACGGTTTCCATTCCACGCAGCACCTCGCGATCTTCGCGCTCGACGAGTCCGCGTTTGATCAGGCTCGTGGCCGTCGACGAACTGGCGTCGGCTTGGGCGACAATGCCCGCCTGCACGTGCCATTCACTCGGTCCGGCGCCGAGAAGCGTCTGGAGCAGCGCCTTCTGCTTATCGCCCGGCACCTGTTCGAGCACGTCCCTGACACCCTGGGCCGACCGAAACGGCGCCGCCAGCCGGAGATGGGCGACCGACCGCGTCCGCACGCGCGGCTGCGAGAGGCCACTCGCTAATGTGATAACGCCGTCGGCTTCGAGCCGGCGCGCAATCGCCAGCGTCGCGCCGGGCACGTGACGGCGTAGCGCGGACAGCGTCTGGGGCGCCCGGCCCAGCGCGTGCAGCAGAGCGCCGCCGACCGGGTGGTCCATCCACGAACTGGCGTCCGCTTCGGTGCGGTGCAGCGTGTGCTCGGTCGACACGTCGAGTCCGCCGGGTAGCGCGGCTCGGAGCGCCTCGCCCCACGAGCAGACGTAGTAGCCCGCCATCCACCGGGTCAGGCGCAGCAGGTCGGGCGTGGCCGCGCTCCCGTCGTCCAGCACGTCGTCAATGGGTTTGGCCTCGAACCCGTCGGCATCCGCCGCGTGGCCCGGCTCGACGACCACACCCGTCAGCACGCGCCGTCCAAACGGCACGACGACGCGGCTTCCGATTTCCAGTCCCGCTCGCATCGCCTGCGGTACCGTATACGTATACGTCTGATCGACCGGCAGCGGCAAGGCGACGCGGACCCACTCCATTTCGCCCGTCTGTGCTACCTCAGGCAAGGTGCTGTACCTCGGCCGCCGCTTTGAGCGCACGTACGTTGGACGCCACGTCGCCCCTAAACACCGCGCTCCCTGCCACGACCACGTCCGCGCCCGCCGCCACGACATCGCCGACGTTGGCAGGCGTCACGCCGCCGTCGACCTCAATCCGCGCCCCGCTGCCCGACTGTACGATCATCCGCTTCAACCTCCGAATCTTATCGGTGCTGCTCGGGATGTACGCCTGTCCGCCGAAGCCGGGATTGACGCTCATGATCAGCGCGAGATCGACCAGGGGAAGCACTTCTTCCAGCAGGACCAGCGGCGTCGCCGGATTCAGTGTCACGCCGACGCGCGCTCCGGCCTTGCGAATCAGTTCGAGCGTGCGATGCAGGTGCGGCGTCGCCTCGACGTGGACCGTCACCAAGTCCGCGCCTTCGCCGACGAACTGCTCGACGTAGCGCTCGGGCCGCTCAATCATCAGATGCACGTCGAGCAGCGCGCCAGTCCGGTCGGCCAGCGGGCGCAGTGCTCGGACGACGTTGGCGCCCATCGACAGGTTGGGCACGAACAGGCCGTCCATCACGTCGATGTGGATCCAGTCGGCGCCAGCTTTCAGAGCTTGCTCGGTCTGCGCTTCGAGGTGGGCGAAGTCGGCTGCGAGAATGGAGGGGGCTAAGAGCATAGGAGAAAGGTACGGAGGCCATCTGTCTGTGACGATGGTTGCGGCTCTGTGACACACCGTTTCATCGTCGTCGCGATTGGCAACACTGTTTCCTTATAGCCTGCACTTCATCGTTTCCTACGAAGAACGTGAGACACCACATGATTTTGGTCGGCGAAGCTCATTTTCCGCTCCTGACCAGCCATTCGCGAACCCAATAAACCCAAACCCCCCAACCCTCCATGCATCACGCTACTCTCCTGCAGCGAACGGCTCAACTCCTCGCCCTCCTCACACTGGCACTGTTCGCCGTCACCCCGCTCATGGCCCAGATCGCCGTTAATACGGCAGCCGACGAACTCAACTCCGACGGCGACTGCTCCTTACGTGAAGCTGTCCAAGCCGCCAATACGAACGTGGCTGTCGACGCTTGTGTGGCCGGAAATGCGGGCGCGGATACCATCGTCCTTACCGCTATCGCAGGTCAAACGGTCACCTTGACACTCAGCGAGATCTCGGTTTCGGAAGCGCTCACCCTCACGGGAGTCGCCGCCAACCGTCCCCTTCTCTTCGCGGGCAACAACAGCCGCATCTTCAACGTCAGCGCTGCTCTGACTGTCACGGAGACGAACATGTCCAACGGGCAGGTTGCGGGCAACGGCGGCGCGATCCTCGTCAACGGAGCGAACAACCTCACGCTCACGAACGTAACGGTGTCCAGTTCGACCGCTACGGGCGGCGACGGCAACGGCGGTGCGATCTATATGGGATCGGGCACGCTGGCAGTTTCGGGCACGACGTTCTCGGGCAACAGCGCCCAAGGCGACGCTCCAGGCGAAGGCGGCGGCGCTGTCTTCGTCAACGGCGGCTCGGCCACGTTCACGGCCACCACGTTCAGTTTCAACACCGCCGATGCAGGCGTATTGGGTAACGGTGGCGCCCTCCTACTCAACGGCGGATCGGCGACGCTCCAGCCTAACGGTGCGGGCGTGGGCCTCACGACGTTGGGGAACAATAGGGCCAGCCGCGCGGGAGGCGCCATCGAGAACAATGGCGGATCACTCACGCTCGACCGTGTCAACGTGAGCGGCAACACGACTGGCATCAACGGCGGTGCCGTCCACACGAGTGGAGCAGGCACAGTCGATATCGACGGCGGCAACTACAATAACAACACGGCAGGTGCTGAAGGCGGCGCGCTGTGGAACTCGGCAGGCGGCACGATGCTCGTCGATGGCGCGATCATCTCGGGCAACACGGCCAGCGGCAACGACAGTGACCAAGGAGGCGGCGGCATCTTCAACGACGGCGGCACGCTCACTATCGGCGCGACGACGGCGGCCACGGTCACGAACAACACGGCCAACGGTGCCGCCGGATCGGGCGGCGGCATCCTCTCAGTCGCGGGTGCAGTCACGATTACCAACAGCGAAGTCAGCAGCAACGAGGCAGTCCGCGCGGGCGGTGGCATCGAACTGATCGACGGCACGTTCACGATGACGGGCGGATTGCTCACGGTCAACGACGTTTCGACGGCGGGAGCGATCACGACGGCGCCCGCTCCGGGCAACGGCGGCGGCTTCCACATCACCGGCACGGCGGCGACGAACACGGTCAGCTTCGACGGCGTCGGCATCGGCAGCAACCGCGCCGGTCGCGAAGGCGGCGGTCTGTGGAACCAGTCCGGCGTGACGATGACCGTCTCGAACGGTACCAGAATCAACAACAACCGCACCGACGGTGACGCAGCCGACGATGGCGGCGCGGGCATCTTCAACAACGGCGGCACGCTGACGGTTGACGGCTCAGCGAGCTTGGTCCGCATTACGAACAACCTCGCTGACGGTGCCAGTGCATCGGGTGGTGGCATCCTCTCGACGGGTGGTACGGTGACGATCACAGACACTCAAATCACTGGCAACGAGGCAGTTCGCGCGGGCGGTGGCATCGAACTCGTCGACGGCACGTTCACGATGACGGGCGGCTCGCTCTCCAACAACGACGTATCGGCGTCGACCGGCTCGGTGACGACTGCCAACGCGCCCGGCAACGGCGGCGGCTTCCACATCAGCGGGATGACGCCGTCGAACAGCGTCATCTTCAACGGCGTGACCGTCAACGGCAACCGCGCCGGACGCGAAGGCGGCGGTCTGTGGAACCAGTCCGGCGTGACGATGATCGTCCAGGCGGGTGCCACGATCAACAACAACATCACCGACGGCGACGCGGCCAATCAGGGCGGCGCAGGCATCTTCAACAACGGCGGTACGCTGACGGTCAACGGAACGGGTAACGCCGTCTCGATCACAGGCAACCTCGCCGCCGGTACGGCCGCTGTGTCAAGCGCCTCGGGCGGCGGCATCCTGTCGCTCAGCGGCGCGGTCACGCTGACAAACGTGAACGTGACCGGCAACGAAGCCATCCGCGCAGGCGGCGGCATCGAGATCGTCGACGGCACGTTCACCATGACCGGCGGATCGCTCTCGAACAACGATGTCTCGGCAGCAGGCGCGCTTACCAAAGCGGCGGCTCCGGGCAACGGCGGCGGCTTCCACATCACCGGCACGACGGCGACCAACGCGGTCACGTTCAGCGGTGTCGCGATCAGCGGTAACATCGCCGGTCAGGAAGGCGGTGGACTGTGGAACCAGTCGGGCGTCACGATGACCGTCAACGGGTCCAGCACGTTCAACGGCAACACGGCCCAAGGAAACGATGCCGATGATGGAGGCGGCGCGCTGTTCAACAACGGCGGTACGCTTATCGTCACTGGCGCGGCGGGCGGAGTGCCCACATTCACGAACAACACGGCGACCGGAACGTCCGGCTCGGGCGGCGCGCTGCTCACGACCGATGGAGTCGTCACCATTACGACGGCGGCGTTTGGAGCGGGCAACACGGCCAACCGCGCAGGCGGCGCCATCGAAGTGATCGCCGGAACACTCAACGTGACCTCGTCCGTGATCAACGGCAACTCGACGGGCAGTGCCCCCGGCAACGGCGGCGCCATCCACACGACCGGCGCGGCCACTGTAACGGTCGCGAGCAGCACCATCTCGGGTAACTCGGCCGCCAACGAAGGCGGCGGACTGTGGAACTCGGGAACGGGTACGATGACCGTCACGGCCAGCACGGTGGCAGCCAACACCTCGCCCACGGGCGGCGGCTTGTTCAACGTCGCAGGCGGTACGTTCAGCTTCACCAACATGGCGCTGGGCGACAACTCCGCAGCCACGGCCGGGCCGGACTGCTCGGGTACGTTCGTCTCGAACGATTTCAACCTGATCGAGAGGCCAGCAGGGTGCACGTTCACGCCGCAGCCCAACGACATTACGGGACAGGATCCAGTGCTGGGCGCGCTCGCGAACAATGGTGGTCCGACGCTCACGCACCTGCCTGCCGTCACCAGCCCGCTCATTGACGAAGGCAGCAGTGCGGGAACGGACCAGCGCGGCGAAGCACGCGGCGTCAACAACGACACATCGGACGATCCCGACCCCAGCAACGGCAGCGACATCGGCGCGGTCGAGTTGACGCTGGCCGAACTTCCGGTTGAGCTGGTCGCTTTCGAAGCCGTTCGCACCGGTAGTGGCCTCGACCTGAGCTGGTCGACGGCAAGCGAGACAGACAACGATGGATTCGCCGTCGAGCACCGCCGTCCGGGCCAGAGCGAGTTCGTTGAGCGCGCCTACGTCCGAGGAGCAGGCTCGACGCTCGAAGCGCAGTCGTACAGCTATCGCATCGAGTCGCTGGGCGTGGGCACCCACACCTTCCGCCTACGCCAGGTGGACTTCGATGGGGCGTTCGACTACTCGTCCCTGCTCGAAGTCACAGTCGACTTGATGAGCGCCTACGAAGTGAGCGCGCCGCAGCCTAACCCTTCGGCCGGAGCGGTTCGCTTCGCCGTCGCGGTTCAGCAAGATCAGGACGTCACGGTCGCCGTCTACGACGCACTCGGTCGCCGCGTAGCCACGCTGCACGACGGCGCCCTTGCCGCAGCGCAGACGCACACGTTCGGGCTTGATGCAGCAGACTTCCCGAGCGGGATGTACATCGTCCGCATTGCGGGTGAGCGCTTCTCGACGACACGCCAGGTTACCCTGCTGCGCTGATCTCTCGTCCGCAGTCGCGACATCTGCGATCGCCCGCTTCGGCTCTGAGCTGAAGCGGGCGATCGCGTTTTCGGGCCAGGCTGCTGGTCGCGGCTGCCTATTGCATGGAGGATCCCGCCAACTGCCTCCGTCGCTGGTCAAAGTCGCCGGTGAAATAACAGGCGCCTACACAGTACGCTAGGCACGTTGATGATTGCGCTTGGCTCGCTTCTGCGGCGCGCTTGAAGGCTCTGCCGCGTTGCTCTGCATCGCTGATGCTCGCATGGGCTGTTCCGAGCGCCTTGCCGAGCGCCCAGTCGCACGCGCAGCCGCTTCGCCTCGGCTAATGTCAACGTTGCCTAGCCCACCAGACGAGCTACAAGTCTACGAGGAGTGACACGTGCCTTTTCAGCTATTACGCTACCACGTCCGGCGCTGGCGCAATCGTGCCTCGCGCCTCGCCCAGACCAATCCGGACTCCCGACGGAAGATCGGCGTACGCGGTGAGAATGACCGTGTCGCCGTCTTGGAGAAAGGTGCGCGTGCCGCCCTCGCCGAGGTCGATAGGGTGCTCGCCGCGCCAGGTGAGTTCGAGCAGGCTGCCGTAGCTGCCTTTGTCCTCGCCGCTGATCGTACCGCTCGCCAGCAGATCGCCGGGGTTCATCGGGCAGCCGTTCGATGCGTGGTGCACGAGTTGCTGCGCCATCGACCAGTAGAGATGTTTGAAGTTGGACTGCGAGATGCGCTGCGGCTCGTCCATCGCCGACGTGTGCAGGTGCACTTCAAGTTGCACGTCGAACATGTGCTTGCCGGGCGTGCGGAGGTAGGGAAGCGGCTTGGGGTCCTGCGTTTCGCCCGCCACCCGGACGCCCTCGAGCGCCTCGAGCGGCGTGATCCACGGTGAGACAGTCGTGCAAAAGCTCTTGCCCAGAAAAGGCCCAAGCGGCACGTACTCCCACTTTTGAATATCGCGCGCGCTCCAATCGTTGACCAGGGCGATGCCGAAAATGTGCTCCTCGGCAGACGCAGCGGGAATTGGCTCGCCCATCGCGTTGCCTGTCCCGACGAACATGCCCATCTCGAGTTCGATGTCGAGCAGTTTAGATGGGCCGAACGTCGGAGGGCCGTCGTTGGGCTTGAGCTGGCCGAGCGGTCGGCGAACCGGCGTGCCGCTCACGACGACTGACGAAGCGCGCCCATGATAGCCGACCGGGATGTGCAGCCAGTTGGGCTGGAGCGCGTTGTCGGCGCCTCTGAACATCGTGCCGACGTTGGTAGCATGCGCGCGTGACGAGTAAAAATCAGTATAGTCCCCGATGCGGGCCGGAAGCTGCATCTCTACGTCCGACAGTGGAATCAGGACACGTTCGAGCAGGTCGGCGTCGTCTTTGAGTATGGGGTCGTCGCCCGAGAGCAGCGCCTGGATGCGTTTGCGTGTTTCAGACCAGACACTGCCGCCCATCGTCATGAACGCGTTGAGCGTGCCATCGCTGAACGGAGTCGCCTCGCCGATGGCGTCCGCCAGCAGGCCCGCTTCTTCGAGTGCGTGCAGATCGACGGCCCAATCGCCCAGGCGGACGACGGGACGCGGTCCCCGGCCAAGAGGTGCGGCGACGCCCCACGGAAGGTTTTCAAGCGGAAACAGAGTGCCGTCGGGCAGGTCGAGAAATGTGGTCACGTGTGGGGAGGTAGATGAGAAATGAGGAAGTCAGCCTGTAGCTATTCCGAGCGCGGCGAGGTCGGCAACCGGTTCGTCGAACGAGCAGCTGCCGATGCCCTGAGCCCGGCGGCGAGCAGACCGGATCTGGTCGGGCGTTGCCGAGAGAGAGGCGTCCTCGCCTACGCACCACGCCAGCCCGTCGTCGGAGAGGCGGAACGCCTGAGCGTCTGTCGTCGCTAGCACGCGCACCACCGTGCCTGCGCCCGAGCCGAGCGCGTACGCAAACGTCCACGCCGCAAACACGTTCAGGAAGCCGTGCATCTCGGTCGAGACGCTGTCGTGGTGCGCTCGGATGGGATGGTGCAATCCAGCAGTGCACTTGAAGGGCACACCCGCCTCGCGAATGGCGATCAGCGCCTCGGCCGCGGATTGAGGGGAGGGGAACGCGTCGGCCGTCACGCCGCCCATGCGCAGTTTGGCAGCGAACGTCGGCCCAGTGGCCTGCTCAGCGTTGTGCTCGGCGATCGCCTGGAGCGTGAGTGGTAGGCGAGCGACCGCATCAGCCGACCATCCGGGCTCGAGATAGACAGTCGTCCGCTCTGAGCCGAAGTCGCGCAAGAGGCGAGCGGTGCGCCTGAGAAACTCAGCCGAACCGTCGCCCTGCGCGTCGGCGGGCATGCGCGCTTCCAAACCCGAAACGGCACACTCGGGGGCCGATTGCAGAAACGCCTGGATCGATCTCAGATCGGCGTGAAGGGAGTCGATCCAGAGTCCTGCATCAGATCCACCCGTCGGCAGCAGCGACAGCGGAATTGACTCGTGCGGATCTAGCCGCTCGGCTAGGTCGGGCAGCATCCGGACCGGCAAAACGAAGGCACCCAGCATCCAGCGCGCGGGCTCGGCGCGGTGGCGGCGCCACTGCGAGAGTGCGTCACCGAGCCCGCGCGCGGCTGGCGGAAACAGGCCTGCATAGTCGAACAGGTCCGAGAGCAGGGCGCGGGCACCAGACGTTGGTAGAATCGAAGCAGGCATGTACATGGGAGGAGGAGCGCGTTAGACCGGCGAGCCGCTGGCCTCAGTTCCATTCTACGCCGCCAGCGACACGCGATGCGGGCGCTGGCATACGTTCTCACACAATCGTGCCGCATCGCCTCTTTTCAGTCGCGAACCCGCGTGTATCTTGACCATTCTGCGCGCGGTGGCTTGCCCATCGAGCCGCGCCGACTCTATTTCCACTACCCACTTCCTCTCCTCATGAAACGCATCAGCCACTTGCTGTTCGTCGCATGCCTGGCCCTCGTCTTGGGCGCTGCCGACGGATGCTCCAGCGATCCCAACGTCGAAGGCGCCAAGCTCGACCTGCGCAACCAGGACTACGACCGCGCGCTGACCAACGTCGACAAGGCGCTCGCAGCCAACCCGGACAACGCCGACGCGCTCAAGCTCAAAGGTGACATCTACCTGGCGCAGCTCGGGTCTACGAACGACGCAGCCATGCGCACCGAGATGACGCGCGGCTTGGTCGCGGCGTACGAACGCGCTGCCCAAATCAATCCGGAGATGCAGGCCGATGCGTCGCGCCAGCTCCAGGTCGCCTACCTCAACGCGTACCGCGACGGAATCGAGAAGTACAACGCCGCTAGAGAAGCCAACGACCCGGCCATGTTCGGCGACGCAGCCGCGGCCTTCGGCGACGTTTCGATTATCGCGCCCGACACAATTGCTGTCTACGTCAACCGGGGCTCGGCTCTGGTTCAGGCAGGCCGCTCGGCAGAAGCCATTCCGGTGTTGGAAACCGCCATTGAGAAAGGGGATATGGAGTCTTCTACCTACGTCTATCTGGCGTCGCTCTACTCGGAAGACGGTCGCCAAAGCGACTCAATCGCCCTGCTCGAGCGCGCCTCGGCCACCATGCCAGACGACGAAGATATCCGCCAGCAACTGCTCAGCACGTACGTAGCAGCCGGAGAAACCGACCGCGCCATCGACTTCTACGGGTCCGCAGTCGACCGCAATCCGACCAACCCTACCTACCGGTATAACTACGGCTCGCTTCTTCTTCAGACCGAGCGTTACGACGAAGCCATTCTGCAGCTCGAAGAGGCCGTCAATCTAGATCAGGAAAACCCCAACGCGTACTACAACTTGGGCGCCGCGTACATCAACCAGGCCGTCAACGTCAACAATGCTGTTCGAGACGCCGATGACGCGCTACGTGAGCAGCGTGACAGCTTCACGCGCGACGAGGTCGCTACCAAGGAAGCCGACATCGACCGTATGGTTGCTCAGCGCACGACCCTGTTCGAGCGCGCCATCATGCCACTCGAACGCGCTCGCGAACTGGCACGTACCAGGGGGGAGAGCGAGGAAGAGTCGTGCCGCGCCCTCTTTCAGGCCTACACCAACGTCGGCCAGACCGAGAAAGCGCAGTCCATCTCCGACTGCGCAGGCTACGGCGACGTCAACTGACGTCTCTTAGTCTTCGAGCCCACCAGCGCCCCATTCGGATTCGGTCTGAGTGGGGCGCTGTGTATGTGGGAGGCGTTTGCTCGGGCAGCGCCGAGCGCACGTG
Source organism: Rhodothermales bacterium (assembly GCA_963841855.1). GTDB lineage: Bacteria > Bacteroidota > Rhodothermia > Rhodothermales > BA12 > CAXBBB01. Next base: position 170,889 of record CAWJEJ010000003.1, on the reverse strand, counting down.
GTGTCGCTGTGACGCGTCGCAGAGGGAAATCCCCTCATCGGCTTGGCTTGAAGAGCGCTTCCATACGGGCAGGCCCGCGCTACACTGCTAACGGTCGTCCGCCTCCAACTTGCGCCGCCGATCCGGTCGTCTATGCCAATAGCTTCTGAGCGCACGCGCCAGATGCAAGCGGACTCAAGCACTGCTGGCCCGACCACGCCGAGTAGTTGATCAGCACAAGCGTTCACATCCCAATGCTGCCGAGAATTCCCGGAGCCCGCCGAAGCGACGCCTGCGAGAGTGCGATCAGCACTCTGAGTCGCTCATCCAGGAATGCGGGCGGTTGCTCGGCTAGTAGAGTCTCTCAGGTCGTTGGCACCCTGGCTACCTAGCACTTCGCCTACGCCGTTCCAATACAGCAAAAAGGCCCGAGTCTGAAAATAGACTCGGGCCTTTTTGCTTATCGAACGATCGTCCTATTCACCGTAAACGACGAGGGTATACTTGGTGTATAGGAAGAGTATGTTAGTCACTTCGTAATCGATGTGGTGGATGGTGGAAATGCCGCCGTTCCGCTGAGCTTCCGCTATGCTTGCGTTGCCGAAGGCGAATCCCAGAACGCTCGTCGATTCTGATCGTCCGACCTTGCTCGAAGCGGAGTTGGAGGTAACCGCGAAGGGCCCCTGAACGTCGAGGCTGATGGCTCCGATAGGACCATACGGCGTGGGGATACTCGTGCAGCCGCTGAAAGACGCAGCCGCGAAGACGAGGGCTAGAAGGGGGAGTGTTCGACGCATGGGGCGAGGTACGTTGGGGGAGGTGTGGTGAGTGATCCGCTGTCGCTATGCCAGCCGGCATAGAGAATGTTCTCTATCACGTTTTTGGCGAAGCGGCGGTCGGCAAAACGAACGGGGTGGCGCACGGTCCAGCGAGGTTCGCTTGATCATCGGACGATACTCTTGATCTCGCTCACCATTCGCGCTCGATTTGGCCTATTCGGAAGGTAAACGCGAATCGTCCCCCGTTTCACTCCATACTGTCCCCTTTCACCTCGTTGGGTAGCGTGCCATACTGCGCCTTGAAGGCTCGGCGGAAACGCGAGTCGTTGGTGAAGCCCACCTCGGTCGCCACCTCGCCAACGCGAGTACGTTTGCCCGTGCCGAGGAGATAGTGCGCCCGTTCGATTCTTCTTTTCACGAGAAGCGCCTTGGGCGTCATCCCGAAAACGTCTTTGATAGACTTGCCTAGTTGGCTGCGCGAGGTGCCGAGAGCGTCGACCAGAGAGTTGACGTTGAACCCTTTCTCGCCCATCCCCGCTTCGATAGCATCCTCGACTTGCCGCGCGAAGATCTCTTGCTCAGCGGGTATGTCGTGGCCGTCCGGCACGATCAGCCGCTTCCTCAACCGGTCGCGTTGGTCGAGCAGGCTGGCCACCTGAGCGCGCAACTTCGCCGATCGCCACGGCTTTCCGAGAACCGACAGTGCGCCGGTGTTCAGTATGTCGACCTCTACATCATCGGCGCTGTCGGCCGTGATGACTAGGATAGGAATAGCCGCGGTGCGAGAATGCGTGCGCAGCGCGCGTATGAGGGCCGATCCGTCACGGATGGGCATCCGAAGATCTGTCAGAATGAGGTCGGGCATCGACTCGGTGGCGATGCGTTCGGCCTGGGCGCCGTCTTCCGCTTCCACGATGCGGTACAGATCGCCTAACTGAACGCGCAGCAGGTCGCGGATGCTGGCTTGGTCGTCTACGACCAGCACGAGAGGCGCATCGGATGCCGCCGTGTTCCAAGAAGGGTCGCCGCTTTGCTCTGATGGCACAAGCACCTCGGCTGAGACTGCTGCCAGATCGGACGCGTCTCGGGCGGCGCCGGGCAGATGGACGGTAAAGCGGGTGGAGAGGCCAGGTGTGCATCCTACGTCGACCGTTCCGCTATGCAAGCGAACCAATACGTCGACGGTGTGCAATCCCAGGCCCATCCCCACTGTAGGATGGTCGTCCTCGACTCCTCGATAGTGTGCCTCGAAAAGATGGTTCAAGTGAGAAGGGTCGAGCGTGCCGCCGGTGTCCTCCACGCGCAGCGCAATGTCGCCGCCCGATGAGTCGAGCGAAACCGCGACGCGCTCTCCTGCCGGCGCGTACTTGAGAGCGTTGCCCACCAGGTTTCGCACTACGGCTTCCAACTTTTCCGCATCGGCGAACGCTGCAACGGAGCCAGCGCAGTGGTACGTCAGCACCAGTTCGGCGCTTGTAGCCCAGGATTGCAAGGTGTCTACGATGCGCGCCAAGAGCGCGTCCAGGTCGAACGTCTCGGGGCGAAAGGTCTGAACTACGTCCCTGTGGCGTGCTAGGTCGGTGATCTGCTGCGTCAGGTCGGCGACGCGGAAAAGCTCTGCTCGCGCCTGATCCAGAAGTCGCATCACGTCACCGTCCTCTTCAGACATCCTCAAGCCCGCCGTCTCGATCTTGCCGACAGCTAGCGTGACGGGCTGCCGAACCTCGTGAGCGACGCACTCAAGCAGAAGGGCCCGGTCTGCTTCTGCCTGCCTCAGTTCGACCGTCGAGGCGCGCAGTTGCGATTCGGAAGCTTGCAGATCCGCCGTCTGATCGGCGACCATGCGCCGCAGATCGTGCTGCTTGCGGACGTTCGTCAGCACCGCTACGGCCGTCCCGAAGAGGCCGAATAGAGAGAGCAGGATCGTCCACAACTCCCAGCGCTCTGTCCACGGCCTCCATGGGATGGGAGCAGCGAAGGGCGACGAGATGCCTCCTCCTGGCCCTGGTGTGACGATCTCGATGAAGCCGGGGTCGAGGCCGCCCCAGAAAGAGGCCGTTCCATCGCCGGCGATGACGCCTGACAGACCGGTCGTGATGGCGTTGGGGTTGGTGCTCGTCTTGAGAGGCGTCGTCGCGATCGAGTCGCCGCGCCACAGTAGGTGCGAGTAGCGCGTCACCGTCGTGCTGAAAACCTCGACGACACGCCGCCCATCTGCGTCCGGAGTCGTGACGGACATTGAGTTGATGCGCGGGACCGGTGGCAGCACGCCGAATGGATGGGGGGCCGACCACGGCGCGCTTGGGGCGTTTCGCGCGTAAATGCGCCAGTCGGCCGCTTCGGCTCCGACCACGATCGATACCTGCATGACAGAGTCGGATACTAACCGCAGCCTCCGACGATCGTCGATGCTCGTGTCGGCGTGCTCCTGCTCGGAAACGATCCGGATGTGAGTCGTCTCGGTGAAACCGCTGCCGTGCAGCGTGATCCAAACGGGGTACGACGCGCCTTCGACGACACTCGGTTCTAGCCAAACGATCTGCTGTGCCCACGCCTCGCGATCGGCCACGCCACTGGCTAGTTGGAGGAGAAGCAGGACCAGTGCAGTGCGAGCGACGCGCGAGAAGTCGCTCCGCTTGGGTTCCGACGGGGTGCCGGTTACGACCGGTGCAGTCATGGGTCGGGACGTCCAGGACAATGGCGGAGCATGACGAGTAGCAGACGGCGCTCAGCTATCTCGGCCGTAGCGCAGTCGCGAGTTGTGGCGGCGAGCAGTACCCAAGAGAGGGAAAGGAAAGGGTGCGAGACGCAGTTTAGAAGCGGCTGTAGATAGCGTCTGTAGCAAATGGGTGTGACCAATATAGTGCAGCGTCTGACTCGATAGAAGCAGTGCTGAGACCGCAGATGCTCCTCCACACGCGTCTTCGACAAGTGAGTAGAGGGAGGTCAGCGAACCAGTCTGCTATCAGGCGCATTGGGCAGATATGGACGCACCACGCGCCGCTCTCCTCGACTCCGCCCGGCAGTGGGCGCCGCTCACCGACGCCCAAGGCGAGCGGCTGGCTGCGCTGTTCTCCTCCCGAACGGTCGACGCACGCGAGCACCTGTTCCTGCCCGGCGACGGCGATCACGACATCCTGTTCGTCGCTTCGGGCCTGCTGCGCTTCTACTACCCATCGGCGGATGGGGGGCGCGAAGCAAACAAGGCGTTTCTAACGGAGAACACGTTCGGCGGAGCGCTGGGCGCGGCGCAGCTCGGGCTGCCTCTTCTCTACGGCGTCGAAGCGTTGGAGTCGTCGGTTGTGCTGCGCGCGCCCTACGCGGGTTTCTCCGATCTGATGGACGACGACCCGGCGTTCGAGCGGTTGGGCCGCAAACTCGCCGAGCACCTGCTGGCTCGAAAAGAGCGTCGCGCCCGGTCGATGCTGCTCCAAAACGCGTCCGAGCGCTATAGCGACTTCTCGGGCGCCCACCCCGATCTGATGCAGCGCGTGCCCCTCTACCAAATCGCGTCGCTGCTCGGTATCACCAACGTGCACTTGTCGCGCATCCGGCGTGACGGCGCGGTTCTGAACGCAGGTTAAGGCGACGGGTGGAGGGGCGTCGCCACTTTGGTCGCTCACCAACCACTGGAGCAATGACCATCGCTTTTCTAGGACTGGGCGCAATGGGCAGCCGCATGGCCGCCCGCCTGATCGCCGCCGATCACACCCTCACCGTCTACAACCGCACGCCCGAACGCGCCGCCGAACTGATAGCTCTAGGGGCAACAGCCGCCGAGTCGCCAGGCGAAGCCGCCCGCGATGCCGACGTGGTGATCGCGATGGTGCACGGCGACGAGGCCTCGCACTCGGTCTGGCTCGACGAGTCGGCGGGCGCGTTGGGTGCGATGAAGCCGGGCGCTATCGCCGTCGAATGCAGCACGCTGTCGGTCGGCGGCACGCGGCATCTAAATGATGCGATGGGCGATCAACCGTTTGTGGCAGCGCCGGTCGTCGGATCGCGTCCCCAAGCCGAAGCCGGGGCGCTGGGTATTCTCGTGGGCGGAGCAGCCGACGTACTAGCGCACGTTTCGGACGTGCTCGGCGCGATGGGCACTCCCAAACACATCGGCACGCCCGAGCAGGCGGCGTCGGCGAAACTGGCCGTCAACGCGCTGTTCGCCGTTCAGGCGTCGGCGATGGCCGAAGTGCTGGGGCTACTCGAAGCGTCCGGCATCGACCGAGCGCGTGGCGCGGAGTTTTTGTCCGGTCTGCCCATTACGAGTCCGGCGGCGGCGCGGCTAGCCGGGCTGATGGCGCGCGGCGAGTACGCGCCCAACTTCCCCGTCGACTTGGTAGCCAAGGACCTCGCATATGCAGTGGATGCGGCAGGAGCCGAAGTGCCCACTATTGCCGGAGCGCGCAGGGCGTTCGAAGCGGCGTCACACGCTGGATTCGGGGGCGATGACATCGCGGGCGTGGCGCAGGTGGTGTTAGTCGCGTAGGGCGACTCGCGAATCGTCCTACAGTCATCGCCGCACTCGGCCACAAAAGCCGCTGGTCTGCGCGCTGATTTCATTTGATCGCCAGGCGTGGCCTCGTATTTTGGGTAGCTCCGAACGCCCCAAGCGCTCGGCTCACGTGATCTCTCTGCGGCTCCGCGTGCCGCTTTCGTCCCAGCCCGGGCTTGGACGTTTCCCTCTTCCGCCTCTCCACTCCGATGGACGTAAACAGCTACAAGACGCTCAGCGCCAAGCCCGCCGAAGTCGAGCGCGCCTGGCATCTCGTCGACGCCGACCAGCAAATCGTCGGCCGCCTCGCCTCGCAGATCGCCACGATCCTGCGCGGCAAGCACAAAGCCTCCTACACGCCGCACGTCGACGCCGGCGATTTCGTCGTCGTCGTCAACGCCGAGACGGTCCGCTTTACCGGCAACAAGGAAGAGCAGAAGACCTACTTTAGCTACTCGGGTTACCCGTCGGGCGACAAGCTCCGGACGCCCAAGCAGAAGCGCGCCAAGGACGCCACGTTCATCATGCGCAACGCCGTCAAAGGCATGCTGCCCAAGGGCGTGCTCGGACGGCAGATGCTGACCAAGCTCAAAGTCTACTCGGGCAGCGAGCATCCGCACGAAGCCCAGCAGCCGCAGCCGCTCTCGATCTAACTCTATTATGGCTCTCGAACAGTATCAGGCCGTCGGCCGCCGCAAAACGTCTGTCGCTCGCGTCTACCTCCGCCCCGGAACGGGCAAGGTCGTCGTCAACAAGCGCGAGATGACGCAGTATTTCCCCCTCGAATGGCGCCAGCGCGCCGTCAACGGTCCGTTCGACGTGACCAGCACGACGGGCCAGTTCGACGTGCTCGTCAATGCCAAAGGTGGCGGTCTGACGGGACAGGCCGAAGCGATCCAGCTGGGCATCGCCCGCGCGCTTCTCGTCTTCAACGAAGAGCTGCGCAAGCCGCTCCGCGACGCCGGTTACCTCACGCGTGATCCGCGCATGGTCGAGCGTAAGAAGTACGGACAGCCTAAGGCGCGCAAGCAGTTCCAGTTCTCGAAGCGTTAATCCGCCTCGGTGTTGTGCAGAAGGGCGGTCGATGGCTGCCCTTTTGTATGTCTGGCCGTTTCGGTCAGAGCCCGCTGGACCTAGTGTCCGGCAACCACTTTTCGGGAAGACACTCCGTCGACCCATCACCACGCATACGGCGTGATGCACCGCTGGGTGTCCCTGTCTGGGGATCGGCGGTGCAGACGAAGGCCGTAGCGGTCCAACCCAAACCTCAACCATGAGCGAAGTCCTCAACTCCGACGCCGCAGGCGTCCCAACGCCCGCAGCCGCCCCTGCCGAAACCGTCGCCAACGTGACCGCAGACGTGGCACCGACGGCAACAGCCGAAACCGACGCTGCTCCGGCGCCGATGGCCCGCGCCCTGGCACCCGCCGACGGCGATGTGCCGCTGGAAGACCTGCTCAAAGCAGGGGTTCACTTCGGACACCTGACGAGCCGCTGGAACCCGCAGATGAAGCCGTTCATCTTCATGGCGCGCGAAGGCATCCATATCCTCGACCTGATGCAGACGCAGACGCGTCTCAAGGAAGCCGCCGAAGCCGCGACGACCTACGCGCGTCAGGGCAAGCGCATCTTGTTCGTCGCCACCAAGAAGCAGGCTCGCGACGCCGTCCGCAACCACGCCGAAGAGAGCGGGATGCCGTTCATGGTCGAGCGCTGGTATGGCGGCACGCTGACCAACTTCCAAACCATTCGCGGGTCGATCTCGCGCATGGAGTCGCTCAAGCGCATGGAGGTCGACGGCACCTATGACCAGCTCAAGAAGAAAGAGCGCCTGACGCGGACGCGTGAGCGCGAGAAGCTCGAAAACGTACTCGAAGGCATCGCCGACCTCAACCGCCTGCCGGGCGCGCTCTTCGTCGTCGACATCAACCGCGAGCACATCGCCGTTGACGAGGCGCGCAAGCTGGGCATCCCGATCATCGCCCTCGTCGACACGAACACGAACCCCAATCTCGTCGACTTCCCGATCCCGGCCAACGACGACGCCATCCGATCGGTCGACCTGATCGCCGGTGTCATCTCGGCCGCTATCCAGGCCGGAACGACGCAGCAGGAAATCGCGCGCGAGAGTCGCCAGGCCGGTGAAGAAAAGCGCAAAGCCGATCAGAAAGAGATCGCCGCCGCAGCCAAAGAGGGCCGCGAAGCCGAAGTCGACCCGGACGACGAAGCGTAAACCTGACCTTTGTCGTCGCGAGGAGCAGAGCGATGTGGCGACCTCCACACTTAGCCGCTGGCTCTGGAGATCGCCACGGACTTCGTCCTCGCGATGACAGACCTGAACACCGAATACAACCCTACTGATATGGCAATCACAGCCTCCGACGTCAAGCGCCTGCGCGAGCAGACGGGCGTCGGCATGATGGACTGCAAACGCGCACTCCAAGAGACCAACGGCGATTTCGACGCCGCCATCGACGTGCTCCGCAAGAAGGGCCAGAAAGTCGCCGCCAAGCGCGCCGACCGCGACGCCACCGAAGGCCAGATCCTCTCGCGCACCAGCGCTGACGGCAAGACCGGCGCGCTGATCGAAGTCAACAGCGAGACCGACTTCGTCGCGCGCAACGAAGGCTTCCAGACGTTCGCCGATACGCTCGCCGACCTGATGATGGAGCACCGCCCGTCGGACCTCGACGCCTTCCACGCCGTCTCGTTCGACGACAAACGCACGGTCGAAGAAGCGTTGACCGACATGACGGGCAAGATCGGCGAGAAAATCGCCGTGCGTAGGTTCGAGATTCTGACGAGCGCCGACGGACAGATCGTCCCCTACATCCACCCCGGCGCCCAATTGGGTGTCCTGGTCGACGCGACGGGCGACAACGCGCCCGAAGCCGCCCGCGACGTAGCGATGCAGATCGCCGCTCTCAACCCGCTCGCCGCCACGCGCGACGAGGTCTCGCAGGAGATCAAGGACAAGGAGATGGAGATCGGGAGGGAGCTGGCGCTGGCAGAAGGCAAGCCCGAGCAGATCGTCGACAAGATCGCGACAGGCAAGCTGGAGCGCTATTACAAGGACAACGTCCTCGTCGAGCAGCCCTTCGTCAAGGACTCGTCGATGACCGTCAAGCAGATGCTCGATCAGCAGGGCGTCGGCGTCAAGCGGTTTGTTCGCTTCGCACTGGGCGGCTGACACCGCGCATTTCGTACGCTCTGAGGGGCGCTCCGGTAAGTGTCGGGGCGCCCTATCTTTTTTTACCTATCAATGAGAGTATTCAAAGACTTGCCAGATCAAGCTACCCACCTGATGTGCCACTCCCTGATAATTCAGCGATGTATTAGTCGTTCTAGAATGGAAGCGGTCCAGTTGCATCCGCGTATTTAGCTCCCGTATGAGCTATAAGAATATCCTCTATTTGATTTAGTGTAGACGGGTCCGATGTGAGCCATTCAGACATGACTATATCGTTGTCTTTGTCGTAAAACCGCCAACTCATAAGTGACCATGATAAAGGAACGACCTTCTCAGTTTCATCCATCAATGGGTATATGTCTAAGTAACTATTGTCTCTTTCCAGGTAAAGGTATATAGCTACATTTTTATTTGCTCTGTCTATTCTCCTTTTTGACAAAGAAGACTGAATGTCATCCATCATCGACAATATTCCCTTCTGAAAATCGCTCTCGGCTAGCTCTTTCATCACCTGAGACTCCCGAACTCTGTATACCGGATTTTTTGGTTTCAGTTCATCCTTTGCCGCCATTACGGCTCGCCTGAGTGACTCTTTCAAATCTGTCGAACCTCTCATGTCATCGATATAGAAAACGGTTCTTTCTGTAGCTACATCGAACGGCAGAGCAGTGCCTTTCTCTGCTAAGACAACAACAGGCTTACGAGCTGCGTGGCGCAAAGCTAGCTCGTGCATCATGTTAGCGTTTAGGCTTGTCAAGTTAGCTATTACCATTTTGTCATCTAATACATGCTCTATGACTTGATCTGGTATAGATCCTGGTGCAGAGATGCGATGTGCAGGCACGCTATCAAATCCTAGATCGTGCATGACTGGTATGATCACTGAGTCGATGAGTCCATCACTAGCCCTTCTGACATCACTCCCTGGTTTTCCTATTGGCGTTATGATGAAGCACTGCTTGCGACGCTTTTGCTCTCCTTCTGGCTGAGTTTCCGATTTGGTCTTCTTGGCAGACATAGCGATTTCTTGGATGCAGTCCGAATGATAGCGGATGTGCTCGTAGGTTGCTAAAAGTCCAACCACCACTCCGATGCGAACGATCTCGCTTCTGCTCCTCCTGATCGCCGCGCCCGCGTCTGCGCAGCGCAATGCGTTACTGCCTGCCGGTGCGCTGACAGGGCTAACGTTTCGCATCGCATTGCCGCTGAACGAGTCGCAGTCGGGGTTTTCCGAGCGAGCGCTGTACGAGTTGGGCGCGGTCACGTTGACGGGCGTCGGGCATCTGGTGGCGAGTGAGTTGGACGCGTCGAACGTGTTCATTCCGGCCGCCGTCGCCGGGTGGGGCGGGTACGTGGGATGGCGCGCGTACTCGGATCCGACGTTCGTTCAGCGAACCGGGCTGCGGCGTAAGAACCTGGGTCCGGCGATGCGGGATGCGACGATCGTCGGCGGAGTTTCGCTGGCGGCGATGGCGGGGATTGGGGCGTATCAGGGAACGCTGCAACTGGACCGCGACATGATTCAGCTCTTGGCGCTGTACCCGATCTGGGGAACGGTTCAGCAGTTCCTGACGCAGTCGCTCGTAGCGGGCAACCTGCGCGACGGGCCGAGGTGGGCGAGTTCGCCCTACGTGGTCGTGCCGGTCACGGCGGCGGCGTTCGGGGCGGTCCACCTGCCCAACTGGGAACTGACGGCGGGGACGACGGCGCTGGGGCTGGCCTACACGCCGCTCTACCTCAAACACGGCAACGTCTGGCCGCTGGGCCTCTATCACGGGTGGCTGGGCGTGTTCTACTAGTTCTGGGTGCTCGACCGCAATCCGTGGCAGTACGTCGCCGGATAGTTCGCGCCGGGTTCGCAGCCGCCTGATTATATTGGGCGCGCTAGGGATGGTGCCCTGGCACCCGGTCGGCGCCGTTACACGCGCTGCTCGGTACCAAAAAGGCGAGGCCACTTCGGTGGTCTCGCTTTCTTCGGTTTAGGTCGATGCTGGGTCGCCATTCCCGATTCTACCGGGTGCAGCAGCGATGTCTTATCAGTCCGAAAGCATTATTTGGCTGTTCCAGCTTTAGTAACTGGGCCGAGTTGCCACGTCGCCTCGCTCCTCGCAATGGCGAAGGCAAAAGGGTTCGGCCAGGTTTGGTGTCAATCGGCATCGCCCGAGGACGACGTTTTCCGGCTCCGCGCGATCGCGATGACCGAAGCCGAGTGCGGCGGAATCCGCACCTCTACGATGCCGCCCGTCTGCGTCGCCAGCGGTGTGCGCTCAATCCACGCTCCCTCGTTCGGATCGCCTCCGCCCAAGACCGCGCGTCGGCGACTGTGTCGGTTTGTGCCACGACGGTGCGCATCGACCACGGGTAGTATTGGTGGATCGAGACGTAGTCGAGCGCGTCGCCGAATTGGGATCGGAAGTCGCCGATGACGGCGTCCATGCTGCCGTCCACGATGATCCGGATGCTGGGATCGACGGCGCGGACGGCGGCGATGTAGGCGTGGATCGAGTCGAAGTAGCGCTCTTTGATCTCCAAACTGATCTCGCCCTCGTTGGGAATCAGGATCTCGCCGTCGGCGTCGCGGTGGAGCCACGTTTCGTTACCGATCTGGAAGTAATCGACGCGCCATGGCTCGGTTCGGCCGTTCTGCGCGCGGATGGCGGGCCAGTCGGGCATTCCGTCGGGCAGATCGGCGCCGACCGGAGCGTTGGCGTAGGCGATCATCCCGGCGGCGTGCCGAGCGGCTTCTTCGATCGTTTTGAAACCTGCCAGCGCGTCGCGCAGATTGGCGACGAGGATGATCTCGCTGCCCTGACCGGTAAACAGCGTCAGCGCCTCGTCCACACCGAAGCGGTTCGATACCGACTCGCCCGTCCGCCCGATCGACATCGGCCGATCTGGATCGTCGCGGTCCGGCGCGTTGTCGATCATGTCGGTCCAGTTCATGTGGTCCACGTCCGTGCCGCCGGGCCAGCGCACGACCGGGATGTCCATCTGGTCGATCAGGCGGACGACGCTGCTGTCCAGCCCGCCGGATGCATCGTCCCAGGCCGCTTCGGGGCCGGTCTCCTGCCGCTTGCCGCCCCACGACGGACGCTCGGCCATCTGCCCGAACAAGCGTGAGTCGAGCGTGCCGACGACAGCGGTCGAGATCGTGAACGTGGTCGTGTCGACGGGCTGCGCGGCGAGAGGAGCGGCTAGAAGAAGAGTGAGGAGAGACGTGCGGATCATGGGCGGTGGTGTGAGGACGCGCTCTGTTTGCTTGGCGTCGCAGGTAGCATAAACGAGCGGGTCTGTGCGCATCTGCTCGGCCGGGCTCATTCTTCGCTCGCGGGAGAGTCGTTACTCCGGCGTTGGCTTGGCTTCGTTGCCGCTTGGCGAGCCGGGGCGTAGCTTTGAATGCTTGTGCTCTCTGCCTTCGACCGACTCGATTCCGATGGAAACGCCTTCCGACGCCGCCCCCCGCTACCGCCGCATCCTACTCAAACTCAGCGGCGAAGCCCTTCTCGGCGATCAGCCCTTTGGCATCGCCGACGACCGGCTGGCGCACTACGCGTCCGAGGTCAAAGCGCTGGTGGCGACAGGCACCGAGGTTGCCATCGTGATTGGCGGAGGTAACATCTACAGGGGAGTCGGCAGCTCGAACAAGGACATGCCGCGCGCGCACGCCGACTACATGGGCATGCTCGCGACGATGATCAACGCGATGGCGCTCCAGGGCGCGCTCGAAACGGCGGGCGTCAAAACGCGGCTGCAGTCGGCGATCAAGATGGAGGAAATCGCCGAGCCGTTTATCCGCCGCAAAGCGATTCGGCACCTGGAGAAGGGCCGCGTAGTCATCTTCGGCGCCGGAACGGGTAGCCCCTACTTCACGACCGACACCGCCGCCACACTCCGCGCGCTCGAAATCGACGCCGACGTGATCCTCAAGGGCACCCGCGTCGACGGCATCTACACGTCGGATCCCGAGAAGAACGCCGACGCAGAGTATCTGCCGCGTCTGAACGGGGCCGAAGCCATCAAGCGCCAACTCAAGGTGATGGACCAGACGGCGTTCACGCTCGCGGGCGACAGCAAGCTGCCCATCATCGTGTTCAACATGAACAAGCCCGGCAACCTGTCCCGCATCGCTAGCGGAGAAGACGTCGGCTCGCTCGTTCACTGGGACGCGTAACGCCCTCGTGCGGACCTTTTCAGCGTTTCGAGAGGTCACATCTCTACCCCATTCCGACCTACATCCGACCATGACAGAAGAAATCGAACTCGTCCACGAGGAAGCCAAAGAAGCCATGAAGGCAGCGCTCGAGGCGCTCGCAGGCGAGATGCACACGATGCGCGCCGGACGCGCGTCCCCAGCGATGCTCGAAAAGATCCGCGTCGATCATTATGGCTCGCAGTCGCCTCTTAACCAGGTCGCCAGCGTGAGCGCTCCGCAGGCCGACTTGCTGGTGATCCAGCCGTGGGACAAGACGGCGCTGACGCCCATCGAAAAGGCCATCGCCAACTCGAACCTGGGCCTCAACCCCAGCAACGACGGCACGATGATCCGCATCCCGGTCCCGACGCCGACCGAGGAGCGCCGCAAGCAGATCGTCAAGGCGGCCAAGGCGCGCAGCGAAGACGCCAAGATCTCGGTCCGCAACGCGCGGCAGTCGGCCAACAACGACGTGAAGAAAATCGTCGCCAGCGATAAGCTGCCCGAAGACATGCGCTTTGCGTCCGAGGAGATCATTCAGAAGATGACCGACACGTACGGCGCCAAGATCGACGACATGATGGCGCGCAAGGAAGTCGAGATCATGGAAGTCTAGGCCCAGTCAGTCGCGAGACGCTCTCTAGAAAGCCCGATAGACTCGCCGTCTGTCGGGCTTTACTGGTTGAGGCTTATTCCTTCTTCAAGACGGCTTGGGCTCCGTCGGCGCGGGCTACGGTCTGGAAAAAGGCGCGCACGTCGGAATACTGCTCGGCTGGAATGCGGCTCTGCGTCAGTTCGAGGTGCCGCGTGTAAACCAGTGCTCCATCGACCTGCTCGACCTGCGCCGAGTATCGAGCGAAACCGGTCTGCTCGTCTACCGGTGAGGGGAGCGCTTCGACGGTGTAGCCTGCGGGCAGCGCGATGCGCACCGTGTCGGTGTCGAGGTAGGGATAACCCATGTGAATCGGCAGCGAGCGCTCGGCGGCGGCTTCGAGGTCGTAGTCGACCTGAGAGGCGGGCGAGAGCGGGACGAACAGGCGGCTGCCGACGGCGCGCGCGTAGCGGTTGGCGCGGATGGTGACAGGCATCGCGGCTTCCGCCTCGCGCGTGCTCAGAGGCGACGGGTCGAACTGAACCACTTCGTACGATCCCAGAGCGTAGATGCGAGACACGGTCGCCGCCTGATCGGTCGAAGTGCGCTCATGTAAGTAGCCGTGCATTCGGTCCTTCTGTGCGCCGCTGTAGCGGTCTAGGACGCTCAGGTCGGCGGCGCCGTCGGCAGCCAGTGCTACGTCAACGGTGCGGTGCTGGCCGTTTTGCTCAGGTCGCATGGCAGGCGTGCGCACGATCTGACTGGCACCGTCCTTGACCAGTAGTCCGGCGCGGTCGGACGTGAACGTGCCCAGCCAGTCAAACGGCGTCGTCTGGCTAGTGGCTTCGAGCCAGAGCGTGTCGGCTGGGGCGCTGGGCGTGGCGGCGAGCGGGACGGCGGTGATGACGTGATTGAACTGAAACGCCGGAAAATCGGCGAGGACGGACGCGGCGTCTTCGCCCGAGCGGATGAGGACGGGGAAGGCCTCGACATCGGCGGCGCGGAGCAGCGCGATCAGGTAGTTCGTGAGCGCCTTGCAATCGCCGTAGCTGCGCTGCTCGACGTACTCGGCAGGGAACGACTGCAAACCGCCCAGTCCCAACTGGACACTGATGTACCGGGTGTGGTCTTGCATCATCCGGTAGAGACGGCGCGCTTTCTCCGTATCCGAAGCGGCTCCCTCGATGGCGGTCCGCACGTTCGCTACGGATTCGGGAGACAGACGATCTCGGCCTACCTGAAGCTCGTGAAACCACTGCCCGAACGCTAGCCACGATGTCATGTCGCCGCGCTCCCGCTCGATCTCGAACGCATCCGGCGCCACCTGAATCGACGGCATCCGCTCTTCGTACGTGGGCGCCCACGATTCGCGCGGCAGCGAAGGACGGTCGCGAACGGTCCAGCGAACGGTTCTCTGACCTCGGTCGGTCCGGTCGGTGTCCGGCAGCAGGTCAGTGCGGTAGGCGTGGTAGCGAAAGCTCACGTCGTCCGGCGCCGAGACTTCGTAGGCGGCGTAGGCCACCGATGCGCGCTCGTCGTCGGGATAGAACGCGGGCCAGGAGATCAGCCCGTCGTGGTCGATTTCCCACGTGTATTCGACGGTGTAGGGATACTCGTTGTGGTAGAGCGAGCCGCTCCGCACGCGGTTTTCCGAGAAGTCGGAGATGCTGGAGAAGGCCGACTGGTCCTCCTGATCGTCCTTGCCCATCTTGCGGATGCGCTTGCCGGTGGCGTCGTAGAGGGCTCCGCGAAAGCTGTCGAGCGAGCGCAGCCGGTCGTCGTATCCGATGCTCACGACGCCTGCGGCTCGCGCCGATTCCTTCATGACCGTCACGGCGAAGTGCACCTTCTCGACGGCTCGGCTCGGCTCGGCGACTTGACGTGAAACGAGCGCGCGTTTACGCGGACCACCGCGTCGCCGCCGCCCAGGTAGAGCAGCGGGTTGAGGCGCGCCACGCTATAGTCGATCTCGTCCGGAACGGGCTGAGCGCGGACGGTCGCGGGAAGCAGGACGAAGAGCAGCAGGAGGAGCAGGCGCATATCGGATCGAAAAAGGCGTTGCAGGGAGCGCGTGGAGAAAGCAGGCGGATGACTAGGCAAGAACGCAAGCTTGTTCTGCGGCTGCGCGTTCCCTAAAGAATCGGCTTGGGGACGAAGAGTGTAAAGAGAGAGGAGCCTCTTCGAACGCTCGGCTCAGCGGCCTTCGCCCGTAGACGCGTCGTCCTCGTCAGGCGTCGCAGTGTCGGGCGCCTGCTCGGCGGGGAGTGGCGCGCGCGTGAGGACGAGCGGCTCGGCCTGTCCCGACGTGACTTCCTCGAAGAAGGTGCGCAGCTCGGCGTAGCGCTCGGGCGGGAAGACCGTCTCGCTCAAGATCACTCGGCTCTGCACCTGAACGACGCCGTCTGTCTCGGTCACCTGGCGCAGGTAGCTCGCCTTGCCGTCCAATCGGCGAACGCTCGTCGGCTTGACCGGCTCGGCCATCCTATAGCCCTCGGGCAGCGCGATGCGCGCCAGATACACGACGCTATAGCCCCAGTCGAAGTCGACGGGGAAGGCGCGCACGGGCGCTGTGAGCGGATTGGAAGACCACTCGCTCACGAGCGTCGGATTGAGATAGAGAAAGTCGCCGGCTGCCGTCGCCATGCCGGGCGCTTGGAAGCGAGCGAGAATCTCGAACGGTTTGGACAGATCGTCCGCATTCTCGACCGCAGCCGAATCGACCGTCACGTCGATTCCCGTAAGGCTGCCGAAGTACGTGTCGCGCGCAAACGTCGTCGGCTCGTCGCTGCCAGCGTACGTGCTGCGGCGCAAAGAGGCGGCGTAGTCGCCGTCACTACTCGTGAGCGTGCCCACCAGCGTGCCGTCGTCGGAGAGTGAGGCGTCGACGCTGGTCAGGCTGCGAAACATCTTGTCCGACTGCATCGGGATCCACTCGAAGCCGTCGTCGGTGATGAGCAGCCCCGTACTGGTGCGGTTGGACGCGGGCAGCAAATCGTAAGGGCGGTAGCGGTCGGTGGGTTTGAGCAGGTACTCGCGCCCGTCCGCCGACGCGTAAACGACGACATCGTTGAACTGGCTCGTCAGCGGGTACTGCGTCATGAGCGCGCCGTTGTCGCGCGTCGAGATGAGGACGGGAAACGCCGTGATGTCGGCTTCGCGCAGCATGTTGATGAGCAGCAGCGAGAGTTCGGCCGTACTCCCGCTCTTGGCCGAGAGCACATCGCGAATCTGGTCGTCCATCAGCAGGCGCTGGCGTCCGTCGAAGGCGTACGACGTGCGGACGTGATCGTAGAGCGCCACGATTTTCTCGTGCGGCGAGGCAGCGCCTGCCGTGACTTGGGCCACCTCTTCCTCGACGCGCTCGCCCAGGTCGAGGTACTTACCGAAGTTGGAGTGATCGCGCAATTCCTTGGCCAGTTTGTCCCACGTGTTGAGGACGCGGCGCTCACCGTATCCCTGCTCGAAGTAGGCAGCGAACTGGACGAACAGGCTGTTGCGATAGTCTTCGAGCGACGTGATGAACGGTTCGGCGCGCAGCGCAGGCTGGTTCTCGGCGACGTAGTGGTAGCGCGTCGCGTTGCCGAACGAGCGCCTGGTCTCCACCTGCTCGCTAATGGGCAGAGGCGCGGAGGAGCGCGTCAGGTTGGCGAAGATGTACGAAAGCGTCTGAGGATACTCGGCGACGTACTCACTGTACAAGACGGGCTCGCTCAGCTGAAAATCCCAGTCGGGAATGTAGAACGGGCTGTTGGACTGCATCGTGTACTCGTACTCGACGATGGCGCCCGGAGCCAAGGCCGGAAACGTAAAGCGGATCAGTTCATAACCGCCGGACAAGTCTTCGGTGAGGATGTCGCGCTTATCCACTTTGTGATCCTCGACCTTTCCGTCTGCACCGAGCGTGAGCGTCTGGCCTTTGACGTCCGTCACGCGCTGGACTCGGTCGTTGGCGTTGTACGAAACGCTGAACGACCCCCAGTCGTCGAATGCCGCCGCCGAGAGCAGTTTGACGCGACGGAAGCGCTTCGTTTCGATGCGGCCCGACGGGTCGATGTCCGAAAAGACGTGATCGACCAGGACGACGGCTGTCGCGTTGGTATCGGCGGGGAACGAGCGCATTTCCAAATCTGCCACTTCGACGCGTCCCCATTCGACGGGCGGTTTCTGGGCCTGAGCCGCAGGGGCGAGAAGGAGTCCGGCGATCAGGGAGCAGAAGAGCGCGCGCATGCAAATAGGGGTGCTAAAGGTACTATACAGGCTTAACGATGGATTCGGCGCGATGTCAACTCCGCTCGCAACGTTCCGCGACGCTTGGCCACCTCGCCCTGACATAGGATAGCTCTCGCACGCGCCAGGTCGGCCGGAAAACTCGAACCGCTGCGTGAGACTACCGTCCGGCCTGATCGTTGAGCGACCAGTCGTAGCCCAGGTATTTGACGTCGAGCGAGGCCGACTCCAGCGCCGCCTTCGCCTCGGCGCTCTGGACGTAAGGAGCGATCCACTGCTGGACTGCGGCGTCCGAGCCGCCGAAGTCTCCGCCGAACCAATCCATGATCTTGGTGATGCGCGCCGTACCTGCCGCCACGTCTATCTGGGTGCGCTCCGGGTCGGTCAGGAAGCGCCGGGTCTGAGCGTCGAGTTGGGCGTCGAGCGTGACGCCTTCGTAGGCCTCGGACCGAAGCGGCGGGCAGCTCAGCGCGGCGCAGTTGACGGCGAAGTGGATGCGCGGCTCGCTGAACTCGCTCCGGATCGTGCCGTGTTCGATGTCGTCGAGCGACATCGTGCGGCCACCGACGGCGGCGAAGGCATCCGAGAACGGACTGTTGACGGTCGGAATGAACGGGCCGCTCACCGTTTTGAGGATCCCCTTGGTCGGATACTGATCGCGGATGAGGTAGATCGTGTAGGCGTTGTAGGCGTTGATCCAAAAGGCCAGGCGGTCGTCGTCGCTCAGCTTGGACGGATCGGTCGTGGCGAGCCGCGTCAGGTAGGCATCGAGCGGACCCGGGTCGGCTACCAATCCGGAATAGTCGACCAGTCCTTGGTCGTCGACGTGGGCCGATAGGATGGCGGTGAAGTCGTCGCTGGCGAACGCAGTCGGCTGCTCGACGGAGCCGGACGCTTCGAAGGTGTCCACGCCGACGCGGTTGAGGCAGCCGGTGAGCGAGAGGCAGAGCAGAAGGGGCAGAAGTAAGCGCATCGGAGTCGTAAACAGGAAAGGGAAGAACGCGCCTACACTTCGATGCCGCGTGCTTCGAGTTCGCGAATCTTGCGGTAGAGCGTGCGTTCCGAGATGCCCAGCGCGTTGGCGCTCTCGCGGCGGTTGCCGTCGAAACGGCCCAGCGCGTCGACGATCAGTTCGCGCTCGACCTCTTCGAGAGGACGGATCGGCTGCTCGGGCTCTTCGTCGGGTTCGGCTTGAGTGTCGGGCGCGCTCTGCCTCGACTCGGTAAACGTGTAGGGCGCGTCCTCGACCTCGCTCTCGTCCGGCAGATCCGACGAGAGCGAGGTGTCGTAGCTCGAAGAGGTGAACGGCGGATCGTCGCGCACGATGACGAAGCCGTTGCCGCGCGGCGCCTGGGTGTACCGCTCCAGATCCTCGCGTGTCACGTCGAGCCCGCCGACGAGACCTTCCATCTGGCGCTTGAGTTCGCTCACGTCCATCCGCAGTTCGAGCAGAGCGCGGTAGAGCAGTTCGCGCTCGCGGTCGTCGGCCGACGTGGATCCGCCTCGTTCGGGTTCGATGCGAGCCGGAAGCAGGTTGCGCGGCGCGGGCGTCTGGATGCTGCGCAGAAAGGGGCGCACACTCTCGGCCGTGATCTCGGTCTGGAGGTGAAGCACGACGCACTGCTCGGCGACGTTGCGCAGTTCGCGCACGTTGCCCGGCCACGCATAACCTGCGAGCAGCCGCTGCGCCTCGTCGGTCAGTTCGCGGCGCCCGGCGTCGTAGCGCTGGACGAACTGGTGCAGGAAGTGGCGGAACAGCAGCACCACGTCGCCCGGGCGCTCGCGCAGCGGCGGGATGTCGAGCACGATCGTGGCCAGGCGGTAGTACAAATCCTCGCGGAAGCGGCCGCGCTGCACCTCTTGGGCCAGATCGCGGTTCGTCGCCGCCACGACGCGCACGTCGACCTGCTGCTCGGACGAGGCGCCGACGCGCGTGAACGTGCCGGTTTCGAGCACGCGCAGCATCCGCACCTGGGCCTGAAGCGGCATCTCGCCGATCTCGTCCAGAAAGATCGTCCCGCCGTCGGCCTGCTCGAAGTAGCCCGTCCGCCGCTCGACCGAACCGGTGTACGCGCCCTTTTCGGCGCCGAACAGTTCGCTCTCGATCAGACCCTCGGGAATCGCGCCGCAGTTGACCGTCACGATGGGCTTGTGCTTGCGCGGGCCGATAGCGTGAATCGCCTGGGCGACGAGTTCCTTGCCGACGCCGCTCTCGCCCTGCACCAAGACCGCGATGTCGGTCCGCGCGACCTGGCGGATGCGGTCGATGACGCGGTGCAGCGCGGGCGAGTCGCCCAGGATTCCGAAGCGTTCCTGAATCGAGGCGCGGTCCATGGGGTGCGGGTGTGGGAGAGATCAGTCTAACCCGCCGCCCGCCCGCCCGATCCGATCCGCCCGATCCGATCCGCCCGGCCCGATCCGCCCGGCTCGGTCGCGTTATGCTTGCGTTACCGCACGACGAGCGTCCGCGTGGCGATGGACGACTGCGACGCGGCGCGCAGCACGTACAACCCCGAAGGCAAGCCCGACGTGTCGAACGTGGCGTCGGCTGTCAGCGGCTGGGCGATCACGCGCCGCCCCAAGAGGTCGAACAGTTCGAGCGTGCCCGCCTGCGCTACGCCCTCGACGCGCACCCGAACGAAGTCCGAAGCGGGCTGGGGCGATGCGCTGGTGATGCGGAAGCCCGGCGTGTCGGTCTGGTCTCCGATGGCGAGCGCTCTCGCCCCGAATCCGGCGCGGACGTGGAAGTTGTACTCTTTGCCAAACTGCGTCTCGCGCATCAGCTTCCATCCTTCGCCCGTGATGCGTGCGGCCGATCGGTCCAGAGGCGGCTCGTCGGCGCCTCCGCTCACGAGCACGAGTTGATCCGGCTGCCCGGCGACGCGCAGCTCGAACGAGAGCCAGAAGTCGCCCGCCACCTGATCGGCAGGGACAGCGAGGGGGAGCCGCGTGAACTTGTTGGGCTCGACTTCGGCGAACTCGAACCGGCGCTCGGCCGTCACCGTCCCGGGCCTACCGTCGGCATCGGGCGCGTGGACGGAGACGACGAGCGTGTCGTTGAAGCCGTCGGGCGATGCGGTCGACGAGTGCGCGAACACCTCGGTGTAGGCCAAGGGGCCGCCGGGGCCGGTAAACCGCACCGCCTGGGCCTCGAACCGCTGCGGCACGTGCGAGAACGGTTGGGGCCACGTGAACGCGACTTGGGGACGAAACCACTCTTGGACGGTGACTTGCGCAGATGCGGGCAGCGCGAAGGCGAGGGCGAGCAGCAAAAGAAGTCGATGCATGGCGGCGTGGGGTGATTCCACCGCCAAGCTACTGCACCGACCGCACCAATTCGAGCTACACCATGCTCCGGTTCACGTAAGAAGCTGCATCGAACTCCAGCAGATTGGCCGATACGATGGGCACGTCGGGTAGCGCGTCCGCCAGCACCCGCACGACGGCTCGCGACAACTCGGCTTTCTGCGCGTCGGTCCGGCCCGCTTTGAGCTAGCGGAACGCGTGGGTGAACTCGGCGTCGTCGTGCGTCACCGAATCGTCGGCGGCGAAGGGCAGCAGGCGGACTTTTACGTCGGCGTCAGCGAACATACCGCTCGCGGCCGCTGCGTCTCGGACGGCGCTTAGCACGTCCGGTTTGGCGTGACGGTCGAGCAGCGAAGCCGAACAGTGCAGAACGAAGTGAGGCATGGTGCGTGGGGATGGGGGACGGGTTAGCCGACGCGGTCGCTGATGCCGCCTTGGTGGAGCACCAGCCCGCGCAGCACGAAGCCCGCCGTCGCCGGGTTGGTGGCGAGCGGCACGTCGTGGACGTTGCACGTGCGCAGCAGCGTCTGGATGTCGGGATCGTGCGGATGCTTGTCCATCGGGTCGACGAAGAACACGACGCCTGCGACGTTGCCCTCGGCCACGCGCGCTGCGATCTGCACGTCGCCGCCGTAAGGACCGCTGAGCAGGCGCTCGACTTCGAGTCCGGTCGCGTCGGCGATGACCGATCCGGTCGTGTTCGTCGCGATCAAGTCGAAGCGGGCGAGGGCGTCACGATAGGCGCGGGCAAACGCGAGCATCTCGTCTTTCTTGCCGTCGTGGGCGATGAGGGCGAGCGTCATGTCGGTGCGGATTGGGCGAGCCGCAATATCGACAGGCCACGCGATGAGACGGAGATGCCTGCGAAATCGAACCGCTTCCGTATCCCAGTCGTCGCCTCGTCTACCGAGCGACGGAGAGTGCGCGCGTCTCGCGGATCGTCTCGCCTTCGACACGGACGAAGTACACGCCGCTGCTCAGATCGGACGTGGGCAGCACGAGTGTTCGAGTCTGGCTGGCGTCGAGTCGGCCTTCAAACAGATCGGAGAAGTGGCGCCCTTGGGCGTCGTAGAGTGCGACGACCAGCGTTTGGGCGTCGCGCACGGCTAGGCGCATCCGCGTGTCGGCGCCCCGGCTCGGGTTGGGGTACGGATCGGTGAGTGAGAACGCGCCGGTCAGCGTGACGTGGACCGAGGTCTCGGGGCCGATCGTCTGAGCGCCGTCGAGGTCGATCTGTCGCAGCCGAAAGCGGTAGGCTCCGGCGCCGAGGTCGGGCAGGTCGAGCGCGTATCGCTGAACCTCGAGCGTCGTCCCGGCTCCGTCGACCCATCCGGCGGCACGCCACGTATCCTTGCTCTCATCCCGAAGCTGGACCTCGAACCCTTGGTTGCCCTTCTCGCTCGCCGTCTCCCACGTGATGCGCACGGACTGGTCCCGCTGGACGGCGTCGAAAGCGACGAGTTCGACCGGAAGCGACGGGTCAAGCATCACCTGAACCGTGTCGCGCGCCGTCGAGCCCTGGCTGTCGGTGACGAGCACTTCGTAGCGAATCTGCTGCGGTCCGTCGGCGGGCGAGAAGTAGGCGGTGTAGGGACCGGCTTGTGGGTTGGCGGCCGTCGAGTCGCCCAGCGAGCCGTAGGGCGGGTCTGGAGTGGCGGCTGTCGGGAGCGGCGTCCAGCGGTAGACGTAGGGTGCCAGGCCATTCGACGCCGTCGGGCTTCCGCCCAGCATGGCCGATCCGTTTGCGTCGGCCAGCGTGACGTCGGCTCCTGCGGCGGCGGTGAGGGGCTGCAAAAACGAGGCGTTGAATCGGCGAACGAACGCGTCGTAGGCGCCAGGTGCGGACCCCGTCTCCTGCCGCCTGCCGCCCTGCCAGACCGCCACGAGGGGCGCGGCGACGGTCGGCTGGGCGAGCGCGGCGTGCTGCTGAAATCCATCGGTCGTCTCGTTGAGGCGCGTCTCGCCGTCTACCGCCGCCCCGCTAGCATCGAATGCCTGGGCATAGACGCCAGCGAAGCTGCCGTCCTGATCGTAGCCGTCCCACGCGATGGTGACGCCGCCTGGGAACGCGCTAAAGCCTGCGGCCAGGGCGGCGTCGGGACTGCGCTGCGCTCCGGCCGTCGTCGTGTTGACGCGGAACGCACCAGCGGCGGGCACGCCGAGCGCGTCGTAGCGGCGGGCGTACACGTCGGCCTCATCCAGTCCGCTCGCCGTCTGCGTCCACGCCACGACGTAGTCGCCCGTCACGCGGTCAACGGTGACGCGGGGTTCGGACGTGCCGGCGGCTCCGTCACCGGCGGGCTGCGCGGCCGCTCCTTGGGCCGTTCCGGCTGGGTCGAAGCGCTGGACGTAGACGCCGCCGCCCGCGCTGCCGTTGGGCGCCACGAACGCGACGACGAACGCTCCGCTCGTGTCTGCGGCGACGGCTGAGGCGCCGCGCCACCCCGCGCCCTGAGCGCTGACCGACTGGACCGCGCCCACGACCGATCCGCTGCCATGAGCGATCCGCGCCAAGTCGACTGCGAACGCAGAGCCGTCGCTGCTCACGCGCTGCCACGCCACGACGAGTGCGTCCGCTCCGGCGGCGGCGATGGACGGAAACTTGTGGTGATCCGCGCCGCTCGCCACGACGAGTTCGCCGCCCAGCGCGCTTCCGTCGGCGGCGTAGCGCTGCACGTACGCGTTCCACAACCCGCCCGCCTGCCCCATCCACGCGACGGCGAAGCGCCCATCGCCGAACCGAGCGACGGACGGATAGCGCTGATCGCCGCTCGTCGTCGTGTTGACGCGGAAGCCGGAGCCGAGCGAGTCGCCCGCCGTGTCGAAGCGTTTGGCGTAGACACCGTAGCCCGATCCGTCCTGCCCCAGTCCTTCCCACGCTAAGACATAGGCACCGCTGGTGTCGGCGGCAACCGATGGGTTGTGCTGATCGCCGCCAGTCGATCCGTTGGCGACGGCCTCGCCGCCCGACGGCGCGATCTCCATCTGGGCGAACTGCGACGACGAGCCGGGAGCGTGGTGCGCCGACGCCGCGATGGGCAGCAGCAGCGACAGGAGGAGTAGACGATACATGAGCAAGCAGGGTCGAAGAGGAGCCGGGCGGGATCGGTGCGGGATCAGTCGCGCGCGGCGACTGCCTGGACGGACGACGGCTCCTGCTCGGCCGCGATCTGGGCGACGAGCGCTTCGTAGCGTGCCAGCGCCGCCTCCTGCGCTCCAATCTGCGCTCGCTGCTCGGCGATGCGTCGGTCCTGGGCCGTCACCTGGGCCTCGAGAGCAGCCACCCGCGCCTCCAGGTTCTGGTCGCGGCTATCCAACTCCTGAACCGCCTGCGTCAGCGGCACGACGAACTCGGCGTAGCGCAGCCCATAGTGCGCCCTCCCCGCGACGGGGCGCACGACGCCGCTGAACGCAAACCCGGTTGCGTCGGCAGCATCGGCGACCTCTTGGGCCAGAAAGCCCGTCTGCCAGTCGGCGGCTTTGGCGGCGAGCGCGTCGGCTAGCTCGGGCTGATCCGTGATCGAGCGCAGTCCGTCCAGGTCGAAGCGGTAGCGGACCGGGTTCAGGCGCCGCACGAAGTCGAGGCCGGGCACGTCAGACGTCACGTCGGTTTTGAGGCGCGCGTCTGATGTGGCCGTCCAGTTGACGATGCCGCCGATGCTCGTCGTGGCCGCGTTGCCGACGTAGGCTTCGTTCGAGGCCGCCACGCTCGCGCCCGATCCGATGGCGACGGCATCGTCCGCGCCTGCGCCGATCGCGACGCTTGCGCCCAGTCCGGTCGAGCGGGTGGCGCGCGCGTCGCCGTTCCACCCGATCAGGGTCGTGTACTGCCCGTCGGCTAGGGCCGAGTATCCCATCACGGTTTGAAAGCTCTCTCTCACCCTGGACTCCGCTCCGACGAACATAGTCTGATCAAGCGCCTTGCTGCTCGTGGAAGAACCCTCCGGGTCGAAGTCGGCAAACGCGCCAACGCCGACGTTGTCCTCGCCGATGCGGTTCAGGTAGCCGGCGCGCGCGCCGAGGTAGGTGTTGCGGTTGGCATCGGTGGTGCTGTTGGTGCGGTTGTTGTCGCCGCCCGCGCTCCATCCGACCATCGTGTTGTAGTCGGCGTGCTCGGTCGCCCATCCGGCAGCCTGGCCGAGCATCGTGTTGAAGTTGCCGTCGCCGATGTCGTAGCCCGCCGAGTCGCCCACGGCCGTGTTGCGAAAGCCGTCTTCGATGTCGTACAGCGCCTCGGCGCCGATACCGGTGTTCTTTAAGCCGGTAGAGTTCGAGCTTCCGTTGAAGCCCTGTCCATTCGAACCGGCGGCGCTTCCTATGAACGTGTTATCGTCTCCCGTGCTACCGAGGCTCCTGCGTCTTCCCCATGAAGGTGTTGTCGTCGCCCGTCGTGTTGGACGCCTCCGAGTCTTCGCCGAAGAACGTATTGTCGAAACCGCTGGTGTTGTTGCGGCCTGCTTTGGTGCCGACGAATGTGTTATCGGTGGAAGTGGTGACGTTGGCGCCTGCGAGTTCGCCGATGAACACGTTGTCTTGGCCTGTCGTCAGGCGGAGACCTGCGAAGATGCCGACAAACACGTTTCCGGGGCCGTTGTACCCCGCTGAGGTGAACTCCGAGCACTCCGGGCTCGATGAAGAGGAGCTGCCGGTCGAGCATCCGGCTTTGAAGCCCACGGCGACCGTTCCCTGGTCGCTCGTCAGGTTGGCGAGCGCGCTGTCGCCGATGGCCACGTTGTAGTCGCCCGTCGTGACGCTGTTGAGGGCGCCCGTTCCAAGCGCTTCATTGTTCGTCTGGGCCGCGGCGGGCAGGGCGAGCGTCAGAGCGCAGAGGAGGAGCGGAGCGGAGCAGCATGGCGGCGGAGGCGAGTGAATCGAGGCAACCTAACGGTCCATCTCTGATTGCGACAAAAAACGCCGAGCCGCGACATCCGCGCGCACTTCAGCGACGAATCCGATCCGCCCCCGACTCGTAGCACGCGCCGACCTCGCCCCGATGCCATGCGCGCCCTCTCGTCCGCCGTCACTTGGACGCTCACCGTTCTGCTCATCCTGATCTGGGTGCCGCTGCTGGGCCTGATCCGTCTGTTTGATCGCGATCCCGTCCGCTACCGAACGGGCCGATGGTTTCGCAGGCTGGGCATGTCGATCACCTACGTCAACCCGGCGTGGGACATCACGGTCGAGAACAAGGACAGCGTCGCCGATCCGCGCCTGCCCTACGTCGTGGTGAGCAACCACCTTTCCAACGCCGACATCCCGCTGATCAGCCGCTTGCCGTGGGAGATGAAGTGGGTGGCCAAAAAGAGCCTGTTCGACCTGCCGATCGTCGGTTGGATGATGACGTGGGCCGGAGACATCGCGGTCGACCGGCGCGATCCCAAGAGCCGCTCGAACGTGCTCAAACGGGCAGCGTGGTACCTGGAGCGCAAGTGCTCGGTCATGTTCTTCCCCGAAGGCACGCGCAGCCGCGACGGCGTGCTCCTCCGCTGGGCCGACGGTCCGTTTCGCCTCGCCATCGAAAACGGAATCCCCATCCTCCCGCTCGCCGTCGACGGCACGAGGGATGCGCTGCCCAAAAACGACTGGAAGTTCGGCGTCGCCGATGCGATCCGCCTGCGCGTGCTCGCTCCCATCTCGACCGAAGGCCTGACCGTAGCCGACGCGCCCGATCTGCGCGAGCGCGTCCGACGAATCGTCGCCACTCAGCTGGCCGAGTGGCGCGGCGTTTCTATCGCCGACGTGCTGGGAGACGAAGCGCTGCTCGGCCCCGACGTGCTGGGCGAGGAGACGCCACTGCTGGACGCCGACCCATCCGCCGTCCCCGTTGCGAGCGTCGAAGATGGCGCAAAGGCCACTTCGCGTATTGACGCCCCGCGTGGATCGGCGTAGTTTGGCCGTCCTTTCTTGCCCGGTAGCTTAATTGGCAGAGCACCAGTTTCTGGATCTGGGGGTTGGAGGTTCGAGTCCTCCCCGGGCAGCCCGCGCGCCTCGTCACGTCAGTGGCGGGGCGTTTGTGTTTACGGACTCACCGAATTCGGTCAGCGCTGCTGAGACGGCAGGCGCTCCATGGCCTCGCGGAAGCGCTCGTTTTCGGGCTCCATGCGCCCGGCGTCGAGGTAATGAGTCCGTGCCTGATCTGCCGCGTTGGTTGCCAGCGAGATGTCACCCAGCAGGATGAACTGCTCGAAACTCATCGGCACGAGCGGGATCGCCTGGTTTTGGAGAACCGCCAGGGCGTCCTCGTAGCGCTTGAGCTGGTAGAGCGTCCGGGCGCGCAGGTAGTGGAAATACCACATCTCGCGCTTGGCGACGGCGAGGTCGAGTTTTTGCAGCGCCAGGTCCGACTCGCCCGCGTCCACGTGGAGCTGTATGTCGGCCAGGCGCGGAGCGACGTAGCCCGAATCGTTTTCGACAGCGCGATCGAAGTAGGTGCGAGCCGCAAAGGAGTTTCCGTCTTTGGCGAGCGTCACGCGGCCCAAGTGGTAGTAGGCGGGCGCAAAGGTCGAGTAGAGGCGCGTCGCGCGCACGAACTGATCGCGGGCTTCGCTGAGCTGAGCATCGTTTTCCATCCGGATGCCTTCGTTGACCAGATCGAGCGCTGCCTGGGGCGCCGGGCGCTGCTTGAGATCGAACGCGATCAGCCAGAGCTGAATGCTGTCGATCAGCGCGCGGTCCGTCGCTTTGGCCAGGGCGCGTTCGAAGTTAGCGACGGCCTCTTCGTCATTGCCTTCGACCTGGGAGTCGAACGCTTTGAAGAGGTGGTAGTAAGGTTGGCGCTCGTTTCTTCGCTGGTTGATCAGGTTGATGAGCGCGCCGCGTCCGAGTAGTGAGTTTTGGGACTGGATCTGGTCGCTGAGCAGTCCGGCCACTTCGTCGAACTCGTCGCGCCATCCCAGGTCGGCGAGCAGTCTGGTCTGGCGAGGCATCTGGTCGAGCGCCTCGATGGGTAGCCGGGTCAGCGGAGCCACGGGCGAGAGCGCTTGGTCGCGGTAGAGCAGCAGGCGGACCAGAACGTCCACGAACGTGCGAAACTTGAAATCGTCGTACGACCCCGACTCGAGAAAGCTCAGCCGGCTGATGCGGTAGCGGTCGGCGGCGTTGGCGGTGTTGGACGCGAGCGATGACCGAATGGCGTCGAGCTGCTCGCGCAGGCGCCGCGCCTCTTGGCCCGGAAGCTCGAGGTAGCCGCTCAGGCTGTCGCGCAGCGCGACCAGGTTGGTGTCGGCCTGGGCTGCTTCGGCGAGCACGGCCGCATCGACTTCGCTCGCCGTCAGGCGGGACTGGAGAGAGGCGCTGCTCTCCTGCACGCGGGCGACCGGCCTCCGCGCTACCTCGTGAAGCTGCCGCACGGCGTCCTCGTAGAACGAGAAGACGCGCACCGAATCGCTGGCTTCTGCAAAGGGAAGGAGGTGACCCATCGCCTGGATGGGGGTCGCGCCGGCCGTCGTGCGGCCCATCTCGAAGGCGGACAGGTAGCGCGCGTAGCCCGGATAGTAGGCTTCCCCAAACGTCAGCGCACGCTCGGCCGGAGCCAAATCGTTGCTGATGAGCATGGGCCGGTACAGGTCGAGACTGTCGCGCGAGAACGCGGCGACGGCGTAGTCAAACGTCTTCGTCCGGCTCGCGGGCGACAGGAGCTCCGCTCGCACCACTCGCTCGCCCTGCTCGATCTTGATCGTGTTGAGGCCTTCGCTCAGATCCTTGATGTCGAGTTCCCACGTGCCGCGCGGCCGGTAAGAGAAGTAGAGAAACTGCGAGTCGTGGAACGAGGCGGGCGACGGCGACGGGTTGCCTTCGGCGTCCGAGAAGGTGACTATGACGTAGCGCTCCGGGCTGAATAGTTTTTTCTCGCGGTAGAGCAGAGTCGCCTCGTAGTCCGCCTGCGCGTAGGCGGCGCCGCTCGAACATGCACCGGTGATCACCAGAAGAAGGACGAGGGATCGGGCGAAAAACGGTGTCACTGTAAAAACTGGATAAGTCGAATCGCAAGGATAGCCAAGATACATGTAGCTCTACTCCAAGAGACGGGTATACGGAGGATAGTGGGCACTCTCGTTTCCCCCGCTCGGGCTCTAACGCTGCGCCGCGCTGAGGCCCGAGTCTCGGTACGTGTCGGTCCGAGCGTCGCGGTGGACCGGAATGGCGCTTCGAGCCGCGCTCACGGCGCCGCGCGTCAGGTCGGCGCAGATCACCCCTTGGAAATGTGCGTCGGCTTGGCAGATCGCTTCGCCGGTCGGGGAGACGATTGCGCTCGACCCGGCGAACGTCAATCCGGCGTCCGTCCCGGCGCGGTTCGAGGCGGCGACGTAGGCCTGGTTTTCGAGCGCGCGCGCGGCCAGCAGCGTCTTCCAGTGAACGGAGCGGGCGGCAGGCCAGGCCGAGCACACGATCAGGAGGTCGGCGGGCTCGGCCGACAGGTCGCGGAAGGATTCGGGAAAGCGCAGGTCGTAACAGATCCCAATGCGGCAGCGCCAGCCGTTCACCTCGACCGCGCACCGTGCGTCGCCCGCCTCGAACGCGTCCGGTTCGCCAGACGGAGAAAAGAGGTGCACCTTCCGGTAGCTACCGGCGAGCTTGCCGTCCGAGTCGATGAGGGCCGCGGAGTTGTAAACGCGCTCCTCACTGCGCTCCGACAGCCCGGCCACGACGGCGATGCGGTGCGCTTGGGCGGCCTCGCGCAGCCGCTCCATCGGCTCTTCGTCCCAGGCCGATGCGCGCTCGGCGGCCAGGGTCAAGTCGTAACCCACGTCGGCCAGTTCGGGAAGCACGACCAGGTCGCACCTTTGGCGCGCCGCCTCGCGAATCTGTTGCACTATGGCCGCGACGTTGGCCTGCACATCGCCGGGGACGCAGTCGATTTGGGCGGCGGCGATGCGCATGACGAGCTGGGGGAAGAGTGCGAAAAGGTACGTCCGAGTCGCCGCCTCGCCTGCGCGGCACCACTGGCGCTGACGGCTCGAATCGGAGAAGCAGTTCGGGGCTGAACGATCTCGCCTCCGAGCGGTTAACGGCAGTGTGAAACGCCTCGCCACTCTCGCCTTGCTGATCTGGGCCGCAGTCCCGCTGCGAGCGCAACCGGCAGACTTTCTACGCTGCGCCGACGTCTCGTTTTTGGACGACGTGGAACGCGGCGGCGCGTTTGCCCAGGCTGACCCGCTTCGCCAGCTGCGCGACGCCGGAATCAACAGCGTCCGCCTGCGCCTCTTCCACTCGCCGACCGCTCTGAGCGACAGCCTGCCTGCCGTCCTCTCGCTGGCTCGCCGCGCCGACGCGCTGGGGCTTGCCCTCGTCCTCGACCTGCACTACTCCGACACGTGGGCCGACCCGTCGGATCAGCAGATGCCCGATGCGTGGAAGTCGCTGACTTACGACGTCCTGCGAGACAGCGTCCGGCAGTACTCCGAGAGCGTCGTCCGCGCCTTCGTCGATCAGGCGACGCCGCCCACCGTGGTGCAAGTCGGCAACGAGACGACGGGCGGCATGCTGTGGCCGACCGGGCGCGTCGGTGGTGCGTTCGACACACCGCAGCAGTGGCAGCGGCTGGGCGGACTGCTGGCGAGCGGCATCGACGGCGTGCGGGCCGCATCGCCCGGCTCCGAGATTGTGCTGCACGTCCACGACGGCGGGGACCCGGCGACCGTCCGGTGGTGGTTCGATCACGTCCGCGACGAGGGTGTGGCGTTCGACGTGATCGGGCTGTCGTACTACCCGTGGTGGCACGGCTCGCTGGGCGAGTTGGAGGCGACCACGAGCGACGCCGCCGAGCGCTACCAAAAGCCCGTCTTCGTCGCCGAGACCGCTTATCCGTGGACGCTGAACTGGTTCGATGACACCAACAACATCGTCGGTCTGCCCGCCCAGGTGCAAGACGGATTCGCCGCGACGCCCCAGGGGCAGGCCGCATTTCTGTCGCGCGTCGTCTCGGCCGTCGCCGATCTACCCCGGGCGCGTGGCCGCGGTGTTTGCTACTGGGCACCCGACTGGATTGCCGCTCCGTCTTTTGGTTCGGCGTGGGAGAACCTGGCTCTGTTCGACGACGACGGCGCCCTGCTGCCCGCCGCGTCGGCACTGGGGCAAGCGCGCACGACGGCGACGGAGCCTCGTCGTCTTCTTGACGCTCAGGTGGCGATCTATCCCACTCCTGCGACTGATTTCGCGCGCATTCGTCTGCCTCAACAGGGTGGATGCAGCCGCATCGTCGTTTCGGATCTGTTGGGACGCGAGCGGCTGTCGATCGACTCGTGCAGTCGCGAGGCGCTGATCGACACACAGCGTCTAGAGTCTGGCGTCTATGGCGTCGAGGTGCGGCAGCAAGACCGACGCGCCGAGCGCACGACACTGATCGTCACTCGACGCTGATCGTCGCCCCACGCTGACACTGGCGCAAATAAAACTGCAACAGTTGCAACATTAGCTGCGAGCTTGTGTTGGGGACGGCATGACGCTGCCCAATACCCCTTCCGACGGGTGGACGCTGACCGACTTCCTGCCGGTCGCCAACGCCCAACTCGACGCCTTGCTGCCCGACCCTTCGGACAAGCGGACGGGGCGGTCGGTGTCGGTGCGGCTGCTGCGCCACCTGACGACGCTGGGCCTGATCGACGAACCCGAGAAAGCCGGACGCGAGTCGCGCTACCGGCGGCGGCATCTGCTGCAACTGCTCGTCGTCCGGCGGCTGATGGTGCTGGGGCACACGACGACGGCCATCGGGGATCAAGTGCGGGCGATGGAGGCGGCGCGGCTCGAAGAGATGTTGGAGGGCGAGGTGCGGCTCGAAACCGATTCGGCACGCGCGTTTGGTGACCTGGAAGCGCCCGCCGAGATGCCGCGCCTGATGAGCAGCGCCGAAGCCGTCCCGCCGCCCAGCGCCGCCGCGCCCAACGCTGCCGCGCGCTATGTCGCCCAGCTGCGCGCCCGAGGCCAGCCGCCCGTCGGCACGATCGTCGGCAAACTGTGGATGCACGTCGACCTGGGCGACGGCGTCGAACTCAGCGTCCGCGCCGACCGGCACGCCACGCTCACCCTGGACGACTACCTGCGCATGATGCGCCGCGCCTTGAGCTGACCTGGTGGCACAACTTCCCATTCAGCGACCGAGGCGGGGCATGCTTTCCAGCCAACCCCCGCGCACGCGAGCGAGATGAATCTCGCCCCTACGGGTGAATGACTGCCGTGGGGTCAGGCAAGATCCACCCGCCATTTCCTACGACCTCTTTCCAACCGAAACGCCCATTCTGATTGCCATGAAGATTCCCCGCCTCGAACTCCTTCCCTCGCGCCCGTTCGTCTGCTCGGACGCGACGACCACGCTCGACCTGCTCGTCCGCCTCCAAGCGCCCGACGCGCCCCAGCGCACCGGTGGACGCCGCCCGCTCAACCTGGCCTTCGTCGTCGACCGTTCGTCTTCGATGTCGGGCGCCAAACTCGACGC
Organism: Rhodothermales bacterium; assembly: GCA_963841855.1. Classification (GTDB taxonomy): domain Bacteria; phylum Bacteroidota; class Rhodothermia; order Rhodothermales; family BA12; genus CAXBBB01. The sequence continues at coordinate 138,701 of CAWJEJ010000003.1, read as the reverse complement.
CGCCAAAGAGGCCGTTCGCACCGCTGTCGCCCAGCTCCGTCCCGACGATAGGGCCGCGCTGATCGCCTACGACGACGACGTGACGGTCAACCATCCATCGGCTCCGGTGGGCGACGGGCGTGCTCTGACTGCCGCCGTCGACGCGCTCTACGCAAGCGGCATGACGGCGCTGCACGACGGATGGCTCGCCGGGGCAGAACAGGCCGCCGGTGCGCTGCGGGCCGATGCGATGAACCGCGTGCTGCTGCTCTCGGACGGACAGGCCAACGTTGGGCTGACAGATCCGGCCGCCATCGCCGACCACGTGCGGGGGTTGGCGAGCCGGGGCGTGTCGACGAGCGCGCTGGGCATCGGGCGCGACTTCGACGAGCGCCTGATGCAGACCATCGCCGATGCGGGAGACGGCACCTACTACTTCATCGAAGACCCAAGCGCGCTGCCGACGTTTTTCGAAGCCGAACTCAGCGGCTTGCACGCGACCGTCGGCACGTCGGTGCGGATGCGCTTCTCGCGGGCGCGCGGCGTCCAACTGGGCGAGATGCTGACCGACCTGCCACACGACACCGACGTCCACATCGACCGCGCGCTGACGCCGATGGACGGTGGCGTGCACGGGCTGGCCGGGCTGGTGGAGCAGCCCACGCGCTGGAAGTGGTCCGTCTTGCCGCCGATGACGAGCGGGCGCACGTTCTCGGCCTTGCTCCGGCTGGTCGTGCCCCCGCAAAAGGGCGACTCGTTCGCGATCGGCGATCTGGTGCTGTCGTGGATGCCGGCGGGTGAGTCCGAACGCGTCGCTGCCCTGCTCGACACGCTCGAACTCGACGCCGTGCCTCAGGCCGAGTGGAACGCAGTCGCCGAGCACCCCGACGTGGTGCAGGAACGCGCGCGGCAACAGTCGGGACGGCTGAGCGCTCAGGCCGAAGAGCGCGTGCGGATGGGCGATTTCGACAACGCGCGGCGGCTGGTCGCCGAAGCGGCTCAGCCGCTCTATGCGATGCAAGACAGCGACGCGTCGGTCCAAGTCGAGATCGAAGCGCTGGAGCGTGCGTTGTCTTCCCTCGACGCGGGCGACTCGGCTGCGGCAGCCAAGTCGACGCACAGCGCGGACTACCTCCGCAGGCGATCGCGCGGGTAGGCAAACGCCGGGTCGAACGGCAAGGTCTGAGCAGCGATCGTGAGTTTGTGCCATCGCGAAGATTTCGCCCTTCCACCTCGAACGGTGCGCGGCCTACCTTCCGGCGCACGCTCCGCTCGATTCATGCGCCCGACCCTTCTTTCCGTCGCCCTCGCTCTGCTCGCCGCCGCGGCATCGGCGCAGACGAGCGGCGCCCCGCTCCGCCTCTTTCTCGACTGCCAGAATACGCGGTGTGACTTCGACTACATCCGCGCCCAGATCGACTGGGTCGAGTACGTCCGCGATCGCGAGGATTCGGACGTGCACGCGCTCGTCACCAGCGAGCCCAACGGCGGCGGCGGGCGCACCTATTTCGTCCGCTTCGAAGGGCGCCGGGCGTTCGACGGCGTCGACGACGAGTTGCAGCGGGCAACAGACCAGGACGCGACCGAAGACGACCGGCGCGAGGCCCTGGCAGGCGTGCTGGCCGCCGGGTTAGTGCGCTACGTCTATAGGACCGATCAGGCGCCGCGCGTGCAGGTCAGCCTGTCGGCGCCTTCGGCAGATGCGCCTGCGGTCGACGCGCCCGTCGACCCGTGGAATTTCTGGGTCTTCCGCGTGCGCGGCCGCGTCTTCGCTAACGGCGACGCCAACTTCCTGCAGCGCAACGCCAACCTCAACGCCAACGCCAACCGGACGACCGAAACGCTCAAGACCGAGTTGTTTCTCAACGCCAGCGACGACCTGTCGCGCTTCACGTTCGACGGCGACGTGACGCGCAACCAGAATAACAACTACAGCGGCGGCGGCGAGATCGTGTTCAGCCTGGGGCCGCACTGGTCGGCGGGCGGGTCGGCGCGGGCGTTTCACTCGACGTTTTCGAACACCGACCTGAGCGCGCGCATCGGCCCCGAGGTCGAGTACAGCGTCTTTCCCTACGCCCAAGACACCGAGCGGGCGCTGCGGTTCTCGTACAGCATCGGCGTGCGGCACATCGCCTACCGAGACACCACGATCTTCGACGAGATCAGCGAGGTGCTCTTCGATCACGAGCTGGAGGCGCGCGTGTCGTACCAGCAGCCGTGGGGATCGCTCTCGCTGCGAGGCGACTTCAACCAGTTCTTGCACGATCCCGAGTTGTACAGCCTCAACGTCGGCACCAACGCCAACATCCGCATCTTTCGCGGTCTGAGCTTCGACCTGGGGGCCAACTACGGGCGCATCCGCAACCAGCTTGGCCTGCCGCGCGGATCGGCCAGCGAGGAGGACGTGCTCACGCGCCGCCGCCAACTCTCGACCGGCTACGACTTCTTCCTCTCGACCGGGCTGACGTACACCTTCGGATCGGCCTTCAACTCGGTCGTCAACCCGCGCTTCTGAGCATAAATGGCAGCTATTTCTTTCAGCCTGACGGATGTCCACCGCTTCACGCTCTGCGCAGGCGCGCTACCGCCCTTCCGGCTGCTCTTGCTGACGGCTGTGCTGAGCGGATGCGCTCTCCAGGTGCCGATGAGCGAAGGGCTCGTCTTCAAAGATCCCGCCAGCCGCACAGTAGCGTCCTGGCACCCCGCCGAGGTGGGCTTTCCTCTGAGCGCTACGTTCCCTTCCGAGCGGGCCTTCGGCCGCGCCACATCGGAGTACTCCGGCGCCGATCCTAGCCCCAACTGGCGAGTTGGGCTTCCCTTACCGGCTTTCGTGTTTACGCCCTCCGACCGCGTCGCCGTTTCGCTGACCCCGGGTGGCGGCTTCGTCGGTTCCAGCATCGACGCCACGGCTCGCCTTACGCATGCTGACTTCGTCACGGTCGGCGGCAACATCGCTGGAAGCTACGAGGTCATCGCGCAGCGCCGCGTGCTGGCGTTCGGCAGCGGAGGTGTAGGGCTGGGGGCGTACCACCGGCGCGAGCGGTTCGGCATCGAAGGGCTAGAGCTGCAACCTTCTGCCATCGTCGCTATCCGATCGGTAGGCGCGCGCGTGTCGTTCCAGCTTCCGCTCACTCCCGGAGGTGGCGATAGACTGCGCGGGTTTGCCAGTGCGGGATACGCTTACGATCACGACGCAGCGATGGCGGCCATCGGGCTGGCGCTATCTCTTCCCAATCCCAGACGCAGGCGGAGATAGATGCCGAACGCGCGCCTGTCTTGCTCGGACGCCCTACGATCTGTGCATTTTGGATGCTCGAAGCGCTTCCGGCGACGAGTCGTAGCAGGTCCGTCAGTACGCGGCGGGACAGAGTTCGGGTATCATCGGTCCTACCCTTTTGCCGACTCTCCCCACGCCCACCCATTGTCCATGTCCGAATCGTCCGACACGAACGAGCGCCTCATCATCGAAGGCGGCCACCCGATCACCGGCCCGCTCTCGGTCGGAGGTAGCAAGAACGCCGCGCTTCCGCTGATCGCCGCCACGCTGCTGCCCGACGGCGTCACGCACGTGCGCAACATGCCCGACCTGCGCGACGTGCGCTCGTTCGCCAAAGCGTTCGAGAAGCTGGGCGCCAAAAGCAACTTCGATCCGGACAACGACCCGACGACGCCCGAGACGCTCACCATCGACGCGAGCGGACTGACCGAGCATCGGATGCCGCGCGAAGAGGCCGAGTCGATGCGCGCGTCGATCTACGCGCTGGGCGCCCTGCTCGGCCGGTTGGGCAAAGCCCACGTCCCGCTCCCCGGCGGCGATGCGTTTGGACACCGACCCGTCAACATGCATGTCGAAGGGATGCGCGCGCTGGGTGCCGAGATCGACATCGTCGGCGGCGCCGTTGTGGCGAGCGCTCCGGGTGGACGGCTACAAGGTGGACGTTTCCGGTTTGACCCGATCACGGTCGGCGGCACGATCAACGTGTTGCTCGCCGCGGCCCAGGCCAAAGGTACGACGCTGCTCGAAAACTGCGCACGCGAGCCCGACGTAGTCGCACTGGGCCGCGTGCTACAGAAGATGGGCGCCAAAATCGAAGGACTGGGCACGAGCACGATCGAGATCCAGGGCATCGACGCGCTCAAACCGGGCAGCTACTTGGCACCTCCAGACCGCATCGAGCTGGGCACGCACATGATCGTCGCCCTGCTCGCCGGAACGCCCGGCAGCGAAGTGCGCATCGTCGGCGGCGCACCGTCCGATCTCGGCGATGCCTTCCCCGCCCACTTCCGCGCGACCGGAGCGCACTGGCGAACCGAAGACCCGTCGGACGGCAGCGACAGCGATGGCGGCTACTTGCAAGACGTGATCGTCAAGGTCCCCGACGAAGTCTTTCCCGTCAGTGTCGTCACCGAGCCCTACCCCGGCCTGGCCACCGATTTGCAGAGCCAGTGGACGCTGCTCATGACGCGCGCCGAAGGAGCCAGCCGCATCATCGACACGATCTACCACGGACGATTCGGCCACGTGCCCGAGTTGCAGCGCATGGGCGCCAACATCAAAGTCGAAGGCAACGCCGCCGTCGTCCGCGGCCCCAACAAGCTCAAAGGAGCGACTGTCGAAGCGACTGACGTGCGCGCGGCCGTCGCCCTGGTCCTCGCAGGCCTGATCGCTGAGGGCGAGACGACGGTTACGGGCCTGCTGCACCTCGACCGAGGCCACGAGCGCTGGGAAGCCAAACTCGCCGCCGCCGGGGCCAAGATCCGCCGCGAGAAGGGCTGAGCTTATCTGCCGACCCCGTAGCGTCGTCGCATGCAACGACCCTACATCGCCTGCGTAAGAATCGGCTCCCATACGATTCTACCCTGCACGATATGCCTCCCAAGTTCACCAAGGGCGAAACCGTCGCCGTCTTTCTCTACGGCTTCGACGGACAGCGGTTGGGCGCGATCAAAGGCACTGTCTCGGACGGCCCCAACCGCACCAACGTCGCGCGTGACGGACAGGCGCCGCGCTACAAAAACCTCTACTTCGTCACCCAGATCGAAGGCTACAGCCGTCCGCACGAGGACAGCGCGCTGGCCGCTGCTGGAGAGAGCGAAGAGGTGACCGACGGCTGGTTCGCTGAGGACGACATCGCATCCGAGCGCGCCCCGGCGACCAACCCGATCTTGGGCGGATTGTCGAACAACTAGGCTGCTGCCCGATCTGGTTTCAGAGGCTTTACGCATCGTCGCGCGCCGCGCCCGTACCTTGGCGCCCTCATCCGATTTCCCGCTGCCATGCCCTACGTCGTCACCGAAAGCTGCATCAACTGCAAGCACACCGACTGCGTCGAAGTCTGCCCGGTCGACTGCTTCTACGAAGGCCCCAACTTCCTCGTCATCAACCCCGACGAGTGCATCGACTGCAACGCGTGCGTGCCCGTCTGCCCCGTCGAGGCGATCTACGCCGACGACGAGCTGCCCGCCGAGCAGCAGCACTACGCGCAGTGGAACGCCTACCTCGCCGAGCAGTGGGCCGACTACAACCTGACCGAGAAGAAGGAAGCATTGCCGGGCGTCGAGGCGTGCAACGAAACGCCACGATCGGAGCAGGACATCCTCACCTGGGACGGCGGCGCCGAGGCCTAACACCCGTCCGGGTGGTCGTTTATCCAATTCTCTAATCTGCCCAAATCGATGCGTACGCTGCTTCTCCTGATCCTCGTCGTCGCGCTTCTCGCGATCTCGAACCCCGACAAAGCCGACTTCGCCGAGTTTGCGCGTGAGCAGTCCGCCGAGTTGATGGCACAGCAGACCGACGGCGTGTTGGGCGGCGCACTGGGACGCCTGAGCGGCGACCTCATCGGCGCGCAGGTGAGCCGGTTCGTCAGCCGAGACAACTATATCGTCGGCAGCGTCTACACGCTCGACCTTCCCGGCGGAGAAGACCAGGATTGGCGCTTTCTGGGCGTCGCCGGGCAGTTCGTCGAGCTGAGCAGGCCGGACGCGTTGAAGCGATAAGGGTTTTCGTTCTGCTGCTGGCTCTTTTGCTGACTGGATGCGCCGAGCGGAGTGTCATGCAAGTAGATCAGAGTGGCAGCGCGGTCGAATCCGACCAGCGCTTTCCCAAATTCGCCGAGAACGACACGCGCATGGGAATCGCCCTGGAGGAGGAGATGTATTCCGAGGTGGAGGCCCGCTTCTCCGACGTAGTGATGGTGCCCGGTGGACCGGATTGGCGTGAATCGGTGAGGGCTGGCGACAGTTTGCCTCAACGAGCACCCGGTTGGCAACGAGACGAATGGCGTCAGGCGTTTGAGCGCTTGATGGTCGAACGCCTGACGCCATTCGTCCGAAGCGGCTAGCGCCATGGTGCGATACGTCACCGCGATGCAGGATCACGACGTCGTCCGGCTCGAACTCACGCGCGACGCTCTCCGATGGGCAGCCGAGCACGGCGCTGCGTCCGATTCCATCGCTGCTCGCAAAGCCGTAGCCCGAGGCGACTGCGAGGACACTCCTTGCACACCTCTCCAGGAAATCTACTCCGGCTTCACCGAGCGCGACACCTCAACCTATCTGCCTTATGAGCGCTACGGCGAAGGGGCGGCGCTAGTCGAATTGCGCCGAATCGCACGGTATGTGGGCGAGCAGTAGCACAACGGTTTTTCGTGGACCCCGCGCGAGTGTGAAACGGTAGATTGATGCAAACCGAACACCTTCCGCAACCGATGGAAACGCTCCGCTCGCAAGATCCCGAACTCTTCGCCGCCCTCCACCACGAAACGCAGCGTCAGCAGGACGGGCTAGAGCTCATCGCGTCCGAGAACTTCGCCTCGCGCGCGGTCATGGAGGCGCAGGGCAGCACGCTCACCAACAAGTACGCCGAAGGGCTCCCGGGCAAACGTTACTATGGCGGCTGCGAATTCGCCGACGTGGCCGAAGACTTGGCGCGCGACCGAGCCAAGAAACTGTTCGGTGTCGACTGGGTCAACGTGCAGCCGCACAGTGGGGCGCAGGCCAACGCCGCCGTCTACCTGACGCTGATGCAGCCCGGCGACAAGCTGCTCGGCCTCGACCTCGCCCACGGCGGTCACCTGACGCACGGCAGCCCGGTCAACTTCAGCGGCATCCTCTACGACGCGCACTTCTACGGCGTCGAGACTCATGGGCCTAGCGCCGGGCGCATCGACATGGACAAACTGCGCGAGCAGGCCAAGCAGGTGCGGCCCAAGATGCTCTCGATCGGGGCGAGCGCCTACACGCGCGACTTCGACTATGCCGCTTTCCGCTCGATCGCGGACGAGGTCGGCGCGCTCTTGTGGATGGACATGGCGCACACGGCCGGACTGATCGCGGCCAAGGTGCTGAGTGACCCGATGCCGCACGTCCACGTCGCCACGACGACGACGCACAAGACGCTGCGTGGCCCGCGCGGCGGCATGATCCTCGTCGGCGACGACAGCGAGAACACGATCGGCAAGGTCGCGCCCAAGAGCGGACGCACCAAGAACTGGGGCGAGCTGTTCGACAGCGCCGTCTTCCCCGGCACCCAAGGCGGCCCGCTGATGCACGTCATCGCCGCCAAAGCCGTCGCGTTCGGCGAGGCGCTGCGACCCGATTTCGTGGTCTACCAGAAGCAAGTCGTCGCCAACGCTCAGGCGATGGCCGATGCGTTCTTGGAGCGTGGCTATGACTTGGTCTCGGGCGGCACGGACAACCACCTGATGCTGATCGACCTGCGGGGCAAAGGGCTGACGGGTAAGCAGGCCGAGGAAGCGCTGGGACGCGCCGAGATCACGGTCAACAAGAACATGGTGCCGGGCGACCCGGAAAGCCCGTTCGTCACGAGCGGCATGCGCATCGGCACGCCCGCCATGACGACGCGAGGCCTGGACGAATCGGCGTTCGGGGAAGTCGCCGTCCTGATCGACCGCGTCCTCGCCAAGCCCGACGACGAATCCGTCATCGACGCCGTTCGCCAGGACGTGCATGCGCTGGCCGCGCGCTTTCCGCTCTACGCCGAACTGGAGGCGGCGTAGGCGCGCCCGAGTCTCTGCTGCTCCGGCTCATCTACGCGGCCAACATCTTCGTCGCCGGGGCAGTGGGGTGGTCGGCGCTGTTCACGCCCGAGCGAGCGGTCCGAACCGTGTTCGAGGGCGCTTCGGGCGCGGGGGCGGCGATGGGCGTGACGGGCGCGTTCTGATGATCGTAGGACTGTGGATTCCGGTTCGGATGTCGCCGCTATTGGCTGTGCAACTCGTCTACAAATCGCTGTGACTGCTGGCGTTTGCGCTTCCGGCTGGCGCGCGGGGCAGGCCGTTCGGAGCGGCGTCGCTGGGCTCTTCGCCGTCTGGGTGTTCGTGATTCCGTTCGTGTTTCCGTGGCGCTATCTGATCGAAGGGTGACCACGCGATGATCCATGCGGATGGCTGAACGGGCCGCGAGGAATGGTCCTTGAAGAGAGGGCGGGAGCCGTCCTCCACCACATCGTCCTCCGCCACATGCCCCACCCCAACGACTGGCCGCCGTCCGTGCTCGCCGGTATCGGAGCTTTCCCCGTCTGCCTCGCTGCATTTGTCCCTTACTATCACCCCGAAAGCTTCTGGTATGCTACGGGAGCCGCTATAGCGCTCGTCGTCGTCCTGGTTAGATCAACTCTGCGCGTGATGCGGGAGAGCCGCGCGCACGAACGAGAACAGGTCCTCTACGAGGTCCGCGAGATGTTGAGCGACAGGATGCGCAACCAGGTGACGATTGTCTCCTTGTCGCTACGATCGGCGAGCGGTGCGTCTCCGAATGAGTTCGAACTGGCCGAAGCGCGGGCGTGCATCGCTTCAGTTAACCGGATGGTCGACGAGTTGGATGCCGACGCCCTCGACGCGTGGAAAGAGCGCTACGCCGGATCGCGCGTGCTCAGCCGGTTTCGGGAAAGGGGTGCGTTCGTCAGAACGTGAGCCAGAGTCCGCCGCGGAGCAGCGAGGGCTGCGGGCCGGCCTCGCCGTAAACCGTCAGGCCCGGACGCAACTGGGTGACGAAGCGCAGGAACGGCTCGAAGTTGAAGCTGAACTGCTGATTCTTGTCGGCATCGGTCGCGTTGCGCACAAACGTCAGCGACGGCCCGGCTCGGATGCCCACATCCACGTCATATCCGGCGAAGTCGCCGTCGGTGAAGAGCCGCGCCACGCCCAACGCGCGGATCGAGCCGCCGCCCGCGAGCCACACCTCTACGTTTTCCTCACCGCCGAAGAATGCCGGGCGCCCGTCGACGTAGAGCGTGCCTTCACGCGTGAACAGGCCGGTCGCGTCGAGGTAGCCGATCTGAGCACCCAGCCCAGGCAGCGCGCTCAGGCCGAGTTGGAGCCGCCCGTCGGTTTGCTGCAGGCTGACCTGCGCGGCCATCGGAAGCGGCGTGAGCAGGAGGGCGAGCGGGAGCAGGACGCGGAGCATGGAGACGAGACGTTCGAGGGCACGCGTCAAGATCGGCAGGCCGAGCCGATAGACTTGGCATGTTTTGAAAACATGCCAAGTCTGAAACGTGCGCGCGGCGTTCTTCGCCTCGTTTTGCCTCTCTGCGCACTGCCAATCGGCTATTCTGTACCTCCACTTTTTCCTATCGCGCTATGGCTCTCCGCTGCGGCATCGTCGGCCTTCCCAACGTCGGCAAATCGACTCTCTTCAACGCGCTGTCGAGCGCCGGGGCCGAGTCAGCCAACTATCCATTTTGCACGATCGAGCCTAACGTCGGCATCGTACCCGTGCCCGACGCGCGCCTGACCCGGCTGGCCGAACTCGCGGGCAGCAAGGAGACACTTCCGGCCGTCATCGAGTTCGTCGACATCGCCGGGCTGGTCGCCGGGGCGAGTCAGGGCGAGGGGCTGGGCAACAAGTTTCTGAGCCACATCCGCGAGGTCGACGCCATCGTGCACGTCGTGCGCTGCTTCGAGGACGAGAACATCGTCCACGTCGCCGGAACGGTCGATCCTGCTTCGGACATCGAGGTGATCGACACCGAACTGCTGCTCAAGGACATCGAAACGGTCGAGAAGCGAATCGAGCGGCAGGGCAAACTCGCCAAGACGGGCGACAAGTCTGCGGTCAAACTGCTCGACGATTACAAACGCCTGCTCACCTTCTTGTCCGACGGCAACGCCGCCCGCTCGTTCGACGACAAAGAAGCGCTCGTCGATCTCTTCCTGCTCACGTCCAAACCGATCCTCTACGCTGCCAACGTCAGCGAGGACGATCTGATGTCGGGCGAGGAGAACGCGCACGTCGCCCGCGTACGCGCCATCGCGGCTCCGCAGAACGCCGAAGTCGTCGTGTGCTGCGCCGACCTGGAAGCGCAGATCGCCGAACTCGAACCCGAAGAGCGCGCCGGCTTCCTCGCCGACATGGGCCTGACCGAGCCCGGACTCGACCGCCTGGTCCGCGCCGCGTTCAAGCTGCTTGGCCTGATCACCTACTTCACCGCCGGTCCTAAAGAGTCGCGCGCGTGGACGATCACCCAAGGCACCAAAGCACCCGGCGCCGCGGGCGTGATCCATACCGACTTCGAGCGCGGCTTCATTAGGGCCGAGACGATCAAGTTCGCCGATTACGACCGTCTGGGCACCGAAGCCGCCGCCCGCGAAGCCGGAGCGATGCGCAGCGAAGGCAAAGAATACGTCGTCGTCGACGGCGACGTGATGCTCTTCCGCTTCAACGTCTGACGCTCAACCCATCCGCGACGCGTACAGCTCGACCGCTCGCCGGACGCCTTCCTCGAACGAGATCTCAGGCGTGAAGCCGAGCGACTGCTGCTTGGCCACATCGCCGCCGCGTGCAAAAACGCCTTCGGGCTTGTCGGACATGCCGCGTACGTCGGGCGAGTAGCCTGCGGCCTTGGCGGCGAGCAGAGCAAACGCTTTGAAGTTGGTCAGCTTGCCCGTCGACAGGTTGAGCGCGTCGCCGTCGTCGATGGCGTCCATCGTGGTGAGCACGCCGGTCACGCAGTCTTCGATGTGGACGAAGTCGCGCATCTGGTTGCCGCTGCCCCACACGATGATCTCGTCGGCTCCGGCGTTTTGGATCGCGCGCTTGCAGACCGACGGGAACGGGTACGTGTCGTCCTGATCCTCGCCGTAGCCCGAGAACGGGCGGTAGCAGACGCTCTTGAGGCCGTGCCGCTCGAACGCCAATCGGCTAATGTACTCGACGGTCAGTTTGGACCAGCCGTAACTCAGGTCGGGCATGCCGATCTGGTCTCCGAACGCGATGTCGTCCTCGACCAGCAGCCTATAGCCGTCGGGACGTTGCAAGCCGATGGGGTAGGCGGCGGACGATGAGAAGATGACGCTCTTGCCCGGCTTGGCCGTCACGGCCCACTGCCAATACTGCGCGTCGATCGAAAGGTCGTCGGCGACGGCCAGCGGGTTGTGCTCGATCATCAGCCTCCCGCCGACGATGGCGGCGAGGTGGAATGCGTAGTCGAAATGCTCGGTCGGGTGGGCGCGAAAGTAGTCGCGGCAGTCCTGCTCGTGGAAGTGGAAGCCGTCGTAGGAACGCGGGTCGAAGTACCAGCTTCGGTCTTCGGATTGGGGCGTGTCAGGATGACGGCCGCCGGTCAGCGGGGCGATGGGGTCGACGACGTGGACTTCGTGGCCTGCTTCGAGCAGGCGGTGGGTGAAGTGGCGACCGACGAATCCGGCGCCGCCGGTGATGAGATAGCGGGACAAAGGAGAGTGGGACAGTTGGAAAAGAGAGAGTATTGAATCTGAGGAGCACTCGTGCGCCCTCTTTCTCGTCATCCCGAGCCTGCCGAAGGATCCCCTGCGTCCGATTCAACTGCTCAGTTCGGAGGTCCTTCGACTTCGCTCAGGATGACGTTGTAGAACGTGCATCGCTAGACCGCAGACTTGGTATGAGACCAGCGCAAACCTGTCAGGTTTTGAAAACCTGACAGGTTTCTTGCCAGCTACCGGGCGCGCCGGGCGATGTGAGCGGCCAGACGCAGCGCATATCGAGCGGCCGAAAGCCCAGGCCGCATCGGGCGGCGCTCGGACGCGGCGGTGAGAAACGCGCTCAGTTCGGCGTCCTCGGCATGATTCATCTTTGCGCCCGCCAGCAGATCGCACGTATGCGTCGTCAGGGCGGAGACGGCGTTCAGCTGGATGGATGGCGCTCCGCTCGCCATCGCGGTTGCGTGGACGAGCATGCCGTTGTCGAAGCGGACCGAGAAGGCGGCGGCGCGGGGCTCGCGCGTCGGCGTGCGCACGAAGGTCGAGAGCAGGCGTTTGGGAGCGTAGCCGCGTCCCAGTTGCAGCACTAGGTCAGCCATCACCGAGAGCGATGCGGCCGATGTCGGCGCTCGCACGCCCCGGCATTCGAGCGTGACCAGACGCGGCGCCAAAGGCAAATCGGCCAGATCGGCGTGGAAACGCATCGGCAGGCTCGCCCACGCTGCCACGCCCGACTCGTCTGCCTCGCGCGACAAGCGGGCGATGGGTCTCGAGTCGCTGGACGGTGGCCACGCGAGCAGGACCGGCATGCCCGTCCGCACCAGCACGCGCGCCGTCTCCACACGGTCGGCGATTGGCCCGGCGACTAGGCAGGCGTCGACGTTGGGTAGGCGGGCGGGCAGGCCGTCTTCGCGCCACGCTACGCGCAGGCCCGTGCGGCCAAGCCGGTCTGCCAGCGCCTGGGCCGCCGATCCGGCTCCGCACAATCCGATGCGCAGGTTTCGCATGGGCTAGTAGCGCGTGCCGGTGGGAGGCGACCAATCGCTCTCGGGCTCGAAGTAGCGCCACAGCAGCGCCGAGACGTCGCGTAGCAGGCGGTAGCCCGCGTTGTCGTCTTCCCACGACTGATCGGCCTGGTCACTCGTGAAGACGCTCATCACGTAGTCGCCGTGCGGCGCGTTGACCAGGACGACTTCGCTGCGCGACGCGTTGACGGCGCCTTGCTTGCTCGCCGTCTGAATCCAGGGCGGTAGGCTCGAGAGCGCTTCGTCGTTCCAATAGATGCGCGTTAGCATGCGGTACAACTCTTCGCTTGCTCCGGGCGAGACGACATCTCCCTGGCGGATCTGGATGAACAGGTCGGCCATTTCGCGCGGCGTCGTCTGGCCCCATCCATAGCGCTCGCGGTCGGCCTCGCGGCCCGGCGTGCGGCTGTTGACACGTGTCATCGGGTAGCCGTTGGCCTGCATCCACGAGTTGATACGCTCTCCGGTGACCAGCTTCTGAAGCCACAGACTAGCCGTGTTGTCGCTCGTCGTGATCGAGAGCATCATCACCTTTCCGAGCCCAATCTCGGCGCTGTCGCGCAGGGCGCCCGCGATGTCTTCGCCCGCATAAATCAGCGAGTCGCGGAAGATCAGCGTGCCGTGGTAGTCCAACTCGCCCTTGTCGATGGCATCCCAGACCGTTGCCGCAATCGGCACCTTGATCGTGCTGGCCGTAGGGAAGAGCGTGTCGGCGAGCGTGGCGGCGGTTTGTCCCGTTCGCAGGTGACGCACGTAAAAGCCAACGCGGCCGTCGAAGGCCTGGCCGCTGCCGTCGTGGTGGGCGATGAGGGAATCGAGCTTGGCCTGGAGGAGGGCGTCCGTATAGGGCGCAGTTTGGGCGAGTGCGGGAGCCGCGCACAGCAGGGCGAGGAGCAGAGATCGGATCATGATTCAATGATACGCCCGACGCAAGGCGGAGTAACAGACGCGCAACGCTCACGAAAAACCATTTTACTTGTTGGAACAGGTATTGTCATATCAGGTACTTGACCCACACTCACTAACCCCCACTTCCATGAGCAACCTCAAGACCCACGTCGACAATCTCAACCAGCAGATTCTCAACGGTCAGATTCTCCCCGCTTTCGAGCAGTACTACCACGAGGACGTCGTAATGGCCGACATCGGCACCGAGCCCCGCGTTGGTAAGGCCGTCAACCGCAAACACGAGGAGCAGTTCGTCGGCGGCATGAAGGCGTTCCACGGCGCCGAAGTGCGCAGCGTCGCCGTCCACGAAACGTCGCCTGGATCGGGCACGGCATTCAGCGAATGGTTCATGCACTTCGATCATGAAGGCTATGGCGACGACATCAAGATGGAGCAGGTGGCTGTCCAGACGTGGAAAGATGGACAGATCGTCAAAGAGACGTTCTATCACGCCTGACACTCTTCGAGGGCTTGTTAAGCACGGGCGGTTCGCTGATTCTGGTTTTCTAGCCGCCGCTGTTTGGAGCGCCTCGTTACCGATTTGGTAGCGGGGCGCTGGGCGTTTTCGGCTATGTTGCTGCGACTCTCTTCTCGGCGCCTTGTGCTTTCTTCTGGTTCTTTTAATCGCTTCTGTCGGCCTAACTCCGCAGGTGCGCAAGGTATTCGCACGCCCTGCTCACGCGCTGTTCTTGGGCGTGCTTCTGATTCCGCTAGGCTCGCTCGTGTGGCAGATCGAAGTGGCTTGGATTTGGGCGATCCTGATGTGGTACGCCGCGCATTTGCTGTTCTTCGCAGGTGCCGTCGGCGTCTGGGGTCGCGAAGACTGGACCGCTTCCTGACCTCCCTCCTTCTTTCCTAACTCTCATGGAATACGACTACGACCTCATCGTCATCGGCGGCGGCGCGGCTGGGCTGACCTCGTCCGGTCTCGCAGCCACGTTTGCAGCCAAAACGCTCATGGTCGAGCGCGAGCGGCTGGGCGGCGACTGCACGTGGCACGGCTGCGTCCCCTCCAAAACGCTGCTCCACGCGGCTAAGCTGGCGCACAATGCGCGGTCAGCGTCCGAGTTCGGCGTCCACGCGGGCGACGTTACGGTCGACTTCGCGGCTGTCATGTCCAAGCTCCGCGCCATTCGGCAGGAGATCTACGAGGAAGCCGACGCGCCCGAAAAGTTCGAGGCAATGGGCGTCGAGGTAGCCAAGGGCGAGGCGTCGTTCGTCAACGCGCACACCGTCGAGATCGTCGGAGCCGATGGCGGGCGGCGCGTGACGGCGCGCAAGATCATCATCGCCGCTGGAGGACGCGCGCGCGTGCCCCAACTGCCGGGACTGGACGAAGTGCAGCACGTCACCAACGTCGGCCTGTTCGAGATGGACGAACTGCCCGCCCGGCTAGCGATTCTGGGCGCCGGGCCTATCGGCACCGAGATGGCCCAGGCGTTTCAGCGGCTGGGGTCCCAAGTGACGGTCGTCGAGCGGGGCGATCACATCCTCGCGCACGACGACGTGGAACTGGCCGACATGCTGCACGCCTCGCTTCAGGCCGAAGGCGTCGCCTACCGCATGGGCGCGTCGGCCGAGCGCGTCGAGCCGGTCGAAGGCGGCGGTCTACGGCTGATTCTGGACAGCGGCGAGCCGGTCCACGCCGACGCGCTGCTGACGAGCGTGGGCCGCGTTCCCAACGTCGAGACGCTCAACCTCGAAGCAGCGGGCGTCGACTACACGAAAAAAGGCATCACCGTCGACGACGGTTGCAGGACCAACGTCGGCCACATCTGGGCGGTCGGCGACGTGACGGGGCGCTACCAGTTTACCCACATGAGCGAGCACATGGCCAAGACGGCGGCGACCAACGCGCTGCTCAAACTGCCGTCCAAGATCGACACCGAGAATGTGCCGTGGGCTACCTACACCTCGCCCGAGTTGGCACACGTCGGCAAGACCGAGAAGCAGTTGAAAGACGAGGGCGTGGCCTTCGAGACCTACCGCTTCCCCTATGACAAGCTCGACCGTGCGCTGACCGAGGGCGCCACTACCGGACTGGTCAAGGTCCACGCGCGCAAGCTCGACGGCAAGATCTACGGCGCGTCGGTTTTGGGTGAGCACGCAGGCGAGATCGTCAGCACGTATGGCGTCGCGATGACCAACGGCGTCACGCTGCGCAACCTCGCCGACACCCTTTTCCCCTATCCCGCCTGGGGACTCGCCGCGCGCCGGGCCGCCGATCAGTGGTATGCCGCCAAGCAGAGCGAAGGGCTGGTGCGCTTCGTCAAGACGATTTTCGGTTACGAGGGCGAGGTGCAGCAGGTCGATCCGGATCGCATCGTCTAAACGCAGCGCGGCGCTCCGACCAAAGCCAGAGCGCCGCGCTGCGATAGGCAGACGAGCGAGATCAGACGAGCATCGACAGGATGATGACGATGATGGGCAGAGAGTAGGGAAGCTGCAGCATAGAGATGCGGTGGCGAGTGGTGGAGGGGGACTTGTTTAAGCTGCGCATCCGAAGGTGAATATGCCAAGGAGGGGGCTCCCTTTCTGATTATCCAAACCTCCCGATCGTGCGGGAGCAAGCGCCATCAAACCTGCGCTTTTGTCCTGGTCGCCTTCTGCAACTTGAGCACGACGATGGTCATGTCGTCGTGCTGCGGGGCCGTCCCGGCGAAGTGCTGCACGTCCGTTGCCAGGCCGCTGACGATCTCGGCGGCCGTCCGCTCGCCCATTTCGTGGACCGAGAGCGCCAGCCGGTCGTCGCCGTAGAGCACGCGGGCGGGGTTCATCGCTTCCGAAAAGCCATCGGTGTAGAGCACGACGGTGTCGCCCATCGTCAAGTCGAGCGTCTGCTCTTCGATGCGCGTGTCGAAGCGGTCGCCGGTGACCATGCCGATGCCCAGCCCGCGCGGCTGAGCAAACTCGGGCTGAACGGATGCACCTTGATCCGGCTTGACGCGCTGCAAGATGAGCGGATTGTGCCCGGCGCGGGCGAAGGTGAACGTACCCGCATTCACGTCGAGGATGCCGAAGATCATCGAGATGAACGTGCCGCGCGGGGCGTTCTCGCAAAAGAGCGCGTTGAGATGGCGCAGAATCTCGGCGGGCGAGGCGAACTGGCGCACTAGGCTGCGCAGAAAACCCTTGACGAGCGTCATGTAAAACGCCGCCTGGATGCCCTTGCCGCTCACGTCGCCGATGGCTACGGCCAACCGCCCGCCGCCCAGGTCGACGAAGTCGTAGTAGTCGCCGCCGACTTCGCTGGCCGCGATGCACAGCGCGGCGGCGTCGACTCCGGGCACATCGGGCATTCTACGCGGCAGGAACGACATCTGAACTTGCCGCGCGAATTCCAGCTCCTGCTTCATGCGCGCCTGCTGAGCCATCTCGGTGACGTAGGCGGGCACGTAGTCCGTCTCCTCGTCGCCCGTCTGCTCGCTCCTGATGCCAACCCAGCCCAGGACGAGGGCACTCAGCGTGACGAGCGCGATGATGAGCGCGTCGACGATCGACGCCGTGCCGTCCATCAGCAAGCCATGTCCCGCCGACCACGCGACGATGGCGAAAAAACAGCCCAGAAATGCCGTCAGGAAGTCGTAGCGCACCAGGAGCAGTGCTAAAACGACCGACAGGGGCAGCGTCGTGGCGATGGTGAGCGGGGCCGGAGACACGAGATATGTCAGCGATCCCATCAGCGCCATCGTCACGCCCGTCACGCCGACGAGCAGAGCAGTCGACGTGCCGCGGCGCTTGAGAAACGCGCCCAGACCGAGCAGCGAGGGGACTGTGACGAGGTAGCTCGTCATGCCCGCCAGCAAGAACGGAACGACGCCGCGCGCCGGGATCGCCGAGCCGAGCAGCAACCCCAGATCCTCTTTCATGCGCAGTGGCGCGGGGATGACGACTAGCAGCAACGCACTCAGTCCCGCCAGCGCCACGCCCGCCAGCGTGCCCCGCAGCAGCGCGAAGCCGACGCGTTCGTTGAGCACGTTACCCCGCCGCACCAGCGACGACGCGCGCATCTTGTCGCCCCACGCCTCACGTGCCAGCCCCTCAACGCTTCCGGCCAGCAGCGTAAAGCCGAACAGGGAGAAGAAGAACATCACTGGCAGAATGATGCCCAGCAGTGCGAGTAGAGGCGGCCCATTGTCGCCGTCGCTGACGAACGTGACCATCGCCACGAACCCCGCAGCGCAGAGCGCCACGACGGCTCCGTCGATCAGTGCCGTCTTGAAGTCGACCAGCCGAGCGGACAGCCGCCGCACCAGGTAGACGAGCAGCGTCAGGCCGAGCAGCACGTAGACGACGCCCGACGCGATGCCGTACGCAAGCAGCCACACGTCCGAACCGCTTTGCTGGCCGGGCGAGAAGTCCACGTCGAGGCGGTTGAGTACGCCCGCAGGAGTCACGTCGAGATCGATGTGAGCAGCCAGCCCGTCGACTTCGGCCTCGTAGTGAAAGCGCGCGTTGCCGCCTTCGAGGGAGACCGAGTCGGGCCTGAGCGCTCGGCCATCGCCGAACAGGTCGAGGCGGTCGACGTAGTAGGCCGCCATCCGCTCTGCGGTTACTCGGTCAAAGCTGACCATGACGTCGATGGAATCGGAGACCGTACTCAGAAAGTCGAGTAAAGTCTGCTCGACCTGGCTGGACTTCGAAGCGGAGCCGGGCTGGAAGCTGTCGCGGTCGAACGAGAACGTCGCACGCGACAGGTTGGGGCGAAGTTGACCAAACGCCTCGTCGGTAAGGGTGTCTTCGAGCGCGAGCCTCAGCGCTCCGGCGTCGATGAGCGGAGCCGTCCCCTCGTCGTCTTCATTGCGCACGCGCAGTCCCCACAGCCGTCCGCTCGCCGTCAGGTCGACGGTGAACGAGCCGAAGCCTTCGCTGTCCGCGCTGCTCACGCCGACTACGACCGTCGACGGATCTTCGTCGTCGGGCGGATCGGCGTCAACGCGCCAGAAATAGGCGGGCAGCCGGTCGCCGGTCTCTCGGCCGCTCAGCGCTGCGATGGCGTTGCGGCGGCCGACGGCGTGCTGGAGCGAGTCGAGCAGATCGTTGTCGCGCGACGGCTCGGCGGCAAATGTCCACCCGCTGACTTCGTAGCCCAGATTCGAGAGCGCCGTTCGAGCGGTTTGCTGCGCTCCTTCTTCACCCAGCGAGTAGTCGGCCGCCGCGTCCGGGTGCTGCGCCGGAAGCACGAACAGCAGCGCCAGCACACCCAAGACGGCGGCGGCTGCCAGAGCGGTGTCGATTCGGGTCCAGCGGAGCACGTCGGAGGTGGAGGTGGGGTGACGTGCAAAATACGGAGTGCCTGCGCTACGCACCGGGCGTCATCACGGCGTCGACCCACGAATCGCCGTCGCAGTTGGGGCAGGCGGGCAGCGCGCCTTGGGTCTGCTTGGCGATCAGTCCGCACTGCTCGCAGCCCAGCAGGACGGCACCGGGCGCCGAATCCCCCGCCTTCCACCGCGTCGGCTCGTCGATGTCCCACGGCACGACCACGCGCAGCCCGGGCGTCACGTCGGCAGGCTCGCGTTCGTAGACCGATAGCGTGCCCCCCTGTTCGAGAAATGCGTATTCGACTTCGCCCAAGTGCCGGATCTTCTCCTGCCTGAGCATCAGAAACAGCTTTTCCCTGTTCATATTCGCCGCATCCAGATGCTCCGGATCCATCCGGCCCTCGCACACGAGGCGCTTGGGTTTGCCGTCGAAAACGAGTTCGGCGGTCTCGCTCCGATTGGTCACCTCGACGATCAGCCGGTTGATGCCGACGACGACTGTGATCACCAGCATTCCGTGGATCAGCGGCACGTCGGCATAGAACATCGGGTCACCGACCGCCGAGCCGATGGCGACGACGAGCAGAAACTCGACCATCGAAAGCTGCCCCAGCGTCCGCGAACCCATCGTGCGGACGAGCGCTATCGTATAGAAATACATGACCGCTGTCCGCACCACGATTTCGAGCAGAAACCAGAGCGGCGCATCGCCCAGAAACATGCGGTGCAGGTCGAACGGGACGATCTCGGACGGGTCCATGGGCGGTGCGATTGGATGAGCGCCCCAGACTACGTCACATAAGGCCGCACACCTGTCCGTTAGCTGAAACGATGCGGGACCTCGCCCACCCGTAAGGAGAAACTCGTCTTGCCTGCCGCCGCTCACACCATCAATGCTGACTCGCCGAAGCGGAAACGAATCCAATCTCGAGCCCATCGAAAACGAAGAGAAAGTGATAGTCCTCGAAATGTGAGTTTATAGGTTGCGCCAGGGCGACGGCGAGGAGTGTGTCTTCGATGAGCAGGCCTAAGACCAGGAGGCGGTTGGCACTGTCTCGCTCGGCCGGCGAGGAGGCGAACCGCGCGTTCCACGCCGCCACGCGCGCCGCCGTCCAAACCGGTAAAACAGGCGAGCCGCCACCGCCCAACTCGAACGCATCGCTGAAAAGAGGCGTCTCTCCCGACGCGTCGACCAACGGCTCGCCCCGATCGCGGCAACTGCGCACGCGCGCACGTCCATAGCGCATCATGTCGCGGTCCTCGAGCCACGCGGGCGACCTGATCTCGGAGATCGCATACCGCAACGTGTCTGGCGCCTCGACGCTTTCCGGCACGGCGGTGCAGGTCGTGTCGCTCAGGTGGGAGACCGCGTACGGATCGGACTGCGAGTCGATGTAGTCGATGGCAGCTTGGTATCGCGCTTCGTCCTGCGGTGGCAGCGGATTGCATGCGGTACCCATCAATGCGACGAAGAGCAATGCCCGGCGCCTCACGACTCGCTGCCGATGCGCGTGCGCTGCATCACGATGGGGTGGCGGCGGCCGCTTCCGAACGCCTTTCCGGTCACGCGCAGTCCCGGTGCGGCTTGCCTGCGCTTGAACTCGTTGCGGTCGACCTTGGCGATGATTTCACGCACCAAGTCCAGGTCGAATCCTGTTTGTTCGGCGATGCGACGGGCGTCTTGCCTCAGCTCGACGTAGCGGGCGAGGATGGCGTCGAGCACGTCGTAGGGCGGCAGGCTGTCTTCGTCCTTCTGGTCGGGGCGCAGTTCGGCCGATGGCGGCTTGTCGATCGTCGACTGGGGAATCAGTTCGCGCCCGGCCCTAGCGTTGACGTAGCGCGACAGGCGGTACACGTCGGTTTTGAGCACGTCAGAGAGGACGGCTAATCCGCCGTTCATGTCGCCGTAGAGCGTGGCGTAGCCGACGGCCATCTCGCTCTTGTTGCCCGTCGCCAGCAGCAGCTTTCCATGCTGGTTCGAGAGCGCCATCAGCGCCACGCCGCGCGTCCGGCTCTGCAGGTTTTCCTCGGCGACGCCGCTCACGCCGCCGTCGACATCTGCCAACATCGTCTCGAACGCTTGGACAGCCGGGGCGATGGAGACCGTGTCGATCCGCATACCCAGCGCCTGGGCCAGCGCGTAGCTGTCGTCGACCGAGCCGCCCGACGAATACTTCGAGGGCATCGTGACGCCCCAGACCTTGTCCGAGCCCAGCGCCTGGACCGCCAGCGCTGCCGTCAGCGCGCTGTCGATGCCGCCCGAGAGGCCGAGCAGGGCGCCGGTAAAGAACGGCGACTTGCGCGCATAGTCGCGGATGCCCAGCACCAGAGCGTCGTGCAGGTTGGCGATGCGGTCGCGCGGGCCGGGCGTGCGCGGCGAGCGGGGAGCGGGCAGGCGCAGCGTGTCCAGGTCGGCGACGACGAGCGCTTCCTCGAACAGCGGCGCGCGGGCGGCGATGCTGCCGTCGCTGCGGTGCGCCCTGCTGTCGCCGTCGAAGATCAGTTCGGTGTTGGCTCCGACCTGCCCGACCATCACGAACGGCACGTCCCACTGCTGGCACGCCGATTCGATCAAATCCGTCCGGTGGGCTTCCTTGCCACCGGCGAACGGCGACGCGCTGATGTTGACGAACAGGTCGACGCCCAGCGCGCCCAGCTGCCCGATCGGATCGGCGGCGTAGTGATGATGCAGCGGGCCGCCCGCCTCGCCCCACGGCGTTTGGTCCCACATGTCCTCGCAGACGTGCAGCCCCAACCGCAGCCCGCGCCACACGACCGGCGATTGCGGTCCGGCCGCGGCGAAATAGCGCGCCTCGTCGAAGACGTCGTACGTCGGCAGCAGCTGCTTGTCGACCCGCCCGACGACTCGGCCACCGTCGGCCACCAGCGCCGCGTTGACGACGCGTTTGCCCCTTTCGTCGGTCGACCTCAGCGGCGCGCCGAAGACTACGCCGACGCCGCTGGGCGCGCGAGCCACGAAATGCGCGACGGCTGCCTCCACGTCGTCCAGAAAGTCGTCGTGCCCCAGCAGGTCTTGGGGCGGGTAGCCCGTCACGCACAACTCGGACAGAATCACCAGATCGGCGCCCTGCTGCTCGGCCTGCCGCGCCGCTCCGAGCATGCGATCGATGTTGCCCGCCAGGTCGCCGACGGTCGGGTTGATCTGGGCGAGGGCGAGGCGCATGGGCGGCGAGGTAGGCGAGGGACTTAGAGAATAGCCCGGCGCTCGCTCGGCAGACGTGAGAACGATGCGAAAGGAGGCGAGGCTGACGAATCGAGCCAACGTGCGGCCGTCTCATCGTCTCAAAGCCCGCAGCCTTTCAAAACCCGTTGGCTTTCCACTCCACACCCTTCGCGCTACGACCACGGATTGCCCGTCTTGCGCAAGTGATCGGTGTAGGCATCGGTGAGACGCTGGCGGCCCACGTCGTACGTCCAGAGCGCTCGAATCAGCGGGCGACTCCACGCCCGGCGCTGCGCCAGATACCACGCAGGCGGCGCGTCGAGCAGGAAGGCATCGCGAAGGGCATCGCGGCTGGACTGCTGTCCCACCTGCCACGTCGCGCGCAGATCGCCCGGCTCGCATGGGGCGTGGAAGAAACTCGGCGCGCGGTAGTCGAAGCCTCGCCCGCTCGGTCCGGCCATCAGCGCCATCGTGAGCGCGTCGGCAACGTCGCCTTTGGACAAGAGCCTCTCCAGGTTACCGGCGTAGCGCCTGACGGTGTCGGCTATCCACTCGGCGCCGTCGAGCAGGCGCTGCGGGTCGTCCGCGCCTCCGACTCGGATCTGCTCGGACGTGGGAGCCAGCCCGGCGTCCAGCCGTGCGTGCAGGTCGGCGAACCACGCGTGGGTCTCGTCAGCGTAGTCGTTCCACGCGCTCAACTCGGAGCCGAACGCGTCGGTAACGATATTCCACGGAGGCAGCGCGGCGTCGGGCATGGCGAGGGGCGAGTCGGCCGGATCAGAACGCCGCGCGCACGCCGAACGTCCACCAGCGGCCCGGCATCGGCGCGAACAGGTCGGCGTAGTCGGTGTCGAGCAGGTTGCGCACCTCGGCCGTCAGGCGCGCGTCGACACCCGAAAGCGGCAGGGCGAACGTCGCGCGGACGTTGTGGACGGCGTAGGCCGATCGGTCGCTGCTCGCGGGCTGGCGCACGACCGACTGGATCCCGACACCGACGCGGCTCAGCGACGTGTGCACGTGCGCCTGGACCAGCTGCCGCGCGTTGGTGAGCGCGTACTTGGACTGGACGCCATCGCCCAATCCGGACACGCGCGCGTCGAGGAACGTGTAGCCCACGTCCGCCGAGAGCCCGACGGCGCCCAGCGTGCGAAAGGCAGACACCTCGGCTTCGACTCCGGTCGTCGTGACGCGGCGCAGGTTCTGGGCGAAGAACGGAACGTCGGTCGTACTGCGCGCCAGATCGATCAGATTGTCGACGCAGCGCTCGAACGCCGTCGCGCGAATCGTCAGGCGAGACTGGGCGGTGCGGAAGGCGTACAGATCGGCGCCCACTTCGTACGACCACGCGCGCTCGGCCCGAAGGGCAGGATTGCCCAGATCTTGGTTGGGGCGCGGGTCGACGGTGTTGAAGTAGCGCTCGACGAACGTCGGCGCTCGGACGCTGCGGCCCATGGCGGCGCGCAGGTCCAGGCGCGGCAAGGCGTTCCAGATCGCGTCCAAGGCGGGCGTGAGTTCGAATCCGTACGACTCGGCGTAGTCGGCGCGCAGCCGGGCGTTGAGCGTGGCGTCCAGCACTCGGATCGTGGCACCGCCCCACGCGCCGCCCGCCAGATCGCCGTGATCGCCCATGTTGTTCGAGGCGATGTCGCGGGCCAGCGCGTCTGCTCCGGCGTGGAGCGACAGGACCGGCGAGACGATGCGGCGCGCGTGCGCCGTCAGCGTGGCCTGGCGCGTCGTGTGCTCGTTGGCGCGGGCGCCTGGGTTGAAGAGATAGGTGTCCTCGTGATGCCGCGCTCCGGCCTGGACGCGCCACAGCGTCTGCCCCGCCACGCCTTCGAGAGCGGCCTGCGCCCACAGCGTCTGCGTTTGCTCGCGCGCCGTGTCCGAGGCGAATGTGGTATAGAAGCGGACGGCGTCGAAGTCGCGCGCGTCGAAGGCCGCTCGGGCCGAGAGCGTCGCGCTGCCCACCTGCCTGCGCATGCCGACCGTCGCCGCGCCGCGCTCCCAACCGGCCCGCTTGGTCGCCGCTTCGGGCGCGTCGCTGCCCGCCCGTGTTTTGAGCGAGGGGATCGTCTGCCCGCCCGCTTCCGAGTAGGCCGCCGCGACGGTATAGCGCGCGCCGCCGACGCTCGCCCATGCCGCCGCGTCGCCCATCGCCAGTCCGTAGCCGCCACCGCCGATCGCGCCGCGCGCGCCGAATCCGTCGCCCTGTCCCAGCGGAGCCGCCAGTCCGGCCTGCGTCTGCACGTGGATCACGCCGCCGACGGCATCGGCTCCATACTCGGCGGCGGCAGGCCCGCGCAGCAACTCGACGCGCACGATCTCACTCAGCGGGATCGGCAGGTCGCTCAGAAAGTGGCCCGTCATCGGGTCGTTGAAGCGGACGCCGTCGATCAGCAGCAGGACGCCGTTGAACGTCGATCCCCGGATGGTGAAGTCGCTCTGGACGCCAAACGGGCCCCGGCTCAGCATCTCGGCTCCGGTCAGCCCGCGCAGCAACTCGTCGAGCGACGCGACCGGCAGCGCGGCGATCTCGGCCGCCGTCACGACCCGGATCGCCTGACCGACCGTCCGCGCGCTCTGCGGCAACCGCGACGCCGTCACGACGACGCTGTCGGGGAGGGCGACGGGCGCCGTTTGGGTGGCGGCGGGTGCGGCGCACACGAGAAGGAGGAGCGGCAGCAGTCGGCGCATCGGCGAGAGGTGGAATCGACCGCAAAGCTACGCCGGGCGGGTGGAAGCACTGGTGAAGCGAGGCGCCATGCTCAGGAGCCGGAAACATGTCGTGTCTCGGAGACATGACATGTTTGGTCCCCCATCCCCTTTTTCATGCCCGATCCGATCCGCATGGGCCTCTTTGGAGGCACGTTCGATCCGCCACACGTCGGGCACCTGATGGTCGCCGAAGCGGCGCGCGAGCAGTTGGCGTTGGACCGCGTGATCTGGATGCCGTCGGCGCGCCCGCCGCACAAAGCCGTCGGCACGTCCGCCGAGCACCGGCTGGCGATGACACGCCTGGCAACAGCCGACCACCCGGCTTTCGAGGTGTCCGATCGCGAACTGCACCGCGCGGGCCGCTCGTTTACCGCCGACACGCTGGACGCGCTGAGTGCCGATCATCCGGGCGCGCGTTGGTGGCTGATCGTGGGCGAGGACAGCCTGGCGAGCTTTCCCACGTGGCGCGACCCGCAGCGCATCACTGCCCAAGCGCGGCTGGCCGTCTACCGCCGAGGCGACGAGCGTGCGGACGCTTCTCCGTTCGCCGCCCACGTCGACTGGATTCAGGCGCCTCGCGTCGAGGTGAGCAGCACGGACCTGCGCGCGCGCCTGGGCGACGGCCGATCGATCCGCTACCGACTTGGGGCGGATGTCGCCGAGTACGCGCGGGCGCACCGGCTGTATTCGGCAGAACGATAATCGAACGATAACCGACGCCGTGCCGCGGAGGCCGGCTCAGTGCGCGTTCTTACCCATCATCTCCGCAACCGCTTTCCCGATGGGCCTGCTCGACCTCTTTCGCAACGCACAGCCCGCCCTGGTCCGCCGGGCGCTGGGCGACGTGCAGCGGATGCTGGTGATCGGGCAGCAGATGTTCGGCGCGGCGACGGGCACGCTGCTCGACAACGAGATCCTCGACCTCGACCTGAGCACGCTCGACTGCGAGGTCAACGGGCTGGAGGAAGCCGTGCGCCGCTCGCTGCTCGAACACCTGACCATCGACCCCGAGCGCGAACTGGTGCTCAGCCTCAAACTCGTCTCGGTCGTCAACGAAGCCGAGCGCGTCGGCGATCTGTGCAAGGCGCTGGCCCGCAACGCCGCTCTGTCGCGCCATCCGCGCCGGGGACCGCTCGTCGAACGGCTGCGCGCGCTCCGAGGCCGCGTCGAGCAGGCGTTCGACGACACGATCCTGTGCTTCGCCGAGCGCGATTCGAGCCGAGCCGTCGCCGTGATCGAGCGCCACGCCTCCATCAAAGCCGACGCCGCCGCCTTGCTGCGTGCCCTGGCTGCGAGCGACGTGACCGCCAATGAGGCCACCGTGTTGGCGCTGAGCATCCACATGATCTCGCGGATGAGTTCGCACCTGTCGAACATCGCCTCGGCCATGACGGGCAGCTACGAGATGCTGCGCCGCGGCTCGCACCTACCCTCGTCCAAGCGCGACGCTGCCTGAGCCGATTCGGCTGGAATTGGAAGCAGTCCGCGGGGCACGAGCAGCAGCGGTAAGGAGAAAAATTCCGTGTCCGTAAGAAGCATGCGTGCAGGATGGATTATATTTGTGCTTGTAAGCGCTTTCATTCTATTAACACCTCGCCCATGCGCCACGCTACTACTCTGTTTCTACTGCTCTGCCTGACGGCATTCGCTGCTCTCGACGCTTCGGCGCAGCGCCAGGCCTACCGCTCGGTCCTGCTCGGGGCCAACGAAGTCCCCCCCGTCACAACGCCTGCCCAGGGAGGCGTGTCGATGACGATCATCACCAGCGGCCCCGGAGTTGGTAATTTCGCGCTCACCGGCCAATACCAAGACCTGACGAGTAACGCCACCATGGCGCACATCCACGTCGGAGCGGCGGGGCAGAACGGCACGATCATCCAGAACCTGACCGTCACGGGCGGAACGGCGGGCACGATCAGCGGCATGGGCGTGCTCACCGCGGCGCAGATCACCAGCCTGCAGGCCAACGGTCTTTACGTCAACCTGCACACCGACAACTTCGGCGGCGGCGAGATTCGCGGCCAACTCGTGCAGACCGTGCTGATCGACGGCGACCTGTCGGACGGCTTTTACGCCGCCGGTCCCAACAGCGGCACGATCGCGACTAAGCAGAATGCAAACGCAGGCTTCGGTTCGGCTAACAACGTATCTGAGATCAAGTACTACGCCGATGTCGCTGCTCGCACGCTCTACATCGCCGTCACGGGATTCCTGGACGTGGAGAGCAACAACGGTTTGGGCCTCTGGCTCGGAACCTCTGAAGGGGGTGCACCTACGGGGCGCGCCGCCGGAGCCGCGCTGGGCTTTGCTGGTGCAGGGCATTATATGGACGGTCAGGGCGGCGGTGCCAACGACGACTTCAAGGCCGACTTCGAAGTAGACTACATGTTCGCTCTCAACCCGGGCGGCAGCGGCGGTAACCCCTCATCGAACGCTTTTCTCGATGCAGCGTCGTTCATCGGTGGGGAAGCGTCCACACCCGTCGGGCAGACTAACCTGACGGGTGATGCCAGTCAAGGAACGGGTACCGAAGGCGGTCCGATCGAATTTGCTTTCCTGAACAACGGCGGAGCCAACCAGGGATTCGAAATGGCGATCTTGTTCTCCGAACTCGGTGCGACGGAAAACTCCAAGCTAGCAGCGTTTGCCTTCATCGTATCGGAATCTGGCTACTTCTCGAACGTGACGGTGCCCGGCAACGTGACTACGGGTATGGCAGACGCGTCAGGTAACCTGGGCTTCAACGCTGAATTCTCCAGCATCACAGGCACCCCATTCAGCACAGGACTTCAGACTCTTCCTGTCGAGCTGACCGCCTTCACGGGCACGCTCTCGGGCAACAGCGCTCGTCTGGCCTGGACGACCGCGTCGGAGACCAACAACAGCGGTTTCTTCGTCGAGCACAGCCCCAATGGCTCCAGCTTCCGCGACGTGCACTTCGCACCCGGAGCCGGTACGACGCTCGAAGCGCGCAGCTACGACTTCGCCGTCGCCAGCCTCGCACCGGGCGTCCACACGTTCCGCCTGCGCCAGACCGACCTCGACGGAGCGACCGAACTCTCCTCGACCGTCGAACTGACCGTGTCGAGTGACGTGGCGCTGCTCTCGGTCGCGCCCAACCCGTCGCGCGGGCTGACCAACGTGAGCCTCGCGCTTCCGAGCGCGCAGCAGGTGACCGTCTCGGCCTACGACGTGACGGGCCGCCTGGTGACGACGCTGTTCAGCGGAGCCGCCGACGCGACGGTCTCGGCGACGCTCTCGGGCGTGGCGCCGGGCGTCTACGTGATCGTGGCCCAGGGCGAGACCTTCCGCCTCACCACGAGCGCCACTGTTCTCCGCTGATCAAACCTTCGCCTCCATCCGCTGAGTCACTGCGTATGGAGGCGACTTTTTACTCCATCCTACCCAACCAAACCCCATTTTCCCATGCGGATTTTTACTACCCTCGCGCTCTTTGCGCTTCTCGTCGCTCCGGTAGGGGCGCAAGTCACCTTCAGCGGTAACCAGAACACCGGTTTCGGTGGCGTGCTTGGCACCGGCTCTTTCACACTTAGCGACAACGGAACGACGCTGGCCGGTACGTTTACCAAAGGCGCCGGCGGTTTCAACAACGTTGGAGTCCTGTACATCGACAGCCGCACCGGAGGTATTGCTTCTACGGCCAACCTGACGGACGCTGGCGACCCGGGGCGCCAAGCGATATCCGGTACGAACGGTACGGATCGATCCGTCGTCAATTTCCCTACCGGTTTTCGTCCCGATTTTGCTCTCACATTCGAGGCTGGCTCTTTCAACGTATTTGAGATCGTCGAGAACGGTGCCCATAATTTCGTCGTCAACGCGAACGTCATCGACAACGGCAACGGCGCGTTCTCATTCGGCTTTGCTCTGGCTAACATCGGCGTCTCTACGGGAAATGCGTTCACCTTCGTGGGCACATACCTCAACCCGGGCGACGCATTTCGCTCCAACGAGGCCATCGCACCCTCGGATGCTCCCGCTGACCCTGCTAACGTGGCTCGCGGCACGCTGACGTTCACGGCGTTCGCCTCGTACCCTGATGGCACCCTACCGGTCGAACTCACCACCTTCACCGGCGCTGCCGATGGAAGCCGCGCGGTTCTGAACTGGGCGACGGCGAGCGAGACCAACAACGAAGGCTTCGACGTGCAGATGCGCTCGAACGGCGCCTTCCAGACCGTCGACTTCGTGCGCGGAGCCGGAACGACGCTCGAAGCCCGCAGCTACTCGTTCACCACGACAGCTCTGGCCCCCGGCGATTACACGTTTCGCCTGCGCCAGGTCGATCTCGACGGAGCCTCTGAGTTCTCGCCTGTCGTCGAACTGACGATCGGGCTGGACGGCGCGTTTGCCCTCGCACTCGAAGGTCCCAACCCGTTCGCGGGTCAGACGAGCCTGGGTCTGAGTGTCGCCAAGTCGCAGAGCGTCGACGCCGGTCTCTACGACCTGCTCGGCCGCCGCGTCGCCACGCTGATGAGCGGAACGGTCGACGGAGCAACGACGCTGTCGGTCGACGCCTCGACGCTTCCCGCCGGTTTGTACATCGTCCGCATCCAGGGCGAGACGTTCCGCACCAGCCGCACGCTGACGGTCGCGCGCTAACTGGTCCAGCCGAAAAGCGAAACGCCCTGCTCGGAGTCTATCCGGGCGGGGCGTTTGTGCGTTTGGGAGAAAGGGACCCCTCCGCCCTTCGGGCACCTCCCCTCCGAGAGGGGAGGACGTACTGACTGCGTGGTCGTGAGTCACAATTAGATTAGCGGTATGGGCAGCATCTTTAACAGACGAGCGTCAACCGAGCGTAGGCGTGAGCTTCGTTCGCATGGGACGAAGGCTGAAGCGCTGATGTAGACAGCGCTCAAAGGGAGGGCTTTGGATGGCCGCAAGTTCAGACGCCAGCACGGAATCGGTCCGTATGTCGTCGACTTCTATTGTCCGTCGGAGCGTCTAGTCATCGAACTCGATGGCGGAGTGCACGACACGCCCGAGCAGGCTGCCTACGACGCCAACCGGCAGCGTGGTATCGAGCAATTGGGGCTGCGCGTGCTTCGTATTCCCAACGAAGCCGTGCTCGACCGCCGCGAGGACGTGCTGATCTGGCTAGCCGAGCACTTTGGGTGAAGTGGAAGATGTTTTCTGCTCCACTCACCATCTCCAATTTCCAGCCCAACGCCGGACTCGTCCCCTCCTCTCAGAGGAGGGGTGCCCAAAGGGCGGGGTGGTCCGTGACGCGCAAATCCCTCCGCCGCTGACGCGTCACCTCTCTCCCGAGAGGGCAGGACGTGGCGCTACACGTGTGGTCTCGCTAAGGAGTCAGCCAACAACCTGTCCCCTCCTCTCGGAGGAGGGGTGCCCGAAGGACGGGGTGGTCAGCGGTGGGTAGGGACGCTTCCGGACGTGGTGTCACGCCTCGGCGTACGCTTCCATCGGCGGGCAGGTGCAGATCAGGTTGCGGTCGCCGTAGGCGTCGTCGACCCTACGGACGGATGGCCAGAACTTGGCGTCGCGCGTCCAGGCGGCGGGGAAGGCGGCTTTCTCGCGGCTGTACGGCATCTGCCAATCGTCGGCGAGGACGAGGGCGGCGGTGTGCGGCGCTTGCTTGAGCACGTTCTGCTTCTCGTCGGCGAGGCCCAGCGTGACTTCCTGGATCTCGGCTCGGATCGAGATCAAGGCGTCGGCGAAGCGGTCCAGTTCGGCCTGCGATTCGCTCTCGGTCGGCTCGACCATCATCGTGCCCACGACGGGCCACGACATCGTCGGCGCGTGGTAGCCATAGTCCATCAGGCGCTTGGCCACATCGACTTCCGAAATGCCATACTCCTTGAACGGGCGCAGGTCCATGATGAACTCGTGCGCGCAGCGGCCTTCGTGGCCTCTGAAGAGGATGTCGTAGCTGTCCTTGATCCGCTCGGCGATGTAGTTGGCGTTGAGGATCGCCAGTTGCGAGGCGCGCGTCAGTCCTTCGCCGCCCATCATCGCGATGTAGGCCCACGAGATGAGCAGGATTGACGCGCTGCCGTACGGAGCCGCGCTGACCGGCTGAATCGCCTGACCGCCGCCGACCCCTTCGACGACCGGGTGGCCCGGCAGGAACGGCGCCAGGTGCTCGGCGACGCCGATCGGCCCCATGCCCGGTCCGCCGCCGCCGTGGGGGATGGCGAACGTCTTGTGCAGGTTGAGGTGGCACACGTCGGCGCCAAAATCGCCGGGACGGCACAGGCCGACCTGGGCGTTCATGTTGGCGCCGTCCATGTAGACCTGGCCGCCGTTGACGTGGACGGCCGCGCACACGTCGCGGATGCCGGTCTCGAAGACGCCGAACGTGCTGGGATACGTCACCATCAGCGCAGCCAGATTGTCGGTGTGCTTCTCGGCTTTGGCCGTCAGGTCGGCCAGGTCGATCCTACCGTCGTCGGTCGTCTTGACGGGGACGACGGTCATTCCGGCCATCACAGCCGACGCCGGGTTGGTGCCGTGCGCCGACGTTGGGATGAGGCAGACCGTCCGCTGCTCGTCGCCGCGCGACAAGTGGTAGGCCCTAATCGTGAGCAGGCCCGCGTACTCGCCCGACGCGCCGCTGTTGGGCTGCAAGCTGACCGTGTGGAAGCCGGTGATCTCGCTGAGCCAGTCGCGCAGTTCGTCCATCATGGCGTGGTAGCCGGGCGCCTGCTCGACCGGCGCGAACGGGTGCACTTTGCTGAAGCCGGCCATCGAGACGGGCATCAACTCAGACGCGGCATTCAGCTTCATCGTGCAGCTTCCCAGCGGAATCATGCTCGACGTGAGCGACAGGTCCTTGCGGCTCAGGCGCGTCAGGTAGCGCATCATCGTGGTCTCGCTGTGGTAGGCGTGGAACGTCGGGTGCGTGAGGTAATCGGTCGTCCGGGCCATAGGTCCGGCGTAGGCGTCGCCTTCCAAGTGGGCGGCGAGGTCTTCGGCCGACAAGTCTTCGCTGGACTCGTCGGTCGCGAAGACGGCGAGCAGGGCGTCGAGGTCTTCGGCCGTCACCGTTTCGTCGAGCGCGATGCCCCACGAGCCGTCGTCGAATGCGCGCAGGTTGATGCGGTTGAGGTCGCACGCTTCGAGTACTTCGTCGGCACCGAGTCCCACGACATCCACGCGGAGCGTGTCGAAGTAGTCCGCGTGGCGGACGGTGTGGCCCTGCTCGGCCAGTCCGGCGGCGAGTGCCCTTGCGGCTGTGTGGCACAGATCGGCGATCGCGCGCAGGCGGTCCGGGCCGTGGTAGATGGCGTAGGCGGCGGCCATGTTGGCCAGCAGCACCTGAGCCGTGCAGATGTTCGAGGTGGCCTTGTCGCGGCGGATGTGCTGCTCGCGCGTCTGGAGTGCCATGCGCAGAGCGTAGCCGCCGTCCATGTCTTGCGTCACGCCGATGATGCGGCCCGGCACGTTGCGCTTGAACTCTTCTCTGGTGGCGAAGAACGCGGCGTGCGGTCCGCCGTAGCCCAGCGGCACGCCAAAGCGCTGGCTGTTACCTACCGCCACGTCGGCGCCCCAGCTTCCGGGCGATTCGAGCACGCACAGTGCCAGCAGATCGCACGCCGCGACGACGTGTGCTCCGCCTGCGTGCGCCGCCTGGGCCGTCGCGCTATAGTCGACGATCTCGCCGTCGGTCGCGGGGTACTGGACCAAGCAGCCGATCACGTCCGATGCAAACGTCCAGCCCTCGTGGTCACCGACTTCGACCTGAATACCCATCGGAACCGCGCGTGCGTGGACGACGGCAATCGTCTGGGGGTGGCAGCGGTCCGAGACGAGAAAGCGGTCGCGCTTCTTGGCGCTCCGAGCCAGCATCATCATCGCTTCGGCGGCCGCCGTACCTTCGTCGAGCAGGCTCGCGTTGGCGATTTCGAGCCCGGTCAGGTCGCTGACGACCGTCTGGTAGTTGAGCAGCATTTCGAGCCTGCCCTGCGCGATCTCGGCCTGATAGGGCGTGTACTGCGTGTACCAGTTGGGATTCTCGAACAGGTTGCGCAGGATGACCGGCGGCGTGGCCGTGTCGTGATAGCCCATTCCGATGAACGAGCGCCGGATTTCGTTGCGGCTCGCCAGATCGGACGCGCGTGCCAGCAGCGCCTGCTCGCTGACCGCAGCCGGAAGGTCGAGCGGACGCTCCATCCGGATCGCCGACGGGACGGTCTGATCGGCCAACTGGTCGAGGCTGTCACACCGAACGGCGGCGAGCATGGCGTCGATTTCAGAAGGCGACGGGCCATTGTGGCGGCTCTCGAAGCGGTCAGGATGCGTGAGGGCGGGCATGGGCGCGGAGGTCGGTTAGGCAGAGGCGGAACGCTACGACACGGCGAGCCAAGGAGCAATCGAAGTCGGCGTGCGGGCGTGGTTTTCAATCCCGAGTGAAAGACGCGGTTTCTGCGCTGAAGGTGAATCGTCGGGCGGCGTCGTAGACCAGGCAACATTGACGTTAGCCGAGGCGAAACGGCTGCGCGTGCGATTGAGCGCTCGGCAAGGCGCTCGAAGCAGCCGATGCGAGCATCGGCGATGCAGAGCAACGCGGCAGAGCGTTCAAGCGCGCCGCAGAAGCGAGCCGAGCGCAATTGTCGACGTTGCCCAGGCCGTCGGTCCCGGCTCGCTAGCGTCAGCCAAAAAACGAGGACTCGGACGCGCGTCCACGCCGCTCGTCACCACCGCACGGCCGTCCCGCGCGTGTCGACGTGGATAAACGGGCCTCGGTGCGGAGCCGGACCGTAGACGCCCAGTCCGCCGACAAAGGGCGCGTACCAGTCGGCTACGGCTTGCGCTTCGACTAGATTGGCGAGCACGCGCGCGTCGGCTTCGGTGATCGCGCCGTCGCCGTTCAAGTCGTCCATCTGCCCGTCGCCGTCGTCGTCGATAAAGAAGTCGGCTGCGTCGCCGAAGAGGTGGCGGCTGAGCGAGGTCGTGTTGCCGATCGAGCGGTTGTAGAACGGCGTCCGATAGCCGCTCATAATCGTGAACGTCCGGGCCGGAATGCCTGCCTCGTGAGCGGCCTGCAAGAGGCCTTCGAGTTTGAGCAGCAGGCGCGTGCTCATCACCAGGTACTTGGGATAATCGGACGCCTGCTTAGCGACGAACTGGCCGACCGTGAAGTGCGGGCTGACGGCCACGTCGGCCACGTCGGGTGTGAGTTGGACGAACAGCGGCGGCTTGCGGTTGACCGGGCGGTCGTCGTCGGCGTAGGCGCCTATCGAGTAGCCGTCGAGCGCGTCGGTGGCATGGTCGAAGCGCACGCCGACGAATACGTGCAGCGTCACTTCGTCGCCGGTGGACGTGTCGGTGATGCGGACGGCATAGGGGCCGGGCGCGTCGGGAGCGGTCCACGTCCACGCATCGTCGCCCGACGAGGCGAGAGCGCCCGACTGCGCGGCGACGTGCCACTGGCTGCCAGTCTGGGTAGCGCCGAGCGGACGGATCGGCAGGACCTCGCCGGGCGCGACGAATAGGCCGAAGACGCGGTAGGGAATCGCCCACTCGCCCGCCTGAACCGCGAACGCGGCGACGCCGTCCTGAAACCCCGTACTGTCGCCGACGCGCTCGGCCAGCGTCGGCGGTTGGGGATCGAACAACTCGACCGCCGACTGAGGCGGAATCGGTAGCACTTGCCCGTCCGGTGCTACGCGGCGCAGGCCCCACACGCCCGCCGCGAACAGAGCGACGAGTAGCACGATCGTGGCCAGCAGCGTCCGTTTGCGCGGTAGGGTTCGGATCGGCGGCGGATCAGACTTCGGCGTACTCATCGTAGATGTCTTGCAGGAAGTGCACGTGGCCGTCGTCGTCGGCGTAGACGGTCAGGTAGACGATGTAGACCGGGATCTTGGTGTCGAGGTCGACGCGTTCGCGCTCGCCGCTGTTCATGGCCTGGGTGGCGCGCTGAGCGTCCCATCCTTGCGGACCCAACACCCACTCGGCGAACGCCGCCGGGTCTTCGAGCCGGATGCAGCCGTGACTGGCGGCGCGGTCGGTCTGGTCGAACAGGGCGTCGGCGGGCGTGTCGTGGAGGTAGACGGCGTACTGGTTGGGAAAGATGAATTTGACCCGGCCCAGCGCGTTGTCCGGGCCGGGCTTCTGGCGGATGCGCAGGTTGCCGTTGGCGACGCGCCGCAGATTGGCGGGTGTCATCTCGTAGACGCGGGCGTCGGTCGCGTAGTGACTCACGATCTCGAAGCCTTTGGCCGTCAGCGCCTGGACGCCGTCCGGCACCAACTCTTCGGTCGCGATGCTGGGCGGCACGTTCCAATACGGGCCGAAGATGACGTGGTCGAGCGAGTCGTGAAACAGCGGCGTCGCGCGCCCATCGTACGCGCTGCCGACGACGACTTTCATCTGGAGCGCCTCGCGCCCGCCCTCGAACGCGCGGACGGTGAACTCGGGCACGTTGACCATGATGTAGCGAGCGTCGGGTCCGGTCGGGAAGTCGGGCAGATCTTCCCAGCGGTCCAACATGGCGTCGATCTGGCGGACGCGGCGGCTGGCGGGCACGTTGAGCGCCGTCCGCGTGTTGCCTCCGAGCAGGCTGTCGGCGCTCAGTCCGTTGCGCTCCTGGAAGGCGGCCAGAGCGGCAGCGAGCGCGTCGTCCAAGACCGGTCCGGTCGGCGAGGCGCCTGCCAGTTCGTCGGTCGCGCCGAGCCGGTCGCGCAGCGCCTGCACCTGAGCCTGAGCCGTATCGCCGACGCGGACCAGGTCGCCCGCAGGAATCGAAGTCCACCCGCCACCGCTGTCGAGCGACTGGTAGCGTTCGCGCGCGGACTGCAACCGCTCTTGCGCCGACTGAAGCGACTGGGCCGACGATCCCGCACTCTGATTGACGCGCCGGGCGGGCGATGCGGACTCAGCGTCGGACGAGGACTTTGAGTCGGAGGGTGCTGGAGGGGAGTCGCCACAGCCGACTAAGGTCAGGGCAAGGATGAGGGCGAGTAGGCGGAGCGTCATGCGGGCGATCGGGTGGTGATGGCCTGTGAATGCTCTGCTGGTTGCACGTGGTCCGGTTCGGAGAGGGCACGTATCGGATCGCGCCAATCGTTACTAGAACCACCGCACTACCGGTCCGGCGCGTAGCTTTGTCGCCGCGCCGACCGGGAAGAGCAGGGCCGCACGCGCACGCCATCTCTCCACCACGCATTTCCACCGACATGACCAAACGACTTTTTCTGCCCCTTCTTCTCCTGCTCCTGATAGCGTCCGACACGCGCGCGCAGGCCGAAGCACCGCCGACCGTTCTAGAAATCGCGATGAGCACATCGACGTTCTCGACGCTCGTACAGGTCGTCCAGGCGGCCGGTCTCGTCGAAGAGCTTTCGGGTGAAGGCCCCCTCACGATCCTGGCACCGACCAACGACGCTTTCGACGCTCTTCCCGAAGGCGCCCTGGCTGGTCTGCTCCAGAATCCGGATCTGCTGCGTACGCTGCTGGGCTACCACGTCATCGAAGGCGAGGCTTTCTCGATCGACGACATCCGCACGCGTGCCGGCAGGTCCGACGAGCAAATGACGATGTCGGGCCTGCTGCCGCTCAGCAGCGGCGAACTGGGACTCACGATCGGAGAAGCCGGTCTCGTCTCGGCAATCCAGGCCTCGAACGGCAGCATCGTCGTGATCGACCGCGTCATCCTGCCCCAGTCGATGGGCAGCGCAGGTCGCTGACGCTTGGCTCGTTATCGCACGCCGCGGCGCTTCTCACCAGTGAGAAGCGCCGCGCTGCGTTTGGAGGTGGGGCTCAGGCAGCCTTCTTCAACTCGGCCGCTGGCTCGCCCGCACTGCCGCTGCTCGCCGCCTCGCCGCCGACGTAGAGCATCAGCCGCTTCTCGACGACCGATGGACTGTCGCCGCGCACGATGCCGATCACGCCCACTCTAATGATGTTGCCGACGTTGGCGATGGCGGCGGCCTGGTTGCCCGCCCGCGCGCCCATCGGAATGAAAAACAGGTTGGCGAAGAGCGCGCCATAGAACGTCGTGATCATCGCGACGGCCATGCCCGCGCCGATGGCGGCCGGGTCCGAGAGGTTCTGCATCATCTGGATCAGGCCGATGAGCGTGCCGATCATGCCGAACGAGGGCGCGAACGCCGCCGCACTGCTATAGAGTCGCGAGAGCATGAAATAGTCTGCCTTCTGGTTGTCGATGCGCTGCTCCATGAACGCGTCGATCTCCTTGGCGTCCGTTCCGTCGACGGCCATTTCCAAGCCGAAGCGCGTCAGTTCGTCGTCGATCTCGGCCATCTTGCGGTCCAGCGCCAGCAGTCCTTCGCGGCGTGCGATGCGCGAGAGTTCGGTGAACTGCTCGACGTATTGAGCGCAGTCGGGCTCCTTGAACGTGAACATGGTGCCGGTCTTCTTGACCATGACCATGAACTCGGCGAGCGTGTAGTTGGCCAGCAGCGCGGCCGCCGTTCCGCCGAGCACGATCAGGATCGACGGGATGTCGAAGAACGTCGAGACGCCGTCGCCGGTGAGGATCGGGTAGTAGATCAGCCCGAGGCCGAGCACGAAGCCGATAATCAGGGTCTGTTTCATGTCGCGGCGGGTGGGGAGGAGCAGCCGGAAAGGGCACGCGCGGTGAGGTGTGGGCTAGGCGCGCAGAGGTGGAGAGCGATTTGGCTCAGGTCAGCCGAAGAGCGCGTCGATGTCGTCGGCCGAGGCGAAACCGCCGTCGTCGGCGAATCCCGATGAAACGTCAGGGCCAGAGGCGGGCGGCGCACTGTCCTGCTTGGCCGGTCTGTCTGGAGCGCCGAACGCGTCGGCGAACGCGCTGGGATCGAAGGGCTCGTCGTCCGAGAAGTCGCTCTTGAAGTCGGCGAACTGGTCGGCGAACGCGCTGGGGTCGAAGTCGGCGACGACTTGGGCGCTCTGACCGTCACCCGAAGGCTCCATCTCATAGCCGTCGCCATAGCTGCCGTCTCTGTAGCTGGGCGCGTCCAGGTCGAATCCGCTGACTCCGTAGGCGACCGCGCTCAAGCGGGCCGCGTCGACCTCGCCGGTCAGGTCTTCGCCGTCGTTGGCGCGCTGCACCAACTGGTCGGCTAAGTCCTGGTGGCTGCCGTCGGGATCGAAGCGCGCCATCGGGTCGAACTGCGATTGCCCGTCGCGAATCTCCTGGAGCGCGTCGACCTGCGAGGCGGAGGCTCCGCCCACGTCGCTCGTGACGCGCTCGCTGATCTCGCTCAGCCGCATCCGAACCGACTCGATCAGGTGGTTGACGCTGGCGATCTGCTGAGCCGTGATGTCCTGGACCTGGAGCGACATCATGATCTGGTTGAGATCCTTGCGCACGTTGTCCAGGCTGGCCTTCTGCTGCTCGCCGGTGTCCTCCCAGTTGGCGACGATGGTCTCGCCCTCGGCCTTCCACTGCGTGAGTACGTCGCGGACGGCGGGCGCGTCGGCGGCGGCTCCCAGCGCGGCGAGGAAGCGGGCGTCGCGCTGGCGCAGCTGCTCGCGGCAGTCGCGCGCGCTCTGCTCGGCCAGCGAGGCCACGCTGACGTGCTCGCTCACTCGGTCGACCAGGTTGAGGATTTCGGTCGTCGCCAGTTCGTTCGCCGCCGTCACCTTTTCGAGCTGCGTCGCGGCCGACGGCATGCGGCTCGTCGAGAACGAGAGCGACGTGCTGATGTCGTTGAGCAGCGGCGAGATGTCGCCGACGAACTGGAGCAGGTCTTCGATCAAGGGGATCGAGCGCTGTCCGATGACGAAGAAGGAACGCATCTCGTCCAACTTGTGCATCACGGCCGAGAAGTCGACGCGGGCGGGCGAGTGGGACATGGATCTGGGGAAATCTAGAGGGGGCCAGCGCGTCGCACCGGCGAGGAGAGCGGGCTAAGCGGCCTGCAAGCGGCGCAGAATCGCGTCGATCTTGCTCTTGAGCACGTCGGGCGTGAAGGGCTTGACGACATAGTTGTTGACGCGCGCCTGCATGGCTGCGACGACGTCTTCCTTCATGCCGCGCGTGGTCACCATCAGGATCGGCAAGTCGCTGTGGCTGGGGTTGGCACGGATGGCGCGGACGAGTTCCAGGCCGTTCACGTTGGGCATATTCCAGTCCGTCAGGACGAACTCGACGTCGGGATGCTCTTCCATTCGGGCGAGGGCATCGCCGCCGTCTTCGGCCTCGACTGCGTCCGGGTAGCCGATCTCGCGCAGCGCGTTGATTACGATGCGGCGCATGGTGGGCGAGTCGTCAACGACAAGGCATTTCATAGCGCTTGGGGTCGGGTAGAGGTGATGTAGGATGGGCGAGCGCGTCGGCGCTGGTGGCGCGCGGTCTCGGCAGGTCTGCCCCGTAGCTATCGGCTCACCCCATCCGACCTTTAGGTGACGCGGACATTTTTGTCGTGCTCACGTCGCCCCACGCCCTGGCAGCCCACCGCTCCAGCCGCGCGTCGACGCGCGCGAGCCGGTCGTCGCGCGGTCTATCCTAATGCCACGACGCGATGTCGCTCAGCGGTTTGCGCTCCAGATCCGGCACGCGCGCATCTGGGGCAGGATAGCCCGCCACTATCAGGACGACGGCGCGTTCGTGCGGCGGCCGGTCCAGCAGGTCGCCCAAGAACTTCATGGGGCTGGGCGTGTGCGTCAGCGTGGCGAGCCCGGCGTGGTGGAGCGCGGCCAGCAGCAGTCCGCAGGCGATGCCGACCGACTCGCTGACGTAGTAGTTCTTGCGCCGCTCGCCGCCTGTCTCCAGGTCGAACGGGCGGGCGAAGACGGCGATCAGCCAGGGCGCCGTGTCGAGGAACGGCTTATGTGCGTCGGTGGCGAGCGGCGCCAGGTCGTCCAGCCACTGGTGCGAGGCGCGCCCGCCATAAAAGGCGTGCTCTTCGCGCTCGGCGGCGGCCCGAATCTGCGCTTTCACGTTGGCGCTCGAAACGGCGGCGAAGTGCCACGGCTGCTTATGCGCTCCGCTGGGCGCCGTCCCCGCCGTACGGATCGCACTCTCGATAACCGAGCGCGCAACGGGCGTCGGCGCAAACTCGCGGACGGTTCGGCGCTGGCGCATCTCGTCGTAGAACGCGTGCGCGCGCCGCTCCATCTCACTGGTCGAGCGGTGCGTGAAAGACAGAGGGATCATCGGCACGAAATCGGCCGGAAGTGAGGTGGGGCGGTTCTCATTTTTCGGCCTGCTGGCAGTAGACGTAGAGCGGATCGGCTCCGGCCGCCCACGCGGGCGTGTTCTCCCCATAGAGGCGGATGGGAAAACCTGCATCCCTGATGCCGCGCTCGGCAAGCCAGCGCTCGGCTTCGGGTCCTACATCGGTGCGCGGACGGTCGAGATAAGCGCAGAGCGTCGGGTCGTCGGGGTCGAATCGCGCGAAGCGACGGATGCCTTCAGGCAACACGTCCGGATCGGACGCGGCGACGGTCTCGGTGGTGTCGGCCCAGCGTTGGGGCGGCGCAGACGGTCCGGCAGCGGGCGCAGACGCCGAGCATCCGGCCAGAGAGCAGGCGAGCAGCAGAGCGAGGAGGCGTGGCGGCATAGAGGAGCGCGGCAGCGGTGAGGCGGGCCGTCAATCTACGAGGCGATCCAGACCGTTTTGCGATTGCAGAACGCCCGGATACCGTCGGCGCCCAGTTCGCGCCCGTAGCCGCTGTCGCCCAGTCCGCCAAAGGGCAGGCGCGGGTCGCTGGCGACCATGCCGTTGACGAACGACGCCCCGGCGCGCAGGCGGTGAGCGATGGCCTCGCCCTCTTCTCGATTAGCGAAAACGGCCGATCCCAGTCCGAACCGGCTCGCGTTGGCTAGCCGGACGGCGTCGTCGGTGTCGGCGGCGCGGATTAGCGCGGCGACGGGGCCGAACACTTCCTCTTTGAACACGACGCTCTCCTCATCGACGCCCGTCAGCAGCGTCGGCGGATACCACGCGCCTGGCCGGTCGGGCACGTGGCCACCCATCGCGATCGCCGCTCCACCCGCGACGGCGCGCTGCACCTGGTCGTGCACCTCGTCGCGTAGGTCGACGCGGGCCAGAGGGCCGATGTCGGTATGCTCGTCCATCGGATCGCCGACGACGAGCGAATGGATGCGCCGGGTGACGCGCTCCAAAAAGGCGTCGTAGACCGCGTCGACCACGATCCAGCGTTTGGCGGCGATGCAGCTTTGCCCGTTGTTCTGCATCCGCGACTGAACGGCGGCCTGAGCGGCGGTGTCGAGGTCGGCCGAGGTCAGCACGACGAACGCGTCCGAGCCGCCCAGTTCGAGCAGACTGGGTTTGAGCGCCTGGCCTGCCGCCGCTGCGACGGCTCGCCCGGCCGCCTCGCTTCCCGTCAGCGTGACCGCGCGGACCCTGGCGTCGGCGATGACGGCTGCGACGACGTCGGTTGCGATGGGTACGCTCAGCAGGGCGTCGTCGGCTCTGGCGTCCTGCCATATCTGTTCGATGGCGAGGCTGCATCCGGTAACGTTCGACGCGTGTTTGAGCAGGCCCGATCCGCCCGCCATGATCGTCGGCGCGGCGAAGCGAAACACCTGCCACAGCGGATAATTCCAGGGCATGACAGCCAAAACCGGTCCCAGCGGCTCGTGCCGAACGTAGCTGCGCGCGGCGTCGCTCTCGATCTCCTCATCGGCCAGATACGCGGCGCCCTGGTCGGCGTAGTGGCGGCACACCCACGCGCACTTGGCGACCTCGCCGCGCGCCTGGGCCAGGGGCTTGCCCATCTCGCGCGTCATCAAGCGGGCCAGATCGGCGGCTCGCGCGTCCAGCAGCTCGGCCGCGCGGTGGAGCAGGGCCGCGCGCTGGGCAAACGAACGCGCTCGGTTGCGCTCGGAAGCGGACGCACTGCGGCTCAGCCGGTCTTCGAGTTGAGACGGCGAGAGTGCGTCGTAGCGCGCGATCTCGTCGCCGGTCGTGGGGTCGATGGAGCGGAGCATGGCAAATCGGTTGGGCTAGCCC
Source organism: Rhodothermales bacterium (assembly GCA_963841855.1). GTDB lineage: Bacteria > Bacteroidota > Rhodothermia > Rhodothermales > BA12 > CAXBBB01. The sequence continues at coordinate 96,977 of CAWJEJ010000003.1, read as the reverse complement.
CTCCAACCCCGATCAGAAGCGCCCGGTCCAGCCGACGCTGACTTGCCAGTCGGGCAGGCCCGTCGTGACGCCGACGGCAACCGAAGCGTCGATCTGCATCGTGGGCGTGAGCAGGAGCGCGTAGCCGTGCTGGAGCGTGAGCGTCGGCGAGAGGTCGTCGGCCTCGAAGGTGGTGAACGCCTCGACGTAGGTACTGATTTGGGCGTCGAGCGCGCGTCCGGCGGCGAGTGCGCCCGAGAGCAGGATGTCGTCCTGGGTGAGGTAGGTAGCACCGCCCTGGGCAGTCGCCGACCAGCCGCCGCCGACCGCGAACGCCGACGTGAACGCCCCACCGATGCTGCCGGCCTCGACGCCGTCGGCGACGCCGATCGCGACGGCTGCCAGAAGGGCCGTCTTGACGCCTTCGCCCTGAGACAGCGCCATCTTGAAGCCGACCTCGGCGTCGGTCGCCGTCTCGCCGTCGAGTAGCGAGGGGAGCAGGACGCGGGCCTCGAATGCCGGGATCAGCGCCACCCGGATCAGCGCGTCGGGCAAGCGGTAGCCGCCGCCCTGGATCGTCGTCGCGCCCGACTCGATCTGGAACGTGCCGACCGGCACGACGAGCGGTGTGTTGGCGAAGCCGGGACGGTCCGAACTGAAGTCTTGCGCGCGTGTGGGCGCGGCGGCGAGCAGGAGGACGAATAGGAAGAGGCGCACGGGCGGAGCAGTCGAGGTGAGACCGGCAAGCTAGGTCACCGGGCGAGCGTGACGAGCCGCTGTGTCTGCATCATTTCGCTCCGCGCGATGATCAGGTAGACGCCGTCCGGCAGGTGCGCGCCGTCGAACGTGACGCGGCCTGGTCCGCCTGCGACGAGCGCGTCCGATGCGAGCGTCGCCACTTGGCGCCCCAACAGGTCGAACGCCTGGACGGTCACTCTGACGTTCGGAGCCACAGACAGCGAGAGGTGGGCCTCGCCATTTGTCGGATTGGACAGCGGGGCGCCGAGCGTCAGCGTCGGCTTGGGCGAAGCGAGTTCGGTAGCGGTCTGGGCCGAGAGTGTGGGCGTCAGCAGCACGACGGCGAGTAGCAGCAGGCGCATGGAGGCGGGGCGTTGGGTGCGCTGGCGTTATCGGCTGCATGACGCTGGTGTGAAGCCGCCCGCGTATCTTGCCAAGAAAAACCTTATGGCTTGGAAGTGGTGGTCTGAACGCAAGCGGAACGGCGAAGCGCCCGCACCCCGAACCGACTCCGACCGCGCGTTCGCCGAGCGCGTGGAGCAGCTGACGGGCACGCCGCCGGTCGACCTCGACCTGTACCGCCGCGCGCTGCGCCACCGGTCCGTGCTGCGGGGCGAGAAGGACAGCTACCTCGAATCCAACGAGCGCCTGGAGTTTTTGGGCGATGCGGTCCTCGAAATCATCGTCAGCGCCCACCTGTTCGCCGAGTTTCCCGCCGTCAACGAGGGATTCCTGTCGCGCCTGCGCGCCAAACTCGTCAGCGGTCAGGCGCTAGCCGAGCGGGCACGCGCCTGCGGGCTCTCGGCCCTGATCGAGCTCAGCGACGAAGCGCGCGAGCAGGGCGGCGCCGACAACACGTCGATCCTCGCCGACGCGCTCGAAGCCGTCATCGGCGCGCTCTACCTCGACCACGGCCCCGACGCGCCCCAGGCGTTCGTCATCGGCGTCTTGCTCGAAGGCCGCGACCTGCGCGCGCTCGCCGCCCGCACGGACAACTACAAGAGCGCCCTGCTCGAATACGCTCAGGCCCAAGGGTGGGAGCAGCCCCGGTACGCCGTCACGCTAGCCGAGGGCGAGCCCCATGAGCGGACGTTCACCATCGAAGCGCTCGTCAACGGGCGAGCGATGGGCGTCGGTACGGCGTCGACCAAAAAGGCCGCCGAGCAGATCGCCGCCGAGCAGGCGCTGTCCAAGCTAGACCGTTAGCAGCACAGCGCTTCGCACCGGACCCGCTTCTCTGTGCCCGTCCTAGCGCACCGCACCGCACTTTTGAGAAGGAACAGCGAAAACGGGAAAGAGCGCTAGCGTCGGTGCGACGGATCGCGCCATTTCGAGGCTGTAAGTTATCGCAGCGGCGCGCGCGGTCGATACCAGTCGCGCATTCCTACTCTTCGCCTCCGCTATGCCCTCCCCCAACACCAGCGCGCGCGTTTGGCGTCGCCTGACGACTCGCTACGTCGCCGCATTGGGGACGATCGCTCTACTCGTGCTGATCGGTCATGGAGCCGTAGACGTAGTGATCGATTCGCAGACCGACGATGCGCACGTCGTCAACATCGCCGGGCGGCAGCGGATGCTGAGCCAGCGCCTGGTCAAGTCAGCGCTCGCGATACAGGCGGCAGGCGACGTGCAAGCGCGAGCGATGCACCGTACCGAACTGCGAGAAACACTGGATCTGTGGGTGCTGTCGGGACGCGGGCTGCGCTACGGCGAGCCCCGACTCGGGCTTCCCGGCAGTGTCAGCGACTCGGTCGAGATCGGCTTCGAGCGCATAGAAGCTCCGTTCCAGGCAATGCAACAGGCGGCCACCCTGCTGCTCGCTGACTCGTCGGCAGACGTGCAGCGCCGGGCAATCGGGTCGCTACAGGCTAGCGAGGCGGCGTTTCTGGTGGGCATGGACGAGGTGGTCTTCCGCATGGCCGACGAAGCCCGCGAGCGCGTGTCGACGATGCGCACGCTCTCGCTCGTGCTGCTGCTGCTCACGCTCGCGACACTGATACTCGAAGGGCTGTACGTGTTTCGCCCTGCGGCTCAAAACGTCAAGCGCTCGATCGATGCCGTCACCGACGCCAACGCCGACCTGGTGCAGACCAACGCCGAACTCGATGTGGCGCGCGCGCAGGCGCTCGACGCGAGCCGCGCCAAGAGCGCGTTCCTGGCGACGATGAGCCACGAAATCCGCACACCCATGAACGGCGTGATCGGCATGACGGCGCTGCTGGCCGATACCGACTTGGACGAGGAGCAGCACGAATACGCGCGCATCGTACAGTCGAGCGGCGAGGCGCTGTTGTCGCTCATCAACGACGTCCTGGACTTCTCCAAGATCGAAGCCGGAAAGACCGAACTCGATCGCCACACCTTCGATCTGCCCGCGTGCGTCGAGGAAGCGGCGGCGATGCTGTCCGAGAGCGCGGCCGAGAAAGGCCTCGAACTGGTCGTGCAGATTGACGCGGACGTTCCGCAGCACGTCATCGGCGACTCGGCGCGCATCCGGCAGATCGTCACCAACTTCGTCTCGAACGCTGTCAAGTTCACCGAGTGGGGCCATGTGCTGGTTCGTTTGGCGCGCGAGGGCGACAGTGATTTGCGCGTGTCGGTCGAGGACACGGGCATCGGCATCACGCCCGATCAGCAGAGCCGCCTGTTCCGTGCGTTCGAGCAGGCCGACAGTTCGACGACGCGCCGCTACGGCGGAACCGGCCTGGGCCTGGCCATCGCCAAACGACTGGCCGAACTGATGGGCGGGTCGGTCAGCGTAGCGAGCGAGCCCGGCAGCGGCTCGACGTTCGCCTGCACGTTCGCCATCGAAGTGGACCGCGACGCGCCGATCGACAGGGCACGAGTCGCGCTCGACGGGCGGCAGGTGCTGATCGTCGACGACAACGCGGTCAACCGGCAGGTGCTGCAGAGTACGGCCGAGACGTGGGGCGTGGTGCCGCTGGTCTATGATTCGGCTCAGGCCGTCCTCGCCGACCCCGACGCCATCGCGTCAGCCGAAATGGCGCTGCTCGACATGGACATGCCCGGCGTGAGCGGATTGGAACTGGCGCGCGCGCTCCACGCGATCCGGCCCGACCTGCCGCTCGTCGTCTTGAGTTCGGTCGGCGAATACGTGCGCGACGCCGTGATCGCGGCGACGCTCGTCAAGCCCGTGCGGCGCACTGCGCTGCGGCGCGTGATCGCCCGGATGGTGGCCGAGCCCGCCGACGCCGTCGTCTCCAAGCGGTCGGCGCCCGACGCGCCCAAGCGGCGTGCCCTGCGCGTGCTGCTGGCCGAAGACAATCTGATCAACCGCAAGGTCGCGCTGCGCATGCTCGACCGTCTGAACGCTACTGTCGCCGCCGTCGGAGACGGAGAAGCCGCCCTCGCCGCCGTCCGCGAGCAGCGCTACGATGTCGTGCTGATGGACGTGCAGATGCCGCGCATGAACGGTCTCGACGCCACGCGCGCGATCCGACAGTTGAGCGTCGAGCAGCCGCGCATCGTCGCTCTGACGGCCAACGCGATGGCGGGCGACGAGCAGATGTGCCTGGAAGCCGGAATGGACGACTACCTCTCCAAACCCATCCGCATCGAAGCGCTGGCAGCGGCGCTGGAGCGAGCCGCAGAAGCGCAGTGACGGCCGCGCTCGGCGAGGGACACGTCCGCGCGCGCCGCTCGTGCCGGAAACGAGCGAGCCTGCCCAACGCTCGGTCGGACAGGCTCACGGTCTGGCGGCTAGCGGGTTATCGTTTGAGTTGGACGATCTCTTGCAGGATTTCGTCGCTCGTCGTGATGACCCGGGCGCTGGCCTGGTACCCGCGTTGCGTCACGATCATATCGGTGAATTCCTGCGCCAAGTCGACGTTGCTCAGTTCGAGCGCGCCGCTGACGATGTCGCCGTTGATTTCCTGCTGCGCGCGCCCCACGACCATGTCGCCGCTGGCCGACGTGACGGCATAGAAGTTTTCGCCGATCTGCTCAAGGCCCTGCTCGTTGGCCACGTCGGCTAAGCCTAGCTGGTAGAGCGGGCGCTGCTGGCCGTTCGAGTAGTTGAGCGTCAGGATGCCCGCGCTCGAGATCGAGTAGCCTTCGAGCGATCCCGCCGCCTGTCCGTCCTGGCTGTTGATGACGGCCGTCGTCGTGCCGCCCAGTTGGGTCAGTCCGGTCAGGTCCATCGTGAAGGCCACGTCGTCCTCGCTGCCTGCGGTACCATTGCCCGTGTCGGGATAGTTGGCGCCGCTGACCGCGACCGACACGCGGCCGTCGGCTCCGGCTGCCGGGCTCGTGATGTTTCCTGCGTTGTCGAACGTGATCGTCGTGGCCGAAAGCGTCAGGTCGGTTCGCGGATCGCCTGAGATGTATGCGTCGGTGACTTCCCACTCGTTGGTGGCCGTTTTCTCGACGTTGTAGACGACTTTGTGCGCCACGCCCTGTCCGTCGTAGATCGTGGCCGAGAACGAGGTCGCGCCGCTGTTCTCGCCGATCACGCCGCCCGCCGACAGGTTGCCGTTGACGCTGAGCGCGTTGGTCTCCTTGGGTGCGGCGTCGGATTCGAGGTCGAGCGCTACGTCTTGCATGGCGCCGGTCGTGAGCGATCCGTCCTCGCCAAACCGCCAGCCTTGCACGTTGAGGCCGTTGGCCGTCACGAGTTGGCCTTCGCTGTTGAAGCTGAAGTTACCGGCCCGCGTAAGGATGTTGCGGTCACCCGTTCCGCCTTCTCGGGCGATGAAGAAGCCCTCTCCGTTGATGGACAGGTCGGTGCCGATGTTGGTGAACTCGAAGCCGCCCTGGTTCCAGTTGCGATCGATCGACGAGACGGCCGTGCCCATCCCGACTTCGGCCGGGTTGACGCTCGACCCGCCACCCTGGCGGCCCACGCCGACGAGTTGCTGGCCGAGCAGTTCGGCGAACGCAGCGCGCCCGCGCTTGAAGGCGTGCGTGTTGACGTTGGCGATGTTGTTGCCGATGACGTCCATGCGCGTCTGGTTGGCCTGGAGGCCGGTGATGCCGGTGCGGAGCGAGCGGATCATGAGATTGGGTAGGTTAGGGGTCGGTTGGAGTCGGTGAGGTCCGGCGGCGCCGGGCTGTCGCGCTGGCCGGGTGGCGCTGGCGAGGTGAGGGAAGAAGGAAGTCAGCCGACGCTCGAAAGCGAGCCCGCCGAGACGCGCAGGCGGCCCATCCAGACCGACAGCACGCCGTTTTGCTGGCCGACGCGCGTGATCTCGCCGCGCGTGAACATCTCGGCGTTGAAGCCTTTTCCGGCCGCCGTCAAGCCGTTGATCGTGGCCGTATAGGCGCCTTGGGGGAGGTCGTTGCCGTCGGCGTCCTTACCGTCGAAGGATAGTGTGTGCTCGCCCGGCTGCTGCGAGTCCAGAGCGATCGTGCGGACGACGTTTCCGCTCGCGTCTCGAATCGTCACCTCGGCCACGTCGCTTTCGGCGGCAAGGCGATAGGAGAACGTGCCGCTTTCGCCGCCTCCGGCATACGCTTGCGCACCCGGCGCCTCGGCCGTGCGTCCGATCAGCGCAGCGGCCTGCACCAGCGACGGTCCGGCCGGTGCGCTGCCCGCCGATCCGATCGCGCCGATGCCGCCCAGAATGCCGATGAGCGTGTCGTTCTGCCCGCTCAGCTGGCCGCTCATGTAGCCGATCGAGTCGTTCATCGTCGTCAGCTGCTCGACCTGGCTGAACGTGGCGAGCTGAGCCACGAACTCGCCGCCGTCTTGGGGATTGGTCGGGTCCTGGTTCTGAAGCTGCGTCACGAGCAGTTGCAGGAAGGCGTCCTTGCCCAGATCGTTGTTGGGCGCCGCCGGCGTACTGCCTGCGCCGAGCGAGATCGCATAGTTGGGCGTGTCGGTAATCGTCATGTCAGAGAAAGCCGGTGGAAGAGAGGTCTCGTTAGCCGATCCACTCGCGTGCCGACTGGGCGCCCGGCGTAGGGCGAGCGGTAGCCGTCGGGGCCGGAGCGGAGCGTGGTGAGGTGGAGCGCGAGGCGGAAGGGGTGGACGGGGAGCGGTCGGCCGCTTGGTCGCGTGCGTCGGACTGAGCGTCGAACGAGAAGTCGACGTTGCCGCCGAACTCGGCCCTCAGCGACTCATGCAAACGGTCTGCCGAAGCCATCGCCTGGGCGCGCACCGACGGGTCGCTGAAGCCGACCGACACGACGACGCGCTCGGCCTCGCGGCGCGCGCGAACCGTTACCGATCCACCGCCTTCGCCCAACTCGATCTGCATCTGCTGCCACCCCCCGCCGCCACCGCTCAGCAGCGCTCGCGCTTCGGCGACTAGAGGTGCCCATCGCGCAGAAACCGGCGATCCAGTGGCCTGTGAGGTCGATTGTGTACCGCGCACTTCGGCTCGCTGCGTCCCGACATCGGCTAGCGAGCGCAGCCCGTTCTGCTCGTCGGTGCCAGCTTCGGCTGCGATCCAGTCGCTCTCCAAGGGCGCGCCGAGCGGCTCAAACGAAGTTGCCGAATCCGGCGTGCCGGTCAGTTCCGAGGGCGATGCCGGAGGTACGCTGAGCGGCTCGGTCGAGGAAGAGTCTGCCGCTGCGGAGGAAACGGATGCGTTCCGATGTTCTGCGCGCGACGGGGCATCCGCGCCGCCGCTGGCCCGGGTCGAGACTGCCGCACGCGCGTCCACCAGGCGAACCGGCTCTTGGTCAGAGCTAGAGTCGTGCTGTCCGGTCTGACCGTCCGTCGCGCCGCTGTCCGGGTCGTTGCCGGAGCGCGACTCGAACTCGGCGTCTTCGATAGGCAACGCCGATGGCGACGGATCCGGCTGCGTCTGAGCGGACTGCGTCTGGGCTTGTCTCTGCTGGACCGATGGCGCCTGTGTCTGCTCGTCAGGGTTAGACGCTTCGTGCGGTCGGGCCGAAGAAACCGAAGCGGTATCGGCGTGCCGCTCGGGCTGATCGGCGGCGAGAGGAGCAGCCGCCTCCGCTCCGGCCGCATCCGGCGCACTCGGCGTGGGCGACTGCGCTACCTCTTTGGGACGATCGGTTCCGCCCTCATCAGCCGGAAACGTAGGCGAGAGGACTGGCTTCGGCGCCTGATCGGCCGACTCGGCGCTGCTTTCGATCGGGCGGATCGCGTGCTGCTCTAGCCGCTGCGATGTCTCAATCTCGCTCGCACTTTGCCGCGCGGACTGCGGTGCTCCTGCGACATCTAACGGCTCATTCGGGCGTGGCGCACCGGGGCGCAGCACATCTGCGTTTGGAGCGTCCGCGCGTCCCAAGCCGTTTGGCGAGGCGAGTGTAGACGAGCGAGCGTACGTGCGAAAGCCAGTTCCAACTTCTGACCTAGACTGAAGGTCACTGGGGCGCTTCGTTCGATCCGTTTCCCTCGGGATGGTAACCGCGGGTGCAGTCGGAACGTTCGGAGTCGCAACTCGAACCTCGACGGCGCTCTCCGTCGCCGGCTGAGGTAGAGTGTTGCTGGTTGTCTGTCGTGGAGACGCGTGCAGCGAAGACTCGGCCGCTGAGCGCGGTGCAGCTTTCGCCGTGCGTTCCGGCGTCTTGGTGAGTCGTTCCGGAGTGAGAGGTGGGCTCTGGTAAAATGGTGCCGTCGTATCCACCGGCCGAGCGATCGCCCTGTCGAGAGGCGGCGTGGCATCACCCGGCGCGGCGTCGAGCGTGGCCACGTGCGCGGACTCTGTGCGTTCGGGACGCGCGGGGTCCACCTCTACCGCTGGCTGGTTTTGAGTGGCGACAGGCACCGTCCGAGTCTCGCTCGGCTTGGGTGCGGCGTCAGGTCGAGGCGCGGATGGAATCCTATCGGGCTCCCAAATGGCGTTCGGCGCCGATTCGCTGGCGGTTCCGGCGAGAGGTAGATGCGCAGCTTGCGCCGCCTCGGTGTTCGAGATCGGTAGTCTAGTCGGCTCTTGGTGTGCCGGAAGGGGCGGTGCGCTCGTCGGTCCTGACTCGCGTGTGTCCAGGCGGGGCAGCGCGGACCGCTGAGAGCTAGCGAGAGGAGCGGTCGCGGCGCCGGGGATCGGTGCTGACTCGCCAGCTGCATGGCCTGTAGGCGCGCGCTGCGGCAGCACGTCGGGAGGCGAAGTGGGTGCAGCAGACTCTTCGTGCCCCACCGACGCAGCGCTTTGTTTGGCCGCGGCGCGTTCTGTAGAGCGAGGAGCCGCTTCCTGCTCCAGGCTTCCTAGAGCCCAATCATTCGATGCCGGGTGCTGTGCAGTCGTCTCCTGAACTGGTGCCGATGCGGCGTTCGTCTGCGTCCGCTGAGGCTCTGCCGCCCCAGGCTGCTGAGCCGTCTGGCTCGCTGGGGGACGCGAAGAGAGAGGATCAACGAGTGAGCGCGATTGATGCGTTGCTTCGGGCGCCGTGGCGAGCGGATGTACAGGCGAGGGCAAGCTACCGCGTTGGTGCTCGAGAACTAACGCGGCAGGTGTAAGCTGCTGATCTGTACGAATCGGCGAGCTTTCCAGATGGGCCGGGCGCTGGCTCTCGGTCGGCTGGGCTTGAGGCTGCCCGTCCGGACCTGTCGTTCGCGCTGCGCCGTCGGGCAGTGGGACCGGTAGGGCGCTCGGAGTGGTGAGCGCGCTGGGGACGAGCGTCCAGGCGGCCGCTGCGCCCAAGAGTGCGTCGTCGTCTGATGTCTCCGGCGTGGAAGCCAGTGCCGAGGGCGCGGCCACGTGCTTGGACTGCGCGTCTCCAAGTACGGCACCGAACGCAGAACCCTCACCGGTCGCGCCGAGAGCCGGCAGCGGTGCAGCGATGTGGGATGCCCGGTCGGGCGCCGAAACGAAGCGCGCCAGGAGCGAGGAAAGAGTCATCACGAGCGGAGAAAACGAAATCGGTCAGCCGTCCGCGCGCTGGGCCGGACGCACGAGCGCGCGGACGAACAGAGCGGCCTTTTCGGGTGGAATCGCCTGGAGCAGTTTGGTCTTGCCGCGCGCCGATGCCTGGTGATAGACCGACTGCAGCACGTCGGCGTCGAGGTGGGCGACGATGGCGCGCAACTCGCTGTCTTCCAGCTTGACGAGCACGCCTGCCAGTTCGCGCGCGCGCTCTGCCTGGGCCTGCCGCTCGGCGTCGCCTTTCGATTCGTCGCTTTCCGCCTCACCGCCCTCTGCCTCGCCGCCTGGAACCAGAGCAGCCGCGGCCGGGCTTCCCTCACTAGCCAGCGGCGGCAGCACCGACGCTGCGGCGATGAGGTCCAGTTGCGAGTCGAGCGTATCGGCGGGGAGGCTCAGCGTATCGGACGCCAGAGCGGCCGTTCGGATTGGAGCATTTGCCGAGTCCATGACGGCGCGGATGCTGTCCTGATAGCGCCGCGCCACGATGACGTTTTCTGGCGCCAGCGCGGGCATCAGGAAATAGGTCCCAGCGGCTCCCGCGGCGAACAGGATCAGGGCCAGAAGAGTGGTGATGGCGAGTCGCATCGGAGGGAGCTTCAGGAAGGGTGGCGCGCGAAGACGCGCAGGGCTTGTTCGTCGAGTTGCCGCATCTCGGCTTCTCGCTCGGTCCGGTCGTGAGCGTCGGCGTGGCTCTGGCGCAGCGTGTCGAGCACTTCGGCACTGGTGCGGTGCAGGCGGAGGACGCGTTTGGCCTCGGCGATTCGGCGGTCGGCGGCGTCGAGCAGGCGCTGCGCGTCGGCGACGCTGCGGCGGGCATCGCGCCGAAACCCCTCATGCTGCCGAATCGCGCGGATGCCACCGGATTGCGCCTGGGCATACTGCGCCGACAACCGGTTCTGCGCCTCAATGGCCTGGGCGACGGCTCCCGCCTGCTCGCTTCGCGCCCGCTGTGCCTGGGCGAGCGCAGCTTCCGCCTGGTCGGCCTCGCGCTGGCGAAGCGACAGAACGTTTTGAAGGCGGAATCGGAACGGTTTACCGGGCATCGGCGCAAGAAACGCGTGGAGAGGCTGTCGGCCGCACTGCGCGGAGACGGCTCCCCATCGTGCAAACCCGGAGCCACTTCGCCGCAGAGGCCCGCGACGCGTCGGAAAGATGGACCGTATATCAGCGGCGCGCTGCCATTCGTCGCCCGGACCGCCGATTACGCCGACTTGAGAGGCGCGTTTGAGGGGGCTCGGTTCTGCGGAGGAGCGAGGGCGCGCCGATGAGTCCATCGTGGGCATCATCGCTTCACTCGCTTCAGATCTCTCGGCTCAACTTCTCGTTCTCGAGGGGACTACGAATCCTTCCGGCGAGATGGCAGCGTGCCGACTCATGCACCTGCGAAAACCGTTCGGTTCACTGCGGCTTCACGCGCTGGTCGGTCGCGAGTAGTAGGCGCAGGTCGAGCGCCCGGGCGACCGTCGCGGCGCGCGTGAACTGGTCGACGGTCGCGTTCTTGTCGGCGCGGATGACGACGGCGGTCTTGCTCTCGGACTGAGCGGCGGCTCGGACGGCGTCGAGCAAACCCTCTGCCTCGACCTCGTCCGGTCCTACGAAATAGGCGCCCTCGCGCGTCAGTGAGATCGTCACGTAGTCCGGCTCGGACGGCGACTGCGCGGCCGACTGGGGCAGACTGACCTCGATGCCGTTCTGCGGGATGAAATTGCTCGTCAGCAGGAAGAAGACGAGCAGCAGCAGCACGATGTCCGTCAGGCTGGCCAGACTGAACGCTGTGATGGGCGACTTGCGCGCCGGTTCAAACGAAAACGCCATGCCCGATCCGGTTTAATGCGTGCTGAAGCCGCTCGGCGTCGCGCCCGAGGGCGTCTGGAGCACGTCGAGAAACGCAGCGGCGGTCTGCTCCAGGTCGTGTGTGCGCTGGTTGATGCGCGTGACGAGATAGTTGTAGCAGCCCAGCGCGATGATGCCCGCGATGAGCCCACCCGCCGTCGTGAGCAGCGCCTCCCAGATGCCGCCCGCCAGCACGCTCGGGTTGACGTTGCCCTGGAGCGCCTGGATCTCTTGAAACGCCGTGATCATGCCCGTGACCGTGCCCAGGAAGCCCAACATTGGCGCGATCGCCGCGACCGAACCGATCAGGTCGACGCGGGCGTTGAGGCGGAACGATTCAGCTTTTCCGGCCGCCTCGAGCGCTTCCTTGATCTCGCTCAGCGGTCGGCCCAGCCGCTCCAGTCCATGGTGCAGCACCCGTGTGACCGGCGTGTCCTGGGCCGAGCAAAACGCCAGCGCGCCCCTGAGGTCGCCGCTCTGCACGTAGGCGCGCACTCGGGCGACGATCGTCTCGGCGTCGACGCGCGAGCGCTGCAGCGCCAGGATCCGCTCGGCAAACAGGGCGACGGCCAGAATCGACAGCAGCACGATCGGACCCATGATCCACGCACTGCTCAGCGCTACGTCGAGCAGCGAATCGGTCTGGGGCGCGGACGCGGCGGGTAGGGCCACGGCGGCCGAATCAGCGAGGGCTTGAAGCGTCATCGAAAGGGGAAGGTGAAGGCATCCGAGGGGGTGAGCGTGCGCAGGTCGCCTTCGCGCAGCGCGCCGTCGCGTGCGGCGATGGCCGCCGAAAGCGTTTCGAACTGCCCCACTCCGACGCGGTAGAGGCGCCTGCCGCGCGAGTCGCCGACTAAGATGCCCGTTCTGTATCCTAGTTCGCGGTAAGGCGCCGCGAGCGCTTCGGCCTCGGCGACTGTCGCTCCGCTGCCTATGACGACTGTGTAGCCCGGCGGCACGCTGACCGGCGTTGATCCGCGCAGCGCCGTCTCGGGCTCTACGGCTGGCGTCTCGACCGTGTCCATCGGAGCCACGACCTGGGCCGTATCGGCAGGCGCGACGGCGACTGTGGAATCGGCTACGTCCGAGCGCGTGAGCCACCATGCCATCGCCGCGACGATGAGCAGGATCGCCACGCCGAGGAGAACGAGCAGAGGTACGCTACTGCGTTCGCGAGGTGGAGGAGGGCTTCGGCGCGGAGCGGGCTCGGCGTCTGGAGGCGTCGGAGCCGCGGGCGGAGCCACGAACTGACCCGCGACGGGAGCGATGCGCGCAGTCAGGTCCTCGTCGGAGAGTCCATCGTCGGCTATCGCGACGGATTTGGCTTCTTCGACTGGCTGCGGCGGGATAGGTGAATCGGATGCGTACGCGTCGGGAGCCGGAGCGTCCGGTTCGGGCGCGGCGTAGACGGGCTCGGGCACGCTGGGCTCGGGAATCGTGATCTCGGGCGGCTCGGACGCGGGTGGGAGCTCGGGCTCAAAGCTGTCTTCGAACGCTGGGGCGAACGTCGGCACCGCATCGTCGTCTTCGAGCGCGAACGGTTCGGGATCGAACGCAGCGGGATCGTCGTCGACGAACGCGAAGGGCGAGTCGTCCTCCAGAGCGTCCGTGCTTGGCGCGGGCTCGTCGTCTCCTTCCTCGCGGATCAGGTCGTCCGCCCAGCGGTGCACGTGCGGGTCGGAGTCGAGGTCGCGCCCCATGTCGCGCAGAGTCGACAGCGTATCGTCCGACGCGAACAGAGGCGGCATCGGCAACTCGCCCAGCGGACTCATTGCGTCGTCCTCGTCCTCCACTGCTTCGACTCCGGGTGGCTGTTCGAATTGCGCGGCGGGCTCATCGGTGTCGCTCTCGGCAACCGGCGTGGGCGCTTCTGGCTCTGGCGCGACGTGCTGCTCCAGGTCCAACGGCGCTAGGGGCGCCTCGGGCACCATCGCACTGGATTCCGGCTCGGGCTCGATGTCGGGCTCCGATTCCGGGGTGGGCTCTGGCTCGGGTGTGCGCTGCAGAACGGCTCCGTGCATGGGCAGCGGGCGCAGGTCGGCGTAGACGTGGTTGACGATCAGCGCGAGCGTGTCGTCTGGGGCGAACGTGAGGCCGTCACCGCGCTGCTCGAAAGTGCCCAACCCGGTAATCTCGACCGGACCCATCGCGGCCTGTTCGTTCACGCGCCGCGAGAAGTCGAGAAGCATCGCGTGGGCTTCGTCTTCCGAAACTCCCAACGCATCGGCGAAAGCGGCAGTCAGCATGTCAGTCGGGGTGAGATGCGGCGGCGTCGCCGGGATGGAAGGCGACGCGGATGACGGGCGGCAGCATCACGGCGCCATCGGGCGTGTGCTCGACTCGGCTCGGCGTCTCCTCGCGCACGAACGTCCCCAGGCCGGGCACGGCGACGTGGTCCAGGGCCATCAACTGCTCGGGCAGCAGGTCGCGCAGCGTGCGTGCGATCAGGTCGTCGTCGAAGGTGTTGGGCATGGCTCCGAGGGAGGGGAAGAGACGCCAAAATAGCGCGCGGACGGATCGGCCCGTCAGGAGCGCGAAAATCGAGAAGGTGAGACCGTCTACCAGAGAATCTGAACGCCGCCGCGCACCGTCGCCGGAGCTTCCCTATAACCTGCCCAGCGCTCGCGGTTGCCGGACGGCGCCAGGTGGTCGAGGTGGAGCACCAATCCGAGGTAAGGCGTCACGCGGTAGGTTGCGCTCACGTTGAAGTCGATGTAGGGGTCGAGGCTGCGACCGCCGATCGTGGTGGCGCGTGAGCCGTGCCATACGCCCTCGGCGCGCAGGCTGCCCCGCGCTCCGGGCAGGCGATACGTGGCGACGGCGTACCCCTCCGCATCGGCGACGTGCGGCACGCTGGCGTCGCCCTGATCGGTGAGCCGTGCCTGCTGCCACAATCCGCCGACGCCGACGGTCAGATCGCTCAGCACGACCATCTTGACGTCCGCTCCAGCCGATGGCCGGACAACGTCCCCATAGTCTAGCACTAGCCCACCCGATACCAAGCCGAACGCGTTCTCTTGGGCGACGAATGCGTAGTCGAGCGTGCGAGCGTAGCCGCCCCATCCTCCGATCTCGAAGGCGCCGAACGTGGCGCGGCCTCCTGCTCTCGCGTCGACGGGAGAGAGGCTGGCGCGGCGATCCTGCCGCGGCAGAAGGTAGGGCGTGTGCGTCATGATGGCGTCGAGGGCGCCGGTCGCGATCGTCGGCGTGTTGCGCGCGTAGAGTTCGACGGTGGGCGAGACGCGAAAGCTCAGATCGGCGAATACCGTGACGGCTTCTCGGGCGTCACCCTCGGAGCCGGAAACCGTGTAACCATGCCTCGCCATCAAACGCGGCCCAAGCGTCAAGCGGACGAGGTCTGTGGCGTACGTCGCGTCGATTCCGGTCGAAGCCCATCCCAGGTTGGCCTGCGTCACGTCCGTCCCGACGCCCGCAACGGCTCCGTCGAAGCTGGCGCGCGCCTGCCACTCGTTCCACGCGTACGCCGCCTCCAGGCCGCCCGACAGGCGGGCTTCGCGGTCGAGCGCTCGCCTGTCGTCCTCGCCGATCGCGCCGAAAAGACCGGTGTCGTAACGCGACTGATCGAAGCGGAGCCTTGCGCTCAGCGCCCACGCTGGGGCGGGCTGAAGAGTACCCGAGGCGAAGAGTCCGCCGCGCAAGCCGAGTCTTCTGGGAGCGGTGCGGGCGGCTAGAGGCGCCGCCGCCTGCGACGGGGTACCCAAAGCTCCGAACAGGCGGTACGAGTGGAAGAAGCCGTCGACGCCGGCGCGGTAGCTTGCGCGCGCGTCGCTGCCCTCTACGCCCAAGCGTGCCGTGGCCGCGTCGGCGTCCGCCGAGGGCAAGTCGGCGTTCGGACTGTGCCCATCGGTGCCCTGGTAAGTGCCTTCGGCGAACACGCGCGCCCACGGCCCCAAGTCGAGTCCGGTCGTCAGGCTACCGAAGCGCGTCAGCAGGCTTCCCGCGCCGCCCTCGACGCCACCGCGCCGCGCAACGGGAAGATCGAGCAGAGCCGTCTGGGGAGCGTCCGGGCGCCCGAGCGGGCTGGGAGGCAGTAGCGGCTGGCCGTAAGTGGGGCGCGTCGGACGCCGATCTGGGCCAACGCCTCGCACGCGCGACGGCGGCGCGAAACCGGCCAGCGGCAGCCTTCCGACCGACGGAAACGAGACCGACAGCGCGCCGCGGATCTCCACCTCGCGCGGCGACAGGTCCGGCAGCGTATCTCCCCGCACCTGCGCCCATCCCGGCTGTGCGGCGCTCAAGAGTAGCATGGCCCAGACGAAGAAAGAGAAGCGCATGGGTACGGATCGGCGAATCGTAGCACGAGAGAGAGCTAGCGCCGAGCGCGCGCCGGGCGGACGCGCAGTTTGGGGAGCATCCGGAAGACGCGCGGCGGGGCTGGACCGGTGGAGCGGAAGCGGAGTGAGAGTCTTCATTACAGTGCGTCGCGTTCGGTTCGGGCGACGGCGGCCCAAGGGGTGTCGGAGTAAAGGTCGACGGCGCGGTCGTAGGCGTCGCGTGCGCGCTGCGGTCGGCCCAGCAGGCGAAACGCGCGCCCTTCGGCGACGAGCGAGGCGGCGATCCATTCGTTGAATCCGGCCAGGTCGTCCTCGTAGCTTCCGAGCGCGTCGAGCGCGGCCTGCGCCTGCCCGTCAGCGATCAGGGCTTCAGCCAGGCGGAAGCGGGCTTCTGACGCGGCTTCCGACGGCGGTCCGGACGCGATTTCGGCCAGACGCTGACGCCCGGCTTCGGCGCTTCCGGCCATCAACTCGACGCGGGCCAGTCCCAGGTCGGCGGCTTCGGTGGCAAAGATGGACTCTTCGCCGCGGTTGCTGACCTGCTCGAAGGCCGTCGCGGCCGATCGCGCGTCGCCTAGAGCCAGAAATGCTCGTCCCTGGCCCACCAGCGCATCGGTCTGCGCGTCCACATCGGACGGCGCGCGCTCGCTCAGTTGACGGTAGGCCCAGAGTGCATCGCGCGGGCGTGCGGCGTCGAGGTAGAGGCGGCCCAGTCGGCGTGCGGCGTCGGGGGCGCGTCGGTGGTCGGGTAGGTCGAGGACGGCACGTAGCGCGCGTGCTCCGTCTTCAGTCTTGCCTTCGTCGGCGTAGAGATCGCCCAGGTAGAACAGCGCGTCGCCGCGCTCGGCGGGAGAGGCGCCCGAGCGCAGGACGGCTTCGAATGCGCTGGTCGCCTGTGCTCGCTCGCCTCGCTGGTAAAGACCTTCAGCCTGCCGAAACCGCACCTGAGAGGCGACGCTGGGCGGCGCGTTGTCGATGAATGCGCCGATGACGGCAGCCGCTTCGTCGTCCCGTCCCAGGCCGACGAGCGTCGACTGCAAACTCGACGCGGCTTCGGCGGCGAACGGGCTGGACGGATACTTGGTCAGGACGGCGCGGTAGGCCACTTCGGCGGCGGCGAGGTCTCCGGCGTTGTAGTAGGCATCGCCGATGGCGTACTGCGCCTTGGCCGCGACCGGGTCGTTGGGGTACGAGCGGATCACGCTGCGATAGGCGGTGACGGCGTCGGAGTAGAGCCCCTCCTGGAAGAAGTAGAAGCCGACCAGGAAAGCGGCCTCGTCGCGCCACGGGCTCTGGGGAAACTCGCGCTCCAATCGTTCGAGCGACCGCCGGCCACGCTCGGGTCGTCCACCCAGGTTCTGCGCCTGGCCGATCTGAAAGAGGGCGTAGTCGCGGCTCAGCGTCTTGACACGGCCGTAGGCGTTGGCGGCTTCGAGGTAGTTGCGCTGGGCGAAGTACGAGTCGCCCAGGCGTAGGTGCGCTTCGTCCGAGTAGCGGTCGGCGAGGGGGTTTTCGTCGCGTTCGGGATCGTAGTCGTCGATGAAGCGCTCGAATGCCTGAGCGGCCGGGCCGTAGCGGCGCTCGCGGAAGTGGATCCACCCGCGCACGTACTCGGCGGCGAAGAGGAAGTCGCCCTGCGGGAAGTCGCGGGCGTAGGTGTCGATCGCGGACAAGGCACCGGCGTAGTCTTCCATCTGAAAGCGCGTCTCGCCCAGCCAGAACTGCGCGTCGCCGCGCAAGTCGCGCGATTGGGCGCGCTCGACGAGTTCGGTGAAGGAGCGCGCGGCCGGGGCGTAGGCGCCCGTGCTGTAGAGCAGGTAGGCGCGCTGAAACGCGAGGTTGTCGCGCACGTCGGGAGCGGCGTTGCGCTGCCTGCGCCCGGCGCGGTCGAACAAGCGCTCGGCGCCGTCTGGGTCGTTGAGCGCCAGGCGCGCGTTGGCCCACAGGTCGAGCGCGTCGTCGGTGAATGGCGTCTCGTCGTAGTCGCGCGTCAGGCGGTCGAACGCGGTCGAGGCGTCTTCGAACCGGTCTTGCGCGTAGGCTAGGACGCCCTGCTCGTAGCGCGCGCGCGGCGCGTCGGGCTGGCTGGGCCACGTGTCGGCGACGCGCCCGTAGGCTCCGGCGGCATCGGTAGCCTGTCCCGATTCGGCCAGAGCGACGGCGTAGAGGTAGGCCGCGCGCGAGCCGACGCTGTCGCTCTGCGCCTCCTGAGCGCCCAGCCCCAGATAGCGCGCCGCGTCGCCCGGCCGCCCCGATTCGAGCAGCGCCCGCCCCAGTCCATAGAGGCTTCGGCCGTAATAGGAGCCTCCGGCGTAATCGGTCAGAATCGTGCGATAGTGCTCGCCGGCCTCGTCGTAGCGCTGCTGCTGGTTATAGCCCTCGGCGAGCAAAAAGACCGTCCGCTCGCGCGCGTCGCCGTTGAGGGCCGAGAGGCGCGGTTCGACGGTTTGGGTGAGGCGCTGCCAGTCGCCCAGTTCGTAGTAGACTTCGGCGAACGCGAGCCCCAGCGCCTGGCCGTACGTCGTCTGCGGATAGCGTGCTCCGAGCAATTCGAACGTCTGGGCGGCGTCCTCCAGTCGGCCCAGCCGCACCTGATGGAAGGCCTGAGCATAGAGCGCCGACGGAGCCGTACGAGCGTCGGGGAAGCGGTCGGCGGATAGGCGGTAGAGATCCAGTGCGCGGTCTTCTTCTCCCTGCTCACGAGCCGCGTCGGCCTGGCGGTAGAGCGCTTCGGCGAGCGTTTCTCTGGCCTCGGCAGTAGCGCCGTTCTCGCGCCGCGTGAGCACGTCGAGCGTCTGATCGGCCAGCGCGAAATCTCCCGCGTCGAAGAAGTAGCGTCCGGCGGCCAGGCGAGCCCGGGCTGCCTGAGGATGCGTCGGATATGCCGCCTCGAAACTGGTCAGCAGGCGGACCGCCTGAGCGCTCTGCCCCGATCCCAGCAGGCTAACGGCCTCGAAGAGCGTCGACTCCGACGCCAGCGGAGCGCCCGGTTCTAACTGCCGAGCCGCGGCGAAGGCCCTTGCGGCGGCCTCGTAGCGCTGATCTCCATAGAGGGCGAAGGCGTCGGCGTAGGCACTCGAAGCGTGGATCGCGTCGCCATCGAGAGCGAGCGGAGCCGCTACGTACGACAGACTCGGCGCCGAGAGGACGGCGGCCGAAGGTGCCTGCGCAAGGGCGATACGCGGGCCGATGCACGCGATCAGCAGCAGCAGCGAGCGTCGGAGAGTCCAGAAACTCGGCACGGGCGAGAGAGCTTAGAGGGTGAGGATGGCACAACGCGCGCGGCGCGCGGAATGCGTCCGGCGAAGTGGGTAAATAAGTTGCTACACCCCCGCGCGCAAGCATCTTGCAAGGGTCGGACCGGATAGGATAGACACTGCGCCCGCCCCTAATGAGGGCGCGTGCCTTTTCTCTCCCGAATCTCATCTCCTGCTCATGAGCAATCGCAATCCCGAGGAACGCTCGGCTGCCCATCCGCCCGTCACGCCCGATCAGCCCGTTGCCCACGCGACCGGGGCCGAAGTCACGTCGGAGCCCGCTCGGCTGTCGCCGACTGCTTCGGAAACCTCCGCAGCCGCAGACCTCGACGGACTCGCCCGCGCTCAGGAGCTTGCAACCGAGTATTACGCCAAGCTCGGCGATCTGACTGTTTCGTTTGGTCAGCAGGTCGGCACGTACTACGGCCGCAGCCGCGAGACGGTGGGCGAGAACCCCTTGCCGTCCCTATCGGGCGCGTTCGTCGTCGGTATCGTGCTCGGCGCGATCCTGGGCCGACGCTAGACCCGCGCGCTCATGACTTCTCCCACTCTCGGCGGAGACGGCGCCTCGGCGCCCGCCGCGCCTGTCCCGCCCGTGCGCCCTGCTCCGCCCCCGCGCGTCGTGCACCCGACTCCGCCCGCTCCGCCCTCGCGCCAGCTTCCGGCCGCCTCTGATTTTTCCGACGCAGCATCCGGCCTGCTCGATCAGGCCCAGGGGTGGATGGAGCAGAACCAGACCGTCGCCATGATCGGCGCGTTCGCGCTGGGCACGTTCCTGGGCGTCTGGCTCCGCCGCTGACCTCCTCCTTCTCTCACTCTGACTCTCATACCGATATGGCTACAACGCCCACTCCCGCCCCCGAGGCGACCGAAACCAAACCCGAAGCCGCCGACGTGTCGGCGCGCCTCGAATCTTTCACCGCCGACCTCTCGGCGACGTTCGACAAGACGCGCGAGGATCTCTCGGGCGTGCTCGAAACCCTCCGCCTTCAGGCTGCCGAGTTCGATGCCAAGCAGGCGGGCACCCAGGTCAAGACGTGGGTCGAAGCCAACCCCGCGATCGCCGTCGCCGTTGCCGTGGGTGGCGGTCTGCTGATTGGACGCGCGTTGGGATCGGCCTTCAGCCCGCCGCCGCCGCCGACGTTCAAGCAGCGCGTGCAGAGCGGCGCGCATCAGGTCGGCGAGCGCGCTTCTTCGCTAGGCGAGGAAATTCTCAAGAGCGCCGCCGTTGCCGGAGCCGCTATCGCTGCCGGAAGCGCCAAGGCAGTCAGCGAAGCCTCCAAGGGAGCGCACAAGGCGGGCGAAGTCATCGCCGACTACGCTTCGACCGCATCGGACCGCGCCTCCCACCTCGCCGAAGACGCCTACCAGTCCGTCGACGACTTTTCCGAGACGGCCAGCAAGGA
Source organism: Rhodothermales bacterium (assembly GCA_963841855.1). GTDB lineage: Bacteria > Bacteroidota > Rhodothermia > Rhodothermales > BA12 > CAXBBB01. The sequence continues at coordinate 76,674 of CAWJEJ010000003.1, read as the reverse complement.
GATCAAAAAAGCAGGCAAAAGAGCGCGCAAGCAGGGTAAGCATTTGGCGCACGAAGCGTCATCGGCCGCCCACATCGGTGCCGAGATGAGCGAGCGCGCGATGGCCGCCGCGCGCACGGTCGTGGCCGCCTACGTTGTCAAGAAGATCGGTGACTGGACCGGCGTCTTCCGTTGATCCGACAATCGGCGGTGACTCCGTCTGATCTACACGGCCCCTTGCTCTCGTCTGAGGGTAGGGGGCCGTACCTTTTTCGGCTGTGCCCACTGGGTTACACCTTTCGCCCGCGCTCCTTTCATCACCACCCTTCATGAGCATCCTCGCCGTAGGAACCGTCGCGTTCGACACCATCGAAACTCCGTTCCAGGCGCCGCAGCGCGTGTTGGGAGGTAGCGCGTCGTACATCACTCTTTCGGCGCGCTACTTCGCACAAGACGTGCGGCTCGTCGGCGTAGTGGGAGGTGACTTTCCGGACAGTTACCGCGCCACGCTCGCCGACGCAGGCGTAGACCTGGAAGGACTCGAGGTGCAGGCCGGCGGCAAGACGTTCGCGTGGGAGGGCAAGTATCACTACGACATGAACATGCGCGACACCGTCGCGACGCACCTCAACGTGCTCGCGACGTTCGAGCCCAAGCTTCCGGCTCGGTACCGCGACGCTGAGATCGTCTGCCTGGGCAACCTCGACCCCAGCGTGCAGCTTCGGGTGCTCGAACAACTGGACGCGCCTCGCCTGACCATCCTCGACACGATGAACTTCTGGATCGAGCACACGCCCGACACGCTGCGCGAAGTGCTCAAAAAGGTCGACGTGCTCGCTGCCAACGATGCCGAAGTGCGCCAGCTCGCCAACGAGCCCAACCTGATCACGGCGGCCCGCAAAGTCCGCGCGATGGGTCCCCGCACACTCGTCGTGACCAAGGGCGAGCATGGCGCCCTGTTGCTGCACGACGAACAGATCTTCGTCGCTCCCGCGCTGCCCATCGAAGACATCCAAGACCCGACGGGCGCCGGCGATACGTTTCTGGGCGGTTTTGCCGGATATCTCGACTGGGCCGACGACGTATCGCTCGACTCGATCAAGGCCGCCGTCGTCTATGGCAGCGTTATGGCCTCGCACTGCGTCGAAGCGTTCGGCCCGGCTCGCCTCGCCGACTTGGACGACGACGCCATCCGCGAGCGCGCACGCGCCTTTCGCGACCTCAGCGCCATTCCCGAGCACGTCTCGGATACGTTCTTCCGGCGCGGTGTAGTGGCCTGACACGCTTGGGGCGCGTGAGCGGTGCCGCCGAGGGGTGTAGGGCTTGTCGCTTGAACAAACGCGAGGATAAGGGCCAGATGCACTTGCCGATTGGGCGCTGCATGTCGATACTCACATGCCACTTACGTTTTCCTCAGTGCCTCGTCTCCCGACTCAGCCAGCCGCATCACGCGCGAGTGAGAGCGCAGCGTCGGCCTGGTGGCGCTCCCCTCTGTTGATCGCGTCGGCCGCGTACGCGCTGCTGCGCCTTCCTCTGTCGCTGCTGTCGCTGGGCTTTACGTCCGACGCTGGAGTGGCGTCGGTTTGGTATCTGCCCGTTGGTCTGGACGTGGCCGGGCTGATGGTGTTCGGCTGGCGCTTCGCCCCGACGATGGTCATCGTGGGAGCGGTTCAATGGCTCGGGTTCGACGCGACCGGTTGGACGCCCGACGTCGTGTTTTCTGAACAGGTCATCAACTTCCTGGTGTACTATGCCGTCCTCATCGGTGTAATGGGAGGCGCGCGCGAGGTGCTGGTGCGCAAGCTGCGCGTCCATCCGTTCTTGCCCAACGTGCGCGACGTCGCCTTCTTCGGATTCGTCATGGCGGGCATCGCGCCGCTGGTTCGGGCTTTTCTCTATCTCGAATGGGTCGTACTGCGCGACTTGATGAGCATCGACGGCCTGCTCAACGAAACGCTGGCGTTCTGGGCCGGCGACGCGACCGGAGTCGCCGTGGTCACGCCGGCGGCGCTGCTCGGCCTGACGCGCCTGGTGCCGCATCCAGTCGGCGCTAGATCGCTGCGCACGCAGCCCATCTGGACGGTCATGCCGCGGTGGAAGAAGAGGTGGCCCGAAACGGTAGCCATCGTTTTGCTCGCCGCCGCGGTCGTGCTTGCCATCTTCGTCCTTCCGCCCAACCCCGATCTCAACTACGCTGGGCTGCTCTTCATCCCGATCCTGTGGGTGGCGCTACGCCACGGCTACCGGGCGACGATCTGGGCCAATCTGCTGCTCAATTTGGTGATCGGTGTGAGCCTGGCGTGGGGCGATGCGTTCGGCAATTTATTCGCGCTCCAGGTGGCGCTGCTGGCGCTGGCCATCGCCGGAGCCCAGGCCGGAGCGCTGGCGAGCGAGCAGCGCATCACGTTCCAGCGCTACCGCAAAGCCGAGCGGGCTGCGCGCGAGGAGGCGCGGTTCAAGACCAACCTGCTGCACAACCTGTCGCACGAGGTGCGGACGCCGCTGGGAGCGATCATCGGGCACGCCGAAATCATCGCGCATGACCCCGAGCCGAACGATGTGCAGGAAGCGTCGCGCGAGATTCTGATCAGCAGCGAACGGCTACTCGACACGTTGACAGACGTGATCGACTTTTCGCGCGCCAAAGCCGGGCTGATTCAGGCTGAGATGCGAGAGACGAACTTGGCCGCCATCGTCGATCAGTTGCAGGTGCGCTGCCAGGTTCGCGCCGCCGAGCGGAGGTTGGCCTATTACTCCGAAGCTCAAGCAGGCGTACAGGTGACGACCGACGCGCACTTGGTCGAGCGCATTCTCAGCGTGCTGCTGAGCAATGCCTTCAAGTTCACGCACACCGGTTCAGTCTCACTGTCCGTGCACGCCGCCGGCGGCGACGCCTTCTTCGTCGTCTCGGATACGGGCGCGGGTATGACGCCGTCGGTCGTGGAGGTGGTGTCGCAGCCGTTTCGGCAAGCCTCTGAAGGGTTATCGCGTAGCCACGAAGGCATGGGGTTGGGACTAGCATTGTGTCACTTGTTTGCCGATCTGATCGGCGCAGGCCTAACGTTCGACAGCCAACCGGGAGAGGGCACGACTGTTAGGGTGAGGCTCCCCGGCGCCATTGTTCAAGCCGGTTACGGCGAACGGCCCCTGCTCGCTGCCACGTGAACCGTGCCGGTTTGCCGCCTCGTCTACCTTACCGACTCGTGACGCTCTGCTAGCGGAAACTATTTACTCACGCTTCGTGGATAATCACGGATCGCTCGAAGTGTGAGTCAGTGGCCGCATCCGTCCAGCAGTCCTGTTCCGAACCCCTAGCCTCCATGTCCCACTTTTCGTCTTGCGTCGCGATCGCTCTGATAGTTGGAATGACAGGTTGCTCCGCTAGGCAACGTTGACATTAGCCGAGGGGAAGCGGCTGCGCGTGCGATTGGGCGCTCGGCAAGGCGCTCGAAGCAGCCGATGCGCGCATCGGCGATGCAGAGCAACGCGGCAGAGCGTTCAAGCGCGCCGCAGAAGCGAGCCAAGCGCAATTGTCAACGTTGCCTAGCCGCTCCCATGAGATCGTTCCTGTGGCTGAGCGCTCGTCTGCAGCATGCGAGTATCTGGGGACTGTGCCGCTCTGGGAGGAAATGCTATCGGAGGCTACACTTTCAAGCATGTACCAGCACGCGTTTCGCGTGAGAGGCGAACCATAAATGTCGGTAGCGGTCTGGATCAGGGCGAATTCAGTCCCTTCGTATATCAGTATTCATACTTCGTAACTGTTTTTGCTGAGGCGTATCAGTGCGATTCTCAAGAGGTAGAGGCGAGCGAGCCGGCCCACTCCGACGTTTAAGCCCAGTCATACTCCAGAAGTGGTCTCGGTCGGGCGATCTCACCGATGGGGATCAGGCTATGCGTTCCGTGTCGCCGCGTCGCCCGCTGAAGCGGCGGTATGGAGGCTGCCTTTGGAAGAGACGACGGTGTTGGGCGCGCACTTGGTCGACTAGCCCTGGCATTGACCGGACGAACTGGTTCTCCTGGTAAAGCGCGCCGAGCAGCAGCGTGAGCAGCCGCCGACTGGAGCTATTTTAGCACTCTACGCTCACCCACTGTCCGCTCATGCGCTCCGTCCTCCCCGCCATCGGTCTCTGGATCGTCTACGTCCTCGTCTTCGCTATCGCTGGAGGACTGGCGACGGGCGTCATGGCGTGGCTGTTCGAAGCCATCGTAAAGGAGCCGTTCACCGATCCCTTCTACAGTGTCTGCTTCGGGGCAACGGGATTCATCGCCTACAAGCTGGCGGCTGGCGTAGTCGAAGAGCGTGCCCGCATGGCTCGTTACCGCTCGTCTCCCGCTTCGACCTCGCGTCCGCTGGATACGGGTAAGCCACTGGTCTGACGGGCCTGATGGTATGCTGAACAGAGAAAACCCGCCAGGTCTCGGAGACTTGGCGGGTTTAAAGCGAGCATAGAACTCGAATTATTCCTGGTCGCTGCTTGTATCAGCGCGGCCTTCGGTCTGGATCTCGCCCGATGGCACGCCGCTGCCATCGGAGTCTTCGCGGCGGCGCCGCTTCTTGCGGCGTTTGGGCTTGTCCGCATCGTCAGCAGAACTGGTGCTGGCATTGTCGTCGCCCGATTGGTCGGCCTGAGGCGCTTCGCTGTCCGATTCGTCATCAGAGCGGCGTTTCTTACGGCGTTTGGGACGCTCCTCACTCTTTTCGGATGCGTCGTCGGAGCGGCGGCTGCGTGGCCGTTCTTCTTCGCGATCTTTGCCGCCGAAGCGTTCGGCGCGCTCCTGGTTTTCCAATTCGGGCGCAGGCGGCGCGTGCTGTCCGGCGTGGTACATCTCGTCGAGCAGCAGTGCCAGCAGCATCGGCTCCTCCTGGGCCAGCTCTCTGACGAGAGGCACGAAACGCTCGGCGCGCTCCTTGCCGATCGTCGTCGCCTCGCGCATCGACGCTTCGAGCGTCTCGGTAAGGCGCTCGCCCAGGCGTTCGCTCAGCTGCTCATCCGTCGGCGCCTCGCGCAGTTCGAGCGGGATGTCGTAGCGCTTGGCAATGCTCGTCAGCTTGGCTTTGTCGGCGTTGGTGACGATGGAAATCGCGGTTCCGGTCTTACCGGCACGCGCCGTTCGGCCGCTGCGGTGAACATAATATTCGGGATCTTGGGCCACGTCGTACTGGAATACGTGCGTCAAATCCTCAATGTCGATGCCGCGCGCGGCTACGTCGGTCGCGATCAGGAAGCGCAGGTTTTTGTCGCGGATGCGCGCCATGATCTTCTCGCGCGCTTTCTGCGACAGATCGCCCGATATCTCTCCGGCGTCGTGGCCGTAGTTGCGCAGAAACTGCGTCAGGTATTCGACCTCGCGCTTGGTATTGCAGAAGATGACGGCGCTTTCGGGGTTCTCCATCTCGATCAGGCGGACGAGCGTGCGGTCCTTCTCCATGCCATTGACGACGTAGTAGCGGTGCGCGATGCCGCTCACGTTGACGTTGCCGCTGGCCAGAGCCAGGAAGTCGGGCTCGTTCAAGAACTCCTTGGCGAGCGCTCGGACGGCTCCGGGCATCGTCGCGCTGAACATCATCGACTGGCGCTTGCGGGGCAGGTAGCGCTTGAGGCGTCTCATGGCCGGATAGAAGCCCATCGACAGCATTTCGTCGGCTTCGTCGAGGATCAGCGCGCGCAGAGCGTCGAGCGTGAACGTGCGCCGCTCCAAGTGGTCGAGGATGCGGCCCGGCGTCCCGATGACGACCTGGACACCGCCTCGCAGCGCGCTGTTTTGCTGCTCGTACGACACGCCGCCATAGACGAGCACGCTGGTCAGGCCCGAGCCACCGCCCAGGCGCTCGAACTCGGCGTGGATCTGCCGCGCCAGCTCGCGCGTCGGTGCCATGATCAGCGCTTGAACCTTCTTCTCGTCCGGGTCGAGCGTCTGGAAGAGCGGAAGCAGAAAAGCGCCCGTCTTGCCCGATCCGGTCTTGGACTGCACGATCAGGTCGCGGCCTTCGAGAAGGGGCGGAATGCTCTTTTGCTGAACCGGCATCAGGCTGTCCCACCCGGCAGAGGCGACAGCGTTGCGCAGTCCTTCGGGTAGCTGCGCAACCGACACTTCGGGAAGCTCGTCGCCGGACGACGCTTTGGCTTCTGCTTTGGCCTCATCGAGGCGGGTTTTCTCCTGCGCGCGCGAGGTCAGGTCAAGGGATTTGATGAAGCTGCGAGCCAAAACGGAAGCGGTAAAAATCAGAGAAACGGTATCCTCGCAAGGTACGGCAATGCGCCGCCGCTGCTCCCCTTGCTTGAAAGACCTTCTATACGTTGGCGATGGCGATCAACTCAATGTGCTCGCCGCTCGGCCCGCCGACGAACGCGTAGCGGCAGGGCGTCGGCAGGTCGCCCTGCAAAGTTGTGTCGGTCGGCGCCTCGACGGACGTTCCTCCCGCAGTCAACGCGCGCTCAAAAGCGGCGTCTACGTCGTCGACTCGAATGGCGAAGTGGAACAGCGCGCGGCCGACGGGAACGGGACCGCCGCTCGCATCGGGACCGCCGGGCGTGGGCGAGAACAACTCGACGAACGTCTGCTCGCCCAAATCTAAAAAGGCGACGGTGTGGCGGTTCTCGCGCCGACCCTTTTCGGGAAACTGCAACCGCTCGACGGCTCCCAGCGCGCGGTAAAAGCGCAAGCTAGCGTCAAAATCGCGCGCTTCGACAGCGACGTGGTGCAGGCCGCGCGGGGTCACGCGTTCGGCGGGATCAGTTCGTAGTCGATCGGTTTGAGGATTCCGTTGTTCGTCCCCTCGGCGGCGCAGGCCGTCAGTCCAATCGTCAAGTCGATCAAGGCGCGAAACGTGATGCTGTCGCCCGGCTTGCTCGTCGGCGTCTCGACCGAAAGCGATCCGTCCGCGCGGACGGGGACGTTCATGAAGATGTTAAAACTCGTCGGCACGCGGTCGCGCGTCATGCCGTGCGATCCCAGATGGTCGGCCAGGTTGATCAGGCAGCTGGGGTGGTCGTGGCCGGGCGGCAGGTCGTAGAGCAGGACATACATCTCGGGCGAGCACGGCGTGAGCAGAAAGTCGTGGACGCCGCACGTGTCGCCTTCGATCGTCAGCAGGCGGGCGCTGCGGTTGCTCCACAGCGTGTTGCCCGTCGTCAGGCGGATCGTCTCCTCGTAGTCGAACGTGCGTCCGGACGAGAGCCAGTGATCCGGATCGCCCTCCTCGAACGCCATCAGATCGCTCACCTGCTCACCCATCGGATCGGTCACGCGTAGCCGCCACCCGGCAGGCAACCGAAACGCGGTCCCACTCGACGGTGGAATGCGGTGGCGCGTGGTCGTCGAAGTGTCAGTCGTGTCGGTCATGCGTGAGCGTCTGCGGATTCGAGAGATGCAGGTTCGGAAACTGCGGCGTGGGCGGCGTGGAACGGGCACTTCCAGCCTGCTTCGACGGCGCGACCGGCATACTGCCGCGCCTCACTGCGCGATCCGAAGTCGTCCATCATCGGGTTGACCGACCCGGCAAGCGCGCGGTCGCGGTCGCGTATCAGGCTGCGGACTTTTTCGTAGCGGCCTTGCTCGCGTAGCTGCTCGAACTGAGCGTGCAGGTTGAATACGATCATCGGATAGTCGAAGCGGCGGCCCGGGCGCGAGGCGTTGGGATGCATCCCGACGACGTAGAATCCGCGTCCGACGAAAGAAAACGAGAACGTTGGATCGGAGGGATCGGACGAGACGGATCGGTCCCACGGCTGATCGTCGCGGTCGTGGAGCGCCCCGAGTATTCTCCACAGATCGCGCTCGAACGCATGTTCGTCGGCGGGTGCGGGGCCGTCGTAGACCGAGACGAACGAGCGAAAGCCGCGCGCCGGTTCGGGCTGAGCGGCGAACACCTCAAGGTCGCGGGCGAGCGCGTCGGCCGCTGCGGACGAGCCGAGAGGTGGATACGTGTGGAGCGCGTACTGACCGCGCTTGAGGGCGGACTTCGCCATGATGCACGGATATCCGCGGTCGGCGATGAAGCGCTCGAACGCACGTTCGGCGTCGGGTTGGGTAAGGTGCACGAGGGTCGAATGGTGGTTCGGTTCGAAAACAGGCAACGTGCGGGATCGGATTCGCGCGCACATATGCTAGCACTCTACTCTCGCCCCGTTTTCCCTCATGTGCAAAACGTGTTGGAGGTTGGTCGGACCGTGTTGTCTGGGCCGCAACAGCCGATGTACTGCCTCGTATAGTCGAGTCTTTCACCCCATATCGCCATGTCTGAGCGCCGCTACGACGAAGCTGAGATCCGAGCCATTTTCGCTCGTGCTGCCCGTGAGCAAGAAGAAGTGCAACGGCGCTTGGGATCGGACGACGGCTTGACGCTCGCCGAGTTGACGCAGATCGGCGAGGAGTCCGGGCTCTCGGCAGCGTTCGTTGCCCGCGCCGCCTCCTCGCTCGGCCGAATGGGATCGGCCCCGCCGCCCACCCACGCGTTCGGGCTGCCTGTCGGCGTCTCGCGTACCGTTCGCCTCGACGCGCCCTTGACCGATGACGAGTGGGAGGTGTTGGCGTCGGATCTGCGCTACACGTTCGACGCCAAAGGAAAGGAGCGGTCGAACGGCAACGTGCGCGAGTGGCGTAACGGCAACTTGTACGCCATCGCCGAGCGGTCGGACGGCGGCTACCGGTTGCGGATGGGGACGAAAAAGGGCGAGGCGCAGACCAATCTGATGCTGGGAGTTGGTTTCGCATTGGTTGGTCTGGTTTTGCTCGTCGCCATTGGATTGGGGGTCAGTTTGTGGTCCATCATCTTCCCGGCGTTTGCGTTCGGCATTTCCGGGCTCGGATTGTTGGCCTCCACGTGGCTCTCGCTCCCGCGCTGGGCCGCCAAACGCGAGCGGCAGATGGAAGGCGTCGCCGAGCGACTGCTCGAGCGCACGAGCGGGCCGCCGCAGATGCCGCTGCTGGATTCGGAGGGCGCCGAAGTGTTCGAGCAAGATGCGAGCGCGGCTCGCCGGTCGGTGCGGTCGTAGGCGAACCCCCAAGCGAAGCGGTCGGTTGGATCGGTTTAACCCATCCGAACTCACCGCTCTCTACTCTATGGATCTCGAACTCAACGGAAAAGTCGCCCTCGTCGCCGGAGCCTCACGCGGATTGGGTGCCGCCATAGCCGACCGACTGGCACGTGAAGGCTGCTCGCTCGTCATTACGGCGCGCGGCGAGGACGCATTGAACGAGAAAGCCGAGCAGTTGCGCGCGCACGGCGTCCGCGTCCACGCCGTAGCTGCTGACGTGACGGACAAGACATCGGCGCAGATGCTAGTCGACGCGGCCGTCGAGCACATGGGTGGCCTGGATCTTCTGGTCGGAAATGCGGGCGGCAACCGGCGCAAACCCTTTGCCGAAACGACCGACGAGGACTGGGCTGACATCCTCAACCTCAACTTCCAGGCGCACCTCCGTTTAGCCCGCACCGCGATCCCGGCGATGCGCAACCGGGGCGGCGGCGCGATGCTCTTCGTCGCATCGATCTTCGGCCGCGAAGCGGGTGGCGCTGGTTTGTCGATCTACAACGCGACCAAGAGCGCCCTCATCAGCGCGGCCAAGATCATGTCGCTGGAGCTGGCAGGCGAAGGTATCCGCGTCAACACGCTCGCGCCCGGAAGCATCCGCTTCGAGGGCGGTTCGTGGGACAAACGCGTCAAGTCGGACCCCGAGAAGATGAAGCAGTTCGTCGCCGACAACATCCCGCTGGGCCGATTCGGAACGGCCGAAGAGGTCGGTGATGTCGCCGCGTTTCTCTTGTCGGCGCGCGCCAGCCTCATCACCGGCGCCTGCCTCAATGCCGACGGCGGCCAGTCCAAGAGCCTGATCTGATCGACCCGCCCAAAGCTATCAGGCCTCCAAAACCTGGCAGCTTTCCGGCCTGCGTCAGCCGAGCAGATCGCGCAGAGCCGCGAGGTTGGCGTCGTCGTCGAACAGCGCGCGAACGGGGATGGCAAATCCCTCGACGGCCACGCTTTCGAGCAGGCCGCTACCGGACTTCATGCGCAGCGCATAGGGCTCCGAATCGTCCGGTACACACTGCTCGACGGTTTCGGCATTCGGATCGACGAGCCAATACTCGGCGACGCCATGCGCGGCATAGTCTTCCATCTTGACGCCACGGTCGCGCTTCTCAGTACCCGGCGACAAGACTTCAACGGCTAAATCAGGAGCGGGAAACCGTAGGCTGTCCGGACGAATCTCTGCGCTTTTCTCAGCGCCGAAGAAGCACACGTCCGGCTCGTAGTCGTTGCGCGTCAACGATACCATCGCTTTCTCGACCATCACCTTGCCTAACTGATGACGCTGTACGTGAGCACGCAAGAGCGTGTCCAAGCGACTCGTGATTTCAATGTGGACAGCGCGGGCAGGACTGTGCGTGATGACTTCTCCGTTGATGAACTCGCCCTTTTCGTGCGGCTGTATGGCGTCGACAAACGCCTCGCGCTTCTGCGACTCAGCGGCGAGCAAACGCTGCAACTCCTCCACGTGGCGCGGGAGCGCAGGTGAGTCGACGAGTGCGGCGGGGAGGTGAATCAGCGGAGGCATGTCGGGCGGACTGTTGGCATTCTCACGATACGCACGTCAATCCACCTGCGTTGTTTGGCAGACCGACTTACTCGAAGGCGACGAACTTCACTTCCAGGCAGCGGGCTTCCTGAGCAGCGCTGCGCCACTGAATCAAGATCGGGCTTTGGTAGGTGCCGTGCAGCACGCGGCCCACGCCCGGCGTCGCCTGATCCGAAATGGGAAGGCTGACGGCGCGCTTCATGTGCAAGCGGCGGGCGGCGGCGCTTCCGATCAGGCGGTCCGTTACCTTCTCGACCGGCGTGCCGCGAAGGCCGAGTTTGTCGAGCAGGCGGTTGACGACGAGGACGAAGTCGTACTTGGCATAGTTGAGCGCTTTGCTGGGCACGCTGCGCGGGTCGCGGAGCATGTGCCACCCCTGCTCGGCGACGAAGCGAAACGGGTTGCGAATCACATCGGCCAAGTCGTGACGCATCAGCAGCGTTTCGTACTCGTTGACCGTGAGCGCGGCGCCCCTCTCGTCGTCGCTCAGGCTGAGTTCGACGCGGCCTTTGGAAATGCCCAGCCGCTGGATGTGGGCGTCGATCTCGCCCAGAAAGCCTAGCCGCGCGTCGCGCAGGTTGAACGCGTCGACCCTACTGCGGCTGGCGGGCACGCGGATGCAGCGCTCTTCGGCGACGACCTCATCAGTGAACCCGGTGATCGTCGTTTTGCGCGTCCGGCGCTGCGAGCGGAAGACACCGTCCAGGTCGACGAAGTAGGCGGGGTTGTCTTCCTTCACGTCGTAGGTGACGCAGTTGAGTAGGCCCGTTCCGATAAACGTCAGGTGCGAGTCGCCGTTGAGGGGCTCGTTGACTTTCTGCGCTTCGGTAAGCTCGTCGCGATGCTCCAGCATGTCGTGCCGGTAGCCTGCTCCGGCCGGATAGAGCTTCTGGTAGGCCTGCACGAAGTCCTGGAGCGAGTCCTTGGAGTGCGACAGTTCGTTGCACACCGCCTGCTCGAAGTAACCCGCCGTCGTGTGAAACGAGGTGTAGAGCGCTTTTGGAAAGCCGTGCAGAAAGTCGCCGTGCTCCTCACGCAATAGCTGGTTTACGTCGGTGATGCTGAACCGCTGGGCGGGCTGAATCGCCAGCGTGATCTCGGACGTAGCCATTGGGAATCGGAGGTGATTGGAGCAGATGCAAAGGTAGGCCTAGGAGCCACCTGGGCAAAAGGGGGATCAGACGAGCGGTTCCCTGCGGACTGCGGGGTCACGCATTCCTCGTGGGCTGCGCCTCGACGGTGCCGTCGGCAAAACGCAGGCGGACGAGGTCCAGCGCTCGGGCAGCATCGGCCGAGGAGACCGCCGCGCCTTCGCTCGTTTCGACGCGTGCGTAGCCTCGCCGCAGTGGCGCGACGGGATCCAACGCCGAAATCCGCGCCTGGGCAACGAGAGCGCGTCGGCGCAACACCTCCATCCGCTCGGCCAGCGCACGCTGCATCCTCTCGACCTGCCGCTCGGTCTGCACGCGCGCGTCGCGGACGCGCTGCGGTGTGCGGTAGAATGCGGACGACCCGGTCAGCCGCTGGACGGCCATCCGTCCGGCGTCGATCTTGGCGCGCGACGCGTCGGCCATCGTAGCGGCGTAACCATAAAGCAGTGCGCGCGTCTCCACTGCGTTGGGTACGACGATCTCGGCGGCCATCGACGGTGTGGCGGCGCGCACGTCGGCGACGAAATCACTGATCGAGAAATCGGTCTCGTGTCCGACCGCCGACACGACCGGAATCGCGCAGTCAGCAATCGCCCGGGCGACCGGCTCCTCGTTGAACGCCCATAGGTCTTCCATGCTGCCTCCGCCGCGCCCCACGATCAGCACGTCCGGACGGTACGCGTCGCTCTCGTCCAGCCCGGCGAACGTGGCGATGGCTTCGGCAATCTGAGCCGAAGCGCCTATGCCCTGCACGCGGACGCCGAGCACGAACACCTGAGCGAGAGGAAAGCGGCGCTCCAAGACGGCGAGGATGTCGCGCAGCGCCGCACTCTGGCCCGACGTGACGACGCCAATGCGCTCGGGATACATCGGCAGCGGCTTCTTGCGTGACTCGTCGAGCAGCCCCTCGCTGGTGAGTTTGGCTTTGAGCGCCTCGAACGACGCCATCAGCGCGCCCTCTCCGGCAGGCTCCATCGTGTCGGCGACGAGTTGCGTGTCGCCCCGCGCGGCGTAGTGGCTCACACGCCCTCGGATGCGCACTTGCATTCCGTTCTCAGGCGTGAAGAAGACGCGGCTCGCCTGACTTCGCCACATCACGCCCCGAATCTGCGCGGACTCGTCTTTGAGCGAGTAGTAGAGGTGGCCTGACGGGTACGATTTGAAGTTCGACAGCTCGCCCTCGACGTGGACTTCATCGAAGTCGGTTTCCAAAACGGCGCGGATCTCGGCGGCCAGGTCAGAGACGCTGCGGACGGTGGGCGTGCCGGATTCAGGCGAAGCGAAGAGATCGAGCACGGCAGGTCGGTTGGCGAGTCGTCGGGTACGAGCGCCGACACGCTCAGGCTCCCCGCTAAGCACAGCGCACACTCTGCCGATGCATAGGACAGCTTCCGCTCGGTTTGCTTTCGACCGTGCGCTCGCCTTGCTCTTCCTCGTCGTCCTCTCATCGTGCGTTCGGCCCGACCCTGAGGAATGCGACAAAGCGCAGATCGCCTTCGACTCGCGCGACTACGACGGCCACGTCGCCCACTTGCGTTCGGCGGCCAAAGCAGGCGACGGGCGTCCCCTCGAAGCTCTAGCGCCAATTCTGCGCACCGGTCACGTGCGCGACGCGCGCGATGAGTATATGGCACACGTCATCGCGCCGGACGCCAGCGAGGCGGCGTTGCTGCACCAGCGCGCGCGCCGAGCCTACCGCGACTCGCTCGCCCGCGACCCGCACCACGAACGCGCCAACCTCCGGTTCGCCTGGCAACTCGCAGCTGGCTCGGCCACGCGGCTCCCCGGTCCCGACTCGGCGCGCGGCGTGCGCTATCTCGAACGGCGCCGCTGCTGAGGGCGAGGTGATGCCTTGGGCGCTGTACATGATGCTCGCCTATCACAACAGGCGCACGGGTGCCGGCTCTGCCAAGGCCGAGCCGTACATCGTGATGATGGAACAGGAAGGCGTCGGAGATGCGGCGGCGGTTCGACTCTGATCCTGCGGGCACGGTGCGGCGCGCTGCGCGTTGGCCGGATTTTCCGCTTTGCCGACCGTCGATCATGTCCGATTCTCCCGCTCGTCCCATTCGCGTGCTGTTCGTGTGTCTGGGCAACATCTGCCGCAGTCCGCTCGCCGAAGTGCTGTTTCGAATGCACGCGCGGCAGGGAGGCGTCGCCGAGCATTTCGAGATCTCGTCGTCGGGGACGGGCGACTGGCACGCCGGAAACCCAGCCGATCCACGCACCGTCGCTCTGGCCGAGCGCAGCGGCATCTCACTAGCTGATCACTCCGCGCGGCAGGTGACGGCGGCGGACCTGGCGCACTACGATCACATCCTCGCGATGGACAAGCGCAACCTTTCGGACCTGCTCGCCCTAGACGCCCAGCACGCGGACGATGCCAACGGTCCCAAAATCCGCCTGCTCCGAGAGTTCGACGAGGAACCCGGCGATTTCTCCGTCCCCGATCCCTACTACGGCGGCGAGGACGGTTTCGCAGACGTGCAGGCTATCGTCGACCGCTCGGTGAAAAGACTGCTCGACGGCCTAACGGCGTATTACGAGATCAGCCCAAGCGGTGCGTAACGCTTTTGCGGGCTACAACCGCCGCATCAGCGCGACGACGGCGCGGTGGCTCTCGACGCCGCCGTCCGTGTCGACGGCTTCGATGTGAACGACGTACAGGCCGATGCGCAGCGCGTCGCCGTCGTCGTCGTAGCCGTCCCACGACAGCGTGCCCTGCTGTCCGGCCAGCGCGACGCGGCGCAACTCGCGCACCTCGCGGCCTCGGTGGTCGAAGATGCGCACGCGCACGCTGTTCGACGCCCCGCGCAGGCGATAGCGGATCGTCGCCACGTCCTCGAAGCCGTCGGCGTCCGGTGAAAAGGGGGAGGGCGAGATGGTGAGTCCGGGCCGGTCCAGGTCGCCCTCCTGATCCATAGGCGTGAGGCTGTTGCGCTGGGCGGGCGTGGCGCCGTTCGGAGAGGCCGACGTGCCCCAACTCGCCGCTTCGTTGCTCGGAGCGAGCGGGTCGATCTTTTCGAGCGACAGTCCCGTCCCGTCCCTCACGGAGGGGTTGTGCCAGTCGGGCGTGTAGCGAACCGAGTCGAGCAGTCCACCTTCGAACGTCGTCACGTGGAGCAGGCGGCCGTTGTTGGGAAGGCTGAGCGACCGACGCTGGCCGATCAGCGGTCCGCTGGCGTCGGGGAACGCGTCGCGTAGGGTACGATCGGGGTTGGGCGCATCGGCGTAGATGCCCGAGACGGCGTAGACGGCCGCGTAGGCGCCGGGGCCGAGTGTCGTCGGGGTGTAGACCAGGCGCATCGGGGTGGCAGGACCGCGTTCGTCGGGCGCGTCGAGTAGGAGCAGGCCGTTGAGTGCGAGCGGCGTGTCGGATGCGTTGTAGACCTCGAAAAAGTCCGTCTGATCGGGCAGGCCGTCGCTGCTGAGGCGCGCGGGGTCGAACAGGACTTCGGTAATGCGCAGC
Source organism: Rhodothermales bacterium (assembly GCA_963841855.1). Classification (GTDB taxonomy): domain Bacteria; phylum Bacteroidota; class Rhodothermia; order Rhodothermales; family BA12; genus CAXBBB01. The sequence continues at coordinate 61,494 of CAWJEJ010000003.1, read as the reverse complement.
TCGCCGGGCTGCGGAGTGCGGGATTCCGAATCGCGGCTAACGCTGTTTGCACGCGTTGGGGTGCCACCGGACTCGGCTACGCTGCTCGCCCATGTCAGCGCCTCGTCCGAAGGAGCATTCAGGTCGAGCCGTTCGAGCGATAAACCGGTCGTCGACCGGCGGTTGGCGTCGGTCCAGCTTGGCTGGTAGCCAACGGCGTCGACTTCGACGCCAGCGCGCAGGTCGAACAGCGCGATGCGCTCGCCGCCATTGGCCAGTCCGCTCGGCGTGACCGTCGCCACACCGACGCGCACGACTGCCGAGTCGATGCCGGGGAAGGCCGCCAGCAGTCGACCGTCGGGCGGAGCGGCCGAGTCGGCGTCGTAGATCAGGGCGAATGCGCCGGGCGCGACGGCGACTTCGGTATTCAGCCGCGTCGTGTCGCTGTCGGCTGAATCGTCGAGCGGCGACGAGGTCAGCGCAGCGCCGAACAGCGTTATGGGCCGACTCGTTGCGTTGACGAACTCGACGTATTCGGGCTGCACTGGTCCGTCGTCGGCGTCGGTGTTGGGCGCGAACAGGATCTCGGTCACGACCAGATCGCCCGCTGCCGGACGCTGAGCCAGCGGCGCGCTCGTCGCCTGGGCGAGCGGATTGCCCCGCAGGTCACGCCAGCCCGCAATGCCGACGACGGACGCTCCGGGAGGAGTATCGGCGATCACCAAATCGCCCTGAACCGTCGTCGCCAGCGCCTGCCCATCGACCGTCAAAATCCCGCCGGGCTGAACGGACTCGGAGAAGCGGACGGCGATTTCTACGGTCGAGCGGTAGTAGGCGCGGACGACGCGGGGCCGGTCCAGGTCGGGCGCGAACTGCGTGTTGCGGCGTCCGGGCGTGGCACCGCTGGGGTCGGTCGAGACGCGCAGGTTCGAGGGCACGCCCGCGATGGCCGGGTCGACGCGCTCGAGCGAGACGCCGCTTTCGACCTGCGAACCGGTATAGCGCAGCGTGTCGAGCAGTACCGAGCCGAGCGCGATGCCCAGCCGGTCGCCGCCGTTGTTGAGGCTCGGCCACGGCGCTTGCCGAACGACTTGGGCGCCGCCGAAGCCGCCCGGAAACTGGACGCGCAGCGCGGCCGTGTCGGGCGCGAGGATGAGGTAGTCGCCCGCAGGCAGCGTCAGACCCGGAGGCAGCGCGCGCGGCGTCTGTCCGCTGTCGAAGATGCTCAGCCCGTCGAGTGCGAGGGGGCGCTGGGTCGTGTTGAGCAGTTCGGCGAACTCGGATCCGTCGCTCGACGAAGGAGCGGGAAGCACTTCGTTGACGACGATCTCGCCTGGCTGCGGCGCAAAGCCGATGAGCACGTCGCGCTCGGCGAGCGGCTGCGCGTTGCCTGCCGCGTCGACCAAGCCGGTAACGACGAGCCGGTAGCCCACGCCGCGCGGCAGAGCGGGCGCCAGGGCTAGCCTGGCCGAGTCTCCCGCCGCCACGCACGCGCCGACTGCGACCGTTGGCGCGTCTGCATCGACGCCCTGAAGTTCGAACGTCGCCGAGCACGCGTCAGGGATGAACTCGGAAAAGCGCAGCCGGAGCGTGTCGACGGTCGCGCTCAGGCCGATCAGCGTCGGCGGCAGCACGTCAGGCGCGAACTGCGAGTTGAGGCGGCCGGGCGTGCCGCCGCTCGGGTCGGTCGAAAAGGCGAAGTTGGACGCGACGCCCCGAACGGCGGGATCAACGCGTTCGAGGGCGACGCCCTGCTGCACCTGTGCCGACGTGTAACCCAGCGAATCGACGGCGACGCCGCCCGACGAGAGCACGATCGTGTCGCCGCCGTTGTTGAGCGAGGGTACGGCCGACTGCACGATCCGCGACCCGCCGAACCCGCCCGGAAAGCGCGCTCGAAGCAGCGTAGTGTCGGACGCGACGACGACGTAGGCACCTGCCGCGATCGACGTGTTCGAGGCGATGGAGCGCGGCGTGCCGGTCGCGTCGGCGAGGGCGAACGCGGACAGGTCGAACGCCCGCTCGCTGCGATTGAATAGTTCGACGTACTCGACGCCGCCCGCGTCCGGGCTGGCCATGAACTCGTTAACGACCACCTCGCCACGCTGGGGAGTAGACGCGCGCCCGAATTCGATAGAAGCCTCGGACCGGACGTTACCCGCCAAGTCCGTCAAATCGCGAAACGTGATTTGGTAGCGCTCGCCGGGTAAGAAACCAGGGCCGCCCGCACCGCCGGTAGGGACGACGCGAGCCGAGTCGCCGGCAGCCGCGCAACTGAGCGGCGGAGAGGGCGCCAGGGTGACGCCGACGCGGAAGAGCGCGACGCCTCCCCCGCACGCGTCGACCACGACTTCGCTGAAGCGGACCAAGACCGAGTTGGCATCTGCAAGCGCGGATACAATCGACGGCGGCTGGGTGTCGCGTTCGATCTCGAACGTCAGCGTCGTGTCGGCGAGCGCGTTTCCGGCGGCGTCGCGGATGCCCGAGACGGAGAGTTGGTAGGTGCCATTGGCGAGAGGACCTGTCGCGACGAATGCGCTGTCGGCGTCGCCGGTCGTGGGAAACGGCGTGACCGATGCGATGCTGCCGGGCGCCAGGGCGAAGTTGGCTGCCGTCACGTCGCCGCGCTGGACAGGTTCGCTGAACGTCAAGCCCAACCCGCCCGCCGAATCGTCGTAACGAGCGGTGGCGATCGTCGGAGGCGTAGCGTCGGGTGGTCCGGCCGAGCCGCTGATCTCCACGTCGTCCAGGAAGAAGCCATCGGCCGTGCTCGCGATGTGCTTGGTCCACAAGCCGAACGCCAGCGCGCGCGTGTACGTATCGTCGTTCGCCGTGAGCACCTGCGCGCCGCCGAGCGAAACGGTCCATTCGGCTCCGCTACGCGTCACCTCGACGGCATACGTCTGGCTGCCGTCCGCTATAGCGCCTTCGACGCTCGCGCCAATCTCGACGCGGTTGCTGCTCGTCGGCAATCCATCCTGCCGGTAGAGGCGGAGTTCGAGGCTGTTGTTGGTGCCGAACTGCAAGAAATAGCCTTGGACTGCCGCTGTCAGGTCCGACTGGTCACTCGTCAAGTAGACGCGCGCGCCGCTCGACGTGCTCAGGTTCACGTCGCGCCAGCCGATGCGAAAGCGCCACACGCCGTCGCTCACGCCCGACGGCGTTGCCAGCGCGGCCGTATCGGCTTGGGCGCGTCCGGCTAGGCGCAGCACCTGGCTACCGTCGAGATTCGAGACCGCAAACCGGTCTGCATCGCCCGACCACGCCGGGTTGGCAGAGAAGTCGCCGTCCTCGAACGTATCGGTGACGGTCAGCGGCTGCGCGGCCAGAGCCGGAGCGAGAAAGAGCGTCAGGGCGAGAACAGCGAGGCGCATCGGCGGCGGGCGGTAGGGCGGAGCGCCAAATTACACGCGCGCGGCTAAACTCGGGCTCAGCGCGCGGCCGGAGAGCGTCTGCGACCGAGCGCGCCGAGTGGCGGCGCTCAGTCGCGGATCGGCTCCGACGACCAGATCAGCGATTCGTCTCTCCTTTCGACGGCCGAGCCGCTCGTTTTCCACTCGTCCGTGAACGCGGCTATTCGGCGCGCGCGGTGCTTGGGGTCGACGTACGTGCAGACGCGCCGCTGACCCCGCACGTCGATCCAGATCGGAGCGTTGGCTCCGCCTCGGCCAGGCTGTGCGTCTATCTGCTCCAAATCACTCCACGAATGGCGCTGGCTGCCTACCGTCACGCCCTCGCGGTCGTACGCCACCGACTTGGTGCGCGCCATCACGTAGGCGGCGCCGCTCCCCAGAAGCAGGCACAAGCAGGCGAGCGCGTAGCCGATCCAGCCGCCGTACGTGAGCGCGAATAGACCGGCCGCAGCCAGCAGGAGCGCCGCCGTCAGCCCGTCTTTGGCGAGCGCCCATCGGATCGCTCCTGCATCCGAAAGGGCCGACCGGCTCACCGCTGCTGCCCGCGCCGGATCAAGACCTCGCTCATCAGCCGAGCGGTGGGCGCGAGCGCGCGCTCGTCCAGGTCGAACTCGGAATCGTGGACCGGGTGGGCCGTGCTGGGCGAACTGCACGTGCCGACGCGCACGAATGCGCCCGCGGTCATCTGGGTGTAGCTGGCGAAATCTTCGGCTCCCATCGACGGCAGATCGAAGCGCCTGACGGCCTCTTCGCCCAGCGTGTCGAGGATCGTCTGTTCGACCAGCGTCATCAGGCTCGCGTCGTTGAGGACCGGCGGGGAGCCGTCCAGAAAGACGACGTCGACTTCGCAGTCGTGCAGATCGGCCACGTGCGACGCCGTACGCTCGATCAGCGTGCGCATCGTGGCTCGCATCTCCATGTCGACGCAGCGCAGCGTGCCGCCGACGGTCGCCTCGCGCGGAATGACGTTGTAGGCGCTTGACGAACTCGACATTCGGCAGGCGGTGAAGACGGCGGCGCGGCGCGCGTCGGTCCTACGTCCGGCCAGCGCGTAGATCTGGGCCAGCAGCGTCGTGGCGACGAAGATCGTGTCGGTGACTTCGTGCGGACGCGCCGAGTGCCCCGTCGACGCGCTGCGGACGGTCAGATCGAAGCGGTCGGTCGAGGCCGTCGCCGGGCCGGTGATCAAGCCATAACGCCCTAGCTGGGTCGAGGGATCGACGTGGAGGCCTAAGACGGCGACCATGCCGTCCAGCACGCCTTCGGCGATCATGCGCGGCGCGCCCGACGGGGTGCCCTCCTCGTTGGGCTGAAAAAACACTCGGATCGTCCCAGCGATCTCGCTGCGCCGCGCGTCGAGTAAACGCGCCACGCCCAGCCCAATGGCTGTGTGCGCGTCGTGACCGCACAAGTGGGCGACGCCATCTTTTTGCGATGCGTAGGGCACGTCCTTCTGATCCTCGATCGGCAGCGCGTCGATGTCGGCGCGGTAGCCGACGAGCGGGCCAGCGCGCTCGCCGACAATGTCGACGTAGGTGCCCGTTTCGGCCACCGGAATCGGCGTCAGGCCTTGATCCGAAAGCGTTTTGCGAATGAACGCGGCCGTCTCGAACTCCTCGAAGCCTAACTCAGGGTTGCGGTGCAGGTGGCGGCGGATGGCGACCAAGTCGTCGTGCAGCGCGCGGTCGGTAGGCGCCGGCTGAGGGCGCGAAGGAGTCTCGGTCATCGGCCGGTTCGGAAGGAGGGAGCGGACGCTCAGGAAAAGTACTCGACGTAGTGCAGGTTCATGTCGGTCACCAGCGTCTCGGGATCGGACTCGTCGGGAAAGCGGTCGCGGACGGCGCGCGTCTGCTCGTCGAACGGCACGTGGTGACGCGCCAGATCGAACAACACCTGTGCCAGTTCCATGCGCTGATCGAGCAGGTCCAGATCGGCAGCCACTTCGGGCGCGTCGAGCAGGGGGCGGGCGAAGAGTGCCAGGTCTTCGGCGCTCGCTCCCACGGCAGGAGCATCGGACTGAGGTGGAAACAGCTTTCGGTACCGGTCGGCCACTGCGCCGAACGGCAACGCGGCAGCATCGACCGAGAGATCGCCGGCTCCGAGATCGTGCCAGCGCTCTTCCAGGCGAGCCAGCAGCAGGTGCAGCATCGCCGTGTCCTGCTCGTCGTGCTCGCCGGGCATCATCAGCCCTTGCACATCGGCAAAGGCGTGGCGGGCCTGCGCCTCGGGCAGACCAAACGCCGTCCACAGCAGCCGGGCCGTTTCGAGCACGAGCAGCAGTTCGTCCGGCGCCTCGTCTTCGTCTCCCTCGGCTAGCGCGACCGCGCGTTCCGATTCGACTTCGTAGGCGTCGAACAGCGGCTCGGCGAAGCGGACGAGCGGGTGATAGGGAATGCCCGTCGACTCGCTGGTGAAGGCGCTCAGCTCGCGCATCGTGTCGAGAGGAACGGTATCGGTCGAGGGCGTCATGAACGGGCGGAACGGCAGGATAGAGACGCAGGGATACGCGTCAGGGCGGTCGTGTTTCCGGTCGAACGGGCGGCTCAGCGCGCTCTCGTACCCTGCGCATCGCTCTTCGCCAACGCTCTGCGTCGTCTGCACGTGGCATCCATGCTCCGGCGGTCCGGCCACGGCGCCGGGGGCGATCGGGCGCGTTCGGCTCAGCGACTATACGAGTCCGGCGCGTTTCCGCATCACCCACTCGGCCGTCAGCAGCAGGACGATCAGAGCGAGGAGCGGCCACGCATCCCACAGCGGATCGTCGACGGTCGTGGGGACGAGGGTCGGTTGCAGCAGCGGCGCCAGGTCGGCAGCGAGGGCGGGCAATTGGTCCAGCGTGACGGCGCGGCCTCCGGTCCGGGCGGCGACCTGTTGGAGCAAGGGCAGATCGGCGGTGACGTCGGCGAACTCGGCGTCGACCGGACCGACGACGAACGACCCGTCATCCTCGCCTATCTGAGCGCCTGCGCGCGTGGCGGTCGCCGAGAAGCGGTACGTGCCTTCGGGCAGCGTCCCGGCGTCGAGACCGTAGCGGCCCGACCCCAGACTTTGCAGCGTCAGCGGAAGCGTCTCGCCCCCAGGCGTCGCCACGTCGACCGCTATTTGGGCGCCCGTCACGGGCTGCCGGCTCTCGTCGTAGAGCGTGCCCTGTAGCACGACCGGCTCACCCGCGCCGAAGACCGATTCGGTCGGCCGGATGCGCAGCGCCTGTTCGTCGTCGTCGGCCGATACCCAGCGCACGACGTTGGCGACGAATGCAGGCCAGAACGCATCGGACTGAGCCAGCGCCTCGGGCAGCGTCCGCCAGCGCCACACGCCGCCGCCGACGAGCACGAACGAGCGCGCCCGCCCGACGCGCCGCGCTGCCATCATCGGATTGCTTAGCGTGACGCCGCGCTCGTTAGTCGTGGCCAGAACGGATGCGCCTGCGGCGGCCTGCCAGCGCGCGACCGGATAGCGCAGCGGTGGAAGCCCTAGATCGGAGAGGGGCGCTACGTCGGGCAGCGTCAGAATCGGGTGTGCGCGCCCGGCCGCCGTGACGGCAGGCAAAACCTCGACGGCGTCCGACGCCGATGTCGACGGTGAGGCAGGCAGCAGCGAAACCAGGGCGCGCAGTTTACCCAGGTCGGTGCGCGCGGTCGCGAACGTCGCCAGTCCGATGCCTCCCGTCGCAGCAGCGAGCAGGCGCTCCACGTCGGCGCTGGAGGCAGCCTCAGATGGAAAACCGACGAGCACGAACGCGTCGAACGTGTCCAGCCGAGCCGGAAGCGGTCCCTCGTAAAAAATGCCCGGCTCCTTCTGCACGCGCGTCGTCAGCGTCAGCCCGGCATCTGAAGCCAGCGCCGACCTCACAGCCGAAACGTCCGGCTCGGGCGCCCCAGCGACCAGCAAGACGCTGCGCCGGTCGTCGCGCACGTCGGCGGCCAGACTGCGGCTGTTGTTGCGATACGTCGCCTCTCGGTCCACGCGCGACACGATCGCCGTCAGCCGCGTCGGTCCCAAAACCGTCGGCGTAAACGGCAGATCGACCGAGACGCGAGCGCCCGGAGAGGGCGAGGCAAGGCGATCCGTCGCGACGGTTCGGCCGCCTAGTTGCAGCGTGATCGTGAGCGGCGTCTGGGCATCGACCCCGTCGGCGGCGATCGTCACGCGCGCGGCAGACTCGGCTCCCAAGTAGAGCAGCGGCGCGGCGTCCACGCGGGTGACGCGCACGTCGCGCTGAGCCGTCGTGTCGCCCACAGCGGCGGCGAAGAGCGGCACGCGCACGTCGTCGGCGACGTAGACCGGATTGCGGCCCGCCGTGTAGCGCCCGTCGGTCACCAAGACGGCTGCCTGGACGTTGGCCTCGCGCAGCATCTCGCGCGGAAAGGTCAGCGCGCGCGCGATGTCGGTGCGGTCGCCCAGTCGGGCCAGCGTGTCACTGTCGGTCAGCCTGCGCGGTGAAGCGTCGAAGGCGACGCGGATCGCGCGCACTCCGTCGGGAAGCGCGTCGCCGAACGCAGCGAGCAGGCTGTCGAGCCGTCCGCCGGTCAGGCTGTCGGCCAGGGCGACGCTGCGGCTGTCGTCGAGCAGCAGAGCGACCGAGGCAGGCTGCTCTTCGACCGTCGTTCGCCGGAGCAGCGGCTGAGCGAGCAGGAAAAGCACCAGAGCCAGCGTCACGGCGCGCAGTGCCGTCAGTGTCCCGCGCAGGCCGGGCGTGAGCGTGGGCGTCGTACGCCGGTAGGCCCACCAGCCAACGCCCAGCGCAACGAGAAGGCCGATCAGAGCAATCCACGGATGTCCGACGAGTAGCTTCATCCGCTCGGCCTCCGCGCTGTGGCTCGCCCCATGATCACGTCATGTACGGCCAGATCGCGTACCCGATGTAGCTAATGAAGCCGACGAGCAGAATGCTGCCTTCGAGCCGCGAGATGCGCCGGTCGAACCACGCCATGGGGAGAATGAGGAGGCTGAACACCAGCATGATCGGCATGTGAATGCTCATCTCGTCGCTGCCGACCGAAATCGGGCTGATCACCGATACGATGCCGATGACGAACAGGACGTTGAGAATATTGCTGCCCAATACGTTGCCCAGGGACATTTCTTCTTCGCCGTGCGCCGCCCCGACGACGCTCGCCGCCAACTCGGGAAGGCTCGTGCCGATCGCTACGACCGTCAGGCCGATGATCGCCGGTTCGATGTCGAGGCGCGACGCGAAGAAGACGGCCGCGTCGACCATCAGTTTGGCGCCGACGGCCAGCAAGACGGTTCCAACGGTGAGCAGGACGATGCGCCGCGCCATGGACGCCCGGGCGTCCTGGGCGTCCTCTTCGAGTCCTACCTCCGCGAGCGCCGCGTCGACCAGAGCCGCGTCGGCCATTGCAGCGTCCACGGCGTCCTGCGCCCGGCTGCCCCTGCTCCGCGCGCGCGTGTCCATGATGAGGTAAACCAGGAAGCCGACGAGAGCCAGAATCAAGAGGATGCCGTCCAGCCGCCCCAGCGTGCCGTCGAGCGACAAGGCGAAGAAGAGCGCCATCACGCCGACGAAGAACGGGTACTCGCGCTTGAGCGTCGTCGTTTGCACCAGCAGAGGCGCCACGATCGCGCTCAATCCCAGTATCAACCCGATGTTGGCGATGTTCGAGCCAACAATGTTGCCCAACGCCAAGTCGTCGTTGCCTTTGAGCGAAGCGGCCAAGTTGACGACGAACTCGGGCATCGACGTTCCGAGCGCGACGACCGTCAGCCCGACGACAATGGGCCGAATCCCGAAGTGCAGCGCGATTGCTGAGGCGCCTTTGACCAGCCACTCGGCTCCGAAATAGAGCAGCGTCAGGCCGACCAGAAACAAGACGACTTGAAACAGCATGGAGCAGGCTCGGCAATCAGGTGCGCAGGCTGGCAGCGTCGAAGGCGCCGGGCAGCAGGGCAGGGGGGTGGGTGAGGATCGGGGTGCCGTTTCGGCGGTGCATCCAAATCTCAGCCGTTGGCGCATGTTCCGTCAGCCACTGCCGGCACGCACCGCACGGCGAGCCGTCGACGCGCACGCAGGCGAGGTAGAAGCGGCCGGGAAGGGCAAGCGCCAGCGCGCGCGCCAGATGAATGACCGATCGCTCGGCGCACAAAATGCGGCTCCAGTCAGCCGACTCGACGTTTACGCCCGGAAGCCAGCACTCTGCTCCACTGGCATCAGCGGAGCGGCCCCAGCAGCCGACGGGAAATCTGCTCTCGGGCACGACGGCGCGCTCTGAGGCCAGCACCAGCGCCTGCTCGCAAAACGCGCCGGGCGAGGCCTCGCCGCCAGTCGCAAGGGACGTGGGAGGGCCCCACCAATCGCCGACCGCGGGTAGAGCGTCGTGGGAGAGGACGAGCACGTGCGCGCTCTGCACGTCGGCGACTCCGGTCCACGCCAGTGCGTGCAGCCGATCGGCCGGAGTGTGCGGCTGTGCGAACGCCAGTGCAATCGGTGCCGCTGATCCGGTCGACGCGTGCGCCGAGCGAACGCCGAGCAGGGCATCGCACGTCAGTCCATACGAACCGCTCTCGACGCGAACGCCCGGCACGACGGTTCCGTCGGCAGTCAGCAGCGCGCACGCTTGAGCCCGGCGCGAGTAAGGCGCGTAGGCACGGGACAGCAGCGACTGGGCGCGCGCGTGGAGATCGAGAAGCACGTCGGACATGCCGCAAACTACGTCGTCTGCGGCTCACGCTCGGTTACAACCGGTAGACGACGATGCGCCGGTTCCGCGCGCGGCTTTGAGGCGTTGCGTTGCTGCCCAGTGGGGCCGTATCGCCTCGGCTCACCACGTCGAAACGGTCCGAGTCCATGCCTCCCCCGATCAGGTAGCGCGCTACGGCAGCGGCGCGGCCCGCCGCCAGTTCCCAGTTGGAGTCGAAGCGGGCGCGCAAACTCGGGCCGATGGGGCTGCCATCGGCGTGGCCCTCGACGCGGATGCGGCCCGACGATCCCAGGTCGCGCCGGACGCGGTCCAGCAGGGCGGTGCCGTTCGAAGAGAGCGTCGCCGAGGCAGGTTCGAAGAGTTCGTCGGCGTAGAGCGTGTCGATGGGCGTACCGGCCACGCTGCCTCCCTGCTGAAACTCGTAGGCGCGGATGCGGTCGGTGAGGACGCGCAGGCGGCGTTCGTAGGCGCCGCTGTCGATGTCGTCGTAGAACTGGAGCGAGTCGCGTAGAGCGCCCTCGCGCCCTCGCTGCCCGGCCAGCAGCAGAGCCAGGCTGTCGCGCTGAGCCTCGGCGTGCGCGCGAAGCATCTGCTCGCGCGGAAGCTGCTGACTCGCCGCGCATCCGCCAGCGAACGCGATCAGCAGGACGATCAGGGCGGAGCGAGCGAGCATAACAGTCGGCGGTGAGTGCCGCAAGTTAGTCGAGTGCGGCGACCCTCACGCGGCGGTTGCGCGCGCGCCCTTCGGCCGACGCGTTGTCTGCGATCGGGTCGAAGCTGGCCAGGCCCGTCGCTTCGAGACGGTTCGAAGGCATGCCCTCGCGCTCGAGAAAGCGCACGACGGCCGTAGCCCGCGCCGTAGAAAGCTCCCAGTTGGTGGGAAACTGCTCGGCGATCGAAGGGCCGATGCGCTGGCTGTCGGTGTGGCCCTCGACGCGGATTCTTCGTCCGCCATAGTCGCGGTCCAGGCGGTCGGCCAGTTGGGCGAGGCGCGCCTGCCCGTCGACCGTCAGATCGGCCGAGCCGCTTTCGAAGTACACGTCGGCGAGCAGCACCTCGACGGTTTCGCCCCGGTACGCGTCCTCGGGCGCCGGGCAGTTGCCGCTCGTGCTCGACTCGACGGCGAGCAGGCGGCGCAGGCGCTCGTTCTCGACGCGCAAGTTGGATTCTTCGGACGATTCAACCGGTGCGGCGCGGTCGCGCGGAAGACCGTTTGCGCCGAACGTGGCAGGCGGCGGCGCACACGCCGGTGCGAAGGCGATCAGGAGGCCTAGTAGGAGGAGGCGCATGAGTCGGTGTAGGGTGGGGAATCTGCAAGTATCGCGCACTGGAGCACCTGCGCGCAACCCGCCGGCCCACCTTTACCAATTCGAGGTGGCCGCGGTGAACACGTCGTCGGCGATCTCGGCCAGCGCGATGGCCGCAGCATCGATCTCACCCGACGGCCCGACGGCGACCGGATCGTAGTCCGCGTTGCCCTGGAATGCACGGTCGAAGATCGGTTCGTCTGAGCCTTGGCGCGCATACCGGGCCTGAACCGAGATCGAAACGCGCGTGAGTTGCGCCCGGTCGTCCGACGCGAGCGCCGCCGGGCTGGCCCGATACTGCGTGATGCGCATCGTCAGGACGGCATCGGCGTCGGCTTCGTCGGTTTCCAGATCCAGCCGCGTCTGCCGCACCATCCGGTCGATCACCAGCCGCGTCAAATCGTCGGCGAGCGTCGAGACGGGCGTCGCCGCATCCAGATCAGCCAGAGGAATCGCGACGGTCTGAATGTCGTCGGGGATGGACGCGCCGGTGAGCGAGTAAAAGCCACAGCCGGATGCCATAGCCATCACCCCAATCACCGCCAAAATCCGCAGGGGCGGCTCGGCGAGGTGCAGGATGAGCGTGATTGACCGCAGGGGCGGCTCGGCGAGCCGCCCGTACTGACGCGGAATGTTCGTCAGGACATAGAGGCGAAAGCCGATGTCAGTTATATGCCGATTCATCGAAGTCCTCGTCGTCATCCTCGCCGAACGAAGTCAGGCCTGACAGCATCGACCCCATCATGTCGGCGTAGCGGCGCGTCTGGGCGTGCGCCTCCTTGCCCAGCAGCGAGTGCTGATGCAAGCCTTCGAGCACGAACTCCATGACCGCCAGCCGCTCGGCCGCGTCGCCTTCGGGCGCGTGCTTCTTGACGACATCTGCCAACCCCTTGACTTTTTCGAGCGATGCCGAATAGTCGCCCAGGCACAGGCCTGTTTCCAGTTCAACCGTCCCGCCCTTGCTGAACCAGTCGATGACGGCTTGATACTCGGGCCGACCGCGCTTCTTGTCCGACGGATCGGGGAAGTAGCGGCCGAAGATCGACTTGGCCGCGCGCCCGACGAGTACGCTGGCTACGCTCGCCGCGCCGGTCTGCTCGCCTTCGTAGACCAGTTCGACCTTACCCGTGACGGCACTTTCGACCGCCGTCAAGTCGCTGACCCTGAGCGTCGTCTCCTTCTCGCCACAGCGAATCGCCCGCCGCTCGGCCGCCGACACCAGGTTTTCGAGCGATGCCCGCGTCATCCTAGCCGACACGCCGCTTTTCTGGTCGACGTACTCGCTCTCGCGCGCTTCGAACGCCGTCTGCTCGACGACCTCGCGGAAGAAGTGCGGAATCCGAACGCGCACGCCGCCCCGGTCCTGCCACGCCTCCTGGTCCGTGATCGACACGCCGATGTCGACCGTCGACGGGTAGTGCGTCAGAATCTGGCTGTCGATGCGGTCTTTGAGCGGCGTGATGATGCTACCCCTGTTCGTGTAGTCCTCGGGGTTGGCCGTGAACACCATCAGCACGTCGAGCGGAAACCTGATGTTGAAACCCCTAATCTGGATGTCCTGCTCCTCCATGATGTTGAGCAGGCCGACCTGGATGCGCGGCTGCAAGTCGGGCAACTCGTTAATGCAAAAGATGCCCCGATTGGTGCGCGGTACGATGCCGAAGTGGATCACGTCTTCGTCGGCATACGTCAGCCGGTTGTGCGCCGCCTTGATCGGGTCGATGTCGCCGATCAAGTCCGCGATGCTCGTGTCGGGCGTCGCCAGCTTTTCGCCATAGCGCTCGCTCCGGTGCCACCAACCGATTTCGAGATCATCGCCGTGTTTGGCGACGGCGTCGCGCGCGGCCTTGCTGATGGGCTGCATCGGGTCGTCGTTCAGATCGCTGTCGGGCACGACAGGGACCCACTCGTCCAGAAACTGCGGCAGGCTGCGGACCAGTCGGCTCTTGGCCTGTCCGCGGAGGCCGAGCAGGATGAAGTCGTGGCGTCCCAGGATGGCGTGTTCGATCTGCGGCAGAACGGTCTGTTCGTAGCCCAGGATGCCGGGGAAGAGCTCGTCGCCGCGCTCCAAGGCGGCGATCAGGTTGGCGCGGATCTCGTCTTTGACCGTGCGCGGCTGGTAGCCCGACGCTTTGAGATCGCCGAGGGTGCGGATATTGGGATAGTCCATGCGTGTCGTCTAGGTGGACCGTTGCCAACGACAGGTCCGCCGGACGGGTCCGCGCGGATCAGCCTTCTCCCGCCCGCCGCAGCACCTCGGCGATGAGTTCGTCGGAGAGATACAGATCGGTGCCCAACCGCCTAAGCGGATCGGCGATGGTGAGTAGAATGCCCGATGCTTTGGCTCGCAACAGCACGCCCACCGATCCGATGAGGGGGATATCGTGCTGCTGTGCATAGCGTCTCGCTCCATAGTCATCGGTCAGAATCTCGGCCTTCGTCTCGCGAGCGAGCGCCAACGCTGCGGCCTCGCCTAGATGGAGCCGTCCTCCTACCGGATAGGGAGACGGCGCCTTTCGCACTTCGACAAAATTCGGAAGCACGCGACCTACGATGGTGTATTCGTCTGCTACCTCGGGCGGCACCAGAATAGTGTCGTACAGTCGGGGGAGAAGCCACAGCAGATCCGTCGCGTAAAGCGCCGAGAGTGGTGACGTATTGGAAACGACCGCAATCACTGAGATTCGACAGGCACAAACCCAGCGATTTCTTTGAAGTCGTTCTCGTCCACAACGGGGCGCCGTGTGGGAAGCCCGGCCCGTTCGCACAGCGGATACCACTCGTTGGCGACCAGCCCGGAGAGGTGCTGCGCGTTGTAGTAGCTCACCTCACTACGCGCATAGGCGACGAGGGCGCGCAGCACGCGTTCTTCCTTAATCGTGATCGGCTCCATAACAGTCGGGTTTGCTATTGGAAAGCCAGCATCGCGTCGCGGTTTCGCGCCCTAGCCGATCAGCCGCTGGTAGAGCGCGTGGGTCTGCTCGGCGATGGCGGTCCAGGCGAAGCGCTCCTCGACCCGTTCGCGGCCTTTGGCGCCCATTGCGCGCGCCCGTCCAGGATCGGCTAGGAGCGAGGTGATCGCTTCGGCTAATTCCTTCTCGAATGCTGCAGGGTTGTGTGGCGCGAACCCTTGCTCGGCGTCGGGATGCACGTCGACGAGTAGACCCGTTTCGCCCTCGACGACGACTTCGGGGATACCACCGACACGGCTTCCGACGACGGGCACGCCGCTAGCCATCGCCTCGAGGTTGATGATTCCGAACGGCTCGTACACGCTTGGGCAGCAGAAGACGGCGGCTCCGGCGTAGATGCGCGCCACCTGCACGCGCGGCAGCATCTCGGCGATCCACACGACGCGCAGCCTGCCCGACGCCTGCAACCGCTCGACCGCCGTCTCGACTTCCTTGGCGAGTTCGGGCGTGTCGGGCGCTCCGGCGCACAGGACGAGCTGGGTGCCGTGAGGCAGCTGCTCGGCGGCTTTGAGCAAATGAGAGATCCCTTTCTGCCGTGTGATCCGCCCGACGAAGAGCACGTACCCTATATCCGGGTCGATGCCCAGCGAGCGCAGCAGGGCGTCGTTGGTCTGGAGCGTAAACTCGTCCAGGTCGATGCCGTTGGGGATGACGGCGATGCGCTCGTCCGAGACGCCGTACAGTTGGATCACGTCGCGGCGCATCTGCTCGCTGACGGCGATGATACCGTCGGCGTTCTGGTAGGCCGTCCGCTCAATCCACGACGAGACGTTGTAGCCCGTCCCCAACTGCTCGGCCTTCCACGGGCGATGCGGCTCGAGGCTGTGCGTCGTCAGCACCAGTTTGGCTTGCCACAACTGCTTGGCGATGCAGCCTGCCAGGTGACTGTACCACGTGTGCCCGTGGACGATGTCCGAAGGCTCGGCGAGCCCGACCATGTGCAAGTTGCGGCCCAGCGTATCCATCACCTTGCCGTGCTCGGGGCGCTGGTGCGGAAGCCCGGGAATCGATGGAGCGCCGCGCGACTCGAGCCGGTTGCCCAGCACTTTCTCACCGGGTTCACCGAAGTGCACCACGTCTACCTCTGTCCCGGCGATCTCGGCCATACCCCTACTCAGGTGGTCGATGTGGACGCCCGCGCCGCCATAGATGTGAGGCGGATACTCGTTGGTGAGGTAGGTGACGCGCATCGGCGGACGGTTGGTGAGGGGAGAGCAGGATACGCGGCGCATCGGCTGCGGCGTTCCGGAAACCGAGCAAACCGCGCGCGTGATTCGGCGTTGAGCAGGTATGGAAGCATCGGTCCTACTCCCACCTCCGCAACTCGAACCCGCCGCCGATCTGCTGGACGCCGTCGTCGTGGGCGCTGGACCGGTCGGCCTGGCATGTGCTATCGAGTTGCAACGCGTGGGGCAGCGCGTCGCGGTCGTCGACAAGGGCGCGCTGGTCAACAGCCTGGTCGGCTATCCGACGAACATGGAGTTCTTCTCTACGCCCGATCTGCTCGAAATCGGCGACTACCCCTTTCCGACGCGCGGCTACAAACCGCTGCGCGAGGAAGCGCTCGACTACTACCGTAGGGTCGCCTTTGCCGAGAGGCTGGACCTGCGCCTGTCGACCCTCGTTACCGGGCTAGAGGGCGAAGAGGGAGATTTTCGACTGCTAACGGATTGCGGACCGATCCGGGCGAAAACCGTCGTCGTGGCGACGGGCTTCTTCGACGTGCCTAACCCGTTCGACGTGCCCGGTGCCGACCTTGGGCACGTCCGCTACTACTACAAGGAGCCGTTCGAGCACGTGGGCCGCGACGTGGTCGTGATCGGGGCCAAGAACTCGGCCGCCAAAGCCGCGCTCAGCCTCTACCGCGCCGGAGCCCGCGCCGCAATGGTGATCCGCGGCGACGAGATCTCGACGAGCACCAAGTACTGGATCCGCCCCGACCTGATCAACCGCATCGAAGAAGGAAGCATCGCCGCGCACTTCGAATCGACCGTGACCGCTATCCGCCCGGGATGGGTCGACGTGCAGACGCCCGGCGGTCCGACCACGCTCGCCGCCGACGCGGTCTACGCGCTGGTCGGCTACCGCCCCAACTACGATTTGCTCGCATCGCTCGGCATCGCCTGGGACGACGATCCGGCCCGCACGCCGATCTACGACGAGGACACGCACCAGACGAACCGCGCGGGCGTCTACCTCGCCGGAACCGTCTGCGGCGGATTGCGCACAAGCCGGTGGTTTATCGAGAACGGACGGCACCACGCCCAGTTGATCGCCGCTGCGGTGGTGCGCGCTACGGGTATACGGCTCAGTTTGAGATGATCCACCACCCTTCAGAGGCGTCGTATCGCAGAGGCGCGCCCGTGTGAGATACGCGCTCGCCGCTGTTCGTGATCAGCACCGTCCGATAGGATTTGCTCTGGTCCAGATGGGAGAGCGGTACCTCGAAGTTGACGTTGACGGGCTCGGACCCGAGAAACGGAGGGAAGGAGGGGGTGAGCGCGCGCTCGGTCCCGGATTCGTCTTCCAACACGATGTTATAGCGGGGCTCGAGTCGGGGGCGCGGAAAAAATACGCTCAGATACACGAATCCGAGGGCCGACTGGTTGTACTCGATTGAGGTGTACGCTCCGATGACGAGCGGGTCGGGCCACGTTGGGGGAGGCGTGACGGTATTGGTCCGAAACGGCGCGCTCCGATGCTCGTCAACGCCCGCACGGATCTCGTAGAAGTAAGCCGCTGGCCGCACGTCGACGGCGTCGAAGTAGTCGTAGCCCGTCGAAGAAGCCGGAGGCGCGAAGTACACCTGCTCCGGGCCGTCGGGGACCCCATCAGCGTAGCGCTGCGCGTAGAGCCGCAGGTAGCCGGAAAGGCCGAACAGCGTGCCGCCGCCGTCATGGCTCAGCCTGGTTTGGTAGTCTGACTGGATGGCTAACCGCGTCTTCAGCGCCGATGGATTAAATAGGAGTAGGACCGCGCTCTCGACGGGGTCGGAGGCGCGCGCTCCGGTCTCGGTTTCGCGCAGCGTCGAGATGCGGTATTGCGCCGATAGGCCGCGCGGAATGCCGCTCGTCCACGACTCGGTATTTGCTTCGAGACGGGCCACCTCCTCGTACGCCTCGGTGTCGTCGAGTCGCTGCTCGATTAGATATCCGGTCTCGGCTCCGCTCACGTCTTCCCACGTGATCCTCACCTTGCCCTCGGTCAGTTTCGCCCCAACTTGGGCGGGCCGGTCGAGCACGTACCCGTCCGAGTCGGGATCGGCCGGAACCCGTTCGAGTGGGTCGAAGGTCTCGCACGAGAGGAGCAGCAGAGACAGCAGAAGAAGGAGTCGCGTCGGCATATCAGTCTAGGCGGATCAGAGTCGTCAATCCGAACGCATCTGAGCGCGGATCGAAAAGGGGAGAAACGTCGATGCGGCTGCGGTAGGGGCCGCGGTAGGGGCGCAGCAGCACATCGAGCGCGTGCACGGTCACCAGGCCGCCCAGCATGCTCAGCGCAGCGGTGCGCGTGTCCGACGAAGACCGAGCGCGCACTCGCGCGCGTTCGGCAGCCTGGAAGCGGCGTTCGAAAAGCTGGGGGGCATCGGTGTTCAGGTAGTCGCGGCGTGCGTCCTCGAAGTCGCGTTGGTCTAACGAAGCTCGTACGACCGAATGACCCGACCAGATCGCTGAGCCGACTGCGGCTGCGCCCAGGACGACGCCCCACCTGCGACCGAGCGCGTGCTGATACAGGCCCGGAACGAAGCGCCCCATCCGCACGAGCGAGCCGTCGGGGTACAGGTGAGCGTGGACGACTCTCACGTCGCGGGGCGATGGCGACAGGTCGAGCGTCCGGCTGGCTCCTCGTTCGTCCTCGACGCGTACCTGCGCGCCCTCTTTGGGCACACGCACGAGCAGGGAACCGCTTCCGATGAGCAGTCCGTTCGAGTAGACGCGCTGTTCGGGCTCGGCTGCGAGCACCACGTCGGCTCCCACGAGGATGCGCAGATAGTCGGCGCTCACGTCCCACGAGGGCCTCGTGCTGGGCAGGTTCAGCCCGTACCGCGTCGTGTCTCCTGCCCGAACGTCCACTCGGTCGGACCACGCCTTGCCTCGGCGAGGCACGATCGTCAACCGGTGAGAACCTGCCGAGAGCGCGAAGTAGGTTTCCGAGCCGATGAGGCGCGCCTCGTCCGGCTGATCGTCGAGGACGGCATAGACCGAGTCCCCCGACATTTGCAGCGAGACGTGCAGGACGCCGATGCCCGAAGCGGGCTGAGACGATGCCGCGCCGCAGAAGAGGCAGATTCCGGCGTAGACCAGGAGTAGACGGTGCATGGCGAGTAGAATTATATGACCCAGCGTCCGGCCTTGGTGTCGTAGCGGAGAGGGCGCGTCTCGGAAAAGCGCTCGCCGTTTGGAAGGACGATGTAGTAGGTGAACGTGCGCGCTCTGTCCGTCGTGGCGGCCGGGTATTGTACGATGCCGCTCGGGATGTAGCCTAGCGGCGGGGGGCCTCCCAGGGAGTAGCTACCGACGAGGCGTTCCTCTCCCAGATCGTTGCGCTCGATGATCGTGAGAGACGTACCCAGCTGGGGAAGACTGTGTAGCAGCTGGACGACGATGTGGGAGATTCCGTTGTCTCGCGTCGGCTGACTGACCACGCTGGCAGACAGGACCGGAGGGGTGGGCCACGCGGGCGGCATGGTGACGGGTTCGGTCGTGCGCTCGATCTGCTGCTCCCCGGCCAACAGGCGAACGTCGTAGCGGTAGACGGCCCCAGTGCGCGTGTCGAGCGAGTCGATCCAGGTGTAGGGCGCGTCTCCGAGCGGGCCGAATCCGCTGTTGGGAAACACTGTCCGTGAGGAAATCAACGCGCTCAGCGCAACGGCCTGCTCCTCGCCCGCCACTCCGTCTGTGTAACGGCGAAACGACAGGCGGTAGTCAGGATGGAGGCGAACCAGGTCGGGCGAGACATTGACGAACAGCGCGTTCTCACTCAACGCGTGCAGCTGAACTTGAAACTTGGCCTGGTCGAAAAACGACACCGATGCCGCTCCAGCGCTTGCCGACCGCCGTTCCTCGCCACCACGCTCGTTGACGGTCATGACGCGGTAGCGCGCCCCGAACGCCAGCGGCGCCTGGGCGCTCCACTGCGTGGCGGTCGGCGGCAGGCGGGCGACCGTGACGAACGACGTGTCGTCTCCTAGGCTTTGCTGCACCTCCAAGGCCGTCGCCGCCTCGCTCGCTGTCTTCCACTCGACGGTGACGGTGTTGGCGCCTGGCGGCTGGGGCCCGTCAGAGTTGAAGCGAGGAGAGTACCGCGCTTGCACGTTCGTCGGAGCGGGAGGCACGTAGGCGTCGGAGAGCGGATCTAGCGGGCTGCGCTCGGGCAGCTCGACCGAGTCGCATCCCATCGCCAGACACAGCGCGGCCAACAGGCAGGCGCGGAGCAGTAAAGAGCGGAGCATTAGCGGAGGGAAATAACAGTGGAAAAGCCCGCACCGTCGCGTGTGGGAAAGAGCAGCGCGTCCACGTCGACGGCGCCGCCGCGCCAGCGTCCGCGGTAGGGGCGGAAGACGACGTCGAGCGCGTGAGCGGCGGCCAGCGCGCCGGTGACCGCGAACGCGGCGTTGCGCAGCCGCAACGCGCTCTGAAGATCGTCGCGGGCGCGTCCGAGCTCGGCGTATCGCTCCTCGAAGACCAACTCGTTGTTCGTCGCGACGTAGGCCGTCACGGCCGAGTCGAACGCACGCTGGTTCTCCGAAGCGCGTCCGCTCGCCCACACGCTCGCGCCGATGCCAGCGGCAGAGGCGACCATCATCGGCACGCCATACCACCGGTCGACGGCTCGCTGGTAGGCGCCGGGAAACGCCATGCCGATGCGCGCCGCCTTCCGGCTCGGATACAGGTCCACGCGTTCGACGCCCAGGCGCGACGACGACGGCTCCAGCCGAATCGAGCGCTGCCGCCGTCCCGGCTCGCCGACGCGAACGCTCGCGCCTTCGGGAGGAACTGCCAGCAGCATGCTCCGGTCGCCCACGAGCGACGTGCCCGAGTAGACCGGCGTGCCCGCGTCCACGACCAGCAGCACGTCGGCGGCATAGTGCAGGCGCGCAAACTCCAGATTGACTCCGCGCCACGTGATCTGGGAGATCATGGGAAAGCTGTACGTCTGGTCCGGAGCGATCGTGTTCCTATAGACGACCGTGCTTCCGTACCGAGGCACGATGCGGATCGACTGCTCACCAGGAGGCACCTGGATGCGTCCTTCGTAGCCCATCAGGGGCGGATCTCCAGTCTGGCCGCTCCAAAAGACATAGACCGAGTCGGCCGGATTGGCGAGTTGGATGAGCACGTTGCCAGCCGCCGAGTCGGAGTCGGACTGAGCCGAAGCGCAGGGCGTCAGGGCGAACATGAGGCACCACAGGGCGGCGACCACTCGGGCGAAAACGGAGAGGATTCATGGGGCAGAACGCTAAAAGCGGGCAAAGATATTTCAGCGCTCGCACCGTCTCCAAATCGGCACGCGAAGCGCCTCCTCCGCCTTTTTACTCACCCGCCCGGCGGCGCGTAGAACGTCGGCGCTTCGGGGCCGACGGGCAGGCCGAGCACGAACACCCAGACGTAGAACAGGATTACCCAGCCGACGAGAAAAAATAGCGAGTAGGGCAGCATGGTCGCCACGATGGTGCCGACGCCGATCTTCTTGTCGTACTTGGCCGCAAACGCGAGGATCAAGCCGAAGTAGCTCATCATCGGCGTGATGATGTTGGTCGAGCTGTCGCCGATGCGGTAGGCGGCCTGGATGACTTCGGGGCTGTAACCTAACAGCATCAGCATGGGCACGAAAATCGGCGCCGTCACGGCCCACTGCGCGCTCGCGCTTCCCAGCATGAGGTTGACGAAGCAGCACATCAGGATGAACGGGATGAACACGAGCGGGCCGGTCAACCCCAGGTCGATCAGCACGTCCGATCCCGTTACGGCGAGAATCGCGCCCAGATTGGTCATCTTGAAATAGGCGACGAACTGCGCGGCGAAAAAGACGAGCACGATGTAGAGCCCCAGCGTCGACATCGCGGCGGCCATGCCGTCGACCACGTCTCTGTCGCTCTTGATCTTGCCCGTCACCCAGCCGTAGACGACGCCGGGAATCAGGAAGAAGACGAAGATGAACGCGACGATGCCCTGGAGAAACGGCGATCCCAAGATGGCACCGGTTTCGGGGTTGCGCAGCGCTCCGCTCTCGGGCACGACCAAAAGCGCGATGATGGCGGCGAAGAGGGCGACCGAAATGCCCGCCCACCTGAGCCCGCGCGATTCGTCGGCTGTCAGCGGCGCCAGCGCGTCGTCGGTGTGGACCGAGGGGTCGGCGTTGGAGTCGTCGTAGGCGCCCAGGCGCGGCTCGACGATCTTGGCCGTCACCAGGCTGCCGACGATCGTGATCAAAAACGTGCTGACGATCATGAAGTACCAGTTCACGGCGGCATGGACCGTGTATCCGGGGTCGATCAGCTGGGCTGCTTCTTGGGTGATACCCGCCAGCAGCGGATCGACCGTTCCGATGAGCAGGTTGGCCGAGTAGCCGCCCGATACGCCCGCAAACGCCGCCGCCATGCCCGCCAGCGGATGCCGCCCCAGCGCCAGAAAGATGACGCCCGCCAGCGGCACCAGCACGACGTAGCCCATCTCGCTCGCCGTGTTCGAGATCACGCCCGCGAACACGATCGCGACCGTCACCAGGTTCTTGGGCGCCTTGAGCACGATGCTCCGGATCAGCGCGGACAGCATCCCGCTGTGCTCGGCCACGCCGACGCCCAACATCGCCACCAGGACAGTCCCCAGCGGCACGAACGTGGTGAAGTTGGTGACCAGCGTCGTCACGATGGCGCGCAGCCCGTCGCCCGACATCAGCGAGACGGCGTCAATGGTGCCGCTGTCGGCGCGTCCGCGTGCGCCTTCGGGTCTGGGGTCGATGACGGACAGGTCGAACCAGCCCGCGATGCCGCTGATCAGGATGACGGCGAGCGCGAAGAGGGCGAACAGCGTGACCGGATGCGGCAGCAGATTGCCCAGCCACTCGACGAACGTCAGGAAGCGCTGAAACAGACCGCTCGGCTGGTCCGGCGGCGGCGCGGCCTGCTTGTGGACGGCGGGATTCTCTTCGGGCGCGGGGCCGGTGGGATCTGACATAGGTCGGGGTCGATAAGCTCAGCAAAACTACGCGCCGAGCCGACTGTACCTCGCGCCAATCCCCGCACGCCATGACACACTCGACGATCGCCGACCTGCTCGCCTGGGAAGCCGAGTCCAGCCGCGCCGTCGTCGCCGCTGCCGCTGCCACGCCCAATCTCGACGCTCAGGCATGGCAAATCGTCGGCCATCTGACGGCGACGCCGCTGGTCTGGCTCGCGCGCATCGTGGGAGACGACCCGCCCGCCGTCTGGCCCCACACGACCTATGTCGACATCGACGCCTGCCTATCGCGCGTCGACCGAGCGGCTGAAGGATATGCTGCACTCATCGGTCAAGGCGGCCTCGACCGCATCGTCCGGTATGCGAGCACAAACGGCAAACGTCACGCGACGCCGCTGCTCGGCATCCTGCTGCACGTCGTCACGCACGGCGCCTACCATCGCGGGCAGATTAACCAGTCGATTCGTGCGGCAGGCGGCGATCCGGTCGCTCAGGATTACATCTACCGGGTGCGCTAGCGAAGAAGTTCAGGCAGCAACGCGCCGCGTACGGTTCGGGGTGCAGCACTCCGAGTCCCCACGCCGCTGGCGGCAGCCGCAGAACGAGCGTCGGCATTGTGGCGTGCGCCGGACGCGGGCATAGACGCAACCGGGCGGCGCGCCGACTATCAGCGGACGACGACGAGCGGTTGAGTAGCGACGGCAGACTCTGTCGTAAGCCGCAGAAAGTAAAGGCCGGGCGCGAGCGTGCCGGTAGGCGCGCGAACGTGGTGAGGTCCCGCGGGAAGATGCTGACTCAGCACGCGCGCCGTTCTCCGCCCCTGCACGTCGAACACGTCGAGCGTCACGTAGCCAGCCGACTGCAGAGCGAAACCGACGCTAGCCGACTGCCGAGTTGGATTGGGAACGGGTGCGTTCATCAGAGTGGCAACGGCGCGCTCGTCATCGTCGGCCGAGACGATGCCGGATCCAAACGCGGTCAGCCGGGCCACGAACGAAGAGCTGGAAGAGCGCGTCGAGAGCGATATCCCTCCCGGAAAGACCACGTCGCCGCTCGTCTCGCCCGCAATCACGACATCGCCGCCAGGTGTGAAGGCGACCGCGCGCACGCTTTCGGGCCTGTCGTTGCTGTCTCCGCTACCCGGCTCGCTGATGTCGGTGTCGCCGATGGCAGCGGCGCCGATAGTAGCTCCCGTAGTCGCGCGAAGAGTGCTATGAACGCCTGCGCCTCGCCCGATCGGAAGCCTCCGCCGGAAGGCTGAGAGAACGTGCGTGTGCCACCGAACGTCTGTTCCGAGAAGAACTGCCCGCCTACGGCTACCCGCCCCGCCCCGTCGTACGCGATGCCGTAGTCCGTGTCGCCGTCCGAGCCTTCCACACCGATGGTGTCACCGGTCACGAGGGTCCACAGAGGGCGCCCCATTTCGCCAAACCGGGCCACGAACAGCTTTCCGATTTCGCGGATGGCGAAGCGTCGGTCGCTCACGCGCATCGTGTCCGTGTAGGCGCCCGCGACGAACGCGCCGCCCAGCCCGTCCCCCACGATGGCCTGGCCCTTATCCGGCTCGTCGTTACCGAACATCTGTGCCCAAATCAGGCTGCCGTCGGCGGGGGCGTAGCGCGCCGCGAAGCCCTGAGCCAACGAGTTGGTACCCGGAACCGTCAGTGAACGCACGCCGGGCCCGGGGTCGAAATCGTGCGTCCCGGTGAAGAATCCGGTCAAGTAGACGCCTTGGTCGTCGGCAGCCACTCCGAATGCGCGAATCTGCTGGGTGCTGAACAGCTTCTCCTTTCCAATCACGAACGACCACCGGTAGGCTACCTGCGCGTTGTAGCTGGCGAGAAAGGCGCTGGGCACTCGGGACGTATCCGGCGTGCCGCCTGCCGGGTCGAAGTCGAAGCTGCCTTGGCCCGACAGGTAGCCGCCGACGTACCGGTTGCCCCGATCGTCACCTGCGAATCCCAGCGGCAACACGCTCAATGAGCTAGAGCCGTCCACTGGTCTCCCGATTACGGTGGCCTGCGTCGGCGCACCGTCGCTCGCCAGATCAACCACGGCTATGCCACCGCTCCCGGTCACTGCCAGCAGTTCGGCGTCGGGGTCGGGATCGAGATCGAACGTGCCCGACAGTCCTGCGGCAACCGAAACGCCGCCGTCTGGGCGTGCTACGACGCCCACCATGTAGATCGACCCGAAGGAGGTACTCTGCTCGGGCTTCCACGTCCAGAGAGCGGTGCCGTCGAGGTCGTACTTGACCACTATGTCCCTGCCGGTGACGAAGATGGCGTCGTCCGTTGCGGCTACCGAAATGGGCGTGCCGCGAGTCCCTACTATTTCCTGAGCAAACTGGGCGTGAGCCGCCGGAGCGGCGAGGACGAGAACGAGGAGCAGAGCAGAGCGGAGAGAGCAGAGCGCAGCATAGCATGAGATGGATAGACGATAGACGTACAACCTAGCGACTACGACACCGAATCCAATGCACGCCGCATTTCGTCACGCTCAGACGACGCGGTCGCGTCCGGCGCCCAGCCCGATGAGGGTTTTGAGCAGCAGCACGACGGCCAGGGCGAGCAGGGGAGCGGTCCAGCTTCCCGTCCAGTCGAAGAGCGCGCCGATGGCGAAGGGGCCGGTCGCGGCGATCAGATATCCGGCTGATTGGGCCACGCCCGACAGGTCGCCCGCCGTCGCGGCATCCGATGCGCGGAGCACAAGGAAGAGCAAGCCCAGCCCGAACGTACCTCCCAGGATGATGCCCAGCAGGACGACCCACAGCGCCAGCGGTCCCCAGCCGGTTAGCAGCCCGGCCAGCGCGATGGCCTCGCCCAGTCCCAGCGTCCAGATGATGCCGCGCTGATCGCGCACGCGCCCCGCCCAGATCGGCACGACGACGCTGCCGCTGATGCCGATGATCTGCGAAATCGCCAGCAGTCCGCCCGACTCGGCAGGCGTCAGCCCGCGCGCCTGGAGAATGTCGGGGAGCCACGCAAGGACGACGTAGAACGTCAGCGATTGCAGTCCGAGGTAGAGCGCGATCTGCCACGCCAGCGGCGAGCGGCCCAGCGACGACAGCGCCGCCCGCACGTCGCGTCCTTCGGTCTTGCGGATCGGACCCCGAATCTGCGGCAGCCACACAAGCAGAGCGATAAGAGCAAACACGCCCCACACGGCCAGCGCCCCTCGCCAGCCTAGCCAAAGGGCGACCGGAGCGCTCGCCCCGGCGCCCAGCGCTGCACCTAGTCCGATGCCGCTCGAATAGAGACTCGTCATCGGCCCGGCGCGGTTCGGTGCAAAATCGCGCTTGACGATGGCGGGGAGCAGCACATTGCCCAGCGCAATCGCGACGCCCAGCACGACCGTACCGCCGAACAGGAACGCGTGACCTGGGATCGCCCGCGTCGCCGTCGCGATCGCCAGAACGACGAGGGCGCCCAGAAGCGTCCGCCCGATGCCCAGTCTGCGCGTCAGCAGCGGCGTCATGACCGACACCAGTCCGAACGCCAACAGCGGCAGCGTCGTCAGCAGCCCAACCGGAGCGCTCGACAGGTCGGCGCCCATCCGAATGTCACCCGCGATCGGCCCGACGACCGCGATCGCCGGACGCAGGTTGAGCGACACCAGCGCGATGCCCGCGATAAGCAGACCCACACTCGTGTCGGACGAAGGGCGAGGTTGGAGGGGCGATTCGGTCACGCGAGCCTGGATGAAACCGCGCAAGTTCTCGCTCTACTGCGTCCTGCGCGAAGGAGGGCGGAATAACGCGTGCGGAGCGCGAGGCAAGGCCCAGCCCTACACCGAACCCTACCCTTGTCACTGCGAGGAGCGTAGCGACGTGGCAGTCGCCGTGCTACCGGCGAACGCTGGAGATCGCCGCGCTTCGCTCGCGATGACGAGGTGGCGAGCAGCGTGCCAGCCTCCAGGTCAGTAGCGCAGCAGTCCGGCGACGCCGCCGACGTCGGTCAAGCCCTCGAACGCGTCGGCGAACTCGACGTGAGCGCTCGTTTGGGCAGCTAGCTCGACCAACTCGTTGACCAGGTCGACCTTGAACAGGTCGGACGAGCCGCAGACGTAGCAGGTGTCGGGCGTGCCGTGGGCGAGGTTCTCGCAGGCGCGGCACCGCACTCCGGCGATCTCGACGTCGCGCGTGACCAAGATCTCTTCGACCTGCCCGACTTTGGCGGCGGCCAGCGTGCGGCTGGGTCCGGCGACGCCCAGTCCGCCCGAGAGGTAGCTCGCCTTGATCTCGTCCCATAGGCGCAGTTCTTCGGCGCGCTCCTCCTCGAAGTAGAGGTCGACGGCGGCTTCCTCGGCGACCTGCTCCTCGTCCGTCACGTCGATCGACTTGTGGCCGACGATCCGCTCGCGCATCGGGTTCGACAGCGCATGCTCGACGGCTGCCATCGCCTCTTCCTGTCCGAGCAGAATCAGCCGCTCGAACGGCGACTCGTCGTGCAACTCCTTGAGCTGCTCGGCGACGCGCGTGGCGTAGCGCTCCAACTCCTTGTCGCGGCGCCGGGCGTAGCGCTTCTGGCTCCACCCGCCCTTCTTGACGCTGTTCTTGATGTCGCCCCGAATGCGCTTCTCGCGCTCCATGTCGCCCGCCGACACGAGGTAGACACTCGCCCCTTTGTTATCCGCCACAACGACGGCGAACTGCTCGTGCTCGTCCTCCAACTCGGCCAGCGGGCGCACGTACGGCGACGAGTCGACCCAGACGCGCGTGGCGATCTCGAACGGCAAGTCGTGCGACTGGGCGTAGTCGAGCGCCCAGCAGACGAAGAGGACGCGGCTCGTGTCGGCGAACGGCTGGTCGAGCAGGGGCTGAATCAGCTTGAGGTTTTCCTCGAAGTGCTCCAACTCGGTCGGCTGATCGGCCAGAAACGCGCGGATCTCTTTGAAGCGCGAGGCGAGCAGTCCTTTGTCGTCCTCATCCTTGAGATAGATCGAGAGAAAGGCGCGGTCGGGGCCGCTGAGGTCGGCGAGGGTGCGGAGGTCGAAGGAAAACATCGAAGGCGGTAGCGTGAGAGAAACCGACGTAACCCGGCCGGTTCGAGCCGGGGTTCGGGCGAACCGCAACGCTGTCGTGCAAGGTGCTAGAGCGCGCTGCCGATCAGGGCGAGGGCGAGGATTCCACCGCCGATGATGCCGGCCGCCGTCAGCGCGCGCGATGCACGCATTCGGTCCTGCTCGTACGCGTCGCCGCCGCCGGGGCGTCCCTCCAGTCCGTCCATGTAGCGAGCCGCCGTGACGCGCGGCGCGTAGTCGGCCGAGCCCAGCGTAGTCGAGAGGTCGCGTGCGATCTGGTCGAGCCAGAACGTCGTCAGGTCGCGGTTGATCGTCTGGTCGGCCGTACCCAGTGGGCGGAAAGCCGTCGTGACCGTGACCGTCCGGTCGCGCGGGTTGGAGCGGACCGAGACGCGCATCAGCAGCTGATCAAGCACGTACAGGTCGGCCGGAAGGTTTTGGCGCTCGTGGACCGTTCGCAGCATCGTGTAATCGCTCTGGACCATCCCGCCCGCCGGGTCGACGAGTCCGGGGTCGAGACCGTAGGCCGTCAGCACGTCGGCGGCGGCGCGCACGATCTCATCGCGCTCGCGGTTGACCTCGAATGTCGCCGCTTCGATGGGCAGCGCGGCAGGCGGTACGTTCGACAGGTTGGGCGGCACGCAGGCGGGCAGCAGGCAGAGAAGTAGGAGAACGAAGAGAGGGCGCACGGGCAAACGGGAGAGGGGGGAGTCGCGAAGATCGTCAATTAGTGTGCCACGACGGAAGCCCACGCTCGGGGCGTCCGTACGACCGGCTCTCTGCTCGCCCCTTCATCATGCGCGTCTCGTACCGCGACAGCTACTACGTCTCACTTCCGCCCAAGCATCCGTTTCCGATGGCGAAGTTCAGAGCGCTGCACACGCTGCTGCTGCACGAGGGGCTGATCCGGCCGGCCGACGTGATCGCGCCGCGCGAGGCCGAGTGGAGCGATCTGCTACTCGTCCACACCGACGACTACCTGCGCCGCTTCGCATCGGGGCAGCTGACGCGCCACGAGGAGCGCCGGTCGGGACTGCCGTGGTCTGAGGCGTTGGTGCACCGCTCGCGCGTGGCGGTCCAGGGCACGATCAACGCCGCGCTGATGGCATTGGAAGACGGCGTCGCGGCCAACCTCGCCGGAGGCACGCACCACGCCATGCCGGACCACGCCGAAGGCTTCTGCCTGTTCAACGATGTGGCCGTGGCGCTGCGCGTGCTGCTGCGGTCGGCGTGGATCGGCCGCGTGCTCGTGATCGACCTGGACGTGCATCAGGGCAACGGCACGGCGCACACGTTTGCGGGCGACGAGCGGGTCTACACGTTTTCGATGCACGGCGCCAAGAACTACCCGTTCGTCAAGCCGCCATCGACGCTGGATGTGGGCCTGCCGGATGGAATGGGCGACGCGGGCTACCTCGCCCACTTGCGCCGTCACCTGCCCGCCGTTCTCGCATCGGGGCCGTTCGATCTCGTCTTCTACCTCGCCGGAATCGACGTGCTCGAAGGCGACCGCTATGGCCGATTGTCACTGACTCCGGACGGCGTTGGGGCGCGCGACCGGTACGTGATTCAGAGCGTCCGCGATGCGGGCATTCCGCTCGTTCTACTGCTCTCGGGCGGATACGCCGACTCGCCCGAGCAGACGGCGGAGTATCACGCGATCAGTCACCGCGAAGCTGCGCGCGTGTTTGGTTAGTGTGGAACTGCGGGGAGAGCGATAGCCTCGTCTTTCGGCGCCGACACCAACGACCGGGTAACCCGATTGACGCCACTTCCGGTTGCTTTGTTGAGCGCTGCGTGTGCTGCTTTCCGCTGCGCAGTGCCTTCTTTGCCTTGATGCAAAGAAGCAAAGATCAAGGCTGGACTCGCTGCGTGTCAGTGACACTCCGGCGGACGCTGCGTTCGCTCGCTGAAATCGTCCAAACTCGCTACGCATCGGTGATGCTGGCGCTCAAACAGGATGATTCCGTGACGCTCGCTCTCTTCGCGTCTGTTTCGCCGGACCGAGATCAGGCCACCGCTTCCAGTCGAACCGAACCTCAACAACGCGCACGAACTAGGTGTCAAACATGATATGTCTCGGAGACATGTCATGTTTCTACTCTTTCGTCTCACCTCGCCACAGCGTTGCGCCCCAGGCGAGCGCGGCTGCCAAAAACAGGATGCCGGACGCCAAGACCGGGACGCCGCCTTGGAGCGCGTCGAGCCACACGTCGCCGACGGTCGATCCGGGGCGCACTTCGAGTTCGAGTTCGAGGTTGGCCGCCAAGTGCTGATAGCTGCCAACCAATGCGCTGATCGCGATGAGCGCCAGCAGGACGCGAGCGGCTGGGATCGAAGAGGGGCGAAATCGGATTAGGGCGACGGCAGCCAAGCCGAGCGTGCAGGCGACGGTTGGAATCCACTGGATCCACGACTCGAAGTGCGAGATCAGCACCATCTCGACGGCCGTCACGCCGAACACGAACGCCGCTGCGCCGAGCAGAAACCGGCGGTAGCGCTCGGCAGCAGGCGGCGCTTGGGCCAGCGGCATTAGTCGGCGAGGTAGGCGGCGGCCTGTGCGTGCTCTGCGTCCGTCGTCATTGACTGCAGCACGTCGAGGAAAACCTCGCGCGACTCAAATGGGCGCGACTCGAACAGCACCTGCGCCTCCTCCATGTCGATGCCCGGAAGTTGGGCCAGCGTAGCCGCGTCGCTCGCGTCGATGTCGATGGGCACGAAGACGTACTGCTCGTAGCCTTCGATCACATCGGCGTCGACGTATTTGCCCATCTCGCGGCGAAACTGCGTGATGCTGGCATACGGGCGGTACTCGTCGAACTCGTGCGCCATCCGGTCGCCGACGCCGGGGACCGTCTTGAACTCGGCGTCGGTCGCCGTATTGAGGTTGATCTTGGTCGCCCCAGCAGCCTGTGTGATGGTCGGCTCGACCGGGTCGGCGATGTCGTCGGGGTCGACGGTCGGCGTGTCGGTGGTGCAGGCGGCAAACGTGAGGGCGAAAGCGAGCAGGAGTAGGCGCATGGAGAAGCGGGGGTGGAGGAAGACTTCCAACTTATCGACTTTTCTGTCTGTCTACTGTTCATCATGTGCGAGGACGCGGTGCAGAACGCTGGCGACGAGCCTGTACCGCCGCTAGACCAGCGTCCCGCCATCCTGCTGGATGACTTCGCCGGTCAGATAGGTGTTGCGGGGCGATAGGAGCCACGCGGCCAGTTCGCCGATCTCGCTCGCCTCACCCGTCCGTCCGAGCGGGGCGAAGGACTTATAGGCTTCGACAAAGCGGTCCGGGATCGTGTTCGCCAGATCGGTCTCGACGACGCCGACGGCGATGCCGTTGCACAGGATGCCGAGCGGTCCGCCTTCGCGGGCGATGCCTTTGACGAAGCCGACGCTTGCCGACTTGGTGACGGCGTAGGGAACGCCCGCTGGTGCTGTCCGCGTGCCCGCAATCGACGTGATCGCGACCATGCGGCCCGACCGCTGACGTGCCATCTGCTGATAGACCGGCTTGCCGACGTTGTACAACCCGCCGACGTTGACGCGTACCAACTCGTCCCAGTCGTCGTCGGGCAAGCGCAAGAACAGGTTGCCCCGATTGATGCCCGCGTTGAGCACCAAGCCGTCGATCCGGCCCCACGCGTCGACGACGTGCGCTACCATCTCGCTCGAGGCCTTGCGGTCGCCCACATCGGCCTTTATGGCGAGCGCGCGGCGTCCGTGCAATTCGATGGCGGCGACGGTTTGGGCTGCGGCTTCTTCGTTGGATCGGTAGCAGAACGCCACGTCTGCGCCTTCGCGCGCGGCGACGTCGCAGATGGCGCGTCCAATGCCGCGCGAGCCGCCGGTGACTAGGATGCAGAGGCCTTCGAGGAGCATGGAAAAAAGGTCGGGTGCGGAGCGGTCGAAGCTACGGGAGAGGCCAGTGGCGGGGTGCATCGGTTACGCAACGCGCGGTGGCTTCGTCCGAATCCGAACGCGCCGGTGTGCGAAATCGGACAGGTCGAGCGCGCCGGGTTGCTTTGGCACTGTCCACGCGCGGCGGCATCCTTGTTGCCGATCCGCGCGTGTCTTCAACCGTTTCGTTCGATGCTCTCCAGCTACCTCACGACCGCTCTGCGCGCGCTGCGCCGCCGCCCCGTCTACACCGGCGTCAATCTGGCCGGATTGTCCATCGGGCTGGCGTGCTGCTTCGCCGTCGTCTTGTTCGCGCGGCACGAGCAGTCGTACGACCGCTTCCACGCGCACGCCGACGACCTGTACCGCATCACATCGGTCTGGGAAGGAGAAGGCGAGTCTGCGATCACGCCGTCGGGCGTCGGAGGCGAGCTGCCCGAGCGGTTCGCGAGCGTCGAGGAGATCGTACGACTGCGCCTGAACGACAATATGGCGCCGCGTCTGAGCGTCGGCGGCGAGATGCGGACGATCAGCAACTTCGCCTTTGCCGACTCGACGTTCTTCTCGGTCTTCAGCTTTCCTCTGGTCTCGGGCGACGCCGCAACCGCGCTCGACGCCCGGCAGAGCATCGTGATGAGCGAGTCCGCCGCGCGCGGTCTGTTCGGCGACGAAGACCCGGTCGGCCGCGTCTTGGCGACTTCGTGGGGCAGCGTCGAACTCACCGTCACCGGCGTGATGGCTGATGCACCGTCCGGCTCCTCGATCGACCTGGACTACATCGTCCCGCTCGGCATTCTGCTGGGCGAGCAAGGTGCCGACTTCGAGGCGTACAACTACCTGACGTTCGCTCGCCTCACCCCAGGGTCCGACGCCCAGGCGCTCGAAGCCGATCTCGACGCGTGGATGCGTAGCCACTCGGACGGCCAGACCGGCCTGTCGCTCCAGCCAATGACCGACATCCGGTTCGAGCAGGACCTGAACATGGAGTTCCTGCCGACGCAGGACCGGCGCTACGTCGCGCTGCTGCTCGGCGTCGGCGTCCTGCTGCTGATCGTGGCGTGCGTCAACTTCGTCACGCTGGCGACGGCGCAGGCGACGCGGCGGGCGCGTGAGGCGGGCGTGCGCAAAGCGCTGGGTGCCGGGCGCGGGCAATTGGTGGCGCAGTTCCTCGGCGAGTCGATGCTGCTGGCGGGCGTCGCCGTCGTCGTGGCGGGCGGATTGGTCGTCGCGGGATCAAGCCTGTTCGACCGGTTACTGGGCGGCAGCATGGCGCTGGGCGCGGACGCGTGGCCGGTCGCGCTGGCGCTGGCGGGCGTGGGACTGCTGGCCGGAGCGCTGGCGGGACTCTACCCGGCCGTCTACCTGTCGCGGTTCGAAGCGTCGCGCGTGCTGCGCGGCTCGCGCGGAAACTCGGCGGGCGCGTCGTGGCTGCGGCGCGGGCTGGTCGCGTTCCAGTTCGCCGCGTCGATCGGTCTTCTGGCGGGCACGCTCACCATTACGGAGCAGCTGGGTATGATGCGCAGCGCCGACGTGGGCTTCGACCAGGAGCAGGTGATCGCGTTTCGCCCGAGCGGACCAATCTGGCAGGCTTCCGAAGCGTTCCGCGCCGAACTCAGCCGCAGTCCCAGCATCCAGCGCACGGCCTACGGTACGGTCCCGCACATGCCGACCTGGATGACGACGATGGAGTGGACGACGCCCAGCGGGCCGCAGACGCAGGACGCCTGGCGCATCACGACCGGTCCGGGCTATGCCGAGACGATGGGACTCGAACTCGTCGAGGGCCGCGCCATCACGTCCGACGAAGACCAGGGACGCTCGTTTGTGCTCAACGAGACCGCCGTCCGCGCGTTCGGACTCACCGACCCGGTCGGTCAGTCGTTCGGGCCGCGCGGCAACCGGGGCGAGATCGTTGGCGTCGTGCGCGACTTCCACTTCGCCTCGCTGCACCGCGCCGTCGAGCCGCTGGTGCTGAGCCTGGATCAGGGCAACGCCAGTCACCTCTTCGTCCGCAGCGTCCCGGGCCGAGCCTCCGAAGCCGCCGCTCATCTTGAGGCGACATGGCGCGCGTTCGACCCTACCAGCCCCATCAACTTCTACTTCGTCGACGAGGCGATCCAGTCGATGTACCAAGCAGAGCAGGAGCTGACGACGCGGTTCGGATTCTTCGCGGGCGTCGCCCTCCTGCTGACGCTGATGGGCCTGTTCGCTCTGGCCGCGTTCGCGACCGAGCAGCGGCGGCGCGAGATCGGCGTGCGCAAGGTGCTGGGCGCTAGCGTCGGCGGACTGCTGGCGATGCTCAACCGCGAGTTCGCCCTGCTCGTCGGCGCCGGGCTGCTGCTGGCCGCGCCGCTGACGTGGTGGCTCGTCGGCCGCTGGCTGTCGGGCTTCGCCTACCACGTCGAGGTGAGCGTCTGGACGTTCGCTGCTGCGACGCTCTCTACGCTGATCCTGGCGCTGCTCGCCGCGAGCCTGCACACCGTCCGGGCCGCGCGCACCAACCCGGCGAGCGTGCTGCGGGCCGAGTAGGCGGCGATGTGGGGACCCGGACGCATCGTGGGGATGCGTCCGGGTCGGGCGAGCGCGGCACGGCGACTCTCGATCCAGCGGCTGCTACCGCACGCAGGTCCTTGTCATCGCGAGGAGCGGAGCGACGTGGCGATCTCCGAACCACCGGCTAGCGCTGGAGATCGCCACGCTGCGCTCGCGATGACAGTTTGCGCAGTTTGGCGGTGGCTCCTCGCGACGGCAGCCGTTGAGAGCGTCGGAGCCTTTCAGCGCGTGCCAGTCGAGCCGAAGCCGCCTGCGCCTCGGCCGGTGTCGCCCAACTCGGCGACCAGCTCGACGCGTGCCGTCGCGTGGGCGGCGACCACCATTTGCGCGATCCGCTCGCCGCGCGTGACCGTGAACGGCTCGTTGCTCAGGTTGACGAGCAGGACGCCGATTTCGCCGCGATAGTCGGCGTCGATGGTGCCGGGGCTGTTGAGAACGGTGACGCCGTGCTTGTACGCCAGTCCGCTGCGCGGGCGGATTTGGACTTCGTATCCAGTCGGAATCGCCATCTGCAAGCCGGTCGGTATGAGGGCGCGTTGCATCGGGGCGAGCGTGATCGGCGCGTCGTCAGGCACGGCGGCGCGCAGGTCCATTCCGGCGCTGTCGGGCGTGGCGTAAGAGGGCAGGTCGAGGTCGTCGGCGTGCGGCAGGCGGACGATGGGAAGCGGGAAGTCGGGCATGGAGTGGGACAGAAAAGAAAACCTGTCAGGCCGCGATGACCTGACAGGTTTGAGGTGGGAGAAAGAGATCGGCGCTTAGCGCATGTCGCCGATCAGCTTTTGGACAGGCGGAGCTAGCAGCAAGGCCACGATGCCTCCGGCGCCTACGATCAGCGCGACGGTCGAGAAGAGGCTCGCGGGTGCCAGCGTCTCCAGTTGCCCGGCGACGAGCCCGGCGATCAGGTTTCCGAGCGATACCGACACGAACCACATGCCCATCATCTGCCCGACCCTACTCGACGGCGCCAGTTTGGTGATCGACGACAGACCGACCGGCGACAGCATCAGCTCGCCTGCCGTGTGGAAGAAGTAGGTCACGATGAGCCACGCCGGGGAGACGGGGCTGTCGGGCGTGGCGTTGGCGGCGCCCCACGAGAGTACGAAGAAGCCGACGGCCAGCCCGATCAGGCCAAGCGCAAACTTGACCGGAATGCTCGGGTTGGCGTTGCGCGCGGCCAGCCACGTCCAGCCGAAGCCGAAGACCGGCGCCAGCATGATGATGAAGAGGGAGTTGACCGACTGCAGCCAGCTTGCCGGGACTTCCCAGCCGCCGACGGCTCGGTCGGTCAGGTCGGCGGCGAACAGGTTGAGCGACGATCCGGCCTGCTCGAACCCGCTCCAAAACAGGGCCGACAGGATGAACAGCCAGAAGATGACGAACAGGCGCTGCTTCTCTATCGTCTGGGTCGTTTTGAGGAAGTATCCGGCGTTGAAGAGCAAGAAGCCGACGATCAGCACGCCGACCCCGATCTGGTAGCAGAACAGGTAAAACTGGAGGCTCGCCTCGCCCTGAATCGCGGCCTCGTCCATCGGCGTGCGGCGCTGGAGTACCTCGAGCCGGCTCGCCTGATCTTCGGAAAGTGTCGCGCTCGGATCGGCGCGCATCGACTCCAGGCCCGCCTGCTCAGTCACGACGATCTGCTCGCTGTCGCGCACCGACCGCTCGAACTCCGAACGGTCCAAGATCACGGCCGCGGCGCCGAACCCGACCAGTGTGAGCAGCAGCACGCCTACCACGCCCTTGCTTCCGTTGATGAGCTGGGCGAAGAACGCAACGGCCAGCACTGCCACGCTGACCCCCAACACTCCGGCGATCTGTCGCACCGAAACGGGCAGACCGTCGCCCGCGATCAGGTAGCCGACGACCAGCATCACGACGACGAACGCGGCGCTCGCTCCGTACGCGATTTTGCTGCGATTGGCGAGTGTTGCCGCATCTGCACCGCCGCGGTACGTTCCGGCCTCGCCCAGGTGTTTGTCGCCCAGTTTGTACTGGATCAGGCCCAGCACCATGCCGATGCCCGCCAGCGAGAAGCCCCAGTGCCAGTTGTAGCCTTCGGCCAGGAAGCCGCACAGGATCGGGCCGAAGAACGCGCCCAGGTTGATGCCGGTATAGAAAATCGAGAAACCCGCATCGCGGCGCGCGCCGCCTTCGGGGTAGAGATCGCCGACCATCGTGCTCACGTTGGGCTTGAGCAGTCCCGTTCCGATCACGATCAGCAGCAGTCCGACGAAGAACGCGCCGTTGCTCGGAATCGCCATCGCGAAGTGTCCCGCTGCGATGATGCAGCCGCCGACGAAAACGCTCTTGCGCTGCCCCCACAGGTTGTCCGCGATCCAGCCGCCCGGTAACGCGAGCACGTAAACGAAGAAGGTGTACAGGCCGTAGATCGCCGTCGCTCTCCCCGTCTCAAGCCCCATGCCGGGGTTGGTGCCGACGGCGGCAGCGGTCATGAACAGCACCAGGAGGGCGCGCATGCCGTAGAAGGAGAACCGCTCCCACATCTCGGTAAAGAAGAGCGTCGCCAGTCCGCGCGGGTGGCCGAAGAAACCGCCGCCGCTGACGTGCGCGTCGTGGCTTCCGCCGGACAGGGCTGCCGCGTCGGGGGTTGCGAATTCAGAGAGCGGGTCTTTGGCCATTCGGTATGTGGGATGAGCGAAACGCGAAGATAGCGCGCAGCGCGCCCGCCGGCCCATTCCATTCAGCGCGCCCGGCCTTGGGTCCAGTCCCACAGTTCGGGCATCGGGTGGCGCAGCACGTGAACAGCCCGCATCAAGTCCGGCGCGAACGTGGCAAAACCGTATGCCGTATAGACATCAGCGGGTGTGCAGTTGAAGAGCAGTTTGAGTTCGCAGTCGCCCTTTCGCCGATCCTGGGTGACGAGCAGACCGACGAGTCCGGTCGCGGCCTTGCCGACGAACACGTCCACCTCGTCGCCGTCGTTCGAAGACGCGCCCCGGATGTAGCCATAGTCGAGCGGATAGCGGATGTCGGCGTGAGTGGGATGCGCCGACCCGAACGGGCGGTCGATGCGTGTGCCATTGGCGCGGATCAGCCGCTCCCAATCGCTCCAGCGGAACGAGCGAGACAGCGAGCGAGCGATGAGGTCGAGGCGCATGAGTCAGATCCAGATTGTGGCATCGTAGTATGCTACGACGCCACGCGTGCTCCGAACCCGACATGAAACGCATCGCCTTCGCCACCTACGCCGGTCTCCCCGACGGCACACCCGACGACCGTCTGCTGCTGCCCGCCTTCGCCGACCGCGAGATGAGCGTGCGGTTCGTGGCATGGGACGATCCGGGCGCAGACTGGGCCGCGTTCGGTGCCGTCGTCGTTCGCTCGACATGGGACTACTATAGGCGACCGGACGACTTCCGCGCATGGCTTGACCGGCTCGCGAAATCGGGGGCGCGCGTGTTCAACTCGGTCGACACGATGCGCCGTAACGTCGACAAGAGGTATCTGCGCGATCTGGAAAGGCGAGGTGTCTACATTGTGGATACCGAGTGGATTGAACCCGGCGAGGTCGTCGATCTGCCCAAGGTGATGACGCGGCGTGATTGGGGCGAGGTCGTCGTCAAGCCCGCCGTCAGCGCTGGGGCGTTCGAGACGTTTCGCCTAGTGATGGCCGACGCGCGCCAGAGCCAGTCCCGCGTCGACGCGCTCGCCGAACACGGCGCCGTCCTCATCCAGCCGTTCCTGCCCGAGATCGCCAGCGCGGGCGAGTGGTCGCTCGTCTACCTCGACGGCCAGTTCAGCCACGCCACGTTGAAGCGCGCCCAGCCGGGCGACTTTCGCGTGCAGCTGCGGTGGGGAGGGACCGAAACGGCCACAGACGCGCCGCCTGCCGCACGCCAGGCCGCCGATCACCTGATGGCGCTGCTGCCTCGAACCACGCTCTTCGCCCGCGTCGACGGTGTGATGCTCGGTGGCCGGTTCGCTCTGATGGAGCTCGAGCTAATCGAGCCTGCTCTGTTCTTCCACTGCGACACGGGTGCCTCGGCCCGCTTCGCCGACGCCCTCGTCAGGCGGTTGTAACAAGCGCGGCGTCACCAGCCCGAGCGTCCCGCGCAATATGGCGCAAAGCGCCAGCGCCGTCGTGCCGATGCCGAGTGGCGGCATGATCCGGCTCATCAGCATCCACGTGTAGCCGTTGGCGACCAGCCGCGTTACGAGGAGGTGCAAGCCGAAGCCCAAAACGATCAGGCCGAATAGCGCCGTGACGAGCGCGATGGGCAGCGCGTGGCGTTCTGCTCGGCGCGCGGCCAGCAGGCGCAGCGTCGAAGCGACCGATAGGCACGAAAACGCGAGGGCCAGCGTCGTAGCCGTCGTGCTCGCGGCTTCGCGCGACACGCCGCTTCGCGTCGACGCGTACGTGACGGCGGCACCGATCAGCGTGACTCCACCGAGAGTCGCCAGAATTCCGAGAGCGGCGCCTTCGCCGCGCCGTATGCGCCAGAACGGACGCGGCTCAGGCATCGGGAAGGGAGGAAACCGCCGGAACGATGGGGTTGGGAGTGTCGGGGTCGAAGAAGCTGCCGTCTTCGGGATCGGGCGGGGCGTCCGGGTCGGGATGCACGAGTTCGGACGGCGGACGATCGTCGGTCGCGGCGTGCTCGTCGGCGAACAGGTCCCAGACGGTCAGAAACAGCGCCGCGATGACCGGGCCGATGACGAAGCCCGAAAGCCCGAAGATCGTCAGCCCGCCCAGCGTCGAGAGCAGGACGAGCCAGTCGGGCATCGCCGTGTCACGTCCGACGAGGATCGGGCGCAGGATATTGTCGACGAGTCCGATCACGAGTACGCCGATCAGCACCAAGACGAGCGCCTTGACTGGAGAGCCTGTCGCGAGCAGGATGATGGCGGCCGGAATCCAGACGAGGGCCGTCCCGATGGCCGGGAGCAGGCTCAGAACCGTCATCACGACGCCCCAGAAGACGGCGCCGCTGATGCCCAGAATCCAGAACGCCACTCCACCGATGGTGCCCTGCACGAGGGCGACGATGAGCGTGCCTTTGAGCGTCGCCCGCGAGACGATGGCGAAGCGCTTGAGCAGCAGCCGCTCTCTACTGTCGCCCAGTGGCAACGCGCGGATGACATGGCCGAGCAGCGTGTCACCGTCTTTGATGAAGAAGAACAGGACGTAAAGCATCAGAAAGAAGCTCACCGCCAGTCCGACGGCGCTCTGCGTGTACGAGAGCGCCTGCCGCCCGACGACTTGGCTGATCGCTACGGCCGCGCTGGCGATCCGCGCCTGAATGTCGTCGGCTGTTATGCCGAAGCGTGCCAGAAACTCGCGCGCCATCGGAATCTCCTGATCGACCGAGTCGATAACCTGCATGATCACTGCGTCGCCCGAGTCGATGCGCTGGTAGATGTGCGACGCCTCGTTGACGAGCGCGACCGCCACGAACGCCAGCGGAATCAGCACGACGAGAATGATGAGGGTGACCGTCGCTACCGACGCGATCGACTCGTGTCCACCCATCAGCTTGGTCAGCCGGTCGTGCGTCGGGCGGAAGATGACGGCCAGCACGGTCGCCCAGAAGAGCGGCATGATGAAGCCCCATACCAATCCCAGAAAACTGAGCGTGACGATGGTCAGCAGCAGCAGGAAGAAATTGAAGCGGAGCGTGCCGACGCGCATGGTCAGATGTGTAGTGGTCCCCGCAGAATACCCCGGATCACGCCGCGCAATCGTAGCGATGCGGTTTTGCGGTGGATAGCGCGCAATTGAGGTGCGATTGCAGCGCCGTTATATATATAGCGGCGCTGCAATCGGTAGTCGTAGTCCCGCTAGCGACGGGGCATGCCCCGTCGGTACAGGGTTGCGGTGGCTTACGCCTTGTCCTTGGGCTCGGGCAGGACGGTGCGGATGTGGAGGTCGGCGAGTTGGTGGTCGTCGACGATGTCGGGCGCGTTCGACATCGGCTCCTGGGCGGACTGGGTCTTGGGAAACGCGATCACGTCGCGCAGGCTCGTCGCGCCGGTGAGCAGCATGACCAAGCGGTCCAGCCCCAGCGCGATGCCGCCGTGCGGGGGGGCGCCGTAGCGGAACGCGTCGAGCAGGAAGCCAAAGCGCCGTTGGGCTTCGTCGGCCGTGATGCCCAGAAGCTCGAACATCCGCTGCTGGACGCTGCGGTCGTGGATACGAATCGAGCCGCCGCCGACTTCGCTGCCGTTGAGGACGAGGTCGTAGGCGCGCGCTTTGACCTGGGCGGGATCGCTGTCGAGCAGGCCGAAATCTTCGGGGCGCGGGCTGGTGAACGGGTGGTGCATGGCGTGGTAGCGGCCTTCTTCGGCATCGTAGTCGAGCAGCGGGAAGTCGGTCACCCACAAAAACTCCCACGGCCCGTCGGCGCCATCGGGGACGAGCCCCAACTCGCCCGCCATGTGGACGCGCAGGTCGCCCATCTGCTCGTAGACCTTGGCCGCATCGCCCGCCAGGACGAGAACCAGATCGCCCGTCTGAGCCTCGACTTTATCCACTGCGGCCTGGGCGAATTTAGCGGGGAGCACCTTCTCCTTGACCGACGAGACCAGATCGCCGCCGTCCGACGGCTTCTTGAAGTAGAACAGTCCGCCCGCGCCGATCTTCTTGCGTACGATGTCTTTGTCGAGCTTGTCCATCGCCCCGCGTCCCCGGTCTCCCTCACCCGGAATGCGGATCGCAAGGATCCGCTCGGCGTCGTCAAACACGCGGAAGCCGGATGCACCGAGCGTCTCGGTGAGGTCGACGAACTCCAAACCGTAGCGTAGATCGGGCTTGTCCGAGCCGTAGGTGTGCATCGCGTCGTCGTACGTCATCCGGCGAAACGGCGTGGTGATCTCGGCGCCCTTCAGCTCCTTCCACAGCGACGCCATCAGCTCCTCGATCAGCCCATAAATCGTCTCCTCACGCGCAAACGTCATCTCAACGTCGACTTGGGTGAACTCGGGCTGGCGGTCGGCGCGCAGGTCCTCGTCGCGGAAGCATTTGGTGATCTGCATGTACCGGTCCAGCCCGGCCACCATCAGCAGCTGCTTGTACGTTTGCGGGCTCTGAGGCAGCGCGTAGAAGTGACCCGGATGCACGCGCGACGGGACGAGGAAATCGCGCGCGCCTTCGGGCGTCGACTTCATCAGGACGGGCGTTTCGATCTCCAGAAACGAGTGCGCGTCGAAGTGGCGCCGGACGATCTGGTAGAGCTTGTGGCGCAGGATCAGGTTGGACTGCAGCTCGCCCCTACGCAGGTCGAGGTAGCGATGCCGCAGCCTCAAGTCCGCCGCCGCGTTCTGCTGCCGCTCCTCGTGCGCGCTGACGGGAAAGGGCAGCGCCTCGGACGTGTTGAGCACGATCAGACTGCTCGCCCGCACCTCGATTTCGCCCGTCGCTAGACCTTCGTTGGCTCCGGCCTCGCGCTGCTGAACGACGCCCTGGACACTGACGACGTATTCGCCTCTGAGCCGCTCGGCCGTCGCCCGCGCCTCGTCGTTGTCTTGGGGCGTCAGCACGACCTGAGTCAGGCCATAGCGGTCGCGCAGGTCGAAGAAGACGACGCCGCCCAGGTTGCGGTGCGTGTCGACCCAGCCTTCGAGCGTGACGGTGTGTCCAGCGTGATCCATCCGCAAATCGCCGCACGTATGGGTGCGCGGCGGGTGCGGGTTGGCGTGGGCGGGCGTGACGGCAGCGGTCGGTTCGGACATCGGGAGGGGAGTCGTCGGATCGTAAACGGCAAAAGTACGGAGCGGGCATCCAGCGACGCCCATATCACCGGATCAAGGGATGCGTATTGCGCGCGGTCTTCGCGATACTGACCCAGCGAGATTCGACGCTCCATCAACAGGTTGGATCTCTACCTATGCTCCTACACCGCACCGTCCCTCACGCCATGCTGGCTTTCCGATTTCTCTTCCTGTGCGCAGCTCTCACGCTCGCCGCGTTTCCAGTCACGGCCCAAAACGTCCCCGGCTGGAACGAAACACCGTACTTCGGCCAGATGGCGTTGTCTGGAGGCTTTTCAGGTGATCCACGCACGACCGACGTTCGAGCGGGCGGAAGCCAGCGCAACCCGGTCTCGGGCAGCGGATGTGCGGGCTGGATCGGCGCGCGCCCCGACGTGAACGTCAGCTACTCCACGTCCGGCGGCCTCGACCTGACCATCAGCGCAGCAGGCTCGGCCGACATCAACCTCCTCGTCCGCGCGCCCGACGGCAGCTACTACTGCGACGACGACAGCGGCGACGGGCTCAACCCCAAACTGACCATCTCGTCGCCCCGGTCGGGTACCTACCGGATCTGGGTCGGTACCTACGCTGAGACGAGCGAACTGGTCGACGGCGTCGTGGGCATCAGCGAGCTGGGGCGCGCCGTGTCGATGGCGAACCGAGGACGCGGTTCGTCGGGCGTGATTCAGGCGGCGAATGGAAACGGACGCATTCAGGCGGAGAGTTCTCGCGCGTCGGGTGGCAGACCGACGTCTCGGGCGAGCGGTTCTATCCCGGGCTGGAACAACGATCCCTATTCCGGCCGCGCCAGTCTGACATCCGGATTCGACGGGGATCCGCACGTCATCTCGGTCAGCGCGGGCGGGGCGATGGCGAATCCGCTCAGCGGAACCGGCTGTACGGGATACATCGGCAATGGCGCGCCCAACGCCACCGTCAACTTCGCGGCGGGATCGCTAGACCTGACGTTCAGCGCAGCCGCGAGCAGCGACCTTAGCCTCGTCATCCGCGCGCCCAATGGCTCGTATTACTGCGACGACGACAGCGGCGAGGGGTACAATCCCAAGATCACGATCAGCGGCCCGGCCAGCGGCACCTACCAAGTCTGGGTTGGCACGTACAGCCAGTCGAGCGAACTGATACCGTCGCGCATCAGTGTGAGCGAGTTGGGACGCGCAGTCGATTAGGTCGCTCTGAAAGCTCCGTCCGACGAATTCTTGGAAGCGATCACGTCTTACCGAATCTTCAACGGTGCGGTGGTCGGTCTCCTTGCGCCTTCACAGATAGCGCGGTATCATAGCCGTCCTGCCGATCAAACGGTGGGACCGGATCCTGTAGCTCAGTTGGTAGAGCAGCTGGCTTTTAACCAGCGGGCCGTAGGTTCGAGTCCTACCGGGATCACTCCTCCGCAGCGCTTCGGCGTTGCATCCGCGCCGCCTGCGCGACCGCCTGCCCGGGTGGTGAAATTGGTAGACACGCCATCTTGAGGGGGTGGTGGCCGCAAGGCCGTGCTGGTTCGATTCCAGTCCCGGGCACACGCGAACGGCGATTTCGACTCCCAGGAGCCGGGGTCGCCGTTTTTCGTTTTGGGGTGTAGAGGGAAGTGCAAGAAGCCAGCCGCCTACTTGGAACCGGACGTGTGGGCGCGCGCTTGCCCTCTTCCACCAACTACCGACGCCATGCCCTCTCTCGCCACGCGCGACACGTCGCCCGAGATGATGGACGACCTCACCATCGGCGACGAGCGGCTGACCGACGCGCTCGACGAGTTGCGGCTGGTCGGACGATTTCTCGGTGGGTCGAAGAACTCGATCAAAGCGCTGGCGCCAACGCTCCGCGCGGTCAGCGGGCGCAGCGCGAGAGTGCTCGATGTGGGAGCAGGCGGCGGCGACTTTGGGATCGACTTGGTGCAGTGGGGCGGCAACCAGCGCGTGCAGGTCGAAGTCGAGGCGGTCGACCTCAATCCTGCTGCTGTCGCCTATGCCGAGCGCGTCGCTGCCGGAACGCTTCCGCCGCACCTACTGCCACGCCTCACGTTCGACGTGGCCGATGCGCTGCGCTTGCCCTACGCCGACGACAGCTTCGACGCGGCTCACGCAGGTCTCTTCCTCCACCACTTCGACGATCAGGGCGCCGTCCGCCTGCTGGCTGAGCTGAGGCGCGTCGCCCGCATCGTCGTCGTCAATGATTTGCATCGCCACCGGTTGGCGTATCGTGCTATCGACCTGATAGCGCGGATGACCCAGGCGTCGGAGATGTTTCGCCAGGACGCGCCGCACTCGGTCGCGCGCGGCTTCACGCGGGCTGACATGGAATCGCTCGCCCAACGCGCCGGACTCCAAGCCGACGTGTCGTGGCACTGGGCATTCCGGTGGATTCTGGTGGGCCGATGAAAACTAGTCCTATCGCCCATCCTCCTGTAGTAGCGTTGCGGCATGCCGCGACGAAAGAGGCTGCAAGCGAACCTGTCGCTGCGATGTATCGCGGCGCTACGACGCGTCCAACGCCGTCGCGTGAGACGTACGATGTCGTCGTCGTCGGTGGTGGGCTGGCCGGGTGTGCGATGGGGACGCTGCTGGCTCAGACGGGGCGAAGTGTGTTGGTGCTCGAACGCAAGCGCTATCCGGTCCACAAGCTGTGCGGCGAGTTCTTGTCGCCCGAGGCACAGAGTGTGTTCGCCGAGTTGGGCGTTCTGGACCAGGTCAGGGCCGCCGGAGCCGTGCCGATCCACCGCGCCGCGCTGACGGCTCCGTCGGGCGCGCGGATGGACACTGATCTGCCGGGCCAAGCGCTAGGACTGAGCCGCTACCTGCTTGACCCGATCCTGTTCGGCGCGGTTCGGCGCGCAGGAGGCGAGGCGCTCGACGGCGTTCCGGTGCGCGGGGTCGAGCGCGACGGCAATCAGCACGTCGTGTCGTGGAACGACGGTAGCGTCCGGGCCGATGCGGTCGTCGGGGCATGGGGAAAGCGCTCCAACGTAGATGGGGCGATGGAGCGGTCGTTCGTCGAGCGGACGAGTCCCCTGGTTGGCTTTAAAGCGCACTTCGAGGGAGACGACATCGGCGACTGGATCGAACTGCACGCCTTCGACGGCGGGTACTGCGGCCTCTCGCACGTCGAGGACGGACGCATCAACGTGTGCTGGATCTCGGACGAGCGCGCGCTCAAAGCAGTTGGCGGATCACCCGAAGCGATGCTCTCCGAGTCGATGCGTGCCAATCCGCACCTGGCAGC
Organism: Rhodothermales bacterium; assembly: GCA_963841855.1. Classification (GTDB taxonomy): domain Bacteria; phylum Bacteroidota; class Rhodothermia; order Rhodothermales; family BA12; genus CAXBBB01. Next base: position 16,568 of record CAWJEJ010000003.1, on the reverse strand, counting down.
CCGGCTGGACAAGATGGAGCGCGTCGTGCCCCGCTTCGAGGCCGTCGCCCAGGTGTCGTTTCGGCGCAAGGGGATGTTCGAGGGTGGCGCGATGATGGTCGGCGACACGGCCGCGATGATCACGCCTTTCTGCGGCGACGGAATGGCGATGGCGCTCCACAGCGCGACGGTCGCCGCTCCTCTGCTGGCCGCGCACCTCGACGGAGAGCTTTCGCAGCGCGACTTGGAAGCCGCCTACACGTCCGATTGGAAGCGCCGCTACGCACTCCGCCTGCGCCTGGGACGCGGACTCCACGAAGCTTTCTCGCGTCCGTGGGGCGCTGACGCGCTGGTTCGCATGGGCAACGCGTTCCCGAACGCGGCGCGCTGGGTCGCTGTCCACACGCGCGGCTGAGGCGGCGCCGTCGGCCAACTCTCCGTCCCTTCACCCTACGCCGACCTCCCGCCAACCGCCATCGCGAGGCGTGCCGCGACGTGGCGATCGCCGAGGTCTGCGGTTGGCGGGAGGCCGGCGCGCTATGCTTGCGGTGACAGTGGTCGGAGCGTAACGCTGTGATCGTCTTGGGTACGACGCCTTGCCTCCCGGCATCGGTTACCCCGCATCTGCCGCCCGATGGATCCGGTCCATCAGCGCGGCGCCCACTCCATGGGCTTCGACCGACGCGCACGTGATCGACGCTGCTCCCTGAGCGTCGGCTTGGCGGAAGAAGGCGAACAGCGCGTGGGCGTAGTCGGACACATCCGAGCACGAGCGGACGACGGCGAACGCGGCCGAATCATTCGGCGCGCCGATACCGATCCACCACCGGGGCGCCTCGCCCAGCGCGTCGGTCAGGAGGCGGCAACCGGGCGCGTAGTGGCGAAAGCGCGTGCCTGGACTGCGCTCGGTCGCATCGTCCGGCCGGGCCGTACGAGCGTCGGGCCAGAGCGCGCGCAGGTCGTCCAGCGTGACCGAGCCGGGGCGCAGGACGACGGCCTCGCCCTGAGAAACGTCCACGACGGTCGACTCCAATCCCGTCTGCGACTGCGCTCCGTCCAAAACGGCGTCGATGCGCCCGTCCAGATCGTCCAGCACGGCCTGCGCGGTCGTCGGCGAGGGGCGGCCCGAGCGGTTGGCCGACGGCGCGGCGACTGCGAAACCGCAAGCGCGTAGCATCTCCAGCGCCATCGGATGCGACGGCACCCGAACGCCCAGCGTGTCCAGCCCCGCCGTCGCGTGATCGGGCACGCCAGCGGCGCGGCGGACGACGAGCGTCAACGGCCCGGGCCACAGGTGCGACAGCGCGGCGGCGGGCGGCGTCCAACTGGCAGCCAGCGCGCGCGCCGCCTCAATCGTGGCGACGTGGGCGATCAGCGGATTGCTCGCCGGGCGCTCCTTGGCCTGGAAAATGCGGGCGACGGCCTGTGCGTTGGCCATGCGAGCCCCCAGTCCATATACCGTCTCGGTCGGAAAGGCGACCAGTTGGCCTTGAGCGATCAGGCGCGCGGCGTCGAAAGGCGAGTGAAGAAGGCGCGTGTCGGGCACGAGGTAGACGCGGTAGGAGAGAGGCGGCGAGCAGCAGGCGTAGCTTGGACTCGCCGAAAGGTAGCCGACCGCCCGATCCTCGACCTCGACTTTTCCATGACCCGACGCCCCACCTACGACTGGCTCGTCGTCGGCGCCGGGCTGACAGGCGCCGTCGTCGCCGAGCGGGTCGCGTCGCAGCTGGGCAAGCGTGTGCTCGTCGTCGATCGCCGCGATCACGTCGCCGGAAACGCGTACGATGCGCCCAACGCGCGCGGCGTCTGGACGCACGTGTATGGGCCGCACCTCTTCCACACCAAAAGCGAAAAGGTGTGGCGCTATCTGTCCGGCTTCACGCGCTGGCGGCCGTACGAACACCGCGTGCTTGGGTCGGTCGGCGGTAAGTTGGTGCCGGTCCCTTTCAACCTCGACACGCTGGACGCGCTGTTCTCGCCCGGCGAAGCGCAGCGGCTGACGGGCAAACTGCTCGGCGCGTTCGAGCCGGGCGCTCACGTTCCGGTCCTTCGCCTACGCGAGCACGCCGACGCCGATCTGCGGCGGGTCGGGCAGGCGGCTTATGATGCGCTTTTCGATGGCTACACGCGCAAGCAGTGGGGCGTCGGCCCGAACGACCTCGACGCCAGCGTGACCGGGCGCGTGCCCATCCGCATCGGCCGCGACGACCGCTACTTCCAAGACCCCTACCAGGGCATTCCAGCCGACGGGTACGCGGCGATGGTGAGCCGCATCCTCGCGCAGCCGGGACTGGACGTGGCGACCGGGACGACGTTCGAGCAGGCCGAGGCGACGGCGTCGTTCGACCGCGTCCTCTACACCGGACCCATAGATGCGCTGATGAGCTACACGTGGGGCGCACTGCCCTACCGCAGTCTCCGCTTCGAGCACGACACGCGCGAGGGTGCTGAGTTGGTGCAGCCCGTCGCTCAGGTCAACTATCCCGACGCTGCCGACGGAGGCTTCACGCGCATCGTCGAGCACCGCCACTTCACGGGCCAGCAACTCGACGCGACGACGACGACGCGCGAGTTCGCCCTCGCCCACATGCCGGGTCAGACCGAGCCGTATTACCCCGTTCCGCACCCCGACAACCGCGCGCTCTACCGCCGCTACTCGGGCGAACTGGCCCGCGTCCACCCGTCGCTGCTGGCCGCCGGGCGACTGGCCGACTACAAGTACTACAACATGGATCAGGCGGTCGGGCGCGCGCTGAGCCTGTTCGAGCGGTCCATCGCGCCAGCAGGCTGAGGTTCGCAATCCTCAGCATCTCGCTTCTTCTGACGTTCTAGTCGCTCTCCCCCTTTTGATTTGACTGCTCTCGATCGATGGACTGAGTGCCCTTGGCGGATGGACTGAGTGCTCTACTGGCGGACGGTCGTGCAGGGTGACGCGCGAACGAGGCTGGCGCGCGGAGACAGCGCGCGCTGGGCTTCTATCGCCCTGCCGCGACGCGCTGATGCGTTGCCGCTCGCCATGGACGGCGGTTAGCACCATTTGGGGACGCACGTACTCGGTGAGAGGTTAGGTCGGCTTTCGCCGCGATGGGCTTTTATGGCTATGTTGCGCGCTCCTCCGCCCGCCGCCGCATGCGTCTCTCGTCACCCCTCGTCCCGCTTCACGCGCGCCTCGCTGCGGTGCAGGACAGCGCCGGGCGACTCGAAACGCCAGGCGACGCGTCCACTTTCGTTGTGGAAGAGCGCCACGGTCACCGCCTCCGCACACGCTCGCAGTCCGATCCACCTGCCACGCGCGGGTCAGGCGTAGATACTCCATCTCCGAGCGAGCGTCCGGCGCCGCGCGGCGCGTTCGGCGCGCGGAGATCGGCCCGGGGCGCCGTGTGCTCTAGCGCCGAGGGCGGCGGCTGTGCCGGGCGAGCCGCGCAGATGCACGCCTGCACGCCCTTCGGCCGGGTGACGCGCGAGTCGGGATCCGAACCTCTTTTTCAGTGAAGACGCGCGACTCGGTGCATACCCTCTTTACCGCCGTCGACGCGCCGCTGCCGCCGACTCCGATGCCGCACGCGCGCGTCGTCGTGGTGATTCCGGCGTTCGACGAGCAGGAAGCCATCGGCGATGTGGTGGGCGAGATTCCCCGCGATGCCGTCCACGCCGTCGTCGTGTCCGACAACGGATCGAGCGACGCGACGGCCGCCAACGCGCGCGCCGCCGGAGCCGTGGTCGCGTCGGAGCCGCGCAAGGGATATGGCCAGGCCTGCCTGACGGGCATCGAAGCCGCGCGCGGTCTGGGGGCCGATGTGATCGTGTTTCTGGACGGCGACTGGAGCGACTATCCGGCCGAACTTCCCACGCTGACCGAGCCGATCCTGAACGGCGTCGCCGATTTCGTCGTCGGCTCGCGGATGCGGGGCAACCGGAAAAAGGGCGCCATGCTGCCCCAGGCGCTGGTCGGCAACCGGCTCGCGTGCAGCCTGATGCGCCTATTCTGGAACGCGCGGTACACCGACCTGGGACCGTTCCGCGCCATCCGACTGGACGCGCTCGACCGTCTGAAGATGGACGACCGCACGTTCGGATGGACGATCGAGATGCAGATCCGAGCCGCGCAGTATGGTCTGCGCACGTTCGAGCGTCCGGTTCGCTACCGCAAGCGCGTCGGTGTGAGCAAGATCACCGGCACGCTGGTAGGCACGCTGAGCGCGTCGTACAAGATTCTGAGCACGATCGCCCGCTTCGCCTCTCAGCCTAATCCGGCACTGCCCGTCCTACCCGAGCCCGACGCAGGCTCCTGAAAACGGACTTCGCGTTGGGCCGCACGTAGCGCCGTCCAGGCTGCGCCGCCCGTCCGATTCCACGCGCGCAACCGACGCTTTGCGTTTCGCGTTGGAAGCGCTTCACCCCAACCGCTCCGACAGGGCGAAACCGCTCTACTCCACCCCGCTATGCAATACAAGATCTGGTTCAACGGAAAGCTCGTCCCCTACGAAGACGCCACTGTCCACGTCCTCGCCCACGTCGTCCACTACGGGTCGTCCGTTTTCGAGGGCATCCGCTGCTACAAAACGGACAAAGGCTCGGCCGTGCTTCGCCTGCGCCCGCACCTGCAGCGCCTGATCGACTCGGCCAAGATCTATCGCATGGACCTGGGCTACACGATCGATGAACTGGAAACCGCCGTCTTGGAAACCATTCGCGACAGCGGGTTGGAGGCGTGCTACATCCGCCCCGTCGCCTACCGGGGAACGGGATCGCTGGGCGTAAATCCGCTCAAGAACCGCGTCGACACGGCCATCGCCGTTTGGGAGTGGGGCGCGTACCTGGGCCCCGAAGCCGTCGAGCAGGGCGTCGACGTGCAGGTGGCGTCGTGGAACCGGTTCGCTGCCAACACGATGCCCGCGCTGGCCAAGGCGGGCGGCAACTATCTCAACGCGGCTCTGGTCAAGATGGACGCCGTGCTCAATGGGTTCACCGAGGGCATCATGCTCACGCACGAAGGCTACCTAGCCGAAGGCAGCGGCGAGAACCTCTTCCTGGTCCGCGACGGCGTCCTCTACACCGCTCCGACCGGCTTCTCGATCCTGCCCGGCATCACGCGCGACGCTGTCCTGACGATGGCCGGTGACCTGGATCTGCGGGTCGAGCAAGGCGCTCTGCCGCGCGAAGCCCTCTACATCGCCGACGAGGTATTCTTTACCGGCACGGCCGCCGAAGTCACGCCGGTCCGCAGCGTCGATCACCACACGATCGGCGAGGGCCGCCGCGGCCCGATCACGGCGCGCATCCAGCAGGCCTTCGACGACGTGATCGTGCGGGGCAACGATCCCTATGGGTGGCTGACGCCGGTCGGCGGATGAGCCAGACGGCACTTCTGGCCACGCGCGCCGGCATGGAAGCGGGAAGTGCGATCTCGCCCCTTTCCGGTATAACCGGATGTTGGCGCGAATGCAGACTGCATCGTCACGTGGGATCGATTCGTCCGATCGGGAGCGGCACGCGCGGCTCCGACGAGGGAGAGACGGCCTGAGCAGTAGTGAGGCCGCTGGTGTCAGATCCGATTCTAACGGCCCAACTGCTCAGGCCCCTTCGGCCGTCGCGATCATACGCTCGGCTTGGGCGCTGCCCAGGTAGCGATCCATGGCCCAGTGCGCGGCGTAGATGACGGGCGTGATGGCGACGGCGACGGAGAACTTGTAGGCGTAGTTGAACAGCGTCACTGCCAGGACGGTCTGAATCGTCATCTGGCCCGACAGGTAAAAGGCCACGAAGAGGACGACGAACGTGTCCAGAAACTGCGAGCCCAGCGTCGATCCGGTCGCGCGCAGCCACAGCATCCGGCCTCCGGTCAGGTCGCGGAGCCAGTGGAAGAGGGCGATGTCGACCAGTTGGCCGACCAGGTAGGCCACGATGCTGCCGACGATGATCCATGTCGACGCGCCGAAGACCTCGTCGAACGCCGCGCCTGAAACGGGAGAAAACGACGCTGCCGGGACCGCCATCGCGATCTGAAGGAGGACGAACTCGAACACGATCATCGCCACGCCGACGTACGTCACGAAGCGAATGCCCGCCTTCCCATAGTACTCGTTGATCAGGTCCGTCACGATAAACGTAATCGGAAACGCGATCACCCCCGCCGTCATCACGACCGATCCAAACGATTCGCCAAACAACTCCAGCGGGCTGGGCAGGTCGAGAACGGTGAACAGCTTGCCCGCTGTCGCTTCGGCGACGACCAGTGCGGTCAGGAAAATCGCCGTGCAGACGACGAACAGCTTTTCGGGTCGGCCCAGCGCGTGGAAGGCGCGGTGCTCACTCACAGAGCGTCGGGCATGTGGGATTCGGACTGCATCCGTTCCTCTCCCACTTCGCGGAAGCGTTCGAGCAGCCTGTTGAGCGTATGCATCTCGTCGGGCGGAAGCACGCCGGAGAGGCGCTCGTGAAAGCGGTCCAGGCCTGGGTCGATCGAACTGAGCACGTCCAGCCCCTCTTTCGTGATGCCGACCAGGACGACGCGGCGGTCGTTGTCCGAACGGGCGCGCTCGGTCAGTCCGGCGCGCGTCAGACGGTCGAGCAGCCGCGTCACGTCCGGCGTGCGGTCAACCAGGCGCTCGCCGATGGCCGAGCAGGTCAGCCTGCTGGGGTGGCTGCCTCTAAGAATGCGCAGCACGTTGAACTGCGAGAGCGTCACGCTATGGTTCGAGAGCACCGACATGATCTCTCCCGAGAGCCACGCCTGGGTCACCATCAGGTTGAGCAGGGTCTCTTGAGTCGGAGAGGAGAACGCGCGCTGCTGCAAGCGTTTGGAAAGGGAAGACGACATCGACGGTAGACAGAAATTGTGACGACAAACGTGACCGCGCCGATGAGCGTTCCGGTGGAGCGCGCTGCTGGGGCTCCCCTCGGCGGGGCCGCGCTATCCGGTCGGTGCGCCGACGGTGGTGCGCTCTGCCTTGACCGCCGCCAGAGAGGCGAGCAGGTGAGCGGGTGCGACGGGAAGTACGAATCCGAACGATGACCCTTTGCCGGGCGTGCTCTCAATCTGGAGGCAGGCGTCGTGGGCGGCCAGGATGTGCTTGACGATGGCCAGTCCCAATCCCGTACCGCCAGCGTCGCGCGAGCGGCTCTTATCGACGCGGAAGAAGCGCTCAGTTATGCGGGCGATGTCGTGAGACGCGATGCCGATCCCGTTGTCTGCGACTGTCACTTTGAGCCCGCCGCGCGGCAGCACGCGCAGCACGACATCGACGAATCCTCCGGGCGCGTTGTACTTGACGCCGTTCTCGACCAAGTTGGTGAGCACCTGCCCGATGCGCGCCGCGTCGCCCAGGACGGGCAGAATCTCGCCACTCGACCGCAGTCCGATCTCGACGCCCTTGGCCCGGGCGATGGGTTCGAGCGCTTCGATGACCTCGCGCGCCATCGCTTCCACGTCGAACGGAGCGCGCTCCATCTTGAGTTCGCCGGTTTCGATCTTGGTAAGCTCGGTCAGGTCGCGCGTCAGCATCTGGAGGCGGCCCGTGTTGCGCAGGATGTTGCGCACGAAGCGCTCGCGCACCAGTTCATCGTCGAGCGCTCCGTCGAGCAGCGTTTCGGCGAAGCCTTTGATCGCGAAGACGGGCGTTTTGAGTTCGTGGGAGACGTTGCCCAAATAGTCGCGGCGATACGTCTCCATCTTCTTGAGCGCCGCGATCTCCTTCTCCATCACCTGCCCCGTTCGGTAGACCTGCCAGAGGAGCGCGTTGAACTCATCGCCTTTGGGCAGCTCGAGCGTCGAGAGATGGTCGAAGCGCAGTTTGCGCACGCGTTTGAGCGAGAGGCGCGCCAGGTCCAGCCGGCGGCGGACGTGCCAGTCGGACGCCGCGTAGGCTACCAGCCCGATCAGGACGACGCAGATGAGCAGCCCGGCCAGCGAACCGGTCAGGCCTGCTAGGTGGCCCGCCGCGAGCACGACCAAGGCGCCCGCCGCCGTCGACAGGCTCAGTTTGAACCCGACCTTGCTGAGTTTGCGCTGCTTTGCTGGCGCTGCCACGATTATTTGCGAAAGCGGTAGCCGACACCTTTAACGGTCTCGATGTAGCCGTCGCCCAGCTTCTCGCGCACCTTGCGCACGTGCACGTCTACGGTGCGGTCGACCACGTACACGTCGCGCCCCCAGACGCGGTTGAGCACGTCCTGGCGCGTGAACACCTTGCCCGGATGCGCGGCGAGGAAGTAGAGCAGCTCGAACTCCTTGCGCGGCATCCGAAAGCTCTCGCGCTCCTCGCCCTCGCGCCGGCGGAAGACGAGGTAGCGCTCTCTGTTGATCTCCAGATCGTGCAGAAACAGGCGGTCGGGCGCGTCCTCCTGTCGGGTGGCGCCCCGCATCAGCGCGCGGACCTGGCTGAGGAGAACCGGCATGTCCACGTCCTTGCTCAGGTACGCATCGGCGCCCACGTCCAGGCCGCGCACGTAGTCATCGGTCGCGTCCAAGGCGGTCAGCATCAGGATGGGCACCTTGCGCAGGCCCGCGTTTTCGCGCAGGCGCCGGCACACGTCCAGCCCGCTCAGGCCGGGCATCATCACGTCGAGCACGATGGCGTCGGGCTGCTCAGATTCGGCCTTTTCGAGCGCTTCGACGCCGTCTGCGGCCTCGACGACCGTGTAGCCTTCGCGCTGAAGGTTGTACACGAGCAGGTCACGCAGGTCGGGTTCGTCGTCGACGATGAGGACTTTGGGCGCTGGCTCCGACATCGGGCTAGGGGCTGATGGAATGTCAACTTACGCATCTCTCGTTCCGCCCACATGATCGCAGCGTTACCGACGCTCAGGCGGCGTCGGCATCGCGGATCACGCGGCCGAAGCACGTCTCGCCCGTGCGCAGCATCGTCCGCACGTACGGATGGCACATCTTGCACTTGTGCCCGAACGTGGCGTGCTCCTGAAGCTCGGCGACGGTTCGAGCGCCGCTGGCCTTGGCCTCGGTTTTGAGATCGGCGAAGGCGACGCTAAAGCAGATGCAGCGGTCGATACGCATCAGTTTCCGGTCGTGGCGAACGCGATCGAGGTGGGGGCGACGCCTGCGGCGAACCGGCCCAGTTCGGCCCCTCCATCGGCGGAGTGGATCGTGACGTAGCCCGCCCGGTCGAAGCCGGTCACGCGCGCGACGTAGAGGCGACCGCGCGAACCGTCCAGGGCGACGGCGCCGATCGGGTTGGCGTCGTTGGGAAGCGCGACCTCGCCCGACGATTGATTCGTCCGGGTGTCGAAGCGGATGATCCGGCTTCCACCTGCGACGACGATCAGCGTTTGGCCGTCGGGGCTGTAAAACGACTCTTGTCCCGGCCCCGACGTAGCCGTCCGCACGCCCAGCGGAAAGCGTGCGACGATGGTGTTTTCCCTGAGCACGACGACTTCGCCCGGCACCTCGCCCGTGACGTTGAAGTCGGCGTCGTAGATCAGCGCGCCCGTGCAGACGACCCACACCTCGCCCTGCGCGTCGCGGTGCAGCGCGCGCGGCCCGTCGCATCCCAGGTCGAGTCCGCCCGTCGACCGGCCGTCGCTGCCGTGAGTCGACAGGCTCGATCCGTTCCCGAATCCGTGAGCAGCGACGTAGACACGGTCGTCCGCGACGAGCACGCCCTCGGGGTTGTCTCCGGTCGAAATGCTGTCCGTCACGACGCCGCCCGCGAGGTCGATCACGTTGAGGCGCCCGCCCGAGAACGAGCCGCGCGCGCCATACAGGCTGGTGACGTAGGCGCGGTCGCCGTCGATGGCGACGTAGCGCGGCGAGAAGACTTCGATGCTAGGCAGCGCGGCCAGCGTCTGGGCGTCGAAGCGGTAGAGCCGATCACCCGTGTTGGCCGTCACGTAGAGGACGCCGCCAGCGACGGTAACGCTCTGGATGATCGAGTTGAGATCGGCGATGGCGCGCGCGGTCGAGGCGCCGGTTTGGGGGTCGTAGGTCGTGACCGAGCCGTTGCCGTCTCTAAAGTTGCCCTGGTTGCCGACGAACACGCCGGTCGAGAGGCGGCGGTCGTCGTCCGAGTCGCCGAACAGGTCGCAGCCCGCGAGGCCGGACGTGAGTAGCAGAAGCAGCAGTAGGCGAGAGAGGGTGGGCATGGAGCGTCGGAGATAGAGTGGTGGAGAGAGGTCAGCGGGCGTCGCCCAGGGCGAGCGAGAGGCCCACGCGGGCGTGGCGGCCGGGCATCGGGTAGCCCTCGATCAGGCGGTAGCGTGCGTCGAGGGCGTTGTGAAGGCGAGCGAAAGAGGTCAGGCGAGCGTCAGCGATCGTCCACGCGCGCCGAACGCCCACGTCGATCGTGGCGAAGCCGGGCAGCGATTGGGAGCCGTCCGCCGTGACGGGCCGCTTGCCAATGGCCACGCCGAGCGCGTCGATCTCGAAACCGGCGAGCCGAGCGCCGACGTGCAGCCGCGCCTGAGCGAGCGGAACGAAGCGCAGCCGCTCGCCCCACGCGGACGACGCGGACGAGCGGTCGCGCGCGTCGGTGATCGCAAATCCGGCCCGGACGAAGCGCGCAGGTGCGGGCGACCACGCGCCGCTCAGGTCGAGTCCCAGCGTGCGCGTGCGGCTCACGTTGGACGGCGACCACACGCCCGACGCGCCGGGTTGCCACACGATCTGATCGCGCAGGTAGTGGCGGTAGACCGAAGCGTCCATCTCCCAGTCGCCGCGCGTATACTGGGCGCCGCCGTCGACGGACCATCCGCGCTCGGCGCGCAGGCCGGGGTTGCCGCCGGGACGCCAGAAGCGGTCGTTGAGCGTCGGAGCGCGAAAGGCGCCGGATGCCGAAGCGCGAAGCGTCAGGCCGCGGTTGAGGTCGAAGGCCAAACCCAGGCGGGGCGTGGCGGACCGGGTGCCGTCGCTGCGCAGATCGACGCGCGCCGACGGGGCGACGAGCAGCTTGCCTCGGTTCAGCGCCACGCTCGCCCACGCGCTGCCGGTCGCTTCGCTGGCGTCGCGTGCCAGACTGGGGTGCGTCGCAACGGCGTGCTGCACGCTCGCTCCGGCATCGGCCGATCCCCAGGCGATGGGCCGCGCGTACGTCGCCTCGGCGTAGGCCGTGCGCGTCGAGCCGGTGTCGTCTATGTCGAGGCCGGGCGACCGGTAGCGCAGATCGGCCCAGCCCGCCATCGCGCCCAGCCCGGCGACTCCGCCTGCGAATGGGCGGACGTGCCGCGCCCATGCGTTGAGGCTCGCGTCGTCCTGCCGCTGCCCTTGCGGAGCGCTTCCTGCGGTGCCGGGCAGATCGCGCGCGCTCGTCGATGCCAGGATGCCGCCGCGCGTCGCGCCGCGAGCCGCCATCGCCAGCACGCTCGTTCGGGCGAATGCGGCGCCGTCGCGTTGCAGGCGCTGATCACCGTCGGGGCGTTGGAGCACGTAGCCGAAGTCGCCGTCACCCGCGGCGTGCTCCAACGCGACCAGAACGGTCCCGGCCGACGCGCGCAGTCTCATCGTCCGCTCGCCCCACGCTCCCGCCTCGCCCTGAGCCGCCACCTGCCGACCGCGTGCCATCCGAGGAGTCACGTTGACGACGCCGCCGACCGCCTGAGATCCATGCCGCACCGATCCGGCTCCGCTCATCACGTCGACCCGCTCCACTGCGAACGCAGGCACCAGCGCGCCGTCGACCTGCCCCAACTGCGGATTGGCGATGGGAAATCCGTCCAGCAGAACGGCTGTCTGCCCCGCCGACGTTCCGCGCAGACTGATCGTCGCCAGACCGGCCGGACCGTAGCGCCGCGCAAACGCCGACGAGTGCGCTTCGAGCGCGTCCGCGAGCGACTGCGCGCCGGTGCCCTCGATCTGGTGGGCGTCGATGCGCGTGACCTGCGCCGTCCGCTCGACCGCCTGCGAGCGCTGCGCCGTCACCTCGACCCCTCGTAGCGCGACCGAGTCGGCCACCTGCGCCCGCGCCGGGAGCGCGAGGCAGAAGAGAAGCAGAGGAGAAAGGCGGAAGAGCATGAACGCGAAAAGCCTGCCTTTCGAGACGGAAAGCAGGCACGGTCACGCTCGCGAACGCGCCACTCGGGGCACGCGGAAAACGGTGATGGGTGCGGCTGATTCCTCTGGTCCCGGAGGCGAAGCGCGGCGCCGTTGCAGGTCTCCTGACTCTCCGCGCGTCTGCTCCGGTCGGCTCGTCTTCCCGCGCTGGGCGCAGTGGCGAGCCGCTCGTGGTCGAGCAGGCGGGTCCGCTACCGAAGTCGGCGGACGGGGCGGCGTACAGTTGCGGGTACAGTTCGGATTGGCCGGCAGGCGGCGTCCGATTCCCTTTTAATCTGCCGAAGCAGAACAAGCAGCGCGGTGACAAAGAACGGTAGCTCAAGATACGCGCGCGGCTGACGCGCTCACCGCGGAGACGGAGAAATGTCTAGGGCGGGCGCATTCTACTTTTCGCAGTTCGCTCACCACCCATTCAACCGTCTTCGCTGCGAAGGCAGGGATCCACAACGGCCATGAAAGCCAGAACCCGCTTGCGGTCTGCCCCTGACCGAGACTCAACATCAGTCGCCAGTCGAGAATGCGCTCGCCCTTGGAGAAATGTCTTGCCTTTGCTTTCCCTGTCGAGCCGACGTCACGCCGCCATCGCCAGTTCGCTTTGGTTCAACCTCGCGCGGATCTTGAGCAGCGATTTGCCCAGGATCTGCGAGATGCGTGCCTCGGTCAGGTTGTACAGCCCGGCGATCTCGCGCAGCGTCAGGTCTTCGTAGTAGTAGAGACCTAGCATGTGCTGCTCGCGCTCGGACTGCTCGGCGATGATCGTCTGGATGTAGGCGACGAGCGAGTCGCGCTCTATCTGCTCGAACGCTTCGTCGGCGTCCTCGCTCGGAAGCGTTTCGTAGAGTTCGGTTTCCGAATTGTCGTAGATCGTGCTATGGATCGACAGGGCGAAGCGGCGCTGGGCGCGGTTGAGCGTGTCGCGGTACTCGTCGACCGTGATACCGATGAAGTCGGCCACGTCTTCCTCGTCGGGCTCTTCGCCCATCGTCTGGCGCAGCGTTTCGTAGGCGTGCTGGACCTCGCCGAAGCGCCGCCGCTGATCGCGCGAGAGCGGGTCGATGGTGCGCAGGTAGTCGATCAGCGAGCCCCGGATGCGGCTGTAGGCAAACGACGCGAACGGCGTGCCCCTCGCGGGGTCGTACTGGTCGAGCGCCTGCAACAGGCCGATCAGCCCGGCGCTCTCGAGGTCTTCGCGCGAGGCGAGCGGGTGGTTGGGCACGCTGGTCCGGCCGACGACCGAGCGGACGAGGTGGACGCCCGACATGACGACCGTTGCGCGGCGCTGTTCGTCGGGAGCGCTGGCGTAGGCTTCGGTTAGTTCTTGGAGGGAGGGTTCCATGATCGTAGTACTGGGGGGGAGTAGTAACGCTGACGCTATCGGCACCAGCCGCTCCAGCTTTAGCGGCCGCTCCACCACGTTATCCACACCCGTGCATTTCGGTATCTTGCGCGATGCCCCTTCGTCCTGCTCGCATCGCCGCCTTTGCTGGATTCGTCCTCGCCGCCGGGCTGATCGCCGCGCTGCGTTTCGACGCGTCGCCGCTGTGGTCGCTGGCCGGCGGCGGCGCCGCCGGACTGATCGCGTACCGAGCGAGCGACGGCGCGCAGCACGGGCGCACCTGCCGCTGGCGCGCGCTCACCGCGACTGGCTCAGGCAAAACGTCCCGTTCTACGGCCGCCTGTCACCCGATGGTAAGAAGCGCTTCGAGAGCCGCGTGCGCCGCTTTCTGGACGAGCACCGCTTCGAGGGCGTCGCCGAGCAGCCGGTCACGGACGCGCTGCGCGTTGCCGTCGCCGCCGGAGACGCTGCGCTGCTGCACGCCCGCCCCGACTTCCGCATCTCGAACCGCCATACCGTCCTGTTCTACGCCGACGCGTTCGACGAAGGCTACGACGACACGCCCGGCGGACAGTTCGACGGGATGGCCCACCAGCAGGGCGCTGTCCTGTTCACCGCTCCGTCGGTCGAGGCGGCGTGGCCCGCCGAGGACGGCCACAACGTCGTGCTGCACGAACTGGCGCACCTGCTCGACTTCGACAACGGGATGGCCGAGGGATCGCCGTCGTTGGTCGCGCCCGAGAGCCACGACGCGTGGGTGGCGCTGGTGAGGAGGGAGATGCAAAAGGTCAAGGTCAGCCGCAGCATCCTGCGCAGCTATGCGGGTACCAACGAGGCCGAGTTCTTCGCCTGCGCGACCGAGTTCTTTTTCGAGCGCCCCGACCCGCTGTCGCTCCGCCACCCCGACCTGTTCGCCGCGATGTGCGCGCTCTACGCCCTCGACCCGCGCAGGCCCGACGCGCCGCTCGCGATTGCCTGAATCCGCCGGAACGAACGCTCGATCCTCCGGCGTTTCTTCGCCATGTCCCAGCCCAAGCGCACCATAGAACGAATCGTCCACGTCGCTCACAGCTTCGAGGAGGCCGACGCATGGGACCGCGAGCAGCAGGCGCGGATGACACCTCAGGAGCGGCAGGCCGCCGCCCGCGAACTCAAACGCCGCGTCTATCCTGACGACGCCCCCGACGTGCGCGCCTGCCACGGACGATGATCGGATCGGTGCGCTTCACTCAGGACACGAAAGCTTCATCTGTCCGCTGCGTTGCCACGACGTGCGCTATTTCGCATTGGGCGGCGAAGCGACCGTCTACTACCTTTCCATACTTCCGATTACCTGCCGCCATGCACTTCAAGATCGCTGCTGCCCTCTTGCTCGTCCTATTGATTGGATGCGACATCTACCCGTGCGGCGCGTCTTTGGGCACGTCGGCCTATCCCGAGTTCGTTCCGGTGCGGCCTGTATCCGTCGTCAAGCTGGCAGTTGGCGATTCTATTGCCGTCGACGTGCGCTCGTTCTGGGAGAGGCGTCCCGAACTGCGGGAGTCATGCGAAGCGCGAGGCGCGTCGGTTCCGACGGTCGAGTGGGCCAGCGCGTCGAACGGTGCCGTCGAGGTGCGCGCCGAAGGGTCCGTCGTGCAGATCAAAGCGCTCGGCGGTGCGCAGGAGGCCCGCGTTCAGGTGGCGAGTAAAGACCTGCACTTTGGGACCGCCGCAGACACCTACCGGCTTTCCGAATCGGTCGAGTTCGACGTACGCATCGGCGAAACGATACCCGATCCGTCGCTCCCGACAGGCATGCTTTCCGAACGGGCGTATGCCTTTCGCGGTGTTCGACTCGTCGTCGATACGACCGATGCGAATGCGGACTTCTTGGTGGGCGAAACGTCTTGGCAGAGCAGTACAGACGACTTTCCTCGCCTCGCCTGGATTAAGTCAGGACGGGAGCCGTGTTGTGCCAATAGGCATTATGAACTCGCCGAAGCCTACGTGTCGGATCGGTTGACGCTCGACGTTCTTGCCAGCGGCGAGGTGTCCGGCTACGTGCGCACCGGTGATGAGAGTCCGGGCGGGGTGGGGTTGGTCTATCGTGTGGCGATCCCTGCTGCTGGATCATCGGTGGCGCGCTGAGCGGGTCGCAGGCCGAGTGCTATCTACTCGCCCGTCTCCGCGACTTCCTCGTCCGTCGCAGCGCGCAGGTGGATGGCCGTTCCGCCGCCGGGAGCCAGGCGCATGGGGATCACGTCGCCCAGGCGGACGATGCGGCTCTCCCTTGTCATCGCGTGCGGGTTGGCCTGCCAGTCGGCGCCGTCGGCGTCGCGCCAGATGCGGGCGAGGTAGGGCGTGGCGGGGTCGAGGAAGTCGAGGTGCAGCGGGAGCACGCGCCCGGTTTCGTCGGTGATGCTGCCGACGAACCACTCGCCCGTGTTGCGCTCCTGGCGCGCGACCGTCACGTAGTCGCCAATCTGAGCGTGGACCGTGCGCGACTGCTCCCAGTCGACGCCGACAGACGTGATCCAACTCAGCGCGTCGAGGCGCTGTTCGTAGTGCTCGGGCAGGTCGGCGGCCATCTGGAGCGGACTGTAGAGCACGACGTAGAGCGCGAGTTGCTTGGCGATCGTCGTCGGTACCTTGTTGTCGCGGCCGGGGATGGTGAGTTGGACGATGCCGGGCGTGAAGTCCATCGGACCCGAGAGCATTCGGGTGAACGGCAAGACGGTCGTGTGCGATGGGCCGTTGCCTTCGCTCCACGCGTTGTACTCCTGGCCGCGTGCGCCCTCACGCGTCATCAGGTTTGGATACGTGCGCCGGATGCCGGTGTCGTGGACCGGCTCGTGGACGTTGAGCATGATCCCTCGTTCGGCGGCCGCCTGCGTCACCTTGCGCCAGTGCCTGACCATGAACTGGCCGTGGTGCCACTCGCGGTGCTCGTTGCCTTGGGCGTCGGTCCAGACGATGTTCTGCCCGTGCCCGACGTAGCCCGTCTTGACGGCGCGGACGCCGTTGGCGCGGTACAGGTCGAACCCGTCGTCCATCTGCGCCTCGTAGTTGGCGATGCCCGTCGACGTTTCGTGGTGGCCGATTAGTCTGGTACCCTTCTCCTGCGCGTACGCCGCCAGTCCGGGCAGGTCGAAGTCGGGATACGACTGGGTAAACGAAAACAGATCCGCGTTGGCTGTCCAGTCGCCGTCCCAGCCTACGTTCCAGCCCTCAACGAGGACTCCAGCAAGACCAACCGGAACCAGTAGGCTACAC
>CAWJEJ010000002.1:0-129563 GCA_963841855.1 Rhodothermales bacterium | reverse complement strand
CCACCTCTACGTCACCGGCGGATCGGCGGGCGGTATGCTGGCGGCCTGGATGGTCGGCAAGAGCGACCGCTTCCGCGCGGCCGTCGTGCACAAACCCGTAGTCAACTGGATCTCCAAAACCCTCGTCGCCGACAATCACTACGGCTACGCGGACACGCGCTACCCGGGCTAGCCGTGGGAGAATCCGATGGCGTATTGGAATGAGTCGCCGATTTCGGTCGTGGGCGACGTCGAGACGCCGACGATGCTGATGGTCGGCACCGACGACATTGCGCACGCCGCCGTCGGAAGCTCGCCAACTCTACCACGCGCTCAAGATGCGACGCGTCGAGACGGCACTGGTCGAGATCCCCGGCGCCTCGCACGGCATCGCGAGCCGCCCGAGCCAGCTCGCCGACAAGGTGGCCTACACGCTGGGGTGGTTCGAGCGGTATCGGGCCGAGTGATTCCGGGCGGGCCGCTGGCGGCCAGATACACGTCCGTCCGCGCGTCGGAGTGAACCCCAATGGCGCGGCGCGTCTGGGCGACCAAGTCGCGGTCCAGGTCGGCGCGGAGCGTCAGTTCGCCGCCCAGGTCGTCGCGGACGAGGACGGGGCCGCCGGGAGCGAGAATCGGGCTCCGTCCGGCGAACGTCAGGCCGGCACCATCGCCGCTGCGGTTGGCAGCGACGACGTACGCCTGGTTCTCGATGGCGCGCGCGACCCCGTCCGCACCCAGGACCGTCAGCCGAACAGCTCGTCCAGACCGGTGTCGAAGGCCTGCTCGTCGATGGCCGACAGGTAGGACTCGGTCACGGCGATGTTCGAGTGCCGCAGTGCCCGGCTGATGTCGTAGATGCTCCACCCCGACTGCCGCGCCATGTCGGCGAAGCTGTGCCGCGCCACGTGCATCGTCAGCACCACGTCGCCCGCGTCTCGGATCGGGCTTCACTCGCTGGCTCAGTCCGGCCATCACTGCGATGCGCTTGAGCTGCCTGTTGACGAGCGCGTTCCCGCTGGCGAGCGCTGAGCGGCGCAGGACCGGGTCGGACAGGTGCGACTCTTTTCCGTCGAGAAAACCGAAGACGAACCGCTTGCCCTCTCTCGCCTCGCGGTAGCGCTCCACCAAGGCGGCGGCCGGCTGCACGAGTCGCACCGCCGAGCGCTCGTCCGTCTTGCCCATGTCGTAGCTGAGAAACGTCCGCTCGCCTCTCTGCTCGAAGTGGTCGAACGTCAGCGACAACACGTCGCTCGACCGGACGCCCGCACAGTAGCAGGCGAGCAGCCAGCGTGCCGCGGCTCGCAGCCAGCAGGTCCGGGTTACTCGTGTTCGTTCGGCCTGCCGAGAATCCCGATGGACCCGTAGGGGTGTAGGCCGCACCGTCGCCGAGTCCATCCGAGAGCGCAGCGATCGAGGCGACCTGTTCGCTCGTCAGCCGATCCTTGCGCACCTTGGTCCGCTTGGGCCTGAGGCGCGCTGCCGGATTACGCTCGATCAGCTCGTCGTGCTCGGCCGAGCGGCACCACGTGCGCAGGCGGCTTACGTTGTCGGCGGCGGTGTTGGCGCTGTTTCCCATGCCGCGCGGCGGCGCAGCGCGAAGCCAGTCGTACCACGCCCTCACGACGGCAGGCGTCAGCGCGTCGCGGTGAGAGAGGAGAGAGGCCGCGCGCGGCCAGAAAGCTCGCATTTTGCCCAGCACGACCGACTGCTTTTGGTAGCTCCACTCCTGGCCACGATCCCGGTAGCCGCCCACGAGACCCCCGAAGTAGTCTAGCAGATCGACCGGCTTGTTCTTCCTCGTCGACGTACCGGTCGGGCCGAACGTGGGGGGCAACCGCCTCGCGTATGGCGACGGCCGTGACGACGTGGCCATTCGTGATGAGTCGCGTGCCTTCCTGCTCGCACAGCGTGAGCAGCTCGCTCACCCGCCGGTTGATGCGCGCGGCCGTCTCGCTGCGCCCTTTGGCGCGCGCTTTGGATTCGTCCCACTCGGCAGGCCGTAGGTGCAGGCCCGTGGCGAGATAGGCGCGCTTTCGGCTGGCAGTCACCACCAGTGTTAGGGGCGCGCGGCCGTCGGATCGTATTTTACTGGCGCGCAGCAGCGCCCTCGCTGTGAACATGCGTGGTACCGGTCGAGTCAGAGGTGACACGAAAGGTAACACACCCGCTCATGTGTGAGGCGTGCGCTCGCTGCGCTTAACCGCCTTAAACCACTCTGCCGAACAGAATTCCGGTATTCACGCACAGCGGGCGCACATATAAGAGCGTCCTCTCGCGGGCACACACAAACGGCGATTTCGGCTTTCACCGGCTGAAATCGCCGTTTTTTTAGCGAGGTCCGGGAAAAGGTATCGATTATCCTCCGCCGTCCTCCAAACCATCTCGGCCGTCACGCTGAGCAGTCGGCTCGCAAGCTGCAGGACTCCCGGCGAGTGTGAGGCGAGTACGTCTAGAACCAGACTCGCCTCATCTCCGCGAGGAAAGGAGTCGCTATCGGGTAGCCCGAGACAGAACCGATGACGGAGTCGATTCCGCAGCGCGGACACAGCGCTGTTTCTCCACCGCGATCCTCAATCCACTCCGATATCTCGGCGGGCGCAAACGTAGCAGTGCAGTAAAAGCACCCACAGCGTTCGCTCGCTTTGACTTCGACTCGATGTGCGATGGAGTGGCGGTGCGCTCGAGCGGCGTCGGATTCGGCAGGGCGGAGGCGGCTGAGAATGCGCTCGCGAAACGTCACTTCCGGAATTTGGAGATCAACGCTTCGACGCGCGACTCGTCGAGTGGCAACTCGGACGTCGGGGGAGTGGGCGCTGCGCTCGACTGGGCGACTGCGCGCGTCTCGGGCTTGGTAGCAGACTTGTGCGCCGACGGATTGTCGTTGCGAACCGGGTTGCCGCTTCGGGCTAGCAGACGCGCTTCGATCTTTTCGATCCACGATCCGTCGCCGCTGGGCTCTGCGACGGGGCGCGGAGGAGGGGCGGGTGCAGGACGCGCAGGTGCGGCGGACGCAAGGCGAGCAGGTGCGGCGGACGCAAGGCGAGCAGGTGCGGCGGACGCAAGGCGAGCAGGTGCGGCGGACGTGCGGCGCGCTTGCTGCTTGGGCGCGTCTTCTGCTTTAGGCGCCGGGCGCACGCCCCATGCGACGCGCTTGATGTGGATGAGGTGGAGTGGCGACAGGTTATCGCTCGTGATCGATCCGCCGACCGTTCCGGGTCCGAGCGTCATGGCGGGAAATAGATCTGTCGTGTAGCCCACCGATCCCAGCGCGGTCGTGGTGTTGACGACGATGCGCATGGCGGGCTTCTGGAGCGCGAACTGCTCGGCCACCGTTTCGGACGTGCAGTGCAGGCCCAGCGTGTGGCCCAGTCCGCCGAAGTGGAGGATCTGCATACACCGATCGCAGCCCGCCTGCCAGCCGTCGGCGTGGTAGAAGCTGAGGATCGGCGAGAGCGTTTCCATCGACAGCGGCTCGCCCTTGCCCACTTCGTCGACCTCGGCGATCAGCGCGCGCGTCTGGTCGGGCACGCGGAAACCGGCCTGGCGCGCGATCCATTGGGGCGACTGTCCGACCTGATCCGCGTTGAACCGGCCGTCGGAGTAGACTAGCCGGCGCAGTTTCTCCACCTCGTCCCCAGAACAGACGTGGCCTCCGCGCTCGGCCATCGCCGCCAGCAGTTTACGACTGATCGGCTCGTCGCCGACGACGCTGCGTTCGGTCGAACACAGCGTGCCCCAGTCGAACGAGACGCCCGTCAGGATGTGCTCGGCGGCGGCCTCGACATCGGCGCTGCGGTCGACGAAAACGGGGACGTTGCCGCTTCCGACGCCATACGCCGGTTTGCCCTTCTGGTACGCCGCCTTGACCATCGCGCTTCCGCCCGTCGCGAGGATGACGCTCGTTAGATCGTGGTCGAGCAGCGCATTGGTGCCCGCAATCGTGACGGGTGCCAGGCAGCCCAGCAGTCCTTGAGGCGCTCCCGCTTTGTACGCAGCGTGGGCGACGACGCGCAACGCTTCGGCCGAGCACTCAGCCGCGCGCGGGTGCGGACTCATCACCATCCCGCAGCGCGCCTTGACCGACAAGATCGCCTTGTACATTGCCGTCGACGTGGGGTTAGTCGAGGGGACCAGGGCGGCGACGACGCCCATCGGGTGAGCGACTTCCCAGATCGATTCGCCTTTCTTGACGATGCCTGCTGTCTTCATTCCGGCCATCCGCTCGTGCAGCGTCTGGGTCGCGAACAGGTTTTTGGCCGTCTTGCTGTCGACGCGGCCGAAGCCGGTTTCCTCGTGCGCGTGACGGGCCAGCGGCTCGGCCTGGGCGGCTCCGGCGTCGACCATCGCCTTGACGATGCGGTCGACGGTGGCCTGATCCGCCGTCTTGAACTGCTGCTGAGCGGCGTGGGCGGCGGTGACCAGAGAGCGGGCGTTCTGAATCGAAGTGAGGTCGGCGTCCATCGGCGTTGTCGGGTTGAGAAGGCAAGATAACCCAGCGGTTTCCGGCTAGCGAGCGACCGGCACGCGGCTACTTCTTAGGATCGTCGGCGCCATCGGGGAGGGCAGCGTACCACTCGGCGTAGGGCGTGTTTTTGGGCGCGTGGCGGTTGTAGTCGGGCGCGCCGTCGGTCCACCAGGCCGGGCCGCGCTCGCCCAGGGCAACTTTAGCATTGTGGACGCGGCTGCGCGCTTCTTTCTCGGCTGCTTCGTCGCCTGCGCGTTTGGCTACTCCCACGTCGCGCCGCGCGGACATCAGGTCTTTCGTCAAGCGTTTGCGCTCGTCTTCGGGCAGGTCGGGGTTGGTCGTGCGCCACAAGATGCCGTTGTGAGCGAAGTAGCGGCCGTCGGGAGTCGTGGGATAGTGCATGAGTCTATTCGGGAGTGGCCTTCGGGTCGTAACAAGAGATGTTGATGCCGTTTTGCCATCTCGGAATCGGCACGTGCGCGCATACCTGCCGCCATGCCGCACGCACGTCCGACTCGGGCCGGTCGAGAGCCAGCGCCACTTCGTCGTAGAGACCGAGCCCTCCATACAGCCGGCAATCCGCTACGCGAGCAGCTAGCGGTGCGATGGAGCGAAGCGCATCTATCGCAGGCGCGACGATCGTCGTATTGGCGAGAGAGGGATGCACGTCCTGCCAGGTTTCATCGGGGTCATCCCATTCGCCTGGCATCTCCGCAGCCCGGTGCTCCATGACAGAGCGCAGATAGGGGGCGAAGAACGCGCGCACCCGCAAATTCGAAGTCGATCTATCTGCCGAGTATTGGGCGTATGAGGAAGCATGCCAGTCCATGATGGACCGAACCGAAAAGGAGTATCCATCTCGCTCAAACGACAACTGACGATCCACGCTCATCCGGAATCCGCGACATACACTATCCGCGAGGGAGCGCTCCGCCACCGGGTCGCCTGCGCGGGCGCGGAAGTACCACTCGACGTAGTGCGGAACGATGGGGTCATAGATAGCCACTTCCGACTAACGAGTAGGAGATAGGTGTGTTCGGTTTAGAGCGAGCGCCAGCCCACATTACCGCGCTACGACGACGCGCTGCGTCTTGACTTCGCCCTCGAACGTCAGGCGGACGAGGTAGACGCCGCTCGCCATCCGGCTGCCGTCCAGGTCGAGCGTGTGGACGCGTCCGGCTTCGTGCCGCTCGTCGGTCAGGATCGTGATTAGGCAGCCCGTCACGTCGAAGAGTTCGGCCCTCGCGTGCCCGTCGCGTGGGAGGGTGAAGCCGACTTTGGCGCGCGTGCGCATCGGGTTGGGCCACGCCTGTGCGAGGTGCAGCACGCGATTGGCCTCGACTGATACCTCGACTTCGGGGCTGAATTCGAACGCACCGTCCAGGTCGACCTGTCGCAGGCGGAACAGGTACCGGCCCGGCTCCAGTTCTTCGACGCGGAAGCCATAGGACTGCGCTTCGGTCGTCGTGCCCATACCGTCGACCCAACCCTTATCGGCGAAGCCGCCGTCGATGGCGAAACGTTCGTCGAGGCTCTCGATGCGTTGAGCTTGCACGCGGAAGCCGCTGTTGTTGGTCTCGCTCGCCGTCTCCCACGCAAGCACAACAGCGTTGCCCTGGAGCGTGGCGTCGAACGAGACGAGTTCGACCGGCAGCACGCCGCCCGCTCCCGCGCCGTAGCCCGAGAAGCGTGTCGTCGTGGTGACCAGCATGCCACCTTCCAGCGTCGTCGGCAGCGCCTCGAAGATGCCGGTCTTTTCGTCGAAGCGGATGATCGACAGGCCGGTTGCGGTGAGCACGCCAGCGGGCAGCGGGCTGGGAACAGGGATGCGGATGGTGACGGGCTGGTCGAACGTCGTGCCGGTCGGTCCGAGGAAGAGCATCGGTCCGAGCGCGGGCGCGGTCGAGGGCAGGCTGGTGAAGCGGCCCACCTGGATCGGCGTCGCGCTCTGGACGGCTCCGGCGGGGAACGTCAGTTGGGCTCCGGCACCCATTCCGGTCACGCCCGAGAGGTCGGTCGTGGTGGGCTGGCCTGCCGAAACCGTCGCGGTCTGCTCGACCTCGGTGTCCACGTCTTCGGCGAGTTGCGTCGTGAGGAAGAGCAACTCCTCGTCGCGCGTCATCGTGGGGAGTGTGATGCGGCGCGGTGCGAAGCGGTGGCCCAGCTTGGAGACGCTGACTTCGACCCGCTCGGCAAACCGGCTGATACCTGGTGCCGAGAAGCTGCCGGACGCATCCGTGACGCCGTCGAAGACCGTCTCTACGCCGCCGCCGATACTCGCGGGCAGCGTAGAGACGACGGTCACGCGCACCCCGGCCAGCGGTGGTGCTGCCGTCGCGCACCTGTCCGGTGACGGCGAAAGACTGTGCGTTGACCGCGCTCGACTGGTACGCGCCCAGGTCGACGGCCGTCTGATTGGGCGAGCGCTCGGTTCCGGCCAGATCGAGCAGCGGGTTGACGCCGTGCGTTTGAGCGGCCGCATTGGCAAACGGCGTGGCGACGGCTTGGTACGGCCCGAGGAACGGCCCGGCACCTCGTCCGGCCGATCCAGATCCGAGACGGAACGCGGGTGTGAGCGGTGCATCGGCCACGAGCACGCCGGGTAGAGTGACGGGATTGCCTCGGCTCAGGATGGCGTGGTGCTGCACGAGGTTGACGTGCGAGGCGTCCAGTTGCGAGACGCGGTTCGGGTGCAAGTAGAGGTCCTCGCCGGTCTCGCGCCGGACAGGTTGCCCAAACGGCTTGGTGTCGTAGCGGTTGTCGGCGAAGACCGAGTTTCGGATCTCGGTGATCTCGCCGAGGTGCATGACGTACACTCCGGCTCCGCTGCTGCTCCCCTGATCGTCTTTCAGGTCAGGCGAGCGCAGTTCGTTGCGCGCGACCGTCGACCCCACTAGGCTCAGTTCGGCTTGCTGGATAAAGATGCCCCCACCACGCACCGACGGGTCGCCGAATTCGAGTGTAGCGTTGACGATGTTGCCCACGATCAGGCTGTTGTTGAGGAGCACCATTGCGTTGCTGCCCGCAGCGGAGATGCCGCCTTCGCCGCTGTTGGTCACGTTGCCGCGGATCGTGCTGTGGAAAGTCGTCAGCGAGCCGACTACGTGGATGCCGCCACCGCGTCCGCCCGCTGTGTTGTTCTCGACGAGCGAGCGAATCAGCACCAGTTCGGCGTTTTTGTCTGCTCCGCTCGCGATGTGCACGCCGCCGCCACTCTCGTCCGACGCGAGCGGATCATTGTCCGCAATCCGGCCATCGACGAACACCACCTTATCGTTCTCGACATACAACCCTCTCTTCCCGCCCGTCAGGGTCACGTTTTTGATCGTCAGCGTATTGCCCCCCTTGAACAGTAGCACATTGTCGGCGCCGTTGCCGTCGATGGTGATGCCGCTCGACAGGTTCGACGCGTCGATGGTCAGGTCGTCGCCGTAAGGCTCGCCGGTATAGATGTTGGACGCTCCGTATGCGACGAGCCCCAGCCCCTCGCGGGGCCAGACGGAGTAGTCGGCGTACGTGAGCGTGATCGTGGCGCCGTCGAGGCTCGGGTCGAAGCCGATTATGCTGCCGTCGGCGGGATCGAGGTAGAGCGCTTCTCGGAGCGAACAGTGCGCCGCATCGCAGACGCCGTCCCAGGCGTCGTCGTTCGTGGTGACGAGGAGGTCGGCGGCTGATTGGCCGAGCGGTCCGTCGGTTTCGAACGCACCCAGGTCGACGCGCGCCTCGCCGGTCGCGGCCTGCCCCGTAATGCGCGGGTTGCCGTCGAGGTCAGTCGCGATGCCGGCGGCGAGCGCGTTGTCTCCGGCGTCGATGCCGGGCGATCCGGACGCGAGCAGGTAGCCCGAGCCGAGGGGGGGTAAGCGCGCCGCCGTTGTAGATCGCGCCGCCATTGCCGCCATTGCCGCCGCTGCCACCGTTGCCGCCCAGGTAGGCCGGGTCCTGCTCGCGCGTGGGGTAATCGGTGTGGCGGATGTTCCAGCTCTGGTTGCTCGACTCCTGCGTGTCGCCGCCCCGGCCGGCCGCGCTGTTTTCGATCAGGCTGTTGGTAATCGTGAGCGTTCCACGGTTGAAGATGGCGCCGCCGTTTCCGCCTCGGCCGCTGTGCTCGGCCGCTGTGCTCGGCCGCTGTGCCTGAGTAATTGGAGTTGTATCCGCCGCATCTTCCGTTGAATGCCGTACAGACAGGATTCAAGCCGTCGTAGCCTCGCCCGGCGCGGTGGTTGCGCAGGGTAACGCCGTTCAGCTGCACCGTGCCCCGCTCGTCGATGTGGATCGCGCCGCCGTCGCCCGCCTGCCGCTGCTAATCGACGCTGTTCAACCCGCCACCTCGGTGCCCATCCGCGGCTCTTCCGCCCGTGAGGATCATGCTGGTAAGCGTCAGCCTGGTATCGTGCGCCTGCCCGAAGCAGAAGTCGAACGGGTTGCGGCCTCCCGCGCACCGCGTCGCCACGCGCACGATGCGCGTCCGCCCCTGCCCGTCAATGGTGACCGGAGCGCTCAGGTCGCTGGCACTGACGTTGACCCACGTGCCCGGATTGACGACGAGTTCGCTGTTCAGGCGGATCGTCTGACCGGTCATACTCGGCGCGAACGTGATATAGCCGATCGGCTGATCGTTGGCGTTTCCGGATGGACTGGCGATGGCTTCGAGCGCAGCGCGGAGCGAGCCGTTTCCGCCGTCGGCTGTCGTGGTGACCATGATCCGCTGCGCCTGTGCCGCAGGAACGAGTGTTAGAACAAGGGCAAGAATGCTGAGGCGAAGCAAGCACATAACGAAGCAGGGGGTGGGCTACCAGAGAATGCGACGTTTTCGTTCGACTCGCGACACCACACCACCACTTTTTTCGGCGATCCACAAAAAATGAGAAACAGCTATCTGCTGACCCCGCAAAGACTTAGCTGCGACCCGCTCTGATCTCGGCAATCCGCGCCTCCACATCAGCGACCGAACGCGCATTGCCCAACTCGCCCCACAGCCGAGCCGCGTCGCGCAAGTCCGGCAGCGACTCGGCTGCGCGGCCCGACTGCATCCGCATCCCGCTGCGGTCCCACAGCGTGCGGGCGTGAAAGTTGGGATCCGACTCGATCGCGCCTGCCGCCTCGGTCAGACGGACGACAGTCGCGAAGTCGGCTTCGGCGCGGTCGTAACGTGCGAACTGTCCATGGATGCGCGCCCGGACGCGCGTATAGTCGCGGACGCGGGCGTGCAACTCTCCTACTCGGGCGCGAGCCAGCTCGATGGCGCGGTCGATGTCGGCCAGGGCGCGGCCATAGTCTCCGGCGTCGGCATGGGCGCGGGCGCGCGTGCGGTAGGTCGAGGCCACGTCGACGTGATCATCTCCCAGGGCGACGATTTGCCGCGCCATCAGCGTGTCCAGAAGCGCGATCGTCTGGGCCGGACGGGTGTCGCCCATGCGCGTCCGGTTGCGGATGACGAACGAAAGCGTCTGGAGCGCCTTGCGATGGCCCGGCCCGACCGTCCGCTCGTACATCGCCAGCGACGCGGTGAGCAGACTATCGGCCTGCGCGTAGTCGCGCGCGAGCATCCGGTTGGCGCCCACGTTGAGCATCTGCGACGCGACGGACGGATGGTCGCCCTCGAAAACCTGCCGCTTGACCTGGAGGCTGCGGTCGAGATAGTGGTACGCCGAGTCGAGCTGCCCCATGCCGCCGAGCGCATAGCCGACGTTATTGAGCGCCGCCGACGAGCGCTCATTGCCCGGCCCATGCACGATGTCCCAGACGCGCAGCGCCTCGCGCAGCATGGGAAGCGCCTCGTCGGGGCGTCCCAGTTCGGCCAGGACCAAACCGTTCTGGTTGAGCGAGCGCGCAATCGGATCGCTGACCGGACCGCTCATCTGCTCGTGCTGATCGCGGTAGGCGGCGAAGAGCGTCTCGGCAGCGGCATAATCCGAGCGGTCGAGCGCGACCATGCCCAACTCGTTGTAGCTCTGCGCCAAGTCGAAGTCGGGAGGCGTCAGCGTGCTACGAAAGATGCCGTGAGCGATGCGCAGGACCGAGTCGGCTTCGGCGAAGCGCCCGGCGCGCTGGAACGCGATGCCCATCTCGCGCAGACTGCGCGCCGTCCGCACGTCGGCCGGACCGAAGAGGCGAGCGCGGGTGTCGTGGGCGCGCTGGTGGAGGACGATCGATTCGTCGTAGGCGCCCAGGTCTTTGAGGATGCGGCCCAGTTCGTGCTGCAGATCGGCCTGAACGTGGGGCTGAGCGGCGAGCGCGGTGTCGATGCGGGCGGCGCCGCGGCGCACCATGTCGAGGGCCGACATATCACGCGTGCGGGCGTTGCGCACGTCGGCGTCGTCGGCGAACAGGTCGGCCAGGAAGCGACTCACTTCGGTGGCTTTGTCGCGCTCTAGCGTCGCCGTGGCGAGGGCAGTCGTCAGTTTGTCCTGGCGGTCGATGAGGACACCTACGAACAGCAGAATGCCGACGAGTGCCAGGATGGCGAACGCGACGCCGGTCCGGTTGCGGCGGGCGAACATGCGTGCGCGGTAGCCGGGCGAAGGCGGGCGAGCGCTGACGGTCTGCCCGTCAAGGTGCCGCGTCAGATCGTCGGCAAGCGCCTGGACCGATGTGTACCGGCGACTGGGTTCTCGGGCTACGGCGCGCTGGCAGATCGCGTCCAGATCGCCCCGTAGCGACGCGCGCAGCCGCTTGGCCGTCGTGCCGCGCGCGTCGGCGGCTTTGGCGGTGACCCGGTTCGATGGGCGAGGTGCGTCGCGTGTGAGCACCGATGTCGTCAGCGTGTGGCGGTCGGCCCCAGCGTGGGGACGCGCGCCGCAGAGCAATTCGTAGAGCAAAACTCCGAGCGCGTACACGTCCGACTGCGTCGTCGCCCCTTCGCCCCGGATCTGCTCGGGCGATGCGTACGACGGCGTCAGCGGGGCGGCGTGCTGCGTGACCCACTCGTCGTCGCCCTCGGCCAGCGTCGCCACGCCGAAGTCGAGCAGTTTGGGCGTTCCGCCGTCTGTCACGAGCACGTTCGACGGCTTCACGTCGCGGTGCACGATCAGTCTGCTGTGCGCGTGGGAGACGGCGGCGCACACCT
Source organism: Rhodothermales bacterium (assembly GCA_963841855.1). Lineage (GTDB taxonomy): Bacteria > Bacteroidota > Rhodothermia > Rhodothermales > BA12 > CAXBBB01. The sequence continues at coordinate 118,053 of CAWJEJ010000002.1, read as the reverse complement.
GCTGCATCAGCCCGATCCGCTGCCGGATTGACAACCGCCGCGCGTCGGCCCACTGCGTGATCGGCTCGCCGTCGACGTATTCCATGACGAGAAACGGATCACCTGCGTCGGTCACGCCGCCGTCCAAAACGCGCGCCACGCCTGCGTGCTCAACCTGAGCCAGCAGGCGCCGCTCGCGCTCGAAGCGGCGCTGCGCGTCGGGCGACGCGCTCAGGCGGACGAACTTGACGGCGGCGCGCTGCTCGTAGGCGCCGTCGGCCCTATGTGCCGCGTAGACGACGCCCATGCCGCCTTCGCCCAGCACGCTGCCCAACTCCCACGCGCCGACCCGGTCGCCACTCTTGCTGCGCGCGTCTTCATCCAATTCGGCAGACGCTTCGAGCCTGGGCAGATGCTCGGCGGCCAGATCGAGCGTGTCCGCCTGCGAGGCCGAGAGCACGTCGCGTACCATGCGGGCCAGAGCGGCATCCTCCAACGTCGAAAGGCGGGCGTCCTGCTCCAGCACGGTCAGGTCCATCAAGCCGTCCACCAGCAGATCGACTTCGGCGAAACGGTCGAGGAGCGAGGCGTGGAGCATGGGAAGGAGGCGCTGTTCAAGGGGGTATGCGTCGTTTCCGCCCGTCCGGCGACACTCCGGCGCTGAATTAGTCACGCCGCGTCGGCGAGTAAGACCGAGAGGTAGCCGCGCGCCTTGATCCAGTCGCGCTGGACGGTGCGGGCGGATTGGCCGAGCACGCGCGCGGTTTCCTCATTGCTCAGCCCGCCGAAAAAGCGGCACTCGACGACGCGTGCCAGTCTGGGACTACGCGCTTCGAGGTGGCCCAACATCTGATCGACGGTGAGCGCCAGGTCGAGCGACGTCTGGCCTTTGTGGTCGGGAATCGTCGCCACGTCGTCCAGCCGCGCGTCTGCAACGCCTCTGCCGCGCTTGCCCCGGTTGCGCCTGCGCGCGTAGTCGACGAGCACCTGCCGCATCACGCGCGCCGAAATCCCGACGAAATGAGCGCGCGTCTTGTCGTCGGCTTGCGTCTGGTCGACTAAGCGGATATATGCTTCGTGTACCAGGTCGGTCGTCGAGAACGTGTGGTCGTCGCGCTCGCGCCTGAGGTAGCTGCTGGCGATGCGGCGCAGCGTGTCGTAGACGGCGGGCGTCAGCGCGTGGTCGGCGGCCGCATCTCCAGACTGCGAGGCGACGAGCAGCCGCGTCGTATCGGCGACGGTGAGCGTGGCGGTCATGGTGGCGACGGTGAGCGTGGCGGTCATGGTGGGGGCGGTAGGTAGCGCTAAACATACGGGTGTACGCTGCGCCGCTGCCCAATCCTGGAGCCATAATCATCCTCCGCGCCGTCGAACTGAGCGATCAACCCGTGGAAGAGAGAGCCGATGTCGAGAGGCGGCATGGCGGGCAGCCCAGACGGCGCCAGAGCGCGCGTCGACGATGAAGTGAATCGCTCGATGCTGCGATAGTCATCGCCCTGCGGCTCGCGCGCCACTTCGACCCATCGCCCTTCGGTGCTCACGATCCACACTTCGGGAATTCCAGCAGCGGCGTAGCGGGGACGTTTCACCTCACGGTCGGTCTTGAGCGTCGAGTCGGCGACTTCGATCAGGAGCAATACGTCGGGCGAACGAGCCACTTCGCCACGCGTGAGCACATCGGGTCGCAGAAGGGCGACATCCGGCTCGGGTTCGGATCGATCATCCAGCCGAATCGGATTCTGGACGCTGACGACGTACCGATCCTTGCGGTGGTCACCGAAAAAAGCCGTCAGCACATTGGTGACGATGAAGTGGTCATTTCCGACTGGAGACATAGGCAGGAGGCAGCCATCAAGCAGTTCTACGCGCTCATCCTCGCGAAAAATGCCCGCCTTGCCCATCGCGTGGTAATCGGCGACCGTGATCGGACGCAGGTCGACGGGGGGAGGAGCGACAGGGGCGAATGTGTTGAACGGGGGCATGGCGAGGACGGTCAGGTGCGCAGACGGTGCACGGTCGAGCGGAGCGGTAAGTTCAGCCGGACTATCGGCACTCGTCGCTGACGATCTGGCCGCGCGCGATCACGTGGCATACGTGCGACGTGTACTCGAACGGATCGCCATCGAAGAGTACCACGTCGGCGTCCTTGCCGACGGTCAAGCTGCCGACGCGTGCGGACTGGCCGATGATTTGGGCGGCGCTTGAGGTGATCGAGGCCAGCGCGTCGTTGAACGACAGGCCGTTGGCGGCGGCCAATCCGGCTTCCCAGAGCACGACGCGCGTCTTGGGCACGTAGCCTTCGTAGCCACTTTGCAGCGCGAACGGGATGCTCGCGTCGGCCAGTTTGCCCGCCGTCGTGAACGACGCGTTGATGCGCTCTCCGGTCGGCCGCACCATCGTCGCGTGCAAGATGACCGGGGCGCCCGACGCCTTGATCTCGTCGAGAACGAGCGGTGCTTCGCTGGCGCCGTCGAGGATGAGCCGGAAGCCGAACTCGTCGGCCAGCCGGATCGCCGTCACGATGTCGTTGGCACGCTCGGCCGTGATCATGCCCGCGATCTCGCCTCGGAGCAGCCGGGCCAGCGTCTCCATGCCCAGGTCGCGCGTGGCCTTTCCGCTGTCCTGCCGGGCGACGTAGTTTTGCGCCTTGACCAGGTGAGCCCGCAGCATCGCGACGCCTTTGCTTCGCGTGCCCGGCTTGCCGCCGTAGCGCTGCCCGACGCTCTCGCCCAGCGTCATCGCGACCGTCGTGACCGAGTCGACCAGAACGTCTGCCAGGTTGTCGCCGCTCGTGCGGACGACCATCGTCTGGCCGCTGATCAATGCGCCCGGCCCGTGCCCGGTGTGAAGCGTCGTGATGCCAAACCCGCGCACCCACTCGATCAGCCGCTCGCGAGCGTTGTAGGCGTCGATGGCGCGCAGTTCGGGCTGAATCGGATCGCTGGTTTCGAGTTGATCCTGGTCGCCCGGCTGGTTGAGGTAGCCCGCCAGTCCGACGACCGAGTGCGCGTCGATCAGGCCCGGAGTCACGACGGCCGCCGTCAGCGTCTGGTAGCCGTCGGGGATGCGCACGCGGCTAGCCGGGCCGACAGCTTCGATGCGTCCGTCGCGGATCAGCACGACGCCGTCCGAAATGGCGGCGCCGTCCATCGTGTGGACGGTCCCTCCACGAACGGCGATCTGCGCCGACGCGGCAGTGGGAATGAGAAAAAGAGCGAGTAGCAGAAGACGAATCATATCAGGAAATAACGTAGGGGCGGATCCGCGATCCGCTCAGAGGAAGAGAGAGCGTTTGAGAAGAGGCGCAAGGGGGGCGGACGACGGTGCACAATCGCAAAGGCTGGAGATTGCCGCGTCGCTGCGCATCGGTGATGCTGCGCTCCTCGCAATGACAAAAGGTGCGGTGGAAGGCATGCAGGGGCGGCTCGGTGAGCCGCCCATACAGATTAGTGGTCGTGCAGGTGCGCCGCGCTCTCGTCGTAGGCGCCGTAGCCGCCCGTCGCCTTGAGCAGATCGTCCGGGTTCGAGCGGTCGAAGAGTAGGATGCCTTCGACCCACGTCTGGAGGATGTGCGTGTACGTCGAGAGCGGATCGCCCGAGAGCACGATGAAGTCGGCGTCTTTACCGGCTTCCAGGCTGCCGACGCGGTCAGCGAGTCCCAGTTGGCGCGCTCCGACGATCGTCATCGCTTCCAAAGCCGACGTGCGGTTCATTCCGGCCCGAACGGCAAGGGCAGCCGAGCGCAGGAAGATGCGGCTCTCGGTTATCAGATCGTCGGTGTGGATCGACACTTCGACGCCCGCCTCGTCCATCACCTTGCCGGTAAAGAGCAGCAGGTCCATCGCTTCGAGTTTGCCGCCGGGCGAGTCGATCACGATGATCGACGCCGGGACGCCTGCCGCCGCGATCTCGTCGGCCACCTTCCAGCCTTCGCTGACGTGGTGCAGCACCAGGTTGAAGCCAAACTCTTCCTTGAGGCGCAGCGTCGTCAGGATGTCGTCGTGGCGATGCGTGTGGAAATGCACCGTCCGCCGCCCGTCGAGGATCTGGCAGATGGGCTCCAAGCGCAGGTCACGCCCGCGCTCGTCCGCGTCTTTGGCGCAAAACGTCTGGGCTTCGACGAACAGCGCGCGCACTAGGGACGCGCTCTTGGCCCTGCTGCCGGGGAAGGGCGCGCTGCGGATCGAGTTGGTGCCGTTGGCCATCTTCATCCCGCCGCACACGTCGGTCAGGATGTTAGCGCAGAACAGCAGATCGTTGACCGTGCGTCCGTCGCGCAGTTTGAGATAGCTCGTCTGGCCGCTCATCAGGTGGCCCGAGCCGCCCATTGTGTTGACCGTCGTGATGCCTCCGGCGCGCGCCCTGTCGACCGAACTGGAGCGCACGTTGATCGCGTCGAGCGTGCGCACGTCGGGGTGCAGCGGGTGCGAACTGTCACCGCCCTCGACCTCGGCGAGGTGCGAGTGCGTGTCGACCAGGCCGGGCATGATGATCTGGCCGGACGCGTCGTGCTCGACCGATCCGCGCGGAATCTGACCTCGGTTCATCGGCCCGGCATAGCGGATGGTGCCGTTTTGGACGACGAGCAGTCCGTTCTCGACCGGCGGACCGCTGATCGGGTAGAGCGTCGCGCCCGTAAAGGCGTGCGGCTGCTGCTGCGCCGACGCAGACGCGGCTGCGAGGGTGGCTAGAAGGAGAAGGGTCGGTAGGCGTCGCAGCATCGGCACGGTGGGAGAGGGAGGATGTGAAGCAGTTGCCAAGATAGACCTCTGGTCGCCGCGCAGGCGGATCGGCTGCGCCTGTACTATCAAGAGCAGATCGCGAGCGATAGACGGCGGTAAATTTTCGCGTTCGGCACTCGCTTTGGAGCCGCTCTTCGGCATCTGAAGTAGGTGCGACCCTCTAGCCGAAATCTACTGCTATGGCCTCTACGATCGCCGTCATGGGCGCTACCGGAAACGTCGGCAGCGCCGCCGCTCATACCTTGATTCGGCGCGGCGCCCACGTGAGAGTGCTGGGACGCCGAAGGGCCGAACTGCGCGCGCGGCTTCCACGAGCCGACGCCGCTCGACTCGACCTGTTCGATCCTGCCGGGTTCGCCTCGGCTCTCGAAGGCGTGAGCGGCTTGTTCGTCATCCGCCCTCCGTCGTCCCGAGCCGTCGACGACGCGGTGATGGCGCTTTTGGACGCGGCCGAGCGGGCGGGCGTAGGGCACGTCGTGTTTTCATCGGTCGCCGAGGCGGGCGAGAAGACGTGGCTGCCTCACGCCAAGATCGAGCGTCACCTGACGACGCTGGGCACGAAGTGGACGCTGCTGCGCCCCGGCTTCTTTCTGCAAAACATCGAAGACGCCTACCGCCGCGACATCCGCCGCGACGATCGCCTCTACGTTCCCGCAGGCGACGCCCAGGTGGCCTGGATCGACGCGCGCGACATCGGCGAGGCGGCTGCGGCCTGCCTGCTCGACCCCGACGCGCACGCCGGGCGCGCCTACCATCTGACCGGCTCGCAGGCGATCGGCTTTGGCGAGATCGCGTGCCTGCTGACCGACGTGCTCGGCCGCCCGATCCGCTACGACGCCGCGTCGATTCCGGGATACGCCTTCCATCTGCTCGCGCGCCACCGCCTGGGCCTGGTGCAGACGCTGATCCAGACCTATCTCCACGCCGACCTGCGCCGAGGCACGGCCGAGCCCGTCACGCCCGATCTCGAACGGCTACTCGGCCACGCCCCCCGCACCGCGCACGACTACCTAGAGGATCGCGCCGCGCAGTGGACGTGAGATCGTGGGAAGTGGGCGCCGCTCTCCGTTTCATGGCTCAGTGCACTGCGCTACGTATACTGCGCGCCAGCATCCGCATTCCAGTCGCATGAAACTCGTCTTCCTGATCGCCCTGTGCTGCGCAGCGCCCGCGCTTGCCCAATCGCCCGGCGACGTGGCCCAGCGCATTCACCTGGTGCGCGCCTTCGCGTCGGCTCAAGGGGCCGGGTGGGGGCAGCCTCCGGTCGTCCGCGTGGTATGGGCCGACTCGTCCCAGGCGCCTGCGACGGGCCGCATCGCCGGGGCGGCACTTCTAGGCTGGATGGGCGGCGCGGCGATCGGTGGTGCGGTCGGCGGCGCGTTCGGGTACGCGGCTGGCGAAGAGAACACGCTTCTCGGACGCGACGGGGCGGCCGTTCTGGTCGGCGGCTTCTTCGGATTCGTGGGCGGTGCCCTGGGCGCTCCCTTGGCGGCTAGCCTCGTCGGTGCGGACGAGCCGTTCTTGGCTGCGATCTATGCCCTCGCGCTTCCGGCTGCGACGTTCACAGCCCTGTACGCGACGGGGATCGGCGACGGAGTATCCGCGGGCGTCACCCTCCTGGCGCTTCCCATCTCGGCCGTTGCCGCAACCGTTTTCGCTGATCGAGCCGCGCGGTGAACTGGCTCAACATGCGTCCCTTTCTGCTTTTCGCTCTGCTAGTTGGCTGCGCTCCGGGTGAGGCGCCCACCTCTTCCGATAGCTCGTTCACGGGCGTCCTCACCTCCGTCGACCGCTCTGCGATGGCGTACGATGGAGACGCCGTTCTGATGATCGACTCGGGCGGTGAGACCGTCGTGATTCGCGTTCCGGCTCGAATCAACCTGTGCTCAGCGCGCGAGCAAATCCAGCTAGACCAACTGCGCGTCGGTGAGCGCGTCGAGGTGAGGGGTGTGCTTGGCTCGGACGGTGCGATTATACCGTGCGAAAATCCTCGTCACCTGCTGCGCCGCCTCGAGTAGTTAGAACGTCGGCAGGACGGGCGCTCGGACTTGGAGCGGGGCGTCGGCTCCCAGCGTCGATCCTGCGATGGGCGGCAGGCCCAGTAGCGATAGGGCGAGATTGGCGGCGTCACCGTTCCGGATCGGCTGGTCTTGCGCGTCCGCTGCTATCTGGTCGCTTCCTGGATCGGCGCGGAGGTCTTGGGCCAGTGCGTAGAGATCGCCCGGCGCGATGCCCGGACCCCAGACGTAGAACGGAACGGTGTAGTCGCGCGGATCGTCGGCGCCGTGGTCGTGGCCGTGCCCTCCATGGTCAGCCGTGACAATGACGGCTGTCGTTCCGCGCAGCTCATCGTCGGCGTCGATGGCGGCGAGGATGCGGCCGATCTGCCGGTCGGCCTTGCGGACGGCGCGCATATACGGATGCCAACTCCAGAGGCGCCAGCCGAATCGATGCCCAGCCGTGTCGGGGTCGCGCAGGTGGAGAAACGCGTAGTCGAACGCGCCCGAACGAAGGGAGTCGACCAGGTGGTCGGTGAGCCGGTCCGTTCGGCCGTCGTAGACGTAGGCGCTGAGCACGTCGCCGTAGCTGGTCTCGAAGACGGCAAACTTGGACTTGCTCGCAAACAGCGCTGTCCGCCGCCCAGATGCGTGGAGCGCGTCGAAGATGCTGCCGACGTATTCGCCCTTGTGATCGTGCATCGAGCGGGTCCGATCGGGGTAGCGGTTGGTGTCCCAGCCGTGCCCGTCGTCTCCGCCGACGACGCGGCCCGTCATCTGCGAAGCGTGGTTGGGCAGCGTGTTGCCGCGCGTGGGTGTCGTCCGGGCGTTATCAGTGAACGCACCCTGGCGGCGCAGACGATCGAACGCAGGCAGGCCGTCCAGAAAGCTCGTGACGGCGTCGGGCCGCAATCCATCGACGCTGATGTGGACGACGTGCTCTATGGGGCCAGAGCCCGGACCGGTCGGCGGCGCGCCGTCTCTCACGCCGCTGGATGAGCCGCATCCGGTCAGCAGAAAAGCGAATAGGGCGAGCGGAAGGAGTGGGCGTAGCATGAGCAGAGACTGGGTTGGCGGACTCATGCAACGGACGTGGAGCCGCCACGTGCCCACAATCCTGCGTCGCATTGCGCGCCGCACTGTGGGCACGGCGGTAGCATGGGCCGGTCGACGCTGCTATTTTGGCCGAACATCTATCCGCCCCGCCATGCGCTACTGTCTACTCGCTCTCGCTTTTCTCATCGCCCTGCCGGTCCAGGCGCAGCGCGCGCTCACTCACGACGACTATTCGGCGTGGAGCCGCATCGACGACGAGTCGATCAGCCCGGACGGCGCGTGGACCGCATGGACGCAGCAGCCCTACGAGCGCGACGCCGCGCTCCACGTTCGTTCTGCTGATACACGGATGGGCTGGACGTTCGCGCGCGGATCGGACGCCGCCTTCACGGACGACGCGCGTTACCTCGCCTTCGTCATCGCTCCGCCGCGCGACAGCACGCGCCAGGCCAAACTCGACGGAAAGAAGGGCGACAAGCTGCCCCAAGACTCGCTCGGCATCGTCGACCTCTCCAGCGGAAGCGTCTTCAAGGCGCCCAAGCTCAAGTCGATGCGCATGCCAGACGACGGATCGGGCTGGATGGCCTACCTGATCCCCACGCCTGGCGACACGACCAAGGCTGAGAAGCTCGCCGAAGAGGAGGTCGAGGAGACCGAAGAGTCCGCCGCCGAGCCGACCAAGGCCGAAGAGAAGCTCACCAAGCGGCGCAAGGACAAGCCCGATGGATCGACGCTGGTCGTGCGGATGCTGGCCACGGGCGCCGAGATGCGCTTCGACCACGTCACCGACTACCGCTTCTCGGGCAACGGCGACTGGCTGGCGTTCGCGACTTCGAGCAAGGATGCCCTGTCGGACGGCGTGTTCGCGCTGCGCATAGGCGAGGCCAAGCCGGTCGCGCTGATGCAGGCGGAGGGGCACTACAAGCAGCTCGCCATCGACGAGGCCGGGCGGCACGTCGCGTTCGTCTCGGACGCAGCGACGTTCGAGCAGGAGTATCCGGCGTTTGCGCTTTACGCTTCGGAACTGGACGCGTCCGGCCCGATGGCACCCGCCGCCACGATGCGCGTCGCCCTAGGGCACGAAGCGCTGCCCGACGGATGGCAGCCCAGCCCCAACGGCGACGTGTCGTTTTCCAAGAGTGGCGCGCGGCTGTTCTTCGGCACAGCTCCCGCCCCGCAGCCCGACGACGACCGCAAGCTGACCGATGACGAAAAAGTGGCCGTCGACGTGTGGAGCTGGACCGATGCCGACCTGCAGCCGATGCAGCTGCTCCGCGCCAGCGCCGAGCGCGACCGCAGCTATCAGGCCGTCGTGCTGCTCGCGACCGGGCAGGTCACGCAGCTCGCCGACGAAGACGTGCCCAGCGTCGAAGTGGCCGCTCGGGGCGACGGGGATCTGGCCGTCGGCGTCACCAACGTGCCATACCGGATGGAGTCTTCGTGGGAGTTTCCCGGCTTCTCGGACGTGCATCTGATCGACGTGGCGACGGGCGAGCGGCGGCGCGTGCTCGTCAAGGTGCAGGCGCGTCCCGACCTGTCGCCCGGCGGCAACTGGCTGGCGTGGTGGGACGCCGACACGCAGGCGTGGATGACGCTCTCGACCGAGCCCGGCGCGCGCGCCATGGCGGCCACGTCCGGCGCCAGTTTCGCCGACAGGGAGCACGACTGGGCCTACGAACCGCAGGCGTACGGCATGGCCGGGTGGACGGCGAACGACGCGGCGATGCTGATCTACGACGAGTTCGACATCTGGAGCGCCGATCCGACCGGAGCGTCGGCGCCCGTCCGCCTGACCAGCGGTGCGACGCGGATGGACAATGTCCGCCTGCGCGTGATCGACGAGGACTGGGACGATCCCTACGTCGCCCCCGACGCGCTACTATCGGCGTTCGACGAAGACGACAAGTCGGCCGGATTTTACCGCCTGCGCGTGGGCGCGTCGCCGCAGCGGCTGACGATGGCGCCGGTCGACTTCTCGTTTCCGCGCAAAGCCGAGCGCTCGGACCGCTACCTCGTCACCCAATCCGACTTCCGCACGTTTCCCGATCTACACGTCGCCGACGCGTCGTTCTCGAACCTAACTCGGCTCAGCGACGCCAATCCGCAAGCGTCCGACTACGCGTGGGGCACGGCCGAGCAATTCGCCTGGACGAGCGTCGACGGCAACCGGCTCGAAGGCACGCTCTACAAGCCCGACGGCTTCGACGCGGGCCGTAAGTATCCGATGATGGTGTATTTCTACGAGAAGCTGTCGGACAACCTGCACCGTTGGCATCAGCCCGAGCCGGGGCGCAGCGTGATTTCGATCTCGTTCTACGTCAGTAGGGGCTATACCGTGTTCGTGCCCGACATCCCGTACGAAGTCGGCTTTCCCGGACGCAGCGCCATGAACGCCGTCATGCCGGGCGTGACCAAGCTGATGGAAAACGACTGGGTCGACGCCGACCGGATCGGCGTGCAGGGGCACAGCTGGGGCGGCTACCAGATCGCCTACATGGTGACGCAGACCGACCTGTTCGCGGCGGCCGGAGCCGGAGCGCCCGTCTCGAATATGACGAGCGCGTACGGCGGCATTCGGTGGGGCAGCGGCATGAGCAGGATGTTTCAGTACGAGCGCACCCAGAGCCGAATCGGCGGGACGCTGTGGGAGAAGCCGATGCACTACATCGCCAACTCGCCCGTCTTCCACGCCGACAAAATCACGACGCCCCTGCTGATGATGCACAACGACGAGGATGGCGCGGTCCCGTGGGAGCAGGGCATCGAGATGTTCGTCGCCATGCGCAGGTTGGGGAAACCGGCGTGGCTGATCAACTACAACGGCGATCCGCACTGGGCGATGGGCGCCGCGCACCAGCTCGACTACGCGACACGGATGCAGCAGTTTTTCGACCATTACCTGATGGACGCTCCGGCTCCTGTCTGGATGACGCGCGGCGTCCCCGCCGTCGACAAAGGCCGCGCGTACGGTCTCGAAATCGAAGAGCAGATGGGGACGGACGGGCGCTGATTCCCACGATTCGTAGCGACGGGGCATGCCTCGTCGCTACCGTACACGCAGCACGATCACGCCGGTGAGCCAGCCACCGACCCCCAACGGTCCGCGACGACTCTGTCGACCGTCTCGCCATTGTAGCGGCCTTTCCAATCGGTCAGGCTTTCCTCACTCAGCGTGTCGATCATGTGGACGATGGTGTCCATCGAATCGTTGAACATCTCCTTTTCTTCGGCGATCTGGGTTTGCTAAGCGAGCACACCGAAGACCGCGAGTTGGTTCTTGACTACGTCCTGCGTCATCGCGCGAATCTCGGCGATGGCGTGGCGGCGCACCTGCCGCTGCTTGCGGCGGACGGTCCAGAAGATCACGCCGTGCAGCGTCGCCACGGCGACGGCGGAAACGGCTGCCACTTGCCAAAACGCGAACGTGTGAGGGAAGGCGGTGGGGATGGCGAACGTGAGGGCGATTCCTGCGGCGCTGAGCCACAGTTCCATGTTGTCGACGAAGAGACGTTTCACAGTGCAGATGAGGTGTAGGACAGAGATATCTGTTCCGACAAACAACGTGCCGCCGATGCTCATCCGCTCGTCTTCACCAACTATCTCGAAAGCGGACGAGCAGCAGACTGAGTCTTGTAAACGCCCTTCCACGTCGTCAGGCTTTCCTCGTTCAGCGTGTCGACCAGGTGGCCGATGCGCGCCATCGACTCGTCGAGTATCGCGGTCTTCTCTTTGACGTGGTGCATGCTCGGGTCTCTCACGACCATATTGATGATCGCGAACTGGTCGCGGATCACGTCTTGCAGCATCTCGCGAATCTCGCCGATGTGGTCGGCCCGCACCTGGCGCTGCTTGCGGCGGATCGTCCAGAAGATCAACCCGTGAAGCAGGGCGGTACCGGCTGCCGTCAGCGCGGCGACTTTCCAAAACGTGGCGCCGGACCAGAGTGTCGGCACGAGGAACGTGAGGAAGACGCCCACGGCGCTGAGAATGAGTTCGATGTTGTCGAGTATCGCGCGCTTCATGGCCGGAGGTGGAGTAGGAGTTGGTGTAACCAGTGAAGGCTGTATAAAACTGTCTCGTTCTCGGAAAGCTTCTCGCTCACTTCTTGTTCGTTCCGCCGCGCTTGCGGGGTTGGAGTCCAGCCCACACTCAAAGCGGTGGAAGCAGCCAAGGACGACCGAGTCACTTGCGCTGAACCAGGTGCGATGATCCAAACCTGAAGGTTTGTGCGTTTACAGCCGCTCCAACGTCGCCGCGTCGCGATCGCCGTCGTAGTAGCGGCCGAGCACGTCGCCAAAGATCGGTTCGTCTGAAACGGCGTCGAAGAGCGTCATCGACGAGCACAGTTTCAGGTCGTCGGGCGAGCCGAGCAAGGCGTGAGCGGAGTCGGCGCCGCTGGCGAGGACGGCTTGGGCGGCCTGGATCAGGCGCGGGCCGAGCGTGGGGTGCGCCAGGTAGGCGCGGGCTTCGTCGGCGCCCGAGATAGCATAGAGCCGAGCCGTGTGCGAGCGGCCCAATCCGGCGATCTGCGGGAAGACGAACCACATCCAGTGCCCCACCTTGCGGCCCGCGCGCAGTTCGGCGATGGCGTGTTCGTAGGCGCCGTCTTGCGCCTGGACGAAGCGGTGCAGGTCGAACGGATCGGTCATCGCTGATCGGTGATCGTGGGCAGATACGTCGGCGGTAGGCGGCGCTGTGTGGCCTGTTCGTAGGCGTAGGCGAGCGCCAACAGCCGGGCTTCGCTCCACGGCAAGCCGACGAACGAAAAGCCCATCGGCAACTCGTTCGCCAGCCCCATCGGGACGGTCACGTGCGGATAGCCCGAGACGGCGGCGGCCTGAGAACTCGAACCCGTAAACGCGTCGCCGTTTTCCAAGTCGATAGGCCATGCCGGCCCGTTGGTCGGGGCGACCAGGGCGTCCAGATCGTGCGTCCGCATCAGGCTGTCCAGCCCGGCCCGAGCTTGACCACGGCTCTGCGCGCGAGAGGCGACGTAGACGCTGTCGGTCAGCGGTCCGCGCGCCTGAGCCATCTCGAGGATCTCCTGCTCGAAGTAGGGCATCGCCCGTTCGCGCGTTTGCTCGTTGAGGGCGATGACGTCGGCCAGCGATTGGGCCGAGGCGCGCGGCCGCGAGGCGAGGTAGGCGTCCAGATCGTGCTTGAAGTCGTAGAGCAGCGTCTGGTATTCGGCGCCTCCATACTGCCCGCGGTAGGGAAGCGCGAGCGAGTCGACGACGACGGCTCCCAACGCGCGCAGGTCGTCGACGGCCCGCTCGGCCAGGCGTTGGGCGTCGGGGTGGAAGCCGAACACGTCGCGCAGGACGCCGATGCGGGCGCCGCTCAAGGCGTCGGCGCGGAGGCCGGCGGCGTAGTCGGTTTTGTAGACATCGGCGTAGACTGTCGCTGTGTCGGCGGCGTCGCTTCCGGCCATGGCGGTCAGCAGCAGGGCGGCGTCGCGGACCGTCCGCGCCATCGGGCCGGGCGTGTCCTGGCTGTGCGAGAGCGGTACGACGCCCGACCGGCTCACCAGTCCGACCGTCGGTTTGACGCCCACCAGCCCGTTCATCGACGCCGGACACGTGATCGAACCGTCCGTCTCGGTCCCGACGCCGATTGCGCCCAGGCTCGCCGCAACGGCAGATCCGGTCCCCGACGAACTGCCGCACGGCGAGCGGTCGAGCACGTACGGGTTGCGCGTCTGATCGCCCAGCGTGCTCCAGCCCGACGACGAGCCGGTCGAGCGGAAGTTGGCCCACTCGCTCAGGTTCGTCTTGCCCAGCACGATCGCGCCCGCTCTGCGCAGACTGGCCACCAAGGGCGCGTCCTCGTCGGCGAAGTTGTTTTCCAAAGCCAGCGATCCGGCCGTCGTCGGCATGCGGTCGGCGGTTTCGACGTTGTCTTTGAGCAGGACCGGAACGCCGTGCAGCGGCCCCCGAGTCGTGCCCGCCGCGCGTTCGGCGTCGAGGGCGTCGGCCTGAACCAGAACGTCGGGGTTGAGGGTGAGGACGGCTTGGAGCGTCGGGCCGGCGGCGTCCAAGGCGGCGATGCGATCCAGGTAGGCCTGAACGAGCTGCCGCGCGCTGCACGTGCCGTCGGTCATCAGCGCCTGCAACTGAGTGGCGGATTGCTCCTCTACGGCGCAGCGGTCTTGGGCGTGGGCGGGAGAGAGCGCGGCGAGCGCTAGGAGAGCAAGGGCGAGGCGACGCATCAAAGGCGGTGGTGTAGGGAGCTTCCAAAATAGCCGCCGTACTCCGCGGTTCACTACACCCGCCCGTCCCATGCTTCAACTCCGACCCACATGCGAGAACTGCGCCGCCGCCCTGCCGCCCGCGTCCACCGCCGCGCGCATCTGTAGCTACGAGTGCACGTTCTGCGCAGACTGCGTCGCCCTGATCGGCAACGTCTGTCCCAACTGCGGCGGCGGTTTCTTTCCTCGTCCGATCCGCATCGCGCGCGACTGGCGAGGCAACGGCACCTCACTCGCTCACGACCCGGCGACGACCGTCGCCACGCACAAACCCGTCGACCTGGATGCGCACCGCGTCTGGGCCGACGAGATCGCGCCGATTCCGCCTGCCGAGCGGTGAACGGAGCAAAAAGCCTGTCAGGTCAGACCCCGGCAGGTTCGGATTTGGGGCCGGAGCACTTGGGCTAGGCAACGTTGACATTAGCCGAGACGAAGCGGCTGCGCGTGCGATTGGGCGCTCGGCAAGGCGCTCGAAGCAGCCGATGCGCGCATCGGCGATGCAGAGCAACGCGGCAGAGCGTTCAAGCGCGCCGCAGAAGCGAGCCAAGCGCAATTGTCAACGTTGCCTAGACTACTCGCCCTCGACCGCCCGCGTGCCGGGCCGCGACGGGCGTTCGGTCGGGCTGGGTGCGGCGACGAGCGAGCGGAAGCTGCTGTCGGCGGCAGTCGGCGTCTCGACCCAGTCGGCGATGAACACGTTGGTGTCGCGCGAGGGTTCGCGGCTCATGTTGCGGTTGCTCGCGAAGACCAGCCGGGTGCCGTCGAACGAGAACATCGGAAACGCGTCGAAAATGCCGCTGTTGGTCAGCTTCTGCAAGTTGGAGCCGTCCAGGTCGATCAGGTAGAGGGCGAACGCGCGACCGCCCTCGCTCTCGAAGTTGCTGGCGAAGATCAGCTTCTCGCCCGACGGATGGAAGAACGGGGCCCAGTTGGCTCCGGGCATGTCGGTGATCTGCTGCACGTTGCCGCCGTCGGCGTCGGCGACGAACAGGTTCATGTCGGACGGGGCGACCAAGCCTTCTGCCAGGAGCGCGCGGTACTCGTCGGCGTCGGCTCCGGTCGGACGCGAGGCGCGCCAGACGATCTTGCGGCTGTCGGGCGAGAAGAACGCGCCGCCGTCGTAGCCCAGTGCGTCGGTGAGCTGGAGCACGTCGCCGGTCGCGCGTTCGTAGCGCCACAGCTCCAGGTCGCCCGAGCGGGTCGAGGTGAAGAGGATGTACTTGCCGTCGGGGCTGACGGTCGCTTCGGCGTCGTAGCCCGGGCCGCCGATCAGAAGCTGCATGTCCGTGCCGTCGGCGTTGGATTCGTAGATGTCGAACGTGTCGTAGATGGGCCAGAGGTAGCGGCCGGTCGCCGATTCGGGCGGCGTGGGGCAGGCGCGGTCACCTGCGTGCGTCGACGCGTAGAGCACGCGGCCCTCGGGCGTGAAGTAGCCGCAGGTCGTGCGGCCCTCGCCGGTCGAGGCCAGCGTGTAGCGGTCGGTGTCGTACTGCGAGAACGCGTCGCCGACGTTCATCACGAACTGCTGGTCGCAGCCTTGGGCGTTGATCGCATTCCAATCGCTTTGAAACACCAACTGGCTATCATCGAAGCTCCAATACGCTTCGGCGTTGTTGCCCCCGAACGTGAGCTGGCGGACGTTTCGCAGGTGGACTTCGCCGTCCATGCGCAGCGAGTCGGACGTGGGGTCGTAGCCGTCGGCCGATTCCAGGGGCGCGTCGGGGGTAGCGCAGGCAGTGAAGAGGAGCGCTAGGGCGAGCGGGAGAAGGCGGAGCATCAGCGGGAGCGTGGGGGCGATGGCGTAAAGGCGTGCCTACGCGCGGACCGCCCGGCCGCTCACGCGATGCGGTGAAAACGAGGTGGATCGTGCCCGGCGGGTGAGCCTGCGAGGCGCGCTCGTCAGGTGGGGAGCGTAGCGCCGCGCCGCGACGACCAGTTTGCCCGCCGCCACTGCGCCAGCCGCTCCTCGGTCAGCGCCTCGACCAGCCGGTTGACTTCGTCGAACGTGTGCCGCTGGGACGTTTCAGGCACCGAACCTCCGCCGTCGACGCGCGACCACGCCAGCCCGCGCAGCATCTCGCGCGCTTCTCGTATCGTCTGCTCGCGCTCTCCCGTCTGCCGCCGCCGAACCGTCCAAAACACGATGCCGTGCAGGAAGCCGACGACCAGCGAGGTGACGGCAACGGCTTTCCAAAAGTCGACGCCCGATCCCAAAACCGTCGGCACGGTGAAGGCGACGACCACGCCGACCGCGCTCAGCCAGAGTTCGATGTGACGGATGAAGTGCTGTTCGAACGCGCGCATGACGGGGGGAAGTGGTGGAAGCTTTCAAGTGTAAGCTCAATTACTCGTTGACACAAACAAAAAACCCTCCGCAAAGCCTGAGCTCTGCGGAGGGTAGGATGCAGACCCGAAGGTCCTAGAGTCAGCGGAGAACCGTTGCGCTCGTGGTGAGGCGGAAGGTCTCACCCTGCGCCACGATCACGTAGACGCCCGGAGCCACGTCCGAGAGCGTCGCCGACACGGTCGCGTCAGCCGCGCCCGAGAACAGCGTCGACACCAGGCGGCCCGTCACGTCGTAGGCCGACACGGTCACCTGCTGCGCGCTCGGCACCGACAGGCTCACGTTGGTCAGGCCACGCGAGGGGTTCGGAGCCACGCTCATGACAGCGTTGTCGCTCGACACCGTCAACTCGACGGTCGACGAAAGCTCGGTCGCTCCGTCGAGGTCGGTCTGGCGCAGGCGGAACGTGTGGGTTCCGGGGGCGAGTTCGGCCGTCGTGAAGGCGTAGCTCTGCGCTTCGAGCGTCGTGCCGAAGCCGGGCGCGAAGTGCACGTCGCGGAAGGCCGATCCGTTGGCGCTGTGCTCGACGTAGAAGCCGCTGTTGTTGGTCTCCGACGCCGTCGCCCAGGCGAGGCGAGCCGCGTTGCCGCTGAGCGTGCCGGTGAAGGCGGTGAGTTCGACGGGAAGGACTGGGCTCGTAGGTGAAGGATGCAACACCGTTGTTGGTAGACATGCACGTAAACAGTGACGCTCCGTCTCCATTGACAATCTTGAAGTCTACATCTGCGAGTACCATCTGCGTTTCCGTTGTCCCAAGACTAGGAGTACTTCGCAGAGGGTGTAAGCGCGTAGTCCAGCTGGCCAGGCTGAGATGTCGATCATTTGGAGTAGCCATCGTCCGTACCGCATAGTAGCTAGATAGGTGTTGCCGTTCCGGCTCAAATGAGCTTTCAAGCGCAGTCGTGCTACTCGGAAGACAGTCCACCTGATATGCTCTCCAGCGTAATCGCCTGTCGCGCTGAAGAGGCTAGCGTCAGTTCCAGTTGCCGTTAGCGTAGAATGCGCCGCCAGCGATTGGAGCGACGTCAGGAGCACTAGATTGCGCTCGCTCCAGTCGGTACGCCATCCGTGTTATTCACTCAATGGTGACCAGCTTGAGATAAACGTAGCACAGTTGTCTGCCGTGCCGAATGTGTACACTTCGCGTGCCGTTACCTGCTGCGCGGCCTAAAGCGACGCCGAGTTGTCAGAGCAGGATCCACCAATCGTGATCTTGTCTCCGAGACGAGCGGTAGAGCCTGCGTCTAAACGACAGTAACTGTCAGGTGCTGAGCGCTTCGGTTGCCCACGTGTAGCACTTAAGGGAATGTGCTGATGTTGCGTCCGTCGTAGGTTGCAAGCCATAATGATGCCGTCGTCAGTGACGCTCGCATCATTGACGGCAGCAAACTCCACCCGAAATACCTGTAACATGCAGAGTGGTTCCTACATCCGCACCGTTAGCCGCATCTAAGACTTGAACGTTATTTCCTGCACTGCGGCTTGGACACATAGATGCGTTCGTTTCCGACTCTACGCATCCCGTAGGCGAAACCGCGTTCGGTCGTTCCACTGAACAAGACAGGTATGTTGCCAGCGCCGCTGAGCGTTGCCAAGTTTGTAGTGAACTGCGCCGAAGCCGGAGCGACCAGCACGAGCAGCAGGAGAAGGGTGAGGGTAGTAGCGAGGTGTCGCATACGCGGGTGTGGGTTTGGGGTGTAGGTGTTGGGGAATCGTTAAGATTGGGCCTGAGTAGTGTTAAGTCAAGCACAAACGTAATGTAAGCGCTTACAAAGTTCATCGTGACGCATAGCATACGTTTCGGGCGCTCGTGCTCGGAAGCGGCTTTTCACGTGAGGGCGACGCGTGTTCGGCTATTTTGGGTTTTCTCTCATCTGAATCCCTTACCTCGCCATGAGCACCCAGATCACAGTCGCCAAAGGAGACGGCATCGGCCCCGAAATCATGGACGCCACGCTCCGCATCCTCGACGCGGCGGGCGCGGGCCTCACGTACGACGTGATCGAAGTCGGCGAAAAGGTCTACCTCGCGGGCGAGAAGAGCGGCATCCCCGACAGCGCGTGGGACAGCCTCGCCAAGACGCGAGTCTTGCTCAAAGCCCCGATCACGACTCCGAGCGGCGGCGGCTACAAGAGCCTCAACGTGACGCTGCGCAAGAGCCTGTCGATGTTCGCCAACGTGCGGCCCGTCAAGGCCTACTCGCCCTACGTCCAAACGCCCTACCCGCTGCTCGACATGGTGATCGTGCGCGAGAACGAGGAGGACCTGTATGCCGGAATCGAGCACCAGCAGACCGACCAGGTCGTCCAGGCGCTCAAGCTGATCTCGCGTCCGGGCTGCGAGCGCATCGTGCGCTACGCGTTCGAGTACGCACGCGCCCACGGCCGCAAGAAGGTGACGGGCATGGCCAAAGACAACATCATGAAGCAGGCCGACGGTCTCTTCCATCGGGTCTTCGACGAGGTGGCGACCGAGTATCCCGACATCGAGAACGAGTACAAGATCATCGACATCGGCAGCGCCCTGGTCGCCGCCCGTCCCGAGCGGCTGGACGTGATCTGCACGCTCAACCTCTATGGCGACATCATCTCGGACATCGCCGCCGAAGTGGCCGGGTCGGTCGGCATGGGCGGCTCGTCGAACGTCGGATTGGAGTACGCCATGTTCGAGGCCATCCACGGATCCGCGCCCGACATCGCCGGTCAGGGCATCGCCAACCCCAGCGGCCTGCTCAACGGCGCCGTGATGATGCTCGTCCACCTGGGCAAGCCCGACATCGCCGCCAAGGTCCGCAACGCGTGGCTGCGCACGATCGAAGACGGCATCCACACCGGCGACATCTACCGCCCCCAGGTGAGCACGCAGAAGGTCGGCACGCAAGACTTCGCCGACGCGGTCATCGAGCGCATGGGCCAGTCGCCGAGCAAGACGCTGCAGGCCGAGTCGTTCGGCGCTCCGGTCGAGATGGACCTGGCCGTCCGCCCGCGCCCGCGGATGGAGAAGCACCTGGTCGGCGTCGACGTGTTTTGCGACTGGCACGAGGGCGACATGGACCCCAACCTGATCGGCAAGCGCCTGGACGACGCCTCGACCGGAGCGCTGCGCCTCAAGCTGATCACCAACCGGGGCGTGCTCGTCTATCCCGAAGGCAACGCCGCCACGACGCTGACCGATCACTGGCGCTGCCGCTTCACCAATCCCGACGGCGAGACGGTCGCGTTCCAAGACGTGCTCGACTTGCTGGCGAGCATTACGGGCGCGGGCCTCGAAGTGATCAAGACCGAAGGCCTCTACACGTTCGACGGCAACCGAGGCTACAGCCTGGCGCAGGGCGAGTAGGTCTTGGCGGGGATGCGATGCGCTACTCGAATCGCATCCCCGCTACCTCGTCATCCTGGCGCACGCGTGGATCCAGCCAGCGAACCGTCGGCGTAGCCGTCGCACCTCATGAAACGCGGCTTCGTGTATATCCTCGCCAGTGGGCGCAACAGTATGCTGTACATCGGCGCTACGAGCGCCCTGTCCGAGCGCATTCAGCAGCACCGAGACGGCGTAGTCGACGGGTTCACCAAGCGGTACGGTGTGCATCGACTCGTACACGTAGAGACCTTCGACGACATCCGGGATGCCATCGCTCGGGAGCGGCAACTCAAAAAGTGGAATCGCGCGTGGAAGCTGGAACTGATCGAGAAGCACAATCCGAAGTGGGACGACCTTTCGGACTTCCTACAGAGGCTCGGTCGGCTTCGCCGCGCTGAGCTTCCCACTGGCTGGGCTTGCGCGAGTACGACGTGGCGAGGCGGTCGCTCAGGACGCCGCTTCGACTGGATCCCCGCGTTCGCGAGGATGACGAGGTATAGATCCTGACGGACGGTGGTTTCGATGGCTATAGTCAGTCCCTACGGGCGCGAGGCTGACGGTGTCTTTAACCTCTTCGCCTTGCCGTCGCTCCAGCCGATCGCGCTCGCTGTCGCTAGGTGACGTGGTGCCGTAGCTTCGGTCGACTCCTCCGATCCGCCTGATTCGTGCCCCTCGACGCGCTACTCGCCAACCTGCTCTCGCCCGTCGTGCTGGCGTTCGTGCTGGGCGCGTTTGCCGCCCTGGTCCGGAGCGATCTCAAGCTGCCCGACGCCCTCTATTCGGCGCTGTCGATCTACCTGCTGCTGGCGATCGGGCTCAAGGGCGGCGTCGCGCTGAGTAAGACGCCGCTGGCCGAGTTCGCGGCTCCGGCGGGCATGACGCTGTTTCTGGGCGTCCTCACGCCGCTGACGGCCTTCTGGGTCTTGCGCAAGCTGCTGCGGATGGACCTGGTCAACAGCGCGGCGCTGGCGGCGCACTATGGGTCGGTATCAGCCGTAACGTTCATCGCGGCGCTGGCGTTTGCCGATGCGGTCGGGCTGCCGTCCGAGGGGTTCATGCCTGCTCTGGTGGCGCTGCTCGAAGTGCCCGCCATCGTCGTCGCGCTGATGCTGGCCTTCGTCAAGGGCGACCGGGCCGGAAGCTGGCGCAAGGCGCTGCACGAGGTCGTGACCGGCAAGAGCGTCGTCCTGCTCGTCGGCGGGCTGGCGATCGGGTGGATCGCAGGGGCCGAGGGGTTCGCGCCGATCGCGCCGTTTTTCCAGGCCGGATTCCAGGGCGCGCTGCTGCTGTTTCTGCTCGAAATGGGCATCGTGGCGGCGTCCAGACTGCGCGACGTCCGCAAGGCGGGCTGGCCGTTCGTAGCGTTCGCCATCGGCATCGCCGTCGTGCACGGAGCGCTCGGCGTGGCGTGCGGGCTGCTGTCCGGGTTGGGCGCATCGGGTGCGGCCGTGTTGGGGGCGATGGTGTCGAGCGCGTCGTACATCGCCGCTCCGGCCGCCGTCCGCATCGCCCTACCCGAAGCGTCGCCCAGCCTCTACCTGACGGGCGCGCTGGGGCTGACGTTTCCGTTCAACATCACGCTGGGCATCCCGCTCTACTTCTGGATGGCGTCGCACCTGGCGCCCCTGTTTTAATCCGCACGCCCCATGGCTACCGTTCCCGCCACACTCGTCACCGTCGTCGCCGAAAAGCTGCTCGAACGCGACCTGATCGCGGCGTTCCAAAAGCTGGGCGCCCAAGGGTACACCACGACCGACGCGCACGGCGAGGGCAGCCGCGGCATCCGAGCGAGCGCTTGGGAAGGCGCCAACGTCCGCATCGAGATGATCGTGACGCCCGACGTGGGCGAGCGCATCGTCGACCACGTGGCCGACCGCTACTTCGCCCACCACGCCGTGATCGTGTGGACGCAGCAGGTCCAGGTCGTGCGGATGGGCAAGTACCGCCCGGGCGACGCGGCGTAGGGACGAGCGCAACAGCGCACTGCCGCGGATTGGAGTCGAGTCGCCCGTGCGGACGCTACCGGTAGCGGTTATCACCTGCCGGTTTAGCTTTGATTTCGAGTTCGGCTGCTCTGTTGTGTTTTGCATTCGCTGTGTTGCCGCTTTCCGCTGCGCGGTGCCTTCTTTGCCTTGATGCAAAGAAGCAAAGATCAAGGCTCGACTCGCTGCGTGTCAGTGACACTCCGGCGGACGCTGCGTTCGCTCGCTGAAAACCTGCAAACTCGCTGCGCTCAAACAGCAGCTTTTCTTGACGCTCGCTCGCTCCGCGCCCGGGTCGCCGGACCGAGATCAGGCCGCCCCGGCTCAACCAAATGTCAACAGTACGGACGGACTTGGTTAGGAGATATTCAGTTGGCCTCTTGCGGCTAGAAAGCCCGATCATCGTCATCCTCGCGAACGCGGGGATCCAGCCGAGAGAACAGCCCAGCGTAGCTGGACTCATCAGTTTGGCCTTTGAGCAGCACCGCGACTGCGTCTCCTATTGGCATTGATAGTAAGCAGCATCAGACGAAGGAGAGCGAGGACCGGCCGGGCTGTCGGCGAGAGGCTACCTTTGGCGCGTACTCCTCACGCTCCGCCGAATGCCCGACGACCGACCGCTCGAAACCGTCTCTTCGATGCCACCGTCGGACGTGGCCGATCGCGTCGAGCCCGCAGAACCGGCAGCCGGGCGCACGATCGCGCCGTTCGTCGTGGTGACGGCGCTGTTTTTCATGTGGGGCTTTCTGACCGTCCTCGTCGACGCGCTGGTGCCTCGCCTGCGGCTGCTCTTCGACCTGTCGTTCTTCGAGGCGGGACTGCTCCAGATGGCGTTCTTCGGCGCCTATCTGCTGCTCTCGGTGCCTGCGGGCGGCCTGATCGCTCGGGTGGGCTACAAGAAGGGCATCCTGGCGGGTCTGGCGACGATGGCGATCGCCTGCCTGCTCTTCGTCCCCGCGGCGAGCGTGCGCGTCTACCCGCTGTTCTTGCTAGCGATGTTCGTGCTGGCGGGCGGCATCACGGTCTTACAGGTGGCGGCCAACCCCTATGTCGCCGCGCTGGGGCCCGAGCGGACAGCGTCGTCGCGGCTCAACCTCGCCCAGGCATTCAACTCGCTGGGTACGACGATCGCGCCTCTGGTGAGCGCGGCCTATCTGCTCTCTGACGAGATCCAGTCGCCCTCCGGACTGGCTGCTCTGAGCGAAGGCGCGCGGCAGGCCTACTTCGCCGCCGAAGCGTCGGCCGTCCGCGTCCCCTTTCTGACGATCGCGACCATTCTCATGGTGCTGGCGGGCCTGATCGCGCTCTCCAAACTCCCACGCCTTCTCGAAACCGACGACGTGCAACCCGGCCTCGGAGGGTTGCGCGCGGCCCTGAGCCATCGCAGGCTGGCGCTGGGAGCCGTCGCGATCTTCGTCTACGTGGGCGGAGAGGTCGCGATCGGCAGTTACCTGGTCGACTACTTCGTCTCGCTGGGCATCGGTGATCTGACGGCGGGCCCGATCATGCAGCGCATCGTCTCGACGCTGGGCGGCGAGAACGCGTACGCGATGACGCCCGAACGCATCGCCGGGACGCTTGTGTTTTTCTACTGGGGCGGCGCGATGGTGGGGCGTTTCGTCGGCGCGCTGCTGCTCCAGCGGCTGCGCGCGACGTGGGTGCTGGGCGCGTTTGCGCTGGGCGCCGCTGCCCTCGTGCTCACGTCAGCGCTGACGACCGGACTCGTCGCCGTCTGGGCGGCGCTGGCGGTCGGTCTGTTCAACTCGGTCCAGTTCGCGACCATCTTTACCCTGGCTATCAAAGGACTGGGCTCGCACACGGCCGCGGCGTCGGGCGTGCTGTGCATGGCGATCGTCGGCGGCGCCGTCGTTCCGCCTGCGTTTGGCGCGCTGGCGGACGTGGCAGGCATCCAGGCGGCGTTCGTCCTCGTTCTGGCCTGCTACGCCTACATCGCGTTCTACGGATTCCGAGGCGCCGAACCGCGCGCGGCCGAGGCGGCGCGCGCCTGATTTTGCTGGCGTTCAGGCGGCGATGGGGAAGCCGGAGAAAGCGCTCGTCGTCCCGACGCAGACCGCACGCCGTCCGAGCCGTATTTTCTCCCGACGCCTTCTCGCGCTGAGAACCGGCGCCCGACTCAACCCCTCGACCCATGGCGCAACGCTTCACGCCCGCCCAACTCGACCGCCTGCAAGCCGCCGTCGCCGAAGCCGAGACGCGCACCTCGGCCGAGATCGTGCCCTATGTCGTCAAGCGCAGCGACCGCTACCCCGAGGCGCTGGCCCGCGGAGCCGTCTGGGGCGGCGTGATCGCTCTGGTCGCCTGGACGCTCTTCGACCTGCTGCACGCGGGCATGGGCTGGGGCTGGCTGCACAGCGAGTGGGGCGTGTGCCTGGTCGTGACGGTCGGGCTGAGCGCGGGCGCCGTCTTGGGCGCGACCGTCCCCGGCCTCAGACGCGCGCTCGTCGGCAGCGAGCGGATGAACCAGATGGTGCACCGCCGGGCCATGCGCGCGTTTGTCGAGGAAGAGGTGTTCAACACGACAGGGCGTACGGGCGTGCTGCTGCTGCTCTCGCTCGACGAGCACCGCGTCGAAGTGCTGGCCGACGAAGGCATCAGCAGCAAGGTCGCGCCCGAGGCGTGGGGCGAGATGACCGCGCGTATCATCTCCGGCGTCCGCGACGGCGACCTGCCCGCCGCCCTGATCGACGTGTTCGACCGCGTCGGTGTCCTGCTCGGAGAGAGCGGCCTGCCCGTCGCCCCCGACGACGTCGACGAGTTGGCCAACCACCTGCGCGTCTACGCCGAGTAGCGGCCTCGATCGGGCGCGAAGCTCTCGTCAAATCGACGCAGACGGGTCGGGCGCTCGCGGATCGCAGTTATCTTGCTGTTCTGCCCGTTCGCGGGTTTCTCCCTGCCCTGGTCGCGCTTGTGCGGTCAGGGCTTGTGTTTCACTATCCAGAGGGAATACCGATGCCCGACGCATTGCCTACCTATGAGTTGACGTATATCGTCAACCCGGTCCTGAGCGAAGACCAGATCAAAGAACTCGCCAAACGCTACGAGACGTACATCCAGGAGAACGGCGGGACCATCCTGCAGTCCAACGACTGGGGCAGCCGCCGGCTCGCCTACCCGATCCTCAAGAAGCGCAACGGCTACTACTTCAACGTGTTTTTCCGCGCGCCCGGCACGATCATCCCGCGCCTCGAACGTGCGATGGAAATCGAAGACGACGTGCTGCGTTACATGACGCTGCGCCTCGACGCCAAGATGACGCGCCACTTCGAACGCAACAAAGAGCGCACCGTCGAAGGCAGCTTCTGACCCAGCGCTTTTCGTAGCCCCACAATCTGACCTCTACCGCCGACCATGGCCGAAGAAACCAAAGAACCCGAGATCGACCTCCGCTCGATCGAATACGTCGACTACAAAAACGTCGACTTCCTCAAGCGCTTCCTCAACGAGCAGGGCAAGATGATGCCTCGCCGCGTGGGAGACGTGCCCGCCAAGACGCAGCGCATGATCACGCGCGCCGTCAAGCGTGCCCGCCACCTGTCGCTGCTGCCGTTCGTCGC
The DNA here is from genome assembly GCA_963841855.1 of Rhodothermales bacterium. GTDB lineage: Bacteria > Bacteroidota > Rhodothermia > Rhodothermales > BA12 > CAXBBB01. Next base: position 92,771 of record CAWJEJ010000002.1, on the reverse strand, counting down.
CGACACGACCAAGTAACTCTCAAACCCCCTGAACACCATGAACGTCATCCTACTCGACGAGGTCGACAACCTGGGCGAAAAGGGCGAGATGGTCTCCGTCAAGCCCGGCTATGGCCGCAACTTCCTGATTCCGCGCGGACTGGCCCGGATCGCCACCAAGGGCGCCGTGCGCGCGTCCGAGGAGGAGTACAAGCAGTCCGAGCGTAAGCGCAGCGCCAAGAAGGACCAGGCGGTCCAGATGGGCCGTCAGCTCGAAGCCATCACCGTCGAAGTGCCCATGCGCATCGGCGAGGGCGGTCGCATCTTCGGATCGGTCACGACCCAGATGATCGAAGACCTGCTCCGCGAGAAAGGCTTCGAAATCGAACGCCGCCGCCTCGAAATCAGCGAGGACATCAAGACGATCGGTGAGTACACCGGATCTGCCAAGCTCCACGCCGACGTGACCTCCGAGTTCAAGATCAACGTCACCCCGGACATCGTCCCCGGCGCCTGATCTAGCCAGAGCAACAACCCGCTCCAAACGGGCGTTCGGACACGGTCTGAGCGCCCGTTTTTGCGTTGCCGACTCAAAGCCACATCAAGTCAGAAGTCTAGGGCGTGCTGACAAATGGGTTGCGGGGCTGCGAGCGGCTCAGAAACCGCCCTTCTGCGTTGCGTTCGTCGCCCGATGCGGTGCATCGCGCTCCTCTCGCGCCTTGAACGGTCACTTCCTGCGCTCGCTCTCGCCTTCCGTCTCCATTCATCAGCACGCTCTAGCAATGCAGTTTCCATCTCGTCATCCTGAGCGAAGTCGAGGGACCTCCATCGTTGGAGGACGGAGATCCCCGCATCAAGCCCGGGGCAGGCTCTTCGACAGGCTCAGGATGACGGTGTGGGAGAGGCGAAAGGTGAGTCGAGCGTTCTTGCCTTTACTCTTGCTATTCCTCCTCGGCGCGCTGCCTGCTCAGGCGCAAGTGCCGACCGAGGTGGCGCGCTGGTCCGCCCAGATCGTTCCGAATAGCGTAGCGGTAGGAGAGCAGGCGACGCTCCGCGTATCGGTCGACCTGGATCCCGACTGGAAGCTCTACGCCCTCGACACGCCGCCGCCCTCGCCCAAACTGCTGCTGTCCGCGCGCGCCGATCAGGCGGTAACCATCGGCGCATTCGACCAGCCCGATCCGGCCGACGAAGTCGATCCGTTTCTCGAAGTGACCGTCCGCATCTTCCGCGACCAGGACGGCGTTTTCGAGGCACCGATCCGAGCGTCCGCGCCCGGCACGTACACCGTCGCCACCGACATCCGCTTCACGGTCTGCGACAAGTCGATCTGCCTGCCGCCGACGCGCCACACCGTCGAGGCGATGTTCGTGGTCGGAGCGGGCGGTTTGGCTGCGCCAGCGCCGGACAAGGCCGAGCCGAACGGCGTCGTGCCCGACCTGGGCGCTGGTAGCACGTCCCTGTTCGAGCCGGGCCCGACCGAGGCCTCTCCTTCGCTGGAGAGGGCAGACGAGACTGCCGCGATGCGCGCCGGGCTGGGCAGCGAGGGCGGGCTGTGGGGTTTCCTCGCCCTGGCCGTCGCCGCTGGGTTGGGCGCGCTGCTGATGCCGTGCGTCTATCCGATGCTGCCGCTGACCGTCTCGTTCTTCACCAATCAAGGCGGCTCGCGCGCCCGGGCGACCCGGCTGGCGCTGCTCTACGGCCTGAGCATCGTGGCGACGTTCACCCTCCTCGGGCTGGTGCTGGCGGCCGTCGTCGGGGCGGCCGGAGCTCAGGCCGTAGCGGCCAACCCGTGGGTCAACCTGTTCGTGGCGAGCGTTTTCGTGCTGTTCGGACTGTCGCTGCTGGGCGTATTCGAACTCAAACTGCCATCGGCCCTCGTCAACGCGTCGGCGCGGGGCGAGAGTCGCGGCGGCGTGGCAGGCGTGCTGTTCATGGGGCTGACGCTGACGCTCGTGTCGTTCTCGTGTACGGTCCCATTCGTCGGCGGACTGCTGGCCGCGACCGTGGGCGGCGATTGGCTGCGGCCCGTCGTGGGGATGCTGGCGTTTTCGGTCACGTTCGCCCTGCCGTTCGTCGCCTTCGCGCTCTTCCCGCGCGCGCTGGCCCGGCTGCCTCGCTCGGGCACGTGGATGAACACGTTCAAGATCACGTTAGGCTTCGTCGAGCTCGTCGCCGCGCTCAAGTTCTTGTCCAACGCCGATCTGGTCTGGGGCTGGGGCATCCTCACGCGCCCGCTGGCGATCGCGGTCTCCGCCGTTTTGCTCGCCCTTTGTGGCTTGTTTCTAATCGGCCTGATCGGCATCGGCGATGAGCCTAAACCACAATCGGTCGGGGCGGGGCGCCTGCTGTCGGCCTCGGCGTTTCTGGCCGCGGCGCTCTACCTGATTCCTGGCTTGTGGGGCGCCAACCTAGGCCTGTTCGACGCCTATCTGCCGCCGCGCTCGGCCGCCGACTTCTCGGTCGTCGCCGCATCCGCGCCGGCAAGCGGATCGTCTGCGCACGCCGACTGGCCGCGCGGGCTGGGCGGACTGCAAACCGCATCGCAGCAGGCCGCATCCCAGGGCCGGATGGTGTTCATCGACTTCACCGGCTACACGTGCACCAACTGCCGTGCGATGGAGTCGACCGTCTTTCCGCTCGCCGACGTGCAGGCCGCGCTAGCCGCCTACGTCCCCGTCGCCCTCTACACCGACGCGGCAGGCGACGGCCCAGCGATGAGCCGATTCCAACTCGAACAAACGGCGACCGTCGCCCTTCCGACCTACGCCATCTACGACCCGGCGACCGAGCGCGTCATCGCCCACACGAGCGGGATGCAGTCCGCCGAGGAGTTCGCCGCGTTTTTGAGGCGGTACGCGGGGTAGCTGGTCCACTGCCATATCAGATCCGGTCACATTCTTTTCCTTTGTCACTGCGAGGAAGCGAAGCGACGTGGCAATCTCAGCGTTCGGCTCAGATTCAGAGTGTGCCGACTACCTCGCGTTTTCGCGCCGTGTTATCTGCTTTCCACTGCGCGGTGCCTTCTTTGCCTTGATGCAAAGAAGCAAAGATCAAGGCTGGACTCGCTGCGTGTCAGTGACACTCCGGCGGACGCTGCGTTCGCTCGCTGAAATCGTCCAAACTCGCTACGCATCGGTGATGCTGGCGCTCAAACAGGACGATTTCGTGACGCTCTCTCACTCCGCGTCTTTATCGACGGACCGAGATCAGGCCGAAACCGTCAGTCAAGCCAAACGGCAACAGTGCAGCCGGGTTGGTACTAGAGGCCACTTCGCGAAAATCCGTCCCATGGTCGCCAATCGTCGAGATCTACTGGCTGCTCCACGATGCGGTATGCGTTGCCATTCAGGACGACTCGCATCTCTAAAGCAGTTGAGTTGTCAGGCTGCAATGTGAGATTCCAATCGTTGAGCTTCCACGAACCAGTCGCTAGGTTCAAACCGAAACGGTAGGCAGATTCGCCGCTTGATTGGAACGCAAATGTGCTGTCGCTGCGAAGAGTCAGAATCGAATCCTCGTGGCTCCATTCGCCACTAACGTCGCTCCGACTGATGTTGAGCGGATTCCAATCGATTCTGCCAACGGCAGTGTAATGGAGATATACAGGTGTGGCGAGCACGGCAACGATGAGGAGGAGCCCTCCTCCTACGATTATCCCACTAACCGATTTAGCGGCGAGGCTCCACCTAATGAGAAGTCCCCCAAGCAGAATGATTGCGAGGCCAAGTACGAGCTGCAGGAGAAGCATCGGCGACTCTGATAAGATATTCAGCGAGTCAGAAAGGCGTGCGACCGATTAGCGGCAGGTGCGGGTGCGGTTGACTTTCCAGTCGTAGGCATAGCGCGCGCCACCGGCTTTGATCTGAGCGCTCGTCTTGCCTTCGAGTTTGGACTTGAGGGCGGCGTATCCGGGGCGGTTGGTGCTCATGTGCGAGAGCAAGAAATCGCCCGCGGGCTGGCTCGTGTCGAAGTCGGCTCCGAACCAGTCGATCAGGCTGCTGGCGACGAGCGTGCCGCCGTCGACGGTGAAGTGAGCAGGCTTGCCGACCCAGGCGGCAAACGCGCGGTCGAGTTGGCGATCGAGCGTCGAAGTGCGAAAAGCCGAGCGCTGGAGCGGCGGGCAACTGACGGCGGCGCAGTTGAGGGCTACGTGCACGCGCGGATCTATGGTGGCAACCTGCAAGCGGCGCAGTTCGGAGCGGTCGGTATCCTGGCGGCGCAGGATCACGTTTTCCAACTCGTCGAGCGTGAGCCGTACGCCGCCCGCCTGCATCGGCGTCTTGAAGAAGGTGCGGCCTTCGTCGCTGCCCAGCACGTCGGTGCGCTCGGGGTGCTGGCTCACGGCGTCGAGCATGAGCGCGTTGTAGGCGTTCGACCAGAAGGCGAGCTTGTCGGAGTCGGTCCTCAGCTCTACCGGGTCCAGCTTCTTGATCCCACGCAGCGCCGCGCTGAGCGATTCGCGAGCCGGTCCCTCTGCCAACCGGGCGTAGCACACCGATCCGTCCGGCTGCACGACCGATTCCAGGACGGCGTCGAGGTGGTCCACGTACGCAGAGGGCTGAGCGCACGCCGTCAGTGGGAGGGAGGCGAGCAGGAGGGCAAAGAGAAAGCGCATCTGGAGGGGCTGTGATCGGGAGAATTGGGGCGTCTTCAAGAAACGCAGTCCCAGCCTCGATCGCGCCTCACCCCTTGGATTTGCCGAAGAAGGGCAGCAGGCGGCGCTTGGGTTTAGGCTCCTCGATGTCTTTGGGCCGATTCTGCTCTTCCTCCCACGTCGAAAACTTGTCCAGATCCTTCGACAGCGCGTTCGCGACGGCCGCCAAAACGGCGATGTCGTCCACGAAGCCGATGCCGACCAGGGCGTCGGGGATCACGTCGAGTGGGTTGACGAAGTAGAGCAGCGCGCCGACGGCGTAGCTCAGCGTCTTCCACGGAATGCCCCTGTACTCACGCCGCGCCCACGCCCGGACGAGCCGCGTCAGCACGAGCGTCGTGCCCAGCGCGTCTTTGAGGCTGCCCTCGTTGCCCTTGATCTTGGTATACACGTCGCGCGTCAGACCCAGCACGCGGAAGCGATTGCGCAGCAGGCGGCCAGCACCTTTGCGGGCCAGCCGGAGCGCTTGTTTTTCCTTAGGTACGAGGTTGAGGTCGGGCGTTTCCATGCGGCAGGTGGGTTAGACCGCAAGGTCGGAAAAACCGAACGTTGCGCAGTTGACGGTGCGGTTATCTTCCAGGTTTGTTTTCACTTCGTTCCGCTCGCCATGCGCCGCCTCCTCGCACTCGCTGTTCTCCTCGCCGTCCCGCCCGCTCTGGCTCAAACGCCGGCCGGCGCCATCGCGCCCAATCCCTATCCCGCGACGCCTGCTTCGGTGCGGATGGAGGCCGGGCAGAAGCGGGCGGCGATGATCGAGAGCAGCATCCTGGGCGGCGTCGAACTGCGCGACGTGGGGCCGACCGTCATGAGCGGCCGCATCGTCGATGTGGACGTGAATCCGGACGATCCGACGCAGATGTATATCGCCTACGCCTCGGGCGGCGTGTGGGTGTCGCGGACGAACGGGCAGTCGTTCACGCCGGTCTTCGACGAGCAGGCCGTGATGACGGTCGGCGACATCGCGGTCGACTGGCAGCACGGCGAGCGGCTGTGGGTCGGCACGGGCGAGAACAACGCGAGTCGCAGCAGCTATGCCGGAGCGGGCGTCTGGGTGCGCGACGACACGTCGAGCGCGTTTCGGCACGCCGGACTGGGCGAGACGCACCGGACAGGCCGCATCGTAATCCATCCCGACAACCCCGACGTGGCGTGGGTGGCGGCAGCCGGAGCGCTGTACAGCCCGTCGCGCGACCGCGGTCTCTACCGCACGACGGACGGCGGCCGTTCGTGGACGCAGACGCTGTTCGTCAACCCCAACACTGGCGGCATCGACCTGGTGCGCGCAGCCGACGGCACGCTCTACGCGGCGATGTGGGAGCGGACGCGCCGGGCGTGGGACTTCGTCGAGGCCGGAGCCGGAAGCGGCGTGTACAAGTCGACGGACGACGGCGCTAGTTGGCAGCGCGTGCGAGGTGCAGGCTTTCCGACCGGCGAAACCGTCGGTCGCATCGGGCTCGACGTGCATCCCGACGGCACGCTCTTCGCCTCGGTCGACAACCAGGCGCGGCAGCCCGACGAGCCCAGTGACGACGCGCCCGCCGTGCTGACCAAAGACAACCTGCGCACGATGGATCAGTCGGCGTTCATGCAGGTCGCCGCGGCTGACATCGACGACTACCTAGAGACGAACGGCTTCCCGGCCAGCTACACCGCGCAGTCGATCCTCGAAATGGTGCGCGACGGCGACATCACGCCCAGCGCGTTGGTCGACTATCTGGAAGATGCCAACACCCAACTCTTCGACACGCCCGTCATCGGCTTGCAGGTCTACCGCAGTAGCGATGGCGGCGGCTCGTTCCAAATCACGCACGACGAGCCGCTCGAAAACGTCGTCTTCTCGTACGGCTACTACTTTGGCGAAATCCGCGTCCACCCGCGCGACAAGCAGCGCCTCTACGTCATGGGCGTCCCGATCCTGCGCTCGAACGACGGCGGCGCTAACTGGACGAGCATCAACGGCGACAACGTCCACGTCGACCACCACGCGTTGTGGGTCAACCCCAACCGCGACGGCCACCTGGTCAACGGCAACGACGGCGGCCTCAACATCAGCTATGACGACGGCGCGACGTGGACCAAAGCCAACCTGCCCGCCGTCGGCCAGTTTTACGCCGTCCAGGTCGACGACGCCCAGCCCTTCAACGTCTACGGCGGCTTGCAGGACAACGGCACGTGGATGGGTCCGAGCACGTACCGGGGCGGCCTGAGTTGGTACGAGGAGGGACGCTATCCGTACCAGCGCGTCGGCGGTGGCGACGGGATGCAGGTCGAGGTTGACACGCGCGACAACGAGACGATTTACACGGGCTCGCAGTTCGGCTTCTACTCGCGCCAGAACACCCGGACGGGCGACAGGACGTTTATCCGCCCGGGCCACACGCTGGGCGAGCGCCCGCTGCGCTACAACTGGCAAACGCCGATCCACCTGAGCCGCCACAACCGGGACGTGCTCTACTTCGGCACCAACAAACTCCACCGCTCCCTCAACCAGGGCGACGACTGGCAGACCCTCTCGGGCGATCTGACGGCGGGCGGCAAGGCGGGCGACGTTCCGTTCGGCACGCTGTCGAGCATCGACGAAAGCCCGCTCCGCTTCGGCCTGCTCTGGACCGGAAGCGACGACGGACGCGTGCACGTCTCGCGCGACGGAGGCTACTCGTTCCAGCGCGTCGACGCCGGTCTGCCGGACGACCTGTGGGTCAGCCGAGTCGAGGCCAGCGCCCACGCCGAGGGCCGCGCCTACGTGACGCTCAACGGCTACCGGTTCGACCACATGACGGCCTATCTCTACGTGACGGACGACGGGGGAAACAGCTGGACGCGCCTGGGCAACGACTTGCCATCCGAGCCGCTGAACGTCGTGTTGGAAGACCCGGAAAATGCCGACTTGCTCTACGTCGGATCGGACAACGGCCTGTACGTCAGCCTCGACCGGGGCCGCACGTTTACCGCGATGATGGCCGACCTGCCGCACACGCCGGTTCACGACCTGAAACTCCAGGCGCGCGACAAGCAACTGCTCGTCGGCACGCACGGACGCTCGCTCTACTTGGCCGACGTGAGCCGCGTCCAACTGCTCACCGACTCGCTCCAGGCCTCGCCGCTGCACCTGTTCAGCAAAGGCGCGACCGTCACGCGGCGGAGCAACTGGGGCGACACGCGCGCCGTCTGGCTCGACCCCGTGACTCCGACGGTGTCGTTCGAGACCTACTCGGCGCGCGGCGGAAGCGCGACCGTCACCGTCGCTGACAGCAGCGGCACGACGATCGCCACGCGCACCGTCGAACTGGCGCGCGGCCTGGACGACTTCGACTACGACCTGCGCATCGACGACGGAAGCCGGACGGAGATCGAAGCCGCAGACGATGGCATGCGCTACCTGCCCGCCGGAGCCTATACCGTCACCGTCAGCCTGAACGGAGCGACCGCCTCTGCAAAGCTCACCGTCAAGCCCGAGCCGCAGCGCCGACGCAGCGCCAACCCGGCGACCGAGCAGGAAGAGGAGACAGAACTGGCACGCGGTAAGAGCTAGGGCGATGGGGCTGAGGGTTCGCAAGAGCATCACGCTGATGCCCGGCGTGCGGCTCCACCTGAGCCGCAGCGGCGCGAGCCTGTCGGCGGGCGTGCGCGGCGCGTCGGTGACGATGGGGCCGCGCGGCACTTACGCCAATGTAGCCGTGCCGGGGACGGGTTTGTACAGCCGCACGCGCATCGGCGGCGGCGACCGGCCAGGCGCCGCACATGCCGGCGGAGGCGGGCTAAACCTGCCCGAGATCGCCGACTTGCCTGGGCGTGAGGCGACGCTGGCTGTGTCTGGCCGCAAACTCAACATCCGCGACAAGTCGGACCGGCAGATGCGCGAGGAGTACGCGCGCCACGTTCACGGCGTCGCCCTGCGCATCGGTGGGCTGGCGTTCGCGACGCTGCCTATCTCCCAGCGCGTCGTCGTGTCGGGCTACTCGCAGCGCCTGGACGATGCCGTCGGCATCGTCCGCGACGACTACCTGTTCAGCGTCCGGTTCGAGCGCGAGGCGTTTGGCGCCATCGACTTCGGCGCGCTGGAACGGGTCGATCCCGTCGCCGCCGTCGCCCGCTTCGATCCGGTCCGCGACATGACCAAGACCGGCATCTTTCGGCTCATCGAACCGCTCACTCCCTAACTGCTGGCTCGCGCTGACGTAGAAGAGCGTCGCCAGCGATCCCTTCTTTCCCCTTCTCAGCGCGCCTCGCCGATGATTACGTGCATACCCAGAGGCATCTGCTCGTCCGATTACGTCCTAACGTCCGGCGAACGCGAGGCTCACGTGACCTCCCATTCGCTCTCGGAGCAAGGGGCCATTTCGATCGGTGAGGCCGAGTACCACATCCGCAAGGACAGCGTGTGGGAGAGCCGTTGGAGACTGGAGCGGGAGGGGCGCACGATTGCCCAGGCGCACAAGGCTGGCATGTGGAGCCAAGGACTGATCCTAGAAGTGGCGCGCGCCGAAATCGTGGTGAGCAAGAAGGGGTTTTGGTCGACGAGCAGCGAACTGGTGCTGGATGGTCAGGTGATCGCCCAGATCCGCAAGGTGCACGCGTTTACCAACCGAGCCGTCATTGACGGGCGCACTGACGAGCTTCCCTTCGAGGTGACTTGCTTCGCGTTTTGGATCGTGTCTGCGATGTGGAAGCGGGCAGCGGCTGCCGCGAGCGTGTGAACGGCACGCCCCGACCGGCGTACGCTCGTTCTACTCTCCCAACCCGATGGATTTTCCCTGGTCGCTGCGCATGGCGTGGCGTGATACGCGCGGCAGCAGGCTGCGTCTGCTCCTGTTTCTGCTGTCGATGGCCGTCGGCGTGGCCGCGCTGGTGGCGATCACCTCGTTCGGGGCGAGCCTTCGGAGCGCGCTCGACGGCGAAGCCCAATCGCTCTTGGGCGCCGACGTGTCGTTCGAGTCGAATCAGCGGTTTTCTAAGCGGCTGACGGCGATCACCGATTCGGTGGCGGTCGAGACGAGCGACCGGCTCTCGTTCACGTCGATGGTCTTTTTCCCGCAGCAGGGCGAGGCGCGGCTGACGCTGGTCCGCGCGGGCGAGGGGCGCTATCCGTTCTATGGATCGCTCGAAACCGAGCCTGCCGACGCTTCCCAGATCGCACGCGAAACCGGCGGCGCCCTGGCCGACGCCAGTCTGCTCGACGGCTTCGGCGTAGCCATCGGCGACAGTCTGCAGGTCGGCAACAACCGCTATCCGGTTGTCGGCCGCGTGGTGTCGACGGGGCGCGAGACGGGGTTTGCCTCGCTGGTGAGCCCGCGCGTCTACATCCCGCTGGCCGGGCTGGACACGACGCTGACGGCCAGAGGCGCGCGGCTCGACTACGAGCGCTTCGTGCTGCTGCCCGACGGCGTCGACCCCGACACGCTGGTCGCGAGCCTGGAGATGGTGCTGCGCAAGGAGCGCGTCCGCACCGACACGCCGTCCGAGGTGCTGGGCAACTGGCAGCAAGGCCTGGATCTGCTCTATCGTTTTCTGGGACTGACGGCGTTCATCGCGGTCCTGCTGGGCGGACTGGGCGTAGCCGGAGCGACGCACGTGTTCATCCAGAGCCGGCTGCGCAGCGTCGCCGTGCTGCGGTGCTTGGGAGCGCCGCTGCGGACGACGGTCGCCGTTCACCTGTGGCAGGCGGCGGGCATGGGGCTGATCGCGGGCGTGATCGGGACGGCCGTCGGCGCGCTTCTGGTCGGACTGCTGCCGTCGATGCTGGCGAGTTTTCTGCCGTTCGAGATCGCCGCGACGCTGTCGTGGGGCGCGGTCGGCATCGGCATGGCGGTCGGGCTGCTGGTGACGCTGGGCTTCGCCTTGGTGCCCGTCCTGGGCGTCCGGCTGGTGTCGCCGCTCCAGGCGCTGCGCGTGACGACGACCGACGTGCGCGATCCGCTGCGCTGGATGATCGGGCTGGTCGGCGCGGCGATTTTGGTCGGCTTCGCCTACTTCCTGACCGGCAACTGGGGCGTCGCGCTGGGATATGCGGGCGGGCTGATCGCCGTGTTCAGCGGATTGGCGCTGGCCGCGTGGGCGCTGGCACGCGGCGCTCGGGCGCTGTCGCGCAGGCCGCTGCCCTTCACGATGCGGCACGGACTGGCGTCGATGCACCGGCCCCAAAACCAGACGCTGCTCCTGCTGACGGCGCTGGGCTTCGGGACGTTCTTGCTGCTCGTGCTCGTGATCGTCCAAAACACGCTCGTGGGACAGTTCGACATCGGCGGCGGGCCGGACGACCCCAACCTCGTCCTCTTCGACGTGCAACCCTACCAGGCCGACAGCGTCGCCGCTCTTCTCGAATCGCGTCAGCTGCCCCTGCTCGACCGCGTTCCCATCGTGACGATGCGCCTTTTGCGCGTCGGTGATCTCGACGTTGAGGCCGCCCGCATGGATACGTCGCGGAGTGGCGAGATCACGTGGGCGCACCGCCGCGAGTACCGCTCGACCTACCGCGAAGCCTTGACGCCGACCGAGACGCTGATCGCCGGAGAGTTCGCGGGAGTTTTGCCTACGCCCGGCGCCGTCCCCCAAGTCTCGATCGAAGCCGACGTGGCGCGCGACGAACTGGACGTGACGCTGGGCGACACGCTGGTCTGGGACGTGGGCGGCCGCGCCGTCACGACGACGATCGGCTCGATCCGCGAGGTCGACTGGCAGCAGTTCGCGACCAACTTCTTCGTCGTCTTCCCTGCCGGAGTGCTCGAACGCGCGCCCCAATCCATCGTGATGCTGACGCACGTCCAGGCGAGTACGCAAACGGCCGAGTTGCAAAACGCGCTGGCCCGGACGCAGCCCAACGTGTCGGTCGTCGACCTCGACCTGGTCGCGGGCGTGTTTCAGGCGCTGTTCGATCGCATCGGAAGCGTGATCCGGTTCATGGCGCTGTTCTCGCTGGTGACCGGACTGATCGTGCTCGTCGCCGTCGTCGTGTCGACGCGTTCGCAGCGCGAGCGTGAGAGCGTGCTCATGAAAACGCTCGGAGCGCGGCTGACACAGGTGCGGCGGCTAGCCGTCGTCGAGTACGCGCTGACCGGATTGTTCGGCGGACTCGTCGGCACTGGTTTCGCCATCGCGGCGGGCTGGGCGCTGGCCCGCTGGGTATTCGAGATTCCCTTCAACCTGCCATGGCTGGGCGTGATCGCCACGCTGCTGGGCGTCGTCGCGCTGACTCTGGTTGTCGGCCTGCTGTCCGGGCGCGGCACGTACGCCGGGCCGACGATCGGCGTGCTGCGCGGGGAGGGGTGACGCCGCCGCATCCATGGTCTCTCTATCGTCATCGCGAGGACGTAGGCCGTGGCGATCAGCGGCGATAGTGACCACTTTTTGGAGACCGCCACGTCGCTTCGCTCCTCGCGATGACTAAGAGACTGTTTGGCGAAAGGCTGCGGGGCTGTGAACCCGAAGGGACCACGTAGTGAACGGCTCGGAAACCGCTTCGCGGCGTTCGCTGTGCGGTCCCCTTTGGGGTTACGCTGCATCGCCATAGCTGGCGCAACCGTAGGTCACGCAGTAGTGTCTGCTTCGCCCGCCTTGCGAGTCGCTTCCCGCGCTCGCTCTCGCCTTCCTCCACCTTCACCAAACAGTCTCTCAGAGGGAAGGGGTGGGTTTGCTGGTGGTCGACAACTAGAAACAGTGCTGAGCGTTAGCCCTCCCATGTATCCCATCGAACATCCATTCACGTGCCCGTTCTGCTGGCAGTCGATCACGATGATCCTCGAACCGACCGACGAGGTGCAGACGTATGTCGAAGACTGCGAGGTCTGCTGCCGACCGATTGAGATCACCTACCATACCGAGGGTGAGACCGTCGCCGATTTCTCCGCAAGGGCTGCCCAAGATGCCTACTAGCCTGACTCAGGGCGACATCGCCGCCAACATCGCCGACGCCCGGCAGCGCATCGCCGACGCGTGCAAGCGGGCAGGGCGAAGTCCGGACGACGTGACGCTCGTCGCCGTTACCAAAACGCATCCGATGGAGTACATCCAGGCGGCCATAGCAGCCGGAATCCACGATCTGGGCGAGAACAAGGTGCAAGAGCTGCAGCAGAAGGCAGACGAGTTGCCCGGCGCCGAGCGCGGCGGCGACGTGCGCTGGCATTACATCGGCCACTTGCAATCCAAAAAATCCAAAGACATCCTGGGAAGGGCGAGCGTCTTTCACGCCCTCGACTCGCTCAGTCTGGCCGACACGATCCAGAAGCGCGCCGAACGCGACGAGATCGCCGGATTGGACTGCTTCGTCCAGGTCAACGTGTCGGGCGAGGCCAGCAAGTACGGATTGGAGCCAGACGAGGTGCACGCCTTCGTCGCCAGCCTGCACGATCACGACCGCCTCCGCATCCGAGGCCTGATGACCTTGGCCGCATGGGCCGACGACCCCGAGAGCGTCCGCCCGCAGTTCGCCCTGCTGCGCCGGCTGGCCCAGACGTTTCCCCAAGCCGATCACCCAGACGCCGACCTTTCGGGCCTGTCGATGGGTATGAGCGGCGACTTCGAGATCGCTGTCGAGGAGGGCGCGACGCACGTCCGCCTGGGTAGCACGCTCTTTGGTGCGCGCGGGTAGCCGCGTGGGCTCTGTATCTTTGCGCAGCCCTCTCGCAACGTCCCGACGATCATGAAACTCACCCCGCTCGACATCCGCAAGCACGAGTTTTCGCGCCGCATGCGCGGCTACGACGCCGACGAAGTGCAAGCCTATCTCAACCTCGTCAGCAGCCAGTGGAGCGAGATCGTTGACGGGCAGCGGCGGGCCGAGGAGCGCGTTCGCGAGCTCGAATCCAAGCTCGAACACTACGAGCGCGTCGAGGAGGCGCTGCAGGAAGCGCTCAAAACGGCGCGCGAAAACTCGCGCGAGTCCGAGAACCGCTCGCGGCAGCAGTCCGAGCGCATCGTCGGTCAGGCCAAGGACGAAGCCAGCACCATCACCAGCCAGGCGCGTGGGCAGAAGCAGAAGCTGGAGCAGGAAGTCGACCAACTCGAGTCGCGTCGAAACGAAGTCGTCGCAAGGCTGCGCGCGTTTCTGATGTCCGAGATGGAGATGCTCGCCCACTACGACGGCAGCGACCCGACGGGCTTCATCAAGCTGCTTCCCTCTGAACCGCAGGGCATGAACCGGCTGTCGGCTCCTCACCGCGCACCCGAGCCCAGGTCCGAAATCGCCGAGCCCGAGCCTGAACCGTCATCGCCTGAACCGCAGCCCGAAGAAGTCGCCCTAGAGCCGCCACCCGCGCCTACGGCCGCTGCCGAGCCTGCCGCCCCGGAGCCTGCTCCGGGGCCTGAATCCGACCAAGCGCCGCGTCTGTCCTACGGTCGCCGCACCGTCTTGGGCGTCCCCATTCCGACTCCATCGCCCGAGCCTACTCCGCCGACTGCCCGCCCGCCGCGCGTATCCGACAAACTCGACGAGCAGCCGCAGGAAGACGAAGAGATCGCCCGCATTCGACGGTTGCTGAGCGGACTGGGGGATTGACAATCGGCAAGGGCTGATTCCGCGTTCCCGCATCGCCATCCCTAGCCTGTCGAAGAACCTCAAGACGGTGAGTTAGCCGCCGAGTTGGGGGATCCCCGGATCAAGTCCGGGGCATGCTCTTCGACCGCGCTCAGGATGACAGGATCGGGACGATGCTTGCGCGATTAGCCGCTACGCGACGAGTCGCTTCAACTCCCTGATGCGCGCGGTGATGTCCTCGCGCTCTAGCTCGCGGTAGCGTTCGGGGAGCAGAGCGCGCGACGTGCACTCTTGAATAGCGACCAACGTCTGCAACTCGATTTCGAGCGGATATGTTGGCGGAAGGAAGTTGTGAGCGACTTTCTCCAAAATCTCCGGCGTCACCTTTTCCGATCCCGTCGCTACGGCCTCGAAGCGGGCGCGCGTCAGGACGGCTTCCATGTCGGCGCCCGAAAAGGTGCGCTCACCGTCGAGCAGGATGTCGGGCACCTGCTCCATCGTCATCTCGACCTTGGAGCGGCGGAGCATGACGGTGAGCAGTTCTTCGCGGTCTTCGCGCGAGGTGGGGTAGAAGAGGGCCAGGTGTTCTTCGGCGCGTCCCTGACGCTTCAGGTCGATGGGCATCAGGTCGGGGCGCGCGGTGACGAGAAAGAAGATGACTTTGCCCCGGTTCTTTGTGTTCGACATGAACGTGGCGATCTGGCCGAACACCCTACTCGACACGCCACTGTCGCCGCCGCTGTCGCGGTCGCCCAGCATGGCGTCTGCTTCGTCGATCATGACGGCGACGGGCGTCATCGCCTGCAAGAGCGTCAGGATTTTCTCCAAGTTGCCCTCGGTGACGCCCTGCCACTGCGAGCGGAAGTTTTTGAGCACGACCATCGGAATGCCGATCTCTCCGGCAAAGCACGTGATCATGAACGTCTTGCCCGTCCCCACCGGACCGCTGACCAAGTAGCCCATCGGCATCACGTCAGGCCGACCCGCTTTGAGCGCCGCTGCCGCCGACCGCAGGTGGTCCTTGGCCTCGCCATGTCCGGCGACCAGGTCGAGCGACAGATCGGTCTCGATAAACTCCAACATGCCGTGCGCCTCGGCCTCGATCAACTCTTTCTTCTTGACCGCCAGCCGCTCATAAGTCAGCCGTTCGCCGTTTTCAAGTACGTCGGCGACGATGGTACGCAGTTGCGTATAGCCCAGCCCCGCCGTGTTCTGCGCCAGGATCCGCGTCGGCACGTCGGAGCGCTCGGTAAACGGCGTCCCTTCGGTCGAGTGCTCGACGAACGCCTGCCGCTCGGCCGCCTTGGGGTGGTCGATGCGGATCTCGGCGGTGTGCGCGCTCTGGATGAACCGCTGGTTGAGGTCGTTCAGATTTTCGGTGAGCAGGCAGACGGTGAAGTCGGCTTGCAGGAAGAGGGGATCGCTCGACCACTTGCGCAGCGCGACCAATGCGCCGCGATCTTCGGGCGAGTAGGTCGCGGCTTCGGCCATCGGTATGATCGTCTCGGCGAAGTCGATGATGCACGCGATGCGCTTGCCCTCGCCCAGTCGCAGCCGGAAATACGACCGCAGCAGCGACATCACGCGCGCTGGGTCCTTGGGCAGCTTCTGCGCATAATCGGTCCCCATCAGCGTGTCGTAGCCCGAGACGGCCCGGTTGAAATCGCGCTGGCTCTCGGCGTCCGAGAAGTGGATGCCCGCCGCCCGGTCGTAGTAAACGACCACGTCGCGCGTGGCAAACAGGTCGTCGGTCAGAAACGAGCGCAGAGGCAGGTAGCCGGTCGAGCCATCGGACTGAACGGTCGGCACCAGATCGCGGACGTTGCCATAGAGGACGAACGTGTTGAGTGTCTTGGTGAAGTACTTGCGGGCTAATTCCTGCGCCCACGAGGGGTAGCCGGAGAGCGGGTCGGGAGGGGTGGGCATGAGGCAGTGTGTGAGAGTCGAGGCAGAGACGAACCCAGGGTCTAGTCATCGCGAGGAGCACCGCGACGTGGCGATCTCTGAGTCATCGGCTAGCGCAGGAGATCGCCACGGCCTGCGGCCTCGCGATGACTAGGTGGAGGCGAAAGCGTGGGCTGGAAACTACGAGCGGTCGACCTCGCAGCAGAGGCCGACCGCTCAGAAACCAGTGCGCGCGATTAAGTAATCACAAATCTAGCCGCTTAATTGCAAAGTCGCTAATCCTCCGTCCTAATCGGATAACTGTTTCTTCGCCTACTCTCTCTCTTCTCTTGTCTCATACTCAACAGAGAAATTGACCATAGCATTGGCGCCCAATGAGTTTGCCTCTCGATATGCTTTCTGAACTACCATTTCGGGAGTGAAAGGAGCAACTTTCCACGGTGATAGGCTGCCGCCGATTGGCTGACCTCTTGTATCCAATCGTCCTCTGACCGTCTCCCGTTCCATCGGAGGAAAAACAGCGATGTCGATGTATCCCATCGCCTCGTAGGGTCCAGTGAATGAGTCGACGCTAAAAAGGAAGCCTCGCTCGGCATACGAGCTGAAGTCGAACACAGCCCCAGTTTCGTACGTGGGCAGATTCATGACAGGCTCGGTGCTCGCACAACCGCAAAAGCAGATAGCAAGACAAAGAAGCGCCGCTTGGTTGAGCTTGTTTGGCAGCATCAGTTTGTGGTCAGGCGATCGTCACGTCGTCGGCGAGGTAAACGTCCTGGATGGCGTTGAGGATTTCGACGCCTTCCTTCATCGGGCGCTGGAATGCTTTGCGTCCCGAGATCAGGCCCATGCCACCGGCGCGCTTGTTGATGACGGCGGTGCGGACGGCCTGCTGCAGGTCGTTCTTGCCCGATCCGCCGCCGCTGTTGATCAGTCCGGCGCGTCCCATGAAGCAGTTGGCGACCTGGTAGCGCGTCAGGTCGATGGGGTTGTCGCTGCTGAGTTCGCTGTAGATGCGCTCGTCGAGTTTGCCGTAGCTGCTGTCGCCGCTGTTGAGAGCGGTGTAGCCGCCGTTGCTCACGGGCTGCTTCTGCTTGATGATGTCGGCCTGGATGGTGACGCCCAAGTGGTTGGCCTGTCCGGTCAGGTCGGCGCTCGTTTCGTGGTTGACGCCGTCGATAGTGAAGCCGCCGTTGCGGACGTAGCACCAGAGAATCGTCGCCATGCCTAGCTCGTGCGCGTGGGCAAACGCCTCGGTGACGACTTCGAGCTGCTCCATCGCCTGGTCCGATCCGAAGTAGATCGTCGCGCCGATGGCCGCACAGCCCATGTTCCACGCCTCCTCGACGCGGGCATACATCACCTGGTGGTAGGTGTTGGGATAGGTGAGCAGTTCGTTGTGGTTGATCTTCATCACGAACGGAATCCGGTGCGCGTACTTCCTCGCGACCGATCCCAGCGCGCCATAGGTCGACGCAACGGCGTTGCATCCGCCCTCAATGGCGAGTTCGACGATGTTAGCCGGGTCGAAGTAGATCGGGTTCTTGGCGAACGAAGCGCCCGCGCTGTGCTCAATGCCCTGATCGACCGGAAGGATGCTCAGGTAGCCCGTGCCGCCCAATCGACCCTTGTCGAACATCGCCTGCAGGCTGCGCAGCGTCTGGACGTTGCGGTCCGACGGCGTCCAGATGTCTTCGACGAACGTCGGTGAGGGCAGGTGGAGGCTTTCCTTGGGAATGGCCGTCGCCTTATGGTTGAGCAGGGCGTCGGCTTCGTTTCCGAGCAGGTCAGCAATCTTCGAGGTCGTCAGTTCCATGAGCGTAAAACGGTGTTGAGTCGAGTGGAGCGTGTAGGTCTAGACCTGTAAATCTACGAAACGCCGCGCACGCTCAGACTGCAGATCCGTACGTTCGGCGGCGTCTTCGCCTGTGCAAAGCGCTTCTCTTTTGTTCACATCTGCCGCTGTCCGCCCTTTCATCTCTTGATCTTGTCCGCGTGGCAGCTTCGGCTCACGCACAGCAGATGTCGAGTTCGGCATTCCCCGTCGATGCCGCCTACTCCCTCACGATCATGCAGGGTGCCCGGATCCGGGTCGAGGCCGATCCTCCGAACGCTCCGATCACGGCTCGGATGGGAGGGCGGCAGCAGATCGTGATGCACTCGGTCGTGACGATGACTACGCCGTGTCCGGGTCCGGCCGGGGGTTTGCCGTCACTTCCGGGCGCGTCCAGACTGAGATGAACGCGCCGCAGATGCCCGCGCTTCTCATCGTCGGCACCCATGACCCTGACTCTATTCCCGAGGAAATGGCGGCGAGTCTGCTCTGTTCGAGCACACGATGCGATTCGTCCGCGAGCCTGATTCCGTCCGCATAGGCGACGATGGCGAATGCGCAACTGATGCTGCTCAGCACGGTCGGCGGGATGTTGCCGCCCGGAGCGGTCAGCGTCGGCGATACGTGGGAAGTCGTCGTCCCCTCGACGATGAACGGCATCGACGCCGACATGACCGGCGCAATGACTGTCACCGCGATCGACGGCGATCTGGTCAATTCAGCGGTCCGCTCGCGATGAACGGCACGATGACGATGAACGGCACGATGACGATGAACGGCACGATGACGATGAACGGCACGATGACGATGAACGGCACGATGACGATGAACGGCACGATGACGATGAACGGCACGATGACGATGAACGGCATCGATGACGCAGACCATCGTCGCCCGGATCAGCGGCGACGGAACGACGCAAATGACGTTCGACCGCGCGAAGGGAACGTCCGAGAGCACGACCCAGATGGACTTGCCTGCAACCGCGCCAATGCCCGCCGCCGCTGGTATGGAAGGCGAACTGATGATCCAGATGGACATGACGTCGACCGAGGCGCGCACGCTGCGCTGATCTGGACTGAAGTGTCAGACCGAGACGCCCAACACCTCGCCTAACAGCGGGGCTTGGGCGTCTTTGGGGCTGAGAAGCGGCTCGTCGATAGGCCATTCGATAGCGAGCAGTGGATCATCCCAGCGAATGCAGCGCTCGCAACCGGGCGCATATGCGTTGGTGCATTTGTAGCTGAACACTGCGACTTCGCTCGTTACGGCGAA
Source organism: Rhodothermales bacterium (assembly GCA_963841855.1). Taxonomy (GTDB): domain Bacteria; phylum Bacteroidota; class Rhodothermia; order Rhodothermales; family BA12; genus CAXBBB01. The sequence continues at coordinate 73,655 of CAWJEJ010000002.1, read as the reverse complement.
ACCATGGGCGAATCCGGGCGGGATCCAGAGTTGGTGCCTGTTCTCGGCCGACAGCATGCGCCCCACGTACCGCCCGTACGTCGGCGAATCGCGGCGGATGTCCACGGCCACGTCGTAAACGCTACCTTCGAGCACGCTCACGAGTTTGCCCTGCGCGTACGGCTCGGTCTGGAAGTGGAGACCACGAAGCACGCCTCTGTGCGAGACCGAGACGTTGTCCTGCACAAATGGCCCACCAATTCCGGATTCGGCATAGCGGCCGGCGTTCCAGGTTTCCATGAAGTGCCCCCGATCGTCCTTGAACACGCGAGGTTCGATAAGAAGTACGCCCTCAAGGTCGGTGGGAGTTACGGTCATGCGGAGGGGAGGTGGCTCGGCGAGCGGAGGCCGTCAGGGGAGAGAGGGATAACGAGCAGGCCGTCGGTTGCGTACGTCGGCTCGGATCTGGTCGGATCAGGGTAAAATACTCTGCTCGCCTGTACCCGCACTGCCCAACTCGCTTCTGGACGAGATGTGGAACGATGAGTCCGCTTCGGGGTGCTTGCCGTCTCCGTTACCTCTTCTCGATGCTTCCGCTGCTCGCAGGCGCTGCGCCGCCGTTCTTTCTCCAGGTCACGATCCTGCTCATCGCCGGAGCAGCCATCGCGTACGTCTGCTTTCGGCTCGGACTGGTGCCGATCATAGGCTTTCTTTTGGCCGGAGCGCTCATCGGCCCGCACGCGTTGGGACTGGTGACGGATCAGGAACTAATCGACGCGGCGGCCGAAGTCGGCGTGATCTTGCTGCTGTTCACCATCGGCATCGAGTTCAGCCTGGACAAGTTGGGTGCGATCAAGCGGCTGATCTTCGGCGGCGGCGGTCTGCAAGTCGCGCTCTCGACCGGGGCGACGGTCGGCATCTTGTCGCTGCTGGGCGTCGGTCTCCTCCCGGCCATCTTTACCGGCTTCCTCGTCGCGCTCTCGTCGACGGCGATCGTCCTCAAGATGCTGGCCGAGAAGGGGCAGATGGACGAGCCGGTCGGCAAGATCAGTTTGGGGCTGCTCATCTTTCAGGATCTGGCTATCATCGTGATGGTGCTGCTCGTGCCGACGCTGGCCGGGACGGGCGACGGCGGGGCGATGGGACTGCTGATCGCGCTGGCAACGGCGGCCGTCTTGATCGTCGTCGTGATTCTGATCGCGCGCAAGCTGATGCCGCCGCTGCTCGAAGCCGTCGCCCGGACGTGCTCGCCCGAGTTGTTCTTGCTGACCGTCGTGGCGGTCTGCTTCGGGACGGCGATGCTGACGAGTCTGGCCGGAGTGAGCCTGTCGCTCGGCGCGTTTCTGGCCGGGCTAATCGTGTCCGAGAGCCGCTACTCCGAACACGCGATGGGCGAAATCCTGCCGCTCCAAATCCTGTTCTCGGCGACGTTTTTCGTGTCGGTCGGGATGCTGCTCGACGTGGGCTTCATCGTGCAAAACCTGGGATTGGTGCTGGCGGTCGTCGGCGTCGTGCTGGTCGTCAAAGTACTCACGACGGCCGTCAGCGTGCGGGCGCTGGGCTATCCACTGGGCATCGCCGGGGCGTCGGCGCTGACGTTGGGGCAGGTGGGCGAGTTCTCGTTCGTGCTCGCCAACGTCGGGGCGGATGCGGGCCTGTCGCCGGGCGGAGACCTGTTCGGAGCCGAGGGCACGGCGACGTTCATCGCGGCGACGGTTCTGCTCATGGTGGCGACGCCCGGACTGCACGCGCTGGGCGAGAAGCTGTCGCGCAGGGCAGGGCAGAAAGAGACCGATCAGATGCACGCCGACGCCGAGGCCGCTCCCGTCGCCGATCTTCCGCCGATGGCCCGCCACGCGATCCTCTCGGGCTACGGCGACGGCGCGCGCAAACTGTCGCGCGTGCTCAAGGCGTCCGGCATCCCGTTCGTCATCACGACGCTGAGTCCGGACGGCGCCAGGGAAGCCGAGGCCGACGGCATGCTGGTCGTGCGAGGCGACGGCGGGCGGCAGAGTCTGCTCGAACACGTCGGCATCACGCGCGCCAAGCTGCTCGTCATCGCCGACGACGCGCCGCATCAGGCTGCACGCGTGGCCAGCGTCGCCCGGCTGCTCAACCCGACGATTCGGATCGTCGCCCGGACACGATCCGTCGTCGACGCAGACGAAATCGCCCACGCCGGAGCCGACCGCGTCATCCCCGAAGACTTGGAAAGCGTCGTCGCCCTGCTGCACGAAGCGTTTGACACCTACGCCGTCGACCCGGACCAGGCGACGGCCCACGAAGCCGCCGCTCGCCGCGACGACTACGCCATCCTTCGCCGCCGCCCCGGCGAACTGGCCATGACGACGGCTGGCGGCGACGAAGCTGCCCTCGACCCGTGCGCACTCTCTGCCGACTGCCTCGACACGCGGGTTGTCACGATCCGCGAAGGCGCCGCCGCCGAAGGTTTGATGGTGGCCGCACTGATCGACCGTGATCTTGCCGTCGCATCCGTTTTGCGCGCGAGCGAACCGCTTCCGCCCTCGGCGCCGCTACTCGCCGGAGACGTGCTCCACCTCTCGGCAACGCCCACTGCTTACGAGCAGGCCGCCGACCTCTTCCGCGTAGGCCACATCGACTCGGCCCAACTCGAAGCCGCATCCGACGGCCCCCGCTGGGTCGACACGCACGCCGCCGTCGTCCTTGATCTGGGCAGTCAAACGTGCGGCGGTCAGTCGGGTGAACTCCGCGTCACGCCGCGCACGGACGGCTGCGCCACGTGCCTCAAGCACGGAGACAGCTGGGTCCATCTGCGCGTCTGCATGACGTGCGGTCACGTCGGCTGCTGCGATTCGTCCCAAAACAAACACGCCACCAAACACCACCACGAGACCGGCCACGCCGTCATGCGCTCCGTCGAGCCGGGCGAGACGTGGGGCTGGTGCTACGACGACGAGCGGATGATCAAATAGAACCGCTTGTTCTTGCGCCGCCACCCATGCTGCGGAATGTCCGAACAGGGTCGCGACCTCTGATGCGTTCGCCATCCTTTCCACTCGTCGTTCCTGCGCAGGCAGGAATCCACACCTGCCGCCGAGATGGATCGTGCTCCGCGTCATACCAAATCCGGCTGCACTCTTCAGTCATTGCGAGGAGCGAAGTTACGTGGCAATCTGAGCCGAGTACCGAAACCGGATAGCACAACGATGCTCTCGGACGTGGTATTACCTATCTGCCGCAGACCACGTGTCAGCCGTTCAAGTTGATCGTATTCTGAGAAAGCCCCCGCCCTGGGGTGTGGAGTCGCTGTGATGGATTTAGTAAGACGAGTTCATCTTCGTGTCAGATCAAACCCGCCTCGCCGTGCCCAAACCACTCGCTCTCTCGTCGTGTCTCTCGGCGCTGCTCATCGCGCTGTCGCCCACCGTCGTCGAGGCGCAGGACTGCACGGGCTCGATAACCCTATCGACTCAGGAGCAGGTCGACGCCTTCGCCTGCGCTACCGTCGAGAATCGCCTGACTATTAGCGGCGCTGATATCGTCAACGTGGACGCCTTGTCAGCACTGAGCAGCGTGGAGGGCGACCTTTCCATCATCGGCAACGCCCTGCTGATCAACATAGATGGCCTATCATCGCTGACGAGCGTAGATGGAAGCCTAGCGATAGGCGCATTCTCCGCTAGCAATCCTGCGCTGGCCGACATAGACGGTTTATCGTCGCTGGTGAGAGTCGGAGAAAGCCTCGACATCGAGTTCAACGACGCGCTGACGAACGTGGATGGCCTTTCGTCGCTAGCAAACATCGGTATAGACCTGTTCATCGGGCAAAACCCTGTGCTAGCGGACGTGGACGGACTGGCGTCCCTGGTCCGTGTCGGCCGCGCTCTGAACATCGACTCCAACCGTGCGCTGACCGACGTGGATGGTCTGTCGGCGCTGGCGAGTGTCGGCTATTTGACGATCGGAGACAATGTGGCGTTGACCAACGTGGACGGGTTGTCGGCGCTCACCAACGTTGCGATGGGCTTGGTTATCGGCGGCAACGCTGCGCTGGCCAACATAGATGGTTTGCCGCCTCTGACACGCCTGGGCGGCAGCCTCATCGTCAGGCGCAACGATGCATTGGCGGACCTGGACGTGTTCTCCTCGCTCGTGGACATCGGCGGATCCCTGCGCATTGAGGACAATGACGCGCTGCTGAATGTGAACGGTTTGTCCTCACTGGCGAGCGTCGGCGCAGATGTGATCGTCGGTGGAAATGCCATTCTGACGAGCGTGGATGGATTCTCGTCGCTGTCGAGCATCGGCGGAGATTTGTCCGTGCAGGTCAACGCCGCGCTGTCTAATGTGGATGGTCTCTCGTCGTTGTCGAGCATAGGCGGAGACCTCGTCGTGCAACTCAACGGAGCGCTGGCGGACATAGATGCGCTCTCGCAACTCACGAACGTGGGGAGGCTTGATATCCGCCAAAACGACGCATTGACAAATCTGGACGGCCTCTCTTCGGTGGCACGAGTGGAGAACCAACTGCTTATCCTCGAAAATGCCGCGCTGACGAATGTCGACGGCCTCGCGTCGCTGACAAGTATCGGTGGAATCGTGAGGGTCTCCGGCAACTCCCTACTCGCTCGGTGCGCTGTCGGAGTCGGTCCCATCTTGTCGCAAGCCACGGGCGACTCGTCCGTCATCGGCGGAGACGTCGGGATCGAGAACAACGCGTCTACCGGCGACTGTAACAGCGTCGCCGACGTGGTCGAGGCCTTCGGTCGGCTCACGAGTGTGGGTGAGGACACTCGGTTTCTAGCGGCGCCGCTCTCGGTTTCGCCCAACCCGGCGAGAGCATTCGCGCGGCTCGCATTCGCACTCGATCAGCCCTCAGACGTAACCGTAACGCTCTACGATGTGCTGGGCCGACACGTCGCCGAACTTGCCAGCGCGCCGATGCAGGGCAGCGTCGAGGTGCCGCTCGACACGTCGCGGCTTTCGCCCGGTATGTACGTGGCGCGTTTGGTGGCGGGCGAGCGCGTCGAGACGGTGCGGATGTCGGTCGTGCGCTGAGTGCTGAGCCCAACGGATGGCCGTAAAGCGAAAAGCTGTCAGGTTTTGGAAACCTGACAGCTTCAACCCACGCACTAGTGGGAAAGCTGACGCCTACTTCTCGCCGATCCAGCCCAGCTGGTACAGGTCGTGGCGGCGGTCCAAGAGGTTGCGGACCGACCCTTCGTGCCTCAACCGGTGCAGCTTCTTGAAGTCCAAATCGACGATGACGGTCATTTCGGTGTTGGGCGTCGTCTCGGCGAGGATGGCGTCGTGGGGGAACGCGAAATCCGACGGAGAGAAGACGGCCGATTGGGCGTACTGAATGTCGGCGCCGTCGACCTTGGGCAGGTTGCCGACGCTTCCGGCAATCGCGACGTAGCACTCGTTCTCGACGGCCCTGGCGTGGGCGCAGAGACGGACGCGCAGGTAGCCGTTCTTGGTATCGGTCCAGAAGGGGACGAACAGGATCTGCATGCCCTCGTCCGACTGGATGCGGGCCAGTTCGGGAAACTCGACGTCGTAGCAGATCAGCACGCCCACTTTGCCGAAGTCGGTCTCGAAGACGTGGAGTTTGTCGCCGCCCTCCATCGCCCAGGCGCGCGCTTCGTGGGGCGTCGGATGGATTTTGTACTGCACGTCGAGCGTCCCGTCGCGGCGCAGTAGGTAGGCGGCGTTGCGGATCTTGCCGTTGACCAGGACGGGCATCGACCCGGCGACGATGTTGATGTTGTAGGAGACAGCCATCTTGCTGATCGCCTCGATGATGGCGGGGCTGTGCGTAGCGAGCGTGCGGACCGAGTCGACGGGGCTTTGGTTCTCGACCATGCCCATCAGCGGCGCGTTGAAAAACTCGGGGAAGAGGGCAGCGTCGCACTGGTAGTCCGACAGCGCATCGACGAAGAACTCGACCTGCTGCAGGAAGTCCTCGACCGATCCCATGCGCCGCATCTGCCACTGCACGCAGCCGACGCGCGCGGTCGTTCGCAGTCCGCCGATGAGCGGCGAGCGCGCCGGATCGTAGTACAGGTTGGGCCACTCGAGCAGCGTCGCGAAACCGCGCGAGGCTTTGTCCTCGGGCATATAGTCTTTGAGGACGCGCTTGACTTCAAAGTCGTTGGACAACTGGAACGTCAGGATCGGATCGTAAATCTCCTTGCGCTTGACGCGTTCGATATACTCTTGCGGCTTCATATCGCTCGCATGATCGGCATATCCCGGGATCCGCCCGCCTGCCACGATGCTCTTCAAGTTGAGGTTGCGGCACAGTTCCTTGCGCGCCTCGTAGAGTCTGCGCCCCAGCCGCATACCACGGTAGTCGGGCGAGACGAACACGTCGACGCCGTAGAGCACGTCGCCGTTTGGGTCGTGCGTCGTCAGGTATGCGTTGCCGGTGATTTGCTTGTACGTGTGCTTGTCGCCGAACGCGTCGTAGTCGACGACGAGCGAGAAGGCGGCGGCTACTACTTTTCCATGGTCCTCGATAGCGATCTGGCCGTCGGCAAACGCGGTCAGTTGGGCGCGATACTTGGCTTTGTCCCACACGCCGCTCCAATCGGCGTAGACGCGGTCCATGAGGGCCTTCACATCGGCGTAGTCGTCGGGCGTGAGGTGGCGGAGGACGAGTTTGTGTTCGGGGTCGGAGGTGGGAGGCGTGGTGTTCACGGCGAGGTGTTGCGGTCGTAGAAAAGAGCGGTACGCGCTGGGCGGCTCGTGTTATCCGTCTGGACAGATTGTTCTTTGGTTCTGAGCTCGGGGCAGAGGTGTTGGCCAATCGGTCTTGTCCAGCCTTGCCGGCCGGTCTGGGCTCAGAATGAGCGAGTGGGCCGTGCCGGCTGCTCGAAGCCGTCAGGTCTTTAAGCCTGGCAGTTTTGGCTCCTGTGGTTGCGGCTCTACTGTGGCAGCCGCAGCGTGATGCGCGCCGTGTCGCCCACCTGAACGCTGACGGTGCCACCCGCGACGGGGTTAGCACCGTCGACGGCCTGAGCGCGCTCGGTTCCGGGCGGTACGGCTTCGATGGCGTAGACGCCCTCAGACAAGTTGTCGAGCGTGAACCGGCCCCGAGTGTCAGTCGTCGCGCTGAGGTTTGCGTCCGGAAGGTAGACGACGGCGTTGGCGACCGGCCGCTCGTCGGGCCCAAGCACTTCGCCCGCGATGACGCCGGTCGGCATCTGCTCGGTCGGGTTGGACTCGTCGGGTTTGGGTGCTTCGGCCTGGTCGGGGAAGCAGCCGCTGAGGCAGAGTAGGAGAGCGGCTAGAAGTAAACGCATCAAGGTAGAGGAGAGGAGGGTGCAGCGCACCCGGAGCCGATCAGCCCGTTCCGCTAGGGCGTGACCGAACGGGCTGGGCGACGGTTTTTCATCGGGGCGACGGCGGTGGCGGGGTAGCTTTCTCCAAACCCGACTGCTCATGGAAACCTACCTACTCGACCACCTCGCCGATGCCCTGCGCGCCATGGGCGTGCCTGACGACTTTGAGGTCGAACTCGAAACGCCCGCCAACTCGGATCACGGCGACATCGCCACGTCGGCGGCGATGAAGCTGGCGCGCGTGCTGCGCCGGTCGCCGCGGCAGATCGCCGACGAGCTTGCCGGTCTGCTGCGCGCGCGCCTGGACGAGCAGCGCGTGTCGGCCGTCGAGGTGGCCGGGCCGGGCTTTCTCAACTTTCGCTTTTCGGACGCCTACCTGTCCCAGGCGCTGGCGGACGTGATCGCGGCGGGCGATCAGTGGGGACGCACTCAGGCGCATGCTGGCGAGACTGCGCTGGTCGAGTTCGTGAGCGCCAACCCTACCGGCCCGCTGACGGTAGGCCACGGACGCAACGCCGTCCTGGGCGACGTGATTTCGAGTCTGCTGGCGGCGACGGGATACGACGTGACGCGCGAATACTACTTCAACGACGCAGGTCGGCAGATGCGCGTCTTGGGGCAGAGCGTCGCGGCGCGCTACCGTAGCCTGGTCGATCCGTCGCGCGCTGTTCGAGAGATCGAGGTCGCTGATGGAGAGACCGTCTCGGTCCCCGCCGACTTTCCCGACGGCGGCTATCTGGGCGGCTACATCGGCGAGATCGCCCAGACGCTGATGGACGAGCAGGGTAGAGCGCTGATGGACGCAGCCGACGAAGCGCCGTTCAAGGTCGCCGCCCAAACCGCCATCTTCGCCGACATCACCGCTACGCTCCAGCGGATGCAGGTTCACATGGACACGCACTTCAACGAGCACACGCTCTACACCGACGGCCAAGTCGATCGGGTCGTCGAGCGGCTGCGCGGCAAGGGCATGGTCGAGGAGCGCGACGGGGCAACGTGGTTTCTCACCTCCAAACTGGGCAAGCTGGGCCAGGACGGCGAGGCTGCCGACACTGTCCTGGTCAAGTCGACCGGCGAGCCGACGTACCGCCTGCCCGACATCGCCTACCACATCGACAAGCTCGACCGCGGCTTCTCGCTAGCCGTCGACGTGTTCGGGGCGGATCACATCGCGACCTATCCCGACGTGATCAGCGCACTCGACGTGCTGGGCTACGACACGGCCCGAGTCGACGTGGTGATCTATCAGTTCGTAACGCTGGTGCGCGGTGGGCAGCCGGTCAAGATGTCGACGCGCAAGGCCAACTACGTCACGCTCGACGAGTTGATGGACGACGTAGGCGTCGATGTGGCGCGGTTCTTCTTTTTGATGCGCGCTCCGGGAACGCACCTCGAGTTCGACCTGGATCTGGCCAAAGAGGCGTCCGACAAGAACCCCGTTTTCTACCTCCAATACGCCCACGCTCGGACGGCGTCGATTCTGCGCAAGGCCGACGAGCAGGGCTTGGCCTCGGACGGCGCCGATCTGTCGCTCCTGACGAACGAGGCCGAGACGGCGCTGATCAAGGAGCTGCTGCGCATGCCCGACGTGGTGACGCGCGCCGCCGAGGCCCGGGCGCCGCACCTGCTGCCGGTCTACCTGCGCGATGTGGGCGTCGCCTTCTCGCGGTTTTACGACACGTGCCGCATCATCGGCGAGGCGGATGGCATCGCGACCGCTCGCCTAGCCCTCGCCGACGCCGCCCGCCAAACGCTCGCCAACGGACTGCGCCTGCTCGGTCTGTCAGCGCCCGACCGGATGTAGCAGCGGTGGTACACCGCTCGTGATCTGCGCCGAGCGGTTTGGCTGCGCCGATCCTGGGGCGGTAGCGTCACGCCGCTTCGTCTTGCTCCTGAGCGGTCTGCTCCAGCGCCTGCGCGAAGACGGAGACGGGCTGCGCGCCGCTCAGCGCGTACTTGCCGCCCAGCACGAAGAACGGAACGCCGGTCACACCCAGCCGCTCGGCCTCGCCCTGGCTCGCGGTGACGGCGGCGCGTCCCTCGTCTGTTGCCAGGTGGGCGACGGCGTCCGCGCGGCTGAGCCCGGCTTCGCTGGCGATGTCGGCCAAAACGGACGGATCGCCGATGTGACGGGCGTCGGCGAAGTAGGCTTTGTACAACGCGTGGGCGAGCGCAAACGCCTGCTCGCTTCCAGCCGTGTCCTGCGCCCACAGGATGACCCGGTGGGCATCCATCGTGTTGGGCGCGTACTGCATGCGCTCGAAGTCAAACGTGATTCCGTCCTGGGCTCCGGCCGAGACGACGTGCGCAAACGCCTGCTTCATCATCTGCTCCCCACCGAACTTGGCCGGGGCGAAGTCCATCCACCGCGTGTCCGGCGCCATGCCGGGCTGAAGCTGGAACGGCCGCCACTTTCGCTCTATCCGAATGCCGGTCTGCTTCATCGCGCGCTCGAAGCGCGCCTCACCGACGTAGCACCAAGGGCAGGCAATGTCCGAGAACAGATCGAGGGTGACGGTGCGAGTGGCGATCGGCGTTTCCATGGCGGAGCGGAGCAGGAGGATAGGAAGGGCGGTTACGCGGCCTCGTTTTCGGCGGGAGCGATGTGCGGAGCTTCGCGGACGAACGCGCCGTCTTGGACGCAGTGCAGCATGAAGTGGGCTGCGTCGGCGCGGCTGACGGACACCATGCCCATCTTCAAGTAGCCGGCCGTGTAGTTACCCGTCAGCGCGTCTTCGGTCAAACGCGGGCCGCGTACGTTGGTCCACTCCATGCCCGACGCCATCAGCAGCTCGGCTTGGCGCTCCGAGTCCTTGAGCAGCTTACCCGCGACGACGCGCATGATGCCGCGCACGATCTTGGCCGGAAGGAAAGCCGGATCTTTGGGGTGCGCCACGCCGCCTCCTGTCAGATTGACGATGCGCGTCACGCCCGACGTTTTCATCGCGCTCAAGATGTTACGCGTGCCGACGGTCAGCAAATCGTCCGGTGCGCCTTTGACGTGTCCCAAAACGGCGAAAACGGCGTCGGTGTCGGTCGTGACGGCCCTAGCGACGGCGGCCGCATCGGTCACGTCGCCCTGGACGACGGTCAGGTTGGGGCTCTGGATCGTGAGCTTGGCGGGTGTGCGCAGGAACGCGGTGACGTGGTGGCCTGCGTCGAGCGCCTGCTGGACGAGAGGGCGGCCGGTGCGGCCCGAGGCGCCAAATACGGTGAAATGCATGACAGTTGGTAGTTGGAGAGCCGTAAATATATATTGCTACGTGCGCGCCTGCGGGTACGTACTTATGTGTCAGCTACCAACGAACAAAGAAGTAATGGAGACCAAACCTGTCAGAGCGGTTGAAGATCTTGTGGATCGCGCCATGTGTCCGGTAACACGCTTGATCGAAGCCATCGGCGGACGGTGGAAGATCTTGTTGCTCTGGCAACTGGGCGACGGGCCGCACCGCTACGGCGAGCTTCGCCGCCGCATCGACGGCATTTCCGAACGCATGCTCGTTCAGCAGCTTCGCGCCCTCGAAGCCGACGGTATGGTATCGCGGACGCAGTATCCCGAAGTCCCGCCGCGCGTCGAGTATGCCCTGACCGACAGAGGACATTCGTTCGTGCCCCTGATGCGCGATCTCGCCGACTGGAGCGTCGCGCACCTGTCGGCCGAGGCTTCGGTGTAGACGGCGAGGTTGCTCGCAGCGCGCCGCCGGGCGTACCCTTCGTCATGCGCCTGTTGCTCCTCGCCGCTTTCGTCCTGCTCGCCGGCTGCCGCGCCGAGCCGGCTGTTTCTCCGTCCGATCTCACGCCGCGTCCGCTCGTCCATGCGACGGGTTTCCGGCTGTCGACTGCCGATGGCTACGACGTGGCCGAGATCACCGGCGCATGGCCTGGCATGACCGATACGCTGCGCTACGCTCTCGTCCCACGCAGCGCCCCGGACGACGTGCGCGCTTCCGTCCCGGACGCAATGACGACGATCCTGACGCCCGTCGCGTCGATGTCCGTCCTGTCGACGACGTTTCTGGGGCTAATCGACCGCGCCGGGGCGTCGGGCGCCGTCGGATCCGTGTCAGGTGGTGACTGGATCAACACGCCCGCGATTCGAGCAAGAATGGACGACGGTCTCATCGTCGACTTCGGAGTGGGCGACACCGTCGATCCCGAAGCGATCATCGCTGCCGATCCCGACGTGGTGCTGATGAGCGCGATCAGCGGGCCAGGCGAGACGGCGCGGCTGCTCGGTGCGGCAGACATTCCTGTCCTGTTCGTCGGCGATTGGACCGAGGCGACGCCGCTGGGCCGCATGGAGTGGATCGTGCTCATGGGCGCGCTGGTCGGACGCGAAACCCAAGCCCGCGCCTATGCTGACAGCGTCGCGAGCCGCTACGAGCGCTTTCGCCTCGCTCAGGCTCAGCAGGCGCAGCGCATCCCGATCGTCAGCGGCTCGGCGTGGCAGGGAACGTGGCACGTGCCGGGCGGGCAGAGCTACCTCGCTGCCTTCATCCGCGACGCAGGCGCGACGTATCCGTGGATGGAAACCGAGCAGTCCGGTTCGCTTGCGCTCGACTTGGAAACGGTACTCGCCCAGGCCGCAGACGCGCGCGTGTGGATTGCTCCTGGCTCCGTCGGCTCGCTGCGTCAGATCCGCCGGGCCGACGAGCGCTACCTCGCTATCCACGCCGTGCAGTCGGGCCGAGTGTTCAACTTCGACGCGCGCGTGAGCCCAGGCGGCGGCTACGACTTCTTCGAAACCGCCGTCGCCGAGCCCGACATCGTCCTCGCAGACCTGATCAAGGCGTTCCACGTAGGCAGCCTGCCCGATCACGAGATGACCTACTTCCGCCGCCTGCCCCCGCGCATGGGCGACCAATGACGCAGGGGGTGCGCTGGATAGGCGGCGCGATCGGCGCGTGCGTTGGGTTGGTCGGGCTCAGCCTCATGCTCGGCTCGTCGGACGTGGGCGCGCTGGACGTATGGACGCTGCTGACGGGCGGCGAGGTGGACCGCGTCACCCGTGTCATCGTGCTGGGATCGCGGCTGCCGCGCGCGCTGGCCGGGCTACTCGCCGGAGCGGCGCTGGGCGTGGCGGGCTTGCAGATGCAGACGATCTTTCGCAATCCGCTGGCCGGTCCGTACGTGCTTGGACTGAGCGCGGGGGCGAGTCTGGGCGTCGCCGTCGTCACACTCGGGAGCGCGGCGTGGGGGCTCGCGATGGGGCCGTGGACAACGGCCGTCGCTGCGCTGACCGGAGCGGCGGGCGTACTGCTGCTCGTCCTGCTCGTCGCCGCGCGCGTGGACGACAGCGTGACGGTCTTGATCGTCGGCCTGATGGTGGCAGCGTTCGCGAGCGCGGCCGTTTCGATCTTGCAGTATTTCGCTACGGCCGAGCAGTTGCAGACGTTCGTGTTTTGGACGTTCGGCAGCCTGAGCGGGGTGACGGGCGCCAAACTGGGTGTGCTGGCGCTGCTCTGTGGTCTGGGCGTCGCAGTCGCCGCATTTCTGGTCAAACCGCTCAACGCGTGGCTGCTGGGCGAGCGCTACGCTCAGACGATGGGCGTGCCCGTCCACGGCGTCCGGTGGGCGGCCTTCGCGTCGACGAGCCTGCTGGCCGGAGGCGTGACTGCGTTTTGCGGGCCGATCGCGTTCGTCGGGCTGGCCGTTCCCCACGTCGCGCGCGCGCTGACCGGCTCGGCGGACCATCGCGTCCTGCTGCCCGCCTGCCTGCTGATCGGCGGGGCGCTGCTGGTGGCGTGCGATCTGGTCGCCCGCCTGCCGGGAAGTCCGCTGCAACTTCCCATCAACGCCGTCACGTCACTCGTCGGCGCACCGTTCGTCATCGCGATCATCGTCCAAGGGCGGCGGATGGCGCGGTTTTTCTAGGCTCTCTACCCGAAGGCGATGTCGTCCCATCCCGCTCTCACCGCGCACGGCCTGCGCGTCGGCTATGGATCCCGTTCGGTTGCCGTCGTGGGCGACGCAGCGCTGCAACCGGGCACGCTGACCGTTCTGCTGGGGCGCAACGGAGCGGGGAAGACGACGACGTTGCAAACGGTCGCCGGAGTGCTTGCGCCGGTCAGCGGAAGCGTAGAGGTCGGCGGACGCGCCCTGCACGGCTTGACGGTGAGGGAGCGAGCGCAGCGAATGGCGTTGGTGCTGTCGGATCGGACGACTGCGGGCGGGATGACGGCGCGCGAGGTCGTCGCGCTGGGACGCTACCCGCACACGCCGCTGACGGGACGCCTGTCAGATGCGGACCGGCTCGCTGTTGGAAGCGCGCTCGAGCGGACGGGAGCGAACGCGTATGACGCCCGGCCCATGGGCGAGCTGAGCAGCGGTGAGCAGCAGCGGGTGTACATCGCTCGGGCGCTGGCGCAGGACGGAGCCGTCGTTCTGCTCGACGAACCGACGGCTCACCTGGACGCGCCGGGCCGAGCCGCCGTCTTCGCGCTGCTCCGCGACCTGGCACGCTCGGAAAACCGCGCGCTCCTCGCCGCGACGCACGAACTCGACGCCGCCCTCGCCTCGGCCGATCAGGTATGGGCGCTCGTGCCTTCGCCCGGCGCTCCCGCGGCCCTGCACGCCGGACTCCCCGAAGCGCTGGGGCTGAGCGGGATTCTGGACAGCGCGTTCGGCGCGCCCGTGGGCTACCGACCGGAGAGCGCACACCAAAGCTCTCACGTGGTTACGGTCAGCGCAGCCGGCGTCGACCGCTTTTGGGCCGAGCATCTGGCGCGCCGACTGGGATACCGGCTTGGCCCCGACGGAATCGTCGTCGCGCGCGTGGCGGACGGCTGGCGCGTCGGCCTGGACTGGGCAGCCGATCTGACGGGCGTCGCCGAGCGGTTGGCGCAAACCATGTAGCGACGGGGCATGCCCCGTCGCTACGGTCTGGATTCTGGTTTAGAACAAACCGCCACCATCGTCGTCGCCGCCGCGCTCGTTGCCGCCTCTGCTGCGCTGGCGCCGCTGGTTGCTCTGGTCGCCAAAGGCGTAGATCAGCGCGAGCGACAGGTTGCGGCCCTGCCAGCGACGCGTAGCCTCCTGGTTGAACGTCCGGTTTCCGGTCCGCGCGTCGACGCCGCCGATGTTGAACGAGAAGCCCGACGAGTCGAACACGTCGTTGAGATTGAGCGAGACGCTCAGCTTGCTGTCCATGAAGCGCTGGCGCACGCTCAGGTTGCTCAGCGAGAAGCTGCTGATGCGTCCGAACTCGGTGTCGTACGGAGCGCGGTAAAAGCCGAACGCCTGGATGTCCGTACCCGGCCGAACAGGCAGGTTGACGCTCATGCGGCCGCCCCACGTGAACGCGTCGGCACCGGTCTGCTCGCCGTTGACGGATCCATCCGAAACCTGGCGGTTACCGTTGAGCGAGAGCAGCACGTTGCCTCTGCCCAGCACACGGAGCGTCGTGATGACTTCGAGCCCGTAGCTCTCTTCGGTGTCGAGGTTGACGAACGTGCTCGTGTTCACTTCGGTAGTCGGGTCGAACGAGGCGCTCCGACGGATGACGTTGGTCGTGCGGCGGTAAAACGGTGTCAGGCTGAGCGAGCCCTTGTTCGAGAACGCCGAGTAGCCCAGCTCATAGGCATTGGTAAACTCCGGCTCCAGGTCAGGATTGCCGACGCGGATGTTGAACGGATCGCCCAGCGAGGGAAACGGGTTGAGCTGGCGTCCGCGCGGGCGGTTGATCCTACGGCTGAAGCTGGCCTTGAGCTGCTGCGTCTCGGTCGGCGCGAACGTCACGAAGGCGCTGGGAAACGCATTGAAACGGTCGACATCGGCGTTGCGGTCTTCCAATCCCTGGCTGAACGTGAAGTCCTGACCCTGGTACTCGGCGCGCACACCGGCCTGGGCGGCCCACTTGCCCATCGTTCGGCCGTAGATGAGGTAGCCGGCGTGAACCTGGTCGGTCAGATCGAAGGAGTCGACGCGGCGGAAGCTGGTGTCGAGCGAGTCGAGCGTCGACGTGTCGTCGGCGAGCTCCACCTTGCCCTGGTAGCCCAACTCGAACTTGGCGTTGTCGCCCGCAGGGCGCGTCCAGTCGAGGCGCAGTTCGACTTCTTGCTCGAACTCCTCCTCGGACTGCTGGAACGGACCATCCGACGGGAAACCGACTGACCCAAACGGGTCGATGCTGAAGCGCTCCATCTCGTCGCCGCGTGAGATATCGTAGCTCAGTTCGGTTCGCAACTCGTCGCGCCCCGACTCGACGACGTAGTCGTAGCCGACGCGCGCGTCCAGGCTCAGGCCGTCGCCTTCCTCATCCTGGATGCGGTTGTACTGCTCGAACATGGTTTGCGAGCCTCCAAACTGGCCCAGACGAGTCACTTCGATGTCTTCGTCTTCGTTCGAACGGAGGCTGAGCACGAGCGCGCTCGACACAGTCCCCTTGGGCGTCAGCTTGTAGTCTACGTTGGTGCTGACGAGGTGCGAGACGCCGGTGCGATCGCCGTCACTGTCCTGGTCCAGGATAGTCGGAACGCCGAACTGATTGTTCGTCGTGAACGTCTCGCGCAGGCTGGTGCCGCTGCTGGGGCGGCTGTCGAGGCGCAGGCCGTAGTTGGCCGTCGCGTTCCACTTGCCCTTGCCATAATTGATGCTGGCGCCCGCGTTGGCGTCGCCTTGCGTACCGCCGCCCGCCGAGAGGCTGCCGCTGATGCCCAGTTCGGCGTCCTGCTTGAGCACGATGTTGATGATGCCGCTCATGCCGTCCGGCTCGTAGCGCGCCGACGGGTTGGGAATGATCTCGATGCGCTCGATCTGGTTGGCCGGAAGCTGCTGCAAGAACACTCCCAGGAACGCGCCGCTGACGGGTGCAGGCCGCCCGTTGATCTGGATCGCGACGTTGGCGTTGCCCCGCAGGCTGATACCGCCGTCCTGATCGACTTCGACGGACGGAATCTGCTGAAGCAGGTCCGTCGCCGTGCCGACCTGGCCGACGATTTGGTCCGACGTGTTGTAGCTCGTCCGGTCAATCCCGACTTCGACGAATGCGCGCTCGGCCTCGACCGTCGCGCCTTCGAGCAAGAGCGCGCCCTCGGCCATCTCGACGCGCCCCAGATCGACCGACAGGTTGCTCCGGCTAATCTCGATGTCCGAAAATGTCTGCGTCTCGAAGCCGATGAACGACACCTTGACGTAGTACGTATTGGGCCGCAGGCGTTCGAGCTTGAACACGCCGTCGTTTTCGGTAATCGTACCGGTCAAGAACGACGAGTCGGCCTTGGTATAGATCGCGACCGATGCGGCCGGGACCGTGGCTCCATTACCTGCCTCGACGACGACGCCCGAGATGGTGCCGCCCTGCATGCCGCCGGGAGGTCCGCCCGTCGGGCGCTGAGCCTGAGCCGTGAAGGGAAGAGCCAGCAGGCCGAAGAGCGCAAGAGCGCGGAGGGACGAATGCATCGGGATGGAGATGAGGAAGTAGAGACCGGTGTAGCGGAGAAGTCGAGGCCGAGTTGTGGCAGAACTGTGGCGCTTTGGTGCGTAGGTCGTGAAGCCGAAACGTGTGTGTTTAGAGTCACAACACAGCGCGGATTCACAATGCGCTGGAAGGGCTTTCGGTCACGCCTCTACATGCGTTTTGTGCTTGGTTACGACTTTGCGACGCAGGGCGTCCTGGCGGCGCGCGGCTCCGGCGCGTGCTCGGTGAGTTGAACCGGCATGCGCCTTCCCAATTTGCCTGTCACTTCCGTCCTACCCCAGCTGCGCGCCGCGTTGACCGACAATCCGGTCGTCGTACTCGAAGCGCCGCCGGGCAGCGGCAAAACGACGCGCGCGCCGCTCGACCTGCTTGGCTGGCTCGGCCTGGGCGGCGGCTCCATCGTGATGACCGAGCCGCGGCGATTGGCCGCTCGAAGCGCCGCGACGTACATCGCCCGTCTGCGAGGCGAGCCTGTAGGCCAAACGGTGGGCTATAGCGTGCGAATGGAGAGCAAGGTGTCGCGCGCGACGCGGCTCGAAGTGGTGACGGACGGCCTGCTCGTGCGCCGGATTCAGGACGATCCCGAGCTTCAAGGCATCGGCCTGCTGGTGTTCGACGAGTACCACGAGCGCAGTCTCACAGCCGATCTCGCGCTGGCGCTGGCGCTGGACGTGCAGGCCGCGCTGCGCCCGGATCTGCGACTGCTGCTCATGTCCGCTACGCCCGACGCCCGCGCGGCTCACTGGCTAGGCGCGCCGGTCGTTCAGAGCCAGGGGCGCACGTTTGCGGTCGAGACGCGGCGGCTGCTGCCCAGCGACGTACCACCCGATGCTCGCACGCCCATAGACCGGCTCGAACGCCTGGTGCCTCAGGCCATCCGGCGCGCGCTCGAGGAAACGGACGGCGATGTGCTCGCGTTTCTGCCCGGCGTGCGCGAGATCGACCGGGTGCGCGAGCGGCTGACCGGACTGCCGGACGCCGACGTGCTTCCGCTGCACGGGAGCCTGTCGCTGTCTGATCAAGACGCGGCGCTGGCTCCGTCGACGGTGGGGCGCCGCAAGGTCGTCGTGGCGAGTGCGATCGCCGAGACGAGCCTGACTCTGCCGGGCATCCGGGCCGTCGTCGATGGCGGCTTCGCCCGAGTGCCGCGCTACGACGCCGGAGCCGGACGCACCAATTTGGCGACGGTCGCACACAGCCGCGCGAGCGCCGATCAGCGCGCCGGACGAGCGGGACGCGTCGCGCCGGGTGTGTGTTACCAGTTGTGGACGTCGGCCGAGCACGACCGCCGACCCGATCAGCAGGCGCCCGAGATGCAGCACGCCGACCTGGCTCCGCTGGCGCTCGAACTGGCCGCGTGGGGCGCCGCGGCGAGTGACCTTCGCTGGCTCGACGCGCCGCCCCAGCGCACGCTCGATGCCGCCTACGACCTGCTACGCGGATTAGGCGCTGCCGACTCGGCGGGGCGCGTTACGCCGCACGGCCGCGCCCTCGTTCGCCTGGGTCTGCATCCGCGCCTGGGACATCTGCTGACCAAGGGTGCCGAACTGGGATACGCCCGCGCCGCCGCGGACCTGGCTGCTCTCCTGTCGGAGCGCGACCTGCTCAGAGGCAGCGGAGGCCCGCCGCCGCCCGACGCGCGCCTGCGACTGGATGCCATGGCCGGAAAAAACGTACCCGGTCCGCCACCCAGCCGAGGTGCCATCCATCGCACCCAGCAACTCGCCCGCGACCTGCTGCGCCGCGTCGACGGCGGGCGCGAGGCCAGCGGACCGGCGCCCGTCGGCCTGCTCGTCGCGCTCGCGTTTCCCGACCGCATCGCCCAGCCCGACGGCGCTACCGAGTGGGGCGACGTACGCGTCCGGCTCGCGACGGGGCAGCGCGCCCGACTGGACAAAGGCAGCCCGCTGGCCGACGCCGAGTTCGTCGCCGTCGCCACGCTTCAGGGCGAAGGTGAGCGGCTACGCGTCGCCCTCGCCGCGCCGCTCTCGCCGGACGAATTGGAGACGCACTTCGCAGGCCAGACCACGACCGAGGACGTAGTCGCTTACGACTCGGATGCCGACCGCGTAATCGCTCAGTCGCGCCGCACGTTGGGCGCCCTGGTCCTGTCGTCCAAGCCGTCGCGCCCCGACCCAGCTCGCATCGGCGCGGCCCTGATGGAGGCAGTCCGCGCGCGCGGACTGCACGTGCTGACGTGGAGCAAGGACGCCGGCCGGCTGCGCGAGCGCCTGGCATTTCTCCGCCACCATCAGGGCGACACATGGCCCGACGTATCGGACGACGCTTTGCTCGCTGGCCTCGACGCGTGGCTCTTACCTCACGCTCCAACAGCCAAGCGCCTGTCCGATCTGGCGCGCGTCGACCTGGCCGAGCCGCTGATGAGCCTGGCGGGCTGGCAAAACCGATCGGCTCTCGACCGGCTGGCGCCCGAGCGCATCGTCGTGCCGACGGGCAGCGCCATCGCCCTCGACTACTCAGACCCCGACGCGCCCGTACTCGCCGTCAAGCTGCAAGAACTGTTCGGACAGCTGACCACTCCGACCGTGCTGAGCGGCGAGGTCCCCGTCCTGATGCACCTGCTCTCGCCCGCGCGCCGTCCCGTTCAGGTGACGAGCGATCTGGCGGGCTTCTGGACGGGCAGTTACCACGACGTGCGCAAAGACCTGCGCGGCCGCTACCCCAAGCACCCATGGCCACTCGACCCGCTCACAGCCGAGCCGACCAGGCGGACGAAGCGGAGAGGATAGTGTCGTCCGTCACGTCAGCCGATCGGGCAGCGGCAGCCACGCGTGAGACGAGGGGAGAAGCAGGCAATCTGCCGTGTCGATTTCGGATGGGGGCACGCCGCCGCCAAGCAGCGCGCCCGCCAACATCTGAGCGACCATAGGACCCATGAGTAGTCCCTTGGCGCCCAGTCCGGTCAGGCACCAGACGCGCCGTTTGGGCGTCACCGGACCTACGAGCGGCAGGCGCGAGTGGGGCGTCGTCACGCGTATTCCGGCTCGCCCGCCCGCTATAGGGGCATCGGCGAGCGCAGGCACGAGCCCGGCGGCTTTGGCGTGCAAATCCTTGAGCGCGGCATCACCGACGGATAGATCGGTGAACACATGCTCGAACGTGCTGCCGACGACGACGTGCGGACCGCTCTGCGCCAGATAAACGCCGCCCGATACTGGAGTCGGGACCGCTCCTGCCGCTTCGAGCAGAGCGATCTGGCCTTTGACACCGTGTAGAATCGCGTCCGGCGCGTTCGCCGTCCACGCCGCTCCAGCCGCCACTACCAGGGCGTCGGCCGACAGCGTCGTGCCATCCGTTTCGACTAGGATGCCATCCGAAGACTCGTGCCAGGCGCGCAGCCGGTCGGCGCGCACCTCTACGTCTGGCATCGTAGCGACCAAACTGCGCAGCAAGTCGGCAACGTCGACGGCTCGCCCGTTGCGAACGAGAAGGGTGCCGTGGGGCGATTGGCTTTGGACGTCAGGCATCCACGACAGATCGTCCGGAAAGCGCGTCGCCTGTCGAGCAAAACACACCGCTTGCTTGGCCGATGCAGCAGGACGGAGCAGTCCGGTTCCAGCCGTCGGCGCGCCGGAGTCTGCGAGTAGGCGACTTGTCGCGGCCATCGCCTCGGCCCATCGCCACGTTCCGTTCGCCTTGCGCCCCATGAATGGATTGATGAGCCCCGCCGCCACACCCGACGCGCCGTCGCCGACGGAGCGGGGCGCGAGGAGCGTCACGCGCACTCGGCTACGCAGCGCCCATGCGGCGCACACCCCCGCGATTCCGCCTCCCACTACGACGACATGGTTCATCCGCACTCGATTGACGACGGCTTCACTTGCGCGCTGGGTTCGAAATGCTGTATCATAGCGGTCCTGTCACGGCAACGTCGGCAGGCACATACGCACCCGTAGCTCAGCTGGATAGAGCGCCTCACTACGGATGAGGAGGTCGGGAGTTCGAATCTTCCCGGGTGTACCGAGCCGCCGATCCTGATCAGGATCGGCGGCTTTTTTGTGTTGGCCTCTGCCGCGCGAGCAGCCCGATGCCGAAGAGAATGTGTAGTCTGGAAGCGCTTTTAGTGAGGTCTGTGCAATCTACCGGCACAGTCTGCACGCCGATCAGGTGTGCACCCGTAGCTTGCCGATCTACTCTTCTGCGCACTTTCTCTTCATCCTATGATGCTCGACCTCGCCGACGGCACCGTTACCACCCGCTCGTCGGGTTTCAAGACACTTGAGCAGTTCATCCTCGAACAACAGGAAGCCTTTCCTCAGTCAACCGGCTCGTTCTCCCGGCTCTTGCGCGACATCAGCCTGGCTGCCAAGATCGTCAACCGCGAAATGCGCAGAGCCGGGTTGGAGGATGTGACGGGCGCGTCGGGACTGATCAACGTGCAAGGCGAGACGCAGCAGAAGATGGACCAGTTAGCGCACACCGAGTTCGTCCGCGCGCTGCGGCGGGGAGGCGAGTGCTGCCTGATCGGAAGCGAGGAGCACGCCGAAGCCATTCCGCTCGACGCGTCGAACGGCAGCGACGAGGGCCGATACATCGTCCTGATCGACCCGCTCGACGGATCGACGAACATCGACGTGAACGTGTCGGTGGGCACGATTTTCAGTGTCTACAGCCTGCCCGAAGACGTGAAAGAGCCGACGCTGGGCAGCGCGCTTCAGGCCGGCACGCAGCAGGTTGCGGCAGGTTACATCGTGTACGGCTCGTCGACTATGCTCGTCTACACGACGGGGCACGGCGTCAACGGCTTCACGCTCGAACCGTCGATTGGCGAGTTTCTGCTCTCGCACCCCGGCATCCGCACGCCCGACGAGGGCACGATCTATTCGATCAACGAAGGCAACTACAACACGTGGGAGCGTGGGCTGAAGGACTATATCAAGTGGGTGCAAGAGGAAGACGACGACAGCGGGCGGCCCTACACCTCGCGCTACATCGGCTCGTTCGTGTCGGATTTCCACCGCAACCTGATCAAAGGTGGCATCTATATCTATCCGGCGAACACGCGCTCGCCCAGCGGTAAACTGCGTCTGATGTACGAGGCCAACCCCATGGCGATGATCATTGAGCAGTGCGGCGGACTGGCTCTGACAGGCGATGGACGCATTCTAGATGTCGTCCCGGATACTTTGCACGAGCGCGTGCCGGTGTACATCGGGAGCAAGCTGATGGTCGAGCGTGCGATGCGATTTTTGAACGGCGAGGAAGGCGCCGCAACCTGACACAGAATGACTTCAGGACAGGCGACGGATCGGACAATCCGTCGCCTTTTTTGCGCTCCGGACGATCGGTGGGACGAATTCATAAAACTATATAGTCTCTGATTTGGAGGTGAGAAGAGGCAAAAAGCTCCGTATTGCCGTATAAGAATCCGCTTGGCTTGCCATTTTGCAATAAAAAGCGCTTTCTATCACAGGTAACCCTCAGTCCATCCTCTTGCTATTCGGACAGCGGGCTCCTCATCTTAGCATCGTTCACACGCGCTTCGCATGACCACGCCACTCCACACGCTGACCGGAACTGTCCGGCACTGGACTCGACCTTCGTCGGCTGTCCTCGTGGTGCTCCTCGTCCTCGTCCTCATCTGACGAGCCGGTCGACCTGTAGCATCTAAACGCGAACGAGGTTGACCGCAACCTCCGCCGCCCGATGCTTCCTCGACCTACAGCCGACGCTCCCGCTCGCCGCAGCGACACCGTCACCAAGGGGTTTACCCGCGCGCCGCACCGTAGCCTGCTACGGGCGACCGGTGCAATCAAACGCGAGTCGGACTTCGAGCGACCGTTCATCGGCGTCTGCAACTCGTACATCGACCTGATTCCGGGTCACGTTCACCTGCAGGACTTCGGCAAGGTCGTCAAGGAGGGCGTTCGGGCGGCGGGCGGCGTTCCGTTCGAGTTCAACACGATCGGCGTCGACGACGGGATCGCGATGGGGCACCTGGGGATGCGCTACTCGCTGCCGTCGCGCGAGATCATCGCCGACGCGGTCGAGACGGTCGTCAACGCGCACTGCCTGGACGGGCTGGTCTGCATCCCCAACTGCGACAAGATCGTGCCCGGCATGCTGATGGGCGCCCTCAGGTGCAACGTGCCGGTCGTGTTCGTCAGCGGCGGGCCGATGAAAGCGGGCGCCTTGCCGGACGGGCGCAAGATCGACCTGGTGAGCGTGTTCGAGGGCGTGTCGAAGTTCGCCAAGGGGACGATTGGCGAAAGCGAGTTGTTCGACCTCGAAGCCCACGGCTGCCCGACGTGCGGCTCGTGCGCGGGCATGTTCACGGCCAACTCGATGAACTGCCTGATGGAAGCGCTGGGCTTGGCGCTGCCCGGTAACGGCTCCATTCTGGCCGTCGACCCCAAGCGGCATGAACTGGCGCGCCAAGCGGCCCAAGCTGCTGTCCGGATGGTCGAGCGCGGGCTGTCGGCGCGCGACATCGTGACGCTCGACGCGTTTGACGATGCGTTCGCGCTCGACATGGCGATGGGCGGATCGACCAATACGATCCTGCACCTGCTCGCCGCCGCACGCGAGGCGGGCATCGACTATCCGCTGTCACGCGTCGCCGAGATCAGCCGCCGGACGCCCTACCTGTGCAAGCTCTCGCCCGCCACGCCCGACGTGCACATGGAAGACCTGGACCGCGTCGGCGGCGTGCCCGCTATCCTGGCCGAACTGGACCGCGCCGGCCTGATCCACGCCGATCGTCCAACCGCGCACTCGACGCTGGCCGACACGCTGGCTTTTGCAGCGGATGTAGACGGCACCGTCATCCGCCCGGTCTCCAACCCGTTCCGCACGTCGGGCGGGCTGTCGATTCTGAGCGGCAACATCGCGCCTGGCGCGTCGGTCGTCAAAACCGGCGCCGTCGATCCTGGGATGCTGACGTTTAGCGGACCGGCGCGGATCTACCACTCGCAGGAGGATGCGACCGAAGCGATCTTAGGAGGCGAAGTGGTGCCGGGAGATGTCGTCGTGATCCGCTACGAAGGGCCGCGCGGAGGTCCCGGCATGCCCGAGATGCTCGCGCCCACGTCTGCGCTGGCAGGGCAGGGGTTGGACACGTCGGTCGCCATGATTACGGACGGACGCTTCTCGGGTGCCACGCGCGGACTGTCGATCGGCCACGTTTCGCCCGAAGCCGCGTCGGGCGGACCCATCGCCGCCGTCGAGCCCGGCGACGTCATCGCGATCGACATTGAGGCGGGCACGATCACGCTTCACGTCGATGCGGACGAGATCGCGCGGCGATTGGCTGCTCTGCCCACGTGGACGCCCCACATCGCGACGGGCTATCTGGGCCGCTACGCCTATTTCGTCACGTCGGCCAGCGAAGGCGCCGTACTTCGCCTCCCTGGCCAGCCGATGGCGGCGCCTGCGGTCTCTGTGGCGATTCCTGAACCTGCTGCTGCCTGATCCTCGCCCCGCACCCCGTACGGGCGGCTCGCCGAGCCGCCCCTGCCCGCCGCCACCTTTGCCAAGCGGCTCGCCGAGCCTCCCCTACATCCGAATCTTGATGACTGCTACATCCGAAACGCTGACTGCTGCGGACACCCTGACCGGCGCCGAGATCTTCGTCCGCTCGCTCGAAGCCGAGGGCGTGCGGTTCGTGTTCGGCTATCCGGGCGGAGCAGTCATCGGGATTTACGACGCGATGGCTCGGCTCCAGCCGACGTTCGAGCACGTGCTGGTGCGCCACGAGCAGGGCGGCACGCACATGGCCGAGGGCTACGCCAAGGCGACGGGAGACGTAGGCACTGTTTTGGTCACGAGCGGTCCGGGCGCGACCAACTGCGTGACCGGAATCGCCGACGCCATGCTCGACTCGATTCCTCTGGTCGTCTTCACGGGCCAGGTGCCGACCCACCTGATCGGCGGCGACGCGTTCCAGGAGACCGACATCATCGGTGTGACGCGCTCAATCACCAAGCACTCGTTCCAGGTCCGCTCGGCGGGCGATCTGGCGCCGACGATCAAGAAGGCGTACCACATCGCGCGCAGCGGCAGGCCCGGCCCGGTCGTCGTCGATCTGCCCAAGGACATCTTGTCGCAGGCCGCCGAGTTCGTCTACCCTCAGTCCGCCGACGTGCGCGGCTACGCACCGATCACGACGGGCGATCCTGAAGTCATCGCCGTCGCCGCCCAAATGATCGCCGAGTCCAAGCGGCCGCTGTTGTACGTCGGCGGTGGGACGGTTGGGGCGGATGCGAGCGCCGATCTGACAGCGTTCGCGCGTCGCGTCGGCATTCCGGTCACGATGACGCTGCACGGGCTGGGCGCTTTTCCGGACGACGATCCGCTCTCGCTGGGAATGCTGGGCATGCACGGCACGTGGTACGCTAACCAGGCCGTCCAGCACACGGATTTGCTCATCGCCGTCGGCGCACGTTTCGACGATAGAGTGACGGGCAAACTGGACGAGTGGGCGCCGCACGCTAGGGTGATCCACGTCGACATCGACCCGGCGTGCCTGCACAAGAACATCCCCGTCGAGTGCCCGATTCTGGGCCACGTCAAGCACGTGATCGCCCAGCTCAAGGCAGTCGTCGAGCCCAAGGACACGACCGAGTGGCAGGCCGAGATTGCAGCTTGGCGCGCCGAGTGCCCACTGACGTTCGAGCGCGACGACACGCTGCGTCCCCAAGGTGTGCTCGAAATGCTGCGCGAGCACACCGCGGGCGACGCCATTCTCGTCACCGACGTAGGCCAGCACCAGATGTGGGCGGCTCAGCACTTCGGTCACGTCCGCCCCCGCGGGCACGTCACGTCGGGCGGGTTGGGAACGATGGGTTTCTCGGCTCCGGCAGCGATCGGCGCGGCGTTCGGGCTCAAAGAGGCGGGCGACGGCGCGCACGTCATCTCGTTCTCGGGCGACGGCGGGTTCGTGATGAATGCCCAGGAGATGGCCGTCGCCAAGCGCTACAAGCTGCCCGTCCGCTTCTGCATCATCAACAACGCATTCCTGGGCATGGTGCGGCAGTGGCAAGAACTCTTCCACGAAAACCGCTTCAGCCACACCGACCTGGCCGATCTCAACCCCGACTTCGTCATGCTCGGCAAGGCGTACGGCGTCCCCGGAAGGCGCGCGTCGACTCCTGACGAGGCGCGTGCGGCTATCGAATGGGCGTTCGCGGTCGACGGCCCCTCGCTGATCGAGTTCGTCGTTCCTACCGAGGAGATGGTGTTTCCGATGGTCCCCGCGGGCGCCGCGACGGGCGACATGATCACCGCCCGCTACCGCCACGACTGACACTGCGCCTGCCGCATACCTGCGTACCTCCCAACTGTCATCGCGAGGAGCGCCAGCGACGTGGCGATCTCCAAACGCCGCCACTAGCCACAGAAATCGCCACGGCCTACGGCCTCGCGATGACAACCCGAACCCCCTTCCCATGTCCGCTGACACCCTCACTCCGCAACAGGTCTTCCGCAAACGCGCGGCGGGCCAGCCCGTCGAACCGGGCGACACGGCGACGGTCCATCGCTGCGTGCTTGCCATCCGGCTCGAAAACCACATCGGAGCGCTCAACCGCGTCGCCAACCTGTTCTCGGCGCGCGGCTTCAACCTCGACTCGCTGACCGTCAGCCCGACCGACGATCCAGCCATCTCGCGCATGACCATAGCCACGACCGGCACGACGCGGCAGATGGAGCAGACGGTCACGCAGATGTCCGCCCTCGTCGACGTGATCTCGGTCGAGGACCTGACCGGCGAAGAGCACGTCGAGCGCGAAATTGCTTTGGTCCGCGTCGGATATGCAGCCGAAACGCGCGCCGAGCTGATCGACCTGATCGGCATCTACAAAGGCACCGTCGTCGACGTGACGGCCGACACGATGATGATCGAACTGGCCGGTCCGGCGACCAAGATCAACTCGTTCGTCGCTCAGATGGCGCGCTTCGGCATCGCCGACGTGGCCCGATCCGGCCGCATCGCCATGCGCCGCGAACTCGTCTACGGCGACTGAATCTCTTCCCCTACACCCCCCACGCCGATGCATGCATCGGCGCTACATCCTTCTCTCTATGCACGTTCACTACACAGCCGATCAGGCGCTCATTCGTTCTAAAAAGGTCGCCGTCATCGGCTATGGATCGCAGGGGCACGCCCACGCTCTGAGCCTGCACGACAGCGGCGTCGACGTGTGCGTGGGGCTGCGCGACGGCTCCTCCTCAGCCGAAGAAGCTCGCGCTGCTGGGCTGACGGTCAAGACGGTTGAGGACGCGGCGGCGTGGGGCGATGTCGTTATGATCCTGATTCCGGATCAGCATCAGGGACGCGTCTACGCGCAGTCCATCGAGGCTCACATCACGCCGGGCAAGGCGCTGGCGTTCGGGCACGGCTTCAACATCGTCTACGAGACGATTGCGGCGCCCGAGGGCGTCGATGTGTTCATGGTCGCGCCCAAGTCGCCGGGCCACATGGTGCGGCGGATGTACGAGCAGGGGAGAGGCGTGCCGTGTCTGGTGGCCGTAGCGCAGGACGCCAGCGGACAGGCGCTGGACCTGGCGATCTCGTACGCCGACGCCATCGGCGGGACGCGGGCGGGCGTGATCGAGACGACGTTCAAAGACGAGACCGAGACCGACCTCTTCGGCGAGCAGGCCGTTCTGTGCGGCGGCGCCGAAGCCCTGGTCCGCGCCGGGTTCGAGACGCTGACCGAGGCGGGATACGCACCCGAGTTGGCTTACTTCGAATGCCTGCACGAACTGAAGCTGATCGTCGACCTGATGTACGAGGGCGGGCTGGCCACGATGAACCACTCTATCTCCGACACGGCCGAGTACGGCAACTACAGCCGAGGCCCGCGTGTGATTACCGAAGGCGTCAAGGCCGAGATGAAGAAGGTCCTAGAAGAAGTGCAGAGTGGACAGTTCGCGCGCGAGTGGCTGGCCGAGTGCGAAGCCGGAACGCCCAACTTCGAGCGGCTGCGCCAAAGCTCCAAGGCGCACCCGATCGAAGCGACCGGCGCCAAACTGCGCGGCATGATGAGCTGGATCGACGACAAGAAGTAATCCGCCGGACCACCCCGCCCTGACGGGCACCCCTCCTCCGAGAGGAGGGACAGAGTTCGCGGTCACGCCCAATCTCACCCGCTTTTCCGAAGAAGCAGCCAACTCCAAACTCGTCCTCCCCTCGTGGAGGGGAGGTGCCCAACGGGCGGAGGGGTCTGCTAGCCGTCCACACCCAATCGAAACCACATGCCCCAAACCCTCCACATCGCGTCGCTCCCCGGCGACGGCGTCGGCCCCCACGTGACGGCCGCCGCGCTGCGCGTCGTCTGCGCCATGGCCGAAGTGGTTGGGCTGGGCATCCGCGTAACCGAGTGTCCGATCGGCGGGGCGGGTTATGACGCGCTGGGCGATCCATTTCCCGACGCGACGCGCGCGGCATGCCTGGCTGCGGATGCCGTTCTGCTCGGCGCTGTGGGTGGGCCAGCGTGGGCCGACGTGCCGGTCGACCAGCGGCCCGAAGCCGGACTGCTGCGGCTGCGCAAGGCGCTGGGGACGTTCGCCAACCTGCGGCCTGTCGCCGTCAACGCGGCTCTAGCCGATCACTCGCCGCTGCGGTCCGAGCGCGTCGCGGGGACTGATCTGCTCATCGTGCGCGAGTTGACGGGCGGTATCTACTTCGGCTCGCCTCGCGGCCAGTCGGGCGAGGCGCCACACCGGAGCGCGCACGATACGATGATCTATACCGAACACGAGATCGAGCGCATCGCCCGCGTCGCCTTCGAGCAGGCGCGGAGGCGATGCGGGCGCGTGACGAGCGTCGATAAGGCCAACGTACTAGCGTCGTCGCGGCTGTGGCGTGAGGTAGTGACCGAGTTGCATCAGGCCGAGTTTGCGGACGTAGCACTCGACCATCTGTACGTCGACAACGCGGCGATGCAGGTCGTCCGTGATCCGCGCGCGTTCGACGTGATCCTGACCGGCAACCTGTTCGGCGACATCCTCTCGGACCTGGCGGCGACGCTTCCCGGATCGCTCGGAGTGCTCCCATCGGCGAGTGTCGGCGGAAGCGTCGGCTTGTTCGAGCCCGTCCATGGCAGTGCGCCCGACATCGCGGGGCAGAACGTCGCCAACCCAGTCGCTACTATCCTGAGCGCGGCGATGCTGCTCGACCACTGTGGCCACACGATCGAAGCCGCTGCCGTGAGGACGGGCGTGGCGCAGGCGTTTGCCGACGGTGTCCGCACGTCGGATCTGGGCGGAAGCGCGTCGACCGACGAGGTGACCGAAGCAATTGCCAACGCCGCCGTTCAAAGCTGTCAGGTTTTGGAAACCTGACAGCTTCTCCCTCCACCTCCGACCCTGTACCGACGGGGCATGCCCTGTCGCTTCCACACCCCATCGCTCCCGCTCGACGCTCTCCCTCTGCGACTATGCCCAACACCGACCACGTTCTGATTTTCGACACCACGCTGCGCGACGGCGAGCAGGCGCCCGGCGCGGCGATGACGCTGGGCGAGAAAGTCCAGATCGCCAAAGCGCTGGATCAACTGGGCGTCGACGTGATTGAGGCGGGCTTCCCGGTTTCGTCGCCGCAGCAGTTCGAGGCGGTCGTTGCGGTCGCCGAGATGGCGCGGCGGCCCGTCATCACGGCTTTGTCGCGCGCCACGCGGGGTGACATCGAAGCCGCCGGACGCGCGATCAAGTCAGCCGACAAAGGGCGCATCCACACGTTCATCGCCACCAGCGACATCCACCTCAATGCCAAGTTCGGCGACGCCAAATACGGCGCGACGCTGGCCGACAAGCGCGAGACGATCCTGCGCATGACGCGCGAGGCCGTCGCCTACGCCGCCACGTTCACCGCCGACGTAGAGTTCAGCGCCGAGGACGCCGGCCGGACCGATCACGGCTACCTGTGCGAAGTCATACGCGCCGCCGTCGAGGCCGGAGCGACGACGATCAACATTCCCGACACGACGGGCTATTGCCTACCGCACGAGTACGGTGCATTCTTCCAAACGGCGCGCGAATGCCTCGCAGACTATCCGAACGTCGTCCTCTCGGCGCACTGCCACGACGATATGGGCCTGGCGACGGCCAACAGTCTGGCCGCCATCGCAGCCGGAGCGCGCCAGGTCGAATGCACGATCAACGGCATCGGCGAGCGGGCCGGAAACGCTGCGCTCGAAGAGATCGTGATGGCTCTGAGAACGCGAGGCGACGCGCTGGGCGTGACGACCGGCATCGACACTGCTATCGTGTCGCAGGGACTGACGGGCGTCAGCCGTTTAGTGATGGCGTCGACGGGCTTTCCGGTCCAGCCGAACAAAGCCATCGTCGGCCGCAACGCGTTTGCCCACGAAGCTGGAATCCACCAGCATGGCGTGCTCAAAGACCGCAACACGTACGAGGTCTTGCGCGCCGAAGACGTCGGACAGGAAGCCCAGGGCATCCGCCTGGGCCGTCACAGCGGGCGCGCCGGGCTGATGCAGCGTATGAACCGCATCGGCATCACCCCCGACACGCTGTCGGACCCCGACGGACTCTACGCCCGATTTCTCGCACTCGCCGACCGCAAAAAGGAGATCTTCGACCAGGACCTCCGCAACCTCTTAACCCACACTCAAGACATGCCCAAATCCGCATTCGAACTCCAATCGCTCCACATCGTCGTCACAACAGGCGAGGAGCCACAGGCCAGCGTCACCATCGTCGAGCGCACGACCGAGACGACGCGCCAGGAGACCGCGACAGGCGACGGCCCCATCGACGCGCTCTATGCCGCCATCGACGCCGCGACGGGCCAGCCGCACGAACTGGTCAGCTACGACATCCGCTCGGTCAGCGAGGGCAGCGACTCGGTCGGCGAGGTCACCGTCCTGATCGGAACCGATGGCGCCTACTTCCGCGGCCAAAACCGCCACACCGACGTGATTCAGGCATCGGCATTCGCCTACGTCCAGGCGCTCAACGCCTTGGAAGCCCACCGCGCCGACCGCGAGTCGATCGGCTTCGCTGGCGAGGGCATCATGGACTCGTTCTCGGGCGAGCAGACGTGGCGCAAGGCACAGGACTGATTCTGACGCCGCGCCTGCCACCGGACCATCCCGCCCTGACGGGCACCCCTCCTCCAAGAGGAGGGGACAAGTGGTTTGGGGTCACATCCAATCTCACCCGCTTTTCCAAACGAGCAGTCAACTCCAGACTCGTCCTCCCCTCATGGAGGTGCCCAACGGGCGGAGGGGTCTGACACCCCATCGCCGCTCGCACACCCCAGCACGACATGACCCTAACCGAAACCATCCTCGCCCAGCACGCCGGGCGCGACCGCGTGACGCCGGGCCAGACCGTCTGGGTCGACGTCGACACGCTGATGACGCACGACGTGTGCGGCCCGCCCGCCTACGAAATCTTCCAGCGCGAGTTTGGGACCGATGCTCGCTTCTGGGACAGGGAGAAAGTCGTCGTCATCCCTGACCACTACATCTTCACGTCGGACAGCCACGCCAACCGCAATGTCGTGTTGCTGCGCAAGATGGCGGCCGAGCAGGAGCTGCCGCACTTCTTCGACGTGGGGACGGACCGCTACAAAGGCGTCTGCCACATGGCGCTCGCCGAGGAAGGCTTCAACCGCCCCGGCACGGTTCTCTTCGGGACCGACAGCCACACCTGCACGTCGGGCGCGTTCGGCCTGTTCGCGACCGGAGTCGGCAACACGGACGCGGCCTTCATCATGGGGACCGGCAAACTCTGGGTCAAAGTCCCGCCGACGCTGCGCTTCACATTTGACGGCGCGCTGCCGCCGTACCTGACCGCCAAAGACCTGATTCTGCAGATCATCGGCGACATCGGCATCGACGGGGCGACGTATTGCGCGATGGAGTTTGGCGGCGAAGCGGTCATGGATCTGCCTGTCCACGAGCGGATGACGCTGACCAACATGGCCATCGAAGCCGGAGCCAAAAGCGGCATCATCGTCGCCGACGATAAGACGATCGACTACGTCCGAGAGCGCACCGACGTGCCGTTCCAGCCCGTCGCCCAACGCGCGGACGTCGCCTATCTACGCGAATACCGATACGACGCCTCGACGCTCGAACCCGTCGTCGCCAAGCCGCACCGGCCCGACAACCGGGCGACGATCAGCGAGGTCGTCGGTACCAAGATCGACAAGGCCTACGTCGGCTCGTGTACCGGAGGCAAGCTGGAGGACTTCTATGCGGCGGCGAGTATCATTCAGGGGCGCGAAGTGGTCATCGACACCTACATCATCCCGGCGACGACGCTGGTCGGGCAGCAACTTCACACGACGCACATCGGCGCTGACAGCCTCTACGACATCTTCGAGCGCGCAGGCTGCAAGATCGGCCACTCGTCGTGCGGAGCCTGCCTGGGCGGACCGATCGACACGTACGGGCGGGCCGTTGGCGAAGAGGTTGTGCTCTCGACGACGAACCGCAACTTCCCGGGGCGGATGGGGAGCAAAGGCGCGAGCGTGTATCTGGCGTCGCCGCTCTCTGTAGCTGCCGCTGCGCTGACCGGCGTAATCACGGACCCTCGGGAGGTGCTGGTGTAGCCTCCACCGTGTCATCGCGAGGCCGAAGGCCGTGGCAATCTCCGGCGCTGGCCGTGCTATCTGAATCTGAAAGCGACTCTAAGTATGTGTTGTATTACCGACCTCATTCTCGCTGCGCGGGGCCTTCTTTTGTCTTGCATACAAAAGGAAGCAAAAGATCAAGGCTTACGTCGCTCCGGCTGATGTGGCGCTCCGGTCGCTGAAAACCTGCAAACTCGCTCGCTGCGCTCACTCAAACAGCAGCTTTTCGGCCGCTCTCTCCGCTCTGCATCTGATCGCCGGACCGTCTGAGGCCGACTCCTTCTTCGCCTCTCATTGTTGACCGTGCAGCAATCGTATCAGTCCAACCGTCCGAGCCTCCACGCCGTCATTCCTGCGCAGGCAGGGATATACAACTGCCGCCGCGCTCGATCAGCGGACGCGCATCTCATTCCAAACCCATCCATGAAAGACATCATCCAAGGCCGCGCCTACGTGCTCGGCGACAGCGTCGATACCGATCAGATCATTCCGGCGCAGCACCTAGTCTATTCGCTCACCGATCCCAAGGAGCGTAAATTCTATGGCCGTTACGCACTCTCGTCCGTCCCGCCGGGCGAACAAGGGTTGCCGATGGGCGACGTGCCGTTCGTGCCCCCCGGCAAGGACACTAGCCCGTTCGCGGTCATCATCGGCGGCGGCAACTTCGGGTGTGGGTCGAGCCGAGAACATGCGCCGTTCGCGCTGAGGGAAGCAGGCATCGAGGCGGTCGTGGCGCAGTCGTACGCGCGGATTTTTTACCGCAACTCGGTCGACGGCGGCTTTCTGGTGCCGTTCGAAAGCGCCGAGCGGTTGGTCGAGCAGACCAGGACGGGCGACGAGGTCGAGATCGACACCCAAGCAGGCACGCTCACCAACCGGCGTACGGGCGATGTGCACCATCTCCAACCGCTGGGCGACGTCGCCGAAATCGTCGATGCGGGCGGCATCTTTGGCTATGCCCGCAAGACCGGCATGATCGCATGACCGAGCAGCCGATCGCACTCGTGACCGCTCCGGCGTCGCTGAGCAACCTGGGGCCGGGCTTCGACGCGCTGGGCATGGCTGTCGAGGGGCTGGGCGATACCGTCGAGGTGTGGCGCGACGAGCGGCCCGGCGTGCGCGTCGTCGCTTCTGACACAGGTGCTGCGTGGATGGCACCAGACGACCGTGAGAACACTGCTGTTATTGCAGCCGAATCTGTTCTGAAAAAAGCGGGGGCTGACTTTGGATTGCGGCTACGCATCCGAAAAGGGTTGACGCCGGGATCGGGGCTGGGATCGTCGGCGGCGAGCGCGGTCGCTGGGGCCTGGGCGGCCAACGTCGCGTGCGGATCTCCGTTCGAGAAAGCCGACTTGGTCGACGCCGTGCTGGATGGCGAGGCGATGGCCAGCGGCGCCCGGCACGGCGACAACGTGCTGCCGTCGCTCTTCGGAGGGGCTGTGCTGGTATCGCCTTCCGATCCGACGCGGTACCGACAGCTTTCGGTCGGCTCCACGTTGCACATCGCTCTGGTCGTGCCGCGCGTCGAGGTGCTGACGCGCGAAGCGCGGGCGCTGCTGCCCGATCAGGTACCGCTGGCGGGCGCTGTCGGCAACGCCGCCAACCTCGCCTTCCTGCTCGACGCACTCGCCAGGGGAGACTCCCGCGCCGCCGGACGCGCGATCATGCAAGACACGCTCGTCGAGCCGCTGCGCGCCCAGTTGGTGCCGTGCTACGACGCTGTCCGCCAAGCTGCCCTCGCCGCCGGAGCCTACGGCTGCGCCCTGAGCGGATCGGGGCCGACGCTGTTCGCCCTCTGCCCGGACGCCCGCTCCGCCCAGCACGTTGCGAAGCAGATGCAGGCCGCAAGCCGAGACGCCGGAATCGAAGCCGGCGCCCACGCCGTCCGCGCGTGCAGTCAGGGCGCCCGAACGCTCGCCCAATCGCTCGACTGAAACACGCAGTTCGCCCACTTTCCATCCTTTCCCTTTGTCATTTCGAAGAGCGAAGCGACGTTGCAATCTCGATCTTGACGCACTTCCCAGTTCATGTCCACCATTTACGTCAGCACCCGCGATTCCGCTTCCCACGTTTCGCTTTCCGAGGCCCTCACGCGCGGAATTGCCCCCGACGGTGGCCTCTACGTCCCGACGCACGTGCCGCCGCTTCCGGCTGGCTGGCGTGATGCCGACTCGTTCGCCGATCTCGCCGTCGCCGTCCTCGAACACTGGCTTAGCGGCGACGTGCCCGACTGGGAAACCGCCGTCCGCGACGCGCTCGACTTCCCTATCCCACTCGTCGAGATCGAACCCGGCCTGTCCGTCCTCGAACTCTTCCACGGGCCGACCTACTCGTTCAAAGACGTGGGCGCTAGGACGATGGCGCGCGTGCTCGCCCGCCTGCGCGACCCGAGCGATCCCACGCTGACGATCCTCGTCGCCACGAGCGGAGACACCGGCAGTGCCGTCGCCGACGGGTTCGCCGGACTTCCTGGCTTCCGCGTCGTGCTGCTGTTTCCCGACGGACAGATCAGCCCCGTCCAGGAGCGGCAACTCGTGATGGAGCGCGACGGCGTGACGAGCCTACGCGTGGCCGGAACGTTCGACGACTGCCAACGGATGGTCAAAGCCGCTTTCGCTGACCCAAAGTTGGCCGCCATACCGCTTTCGTCCGCCAACTCGATCAACATCGGACGTCTGCTGCCCCAAATGCTGTTCTACGTCGACGCTCTGCGTCAGAGTGGAGGAGACGACCCGGTCTTCGTGACGCCGTCCGGCAATCTGGGTAACCTGACCGGAGGCGTACTGGCGATGCAGGCCGGATTGCCCATCCGCCGATTCGTGGCGGCCCACAACGCCAACCGCTTTTTCCCGGATCGACTCGCCGGTCGCGCCGATGCGCAGATGGGAGCTTCCGTCGCCACGCTCTCGAACGCGATGGACGTTGGCGCGCCGAGCAATTTCGAGCGCATCCACACGCTGCTGGGCGAATCGCTGTCCGACCGCGTCTGGGGTACGACCGTCAGCGACGACGAGACGCTGATCGCGATGAAACGCGCGCACGACAGGTGGGGCTACGTCGCTTGTCCACACACCGCCGTTGGATTGGAAGCTGCTCGCCGCTATCGAGACCAGACGGGCGATCAGTCGCCGCAGATCGTGCTGGCGACGGCGCATCCGGCCAAGTTTCCCGGCGTCGTCGCGCGAGCTATCGGTAACGAACCCCGAGCGCCCGAACCGCTGGCCGCCTTGCGGGGTGAACGCGACTCGTCCGTCTCCATCGCCGCCACGCCCGACGCTCTCCGTGCCGTCCTCCTCGACCCCTCTCGATGACGCCCTTCCGCCGGGCCTCGAACCGCTCGTCCGTCCGCCCGGTACGCTGCTCCCGCGTCCCGACCGGCTCGACCTGACGTTCGGAGGCTGGACGCCCGACACCATCGCTGTCCTCGAGCGGCTGAGGCAGAATCCGCACATCGCGCAGTACCGAGAGGACAAGGCTGCAATCGTCGAGCACGTGCAAGCCCCGTTCAAGCGCTACCGCGACGACCTGGCGTGGAACTGGGTGCTGCCCAACCGCCTGCCCTTCGAAACGGAGAAAGGCGTCTTCTCCCGCATCCTCAAAAACGACTTCGGCGCGGGCGGATCGCACCATCACCTGTGGATGAGCTTCTACCGCCACAGCCGCAAGAAGCGCCTGCAAGACTTCCAACTCGCCCACAGCCTCGACCCCGACGGCTTCACGGTCGGCCTCTTCCTCGCCGATCACATGAAGGGCCTGATGCCCGCCGTCAAAGCCCGCATCGTACGCGAGCCGCAGACGTTCTTGGACACAGTAAACCCCGCGCTCGAACTCGGCGATTGGCAGCTAGGCATCCGCTACGCGTCGAAGGGCGACATCGTCCGATTCACCGAGCCGATCTCCGCCGTGCCCGGCGAACTAGCGCGCGCCAAAACGATCTGGCTCCGCCACAAACTCCCGACTGCCGACGTGCTCCGACTTGGCCCTGACTTGGTCGGCTGGGCGATAGAGCAACTCGCCGTCTGCTGGCCTCTGTACCGGTTCTATTTAGATGCAGAGAGGGAAAGCTGACTGGTTTCGAGAACCTGTCAGCTTTGAGCCGGACTCAACTCGCAGTTGAGGGGCATCGCGTTTCAGGGTTGGAAGAAGAACGGGTCGAAAATGCTCAGTCCGGCAGAATGTCGAGTTGCGATTCGGGAAAGAGAACCGCGCCATTGTAACGCTCGGTCCGCGGTCCGTTTTCGAGCTTGAGGACGCCGCGCGGGCAGACCTCGGCGCAGATGCCGCAGCCGACGCAGCTCGCCCGGACGATGTTTTGTCCGCGCTGGGCGTACCACTTCACGTCGATGCCCATCTCGCAGTAGGTCGAGCAGTTGCCGCAGCTGATGCACTGTCCGCCGTTGGTCGTGATGCGAAAGCGCGAGAACAGGCGCTGCTGCAAACCCAGAACTGCGGCCATCGGGCAGCCGAAGCGGCACCACACGCGCGCGCCGAAAATGGGATAGAAGCCGACGCCGATCACGCCCGCAAACATTGCCCCGATCCAGAAGCCGTACGCTTTGCTCATGCCTTGGGCGTAACTGCCCAGCAGGGCGCCCTCCATCGCGAAGTTGGCCCATAGCAGCGCCGTCGTGATCACGATGAAGGCGAGAATGCCGTGGATCATCCACCGCTCGATCTTCCACGCCCGCGTCGACTTGTCCGACAGGTGGCGGTAGGGGTCGCCCGCCGTTTCTGCCAGTCCGCCGCAGCCGCAGACCCACGAGCAGAACCAGCGCTTGCCGAAGAAATACGTCAGGACGGGCGTCGCGACGAAGAACATGACGGCGCCGAAGATCAGAAAGATGACGCCTAGCTGCGTGCCGCTCAGGTTCTGCATGTTGCCGGGCCAGAACTGATCGTAGTCGAGGGGCCAGAAGTAGCTGAAATACAACTCGGGTTGCGACAAGAGGACGAAGATCGCCGGGATCAGAAACGCAAACGACAGCTGGAAAAACATCACGCTCAGCGTCCGGATCTGCTGGTAGCGGACGTGGCGGTATTTGATCAGCGCGCGCACGCCCATCACGAGGATCGCCAGCGTGTAGAACGTGCCGTACATGAACCAGCGGTCGGCCGCCTTGCCGCGCAGCACGTAGGACAGCGCGTCGAAGACTGTTACGAGCGGCGCAAACAGCCACGCCAGCCCCAGGTCGTCTTGCCAGTAGAGGACGACGTAGAACGCCGTGATCGCAATCGCCATCACCCACGCCAGCACGCCGCGCCCGGTCAGACTGCTGTGCCACGTTCCCGTCTTCTCGCCCGGCGCCCGCTCGCGGTACCACGAAAACCACAGCCCAGAGCCGACCGATATGCCGCCCACGCCGACCCAGAAAAACGCAATCGGCGCCAGTCCGCCCGCACCCGCCAGCGCGATTAGGAACGACAGCACCCCGATCACGATCAGCGCGATGCCCGCCTTCTGCTTGCCATCGAGATCGGTCGACGGCGCCGTGAGACTGAGGCTAGGTTCAGGAGAGAGAGCAGCAGAAGAAGCCATAGGAATGCAGTAAAATCTGTTGTAGGGGCGAGATTCATCTCGCCCGCAGAGGAAAAGGAAACGCTAGATCACCAACTCGCGCTCGGCATGAAAGCGCTTCGCATCCGAGTGAAACGCCTCTTGGAAGGCAGATTCTGGCCGACGCGTGAACTCGGCGTCGAAGTTGGCGTCGCCCAGCGCGTCGACGACCTGGGCCAACGTCCGCCCCTGCAAGATCCAGCTCGTTGCTACGTCCTGGCGGTAGCGCACACCCATCGCCGAGATGCCCCTGAAGCGCATCGACACGCGCTCATAAACCAGCCGGATCAGTCGCGGAATCTCGCCCGACGTGTCTTGCCAGACGACCGTTCCCAACTCGTCCGGCAACTCAGCGGGGACGGTCCCATACTGCTGCCACTCAATGCGGTAGAACTTGGCGCTGTTGAAATAGACGCCGCGTCGGTAGCTGTCCGTCGCCCCCAGCATCGACCGCGCCGCAGCGACACCCTGACGGCGCCCGCTGTACCACAACTGCTCGACCGGAGGTACGCCCGGCGGAGGCGTCCGGTGCTGCGCGCAATCGCCCGCCGCCCAGACGTTGGCATGCGACGTCCGCATCTG
Organism: Rhodothermales bacterium; assembly: GCA_963841855.1. Taxonomy (GTDB): domain Bacteria; phylum Bacteroidota; class Rhodothermia; order Rhodothermales; family BA12; genus CAXBBB01. Next base: position 35,226 of record CAWJEJ010000002.1, on the reverse strand, counting down.
CTTGTCGACCAGAATGCCGCGGTCCGTCTCGACCCCGCTCGTCCCCAACGCCGACAGATTGGGCTTCACACCGACCGTAAGCCCGACCAGCTGCGCCGCTATCGTCTCGCCCGATTTTGTGACGACGTGTGATACGGCCCCATCGCCCTCGATGCGTTCCAACTCCTCACCCATCCGCAAGTCGATGCCGTGCGCACGGATCTCGGCTTCGACGATCGCCGACTCCTCGGGCGGAAGCACCTTGCTCATGTAGCGCGCCTCACGGACGAGAAACGTGACGTGGGCTCCGCGCGAGTGCAGCATCTCGGTCAGCTCTACACCCGTCAGCCCGCCACCCACGACGACCGCTTCTCGCAGGCCATGGGCTCTGGATTCGAGCAAACGGACGTCGTCGATGCCCCACAGATTCTGGACGCCGTCGAGATCGTCGCCTGTCCAGCCCGGATTGAACGCCGACGAGCCCGTCGCGAGCAGCAGCTTGTCGTAGGCAATCGCGTCACCACTTCTGAGCGTGACCGTCTGCGCATCTGCGTCGATGTCGACGATGCGGTCGTGCACGCGTTCGATGCGGTTTTTGTCGTAGAATCCATTTTCGTAGAGCCACGTGCCCTCAAACTGGACCTGCCCCATGAACACATACATCAGCGCGGTCCGCGAGTAAGGCTGCACTCCCTCTTCGGAGATCAGAGTGATGCGGTGCTGACCGGCTTTGCGTATCATGCGAGCGGCCGTGACGCCGGCGATGCCGTTGCCGACGATGACGAAGTGGGACATAGGGGAGGGGAGAACGCGGCGAGTCACGATTGGTCCGAGTTTACGCATGATCTACGGAATAACCGGCAACACCTCCAAGGACGTCTTGTGGGAGCCGCTGGCGGATACTATCGAATGGATGCGGCGCGAGCGTCTGGCGTTTTGTCTGCACCCGAACGTGGCTCAAGGACTGGCAGCGCGCAACCTGCTACCAGCCGACACCTGCACGCATCACGAAACTGAAACGCTCGCCGATGATAGCGACGTACTCCTCTCGTTTGGAGGCGACGGTACGCTGCTCAACTCGGCCCGAGAAGCCGGAACGAGCCACACGCCGATATTAGGCGTTAACATCGGTCGCCTAGGATTTCTCGCCGACGTAGAGACCGAGCAGATCCAGACGGCGATCCGTGCGATGGAGCAGGGCGCTTACCGCGTCGAGGAGCGCACGCTGCTCGACGTTCGGTCCTCCGGCGATGTACTCGCCTCGACGTGGGCACTCAACGAGTTCGCCATCGAACGCAGCGGACAGGCTGGTCTGCTCTCGATCCGCGCCGAGATCGACGGCGCCTTCCTCAACGAGTATTGGGGCGACGGCCTGATCGTCGCCACCCCGACCGGCTCGACGGCCTACTCGCTTTCGGTCGGCGGCCCGATCATCGCACCGGGTGCGGGAGTCGTCGTTCTTTCACCCGTCGCTCCCCATACACTGACGGTCCGCCCCGTGATCGTGCCCGACACGAGCCTCCTGACGCTGCGCGTGCACAGCCGCGAAAACCCCTATGTCGTCGCCGTAGATGGCAAAGGTACGCGAGTGGAAGATGGCGACGTAGTCTTCAACGTCACCCGAGCCGATCACACGATCCATTTGGTCAAACTGCTCGGCCAGGGCTACTTCGATACGCTTCGCAGCAAACTGATGTGGGGCGCCGGAAAGACACGCTGAGTCAACTTCACACAACCTGCCACGCGCATGGTTGCGAAGCGGTTGGCAGGCGCCGTACTATAAGTGTCCTGCCACGCGCAGGATCTGTTCACCAGATGGTCCGGTAGTTCAGTTGGTTAGAATGCCTGCCTGTCACGCAGGAGGTCGCGGGTTCGAGTCCCGTCCGGACCGCAATAAACGCCTCTTCCGCTATCCCTAGGGGCGTTTTTGCGTTGTTGCGATCACATTGTGATCAGTAATGGCTAAGCGGATGAGTCCGTTCCCAAAGACTTTTGGCACGGTTTGGGGATGAATGTGCATCATGCTATCTTGATGATTGAGAGGACCAAGACCGGTATGGGTCGACATTAGCTGCCACCAGAACTGGACGGAGTAACCGGGCTGTTCTAACGGTTACCCTATGCTGCGCTTGGTGTGGTGCAGCAGTTCACTGAATCCGCCTTGCTAAGAATAATGAAGTACGTACTGATAGCAGTATCAATCGCGCTGGTCGCGAGCGCTTCATACATGATCTGGAGCGTAAGGTCTCACTCCGTAATTAATACAGTCATTGATATTCCTCAGGCTGATTTGGTGAGGCGGAGTCAGCCTGAAACCGTGTCTTTTGGCATAGAGTCTGGTCAGCCTCTTGTGGACGGCCTGTCAGTGAGTTACGCCTTCAAAGAGGCAATTGTAAGGTGTGGTTACTATGAGTGTAAGGGAAACGAGTACTTTTTCATACTGGGTGATCATGGTAAAGTAAGGAGTAGTGGAAGCAGTCAAGGAGGCTATTCGTACGAAGCTGATTTAATTGAAGTCAGATATGATGAAGCCGCTCTATTATGCAGTCACGATATCATATGTCTAAGACTGATTGCCGAAGAACGAAAAGAAGTATATAAAATAATATGAAATATATGTATGCAATTTCGGCTTTGTGCATAGTGTTATTTGTGTGCATATTGTTGTATTATGTTTCATATAACAGAAATTCTTATAACACCGTAAAAGAGGTCGTGGATAAGGGTGAATTAGGTCTCATGGCTTCTGCCCTAGATGATAAATTATTTAAAGCTGTTAAGGCAACTGCTAGTGAAGGTGAGTGCTTCTGCGAAAGAGATAGCAGTGTTGTCGCAATAGCTTCAAGAGTTGCCACTGTGTTGGACTCTGCTAGAGCGATGAGAGACATGATTGGTAGGCTGCGATCCGAAAACCAAGAGACGATAGAAAACTACCATAATGCGGATTCATCCTTTCATTCCGATTGGCGTTCTATTTCAGGAAATAATCTAATCCCATTTGGTAATTTTGAAGTATTAAATGTAAAATTTAATGGTAATGATAATATATACAGTATAACTAACGGTTATCAAAACATAAAAATAAAATCACTAATACCTCTTAATGAGGGTGATTCGGTCAGCGGATCTTTGTTCTTTCGAGATTATGTGTACTATGATGGAGACGATTTATACGAGACCCTGTCTGATACCATGATATTTATTGGGTCAGAAGCGGGATTGAAGGATAGGATTCGTGACAACGCATCCATAACAGTAAAATATAGGTCAGTTGTAGATAGTGTTGAGAATATTGTAGAGATGCTAGATTCCAGGCAGTACGAAATGCTGTATAAAGCGATTAGATAATTAGTCAAAAAAGCAGATCCGGGTGAGGGATCTGCTGGTTTGAGGGTTTAGGAGGAGCGCGGACCCCGAAGGGCCTGCGAGAGCGCCGAGCAAACGGCGGCTACGGTTTCGAGAACCCGTAGCGCGAGGGACAGCTTCGACATCAGTTCAGGCTGGTGCCGAGCGCGTGCTCGATCAGCCCCGTCGTGCCGTACTCGTTCCACGAGAAGTCCGTAGCACGCTGCTTCTCGTTGTGCCACGTGCGGTCCGTCAGAGCGTTCAAAAGGCCCCATCCCGAAAGCTCCTCATGGGCGAGGTAGCGGTCGAGCGTGTGGCCCCAGAGCGTGACGGGCAAGCGGTCGAGAACGTCAGCGCGAATCGTCCGCAGTTGACTGCTGCTGATGCGCATCGACGCCAAGAACTGAGCCGCCCGAACGAAGCGTTCGAGTCCGACATCGGCGTAGCGAATCATCGACAGCGCCGACTCGGTCTCTTCCTGCCAGCCCTTTGCCGAGTTGTCGTGCTTGAACCGAACGCTCTTGAACATCTTGGGCGCGAGCATTCCGTTGGTGCAGACGAGACGCCAGACGACCATCTGAGCGCTCAGTCGGGTCGATCCGTCGTAGCTGTTGACGAAGTGCAGGCCGTAGCCCACGGGATCGTTCAGCTTGACTTCGCGCGTTGCCGACGTTTTGTTGAGCAGCGAGAGCGTGAAGCGTTTGCCGTCGAAGTGCTCCTTGTCGATGGTCCACTCGCCACCGGCCTGACTCGCGATGTTGAGGGCGAGTCGCGCACGTCGGCGTTGGGAACGAGGCAGTAGTCTTGGGATACGATACCGCATTCTTTCCAGCCGGACGAGTCGCGATGGGTCTTCGATGCGAACCGAGTATCCGCGCGAACGGGATTCGAGATCGGCGGCGACGAGGGGTACTTTCTCGATCTGGTTGTAGGGGGAGAGGATGCCACTGGTCTTGTGGCTGCTTGGTCTGGTGATGTGGTTCATGGGAATGATCCGGTTTGGTTAGAAGGGTGACCGTCAAGCAAGAACTATCTGATCTCATATCTATGGTGACTACAAACCTCCTTGAATTAATTGATTGATTTACCGCGCTCATAACCGTCATCTCTTCATTGTTGTACATGATATAGAACAGATTGTTAGATTTCAATTACGCATATATCTATACCTGAACGAAGTAGTGGCAGTTTTTTGACTATCGCGATAGCGAAAGATGGATAAGTCATAAAACAGAAAGAGTACCGGACCTATGGCAAAAGGAATGATCAAGCGGTATCAGGGAGCACTCGTGAGCGCTGGTTTCCGTGCGCAGGTTTTGCGCGAGTTGCCAGCGTTCGAGGACGACGTGGTGATCCGCCGTTTCATCGACACGCTGCTCTTCTCGTCCAAGCTGGACAGCGAAACAGGTGGAGTCATCATCAGCCAGGACATAGCCGCGCTGATCGAGGACAAGAGAAATCACGGCGGCTACAAATCCCTGCCGCTGCTGGAAAAAATGCAGGAGGTTCTTCCGGGTCTGACGTGGGCAGAGCACGCATACCCGAGCAGTTGGAATAAGGGACGCGCCCGTCACGTGCGCAAAACAGGTTTATCCGCCGAGATCGAACGGCTCGCGCAGGAGGAAATCGAACGGTTCTCGTTGCCCCTTGGCCTGGTCGACTTCGTGACCGGAAGAGAAGTAATCCCGAGCTGGCTGGACGCCATCAGCGCGGCGCAGAAAAAAGCAGCGGCAGGCGACGTGGAGCAATGGATTACGCACGAAGCGGCCAAAGATCTGCTGGACTATATGAACGGCGTTCCCAAGCAGCCTTTTTCACGGGCAGTCGAGCGCAACCTTAAGCACGCCTACGATGTCGCCCAGTCGATCAGCAGTCCGCGTAGGAAAGATTTGGCGCTGAGACTTCTTCGCCAGATCGCAGCGCAGCCCAAACCGCTCTACCGGCCATCGAGAAGAGGCAAAACGGTTCGCATTTTCGGAAGCGGAATCGCCCGGCTTCCACGCGAAGTCAGGGCGGCCATGACGAGCGGATGGGACTGGTTCGACCTGGTGTCGTCGCAACTTGCCATTGCAGCGGCGATGTGGGGCGTAGGCGAGGAGTTGGCTCCGTACCTGAAAAGCAGCGACGACGACGACGCGGTGAGCATCTGGGATTCCCTCTTCGACCACATGGGATCGCGGGCGCGGCAGATAAAGGCCGAAGGGGGAGAGGACTATGCAGCCGTCAAGGGCGTGTTCAAGTCGCAGCTCTACGGCGTCGTGTTCGGCCAGGGAAAGGCGGGCTTGGGCAAGTTCGAGACGTGGGACGAACGGGAAGCGGGCGGGTCGCAGCGAGCGGAAACGGTCGAGAACCTATTGGGCGAAAAAGCGAGCGTGCTCGGCAAACGGTTCTTGAAGCACGAGGCGATCAAAGTGCTGCTGAGCGCTCGTAAACGGGTGCAGGAGCGCATCAAAAAGGATGGGGGCATCAGGGACGTGTTTGGCGTCTGGATACCGGCAAAGACGAAGATCAGACGTTCGTTCGGCGCTGGCACAGGTCGCGCAAGCAGCCGAGATGAAACTGCTGCTGCCTGTCATTGAACTGGCAAAAGCCCAGAAGAAGCTGCACGTGACGCTGTGGCTGCACGACGGCTTCGCAGTCAACGTGACATCGCGTGAGAAGCGAGAGCGGTTTCTCGGGCAGATAGAGCGCCTTGTCGAGGCCGAGGCGAAGGCGCTTGGGGTGCGAACCTACGCAAAAGCCGAAATCGCTAGTAGCCGGGTGGGAGATGGCATATAAGCAGGAATGCCCGATCAGAAGACTACAATGGTAGTGTGACGGACTTGCCACGAAATTCTGGGCCTCAGTCGAACTTCAAGAGCTAATCCATTGCGGTGCCAGCGAAATCAGCGTCTGAGCGTCGCAGGGGCATAGCTCTCGTTCTGCCGAGATGCACGAACGCTCACGACGGTACGCCGGACTGTGCAACACTTTCACACGCAATCGAAGGACTCGGACTGAAAAGTCTCAGCCTAAAAGCGTTGCACTAAATGGCAATAACTGATTAAACCACCACCAAATGGACTGCTATTATTTAGTGGTGTTCGGCGTAAACCGATGGGGGCGTAGACGATGTTGCGCAAAAGGTAGCCGGGGCTGAGGATATGACCCCATCCCCGGCAGATTCGAAGCGCTATGCGCGTCACATGAGATAACCCATGATGTCCCGTTTCCAGACAGAATCCTCGCACAAGTCGAAAAATCTTGCGATTGCGTCGTCCATCCCCACCGACATGTGTTCCGGCCTAGCGCGCAACAGCGATTCCGATACGTTAATATGCTCGGAGCTGAAAATCCAGTTGATCTCTGCCGCTTCCAGCAAATCTTGCACTTGGTCCGGGCCTCCGCATACGGCAGCAGTCAGAGTCGGAAGCAGCGCCGCTAGTCGGTTGTTATGCTCAACTTGGTCGTCTTCAGACAGGTCACCATCATAGTGTGCGACGTACGAGGTGGTGACCTCGTTGAGCGCCAGCATGCAATGCGACGCTGCAAGTCCGTCGATCACAAGGTGAAACGCGATAGGTTTTCCGTCAGGCGTCATGTGCTCAGCGAGAGGAGCCTTCTTTGGCCGTTCTCCGATTTCGATCAAAACGAAGGATGCCCCCTCGCTGTTTTCTCTAAGCGTTTTTGCATCAGCGGGGTTGGCAGAGACGATCAATCCGGTACGAAGCCCTACTCGGTGGATGCCGTAATTTGGGATCAATATTGGTGTGATGCGGGCTAATGTCTCGTCTTTGTGGGTGAGAAGGTATGGGCGGTCAGTAGTAGACATCTTTGTGGTGTTAGATCGTTCGGGCATAAAATTGTTGCGGTTTAGTTGTGTTGATGAGATTGGCTGGTGGTTTGGTTTTTGCGGTGTCATGCTATATGATGCAAGGTAAAAAAGGTGTATTTGGTGCTTTGGCCTTTTCGGCAACCACGATGTTTTATGGTTTGGATCACCGTGAAGGCGCGTTGGGCGAAGTACGAATCTGCTCTTAAAAACTGACGCTATGTTGTCGGCAAGTCCTCTTTTGGCTCAGTGGACTGAACCTGGAGCCATACTACACTTGGCTCCTCCGTTGATGGATCGAAGGGTTGGGGTTACTGCGCGGCTTAGAAGAGCAGTTCGACATCGCCTAGCGGGGCGTTGCTGACGTTCTGTCTGTGCTGGTCGTAACTGTCGTGCCCATGACCGATTCGGAGCGCGGTTGTGCGTTGGCCGGAAACGAGGCTCATGATTTCACTGCGCCGGAAGCGCGGCGATTTGCCGAGGTAGACGGCGTTAAGCAAGCCTTGCCTTCGCAGGTCATAGACTTTGGAGCGGCTGCACCCGAGCAGGATTGCCGTCTGAGCTAGCGTGACTAGCAGTGAGGGGGGGTGTGTCGTCATCGTTCGATGCGTTTAGTGGACGGTATCGAAGTCAGCAGCTAGGGCGATGTTGGGAGGCTCCCAGATTATCCTAGGAAATCCTAGGCTCTGTCGATTGCGTGACGTGCGGACGTAAAAAAGCCTTCCCCCTGATTAGGAGAAGGCTTTGTCGAACCGTGGAGGGTGATGCCGAACGAAGTAAATCCCAGACGCGAGCGGCCTTGTCATGACTTTTTGGCTCTGAGCGAGAGGTCGTGAGGCAGCGCGTCGGGGTAGAAGCGGTGGCGATAGTTGTCTGCGTAGTTACGAAGGGCTTCTCGCGCCTTCGCAGGTAAATTATCCTTTATGCTTTCGATAGTGCCATTTTCGCGGAGCGATTCTATTTGACGTTCGGACGCGCCCATATCTTTAAGCTCCTTGTTGCTGATCTTGTCAATGCGCTGTTTGAATATTAGGTGGTAAGTATCGTATGTGTAAGGTCTGACTTTAATCTGGTTCTTGTCGAATAGGGATAGCATAATTTCCATCGCAATTGGATAGGCACCTCCGCAAAATCTCTGGAAATCTGAGCCTGATCCCTCGACCTCAATTTCTGCATCGGCTTCATGCAATTCGTTTCTGCTTCGCACTTTTTTATCAGGTTTCGTCTTGTTTAATAGCCGCTCGATTGCAGTATCTGGATGATCGGCCAGATATAAACGGTCAAGTGCATTGAAGAGCCGCGATAGATTCGGTGGTCCACCATTCCTTAGCGCTTCCAGTGCAGCGGCAGTAGTGACCTGTCCCGGACAAGCTGGTCAGTCGGTTAAGAGTACTTTCTCTCAAACCGACCCATCCTATGTCCGACCGACGATCCTTCTCCGCCGAGTACAAACTCGAAGCCGTCCGCGCCGCCGAGCGCTCTGGAAACGTCGCGCAAACCGCGCGCGATCTCGACATCAAAGCGAGCCTGCTCTACCGCTGGCGACGCGAGTACCAAAACGATGGGCGCCGCGCCTTCCCCGGCAACGGCTCGCCACGCGACGAAGAGCTTGCCCAGCTTCGACGCCAGTTGAAACAGGCCAAAGAAGAGGTAGCAATCCTAAAAAAAGCCGTCGGTATCGTCAGCTCAGCCTCCCGCTGAGATACCAAGTGATACGAGACCGGGAGGATGGACTGACTGTGAGCCGGGCATGCCGAGCGCTCGGCGTCTCCACATCGGCTTATTACGCGTGGCTCGCACGAGAGCCGTCGCCGCGGGAGGCTGAGGATCGCCGCTTGGCAGTCGAGGTGCGCGCGGTGCATCGCGAGAGCCGCCAGACCTACGGAGCGCGGCGCATACACGCTGAGCTTCGCGAGCGCGGCGTCGCATGCGGTCGTCACCGCGTCGCCCGACTGATGCGCGAGAGCGGCTTGGCTGCGCGCGGGCCGAAGCGCAGAGCGCCCAAAGCCACTCCATGCTCGCCGCTCACTCCGGTTGCCGAGAACGTGCTCGACCGCGCCTTTGAGCCGGACGCGCCGGACAAAGTTTGGACGGCTGACATCACGTACGTGCCCACGTCTGAGGGCTGGCTCTACCTCGCCGTCGTGGTCGACCTGTTCTCGCGGCGCGTCGTCGGATGGGCGGTGCGGCCTTCACTGGCGAGCGAACTGGCCACGTCCGCGCTCTCAGCGGCGCTCGGAGATCGCCGCCCCGGTACCGGCTTGGTGCACCACTCGGACCAAGGCTCGCAATACACGTCGTCTGACTACCGCTCTTTGCTGCGAAAGAACGAAGTGGTCTGCTCGATGAGTAGGCGTGGCAACTGCCACGACAATGCTCCAACGGAGAGTCTTTTCGGCTCGCTCAAGACCGAGTGCGTGCGCGGCGAGCGCTTCGCTACGCACGACGAGGCGCGCGGAGTGCTCTTCGACTATCTCACCTTCTACAACAACAAGCGGCGCCACTCGGCGCTAGCTTACCAGTCACCCGCCGAACACGAACGGCGGCATCACGCGCAGCAGGCCCTGAGTCTCGCTGCCTAATCTAAACCGACTGTCCGGTAAACCCGGAGCAGGTCAGAAGTAGGCGTCGATGTCGTCGGAGAGCGGCACCCGTTCGTAATCGCGCTTCTTGGTGTCGGGCTTGGGACTTCCGTCGCGTCCGGTCTTGGGCTTGCCCTTGGGCGTGAGAAGCGGGCGCTCGACGCGGACTTTGGTGTAGCCGAACGACTGGGTCGGAAAGATGCGGACGTGCTCGCCCTCCTCGAACGCCTGCACCAGTGTGCTGATGGCGTCGATGCTCTCGGCCGTCAGATAGTTGCGCTTGTTGCCCAGCGACTTGCGCATCTTGGTGCTCATCTCCGAAGCGTCGACCAGTTGCACCTTGCCTCTGCGCTTCGCAGCTTTGGTGTTGGTGAGGATCCAGACGTACGTCGCGATGCCCGTGTTGTAGAACATCTCGGTCGGCAGGGCCACGATGGTTTCGAGCAGATCGCTCTCCAAGATCCACCGCCGGATCTCGCTCTCGCCGCTGCCCGCATCGCCTGTGAATAGAGGAGAGCCGTTGAACACGATCGCCATGCGGCTGCCCTGCGGCTCCATCTTGCTCACCATGTGCTGCAAGAACAGCAGCGCGCCGTCGCTGATGCGCGGCGTGCCTGCCGAGAAGCGTCCGTAGCTGTGACCCGCCTCTTCCTCGACGAACGCCCGCTCCTTTTTCCAACTCACCCCGAACGGCGGATTGGAGAGCATGAAGTCGAACTTAGCCCCCGGAAACCGGTCTTCCGAAAGCGACGAACCCAGCCGGACGTTTCCGGGGTCTTCTCCGGTGACGAGGAAGTCGCTCTTTGCGATGGCATAGGACTGATCGTTGATCTCCTGACCGAACAGGTTGACCTGCGCCTCTGGGTTGATCCGCTGGATGTGCTCTTTGGCGAGCGCCAGCATCCCGCCCGTTCCGCACGCCGGGTCGAACACGGTCCGAACGACGCCGGGTCCGTCCAACCGGTCCTCGTGTCCGTCCATGAGCAGACGGATCATCAGCCCGATCACCTCGCGCGGCGTGTAGTGCTCACCCGCCGTCTCGTTGCTCATCTCGGAAAAGCGCCTGAGCAGCTCCTCGAAAATGGACCCCATCTGGTGGTTGGACACGCGGTCCGGGTGCAAGTCGACCTCGGTAAACTTGTCGCACATCAGGTAGAGCAGGTCATTCTTGGCCAGCTTCTGCGCGATACGCGGCAAGTCGTAATGGCCCAGAATCTCCCGCACGTTGCTCGAAAAGCCGTTCAGGTAGGCCGAGAAGTTGACCTCGATGTTGCCCCCATCACTCGTGAGCCGTTCCAGATCGTACGGGCTGGAATTGAAGAAGCCCAGGTCTTCGGCTTCACCGCCAACAAGCATGATCTGTTCGATCTCGTCTTCCTCGTAGTCGTGCGCCTTGTACCCCATATACGCCTCCCTGACGACACCGGACTTCTGGTTCAGCACGCAATCGAGCCTGCGCAGTACTACGAATGGAAGCGTGACGCCGCCGTATTCGCTTCGCTTATACGTGTTGCGCAGCAGGTCATCGGCGACCTGCCAGATAAAGTTGGCGTGAGACTGAAAGGAGTCGAGCACAGGCGGACAGATCGGCTAGGATGGACGAATTGAAAGGTACCGAAGGCGGCGCATAAATCACGGCCGCGGGTGACGCAAAGGCGGGCGATATTGCTCTGAATCAGGGGCGGCGACTACATTGTCCGCTCACATTCCGGCGCGGTTTGCGCGCTAGAACCTCGTCTGCTGTGACGCGTCGGCGTCCATGGAACGTTCTAGATTGCGGGCTTCTCCCGCCGCTCCCATGCCGCGCCTGACCCGTCGACGTCTGCTCCGCTTCATGGGCATCGTCATGGCCGTGGGCGCGCTGTCGCTGGCGTGGCCGCTACCCGAGAGCGCGGCGCCGAGGCGCACGGCGAGCCTCCGCGTGGCCGACCGTGACGGCGGGCTCTTGCGCGAGATCCGCCCCGACGGCACCGGCCCGCTCGTGGCCCTCGGCGCCGTCGCCCCTGAGGTCGTCGGCGCGCTCGTGGCGACCGAGGACCGGCGTTTTTACCGGCACCCCGGCATCGACGTGGTCGCGCTGGGGCGGGCGGCGTGGCAGAACGCGCGCGATGGCGGCGTCACGAGCGGCGGCTCGACGCTGACGATGCAGACGGCGCGTGCCCTCCGCGGTCGGCACACGCGCGCGACGCTGAGCGACAAGGTCGCCGAGATGCACCTCGCGCTGCGCCTAGAACTCCGCCGCAGCAAGTCCGAGATTCTGGAGCTCTGGCTGGGTCGCGTCTCGTTCGGCAACCACGCGACCGGCATCGAGGCCGCCGCGCGCACCTACTTCGGCAAGACGGCGCGCGACCTGACGCTCCCCGAGGCAGCGCTTCTCGTCGGCGTGCCGCAGAGCCCGAGCCGCCTCGACCCGTTCCGCCACCCCGAACGCGCGATGGCGCGTCAGCGGACTGTTCTCGCGGCGATGCAGCGCGCCGGACTCGTCACCGACAGCGCGCGCGCCGCACTAGCCGCCACGCCTCTCGCCTTCGTGCGCCCCGAGCGGGCGTTCCGCGCGCCGCACCTCGTCGAGTGGGTGCGCCAGGACCTCTCCAAGGTAACGGACGCCGTCGAGGTGCGGACGACGCTGCGGCCGGCGCTCCAACGAGAGGCGGAGGCCATCGTGCGCGCCCACCTCCGCGGGCTACGCGACGCCAGCGTAACCGCCGCCGCCCTCCTCGTGCTGGACAACACGACAGGCGAGGTTCTCGCCCACGTCGGCAGTCCCGATTTCTGGGACGACGCGGCAAGCGGACAGGTCGACGGCGCGCGCGCGCTGCGGCAACCGGGCAGCGCGCTTAAGCCGTTCACGTACGGTCTGGCGTTGGAGTCGGGCCGCTACACGCCGGCTACGGTCTTGGAAGACCTCGAACTCCAGGTCGTCGAGGCCGGCGGCGCGTTTTCGCCCGAGAACTACGACCAGCGCTTCCACGGGCCCGTACCGCTGCGCGAGGCCCTGGCATCGTCGTTCAACGTGCCTGCGGTGCGCGTGGTGCAGGACGTGGGACCCGAAGCGCTGCTGGCCCTGCTCCGACGCGCCGGCTTCGCCTCGCTGACGGGCTCGGCGGAGCACTACGGCGTCGGACTGACGCTGGGCAACGGCGAGGTCCGCATGACCGAACTCGCCCGCGCCTACGCCGGGCTTGCGCGCGGCGGCACGCTGCCGCCCCTCCACACCGTCCGCTGGATCCGCACCGCGACGGGCGACACGCTGCGTCCCGCCGTCGCCCCGGCCGTGCCGATGGGGCTTACGCCCGATGTGGCCTACCTCCTCACCAACATCCTGAGCGACCCTGAGGCGCGCGCGCCGGGTTTTGGGCGTGGTGGGCCGCTGGAGCTTCCGTTCCCCGCCGCCGTCAAGACGGGCACCTCGAAGGACTACCGCGACAACTGGGCCGTCGGAGTCACGCCGCGCCACACCGTCGCCGTGTGGGTGGGCAACTTCGACGGCCGCCCGATGCGCTGGGTGAGCGGCACGCGCGGCGCCGGGCCGATCCTGAACGCCGTCCTCCAAGAGCTTGGCTCCGGCGGTGCGTTCGCGCGTCCGTCGGGCGTCGCCGAGCGCTCCGTCTGCCCCGCGAGCGGTCACCGCCCCGGCGCGTACTGCCCGAATGTCCGCCACCAGGCGATGCTGGCCTCGACGCCGACTGGCCCAACGTGCACGGTGCATCGCGTGTGGTCCGTCGATGCCCGGACCGGGCTTTTGGCCGACGCCTCGACGCCGACCGAGTCCGTCGAGAAGAAGCTGTTCACGGTCTACCCGGCGGCGTTCCACGGCTGGATGCGTGAGCGCGGGATGCCGCTGCCGCCCTCGGCGACGCGCACCGGGGCGGCGCGCTCGGGCCTCGCGTACTCGGACCGCTTGCGCGTGACCTATCCCGAGCCCGGCACCGCCTTCGTCCTCGACCCCATACTCCGCGCCGACTTCCAGAAAGCCCGCTTCCGCGGAGCCGCCGACGCCGACCTTCTCGACGTGGCGTGGGTCGTCGACGGCCGCCGCCTGGCCGGTTCCATCGACGGTGCCGACTGGCCGCTGGCGCCGGGCCGCCACACCGTCGAGCTGCGCGCCGTGACGCCGAGCGGGCAGCGTTTGCGCAGCCGCCCGTCCGCCATCACCGTCCGCGGCGCGCCTCTCGCGACCGTCTCCGCGCAGTGATGCCGCCTTGCGCTCTCGACCAGATAAAGCCATCAAGCTCACGTGGGCAGTTCTTATACCGAATCCGAAGAATGCCGGAGCGTCCCTTGTCTGTCGTCCTGAGCCTCGCTCGAAGAGCCTGCCTCGACCTGGTCAGGGGATCTCCGTGCTCTGACGGCAAAGGACGGAGATCGGGGACAGGCTCAAGATGACGATGTGGAAAATGCACCGCTAAATTTCGGACTTGGCATTAGTCTCTCACCGTCTCGTCTCAACCCCATATTTTGGGGTTTGTCGGAGACATCCAACTCTCAGTGGTGGGCAAATGGGAGAGACGAGGGATGCATTCACGACCTCTCTACGCGCTGACCTGCACGCACCTCACCCGGGACCCTCTCCCAATCCGTCCGCCCCGATGCTCCGTCTCCATCTGACCGTCGCCGCCGTCCTGCTCGCGGCCCTCGCGCTCTCCGCCTGCCGCGACGAGGCCGACGGACCGTTCGGCGTCGCCGACGTGGCGCTCGATGTGGTGTCTACGGGTGAGGCTTTTGTGCCGGTGCTCGACGGCCCGCTGCGCGTACTCAGCGCCACGCCTTTTGGCGACGCCGTCTCGCGCGACGTGCGACAGCCCGTCGCCGTCACGTTCAGCAGGCCGATGGTGCCTCTGGGCGACGCTGGGGCGCCCGACGCCGAGGCGCTCAGCGTGGCGCTGGACGGGCGGCGCCTGGGCGGCACGCTGCGGTGGGAGGGTTCGCAGACGCTCGTCTTCACGCCTGCCGAGCCGCTGCCCCGCGCCACTCTCTTCACCGCCGTCCTCGCTGCCGGCCTGATGAGTTTGGACGGCGAGGCGCTTGGCGAGCCGTACACGTGGACGTTCGAGACGCCACGACCGCGCCTCGTCACCTCCGTTCCATCGCGCGGCGAAGCGCACGCCGAGCCGACCGGCACTATCCGCTTGGGATACGACCAGGCCGTGCGCGGCGACCGCGCGGGCGACCGGATCCAGGTCACCGCCGACGGCGCGACGGTGCGTGCCCGCGTCGCGTCGGGCGGCGACAGCACCATCGCCGTCGAGCCTGCGGGCGGCCTAAAACGAGGCACTGCCTACGTGGTGCGCGTGCTGCCCGGCGTGCCCGCCGTCGCCGGCCCCCTTGGTTCGGCCGACACGACGATCGTCCGCTTCCGCACGTACGGCGACCTCACGCTCGACGCGCTCCAGCAGACCGGCGACTACGGCCAGGTCCGCACCGACGGTCCGTTCGACCCCAAAGTGGGCATCGAACTGAGCTTCTCGAATCCCGTCACGTTCGAGCAGGCGCGCACGGCTGTCACGTTGTCGCCCGCGGCGGCGCTCCCGGCGGGCGTCGAGGCCGGCGACGGGCGGCAGGGCATGCGCCATACCCTGCCGTTCCGGCTGGCGCCCGAGACGAGATACACCGTTACCGTGCGCGGCCTCACCGACGTGTTCGGACAAACGCTCGGCCAGGCGACGCGGACGTTTCGCACCGGCCCGTACGCCCCCGACCTCGCCGTCCCCGAGGGCATCCTGGTCGTCGAGGCCGACGAGCAGCGCGTGCTCCCGATCCGCGCCACTAACGTCTCGGCGGTTCGCGTGGGCCTCCAGCGCCTCGGCCCCGACACCATCGTGCCCGCGCTCCGCGCCCACGACCAGCGCCACTACTACGGCTCGCGCGACGCAGACGGCGAGCCGGCGCCCATCGCCGCGCGCGACACGCTTCGCCTTCCGCTTCGACGCAACACGCCCGGCACCGTCCCGCTCCCGCTCGATCCCGCGCTACGCGGGCAGACCGGCGTCGTCGCCGTGCGCGTCGTGAGCGACCACCGCCGCAGAAGCAACGGGCAGCGCATCGAGGACGACGCGCGCGCCGTCGCCCAGGTGACGCGCCTGGGGCTGACGGCCAAGTTCAGCCCGCACAACCAGCTCGTCCTCGTCACCGACCTCAAGACCGCCGCGCCCGTCGGCGGCGCTAGGGTCACCGTGCGCGACCTCGACAACGCCGTCCTGTGGAGCGGCACGACCGACCGCTCGGGCCGCGCTCAAGCGCCCGGCTGGGAAGCGCTGGGCGTTCAGGCTGAGGAGTATTGGAGTTCGCCGCGTCTGGTCGTGATCGTTGAGGCCGGCGGCGACATGGCGTTTACGTCCTCGTTCTACGACACCGGCACCGAGGCGTATCGCTTCGAGGTCGACACCGAATGGAACCCTAAGCCGAGCACGACGGCGGGCTCCGTCTTCAGCGACCGTGGGCTTTACCAGGCGGGCGAGACGGTCCACCTCAAAGGCATCCTGCGCACGCGCGCCGACCGCGACTGGCGGGCCACGCGCGACAGCGCCCGAATCGTCGTATGGTCGCCGCGCGACGAGGTCGTGCTCGACCGCCGCGTGCGACCCTCCGACTGGGGCACGTTCGACCTCGACTGGGCCGCGCCCGCCTCGGCCGATCAGGGCGACTACAGCCTGCGCGTCTCGTCGACGACGGACACCACGGCTACGGACCAATGGAGCCCGTCGTCTTGGGCCAGCACCTCGTTCCGCGTCGACGCTTTCCGGCGCGCCACGTTCGTCGTCACGCCCGACGCCCCCGCGCCCGCCTACGTCGCCGGCGACTTCTTCGAGGGCATGATCGAGGGGCGCTACCTCTTCGGCGCCGCGATGGCCGGGCAGCCGGTGACCTACTCGCTCCAGCAATCCTCGGGAAGCTTCGCACCCGGCGGTTTCGAGGCCTTCCGCTTCGGCCCGCTCGACGCGCCCGACGTCTCGGAGCGCTTGGCCGAGGGCACGACCGTCCTCGACGCCGACGGCCGTCTGAGCCGACGCGTCCGCCTGGGCGGCAACCCCGATGGCCAGCCGATGCGCCTCCAGTGGTCGGCCACCGTCACCGACCCCGCGCGGCAGGAGCAGTCGGGCGTGCGATCGCTCACGCTTCACCCCGCGCAGTTCTACGTCGGCTTACGTCCGCAGACTACTTACCTCGATCTGGAGCGCCGCAAGGAGATGCAGGTGGACGTGGTGACCGTCGATCCCGGCGGTGCGCCGGTCGGCGGGCGGACCGTGCGCGTCGAACTGATCCGGCAGCAGTGGAACTCGGTTCGCGAGGTCGGCGCCGACGGCCGCCTGCGGTGGCGCAGCGACAAGACCGAAGAAACCGTCGGCGTGCAGACCGTCGAGCCCGGCGCAGGTCGCATGGCGCGCATCACGCTGCCCGTCGAGGCCGGAGGCCAGTACGTAGTCCGCGCCACGGCGACGGACGTGCGCGGCAACGCCGTACGCACCGACGCCCTGTTCTACGCCGCCGGTGGCGGCTACGCGGCCTGGGAGCGCGCCGACGACGACCGCATCGACCTCATCCCCGAGAAGGCGCGCTACGCGCCCGGCGAGACAGCGCGCATCCTGGTCCAGTCGCCGTTCGAGACCGCGACGGCGCTGGTCACCGTAGAGCGCGAGGGCGTCTTGGAAAGCCGCATCGAGACGCTCGTTGGCAGCGCGCCGCAGGTCGAGATCGAGCTGGGCGAGGAGCACCTGCCCAATGTGTTCGTGTCGGTCGTCCTGCTCCACGGTCGCTCGGCGCGTCCGCAGGCGACCGCCGACCCCGGCGCGCCGCAGTTCCGCATGGGGCTCGTCACGATCCCCGTCGACCCCGGCGAGCGGCACTTGACGGTCGAGATTGAGCCGCAGAGCGAAGAGCTTCGGCCCGGCGCGACTGCGAACGTCACGCTCCAGATCAAGGACGCGGACGGGCGCGGCGTGGCCAGCGAGATCGCCCTCTCGGCCGCCGACGCGGGCGTGCTCAACCTGATCGGCTACCAGCTTCCCGACCCGTTCGACGCCTTCTACGGGCCGCGCGCGTTGGGCGTCCGCACCAGCGTCACGCTGGCCGATCTGGTCCGGCAGCGCAGCTTCGGGCAGAAGGAGGAGGACCGCGGCGGCGGCGGCGGCGACCCCAACGCGCGCATGAGGCGCGACTTCCGGCCCAGCGCGACGTGGATGCCCTCCATCCGCACCGACCGCAGCGGGCGGGCGAGCGTGTCGTTCGAGATGCCCGAGAGCCTGACCACCTTCCGCCTGATGGCCGTCGCGCTCACGCCCGACCACGCGTTTGGCAGCGGCAGCATAGATGTCGTCGTGACGCAACCCCTCGTACTCCAGCCCGCACTGCCACGCTTCGCGCGCCTGGGCGACACGTTCGAGGCGGGCGTCCTGGTCAGCAACCGCACCGACCGTGTGGGCGAGACCACCGTCCGCGCCGAGGCGACGGGCCTGACGCTGCGCGGCGAGTCCACGCAGACGATCCGCCTCAATGCAGGCGAGACGCGCGAGGTGCGCTTCGGCTGGCGCGTGGCCACCCTCGCCGACACGCCTCCCGAACTCCGCTTCGCCGCCGAAATGGGATCAGAGCGCGACGCGTTGGCCATTTCGCTGCCGCTCGCGCTCCCGACGGTCCGCACAGCCACGGCCACGTTTTCGTCGACGGACGGAGAGGCGACCGAGGCGCTCCGTGTCCCCGCCGACGCTCTCCCGGGCCTGGGTGGTTTGCGCGCCACCGTCGCCTCGACCGCTCTGGTGGGCTTGGACGGCGCCTCACGCTACCTCTTCGAATACCCGTATGGCTGCCTGGAGCAGCGCACTTCGGCCGTCCGCCCGCTCCTCGTCGGAAAGGACCTGCTCGACGCCTACGACCTCAGTGCGCTCGACGGAAGCGCCGACGCCGCCATCGAGGCATGGCTCGGCGACCTGTCCGGCTTTTGGGTCGGCGACGGGTTTGCGCTCTGGTCCGGCGGACGCCAAGCGAACCCTTACGTGACGGCCTACACCGTGCTCGCGCTCGCCGAAGCGAAGGCCGCCGGCTACGCGCCGCCCGCCGCGCTCACCGCTGACGCCGTCGACGCGCTCGACCGGATGGTGCGCAACCCCAGCCGCAAGCCCACCTACTACGCCGCTGGCGTCTGGGCCGACGCGCGCGCGCTGATGCTCTACGCGCTCGCCCGCCACGGCCGCACGAACGCCGCCGAAACGATCCGCCTGGCGAACGACGCCGACCTATCGGACGAGGGCGCGGCGACGCTCCTCCGCCTCGTCGCGCTGACCTCGGGCGGAGCGCTCGACCGCTTGAGGCAGCCGCTCATGGACCGCTTGATGAGCCGCCTGCGTGTCGAGGCGACGACGGCCCACCTCTCCGTCCCCACGTCGGACGCCTGGGGCTGGATCTTCGCTTCGGACGCCCGGGCGACGGCGCACGCGCTCGCGGCGCTCACCGAGGCCGCGCCCACCGACACCACGCGGCAACTCGGTCAGCGCATGGTGCGCTACCTGATGGCCCAGCAGGACGGCGGACACTGGGCCTCGACGCAGGAGAATGCGGCCGTCGTGGACGCCTTCCGCGCCTATGCCGACGCGTTTGAAAAAGCCACACCGGCGTTCACCGCGACGGTGCGCGTGGCCGGGCAGGAACTGCTGCGCGAGAGCTTCCAGGGGCGCTCGCTCACGACCGCCCAGGCCGAGCGCCCGCTCACCGGCCTGCCGGCTGGCCGCGAGGTCCCGCTCTCGGTCGCCAAGACCGGGCCCGGCCGGGCCTACTACCTGCTGCTGCTCGACACCTATAGCGCCTCGCCGCAGCCCGCGCGCGAAGCCGGTCTGAGCGTCTCGCGCGAACTCCAGCCCCTCGACGACCGCGGCGAGCCGCAGGGCGCGTCCTTGGGCGCCGACGCCGAAGTCGCCGCCGGGCAACTCGTCCGCGTGACCGTGCGCTTGCAGTCGCCCACGGCGCGCAGCTACGTCGTCGTGGACGACGCCCTCCCGGCGGGCCTCGAGGCCATCAACACCGCCTTCAGCACTTCACCGGCGGCGGCGGCCCGGCAGACCGGCCAAGACCGCTGGTGGGGCTCGTTCAACCACACCGAGATCCGCGACGACCGCGTGCTCCTCTTCGCCGACCGCCTGCTGCCGGGCGCGCACGCCTACACGTACCTCGCGCGCGCCACCACGCCGGGCACGTTCGTCCACCCGCCAGCCCAGGCCGAGATGATGTACAGCCCCGAGGTCTCCGGCCGCACCGCTACGGGCCGCCTCGTCGTCCGCGCGCCGTAGCGCCGGTGTCTGGCGCGCGCGCGGCCTCGTATCAGGGTTTCTGCTAGCTTTTGCTGACGGAGTCCGAGAGCGGCCGGTATGCGCTTGGCCAGCCGTGCAGCGTTGAAGAGCGTCAGGCCGCTGACGGCTTCGTCGATTGTGGTCGACTCGCCGCTAGCCTTGATCTCTTCTCCGATGCGCTTGATCTACTCTCCGAAAGGCAGGCGGAGGGCGCGGCTCCGGTGTCGTGGGCGAGGACATAGGTGTGCAGGGTCGGCATGGAGGGTGCTTTGGCTGAGTGGAATACCCGCGATGCCGCTTGCTCTCACAGGACGGTCTGAACTTGGATGGCCGATGGTGCTTCCCGCATCGCGGATGACTTCTGCGATTGATGGTAGCATGGCTGAAATCGCCTAGTCCACGCTCGGGGGTCGGCGCGTAGCCTTCTTCTCGCCGCGCCGACGTTTGGCATCTAGCCGTCGACGCTTCGATCCGGCCGTCGGCTTGGTGCGTTTGCGCTTCTTCTTGGGCCGTGCGAGCGCGATCAGCCGCTTGCGCAGTTCGTCCAGCGCGATCCGCTTGTTGCGATGCTGACTCCGCGTCGCCTGGCTCGTCACCACCTCGCCCGACGGACGGTGCGTCAGCCGGACGGCGCTCTCGACCTTGTTGGCGTGCTGCCCACCCGGACCGCCCGAGCGAAACGTGTCCACGTCGCAGTCGGCGAGCAGGGCGTCGTCGGAAAGGTCGGGCATGGAGGCGGGGGAGAGGGGCGGGACGGTTCTGGGGCCGCGTCTGCAAGCCGGGCCGAATCCCGAGAGCGCTGGTCAACTCTCCAGCGTGCCGGGGCGATCCACCCTCCACGCAGGTCGCGCCAGACGCTCGTTCAGCGGCGATGCCGGTCGCGCGTGCCTCGCGGTGCCGCATGTCAGGTGCCGCAAAAGGTCTGGTGGACGCGCTGTTCGTTCGTGGGGGGCGTGGCGAAACGCTCGCATCCGGGCTGCGACCGGAACGGCGATTGGAGCACGTCGGCCAGTCGGTGAAACGGTGCATAGTCGCCTTGGGCGGCGGCGCTGAGGGCGGCCTCGACCAGGTGGTTGCGGGGGATGTAGAGCGGATTGCGCCCAAGCATGTGGTCCCTCACCGCTTGGCGGCCCGCCGGCTCAGCGTCGACGCGGGCGCGCCACTGCTCCTGCCACGCGAGAAAGACAGACGGAGCGGCGAAGAGGTCACTGGCATCGTCTGCGCGCCCCCGTACGCCCGCGTCCGCCCTTTCGCCCTCGTGACGAAGCGACTCGCTCAGGCGGCGAAAGGTGAGCGTGAAGTCGGCGCGGCCATCGGCCATGAGCGCCAACAGATCGTCCGCCAGCGCGTCGTCGCCGGGGTGGGGCGTGAGCAGACCGAGCTTGGCGTGCAGGCCCGTGCGGTAGGCGCGGCCTGCGCTCTGGTCGTAGGCTTCGAGCGCCGTGTGGGCTAAGGCGACGGCCCTTTCCGCATCGTCCGAAAGCAGAGGCAGCAGGCATTCGGCGAGTCTGACCAGGTTCCACTTTCCGATGGCGGGCTGGCGCGCGTAGGCGTAGCGTCCGCTGCGATCGATGGAGCTGAAGACGGCGTCCGGGTCGTAGGCGTCGAGGAACGCGCATGGGCCATAGTCGATGGTCTCGCCCGCGACCGACGAGTTGTCCGTGTTCATCACGCCGTGCACGAAGCCCACCAGCATCCACTGCGCGATCAGGCGGGCCTGGGCCTGGGCGACGGCGGTGAGCAGGGCGACGTAGGGGTGGGGCGAGCGCGCGGCATCGGGATAGTGCCGCTGGATGACGTGGTCGGCCAGCAGGCGCAGCGCCTCTTGGTCGTCGCGCGCGGCGAAATACTCGAACGTGCCCACGCGGACGTGGCTGCCGGCGACGCGGGTCAGGATCGCGCCCGGCTCTATGGTGCGGCGGATCACGGTTTCGCCCGTCGCCACGGCTGCGAGTGCGCGCGTGGTGGGAACGCCCATCGCTGCCATCGCCTCGCCTACGAGGTACTCGCGCAAGACCGGTCCCAACGGCGCGCGCCCGTCGCCGCCGCGCGAAAACGGCGTGGGGCCCGCCCCTTTGAGTTGCACGTCGTAGCGCTCGCCGGTGGGAGCCGTGAGTTCGCCGAGCAAGACGGCGCGTCCGTCGCCCAGGCTGGGCACGAAGCCGCCGAACTGGTGCCCCGCGTAGGCCGTCGCGATGGGGTGGGGCGCGGCGAGCCGATTGCCGGATAGCACCCCAATGCCCGCATCGCCCGAGAGCGCGTCGGGGTCGAGTCCCAGCGTGAGAGCCAGCGGCCGGTTGAGGCGAATCAGGTGAGGATCGGCGACGGGCGTGGGCGCGACGCGCGCATAGAAGTGGGCGGGGAGTTGGGCGTAGGCGGTTTCCAGCGGAAGGGCGGGCGTCGGCGCGTGCTCGGCAAGAGGCATAGGAGGGGACGGGTGGAGGAGTGCGGCTCGAAAGCCTGGGTCTTCGGTCAGGTCCATCCCCCGTCCTCAGCAGGGCCGGTGAGTTCAGGACACGCGCGTCGAAGGTCGGAGGGTCGACTGCGCGAACGCCTGACATGAGCCTCTGCGTTCGCCTCGGACCACCCCGCCTGCGGCATCCCGCCTCCGCACTACGGTTTATACAAATCGTCCTCCCCTTAGCCAAGGGGAGGTGTCGCGCCAGCGGCGGAGGGGTCTGGTCGCTCAGAAGCTCGTTTCTAGCTCCCCGCTTGCCTCTCGGACCACCCCGCCTTCGACACGGGTGTCTTCGACACGGGTGTCTTCGGCACCTCTCCTCCGAAAGGAGGGGACAGTGCTGCTCGAACGTCTCGGCAGTCTCAGAGCCGACACCTTTGCCGCGCCGTTTCGTCCTTGCCTCAGCCCAAGCGAGGTGCCCGGAGAGCCTGCCCCCGGCTTGATCGGCACGCGGAGGCAGGGCGGGCGCATTCTACTTTTCGCAGCTCGCTCCCCACCCGTTCAGCCGTCTTCCCTGCGTAGGCAGGGATCCACAACGGCCACGAAAGCCGGAACCCGCTCGTGATCCGCCCCTGACCGAGACTCGGCATCAGTCGCCAGTCGAGAATGCACTCGTCCCGGGTGCGGAGGGGCCCGACCGCCATCCGCTCCCCACCCGTTCAGCCGTCTTCCCTGCGCAGGCAGGGATCCACAACGGTCACGAAAGCCGGAACCCGCTCGTGATCCGCCCCTGAACGAGACTCGACATCAGCCATCCGCTCCCCGCGCCGCATTACTTTTAGCATCCGTTCCACCCATCGCCCGACGCATGTCCCAACTCCTCACGCTTCCGCTTCTCGAACGCCACCTCTGGGGCGCCGCCGACCTGCTCAGAGGCTCGATCGACTCGGGCGATTTCAAGCACTACATCTTCGGCCTGCTCTTCTACAAGCGCCTGTGCGACGTGTGGGAGGAGGAGTACGAGCAGCGGCTGGCCGAATACGACGGCAACGAGGCGCTCGCCGCCGATCCCGAAGAGCACCGCTTCGACCTTCCCGCGGGCTGCTTCTGGCGCGACGTGCGGGCCACTTCGGTCGACATCGGGACCGCGCTCAACACGTCGTTTCGGGCCATCGAGGACGCCAATCCGCGCTTGAAGGGCGTCTTCCAGGACGTCGACTTTGCCAACAAGCAGCGGTTTCCCGATCACCTGCTCGCCAGCCTGCTCCAGCACTTCGAGACGTATAGGATGCGGCGGGCCGACGTGGACTCGACGGTCTTGGGCGACGCCTACGAGTACCTGATCGCCAAGTTTGCCGACGATGCGGGCAAGAAGGGCGGCGAGTTCTACACGCCCAAGCAGGTGGTCAAGATCATGGTCGAGATCCTCAAACCGCAGGAGGGGCAGACGGTCTACGACCCGGCGTGCGGCTCGGGCGGTATGCTGCTGGAGACGACGCACTACATGGAGCGCCACGGCCTGAACCCCAAGTCGCTCACGCTCTACGGGCAGGAGAAAAACCTCAACACGTGGGCCATCTGCAAGATGTCGCTCTTCCTGCACGACATCGACGATGCGTTCGTCGAGCGGGGCGATACCCTCCTCAACCCCAAGCACACGACGGCCGATCACGTGCTCAAGCGCTTCGACCTGGTCCTCGCCAACCCGCCGTTCAGCCTCAAAGGGTGGGGGCACTCGGTCTGGTCCAAGGGCGACGCCTACGGGCGCGATACCTACGGCTGCCCGCCCAAATCCTACGGCGATCTGGCCTTCATCCAGCACATGGTGGCGTCGCTGTCAGCCGGGGGGCGGATGGCGGTCGTGGTGCCGCACGGCGTGCTCTTTCGCGGCGGGGCCGAGGGCAAGATCCGCAAGGGGCTGCTCGAGGACGACCTGGTCGAGGCCGTCGTCGGGCTGGGGCCGAACCTGTTTTATGGGACCGGCATCCCGGCGGCGATCCTGCTGCTCGACCGCGACAAACCGGCCCATCGCAAGGGGCAGGTGCTCGTCGTCAACGGCGACAAGGACTATTCGTGCCGGGCAAAAACCAGAACGACCTCTCGGACGACAACGTCGCGCGGCTGGCTGGGCGCGGTCGACCGGTGGGCCGACGAAGACCTGTTCTGCCGCGTCGTCGACCTCGACGAGATCCGCGCCAACGATCACAACCTCAACCTCACCCGCTACGTCCAGACCGACCCGCCGCCGCCTCGGATCGACGTGCGCGCCGAGGTGGCGACGCTCCACGACCTCATGTCCACCCGCGACGACGCCGAACGCCGGATGCTCGGGTTCTTAGAGGAGGTCGGCTATGCAGGTTGACGTTCCAGACGGGTGGAATCGCGTCAATCGCCGATTCGCGCACTTCAACGACCGTAGTTCACAAGAGTCGAATGTGCGAGAACGCCGAGTTACAGCTCAATAATACTGGACGTTTACAGTCCTGTGACGGCAGAGACGGATTCTGCGAGGAGACTTCGGCCGCGGAAGCAGAGTACTGTCGAGCTGGCCAGCTCATCTCGTCGAAGGCTGGATACTGTCGTGAACCCGGCGCAGCGCTCACTTCCGGCTGAGTTGGACTGTCGCTGAGTGCACACTGCAGACTTCCGTCGCATTCAACTAGCGTCGGCGTAGATCCAGACGGCTCTCGGAGTATGTCCGACCGCATTCATATGAGCGTGCTGGCGTACGGTGCTGTCGGCTCGCTGGAAGGCAAGGCAGCTGCAACCTCCAAGGACTTCAAAGTTCGCACCGTTCTCCTTCCGCCCCTCGCCGAGCAGAAGAAGATCGCCGCCATCCTCTCGTCCGTAGACGAAGCGATTCAGGCGACCGAGGCGGTCATCGAACAGACGCGGCGCGTGAAGGACGGACTGCTCCAAGACCTGCTGACCCGAGGCATCGGCCACACGCGGTTCAAGCAGACGGAGATCGGCGAGATTCCCGAGTCGTGGGAGGTTCGCCAGCTGGGTATGTGGCTCGCATCGACAACGGCTTTGCTTTCAAATCTGCCGACTTTGTTGATGCAAATGGAGTAGCTATCGTTCGCATGAGTAATCTCTCGGATGGCCAACTCGACTTATCGAATGCTGCTCGGGTCCCCTCCAAGATCACGGACTCAATCCCGAGATTCCGACTCAGAAAAGGCGACTTCCTTATCGGGTTACGGGTAGCCTGACCAACTATGCTTGGGTAACGAAGAGGACGAGGACTGCTATCTGACATCAACGGGTTGGCAGATTGAGAGCACCGGATTCGGCTACCTCCCGCTTCGCAGCGTACTGGTACTTATCGTCTCCGACCCAAACACGAATTGAGGCTGATCTGCTGGAGCTGACTCAGTTGAACATCAACCCGAAGCAACTTCCTCTTTCCGCATGGCGCTTCCGGCAGCCTCCGAGCGCAGGACAATTGTAAATCAGCTTGATTCTGTGACCAGCGTTATCGAGAAGCCTGAAGATGGACTACATGGACTTCGCAAACTCAAAGCCGGACTCCTCCAAGACCTCCTAACCGGCGCGGTGCGCGTCTCGCCATGAGCACGCCCAACGAGTACACGCTGGTCGAGAAGCCGATCCTCGACACGCTGGTCGACGCCTACGGCTACCGCCTGATCCCGCCGAGCGATCACCCCAAACTGCGCAAGCGCGAGAACGACGTGCTGTTCGAGCCGCTGCTCGTCGACGCCCTGGTGCGCATCAACCAGATCCCGCCCACGGTTGCCCAGGCCGTCGCCGCCGATCTGGCGGGCGTGACGAGCAACGAGCGGTGGACGCAGATCCTGCGGGGCGACTACAGCCGTAAGATTCCCGGCGAGGCCACGCACCGCACCATCCGCCTGATCGACTTCGACGACGTGGACAACAACGACTGGGCCTGCACCAACCAGCTGCGCGTCCGGGGAGCCGTCGTCCGCAAGCCCGACGTGGTCGTCTACGTCAACGGCATCCCGCTCGTCGTGATCGAAGCCAAAAGCCCGACGAACAAAAGCCAGGGCATCGGCGACACCATCGACCAGGTCAAGTCGGCCGAGCGCCAGGTGCCGCGCCTGTTCCACTCCAACCTGTTCAACATCGCCACGACCGACGTGCAGTTCAAATACGGCGCGACCGGAGCGCCGCGCGCGTATTGGAGCCAGTGGCGCGACCCGTGGCCCCGGACGGCAGACGAGTTCTCGGACGAGACCCAGAAGGGCCTCTACGCCCTGCTCGAAAAGACGCGGTTGCTCGACATCCTGGCCCACTTCGTCGTCTTCGAGACGCGCGGCGGCAAGACGATCAAAAAGGTGTGCCGCTACCAGCAGTTCCGCGCCGTCAACAAGATGGTCGCCCGCGTCGTCGGCGGCGAGCACCGCGCCGGGCTGATCTGGCACACCCAGGGATCGGGCAAGAGCCTGACGATGGTGTTCGCCGCGCTCAAACTCAAGCTGCACCGGGGCATCGTCAGCCCACGCCTGCAAAACCCGAACCTGCTCGTCGTCACGGACCGCATCGACCTCAACACGCAGATCACCCAGACGTTTGCCGCCGTCGGCATCCCTAACATCGCCCAGGCCGGCAGCATGGCCCAGCTGCGCCGGATCGTCACGCCCGGATCGTCCGGCAAAGTCGTCCTCTCGACCATCTTCAAGTTCAACCGCGACGACGCCCGGCTCAAATCGCCCAGCCTATCCGAGCGCCGGTCCGCCCTGCGCGAGATGGCCGTCGAAGGCTCCGACAACTGGATCCTGATGGTCGACGAAGCCCACCGAACCCAGGAGAAAGACTTGGGAGCCTACGTCCGCGCCCTGCTCCCCGACGCGACGCGCTTCGGCTTCACGGGCACTCCGGTCAAGAAGGGCGACAAAGACACGTTTCAAAACTTCGGAGCCCCACGCGCCGGTTCGAAGGGCGAAGCCTACCTGGACAAATACGGCATCGACGACGCCGTAGCCGACGGCGCGACGGTCCCGATTTTCTACGTGAGCCGGATGACCGAGTGGCACCTGCACGACAAGGAGATCGACGTGCTCTTCGACCAGTGGTTCATCAACGAGCCGGCCGAGCGCGTCGAAGAACTCAAGCGCCGCGGCGTCACCAAGGGCGACCTGGCCCGCTTCCGCCCCCGCATCGACCTGATCGCGGCCGACATCTGGTCGCACTTCCGCGCCCACGTGATGCCCGACGGCTTCAAAGCCCAGATCTGCGCCATCGACCGCAGGGCCTGCGTGATGTACAAGCAGGCGCTCGACCGGGTGATCGCCAGGTACCTGCGCAAAGTCGAAGGCTACGACGCTGGCGAAGCCCACGCGGCGGCAAGCGCGATGTCGGTCTGCATCTACAGTCCGGGCCAGCACGACGGCGAGCAGTATCCCGAGTTGGTCCAATACCAGATCGACCCCGCCAACGTGACGCCCAAAATCGTCCCGCGCTTTCTCGACCCCGACGACCCGCTGCGCTTCGTGATCGTGTGCAACAAGCTGCTGACGGGCTTCGACGCCCCGATCGAGCAGGCGATGTACCTCGACAACCCGCTGACCGATCACAACCTGCTCCAGGCCATCGCCCGGACCAACCGCGTGTACCGGGGCAAAGAGCACGGCCTGATCGTCGACTACATCGGCGTGTCCAAGAAGCTCGAAGATGCCCTGTCGGCCTACCGCAGCGAAGACGTAGCGATGGCGATGCGCGACGAGGAAGAGTTGCACGACAAACTGCGCGTGGCTCGCCGCGACGCCCTACGCCTGATCTCCGCCGTCCCCCGCACCGACGACGTGAAAGCCGACGTCCAGGCGATCATCGCCCACCTGGGAAGCGAGGACGCGTGGTTCGTCTTTCGGCAGGCCGCCGACGCGTTCGTCCGCGCCTACGCCGCCCTCTCGCCCGACCCGCGCGTGCTGCCCTACGCCGTCGACGTGAAGTTCGTCGGCGCCCTCCTGCCCTACGGCACACTCCACTTCGAGCACGTCGAGGAGACCGACTGGAAGGGCTACAGCGAGAAAGTCCGCGCCATGCTCGACGAGCACCTCGACGTGACCGGACTTCGGACCGTCTGCAAACTCCGCAGCCTCACCGACCCCGGCTTCTGGGACGATTTCGGCGGATCGGTCGACCTAAAGACCGCCGCCGTCCGCAAACTGGCCGAGTTGAAGAAGGAAACGTCCGAGCGCGCCGCCCGCAATCCGGCGAGATACGAGAAGTTCAGCGACCGCGTCAAAGAACTCATCGAACAGTTCAACGCCGGACTGCTCGGCGACCAGGAAGCCTTGGACGCGACGCGCGAGGTCGCCAGCGGCGTGCAGGCCGAAGACGACGCCCACACCCGTTCGGGCCTGCACCCGTCCGCCTTCGACCTGCACGCGATCCTCGAACGGTTCAAGCCCGCGCCAGAGGACAAGCCGCCCACTGCCGCGACCGCCGAGACCGGCCCGCCCTACCAGCCCACCGGCCGCCCCGCCGCCCCGCCGCCGTCGCCCTTGGAGCAGGCCGCCCTCGCCATCGACGCCCTCTACGCCTCGGACGACAGCGCCCCTCCGCACTGGCAGCACAAGACGCAGCTGAAGAAAGGACTGCGCGCCCAAGTCCGCCGCCTGGTCAAAGACCTGGGCCTGGACGGCTGGGCCAAGGAGATCCCCCACGCCGTCGAGCACTACGCGGTCGGGCACTTCAGCAAACCGTAGGCCTTGTCTGAGAAATCAATTCGGGGCTGCGCGGGGCCGGATGACGTGTTCAGCGGCGTTGCTTTCCCTTCGGCTACGGCTCAGGGCAGGCTGTCGCCCGATGCGATGCATCGCGCTTCCTTCGGCCACGCTCAGGACAGGCCTCGGGCGCCTTGCTCAACACGTCCCCGACTCCCGCTCGCCTGCCGGCTCCTTTCTCAGGCAAACCCTAGCAGGCCGTCTCAGCGCGGACGGCTTTCCAAAGGCTGTCCGCTTTCGACTCCCAAGCCCACCCCACGCGACCGCCCCCGGTCGTCCGCAACACGCGCCTTCATGCTCGTCCTCACCGTCGGCAACACGGACATCGCTTACCACGTCCGCCACTCGGACCAGGCGACGAGAAAGCGCATCGTCGTCACCCCCGACGCCGTCGAAGTCATCGTCCCACTGGGTACGCCCGCCGAAGGCGCGGGCGGCCTGCTCGACTACCTGCACCGCAAGCGCCGCTGGATCTTCGACGCCGTCCGCGAGATCGACGCCAAGCACCGCCACCTGCTCACGCAGCGCTACGCCTCGGGCGCCAAACTCCAGTTCAGAGGCCGGTGGCTGATGCTCGACGTGCGGAGCGCCAGCGTCGAGACCGTCGAAGTGGCGTGCCGGAGCAAGTTTCACGTCACCGTCCCGCGCCGCCTGGAAGGCACCGTCCGGCTACAGTCCATCCGAGACGCGCTCCACGACTGGCTCAAGGCCCGCACCCTCCGCGACGTGCGCCGGTTCGCAAGGCGGCACGAGGCGGGTTTGGGCGTGCAGGCCAACGGCTTCCGCCTGTCCGACTCCAACAGCCATTGGGGATCGCTAGGGCGCAGCGGCATCGTCCGCGTGCACTGGCGGCTCGTGCAGGCCCCCGTCGCCGCGCTCGACTACGTGGTGGCCCACGAACTGACCCACCTGCTGCACCGCAACCACGGCCCCGATTTTTGGGACGCCCTGTCGCAGACGCTCCCCGACTGGAACGAGCGCAAGGCGATGCTCGAAGCGTGGGAGCGCGACCACCGCGCCGTCTAACCGGCTGACCCAGTCAGTGCTGACGTTTACCCGGTGGCAGCAGCCACTCTGCTGTCGAGCAGTCGGCTCGGTTCACAGACCGCACCGCAGCACCACACCTGAAAATCGCTGCGACTAGTCACGTGTCACGGTGGATTCCGCGAGAGCCGTGTCCGCCCGATCCGTCACGGGGTGCGGTTTCCCGTCATTCTAGTCACCAACGAGAAACGGCTCGAAAACGCTGAATGAAGCGCCTACGGGCCGTTTTTGGGGTGGAGCCAAGGAGAGTCGAACTCCTGACCTCTGCAGTGCGATTAATCTGCCAGGTTGGTCATAAGTGCCTGATAACCAGTGGTTTGTGGCGAAGGTCCAAAAGCCCGGTCCGCAGGTGGTCCGCACGATTGAGTTGCAATGTGAAGAGCGAGATTGCAGAGGTCATGCTGCACGGGCCGCTCATGCGAAGCCAAGTCGGTTTGAAAGCGATCGCCGCAGCCAGTGCCACGCTTCCGCTCGGATGCGTCGGGTCTCAGAGGCTATGCTGCCGTCACCCGCGCGCCTGCTCCCAAGGCTACGGCTCGTTCGAGCGCCCACACGTCCCACTGCGTTACGCGCCGCTCACTCTTGCGCTTGTATTCGAGCGCGCGCCGCGACAGGCCCGCCCGCTCGGCCAGACTAGTCAGGTCGTCGACCGATTCGAGTAGGGTGGAGAAGCGTGCGTGCGCGTCGATCTCCTCTTCGGTCACGATTTGGTGCGAGCGAATCGACACGCCGGGCAGTTCCCTGATCGCGCCCGCGAGCGCAACCGCGACCGGGTCGTACACCCCTTCTTCGGTTTCGACGCTGGCCGAGAATGCGCCGCCAGACTCGCCCACGATGAGTCCGTCTGCGTCGAAGCGTTCGCACAGGCTCGCTACGTCTGTCTCGGAGAGCGTGCCGTCGAGATGAAAGGGTACTTCGATGAAGGACATGCCGGTGGGTAGTTGGGAGTGGTCTGCGCTGGGGCGGTGCTGACACCATCGATCAGGCGTTTGAGACGCTTGGCCGAATTGCCTGGATTCTTGGGCGTCGATGCGACGGTGTGACTGTGACCATCGCGCGAGCGTTCGGGGCAGAGCATGCGGCCCCACGGCTTGTTGAAGCGTCCGCCGTCCGCCTTTTCGACGACCCACCCCTTCGATTCAGCACTCAGTTTGGGCCCAGCAGCCTGAGCACGAACGGCGGCGCGCGGACGCACCCAGGCTGCTGGCGCTCCAGGCCTACTTGTGCAACTCGGCTTCGACCGTGACGGCGATGCCGGCGCGGTCGCACAGGCGAATGAGCAGGTCGGACGAGAACGCGCTGATCTTGCCGCGGGCGATCTCACTCACGCGTGGCTGCGAGATGCCGAGCACGCTGGCGGCTTCGGCCTGCGTCTCGAACGAGAGCACGTACCGGCGGAGCGGACGCAGGAAAGCGGCCTTGACTTCGTTGAGTGCGGCACGTTCGGGCGCGATCACCTCGAAGGCGCTGGGCACGTGGCTGGGACCGCCGGCGGTGGAAGAGGGGGTGTCGATCTCAGGCGTCTGCATGGAAGCGGGATTGTGCGTGGAGGGTACGAGCGGGCGGAGATCAGCGTCTGTCCGACCTTCGGCGCTGGGCAAGCTGCTTGAAGCGCCGCGCGATCCGTTCGCCGTCAGCTTTGGGTAGCTGCTTGCCACGTTTCGACTTCTTGTGCACGACATCGAGCACGTAGACGGCTTCGGCGAACTTGGCGACGTAGAACGAGCGATAAGCTTCGCCATCGTGCGAGGCGCGTATTTCGATTACTCCGCGCCCGTACTGGGGCACGGCCGAGAAGTCGGGCGCATCCTCGCCGCGCTGCACCAGGTCGAAGGCGAAACCGATGTCGTCCTGCACCTCTTCGGGCGTGGCGTCGAGCTTTGCTTTCGAGTCGAAAAGGAAGCGGAGTGGCTTGTCAGGACGGGAGGGCACGAAGCATCGAGTGAAAGAGAAGTATATACAAGATCCTGTATATACGGTTTCCCGCATACCCTCTCTCTTGTCAGTCACGCTGCTGCTCGCGGAGCTGTCACGCGAGGCCCTGCAACTCCGCCACCGCTGCGATGAGACGGCCGGTCGCGCGCCGCGACAGGCCCACTCGCTCGGCCAGTCCGTTCAGATCGTCGACCGACCCGGGCAGGGTGAAAGCGATGACACGGATGAGAAGTCCACTGAGGTCAAGGGGGAGGCTGTTCCACTTGTGGAACGTGCCTGTCGTCATGGTCGGGGAGCCGCGAAGCTGTTAGGCCGAATACGGGCCATACCACGTGGACCGACCGCTTCCATGCCGAACGAGCAGCCGCCGCTCGACCAGGCCAGTAAGAGCGGCTTTGACCGTGTTGCGGCTCGCCCCTATTTCTCGGACTACGTCGCGGTTGGTCACGCGGCCGTGGGCGCGGGCGTAGTCGAGTATGGCCAGGGCGGTTGCCGGCAGCTGCTCGGCGGCGCGCTGCTCGCGGGCTACCTTGCGTTCTAGGCGCTGCTTCTGCTGGCGAAGTGCTCGGAGGAAGTAGAGCAGCCACGGCTGCCAGTCCGGATCAGAGGTGCGGATAGTCGACTGCGTCTGGCGCAGCGCGAGGTAGTAGCCCTCCTTGTCTCTCTCGATCACGCTCTCGAGCGAGGCGAACGGCACGTAGGCATAGCCTGCTTGCAGCAAGAGGAGGGTCGTCAGGACGCGGCTGAGCCGCCCGTTGCCATCCTGGAACGGGTGGATCTCCAAGATCGCGACGACGAACAAGCCGATGAGAAGCAGCGGGTGCCACTGAGCACGCTCACGCTCCTGGTGCCACCACTCGACTAACTCGGTCATGCGGAATGGCGTTTCGAACGGACTGGCCGTCTCGAACACGACGCCGATCATCTTTCCGTCGGCGTCGAAGGCGGCCACGTCGTTGCGTAAGGTTTTGTACGATCCTCGGTGCCGCTCATCCTTTGTGCTGTGCCGCAGCAGGTCGCGGTGAAGTTGCCTGATATGGTTCTCGGTGATCGGAATGTCGGCCCACCGCTCGAAAACCGTCTCCATCGCCTCGGCGTAGCCCGCGACCTCCTGTTCGTCGCGCGTGTCGAAGCGGTTGACCTCGATCTTGCCGAGCAATCGCTCGACTTCGCGGTTGGTGAGCGCGCTGCCTTCGATGCGAGTCGACGAGCCGATGCTCTCGATGGTGGCGACGCGGCGTAGCGCCTGCAAGCGCTCGGGAGCGAGCGTACCCAGTGCGCGCCAGGTGCCCTTGAACTCGTCGATCTCGGCGACGAGAGCGAGCGTTTGGGGCGTGATACGGATGGTGTCGGTATGGATCATACCCAATTATACACCCAATTATACCCGATAAGGCGCCCCTTTTTGTGAGATGCGTAGCGCCAGTGCAACCCAGTGGTGTTCCACCAGAGGTACGTTCCCCTGTGGAACCACCACTGGTGGAACGTACCTCTGGGCATCATCGAAAAGCCGCACGACGTTATCGACCGCGAAGCCGAGTGGTCGACGCTCCAGGAGCTGTGGGCGCGTCCCAAGCCGGACCTGGCGTTCGTCGTCGGGCGGCGACGCGTGGGAAAGAGCCACGTGCTGTCGCGCTTTGCCAGGGCCGTCGGCGGGGTGTACTACCAGGCGACGCGGCGGACCGAGGCCGAGCAGCTGGCGGGGCTGAGCCGGGTGGTGGGAGAGCATCTGGGCGATGCAGCCTTGAAGAGCAGCGCCGGGTTCGCCTCGTGGGAAGACGTGTTCGCCTTCCTGGTCGAGCGCGCGGAAGACGAGCCGTTTTTGCTGGTGCTCGACGAGTTCTCCTATCTCGCCGACGCGGCCCCGGCGCTTCCGTCGATCATCCAAAAGCTGTGGGATCACGACTGGTCCGCCACGCGCATCAAGCTCGTGCTCAGCGGTTCGTACGTGTCGGCGATGGAGCGGCTGGAAGCGGCCGATCAGCCGCTCTACGGTAGGCGGACGGCGCGGCTGTCGTTCGCTCCGTTCGGCGTGCCCGAGGCGGCTCGGTTCGTGCCGTCGTGAACGCCGCGCGATCAGCTGCTCGCCTACGGCCTGTTTGGGCACCTGCCGGGGCATCTGGCGCTGCTGGACGAGGACGAGTCGCTGGCGCGAGGTGCGGCGGCGCACCTGCTCAGCGCGTCGGGCAGGCTCGTCGACGACGCGCAGCACGTGCTCGATGCGTTCACGGCCGAGGCTGCGGTTCACTACTCGATACTCGAAGCGATCGCGACTGGCGAGGCGACGTGGAGCGGCATCACGAGCCGGGTGGGGCGCTCGGGCGGATCGCTGTCTCGTCCGCTGGCGTGGCTCGAGGGGATGGGACTGATCCAGCGTGCCGTCCCGATTACCGAGAAGCGTCCCGACCGGTCGCGGCGTGCCGTCTACCGGGTGCGCGATCCCTACCTCTCGTTCTGGCACCGGGTCGTGGCGCCGCTGGTGCATGCCGGAAGCGTGGGGCTGGTGGCGCCGGAGAGACTGTGGCAAGAGGCCGTCGCGCCGCGGCTGGACGATCACATGGGAGGCGTGTTCGAAGGCCTATGCCGAGACTTCGTGGGGCGACAGGCACGCAAGGACGAGCCTGGCATTCCATTTAGTCCAATGCGCGTCGGCGCGTGGTGGGACGGGCGGGGTGTCGAAGAAGTCGACGTGGTGGCGCTCGGAGCGCGCGGCGAGGTACTGGTCGGCGAGGCCAAGTGGGGGCCGGTCACGGAGCAGCATCTGTCGGCACTGCGCCGCCGCGCCGAACTGGTGGCTGCCGATCTGGGCGGTGCAGGGGACGTGCATCTGGCGTTGTTCTCGGGGCGAGGAGAAGCCGACGATGCGGTTCGGGCTGAGGTGGAGGCCGGGCGTGTTCTGCTGTTCACCGCCGGCGATATCGTCGGCGGATAGAACCGCAGCGAGTGCGCACGGGAGAGCGCGTGCTGAGATCAAGGCAAGTTTATCTTACGGCTCAGCTAAGCCAAACTTACCTGCCGTGGATGCGATGCACCAGGCTTTGCGAGCCAGAGACGATGCGCAAGCGGCGCTGGTCGATTCATGCTACACCCAGTGGAGCGCGCTCGGCTTTTCGGGCATGGGAGATGCGGTGTGGGTGGCGGA
>CAWJEJ010000001.1:0-1241368 GCA_963841855.1 Rhodothermales bacterium | reverse complement strand
CTCGCTGCGTCCATAGACGTACAACTCGGCGCCGAGCGACGGTCCGATCTCGCGCACGTCCAAAAAGCCGGTCTCGGCGGCGACGGTCTGATCTACGGTCTCGCCGCTGAGCCGGTAGAGTGGAAAGAAGACGTTGCTCGCAGGCGGCTGCCGCCCCACAGCCAACGCGACGTAGAGCGCATTCTCGTGCCGCTTGGATCCGATCAGGTGACCGTCGGTGACGTTTCGTAGCGCTGTGGGCGACGGTGACGCGTAGAGATACGGGAAGCCCGCCGTGTCGCTGTGGAAATACCGCGTGTTCTCGACCGTGCCCAGGTCGATGGTGCCGCGCAGCTGGCGCGGAGATCCGGGCGCAAGCCGCCGATTGGGCGCGTCGTAGAAGAACCACGAGCGGTTGCCGCTGAAACGGGGGAGCGCCGACTGCACGAACAGCGTGTCGCGTTCCAGTCGCAAACTGCCAACGCGAAACGTATCCGCCAGCGCCATGCGGACGACCCCCGACGGCAGGTCGACGATCTGGAGCGACTGCGCCTCACCGATGAAGAACAGATCGTTCCCGAGCCGGGATCGCTCGAACGCGGTGGAGTAAGCCTCTTCTGGTGCGCTATGCAAGGTGGTAAGCTGCTGCGTAACGGGCTCGAAGCGGACCAGATGCGCCTTGCCGTCACTCGTCCGCGCCGAGAAGTAGAGCGTTCCATCGATCACCTGAACGGACCCGCTGTTGCCGTTGGGTCCGGATTCGAACTCGATGGGTGTCGCTCCCTGTTCGGTCGTATATCGCCACAACTCGCGGCCCGTCGCCGCGGATTGAGCGAAGAAGTACAACGCATCGTTGGTCGGGACGAACTCGCCGGGAGCGCTGAATCCCTCGCCCAAATTGATCACGACCACGCTCGCTTTAGCATCGCCGGGACGATAGACGCCCAGTTCGGTGCTCTCGCCCGGCAGCGCATTCGTGCGGAAGTAGATCGCGCGGTCGTATCCGACCAGCGCATCGAAGGGCTGCGCGTCGGTTATGGAGCAGACCAGCAAAAATGCGAAAGAGGTAAAGCAAATACGCATGGCAGCAGCACGAGAAGTATTGTCGCAACTAGCTACGCACGCGCGCCGGTCTGCGCATGACGGGGCAGGCCTCCCTCTCCAAGTAACCAAAACGTGGCGCCGTTAGTCGGAAACGAGCCCGGGTGTGAGCGGGAAGCCGCCGCTCTGAGCGACCTTCTCGGCCTGTCCGGCGTGGCGCAGGGCGTGCTGGCCCAGGGCGTCGAGGAACGTGGCGATGGGCAGGCGCATCACTTTAAGGAACGGCGACGAGATGCGGACTTTGTCGATCGCTTTACCTTCAGCCCCTTCGATCAGCGCGGCGAAACGATCGGTGTATCCGTCGAAATCGTCCATCAGGCTGGCCTTGCGCAGGTCGGACTGTCCGCCGGGAGCTTGAGGTGGCGCCATGCGGGGCATCGTTTTGAGCGGACGGCCGCCGGGACTCATCGCTTTGACAAACTTGCCGCCGATCCAGCCGTGGCGCAACTCGCGGTCGCCCAGCGGCTTGATATCGGGATGCGAGAGCCGCTCTTCCAAGACGAACAGGTATCCGCTCGACATCTTGTTGAGGTGGTGGACGATCTCGGCGATGGACCAGCGGCCCTCGGCGGGCTTCCAGTTGAACTGCTCGTCGGTCAGGCCGTCGGCCAGCGTGTGCAGGCGCTGTTGAGCGTCGCGGTAGGAGCGGGCGTAGGCGTCGAGTTGGGCGGAGGGCATGGCGTGGCAGGAGTGAGGGCAGGCGCAACGTCGCCGATTTCGGTTGAGATTCCAAATGGCGGCTAACGGAAAGTGCACGGCTGGGGTCGAAACAGCCATTGCGGCATGCCGTTACGGCTCGGCTAGCCCACCGGCGCGGCGCGTCTGCCGTTCCGACACGTGGGCACTGATCTTGCGCGTCCGCATCACACCGCCTCTCCACCTCATCGTATGTCCCGCTCACCGTCCGAATCCTTGCCGCTTTCCGAGCGCGAGCGGTCGATTTTGCGCGCCGCCGTCCAGGCGTTCGTGCAGACGGCGGGACCGGTCGGCTCGCGGATTCTGGCCGAGCGCTACGACCTGGGCATCAGCAGCGCGTCGATTCGTTCGACGCTGAGCGCGTTGGGCGCGGCAGGCTACCTAGATCAGCCGCACACGTCGGCGGGGCGCATTCCGACGGCCCAGGGCTACCGCACGTTCGTCGACGAGTTGATGGCGGCGCCGCTCCTTTCCAACGCCGAGAAGCATCTGCTGCGCGTCGAACTCGACCGCATGAGCGGCGATACGGACGGTCTGCTGCGCGAGACGAGCAAACTGCTGGGCACGCTGTCGAACCTGCTCGGCGTCGTGCTCAAGCCGCGCATGGCGACGGGCATCTTGGAGCGCATCGAAGCCGTTCCGGTCTCGTCGAGCCGCGTCATCTTCGTGCTCAGCCTGCGCGACGGACTGGTCAAGACGATTCTGCTCGAACTGGATACCGACGTGCCGCGCGACCAGCTCGAACGCGTCGTCCAGCGCCTCAACGAGCGCATCGCGGGCCTGGCGATGGAGGAAATCCGCAGGACATTCGCCGAGCGTGTCAGAGACCTGGACGACGAGACGCGCGCCGGAGTCGTGCGGCTGATCGTCGACCGGCAGCACGCGTTTTTCGCCGATCCGCAAGGCGAGCGCGTCGAGGTGTCGAGCACGTCGACGCTGCTGGGCCAGCCCGAGTTTCAGCAGCCCGCCGAACTGCGCCGCCTGATCGGGATGCTCGAAGACGAGCGCTTCCTGGTCCAACTGCTCGAGGACGAGACCGGCACGTCGGGCGTAGCGCGCATCACCATCGGCCGCGAAGGCGACGAGGTCGAAGGTTTTTCGATCGTCACGGCGCAGTATAGGCTGGGCGGATCGGTCGGCACGGTCGGCGTGATCGGCCCGACGCGGATGGACTATGCTCGCGCCGTCGGCATCGTCGAGCAGGCCGCGCGCACGCTCTCGTCGTCCACCTCTTCCTGACTACCTCTCTTTACATCCATCCCGATACCATGCCCGAAACGCCCCGCGACACCGCGACTGCCGAAGAGCAGATGATGCAGACCGTCGAGGAACTCGCCGAGCGAGAAGAACAACTCGAAGCCGCCCACGCTGAGCGCGACGAACTGGCCGAGCAGTTGCGGACGCTGCAAGAGGAGCGCGACACGCTCGACGACCGCCTCAGGCGCGAAGTCGCCGACTATCAGAACTTCCGCCGCCGCACGGCCGAGGAGAAAGTCGGTTGGTCCAGCGAGGCCAAGATCAGCGTGCTCAAAGCCGTCCTCGACGTGTTCGACGATCTGGACCGCACGCGCGTGGCAACAGCCAAGGCTGAGGGTCCCGAAGCGCTCCAATCGCTGCGCGACGGCGTCGACCTGGTCTATACCAAGTTCGATGAGACGCTCAAGCGGCTGGGCGCCAAGCCCATCGAAGCCGAAGGGAAACCGTTCGACGAGAACTTCCACGAGGCGCTCACGCAGCAGCCCGCGCCCGACGGCGTCGAGCCTGGGACCGTCACGACGGAATACCAGAAAGGCTATACGCTCGGCGACCGCGTCCTGCGGCACAGCAAAGTCGTCGTCGCCGCCTAACAACTATGATCGAATACTACGAAGTCTTAGGAGTCAGCCGCGACGCGTCGGACGCCGAAATCAAGAAGGCGTACCGCAAGGTGGCAATGCAGTACCACCCGGACCGCAACCCGGGCGATGCAGCGGCCGAGGCCAAGTTCAAGGAGGCAGCCGAGGCCAACGAGGTGCTGTCCAACGCGGACAAGCGCGCTCGCTACGACCGCTATGGCCACGACGGACTGCGCGGAGCCGGCGGGGGCGGCGGGCAGCAGCCGTTCACCAACGTCAACGACATCTTCGACCGCTTCGGCGACATCTTCGGCGCGGCAGCGGGCGGCGGTGGATTCGAAGACCTGTTCGGCGGCGGACGCTCGCGCCGTGGCCCACAACGAGGCCGGCCCGGAAGCGATCTGCGCATCAAACTGCCGCTCACGCTCGAGGAGATCGCGGGCGGAATTGAGCGCAACGTCAAAGTCCGCAAGTTCGTCGGCTGCGACACGTGCGACGGATCGGGATCGCCCGACGGCGACGCAGGATTTGCGACGTGCGCGACGTGCCAGGGCGCGGGCGAGGTGCAGCGCGTGAGCCGGAGCGTGTTCGGTCAGTTCGTCAGCGTTCAGCCGTGCCCCGCGTGCCAGGGCGAAGGGCGGACGCTGCAGGCGCCGTGCCCGACCTGCTCGGGCGAGGGACGCGAGCGCGGCGAGGAAACAATCACCATCCACGTGCCGCCGGGCGTGCTCGAAGGCAACTTCCTGACCTTGCGCGGAGCCGGAAACGCCGGAATCCGAGGCGGGACGGGCGGCGATCTGCGCGTCGAGATCGAGGAGAAGGCCCACGAGCACTTTACGCGCGAGGGTCTGGACGTGGCGCTCGACGTGTACTTGTCGCTGCCCGACGCCGCGCTGGGCACCCATGTCGACGTGCCGACGCTGATCGGAACGTCGCGCGTAACGGTCGATCCGGGCGTCCAGAGCGGTAAGACGCTGCGCATGCGCGGCAAGGGACTGCCCGAACTGGGCGGCAGCCGCCACGGCGACCAACTCGTCCGCCTGCACGTCTGGACGCCGCAGAACCTGACCGACGAGCAGGCCGCAACGCTCGACGCCATGCGCGAGGAACCGGCATTCCAGCCCAATCCCAAGGCTGCAAATGGCGGACGCGCCCGGTCGTTCTTCTCCAAAGTCCGCAACGCCTTCACCGCACAGGCCTGACGCCCTGAGGCCTGCGCAATCCTCTGTGCTTTGTCATCGCGAGCGCAGCGCGGCGATCTCCGAAGTTAGCCGGTAGCACGGAGATCGCCACGTCGCTCTGCTCCTCGTGATGACAAAGTGGGGACTGCGCGCCATTCCCGACTCTCGAAACTGCCGCTCCTCATGCCAGACGCTCCCAACCCCGCCGACGGACTGCGCACGGCCATGCGTCTGAGCGCGCAGCCCGTCTCCGTCGTCACGGCGCAGACCGATGGGGTGGCGCGCGGGCTGACGGTGAGCAGCTTCACCAGCCTCTCGCTCGACCCGCCGCTGCTCTCGTTCGCGCTGGGCAACGAGACGCTGTTCCTGCCTGTCCTGCGCGATTCGGGCCGCTTCGCCCTCCACATCATCGGCGCAGATCAGGAAGCCGTTGCCATCCGCTTCGCCCTTCCCGGACGCACGCCCGCCGAGCAGTTCGACGGCCTCGACGCGACAGTCGACGGCGACAACGTGCCCGCCCTGCCACATTTCCTCTCGCGCATCGCCGGGACCGTCGACCAACTGCTCGAGATGGGCGATCACACGCTCGTCATCGGCCGCGTCACGTCCGCGATCACGCCGGATGCCGACGCGCAGCCGCTGCTCTACCACGATAGGGCGTTTCGGCGGTTGGCGGAGTAGAAGATGAAGCAGCGCGATTCGAGGTGGACGCGGTGGAGGGCGCTCTTGGTCGCTATCGTTTCGATCAATGCGCTGCTGGCCATACTCTCGATTTTGGGCGTGTTGTTCACCCTGTTTCTTGTGGACGCCATCGGTTGGGTGATCACCGAGTTGTTGGGCTGGACGGTGATTGCATCACTCGCAGAGGCGTTCGGCTGGGCGATGATTGCGTCGGTAGCCATCGGCCTAGCGCTACTCGTCGGCTACGCGGTGCATCTGCGAGCCGAGCCTGATCGCGTCCGGTATGGCCGTGCCTTCTGGTGGTTCTCGGCGGGCTACAACGCGTGCTGCCTGGCAGGCTGGGCGTGGGTGGTCGAGGCGATCGGCTTATCGTCCGCGCCTCTGACTTTGCTGCTCTGGCTGATCTGGTTGCTGTTCATGATCGGCGCGAGCGTCGCTTTCGCGCGACGAGATCCGTATCTGCCGACAAACCCGTCGTAGGGGCGAGATTCGTCTCGCCCATGAAGCAAGCCAAAAGACCAGAGCGACACCGTTCGCCCCGTACCTTTGGCGCTTCACCTGACCCGCACGCGTGAACGCTTTCGCCGCCTTCTTCTCTAATCCCGTCGAGGTCGCAGGCGCGGTTCTGACAGTCGTAAGCATTGTGATTCTCGTGCGGCAAAGCTTGTGGGGCTGGCCCATCGGCATCGCGGCGACGCTGCTGTATCTGCCCGTCTTTTGGCAAGCCCAACTCTACGGCGACATGGGATTGTACGGCGTGTTTCTCGTCGCTCAGGTCTACGGATGGCGCGTGTGGTACGCTGGCGAGCCGGATGACGAAGCAGCGTTAGCGCCTCGGCTCGGTTCGCCTTCCGGCTTGGCGATTCTGCTCATCGGAGCCGCGTTGGGGACGATGGGACTGGGTTGGCTGCTCGAACGGGCGGGCGGGTCGCTGCCGTACTGGGACGGATTTACGACGTCGTTCGCGTTGGCAGCGCAGGTCATGCAGGCGCGCAAGTGGGTCGAAAACTGGCTGGTCTGGATTGCCGTCAATGCTGTCGCGACGGGCGTGTACGTCGTCAAAGGACTGGGGCCGACGGCGGCGCTCTACCTCGTTCTGCTCGGGCTGGCCGTGGCGGGGTGGATGACGTGGCGCCGCGAACTTCAATTAGGCGAGATGGCGCTGTGAGAGGCGCTCCTCACCCGATGCGTGTCCGCGTGGCGTGGCGAGACGACGAGCACGAGTGCGCGTTCGTGAGGGCGTTCGGACTAGCGTGGGGCGGCGAGTTGACGCTGCGCGCCGAAGCTCCCCTCGTCGCCCAAATCGGAGCGCCGGGCG
Source organism: Rhodothermales bacterium (assembly GCA_963841855.1). Lineage (GTDB taxonomy): Bacteria > Bacteroidota > Rhodothermia > Rhodothermales > BA12 > CAXBBB01. The sequence continues at coordinate 1,234,577 of CAWJEJ010000001.1, read as the reverse complement.
TGTCGATTCCCGTCGATCTGTCCGGATTGGCGCCCTGGTCTCAGCGCAGCGGCGAGCCAGCCGAGACCAAGCGCATCGTGCTCCTCGGACCTGAGTCGACGGGCAAGACGTGGATGAGCCGCGACTTGGCGCACGCGTTTCGCATCCCGCTCGTGCCCGAATACCTGCGCACCTGGATCGACCACAAGGGGCTACCGGTCACCCTTCGAGATGCCCACGCCGCCGCGCGCGGACAGATCGCGTCCGAAGCCGCCACGCGCGCGCTCCATCCGCCCGCCATCGTCTGCGACACCGATCTGTGGATGAACGTCGTCTACGCGCGGCGCTACTTCGGCGCGTGTCCCGACTGGATCGAACAAGCGGCGCGCGATCAGCCTCCAGCGCTCACACTCGTCCTGGCTCCAGACGTAGAGTGGACGCCCGATCCGCAGCGCGACCTGCCGGACGAGGCCGCCCGGTGGGAGATTTTCGAGTCGATCTGCGCCCTGTTGCGAGAGGCGGGCCGACCGTTTGCAGTCGTGCGAGGAAGCTGGGAGCGTCGCCAGTTCGCCGCCCACGAACAGGTGCGCGCGCTGTGGTTGCAGAGTTAGATCCAGAGCCGAGCGCAGCGTTCGAGCAGTTGGCTGGTGCGCTGGCGCGTCAGGTCGGCGATCCACTCGTCGGTCGTCGTGGGCGCCGAGTCGTCGAGCGTGGCGCTGAACGGGGCGTGCGTCACCTCGGACCAATACTTCCGCCAGTTGGGAGGCATCGTCGAGGGCAGGTCGAGGCCCATCAGTTCGGCGATGAGCAGCAGCCACACGCGCGACGAACTGTCGGGGTGGTAACCTCCGCCCAAGGTGACGAGCATCCGTCCCCGGGCGTGCTCGCGGCCCAACTCGTGGATGCGGCGCCAGAGCGTGCGGTAAGCGTGCGTCGACAGGTTCAGGTTGGCGAGCGGGTCCAGTCGGTGCGCGTCGGCTCCGGCTTCGACGAGCAGCACATCGGGGCCGAACCACGCCAGCGCGTGCGGAACGACGGTCTCGAACGCGCGCAGGTAGACGTCGTCGCCAGTTTCGGGCAGGAGGGGCACGTTGAGCGCGTAGCCCGCTCCGGCACCTCGGCCGGTGTCTTCGACATCGCCCGTTCCCGGATAGAGCGTGTGGCCGTCCTGGTGGAGCGAGATCGTGAGCACGTCGGGGTCGTCGTAGAACAGGCCTTCGACGCCGTCGCCGTGGTGCACGTCTACGTCGAGGTAGGCGACGCGCAGCCCCATGTCGCGGAGCGCGCGGATGGCGACGCCATGGTCCGAGTACACGCAGAAACCCGAAGCCTCGGCGTGTCGCGCGTGGTGCAGTCCGCCGCCCAGCATCAGGACCGGTTCGGACGTTTGGGCGGCGAGCAGCGCGCCATGCTTCGTCCCGCCGACGAGCACGCGGGCGGCGTGGCCCATGCCTTCGAAGAGCGGGACGTCGGGCGTGTTCAGCCCGTACTTCCACAGATCGTCGACCGGCACTTCTTCGCCGCGCCCCGCCTTTTCGACGGCATCGACAAAGTCGGCATCGTGGACGCTCAGCACCTCGTCAGTCGTAGCGACGGGCGGCGACGTGAAGGACAAATTGTGCCCCATCTCGCGCAGCGCCTCTATCAGCATCACCTGCCGCTGCGGCGTGAACGGATGACCCTGGCCAAACGTGTAGGCCTGAAACGCGGCGTCGTAGAGAATCGTCATGCGCCAAGAAACGCACGACCGTCCACGCTGCGAAAACGCCAAGCGCTACGATGTCGACTTCCCAGCGCTTCTACTGGTCAGTCGATGGTCCAGGTCGAGTTTCCGGCGAGCAGCGCGGCCAGGTCGCCCGGTCCTTTTGCCTCGACCACGTCGGCGAGTTGCTGCTGGAGCATCGCGTCGTACGTCGGCCGGTCTTCGCGGTAGATCACGCCAAACGGGCGCGGCAACGCCTCGACGCCTTCGGGCTGGGTCCAGAATAACTGGCTGAGCAGGTAAGCCAACGTGCGGTCGGTCTCGTCGTGGACGAGGCAGTCGCTGATTGAAGCGTCGCCGTTTTCCAAGTCGACGCTCATCAGTTTGAGGCCGTCGAGTTTGAGGCCGCGCGTGCCCTTGTCGAACGTCATCGGCTGACCATCGTCGAGCAGGATCGTGCGGAGCGGCTTGGTGTCGCGCTCGGTAAACTCGAAAAAGGCGCCGTCGTTGAAGATGTTGCAGTTCTGATAGATCTCGACCAGCGACGTACCCCGGTGTCCGTGCGCCCTACGCAGCGTGTGGGCCAAGTGCTTAGGATCGCGGTCGAGCGAGCGGGCGACGAAGCTGGCATCGGCTCCCAGCGCGACGGCGAGCGGGTTGAACGGATGGTCGAGCGATCCGTAGGGCGTGCTCTTGGTCACTTTTCCGGCTTCGGATGTCGGGCTGTACTGGCCTTTGGTCAAGCCGTAGATCTGGTTGTTGAACAGCAGGATTTGCAGGTCCACGTTGCGGCGGAGCAGGTGGATCAGGTGGTTTCCGCCGATCGAGAGCGCGTCGCCGTCGCCCGTGATCACCCACACGTCGAGGTCGGGACGTGTCGCTTTGAGGCCCGTCGCGATGGCGGGCGCGCGGCCGTGGATGGAGTGGAAGCCGTACGTGTTCATGTAGTACGGAAAGCGCGACGAGCAGCCGATGCCGCTGAGGAAAACCGTCTCCTCGCGCGTGACGCCCAGTTCGGGCAGCAGACGCTGAACCGTCGCCAGGATGGCGTAATCGCCGCAGCCGGGGCACCAGCGCACGTCCTGATCGGTCGCGAAGTCCTTGCGCGTCAAGCCGGGCGCGTCGCCTGCTGCGCCGTCGCCACCGGGCGGCAGCAGCGGACCTTTGGCGCCGGGCGGTAGCGTGGGCTTTTTGGCATTAGGAGGCAGAGCGGCCTTCTTGCCGGATGGCGGAAGCGTCGCCTTCTTCGCGGTGGGCGGCAGCGTCGGCTTGCGCGTCGCATCGTCCGCCGGGCGTTTGTGCGCGGGCGGCGGCGTGCGGTCGGGGCGCGGCAGGTCGGGATCGGTGGGCATAGTCGGTCGGTGGCGTGGACCCCTCCGCCCCTTTGGGGCACCTCCCCTCCACGAGGGGAGGACGGGTTCGGTGGTTGGGGGAGAATGAGGTCTAACTAGCTGCGGTGTCGAGTCAAAAACATCCCCTCCTCTCGGAGGAGGGGTGTCCGCGCCAGGCGGACGGGGTGGTCAGCGGCGCTCGCTAGGCGATCAGCGCCCGGGCGGCGGCTTCGATCTCGGACGCCTTGAACGGAGCGCCCTGCACCTTGTTGAGCTGAGCCACGTCGAGCAGGAAGCGCTCGCGCAGGACGCGGCTGAGTTGCCCCATGTTGAGTTCGGGCACCAGGACGCGGTCGAAGCGCGCGAACAGGTAAGTCAGGCCGGGAGGCAGCGGGTTGAGCCAGCGCAGGTGCGTGCTGCTGACGGCCAGCCCTTCCATCCGAAGCCGCTCGCCCGCCGCTTCGATGGCGCCGCGCGTCGATCCCCAGCCGACGATCAGCACGTCGCCGCTGTCCGCCCCTTCGACGACCGGCGGACCCAACTCGCGTTCGATCCGCTGCGTCTTGGCCGCGCGTAAGTCGGTCATGAGTTGGTGGTTGGCTGCGTCATAGCTGACGTTGCCGGTCCGGTTCTGCTTCTCCAATCCGCCGATGCGGTGTTCGAGTCCGGGCGTGCCGGGCTTGGCCCACGGACGCGCCAGCGTCTCTTCGTTGCGGACGTAGGGGAGGAACGGCGCGTCGTCTTCGCTGCGCGAGGGCGCGAAGTCGGGCGCGATGCCTTGCAGGACCGACGGATCTGGGATGAGCCACGGCTCGCTGCCGTTGGCGAGGTATCCGTCCGACAGCAGCACGACAGGCGTACGGTACTTGACGGCGACGCGGCAGGCTTCGTAGGCGGCTTCGTAGCAGTCGCCGGGCGTCGATGCGGCCAAGACGGGGAGCGGCGCTTCGCCGTTGCGTCCGTAGAGCGCCTGGAGCAAGTCGGACTGCTCGGTCTTCGTTGGCAGTCCGGTCGACGGGCCACCTCTCTGCACGTTGACGATCACTAGGGGCAGCTCGGTCATGATCGCGAGTCCGATCGTCTCGGTTTTGAGTGCCATGCCCGGCCCACTCGTGCCCGTCACGCCCAGCAATCCGCCGAAACTGGCTCCCAGAGCGGCTCCGACGGCGGCGATTTCGTCTTCGGCTTGGACCGTTGCTACGCCGAAGTTTTTGTGCTTGCTCAGCTCGTGGAGCAGGTCGCTCGCCGGAGTGATCGGGTAGGTGCCGTAGAAAATCGTCAGCCCGCTGCGCTGTCCGGCCGTGACGAGTCCGAGCGCCAACGCTTCGGCGCCTCTGATCGCGCGGTAGCGGCCCTTGGGAAGCTCGGCCGGACGCACGTCGTAGCGAACGGCGAAGGCCTCGATCGTCTCGCCATAGTGGAAGCCTTTGCGCAGCAGCAGCAGGTTGGCGTCGCGCACGGCGGCGTTCTTGGCGAACTTGCGGCTCGCCCATTCGAGTGCCGAGTCCAGCGGGCGGGCGTAGAGCCACAGCGCCAGCCCCAGCGCGAACATGTTCTTGGAGCGGTCGATCTCCTTGGTGTTCAGGCCGCTGCCTTTGAGCGCCTCGCGGCAGATCGTCGTCAGCCCGATCTCGATCACCTGAAACCGCTCGCCCAGGCTGAGATCGTTGAGCGGGTTGGTGTCCAGCCGCGCCAGTTCGAGCCCGCGCGCGTCGAACGCGTCCGAGTTGACCAGGATCGTGCCCCCCATCCGCATCCGCTCCAGGTTCTTGACGAGGGCCGCCGGGTTCATCGCCACGAGCAGGTCGACCTCGTCGCCGGGCGTGCGGATGCTGTCCGATCCGAAGTGAAGCTGGAAGCCCGACACGCCATACGGAGTCCCGGCCGGAGCCCGGATCTCGGCGGGAAAGTCGGGCAGCGTGGCCAGGTCGTTGCGGGCCAGGGCGGTCGCGAGCGTGAACTGCGCACCGGTGATCTGCATGCCGTCGCCGCTGTCGCCCGCGAACAAGATGACAGCGGAGGGAATGGTCTGGATCGGCTTGGCGGGCGCGTCGGCGGCTGCGGTCTCGGGCACAGGTTGGGCGGGTAGGGTGGACGTGGTGCCAACGGCGGGTGGGGGGCGCTGTTCGCCGGGCGTGCGAAGGGCAGGTGGATTTGGCAGAAGTCTTCGCGCAACAGTGCTTCCATCGGGAATATCTGAGCGCCTGATCCCTGTCATCGCGAGGAGCGCAGCGACGCGGCGATCTCCGACGCTTGTCCATGCGCTACAATCTGACGGCGGTTTTCAACACAGTCAGTACCGATCTGCTTTCCGCTGCGCGGTGCCTTCTTTGGCTTGATCCCCTTCGGCTACGCTCAGGGCAGGCGCCGAAGCAAAATTCAAGGCTGGACTCGCTCCGGCGGACACTGCGCTGCGTCGGCTAAAATCGTCCAAACTCGCTGCGCTCAAACAAGACGATTTTTTGACGCCTCCTCCGCTCCATGTCTTTATCGCCGGACCGAGATCAGGCCGATTTTCTAACGGTGATTCGGATTTGGTGCTGCACGCGTGATGTGGGTAACCGGCAACCCCCTCGGCCTCCGTGTGTTGAGCATCCGGCAGCCGCACGCCCATGATTCCCTACACCGCCACCACGCAGCACATCGCCGTCACTGTCCGCCCGATTTACCTCGACGCGCAGTCGGATTGGATGGCGCGCAAGTTCGTCTTCGCCTACCAGGTGCGCATCGAGAACAACGGGACGGACGAGGTGCAACTCACGCGCCGCCACTGGCACATCCGCGACCGCGACGGCAAGATGCAGGAGGTCGAAGGCGAGGGCGTGATCGGTCAGCAGCCGATCCTGGCGCCGGGCGAGGTGCATGAGTACGACAGCTACGTCATCCTCCGAGCGCCCGAAGGCACGATGCGCGGCACGTACCTGATGGAGTACGCCAACGGCGCCCGGTTCAGCGTCGCGATCCCGCTGTTTCACCTCAAAGCCGCCGCCAACTGACCGCTATGCCCAACGACGACTATCTCCTGAAGACTGCACCCCCAGAACGCATACAGCAGACGCCTAAGGCTCGGCGGACTTCTGGAGCGCTGCTGATTCTTGCGATGTGCGTCGCCGCGTGGCAGAGCGGCGTGTTCTCGCTGGTGGGCGGCGTGTCGCTGGCGGTTGCGGCTGGGCTGGTGATGCGCATGCTGTGGGAGAAGAGCCGGGAAGAGCACGATGGATAAGCTGATGAGAACGGAAGTCGGCCGTGTTCATGCGGCGAAGCAGCAGGCGTTCCGCGCTCGGATGCAGGTGCTCAGTGCGACGCTGGTGGTGCTGTCAATGACGTTTCTGATGATCGACAAAGACCAAGAACTGCTCGGCTGGGACGGCCTGCCTCTGGTGCTGATCGTCACGTCTCTGGTCTACATCAACGCCGTTGTGTGGCGCAGGACCAAGGGTGCCGAGTCAGCAGCTTGACATCGCCCGGTATCAGGGCGTGTCACCGTAGTTTGCCGTCTCACCCACGCACGCACCGATGGCCGACCGCGTTACGGCGCACCTGATGACCGAGGCCGATCTGGCCCGCACGCTCGACCGCATGGCGCGGCAGATTGCCGAGGTGATCGCTGCAAGGCCGGACGACGCATCCCATCCGCCCCTGGCATTGGTCGGCTTGCAGGTGCGCGGCGTGCCGATCGCTCAGCGCATCGCAGCGCGCGTCAAGGTGCTCGAGGGCATCGACGTACCGGTCGGCATCCTCGACACGACGATGTACCGCGACGACGTACGGATGCGCGCACGCCCGCTGACGGTTCGCCGCACCGACGTTCCGTTCGACATCACCGGTCGCCACCTGGTCTTGTGCGATGACGTGCTCTACACCGGCCGCAGCGCGCGCGCCGCTCTGGACGCGCTGCTCGACATGGGGCGCCCGGCCAGCGTCCGCTTCCTGTGCGTCGTCGATAGGGGCCTGCGCGAGTTGCCCGTCTCGCCGGACTTTGTGGGACTTCAAGTACCGACGCTGCCCGGCCAAGAAGTCCGCGTCCGCCTGTCCGACATCGACGACCGAGAGGGCGTGTGGCTCGTCGACGTAGTGTCCGAGGAGCAATGAGCGAGCCGATCACCCAGCTGCGCCACCGTCACCTGTTGGGGCTGGCCGATTACGGCGCCGACGAGATCCGGCTCATCTTGAACACGGCGCGCGAGTTTCGAGCCGTCTTGGAGCGGCCGATCAAGAAGGTGCCGACGCTCCGCGGCGTGACCGTCGTCAACCTGTTTTTCGAGAGCAGCACGAGGACGCGCATCTCGTTCGAACTGGCCGAAAAGCGCCTCTCGGCTGATGTCGTCAACTTCAGCGCGTCGGGCAGCAGTGTCAGCAAAGGCGAGACGCTCAAAGACACGGCGCGCAACTTGGAAGCGATGAAGACCGACGTGGCTGTAATCCGCCACGCCTCGCCCGGAGCGGCTCACTACCTCACGCGCTGCATCGATGCAGTCGTAATCAACGCGGGCGACGGTGCGCACGAGCATCCGACTCAGGCGCTGCTCGACCTGCTCACGATGTCGGGCGTGACCAGCGGCTTCGAAGGCCTCAACGTGTCGATCATCGGCGACATCACCCACAGCCGCGTCGCCCGCTCGAACATCTACGGCCTCAACGCCTTGGGCGCCAACGTGACGCTCTGCGGCCCGCCGACGATGCTGCCGCGCGGCGTCGAGGAGATGGGCGTCCGGGTCACGCACCGCCTGGACGAAGCGCTCGACGGCTGCGACGTGGCGATGGCGCTGCGCTTGCAACTCGAACGCCAGAGCGCCGGCCTTTTCCCCAGCCTGCGCGAGTACCACCAGCAGTTCGGCCTGCGCCCCCACCACCTGGACCGCTATCCCGACCTACGCATCCTGCACCCCGGACCGATCAACCGGGGCGTCGAACTGAGCAGCGAAGTCGCCGACAGCCCCAACGCCGTCATCCTCGACCAGGTCACCAACGGGGTCGCCGTGCGCATGGCCGTCCTCTACCTCCTCGCCGGGCGACTGGCGCCTGTGGGAGCGTAGCTTAACGGGAGCCTGGACTACTCCGAGACGATGTGAAAGGCTAATGCCTCACTGCCCAGATAAGTGTCCGCATGAACGACCCCCATCACCTCATCGGTGTCTTCTCGCACCAATACGCGAATAGAATCCGGCGCCACTGAGAAGCCGGGCAGGTATCCCAAAGGCCCGCTGTGTCCCCCTTCCCGCCAGTACACTTTTGAGTCATCCACACCCCAAACCAACTGCAAGGGAGAAAAGCCATATCGTCGAGGTGGTTCACCTGTCGCTGTGTCGATCACATCCGCGTGCAGCGTGAGTGTATCGCCGCCCGTAAATACAGATGGTGAGTGAAGCACTCGTAGTACCCGCCTGCCCGAGATCTTGGTAGGGCTTGGAGCATAGTCGGGCGATAGTTCTTTCCCGGTGCTCAGGCGGAACGACGCTGGGCTGGGCGACCGAGAATAGTTGGGGTAAGGACTGGTCGAGTATCCTTCCTCTCTCCCGAAGACCCGTATCTCTACGTTCTCTACTTCGCGAAGTGGGGTCGCGACTAGCGTATGACTCTCGAATCGAAGCTCCACATCACTCGACGACGATTCCGCCCACATTATGGGAGGCGTCGATTTATATGGTGCAGTGCATTCGTCACCTGCTTCGTATCGCCAGTACCTCGAAAAGTCGACAGAAAACGATTCGCCTACACTAGCGCCTGTGTCAGGTAGAGGTTGTGTCAGCACGACATCTTGGTCGTTGTAACCACCCATCCCGAAAGTCGCGCAGGGGTCGCAGCCGGTGAGAAACGGTGCGGTGAGAAGAAATAGAACAAAAAGACGCATGGCAAAAGCAAGTTAGCGCCAATATACACTATCCATTGTACTGATCCGGTAGGTCGTTTTCGTAGAGGACGGTGTCGCCGGGCTTGGTGCGGGCGCGGACGACGTCTCGGGCTTCGAACAAAGTGTTGACGACGGCGATCTGGTCGTCGGGGTAGCCTGCTTCGCGGAGGCCGTCCTGGATCGGGCGCGTCTGCTCCTGGCCGACGAGGATCGCGAGATCGGCGTGCCGGGCGATGTGGGTGCCGAAGATTTTGTTTTCGTCGTACTGCCGGTCTCCCAACTCGACCATGCCGGGCGTGACGATGACGCGTTTGCCGTCCATCTGGCCCAGGATCTCGACGGCGTTGCGCGCGCCGACGGGGTTGGAGTTGAACGCGTCGTCGATGACGGTCAGTCCGGCTTCTTCGCGCAACGCCAGGCGGTGATCGGTCGGCTCGATGCGGCTTGCGGCAGCGGCGATTTGACGCAAGCGCAGTCCATAGCTGCGTGCCACGGCGACTCCGATCAGCAGGTTGATTACGTTGTGCTGCCCAAGCAGCTTAGCCTTGATCTCTGCCGTCTCACCGGTGTCGTCGCGGACAGTCAGCCGCACGCCTTCTTTGCCGTAGCTGACGTTGGAGCCATAAATCTCGGCGCTCTCGTCTTCGAGCGACACGCGCCACTGCTTCCCGCTCACGCCCGAGAGGACGCGAACGCGTTTGTCGTCGCCGTTGAGGATTGCGTCGCCGCCCGGCTTCATGTGCTCCAAGATCTGCGCTTTCTCGTGGGCGATGGCTTCGATCGACCCCATCGTCTCGAGGTGCGCCATGCCGATGCTCGTGAGTACGACTTTGTGCGGCTGGGCGATCTCGCACAGTTCTTCGATGTCGCCGGGGTAGCGCATGCCCATCTCCAAGATCAGCACCTGATGTTCAGGCTTGAGTTTGGTGTTGATGACGAGGCAGATGCCCATCGGCGTGTTGTAGCTGCTGGGCGTGGCGAGCACGTTGTACTTCTGCTTGAGGAACTCGGCGATGATGAACTTGACGCTCGTCTTGCCATAGCTGCCCGTAATGCCGAGCACGTGCAGGTCGGGCCGAGCCCCAAGCGTCGCGCGGGCCTGGCGCTTGAAACCTTCCTGGACGCTGTTCTCGACGGGCTTGGTTACGTAGCCGCCCAGCAGCGTCCAAAACGGAGCGCCCAGGTCGGCTACCCACAGTCCGCCCAAAATCCAGATCCATCCGGCGAAACGGGCGTCGGCGCCCAGCCCGGTCGACACGCCCAGCACCAAGCCGCCGATGATCGGCAGCAGCGTCCAGGCGACGACGGCGATGCGCAGGCGCTTCATCCGGTCGGTCCACGCCAGCGGCTTCTTGATGCGGGCCGAGCGGTAGAGTTTGGCCGAGAAGAAGGCGATGCCGTAGAGCAAGAGCGCGATGGGCACAACCCATGCGCCCAGCGTCCACAGCGTGGCGGCCGCCAGCACGATCACGAGTAGGCCCAGCGTGTGCGACAAGCGCCAGACGTGGCTGCCGGCGCGGTTCGAAGCCCACGCGCGGTACTCGTTGGTCTTGTAGCCTTCGAGTTGGAAGACGTGGAGGAAGTAGCGTCCGCGCTGGATCAGCCGCCATCCAGCGAGGATCAGGGCGAGGGCGGCGCAGACGAGGACAAGGGCGAGCATCGGGCAAGGCTTGGCGTGATGCTCGAAGCTACTGACGCGGCGCCTGGACAAGGGCGACGACATTGTTTGCGGAGCGCTGAGCGTCTAGCCGTCCCGCTACTCAGGAAGTGCCGTCCGTGCGTGGCGGTTGCGCGCTCTGGACGTTCGAGTGTAAGGAGGAGCGGCGGCGACGGCAGCTCTGAGTTGACGCAGACGAACAGATTGGCCCCGACCGGCGGCCGGCCGGCGCGAGCGGGGCGTTCGGTGTAGTTTGTGATCGTTCATCCTATTTCTCGCATGGCTCGCCTCTCTCTGCTCGCCGTCGTCCTCACGCTCGCTGCCTGCTCCGGCCCCAAGACGGACGGTCCGCCCGAAGACCGGTTGACGCAGGACCGGTCGGCCGCCGACATCCGCTATCTAGCCTCCGATGCCTTGATGGGACGCGCGACGGGCACGCCGGGCAACGACAGCGCCGCCGCCTATATCGCCCGCCGGTTTCGAGATGCGGGCGCAGTCCCGGCTCCGGGAATGAGCGGCTATCTGCAAACGATCCTGTTCGTCCGCTTGGGCTCGCCGGGCGATGCGGTGCTGTCCGTCGGAGGAGAGCCTGTTCCTCCGAACGACGTGGTCGTGATGTCTGGAAGAGCGGGCACGTTCGAGGGCGAGTCGGTTTTCGTTGGGTTTGGATTCGAGGTGGCCGACTATGCCGATGCCGCCGGGAAAGTGGCCGTCGCCACGATCGGAACGCCGGACGGTCAGGGCGTCGGTGCGGCGCTGGCGGCCGTCGAGGCCAAGCGCGAGCTGGCACTTCGTTCGGGCGCTGTCGCGCTGGTCGAGATCTACGCGTCGGGCGTGCCGTGGGAGCGGGTGCGCGGCTTCGTCGCCGGACCTCGGACGCAGGTGCTGCCGGACGCCGAAGACCTGACGTTTCCCCATGCGTGGGTCACCGAGAGCGAGGCCGTCGGTGCGCTTCGAAGCGGCGCCCGGGCTTCGCTCGCCACGCCGGGCATGACCATGACCGATGCGCCGTCGAGCAGCAACGTTGTCGCCGTCGTGCGGGGGAGCGATCCCGATCTGCGCGGCGAATACGTGGCTCTGACGGCACACTTCGACCATCTGGGAGCTGGAATGAGCGCCGGAGCAGGAGCCACTCCCGCTGACTCGATCTTCAACGGTGCTAGGGACAACGGAATGGGTACGACCGCCCTGCTCGCCGCTGCCGACGCGCTGGGCCAGAATCCACCTCGCCGCTCGGTGCTGCTGATTGCCTACACGGCCGAGGAGATCGGCCTGATCGGCAGCCGCTATTTCGCCGATCATGCACCCGTCGCGCTGAGCCAGATCGTCTACAACCTCAACATTGACGGCGCGGGTTACACCGACACGACGGCCGTCACGCTGATCGGCAAAGGCCGCACCACGGCCGACCCGATGATCGTTCAGGGCGCCGCCCGCTATGGGCTGACCGTCCTCGCCGACCCAAGTCCCGAGCAAGGCCTGTTCGACCGCTCGGACAACGTCGCGCTGGCATCGAAGGGCATTCCCGCGCCCACGTTCAGCCCGGGCTTCACCGCCTTCGACCTGCCCGGCGTTTCGAACTACTACCACCGCGCCGCCGATCAGGCCGACGCGGATTTCGACTTCGCCTATCTACTCCGCTTCGTCCAGGCCTACGCCCACACCGCCCGCCTCATCGCCGACGCCGACGCGCGCCCCCTCTGGACGCCGGGTGATACCTACGAGTCTGCCGCCCGCGCTCTCTACGGCGATGCGTATCCGGGCGAGTGACCGCGGTTACTTCTGAGCCTTCGACCCGGATCGGTAGACCGAGCGCCACTCGGCTCGAGCCTCCTCGTGCGACATACCGTCCCATCGCTCGGCGAGGTGCGCCGGGACGACGAAGCCGCACGCAGCGCATTCGAACTGTCCTTGGATAGAATCCCACGGATTGCGCTCGTCGGATGGCGCCAGTCGATTGACGCTCATCATAGCGCTCGTCCCTGCCGATCCGCATTCAGGGCAACGAAAAGCGTGGTCGTCCATGGTGTCAAACGTGCGGAAGCCGCCGCCCCACGATGGAGGCGACGGCTTCGCGGTGGGATGTCCTGTCGGACTTGGTCGGGGAGGCCGGATTTGAACCGACGACCCTCTGCTCCCAAAGCAGATGCGCTACCGGGCTGCGCCACTCCCCGAGGAGTCTTCGACTCGTTCTCGGTCCACTTGGGAGGTCAGAACGAGCGAAGAGTACGCCGCTTTATTTGGCGGCTTTGAGTTCGGCCTGGACGTTGTCGATGTTGACCATTTTCTGACGGAAGCGATACTGGCCGTTTTCCTTCTTCTCGGCGACGACGATTTTCGCCATCTTGTTTTCCTGACGGTTCTTACCGCGGTCGGTCCGCTGGTTTTTGTTGACCTTTGCCATTTCGGGTAGGGGTGTGGGTCCCGCCGAGCGGGATCAGGTGGTAGAGAATGTCGAGCGTACGCCCGATGCGCTTACTTGATCTCCTTGTGGAGCGTGTGCTTGCGCAGCTTGGCATTGTACTTCTTGAGCTCCAGGCGGCCGGTCGTGTTGCGGCGGTTCTTGGTGGTCGCGTAGCGCGACGTGCCCGGCGCCTCGGTGCACTCAAGGATGATGTTCAGGCGAACGTCTTTGGACTTAGCCATCGGATCGGAAAGGGAATAGGGGAGGGGCGGTCACGCCCAAAATGCGATCGGGTGGCTCAGACGAGCGACGTGCCCTTTTTGCGCGCGTCGCGCAGAACGGCCGAGATGCCTTTGCTGTTGATCGTCTTGATCGTCGTCGCCGAGACGCGCAGGGTGATCCAGCGGTCCTCTTCGGGAATGTAGAACCGCTTCTTCTGCAGGTTGACCGCGAACGTGCGCTTGGCTTTGTTGTGCGCGTGCGAGACGTGGTTACCCGAGACGGGGCCTTTGCCGGTGAGCTGATCCTTGCGGGGCATGGCGAGCGAGAGAAAGGGGCGACCGGATCGCCGCGGAGTGGAAGTCGAGAGGGCGGAGATGCGAAAGGCCGCACGTGGGCGGCCCGAACAGGTCTCTGCATTTGAGCCTGAAAAGCTACGCCTACCGAGTCTCGCTTCCAAGTGCAATTGCTCTGGCCGAGCGGAATAAACCGTGAAAGAGGTTGGGTTTTGTCGGTTGGGCCGCTTCGCAAGCCGTGCGGCCGTCCCAATTCCCGCAGAGACAACGGTCCGTTTCGCCCACTGGCTTGAGCGGCGACGGGTTCGAACAGTCGTCGAGCGCCCGTTTTTCCAGGTGGATTTCCGCTTGCGTGAAAGGCGACGGGCGGCCGCTTTCGGCTAGGCCAGGCTCACCGCCTCAGCGGGCGAGAGTGCCGCCGCTCGCCGCGCTGGGTACAGCGCCGCCGCCAGGCACAGCACGAGCGCGCCCGCGACGACCACGAGCACGTCGCCCGCCTGCACGTCGACCGGATAGGCATCCAGCAGGAAGGCTCCTCCACCGCTCTGCAACTTGGCAAATCCCCACCGAGTCTGCGCCAGTGCGAGCCCCAGTCCCAGCACCAACCCGCCGCCTGCGCCGACCAATCCGATCAGCGCGCCTTCGATCAGGAAGAGGTGACGAATGCCCGCACGCGGAACGCCCATCGCCGCCAGCACGCCCACGTCGCGCCTCTTCTCAATCACGATCATCATCAGCGAACCGGCGATGTTGAACGCCGACACGATCACGATCAGCGACAGGATCGCGCCTGCGCCCCACTTTTCGAGCGCCATCACGTCGTAGAACGCGCGGTTGAGATCGTACCACGTCTCGACCACGAACGACTCGTCGCCTTCGAACGTCCTGGCCAGGTGGACGCGCACCTCGTCGGCAACGGCCTGCGCCCGCTCCAGATCGGCCAGCCGCAACTCGACGCCGGTCACCTCGCCGTTCATGCGAAACAGGCGCTGCGCTTCCTGCAGATCGACGAAGACGTGGCTCTCGTCGTACGCCGGGTCCATGTCGAACACGTCGCGAACTTCGAAGCGGACTAGGCCCGGCGGCGCGAACGGCGACGTGATCGCGCGTTCGATGGCGGGCGCCGAGAGCAGGCCCAGCGTGCTTCCGTCGTACGGACCGGCTCCGGCGACCAGTCCGATGCGGCTCGACAGGCCTCCGCCGACGGAAACGCCCGGCAGTTTGCCCGGCTCGCGCGCCAGACTGCCTCCCCCAGGCGGCGACTGTGGCGAAGCGCCCGACGCCGACGAGTCGCGCATGAACGCGCCTGCGTCGACGCCTCGCACGACGACGATCTTGTTGGCCGACTGCGCCGATGCCAGCGGACCGTCCGGCACGACGAGCGCTTTGCCCTCGGCATACGTGGCCGCCACGACGACGCCTTCCATTCCGACGACCAGCGACAGAACCGAGTCTGCGCGCTGTTGCGGCATTCCACCGACAGCCGTGACGCGCACGTGCGGGTCGAGCGAGACGAGCAGGTCGCGCGCGAAACCGTAGAAGCCGTTCATGACCGAGAGCACCACGATCAGCGCCGCCACGCCGACCGCCACGCCGACGGTCGAGAGGGCCGTGATTACGGAAATGACGCTGACCCGCTTGCTGCTGAACAGGTAACGCCGGGCGATGCGAAAGCGGTAGTCCACGCGGGTGGGGAGCAGGCGCCGAGTTACCTCAGTTGAGGCGAGGCTGGGCGGCGGGATCGGTGAAGGCCGCATCGTCTACCGATTGGGGCAGCGAGAGGGCGTCCGAATAGAGGTCGCGCTCGCCGGTTTCGTAGCGCGTGGCGAGGCGGATGGTGCCGCTGGGCGTGTCGAACGTTCGATAGCCCATCCGATCGATGCGGCCGCCTGGCTGAGGCTGCCCTTGCAGGTGGAACTTCCAGCCCGTCACGCGCCCGCTCTGCCGGTCGATGTAAAGCCAGTAGCGGTCGCCGGGCGTGCGGCCGACGCCGTCGAACACGAGCGTCAGGGCGCGCTCGCTCTCGGTGTCTTCGGACGGGTCCAGACCGCGCGTGACGCCAGGGTCGAAAAGCTTGAACGGCGCGATCAGCCAGTACGTGTCATTGACGAACATGCCGTGCGCGCTGTCGATCCACTGCGCGGCTTCGGCTCCTTCCAAGAGGATGCCGTCGCGGTAGGCCGAGCCCGAGCGCTCGGACCCTGTAGGCGCAGTCACGTCCAAGAAAACGGTGTAGAGCGTGTCGCGGCGTGGAATGTCGACTCGGTATGCGCCCGTCTGGCGGTTCCACAGGTGACGCCGCGACGCTGGGCTCGAAGTCGAGTCGGTGGCGTTCTCGGCCCGGCCGAAGCGAAACGCGACGTAGGGCGTGCGTTCCCACGCTTCCTGGCCGGCAAACGAGGCGGCGCGGAAGGCGAGCGTATCGGCGGCCGTTGCCAGCGTCGGAGTGAAGATCGGATCCCCGGCAGGCGCGCGCGCGGCAGACGGGTCGGCGTCGGGCAGAACACATCCCCAGGTGGCGAGCAAAGTGGTGAGGAGCAGAAGGCGCATAGAACGGCGGGCGAGAAGCAGAGCGGGCAACGAATACGCCACCTGCTCGGGCGCGGTTGCGCAGGTCGGGCCGCGCGTCCGTACTCTTGATCTATGACTCGATGGACGCTCCTGACACTCGTCTCCATACCGCTCGCTCTGTGCGCTCGCGCGCAAGACTCGACGGCCGTGGGGCGCCCAGCCGGCTCGCCCGCGCTGGTCGAGTTGGCGCTGGATTCGGTCGACACCTACGCAGCCGGGTGGGGCGGAAGCGTTCGCGTTTCCGAGTCCGGTTTTGGCCTGGGCGCCTACGCGTGGCTGCGCGAATCGCCCGTCTCGCCCGACTGGGCCGTCGTCGCCGTCTTCCACCTCTCTAACGTCACCGACGAGCGCGAGAGCAAGTTTTTCGGCCTGAGCGGCGTCACGATCCCCGAGAAGCTGAGCTACCTGCTCGTGCTGCCGATGCAACTGGGGACGCAGCGTCGCCTGTTTCGACGCCAGATTGCTTCCAACTTCCGCCCGTTCGCCAGCGCGACGATTGGGCCCACGTTAGCTTGGCGCTCTCCTTATTTCGAGGACTGCGACGGCGACGGACGCATCACGCCGGGCACCGAGTGCGACGGGCGGGCCGAAGGCGCGCGAACGTTTTCGGCGCTCGAGAGCCTGAGCCGCGGGCGCCTGATCGTCGGGCTGGGCGGCGAGGCCTCTCTGGGCGCCGACTTTGGTACGGATACGCGCGTTCAAGGCCTACGCATCGGCGTGTCGGTCGACTATTTCCCCGGCGGCGTGCGCCTGCTCGAAGCCGACGCCCGCCCCGACGCCGAGCGGACGTTCGCCTCGCCGTTCGTCAGTCTCACGTTTGGGCGGCAGGTGCGGTGAGCACTTGGCAACGCGGCGCCGTCTGGTCCGCTTAAGCGGCCGGAACCGTGATTCCGGCGTCCGACACGGCGGCGCGGAGCGCGTCGCGCTGCTCGTCGGACAGGCGCGGCGTTTCGACGGCGATTTCGATGTAGAGATCGCCCGTCTTGCTCGACCGGACGACGCCCTTGCCCCGGACGCGCAGTTTGTCGCCGTGCTGGCTTCCGGGCGGAATCGTGATGCGGATGCGGTCGCCATAGGCCGTCGCGAGCGTGCGGCTCGCGCCCAGCATCGCCTCGAACGCGTCGACGGTTTCGGTCAGGTAGAGGTCGTTGCCGTCTCGGCGAAAGCGATTGTCGTCGGACACGTTGAAGGTTACGTACAGGTCGCCGCGCGCGCCGCCCGATCCAGCCATTCCGCGCCCCTTGACGCGGATTTTCATGCCGTTCGATGCGCCCTTGGGGACGGTGATGCGGATGGGCTCGCCGTTGATGGTGAACTCCTTGGAGGCGCCGCTCAGCGCTTCGGCGAACGTGAGCGAGATGGTCGTCTCGGCGTCTCGTCCCGGCGTCGTGCGCGGGCCACGCGCCGCCCCACTGCCCCCGCCAAAGAACCGGCTGAACAAGTCGGACGAATCGTCGAACGGCGACTGCTCGAAGCCGCCCGACCCGCCCGTGTCGTAGCGGACGTACGAGCCGTCTCGGTTGGCGCGGTAGCGGTTGCCGGAGCCGGTAAAGAGGTCGTCGTACGGACTTCCGGGCTGACCGCTGTTTCCGCCGAACGGGTTGCTGCGCCGTGCGTCGTAGGTGCGGCGCAGTTTGGCATCGCCCAGCGTGTCGTAGGCCTCCTGAACTTCCTTGAACCGCTCCTCGGCAGACGGATTGTCGGGGTTGCGGTCGGGGTGAAAGTCTCGGGCGAGTTTGCGGTGCGCCTTTTTGATCGCGGCCTCGTCGGCGCTGGGCGTCACGCCGAGAACAGAATAGTAGTCTTTGAGAGCCATCAGGCGAGTGTGCGGAGAAGAGGGCAGATGCCGGGCGCAGTGTACCGCCGATGCGGGCGGAAGGATGCAGCGGCGTGCAACCTCACGCGGCAAAGCGGATGCCGCCGCCGCGCCGCGTGACGAATCGGCAGAGGTCGAACGCTCGAACGCGGCGCGGCTAGGCCGTGTGGGCGTCTCCGTGCCACGCCCGCATGCCCTGGTCTCTCAGCGCGTGCGCGGCAGCGGTAGCCTGGGCGTGATCCTCGAATGCTCCCCAGAACGACGAGCCCGAGCCGGACATCGCCGCGTACCCGGCTCCGGCGTCGAGCAGGCACTGGCGCACGTGGCCTAGCTCGGCGTGGCGCGCGCAGACGGGCGCCTCGAAGTCGTTGACGAGTTCGCGCCGCCACCGCTCCAGGTCGTTGGACGCCACGACGGCGCGTAGATCGGGCCGGTGGCTGTCGTTGGCGACGACGAGCCCGTACGCCTCGCCTGTGTCGACGTGGACGGGC
Organism: Rhodothermales bacterium; assembly: GCA_963841855.1. Taxonomy (GTDB): domain Bacteria; phylum Bacteroidota; class Rhodothermia; order Rhodothermales; family BA12; genus CAXBBB01. The sequence goes on along the minus strand of CAWJEJ010000001.1, from coordinate 1,216,260 downwards.
GGGGAGGCGACGACGAGCGTGAACGGGCATCGGTAGGGATCGCCTTCGGTGCCCGCCAAGGCCGAGAGGCGTTCGCCCCGACCGGTTGCATAGGCGGCGTGGTCGCCCAAAAAGAACGGCACGTCGCTGCCCAGTTCGGCGGCGATGGCGGTCAGCTGTGCGGGCGGAACGTCGGCGTCCCACAGATCGCAGAGTAGGCGCAGCGTGTGCGCCGCGTCAGACGACCCGCTGCCCAATCCGGCGCCGTAGGGCAGGCGCTTGTCCAGGTGCAGCTCGGCGCCATATCCACCTCCCAGCGCGTCGTTCAGGCGCAGGGCGGCGCGCAGCACCAGGTTGCGCCGATCCGTGGGCAGGTCCGGGTCGGAGCACGAGAGGGTCAGCGCGTTCGACGAGCGAGCCGTAATCGTGTCGTGCCACGCGATGGGCAGGAAGACCGTTTCGATGTCGCGAAAGCCGTCGTCGCGCAGGCGCAGCACGTGCAGTCCGAGGTTGAGTTTGGCGGGAGCGCTTCGGCGCAGGGCAAGGTCCGGCATGGGGCGTCGTGGAGGGCTGGAGTGAAGCTACTGCGGCGGGCGACGCTCTCAGTCAGTGTCCGAATCTTGCACCTGCGTGGTGCGTCGCCGAGTGACTGGAAAAGAAAGACTTAAGGCTAGCGATCAGCTGTGCCGCAGGGCTGTCACACATGCGCGCGTACATTGGCCGGATACTCCCACCAGTTCAGCCCGATCTCATGCGCCGTCAGGTCATCGAAAAGCTCGAAATCCTCGCCGACGCGGCCAAGTACGACGTGTCGTGCTCGTCGTCGGGCAGCAAGCGCAGCAACAGCAAGACCGGCGTCGGCGATGCGACCGGCAACGGCATCTGTCACAGCTACACCCAGGACGGGCGGTGCGTGTCGCTGCTCAAGATCCTGTTCACCAACGTCTGCATCTACGACTGCGCCTACTGCGTCAGCCGCCGGTCGAACGACGTGACGCGCGTCGCCTTCACGGTCGAGGAAGTCGTCGAGTTGACGATGGATTTCTACCGCCGCAACTACATCGAAGGGCTGTTCCTGTCGTCTGGCATCTTCAAGGACGCCGACACGACGACCGAGCGGCTAGTGCGCGTCGCCAAGGATCTGCGCGAGATCCACCAGTTCAACGGCTATATCCACCTCAAGATCATACCGGGCGCGTCGGACGAGCTAGTCGCCCAGGCCGCGCGCTACGCCGACCGGCTGAGCGTCAACCTCGAAATCCCCAGCGAGCAGGGCCTCAAAAGCGTCGCGCCCGAGAAGGACTACAAGAGCGCGTTCGACCCGATGAACAGCCTGCGCGACGGCATCGACGCCTACCGCGACGACGCGCGGACGGCCCGCAAGACGCCGCTGCGGACGGCTCCCAAACTCTTCGCCCCCGCCGGGCAGACGACCCAGCTCGTCGTCGGCGCGACGCCCGAGAACGACCGCCAGGTGCTCAAGCTCGCCGGTGATCTGTATGCCGATCAGAAGCTCAAGCGCGTCTACTACTCGGGCTTCGTCCCCATCTCGCCCGATCCGCGCGTGCCCCAGGCTCGGACGGCGCCTCTGGTTCGCGAGCACCGCTTGTACCAGGCCGACTGGCTGCTGCGCTTTTACGGCTTCGAAGTCGACGAGATCGTGACCGACGAAGAGCCCGATCTGGACGTCGGCGTCGATCCCAAGGCGGGCTACGCGCTGCGCAATCCGTGGCTGTTTCCGGTCGACGTGAACACGGCCGATTACGCGCTCATCCTGCGGATCCCCGGAGTCGGCGTGCGGTCGGCGCAGCGCATCGTGGCGGCGCGTCGGCACCAGGCGCTCAGGTGGGAGCACCTCAAGAAGATGGGCGTCGTGATGAAGCGCGCGCAGTATTTCCTGACCGTTGGCGAGCACAAGCCGCGCCTGCTCGAACACAACCCGAACCAGGTGCGCCTGCGCCTGATCGCGCCCTCGCGCAAGCGCGACGCCGTGCCGCAACTCGACCTGTTCGCGTCGGCCGCCGGGCGTCCGCCGCAGCGCTCGCAGGTGTCGGCCAAGCCGAGCGCGCTGGGGCTGGCGGCGTGACCCGGCTGTACCAAGAGCCGCCGCTGGGAGGCGACGTGGGCTACGACGGCACGTTCGACGGCTTGCTGTGCGTCGTCGCCCAGGCCGAGCGCGAGGGCCGCGTTCCGCTGTCGGTCGTGCGCTGGGGCAGGCGGCCCAGGGCGGACTGTTCGGCGCTCCGACTACGTCGAGACCGATTCCAAGACCGCCGCCGATCTCGAAGAGCGCATCGCGCGCCGGGGTAGGGGCAACGCGCTGCGGCTGCTCTACCGCGTCGTGCTCAGCGAGCAGCCCGGCGCGGACCGAACGGCGGTGCGGCTGGCGCTAGCGCTGCTCTCGCACGGAAGCGACGTGCTCGAAGACGTCGGCTTCGAACCAGCCTTCGAAGGACTGCGGCTCGGCCGGATGGTGTCGCGCGAGGTCCACCGGATGCACGCCTTCGTCCGCTTCGGCGACTTGGAGACGCCCGACGCGCTGACCAACGAAGAGCGCACCTATGTCTCGTTCGTCGAGCCCGAGTGCGACGTGCTTCCGCTGATCGGCGCTCACTTCAAACGCCGCTTCCCCGCCATGCGCTGGGCCATCCTCGACGCGCGCCGACAGTACGGTATCGTCTGGAACGGCGAGCGGCTGTCGATTCAAGACGACTTCCCCGACGACGTGTGGAATCAAGCCAACCGCTCCAGTCCGTCGCACTCCGAGTCGCTGTGGCGTGCGTACTTCCGGTCGGTCGACATTCCCGAGCGCCGCAACCCCGACTTGCAAATGCGCCACATGCCCAAGCGCTACTGGCGCTACCTGCCCGAGGCGATCGAAATCCGCAACCGCTGAGACGCCGCAGCGAGAAAGCCGCTAGCAACGCCGCCGTTGGACGATGTAGTCTCAGGCGCGTGCAACCCGAGGGAGACCGCTGCGAGAGAGCGGGGCTCTATAGAGTCGCGCGGCGCGGCGATCTCGCTCTGTTCGTTGTGGCCTACGTGTTTCGCTACGCTTGCAGCAGCTGAGCTTGGGGCGGATAGGCATACCTCAGAGTTCGGTCGGTTGCGCTGCACGCGGCTTTCGGTTTAATAGGGTCCGCTCGGAGCCGATAAAGCGAAGCATCGTTCTCCGCGCTCATCACGCCGCCCCTCCTCGTGCTCGCTCAGCCTTTCGTCACCACGCCGCCACATCGCTCGTGTGCGTCCAAAATAGCTAATGCCGAGCGTCTCCGAGCGTTGGAGGCTACCGGCCTGCTCGACAGCGAGGCCGAAATCGCGTTCGACCGCATCAGCGCGATGGTGCGCTACGTGCTGCGCGTTCCGGTCGCGCTCGTTTCGCTGGTCGACGCGCGCCGCCAGTTTTTCAAGAGTGCGCTGGGACTGGGAGGCGCGGCTGGCGAGGCGCGTGAAACGCCGCTGTCGCACTCGTTCTGCCAGCACGTCGTGGCGACGGACGAGCCGCTCGTAGTCGAGGACGCGCGCGAGCATCCGGTCGTGCGCGACAACCTCGCCATCGCCGATCTGGGAGTGATCGCTTACCTGGGCGTACCGATTCATGCGCCCGATGGCAACGTGCTGGGCTCGCTGTGCGCTATCGACAGCGAGCCGCGCGCGTGGACGGACGACGATCTGACGGCGATGCGGTCGCTCGTGGCGTCCGTCGAGACCGAGATCGCGCTGCGTGCCGAAGCCGGTGCGCAGCAGCGTGCCGCTCGGCGCGCCAACGACGAGGCCCAGGCGTTCGCTACGGTGACCGCCATCAACACGAGGCTGGCATCCGAACTCGACCCCGATCGGCTGGTCGACACCGTCGTCGACGCGGCCGTCGATCTGCTGGGCGCTTCGGCAGGCGCGTTTCTGGCTGCTGCACCTGCGCGCGCATCGGGCGTCGACGTGTCCGCCTGCACAGGCGCACCGCGGTCGGTCTTCGAGCGCTTCGCGGCAGGTCGGACCGGTTCGCTCTTTTCCAACCAGGCGCAGGAAGTCGGTCTAGGCGAGGTCGTGTCGTCCACGCCTGCTGACGCGCCCTTTCTCGGACGGAGCGTGCTGACCGGTCCCCGTATCCAGTTCGAGCGGTGACGTGCTGGGCGCGCTCGTCTTCGGGCACGCCGCCGCCGACGCGTTCGACGCGCGCTCCGAACGGCTCGCCCAAGCCATCGCCGACCAGGCTGCAATCGCGCTGCGCAACGCCCGTCTGCATCACCGCGTCGAGTCGAGCGAGCGCGACCAGCGCGTCATCCTGTCCGGCCTGCACGACGTGGTGTTTAGGGCGACGAACGGAGTCTTCGACTATCTCAACGAGGCTTGGGAGGATCGCACGGGGCGTCCTGTCGCTGATCTGCTGGGAACCCCCTGTCCAACGTAGTCGGCGCGGTCGACTCGTGGGACGAGATCGACGCGAGCCGAACCGAGCGCCGGGTCGACGTGCTGCACGCCGACGGCCGCGCGCTGCACTTCGAGGCGAACTGGGTCCAGCAGATCGCGCGCGACGGATCGGTGACGCTAATCGGTGCGCTCACCGACGTGTCCGATTCGGTGCGCCTGCACGCCGAGCGCGAAGCCCGTGAGGCCGCCGAGGCCGCCCGAGCCGAAGCCGAACGCATCAGCCGCCTACGCACGGCTCTGCTGACCAACATGAGCCACGAGATCCGCACGCCGATCTCGGCCATCCTCGCCTGTGCCGACGTGCTCGAAGACGACGTGCCCGACGAAGCGCGCGAGTTCACCGACATGATTCGGGCCAGCGGAAGCCGGTTGATGAGCACACTGTCGTCCGTTTTGGAACTGGCGCAACTCGAAGCCGGAGAAGTTGCGCACGCTCCCGTTCGCACCGACGCTCACTCTCTGATTACCGAAGCCGTCCAGCCCGCCCTGCGCGCCGCGCGTGCAGGTGGATTGACGTTCGCGGTCGACGTGCAGCCCGGATGGTCGGCGGCGCTGGACCCGCACTTGGTGGAGCGCGTCGCCACGCATCTGCTCGACAACGCCGTCAAGTTTACCAAGAGCGGAAGCGTTCGTGTAGCGTTCGAGCAGGTCGACGGAGGTGCGCGGCTCGTCGTCGAGGACAGCGGCGTGGGCATAGAGCCCGGCGTTCTGGCGCACGTGTTCGCGCCGTTCCAGCAGGGCTCCGACGGTCTAGCGCGCAGCTACGAAGGAAGCGGTCTAGGGCTGACCGTCGTCCAAAAGACGGTCGCGCTGATGGGTGGAGCCGTGCGAATCGAGAGCGAACCGCTAGCGGGCTGCCGCGTGACCGTCGACCTCCCGTCGGCGGCCTAAACGGCAGATCGTCTCTACCGGATCGACACCGAGATGCCGGCTGTCACGTGGCGTCCGGGTGACGGTTCGAGGAAGCGCGCGCCGAATGCGTTGACGATGGCTGAACCCGAATAGCGCGCGTCGGTGACGTTGCGGACCGAGGCGAACGGCGAGACCGTTGTACCGCGCCCGACCGGCAGAGCCGACGCTCCCAACCTGAGATGGACGACGGTATACCCCGGCACGTCCAGCGGCGCATCACCGGCCGAGTAGGTGGCGATGGATTCGCCGTCAATACCGATCACCAAAGGAAGCGGCGCGCCGGCGGTCCAGGTCAACGTCCACGTGGCCAGGCGCGGTGGGTAGCCCAGCGGTGGCGTGCCGATCTGAACGGACGCGGCGGCGTGCGCGTCCAGCCGTCCCGCTGCCAGCTGGACGTGGGTAGCGCTCAGGCCTAACTCGGCGCCCGAAAAGTCGGCCGTCCCCTCGTTGGCGAAAAACGTCACGTCGTCGATCTCGCGGGGAACGAGCAGGTCGGTAACGCGCGAGGCGAACGCGGCGACGTCCAGCCCGACCGTGCCTCCGCCCAGGCTCCGCGTCACACGCAGCCCGGCTTCGAGCGCTCGGGTGCGTTCGGGCGAAAGATCGTCGTTGAAGCCGTCGCTGCCGTCGGCGCGGTTGCCTAGTTCGGTCGTCGTCGGCGCGTCGAGGGCGAGCGAAGCGTTGGCATAGGCGACGGCGGCCGTCCGGCTGTCGGTGATGCGGTAGGTGACGCCGGCCGATGGGCTGAACGCCGTTACGGTGCGTGCGCGCTCAGATGCACCGTCGGGCGTGGCGGCGTAGCGCAGAGCGTCGACGCGTGCGGCCAAGGTGGCAGCCAGGCGGCTCGACACGTCTAGCGTCGCGCGGCCGAACGCGGCGCCCGAGTCGACGGCTTCGCGTTGATCGGTGAGGAGGACATCGGTGCGGCGACCGTCCACGTTGGTCGTCTCGACGCGGTCGTCGCGCTGCGTCTCGCCTTCGAGCCCAAGCGCCCATCGGACGGCGCGTCCGCCTTCGAGAGTCGCGCGCGCAAACGTCGTCCACCGGTCGAGCGCGATGTAGCGCGGCACGATGGGATTGCGCAGCCTGCGCGCTCCGCCGCCGACCGCGACCGCGAGCGCGGCGCCTGCGACAGGCTGGCGATACGTCACGGCGGCGTGTCCCTGCGCGACTTCTTTGCTCGCGTCTCGCGTGACAGACAGCGCGCGCGTCTGGCGCGGATTCTCGGCTGCCTCCTCGGCCGTCACTCCGCCCGGCGACTCGGCCCGGGGCATCCACGCGCCCAGCAGTACGACGCCGACCGATCGGCCGCCCTCCAACATCCGCTCACCCGAGAGCCCACCGCGCGCCATCTGGTAGGCGCTGTGATCGCGGTAGCCGTCCGACCGCTGCGCCGACGCCCAGAGCGACAGTCGCCCGTTGGACATGCTGGGACGAACGGCGATTTGCGCCTGCCCCAAGCCATATGCGCCGCCGCCGATGCGCGCCGTCACGCGCGGAGCGTCCATGACAGCCCGAGTCGAGAGCGCGAGCACGCCCCCCGAGCCGCTTCCCCAAAACGTAGACGCCGGGCCGCGGATCACCTCGATCGATTGGACGAGCGCCGCGTCGACGACGTTGAGCTGCGACTGCCCGTCCGCCAGCGTCAGCGGGACGCCGTCGAGCAGGACGTGCGTACTTCGGACGCCGAATGCCGCTCGCCCTCCGGTGCCTCTAATCAGCACGCGTTCGCCCGTCGAAGCGTTGCCGCGGTCCGAGATCCAAACGCCGGGAAGTCCGCGGCCCAGCGCGTCCAGGCTCGTCGCCGGATCGGTCGCTTGCTCGGCCAGGGAACGCGTCCGCACGGTCAGCGCCAAAGGCGCCGTCGCGGCGTCGAGGCGGAAGGGTGCTGCGGTAATCTCGACGGCATCGAGGACGATCGTGGTGTCCGTCTGCGCGCGCGCCGAGACGGTCGTCAGCAGAAGCGTCAGCCCGAGACTTGCGAGCCCAATGCATCGGCGGCATCGGTTGGGCGGAGCGACGGTATATCGGCCGTCGCGCGGGCGGTGGGTATCGCTCACTCGCTCGTCAGCGGATCCATGCGCAGCAGCATGCCGTCGTCCGAGTCGGTCAGGACGTAGAGGTGGCCGTCGGGTCCGGCTTCGACTTCGCGGATGCGGTGTTCGAGCGGTAGGATCTCCTCGTGCGTCACCACGCCTCCGTCCAGCACCAGCCGGACGACGCCTTGCCGCGTCAAGCTGCCGACGAACGCGCTGCCGGTCCACTCGGGAAAGACCGAGCCGACGTAAAACGCCATGCCCGACGGCGAGATCACGGGCGACCACCACCGGGCCGCGTCGGTAAACTCGGGCCGCGTCGACGGGTCGGGGATCTCCGATCCGTCGTAGTTCATGCCCCAGCTAACCGTCGGCCAGCCGTAGTTGGCGCCCTTTTCGACGCGGTTGAGTTCGTCGCCTCCCAGCGGTCCCATCTCGACGACCCACAACTCGCCCGTCGCCGGGTCGAAGGCGGCGCTTTCGATGTTGCGATGTCCGTACGACCAGATGGCGTCCTGCCCCGCCGATCCTACCATTGGATTGTCGGCCGGGATCGAGCCGTCGCGGTTGAGGCGGACGACTGCGCCCAGGTGGTTGCTCGTGTCTTGGGCCGGATCGAATTGGAAGCGCTCGCCCATCGCGAGGTAGAGCATGCCGTCGGGGCCGAACGCGATGCGGCTGCCGAAGTGCTTGTCGCCGGTGACGTAGGGCTCTTGGGTGAACAGCGTCTCGAAGCCCGCCAGGCTGTCGCCGGACAGGCGTCCGCGTCCGACCGCCGTCGCCGCGCTGCCTCCGGGGCCGGGCCGCGCAAAGCTGAGGTAGACGTAGCCGTTGGCCGCGAAGTCGGGGTCGAGCGCTACGTCGAGCAGCCCGCCCTGGCCTTGGGCGTAGACCGTTGGCGTGCCGCCTATCGGCTCGGACACGTGACCATCACCCGTAATGACGAAGAGGTCGCCGCCGCGCGTGGTCACGAGCATCCGGCCATCGGGCAAGAACGTCATCGCCCAAGGCCGCTTTAGTTCGTCGGCGACGCGGTAGAGCGCCACGGGTCCGGCTTCGGTGACCAGAGAGGCGACCTGCTTGGGGCCGGGCTGGGCCGACGCCGTCAGGTCAGGCAGGAGAAACGCGAGGAGGACGAGCAAGCGCATGGTGGAGCGGTGTGAGAGTGGGAAGTAGGCTCTGCACCAGCGCGACCGCCCTGCTGTTTCTCGCTCGCCCGCCAGCGACAGATCCTTCACGGCCGCTCTCGCCGGTAGTGACCGAAAGGCCCTCGCTACCGGCTGTCCGAGCGTCTCGGCACGCGGAATCCTACTGGATTTCCTCTGCTCGGCGTAACTGTTGGCGAGCTAAACAGTAGATTGCACACGCCACGCCCTCTTTATCAATTCCTTCCACCACTCGACACTCTTCCATGTCTCGACTGCTAAGCGCTTCGTGCGCCCTTGCCCTCGTCATCGCCGGCTGCACGTCCGTCGCGCCGCCGACGCCTCCCGCTTCACCACCGCCCGCCGCTACGGGCGACGTTCCCTCGGGCGACGTTGCCGCGCCTGCCGCTCCCACCCAGGAAGAGCGGATGGACATGCCGGGTGACGCACAGTTGGAACTCGACTCGGGCGTTCGCACCGGTATGCTCAAAAATGGGCTGGCCTACTACGTCGACCGCAACACCGAGCCGCAGGGACGCGCCGAGATGCGGCTGGTCGTCGACGCCGGATCGGCCCTCGAAGAAGAGGATCAGCTTGGGTTCGCGCACTTCCTGGAGCACATGCTCTTCAACGGAACCGAGCGCTTCGAGAAGAACGAAATCATCAGCTTTCTGGAAAACGCCGGCATGCGATTCGGAGTCGGCCTGAACGCCTACACCTCGTTCGATGAGACCGTCTATACTTTGACGATCCCGACCGACAGTGCAGGCCTCTACGAGACGGCCTTCGACGTGCTCGAAGACTGGGCGAGCGCTGCCACGATCAGCGAGGAAGAAGTCGACCGCGAGCGCGGCGTTATCATGGAAGAGTGGCGCGCGCGCCAGCAGTCGGCCCAGGGTCGCATTCTGGAGCAACTCGTTCCGGCCTACGCCTATGGCAGCCGCTACGCCGACCGCCTGCCCATCGGTGATACGTCGGTCGTCATGCGCGGCTCGGCCGAGCGGATGCGCGACTTCTACGAGACCTACTACCGCCCCGAGCGCATGGCCGTCGTCGTCGTGGGTGACGTAGACGTAGATGCTACCGAAGCGATGATCCGCGAGCACTTCGCCGGTCTCGAAAATCCGGCTACCAAGGGAATGAGCGGCGTGTTCGAGGTGCCGCCGCACAGCGAAACGATCGTCCGCTCGATCACCGACCCCGAGTATCCTGTAGCGTCGGTCGAGGTCAACTTCAAGATTCCGTCCCGAGCCGTTCAGACCGAAGGCGATTTCGAGCGCCGGTTGGCCGAGCGCTTGTTCAGCGGCATGATGAACGCTCGCCTCGCCGAAGTTACGAGGCAGGAGGCCGCGCCGTTCTTGGGAGCCGGAGTCTACCGCCAGGGCTTCATGCGCCCGCTCGAACTGCTGGGCATCTCGGCCCAGGTCAGCGGACCGGACGCAGTCGGTGACGGGCTCACGGGCCTGATGCGCGAGATCGAACGCGTCCGCCGCTACGGCTTCACCGATGGCGAACTTGACCGCGCCCGCGCCGACGTGATGCGCGGGTATGAGCGCGCCTACAACGAACGCGAGACGACCAACAGCCGCGCCCGCGCCGCCGAACTGGTCAGCCTCTATCTCGAAGGCAACGCCGTTCCCGGAGCCGAAGCCGAGTATGCTCTGGCTGGACGACTGCTCCCCGCAATGGCGGCCGCCGACGTAAACGCTCTCGTGGACGATCTGCTGCGAACCGACAACCGCCTCGTCATCGCCACGATGACCGATCGCCCCGACAGCGACGAGCCCACCGATGCCGATCTGCGCATGATGTTCGAGCGCGCCGAGTCGATGGTCGCCAGCGAAGACATCCAGCCCTATGACGACGGCGTTCAGGGCGGCGGTTTGGTGCCGGAAGGCCTGGCGCCAGTGGCCATCGCCAGCGTGATGGAACTGCCCGAAGCCGATGCGACCGAGATCGTGCTGGGCAACGGGGTCCGCATTCGCCTCAAGCAGACGGACTACAAAACGGACGAGGTCGTCTTTACGGCTACCTCGCCGGGCGGCCTGTCGCGCGTGAGTGACGACGAGTACTTCGCAGCCAGCGTCGCCTCGCAGATCGCCACGCAGAGCGGCGTCGCGGGCATGAGCCAGACCGATCTCGACAAGATGCTGTCGGGCAAGACCGTTCGCGTCACGCCGTATGTCGGCGGCACGAGCGAAGGCTTCAACGGCAGTTTCGAGCCGTCGCAGGCCGAGACCGCGATGCAGCTGGTCTATGCCTACTTCGCCACGCCGAATTTCGACCAGGCCGCACTGAGCCGCCTTCAGACGCAACTCGCCAGTGTTATCCCCAACTTGGGCAGTGTGCCCCAGTTCGCGATGGCTCAGGCGCAGGCCGAAGCGCTCTACGACAACCATCCGCGCCAGCAGCCTTTTCCCACGGTGGAACAGGTCCAAGCGCTGACGACCGACCAGTTGCAGACGTTTTATACGGACCGTTTCGCCGATGCAAGCGACTTCCTGTTCACGTTCGTCGGCTCGTTTGACCGCGATGAGATGACCGATTTGGCTCGTCTCTACCTGGGCGCTCTGCCGACCCAGTCGCGAGACGATGCCACACTCGACGTAGAGCCGTCGCGTCCGGACGCCGTCACCATCCGCGACATCTACAAAGGTGCCGCGCCGCAAAGCACAGTCATGATGACGTTCTACGGCCCGATGGATTACGCTTCCGATCAGCGCCTGGCGCACCAGGCAATGGTTGAAGTTCTAGGCATCCAGATTCGCGAGGATCTGCGCGAAGACCGCGGCGGCGTCTACTCGCCCGCCGTCCGGGGCCAGCGCGACGACGAGCCCAGGGCCGAGCAGGAGGTGATGATCCAGTTCACGTGCGACCCCGACCGCGCCGTCGAACTCGCCGATGCCGTTCTCGAGCAGGTCCAACGCCTGCGCAATGACGGACCTTCGGCCGCCAATATGGTCAAGATTAAGGAGCAGCTGCGCCGTTCACAGGAGACGAGCCTGCGCACCAACGGCTTCTGGGTTAGCACGCTCGACTTCTACGGCATGCGTCCGGGCGAGAGCCTGTCGAACGTGTCTGGGTACGACGCCCGCGTCGCCGCGCTGACGGCTCAGGACGTGCAGGACGCCGCGCAAGCGTACCTCGACATGGACCGCTACGCTCGATTCATCCTCTATCCCGAGGATCGCGCGCCCGCAGGCCGATAACGATCAAACGCAGAACCCGGCGGCCCCGTCTCACTCGAGATGGGGCCGCCTTTTGTTTGGGTGACTTCTCTCGTCGGCCAGCCGCTCAGTGCGAACTCGCGATTCTGGGCCTCGCACTTCAGAGATCCGAATAGGATCGTTCGAGAGAGTGCGTACCTAGTTGCGGGTTTGACGTATTCGAATTTGTAGAACACAACAGATTGTATATTTATGACACAAAAATAGAGTAGGTAGAAAATAGTACTCATGATGTGCATCAAAGTCAGGGAGCCGTCCTGGCATGCAGATTTGTTACACTAGATTACCGCTTTTTCGTATGAAGAGCCGTGCTCACTGATTAAGGATGCGAGTCTGATGAGCACAAGGTGAGCATCGACGCTGCCGCATTCGTCACAGATGTGAGGTGGTGCAAATGGTTAATGTGTGATCATACCAACCGTCTCCTCCCTCCACCACTTCTGCTCTTATGCCGAACTCGCTATCCACCTTTCTCCGAGCTATTCAGTCAGCACTTGTGCTGGCAGCGCTCGCGCTGGCTCCTGCTGCTTTCGCGGCTACGATTACCGTCAATACCGAGGCCGACGACGCCGCGGATGGGCTGTGCTCCTTTACCGAAGCCATCGCATCGGCCAACACGGATACAGCCGTCGGCGGGTGCACTGCCGGCAGTGGAGCGGACGACATCGTCTTCTCGCAAACGGCGTTCGTGCTCGACTCGGACATCGCACTGGGTGCCGGCGACCGCGCCATCATGGCTCCTCTTACGATCGACGGCAGTCTCATAGCGGGAACGATCACGCTCACCACGACAGGCGCCCGCGCGTTCGCAGTTATGGGAGCCGCTGTCACCGTGAGCGACATCCGCCTCAACGGTGGAACGGCAGCGCAAGGCGGCATCATCTACGTCAACGCGACCGGCTCGCTCGTAGCCGACAACCTCGCAGCCGATAACGGCGTCGCTACGGGCGACGAGGGCAACATGGGCGGCGGAGCAATCAGCGTCGACGGCGGCTCGGCGACGATCACCAACTCGTCGTTCGCGGGCAACAGCGCCAGTGGTACGAGCGGCTCGGGCGGCGCGATCATCAACAAAGGCGGAACGCTGACCGTCACGTCGTCGATTTTCACGTTGAACACGTCGAACCGCGCAGGCGGTGCCATCGAAGACGCCAACGGAACGACGCGCCTGACCTCGGTCACACTCGACCAGAACAACGCGGGTACTAATCCCGGAAACGGCGGCGGCCTGCACACTGGCGGCGGCGACGTATTCATGTCGAGCGGCAGAGTCACCAACAACACGGCTGTCGAAGGCGGCGGACTGTGGTCGAGCGGGTCGCTTACCATCGCAGACGGCATCGTGGTCACGGGCAACAGGGCCGTGGGCGATGCCGACGAGCAGTTCGAAGGTGGCGGCGGCCTCTTTAATCAGGGCGGCACGATGTCGGTCGTCAGCGCTACGATCTCGGGCAACACCGCCATGGGCGCCGGAGCCTCGGGCGGTGGCATCTTCCTCAACGGAGCGGGCACGACTACGATCAACAACGCGATCATCTCGGGCAACACCGCCATCCGCGCGGGCGGCGGAATCGAAGTCAACGGCGGCACGCTAGTGCTGACCGATGGCAACATCGACAGCAACAACGCAGGCACCTCTCCTGGAAACGGCGGCGGTCTGCACGTCACTAAGGGCACGGTCACGGCTAACAACGCAACGGTGAGCCGGAACGTGGCCGTCGAAGGCGGTGGCTTCTGGAATAATGCCGGATGGACGATGACGATCAACGGCGGCGTGTTCGGAGCCAACTTGGCCTTGGGCACAGAGGCGGACAACGGCGGCGGCGGCCTCTTCAACAACGGCGGCACGATCATCGTCGATGGCGCCGCGTTCAGCCAGAACACAGCTCAGCAGGGCAGCGGATCGGGCGGCGGACTGCTCTCGACCAACGGCAGCGTGACCATCGCGGGCGCGACGTTCGAATCCAACACGTCGGGTCGCGCAGGTGGCGGCATCGAGATCATCGAAGGAAGCCTCACCCTGACAGACACCGACTTCAACGGCAACGTCACCGGACCTGCTCCGAACACGACAGGTGGAAACTCAGGAAATGGCCCCGGAAACGGCGGCGCCATCCACGTCACCAAGTCCGCATCCGTAACGGTTACGGGCGGCTCGGTCCGCAACAACTTCGCAGTCCGTGAAGGCGGCGGATTCTGGAATCAGCAGGCGGCTCGCATGACGGTCACCGGTGCGACGTTCGACGGCAACAGCGCAGCAGGAAACGCGGCTACCCACGGCGGAGGCGCGCTCTTCAACAACGGAGGCACGATGCGCCTCTTCGGCAACACCATCGTACGCAACTCGGCGACCGGCACGGCTGGCTCGGGGGCGGCATCCTCAACCTGCGCGGCACGCTGCGCATCTCGGGCGGTATCGTTGACACCAACAGCGCCAACCGCGCGGGCGGTGGAATCGAAGACGCCAACGGAATCGTCCAGATGGACAGCGTCATGGTCCGTGGTAACACCATCGCAATCGCAGCGCCCGGAAACGGCGGCGGTCTGCACAGCGGAGGCGGAACCGTCACGGTCACCAACAGCTCGTTCCTGGGCAACACGGCCGTCGAAGGCGGTGGTTTGTGGTCGAGCGGCATCTTGTCCATCGTCAGCACCGAAGGCGGCGACATGTTCGTGATGGACAACGCCGGCACCGGCGACGCAGCCACTAACGGCGGCGGTGGTGTCTTCCAGCAGGCAGGCACGCTCACGATGATCGGCGTCATGGTCGACGACAACTCGGCGACTGGCACGGCTGGATCGGGCGGTGGACTCTTCGTCGCCGACGGCGTCCAGGCGTCGGTCACCGGCGGTTCGATCTCGCGCAATGCGGCCAACCGCGCAGGCGGTGGAATCGAAATCGCCAACGATCCGATGGCGGACGGCGTCGCGCTGCTCACGCTCGATCGCGTGTCCGTGAACGAAAACGTCATCGCAATCGCCGCGCCTGGAAACGGCGGCGGTATTCACAGCGGAGGCGGCACGCTCGTCATCAAAGGCGGCACCGTCTCGGCTAACTCGGCCGTCGAGGGCGGCGGCGTCTGGTCGAACGGGGTCGTCACCATCATGACGGCCGACAACGGAGAAGACACGCAGATCAGCGCCAACAGCGCCTCGGGTGACGAAGCGACCAAGGGTGGAGGCGGAGTCTACGCCGAATCCGGAGCCGCTTTCGATGTTAGCGGAGCCATCATCGCGGCCAACGCGGCGACCGGTACGTCGGGATCAGGCGGCGGCGTGTTCATCGCCGACGGCGCGGGCTTCAGCATGTCGGACGGCACGATCACGACCAACACGGCCAACCGCGCAGGCGGCGGCATCGAGGTTGCCGACGACGGCTCGACCGACGCCGCAACCGTCTTCTCACTGACGCGCGTCAACGTGACGGGCAACTCGATCGAGACGGCCAACCCCGGCAACGGCGGCGGTCTGCACATCGGTGGTGCCGGATCGGCAGCCATCACGCAGAGCGCGTTCGTGGACAACAGCGCGAACGAAGGGGGCGGCTTGTGGGTCAGCGGAGGCGGAATCCTCAACCTGTCCCTCTCGACGGTCAGCGGAAACGAAGCCACAGCAGCTGGCGGCGGCGTCTACGATAACGGCGACGGCGGGCTAATCAGCCTGTCGAGCGTCACCGTTGCGGACAACGAGGCCGCGACCGGAGGCGGAATCTTTACTCAGGACGCGTCGGCCGGTGACACGTTCACGATCGCCAACTCGATCATCAGCGACAACGACGCGGCGACGGGTGCCAACTGCGCTGGTCCCACGGGCGCGCTCATTCGCTCGGTCGGCCCCAGCATTCTGGGGGCGCTCGATCAGTGCACGCTGGTGAGTTCGGACATAGACCGGGTGATCTTCGCCGATCCCCTTCTCGACGAGCTGATGGACAACGGAGGCCGGACGTTTACGCACGCCCTTCGCGCCGCCAGCCCGGCCATCGACGCCGGAGTGGCGACCTTCGCAATGGACCAGCGCGGATTCATGCGCGCCGGAGCGGCAGACATCGGGGCCTTCGAGCGCGGTGCCGCCTCGCCGACGTGCGCGCCGGGATCGCCGGTCGCCTTCGGTGACTTCGACGCGGGCGACGATCAGTTCGTCACCCTCCGCGCGTCGGAAGCCCAGCTGACCGACCTGACGGGTTGCACGTTCGCCGTCTACGACATCGCCAACGAGACGATCGGATACACCGAGACGCCCAATGGTAGCGTGTCGACGGGCCGCGACTTCCGCTTCGGCGGATCGGATTCGGACGACAGCGATCTGCCCAGCGGAACGCTGCGCCCCGAGCGCGGCGCCCTGCTGCTCTTCTCGGGCGATGTGTCCAACGGCGACGCCGTCACCGACGCCGATCTGACGCGCATCGTTGCCGCCAAGGTATACGACGGAAGCCAAGTCATACTCGAGATCGCTGGTGGCGCGACGCCGCAGCAGCAGCAGCAGCTGCGCGCTGCCCTGTCGGCCATCTTCACCTCGGTCGAAGGCACGACCGGCACCATTGACCTGGCTCTGACGGCGCAGCCCAACCCGGCTCGTGAAGGAGCCATCGTCGGATTCGGCGTCGAGTCGACGCAGCGCGTCGTCGTCACGGTCTACGACATGCTCGGCCGCTCGGTCGCCGTGATCGCAGACCAAACGTTCTCACCGGGCCGCTACACAGCCGACCTGAACGCGAGCCGAATGGCTTCGGGCCTCTACGTCATCCGCATCGAAGCGGGCGACCGAGTCGAGACTACGCGCCTGACGGTCGTGCGCTAAGCCGGACCGGCTCGCCAGTAGCAGCCGAAGGCCGCGTTCCAACCGGGATGCGGCCTTCGGCGTTTGTAGGCCAACGTGTTGCGCGCCAGGCGCAGTCGGATCCGCTCCCCAGCCAAGCGGTACTGACGGACCGCACCACCATTTGCAGTTCGATAGGCACAGTCCATCCTTTCCACCATCATCATGCGCGCTCTCCTCCCTGGCCTCGTCATCGCACTGTTCATCGGCGTCGGCTGCGACTCGTCAAACGATGAGCAGTCGGATGCCGATAGGCTCGTCGGTACGTGGGCCGTCGTCGATCTTCGAAACGACGCCGACCCGAACGTCGCTGGGAGCGGAGAGAGCGTGGGAGCAGCGCTGTTCGGCACCGGATCCACGCAAACGGGCGTCCGCAGTTTCACCATCACTTTCTCGGACAGAGGCACCTACGATCTGCTCATCGACTATCGGGACGAATCGGTGGAGGACGTTCCCATCACTGGCCAGCAGTTCACCTTGAACGAGGTTACCAAATCGCTGCGGCTCTTCGTTCCACTGAGTTTGGTGCAGCCCGGCAGCCCAGGATCCGCCCCTTTCCCATTCGATTACGCCATGACGTCTGATCGCAACCTATCGGTCTTCTTCTCGGGAGTCTTCCTGAACCAGCTTTTCAGAGAAGCCGATTCTGACATTTCTGGTCTGTTCGAAGGCAGTGTGGCAGCGGATTTCCAGAAGCAGTAGAGACTGTTTACTGAAGGTGGCGTAAGGCGAGAGAGCGCGCGGGAGGCGGCTCGCGAGATGCGCGAAGCAGACACTACCGCGTGACCTACGGTTGCGCCAGATAAGGACGATGCATCGCAATGCAGCGAGACGGTTTCCGAGCCGTCCGCAGTCCCATGGCCGTTCGCCAAGAAGTCTCTAAACACGTCACATCCTGACCTAGAAGCCGACGTTTCTACCAGGAGTGTCGGCTTTACCGCTGTGGAACGTCGCCGGCATCGGTCGGGTACGCAGGTATACCACGTCCGGCGGCGCACGGCTGCATCCTATGGAATCGAACGCACTCACTCCGACGACCTACGCCGATCTGGTGCAGTTGGGGCGCGTGCTGTACGATCAAGCTCTGGTACGGCGAGAGGACGAACTGATTACGGATCCGCGCGGTCAGCCCATCGGATGGCTCCTCGACACGCGCATGCCGATGCTCGATAGCGCCTCGTTCCGCGAGGTAGGCTCGGTCCTGGCCGACCGGCTGCGCGCGCGCGGCATCGACCAGGTCGTCGGCTACGGATTCGGAGCCCATGCGATGGTGTGCTCGCTGCTAGCCGACGCGGGAGAGCCGTCGTTCAAAGGAGGACTGATCCGCGAGCAGCGCAAACCGCACGGGCGCCGCCGTCTGGTCGAGGGACCGCTCGATCGGCGTAAACCCGTCGTCCTGCTCGACGACATCCTCAACTCGGGCCGCAGCGCCGCCCGGGCCCTGTCGCTGCTCCGCGCCGACGGATTCCGGGTCGCCGGGCTGACGACGCTGTTTCACTTCACGTGGTCGAATGGCCGCAGCCGCATAGAAAGCGAGGGCGTGTGGGTAGACGCGCTGCTCGACCTGAACCTGCGCGGCGGCGGCGACACGTCGCCTCACAAGTAGTACCGCCGCCGCTCATGGTTCAATCGCTTCGCCGCGTCCTTACGGGCCGCCGATCCACCCACCGCAACGCGCCCTCGGGCGACGGACAGTCCGGCCCACCGCCAGTCGTCGACGGGGGCGAGATGCCTTTCCTGGATCATCTGGAAGAGCTGCGCTGGCGCCTCATCTGGGGGATGGGCAGCATGGCCGTCGTCATCGTCTGCTGCTTCTTTTTTGCCGACTGGATCGTTGACGTGCTGCTGATCGGGCCCAAAAAGCCGACGTTCATTACCTACCAGCTGTTGGGGATGGAAGCCAAAGAGTTCGCGCTTCAAAACCGGACGATTACGGGGCAGTTTTTCGCGTGGGCCGGAACGGTGATTACGTCGGGCGTCATACTGGGAGCGCCCTTCTTGATCTATCACCTGTGGAAGTTCATCGAGCCCGCACTCTACCCCGGCGAGCGCGAGGGGATGAAGTTCGCCTCGGTCGGGGCGACATTCTGCTTCATGCTGGGCATCGCGTTCGGCTATCTCGTCGTGACGCCGCTGTCGCTTCAGTTTTTCGCCAACTTCGAGCTGTCGGCCGAGATCAGCAACGAGTTCGACATCACCAAGTACTTCTCGATGGTGGCGATGTGGTCGCTGGGCGTCGGCATTTTGTTCGAACTGCCCGTCGTGATCTACTTCCTCGCCAAAGCGGGGCTGCTCACCTCGGACATGCTGCGCAAAGGGCGCCGGATCGCCATCGTCATCATCCTGATCCTGGCCGCGATCATCACGCCGCCCGACCCCGTCTCGCAGCTGATCGTCGCCCTGCCGCTGTTCGGGCTTTACGAGGTGGCGACGCTGCTGGCAGCCCGAGTCGAGCGTAAACGCGCCAAAGCCCTGGCAAAGGCGGCCAAACTGGGGGCGGTCTCGTGAGGACGCCTATCTCGAAATCCGCTTTGCTGTGGATGCTGTGTCTGGCCGTCTCGTCGACTCTGTCGGCACCCGCCGTTCAGGCGCAGCGAGCCGACGGCGACGACTTCTTTCTGCTCCGCAAGAACCTTGAGATCTTTGGCGAGGCCTACGCTTTGCTGACCGAAGAGTACGCCGACCCGCTCGACCCGCAGCGCATCGTGCGCGATGGGCTGGGCGCGTTTCTGGGCGAACTTGATCCCTACACGGTCCTGCTCGACGAGGCGACGCTGGCTCAGGGCGCGCTGCTCAGGAGCACGTACGGACTGGTCGGTGTGACGCTCGAACGGCGAGGCGGCGAACTAGTCGTTGCGCCGCCGGACGAAGGCACCTCGACGGGCGGATATGCGCAGGGATTGCGCGTCGGCGACCGCGTCGTCACCATTTCTGGACGCGAAGCGCGCGATCTGCCGCTAGGCGAAGCTGCGGCGCTGCTGGCGGGCGAGCCGGGCACGACCGTGCCGATTTCGATCGAGCGGCCGGGACAGGACGAAGCCATCGACTTCGTCTTGACGCGCGAGGATCCGTCGCCGATCAGCGTGCCGTTCAGCGGCTTCGTCGGCGACGATACGACGCGTGGGATGGGCTACGTCCGGCTGACCGTCTTTGGCAACGGCGCAGGACAAGAGGTGCGCGCGGCTCTGACCCGGCTGGCGCAAAGTGACTTGGAAGGCGTCGTGCTCGACTTGCGGGGCAACGGCGGCGGGCTGCTGGGCGCGGCCGTCGAGATCGTCGGCCTGTTCGTGCCGACGGGCACCAACGTGACGACGCTGCGCATGCGCGATCCGTCCAAGACCGAGACGTATCGCACTACCGTTCCGCCCGTCGCGGCTACCGTTCCCGTCGTCGTCCTGGTCGACAGCCTGAGCGCGTCGGCGTCGGAGATCGTGTCGGGCGCGCTGCAAGACCTGGACCGCGCCGTCATCGTCGGCGATCCGACGTTCGGCAAAGGGCTGGTGCAGGTCGTGCGCCGCCTGCCCTACAACACCGCGCTCAAACTGACCATCGGCCGCTACGAATTGCCGTCGGGTCGCGTCGTGCAGCGGCTCGACTATGGGCGCGGAGGATTGGGCGACGCGATCGCCGAGTCGGTTGGCTTCACGACAACCGGTGGGCGAGCCGTCAGAGGCGGCAGCGGCGTCACGCCGGACGTTGCCGGGGCCGAGCCCGATCCCAGCGCGCTCGAAGCCGCCTTGCTGCGCGGCGCGTGGTTCTTCCGCTACGCCGACCGCTTCGAGACGCGCAACGCATCGCTCGGCGACGGCTGGCAGCGCAACCTGCTGGACGATTTCCGCGACTTCCTGAAGGACGAGGGTTTCGCCTACGAATCCGACGCCGGAGACGTGCTTTCGGACCTGCGCGCCCGGCTGCAAGCCGCCGGATATTCGGACGCGCTGGGCGAGACCGACCGCGTCGCCCGCGCGCTCTCGGGTGATCAGCAGCGCGACTTCGACCGCCACTCGGAGGCTCTCGAACGCCGCCTCGTCCAGACGATTCGTCCGCGCTACGGCGTCGCGCGCGGCCCCTCGATCGACACCGACCCCAACCTGCGCCAAGCGCTCGGCCTGCTCGCCGACCCAGTGGCGTACGCGAGGGCGCTGGGCAGGTGACGGCCGAGATTCTCATGCTCTTGGGCGCCGGATTGGTGGGCGGCTTTCTGGCCGGACTGCTCGGCGTCGGCGGAGGCATCGTCTTCGCGCCCGTCTTGCTGACCTACTTCGGGTGGATCGGCGTCCCCGATGCTGCCCTGGTACCGTTGACGGCGGGCACGAGTCTGCTGTGCACGTGGCTCTCGTCGGCGGCGAGCGCGTGGTTTCAGGCCAAGCGCGAGTCGGTCGACTGGAAGACGGCGGTGATTGCAGGTGCGTGCAGCGTCGTGAGCGTGTGGGTGGTCAAGGAGTACGTCACGACGGCCGATTGGTACACGCCTCAGGTGTTCTCGCGCGTGTTCGCAGTCGTCCTGCTGATTGTCGTCGTCCGCATGGTGACGGGCCGCGACGACGATTCGCGCGGGCGCAGCATTCGGTACGGCTGGCTTCCGGCGATCGGTCTGGGAGGAGGTGCGCTCTCGGCGGCCATCGGCATTGGCGGCGGCATCGTACTCGTCCCAGCCTACAACAAACTGGCGCGTCTTCCGCTACGTCTGGCGCTGGGCACGTCGAGCGCGACGATTCTCGTCACGGCGGGCGCAGGCGTGCTGGCCTACGCGTTCACCGTTGACACGGCGTTCGGAAGTCCTCAAGGGACACTAGGCGCCGTCGCCGTCGGTCACGCGCTGGCTCTGGGCATTCCGGCTGTTTTCGCGGCGCGATGGGGTGTACGCCTCGGGCAGCGAGCGAGCACGCAGTACCTGCGGTGGGCGTTCGCTGCACTGGCGGCGTTCGTCGCGCTTCGACTGCTGCTGGCCTGACCAACGCAAAACGGCGACGCGCCCCATGAGCACGCCGCCGTTGCGGAATCGATCGAGATCGGATCAGCCCGCGTCCGTATCGTCGCCGACGACGAACGTGACCTTGCAGTTCACGCGGTAGCCGATGACCTTGTTGTCTTTGACGTGCGCCTGCTGCTCGTTGATGTAGACGTGGCGGATGTTGCGCACGCTCTTCGACGCCTCGGCGACGGCGTTCTCGACGGCCTGTTCGATGGTGTCGCCCTGGGCGAGGATTTCAATGACTTTGGCGATGCTGGCCATGGTAGTCGGGGAGTTTGATGAGTGAAGGCGTGTTTCATGCGCTCGCGTCCCGGTCTGTTGCGCGTGCGCTGTGCCGTCAGAGTAACGGCGACGAACCAACGCGCCACGCCTTTCGTTCGGATCCGCCTCACTCATTCGCCCGCTCCATGTGTCCTCCGGCTGTCCGCGTCGTCCTGTTCGCGCTCGCATTTACCACGCTGACGGGGTGCCGCCAGCCCGCCCAGTCGCAGCAGACGGGTGGCGAGGTTCAGAGCTTGACTCAGGCCAACGAGCAGATCGTCGACGGACGCGAAACCGCCATTACGCGCGCCGTTCGCCGCGCCGCTCCAGCCGTCGTATCGATCAACGTGCTCGAAGTGCGGACGGTCAGAGATCCGCGCTACGATGCGTGGTTCGGCTCGTTCGCGCCGCCGCGCTACCAGCGCCAGCAGGTGCAGCAGACGGGCAGCGGCTTCGTCGTGTCGGCGGACGGGCTGGTCGTGACGAACGAGCACGTCGTCGGCAACGCCAGCCGCATCACCGTCTCGTTTCCCGACGGCGAGACGTTTCCGGCCAGCCTCGTCGGCGCGGATCAGGCGACCGATCTGGCCGTCGTGCGCATCGACGCCGGGCGCGACGTGCCGTACCTGGAGTGGAGCCGGGCGGGTGGGCCGGTCGTCGGCGAATGGGCGGTCGCGTTGGGAAATCCGTTCGGACTTTTCGAAGCGACCGAGCCCAGCGTGACCGTCGGCGTCGTCAGCGCGACGCGGCGCGACCTGGACTCTCAGGGTCAGGGCCGCCTCTACCGCGACATGATCCAGACCGACGCCGCCATCAACCAGGGCAACAGCGGTGGCCCCTTGCTCGACGCGCTGGGCGAGGTGATGGGCGTCAACACGGCGATCTACTCGCGGACGGGCGGGAGCGTCGGCATCGGATTCGCCGTTCCGGCCCAGCGTGCCCGCGCCATCGTCGACGAACTGGTAGCGTCGGGCTCAATCGACCGCAGCTACTACACCGGCTTGGGCGTCGTCGACCTGGACGCGCGTATCGCTCGGGCACTGGAGACGAGCCGGATGCAAGGTGCGTTCGTACGCGCCGTCGATGGCGGATCGCCTGCCGAGGCGGCCGGAGTCCAGCCCTACGACATCCTCGTCGGCATCTCGGGCAAACCCGTCGCCAGTGCCAGCGACTACGTGGCCCGCATCTACGACTTTCGCCCCGGCGACCGGGTCACACTCGACCTGGAACGAGGCGGCCAAGCGCAGCAGGTGACGATGCAAATCGGCCGGGCCCAGCGGTGAGCGCGACCTTCTACTCGTAGACGATCTCGGCGAGGGTCCAGAGCGCGTCAGGGTGGGGCCCCGGAAGCGTCACCTGATCGCCGACGCGCTTGCCCGTAATCGTCCTCGCGACGGGAGCGGTGAACGGGATGCGGCCTTTGGCAGGCTCGGCTTCGTCCACGCCGACGATGGTGAACGTGCGCGGCGGCTGTCCATCCGCTGTCAGCCGAGCCGTCGCGCCGAAGCGGACTTCGTCTTGAGGCTGCGTTGCCGGATCCACGACGCGCGCCGAGACGATGCGCTCGGTCAGCAGCTTCATCGTGCCGACTACGCGCGTCAGGCCGCGCTTGCGCTCGTTGCTGTCGGCAGGCAGGGCGCGCAGCGTCTCGCGTTCGGCTTCCAGGGACGCGCGCTCGCCTTCGAGCAGGCCCAGTCCGCGGGGCGTGACATAGTTGATCTGTCCGGCGGGCAGCGGAGCGCGCGGAGTGACGAGAACGGGGTCTTCGACGGCGTCGTCTTTGAGAAAAGCGCGGCTCATGGGTAGAAGAGAGGTGAGCGAAAGCGAAGTAGCCTACGCGTGGGGACAGAGCGAAGATCGTGCGGGCTACTCGTCCATTCCCGCTCGGCGCTCGACCAGCCATCCGCCCAGCGCCCAGACCGCACCGATCGTCCAGCCTGCCAGCACGTCCGTCGGCCAGTGGACGCCCAGGTAGACGCGGCTGATGCCGACGCCCAGCGTCAGCAAAACTGCGACGCCCAGCAAAAACACCTTGACGCGCGTCCGCGCCACCGCCCGGGCCGCGAGCGAGCCGATGCTGAGATAGACGACCGCCGCCGCCGCCGCGTGGCCCGACGGAAAGCTCGGCGAGAGCGCGTCCATCGCGTGCGGCACCAGGTCGGGGCGCGGCCTGTGGATGCCGAACTTGAGCGCGAACACGACGCCGACGCCCAGCACGATGATCGACGCCAGCAGCAGAGCGGCGCGCGGGCGCTGGTCGAGCAGGAAGTAGCTGACGGCGGCGATGCTGACGAGCGTCGTCACGAACGCGCTGCCCGAGCTTTCCATCCGCCTCGTTACGCTGTCCTAATCCCGCCGTCATCTCAGAGAGCCAGCGACAGGCCGATGCGGGCTATGGCGTGGCGCTGCGTGAGAGCATAACCGCCATGGAAGTAGAGCGTGCTACGCGGCCGCCCGGGAGATTCGAACACTGCCACGCCCCGCAGGCCGGCTACATCGGCAAAACGCCTCTCAATGAGGGCCACGAACTCGAAGTTGACCGGCTGAAATTCGTACACGTAGTGCTGCGCTCGTATCCCGCACCCACTGACGCCGACACCCAGCTAGCGCGCAGAACGGAGCGAGAGAGGGTCACGCTGGATCCTCCATAGGCCGAATGGGCCACTGTCACGTACGTGTTCGCGAAGGGTCGAAACGTGAGGTCGACTCCCAGCACGGCCAGCCCGATCGTCGCCGAAGCACCGAAGCCGGTTTCGTCGTTCCAGCGCGTAACGTGCGCGCCCACTCCGCCGACTGCGCGCTGAAGCGTAGCGACTTGCGTCTGAGGCCCCGGGCATGGCTGCTCGCCCGGCAGCCCGCATCCAGCGTCGCCGCCGTTCGTCTGCACTTGGCGCGTGGGAGGTGCGAACGGTGAGCCGTTCGACTCGCCGACGAACTGAACGCCCGAACTGGATGCACCGCGCAGTCCGCCAGCCAGACTCATGGGCACGTGCGATGCGCAGCCCGGTAGAAGGGCGATCAGCAAGACGGCGGCGAGCGGGCGCAGTTGACGAGGCCTCGGCCAAATCTAATAGCTTGCCAGTTCTTCTGCCGGAAACGAGATCGTGAAGATGCTACCCTTGCCCGGCGCACTCTCTACGCCGATGCGTCCGCCGATGCGCGCGATCAGGCGGTGGGCAATCGCCAGGCCCAATCCGTTGCCTTCGTGCGTGCGGTCCAGGCCGCCCGACTGCTGCGCGAACTCATCGAACACGCGCGGCAGAAAGTCCGGGTCGATGCCCACGCCGGTGTCGCTCACGCGGATGGTTACGTGCTCGGCATCGCGAGAAGCATCAACGGCGACCTGGCCCCGATCGGTGAACTTGACCGCGTTGCCCACGATGTGCCCGAGCGCGCTGCTCAGGGCCGGTCCGTCCGTTACGACGTAGAGATCGGTAGGGCAGCGGACCGTGAGTGCAATGCCTTTGCGGGTGGATGTGGACTGGTGAGCGCGCGCGGCGGCGTCGAGCAGCGGAGCGAGGGCCACATCGGCGGAGCGCGTGTCGCTCTCGTCGCTTTCGAGGCGGGCCAGGTCGAGGAACGAGTCGAGCGTATAGAGCAATCGCTCGCCGCCCTGCTGCACCATCTCGGCGAACTCGCGCTGCTCGTCTGGCACCTCGCTGGCGAGGACGTCGGCGGCGCCCAGAATGGCCGTCAGCGGCGTGCGAATCTCGTGGCTCAGGTTGTCGAAAAAGGCGGACTTGGCGCGCACCATCTGCTCGGCGCGCTGCCGGGCGTCGCGCTCGGCCTCGTAGCGGCGCATGTGCGTCACGTCGCGCTGGATGACTACCCAGTGGGTGACCGCGCCCTCCCGCCCGACGACCGGTGCCACACTCACTTCTGAGTGGATCATCGACCCGTCCTCGCGATGCGTCGGACCTTCCACGGTTCCGGCTTTCCCGCTGGCGAACAGGCTGAGCAGCTTAGCCATTTCGTCCGGATTGCTCTCTGGCCCTACGAGAAAGTCGGGACCTATCTCGGCCGCTGGGACAGGCTCGTGACCATTGATCGAGAAGAACGCAGAGTTGGCATAGATGGCCGTCGGGTAGTCCAGGTCGGAGCGCACCTCGCAAACGACGACGCCGTCGGGTGCGGCCTCTACGGCAGACTGGAGAAGCCGCAGCTGCTGGTCGGCCGCGCGCCGCGCCGTCACGTCGCGCTGAACGGCGACGTAGTGCGTCGGCGTGCCGTTGGGACCGCGCACGTCCGAAATCGACCACTCGATGCTGAACGGGGTGCCGTCTTTGCGATAGTTGATCGTCTCTCCGAAGAAGTCCTCGCCGTCGCGCAGGTTGGCGCGTAGCCGGTCGATCACGGCCGAGTCGGTGTCCGGGCCTTGCATCAGGCGCGGCGTCCTGCCGATCACCTCGGCGGCCGAGTAGCCCGTCATGCGCTCGAAACCCGGGTTGACGAACTCGATCGTTCCGCGTTCGGTCGCGTCGGTGATGAGGACCGACTCGGTCGCGTTCTCGACGGCGGCTTCGAGCATGCGCAGCCTGTTCTCCTTGTGCATCTGCTCGGTCACGTCGAAAAACACGCCGTCGAAGTGTGCGACGCGCCCGTCCGGCCCGAACGAGGGCTGCCCCCGGTCGTGGATCCAGCGCAGAGAGCCGTCCGCGTGGCGGATGCGGTAGCGAACGTCGTAGCTGGACCGCGTGTGGACTGCGTGAGCCATAACCGAACCCACGTGAGGACTGTCGGAAGCGCAGACCAGTTCGCGAAAGCTGCGTGGGGCGTTGCTCAGAAAAGTGCCGATCGGGTAGCCGGATATCGTGGCGAACGCCTCGCTTATGAACACTGCCGTACCCGCCTCGTCGTCGAGGCGGCGGTAGACGGCGCCCGGCATGTTGGCGACTAGGTCTTGGAACTGCGACTCCTTCTCGGCGAGCCGCGCCTCCAATTCCTTACGCTTCGAGATGTCGCGCTGGACGGCCACCCAGTGCGTGAAGTAGCCGCCCGCATCGGCGATGGGCGTGATCGAGAGTTCGACCCAGAAGCGCGAACCGTCCTTGCGGTAGTTGCACAGCTCCTCGGTGACCGGCTCCCAGCGGTGCAGCGCATGGCGGATGCGGTCGAGAGCGGCGCGGTCGGTGTCCGGTCCCTGAAAGATGCGCGGCGTCTGGCCGATCAACTCGTCGCGCGAATATCCGGTGGCGCGGCACACGGTATCGTTGACGTAAAGAATGCGAGGGCCGGGGCGGCTCATCGGCTCGGCCTCGGTCACGATGACGGCGTCTCCGGCGTGGCGCGCGGCCAAGCCGCCATAAAACTCGGCGTCGCTGTCGGCGTCGCTGGTCTCTCGCACGACGCGACCGTCGGCGCCTTCGAACAGCCCGTCGGTGTCGAAGCGCAGCCGAGCTTCGAGCGTTACTAGCCGGTGCCCTCCGGACGAGTGCGCGACGTGGAAATCGAACGGCTGCCATTCGACCTGCTGTCCGCGCCGCATCTCGACCTGCTGGCGAAGCCCAGCCAAGTGGCGCTCGTGCAGCAGCCGCCCAACCCATCGACCCTCCATGTCGGAGGCCACGCATCCCGTCGCCCGCTCGATTCCAGGCCCGACACGCGTCAGCCGCCCTCGGCGGTCGACTTCGAAGTCAGTAGAAAGCGCGTGGGAGTCGGTGCGGTGGAGGTGGCGCATGGCGGTCGAACAGATGTAGCCCGGCTATCGGCAGGATAAAACACAAGGGTAAATATCTACTCGCAGAACGACGCGGAGTTAGCCGATCTCTCACATCTTTGTCCGACCGGTCTAACGCCTGATTAGCTGCGTCGCATAGCGCATGGGATCGTGCCAGTGAGGACGAGCGTAGCCCACTTTACGCCTTTCTACTGCCGATTCCATGAGCGCTGCCACCCTCGCCCCGTCCCGCCCCGCCGCTCCGTCCGCCGCGAACGGCGCCTCGCGCGCGCGGCAACCGTTCGACTCGTTCCTGGACACCTACCGCGAGCGGTTGGCCCACCTGTTCGCGACGCGCGCCAACAGCGACCGAATGGACGAGTCGCGCGCCATCCCTTCGTACGTGCTCAGCGGCCTGCGCGAGACCGATCCACTGTCGGTCTACATTCCCGAAGCCTACGGCGGGCGTGGCGGCGCGATTGCCGAAGGACAGGCCGTGCTCGAAGCGACGGGCTATCACTCGCTGGCTTTGACGCTGATGGTCGGAATCAACGGCGCGCTCTTCTTGCAACCCGTCGGCAAGTACGGCGGCGACGCGGTCAAGCGCCGCACGTTTGACGGATTCCTGCGCCACAAGCGCTTGGGCGGGCTGATGATCACCGAACCCGGCTACGGCAGCGACGCGCTGGCGATGCAGACCAGTTGGACCGAGGACGCGACCGGTGGCTACCACATCGACGGCACCAAGCACTGGGCCGGGCTGACCGGCATCGCCGACTATTGGCTGATGACGGCACGCGGACAAAACGCCGACGGAAGCCTGCGCCGCGACGTGGACTTTTTCGTCGTCGACCAGACCCAGGCCGGTCAGCACGTCCAGGTCGAGGAGGTCTATCCCAACCTGGGCCTGCGCCTGCTACCCTACGGCCGCAACCGCGTCGACGTGCGCGTGCCCGCGTCGGCCAAACTCGAGCCCGAGTCGACGGGCGTCAAGATGATGCTCGACCTACTCCACCGCAGCCGCTTGCAGTTTCCCGGCATGGGCATGGGCTTCCTGCGCCGCATCTTCGACGAGGCATCCGAGCACTGCCGCGAGCGCTTTGTCGGCGGCACGTCGCTGATCGACTACGACCAGGTTCGCGCGCGGTTGGCTCGGATCCAGGCTCAGATCACGTCATGCGCGGCGCTGTGTCTCGACACGTCCGAAAACGCGGGCGTCGACCTGGACCTGACGCGCATCGGGATGAAGGCCAACGCGTTCAAGACCAGCGTGACCGACTGGATGCAGGACGCCTCGCAGTCGTTCCTGCAACTGATGGGCGGCCAGGGCTATCGCAGCGACCACCTGGCTGGGCGCGCGACCGTCGACAGCCGCCCGTTCCAGATCTTCGAAGGCTCGAACGACATCCTCTACCAGCAGATTACCGAGACCGTCGCCAAGGCAATGCGCAAGATGAAGAGCGAGGGTCTGGGCGATTACCTGCGCAGCGAGCCGACGACCGCTAGGGCCGCCACGCTGTTCGGCGACCTGCTCGACTTCGACATCGACTGGAAGATGCCGCAGCGCAAACTCGTCGACCTGGGCAAGGCCATCAGCCGGATCGTGTCGATGGAGATGACAATCGAGATGGGTGAACGAGGCTACGACGCCGAGTTGATCGCCAACGCGCTCGACCAGATGCGCGCCGACGTGAGGAAGATGCTCGAAACGTACCGCACCAAGGCCGTCTCGCTCGTCGAGGACGCCGCGGCGCCGGACTGGCTGTCGCGCGTGCGCCCGGCGTAAACGGTTAGACCCCTCCTCCCTCCGGGCACCTCCCCTCCGAGAGGGGAGGACAGGTTTGGCGGGCGGAGCGCATGAGTCGGTCATAAAACCGTCCCCTCCTTTCGAAGGAGGGGTGCCGAAGGCGGGGTGGTCTATGGACAACTGGAGAGATCTCCGCCTTCACCACGTTTTGCCACGCCTCTCACGCGCGCTGCGCCACAACGCGCCGCCTGATCCGTGTCAATGACTCGCCGATCACGCATCCATCCGCCCGCCGCTCATGTCCTGGTACGACAAACTCAGCACCTACTTTCCCATCGAAGAGATGAAGTCGAAAGAGCACCTTGAGGCGCTGATCGACGAGCGCGCCGACGTGTATAGGATGGATCACGACAAGCATCACGTGCTGCTCTACGTCGAGGGGACCGACTTCGTGTTCGTCGACTATCTACTCGTCGCCAAAGAGGCGCGCGGGATGGGGATGGGGCGCAAACTGCTGGACCAGCTCAAAGCCATCGGCAAGCCGATCCTGCTCGAAGTCGAGCCCGAAGACTACAAGGACACCGACACGGTCAAGCGCCACCGCTTCTACACGCGCGAAGGGTTTCGCCGGGCCGACCGGGTCAGCTACCGTCGCCGGTCGATCGCGACGCGCGAGGTCAACCCGCTCGAAATCCTCTATTGGTCGCCCGACCCCGATACGACCGACGATCAGGTCTACGCGCACATGAAGGCGATCTACGAACACGTCCACACGTGGCGCGACGACGAGTTCTACGGCGAGTCCTACCAGCCCACCGACGAAGTCCTTCGCCTCTCCGACAGCGATGCCTGACGCCGCCTAAACCGCTGACGCGTCGGCCGCTTCTTCCGCCTTCGCCTCGGCGATCTTGCTCCGCACCGATCGAACCGCCGACCACGCGCCCCCAACGACGAGCACCACGACTGCGCCGTACACCCACAGCGGTACGTTCTCGCCCGCGATGAGCAGGTACACGTACGCCGATACGAACCACACGCCCGCCGATAACGCCGGAAGAACGGGGCTGCGCTTCTGCCGCACGTTGCGCACTAGCCACGCGACCGACAGCGCAAACAGCGGAATCCCACCGACGTAGATCGCGCCGAAGATCAGCGGGTCGACGCCGTACGCTTCGCCTAGCCCAAAAAACCAGGTTTTCAGATCGTCGATCATGCCGTAGGATGAGGAGCAGGAGTCATTGCGGTGAGGCGTAAAGATCAAAACGAGAGCTTCGGCCAGGTGTCGAAAGCTTCCAAGTTTCCGAAGCCGGAAAGCTTTGAGAGCCGGAGGCCGCGCCGAATCGGTCATGCGCCGGATGGCACAGCGCTAGAACGAAAGCGAAATCAGGCCGGCGGTAAGTCGCGGGCTTCGAGCGCGCTGCGGTCCCAATCGCCTAAGTCGGCAGCGGCGGAGTAGGTGGACTCCAGGAACGCCGTAAGTGTGGCGTCCGGGTCGTCAGCGGTGCGGAGGGCGGAATAGGGGAGGACGAACTCGCCCAGGTCGGCGTGATAGTAGGCGGCTTCGGGCTGCACGCTGGCGGACGAGTAGCCGTCAGGCTCGGGATAGGCGTAGCTGTAGAACGCAGGCTCGCCCAGCCCTTCGCCGGGCCAGAAACCGGCGCTGCTGAGTTGGTGCGAGTAGGCCTCGCGCATGACGCGGTCGGCGAGCTTGGGCGCTCCGCGAGGGTGAGGTGGCGCTGTTCGGCCCGAGAAGCGCGTCACGGCCAAGTCAAAGGCGCCCCAAAAGAAGTGGACGGGGCTGACTTTGCCGGTAAAGCGCGCGCGGAAGGCGGTGAACACGCGCTCGGTCTGCATCAGAATCTGCCACAGCCGGTGGACGGCATCCGCGTCGTAGCTCGCGTGCTCATCGTCCTGATCGAAAGCGGCTACGTCGTCGGCGATCTCGACCGGAACCGGCCAGATTGGAGTGTCGAGGTCCAACTCGGCCAGCGCAGCATTCGTCCGCGCGTAGAAGTCGGCGACGGACATCGGTTCGAGCGTGAACTGCCTGCTCGATTGATCGCTCGTCTCGACGGTCAGGCGGTGCGCGCAGAAATCGAACGCGACCTCGAACGTGCGCGCGCCGTGCGGCATCGGTCCGGTCGTCAGGCCGCGCGTGGTGACGTAGAGCGGGACGTGCCAGCCGTGGTTGATCCACGGCATCCGCGCCAGCCGGATCTTGCCGACGATCTGCGTCCAGCGGTGGAGCGTGGCGTAGGTGTCGCGCCACTCGCTGAGCGGAAGAGCGGGCCAGTCGGGATGAGGCATGGTCGAAAGCGTCGAGATGAAAGCCTCAACGGCCCAGCGCGTCAGAGTATCCGAGTGGAACGGCAGTCGCTACCCGTCGAATCGTCTGGGCCGTACCAGTGGCTTTCTCCTCACGCGCTCGCAGATGCGCCCCGCGTCATTCCTCTTCGTGTTGCTCGCTAACGCCATCCCAGGCGCAGGCGCGGTGGAGGTCGTCGGTCGTGCGCGACGGGCGCCGACGGCTGGCTGGAAATACGCCTCCGACGCCGAGGGAAACCGCGTCCCCGACTTCTCGCACGCCGGGTACCGAAGTGGGGCTGCGGGCGACGACTGTCGTCGTAGTGACACGGTGAGTCTTGCGCCGACATGCTCAGCCCGACGCGTTCGCCGGTGAGCGGTTGCGGGCCGATGCGGCTAGACTCAGCGCCTCTTCTAGCGCGCTCGCTCGGATCGGTTTTGCCACGTGCTCGTCGCATCCGGCATCCAAACTCTTCTGTCGGTCGTCGGGGTCTGAGCGCGCCGTCAGCGCAATGACGTAGGGCTGATCCGAGCCGGCCAGTTGGCTGCGCAGCATGCGCGTCGCCTCGAGACCATCCGTCGTCGGCATCTCCCAGTCCATCAGCACGACGTCGTACGGCGCGCCCTCGTCGGCCGCCGCGTGCAAAGCGTGAAGCGCTTGATCGCCGTCGTGAGCAAAATCCGCTTCGATGCCCAGCCGACTGAGCAGGCGAGCGGCGACTTTGCGGTTGATGGCATTGTCCTCGGCCACGAGCACGCGCAGAGACGCGAAGGCGGAAGCAGCGGTGGATGAGGGCGGCGCGTCCGATTCGCCATGGACTGGAGCCGGTGCAGGCGGCGTGGGGGCAGGCTGGGCAGGCAGGCGAAGCGTGAACGTGGAGCCTGCGCCGACCTCGCTCGCCACGTCGATCTCACCGTCCATGAGCCGGGCCAGTTTGTACGAGATGGCGAGGCCCAGTCCGGTCCCTCCGTAGCGGCGCGTCGTGGAGGCGTCGGCCTGGGTAAACGCGCCGAAGAGGGTCGCCACCTTGTCGGGCGCGATGCCGATGCCCGTGTCGCGCACGGCGAACCGCAGCGTCTGAGCGGCCGCGTCGTACCCGACGCCGATGGTGATGCTGCCCTCGTGCGTGAACTTGGCGGCGTTGGAGAGCAGGTTGAGCAGAATCTGGCGCACACGCGTCGGATCACCCCAGACGTGACTCGGGACTTCATCTGCCCCCACATGCAGCCGCAGCCCGCGCGCGTCGGCCGAGTGGGCGACGATGGCGACGGCTTCGCGGGCGACCTCTACGGGGGCGTACGCCAGGCGTTCGAGCGCTACGGCTCCGGCATCGAGCTTGGAGAAGTCGAGCACGTCGTCGACGACCGTCAGCAGCGTCTCGGCCGACGAGCGCACGATCTGGAGCGACTCGGTCTGGTAGGCGTCGAGCCGCGTCTGGGCGAGCACGTCCGTCATGCCGATGACGCCGTTGAGTGGCGTGCGGATCTCGTGGCTCATCGTCGCCAGAAACGCGCTCTTGGCTTGGGCGGCTTCCTCGGCGCGTTCGAGCGCGAACGCGAGTCGGCGTTCGGTCCGTAGCCGGATCCATGTCGCTAGGCTGACGGCCATCGCGATCAAGATCAGGCCGAAGCTGGCGATGACGAGGCCTCGCACCTCGACGGGCGTGCCGGCCTGCACCAGCCCGGTGTGGACGCACCAGCCGAAGACGCCGAGCACGAAGAGGACGAACGGAAACGGCTCCCACCAATTCCGAGACACCGAAGCCAGCCCGGCAACCGTCACGGCGGGCGTCACCAGCATCCACAGTATGGCGTACGTGCCGGCTCCTCGCGCCGTGTCGACCAGTTCGATGGCGTTGACGAGGCACGCGGCTGCCAGAACGAACAGGTGGGCCTGGGGCCTCAGCTGGGGACGGAGCAGCAGCACGAGGCCGCCCGAGAGCGTCGCGAGGTAGGCCCACGTATTGTGGACGAACGACCAGACCGAATCCATCTCCATGAACAGGGACGTGCCGGTGCATCCCGCCACTCCGCCGAAAATCATGAACACGACGTATGCCCGAGTGTCGCGGTTGTCGGTGGGGAGGGGCATGGCCGCGCTGGGCGAGAGGAGAGAGCCGTTGGTGTCGGCGGCGAAAGGTCGGACCGTAAGCTAGCACTAGGGGTTTCGCCGAGCGTCGGTGCGTTCGTAAGATGGAGATTCGTCTTCCAACCCCGACGCTATGTACCGCCTGCTCGCCGTCCTCCTCTTCTGCGCCGCCTCGGTCTCGGCCCAGCAAACGCCGCTCACCTACCAGACGCCGCCGCCCGAACTGGCCGCCCTGGTCGACGCGCCGCGCACGCCCAGCGTCTCGCTCAGCCCAGACCGGCAGATGATGGCGTTTTTCGCTCAGTCCGGCGTGCCCGACATCGCG
Organism: Rhodothermales bacterium; assembly: GCA_963841855.1. Lineage (GTDB taxonomy): Bacteria > Bacteroidota > Rhodothermia > Rhodothermales > BA12 > CAXBBB01. The sequence goes on along the minus strand of CAWJEJ010000001.1, from coordinate 1,182,361 downwards.
TCGCTCGCTCAGTCCGAACTGGGCCTGGGAGGCATTAGGGTCAATCCGGCGACCAACGGTCCGAGCCGGGCGAGCGCATCCGTCGGTCTGGCCTTCCGCGCCACCGAAGCGGTCGGCGATCCCACCAGTGTCACCGGTTTGCCCGCCAGTCCCGAGATCCGCAATGCGCGCTGGAGTCCCGACGGATCGCACGTCGCGTTCACGCTCGACTTTGCCGACCGGGTCGAGTTGTGGGTGGTCAACGTGGCGAGTGGCCAGGCGCGTCCGTGGCTCGACGTAGCCGTCAACGACGCCGCGCCCGGATCGCCGTTCGACTGGACGCCCGACAGCAAAGGCGTCGTCGCCCGCACGATTCCACGCGGGCGTGCGCCAATGCCGACGCAGGCGACGATTCCGACCGGACCTATCGTCAGCGAGGCCAGCGGCGAGGCGGCTGCGGCACGCACCTACCAGGACCTACTGCAAAGCCCACATGACGAAGCACTTTTCGACCATTTCATGACCAGCCAACTCGTCGTCGCGCGCCTGAACGGCGACGTGATGACGTTCGCGTCGCCCGCCGTCGTGACGGACGCCTCGCCTTCGCCCGACGGCCGCTACCTGCTCGTCGAGACGCTGGACCGCCCCTATTCCTACCTCGTTCCGGCGTCACGCTTCCCCACATCGACGCGCGTCCACGACCTGTCGACGGGAGCCGTCGTCCATACCGTCGCCGAGTTGCCGCTGGCCGAGAGCATTCCGATCGCATTCGGCTCGACGCGAACCGGACCGCGCTCCATCCGCTGGCGCGCCGACTCGGACGCAACGCTCTTCTGGGCCGAAGCTCAGGACGGCGGCGACGCCGGAACGCCCGCCGACGTGCGCGACCGCCTCTTCCTGCACGCCGCGCCGTTCGCGTCCGCCCCGACCGCCTGGGCCGACCTGGCCTTGCGGTTCAGCGGCCTGACGTGGGGCGACGGCCAGACGGCACTCGCCTACGAATACGAGTGGTCGACGCGCCTCCAGCGCACCTACCGCTTGCGCCCAGACGCGCCTCAGACGGCTCCCGGTCTGCTGTTCGAGCGCTCGTCCGAGGATCGCTACACCGATCCCGGCAGCCCGATGACCGAGGCCAACGCGCGCGGCTTCTCGACGCTCCTTCTCGACGGTGACGCCATCTTCCTCCAAGGCCAGGGCGCATCCGACGAAGGCAACCGCCCGTTCGTGCGGCGCATGGATCTGGACAGCAAGAGGACGACCGAACTGTTCCGCTCCGACGCGCCGTACTACGAGTCGCCGGTCGCCTTTCTCGAAGTCGGCGAGCGCCTGCTGACGCGCCGCGAAACCGTCACCGATCCGCCCAACTACTTCGCCCGCGACCTGTCGTCCGGCGATATGACCGCGCTGACTGATTTCCCCCACCCGTATCCGAACCTGCGCGACATCCAGAAGGAAACCGTCGAGTACACGCGCGCCGACGGCGTTCCTCTGTCGGCGACGCTCTACCTGCCTGCCGGTTACGACAAAGACCGCGACGGTCCGCTGCCGACGTTCGTCTGGGCCTATCCGCAGGAATTCAAGAGCGCGTCAGCCGCCGGTCAGCGCAGCGACAGCCCGTACCAGTTTACCTACGTCAGCTATTGGGGCGCCGTGCCGCTGGTGACGCGCGGGTACGCCGTGCTCGACGATGCCGCCTTCCCGATCATCGGCGAGGGCGACGATCAGCCCAACGACACGTTTGTCGAGCAGCTAGTGATGAACGCTCAGGCCGTGATCGACGAAGGCGCGCGCAGAGGCGTCGTGGACCCCAGCCGCGTCGCCGTTGGGGGGCACAGCTACGGCGCGTTCATGACGGCCAACCTGCTGGCCCACTCCGATCTGTTTCGCACCGGCATCGCGAGGAGCGGCGCCTACAACCGGACGTTGACGCCGTTCGGCTTCCAGCGCGAAGAGCGGACGTACTGGCAGGATCCCGCGCTCTACAACCGGATGAGCCCGTTCATGAACGCCGAAAAAATCAACGAGCCCTTGCTCGTGATCCACGGCCAAGCCGACAACAATCCCGGCACGTTCACGCTCCAATCCGAGCGGCTCTACGGCGCGCTCAAAGGACTGGGCACCGAAGCGCGCCTGGTCTTGCTACCGGCCGAGAGCCACGGATACCGCGCCCGCCAATCGCTGCTGCACATGCTGTGGGAGCAGGATCGCTGGCTCGGTCTGCACCTCAAAGGCGTCTCACTCGAAACGTCGGAGCGGTAGGGCGAGCGATTCAGCTTCCTAACTCTGTCATTGCTGCGCAGGCATGAATCCACAACCGCCTTCCAAATCAGAGGAAAAGCACCAACCATCCTGATTGTTGGAGTACAGAGAGCGGTATGAGGAGAAAGTTGTCGGCTCTTCGGCACCGTCGCCCGGTCAGGCTGCGGCGTCTGAGATTCGGCAACGTTGCGCAGACCGGGGAGGCGTCAGCCCTCGACTTCCACGACGAGCACTTCCTCGTCGACCTGCTTGGGCCGCCACATGATCGCGTAGATCACTTCCATGTATCCGCCCAAGATCAAAAGCGGCGCGACGTAGAGCGACAGAAAACCGTCCACTTGATTGTCGACGCGCATCACGATGTAACCGACGACGACCAGAGCCAGTCCGATCACGAGCAGTACGTAATTGTGTCGCTCGAACACCAGAGCCGCAGGAGATGCGTCTCGGCGCGTACCGCTCGCACGAGTGCGTGTCCGGGTGGACGTTTCGGAGGTGAGGCGTCGCGCGGGACGAGGTTTGCGAGAAGGCATAATCAGCGGCTGTAACGACTGCGAAACACGCCCGGCAAAACGCGCTGTTCCTTCCGATTCGCACGCGCGCCGTGCGTCTCAGCCCGGCTTAACCGGTTAGACTGCGTGTCCCCTCTCCGTACCTGCCCGAATGCGCCGTCTGCTCACGTTCCTTCCCCTGCTCCTCCTCCCGGTCGCTCTAGTGCTTCCTGCCGCGCGCCCCGCCGCGCAGCAGGCAACTACCGACACGACAACCGTAGCCGAACTCAAGTCGGCCGACGCGGATCGAATTGCCTTGGCCATCGACAATGTGCTGAACGAGTCCATCGGTGAGGAGGCGTTCTGGGGCGTCTATGTGGCGGACGCGCGGACGGGTGAGGAGTTGTATACGCGAAACGCAGGTCTGATGATGCTTCCGGCGTCCAACCAGAAGATCCTGACGACGGCGACGGCCTTGGACGCGCGCGGCGCCGACTATACCTACTCGACGCGTCTGCTCGCCTCCAAGCCCGCAGCAGGCGGCGTGCTGAGCGGCGACCTGATGATCGTCGGGACGGGTGATCCGTCGCTGGGATCGACCGTGCTGCCGGGCGACACCAACCCGTTCGATAACTGGGCCGAGGCGTTGGCTGCTCAGGGCGTGCGGCGTGTCGAAGGGCGGCTGATCGGCTGGGACAACACGTTCGACGATGAGACCTATGCCGAAGGCTGGGACATCGATTACGTCGGGACGCAGTCGAGCCGGGCGCTGGGCGTGAGCGCGTCTGGCCTGTCGTTCGGTGACAATCTGGTCATCGTTCAGGTGCGGGCCGCAGGACGCGGCGAGAAGCCCAACGTCACCACGCGCCCCGACAACTTCCTGCGCATCGACAACCGCGCCACCACCACGAGCCGCCGAAGGGGCCAGGCGCTGCGTGTCACGCGGACGCTTGGGACCGACGATCTGGTGCTCCGAGGAACTGTGGGCAGCGTCGGGTCGACGGTCGAGATGCCCATCTTCAACCCGACGCTTCTGGCCGTCCAGGCGATGAAGAACGCGCTCGAAGAAGCCGGAATAGCTGTCGCCGCGACGATGCACGACGTGGACGACATCGAAGAGGCGCCCGATCGAGGAGACATGACCGAGCTGTTCGTTCACGAGTCGCCGCCGCTGAGTGATCTGCTGCACGTGGTCAACAAGAAGAGCAACAACTTCTTCGCCGAGCAGATCTTCCGGTCAGTCGCCTTCGGCGGATCGGCCGAGGGGGGAGAAGACCGCGTCGAAACGCTGATCGAGCGCGCCGGTGGCGATGCGAGGAATCTGTCCGTCCGCGATGGATCGGGCCTCTCGCGCAAGAATCTCGTCACGCCGCGCGCGATGGGGCAGGTACTCGTGTTCATGAACGGCGGCGATCAGCGCGACGCCTTCCGAGCGACGATGGCGCGCGGCGGCGAACCTGAGTCGACGCTGCGCTACCGCATGAGTGGCCTGCCTGTTCTGGCCAAGACTGGCTCGCTCGCCTTCGTCCGATCGCTCAGCGGCTTCGTGCAGGCGCCGGACGGCAACGAATTGGTGTTCGTCATCTTCGCCAATAACTTCTCGGGTCCACCCTACCGCATCACGAGCACAATCGATCGGATCGTGACCGGACTGGCACAGCAGCCCGCCCTGTAGCGACTAACTTTCCACCTTGCACCCGTCCTCGCTCCGCCCGCCGTGTCTCTGACGTCCGTTCGCTCCTCGTCTGCCCTCCGCACGTCGCAGCCGGTACGCCTCGCCATCATCGGCGGACTGGTGTTTCTGGCTCAGTGGCTCATCCTCTCGCGCCTGACCATCTTCGGCGCCACGCCCGACGCGCCCCTTCTTTACATCATCTGGGTCAGCCTGCGACATGGGCGTATGCCCGGCACGCTCGTCGGCTTCGGACTCGGACTGGCCATCGACGCCACGCTAGGCACATGGGGCTTGCATATGCTGACCAAAACCGTCATGGGCTTCGTCGGCGGCTCGTTCAACGCGTCCGAGCGCGAACTGCTCATCGTCTCGCCGGGACAGGCGCTGCTGGGTGGCTTCGTGGTCGCGATGGTCCACAACGGACTGTACGTGCTGCTGCTCGCCATGAGCGAGGGCATGCGGCAGATGAGCCTGATCTGGGGAACGTGGTTGGGGTCGTCGGTCTACACGGCCGTCCTCGCCTTCGCCGTGGCGCTGTTCGCGTATCGGCGGTAGATCGCGGCTTAGCTGGAGAGCAGGCCGTCCCAAGCCTCGCTCCCCTCAAATCAGACGCGCCGCCTTCGGTCAGCTCACAGCTTTCCGATTCGCAGCAAACCTCTCCAGTCGAACGCGCTTCGACGTTCGTCGTTAGGTACGTCTTCCCAATCCGACTCTAACCTCGACGCATTCCATGTCCGGACACAGTAAGTGGGCGACCATCAAGCGCCAGAAAGCCGTCACCGATAGCCGCCGCGCCAAAGTCTGGGCCCGTCTGACGCGTGACATCATGACGGCCTCGCGCGAAGGCGGCGGCGACGTGTCGATGAACCCACGCCTCGCGCTCTGCGTCGACAAGGGCAAGGCGGCGAACATGCCCAAGGACAACATCGAACGCGCGATCAAGCGGGGGACGGGCGAGATCCAGGGCGAGGACTTCGAGGAAATGGTCTACGAAGGCTACGCGAGCGGCGGCGTCGCCCTCCTCATCGAGGCGCTGACGGACAACCCCAACCGCACCGTCGCCGATCTGCGGGCGATGTTCTCACGGGCGGGCGGCACGCTGGGCCAAAGCGGATCGGTCGCGTTCATGTTCGACCGCAAAGGCGTATTCGAGATCGACGCAGCCGGGCGAGACGAACTCGAAACCCTCGAACTCGTCGCCGATGCGGGAGCCGAAGACCTGGAGCACGAAGGCGATATCTACGTCGTCACCACACCCGTCGATGCGTTCGGCGCGGTTCAGAAAGCGCTCGAATCAGCAGGCGTCGACGCGCGAGAAGCCGAACTCCGACGCTCCCCGACGACGCACACACAGGTCGACGCGTCGACGGCGGACAAAGTCCTCGCTCTGATCGAGAAAATCGACGATCACCAGGACATTCAGAACGTCTACTCGACGCTCGACCCGACGCTGATGGAGCATGCGTAGAAATCTGTTGCAGTAGAGTCAGTCCAGATTCTGCCCAGAGATCAGAACCGTCCGGTTTTCGCAGCCCGACAACTTCGAAGCTACGAGTTGAGCGATCCGTTGCAGGCCGAGCAGACTGGGGTCAATTGCCCAATACTGGTGGAGCCGCGCCACCGCTAGCGGGTTGAGGCGCCGATGTCCGAGCCCGCTGCCCCGCTTCGCTATTCCGAACTCATCCGGGGCAACCGCAACTTCCGCAGCTTGTGGTTCGGCTCGGTCGTGTCGCTGCTGGGCGACTGGTTCAACACGATCGCGCTCTACACGCTGGTCCGCGAACTGACCGGATCGGCGTTTGCGCTGGGCGCGATCCTGTCGGTCAAACTGCTGCCGTGGGCGCTGGCCTCACCGTTCGCGGGCGTGCTCGCCGACCGCTTCGACCGGCGCCGCCTGATGATCGGAGCCGACCTGATCCGCGCCGTCCTGGTGCTTGGCTTTTTGTTCGTAGACGAGCCCGGCGAGGTAGGCTGGCTCTACGTGCTGGCTGCGCTTCAGGTGGTCGTGGGCGCAGTCTTTCAGCCAGCAAAAAATGCGCTGCTGCCTCGCATCGTCGAACGGCGAGGACTGGTGACGGCCAACACGATTATGTCGGCGACGTGGTCTACGATGCTTGCCGTCGGTGCCGCGGCGGGCGGACTGGCCACCGACGCCTTCGGGCGCGAAACCGTCTTCCTGCTCGACAGCCTAACCTATCTCGTCTCGGCCTCGTTTCTGTGGCGCCTGCGCGTTCCGCCTTCTGATCGAGCTGTCGGCGACGCGCCCCTCTTGGAGTCGGCCGTCGGGCAGATCGTGAGCGGATGGCGCTACATGGTACGCCGTCCCGACGTGGGACGCATCGCGCTGGCCAAGTGCGCGTGGACGCTGGGCGGCGGCGGCCTCATCTACCTGGCGACGCTGGCAGGCGAGCAACTCGTCGACGGACGCGCCGCGCTGGGCATCGGGCTGGTGTTCTCGGCGCGAGGATTGGGAACGGGATTGGGTCCGATTTTGGCGCGCTCGTGGTTCAAGGATCAGCGCGCATGGCCCGCCGTCCTGGGCGTATGCATTATCGCGAGCGGCGTGTTCTACGCACAGCCCGGTTTGTGGTCCGTCTCGCTGGCGATGCTGGCCTTCGTCGCGAGCGCTCACGTAGCGAGCGGTGCCAACTGGGTCCTGTCGACCGTCCTGCTTCAGGAGCGCGCCGAAGACGACTTCAGGGGCCGCGTGTTCGCCACTCAGTTCCTGCTCCTCACGCTGTTCGAGACGATCTCGACACTGGGAGCGAGCGCATTGGTCGAGGCCGGCATGTCACTGTCGACGGGGTTCGTCGTGTTCGGCGCGCTCCAGGTTGTCTGCGGCGTGGCGTGGCTGGTGCTGATCGTCCCGCGCGAAAGGCGAGTCGCCGCCGCCGCCGCCGGATGATTGGCGCTGAATTTGCAGGTACACGCTCGTTATGACCGATTCAGTCGATTCTGCCGCTTTGCCGACCTGGTCGAACCTGGATGCGCTCGCTGATCCGGCCGACGGAAGGAGCGAGGCCCAGACAGATCGAGATGAGACTGGTCGTGATACAATTCGCTCGGCCGGGCTCGTCGTGCCGCCGTTCGTGCACCGAGGACCTATCGCCATGCTGCGCGTCAATCGCGAAGGCGAAGTGCTCTACGCCAACAAGTCGGCCTACGAGGTGACGGGAATTCCTCAGCGGCTCGACGCGTGGCAGATCATGCGCGATCGGTTGCTGCCCGAAGACCGCGACGCGCTCCGCGAGGCGATGGGCCGCGCTATCGACGGAGCCGCGCAGACGACGTCGTTTCGACTGCGCCACGCCGACAGTACGGGTCGGCTGGTCGAGGCGCACCTGTTTCCCTCGTCCGATCCCAGCGCTACAGACGTCGTCCTGCTCGACCTGACGCAGCAGAGCGAAACCGAGGCGGCGCTTTTTCAGAGCGAGTCGCTCTACAACACGTTCCTCGAGCAGAGCCCGGTCGGGTTGATCCACCTGGATATGACAGGGACGGTCACGTTCGAGAACCACCAGTTTCGCTCGATTATCGGCGAGGAAGCAGAGGATGCATGGATCGGACTGAGCGCGTTCAACGTGCCGGGATTGAATACGCTGTTTGGCAACGCCGTTCGCAATCTCATCGCCGGAGATCCCGTGCGCGAACTGGAAGTCCGCTACGCACCGCAGAGGCGCCCACCTCGCCAGCTCGTACTCAACGGATCGCCGATTTGCCAGGAGGACGGCACGGTCGTCGGCGCCGTCGTTCTGTTTCAGGACGTAACTGAGGAGCGCGCCCGCCGGAGCGAGAAGCGGCTGCGTGAGCGATTTGCTCGGGCCGAAAGCGCTCTGCGCGAAGCCGTCTTCGAGGATGCCAACGAAGGCACGTTTTGGCGCGAAGCCGCTCGCATCTTCGCTCAAACCCTGGGCGGACAGCGGGCGGCCGTTCTCTCACCTCCCGTCACCCAAGCGTCGCCGTTTTCGGTCGGCGCGATGTGGGGCGAGACAGCAGGCGACCTCAGAGGATTGTCGTTCGAGCCGTCCGATCATCCGCCTCTGGCGCGGTTGGTTCAGCGCGGAGCTCCCATTCTGCTGCCCGGTCTGGCCGACGACCCGTCGTTCCGGTTGAGCGATGCGCGCGAGAGCCTGCTCCTCCCGTTCTTCGACGCCGACCTCGACGGATTCCTCCTGATTGAGCGAACGCACGGCAGCGAAGCGCTGCTGACGAGCGTCAACGAAACCTTCGTGCTCGGCCTGGTACGTCTGTTCGAGACGCTGCTGGCCTGGCTGCGATCGACCAACCGTTACCGGCTCACAGTCTCGACGATTCAGGACGCGCTCTTCAACTTCGTCTTCGACGGAGAGGCGAGGCACTACCTCTTCGTCACCCCTCAGGCGGGCGCGATTACTGGCCACGAACCGGCCGCATTTCTGCCGCCCAATGACGTCTGGCGCGTTCTCTCGGCCGACTCCAACGCGCGCGAACTGCTGGCCGAGCACGAAGCGCGGTTGCGTTCGGGAAGAGAAAGCAGCGTCAGCTTTCGCATTCGGCACTCGGCGGGTGGCGGATACCGATGGATCAGAGAAAGCGCGGTTCCGCACCGCGACGCGACGGGTACACTGTCGGTCGTCGGTACGCTGGCGGACGTAACCGAGCAGAAGCGCGCCGAAGCCGTTCTGCTCCAGGCCAAGCAGGATGCCGAAGCGCAGAGCAGAGACAAGACGGCTTTCATTGCCACGCTGTCGCACGAGGTTCGGACGCCGCTGGGGACGATCAGTGGGTTCTCCGAACTGCTCGAATCCGAACTGGACGACTTCAGGTCACAGACAGGCGCCGAGCTGCCGCCTCAAATCGACGAGTTCATCGCCACAATCAGAGGGAAGACGCATCAGATCCTGTCGCTCGTCAACGACATCTTCGATCTCGCCAATCTGGAAACAGGATCCGCTGAACTCGTTCGCGCTCCACTCAGCATTAACGACGCCGTCACCGAGTCGGTCGGTTTTGTAGCGGAGAAGCTGTCCGATGCGGGAATCGCGCTCTATCTCGACCTGGATCCCTCCGCCCCCGAGGTGCTCGTCGACGCGAACAGGCTCAAGCAGGCGCTCGACCAGCTGCTCTCCAACGCCGCCAAGTTCACGACGGCAGGCTACGTTCGCGTAGCTACGCGGCTCGAAGCGAACCGGGTACGTGTCGAGGTCGAAGACACGGGCATCGGTATGGATGCGGCGTACCTCGACAAGCTATTTACTCCGTTCCTTCAAGAGGACCGCCGCCTAAACCGTGACTACGAAGGCACAGGCGTCGGTTTGGCACTGGCGCACCGCATCGTGACGGCGCTGGGAGGCGAGATTTCGGCCGAGAGCGAGAAGGAGCGAGGCTCGACGTTCCGCGTCTTTCTACCCGCCCTTTAACCGCTCCGCATTGTGCAGCGCGACCTCGACGTTCCGCAAAAAGCCGCCGAGTTTGGCTCGCTTGATCGGACTGTTCTTGAAGCGCCGCGCAAACGCCTCCAGGTCGAGTTCGGCCCACCGCTCCAGGTACGTGTCGACCATGCCCTCGCGCGGAGCGAAACGAGGCTCGGTCGTGACCCGCTTGAACTTGTTCCAAGGGCATACGTCCTGACAGATGTCGCAACCGAAGATCCAGTTTTCGAAGTCGTCTCCCAAGTCGTCGGGAATCGCGCTAGTTTTGTTTTCGATCGTCTGATACGAGATGCACCGCCGCGCGTCGACGGCGTAGGGCTGGTAGATCGCATCGGTCGGGCACGCGTCGATGCAGCGCGTGCAAGTGCCGCAATGATCGGCCGTGAAGGGCTCGTCGGCGTCGAGCGCTACGTCTACGATCAACTCGCCGATGAAGAAAAACGAGCCTTTGTCTCTGGTCAGCAGGTTCGAGTGCTTGCCCATCCAGCCCAGTCCGGCCTGCTGCGCCCAGGCTTTGTCCAGCACAGGGGCGGAGTCCACGAACGCCCTACCACCGCACCCGTTGGTCCGCTCGCCAAGCCAGTTGAACAGGGCGAATAGTTTGTCCTTGAGCACGTCGTGGTAGTCGTCGCCCCACGCGTACCGGCTGACTTTGCCAACCGCGGGATCGCTCGGCCTGGGGTCGGGCCGGTAATACGAGTGCAGCACCGACACGATCGACTGCGCTCCGTCGACCAAGCGCCGCGGATCGACGCGTTTCTCGAAGTTGCGCTCCATCCACGCCATCGATCCATTTCGCCCCTCGGTTAGCCAAGACTCCAACCGGTCGGCCTGCTCGTCCAAACGTCTGGCGCGCGAAACGCCGCACACGTCGAAACCTAGTCTCGACGCTTCGGCTTTGAGGTCGTCGGTCAGCAGGCGTCGGTTGGCGTCGTTCGTCACAGCAGAAGGGGCTGCCCACGTTAACGCAGACAGCCCCACATCGCTCCGGCTCCGACGTTACTGCGATTCGCCAGGACGGCACATGCGCGGAATCGACTCGACGCGGCGGTTTCCGATGCATCCGTCTTCGTCCTTGCCCTTGCCGCACGTCGCCAGTCCTCGGCCGACAGCGCTCAGCGAGATGCGATCGCGTTCGATGCCCGATTCGATGTAGAAATCGTACACCGCCTGAGACCGGGCGCGCGACACGCGGATCGCATCTGTGCCTTCGGACCGATCCGTATAGCCGATCACGTCGACGCAGCAGAGCGGGTTGAAGCGCAGCGCCTGCACGTTGGCGTTGAGAAGTGCTCGGGCCTCGGCATCTACCGTCGTGCTGTTCAAAGCGAAATAGATCGTGTTTAGTTCGATGAGCGTGCACTCCTCGCGGATCGGCAGCGGGCGCGCAATCGGCGGCTGATAGGGTGGGATGACGGAGACGGGAGGCAGCGGCGGCGGCGGCACATACTGCACTTCGCGGTTGCGCCTGTCGAGACCGATACGCAATCCAGCAAGCACAAGTGAGGTGTTGTGGGGGTTGCGTCCGCCATTCTCGTTGTTGAGCGCGTAGTTGAAGTTGAATCGGTACGATCCCTCGACGAAAAAGGAGAAGTAACGATTGAACGCAAAGTCGACGCCCACACCAATGGGCAACGCAAACACGCTGCGCTCGGGGCCTGGAGTGCCAGCGTCTGGCCGGTTGAGCCGGTTCTCCGCGGTGAAGGGATCAGCCAGAAGGGCGCCGAATCCTGTGAAGAGGTAAGGCATGATCGGGCTCGTCGATCCGGGGAGCGGAGTGTAAACGACTTCGGGCTCGAACCAGTAGAGATACTCGCCGAGGAAAGCGTTTTGGTCGAGGTCCGTTCGGCCAACCTGCCCATCGTCTCGGTTGAAGTTGCTTACGCCAAGCATCATGCGAAAGTACCACTCGTCGCTGACGATAGGAAAGGAGCCAAGCAGCACGACGGCGGGATCGTGCGCTGTAATGGAGTTGGCGCCGCGGTCCGGGAGGTTCAGATCAATGGGACCGTAGTAGGTGAACAGCCCGGCTGCGACACCCAAATGAGCGCGCGAATCGCGAAACTGGTTGCTCTGCGCGTGAAGCGGTAGAGACAGAAAGAGCGTGCCCAGCAGGGCGAGGAGGAGTTTCATGGGGCGGGAGGGGAAGCGACTAGATGCTCCGCAAAAGCCTTACCAAAGTCATCGCTAATCGAAGATCGTCCCACATCGGGAGTCGAATCCGAAGGCTAGTACCCAAAAAGCAACGGGCGGGTGCGCCGAAGCACACCCGCCCGTTGCGGATCCTATCAGGATGTCGAGTCAGAAAGGCTTGAGAGCTATTCCGACGAGCACGATTACATATCGTCGTCCGACATCATCGACGTGCAATCCGAGGTCATCGGGATCGAGTCGACGCGGCGGAACTGGCTCGTGTCATCCTTCTTGGTCGTCGTCGCACCGGAGCGGCCCATGCCCGACATCGACATCTGCGAAGCCGAGACTCCGTTGTCGACGTAGAACTGCATGACAGCGTTGGCGCGCGCTTCGCTCAGGCTCTGCGGGTTGCGCTCACGCGGTCCGGCATAGCCTTCGATGCGCGTCATGATGCAGGCGCAGTCGCGCAGCACTTCGACGTTCTCCATCAGTTCGGCGCGTGCTTCTGCGCTCAGGACCGACGAGTTGTTCATAAAGAACGCCGGGTTGAGGTCGCTGATGGTTGCGCACGGGTTGGCGGTCATTGCCGTGTTGACGACGTGCGTCAGCGTGGCCGTGTCGCTACCTGCGTTGTTACGCACCGTCAGCGAGACCGTGTAGTTGCCCGGCTGGCTGTAAACGTGCGTCGGGTTGGCACCCGTGCCCGTCGTGCCGTCGCCGAAGTTCCACGTGTAGTCGAGCGGCGTGTCTCCACGAACGTTCGAGCTGAAGCGGACCGTCTGGCCTGCCGTCGAAGGATTCGGCGTCGAGTTGATCGAGACGATCGAAGCGGCAACCGGCGGAGCGACGACCGTCGTGGTCATCGACTCGCTGTCCATCGAGCGGCCATTCGAGGCCGTGAAGGTGACGGTGTAGGTACCGGCGCGGTCGTAGCTGTGCGTAGCGACGAGGCCCGTGCCCATGTTTCCGTCGCCAAAGTCCCAGCGGTACTCGACCGGCTGCGTGGCGTCCATGTTGACCATCGCCTCGTACGTACCGCTCTGGCCGACCTGCAGCGTCGAGGGTCCGTCGATCGACAGCACGTCGACTGCCGTGAAGGCCTTCTTGTTGTTGAACTTGAGACCGAGCGTCAGCGCGCTGACGAGGTCGAAGTTGGCGAAGTCGTTGAGGTCCGGGTTGTAGCTCGGCAGTGCCCCAGCTTGGAAGTCCAAGCCAACACCTGCCTGGCCTTCGCCCTGCTCAGCCGTTCCGTCGAATGCCGTGTCGTCGAACGTCATCAGCGACTGCAAACCAACCGTGATGGCGGTGCGGCTGTTGATGAAGTAGTCGAAGCCGATACCGGCCTGGGGACCGAACGCGAACTTGGTGCCACCGTCGGTTTCCGTCGGCGTATAGGCTGCCGTGTTGGAAATCATACCGCCAGCTCCGACTTCGAAGTAGGGCGAGAAATTGCCTCCACCCTGAAAGCGAGCGACCGCGTAAACAGGAAAGCGAAAGCCGCTCTGTCCTTCATTCTTCAGAGCGTCGATGGCTCCGGGAGCCGCGTCGATGATCGAGAGCGGTCCGATCAAGCCAGGAAAGTACGACACACCGCCGCCAACGCCGATGGCGAAGTTAGGCGTGTACTGATAGCCGATCTCCAGGCCGCCCATAACAGGGAAGCGGCCGTCGACGCTGTACTCGTCGCCTTCGAACGAAGGGTTGAGGTCACCGATGTAGCTGGTGAGTCCGATTTTGGGTGTGAAGTACACCGTTTGCGAGGGGCGCAAGTCCTGCGCGGCAGCCGTGCCGGCCATCAGCAGGGCGAGCAGGAGCAAAGCAGTTGCTTTGAGTGGGTTTCGGGTCATGAGGTAGCCTCCTTGAGGAGAAGTTGGGTGGATTCGAGTGATGGGGTGATCTGCGGACAGAGTGTGATTCAAGCTAAACGAAGGGACGCCGCTTGATTTAGCAGAAACGTGTTACGCCTCTCGCTATTCGCGTGAAGGTCGTGCGTCTAGTAGACGCGTTGGGAAGTAGCAAAGCAACAACGCGAAACGTATACAGAAACGAATCGCCTGCGTGAGATGGACATAGGTCGTTCCGATAGAGTCGCCTTGCAGCGAGAGCTTACATTTTCCAGCGCATCTTGGGGCGCCTGAGGGACGGGTGGGCGCACAAACCGTGCCCGTTAGCTTCGGTAAGACCGTAGGCTTACAGTTCGCCTACTCTCATTTCGAGCGCGCTCTTGTAGTTTGCCGCCTTGTTGGGATGGATGATCCGCTTGGTTGCGAGCCGATCGAGGTACGCCTTCGTTTCCGACAGCAATTCCTGCGCGCGCGCCTGATCTGTTTCTGCCTTCAACTGCTTGATGAGCGAACGAACGCGGCTGCGATGCATTCGATTGCGGTCTCTGCGCTTCTCGGACTGGCGGACGCGCTTGGCGGCGGATTTGTGCTGCGGCATGGATTGAAGAGGAGTATGAGGTATGCGAAGCGCGGTAAACTACGAGCAGGCTAGCATGGCGTAGAACCCGCTCTATAGGTTTCACTCGAAAGGCACACCATGCGCCGCGTGGTCGCGCGCCGAATCGGCGAAGTTGCGCCTGCCCTCACCTAGTTCACTCGCATGAAGTCTTTTCTCTCCGACCTCCTCTCTGCCGATTCCGTCGTGCGCACCGTCGTCGTGATGGACGATGACAGTACAGGAGCGCCTCGTCAGTACCGGGTAACTCCGTCGCGCTTGTTGTACGGAAGCATCGCTGTGGCAGGAGCGCTGGTGATCGTGACTATGGTACTCACGGTGTTCAGTCCGCTTGAGCGTTTGATGCCGGGCTACGAAGCCAAGGAGGCGCGCGAGGTGGCGCAGCGCCAGCAGATTGCGCTCGACGCGCTGCAAGATTCGCTGCGGCTGCAGCGCGAATACGTACTCAATCTCAGAGGTCTGATGGGAGGCGCTGGCCTGCCGGTCCAGTCGGGCGGAGGCGAGGCTGTCGACGCGGCTCGCTCGTCGCTTCCAGCTGTCGTGCCGTCTGTCGCCGCCTCTTGGGCGGGGCGGAGCGCACGCAGAGGCAGGGTGGAAGCGGCGCCGGGTTCGGCGTTTCCTGCTCTCTTTCCGATTCAGGGCGTTCGCACGCGCGGATTCAATCCGGTAACGGGGCACTTCGCCATCGACATCGCTGCCGAAGAAGGTTCGGCCGTCCGGTCTATCGAAGGTGGATTCGTCGTGCTGGCCGACTGGACACACGAAGGAGGATATACCATTGCTGTCCAACATTCCGATGGCTTCGTGTCGATCTACAAGCACAACAGCAGTCTGCTCCGCAAGGCGGGCGATGCCGTTCAGGCGCGCGACGTGATCGCGCTGTCGGGCAATACGGGTGAGGTGACGACGGGGCCGCACGTTCACCTCGAATTGTGGCGCGATGGCGTGCCGATGGATCCCGAAGCCTTCCTGATGGCGTTGTAGACCCACGCGACTCTCTTCCTCTATCCGGTTTCTCTCGTCTCATGGCACTCTTCAACGCAGGTTCGTCCGACTCCAACTCGCGCAGCGCGCCCTCGACTCGTGGCGCAGGCCCGAGCACGCCCAATCAGATCAACATGATCGGCGAGGGCACCGTCCTCGAAGGCACCGTCCGCGCCGACGGCGATCTCAACATCAACGGCAAGGTGATCGGCAAAGTCCTGGTCAAGGGCAAAGTCGTCGTGGCGCAGAGCGGGTCGATCGAGGGCGAGATGGCCGCTACGAGTGCCGATCTGGGTGGTGCGTTCGACGGCACGGCGACGGTCGAGGAGCGGCTGACGCTTCGCAGCAACGCCCGCGTGACGGGTACGCTCAATGTCGCCCGCTTGGTGATCGAGGAAGGCGCGGTCTTCGACGGCGATGTGGTGATGGGCAAGCGCAAGGTGTCGTCCGGTTCGCTCGACCCGCTGCCCAAGTCGCCCGCTTCGAGCGCGCCCGTTCCGGCCGAAAAAGTAGCCTGACGTGGCGTCGTCCGACGATCCGCACTGGCTCCAGTCGACGCGCGAAAGCGGTGGCTATGCCGGGTTGGGCTGGCAGATCGCCGGGACGCTGGTGATGTTCGTCGGCATCGGCGTCGGATTGGATCTGTGGCTCGGTACGGCGCCCTGGTTCATCCTCGCTGGGGCGGGCGTGGCGATGGCGAGTGTCGTCGCGCAGTTGTGGCGGGTCAATGCCGAGATGAGCCGAGCTTCTGATCGCAAGCGGGCGGAGCAGAAGCGTCGCAGCGGTGAGTAGCTTCCGTTCACTTGCATTTCAATGGGTCTTGCGGACGTGCTCACCTAAGCGCGCGTAGTTTGACGGTCTTCTGCCTACCGTCCTCCCTCGCCGCATGTCCGCACCGCTCTGGGTCAGCATCGCACCTGCCGTCGCCATCGGTGTTCTGTACGCGCTGCTCGCCATCGTGACCGCTATCCGGGCGTCCAAGCAAGAAGGCATCGCGTTCATGGCGACGTTCGTCGGCGGCATGATGGTGCGGATGGTGCTCACGCTCGGACTGACGGCGCTGGTGCTGTTCGCCTTCACGCCTCCGGCACCCGTCGCATTCGCCGTCACGATGGCCGCGTTTGTGCTGATCGGCATGACGACCGAGACCTTGCTCACGCTCCGCCACTTGCGCCGCGCCTCCTGATGTTGACTTCCCCAGTTTCGATGATCGCCTCTCTACTCCGCCGCTCGGCCCTGCTGCTCCTGATGCTGCTCGTCTCGGCGCCGCTGCTCGCTGCCGACGGCGCAGGCGGCGACCCCGACGCAGTCGGCCACTCGGCGGACGGCAACTACTTCGACTATGGAAACGGCAAGGTCGAGCTTCCTCGCCTCTTCCTGGTGCGCCGCGCCGACGGCGGGCTGGGCTTCGACGGTTTCTGGTCGACCAAGAGCGCGCTGATGAACGGCAACTACACGCTCGGCCCACTCACGCTGACCGAAGACGGTCTGGCTCGCTCGGGCGCCACGCTGCTGGGCGATGGCGTCACCGATACCGAAGCGGCCGAAACGCTGGTCGACGGAGCCGATGCGTCAGCCGATGCGCGCGTCGTCGCATTGGCAAGTAGCAGCCAGGTCGACGAACTGATCGGCGCCAAGATGCACTACTACTTCCCCGTCGCCATGAACGACGGCGGCGAGATCCTGATCGACTTCTCGATCACGCGGCAGCTGCTCTTCGTCTTCGTGTCGGCGCTCCTCGTACTCCTGATCGGGTTGAGCATGGCGGGCAAGTACAAAAAGGGCATCGGCAGCAAGACGGCTCCGCGCGGCGTGTGGCAAAACATGATCGAGACGATCATCGTCTTCGTCCGCGACGACATCGCCAAGCCTTCTATCGGCGTCAAGTACCGCAAGTATCTGCCCTACCTGCTGAGCGCGTTCTTTTTCATCCTGATCGGCAACCTGCTCGGCCTGCTCCCGCTCGGCGTCACGGCGACCTCGCACATCATGGTGACGGCGGCGCTGGCCCTGTTTACGTTCGCGGTCACGCAGTTCGCCGGGACCAAAGACTATTGGGCGCACATTTTCAACCCGCCGGGCGTGCCGGGCTTCGTCAAGCCGATTCTGGTGCCCATCGAGTTCGTCGGCCTGTTCACTAAGCCGCTGGCGCTCGCCTTCCGTTTGTTCGGCAACATGGTCTCGGGTCACCTGGTCATCGTGTCGATCATCGGACTCATCTTCATCTTCTCGGCGCGCATCAGCCCGGTCGTCGGCGGGTTGGCGGCTCCGGTCGCCATCGCGATCACGATCTTCGTCTACCTGCTCAAGATCATGGTGAGCTTCGTGCAGGCGTACATCTTTACGATGCTCTCGGCCGTCTTCATCGGCATGGCGGCCGAGGAGCACCACCACCACGAGCACGAATCGGTTGGCGATGCAGCAGGTCATAACCGCATCCCGCATGGTGACGGCGCCGTCCAGCAGGGCGAGCACCACCTGGCGGACTACCTCTCGGCGACGCCTAACCATCCCGAGAAGAAAGGCGCCGCCGTCGCCGCCTGACTTCGTATCCATAGAGTGCGCCAGAGTCGTCACTTTTAGCGTCTTCTCCACGCCACTCGCAAGCCAACTTCGCCCACGGTAGGGCATCTTACCGGTCTTCCACACCCCAAACCTCGCTCCACCGAAATGGACAGTACAGCTTTTGCCTTCCTCGCCGCCGGACTCGGCCTCTTAGGTGCCACTCTCGGTGCCGGAATGGGCATCGGTCGCCTCGCGTCTTCGGCCCTCGAAGGCATCGCCCGCCAGCCCGAAGCCGCCAACGACATTCGCGGCACGGCGATCATCCTCGCGGCCTTCATCGAAGGCGTGGCGATCATCGCGCTCGTGTTCTCGCTGGTGTTCTTCTTCGTCATCTAAGACGAACGCCCGGCTACCGCTCGGCCCGATGGGTCTGGGCGGTAGCGTCCCGCGGGGGATTGCCCCGCACTCTTTTTCAGGCCGACGCGCTCTGCGCCGACGCCGACCCGCCTCCAACCCGACTGGCCGACGATGTCGACGCTGCTCTTTACGTTTCCTACGGGAGATGCTCCCGCCCGCCCCGCCTCGCTCGTCATTGGCGCGCCGCAGGTAGCTGGCGAAGAAGTGCACAGCACGACCCCGGAGTCGACTTACGAGAAGCCGGTCCCCGGACTGCTCCAGCCCAAGCCGGGCCTGCTGATCTTTACGATCATCACGTTCGGTCTCGTGGTGTTCATCCTGGGCAAATACGCATGGGGGCCGATCTCCAAGGCGCTCGAAGACCGCGAGCGCAACATCGAAGACTCGCTCTCGCAGGCCGAGAAAGCTCTCGCCGAAGCCAAAGCGATCCAGGCCGACAACGAGAAAGCCCGCCGCGCTGCCGAAGCTCAGGCCACGCAGATCCTGCGCGAAGCACGCGAGGCCGCCGAGCGCACCGCGACGGACCTCCGCGCCCAGGCCGATCAGCGCATTGCCGACCGCCTGGCGTCTGCCGAAGCCGACATCGAACGCCAAAAGCAATCGGCATTGGGAGAACTCCGCGCCGAAGTTGCTGGTCTCGCGATCACGGCCGCCGAGAAGATCCTCCGCGAGAAGCTCGACGCCACCGAACAGCGCCGCCTGGTCGACCAGTTCATCGACACGCTCCCCCGCAACTGAGGCTCCGCCTCGTTCTTGGTGAACGGATCACTTTGCTCGAAGGATTAGCGCTACCGTTTTTCTCTCCGAACACCTCCACCGCCCCTCCGCCGCAGATCGCCGCATGACGACTCCCGTTGCCCGCCGCTACGCCCAGGCGCTCTATGCGCAGGCCGATCAGACCGGCAAAGTCGCTGCCGTCGACGCGGATATCGAACTGCTGCGCGATACGCTGGCGCATTCGGCCGATCTGCGTAGCGTGCTCGAAAGCCCTGTCGTCTCACGCAGCAAGAAGCAGGCGATCCTGACGGCGTTGTTCTCGGGTAAGGTCGACGCGCAGATGGACACGTTTCTGTCGCTGCTGATCGCCAAAGAGCGCGAAGACGATCTGGTCGGCATCGTCGAGGCGTATCAGTCGATGCGCGACGAGCAGCAGAACATCGTCGTCGCCAAGGTGCGTACGGCCAAGGCATTGGCTCCGGACGAATCGGCGCTGTTGCAGAAAGCACTGGCGGCTCAGTCGGGCGGAAACGTGCGCCTCGAAACCCAGGTCGACGCCGATCTGATCGGCGGCATGATCGTTCGCCTGGGCGACACGGTCTACGACGGAAGCGTCCGCCACCAGTTGCAGACGCTGCGCGACCGCTTCGCCCAGCCCGCTGTGTCGCCTGTAACGCTCAACTAAGCCCACCTCCGGCTTCGGCCGATTTTTCCCGATAGCTATGGCATCCTCCATCCGCCCAGACGAAGTCACCTCAGTCATCCAGCGTGAGCTAGGGGGCTTCACGTCCGAAACCGGCGTCTACGAAGTCGGCACCGTTCTCCAGATCGGCGACGGCATCGCGCGTCTCTACGGCCTGTCGAACGTGCAGGCGGGCGAGCTGATCGAGTTTCCGTCGTCCGGCGCGACGGGCATGGTGCTCAACTTGGAAGAAGACAACGTCGGCGCCGTCCTCTTCAACAATGCGGACGAAGTGCGCGAAGGCGACGAAGCCCGACGCACCAAGAGCATCGCCTCGATCTCGGTCGGCGACGCCATGTTGGGACGCGTGATCGACCCGCTCGGTCGCCCGATGGACGGCAACGGCCCCATCGCCGAGCCGACCTATGAGATGCCGCTCGAACGCAAGGCGCCGGGCGTCATCTACCGCGAGCCGGTGACCGAGCCCGTTCAGACAGGCATCAAGGCCATCGACGCCATGATCCCCATCGGACGCGGCCAGCGCGAACTCGTCATCGGCGACCGCCAGACGGGTAAGACGGCCGTCCTGATCGACACGATCATCAACCAAAAGCGTACGCACGCTAAGGATGCCGAGGGCAACAACCTCGACAAGCCGGTTTTCTGCATCTACGTCGCCATTGGCCAGAAGTCGTCGACGGTCGCTCAGGTGCGGCGCGCGCTCGAAGAGAATGGCGCGATGGAATACACCGTCATCGTCAACGCTCCCGCGAGTGACCCGGCACCTCTCCAGTTCATCGCTCCGTTTGCTGGTGCGTGCATCGGCGAGTTCTTCCGCGATACGGGCCGCCACGCGTTAGTGATCTACGACGATCTCTCCAAGCAAGCCGTCGCCTACCGCGAGTTGTCGCTGCTGCTGCGTCGTCCTCCGGGTCGCGAAGCCTATCCCGGCGATGTGTTCTACCTCCATAGCCGCCTGCTGGAGCGCGCCGCCAAGATGATCGCCGACGACACGGTCGCGAGCCAGATGAACGACCTGCCCGAAAGCTTGCGTCCGCTCGTCAAGGGCGGCGGATCGCTGACGGCGCTTCCGGTTATCGAAACACAGGCGGGCGACGTGTCGGCGTACATCCCGACCAACGTCATCTCGATCACGGACGGCCAGATCTTCCTCGAATCGAATCTCTTTAACGCAGGCGTCCGCCCGGCCATCAACGTCGGTATCTCCGTCTCGCGTGTCGGTGGATCGGCGCAGATCAAGGCGATGAAGAAAGTCTCCGGTTCGCTCCGCCTCGACCTGGCGCAGTACCGTGAGTTGGAAGCGTTCTCCAAGTTCGGATCCGACCTCGACGCCGCCACGCAGCGCCAGTTGACGCGCGGCGCCCGACTGGTCGAGATCCTCAAGCAGGGTCAGTACCAGCCGTTCGCCGTCGAAAACCAGGTCGCGATCATCTACGTCGCTACCCAAGGCTTCATCGACGACGTGCCAGTCGACCAGGTGCGCGCGTTCGAGAAGGAATTCATCCAGATGCTCGAAGCGCGTCACCCCCAGACGCTCGCCACGCTCCGCAAAGGCGCGATGACCGACGACGCGGCAGCCACGCTCAAGAAGACGGCCGACACGCTCGTCTCGCAGATGACCGGATCGGACGCGGGCGACGTCGTGCTGATCGAATCGGACGTCAAGGCGGTTTAAGTCTGACGCCGCAGCTTCGCTCTCGCGAGGGGCAGTGTGTGTGGTAACCCTGTAGTTCGGCGCTCGACTCGGATCGCCACGGTCTACGTCCTCGCGATGACAAACCGATAGTAATCTCTCACGCTCATGGCCTCGCTCAGCGACATTCGTACCCGCATCGGTTCGGTAAAAAACACGCAGCAGGTGACGCGCGCCATGAAGATGGTGGCGGCGGCCAAACTGCGTAGGGCCCAGGAGCGCATCTTCGCGACGCGCCCCTACGCGTTCAAAATCCGCGACGTGATCTCACACTTGCAAGGCGAAGTCGACGCGACCGGGCATCCGCTCTTCACCGAGCGTCCGGTCGAGCGTGCATTGGTCATCGTCGTCACGGCGGATCGCGGGCTGGCCGGTGCGTTCAACACCAACGCGATCAAGACCGCCGAAGAGACCATCCGCGAGCGCTACGCCGACGTGCAGCGCGCGGGTGGACTGAAGATCCTCGCCGTCGGCCGCAAAGGACACGAGCACTTCTCGCGCCGCAAGTACAATCTGGTCGGCGACTATCGGGGCACGTTCGACAGCCTGGACGTCAAGACGGCGCAGGACGTGGTCAACGTGGCGGTTCAGGGCTTCGAAGTCGGCGAGTGGGACGAGGTGGTGATGGTCTACAACGAGTTCAAAAACACGATCTCGCAGAACCGTGTCGCCGAACCGCTGCTGCCGATCCCGCACGAGCAGTTCGCGACGCCGGTCATGGAGGACGCGTACAAAGGCGTGCCGACAAGCGAGGCCGAAGCGACCGAGTACATCTTCGAGCCGGGTCCCGCCGCGATCCTCGACGCACTCGTCCCGCGCTACCTCAACTATCAGGTGTGGCGCGCGCTGCTCGAATCGAACGCGTCCGAGCAGGGCGCCCGGATGATCGCGATGGACAACGCGACCAACAACGCCGACGACTTACTCAAAGAGTTGAAGCTGACGTACAACCGCGCCCGTCAGAGCGCGATCACGACCGAGATCATCGAGATCGTGTCGGGCGCCAACGCGCTCGAAAACGCCTAGGCTCAGGCTTTCGCCGTTACTGCCAAGTTGGATCGTCGTCCATCCTCGCGATGCGGGGAGTCAGTTGGCGAAACCGTCCGGCAGAGCTAGTCGATGGTGTCAGCTTTTCGGTTCGAGCGAACATCAATCGCAGCGTCAGTTGTGGATTTCTGCCTTGCAGGAATGACGATTGGAAGGATGAAAATCGGGGCAGAGCGCAGAATTCTCTTCGCGAAGCATAGCGCGTGCTGTCTAGGCTTCTGTCGCACGTTCAAACCTGAGATGTCTCCGAGACCTGTCAGGTTTTTTGCGTTGGCGAGACTGTGTGGGCAGAAACGAGCGCGCAGAATCGTCGTTGGCCGAGCAGCCATTTCCGACCACCATGCCTATCTCGCTCAAAACCGTCGGTGAAAACCGATCTGCTCGCTACGTGTCGCTCGGCGCTGCGCTGATTGGATCGAGTGGCGCCGCGCTGCTCGCCGGATGCGGAGACGACGCGCCGCCGCCCACCGATTGGAATGCGGGCGCGACCGAACAAGCGGCGCAGATGCAGGGCGTGACGGTCGTCATCAGGGAAACCGCCGATGGTTTTGTGATC
Source organism: Rhodothermales bacterium (assembly GCA_963841855.1). Classification (GTDB taxonomy): domain Bacteria; phylum Bacteroidota; class Rhodothermia; order Rhodothermales; family BA12; genus CAXBBB01. Next base: position 1,159,328 of record CAWJEJ010000001.1, on the reverse strand, counting down.
GACGACGAGCAGATCACCGAAGGCGCGAGCAAAACCGTCATCTTCTACCTGGATGGCCGGACGGAGACGCTGACCGATCCGGAGCAGTTCGCCTCCAAGCTTCCCGCCCAACCTCCGCAGCAAGTCCGGCAGAGCGGATTTGGTTTGGGCGACGTGCTGATGCTCTCTCTTCTGATGAACGTCTGGCGTCCTGCGGCTTATGGCGGATTCGCTGCCACGCCCTCACGCGCAGCCTATTCCAACAATCAGTCGTTCGCCAACCGCGCGCAGACGAGCACGAGGCTGTCCGGTTTGCAGTCGCGCGGACTGGCTCCGGCATCGGCGTCGCAGGCCAACAGCATGCGCGCTCGGGCAACGGCACCCGCTACGCGCAGCACACGCCCCGGACAGAGCGGACGCAGCGGCTATGGCAACTCGTCGGGCAGAGCCTCGCGCGGAGGCTGAACCGATGGTGACGACGCAGCGCCTGTCGCCGTTCGCCGATGCCGACGTTCAGGTGCCCGAGTGGAAGTGGCTGACCAAGGAAGGCGCATCCGACTATTTTCAGTCCGAAGTGGTCGAGATGACCGAGGACGAAGCCGAACGACTGTATCTGGCGGGCGAGACGCTGTACCACATGCTCGTCGACGCAGCGGATGCAGTCATTGCGCAAGATCGGATGGCCGAGTGCGGCATTCCCGAATCGATGCACGCGATGATCCGGATGACGTGGGAGGACGAGCGCCACATGCCGCTCTACGGACGCTTCGACCTGGCGGGCGGGATCGGTGGTGAGGTGCCGCGCCTGATCGAGTTCAACGCCGACACGCCGGTCACGCTGCCCGAGACGAGCATTTTGCAGTGGGCGCTGCTCAAAGCCAACGGGCGCGACGAGTCCATGCAGTTCAATCTGCTCTACGAGCGTCTGGTGCAAGCCCTCGGCGTCTGGAAAGCCAACAACGCCGACCTGTGGCAGGACCGCGCGGCACAGGACAAGCAGCCCATCGTCCTGCTCACCTACCTCGACGGGCTCCGCGAGGACACCGCCAACCTCGCCGTGATGGACGCTGCCGCCCAAGAAGCCGGATTCCAAACGCACCTGGCCCCGCTCCACGACGTGACGTGGGCCGACGAAGGCGTGTTCGTGCTGGATGGCGACGAGTGGTACAGATGCGATTTCGTCATCAAGCTGATCCCGTGGGAGTTCTTGGTCGAGGACGAACCCGAACTGCTCAAGCGGATTGAGCGCCTGCTCTTTGGCCGCCTCGTCACCATCGCCAACCCGCCCTACAGCCTGCTGATGCAGAGCAAAGCGCTCCTCGCCGAGGTGTGGAAGCGCGAAGGCCCTCACGAATACCTGCTCCACGCCGACCGGACGCCGCTATCGGGAGAGCAGCACGTCGAGAAACCCTACTTCGGACGCGAGGGGCAGAGCGTGGTCGTCTACGCGCCCAACGGCGAGCAGATGGAGCGCAGTCCAGAGGGCGACAATGCGGTCTATCCGCGCGTGTATCAGGCGTTCGCCGATCTCCCGCACGACGAACGGATGCGGTTGTACCAGACGGGACTCTTCGTCGTTCATGGGGAGCCCGTCGCCATCGGCTTTCGGCGTGGCGGAGTGATCCTGGGAGCCGACAGTCAGTTTTGTGGTCACGTGATCGTGCAGGACGAGTAGCACGGTCTGTTCGTCTCCAACTGTGCGAAGCGTGGCAGGACCGAAACCCGTTCCGCTTTCCATCGTGTATGCCACTTATGTCGACCTTGCGTCCTGCGTTTGCCCTTTTGCTCCTGATCCTGTTTGGGATCGGCGGAGTGGCGGCGCCGGTCGCGCACGAGATCGACCATGCGCATCAGCACCACGACGCTGTCCACGCCGACGGTTCGGAGTATGAGGGTGCGCTGGTTCACGAGCAGGCGGCCGATCATGGGCCGTGCCTGTGCGCCGTCTCCTTGGCTGCGCTGGTTGCGAGCGACATCGTGTTTGCCGGTGCCACGCAGTCTGCCAGCGTCGACGTTGAGACGGCTTCGATTTGGGTGAATGCAGCGGCTGAGCAGCCGAGCGACCGAGGTCCACCCGCACGTGCGAACGGATACGCCTGAGTCTGCGCTGAGCGGATGGCGGCGTGCCGATGAGTGCGCGTTTGGCCGATGCCATCCGCGCGTAGTCTCGCCGCCGATGCCCCTCGCCTGGGGCGTTCGGGATCAGATCGTTCGATGCGCTCGCTCTTTCTCTTGGCCGCTTTGTGCGCGGCCTGCGTTCCTATTGGGGCGTCTGCACAGACCTCTATCCGCACGCTGACCGGTTCGATCGTTGCCTCCGATGGCACGTCGCTGCCCGGCGCGACCGTGACGGTGCCGCGTCTCTCGGTCGGCGCTCTGGCTGGTGCGGATGGGCAATTTCGTCTGGCTCAGTTGCCTTCCGACACGCTGACCATTCACGTGCGATTCGTCGGCTTCGAGTCGATTCGGCGCGTCGTCGATCTGCGGTCTGGCGATGTATCGGTTCGGTTCGAGATGGTGGCCGAAGTCGATGAAGCGGGCGAGGTGGTGGTGACCGAAGACACTGCTGAGGAAGCGTTGGAGCGCAGTTCGCAGTCGGTCGCGCGGTTGGACGCCGCCGAGTTAGCCGACGTGAGAGGGCAGACGCTCGGGCAGACGCTCGAACGCGTGCCCGGCGTGGCGAGCCTGGCGACGGGGCCGAGCATCAGCAAACCGGTCATCCGCGGGCTGCACTCGGACCGCGTCGTCGTCGTGCGCAGCGGGATCGTGATGCAGGGGCAGCAGTGGGGCGCCGAGCACGCACCCGAAGTCGATCCGTTCGCTCCGGCGCGCGTCGAAGTCGTGCGCGGCGCGGCGGGAGTCGAATATGGCGCTGGGGCGATTGGCGGCGTCGTTCGGTTGGAAGACGCGGCGCTGCCGACATCGCCGGGATGGGGCGGACGTGTCGCGCTCAACGCGTTCTCGAACAGCGAACAGCTTGCAGGCACGGCGGCGATCGAAGGGGCATCGTCTGCGATTCCCGGGCTGGGCGTACGTGCTCAGGTGAGCTTGCGGCGTGCGGGCGATGCGCGGACGCCCGATTACGTGCTGGGCAACACGGCGTTTTTCGAGCGCGCAGGCGAAGTCGCGGCGGCCTACGTGCGCGGCGACTGGGAAATCGAAGCTCACGCGAGCGCCTACCGCACCGATTTGGGCATCTACCGAGGCTCGCACTTCAACACGTTTGCCGCCCTCGACGAAGTCATCGCGACCGGCCGTCCCAGCGTCGACTACCAGTTCGACTATGCCATCGACGCGCCCAAGCAGGTCGTCGCGCATGATCTGACGGCCGTCCGTCTGCGTCGCAAGCTGCCCGGCGGTGCGAGCGCGCAGGTACAGTATGGCTATCAGCAGAACCGTCGCCGCGAGTTCGATTCGGACCGGCTGGCCGGGCGCGACCCTCTGGCGCGTCCGCAGATCGACCTGACGTTGCAGACGCACACGCTCGACGCCGTCTACCGCCATCGTCCGGTCGCACTGGCCGGCGGCGACGCGCTGTGGACGGTTGGGCTGTCGGGCGAGACGCAGGGGAATACGAACGCTGTCGGTTACCTGGTGCCCAACAGCCGCATGGTGTCGGGCGGCGCGTTCGGCCGCGGGCTGTGGACGCGCGGAGACGTAACGCTCGAAGCTGGCCTGAGGTGGGAGGCTCACGATCTCATCGCCCACCCGCGCGCATTCGGCGGCAGAGGCGATTTCGAGCGGACTGACCGAGCGTGGAACGGTGCGAGCGCTGCTGTAGGCGCACTGTGGCGCTTCGACGACGCGTGGTCGATAGGAGGCAATGCGTCGCTGGCGTGGCGTCCGCCCGGGCCCAACGAGCTGTTCAGCTACGGCGTGCACCATGGAACGGGCCAGTTCGAGTTCGGCAACGCGGACTTGGGCGCCGAGCGCAGCTACGGGATCGACGCGACGCTCCGCCACCAGTCGGCCCACGTGCGCGGCGAGGCGAGCGTTTACGCCAACCAGATCGATGATTACCTGCTGCTGCTTCCCCAAGAGCGCATCGTCGTGACCATTCGCGGCGTCTTCCCCGCTTTTGCCCATGAGCAGACCGACGCGCTCCTGATCGGCGCCGACGGCGGGCTCGAAGTCGACGTGTCGCGTGTGACGCTGGGCGGCGCGTTTTCCCTTTTGCGCGGTACGGATCGCGGACGGGACCAACCGCTGTTCGAGATGCCGTCCGACCGCGTTCGGTTGTCGGCCGAATACGCACTGCCCAACCTCTCTGTGCTGCGCGGACCTTCGGCGACGATTGAGGCAACGCACGTCCTTCGCCAAACGCGTTTTCCGACGACGACTGACGATACGGGAGCCGTCGTCGCGTTGGGCTATGCCGATCCGCCTCCGGCCTATACGCTCTGGTCAGCCCGCGTGCAGACCGACGTGGCGATGGGCAGGGGGCGTCCGGTCCGCGTCAGCCTGGGCGTCGACAACCTGTTCGACACGGCGTATCGCGACGCGCTGAGCCGCTACCGCCTGTTCGCGCACGATGCGGGCCGCAACGTCTCTTTCCGCGTCGACGTGCCGCTCGGACGCGGCGACCACCACGACTGACCTCTCTCAATTGACGTCGCGAATCGGCGGCGACAAGTTCTGGGTGACGCACGCGTCGTCCCTACCACCTCACCCAATCCAACCAACCCAACTCCCAACACCATGCGTACCACGCTTTCCTACCGCACGCTTCGGCGCTTCGCTCTACTTCCGCTTCTCGCGGCTCTGCTGCTCGCCACCGCGTGTGACAGCAACGATCCCGACGAGGAAGACGGTGCAGGCGAAGTCGAAGTCATCACCCTCGTCCGTCTCACGCTCACACCTCAGGGTGGTGGCTCTGAGTTCTCGGTCGACGCCAACTTCGACGAGCGCGGTGTCTTCCTGAACGCCGCCACGCTCAACCTCATGCCCGGCACGACCTACGACGTCTCCATCGACCTGCAGAACACGACGGAGACGCCGCCCGAGAGCATCACGGCCGAGATTCGCGACGAGGAGCCGGACGCGCACCGCTTCTTCTACACTGCCGAAGGAGACGTGAGCGATAACGTCGCCGTGACGATTCTAGACAACGATAGCCCACAAGGCGCTGGCGATCCGCTCGGCCTGCTGTTCCGCATCGTCGTGACCGATGGCGTCGGCGACACGGGCACATTCCGCGTCAAGCTGCGTCACTACGAGGAGGACGCCAACCTCCCGGCCGACAAGCGCAACGACACCGCGACTGCGCCGGAGCGTTCGGGCGTCGTCGAAAACGACGTCGACTTCGTCTATCCCGTCGTCATCAACTGACACTCGGTGCTAGACGACGATCGCCGCCTCGGACTCTGGTCTGAGGCGGCGATCTTTTTTGGAGCTGTGCCGATCTACCCGGATTCGGGGAGGCGACGGCGCGAGATCCCGGCTACGTTGAGCCATCCACTTCGACACCACACCGCGATGCGCTTCCTGCTGCTGCTCCTACTCGCCACACCCGTCCTCGCCCAGCCCGCCGATCTACCACGTCTTGGCGACACCAATCCCGACGCGCAGGTGGCTTACCTCTTGTCGCATGCCGAGGATAGATTCGCGGCGCTACGCGGCGATAGCCCAGATCCAAACGTGTGGTTCAGTCACGCACGGTTCACGCCGTGGGGCATCGGTATCATCGAAGAGCGCGGAGCTGACATCTCCACTCATCTGCTCCGCCTCAACGCGGACGAATACACGTCACTCGATGATCTGTCCATGATCCACACCATCGTGTCAGAGGCGTTGCCCAGCGCGCTTTCCAGATGGAAGTACGTGAGCGGCGAGCCTCAGCCCGGCGTGCTCATGCAGCAGTGGAGCGAGTGCTCCGACAGCGATGATGGGCGAACCGTAACGCTGTTTTTCGCGCGGGAGAATCTGCCAGCTGACGTTGCGCCTCACATTGCGCTGTACGTCTCCAATCAAGGCGGCGCGTTCTGCCGTCCCGACGATTTTCCGTCCGCGCAGTAAGCGACCGAACCAAGCAAAAACGCCGCCTCGGACTCAGCGTCCGGGGCGGCGTTTTGGTGCGGAGGAGGGGGGATTCGAACCCCCGGTACGCTTTAGACGCACGGCACTTTAGCAAAGTGCTGGTTTCAGCCACTCACCCACTCCTCCGAGCAGGGCACAAGGCCAATCGGACGGCAAATATAGAGCGATGGATGGCACGCACGCAACGAAGAGCGTGTAAAACGCGCGGCGCTACAGGTCGAACGTTTGCCCATGGGAGGGGATGATGACTTCGCCCCAGTCTTTGTCTTTGAGCGCCGATTTGAGCTTTTCGGCCCGCTCCTTGTCGCCATGCACGAGGAAGGTCTGGCGCAGCTTGGACTGGTCGAGATGCGATAGGAAGGTGACCATGCTGGGTTCGTCGGCGTGGGCCGAGAAGCTGTTCATCACCTGGACTTCGGCGTTGACTTCGAACTCGTCGCCGAAGAGCTTGATCGTCTTGTCGCCTTCGATCAGGTCGCGCCCTGTCGTGCCCTCGGCGCAGTATCCGACCATCATGACGGTCGTCTTGGGGTTTTCGACGTTGTTGCGCAGGTGGTGGACGATGCGCCCCGCCGTCGCCATGCCGCTGGCCGAGATGATGACCATCGGGTCCGTCCGCTCGTTGAGTTCCTTGGATCCTTCGGCCTTGCGGATGTACTGCAAGCGGTCCCAGCCAAACGGGTTGGGATCGGTCCGCATGTAGTCGTTCAACTCGGCGTCGAAACACTCGGGATGGGCGAGAAAGACGCTCGTCGCGTTGACGGCGAGCGGGCTGTCGACGTACATCGGGATGTCAGGCAGGCTGCCTTCGTTTGCCAGTTGATCGAGCGCGTAGACGATCTCCTGCGTCCGTCCGACGGCGAACGACGGGATGATGACTTTGCCGCCGCGTTGGGCCGTCCGAGCGATGATCTCGCGCAGCGCCTCTTTGCTCTCGCTACTCGGTGCGTGCGTCTTGCCGCCGTACGTGCTCTCGCTGATGACGTAGTCGCAGTCGGCCATCGGCTCGGGATCGCGCAGAATCGGCCGACCCGGATTTCCGACATCGCCCGTGAATCCGAGCGTGACCGTGCGGCCCTCCTCCCTTATCGACAGGTTGACGCTGGCGGATCCCAGGATATGTCCGGCGTCGCGGAAGTGGACGGTCACGCCCGGCACTGGCTCGAACGGCTGGTGGTAGTTGAGACTGACGAACAGCTTGATGACTTCTTCGGCGTGCTCGGTTTCGTAGAGCGGGTCGACCGGTTCTTGCCCTCGGCTGACCCTACGCTTGTTGTAGTAGTACACATCCTTCTCCTGAATGTGCGCACTGTCGAGGAGTAGCAGCGCGGCCAGATCGCGTGTGGCATGTGTGCAATAGACGCGGCCTCGAAAACCCTCTTTCCACAGCTTGGGCAGCAGGCCGATGTGGTCGATGTGCGCGTGACTGAGGACGACGGCGTCGATGGTGTCGGCTTTGAATCCAAACTGCTCGTTGCGGCCTTCTCCGCCGCGCCCTTGGAAGAGTCCGCAGTCGAGGAGCAGTCGGCTGCCGTTGGCGAGGTCGAGCAGGTGTTTGGAGCCGGTGACGGTCTGGGCGGCTCCCCAGAAGGTGAGGCGGGGCATGGGCGGGAGGTTTAGACAGATTCAGAATACGACTTCCGACCCTGTAGCGCCGTTACATGCGGCGGCGTTCTCATCGCTGCCGATGTTGCGACGGGACAAGCTCCGCCGGTGCGCTGTCTCCCGAGTTGGAGTGCAGTCGTTGCGCGGGCCTTCTTTTCGCTTGATCGAAAAGAAGCAAAAGATCAAGGCTGGATCCGCTCCGGCTGATGCGCCGCTACGGTCGCTGAAAACCTGCAAACTCACTCGCTGCGCTCGCTCAAACAGCAGCTTCTCTTGACGCGCCCTCCGCTCTGCATCCGAGACGCCGGACCGGAGTCAGGCCGGTCTCCTCATCAAAAGTCAGCCGTTTGGCTTCCATACGCCGGGCGCGACGAGCAGCGTCTCCTCGCGCAGCACGCGGACGGATCCGGGCGGGGCGCCTTTGGGCTTGCGGACGTGCTTGCGCGGCGAGTGGATGACCGGCACCAAGCTGCTTCCGCGCTGCTTGCTGTACCACGCGGCCAAGGCGGCGGCGCGCTCCATGACGACCCCAGGTGGCACGTCGTCGCGGCCTTTGACGCGGACGATGACGTGCGAGCCGGGCGATCCGCGCGCGTGCAGCCACACGTCGAACGGGCGGGCGTGGTGCAGCGTCAGTTTATCGTTCTGATGCGCGCCCTTGCCCACCCACGCCTGGTATCCGCTGCCGATGTCGAACGTGCGGTAGGGCAGGCTTTCGGCCTGGGCGTCGGGCGTCGAATCGCGCACCCACTCGCCATGCGCCACCTCGAACGCGTCCAGCGCTTCGAGCGTCTCGACCGCTTCCAACTCGGCAAGCGTGGCCGACAGGCGTTCGGCTTCCTCGTGCGAGCGGTCGAAGCGCTCTTCCGACGTAGCCCACGACAGGCGCGACGCTCGGGCGCGGGCGTAGTAGCGTTCGGCATTGGCAGCGGGTGGCAGCGCCGGGTCGAGCGCGATCGTCCGCATGCCGCCCTCGAACAAGTCGTCCAGTTCGACCGACTCGGCACCTATCTGGACGCGGTGCAACTGTGCCATGAGCAGGTGACCGGCGCTCTCGTGCTCGTCGGCGCGCGACGGCTGGCTCAGCGCGTCGAGCATCTGGTCGACGCGGCGTGTGGCCTGGTGCGAGGCGCGTTGGAGGCGGGCGCGCAGCTTGTCGTAGCGGGCGGAGAAGCGGTCTTGGCCGAGCGTGCGGCGCGTAAAGATCTGGACGGCTCGGTCGGCCGAGGGCATCGGTTCGAGTCGCAGGCCGGGCATCGGCTGTTCGAGCACGACCAGTGTTAGGGCGTGAGCGATTTTACCGCGCCACAGGATGCCGGGTGAGGAGGCGGCGAGCGCCTGGGCGTGGACGGCTTGGCAAGCGGCGAGGAGGGCGGGCCAGTCGGGAGCGTCTGTGTCGAAACCCGCGCGGTGAACGGCTTCGCTGGCGAGCAGGTCGTCGAAGAGCGGCCAAGCGCGGCGCAGGGCACGAGCCGGATCGTCGCCTTTCCATCTGTCGGCCAGTTCGTCGGCGTCGGATGGCAGGCGAGCGGGACGCTGCTGAGGCAACGGTTCGCCTTCGACATCGGCGCTGTATCGGAAGGCTTCGGCGACGGTATCGTCGTCGCGGGACCACAGCGCGTTGGCGCGTCCGCCAAACAGGACCAGGTGCAGCGTGCCTATCCGCGTGCCGCTGCCGTTGCGCAGGTCGATAAGGACGAAGCGGTCCAACTCGGCCGCGCGGACGGCGGAGACGATCAGGCCGTGCGCCCTTTCGAACAGCGTCGTCGTGTTGCGGCGGGCGCGGTTGTAGCCCTCGAATCGCATCAGGTAGACAGGTTTGGTGCCTATTTGGACGCGCCACTGCTCGCCGCCGGGCTGCTCGAATGCCAGCGTGATTTCGTTGCGCTGCTGCGTGAACGCGTCGGTCAGGCGAGCGCCGATGAGGTCTTGCCACTCGGTCGTGAGGGCGTGGAGGGCGTAATAGGTGGCGTTCATGGATTTTCTCGCTGCGCGGGGTCTTCTTTTAGCTTGATGCCCTGCGGCTACGCTCAGGACAGGCGCCAGAGAGCAAAAGATCAAGGCTGGACTCGCTCCGTGTCGATGACACTCCGGCGGACGCGGCGCTCCGTTCTCTAGACCCGTTCAACTCGCTTCGCGTCTGTGACGCTTCGCTCAAACACGAACGGCTCTTTTACGCTCTCTCTACTCTGCGTCTTTATCGCCGGACCGAGATCAGGCCGACTCCTCGTGCAAGCTATTGGCTTTCCAGACTGCCTCCTCACCCCCGACCCTTGTCATCGCGAGGAGCACCGCGACGTGGCGATCTCCAAACGCACCGATCACTCCGCCGTCCGATCCAATCGTCGAGCTTCCCGAGGCCTCAGCATACGCCCGTCGCCGGGTCGCAGGCGTCACCACTGGCAGCGAAGGGGAGAGGCTTGAACGCGCCCACCTGTGCCGTCGTGCGCATCGCCGGTCCCGCCTTGGGTTTGCGCCACAGCGGGACGGACGAACACGGCTCGCCGTACATCAGTTTGCGGGCGACGCGCATCAGGTGCTGCGTGGCTTCGACGTAAGCACCCGTCGGCACGACAGTTGAGCCGCAGCCTTTGATGACCACTATGGCGTCGTCGTAGGCGGACCAGTCGACGTTGGCGAGCGCCCTTATATAGAACTCCCTACTCACGTCGGCTTTGCGTCCGTGCGTGACGTTGACGGCGACGCCTTCGAGCTTGCTGCCGATCAGCATCCACGCCCATGTGGGGACGATGGCGTCGGTCGAGCAAAACAGGGCGACGTGATGTCCGGCGTGGTGGTGCCAGTCGTACGCTTTGATCTGATCGCGGAAGTCGCGCTCGCGCAAGACTAGACCCTTGTACAGAAAGGACTCTAAGTCGATTTCGTCGATCGGAGCGTCGATCCACAGGCTGGCAAGATCGAACACCTTGATGGCGCTCTCGGCGACGCGGTTGGTGATCTCGGCGGGCGGGGTGTCGGTCAGCAGGTCCATCGGTCGAATCGGTTTGTGCCGGTTGGAACGCACGTTGGCGCAAACGGATCGGCAGTGCGCCCGGATGCCTACTTTTGGCGCTCTCCTCACCTCGCCGCTCATGGACTGGATCGTCCTCCTTCCGCCCATCCTCGCCATCGGCCTCGCGCTGACGACGCGGCAGGTCTACCTCTCGCTCTTTGCCGGGTTGTGGCTGGGCACGACGATCCTGGTCGGCGGCAATCCGCTGCTCGGGCTGCGTGAGTTGGCCGACCAGATGGTCGCCGTCTTCGCCGACGCGGGCAACGTGCGGATCGTGCTGTTCTGCCTGCTCGTCGGCGGATTGATCGCACTGGTGCAGGCTTCGGGCGGCGTGGCGGGCTTCGTCGAGTGGGCGCAGCGGCGCGGGTGGGGACAGACGCGGCGAGGCGCCGAGTTGCTGGCGTTTTTCGTCGGCCTGTCGATCTTCGTCGAGTCGTCGATCACGATTCTGACGACCGGAGCCGTCGCTCGTCCATTCTTCGACAAGCTCAACCTCCCGCGCGAGAAGCTGGCCTTCTACTGCGACGCCACGAGCGCGCCGGTCTGCATGATGATCCCGCTCAACGGCTGGGGCGCCTACGTGCTGGGGTTGCTGGCGACCCAAGGCGTGGGCGAAGATGACAGCATCGGACTTCTGGCGGCGGGACTGGGCTTCAACTTCTTCGCGTGGGGCGCCGTCGCGTTCGCCTTATTCACCGCCGTCACGGGCTGGGGATTTGGCCCGATGCGACGCGCCGAAATCCGAGCCCGCGAAACCGGCCAACTGCTCCGCCCCGGCGCCACGCCGCTGGTGTCCGACGAAGTCTCGCAGTTGCCTCCCGTCGACCGCGCGCCGCGCAATCCGCTCGACCTCTTTCTGCCCATCATCGTGCTCGTGTCGATGGTGTTTGTCGGCCTTTGGATCACGGGCGATGGCGATCTGGCGGCCGGGTCCGGCTCCACGTCCGTCCTGTGGGCTGTCGGCTTGTCGATCGGGACTGCTATGATCCTGTACGCCCTGCCCGGACGCCGCATCCTGACGCTGTCGCAGTCGACCGACCTGGTGCTCAAAGGCAGCGCCGGACTGGTCGGCGTGACGCTGCTGATCGTGTTCGCGTTTGCGCTGGGACAGGTGTCGCGCGCGCTCGAAATTGGTCCGTTCGTGGCGAGCTTGATGGGCGACGATCTCCCCGCGTGGCTCATCGCTCCGGTCGTTTTCCTGCTGGGCTGCTTCGTCTCGTTCACGCTCGGCTCGTCGTGGACCGGGTTTGCGATCCTCGTGCCCATCGCCCTGCCCGTCGCCGAGTCGCTGGGCCTATCACCTGCGTTGATGTTGGGCGCCGTCCTGTCGGGTGGCGTCTTCGGCGATTACTGCTCGCCGCTCTCGGACACGAGCATCATCTCGTCCATGGCCGCCGCATCCGATCACGTCGACCACGTCAACACACAGTTGCCCTATGGCCTAGCGATAGCAGGTGTGAGCGTCGTCCTGTTCGCGCTGGCTGGGGCGATCGTGTGATTGTGTCAGTCCAGAAGACGACTCACTTCCATTAACTGATCATGATTCTTCTGCTTAATAGCCTCTGAAAGATTCTTGAGGGCAGCTAGGCGAGGCAGTAGAAGAATAGTGCCATCTGGTCGCTCAATGGAGAGTGCATAATCGGTGGCGATTTGTGGGCGGAATTTACTGAAGTCCATGTTTTTGCTGCTTAAGAGAACAGGTTTTTCCTCAAGCAAAAACCTCTGTTCTTTGTATTCGGCCTCGTGAATCCGACCCCCACGGAATTCTGCTTCGGTTGGTAGCAACTCTCGAGCAGTCCACGACAATCCACTTTCAATCGTCAATCGAATCAGCTTCGCGATCACATCGACGTAAACGTCCGTATTCTCCGGTTCCATTGTTTTAGGGGTTGAGGTTAAGCGTGTCGACATATTGCGTGGCAGTCTGAACGATGCGCAGTACAGTTGCGTGTGCGTCCCAAGCTGCCTCATCGCCCCAGTCCTTCTTGAGTATGGCATCCAAGAGATTGCGCTGCTCTTTGATCCGTCGAGCAATGCGTGCATCTGAAATGTGATCGGTTATAGCGTCGATCAAACTGAGCGCTTCGGCGAACCCGCTGTGTGTTCGTAGTTGTGGGTTTGGACCTACAGCTGCTTCCGTCTAAAATCGAGATGCGACCTCGCGTAGCTGTTCAACTGACCGAGGAATGGCGTAAACCGCTTGGAGTGTTTTGCCAAACTTCCGAGTACGCTTGAAAACGATTGCAGTAGCGATCAATCCCGCGAGAGAGCCAATGCTAGCAACTATGTTGAGCCAATATGTCCAGATTGGTTGTTCCATTACGTCTCACGCGGCCATTGATTCGCGCGTTTGTTCTGCTGCGCCAGCCGGGCCGTCTCGCCGATGCGCTTCTGCCGCGTCGCCGGGCGCTTGGCGTTGAGGATCCATTCGAGAATGCCTTTGCGCGTTGACGGTGGGAAGTCGTCCCAGTTTTCGCGTGCGGGTGGTGCGTTGGCCAGGGCGGACGCCAAGTCGTCGGGGACGATCAGGTTTTCCACGTCGTCGAGGGCGTTCCAGCTCTTGTCGCGCTTGGCTTGGGCGACCAGGGCGGCGCCAGCGGGCATCATCTTGCCCTGCGATTCCAGGCGGGCGACGCGCTCTTTGTTCAGGCGCGACCAGTTGCTCCCGGTCTTGCGCGGCGCGAAGTAGAGCATCGACCGCTCGTCGTCCAGCTTGCGCGGCAGGCTGTCGACCCAGCCCGCGCACAGGGCTTCTTCGACCGACTCGTCGTAGGTGACGACGGGCTTACCGGTCGCCTTTTTGTAGTAGACGAACCAGACGTTGTCGGCAGTCCCGTGATGTTCGGCCAGCCACGCGCGCCACGCACGGGGCGTCAGCGGATGGACGGCGTTCTCGGGCGCGCCGTCGAGGTCGGCGAACGCGTCGGTGTCTCCGCCCATCGGACTAAAATGCCGTCCCTGCCGCCATCTCGATGCCGAAGTAGCCCGCGACGGTCGCGGCGTGATCGGCGAACGTTGGGCGCGTGCCCAGGTCGCGCGGGTTGCCGTCGCCGTAGTAGAGGACGGGAACGTATTCGCGGTTGTGATCGGTCGAGGGCGTCGTCGGGTCGTTGCCGTGGTCGGCCGTGATGAGCAGGCGCCCGCCCTTGGGCAGCGCGGCGACCAGGCGGGGCAGGGCGGTGTCGAACGCTTCGAGCGCCTGGGCAAAGCCTTCTACGTCGTTGCGATGTCCATATTTGGAGTCGAAGTCGACCAGGTTGGTCCAGATGAACGTCGGGCGGTTCATGCCGCGCGCCGCTTCCATCGCCTGGAGCGTCTGCTCGATGCCGTCGGCGTTGTCGTCCGTCTTGTGCGCGCGGTTGAAGCCGACGCCGGCGAACAGGTCGTAGATCTTGCCGACGGCGACGGTCTGCACGCCGTTACGCTGGAGCACCTGGGGTAGGACCGGGCGCGGCGGCGGCATCGCGAAGTCGCGGCGCTGGGCTTCGGCGCGTTCGTAGGCGCCCGTGTCTCCGGCAAACGGACGCGCGATGACGCGCCCGACGGCGTGGTCGCCGACGCACACCTGCTCGCGCGCAACGCGGCACCAGCGGTAGAGCGTTTCGAGCGGCGTCACGTCGGTGTGCGCGGCGATCTGGAAGACGCTGTCGGCCGACGTGTAGACGATGGGGTCGGCGGTCTTGCGGTGCTCGTCGCCGTAGCGGGCGATGATGTCGGTCCCGCTGGCCGGTTCGCCGCCGATCACGCCGCTGACGCCGATGGCATCGCGAAACGCGTCGAGCAGCGACTGGGGCAGGCCGTCCGGGTACGTTGGGAAGGGCGTCGTGAGCTGAAGCCCCGCCAGTTCCCAGTGTCCACTCGTCGAGTCCATTCCGGCCGACTGTTCGGCCATTCGTCCGTACGACGCGCGCGGCCGAAGAACAGGGGGTATGCCCTTGATCGGGCGCGTGTGGCCTATGCCCAGCGCCTGTAGAATCGGCAGGCGCATCGGGCGCTGCTCGGCTATGTTGCCCAGCGTGTCGCAGTCGGTCTCGCCGTAGTCGGCGGCATCGGGAAGGGCTCCGGCTCCGACGCCGTCGAGGACGACGGTGACGAAGAGCGAAGCGTGGGGGTCGGTCACAGGCAAGGGGATGGGGGATGCGCGGGAGAGCAGTGCGCGAATGTCAGCTGTAAAGTATGGGTTCGCCTTCGTGGTAGGCGGCTTCGAGCGCGGCCGTGGCATTTTCTCTCAGCAACTCGGGCGACGTATTCTCGCCGCGCATCGCACCGCCGACGATGACACGTGTGCCCTCAGGCGCATTGAGCATCTGGTAAGCCGACTCGATCCACGACTCGACCACTTCGGATTCGCCGCGCACGAAGACGCCGTATTGCAGCTCGCCGAACACTTCGACGCGGTAATCGGCGGCGACTTCTCGCACGCTGGCCTCAAACCGAGCGTCCTGCTCGGGCGACGGCTCGGCCGCTACGCCTTCCTCTTCGGCCAGATGAAGCATCGCGAGAGCGAGCGGACCAACGATTTCCAACTCCTCGGCGATGATGTCGCGGCGCGGGCGGAGGGGAGCATCGTTTCTCACAGGGGCTTCCAACTCGTCGAGAGTCGGAGTATCATCGGTCGGCGGCTGAGCCTTGAGCGATGCCGACGGCTGAGGCGAGACCGGCAGAGCCAGAGGCTCGAACGCCTCGGTATCTCCCGAAGCGATCTCCATTGCCTGGGCCGTAGACAAGAGCAGATGCTCGATCCGGTCTCCGTCGAGCCCTCCTTCGTCGACGGTGTCCGCCAGTAGCAGGTGGTCGACGCCGTCCAGTCGGAAGCGCGTCGAGACCAGTTCGCGGATATCCAACTCCTCCTTGTAGTATTGCAGCGCGCTGCGCGTCAGCTGCGAGCCCACGCGGTAACGCGCGACCGTGCCCACCTCGTCCGGGCCCAGCGGGGTGCGGTCGAGGAACGAGCGGTTCGACGCCGGGCCGTGAGCAAACACGTTGCGCGAGGCGATCTGGCTCACGGTATAACGCCCATCCTGATGGCGCAGCGCGCAGATGGTTTGGGCGCCTGACGAGAACAGAAGCGATTTGACCAGGTGGGCACGCGCGGCGAACGCAGCCTGCTCGGGCGTCACGCTGTCGGGGTCGCGCGGCGTTTCCGAACGCACCCGCGCGACCGACTTGGTAAGCTGCTGGAGCGTCGGGACGTCTGGCTCGGGCGTGAGCACTTTGGGAGCAGCGGGCGCCGATCCAGGGACAGGGCGAGGCGGCGAGAAGGCGGCGGCATCGGGACCGCTGCGCGCGCGCACTTCGGATACGATGCCATCGCTGGGTGAGCCGATCGCCGTTGCAGACGGTGCGCTCTCGGGCCGAGACTTGTGCCTGCGCGAGCGGCGGCTGGAGACCGCTGCGACGATGCTGCCGACGAGTACGAGAGCGAATAGGATCGCCGCTGCATACAGCATCCAGTCTTCGGGTAGAGGGTCAGTCACGGAGATCGGTGGCGGGAAGGGGAGGAGGCGATGTCGGAGCGGGACTCCGACTGGGAAAGGTACCCGACGCGACGCGACGGTGTCAACCGCAACGCACGGTCCTCGCGAGGTATCGCGCTGCTGCGCCGGTAAGGCAGCCACGCACTAGCGGTAGCGATCCGAATCAAGGCGAGACGCCGCCGCCGTTCCGTTGTCCCAGGCTGAGATCCGATCGTGCAGAAAGGGCCAGCTAGCCTGCGGAAAGATAGGAAAATACGGCGATTGGAAGGTTTGGGGGCTGATTGAGTGGTCTCGTCTCACAGTCGGTACGGATGTTGGGGAAGAGGGAGGTAGCCACTCAGAAGTCCTGCTTCACCACGTGCCTCCTGCTCCCACGCTCGCTCGCCGAGTCCCACGAGCCAAGGGGTTTCTCCTCTCTCCACTCCTACAGTTCATGCCTCTCGCCATCACACGCTCCTACGCGCTCGGCCTGCTGCTCTGCGTTCTTGCCGTCCCATCGGCTTTCGCCCAGCGATCCACTTTGGCTCTCCCCGCCGACCTGCGCGGTACGGTCTACGAAGAAGTCAACGCCACGCAAAGCCAGCCGCTTCCGGCTGTCGCCTTCTCGAACAGCCAGACCTGTACGACCTACACGTACAACCAGCTCAAGTCGTACAACAGCGCCAACTCGACGGTTCAGGCCGGCCAAGCCACTCTCAAGCTGCCCGCCGACGCGTGCCCAGTCCAGGTCAACTTCACCTCGTACTCCATGCCCGGAGGCGAGGCGCGCCCCTTCGAGGAGCAAGTTCTCTACGACAACGTGGCGGCCACGTACGGCCCCGGCACGCACACGATCAACGTCGACCTGCCCCAGTGCTCGTGGCAGACTGACCTCTACATCGGATCGGTGCAGAGCGAACTGACAACCGGTGGCCACGCCAGCAACACACTGCTCGCGTGGGATTACTACCCCAACTACCAGCGTCACCGCGACTCGCGCGCTTCGGAGCGCGGCGTCGCGCAGTCGTTTGCGCCCGGCGCCTGCGCCACGCCCTCGACACCTCCCGGATTCGAGGATGGCAACGGCGGCAGCACCAACAACTTCGCGTTCAACTGCTCGGCCAACGGCGGCCAGGGCCAGTCGATCGACTTCTACGCGACCGGAATGGGCAACTCGGCAGGCTCGGTCAACCCGGCGATGCTCACCATCCCCAACCCGTCGACCGTCGACTACATCATCGCGCAGGTAACGGTCAAGGCGGAGCAGGGCCAGACGGGCACCGATACCAAAGCCGTCTCTTTCGAAACAGACGGCGAATACAAAGTCCTCACCGCACCGACTTCTTCGGACGCTGGCAAGGGTTTCTTCTACCGCGTCCGCTTGGAAGGCGGCACGAACATCGACAAAGTGACCGCTACGGTCAACACCGGTGGAGCCGGATCGCCCAAAAACACACCGCGCGCGCTCAACCTCTACGTCGTGCGCAACGGCGGCAACGGCAACCAGGCCGCCGGTCTGTTCAGCGAAAAAGACGTATTCGTCAACCGCACCTCGATGGTGAGCGAGACGATCTCGCTTCCCTCGGCCACCCGTGCCCGTGACATCATGGTCAACTACGCGCTGACCGACGTCGAGAACGACAACCGCCGCGTAATCGTCGACATCACCGCTGGCGGCGTCACCGTTCAGCAGACGATCACGATTCCGAACAACGGCAGCGAAGCCTTCTTGGGCAGCGCGCTGCTCGCGAACGTGCCCGCCAGCGTGTCGGACGTGACCGTCAAAGTCACCTCGCCTAGCGGCGGCGACAGCGTCTTCCTCAACGCCGCCTCGGCCACGAGTCAGGGCGACTGCTTCGCTACCATCGGCGACACCGTCTACAACGACGACAACCGCAACGGCACGCAGGATAACAGCGAAACCGGCATCGACGGCGTCAAGGTGACGCTCAACACGCCCGGAGCTGACAACACCTGCGGCACGGCCGACGACGTATTCGTTGCATCCAAGGAGACGGCCAATGGCGGCACCTACCTGTTCGAAGGACTCGCCCCCGGCGCCTACTGCGTCACGGTCGACGAAGGCGACAGTGACGTAGCTGGTAAGCAGCTCACGACAAACAACAGCCCCGACGCCAAAACGGTCGCAGCAGGCGAGAACTACCGCGACGCTGACTTCGGATTCGCCCGCGTTCGCATCAGCCCTGTCCTCGAATGTGTCGCCGACCTGGGCAGCGGTAGCTATCGTGCCTTTTGGGGATACGACAACAAGACCGGCTCGCAGCAGACGATCCTGATCGGCAACCGCAACCGCTTCAACACGGCCAGCAACGGCGACGAAGGTCAGCTGACGCAGTTCGCCAGGGGACGCGGCTTCCAGTCGTTCTCGACTACGTTCTCCAGCGGAACGACGCAGACGTGGAGTCTCGACGGCAAAACGTCGTCGGCCAGCAAGAACAGCACGCCGTGCAAAATCGTCGACTTGGAAGTCACCAAGACGGTCGACAATGCGACGCCGGTTCAAGGCTCGGACGTGACGTTTACCATCGTGCTCGAGAACAAGGGACCCGATGCGGGCGAAGTCGTCGAAGTGACGGACAAGCTGCCGACCGGTCTCGACTACGTCAGCCACACCGCCAGCCGCGGCACCTACACCCCGGCGACGGGCGTGTGGAACCTCGAAGCGACGAGCAGCAGCAAGCTAGCTGTCGGCACGAGCACGTTGACCATCACGGCCAAGGTCTCGACGCCCAACCCGGTGACGAACGTCGCCCAGGTGAGCAAGTCGGCCAAGTTCGATCCCGACTCGACGCCCGGCAACGGCGTGTCGACTGAGGACGACCAGGACAGCGCAACGGTCACGCCGATGCAGCCTGCGACCGAAGCCGATCTCGAACTGACGAAGAGCGTCGACAAGCCCGCGCCCCAGAAGGGTGACGTGGTGACGTTCACGATCCGCGTAGACAACGAAGGTCCCGTCGACGCTACCGGCGTCCAGGCGACCGACATCGTCCCCGCCGGACTCACGTTCCAGGCCATCACGGCCGGATCGGGTGCGACGTACGACGCGTCAACGATGACCCTCACGTGGGCCATCGGCGCGCTGAACAACGGCGATCACGTCTCGCTCAGCTACACCGCGAGTGTGGACGCTGAGGGCACGTTCGTCAACATCGCGCAGATCAGCAAGTCGGATCAGCCGGACGGCGACTCGACGCCGGGTAACAACAACCCGGGCGAAGACGACCAGTCGGCTGCTACGGTTACGACCCAAGGAAGCTCGGGTGGCGGAAACGCCGGTGTCGAGAGCGAAGGCTCGATGGCCTCGCTGCTCGCCCAGCGCCTGTTCGAGCGCCGCCAGGACGCGCGCGCTCAGACGGCCCTCATGGCCGCTCCCGAGCCGATGGTATTTGCGATCCAGGGATCGGCTAGCGGCAAAGGCTCCAACGACGGCGGCCTGCGCAGCATCGTGCCGACCAACGGCCCGAACGAGTCGATCGCCTACGAAGTCACGCCGGGCGACCTGCTCGGTGTCACCAATGCGACGAGCGTCTTCGCCGCTGACTACTTGCGTACCGAAGGACGCCGCATGGGCGCCCTGTTCGGAGCCATCAGCCCCGCCGGTGTCCTCTACGACCACGCCAAGGCAACCTGTGACCGCCTCGGTGGCGGACGCTTGGAAAGCATCGGCACCATCGATGTCGCCGGACGCCCGTTCGTGATGCAGCACCTGATCCACGCCGACGGAAGCGTCGACTACGCGGTCTCGCTCGTCGCCTACCGCAGCGGAACGGACTTCGAAGTCGACAGCCGCTTCGCCTACTCGGACTACACGCCGAGCGGCAGCAGCAGCGTCGTCAACTTGCAGGTCTGGAGCGTCAGCCCCGCCTACACGGTCGAACTCGTCGAAGGTCTGCTCAGCGAACTAAGTGCTCAGGGCAGCGTCAGCTACCTCAACTCGCACGACAACGCACCGGCCACGCCGAGCACGTTCGTCCAGAGCGGTCGCTACGAAGAGGGCAACTTGCACCTCACGCTGGCCGGAACGCCGAGTGGAACGCTGACCGTCAGCGGATTCGCCGCGCGTACGGAAACGGAAGCCGCTCAGGGAACGCAGTCCGAGTTCTCGCAGACGATCACGCTGCCCGCCGCGAGCGATGCCAGCGCGACGTCGATCGAAGTCGTCGTTCCTGTCGGGACGATCTTCGACGCACGCTTCTCGGTCCAGCACGGCAGCAGCGCCTCGGTCGACCAGCTCTACTACGCCGACGGCGCGTGGAGCACCACGTCGGGCAACGCCACGGTCCAGAGCTTCGCCACGGGCGTCGACGGACGGGATGCCGAAGAGGACGCGTACCACGTCGAGCGTAGCGCGAGCTTCTCCGGCTCGGTCGTCGATTTCGCGAGCATGTTCCGCTACCTCCGCCCCAACGGCCAGCCAGTCGACCTGAGCGGCTACGAGGCGCTGAGCTTTACGGCCAAGGGAACGGGACGGTACAGCGTCGTGGTCGAGAAGGCCGGCATCGAGAGCTGGGATCAGCACCAGTTCGAGATCGCGATGACCGGCGACGAGCGCGAGATCACGATCCCGCTGTCGGACCTGCGCCGCTCGGTCGGATCGGAAGGACTGGATCCGTCGGACGTCACCCTACTCGCGTTCTACGCGCTAGGTAACAACACGACGGCCACGAACTTCGACCTCGCCGTCTCCAACGTCCGCTTCACCCGCAACACGCGCTTCACGTCGAACGACGAAACCGCCGGAGCCGGAGCGCTCGCTCTCAATGGCAACGCGCCCAACCCGTTCGCGGGCCGCACGGACATCCGCTTCACGCTGCCGAGCGCATCGGACGCACGCATCGAGATCTACGATATCACCGGCCGCCAAGTCGCGACCGTCCTCGACCGCGTCATGACCGCCGGTAGCCACAGCGTTCCGTTCGCCGCCGACGGCCTGACGGCTGGCGTCTACCTCTACCGCTTGATCACGCCGATGGGCACCAAGACGGGACAGATGACGGTCGTGCGCTAACTTCGACGCTCAACGGCTCCTACAAAAGCCAACCGCGCCCCCGATGCCTGATGGTGTCGGGGGCGCGGTGCATTTGGTAGGAGGGTGAATCGGGGTTGGTAAGCAGACCTCGCGGGCGAGATGAATCTCGCCCCTACACCGGGTTGGGTGGTGATGATGGCGTTGAGGTAAACCCCAATCTCCGTAGGGGCGAGATTCATCTCGCCCGCCTCCGCCGCCTCCGCCGCGCCCGCCGCCTCCGCCGCCTCCGCCGCCTCCGCCGCCTCAGCCTTGTTGCCCGTCGTCCAGCGAAACGTGGTACCGATCCATCTCCCACCGCAGCGGATTCTCGTGGATGTACTGCCGGATCTGATCGAACGCGCGTTGGGAGCGAATGACATGCTCGTGGAATCCGCGCTGCCAGACTGGACCATCGGCAAGTTCCGACTTGCGTACTTCTCGCGTGACCCCAGCTTTGAACGCGGCGATTATGGACGAGACAGAGCGCGCCTTGAATCCCAACCCGGCCACACCTGCCACGTCGCATTCCGGTTTCGGCAGCAGTAGAAACAGCGCATGGACGTGGTTAGGCATCACCACGAACGCCTCGGATCGCACGTACGGACGCAGTTCGAGCATTCTACTCCACCCCTCTGTGACGCAGCGCCCCAACTCGCTCGGTTGCACTTCGCCGCCCGATATGTCTCCGAAGAGCGACTTGCGTTCGTGCGTGCAGACCGTGATGAAGTAGGCTCCCGCGCTGGCATAGTCGTACAGCGGAAGCCGGACCGACCGGCGTTTCGGAAGATGAGATTTGGAGATCATGCAAGTCGAGGAGAGGATCAACCTACGATCCAGCCTCCCGTAGGGGCGAGATTCATCTCGCCCGCCCCCACGCGCATCTCATCGCCAACACATCTAAACAAACACAACGCTCGCCGTTTCACATCTTCACCGCCAATGCCCCTACCATGATGACCTTCGCCCTCTTGCTGTCCCTCTCGCTCGCAGGTTGCGCGGCAGCTTCCAACGACTCCGCCGCACCTCCCGACACCACAATGACACTCTTCGACTTCGCCGACACCGATCCGGCGCGCTGGGGCATCGTCAACGATGGGGTGATGGGCGGACGCTCGCAAGGGTACGTCTCGGTCGATGGCGGTGCGCTTCGGTTTACAGGCAATCTCGTCACGCGCGGCGGCGGTTTCACGTCGGTGCGCGTCCGCAAACGCGTCGACTTGTCGGCCTACGACGGCGTCGAGCTGCGCGTGCGCGGCGGCGGGCGGACGTTCGAAGTCGAGGTGAGCGACGGCAGCAGAATCGGTCGGCGTGACGTGTCGCGCCGGGCTCCGTTCGAAACGACGGATGAGTGGACCTGGGTGCGCGTCCCGTTCGATGCGCTGACCTCTACGGCTCACGGCGAACCCGTCAGCGCCGGATCACTCGACCAAACACGCGTCGAGCAACTAGCGCTCTACATCGCCGATGGGCAAGACGGCCCCTTCGAACTACAAGTCGACGAAATCCGCGTCTACACCGACTGACCCAGCCCGACCAGGCCACCCGTAGGGGCGAGATTCATCTCGCCCGCCTCCGACTCTGCTCACCCTACTGATCAGTCGTATAGCAGGTACGGCTGCCGCGCCGCCTCGAACGCCGTTACATCCGCCTGCCACGAGCCGATGATGGCGTCTGCACTCGAACCGATGCGGAGCATGCGCTCGAACTGCTCGGAGCCTGCGAGTTTGGCCAGCCAGTCGGGGCGTTCGATCAGTTGGTCGAGCGTGCCCTGACTGCGCAGCGCCGTCGCCATGTGGACGCCGAGTTCGACGGGACGCAGCGCCTGATGATCCGTCACGAACATGCGGACGCCCTGGACCTGCTCGCCCATGAACCGGGGCTTGGCGGCTCCGTCGTTGGGCTGAGGTGAGAACACGACCGATTCGAAGCGGACGCCGGGCAGGTTGCGGCCGTTCAAATCGGCGGCGAGGGCGTCGGCGTTTGCCCACGTCGCGCCGATGCGGGCAAATGGAGCGTCGGTGCCTCGGCCTTCGCTGCCGCCGAGCGCTTCCATGAAGCCCGTTCCGGGGTAGAGCGCGGCGGTCTCGAACGTCGGCAGGTTGGGCGACGGCGGATTCCACGCCATGCCCGTCGCGTCCCAGCGCTGCGTGCGGTTCCAGCCTTGCATCTCTACGATGCGCAGATCCAATTCTTCGAGACCATCCATCATCGCCTCGCCCTTGATCATTAGCGCCAGTTCGCCGACGGTCAGCCCGTGCGCCAGGGGAATCGGAAACTGGCCGACGAACGACTCGAACTCGGGCTGCATCGTCCATCCGGCCACGTAGTCGCCGCCGACGGGGTTGGGGCGGTCGAGCACGTAGAACGGGATACCCGCCTGGGCAGCGGCTTCCATCGCCAGGCCCATCGTCGAGATGTAGGTGTAGAAGCGCGCGCCCACGTCCTGGATGTCGAAGACCAACGCGTCCAGTCCCGCCAGTGACTCTTGCGACGGCTTGCGGTTGGCTCCGTAGAGGCTGAAAATCGGCGTTCCGGTCGCATCGTCGACGCCGTCGTCGATCTTCTCGCCCGCGTCCGCCGTCCCGCGCAGGCCGTGCTCCGGGCCGAACAGCGCGCCCAGCGTGACCCCGTCGGCCTCGCTGACCGCGTCGATCAGGTGCCGCCCGCCGACCTGGGCCGTGTGGTTGACGATCAGACCGACGCGCATGCCGTCCAGGTCCGAAAAGCCGCGCGCGGCCATCACGTCCGCGCCCGTCTGGACGAACGCGCCCAGGTCCATCATCTCGCCCGCGCACTCGCCGTCGTCGGGCAGGTCGGCGAGGACGACGGTAGAGTCGGCGCAATCGGCATCGGCGATCTCGTCGGGCGACGAGCAGGCGACGAGCAGGAGCAGGGCGAGCGGGAGGAGGCGGAGCATCGGCAGTGCAGATTGGGGAACGGGCAAGATAGCGCGGTCTCTATGACGATTTTCGCCCCGTCAGCACGGTCGCGCAGCCCCAGAACAGTTCGTGATACGCCACTGCCAGTCCGTTGTCGGCGAGAGCGTCGGCCACCGTGCGGCTGTTCTCGAAGCGCTCGGTATAGATCCCCAGCAGGCGGTAGTTGTCCGGGTTTCCCAGAAACAGGCGACCCAGCAGCGGAACGCCGCGTTTGAGGTACGCCATGTACGGAGCGTGGAGCAGCCGCGCACGCGGGACCGAGATCTCCAAAAGCGAAAACGTGCCGCCGGGCTTGAGCAGCCAGGCGATGCGCTGTGCCAAAACGCGCTGCTGATCGGGCGAAAACGTCTTCAGCCCAAACGCCGACACGACCCGATCCGCCTGATTTGGGGAAAGATCGGCGAGCAGTACGTCGGCTTCGAGTACGTCCGTGGGCTGATCGGGCAGGCGCGCGCCCATCTGCCGAGCGCGTACGCACATCTCAGGCGAAATGTCGACGCCGACGATGCGCCCGGACCCGTTGAGGCGACGCGCGATCAGCGGCCAGCATTCGCCCATGCCTGTCATCAGGTCGTACACCTCCATGCCCGGCTCCAAGTCCGCCATCGCGACGCACCGCTCGCGCCACCGCTCGCAGAAGCCGAGCGACGACACGTAGTTCATCGCGCCGTATGTCTGCGACATCTCGTCGAACAGACCCCGCACGAAGCGCGGGTCGTAGAGCGAGAGCGTGTCCGGGCGCATCTCTAAGATCAGCGGATGCGGACGGTGTAGCGAACAGTCGTCGTCTCGCCCGCCCCTATCGTCAGCGGGAAGGCGATGGTGTACGCGTCGATCTTCTCGTTGGGATGCGACTGGCTACGCAGCGTCCAATCGCCGTAGACGGGTTCGACGACGGTGACCTGGGCCGACGTTTCCTTGCGGTTGCGGACTTCGACCTCGATGGTCTGCTCGTAGACGCGGTCGCTGATGCGATCGTTGCCGACGATCTGGCGCGTGGCGACCACGTCGAACGCGTCGCCGACGTAGAGACGCAACTCTTCATCGCGCGGGGTGTGGCCGATGTTGTCCTCGCCCAGAAACTGCAGTTGGCCGTCGCGGTCGGCTTTGTAGAGGCGGACCGTTCCGGCGGGGAGCGGCATGCCCATGTTGTTGGCTTCGCTGTTCTCGAACTCGACCACGACGGCGGCGCTGATCTCGTTCGTCCCTCTGCCGCCGCCCGGTCGGCGCTGGCTCCACCCGTAACGGCCGCCCGCGTCGACGATCAGGCGGCGCGTCACGCCTGCACCGGTCGCCGAGAGCAGTTCGAGCTGTTTGGCCTCCCTGTTGGCGATCGTCGTCGCGCCGTCGAGCGTGTAGAGGTGGTATTCGAAGAAGGCTTCCTCCTGGAACGCGGGCGCGCGCGCTGCCGAGGTGACGACCATTTCCTCCATCGCATAATCTCGATTCATCATGCGCTGCGGCTCGTTGCGGCGAACTTCTCCGGCCATCAGTTGCAGGCTCGCGTCCTCGAACGTGGCTCCGCTCTGATTGTCAAGCGTCACCCAGCCGGTCACGTCGAGCTTGGTGTCGTCCGCGTTGAGGACGGCGACGTAGTTGGCCCGCCACGTCATGCCGTCGGTCGTGTAGCTGGCTTCGACGTCGTGCGTTCCGGCGCGATCTGCGTCCAGATGCCACAGTAGCGAGGGACGGCTGACCAATCCGCCGGGTAACGAGAGCAGTTCGATCTCGCCCTGAGGGTCGACTAGGATGCGGCCGTCGTCGAGGCGGATGATGCGGCCCTGTCCGGGCTGCGAGATCAAGACGCCTTCGACGGTTTCGACCCACTCGCCCATGCGCCGGACCAGCCGTACGCGCTCGCCGACGGCTTTGTTGAGCAGCGCCTGGGTGCCGACCAGATCGTACTGGTAATTTTGCTCCCTGACCGAGATCGAACCCGGATGCGTGAGCGAGCGGATCGACAGGCTCGTCGGGTCGATCTGCTGCGGCACGCCCTCGAAACGGAGCAGGTTGCGTCCCCGGTCGAGCGCAATCGGCCGCACTTCGCGTACGACGGCGAATCCCTGGTTGTAGACCGTCATGCCGACCGACGCGCGGCTTTCAGGAGCAGAGATCTGCGGTTGGGTTTGGGCGAGAGCGGCCATCGGCAGCAGCAGGAGTGCGAGTAGAAGTATGCGCATGGTTGGGTCGAGGTTAGACGACAGAGACAACGTACCGCGCGCCGAGTTGCGCACGCTGCCAACGTAGCGACGTTACATGTAACGTCGTCAGACCTGATCCCATATGGGCACCATCGCCCCGTCGTACCCGACGTGATGCAGCACCAGTCCGTGTGCAGGCGCGGCTGGACCGGCAGCGCGGCGATCCTGCTCGGCGAGGATGCGCGATAGATCGTCGGCTGGTCGTTGGCCGCGTCCGATCTGGAGTAGCGTGCCCGTGATCGCGCGGACCATGCCGTGCAGGAAGCGGCTTCCCCCTACGACCAGCCGCCAGTCGCCGTCGCGTGCTTCGGGTTCCCATGCGCAGTGAAACAGGGTGCAGACGCGGTTCTCGGTTTCGGATTGTGTGCGGCAGAACGAACCAAAATGATGCTCACCGAGCAGCGATTGGGCGGCGGTATTCATCGCGGCGAAGTCGGGCGTCGTCAGGTGCAGGCGGCTTGCGCGGCCCAGCGCGCGCGGCTCGGTTGACGCGTGGTAGTGGTAGGTGCGGCGGCGGCCGTCGTAGCGGGCGTGGAAGGCGTCGGGCGCTCGCTCTATGGCGCGGACGGCGATCGCGTCAGGCGTCAGTCCGTTCAGCGCGCGCATCAGTTTGTGCAAGTCGACCGGTTCGGCCCAGTCGAAGTGTCCCACCTGACCGCGCGCGTGAACGCCTGCGTCGGTGCGTCCGCTGCCCACGATCGGTGTGGGTGCGCGCAGAAAAATGGCGAGGGCCGTCTCCAGTTCGTACTGGACCGTCGGCTGGCCCGGCTGAATCTGCCACCCGCTGAATGGCGACCCATCGTATTCGATCAGCAGGCGGTAACGAAGCATAGATTAGAAGTGTAGGTCGGACCAGTCGGTAACAACCAGTGGACAGGGTGTAATCAGCTTGCAAGTTACCAAAAGTGCGGAAGAACACGCGAAGGGATCAGGGTCATATATCTACTCGCTCATCTGAGCGGGTCGCATAATCGACCACCTTACCCCGCTAGACACATGGCTACTCTCCCCGAAATAGGAACGTCAGGTACCACTTCGGCCTCTTCAGGCTCTCCGACCTCTGATCTCGCCCACCAGGCGAAAGACAAAGCGCAGCAAGCCGCCGCATCGCTCGGCGATCAGGCCAGTGACGTGAGGCACCAAGTGGAGGACAAGGCGAAGGAACAGTTGTCCGAGCAGAAGTCGCGTGCGACCGAGCAGCTGGGCGGTATCCAGGACGCGCTCAAACAGACGACCGAAACGCTGCGCGATAACGGTCAAGAACCGGTTGCAAATGCGGTCGAGCAGGCAGCGGGACAGGTCGAACGCTTGAACAGCTACTTGCAGAACCGCAGCGTCGGCGATTTGCTGAGCGACGCCGAGCAGTTCGCGCGCCGCGAGCCGGGCCTCTTCTTGGGAGCCGCCGCGCTGATCGGACTGGCCGCCGGACGCTTCGTCCGCGCCTCGCGCCCGTCACCCGATCACAACGGAAACAACGTCTACGGACGCGGCTACACACGCCGCCCGATGTACGGCGCAGGCTACGACGCTCCGGCCTACCGCGGCGGCTACGATCCGCAAACCGGGGGATACGCCGCTCCCCTGACTGGCGCGCCTACCGATCGGACCCTGACTGGCGACTACTCGGGCGGCACGTACGGCAGCACGACCTCGGACCGATCGGTCTCGAACGACCCGATGCGCAATGCCTGAACTACCTCCCCACTCCGAGCCGATCCTGATCGAAGGACCGGCGACCGGGATGCCTCCTACACGCCCGACATCCGCTGAACCCTCGCTCGGTGACCTCTTTCGCAATCTGAGCGAGGAGACCAAGCACCTGGTCCAGCAGGAAGTCGCGCTCGCCAAGACCGAAGCGTTCGACAAAGCCAAGAAGGCGGCGTCGCACATCGCCAAAGTCGCCGCGGGCGGATTTGTCGCCTACGCCGGATTCGTCGTTACGCTAGTCGGGCTGGGCACGCTTATCGGTGCTCTGCTGAGCGATATGGAATTAGGCAACGAATACGCCTGGCTCGGCCTACTCATCGTCGGGCTGCTGACACTAGTCGTCGGCGCGATCCTCGCCAACTCGGGCATCTCCGGCTTCAAGAACACCGACTTCTCGCTCGAACGCACGTCGCGGACGCTGTCCAACGACGCGGCCTTCGTCAAGGCCGAAGTAGACGAAGTCAAACGCGATCCAGGCAACCTGGGCGCCTCACCCTCCGCACAACTATGAACGACCCTCATTCAACCGACCCGGACGCAACGAACATGCCGACCGGTCCCAAGACACCGCCGAGCACGTTCGCTACGCCGCACGCTCCGCAAGGCCGTGATCCCATTACGGGAACGCAGGCCACCGACCGCCCCGACGCGGCCGATCTGGCCGATCGCAATCCGGATGCCCTTGAACAAGACATCCGCCGCACGCGCGCTGACATCAGCGGCACGATCGACCAGATCGAAGCCCGTTTGTCGCCAACGCATCTCAAGCACGAGGCGATGTCCGCCGTCCACCAAACCATCGACCAGGTACAGGATCGGCTCGATCCGCGTCACCTGGTGAATAACGCCAAACGCTCCATGATCGACACCGTCCGCGACAATCCCATTCCCTCCATCATCGCTGGGCTCTCGCTCGGCTACCTGATCTTCAGCGGATCGGACGACGACAAAAAGCGCCGTGACTACCGCCGCAGCTACGGATACTCCAGCGGATATCCTGCCGCCGGGTATAGCACGGGACCGCAGTACCGCACGACGGCCGCCTACGGTCAGCCCTATCCGCAGGGACAGACGATGCGCACGGGCGTCGCCTATCAGCAGGGCAGCGATCAAGGGTCGACGGCTGACGATCTGCGCCAGCGCGCTCAGAACACCGCCGATCAGGCCAGGGACGCCGCTGGAAACGTAGTGGATCAAGCCAAGGACACACTGCACCAGGCGTCCGATCAGATGCAGCACTTGGCCCACGATGCCCAGCGCCAGATGTACCGCGCCAAGAGCGGCATGGAGCAGTTCGTCGAAGACAATCCGCTCGCAGCAGGCGCGCTCGCCGCTGGACTAGGCGCCCTCATCGGCGGACTCTTCCCGACGACGCCTCAGGAAAATCGTCTGATGGGCGAGGCCAGCGACAGCTTGATGAGCAAAGCCAAGCACGCTGCAGAGTCGACGCTGAGCGAAGCCAAGCACGCCGTCGAAACCGTCGTCAGCGACGCCAAGGACGAAGCACGAAACGCCGACGGCTCGCCCGCCGACAAGGCCAAGCAAGTCATGGACCGCGTGCAGTCCAGCGCTAAAGAGCAGGCTGACAGCGTGAAAGACAAGGCTACGTCTGAAGCCAAGAAGGTGGGCGACGAAGCCAAGTCGCAGGCCGACGACGCCAAGAGCGCGATCAGCGACAAGGTGTCGAGCGTTTAACGCTGGCATCCGCACCAACGCCAAAGGGCGCCCCGACGATGAGTCGAGGCGCCCTTTCTGCTTGAGAGGTAAGCGCTAAACCCCGCCCCTTGTCATCGCGAAGCCGTAAGTCTGGCGATCTCCGAAGCCAGCCGATAAGACGGAGGTCGCTACGTCGCGTCGTTCCTCGCAATGACAGTTGGGGAATGCGTCTGGGTGGCGGTGGGCTTACGCCTGAAGCAACTCGCGATACTTCTTCCTGAATTTCGACACCTTGGGCGCGATCACAGCGGCGCAGTACGGCTGTGCGGGATTGTTCTTGAAGTAGCCCTGGTGGTACGCTTCGGCGGCATAGAACGTGTCGAGCGGGGCGATCTGAGTCACGATGGGATCGCTGTAGATCTCCTCACTCGCGAACTCCGTCGTAACGACCTCGGCAGCGAGCTTTTGCTCTTCGTCGTGGTAAAAAACGGCCGAACGGTACTGCGTGCCTCGGTCCGCGCCCTGGCGGTTGAGCGTCGTCGGGTCGTGCGTGGTCAGGTGGATGCGGAGCAGGTCCGAAAAGCTGACGACGTCAGGGTCGAACGTAATCTGGACGACTTCGGCGTGGCCCGTCGCGCCTGAGCAGACCTGTTCGTAGGTCGGATCGACGACGTGACCGCCGACATAGCCGCTGACGACTTTGTCGACGCCTTTGAGGTCTTCGAAGACGGCTTCGGTGCACCAGAAGCACCCGCCGCCGAATGTGGCTGTAGCCATGAGTTCGGTTGTGTAAAGTGGAGCCGGGCCAACGCCGCGCACGTCCGCGCGTTCGGCCCGGCGCGATGCGTTACGGTCGGCGGTCGATCTGCTCGTCCAGTCCCCAGCGGTCGTAGCCGCGTGTCATCAGCAGCGCGAAGAAGACCAGTGCATAGATCATCTGCGTGCTCAGCGTCGCCCACTCCTGGCGCAGCGCTGTGCCGAAGACGAGCGCGGCCATGATTGCGAGGCATCCGACCAGAGCCCACCGCACCTTCCAGCCTACGACGAGCATCAGCCCCACCGCTGCTTCGGCGAACGTCAGCGCATAGGCAAACGGGCGAACCATCAGCTCGGGCAGGATGGTCGGCTCGAACGCGCCCGCGAGCCCGTCGGCGAAGCCGCTCAGATCGGGGAGCCGCACCAGCCCATGCATCAGCATGTTGATTCCGGCAATGATGCGCAGGCCTGCGAACGCGAGTTGCCGGTCGAGGAGCGGGGTCGAAGCGAGGCGAGAGTCGGGCATGGCGGCGAGTGGAGATCAAACATGACATGTCTCCAAGACACGTCATGTTTCGGATGTGAGTGGGACGCGCGAGTAAACTGTCTGTTGCAACAGGTAAAACGATTGGGCGTTGTGTCCGCTCATATTTCCGCTCTCGCCATGGAATTGGGCCTCTTCTCATTCGTCGAAACCTCCCTTGCTACTTCGACCAACTCTGCGACACCGCAGCAGCGCGTCGCCAATCTTCTCGAAGAGATCGTGCTCGCCGATCAGGTTGGGTTAGACGTATACGGCGTCGGCGAGCATCACCGGGCCGACTACGTCGCGTCGGCGCCCGAGGTGTTGCTAGCCGCGGCGGCGGCGCGGACTGAGCGGATCCGGCTGACGAGCGCGGTAACGGTGCTGTCGTCGGACGACCCCGTCCGGGTGTTCCAACGGTTCGCGACGCTCGACCTGATCAGCGGTGGACGCGCCGAAATCATCGCCGGGCGCGGGTCGTTTGTAGAGTCGTTTCCTCTTTTCGGGCAGAAGCTCGAAGACTACCACGAACTGTTCGACGAGAAGCTCGAGCTGCTGCTCCGTCTCCAGAAGTCCGAGCGGGTGACGTGGGAAGGCACGCGGCACCGGGCGGCAATCGACGAGCTAGGCGTTTATCCGCGGCCGGTACAGACCGAGATTCCGATCTGGCGCGCGGTCGGTGGCACGCTGCGTTCGGTCGTTCAAGCGGCGCACTTGGGGCTTCCTCTTGCCCTCGCGATCATCGGCGGCAATCCAGCGCGCTTCAAGCCATTCATTGACCTGTACCGGCAGGCGTGGGCCGAGATGGGCCACGACCCGGACGCAGCCAAAGTCAGTATCAACACGCACGGCTTCATCGCCGACACGTTCGACGACGCCGCGCGTATTGCCCAAGCCCCGTTCATGGAGACAATGACGCGCATCGGAGCCGAGCGCGGCTGGCCTGCTCCATCGGCCGATCACTTTGCGCACGAAGCCGGGCCAACAGGCGCTCTGGTCCTGGGCGATCCGCAGCGAGTGATCGACAAGATCTTGTGGGAGCACGAACTGTTCGGCCACGACCGGATGCTGCTCCAGATCACCGTCGGCCCGATGCCGCATGGCGACGTGCTGCGCGCGATCGAACTCTACGGCACCATCGTCGCCCCTGCCGTACGCAAAGCGATTGGCGAGCCGGTCGCCGCGTGACGATAGGGCGACCGGCTCGCTCGCCCGTTACCGAACGACGCGCACGCGAACGGTCTGCGAGAAGCGCTCGCCCGTAACGCGCGCCAGGTAGGCGCCGCTCGTCAGGCTGGACGGAAGCTGGATGTCCAGCGTCTGGCTAGCCGCCGCCTCGCCGTCGTGCAGCGTTGCCACGCGGCGGCCGAGCAGGTCGAAGAGGTCGACGCGCACGCCCTGGCTCTCGCTCATCGTCGCACGCACCGACTCGCCCATCGTAGACGAGATCACGCTCACGTCGCCGCCGCTGACCGTCACGGTGACTTCTACGACAGGGCTGTACTTCGCACGCGCCGTCGAGGTCGATCTGGCGCAGGCGGAAGGCGTGGCGGCCCGGCGCGAGGTCCGAGGTGGGAAGGCGTAGCGCTGCGCTTCGAGCATCGTGCCTGCACCGGTCACCCATCCGCGCGGGGCGAAGGCCGATGTGCCAGGTGCCTGGTGTTCGACCGAGAAACCGCTGTTGTTGTTCTCGGACGCGTTATGCCAGGCCAGGCGCGCGCTGCTTCCGTCGAGCGTGGCGGTGAAGGCGGTCAGTTCGATGGGCAGCGCGGCATCGCACGTGATATCGTCATCTGCCTGTCACTCCGTGCGTCGCCCACTCTGCGGTATGTGCGGCTCAGTTGGAACGGAGTCAACGTCCCGGACGGTATTCCTTGGGCACGGCATCGGCGATGCGCTCGAACGCGAGATAGCCCGAGAGCGTCACGCCCGGATTGCCGGTGTCGCCTTTGTAGTCGACGACGGCGGGGCCGTTTTCGGTGCGGATCCACGAGGTCTGGAAGCGGTCGCGCTTGACGGTGATGCGCCCGTCGCCTGCCTGGCTCCACCAGTCACGGTAGGCAGGATCCTCGACCTCTCCGGCATAGATGATTTCGATGTAACCGTCGTCTGTGTCGAGAATGCGTTCGGTCGGCACTTCGCCGTCGGTGAGCAGGTTCTTGGGATCGAACTCTTGGCGGCGGCTGCCGATGCGGTCACTCGCACCCTGCTCAGCGTTGCGCCAGTACGTTTTGAAGCCCTGACCCTCCAGCCGTCCGGCTAGTCCGGCGAGTAAGAAGTGGCGGAACGATCCGATGAACGCGCTGCGGCGGTTGGCGTCCCACAGATCGGCCTCTTCCTGGCTGGATGGCGTCAACTCCTCGTAGAGCGGCTCGCCGTCGTAGCTCGTGCGCGTTTGGGTGGCCCTGAACGTGGTCAGGAAGTACTTCACTCTATACCCTAGCGCGCGGTTTTCGATTACCAACGGTTCGGACGCTTGAGCCTCCAGCGTGCCCAATTTGCTGCCCTCGAAGCTCATCACGTACGGATTCTCGATCGTGGTCAGGGCAGCGTTGGGCGTCTCGCCGATAAACTGCGCTACGAAGCGTTCATAACGCTCCTGCCATTTTTCGTCGCGCTCAGCCTCGACGACGGCTTCGCCCGCAATCACGGCGGACGGCTCCATCGCGAACTCAAATGAGTAGACGCGCGGCTCGCGCAGCATCAGGTCGCGCGACTGCGCTTCGAAGCCGACGAACGACACGTACAACTTCAACGCGCCCATCGGAACGCCCGTAATCGTGAAGCGCCCGTTGCGGTCCGACACTGTCCCGGTCATCGACTGAGCGATAAACACGCTCGCACCCGGCAGCGGCTCACCCGTCGACGCGTCGGTGACGACACCCGTCAGCGTAGCTACAGGCACTTGAGCGCGAGCAGGCGCTGCAACCGCAAAAAGGAGAAGGAGGAGCGAGAGAGAACGGCGCATTGGCAGGGAGAAAGTCTGTCTCGTTCTAACGCACCACGCGGGGCATTTCGGATGCGCTTCCGCCGCTCAATCCAGATCGAACAGAGGCTTCTTCGGTAGCGCCGTGCCGGTCTCCTCGTCAGCCAAGCCGCTGGACCTCTCCATGCGAAGCGCTGCATTCACTCCGCTCTCTCTCTCTCTCTCTTCTCTTCTCCGCTCGTTACGGAGTGGCAGCGTCTAGTATGCCGCCCTGCAACTCGGCGATCAATTCGCGCATCGGGCGCCGCTGGTCAAAGCCAAAGTCGACGGCGCGGCCGCCGAACTGTACGCTAACGTTTTCGGCAAAGGCGATTGAGCGAAGGTCGGCTACGGACACGGCGAGGTGCACGTCGATGCGAGCCAGCAGCTCTTCGTCGCTGTCTGTGAACTCAGGCCACGAGAAGCGGCGCGAGTCGGCCATGATGATGATGGGCGAGTAGTTGCGCATCACCGAGCGCGTGCCGCCGTTGTACTTGAAGTGCAGATAACCGTCCTTCTCGATGCACCGGTCGCGGTTGACGCACGTGCTGCCAGCCGTTAATAGAAACTGGTGGCGCACGTTGCTCTGGCCCTGATACCCCGAATCGGACGGCATGTTGAGCGTCATGGCGCGCGTCCGCATTTCGGGCGCGTCGCCGCTGTCGTCTCGGATCACGTTGGGACCTTTGGACGAGGAGCATCCGGCTACTGCTGCGAGCAAGAGGCAGAAGAGGAGATGGCGGGAGAGGCGAGGCATGCGGAAAGGACTGGAAAAGGAGGGAGCGAAAGCGGTCAGCGGTCCATCGTGCGATAGGTCCACATCATCACGACCGCGCACTGATCCGCCTCCATGAGCGACATGCTCTGGTAGGGCTCAGGCGCGTGAACGGGACTTCTATAGACCTCGACCGCGCGCAGTTCGTCGGGCAGAGGATAGGTCACGATGGCGATGGGATCCTGGTAGATCATGTTGCCGTCGACGAAAACCGTCGGCGTGCACGAGCCGCCTGCGAACGTGCGGCCTACGATGCGCGGCTCGCCTGCGTACTGCGTCGATCCCATGGAGAGGAAGGGGACGCGGTTGGTCACGCCTCGCACACCTCCCGCGCGCCAGCCGTGCTGGTCGACCGAGAAAAAGCGCCCGTACCGCGTAGCACTTCGGTTCAGGAAAGCCTGCATCTCAAGGGCCACCTGCGCCTCTACGAGGACTTCGCCGAGGACTATCGAAGTTTTCTGGAGCGTGATAAGAAGCGTCTCGTCCTTACTCGGCCGGACATTATCGGCTTCCACAGTCGTGTATCCCACGTGACGCGCCACCAGGAGATACGGTCGGTCTTCGGAAAGCTGAACCTCGAAGCCGCCCTCCACGTCCGTCACGGCAGCGCCCGCCAGTTCTCCCGTTTCGGAGTAAAGAAGCACGGTTACACCAGCTAGCCGTGTCGAATCGAGACTGACAACACTCCCACGAACAGACTGCGCTGTGGCCGGAGCGGCGGCAGAAAGCAGAAGGAATAAGAAGAGATGCCAGAACTTCATGGCAGTGCGGAGGGGAGAGTGCGAGATGCGCGTGGTCAGCGTCGATAGTCTACGAACAGGAACGCTAAGATAAAGTCGCGGCGGAGACCCGGTTCCTGACATGGGACGTGTTTTACGCTGCTGCATGGCCTGAAGAGAGCTACTACGTTCCCCTCCAACAAGTGAACCGGGCCGATCGACGCCTCGATTGATCTGCACGTGTCGACTGAGAAACGTGCGGATGCAAAACGTCGCCGTGCCGATCAGAATTCCTGCGCCGCAGCGCGCTGCTCTTTTCGGTCGCTCGGTGGCGCAGAAGAGTAACCTCATCCAGACGTCACCGAGGGTAGCTCGAAAAGGCAAGCGGAGCGATCAGCGCTCCGACGGCGAAAACCACGTGACGCAGGGCGGGGCGCGCCTCGCCTTCCTACCTTGCCGTCTGCCCAACGCCCTCGTCCCAACCACCCGCAGCGCCGTGCAGACCAAGTTCATTTTCGTTACCGGAGGCGTCACCTCGTCGCTTGGAAAAGGCATCTTCTGCGCCTCGCTGGGCCGGCTGCTCGAAGCGCGCGGACTGCGGGTGACGATCCAAAAGTTCGATCCTTACATCAACGTCGACCCAGGGACGATGAACCCGTACGAGCACGGCGAGGTCTACGTCACGCGCGACGGCGCCGAGTCGGACCTCGACCTGGGCCACTACGAACGCTTCCTGGGGCGCGAAACGAGTCAGGCCAACAATGTCACGACGGGGCGCGTCTACCTCGAAGTCATCACCAAGGAGCGCGCCGGAGCCTACCTGGGCAAGACCGTCCAGGTGGTGCCGCACATCATCGACGAGATCAAGAGTTGGATGCGCAAGCTGGGCGAAACGGGCGATTACGATGTCGTGCTGACCGAGATCGGCGGAACGGTGGGCGACATCGAGAGCCAGCCCTATCTCGAAGCCATCCGCCAGCTGCGCTACGATCTAGGCAAGGACAACACGCTCGAAGCGCACCTGACGCTCGTGCCCTACCTCGCCGCTGCGGGAGAACTCAAGAGCAAGCCGACGCAGCACAGCGTCAAGATGCTGCTCTCGTACGGACTCCAGCCCGACCTGCTCGTCTGCCGCAGCGAGCACCCGCTCGACGCCGACATCCGGGGCAAACTGGCGCGCTTCTGCAACGTCGAGCCGCGAGCCGTCATCGCCGCGCTGGACGCCGAGAGCATCTACGAAGTCCCGCTGCTCTACCGCGAGCAAAAGCTGGACGACATCGTGCTCGAAAAGCTGGGACTGACCGGAGACAAGGCGCCCGATCCGCCCGAAATGGACGAGTGGGTCGACTTTCTGCGGCGGCTCAAGACTCCCGAGCGGACGGTGGAGATCGCACTCGTCGGCAAGTACGTCGAGCATCAGGACGCGTACAAGTCGATCAGTGAGAGCTTCATTCTGGCGGGAGCCGCGACGGGGGTGCAAGCCCGCGTGCGCTACGTGCTATCGGACGACTTGACGGCCGGCAACGTCGACGCGACGCTGGACGGTGTCGCTGGAGTGCTAGTCGCGCCTGGCTTCGGCGATCGAGGCATCGCGGGCAAGGTCGAGGCCGTCAGGTGGGCGCGAGAGCGCGACGTTCCGTTCTTCGGCATCTGCCTGGGCATGCAGTGCGCCGTCATCGAGTTCGCGCGCAACGTCTGCGGCTGGGCGGACGCGCACTCGGCCGAGTTCGACCCAGACACTGAGCACCCCGTCATCGCGATGATGGCCGAGCAGAAGGCGGTCAAGAACATGGGCGGCACGATGCGGCTGGGCGCGTACGAGTGCGTCTTGCAGCCGGGCAGCCGGGCGCACGCCATCTATGGAGCGGATGCCGTCATGGAGCGCCACCGCCACCGCTACGAAGTCAACAACGTGCTGCGCTACAAACTGCTCGAACACGGCATGCAGTGCACCGGAGTCAACCCGGCGGGCGACCTGGTCGAGATCGTCGAGTTGCCCGACAAGCGGTGGTTCGTCGGCGTGCAGTTCCACCCCGAGTACCGCTCGACGGCGCTCAAGCCGCACCCGCTGTTCGTCTCGTTCCTAGAAGCGGCGAGCGTCTACGCGTCCGAAAAAGACATCGTCAGCGAGCCCAAGAAGCGCAGCCGCAAACGCACGCAGCACCTGGCGACTGCCAAAGCGGTCGAGGAGGGCTGAGCGACCAATCAGCCGGTATCCAACTCGCTGAGGCGCGCAAATACGTTGGCGAACACTCCGCGCCGGACCGCTCGCAGCCACACGCTGTCGCGGTGCATCGGTAAGTGGAGATAGTCGAGAATGCCGATGCAGTCGCTCAGATTTGCGTCGGCGACGCGCTCGGGACGAGCGAGAAGCAGGCGGACGTGCCCGTCGCGCGGGTGGCGGTGATCGTTCCATCCGTCCTGAATCAGCACGGATTTCAGTACGTCTTTGACAGGGCGAGGACCGTTCGCGCCGTCGACGTGCGGCATGTGAGACGCGGTGGCCTGTAGAACGACGGGTGCCAGTTCGAGCACGCGGCGAATGTGGTGGCCCGCAAGCGGAGGCACGGCTGCCCAGTACGGCATGTCGGCGATGTATTGAAACGCAGATACATCGCGTGAGCCATCTGCGTGCCACGTGACCAGCGACAGATCGCCCCGCTGGCCGCAGAGCGCGCGTACGCCCGCCGAGGGCAGATCGGCAAACAGATCGCCGATCACGTCGGACCACGTGCCGAGCGCGTCCGTGTTCACCCCAGGAATGCCGTACGCCGAGCGGAAAGGGTTCCACTCGGCACCGACGAATCTGCGCCGCACGCCGATCTGCGTTTGCACCCAGCCTACCGAGTGATGTGACGCTTCGGGATGCTGGTCGCGCCACGCCTCCACCGACGGCGCGATGGCGTCAAGCATCCGCTCGGCGACGCGGGCGTCGGACTCTTGCAGTTGCGAGACGAGGTGAGCACGTTCGGGGGCGTCGGCATACGTGCCGGTGGCGGCCTGTATCTCGAAGGGCAGCAGGTCGAGGTAATC
Source organism: Rhodothermales bacterium (assembly GCA_963841855.1). Taxonomy (GTDB): domain Bacteria; phylum Bacteroidota; class Rhodothermia; order Rhodothermales; family BA12; genus CAXBBB01. The sequence continues at coordinate 1,120,933 of CAWJEJ010000001.1, read as the reverse complement.
GTACTCGTGGGTCACCCAGCCAGCGTCCTCGGGCTTGAACGAGCGGCGGATGCGGAATACGTCTCGGTCGACCTCGACTTGCGCGTGGTAACCGAAAGTGTCGACGTACGCGCGCTCGCTCCAATCCGCCGATTCGGATCCGATCGTGCGCACGATATCGCTGGCGGCAGGCAGAAGCGCGCCGAAATGGGCAGTGATGGCCTCCTGGCGCGTTTTCCAGTTTTTACCGGACTCCTTCGGCGTGGCCGGCAGGTCAACCTTGTCGATTGGATCCAGTCCTATGTCGAGAATGGAAGAGTCGTCGGTTCCTGATGGAATCCTGCGCGCATACACCTGGACGCTGTCGTTGAGCACGAGTGTGGGGCCATAGAAATACCACCAGTCGTCGCCGTAGGTGGTGGCTTGCTCCAGGGTGAAGCGGTGGAGTGCAGAGTGCTGCGTGAGCACCTGTCTGGTGTGAGCGCGGAAGATCTGAATGTTGACGTCGCGCAACTGGTCGCGGACCGCGCAGAGGCATTGACGCTCGTCGCGGATAAACCGGAGCAGGTCGGCTCCCGCGGCGGAAAGGTCGTGATTGGAGCGCATCAGTCGCTCATCGGAAACTCGGCCGTGATATGCCCGGGCAGGACTCCATCTGGCGAGGCGTTGCGGCGCGAGGGTGGTGTGCCTCGACCGTCCATCCACGGTTCGTGTGGAACGGATTCGAGCCAGTCTTGAGCCGTCGGCAAGAACCGTCCGCCGAAGTCCTCCATCACGTGCTGCTCGGCTACATCGCGCGTGGACACCTGCTGCCCGTCGCTCGTGATCAAGGTGTGGCCGAACACCCTTTCGATGATCGTGCCGATGAACCACGCATTGTGCGTCAACGCGCGGTGGCGGTTGTCGGCGAGCACGCTCTTAGTGCTGTCCATCAGGTCGTGAATGGGCAGGTAGTCGGTGGACACGCCGCCCCACCGGCGAGCGCTGCTCAGGGCGTGGACGATGGGTTTGGACATGGCGGTCGGGGTGTTGACGATGTGCTGGCAATGTGCAAGTTAGCGCTGCCGGGTAGGGACGCCTGCCTTGAGGCGAGACAAAAGCAAGCGCGCAACGCCACCCGGTCCTACGTCAGCCGTCCATGCCGAGCGCGTCCATCACGAACGCCCACGTGTCGGCGGTCTGGTCGATGCGCATCCAGCGGGGCGTTCCGGCGCCGTGCCCTTGGCGCGTCTCGACGCGGAGCAGGATCGGGTTGGCGCAGTCGTCGGACTGGGCGTGCTGCATCGCGGCGGCGAATTTGAACGAGTGCCACGCCGAGACGCGGTCGTCGAGCATCGCCGTCGTGACGAGCGTGGCGGGGTAGCACGTGCCGGTCTGGGCGTTGTGAACGGGTGAGTAAGCCATCTGGGCGGCGAACTCGTCCTCGTTCTCGCTCAGCCCATAGTCGCTCGACCACTGGCGCGCGTTGGCGCTGGCGGTGTGGTAGCGCAGCATGTCGAGCACGCCGACGGCCGGTAGCGCGGCGGCGAACAGGTCGGGCCGCTGGAGCATGACCGCGCCGACGAGCAGGCCACCGTTCGACCCGCCTTGAATCGCGAGTTTGTCCGAGTTGGTATAGTCGTTGTCGATCAGGTACTCGGCGGCGGCGATGAAGTCGTCGAACACGTTCTGCTTCTGGAGCTTCGTTCCGGCCCGGTGCCACGCTTCGCCGTACTCGCCGCCGCCTCTGATGTTGGGGATCGCGAGCAGCCCACCGCGTTCGAGCCACGCCATCCGGGAGGCGCTGTAGCCGGGCGTGAGCGACACGTTGAAGCCGCCGTAGCCGTAGAGCAGCGTGGGTGCGTCGCCTGTGCGCTCCACATCTTTCTTGCGGACGATGAACATCGGGATGCGCGTGCGGTCCTTGCTGGCGTAGAACACCTGATCGACGTGGTACTCGTCCGGGTCGATGCCGCTGGCCTGGGCCTGCTTCCACAACGCAGACTCGCCCGTCGCGATGTCGTAGCGGTAGATGGCGCCGGGCGTGGTGAACGACGAGAACGAGTAGAACGTCTGCGTCTGGTCCGCGTCGCCGCCAAACCCTCCGGCCGATCCGACGCCGGGCAGCAAGACTTCACGCACCAGATCGCCGTCCAGATCGTGGATGCGGATGCGCGTTTTCACGTCGCGCAGGTAGTTGGTGATCAGGTGGCCGCCGGTCAGCGAGACGCCCTGGAGCGACTGATTGGCTTCGGGGATGATCTCGCGCCACTCGTCGCGTCCAGGATTGTCGAGGTCGATGGCGATGACCTTGCCGTTGGGGGCGTCGAGCGTCGTCTGGAAGAAGAACGTCGTGCCGTCGTTGCCCAAGAACGTGTAGCGCGCGTCCCAGTCGTCGAGCAGGCGTCCAGGTTCGGCGTCCGTCATCAGGTCTTGGACGTAGATGCCGTTGGCGAAGTAGCCGTCGAACAGGTTGACGACGAGGTAGCGTCCGTCCTCGGTCTGCGCGGCGTAGGGCGTGCGCGTCGGGTGATCGGTGACGCGGAAGACTTCGGCGTCCTCCGTCTGCGGCTCGCCGATGACGTGGAGGTAGACGACGGGCTGAAGTTTGTCGTCGTATGGGCGCTCCGAACCTGCGGCGGCGAGCGGGTAGCGGCTGTAATAGAAGCCCGAGCCGTCCGGCAGCCACGAAATGCCGCTGAACTTGATGCCTTCGATCACGTCGCTCATCTTCTCACCCGTCGACACGTCCATCAGGTGCCACGAACGCCAATCCGTTCCGCCGTCCGAGAGGCCGTAGGCGAGCATCCGCCCGTCCGGCGATGGCGACCAGCCCGAGAGCGAAACTGTTGCGTCGTCCGAGAGCGCGTTGGGGTCGAGCAGGACGCGGCCTTCGCCGTCCAAGTCGTCCGAGACGTAGAGGATGCTCTGATCCTGCGTGCCGTCGGTATACGTGTAGAAGTAGCGTCCGCCTTCCTCGCGCGGCGTCCCGTAGCTCTCGATCGTCCACAGTTCGTCCAGCCGCTCGACCAGCCGCGCGCGCGACGGCAGCGCCTCGAGAAGCGGACGCGACAGGTTGTTCTGCGCGTCGACCCAGTTCAATACCTCGGCGTCGTCCATCGCTTCCATCCAGCGGTACGGATCGGCGACGGTCGTGCCGAAGTAGTCGTCCGTCACGCTGCCGCGCGGCGCGTCGGGATAGGTGAGCGGTTGGGCGAGGGCGGTGGGAGCGATCAGAAGGACGAGTAAGAGCAGGCGCATGGCAGTGGAAGGTTGATGACCGATCCAAGTTATCACATCCGCCCCCTTCCAGCTCTCAGCGGATGCGCTCGCAGTGGTCTTCCGGTCCGTCCAGGTGATCCTGAAAGCCGATCAGCAGATTGCTCTTAGTGCCAAAAGAATGGACTTGACCAATCGCCACGAGCCGACCAGCGGCGTTGGCTCATTCGAGAATGATGCGAGATCCGTTGGTTCGATGAACGTCGGCTCACTCGTTGGAGTCGCACGCGATTAGGAGCAGCGGTAGGGGGAAAAGGCGACGCGTCAGAGAGCGGAGTGGCGCGTCCGAAAGATGTCGACTATCTGGTGGAGGGGCAAGCCGGTTCGTCTCTTTGCGGCCTCCGAAGAAAAAGGCGAAGCAGATCGGAATCTGCTTCGCCTCGAGCCGGTCCTTCACGACGGACGGGAGCAGTTACTTGCTCTTCGCTCCTTTCTTGGCCTGCGGTTTCTCGGTTTTCGGGGCGCCTTTGGCGGGTGTGCTTTTGGGCGGTGAGGCGGGCTTTTTGGTAGCCATGGTAGAACCTCCAATGGACAAGGTGGCGGAGGTAAGCCCTCAACATCGAAGCGATGCGAAGGTGCCGTGAACCGCTTCTGCCTACACATTCGTTTCACAAACGTAGATGTGCGTTTTTGCGTTTCGCCGAACGCCGGTCAGTTCGACGATCGAGCCAGCGGCAGCGTCATGCAGCGAGGGCCGCCGCGTCCGCGCGAAAGCTCCATACCGCCCATCTTGACCGCGATCTTCTCGCCCCGAGCGAACGTGCTCTCGGCATGGTAGTGGAGGAAGCCCTCTGCCGTCACGACGCGGTATCCGGCGCGCTGAAGCTGCTCGTAGGTGTTGTGGTTGCGCTCGTAGCCCATCACGACGCCCGGCGCCAGAGCAAAGAAGTTGGCGCCGTCCGTCCACTGCTCGCGGCGCTGGTTGACCGGGTCGTTGCCGCCGCACGAGAGGAACGTCAGTTCGCGTTCGAGAAGCTGCTCCAGCTTTTCCTTGAGGCCCGTCGTGAGTTCCGAGTAGAAGCGCCCCTTGCTGTCCGAGCGGCTGAAGTGGACGACGTTGCCCGGACGGCTGCCGTCGAAGAACGGCGGAAATACGATGCACTCGTCGTCGCTGATAAAGTTGAAGACGGTGTCGAGGTGCATGCAGTAGCGCCGCTTGGGCAGATCGACCATGACGACGTGGTCGACGGCGTCGCGCTCGAACAGGGCTTCGGCGATTGCCATGACGCCCGAAAACGACGTGCGCTCGCTGTGCCCAATCAGGATGGTGCGGTTGCCCGCCACGACCAAGTCGCCGCCCTCAAACGTGACGCCCTGGGGCAATTCGATCAGTTCGTCGCGCATGCCCGCGAACGCCGGGTGGTGGTTGACGACGGTGCGCATGATGACGCTCTCTCGGCTGCGCGCGCCGGTCGCCGGATGGCTCAGGAGCATGTGGTCGCCGACGACGGCCGCCACGTCGCGCGTGAACAGGAGGTTGGGAACGGGGTCGAGGTGGACGGGCAGAAGCGACTTGCCCGTCATCGCGAAGCGGTACAACTCGTCGGGCGACATCCGCACGAGCTTGCTCTCGAACGCATGCAGGTTGCGCTCGGGCGACACGTCGGCCAGTCCGTTGACGAAAGCAGACCGCGCCGCGTCCTCGTGGAACGCCTGGTGCAGCAGCTCGCCGATTTGCATCACGTCGCCGTCGTCGCCGATGACTTTGCGGTAGACGGCGCACATCTGCTCGTGCTCCTCGCGCGCCTGCTCGACGTAGAGCACGTCGTCGAAGAGCAGTTCTTCGCGCTCGTCCGGCAGCACGAGGCTCATCTCTTCGCCCGGCGTGTGCACGATCACGCGTTCGAGCGGTGCTGTTTCCGAGTCGACGTTGAGGCGGACGGTGGGCGTGTCGGAGCGGGGGGCGGTCGAGATTTCAGACATGGGAGAGGCGTTTGTTCGGCCCTCAATCTACGCCTCCGCGCTCTGCGTTCGAGCACGTAGTGCGATCTCTCGGCCGGCAGGGGGTCAGAAGTGTAGCGCGCCGTGCCGTTCGGGCGAGTCGCACGAAAAAGCCTGCCAAGTCACGAGGACACGGCAGGCTCGAAAGGAGGAAAGAGCGCGCTCCATGCGAGGGGCGTCTCGGGTCTCGGAAGCACGTCCTATCGGCGCTCTCTGCTCCACAGCGTGACGAAGCGGATGACCATCACGATCAGCAGCGCGGCGAGCAGGAATTTCAGGACGAAACCTAGAAACGGGATCGCTAGATTGAGAATGACGCCCAGCAACACGAGCGCGCCGATCAGGACGATGGCGACGATGGCGGCGCGGAGAAGCTGTTGAGTATCCATGACAAGGCGGGCGAAGGGCTGTCGATGCGGTACGAGAGCAGCGACGGGAAGGTTAGGGTCGGCTCCGATCTTTTTTTGCGCTTCACAGAGGGGCGTAGGATCGGTGCGTGCAAGGCGAACGGGCGGGCGAGGTAACCTGTTGTGTATCAGGTGGTTGCTGAGGCGGATGAGGCGTTACCGAATCCAGCACACGTGCCGGTCGACGGCGGCGCCCGACGCGTCGAAACCGCCGATGACGCACAGCCCTCCCGCACCGTCCGAGTAGCCCGCGCCTCCGAACACGCCGGCACCGGTCGCGACTCCGAACGAGCGCCGAGCACGCTGGGCGTAGAGATCGGCATCGGGGGCGATCGCGCCACCCGCCGACTGTCCGCCCGCTGTCCACATCTCGCCCTGCAATCCAGCCGCGTAGGCCGACCGAAACCGCCCGATGCGCGGCAGAGGGGTACCCGCGAAGCGCAGTTCGTCTCGCACGATGACAAACGCAAAGGCCTGGCGGATCGCCTCGTCGCCGATGAGCGCGGCGCCGGACGTGCGAAAAAGAGGCGCGTCCGGCATTCCCACATCAATCGTGGCGTGACCTTCGATGGGTTCGGCGGGCACGCCTTGTCCCGTCTCGCCCGAGGGGAGGAGCGCCTGGACGCGGTCTGCCCGAACAGCGAGCGAGCGCACGTCCTCGCGAACGCCCAACCTACGATCGGGCAGAAGGGCGATGTTGCCTCTGCCCCCCACCAATTCAACGATCGGGATGCCCGACACCGTGCGCAAGAAGGCGGTGTGGCGCGCGCGTAGGATGGGCGCTCCGGCGAGCGGGACCGCAGCGAAGCCGCCCGCCGCCGGGTCGTAGGCTTCGATCGTCTCGACGAACTGACTCAGGTCGGTCGGTGTGCTGCGGCTGCTTCCTCCGACGATCAGCACGCGGCCGTCGCCCAGCAGCGTCGCTGTGTGCCCGGTTCTGGGCGTCGTCATCCCGCCCGCTACTGGCTGCCACCGAGTCGCACCGGGCGCGAGCGTCCACGCGTCGGACGAAGCGGCACCTAGCAAGTTCGATCCTCCCACAGCCAGCAGCGCGCCGCCGGCCAAACGCGTGATCGTCAGGCCGCCACGTGCCGAAGGCAAGGCTGCCATCTGGGTTTGGGTGAGCGCCAGGCGGTAGACGAACGCGGTGTCGCTACCCACGACGCCTTCCGAATCGCGCGCGGTGAGTGGGAGCACGTTGAGACCTCTGCCCAGAGCGACGCGCCCGCTCCACCGGTTGGTAGCGCCGACGCGCGTCAAGACGACGTCTCCGGCGCGCACGTCGGCGATGGGACGGAACGAGGTAGCTTGCAGGACAACGTCGAGCGAGTCGCTCTCGCGCACCGCGTCCAGATCGGTCGGCGCTACGACGCGCACGTCGGGCGGTACGACGGGCACGAAGGCGCGGTCGCATCCTCCCAGAAGGACGGCGCATGCCAGGATGGCGCCCCAGAGGCAAGCAGGCAAAGCAGTCGCGTCAGCCACCGGCGCGTACGAGCGTCTCCATGATCTCGAACTCCTCGCCCTTGACCCGGAGGAAGTAGACGCCCGCCCCAAGCCGCGCGCCGTCGATGACGATGCGCGCGCGCTGGTTGCTTCCCACCGATCCGCTGAACGGTCGCGAGATGAGCCGTCCCAAGGCATCATAGAGACGCGCGTCCACGTCCTGACGCGTGCGCACGACCAGGTCTACCGTCGCCTGGCGAGTGAACGGGTTGGGGCGCGTCGTCATGGCGAACACGTCTTCCGACGTGGTCACCTCAACCTCTTCGTTGACGGTGAACAGCGTAGGCGCTCCCGTCGCCGGGATGAGCCGGAAGCGGTAGAAGTAACGGCCCGGAGCGAGGTCGAGGTCGGGGAACGTCGCCGTAGCATCATCGGCGACCTGAATTGTGCCCACCGCCTCGAACGCGTCGCCGAAGTATCTGCGCTCGACGACGATCTGATCAATGGCGCAGTTGCCCACCATCAGTCCGATCGAGACGTCGTCATTCGACACGCTGAACGTGGGCTGCGCGATCTGCGCCTCGACGGTCGTGGAGCCGCTCGTCTCGACTGAGCCGTCGTTCTGGACGAGGCGTAGACGGTAGCGGTACGAACCCGGCGCCAGTCCCGGATCGGCGAAGCGGAGGACGCTGGTCGTCGTCGGGGAGTCGGCTGCGAACACGTCCTGAAAAGGCCCTTGATCGAGCGATCGCTCGACTACGACGCGAGCCACGTCAGAGATAGCGATTTGGAAGTCGAGCTCGACGGTGCAGCCGTTGGCGATAGCCGAAAACGAGGTGAGCAGGCGGCTGAGCAGCAGTTCGCAGTCGGCGCCCAGGCGCCAGCCGATGTCGGCGAAAATGGCGCACGTGAACGAGCCGGGGCTGTAGATGGTCTCCTGGCGCGCCAGTTGGGGCGTCATCAGCGAGTTGGGCGTGCCAGCCGGAAAGATCGTCTCGTCGAGGTGCGCGATAGACGATCCGGCTTCGAAGTTCGACGGAGCGAAGAGTTGAACGGGCAGCTCGTCGTTGGCGCTGCGCAGCGCAAATCCGTCGAAGAACACGCCTCGGCTCTGGAGCGCATTGCCCAGCGCGGCCGAGTTGGTGTCGAACGTGAGCAGGGCGCGCTCGCTGCGGTCCTTGAGAAAGCGGTCGAAGATTACCGGCGAGGACGATCCGTCGTTGGCCGCCAAGCCGAAGCATCCGATGCCGACCTGCCCGTTGCATTCGGCGCCGTTGCTGCTGTCGCCGTCGTCGTAGCTGAAGCTGTCGAAAAAGCCCAGCCCGTGTCCGATCTCGTGCAGTACGACCGTGGCGAAGTTGTAGTCGCTGGCGGGCGTGTTGCGGTCCGTGCCGAAATACCAGTTGGGAAATTCGGAGTTGAACCGAGCCGTCACGTCGGCGTCAGCGCCGGTCAGACTGCGCCGGGCCAGAGACTCGGCCAGAGCAGCCGGATACCACGTGGCTCCGCGCGGCAGAAACGGCTCGTCGCGAAACAGGAACGTCGTTCCTGCCGATCCCAGCACGCGCTCGCCCAGCGAAGCCCATTCGGCGTCAATCACGATGGGAGCGTTGGACGTGACGTGCGTTGCCCAGATGTTGGCCGCAAACGAGAAGGAGGCACGCGCTGCGGTAGGAAAATTGGACGAGTAGCGCACCTGAAACGTCGCCGATTGCTGCGCCTGCTTGTCGAGCAGTGGTCCCAGTCCGCTCAGCAGGCGCGATTCGTCGACGATCGTGTTGGCAGTTGAATCTTTGGCCAGCAGCGTGTGCCACAGGACCGGGCGTCCCCCCTCGAACGTCACGTGCCGCTCGCACATCTCACTGTGGACATGCAGCAGCAACTCGGCCAGCTCGGGCGACACGCTGGCGAGCGGCTGAGCGGCGGGCTGCGCGGCTGCCGGAAGGGCGAGGACGAGCAGAAGCAGGAGAAAACGCACCGGCATCGGGAGGGCGTGAGACGTGGACGGGACGTCCAAGCTACGCGTGCCCAGATGCTCTCCAAGCCGAAAGTCGGTCGATGTTCTGCAGAAGGGGGCGAGCGCGCACGGATGCCGGGTCAGCAGTCGGCGGCCAGTCGTGGACCCAAAAAAAGGAGATGCCGTCCACCACGAGCGGCACCTCCCGAGGCAGTCCGACTTCCCACAGTCGATCTGCCCAGTCGTCTCGTTTAGGACGAGTAGCGATCCGAGCGGCGAAAGGGGCCGCGCCGGGTGTAGAAGAGGCACGGCGCGCTACGGATTAGGGCGCGTGCTGCAAATCGAGAGGTAGAGAGGATTCCGCTTTCGCAGGACGACGCCGCCCAGGAAGAGCGCGGGCGCTGAGTCTGGTGACAACTCACGCGCCGGGCCCAGCGGGCCGGGCGGAATGGGATGCTGGATCGTGTCTCGTGTAGGGTCATAGGGGCAAAGCGGCAGGCATTGTCCAAGGCAGGGGCCTAAATCAAGCCTCGGCGAATGGCTCGGGCGACGGCCTGCACGCCGCTCTGCACGTGCAGCTTACCATAGATGCTGCGAATGTGATAGTCGACGGTGTGGCGGCTCACGTCGACGCGGCTGGCGATGGCTTCCTTGGTCAGCCCGTCGGCCATCAAGGCGAGCACATCTTTTTCGCGGCCGCTCAGGTCGTTTTGGTCGGGTGCGGGCTCGTGTAACAGAAAGTCGAGCACTTTGCTGGCGACGAAGGCGGGCATCAGCGTGCCCCCGCGCGCCGCCTCTCGGACAGCGGCCAGCACCTGGTCGAGGTTGGCGTCTTTGGTGAGGTAGCCACTGGCGCCCGCGCGAAAAGCGCGGAAGATCAGATCGGCGTTGTCCGAAATGGTCAGCATCACGACAGGCGTCGCAGGCAGGCGGCGACGCAGCATGGGCAGCGCGTCGAGCCCGCTCAGGCCAGGCAGGTGGACGTCGAGCAGCAACACATCGGGCATGGAATCCGTCTCGATCGCTTCAATCAGATCGAACACGGTTTCGAACTGGCGCCCGCACTGCACGCCTTCGGCGCCGTCGAGCGCCAAGCAAACGGTGTCGGTGTACCGTGAATCGTCTTCTACAATCCAAACGTCGAGGCGGAGGGTCGAATCGAGATCAGGCATGGGCGAAGCGGGTCGACCGAAAGGATACATGCTGTGCTGGCACGGCGCACCTACGCGATGACGTAGTTCGGGCTCTCGCGGCTGCCAACGCGAACCGTTGGGCGTCTATCGTAGCGCGACCGCCACTCGCCCAGTCCCTGTGGCGGCCCGGGCGTGACTCTACTTTCCGTGGGCAACGCATGCCTCCAACTTCACACGGCTACGGCGGACGAATCATCGAATCGTCCATGTGGCGCGCGGATTGCCCAAACGCCAGTCGCACTCGGGACGCCGTCCATCTGACGCGTATCAGTCTCGATCTGGGCTGCCTGTCGCATCTGAAAGAACAGCGGAGGCCCAGTTTCGCGAACCATCGTGCGCCTAGTTTCAGAAGACCGCGCAGGCCGCGTTAGGCCGGTGGCATCCATCGCCCTGCCCTTACGGCTTCGTAGCCGCGCCACAAGTACCACGCGCCGACACTGCGCCAAGGTCTCCAATGCGCGTCGGCGTGGGCGGCGAGAGCGGCCTTGAGCTTTTTCTCGGACTCCCAGCCGCGCGACAGTCCGGCGTCTTGCCCGCCGTAGACGAGCGCGAAGCCCTGGCGGACAGCTAGATCGCCGAGCGGCAGCACGTCGGGACGGTGAAGCGTGAAAATCAGCAGCATGTGGGCTGTCCACTCACCGATGCCGCGCACGCGTGTCAGCCGCTCGACGAGTTCGGCGTCGTCCATTGCTTCCATGGCCATGCGAGTGGGAACAGTGCCGTCGAGCGATTTATCCGCCAAATCGCTTATCGAGATGGCCTTGCCGCGTGAGACACCCGCCGTGCGGAGCGTGTCGAGGTCGAGGCTGGCGAGGGTGACTGGATCGTCGGGGTCGCCGTGCTGAGTCAGCAACTCGATCAGTCGTCCATAGATCGTGCGGGCGGCAGCGGTCGATACTTGCTGCGACGTGATGCTGCGCACCAGATGAGCGTAGGGCTCACCCGCGCGGGGCGCCAGCGGGCACGGACCGGCGTGGGCGATCAGACTCGCCAGAACCGGATCGCGCTCGGAGAGCGAGTGCGCGGCATCGGCAACATCGTAGCGGGGCGGAAGCGCGTCGGTATGTGGCATGGACCGAAGCTACGGCAGAGGCCTGAACGCAAAAACCTCGGGCGCTCGCGGCATAGCCGAAAGGACCCGAGGTCGAAGCCAGGCACGAGAGGCGGCGTGTGCCTGGCAGGTGGTGTAGTATGACGGCGCTCGCCCTTTGTTTCCGCTGCGCTGAGAGAAAATGCCGCGCCGATCCACCCGGGCGAGTCAGCATCCGTAGGGAATGTCGATCTGGGAGCGGTCCATCCACAGCCAGCCCTCCTGCCCGCCGGGCGTGCGGACGTGGGCCCACCACTGCGCCTGCGCGGGTTCGACGATCTCGACGCCTGATGGATTGTACGCATCGGCCTCGCCCATGACCTCGCCCAGCGTCCCGTCGTGCCAGACGCGGTACGCGCCCTCGCCGACGTAGCCCAACGTCAGCACCTCGGCGCTGTCGGGGAGAAGCAAACTGGTTTCGTAGTCGAGGTAGGAGCGCGCGCTGTCGCGGACCATGCCCCGTCCCAAGCTGCTCAGTAGCGCGTGGCCCGTCTGAGCGTCCAGCTGGGTGCCAGCCGGCAGCGTGGCGATGGGCTGGGCAGTCGTGTCGTCGGGCGCAGCGTAAAGCGGAGTCTCGGCGTTCGTCGTCCAGGCCGAGTAGGAGCAGCACTCGAACGGACACGCGCGCTCGACGCGAACGGGAGCGGCCGGTCGATCGGCCAGAGCACCGTACGCCGCCGCAGCGTCGATCACGAGCGTATCGGGTGGCATCTGCTCGGAAGCGTCAGGCGCGGCGCAGGCGGCCAGAACGAGCAGGCCGAGTCGGCGCATGGCGTCAGGGCTGGAGGATGGCGAGTTCGTGCGCCAGGCGGTGCGCGCCGGGAAACCCATTGGGCTCGTCCGGTCCCCACCATCGGTAGGTGTCTTGGGCGTCGCCTCTGCGAACGACGAGCGAGCGGTTGAACGCGTCGGCTCCGGGCGGCGGCGCGACGTAGAGCGGTCCGTCTTCGAGGTGTTCTAGTGCCTGCGTCAGCCGCTTGCGCTCCTTGCGCTGAAGCGGCCGCCACCGGCCCATGTGCGAGCAGTACGTACCGCCAAGCACGCGCACCTCGTCGTTGCGCACTTCGATTTCCAAGTGGTGATCGTACTGTCCCTCCATCTTGTAGTGGAGGTCGAGCGTAACCGGTGGTCGGGAGAGGTGGCGAAGCAGGCGGAGCAGTGGCATCCAGTTGCAACGCGCGTCCCCAGTCCGGGCTTCCTCATTGTTTGGCGGCGCGCAGGTCGGCGTCGAGCAGGCGGCCCCACGTGGCGTCGAACGGATGGACGGTGCGCACGGCCGAGTCTCCGCGCACGACGGCTCGCCCTTCGTTGGCCCAGCGGAAGATCGACCCGCCCAGGTTGTGCACGTCCGAGAATCCAGCTTTGCGCAACCGCTGCGTCACCTTAGCCGAGCGGTAGCCGACCGAGCAGTAGACGACGACGGAACGATCCATCGGCACGTCGGACAGCAGCGCGGTCAAACTATCGGCCGACGCGTTGGGTGGGACGTGACGGGCCCGGGCGAGGTGGCTGACGGCGTACTCGTCGGCCTCGCGCGCGTCGAGCAGAAGCGGCGGCGTTCGCGCGTCGTCGGCGAGCCAGGCTGCCAGGCTATCGGTCGAGATCGTCGGCGTGGCGGGGAAGTCGCGGGCGATCATCGATTTGGTGGCGCGCCAGCCCATCGAGTCCGACCCGCTCTGCGCGCAGCCGACCGTTGAGAGGCCGATGGAGGCGAGGAGGGGAAGGACGTAGCGGAGCATGGCGGGCGATTGGCGGGCGGGTTGCACGCCGCCACGCGCGGTGCGTTCGGTCGAGACGGGTCAGTCGCCGCTGAGGAATGCCCACGCCAGGCGCGCGCCCTCGGCGTCGTGGTTCTGCGGGCCGACGATGCGCTCCAGCCAGCCGGGCAGCCGGTGCGCGCGCGACGGCATCGCGTGTCCGCCGCCGTCGACGACGCAGAAGCGGAGCGCGGCTCCCTGAGGCGTCGCCGAGAAGTGTTCGCACGCGATGGTGCTGCCGTCGTCCGGGTCCAGGTCTGGGAGCCGGATCGTGTCGGGCGGTGAGGCCGGGCGGTTGACCTGTCGCCACACGTCGCGCGTGGCGAGGGCCGACAGGTGGGAGCCGCGCCCGCCCACGTCGCCTTCCTCGAACGGGCTGATGGCGTCGGCTGTCCCGTTGACGATCAGCATGGGGACGGGAGTCGACGGAACGGCGCACTCGGTCGCGTCGGGCAGGTTGGCGATGAACACGGCGGCTCCGGCGACGCGCTCGGGGCGCTCGGTAGCGATCCGAAACGTCATCTTGCCGCCGTTCGACGCCCCGGTGACGAAAAACCGCTGCGCGTCGACCGGAAACCGCTGGGCGGCCCAGTCGGCGAGCGCGACGACGAAGCCCACGTCGTCGGCCGTGGACTGGGTGATCGGATCGGCGCTGGGCGGTCGGCAGTCGTTCCAGTGTTGATCGTCTCCGCCGGGGCCTCCGGTTTGAGGATCGGTGCCGTTGGGGACGAGCAGCAAGAAGCCTGCATCGTCGGCGACGGCCGTCCACTCTTGCGTGCCTCCGGCGTTGGAGGCGAACACCTTGTCCATGCTCTGCCTGCCGCCGTGGAGCAGGACGACCGCGTGCGATCCCTCGGCGATGCGTTTGGGCGCGTAGAACCGAAACTGCCGCTCCAATCCGCCGTGCGCCAGCGTGCCCTCGTGCCACCCCGGCACGACGCTGTCCTGGTCCATCGGCTCAATGCCCGATCCGGCGGCACATCCGATCAGCGACGCCGACGCGCAGGCGAGGAGCAGCAGAGAGCAGGCGGTGCGAGTCGTCATGGACCAGAAGCGTGGAGACGGCTCAACGTACGGCCTACGACGGCGCGCATCCGTACCGGTCCCCTTGGTGCAGCAGGGCTGGTAAGTTCATCGTCCCCTCCTTCCATGCGAGGGGTGCCGAAGGCACACTGTGTCGGAGGCGGGGTGGTCCCGAGGACGGCGCTGGACCGCAAGACCCCTCCGCCCTAGCGGGCACCTCCCCTTCAAAAGGCCACCCGTGGCGTAGGGAGGACGAGCGAGTTGCAGGCTGAGAACTTACCAGCCCTGCCTTGGTGCAGGGTGGGCGCACGCTAGATAAATCCGCTCGGTTCTTTTCCTTTCCATCCGTCATTCCTGCGCATGCAGGAATCCACAACTGTCTGCCAAGCCTGATAGCGCCGGTAGGTTGTCCGTAATCGACTGTAAATCGGTGGGACACCGTACCGACCGTCGAACGTGCGCTCTGCTCCTTAGCGCGCCGCCACATCACCCCGCCAGCGCGCCGACCATGTCGCGGGTGTAGGTGCGGGCTAGATCGACGAGGACGGCCATGTCGGGGCCGAGCTTGGGGATGACGAGGATCAGCAGCACCATCCCGACGCCCAGCTTGAGGATGAACGAGAGCGAGAACACGTCGGCCTGCGGGCTCGTGCGGGCGTAGACGGCGAGGACGAGGTCGACGGTGAAGAGTGTCACCATGAACGGCGCGGCTAGGCGGATGGCGGTCTCGAAGAGCATGCCCATCCACGACAGCAGCAGCGGCCCGGCGGCGGCAACTCCAGCCGTCGCGAGCGGGATGGCGCGGAACGAGAGGGCGAGCGCTTCGATGACGTGGTGGTGCCCGTCGAAGAGCAGAAACAGCAGCATGAACAGCGAACTGACCAGCCGTCCGATGGCGTTTTCGGTGTGTCCGCTGATCGGGTTGAAGGCCTGCGACATCGTCAGTCCCATCTGAAACCCCATCACCTCGGCGGCGACTTGCAGCACGTAGGTCACGAACTTGGCCGCGAAGCCGATCGTCAGTCCGGTCGCTGCTTCCATCCCAACGGCCACGACGAATCCGACAGGATGCAAGACCCAGTCGGGCATCGGCCCGGCCAAGTGGACGAGCGAGTAGGCCAGCAGCACGCCAAGCAAGACGCGCAGTTGAACCGGAATGCCGCTCTGCCCGAAGATCGGCGCCGCCGTGAGCACGCCGCCCACGCGCACGAACACGAGCAGGACCGAGACGACGTAGAGCGGCGAGATCAACTCCATCGCGGGGCGCTATCGGCTGACCGAGGGGATGTAGGCGAATGCGCTGTGCATGAAGTCGCCCAGCATCTCGAGCATCCACGGCGTCAGCAGGATCAGGACGAGGGCGGCTCCGAGGATTTTGGGAATGAAGCTGAGCGTCATCTCTTGGACCGACGTAATCGCCTGCAAGATGCTGACCGCTAGGCCGATGATGAGCGCGACGCCCAAGATCGGCGCCGCCACGGTCAGCGTGAGCACCAAGGCTTCCTGAGTCCAGAAAAGCGCAACGTCAGAGTTCATGTCGGGAGGTAGATGTAGCGTCGCAGCAGGCGGAGACGGGAGGCGAGCGATGGAGCGAACGTAGCGGCGAGATTCTTCTCGCCCGGAGGCAAACGCGGATGGCGTGAAGGGTGTAGCGTCGCGATACATCGCGACGGGAGGCAGGCGGCAAGGGCTAAGGAAGTCGGCAGGCGTTGGAGATCGCCACGTCGCTGTGCTCCTCGCGATGACAGTTGGCGGGGTGTGGTGCAGGACTAGACCGATCGGCGGCAGTCGGGAAGGGTGGCGGTCACGTCAGCAAATACCCGCTCACGACGGACTCGACGATCAGGTACCAGCCGTCGGTCAGCACGAACAGCAGCAGTTTGATCGGCAGCGAAATCATGATCGGCGGCAGCATCATCATGCCCATCGACATGAGCACGCTGGAAACGAGCAGGTCGACGACGACGAACGGGAGGAACAGCATGAACCCGATCTGGAAGGCGACGCGCAACTCGCTGATCACGAACGCGGGCACGAGCGCGTGGAGCGGCACGTCGTCGGCCGATGCGTACTGCGTCGTGCCCGACAGGTCCATGAACAGCATCAAATCCTTCTGCCGCACCTGGCCGAGCATAAAGCCTCGGATCGGACCTGCGGCGCGCTCGAACGCGATCGTTTGGGTGATCTCACCGTCGAGGTAGGGCTGGAGCGCCTGCTCGTTGATCGTATTGAGCGGCTGATACATGATGAAGACCGTCAGGAACAGCGACAGGCCGACGATGACCTGGTTGGGCGGCGATCCCTGCATTCCCAGGGCCGTCCGCAGCAGCCCGAAGATGATGACCAGGCGCGTGAACGAGGTCATCAGGATGATGATCGACGGGGCCAGCGTCAGGACCGTCAGCGTGAGCAGCAGCTGGATCGGCAGCGCGTAGCCGTCTTCCTGGCCGACCAGACTGATGTCTGGCAGGCCGCTGTTGGGCGTCAGCGGCTGCGTCTGAGGTGCGAGCGACGGAAGCTGCTGCGTCTGCTGTCCCTGAGCCGAGCGCTGTGCGTGGACCGGAGCGACGAGCGCCAAGCCAATCAGCACCAACGAGAAGACGCGGATCACGAGTGGGCTCCGTTTTGCGCTCCCGGAAGGCGGATGCCGTAGCCGCCGAGCACGTCGGCGAACGAGGCGGCAGGCGTCGACGCAGGCGGCTGAGCCGGGTACGCGGCGCCGTCGCCTTTCGGTGTTGCGGCCTCGAACTCGGATCGCGGATACTGCGCTAGCGTCGTCAGTCCTCCGGCGTTTTGCCCGACGACGAGCACGTCCGGCCCGACGGCGACGAGGTGGACGGTCTGCCCCGGCGCCAGCGTCAGATTGCCCAGCGTGTGAAGCGAGTGAGCCGATGCCGTCGACAGCGTCCCATCATCGCGCTGCCGCTTCATGCGGATGGCCCACCATGCGCCGCCTCCGAGCAGGAGAGCGACCAGCGCGAATCGGCCCCAAGGCGTCGCACGGTCACCACGTCCGAGCGGTGCGCTGCGTGCCACGGTTCCGGCGTCCAGGTCCGGTCGTGCGCTGCGCTCGACCGATGCGCCACCCGCGAACAGGTCGGCACCGGTGGCTTGATCGGGTGCCGCCTGCTGAACAGTCTGCGCCTGCACCGCCTGAGGCGACGGGATGAACTGCGACACGCCCCACAGCGCGACCAGAGCCAGAGCGCACCATCCGGCACGACGCAGCGCGTGGCCCGCCTGGGCGCGAGGAGCAGAAGAAGGGGCAGGCATGGCTTGGGGAAAGCAGGTGGCGCTCCACTCACAGGCAAACGCGGTGCCCTCGCACGGTTTGGGCAGCAGACCCCGATTTCCGCGAGTGCATCCGACCTTCGGCGGCACCTTTTGCCGATTGGACCGCACGGTTTGGCTGCAACGGGCGTCTCGGATCGGGTGGGCGGACGAGAGGCTGACTCAGAGGTGTGCGCAATCCTACGCGCACACCGGCGTTGAAGCCTTTTGCTCTCTTTTTCTGCTATGCGCCTCCCGCTACTGCTGGCTCTTGTTCTGATCGCCGGCTGCTCCTCATCGAACCGAGTCATCGCCCCGATCGCGCCCGAGGTCTCTCTCCCGACCGCATCGCCCCAATCGGTCGGCCTGAACGCGGATCGTCTTGGCGCCATCGCGCAGCAGATCGCTTCCAAGGACGACCACGACCTGCACAGCATGCTGATCCTGCGAAACGGCAAGGTCGCGTTCGAGGAGTATTACAATGGTCACTCGGCCGACAATCCGCACGACATCCGGTCGGCGACCAAGAGCATCACGGCGCTGCTGGCGGGCATCGCCATCGCGCGCGGTGATCTTCCCAGCGTCGACGCTCCGATGATGGACTACCTGGCAAGCGCCTATCCCGACGCCGACGACAAGGCCGACATCACGGTCGGCGATCTCCTGACGATGAGCAGCGGCATGGACTGCGACGACGGAGACCGGCAGACGCGGGGGCAGGAGGATCGGATGTATCGGTCCAAAGACTGGACGGCCTACTTTCTCGCGCTCGACCGCGCGTACCCTCCCGGAGACAGCACGCGGTACTGTACGGGCGGCGTCGTGGCGCTGGGCGAGGTGATCGCTCAGGCTACCGGCAGCGACTTCGCCGCATTCGCCGACGATGCGCTGTTTCGGCCACTGGGCATCACCAACTACCGCTGGGCACGCTACGACGACGGACGAAAGGTCGACACGGGCGGCCACCTGCTCCTCACGCCGCAAGCGATGGCGAAGATCGGCCTACTCGTGCTCCAGAATGGGCAGTGGAACGGCGAGCAGATCGTCCCCGCCGAGTGGATCGCGCAGGCCACCACTGCGCGCACGCGGATAAACGGATCGTCGTACGGCTACCTGTGGTGGTCCGATACGGTCCACTACGGCGACAGGACCGTCGACATCGTATGGGCGAGCGGTAACGGGGGACAGACGATTTTCCTCGCGCCCGAATTCGATTTGGCGGCCGTCTTCACGGCAGGCTACTACAACTCTGATCGCACGCGCGTGGTGTTCGAACTGTTTTCCAACGGCGTCCTCCCCGCCGTCGAGGAGATACGAGCGCATCTGCTCAAGGCTGAGCGAACTAGCGGGCGAGATCGTGCCACAGATCTATAAAGTCGGATGAGCACCTCGGCGGAGCGGGGCGTCCCACCTAACGCATCGCCACATCGTTCCTGTGCGCGAGCGAGTCTTCCCGGTGGACCGATCAAATAAACACTTTGTCGCGCCTACGCTTGTTGACGATGCTGGTCACCCGGACGCCGAACTGCTCGTCGATCACGACGGCCTCGCCCTCAGCGATCAGTTTGCCGTTGGCGTAGATGTCGAGCGGCTCGCCCATCAGCTTGTCCAACTCGATCACGCTGCCGTTGGTCAGGCGGAGCACATCGGCCAGGGGGAGTTTGCGTCGGCCCAGTTCGACGACCACTTCTAGATCGACGTCGACCAGCATGTTGAAGTTGGCCCCGACGGTCGCGCCGCCCGTATCAAAGCTGTCGCCGCCCACGTCGGGGAAGTCGGGGCGCGCGACTTCGACGGGTTGGGGAGCCGGTTCGGCCTGCTGACTTTGCTGCTGCTGTTGCTGCGCCTGCTTGGCCGTCGGCGCGTCGAGCAGGAGCAGGCCGCTGAGCGTCTCGCCGCCGATCGCCATCGCGAAGCGCGTCAGGTACGTCGTCTCGGGCAGGTGCACGTCGCGCGGATCCGTCACCACGTCGAAGCGCAGTTCCGGAAGCCGGAGACTGGCGTTGGCCGACTGAACCGATCCGTACACCTGGGACAGCACCTCGCGCATCAAGTCGTCCGCGCCCTCCTCGCCGACGGCCATCGGCATACCCAGCATGGCCTGGCTGCACGCCGAGAGCCAGCCCGCGTCCAGCCACAGACCGATGCTGAGTTGGGGCGTGACGGCCTGAAACGTGAGCATGTCGCCCGACGTGTCGAGCAGGCTCTGGTGCGTGGCCTGCTCGGCAGGCGGCTCGGCCGACAGGGTGCCGCTGCTCAGCAGTGTGGCGAGGACGCCTTTGACGGCGTCGGTGGAGGTCTGGGTGGCGTTCATTTACTCGTTGGAATCCGAATACTGAGGAGGAGGCGCTATCGCTTCCAGGATGCGCAGCGCGTGTCGTTTGCCCGAGCGGCCGGGGAGAGCCGAGAACTTGCGTCCTTCACCGGCAAATACCTGGATGGGATCGTTGACGGCGCGGCCGAGCGGGATCACGTCGCCGGGCTGCAACTCGCTCACGTCTTGGAGCGAAACCATCGCCTTGCCCAGAATCGCGCGCAACTCGACGGCGACTTTGCGCACCTCGTTTTCGTAGCGTTCGCGGTGTTCGGGCGGGACCGTGGCCGCGTTGCCGCTGATCCACTGCTTGAGTCCGGCGCGGCCCAGCATCTTTTCGAGCAGCAGGTAGGGATAGCACAGGTTGAGGTACGACTTGTGTTCGTAGACCGTCACCTCGAACGTGCAGACCAGGGCGGGCTCGACGGCCGGGATGATTTGCACGAACTCGGCATTGGTCTCGAACGCGACCTCTCTAAACTTGACTTCCTGCGCCTGTCGCCACGCCTTTTCGAGCTCGGCGAAGCAGCGGTTCATCACCTTACTCATGATGCGCCGCTCGATCTGGCTGACCTCGCGCGCCTTCTTGAGAAACGTCCCCTGCCCGCCGAACAGCTTCTCGATCGTGAACACGACCAGCCGCGGGTCGAACTCGAACACGATTTTGTGATTCAGACTGGTCTCCTCGGCGACGTAGATGGCCGCCGGCGGCGCGCTCGACATGACGTATTCGGAGTACATCACCTGATCGACGGCCGTCAGCCCGATGTCGACGATGGTGCGCAACTGGGCCGAGAGGAAGACCGAGAAGTCGCGCGCGAACGACTCGTGGACGTAGGTGAGCACGCGCATCTGGTCCTGCGAAAACAGGCGCGGACGCTTGAAGTTGTAGGGCAGTACCCTGCGCTCGGTCTCGCGCTGCATCAGCCCTTCGAGCGCGTCCAGGTCGTAGCCTCCGGGCGCGTCGTCCATCTGGCTGCGCACGTCGAGCAGCAGGTCGATTTCGTTCTGGGAGAGCTGCTTCATGGAGATGGAGCCGGGGGGCGAGGTGGGGTGTCCATCGGTCAGGCAAACGCGGTGCCTGAAGTCATAAAAGCTCGGTTGGTCGAAATAGATTGTTGTTGGCGGAAGATTCTACCGCTACGCTAGTCCAAACGCTCCAGGCGTATAGATCTGGAGGAGGACGAACTGCGATCAGATTTTTTATAGGAGACATGGATTGAGTCCGGTGGCGCGTCCTTACGCAAATAGTAGGTGGCGCAGTAGTTTTCTCCCCAAGGGCCTCGGTACGGACAGCGTCTTACTTCAATGGTGGTCATCGAAGTCTCATACCATCGAGCGACTGGCTCCTCAGAAGACCATCTGTCGAGTACTATGACAGAACCAAGCACTAGCGGAATCTCGTCCACCACCACAAGGCCGACATCGCTCGCCACCGTAGTGGTTTCAGATGTATCGGCACTGACGAGATTCTCATCCGAGAAAGACTGCTGGACGCTACGCCCTTCTATTGTTTCTCTAATGCTCCCCCTTGATTTGCCTAACTCGCAGAAATATTTGTCGGTATCCCAAGTGATTATTCCGGTAAAATTGTCCTCAAATCTGTATGATTTTCCTGTGACTAAATTAAAACCCCTAGAAGATCTTTCGTTCGTGTAGCGATATGTGATAGTTGATCTGCTGGGTATATGGAAAAAATCGGACGCCCCATCGGGAGGTGAGGCGCACCATTCCGTTTCTCCTGTAAGAGTGAACGTCGCCTCAGCCATGTCCTTCTCAACTTGAGCGCGCACTGTTATCGTTCCACCGCTTTCGCCGGTCGGGAAGGCTTTTAACTCCCCGTCGATCCAGGCGGATACGTGACCTTGGTCTTTGACGGTGTAAGAAGCTACACGTCCCGGCGCAATCGTAAAGAGCAATGCCGGGTCGAAACGAAGCGTGTCCCGCTGCACGTACAGCGCAGTATCGGGTACGAGGATAGCGATAGCGCGCGAATAAGGGCGAACATACTTGTCGCGGGAAGCCGCCTCGAACGATGCTTCGGCAGTTTCCCCGTCGAGGCTGGCTTTGATGCGAACCTCTGCGACCGTACCGCTGAGTGCCCACATTACGAGCGTATGCTCTCCCCGAGTCTCAGCACGGATGTCGGCAGAAGAAGACGTAATCTGGTAGGTCGGTACTGCAGAGGCTGCAAACCTGATGCCCGTCGCATGCTGAAACGGACCGAGTCGCCCCCAGCGACCAGTTGGACCGACTGGATGTGTTTTACCGCCGAAATATTAGGTTCGGGATCGGTTGAATCGCAGGCTGCGAAGAGTAGGAGGGAAGTGAGCAGCAGAGTCCGCATAAGATCAATCTGTAATCGACATGGACGAAGAAACGGCAGATCGCGAAAGGTACTGTTCTTTGTCGACAGTCGCTGCCTCACTATGTAGTTTCATTCGTCTTAGAGGGCGGCGGCAGGCAGCGGCATGTCGAGCCAGACGCGGTCTCGGCAGCGGATGCCGTCCTCGACGAGCGGTTCGGCGAAAGCGGTGTCGAAGTATCCCCGGTCGATGCTGACCATGCGGAAGCCGGAGCGTTGGTAAAAGCGCAACTGGTCCAGACTAGAGTTTCCGGTCGCCACGCGCAGCGTCCGGGCGCCCAAGCGGATCGCTTCCTCGCGCGCGTTGATGAGCAGCCACCGCCCAACGCCCTGCCGCCGGTACGCGCGCTCGGCGGCGATGGCGTGCAACTCGGCCACGCCCGGCTCGATCAGGCCGACGATGGCGATGCCGACAATGGTGTCGCCTGCGTACGCGCCCAGCCGCGACGCCTCTGCGATGTAGCCCTCGACGTGCGCGCGTTCGGGATCGGCCTCGTGCACCAGGGGCCACGGAAGCGCGTCGAGTGGAATCGTGCGGAGGTCGAGAGAGCCGGAAGCGGTCATGACGAGAAGCGGTCGAGGAGTTCGCGGACGCCGTCGGTCTCGCCGATGATGGTCAGGCGGTCGCCCGGTTCGAGCAGCGTACTACCCGACGGCACGACCGACTGCCCGTCGCGGTGGACCAAGGCGACGAGCACGCCGTGAGGAAGACGCAACTCGTGCAACCGTCGACCGATGAAGCTCGCCGTCGTTCCGTTGGGATCGAGGATGAGCGTGAGATAGCGGTCGTTGGTGACGAGGGTTTCCCGAATGGCCTGCTTGTTGGGCGCCGTGCGCCACGCGTCGAGGAAGCCGTCCTCGTCGATCCGGCTGGCCAAGGCCGCCAGCGTGCGCAGGTGCTGCCCCGGCGGCTCGGCCGGGCTGACGAGCACGAAGACGGCGAATACCTTGCCCATCGTCGGATCGCCGTCGGTCACGTCGAGGTCGTAGGCGGGCGCGTTGAGCCCATCGCGGCTGCGGACGAGGCCGAGGTAGGGACGGTCGAGTCCAGGCAGGCGCTGATGGGGCAGCGCCGCGCCGCGCACGACCGGAGTGGCGCCGAAGCGCGCGCCGTGAAGCAACCCTTCGGCCAGCGCGTCGGGGTCCGTCCCCATCCGCTCGGCCAACCGGAGCGCCGCCTCGCGCACGACGGATTCGTAGTCGCGCCCCGCCTTGGCGTCGATCACGACCGATTGGGTGACCAGAGTTTCGAACGGCACGAAGTCCGACATCTCCTTGTCTTTCAAAATCGTTCGCAGTTCTTCGTCGAGCGGATCGTAGCGGTGCTGCCCCAGGCGGGCGAACAGGTGGTAGATAGCGCCCTCGCGCTCGACGCGCGGGTTGGGCTGGACGTAATAGGCGTACCACGCCAAGCTCAACCCAATCGTCAGTCCGGTCAGCCCCAGCGCCAACGCGCCCATCTGCGTGATTAGCACGATCGGCGCGACGATGCCCGCGATCTGCATCCACGGATACCAGGGGCTGCGGTAGCCGGGCACGTACGACGGAATGTGACTCTCGCGCATCACCAAGACCGCGACGTTGACCAGGGCGAAAATCACCAGTTGAAACGCGCTCGCCAGCTTGGCCAGGCTCTCCACGTCGAGCGCGACGATGGCGACGATCATCAGCAGCGCCGTCACGACGATCGCCAGCGTCGGCGTGCCGCTCTTGCCCAAAACGGCCAGTCGGGGCGTGACGAGCAGGTCGCGCGCCATCGCCATCGGATAGCGACTCGCCGACAGGATGCCCGCGTTTCCAGTCGACGCGAAGGCTGCGATCGCGGCGATCACGATGAGGTAGAGGCCCCATTGCCCGGGCAGCCACGTGAAGAAGCTTTCGGCTGCCGTCGCGATGGGCGTCAGGTCGCTGCGCAGTTCGTCCGAGTCGAGGACGGCGACGAGGATGAACACGCCGACGACGTAGAGAGCCGTCGCCGTGACGAGCGAGAGGATCATCCCCAGTGGGATGTTGCGATCCGGGTTTTGCACCTCTTCGGCGACGCTGGCCACTTTGGTCAGCCCAGCATAGCTGACGAAGACCAATCCGATCGTCGCGATCAGGCTTCCGCCGCCGAACGGGGCGAAGGGCGTGAACTGCCGCTCGACGTTGGCCGAGCCCAGCGAGACGACCTCGACCAATCCCTGGACGACGAAGAACATCAGCACGCCGACCAAGATCGCCACCAGAATCCGCTGAAGGCTGCTCGTCTCTTTGGCGCCGACGATGTTGAGAACCGCAAAAGCGACCGTCAGCCCGGCCGCCAGCGGCTTGATCGGCACGTCGACGAGGTAGTAGAGGTAGGCGCCCATGCCGATCAGCGCGAACGCGCTCTTGAGCACTAAGGCGAGCCACGTGCCCAGCCCGCCGACGGTCCCCGCCAGCGGTCCCAGGCTGCGGTCGAGGAAGTAGTAGGTGCCGCCCGCCTTGGGCATCGCCGTCGACAACTCGGCCTGGCTGAACATCGCCGGTAGGATGAGGATGCCCGCCAGCAGGTAGGCGAGGACGGCGGCGGGCCCCGCTTTGGCCGTCGCCAGTCCGGGCAGCAGGAAGAAGCCCGAACTGAACATCGCACCCGTGCTGATGGCATAGACGTCGAACAGCGTCAGTTCTTTCTTGAGTTTGGTCGAGGACACAGGCAGGCAGATTAGGAGCCTGAATCTAGGGCCGCAGCTGTAGGGAAGTGCGCAGACCCAAGCGTGGAAACATGACATGTCTGCCGGACATGTCATGTTTTGAACCGGCATGCTCGTCGGCTCGCCTGCCCCGCCGCCCATGCTCCGCCTCTCCGTTTTTGCTCTACTGGCTCTGACCGCCTGCGCACCCGAAGCGCCGCCGTCTGTCGCCCCACCGGCAGCAGTCGCCCCAGCCGGTCCGACGATGACCGAGTCGATCGACGCTGCGATGGAGCGCGCGCGCCAAGTCGAGGAAGCTCTGCGCCCGGTCTCGCTGCTCACGCCGCCGCAGATTCGCAACCTCCAGAAGCACCGCAACGCCGCCCAACTCCAAGTCGCCCGCGCCAGGGGCGTGCCGCAGCCCGTCGATACGGACGCGCGTCGGACGCTCGTCGCCAGTGGGCGGCTGGTCGAGTTGACCGACACGACGTGGTGGGTCGTGCGCGAGATGGACTACTCGACGCCTCTGGTGACGCCCGCCGCCTACGAGTTGCTGGTCGAGATCGGGCGCCGCTTCCACGACCGACTGGCCGAGCGCGGCGTGCCTCCGATGCGCATGGAGATCACGTCGGCCCTGCGCACCGGCGACGATCAGGAGCGTCTGCGCCGGGTCAACCGCAACGCCGCGCGCGAGACGACGCACCAGTTCGGCACGACCGTCGACGTGACCTACGCCAGCTTCCGCGCGCCGATGACCATCCAGGGCGTCGATCCTGGCTCGGACGACGAGCGGCTGACGCGCATGGCCCTCGACCTGGCCGGTGGCCGCATGGCGCTCGAACTCAAGGGCGATCTAGGCCGCGTCCTGACCGCGTTGCAAAACGAGGGCGACGTGATGGTGACCTACGAGCAGCGCCAGCCCGTCTTCCACATGACGGCGACGCGGTGACCGAGGCGGCACATTCTCAAAACGCGATCGACTTACCGGCTAACCGTATGGTCGACTAGTACTGCGACCTGCTGACTCTGACAGGCTGCTCCAAGTCTCCACTTGGTCATCGCGAGCGAAGCGTGGCGGTCTCCACTAGTCGCTAGGCCGAGTGCGTCGCGTTTCGCTCGCAGTGATTGAGCAAAGCTGTGAGTCGCCCTGTCACTCTGACGTGGTCGCAGTACTAGGACGGGTCAGAGGCATCTTCTGGCTTGGGAAGCGGTTATGGATTTCTGCCTCGACAGGAACGACGCGGGAGAAGAGTGAGCATGGGGGACGTGAAGTAGAACGGACCCGCCCTGACGCGGTGACGCAATGCCTTACCGCCCAACCCCGCCGACCGTCGATGCAGAGAGCAGAACGCCGCTGCGTGCCTCGCCACCTGCCATCGCCACGTCGCTGCGCTTCCGGTGACAGTTGGACGGTTTGGAGTCAGGACCAGCGGCCTGCGCCTTGGGACGCGGTTGGCTCCTTCCCACTCACTGCATTACGTACTGCGTGAAATAGAAGCGCTCCACCTTGCCCGCGTCGATCACCTTGTTGATCTCCTTCCGCAGCGTGTCCTTGAGGGCGGCGCGCTGGGCGATGTCGGCGAGCTGGGGGACGGTTTTGCTTCCCATCACGGCCAGCATCGCGTCGCGGACGACGAACTCGCGCTCGGCGATCTGGGCGATCGTCTTCTCGTCCTGGGCTTCGAGGGCGACGTTGACGAGCAGGTAGCGCGATCCGCCCGTGCCCGCCGGGTTGATCGTCATGCCCGTGATCTCGTGAAAGACGCCGAACTCGGTCGCCTCGCCCGGCTCTTCGGCCTCGGGCTCTGCGTCGCCTGCGGCCTCGTCGTCCCCGGCAGGCGCCGATGCGTTCTGGACAGGTACACCGGTGGCCGTAGCGACGACGCGCGAGACGACGGCGTACTGCGAAAACGAGAACAGCGCTCCGCCACACACCGACAACACGGCGATGGGGATCAGGATGGCGGCCAAGCCGACTTTGCGCTTGGGTGTGGGAGTTTCGGTTACGTCTGCCATTTAGTCCAGCGGAAAAAGATTTCGACGCGTCGGTTGCGGCCTCGGCCGTCCGCGGTGTCGTTGGAATCTATTGGGTGATGCTCGGCCATGCCGAGCGGAGTATAGCGCTGGGGGGGCAGGGCGCTGGGTGAATCGAGCAGCAGGCGAACGACCGACGAAGCGCGCGCCGTCGACAGCTCCCAGTTGCTGGGATAGCGCGGCGTGCGGATCGGACGGTCGTCGGTGTGGCCTTCGACGACGACGGCCTGCACGTCGTCGGTGAGCAGGTTCGAGATCAGGCGAAGCAGCGTGCGAGACGGTTCGATGATGTCGGCCTGTCCTGGGCTGAACATCGCCGCGTCGTTGATGACGAAGTGCATGCCGTCCTCGGTCAGATCGGCGTTGACTAAGCCCGCCAAGTCATTGGCGGCGATGTAGTCGAGCAGTTCCTCGTAGCGCTGCGCCATCTCGACGCTGGCTCTATCCGTGCTCTCGCGCGGCGGCTGCGTCTTCGAGGGCGGCTCCACCTGGGGCACCGACGACTCGAACATCATCACGCCCGTCCGGCCCTGGAAGTAGCTCAGCGCTTCCTTGAACTTCTCGACTTTGACCTCGGACATCGCCACGAGCATGACGAAAAACGTCAGCAGCAGCGTCACCATGTCCGAGAACGTCGCCATCCAAAAGGGGGCGGTGAGTTCTTCGATCTTGGGTTCTTCCTTGGATGCCATGCGAGAAGGGAAAGCCATTGGCCTCTGTCTGTCTCACGTATCGGCGGGGCGGCGGCGCGGCTTAAACCGCGCAATGTGCGAACCGTGTCGGCTGGGCGTGCGAAGCGTTGCGAACTGGATCGGGCACTGTCGGCGCCGCACGCTGCGCCGCTGCGGCGGGCGGCGACTCCCTGATCTTGGCCGAACGGAAAACGGGAGAGTCGAACTGGTCGACTCTCCCGTCTGGAACGTGATGGAGCGGCTGGCTCAGGCGTACGTGTTGAGCATGACCGGCATGATCAGCATCAGCAGATCCTCTCCGGCGTGCTGCTCGCCCGGCGTCACGATGGCGGCGCGGTTGGGCGACGAGAGCGCGATCACCACGTCCTCGGCGTCGACGTTGCTCAAGACTTCGGTCAGGTAATCGGCATTGAAGCCGATCGTCATCTCTTCGCCACTGAAGTCGGCCAGCACGGTTTCCTTAGCCTCGCTCGACCGGTCCACGTCTTCGGCGGCGACTTCTATCTGGTCAGTCGACAGCGACAACCGGAGCTGCTTGAGCGTCGCCGAGGCGTAAAGGCCGACGCGCTTGACGGCGGCCAGCAGGCTCTGGCGGTTGACCGTCGCCGTGCGGTCGTTTTCCATCGGGATGACGGCCTGGTAGTTGGGATACGACTCTTCGATCATGCGAGCGACGACGCGCGCGTTCTCGAACGTGAAGCCGACGTACCCGCCCGATACGCTGAGCGTGCACGGCCCGTCGCTGGCGACGCGCGCGGTCAGGCTCAGCGCCTTTTCGGGGACGATGAAGTCCGTCTGCTCGTCGGCCTTCAGGTCTTCCATGTTCAAGCGAACAAGCCGGTGCCCGTCCGTCGCGACGGCCTTTCCGCCATCCGATCCGATCTGGAAGTAGATGCCCATCATGGCGGGGCGGAGCGCGTCCTTGCTGACGGCGAAGCTGGCCTTCTGAATGGCGCGCTTGATCAGCTCACCTTCGGTCTTGACGCTGTTCTCGCCTTCGACGCGCGGAATCTCGGGATAGTCGCCGCCGTCGAATCCGGCCATTTTGTAGCGGCCCTGATCCGTCCGGATCGTCACGCCGAAGTCGGCCGCGACCGCAAACGTGATCGGCAGATCGGGCAGCGCGCGTAGCGTGTCGAGCAGGCGCCGGGCTGGGACCGCGATCCGCGCCGGACCTTCTTCACCGTCGAAATCGACCGGGATCGACTGGACGATGGAGATCTCGAGGTCGGTCGCGCTCAGGCGCAAATCGTTTTCGTCGCGCTCGAACAGGATCGATTCGAGGATCGGCATGGTCGGCTTGCCCGAGAGTGCGCCGCCGACGGTGGTGAGGGCGCGCAGCAGGTCGGCGCTGGAAGCGGAAAAAGTCATGAGCGTGCGGGTGCGGCGGCGTAGTGGAGGCGGTGTCGGTAACGACGAATGAGCGGCGTGAGGAGTTTCGCGCGGCGTAGTTTGAGAGCTTGGTGGCGGCTCAGGTAATGAATCGGGTTCAGCCTCTCCTCCTTAGTCAGTGCGAGAAGCGAAGCGACGTGGCAATCTGAGTTGACCGTCGGACTGCGATAGCGCAGCTACGCTCTTGTGGGATCGCACTCTGAAAACAGTTGTGGACTGCTGCCTGCGACACGCGTGTCGTAGGCAGCAATGACGGTTGAACGGGAGAGGCGATGGCTTGTAAGTCGAAGCGCTCGGCTCACCGGCGCCGCAGTTCGACTTTGCGTTCGAGCGCGTCGAGCGTGGCGCGGTAGTCAGGGTCCACGTCGGCGGTGTCTTCGACCTTGCGCAGCGCGTGGATGACCGTCGAGTGGTCGCGTCCGCCAAAGTGGACGCCGATTTTCTTCAGGCTGTGCGACGTGTATTTCTTGCACAGATGCATCGCCAGTTGCCTCGCCCTGACGGGATCGCTCTTGCGCGTCTTGTCGCGCATCAGGTCGACCGAAACGCCCGTCTCCTCGCTGACGACCTGCATGATCTCGTCGATGGTCAGGTGCGTCGGGGCGTTTTGGATCAGGTCGCGGAGCGCCTCTTTGGCCATCGGAAGCGTCAGCTCCTCGCCCATGCTTCCAGCGCGTGCGAGCAGGCGGATCATGGCGCCCTCCAACTCGCGGACGTTGTTGGTGATGTTGTGCGCGATGAACTCAATGATCTCGGGCGATACGTCCAGCCCCTCGTCCTCGGCCTTGCGTTGCAAGATCGCCATGCGCGTCTCGAACCCCGGCGGCCGCACCTCGAGCACGACGCCCCACGCAAAGCGCGACACCAGCCGCTGCTCGACGCCTTTGACCTCGCGCGGCGCCTGATCGGACGTGAGCACGATCTGCTTACCGTCCTGATAGAGCTTGTTGAACAGGTGGAAGAACTCGTCCTGCGTCTTCTCGCGCGTCGCCAAAAACTGCACGTCGTCTACCAGAAGCACGTCGACCGAGCGGTAGGTCATCGAGAACTCGTTGCCCTTGTTCTCTCTAATCGCCGCTACGAACTCGTTGGTAAAATCGTCGCTCGTGATGTAGCGGACGACCAGTTCGGGGCGCGTCTGCAAGATGTGGTTGCCGATCGCCTGCATCAGGTGCGTCTTGCCTAGCCCGACGCCGCCGTAGAGCAGGAGCGGGTTGAACGACGTGTTGCCCGGCTTGTCGGCGATGGCCTGGGCCGTCGACAGAGCGACCGCGTTGCTGTCGCCGCCGACGAAGCGGTCCAGTTGGTAGCGAGGATTGAGATTGGGCTCCAGGCGCGGGCGTTCGATGCCTGGAAGAGCGAACGGCGTCGCGGGCGGAGCGGGTTTGCGGCGCAGGCGCGGGGTCTCGCCGCCGACCGGCGCGTCGCCCAGTGGACGTTGGGGCTGAGCGCCGTACGAGCGCTGCGGCCTGCCGGCCGGACTGTTCGAGGGGGCGTGCTGGCCTCCACTACCATCCGGGTATGGACGCTGCTGATCGTATCCGGGCGCGGGAGGGCGGTGCTGCTGGTGCGTCGGCGAGCGGAAGTCGTCGGTAGGAGCCGAAAAATGCGGCGGCTGAGCCGATTGGCGCGGCTGCTGCGGCTGGATCGGGCGCTGCTGCGGGTGCGAGGCCGGGTGCCGCGGCTGCGTCGGCAGGTTGACTGTCGCTCCCGCTCGCCCATCTTCGGCCTGGGCAACGCACACTTTGTAGTAGAGCCGTCCGCCGTCGCCCAGTACGTGCTGAACCGACTTGCGCAGCAGGTGCTGATACTGACTCTCGATCCACTCGTAATAGAAGTGGCTCGGCACTTCGATCGTGAGCTTGGTCACCTCACCGACCTGCTCCAGCGAGTGTCCTTTGGTAGGGAGAAACCACGTGCGAAAACCCGTCGGACGCACGTTCGACTCGATCAGGTCGAGACAGGCTTTCCAGGCTTCTTCTGCCGATTGATACATAGGATGAGGGCGCGCTCGGGGTGGTCGGTGCTACTGACGAAAAGGGGAGAAGTGCGTCAGCAGGTCGAGGCGTTATCCACAGCCGATTCCACATACCCGCCGTGCTCAATCTCGCTCTTCTGGCCGCCCCGGATGCGAGAGGCGACAGAGGAGAAGACGAGTGCGAGTGCGTGCGAAACCATGTATCTGTTGAACTTAGAGGGTAATGAGTAAAGAAAGTGCTCCAGAAGAGAACAAATTGGCGGCGAGGCAGCAGAGGCCCGTAAGAGCGGATGTCGCACTTGTCCACCTGTTATGCACAGGCGAGCCCGTCAGTCCGAGTGGATAGGTGAGGCGTGCCGATTGGCGGAAAAGGGTCGTGAACCTACGTCGCAAAAGGGACTGCCCGCGAGGCTTCACGCATGTTTCCGAAGCGTTATGAGAATGGTAACCCAGACCCCTCCGGTTTGGCAAGACATGTCTGCCCGATTTCATAGAGAGACTGCTGCGCATTAGCGCTGCTGGAACGAGCACGCTGCATGGCGCGTGGGCCCGCATCGCCGGGGCGCCGCCAGCTTCACCGACAGTTGATCGTACTCGGCGCCTCTTCTTCTTTGGTTCGCGCGGCGCGTAGTATCTTCGCAGTCTTGTTCTTTCGACATTCCCGCGAGGACTCTCCATGATCGATCTCCGCATTTCCGCGCTCTCTCCGGGCGTCCACACGTTCACGCTGCACCCGTCGCCCGGCGATCTCGACCTGGGCGATCAGGCGTTTCGCGATATCACCGTTGGCATCCGCCTCGACCTGTCCGATCACCAGGCGCACGTCACGCTTCGCACTTCGGCCCTCGCCGAACTGGTGTGTGACCGGACGCTCGTCGACTTCGACGAGCAGGTGGAGGGTGCGCACGAGGTCGTCTTCTCGGCTGCCGCTGCGCACGCACTCGACGCCGGATCCGAACCGACCGATGACCTGCTTCCACTCGACGCAGGCCAGACGTCGCTCGACCTCACGACGCCCATCCGAGATACGCTGATGCTCTCGCTTCCCCAGCGCCGCATCGCGCCCGGAGCCGAGGACGCCGAGATTCCAACGACGTTCGGCGCGCTCGAAGACTCGGCCGGCGACGTAATCGACTCGCGCTGGCAGGCGCTGCTCGACCGCAAAAACGAGGGCTGACCTCGCTCTTTACTTCCACTCGACTCTAATCCGCCGGACTCCGGCACACCGCAATGGCCCACCCGAAACGCAAATCGTCCAAAGCCCGCCGCTCGCACCGTAGGGCGCAGTACTACAACCGCCTGAGCCCTCCGACGCTGACGGCGTGCTCGACCTGCGGCGCCCAGCATCAGACGCACCGCGCCTGCATCACCTGCGGCACCTACCGCGGCCGGCAAGTGCTCAACGTGACCGAAGCCGTGTGACGCTGCGTCGATGAGTCGTGGGCCGATGGCCCTGCTCGCTGACGCTTCGATCTACCGCCGCGTGCAGCGCGTTCCGTAGCTTTGTGCCTGCGGAGCCGCTGCGCGCGGCGTTTCGCGTTTCCTACTCCTCCCTCCCGACTCCGAAGCCTTCCATGCCCATCACTGTTGCCGTAGACGCTATGGGAGGCGATGACGCGCCCGGCGTCGTAGTAGAAGGAGCCGTCCGGGCGGCTCGCTCGGGAGGCGCCAACCTGCGCGTCCTCCTCTTCGGACCTGCCGACCGCATCCGGCCGCTGCTCGGCGCCGCGCTCGGAGGCGATCAGTTGCCCATCGAACTCCACGACGCGCCCGATGTGATCGAGATGGCCGAGTCGCCGTCGTACGCGATCAAGAACAAGCGCCGCTCGTCGATCCACCTGGGACTGGCCGCGCACAAGGCCGATCTGGCCGACGCGTTTGTGAGCGCAGGCAACACGGGCGCCGTTATGGCTGGAGCCCTCGTGATCCTGGGGCGCATCCCGGGCATCGACCGCCCGTCGCTGGTCGGCTTCTACCCGACGACCAAGGGGCTCGCGCTGCTGCTCGACGCTGGGTCGAACGTCGATTGCAAGCCCGAATATCTGGTCCAGTTCGGGCGGATGGGCAGCATCTATGCCGAGCGCATCCTTCGCGCAGACAAGCCCACGGTCGGCCTGATCAATATCGGCGAGGAGCCAGGCAAGGGCAACGCCCAGGCCAAGTCGGCCTACGATCTGCTGCGCGAGGCCTATGGCATCCGCTTCGCCGGAAACATCGAAGGACGCGACGTGATGCACCACGCGGCCGACGTGATGGTGGCCGATGGGTTCGTCGGAAACGTGCTCCTCAAACTGGGCGAGTCGATCACGACGGCGCTGCCCCAAATGGCGGCCCAGGCGATGCAGCGTCTGAAACTGGAGCCCGAAGAGCAGCAACTCGTCGGCCGCGTGCTGTCCGAGATCAAGCGCCCGTTCAACTACGAGAACTATGGCGGCGCGCCGCTCCTGGGCGTATCGGGCAACGTCATTATCGGGCACGGCGGTTCGACGCCCCGCGCCATCGAGCGCATGATCCAGGCTGGTGCTGAACTGGCGCGCCAAGGCGTGACCGAGGCCGTCGCCGAGTCGTTTGCCAAGTTCGAGTAGAACGCGGCCTGCTGCCAGCAACATGCCACCGTTCGCATTTTCGGTTTACCACAATCCTCGCTCATAGTCATCCTCGCGAACGCGGGGATCCAGCCAGTCAAACAGTTCGGCGAAGCCGGTCCACTAAATAGCAAAAAGGATCGGTGCAGAATCAAATGCGGCTGCGGTTGTGGATTCCTGCCTGCGACACGCGTGTCTGCGCAGGAAGGACGGTCTGGAAGAACGGGAGCAGGGAAGGGGCGCCTCTTGCTTGCAAAGGCACTCGGATTGCCCGGGCGGGGGCGCCGTACCTTTCGGCTCTCACCTGCCCACCCTGCTGCTTATGCCCCGCGCCGCGATTACCGCCGTCGGACACTACGTGCCGCCCGACCGTTTGACGAACGCCTACCTCGAAACGATGGTCGACACCAACGACGAGTGGATCCGCTCGCGGACGGGCATCTCCGAACGCAGAATCCTCAAGGGCGAGGGCAAGGCGACGGCCTTCATGGCGACCGAAGCGGCGCGCGTGCTGCTCAAAAAGCGCGGCCTGACCGGAGCCGACATCGACCTGATCATCGTCGGCACGACGACGCCCGACATGCACTGCCCGGCAACGGCTTCGCTCGTCCAGGAGAATCTGGAAAGCGACGCGTGGGGCTTCGACCTGGTCGCGGCGTGCTCGGGCTTTTTGTTTGCGCTCTCGACGGGCGCGCAGTTCATCGAAAGTGGCAAGCACAAGCGCGTACTCGTGATCGGCGCCGACATGATGTCGAGCATCATCGACTACGCGGATCGCAACACGTGCATCCTGTTTGGCGACGGCGCCGGAGCGGTCCTGCTCGAACCGTCGACCGACGACACCGGCGTCATCGACTCGGTCGAGCACAGCGACGGCTCGGGCGGCGATCTGCTCTCGATTCCTGGCGGCGGCAGCCTGCGCCCGACGCGCGCCGAGACGGTCGCGTTGAACCAAAACTACTTGCAGCAGGACGGACGCCCCGTCTTCAAGCGCGCCGTCGTCGGCATGGCCGAAGCGGCTGTCGACGTGATGGGGCGTAACGGCCTGACGGGCGACGACGTGCGCTTCCTGGTGCCGCACCAGGCCAACCTGCGCATCATCTCGGCGACGGCGAGCCGGATGGACATCGGCATGGACAAGGTGATGCTCAACATCGACCGCTTTGGCAACACGACGGCGGCGACGATTCCGCTGTGCCTAGCCGAGTGGGAACGCGACCTGCGCCCGGGCGACAATCTGGTGCTGGCAGCGTTCGGCGGCGGCTTTACGTGGGGCGCTAGCTACGTCAAGTGGAGCTACGACGGATCGGCTTTCGAGCACGGCCCGGACGAGCGGACTCCGCTGGATCAGATGTCAGGTTTGTAAACTGGCGCTTTTTTGACCCTGGGCGACGCACGCGCCGCCCTTACACGAGGTAGATATGGACGCACTTCTTTTTCCTGGGCAGGGCGCGCAGAAACCGGGCATGGCGCTCGATTTGTTCGACACGTTTCCCGACGCGCGGGCTCGGCTGGAGCAGGCGGACGAGATTCTGGGCTTTGGGCTGACGGCGTTGATGTTCGATGCTTCGGGCTCGGACGATGCGGCTGAGAAACTGCGCGCCACCGAAGTCACGCAGCCGGCGCTGTACGTGCACAGCATGGCGGCGTGGGCCGTCACCGCGCCCAAGCTGACGCCGTCGGCCGTGGCGGGGCACAGTCTGGGCGAGTACAGCGCGCTGGCGGCGGCGGGCGCGATCTCGTTCGCCGACGGGCTGCGGTTGGTGCGGTTGCGCGGGGAGCAGATGGCGGCGGCGGCCCAGGCGCAGACCGGCACGATGGCGGCGATTCTGGGCGCCGAGGACGATCAAGTCGAGGCGTTGTGCGTCGCGGCATCGGCGGCGGGCAGTGTCGTCGTTCCGGCCAACTACAACTCGCCTGGCCAAGTGGTGATCTCGGGACACGAAGAGGCGGTCGCTCGGGCGATTGCTCAGGCGTCGGAGTTTGGCGCGCGCAAGGCCGTTGGGCTCGCCGTCGGAGGCGCGTTTCACTCGCCGCTGATGGAAGCCGCCCGCGCCGGACTGGCCAACGCCCTCGCCGACGTCGCCATCGAATCGCCGATCTGCCCGGTCTACCTCAACGTCACCGCCGCGCCGACCGTCGATCCAGACGAGATTCGCGCGCGCCTGCTCGATCAGCTGACGGCGCCGGTGCGCTGGTCGCAGACCCTATCGGCGATGCAAACGGCGGGGCTGTCGCGCTTCGTCGAAGTCGGCAGTGGCAACGTGCTGTCGGGCCTGGTCAAGCGCACGCTGGGGCGCATGGCCCAAACGCTCACGCTGGGCACGGCCGAAGAACTGACGGCGCTTTTAGACAGCTGATCGGTTGGCCTCTCGCCGTTAGGTATCACGGCGCTACGCATTATCTCCATTCCTCGTACCGCCGTTATACATAACGGCGCATTCCCACATCCCATGATCTCACTCGAAGGAAAAACGGCGCTCGTCACGGGCGGCTCGCGCGGCATCGGTCGCGCCATCGTTCAGACGCTCGCTGCAGCAGGCGCCAAGGTCGCGTTCACGTTTCGCAGTCGTGAGGAGGAAGCCAGCGCGCTAGCCGACGAACTCCGCGCGGGCGGGACCGATGTGCTCGTCTTCCAGGGCGACGCATCGGACGTGGCGCACGCGGCCCACGTCGTCGATGCTGTCGTCGAAGAGTGGGGCAGTCTGGACGTTCTGGTCAACAACGCGGGCGTCACGCGCGACGGGCTGATGATCCGCATGACCGAGGACGACTGGGACGCCGTCATCGGCACCAACCTGAAGAGCGTGTTCGCGTTTTGCAAGGCGGCGTACCGGCCGATGATGAAGCAGCGCGGCGGCGCTGTCGTTAACCTGTCGTCGGTCGTCGGCGTGATGGGCAACGCCGGGCAGACCAACTACGCAGCGAGTAAAGCGGGCATCATCGGCTTCACCAAGAGCCTGGCCAAAGAACTGGGCGGACGCGGCGTGCGCGCCAACGTCGTCGCGCCGGGCTTCGTCGAAACCGACATGACGGCGGGCATGGGCGACAAAGCGCGCGAGGCCATGCTCGGCATCACCCCACTCGGACGCGGCGCCACGCCCCAAGACATCGCCAACGCCGTTGCCTTCCTGGCGTCGGATGCAGCAGGCTACGTCACCGGTCACACCCTCCACGTCGACGGCGGGATGGCGATGTAGTCGAGCATCGACCCTCGCCTCTCAACGAAACAGCCGCCGCCCGATCGCCTCGGGCGGCGGCTGTTTGCGTTCAGGAGATGCCGCTTAGCGAGCTACGACGACCGAGCGCGTAACCTGCTTGCCGCTCTGGCTCAGGCGCATCACGTAGACGCCCGCGCTCAACTGGACTGCGTCGAGTTCGGACGTCGTCAAGTTGCCTGCCTGAGCCTCGCCGTCGTGCAGAACGGCGACCAAGCGGCCTAGCGAGTCGAAGAGTTCGAGGCGGGCCTCGCCATCGCGGGGGACCGTAAAGGCAACCTGGCTGCGCGACGTGACCGGGCTAGGCGCCACCGATGCGAAGCCCAACTCGTGGGCAGCTTCGATTGCGATCTCTACGATGGGCGAGAGATCGGTCGTGCCGTCGAGGTCGGTCTGGCGCAGGCGGAAGCGGTGAACGCCAGGTGCGAGGTCGGCCACGCGGAAGGCGTACGAGTTCGTTTCGAGCGTCGTCCCTGCTCCTTTGACCCAGCCAGCACGTGACCACTCACGAGCGGGCGCCTGATGCTCGACAGTAAAGCCGTCGTTGGCGGTTTCGCTCGCGGTCTGCCAGACGAGGCGCGCGTCTTGACCTTCTGCCGCTACGGAGAACGACGTCAGTTCGACGGGTAGGCTCGACGGATCAGTCGTGGAGACGACCGGGCGGATGCCCCACTGCGACGTAGTCTGCGACCATGTTGCACCGCTGAGCTGCAAGCTGTTGCCTTGGGCAGCCGTGGCGCGCCGCACAAACAGATTGTTACTTCCGCGCGGGCGCAGCACGAGGTGATAATCGACGCCTGGCATGAGGTCGGTTTCCAGGGCATCGAGCGAGGCGTAATTCCACCCGAACTTCTGGGCCGCAGCGTCATCGAATGTGCCGCCACTCAGTTTGGCCCCAGGCACGCCGCCCTGGTTGCTCCACACTTCGATGTCCAGGTCGTCGGTGAGGTTGACGGTGCTGGACGCGTAGAACATGACGCCTCGAAGACGCGCATTGTCCGTCTGTCCATGGCGGAAGCGTAGACTGATGGGCGTAGCGTTGGTGACGTCCGACGATGAGTTGAGGTCACTGGCGTACGAAATCACTTCGGTCGTGATCGTGCTCGTGGATTCGATGAGTTTGGTCATGGCATTGAAGGCGTTGACCTTGCCCGGTCCCCACGTGTTGTTGGGCAAAGCGCCCATCCGCGGTTCCGTTAGAGCGTTGGCCTGGACGAGCGCCTTTGCCTGAGCGCCGGTCAGCGTAGCATCCTGCTCGAGCAGCAGCGCGACGACACCTGCGACGGCTGGCGATGACATGCTCGTGCCGTTCTTGCCCGAGTGGAGACCGCCCGGCATGTCGAACGTGGTGTTAGCCGCCTCGTTGATCGACTTGGTCGAGATCATGAGCTGACCCGGACCCGTGATATGGGGCAGCGTGCGCCCGTCGCGTGACGGACCGAGGCTGCTGAAGCTCGTGATGCCGTCCTGTCCCGCTGACGGGTATCCCCGGCAACCGGTGGGCGAGCACCATCCGAAGCGGTGCATGTACGCTCCGACCGCGATGCCGCCCGCAGCCGCGTTGTCGATGGTGTAGGCGCCGTTGCCTCCCGCCACGCTACCCACTACGCTGCCTCCGGCGAACTGCCAACCGTGGGCCGTCGCTGCCGCAGCGCCTGCGTTGGAGAGGGTGATCGTCCACGACTGAACGGCTCCCTGACTTGCTACGTCCGGCTGGATGTAGATGCGGCGGTCGCCGTTCTGCGCCTGGAGGAAGTTGAAAACGTAGAGGTTGCCTTCAGGCGTGGGAACGGTCGCGTTCGTCATGTTGGGCACCTGAACGACCGTTCCGCCGGGCGTCGTGACGGTCGCGCTCACGTCTTGCTGGCCAGCCACCCAGATGTCGATGCCAAGCGAACCCGCGCCGCCCGCTGCCGCCGAGATCACGATGCCCGCTGCCGATCCGCCCGCGGGAACGGTGCGCTCGACGTGGATACCGTCGCCTCCCGCGTTGCCCGCACTCTGCACGAGCACGCGGCCTGCCTTGGCCGCAAACGCGTTGATGGCAGCGCTCTTGCTGTCCGTTCCATCGTGCGCGCCGATCGTCGAGCCCAGGCTCATATTCATGACGGCGGGGCGGCCGAGGCTCGTGGCTACCTCGTCGCAGTAGGTGATGCCGTTGATGATGTTGGCCGACGAGAAGGAACCGTTGCCTGCCTTGATGACGATCAGGTCGGCCTTGGGTGCCATGCCCACGTGCTGGGCGGGCGTCAGGCTGCCTCCGTTACCCGCCAACGTGCCCGCTACGTGCGTGCCGTGGCCGTCCGTATCGGTCTGGCGGATGGCGGTTGGGTTGGAGAAGGCGGCCTCCATTTCGGCTTTGTCCCACTCGGCGCCGTAGCTGAAGTTGACACCGCCGATGACGCCCGGGGCATCCGGCGAGCCGTTGGCCGTGTCGGTCTGGTCCCACAGGCGCAGGATGCGCGTTTTGGTGGGATCGCCCGCGACGCGGAAGTCCATGTGCCGCCAGTCGATGCCGCTGTCGAGCACGCAGGCCAGCACGCCCGTTCCTTCGTAGGATCGGTTGCCGACGATGCCCTGGTTGAGCGCGCGCGCGCCTGTCAGAACAGCTGCGGCGTCGTTGTGCGATACTTCGTACTCCAGTTCGACCGCGGCTACCGAAGAGAGCGCCAGCAGTCCTTCGACTTGGGCGAGGGGCACGCGGGCCGTCACGAGTCCGGGATAGGTGGAGACGATCTGCACTCCGCGCAGCCTGAGCGCAGCCGGATCGTTTGTCCGGATGACGACTCCGATCATGCGGTCGTCCGCCACGCCGAGGGCGCTGGCCGTTCCGCCGGGTACGAATGAGGTTTCCGCGCCGCCAACCATGCGAGCGAGGGTGGGGCTGAGTTGGGCGCGTACCGGAGCGGCGGCAAGCACGACTAGCAGGATGAGTAGAAGTCGATTCATGACGTGAAAGTGGTGGAGGGGACAGATGCGCAAAAACGAACGAGCGCCAAATGTAATCACTACACATTCACGATTTGACATCGGGCGGAGAAATAATTGCCGCATCGACGTATATCAGTTATCCACCTGCTCCCGCAGCACCCTAAGGCCTATGCGTAATGACCTTGCGCGCTCTGTTTGTCACTCCATCGGCAATTCCATCAGACGTAAGTCGCGCGCTTTGAGCTGGAGCGTCGTGCGGCCGCGGAAATTATTTTCGCCCAGCGAAAAGAGCAGGTCGAGCGGCTGCCCGCTGCGAACGCTCTGCTGCACGATGGGCAGCTTGTCTCCCATGCGGAAAGCAATCACGTCGAACGGTTCGCCGCTCCCATCGCTCTGGCATACGCTGAGTTTGAGGTGGGCGTCGTCGCGGCCGACGGTGTGCGGATTTCCGGTCACACGCAGATCTCGGGCGCGGAAGACCGGCGTGTGGTTCTGCGGGCCGTGCGGAGCGAACTGCTTGAGAACGGCCCAGAAGCGCGCGTCCAAGTGGGCGAGCGATACGTCGGCGTCGTAGTCGCGCGACGGCGTGAGCAGGCCGGGCGTCAGCGCCTCGCCGACGGCGGCATCGAAGCGGCGCTGAAAAGCGGGGACGTTTTCGGGTTTGATCGTCAGTCCGGCGGCGAAGTCGTGCCCGCCAAACGCTTCGAGCAGGTCTTCGCACTTTTGGAGCGCCTGATAGATCGAGATGCCCGCGATCGAACGCGCCGAGCCTTTGACCAGAGGACCGCTGTCGCACATCATCACGGCGGGGCGGTTGAACTGCTCGACGATCCTACTCGCCACGATACCGATTACGCCCAGATGCCAACTGGAATCGTAGAGCACGGCGCTGTTCTTGGCCCACGTGCTCGTCTGCTCCTTGGCCTGCCGGATCGCCGACTGCTGAATCTGCTGGTCGAGTTCGCGGCGCTCGCCGTTGATGTGCTCCAGGTCGAGTGCCAGATTGAACGCGTCTTCTTCGCTCTCGGTCAGCAGCAACTCGACCGCTTTGTCAGCGCTGCCCATGCGACCCGCCGCGTTGATGCGCGGGCCGATGGTAAAGACGACGTTCTCGACCGTCGCGGTCGTCAGTTCGGTTCTGGCGGTCTCGGCCAGGTGGCGAAAGCCGGGGCGCGGATCGGCGCGGAGGCGTTC
This sequence comes from Rhodothermales bacterium, assembly GCA_963841855.1. Lineage (GTDB taxonomy): Bacteria > Bacteroidota > Rhodothermia > Rhodothermales > BA12 > CAXBBB01. Next base: position 1,080,255 of record CAWJEJ010000001.1, on the reverse strand, counting down.
GAGCCCGGCAAACATCAGGTCGCGGTTCTCGCCGTCCAAATCGACGATGTCGGCAGCCGTCGAGACGGCGACCAGGTCGAGGTAGGGCAGTGCGAGGGCGGGCGATCGGCCCTGGCGCGCGAGTACGGCCTGGACGACTTTGAAGCCGATGCCGCAGCCCGAAAGCTCCTTGAACGGGTAGTCGCAGTCGGGCTGTTTGGGGTCGAGCAGCGCGGCTACGTCGGGCAGTTCGTCGCCCGGTTTGTGGTGGTCGCAGATGACGAGGTCAATGCCCAATTCCTTTGCATACTTGGCCTCCTCGACCGCCGTCACGCCGCAGTCGAGCGCAACGATCAGCGTCGCTCCACGCGCGTGGCACTCGTCCAGTCCGCCGGGCGACAAGCCGTAGCCGTTCTTGAAGCGGTTGGGGACGAAGTAGGTCGTATTGGGCAGCCCGCTCGACCGCAGGAAGCGCGTCATCAGCGCCGTCGCCGTCGTCCCGTCGACGTCGTAGTCGCCGTAGACGACGACCGTTTCGCTGGCGCCGATAGCCTGGATGATGCGGTCGACGGCGGCGTCCATGCCGCGCATCAGAAACGGGTCGTGCGACGCGGTGAGGGTGGGGCGGAAGAAGCGTTTGGCGGTGTCGAACGAGTCGATGCCGCGCAGCACCAGAGTGCGCGCGAGAGCGTCGGGCAGATCGTTGAGACGCGCGGAGAGCGCGCCAACGGCTGCGTCGTTCGGCACCTCGCGGAGATTCCAGCGGGGGGCCATGTTGGCGATGGTTTAATGAATCGCCGGTTGAACTAGACGCCTTTGCCGCGTGTTTCCATCGTGTTACGCGAGTCGTGCGTGCCTTGGGCTCAGGGTGCGCGCCATCGGCTCAGGGTGCGCTACACTCTCAATTTGAGAAGTACGTGATGGCGCGCGTCTCCAGAGCCGATGGCACGCCGTCGCGAATCACGATTCGGCTCGTCCAGTTTCCCCGCTCGTCCACCACTTCGTTTCGGTACACGTATTCAGATCGGCGTGAGCCGTCCGCGCGCTCGTACACGTAGTCCGTCGCGTTTTTGCCTTCGTAGCTGACCGTATCGGTCGCGCGTGCTACGTCTTCGGCAACGCCGTAGCGGCGCTCGATTTCGCGTCCCTGCGCATCGGAGACAAACTCATTGACTCCGGTCACTTCTCCACCCGCATCCAGGTAGGAAACCCGCTTGACCGTCCGCCCGCTTTCAGTTCGGTACTCGTTGCGCTCTAGCGTAGGGTCGAGATCGGCTCCCTCGAAATAGACCGCTCCAAACGGTCGGTCGGATGCGTCATAGAGTTCCATGAAGGAAAGCGAGACCGAGCCGTTCGGGGCGCGCCACTCGACGCGCAAGCGCCGTCCGTCATGCCCATACGTCTCGTATTCCGTTCGTCGCAGCGCTCCGGCGATAGGCGCTTCGTCTTCTGAAGAGACGGTTAGATTGTAGACGCTCTTGACGGTCGCGCTCGCCCCGTCGACCGGCTGTGCCTGTGTGGTCAGAACGCAGAAGAGAGCTACCAGGAAAGAGGAAAGGCGCATGACGGACAAGAGTTGAGGTTGGATGTGCCGGTCTCGGCAGTGTGAGCGTGGTTGTGTCACGCGGCGGCGGCTTCCACCACTTCGTCGCGGACGATACGGCCGTCTTCGAGCTCGACGGTGCGCTGGCCGTAGACTTCCCACGCCGGGTTGTGCGTGACGTGGAGGATAGTGACGCCTTCGTCGTGCAACTCGCGCAAGGCGTCCATCACGGCCTGGCCGTCGCGCGCGTGGAGATTGCCCGTCGGTTCGTCGGCGAGGACGAGTTTGGGTCGGATGACGAGCGCGCGGGCGACGCCGACGAGTTGCTGCTGGCCGCCGCTGAGCTGGGGCGGAAACAGGTCGGCGCGCGCCGAGAGTCCAAAGCGGTCGAGCATCTCGGCGACGCGGCCCTGGCGTTCGGCGCGGGGCACTTTGGCATAGCGCAGAGGCGCTTCGATGTTCTCCGCGACGGTCAGATCGTCGATCAGGTGGTAGGCCTGAAACACGAAGCCGATGGCGTCGCGGTGGTAGGCCGTGCGCTGCTTCTCAGATAGATTGCTCACCTCGACTTCGTCCAGTTCGTACGTGCCCGAAGTCGGACCGTCGAGCAGGCCTAGGATGTGGAGCAGCGTCGTCTTTCCCGCTCCCGACGGGCCGACGAGCGTGACGAATTGCCCGGCGGGCACGTCGAGCGATACGTCGCGGAGCGTGAATACCTGGCTGCTGCCCTGGCGGTGCGTGCGGGTGAGGTTTTGGAGTTTGATCATGAATGTCGAGGCGGTTTCGGGTTGGGCGGCGCCGTTATGTATAACGGCAGTACGGATGCGGTGTGACTGGCTTGGCTGGATGTGCGACGCCGTGCTAGCGGCGGGGCATGCCCCGTCGGTACGGAATGCGCGGGATGCGACGGGTTATCTATCGTTGATGAACTGCCAGGATTATTCGGCGCGCAGCGCGGTCGTTGGGTCGGATGTGGCGGCGCGGATGGCGTGCCCGGCGACCGTGGTCAGGGCGATGGCGGCGACGACCAAAGCGGCGCCTGCAAAGACGAGCGGATGGAGCTCGGTGTGGTACGCGAAGCCGTCGAGCCAGCGACTCATCGCCCACCACGCCAGCGGCAGGGCGATCAGCGAAGCCAGCAGCGACAGGACGGCGAAGTCGCGCAGCAGCAGCCACGTCAGGCGGCCGACGCTCGCGCCGAGCACCTTGCGCACGCCGATCTCGCGGCGGCGGCTCTGCGCGGCGTAGGCGACGAGTCCGAAGAGACCGAGGCAAGCGATGCCCAGCCCCAGAATCCCAAACAGGGCCAGCAGGGTGCCGGTGCGTTCGTACTCGGCATAGCGATCGGACAGTGCATCGTCGAGGAAGTCGGCGACGAAGGGGGCGTTGGGAGCGACTGATCGAAACGTCGAGCGGAGCGCGTCCATGCGCTGGCCTGCGTCGCCCGGAGCTACGCGGACGAGCGCCCAGCTGGCCGAAAACCAGTCGCCTGCTTCGGCGCGCATCAGCATCAGCGGCTCGATCGGCTGCCCCAGGGGCGCGACGTGGAAGTCCTCGACTACCCCGACGACCGTGCCTCGAATGTCGCTGAAATACACCTCGTTCTCATAGGCGAACAAGCGATAGTTTTTGCCGATCGCCTCGTCAGGCGTCCAGCCCTGAACGCGCGCAGCCGACTCGTTGATCACCAGTCCGCGGTCGAAGACGTGAAACATCACGCGCCCGGCTGTCTGCTCGGGCACGACGCCTTGATCGCCTGGGAAATCCGGTCCGAACGTGCGCCCGGCGAGCACGCGCAGGTCCATCTGCTCGTCGAAATCGTCGGTGACCGAAGCGTAGGCCAGGTTTCCGCCGCCCTGCGGGTTGTTCGAGCCGTAGCCGCCGGGGTCCGAGCCGTCGCCGCTGACGCGGTAGGGGAGGCCCTGCGTTGCGCCCAGTCCAGGCCGCAGGCTCGCCGCCGTGACGGACTCGACGCCGTCCGTCGCGCGCAACGCATCGCGCAACGCGTCCCAGCCCTGATCGCCCTTGATCTGGACGGCGACGGTCTGCGCGTTGTCGAAACCCAGATCAGCCGTGCGCAAGAATCGGTTTTGCTGCAAGGCGACCAGCGTCGCCGCCACGAGTGCAATCGACACGACGAACTGCGTCGCGACCAGCGCGCGTCTGAGCGTCAGTCCCTTGCCGCCTCCCACGACTGACGTGCGGCTTCCTCTGAGCACGCGTACCGGCTCGAAGCCCGACAGCACGAACGCCGGGTAGATACCCGCCAGCAGTCCGACGACCAGCGTCGCGCCTAGGGCGGCCAGCGCAAACGACGGCGTGATCAGCGCGGACACGTCGAGCGCTCGGCCGGTCACGCTTTCGAGCAGTCCGACGCCCAGCCACGCCAGCGCGCACGCCAGAGCCAGCGCGACCAAACTGAGCACGACCGACTCGGCCAGAAACCGCGCGATCAGCTCGCCGCGTCCGGCGCCGACGGCTTTGCGCACGCCGACTTCTTGGGCCCTACTCTGGGCGCGCGCCGTCGTCAGGTTGACGAAGTTGATCGCGGCCAGCAGCAGGACGGCCAGCGCGATAGACGTGAATGTGCGGACGGCATCGAGGCTGCCCGATTCGCCGATCGCCCCGGTCGCGTCGGAATAGAGGTAAGTGTCGGCGATCGCTTCCAAAACGGGCGCGTGCTGGGCTCCGCTCTCTTCGCCCCTATGCCGGATCGCGAACTCGGGCATCTTGGCCTGGAGCGCCTGCACGTCCGCGCCCGGCGCCAGCAGCGCGAACGTGTTAACGTCGGGCCACCAATACGACGCGAACTCGGCATCGGTCGGAAACCGGTTGAGCGTCTTGAAGACGGACATCCCGCCGATCAGGTCGAACTGCAGCTGCGTGCCCGGCGGCGGATCTTGGGCAATGCCGGTCACGCGCAGCGTCGTCTGCCCGCCGACGACGAGCGTCTGGCCCATCGGATCTGCATCGCCAAACAGCCGCCGCGCCGTGCTCTCGGTCAGGACGACGGCGTCGGTGGCATCGAGAACGCGGTCGGCCTGTCCGCGGACGAGAGGAAAGCCGAATACCTCGAAAAAGGCGGGGTCGGCGAAGAACAGGCTCGTCTCGCGCGACGGCTCGGCGGGAAGTCCTAGCGCGTCGGCGTCCGGCACGTATACATCCCGGGGGTCCCGCATCACCCGGACGACGCGCTCGATCTCGCCAAAGTCGGCCTTCAATTTCGGGGACAACCCGCCGCCCGTCCACGCCCACAACTCCGACCCCGGCCCGTCGCTCAGCTGGCTGACGCGGTAGAGTCGGTCGCTGTCCGGGTGAAAGTCATCAACCGACATTTCGGACCGCACGAACAGGGCGATGAGCAGGCAGCACGCCAACCCGAGCGCCAACCCGAACACGTTGAGTCCGGTGTAGAGGCGGTGGCGGCGGAGTCGGCGGAAGGCGGAGGCGAGCATGAGAGCAGCGGTCGGTTGGGCGGTGCCTCGGACCAAAGCCAACGCCATGCCGTCGCCTCCAGCCGTGCGAGAGCGGCCTTCCCGGTGGCGCGGTGTCCGTAACCGGACAGTCTGCGCGCGTCGGCGAACGGTTGGCCTGCTCCTGAACCAGCAATTCGGGAGCTGCGCGGGGCCAGGGGGCAGTTTTTCCGGCGCTGCACTCGGCGAGCCTCGGCAAAGTGGCCCCTGACTTGTGCTCGTCTGGCCGCTGCCTTCTCAGGCAGAGCCTAACGCAACGTGTGGTCTCGGACTTATTCTCCGATGCGCCAGGCAGCACCGACTGATTCGTATACCGTAATCGCGTAGTTGACGCGAAAGAGTTCATTGGTTATGCTAATCAGCCGCCCCGGTACACTTTTCTCTTTTCGCCGTGCGCACTTCTCGTTTTTTATGGCTCTCGGCGCTTGCGCTGATGGTATCTGCGGACCCAATAGCGGCGCAGACGCTGGGCGCTCGGATCGACGAAACGCTGACCATGGGCGCAGCGGACGCACTGCGCTACGACTACGCAGACCAACGCTCGGCGATGTCCATGCTGAGCCTGTCGCACCAGTACGATGACACGTACTCGGCGCGCAGCGACGCGGGGACCGCTCGGGACGTGAGTGGCAGCCGCACGCGTTTGGCCGCTGCGTTTCCGGTTCGGATGGCCAGCCGGACGTGGGGTGCTCGCGCCGACGTTCAGCGGAGCCAGGGAACGCTGCGCTGGAGGGATCCCGGCACCGACCTTTCTCTGTCGTTCGCCCCCCGAGTGGGGGGTGGAGGAGGACTCGCTCTCGCTTCGGCTGGTGAGCGCGGTTACGGACGCATCTGGATGCGCGCTCAGCAAACGACGCAGAGCGTCCAAAGTGAGGTGGCTGCTTTTCCATCGCGCGCGGGCGACGCGCTCGTCAACACGCTGTTCTTCGATCTCATCGAGCCCACGTTCGGAAGCGAACAGCGTTTCCAGATCACCGACCGATCGGCTGCGTCTGGCTTGGAGGGCAGTAGAGCGCTCTCGCGGAGCTACGTACTCGCCATGCGAGCCGAAGTGAGAGCGTCCGAGAGCGCGGTCCGCATCGGCTACCGCAACACGGGCGCCGACGCGCTGCGGGGCGACCGGACGATCGGAACGAGCACTCGAAGCCGGTCGGTTCACCTCGCCGCCGGGCTGCGCCGCACGCTGAATCCCACTACGTGGATCACCGCCGAGGGCGAGTTCCAGACGAGGCGCGTCGAAGCGCAGGCGCTGCCCGAGGCCGTTCCTACGTCAGAAGGCCGTCCGCTCGACCTCACCGACTTGGGCGGCGGGGTGCTGGCAGCGCATGGCGGCGGAGTAGGGATGCGCCTGCGGCGTGGTGCGTCCGGTTCTTGGGCCGAGGCCAGCGTATCGGCTAGCCGGACGCGCTGGCGGGGGCGAGGGTCGGTCTCGACGCCCGTCCTGGGATACCTCGTGAGCAGCACACTGCCCATCTCGCACCGATTCAGCGGCACCGCGTCGGCGCATGCAGTGGCCCTCCGTGCGCGCTTCGCGGCCCAGCGCGCGCTGAGCCGCCGCTTTTACCTGCGCGGCGCCGTGTCGGCCACGCGCGCGCGCGCCGCAATCGTGGCCGACAGCTACGCAGCGCTCGCCCACGGCCTCTCGGACGCTAGCTCGCACCACACCCAAGACGTTCGGCTTACCGCCCTTCGGCTCACGCTTCTCCCCTCCGTCCGGGTTGGCCGGGGCGAGGTGCGCTACGCCTTCGATCAGTCCATTCCGCTCGTCGATACGGGAGCGGCTCCTGCTGCCACCGCCGATCCGCTCCGCGTGCGCGGCGGCGCCACTCACACCCTCTCCTACCTACACCGCTTCGACCGATGACGCGTGCGCTCCTCCTCTTCGTCGCCCTGCTCGCCCCGTCCGTCTGGGCGCAGGATCTCACGTTCCAACTCACGTCCGATCCCGACTACGTGCGCTACCTGCGCGCGAACGACGCTGCCTTCTCTGCGCAGATCTCCGGCGACGACGCGCCCGCCTCGTCGCGCGCGCGCGCCGGACGCGCCCTGGTGCAGGTCGCGCTCATCCACACGACGACCGACAGCCTCATTGGCACACTGATTCCCCTGTTCGAGAGCGAAATCGAGCAACTGCAGACGATCTACGAGCGCGACTTCGAGGGGTTGGACTTTCGCGACGCCGAGCAGCTGGCCAGGACTATGCTCGACTTGACCGCTGGTGAACGCTACCGCGCGCTCGAAGCCGACGCCAACCGCCTCGCTAGCGGGTTCGACGAGCACAGCAGCGAAACTCAGACGCTCGTCATGAACTGGGCCGGTGGACTGGCGCGCTACGCTCAGACGTTCGCCGGAGACCTGGAAGCGCTGAGCCTGGAATCGTCGCCCTTCTCGGTCTCGTTTCGCATCGAGGACTCGGGCGCTGGCACGCTCGTCTTCGATCGCAATGCCATCACGGGAGCGTTGGATGCCGCAGCCGATTTCGAGGAGGTCGGTTTCGAACTGATCGCCACCATCGAGCAGATCGCAGCGCTGGCCGAAGATCGCCGCTCGCCCGCTTCCAGCCTGGCTCAGATCCGCGCCTTGCTGCTGAGCGTCGAGCGGAGCGCGCGCTCTCTGGACGAGGCGCTCAACGCTCAGCCGCTTTCCGCCTTCGAACTCGCGATCACGGGCGAGCGCGCCGAGTTGGGCCAGGCCTTCGACGAGGTGCGCGCCGCGCTCGACGGGCGCAGCTACCTGCTATCGGACGGCGTGACGCTCATCCGCCCCGTCGCTCTGATCGAGCAGTTGGACGGCGGGTTGTATCCGCTCGTGCTCGACTTCTTTCGCCAGCCCGCCGCCGCGCGCAGCACCTACACGTTCGGCAACCTGCTGCCTGCCGGACTGCCTTCTGACGTGAGCGACCTGCTGGGCGTCGACGCATCGCTGAGCGTGGCCTCGGGATCCGACGTTTTGCGGGCGCGCGTCCAGGTGCTCGAGCGCGACTTCCGCTCTCGGATCGCGAATGCTTCTACGTTCGACGCGCATGCCGGATTGGCGATGGCGCTGGCGTTTCAGGTGTTCGACGACAACGCGAGCGCTTTGGAAGACGCGGTCTCGCTGCTGGCCAAGGGCGATTTCGAGACGCTACTCGAACGCCACGCCGACGCCGCGACCGGCGCAGTCAGCCGGGCCGACGCCATCGCCGAGCAGTTCCAGCGCGCGCTCGACGCCGCCGATGGCTACGAAGCGTTCGTCTTCTCCCTGCGCGTCGACGAGGGCGGCGATCCCAACGCGGTTGCTGACGGCGACTTCGTGCCTGTCGTCGTCACGACGGGCATGGTCGAGGCGATCGCTTTGGCTGTCGATGGACTGGCGCGTTCCGCCGATCGCGCTGCAGGCGAGGTGACGTACCTGCTCGACGAGGCCGACACCGGATTCGACACGTATCTCGATCCCAATAGACTCGACTTTTCGAACGCCGACACACCGTTCCGCGTCGTCGCCGCGCTCCAGCGGGCCAACCCGGACTTCCTCGCCCTGACGCCGCTGGGCCGCGACCGAATGCTCGAAGCCGGAGACGCCCTGCGCGACGTCATGCCCGAACTGTCCGACGCCGCCGACGACGTACTCGCCGCTCTGCGCGACGCCGCCGTTCTCGAAACCCTCTTGGGCGACGGACACGTCGATCTGATGGGGCTGCTGGACGACGTGCAGACCTACGTGCACGCCACGCGCGACGATTTCGTGCTGCCCGGCACCGCGACGGCTATCGAAGGCGAGATGGTCGATCTCTCGGCGTGGTTCGAGGTGCCACCGATGCGCGTGCTCGACGCCGCTCGCCTCTTCTTCGACGGAGACGATCGCACGGACAATACCTTCGCCGGACTCTTCCCCAGTCGCACGGTCTCGGCCGAGTCTGGAGCCGAGTTAGAAGGGCCGATCGCCATCGAACGCATCGCCCCGCATCCTGCTCGAACCGAGGCGCACATCTCGTTCGTGATCGGCGCGGCAGGCTTGGTCGGAGCCGAGGTGTACGACCTGCTGGGACGCCGCGTCGCCGTCGTGGATGCTCGCCCGTTCGGAGCAGGAGCACACGCGCTCACGCTGCCGACGAACGCTCTTTCCTCGGGCACCTACGTGCTGCGCCTCCACGCCGACGGCGTCGTGACGAGCCGCCCACTGATGGTCGCTCGGTGACCCAGCGGCGCGGCTACTCGTGTCGCAGCGCATCGACCGGGTTAGCTCGTGCGACTCGGAACGTCCGCAGCGCAGCCACTCCGAGCGCTCCCGCGCAAACGACGGCTCCGGCGAGCACGAACGCACTCACTCCCAGGCCGACGCGGTACGGAAATCCGTCGAGCCACGTCCGCATCACCCAGGCGGCAATCGGCGCGGCGACGACGAACCCGGCGACCGAAAGAATCGCGAACTCACGAGACAAACGCAGCACCAGCCCAATCTCGCTCGCGCCCAACACCTTGCGGATCCCGATCTCACGCGTCCGGCGAGCGGCGGCGTGCGTCGCCAGCCCGACGATGCCCAGCGCGGCCAGCAAGAGGGCGACCAGGGTGAAGACCGAAATCAGCGTCCGCAGCCGCTGGTCCGAGGCGAAATACGACGCAAACGCGTCGTCTAGGAAGACGTAGTCGAACGCGCCAGGCTGAAACTCGTCGTGTAATGCTTCGACATCGTCTAGAACAGCGGATGCCTGTTGTGGGTCGATGCGCAGATAGACCGTTCGGTAGCGCTCGCTGGTCAGGCTGTAGAACGAGGGACGCAACTCCGACGTGAGTGCCGCTCCGTGCAGGTCGGCCAGCACGCCGATGACGCGCATCTCCTCCTCACCGATGGTCTTGCCGACGGCCTCGCCGGGCGTCCATCCGAACGATCGGGCGCCCGCAGCGCTGAGCACGACCGAAGTGGAATCCGCTGGGCGTCCCGACTCGAAATAGCGTCCGGCGACGATGGGAGTGCCGAACGTCGAGGGGAAGTCGGCGTCGGTTTTCATGATGTCGAACGTGCCGTCGGCAGGAGCGCCCGGTTCGTCCATATCGAACCTGTACCATCCGCTCATCCCATTGGGAAACTGGGGCGCCGTCGTCACGCCGCGCACGCCGGGGAGGGCGAGCAGCGCCGTTTTGTAGCCGTCGTACCGGTCCGCCGCGACGTGGTCGAGCCGGACGAGTTGGTCGCCCGCAAAGCCCAGTTCTTTGTCTGCCAGGAAGTCGAGTTGGCGGCTCATCGTGACGGCGCACAGCAGCAGCCCGACCGAAACGGCAAACTGCGTCGTCACCAGAACCCGACGTATCCACGCGCCGCGCCCTACGCCCATACTCCGACTGCTCAGCGCCTCTATCGGGCTGAACGCCGACAGGTAGATCGCCGGATACAGCCCGCACAGAACAGTCACCCCAACGCCGACGCCTACGAATAGCATCACCACGAACGGATCTCCGAGATAGTCGATGATGAGCGATTTGTCGGTCAGCGCGTTGAGGCCGGGCAGCGCCAGGTGCGCCAGGATTGCGGCGACGATCAGTGCACCGGTCGTCAGCAAGGCCGCTTCGATGACGAACTGCCGCGCCAGTTGCCCGCGCGATCCGCCCAGGGCTTTGCGCACGCCGATCTCGCGCGCCCGCTCCGCCGCCTGCGCCGTCGCCAGCGTGACGTAGGTGATGCTTGCGACAAACAGAATCAGCAGCGCTGCCGCTCCGAATGCCCACACGTACGCCGCGTTGCCCCGTAGCAAGCCCGACCCGCTCGAATAGTCCGACGCGTACGTCTGTCCGTTGAGGTATAACTCGGTGAGCGGCATCGCCTCGACGGTCGCCGACACGAAGCCGTCCAGCCGCTCTACCAGTTGAGCTTCGACGTAGGGGACGACCGTCGCCGTGTCAGATAGGACTCGCAGGCGGGCGTACGTCGGGTTGCCGCCTGCCGACCAGCGCTCGACGAGTTCGGTCGTCAGCAGCGCTTGAAATCGCAAACTCGAATGCACCGGTGGATCGGCGACGATGCCGACGATTTCGGTTCCGTTGGTGGGCGACAGGTAGAGCAGTTGCCCAATCGGGTCGACGCCGGGGAAGTAGCGCTGGGCTAGGCTCTGGGTGAGAAAGACGCCCCCGTTTCGCTTGAGCGCCGACGCGTCGCCCGCGATCAGGTCGAAGCCGAACACGTCGAAAAAGTGCGCGTCGACGGAGAGGAAACCGCCTTCCTCGGTCCGCTCGCCGTCATGATGAATCGTACGCGATTGCGGCTGGCCCACCTGCGTCGTCATCTCGACCTCGGGCAGCGAGCGCATCAGATCCATCGCCGCGCCCGACGGCAGTCCGCCCAGCGAGAAGTCGAATCCATTGTTGAACGTGCCCTTTGCCATCAGCCGGACGATGCGGTCGCCGTCCGAGTGGAAGCGGTCGTAGCGCAGTTCGTCGCGCACGAACAGGCCGATCAGCAGGCAGCACGCCAGCCCGACGCCCAGCCCGGTGAGGTGCAGTGCCGAGTAGCCTCGGCGACGAGAGAGGCTGCGAAACGCAGTACGAAAGTCGGAGACCAGCATAACCGTGTATGAGTGTTACTGAACGTTACTCTGCGGACCGCCCACATGGTACACAGTTTTACTCGTCGCGCAAGACCGTCGCGGGGTTGACGCTGGCGGCTCGCCACGTTTGGGCCGCTGTCACGCCCAGCGCGATCACGAGCAGCAGCAGGCCGATGGCGACGAACGTCAGCGGCCCCAGCGCGACGCGGTAGGCGAATCCACCGAGCCACGTGTTCGTCAGCCAATAGGCGACGGGCGCTCCGACCACGAACGCGACGCCGACGATGGCGACCAGTTCGCGCGTCAGCAGCGCCACCAACTGCGCCGGATGCGCGCCCAGCACTTTGCGCACGCCGATTTCCTTACGCCTCCGCGCTGCCGCGTACGCCACGACGCCGATCAAGCCTAGCAACGTCAGGACGACGGCGAGGATCGAAAGAACCGTGCTGAAACTGGCCGCGCGCTGCTCCTGCTCGTACAGGCTCGCCAGGTCCTCGTCGACCCAGCGGGGCGCGAACGGCAGCGTGGGGACGGCGCGGTTCCAGGCGGCTTCCAGGGCTTCCATCGTCGCAGGCAGGTCACGCGTGTCGACGCGGGCGATGGCGTTCCAAATCCACGTCGGCTCGCGCTGGACCGACACGAACAAGGGGCGGACTTCTTCACGCAGCGAGAACAGGTGCCAGTCGGGGAGGATGGCGGCGACGGCATCGGCGGCGTCGGGCGTGCCTTCGCTGGCCATGTATTCGGGCTCCATCACGACCTGGCCGCCTCGCTCGGGCAGGCCGAGGCGGTCGGCGGCGGCGCGGTTGGCGAAGAACAGGCGGTCCGGCCCGCCGTCGAACGCGCCCAGTGCGTCGCCGGCGGGAATCTGCATCACGTCGAAGTAGGCAAGGTCCGTCGTGACCAGGTTGGCGTCGTCGTAGACCACGTCGCTGCCTAGCGCGCGGTAGGTCGTGCGGTTGAAGCCGGGGCCGGGGAGCGGACCCGTCCCCAGCGCGCGGACGGCCGGGATGTCGGACAGTTCGGCTTTGAAGCGGTTGAACGCGTCGATGTCGCCCAGGCCTTGCAGGTGGACGACGCCGCTGGTCTGGAAGCCCAGGTCTTTGTCGCCGATGAACGCGACTTGCCGCTGCACCACCCACGCGCCGCTCGCCAGTCCGACGAGGAGCGCGAACTGCGCGCCGACGAGCGCTCGCCGCATCCACGCGCTGCCCTGTCCTGCCGACGAGCGTCCGCCGAAGAGGTCGACGGCTGCCGCGCGCGACAGAACGAGTGCCGGATACGCCCCCGCGATCAGCCCGGTGACGAGCGCCAATACCACGATGAGCAGCACGAACGGCGGCGAGACCAGCGACATAGCGGCGATCTCGACGCCCATCGCCGAGTTGAGCAGCCCAAGCGTGATCCACGCGATCAGGTACGCCGGAATCAGGCAAAGCGCCGACAGCAAGACCGACTCGCCGAAGAACGACGCGATCAGCCGTCCTCGTCCGGCACCCATCGCCTTGCGTACGCCGATATCGCGGCTCCGGCGCTGGTAGAGCGCGACGGATAGGTTGGCATAATTCGACGCGGCGATGGCGAGCAGCAAGATCGCGGCGATGCCGAACAGGTAGAGGTAGCGCGCGTCGGCGGGCGGCTCGGCGTCGTAGAGCGTCGGATCGGCCAGGCGCAAATCGGTGACCCGAGTCAGTCGCTCGCCTTTGTGCAGCGGATCTTCGGCCCGAGCGGGGCGGACTCGGTACACGGCGCGTGTGGCAGCAGATTCGGCAGCGGCTACGTCGGCTCCAGGTACCAACCGGACGTACGTGTAGGCGCCGAAGTTGGGAATCCGCTCGTGCACGATCAGGTCGTAGCGGATGTGCTGCGTCGCCGGAGGTGCGGCGATGACGCCGGTCACTTGGTACGTCAGCGTATCGCGCGCAATCGTCTGGCCGACGGCATCGGTCGTTCCGAAGTAGCGCAGCGCCGTCTCCTCGGTCAGAACAGCAGACATTTGTCGGTCGAGCGCTGTCGCTGGATCGCCTGCGATGAAGTCCAGGCCAAAGATGTCGGTCGTCGCGTCGCCGGTGACGGTGAACAGGATGCGGTCTTCGTCAAAGCGCTCGTTCGCTGCCTCTACGTACTGTGTGTTGGCGTCCAGATAGACGAGTGATGCGACCTCGATGGTCGGTTCGGCTTCGAGTTCTGTCGCGAGCCGCACCTGACCTTCGATCGGTTCGTTGAAGTAGCCCCCAAAGCCGATCGTCGAGTACCAACTCGCCCTATAGTTCGACTCCATCCGGTACGTCCGGTCGGCGTGGGGCAGATGCTGATCGAACGCGCGTTCGTAGCCCAGATACGCCAGCACCAGGATGGCGACGGCCAGCCCGAGCGTCAGCCCGACGCTGTTGAGGAGCGCGTAGCCCCGGTTGCGTCGCAGCGAGCGCAGAGCGAGGAGCAGGTCGTAGCGGATCATCAGAGAGCGTGTGTAGCGGCGCAGCACGCTGCGTCGGAGGAGTGAGAAAGCAGCGCGTCATTCGCCGCGTAGCACATCGACGGGACTGACGCGAGCGGCGCTCAGCGCGTGCCATCCCACGGTCGCCAGCGCGACGATCAGCACTAGAGTCAGCGCCGCCAATCCCGTTCCGACGCCGGGCGAGACGTGATAGGCGAAGCCGTCGAGCCAGCGGTTCACGAGGAGCAGGACCGGCACGATGCTCACGACGGATGCGATTGCGGCTAGCCCGACGACCTCGCGCGACAGCAACGCTACGATAGAGGCTACGCTCGCACCGAGTGCTTTCCGAACGCCGACCTCCTTGGATCGCTGCGCCGCCGTGAGCGCCGCGAGTCCGAACAAGCCCAGACAGGCGACCAACAGCGCAAGCAGCGTGAACATCTGAAAAGCGCTCGCTATCATGCGCTCGGGTTCGTAGAGCGTGCCCAGGTAGTCGTCGACGAACGTGTAGCGGAAGTGCGCTTCGGGAAAGACCTGGGCGAAAGCGTCCTGGGTTTGAGCCAGTCCAGCCGCTACATCGTCTGGCGCAAGTGCGACACCGGCCTGGTGCGTCCAGCGCGGCCAGTAGAGCAGGACGGCCGGAGCGATCTGACTGCGCAGCGACGCGTGGTGGAAATCTTCGGTCACCCCGACGACTTCGAGCGGAGTCTGCTCGTCGTGGGTGTACAGCGTCGCGCCGATCGCTTCGTCGGCGCTGCCAAATCCCATCCGCTGGACCATCGATTGGTTGACGAGGATCGCTCGGCTGTGGGGGAGGATTTCGTCCTCGGGTCGGAGGGTGCGTCCAGCTAGGAGGTTGATTCCGAACGTTTCGGTATACTCCGCGTCGATGGGGACGGTGAGCAGCGACTCGCCTGAGCCGCTCAGGTCGTCGCCCCACACGTACCGGTGGCTTAGGCGGCCGGGCTTGGTCGGCCCGCCCATCGCGTACGTGACCGACTGCACGGCCGGAGCCCGCTCGAGAGCCTCGCGAAAGCGAGCGCGACCCGCTTCGTCGTCCGGTGTGGGAACGACGACTCGGGCCTGACTCTCGAAACCCAGATCTTTGTGCTCGACGTAGCGCATCTGCTGCAACACCGCCAGCGCCCCGAGCAGCAACGCCAGCGCCGCCGCAAACTGGAAGACGACGAGCCCGCGCCGCAATCCGCGCGCGCCGACCTGGCCCGACGATCCCAGCCGCCGCAGAACGGTCGCCGGTTCGTAGCGCGAGAGCACGATGGAAGGATAGAACCCTGCGAGTCCGGCGACGACGAACGTGACACCCGCCACAAACGACAGCCCCTGGGGGCTCAGCAGGATCGCCCGCGTGACGTCGATCTTGAAGAGGTCGGCCACGAGGGGAAGCAGCGCCAACGCAGCGGCCCAGCCCAGAGCAGCAGCGCCCGCCGATAGTAGGACGGCCTCGGCCAGCAGCCGCATCGCCAGCTGACCGCGCGTGCTTCCGATGGCTTTGCGGACGCCGATTTCCCTCGCGCGAGCCGCTCCCTGCGCCGTCGCGAGGTTGACATAGTTGACGGCCGCCGACAGCAGGATCAGCACGCCGATCAGCCCCAAACCCCACAGATACTGGGGGTTCATCACGTAGCCGCCCGGATAGGCGCCGTAGCGCGCGTCGGTGTGGATCGAGCGCAGCGGCTGCAGCACGAACTGCTGGCTGGCCTGCTCCTCGGGAGTCTGGTGCGTCTTCTGGATGACACCCAGTTGCCGCTCGACGGCTGCCGCAGACGCGCCCGGTTCGAGTACGACGTATGACGAGTGGCCGTCGGAGAACCCCCACTCGTCGTAGGAAGGCGAGAGCGTCGCCAGTGAGACAAAGAACGAGAACGGCAGGTGCGTCTGAGCGGGTGGATCGGCCAAGACCGCCACCACTTCGAACGACCGATCAGGGCCGTAGCGGAGCGACTGGCCGACAGCTTCCGCGTCTCCGAACAGGCGCTGCGCGTTCGTTTGGGTCAGGGCGACGGTGTTGGGAAGCGTGAGTCGGTCGACGCTCCCCGACAGAGCAGCGTAGTCGAACACGTCGAAGAAATCCGGATCGACGAAGGCCCTTCCGCCCTGACTGAAAAACGTCTCGCCCACCTGGACGGATCGCTCGCCATAGCCCACCCGAAGCTCAACGACGCGCCCGACACCGGGCAGGCCATCTCGCAGTATGGGTACCAGAGCCGTCGGCGTCTGCTCCTGATACGAGGGGCCCTGCTCGTTCCAGTTCGGCCACAGCGCCCCGACGCGGTATGTCCGTTCGGCCTGCGCGTGGTGCGCATCGAAACGCAGTTCGTGCTGCACGAGAGCAAACGCGATCAGAGCACACGCCAGACCGATGCTCAGGCCGATGGCGTTCAGCGCTGTGAATCCAGGGCGCCGCCGCAGCGAGCGAAAGGCGAGGAGCAGGTCGTAGCGGATCATATCCAAAAAGTGTGTAGGGGCGACTCGCCGAGTCGCCTAGAGAGTGCGTCGTGATGTCGAGCGCAGATCATTCGTCGCGCAGCACGTCGGCGGGGTTGACCGTCGCTGCCCGGAGCGCGTGGTAGCCGACCGTCGCCAGCGCGATGACCAGGACGAGCACGCCCGATGCGAGAAAGACGCCTGGACGCAGAGGCGCGCGTTCGGCGAAGCCTTCGAGCCAGCGGCCCATCAGCACGTACGCGGCGGGCACGGCGAGCGCGAAGCCGACCAGCACGAGCAGGGCAAAATCGCGCGTCATCAGGCCGACGAGCCGCGCCACGCCCGCGCCCAGCACTTTGCGCACGCCGATTTCTTTGCGCCGCTGCATCGCCGCAAACGCGGCCAGTCCGAATAGGCCCATGCACGCGAGCGCGAGCGCCAGAGCAGCCGCGAATCCGAAGACGGCTTGAGTGCGGCGCTCGGCTTCGTACGACTGAGCGAACACGTCGTCGAGCCACTTGTAGGCGAATGGTGCGTCCGGCAAGACCTCACGCCACGCCGACTGAACCGCGTCGATCGCTTCCGATGCGCGTCCCGTTGCGATCCTGGCGGATATGGCGGTTGGGGCGTAGAGCGACCGCGCTTCCATCGCGTCGGCGGGGAAGGGCATCAGCACGGTCGCGCCGGGGCTGCTTTCGATGGAGCGCAGGTAGAAGTCGCTCGCCACTCCGATCACTTCGTGCGGCCGCCCGAACAGGTGGACGGTGCGTCCGAGTACGGCTTGGGCGTCCTCGCCGAGTTGGAAGTCGCGCAGAGTGGTTTCGGTCACGACGGCGACGCTCGCCTCGCCCTCGCGCGGCGCACGGCCTGCGACTAGGTCGATGCCGTAGAACGACGCGTAGCCCGCGTCCGCCGAGATGGTCTGCAGCATGATCGACGCCTCGCCTTCGGCCGGTTCTCCGCCGTTCCACTGGCTGATCGTCGTCGCCGACGAGAAGCCAAACGCGCCCGGCGCCGTACTGGACCGGACGACTTGCTCGACGCCGTCGGCCTGCCGCATCTGGTCGGCCAGTCGGGTGATGTCGGCGGCCGACTCCGATCCCACGTTAAGGACCATGGTCTGGCTGCCGCTGCCCATCAGCAGGTCGCGGCCGAGCTGGAGCTGATCGCCCACGATCCACGTCGCCGACAGCATCGCTACGGCGAGGGCAAACTGCACGACGACCAGGCTCTGCCGCAGCCGGAGTCCGCCGCCGCGCGTGCGCTCGCCTTTGAGCGCCACGACGGGCCGTTGGCGTGCGAGGTAGACGGCGGGATAGGCGCCCGCCAAGACTCCGGTCAGCAGCGCGACGCCCAGCAGGCCCAGCGCAATCGCCGGGTGAGAGAACGGTGTCACGCCCAGTTCGAAGCCGAAGAACGACCGGAAGAGCCACGGCGCTCCGACCGACAGGCCGAGCGCGATGACACCCGCGCACGCGGCCAGCAGCAGGGCTTCGAGCCAGAACAGCCGCCCCAACTCGGACCGCGACGCGCCCAGCGTCTTGCGCACGCCGACTTCGGCCCGGCGCTGACTCGCGTAGGCCGTCGACAGGTTGACGTAGTTGATGACCGCGATCACCAGCAGTACGAGCGCGATCGTGCCGAACAGGTAGACGTAGCGCAGCGGCGACGGGGCGTCTGGGAGGAACTCGGGAGTAGGCTCGGGAGCGAGATGGGCGTCGACGAGGCGAACCATGCCCAGCGTGGTTTCGGGGCCGCTGCCGGGTTCGCTCGCACTCACGCTGCGCAGCGTCGACAGGACGGCGGCGGTGTCGGCGTTGGCGGCCAGGCGCAGATACGTCGGCGTGCCAGAGAACGGGTTGGACGGCGCCGAGGGTTGAGGCACGAGCCGCGTTAGCGCGTCGAAGCGGAGCGTCGAGTTGCCGGGCGGATCGGCCGAGACGCCGCTCACCGTCAGCGACACACCCGCCTCTTTGTCCATGTAGCCGCGCTCCAAGAACTCGACGGTTCGGCCGACCGGGTCCAGATCGCCGAACAGCCTGCGCGCCGTCGACTGGGTGAGGACGATGCTGCCGGGGTCGGCGAGCACCTGGGCCGAGTTTCCGCGCGTCAGCCCGAAGCCGAAAAAGTCGAAGAACGCCGGGTCGACCTGGAGCAGGCGGTCGATGGACAGCGGGTCGCCATCCGGCACGCGGAGCGCTCCGCCTTTGCGCGCCGTCCGCATCGCCGACTCGACGCCCGCCACGCCCTGCGAGATGAGGTCGAACGCCTCATTGGGCGCGCTCTCGATCGTGTGGGCGATGCCGCCAAACCGAACGGCCTGCTGGGCCGAGTAGATCTGCCCGGCGTCGGGGTGGAAGCGGTCGTAGGTGAACTCGTGCGCCGCGTAGAGCAGCACGACGAGGCACGCCGCCAGCCCAGCCGCCAGCCCAAGCACGTGAAGCGCCGCATAGCCCTTGCGACGGGCCAGACTACGGAGGGTGAGTTTCAGGTCGTGAGCGATCATATCGGCAGTGATACAGAGACGTAGCGACGCAGCGTGGGCGTCGTCGAGGTAAGCGCTCAACTCTATCGCCAACGCTATGCCGACGCGCGAATCGCGGCTCAGCGGCCTGAAACGCGTGTCGGAGTGTTCGGCATCGAACAGCGCCCGTGCGCCGGTGGACGGAGCTACTCCGCCCGCAGCGAAGCCACCGGATCCGCCGAAGCCGCCCGCAGCGTCTGCGAGACGACCACGCCTAGCGCCGCGGCTGCCGTCAGCCCCACGCAGCCGATTACGAGTAGCGGGTCGATCTGGGTGCGGACGGCGAACACGTCGAGCCACGCTCCGGCCAGCACCAGCGTCAGGGGCACGGCGATCAAGACCACGACCAGCGTCAGCGCGACGAACTCGCGCGAGAGCAGCCACACGACGGCGGCACGGCTCGCGCCCAGCACCTTGCGCACGCCGACTTCCTTGACCCTACTCTCGACGTGATACGCCGCCATGCCGAGCAGCCCCAGGCACGAAATCACCAGCGCCAGCAGCGACACGACCGTCAGCATTCGGTTGAACGCGGCCAGCATGTGGCGAATCGGGCCGTCCGAGATCTGCGCCTCGAACCGCTGCATCGCAACCGGGTGGACCGGATCGAGTCGCTTCCATAGCGATGCCACGTCCGCCTCGACCTGAGACAGCGCGCCCGGTTGGGTGCGGACGACGGCGAAGCGGATCCTCTCGGGAGCGGTATGCAGCACCATAGAACCGATGCCTTCTGTCGGCAAGTCGTATTGGTAGTCTCGCACGACGCCGACGACTTCGACCTGTCTGCCTGCTCCTACGGTGAGCGTCAGAGCGGCTCCGATGGCGTCGCCGGGTGCGTCGAAGCCCAGCCGGCGCGTAGCCGTCTGGTTGAGCACGACGGTTCCAGCCGCAGCGCGCCCACCGGCTCCCAGCGGTTGCCCGGCGACGAACTCAAGGTTCAGCGCTCGAGAGAACTCCGGCGTCGCGGCGTACACGTCGGCGGCTGTCGAATCGCTGCCCACGCGTCGCAGTTGTGCGCCCGAAGTCAAGCCGGAAACCGGGAGCATGGACGTGCCTGCCACGACCGCCACGCCGGGCTGCGCCTCCACCTCTGAGCGAAACACGTCGAACGACTGGCCCTGCAAATCGACGGTGAGCACGTCTCTCTGGTCGAATCCATACTCGGCCTGGGCGAGGTGGCGAAACTGCGCGCCGAGCAGAGCGGTCGTCAGCACGAAGAGCAGCGCGACGCCCAGCTGAGCGCCGACGAGCGAGAAGCGCAGCCGCCGTCCGGACGCGCGCCCACTGGTCGATCCGCCACGCAGCGCTGCCAGCGGAGTTGCACGCGCCAGTCGCAGCGCGGGGTAGAGTCCGGCGATGACGCCCACGCCCACGCCAAACAGCGCGAACAGGCCGATCAGCCTGGGGTCGAGCAGGTGGCGCATCTGGATCTGCACGTCGAAGAGTTGGACGAACGCCAGCGAGTTGAAGCCTGGAACGAGCAGCACGAGCAGCAAGGCGGCCACGACCGTCGCCAGCACAGAGGCCAGAGCCGACTCGGCGAGCAGTTGTGCCGTTACCTGCCTACGTCCGGCGCCCAGCGTCTTGCGCGCGCCGATCTCGCGAGCGCGTTCGAGCGATCTGGCAATGGTCAAGCTGACGTAGTTGAATCCAGCAGCCAGCATGACGACGAGTCCGAGCGCTGAGAGGAAGTAGATGACGACGGCTGGGACGCTGTAACTCGACACCTCGTTGCCCAGATAAGGCCCCAACGCGATGTCGCGTAGCGGCTGCACACGAAACGTGGTGCGCGCCGGCGTGTCGTAGGTGCGCGCGGCTAGGGCAGGGAGCGCAGCCGCGACGCGCTCAGCGGTTTGCGGCTGGTCGAGCAGCAGATAGGTCGCGAACGTCCACGTGTTGCCCCAGTCCGACGCGTCGTTCGCTGCGACGCTGCCGAACGACGCCAGCGCTTCGAAGCGCAGGTGCGACGGACCCGGCGGATCGGCCAGCAGCCCGGCGACGACGAACGCGCCACCCGACCGACCTTCGAGCGTGACCGTCTGGCCGATAGGATCGGCCGAGCCGAAGATGCGCTCGGCGGCATCGGCTGTCAGCAGCAGGTTTCCGGGCGTGGCGAGCGCCTGGCGTCCGTCGCCCTGCGTCGTCGCGAAGTCGAACACGTCGAAAAACGTCGGATCGGCGAACAGTCCGGTTAGCGGGGTCGCGCGTCCGTCGTGAACCGCCGAGGTCGTCAGTTCACCGATGCGCACGACGGCTTCGACGCCCGGCACGTCGGCCTGGATCTCGGCTCCCAGCGGAGCGGGCGTGGCACCCAGCGCCGTCGTCTCGCCGTCCCGCTCCAAACGGTCCGTCAGGATCCGCACGATCCGGTCCGACTGCGCGTGAAACTGGTCGAACGACGCCAGATGCCACGCAAACGCGCCGACGAGCAGGCACACCGCCATGCCCAGCGCCAGTCCCAGAACGGTGAGCGTCGTGTGCACCCGATGGCGGCGCAGCGTGCGAAGGGCGACGCGGAAGTAGGAAGCAATCATATCAATCAGCAGATCAGAAACGTAGCGACGCAGCACGCCGCGTCGACCGGACACGTCGCACCTTACCAACGCTGTGCCGACGCGCGAACCGCGCCGTAGCCAGCGGAATCGCGTGCCAGCCTGTCCGCCAGCGAACAGCGTCCGTGCGCCGGTGAACGGATGGGCGGAGTAGAAACCTATCAGGTCTCCAATACCTGGCAGATGCAAGAGGCCGATGTCACTCGCTCCGCAGCGCCCGCACCGGATCGGCGACGGCGGCGCGCACTGCCTGGACGCCAACGGTCAGCAGCGCGATGGTCACGAGCGCTCCGCCCGCAATCGCGAAGAGCGCGACGCCCAGGTCGACGCGGTAGGCAAAGCCGTCGAGCCAGGCGTCCATCACGACGTAGGCGAGAGGCACGGCGGCCACGAATGCGATCACGACGAGCAGCACGAAGTCGCGCGTCAGCAGGCCGACGAGGCCCGGCACGCTCGCGCCCAGCACTTTGCGCACGCCGACTTCCTTGCGGCGCTGCTCCGACGTGAACGCGGCGAGTCCGAACAGCCCCATCGCCGCCACGAACAGGCCGACGATGGCGAACAGGCGCGAGAGCACGCTCGTGATCGTCTCCAGGCGGTACATCGCCTCGAAGCGCTCGTCGAGAAACGAGTAGTCGAACGGCAGCCCGGGGTTGAACTCGGTCAGCAGCGACTGGATGCTCGCCAGCCCGGCCCTAGCCTGCCCCGGCTCGACGCGCACCGTCGCCAGATGCGCGCGCTCCGGGTTGAGCAGAATTGCCGTCGGCTCGATCCGCCGCTGCACCGACGTCATGTGGAAGTCCGCCACCACGCCGACGATCTGCCCGTCGATGCCGCCGACGTGGATCGGCTGGCCGACGGGGTCTTCCATGCCCATGTGCTCGGCCATCTGCTGGTTGACGATCACGCCCGAACTGTCCGACGCGAAATCAGGCAGGAACGTACGCCCGGCGACTACCTGCATCCGCATCGTCTCGATGAAATCGTAGTCGGCGTGGATGAGGTAGAAGTTGGTGACGTCGCCGTCCGGCTTGCCTTCCCACTGCACATTGTTGGTCGAGTTGCTTACGGAGAGCGGGTTCTGATTCGTCGCACTCACCGACGCGATGCCCGGCTGCTCTTCGAGCGACTGGCGGAACGAAGACCACTGCTGCTGCGCGCCTCCTTCGACGCGAAACAGGACGATGTCCGAGCGGTCCAGCCCCATGTCTTTGGTCTGGATGTAGTTCATCTGCAGGTAGACTGTCAGTGTGCCGACGATGAGCAGCGTCGACAGGGCGAACTGGAAGACGACTAGGCCCTTGCGCGCCCAGCGTGCACCTCGGCCCTGCCGGAACGCGCCGCGCAGCACGACGGCGGGGCGGAACGAGGAGAGGTAGACAGCGGGGTAACTGCCCGCGATCAATCCGATGACGACGGCGATGACGGCTCCGGCCATCCAAAACCGCGGATCGGTCTGCGCGAACGCGAAGTCGAGGCCGGTCACTTCGCTGAACGCCGGAAGCGAGAGCGCGACGATAAGCAGCGCTACGGCCAGCGCAAGGAGCGACAGCAGGACGGCTTCGAGCAGAAACTGCCCCGCGACCGATGCCTTGGCCGCCCCAATCGCCTTGCGCACGCCGATCTCCCTGACGCGCTGTCCCGACCGCGCCGTGGCGAGGTTCATGAAGTTGATCGCCGCTATCGCGAGCAGAAACAGCGCGACGATCAAAAAGACACGGATGACGCCGATCACGCCGCCGACCGCCGTAGTCCCGTCGAACTCGGTATAGAGGTACATGTCGCCGTAGGGGTGCAGGAACGGCACCTGGCTCTGTCCCACCTCCTCCCGGTTAGCGTCGAGCATTCCCGCGATCTTGGCGTTTACGACGTCTGCCGAGGCTCCAGGCTTCAACTCGACGAGTAACTGCAGCCCCGAGTTCTGCCAGCTGTCGAGCCATGCGTTGCGCGCCTCGTAGTCGGCGATGGAGAGCAGCAGGTCCGGCGCGATCGACGAGAGGTCGGAGATGTCGGCGAAGACGCCGGACACTTGAAAGCCCGCGCGTCCGTCGACGCTGAGCGGCTGGCCGATGACGTGCTGCTCGCGCCAGTCGGTCCCGAACATCCGCTCGGCCATCGACTCGGAGATCGCCGCCGATGTGGGCGCGCCGAGAATCGTCGCCGCATCGCCCTCGATCAGCGGGTAGGAGAACATCTCGAAGAACTCGGGGCCTGCAAACCGCCCCTGCTCGCGAAAGCTGGTCTCGCCCGTCGTTACCAGCAAATCGCTGCCCCACGTGAGCGGCAGCACGTGCGCGACTTCGGGAATCTGGCTCTCCATCGCCTGCGCGAGCGGAAGCTGCACCGAGTTCCACGCGTCATCGCCGACGCTGCGCATGATGCGGTACAGATCGTCGGTCTTCTCGTGAAAGCGGTCGACCGACGTCTGATGGTAAACCGCGAGCAGGATAAAGAAGCTGCACGCCAGCCCGACGGCCAGCCCCAGAATGTTGAGTGACGAGTAGCCCGGCTGCCTCCGAATGCGCCGCAGCGCCACGAGAAGATGATTTCGATACATGATCCAGGGTAGTGTCGTAGGAGCGAATCTGCGATTCGTCCGGGTGTCATTATTCGTCCCGCAGCGAAGCCGCCGGGTTGAGCCGCGCCGCCCGGACGGCGTGATACGCCACCGTCGCCAATGCCAGAATCAGCACGGTGCCACCGGCCAGCGCGAACGGCGCCACGCCCACGTCGATGCGGTAGGCGAAGCCGTCGAGCCACGTGTTCATACCCCACACGACGGCGGGCACGGCCAGCAGCACGCTGATCAGGACGAGGGCGACGGTGCCCCGCCCCAGCAGCGCGATGACCTGGACGACCGTCGCCCCCAGCACGCGCCGCACGCCGATTTCCTTGGCGCGCTTGCTCGCCGAGTGCGCCGCCAGTCCGAACAGGCCCAGCAGAGCGATCGCGATGGCGAGTCCGGCGAAGAACAAGAACAACGTGCCGAAGCGCTGCTCGGTCTGATACTGCTCGGCAAACCGCTCGTCCATGAACGCATACTCGAACGGACGCGTCGGCGCCAGGTCGGTCCAGATCGCCTGCATCTCGTCGAGCGTCTCGGAGAGATCGGTCGTGCCGACGCGGATCAGGATGTTGTTCAGGAAGTCCGTGTTTCCTGGGGGGACGGGCGAGATGAAGGCGGGCGAGATCTCGGCTTGCAGTCCTTGGGTGTGGAAGTCGCGCACGACACCCACGATGGTGGCGTTCATGCCCCAGAACTCGGCCTGTTTGCCCAATGCGTCGCTGGGTTCGGCGTAGCCTGCCTGGCGCGTCGCCGTCTCGTTGACCAGGGCTTCGCGTGGCGATTCTCTCGTCTGCATCGGTCGCATGTTGCGCCCTGCCGTTAGCGTCAGTCCCATGACCGGCGCCAGCGACGTATCTGCGAGAAACATTCCAGCCAGCATTTCTTGCTCACTACCGTCGGCTCGTTGGACGAATCCGCTGCCTCTGCCACCACCGCTCGTCGGCGCGCTCAGGCCGATGCTCAGGCCTTGTACCTGGGGCAGAGCGCCGATCCGCTCGCGCAGTTCGGCCAGGCGGGGAGCAACTTCTTCGTTGATGGCATAGGGCAGCAGCACGAGTTGCGACTGCTCGTCGCCCGCGTCGAAGCCCAGGTCGCGGTTCTGCATAAAGTCCAGTTGGCCGAACACGATGGCCGTCGCCGCCAGGAGCGCGATCGACGCGGTGAACTGCAAACCGACGAGTCCGTGCCGCAGCATCGCGCCCTGTTTGCCGGTCGCGAACTGTCCTTTGAGCACCTGGGCCGGTCGGAAGCCGCTCAGCACGAACGCCGGATACGCGCCCGCCAGAAGTCCCGTCCCGATGGCCAGCGCGACGATGGCGCTCCACCACATCCCCAGGTCCGCCAGCACGACCGGAAGGTCGGCGACGATGCGGAACGTCGGAAGTGCGATCCATGCCAGCCCGACAGCGATCACCAAGGCGACCAAACTCAGCAAAACCGCTTCGATCAGAAACTGGATCGCTAGCCCGACGCGTCCCGCTCCCAGCGTCCGCCGCACGCCGACTTCCCTGGCCCTATCGAGCGACCTAGCCGTGGCGAGGTTGGTGAAGTTGACGCCTGCCACGACGAGCACGAACAGCGCGATCAGCGTCAGAATCCGTAAGGTCGTCTGGCTTCCCCAGCGCCCGATGCCTGCCGCGTCGGAGAAGTAAAGCCCTTCCAGCGGACGGACTACGGGCACCAGCTGGATGGCCATCTCTGCCATCTGCGTTCCCGCAGCCTCTTCGATGAACAGGCCGAGTTGCGCCTCGAACGCATCCGCCGACGTACCCTCACGCATCAGCGTGTAGGTAGCGACGGCGTTGGAGAACCAGCCCGAGAAGAGCCACTCTACGTCGTACATCGTCGCCAGAGAGGTGACGGCCGAGAAATTCAGGTGCGAGTGGCGCGGAACGTCGGCCATCACGCCCGAGACCGTCAGCGCGTAGCCAGCTTGCGTCAGCGTCTGCCCGACGGCGGGGGCGTCGCCGAACAGCGTGCGCGCCAGCGACTGTGACACGACGACGCGCCCCGGCTCGGCCAGCACGGTCGCCGCGTCGCCTTCGATCAGAGGAAACGAGAACACGTCGAAGAAACCGTCGTCCGCCATCAGCGCGCCTCGCTCGGCCTCGAATGCCTGCTCGCCAACGGTCAGCACGGCGTCAGTCGTGGTCACGCGCACGACCGCTTGGGCCGACGGCACCCGCGCGGTGATTTCGGGCCCCATGACGGCGGGCGTCACCGGCAGTTCGTCGACCTCGCCGTCTTCGGTCCACGTCAGATCGACGCGAGCGATGCGGTCCCTGTTTTCGTGGAAATCGTCGACGATCAGTTCGTCGTGGGCGTAGAGCGCGATCAGAATCACGCACGCCAGTCCCAGCCCCAGGCCGGCGACGTTGAGAAACGCGAAGCCGCGGTTGCGCGTCAGGCTGCGAAGGGCGGTGCGAAAGGAAGAGGCGAGCATGAGCATGAGCGTGTCCGTGTTGGTGCCCTCCGGCTAGGCCAAACGCGTGCCTCGCGCCCATGCGACGTTTTTAGCATCCAGAACGCTGTGCCGTGTCCGCTGCCGGACAGCGTGCGTGCGGCGGCGGACGATTGGACGATGTGCGGAAGTAAAACATGACGTGTCTAGAGAGACATGTCATGGTTGAGAGGCCGTCGCTACTCGTCGCGGAGTACGAGGGCCGGGTCGAGCGTCGCGGCGCGCCAGGCGTGGTAGCTGACGGTCAGCAGCGCCAGCGCCAGCACGAGCAGGCCCGACGCCACAATCGCCCACCCCGCTCCGCCCGCCGAATACGCAAACCCCTCTTTCCACCACACGCCGAACGCCCACGCGACCGGAGCGCCGATCACAAACCCCAGCCCGACCAAAACGGCAAACTCGCGCGATACCAACCCGACGATGCCGACCGCCGCCGCGCCCAGCGCCTTACGCACGCCGATCTCCTTGCGCCGCCGGGCGACCGAGAATGCGGCCAGTCCGAACAGCCCCAGGCAGGCGACGAGAATGGTGACCAGCGCGGCCAGCCCGGCCAGGCTGCCCAGCCGACGATCTGCGGCGTAGAGATCGCCCAATTGCTCGTCGAGGAAGTGGTAGACGAAGGGGCGCCCCGTCTCGGCTGCGTTCCATCTTCCGGCGAGTTGGTCGAGCACGTCGCCGGGCGCGTTGGGAGCCAGGCGCACGACGAGTTCGGAGTACCAGGGCGTGGCTTGGCTGAAGAGCACGAACGGGCCGACGGCCTCGTGCAGCGATGCGTAGTGGAAGTCTTGGACGACGCCCACGATCTCGCCCTCGCGCCCGTTCATCACGAACGGATGGCCAATGGCCGCCTCGTTCGACCCGGCAACGGCACGCGCGACCTCCTCGTTGACGACGAAGCGAAACGCCCCGACGGAGTCTGGGGTAGCGACAGCAGGCAGACTTTCGCCCGCCACGATACGCAGCCCCAACGCGTCGATTGCTTCCCTACTTGCGACGGACGCGCGCAGCGCCAACTCGTCGCCCTCGCGTCCGGGCCACGTGGCGCTGTACCCGCCATGGTGTTCGCCGGGGAGACTCGTCAGCGCGGCGATGCCCAAGACGCCGGGTACGTCGCCTAGCTCGGCCCGGACGCGCTCAAACTTCTGCCCTTCCCATCCGCCCAGCGGGACCGTCACGGTTGCGGCGCGATCGAAGCCCAGGTCGGCGGTTCTTAAGAAGCTGAGCTGCTGCTGAACGATCAGCGCTCCGGCCACGAACGCCAGCGAGATCGCTAACTGCGCCGTCACGAGGATCCGGCGCAACTGCACCCCACCTCTCGGCCCGACGATGCGTCCGCGCAGCGCCTGGAGCGACGATCCGCTCGACAGCGCCAACGCCGGATAGAGACCCGCCAGCAAGCCGACGACGAGGGTCGTCCCTATGTACGCCAGCCCCACGAGCCAGCCCCATTCGGCCGGCGGCAGCACGTGGCGCCCCGCAATGGCTTCCGCGAACGGAAGCCCCAGCGCCGTCAGCCCCACGCCGACGATGCCCGCCACACTCGTAATCGCCAACGACTCCCCCAAAAACTGTCCGATCAACAGGCTCCGAGGTGCGCCCACGGCCTTGCGCACGCCGACTTCCGACGTTCGCTCGGCCTGCCGCGCCGTCGTCAGGTTGACGAAGTTGACGGCGGCGATGACGAGTACGACACAACGACAGCATCAGGTACCGCAGACGCGAGCCGCTCTCGGTCGCGTGGATCTGGTCGACGGGCTGGAATAGTAGTTGGCTGAATCCGCGTTCGTCTTCGCCTAGCGCGTCGGCGATCTGGTTGAGGGCGGCTTGGGCCGATGCGAGGTCGGCACGGTCGGTCAGGCGCGCGTAAGTGGCGTAGTTGACGCGCGTCCACGACGGCTCGATCTGGCTCATCCTATACCACGACGCCACGATGCGCGGGCGAATGTGCGATGTTTCGGGTGCATCGGCGAAGACGCCTGTTACCGTCAACACGCGCCGCGCGTCCATCGTGATCGTCTGCCCGACGGCGGCTTGCGCCGATCCGAAGTACCGCTCAGCCGTGTGCTCAGATAGGAGCACTGTGGCCGGGTCGATCAGTCTGGCCGCTCCAGCGACGAGCGGTGTGCCGATCACGTCCGCCCAGCCTTCGTCGGCGAACCAGACCTCGTTGGCCTCCTCGAACCCGCGCCCGTTGGCCTCGACGAAGGGCGTCCCAAATGCCGACGCCTCGAACATGCGGACGGCGTGCGTGACCGTCGGCACGTCCGCGATCAGCGTTGGAGCGACCGCCGAAGCGCTCACCGTCACCACCTCCTCGTCGAAGACCGTCGCCACGCGCACCAGTTGATCCGAGTCCGATGTAGTGCGTGTCGTAGCGCCACTCGCCCGCGAGGTAACTACCGATCAGCAGCGCGCACGCCAGCCCAAGCGCCAGCCCCGACGCCGTAAGCAGCGTGAACCCCGGACGGCGGCGAATGCGACGAAGAGCCAAACGAATCGAATGCATGAACGGGAGGTGATGTAGGGGCGACGCGTGCGTCGCCTCTGATGTCGAAGTAGCCCTGCAAACCGAGCCGACGCCCGACCACCGCGCCAAGCCCGTGCCGCCGCCTCGAAACCGCGCCCCAGTCGCCTAATCATGACTCGGCCGACCGTCCGCCACCGAACAGCCGACCGTGCGTGGGCGGACGGAATCGCCTATTCGTCGCGCAGCACGTCGGCGGGATTGCGCGTCGCCGCCTGCCACGCGTGCCAGCTGACTGTCACGAGCGCCAGCAGCAGCGTCGCGCCCAGCACGAGCGCGAACACGCCGGGACCGACCGGCGTGCGATCGGCGAAGCCCTCGAGCCAGCGCGACGTGAGCAGGTAGGCGACCGGAGCGGCGATCAAAAACGCGACGCCGACGAGCAGCGCGAACTCGCGCGTCAGCCTACCGATCAGCCCGGCCACGCCCGCGCCGAGCACCTTGCGCACGCTGATCTCCTTGCGCTTGGTCGTCGCCGAGTGCGCCGCCAGTCCGAACAGACCCAGGCACGCCACCAGCAGGGCGACGAACGCCAGCAGCGTCACCAGTTGGGCCAGTTTGGTCTCGCCCTCGTACAGCTTGGCGACGTAATCGTCGACGAACGACACGTCGAGCGCCTTGCCGCTGAACTGAGACCAGACGCCCGGCAGCGCGGCCTGAAACGCCTCCAGGTCGCCTCGCCCACTTTGGCGACGACGTACGAGAAATCGGTCGTGTCCGGCATCTCGGCGATGAACATCGGCTGGATCGGCTCGCGCAGCGACTCGTACGGCAGGTCGGTCATCACGCCCGCCAGCGGCGACGCCTCGCCCGACGACATGCCCCCGTACGCGTTGGGGCCGACCGGGATCGTGAGCTCCGGCGACCACTCTTTGTCCATCGCTCGCAGCAGCGACTCGTTGGCGTAGACGCGCGTCGGCGAATCCGAGCCGGATATGGGCGCGTCGTGCTCCATCGGCAGACTCATCAGGTCCATGTAATCGCGTGTCGGCCGACACGACGGCCATCATCAGCGGCTCCTTGCCTTCCTGCGTAATGCCGAAGCGCATCCCGACCCTTCCCGGGACGGCACTCGTCGCTGCGGTCGCCTTGCACGCCCGGTAGATCGGCCAGCGCGGCTTTGATCGTTTGGCGTGCGCGTTGCCCCACTCGTCGGGCGTGCGCAGGACGGCTAGCCGCGCGTCGTCGGGGAGTTGGTAGCTGTTCTGGATGAAGTCGAGTTGCCGGAAGACGAAGCCGTGAAGACGAGCAGCCCGATCGTCGCCGCGAACTGCGCCACGACAAGTCCTCTGCGCAGCCACGTTCCGCCGATGGCACCCGACGGTCCGCTTTTGAGCACGCGCGCCGGGTCGAAGCGCGACAGCACGAGGGCCGGATATGCGCCCGCCAGCAGCCCGACGTCGAGCATCAGGACGAGCGCGCCCGCCCAGACCGGTAGTCGCGTCCCAGCCCAGCACGACTTCTCTTGCCGAAGAACGTGTTGAACAGCGGCAGCGCCAGCAGCACGATCCCGACGGCGACGACGAACGCGAGCGACACCAGCAGCAGCGCCTCGACGAGCAGTCTGACGCGCCACCTGTCCGCGCCCGGCGCCGACGGCTTTGCGCACGCCGACCTCGCGCGCCATCCGCAGTCCGCGCGCCGTGGCGAGGTTGACGTAGTTGAGAACAGCGATGATCAAGACGGCCAGCGCGATCAGCCCGAACAAGTCGCATGAACGCCGCTTGCCCAGTGAACTGGCTGCCATACCGGTCGACCGAGAAGTACACGTCGGCGATGGGGACGGGCACGTAGTAACGCTGGCCCCAAAAGCTGTCGTCGGTGTTGCTCGGGATCGGCGCTCGCCATCTGATCCGGCATGCCCGCCACGAACGCTGCAGCGTCCGATCCGGGCACGAGACGCGCGTACGTTTGGAGCCACTGATTGCCCCAGCTGTCCGGATCGCCGTAGGTGTCGTCGTTGCGCGCCTCGAACCGGGCGACCGACTCGAACTGGATCGTCGAGTGGTGCGGCGGCGCCAGGGCGATGGCAGTGACGGTCAGCGGAATCCACTCGCCCGGTCCGTTCCAGCTCGGATCGGAAGTACTCGACCGTCTGCCCGACCGGATCGGCCTCGCCGAACAGCGCTGCCGCCGACTTGGGCGTCAGAACGATCTCGTTCGGCTCTCTCAGTGCCGAGGACGGATTGCCCGCCGACAATGGAAACGAGAACATCTCGAAAAAGCCCGCCTCGGTGAACAGTACGGCGCTTCTCGATCTCGCTATCGCTCCCCGGCACCCGCAACCGGCTCGTTCGCGACCCGGTCACCCGAATCGCCTGCTCGACCTGCGGCAGATTGGCGACCGCATCGGCGACCGGATATGACAGGTAGGTATCGCCATTCGTCAGCGTGCTGTCGGTCAGTGTGACGGCGAGGATCGGTCGGCATCGCGTGGAAGCGGTCGACGCGCGTTTCGTCGCGGATGTAGAACAGCGCCAGCAGCGCGCACGCCAGCCCGACGGCCAGACCCGAACGCGTTGAGCGAGCGTGAATCCAGGATGCCGAACCAACCGGCGAACAGCGATGCGAAGCGTGTGCATGATCAGGAGGTGTAGGGGCGACGCCTTCGTCGCCCTAAGAAGGTGACGTCCCGTCGCAAGCCTAACAGGCCGCAGACGACCAGCTAGACCACCGATTTTATTCGCTCGCGCAGCACGTCGGCGGGGTTGCGCGTCGCCGCCTGCCACGCGTGGTAGCTGACGGTCACGAGCGCCAGCACGAGCACCAGCGCCAGCACGCCCGCGAACACGCCCGGACCCACTGTACGTCCGGTCGACGAAGCCGTCGAGCCAGTCCGATACGAGCACGTACGAGACCGGCGCGGCGACGAGGAACGCCACGCCGACGAGCAGGGCGAACTCGCGCGACAACCGACCGATCAGCCCGGCCGACGCCTGCGCCCAGCACCTTGCGGACGCTGATTTCCTTGCGCCTCTGCGCCGCCGCGTGGGCCGCCAGTCCGAACAGGCCGAGGCACGCCACCAGAAGGCCGACGATGGCGAGCAGCGTCACCAGTTGCGCCAGTTTGGTCTCGGCTTCGTACAACTCGGCCACGTAATCGTCGACGAACTCGACCTCGGGCGCGCTGCTGCTGAACTGCGACCAGACGGCAGGAAGCGCGGCCCCAAACGCGCCGACGCTGTCGCTCGCCACTCGGGACACGACGTAGAGGAAGCGCGACGTGTCGGGCGCTTCGGCGTAGAACAGCGGCGCAATCGGGTCGCGGAGCGATTCGTAGGGGAAGTCCGTCAGCACGCCCGCCAGCTCGGTCGACTTGCTTCCGTCGACGCCGTTTTCGACCACGCCGACGGGGAAGATCACGCCGGGCGACCAGTCGAGGGCCGAGCGCTGCATCGCCGCTTCGTTGACGAACAGGCGGAGCGCGCCGGGGACCGAGAGGTCGGTCGATTCGTGGGCGGTCGGCATGCCGAGCAGGTCGGCGAAGTCGCGGTCGCCGAAGAATCCGGCGATGATGTCGAACTCGGCGTCCGGGCCGTCGGGGAGGAAGCCGTAGCGGTTGCCGATCTGTCCGGGAACGCCCGTCGACGCCGCCGTTCCGATCACGCCGGGCAGGTCGGCCAGCGCCTGTTCGACGGTCGCCGATCGCTTGCCCCACTCGCGCTCGAGCGAGAGGACGGCGAGCCGGCTGTCGTCCGGCATCGGGTAGCGGCTCTCGACGTGGTCGAGTTGGCGGAAGACGAAGCCCGTAAAGACGAGCAGCCCAATCGTCGCCGCGAACTGCGTCACGACCAGTCCTCTGCGTAGCCACGTCCCGCCGATGGCACCCTGCGGTCCGCTTTTGAGCACGCGCGCCGGAGAGAAGCGCGACAGCACGAGGGCCGGATACGCGCCCGCCAGCAGCCCGACACCGATCATCAGCCCGAACGCGCCCGCCCACACCGGCAGCGCGTCCCAGCCGAGCACGATGCCCTTGTCGAAGAACGCGTTGACCAGAGGCGTCGCCAGCAGCACCAGCCCGACGCTCAGCGCAAAGCTCAGCCCGACGAGCAGGAGCGCCTCGACGAGCAGCCCGCGCGCCACCTGCCCGCGCCCCGAACCGACCGCCTTGCGCACGCCGACTTCGCGCGCCATCCGCATGCCGCTCGCCGTGGCGAGGTTGACGTAGTTGAGAATCGCGATCAGCAGGATGACGAGCGCAATCGCCCCGAACAGCTTCATGTAGCCTGCCTTGCCCGTGAACGTGCTGCTCTCCTCGATGCCCGACAGGTAGAAATCCGTCATCGGCAGCGCGGCGAACCGGCGACCGCCCCACGTGATCGGCGACGGGGTCGACGGCCTGGATGCGGCTGGGAAGTCCGGCAGCGTACGCGGCCCCGTCGATGCTCGGGCGCGAGCCGGACGTAGCTGCGGTAGCTGCTCATGCCCCAGCTGTCCGGGTCGTCGTAGCCGTCGCGCAACGACTCGAAGCGGGCGACGGCACCAAACCCAATCGTCGAGTGCGCGGGTGGCGGAGCGGCGATGGCCGTCACCGTCAGCGGCACCCACGTCGGAGTCGGCCACGGCTTGAATACTTCGACGACGCGGCCCATCGCATTCGCATCGCCGAACAGCATCTGCGCGGTCTCGGGCGTGAGCACCAGTCCGCTCAGATCGGCGAGGGGCTGAGGCGATCCGCTGACGAGGGGAAACGAGAAGAAGTCGAAGAAGCCCGCGTCGGTCATCAGCACGCGCGGGCGGATTTCGCTTGTCGCTCCTGCTATCCGCATCCGCGTAGGCCAACCGCTGCTGCGCCGCATCACGCTCGTCACCTCGGCCTGATCCGCCAGCGCCAGCCCCAGCGGGTAGGGCGTCGACGGCGTCTCGGGCGCGAGCAGCGTGTCGGTCATGACGACCGAGTAGATCCGGTCGGCATCCTCGTGGAAGCGGTCGACGCGTATCTCGTCGCGGATGTAGAACAGCGCCAGCAGCGCGCACGCCAGCCCAATCGCCAGTCCCGACGCGTTGAGCAGCGTGAACCCAGGATGCCGGCGCAACCGGCGGAAAGCGAGGCGAATGGCGTGCACGATCAGAGAGATGTAGCGACGCAGCATGCTGCGTCGGAGAGAATCACGCCAGAGCGTGGAGGCTAAGGGAGGCGGGCGGTGTCCGCGTGGGCGACGCGGCATGCCCCGTCGGTGCGGGAGCGGTTGAACGCAGCCAGCGAGGTCACGCCGCGACTGTCTGGTTGGCGAAGTGCTCGCTCACGATGCGCCCGTCGAACAGGTTGACGACGCGGTGCGCGTACTCGGCGTCGATGGCCGAGTGCGTCACCATCACGATAGTGGTGCCCGGCCTCGTTGAGTTCGACGAGCAGCTTCATCACCTCGGCGCCGTTCTTGGAGTCGAGGTTACCCGTCGGTTCGTCAGCGAGAATGAGCGGGGGAGAGGCGACGACGGCGCGTGCAATGGCGACACGCTGCTGCTGACCGCCCGATAGCTGCTGCGGGTGGTGGCTCCGACGGTGCAGCATCGCGACGCGGTCCAGGGCGGCTTCGACCCTAGCCTTGCGCTCGGCCTTGTCGGTTTTGAGGTAGAGCAGCGGCAACTCGACGTTTTCGTAGACCGTCAGATCGTCGATCAGGTTGAAGCTCTGAAACACGAACCCGATGCGTCCACGCCGCAGTTTGGCCCGCTGCGACTCCCCGGCCTGCGCGATGTCCTGCCCGTCGAACAGGTACTTGCCGTTGGACGGCTGATCGAGCATGCCCAAGATGTTGAGCAGCGTCGACTTGCCGCAGCCGGACGGCCCCATCAGCGCCACGAACGCGCCCCGGTTGACGCCGAGCGAGACGCCCGCCAGCGCCTGCGTCTCGACCGATTCGGTGCGGTACACCTTGGTCATGTCCTGCGTCTGGATGAGCGTGCCGCCGCCGTTTTTAACAGCAGCCGGAGCAGTCGGAGTGATCGTGGGCGTTTCCATGGTTTCGGGTTGTATTGTAGCGACGCAGCATGCTGCGTCGGAGGTAAATGAAGAGGAAAGGAGAGAGCGCTGAGCTCCCAGATTGCCATCGCGACGAGCGCAGCAGCGCGGCGATCTTCGAGGCAGCAGCAGAGCATGGAGATTGCCACGCTGCGCTCGCGACGACCAAGGGCTAGTTCAGCACCAGCACGTCGGCGTCGCCGAACGTGTCGTAGCTGGAGGTCACGACGCGGTCGCCGGGCGCGAGGCCGTCAGTGACTTCGAAAAAGAGCGGGTTCTGGCGGCCCAGCGTGATCGGTACGCGTACGGCCTCGCCGCCCCGGACGACGTAGGCCCAGCGCCCGCCCGTCGCCTGGAAGAAGCCGCCGCGTTCGAGGAGCAGCGCCTGCTCGGGCTGACCCAGTTGCAGTCGCACCTGTACGGATCGTCCGCGACGCAGCGACGGCGGCGCCTCGCCCAAGAACACCAGGTCGACCTGAAAGCGGCCGTTGGCGACTTCGGGGTAGACCTTGCGCACTTCGAGTTCGTAGTCGGTCCCGCTGATCGTCGCCGTCGCCTGCTGGCCAGGCGCGACGCGTGCGACGTAATGCTCGTCGATCTGCGCGACCAGCCGGAAGCCGCCGATCATGTCGATTTGACCTAATCTGCTGCCCGCTCCTTTGAGCTCGCCGATCTCGGCGTCCAGGCTCGTCAGCTGTCCGGCGACCGGAGCGCGCACGATCAGGTTGTCGACGGTCTGGCCGAGGAACGACATGTTGTCTTGCAACCGATTCATCTGGCCGCGCATCTGGTCGATCTGAGTGGACCGGGTGATCGAGTCTTGGCGGTGGCTTTGGAGCGTCAGGTCGCGGCGGCGGCTGAGGTAGGCCAGTTCGTCGCGCGCGGCTTCGTACTCACGTGCGGGAACGAGACCCTGGTTGAACAGGCCGCTGAGCCGGTCGTGTTCGCGCTGGGCTCGGCCCAAATCGTAGTCGAGTTGGGCGAGCTGCTGCGACAGGTTGAGTTGGTTTTGGTCGAGCGCCAGTCGCGTGTTGCGGATGCCGTTGGCCTGCTCAGCCATCGACGCCTCGGACTGCATCTGGCGCAGCGTCAGGTCGTCGTTTTCCAAGCGCAACAGCGGTGTCCCCGCTTCGACAATGGCGCCTTCCTCGACGAACCGTTCGCGCACCTGCCCACCGACGACGGCGTCGAGGTAGATCGTCCGCAGCGGCTGAGCCGTCGCGTTGACGGCGACGTATTCGAGGAAATCGCCGCTAGCCACCGTCGAAATCCGCAGCCGGTCCTCGTCGACGCGGAGCCGCTGGCCGCCGCGCCCCGCCCACACCGCTGCCGCGATCAGCAGCAGCACGACGAGCGCGCCGATGCCGTAGGGCAGCCACTTGCGCCAGATCGGTTTCGGCGCGCGCTCTACGTCTTTGCCCTCGCCCGTGCCACGGACGGGGCCGCCGTCGCCCGACGTCGTGATCAGAGGTTGCGTTAGAATAGACATATCAGCTGAAATAAAATCTCTTCGTAGAAACGTCGCTCGTGCAGCGGTTATCGGTTGAACCGCTGGGTCGTGCCGCTCGGCTGGCGCTTGCGGATGTCGAGTTCATAGGCGAACGTCTCGGGGTTGATCGCGCGAATGCGATCCAGCATCTCGGTCGTCTCTGCTCGCTCTACGAAGGCGTTGAGTTCGTCGCTCGTAGCGAACGAGAAGCGGACGCTCAACCGGGCCTGGTCGCCGTTGCCGTTGAGTTCGGCGCGTGTCAGGTTGGGCTGCGCGTTGACGAGTTCGAGCAGCGTCCCCAGGTTGGTCAGCCCAGCCGCCGATGCGTACCGCACGCTGACTTCAAAGCTCGTCCGCATCGCTGGGTAATCGGACGAATCGTAGCGGTTGTCGATCACCTGGACCGTCGATTGCGCGTAGACCGGCGTGGTCATCAGTAGGACGAGGAGGAGGGAGGCGAGGCGCGTCATGGCGGGCGGGGTTTGATTGTACCTGACAATCTCCAATAGCCGTGCCCGCCCGTGCAACCCGCTCTGAGGCCGTTCCCAGCGTGCTAACTGTACGCCTGCGGACACCCACCGCGCGGCGGCGAACGGTCGTAGTCCTTTCGTCATCGCGAGGAGCGCAGCGACGTGGCGATCTCCATCCTCAGCGAATACTCCGGGCTTTGCCTTCCATCGCGATTTGGTCGGGTACCGGGCCTCAAGGCGACTCGGCGAGTCGCCCCTACGGTTGACTGCGGCGCGGCGATTGCCTTAGCTCGCATCGCACGCGTACCCTTCCGCACCTCACCGCCTTCGATGTCTGTCTCTGCCTCCGATCTCTCCACCGTCCGCGTCCTCGTCGTGGACGATAACGAAGACGTGCTCACCGCCATCCGCCTACTGTTGACCGGACACGTCGCCGCCGTCCAGACGGCCACCTCGCCTGCGAGCTTGCCGACGCTGATGCGCGAGAACCGCTTCGACGTGGTCCTGCTCGACATGAACTACGAGCGCGACGCGTCGTCGGGGAGAGAGGGGCTCGAATACCTCGACCGCCTGCTCCGCATGGACGCCGACCTCGCCGTCATCATGATCACGGCCTATGGAGACGTAGAACTCGCCGTCCGTGCGATGAAGAGAGGCGCCGTCGACTTCGTCACCAAACCGTGGGACAATGCACGGTTGGTGGCTTCGGTCGCCGCCGCTGCTCAAGTGCGGCGGACGCGGCTGGAGCGCCCCGAAGAGAGCGCCGAGCGGCGGGTTCCTCGTCCGTCCGACGATCCCTTCGCCAATCTGATCGGTACGTCGGCCGAGATGGAGCGCGTCGTGGCGACGCTGCGCAAAGTCGCGCGGACCGACGCCAACGTGCTGCTGCTCGGAGAGAACGGGACGGGCAAGCAGGTCGCGGCCCAAGCGCTGCACGCGGCGTCGCACCGCAGCCAGGGGCCGTTCGTGACGGCGGATCTGGGCGCGCTGTCCGAAAGTCTGTTCGAGTCCGAGTTGTTCGGCTATGTCAAGGGCGCGTTTACGGGCGCGGCGTCGGACCGCGAGGGGCGGATGGAGGCGGCGGCAGGAGGGACGCTCTTCCTCGACGAGATCGCCAACACGACGCCTGCCCAGCAGGCCCGCCTCTTGACGGCACTCCAGAGCCGGACGATCACGCGCGTCGGCGAGACCAAGCCGCGCCCCGTCGACGTGCGGCTCGTCAGCGCGACCAACGTCGATCTGGCCCAGTCCGTGGCATCCGGCGCGTTCCGGCAGGACCTGATCTACCGTATCAACACGGTCGAAGTGCGCCTGCCGCCCCTGCGCGACCGCGTCGGTGACCTGCCGGTTCTCGCCTCGCACTTCCTCGCGCGCTACGCCCGGCAGTACGACCGCCAAGCGCGCCGCCTATCGCCCGACGCGCTCGACGCGCTGGTCCATTATCCGTGGCCCGGCAACGTCCGCGAGTTGCAGCACACGATCGAGCGCGCCGTAGTCCTGGGCGACGGCGACACGCTGACGGCGTCGGATCTGTCGTTCTCGGCTACGACGCCGCAGCCGTCTGCCGCGCTGCCGAGCCTTGATCTCGAAGACGTAGAGCAGGCCGTGATCCGCAAGGCGCTGAGCAAGCACGGTGGCAACATCAGCCGGGCCGCCGACGAACTGGGCCTGACGCGCGCCTCGCTCTACCGCCGCATCGAGAAGTACGGCCTGTGATGCTAACGCCGCATGTTACCGCTACCACCTACCTGTCCAACTGCCGGTCAGCGAAGCCCCACCACCCACTTCCCAACTGTCATCGCGAGGAGCGCAGCGACGTGGCGATCTCCCAGGCAGCAGCGAGCGCAGGAGATCGCCACGCTTCGCTCGCGATGTCAAGGGGCTGGGTCCCGTCGATAGGCTGTCTCTTCTTCCTCTGCCCCTAGCCGCCTATGCAGCCACCACCTCCACCCTCACGCCCGCGTTTGTTCGTGGCGCTCCGGCAGGCGCTGGGGCGCTACGATGCGCGGTTGGTGCGTGGGCTGACACTGGCCGTCAGCGGCGCGCTTGGGGCGAGCGTCTGCGTCGGATTGCTGGCGCTGACGTGGGCGGCGCCGGGTGTCCTGCTCGTGCTGACGGGCATCGCGATGGACTCGGCAGAATGGGCGATGGGTCTGAGCGGTGGCGAGTGTCGCATTCCTGATGGTCGCGATCACGTCCGCGAGCAGAGTGTACCGCGAGGCGCTGCGGACGCCAGGCGACGTGCTGTCGTTTTTGGAAGGTCTGCGCTACGACGATCTATCTGCGGGCGTGCCACACCGCGATAGAGGAGAGATGCACCGCGCCCTGTCGCTGGCCGTAGATGACGTGCGGGCGACAATCCGGCAGACGCGAGGGGAGCGCGAGGCGCAGGTGACGTATCTCGAAGCGGTCGTTCGGCACGTGGGCGTGGCGTTGGTCGGGTTCACTCAGGACGGCGAGGTGACGCTGTTCAACGCGGCGGCGCGGCGGCTGCTCGGTCTGCCCGGACTGGCGCACCTCGACACGCTGGAAAGCGTGAGCGCCGAACTGTCCCAGACGCTGGCATCGCTCGAATCGGGAAGGCGGGCATTGGTTCGAGTGGCGCGCGACGACCGAACGCTCGAACTGGTCGTCTACGCGTCGCGTTTCCAGCTAGGTGGGCAGGAGCAAACGCTGGCCTCGCTCCAAGACATTCGGCAGGAATTGGAGGAGAAAGAGATGGCCGCATGGCAGCAACTGACACGAGTGTTGACGCACGAGATCATGAACTCGATGGCGCCCATTCAGTCGCTCGCCCAGACGACGCGCGGACTGCTGGCCTCACCCGGCGGCGTCGATCCCGATACGGCGGATCAGGCGCTCGAAACGATCGGCCGAAGGGCGTCCGGCTTGGTGTCGTTCGTCGAGAGCTACCGCAGCCTGTCGCGTCTGCCGCGCCCCACGTTCGCCATCGTCGACGCCAGCCCGCTGCTCACTAGCATCGCCCGGCTGATGCGGTCGTCGGCGCGCGAGGCGGGCGTATCGTTGCACGTCGACGTGCCCTCGACGGTTGAACTCGCTGCCGACGCCGAGCAGATCGAGCAGGTGCTCATCAACCTGACGCTCAACGCCATCCAGGCTGCGTCGGGAATGCCCCATGCCAGCGTCACGCTGTCTGCCGATGCCGGACCAATGGGGCGCGCTCGCCTCCACGTCGCCGACAACGGTCCCGGTATCTTACCTGAAGTTCAGGAGCGCATCTTCGTCCCGTTCTTTTCGACCAAGCCCGGCGGCAGCGGCATCGGCTTGGGCCTGTCGCGCCAGATCATGCGGCTGCACGGCGGCACGCTGACAGTCTCCAGCGACATCGGCGAGGGCGCGACGTTTACGCTCTCGTTCTGACGGCTGACGCGAAACCCCACCAGTTGCTATCGCGAGAAGCACAGCGACGTGGCGATCTCCATGCCTAGCGCTGACTCAGGAGATCGCCACGCTTCGCTCGCGATGACCAGGGAAGCGGCTTACACTGCGGCCCAAACGTCAAACCGGCGGACCCGCTGTGAGGCAGGCCCGCCGGTCGGCGGTGGGATCGAGTCCCAGGTACTACATCGGACTTAGTTGGTCACAGCCATCTTCGCCTTGTTGTATCCGTGCTTGACGGCGTCCTTGACGTTGTCCCAGGCGCTGTCGTCGTCCTTGCCGTAGCGCGTGGTATAATCGCTGCGGAGGCTCGACTCGACTTTGTTGTAGTCGTGGTCGCGGTAGTTCTCGGTCTGACCGGCTGCGAATCCGTACTTGTAGGCGGGCTCGTAGTAGTCGTAGTCCATGTCCGTCGTGGCATACGCCGTAGCGTAGTGCTCTTCGAAGACCGGGCTGTGCTTGGAGAACTCACCGGCGATCTGCTCGACTTCGATGCGCGTGCTGCGCAGCGTGTCAGTGATCACCTTGTCCTCGAACTCGACTTCCTTGCCGACCGAGACTTCGCCCGTGATGCGAGCTTCCTTGCTCACAACGGCCTCTTCGGCGCGCTCGACCAGTTCGACGGTGTCTTCCGTGAAAGCGCGGTCGGCTTCATCGGGCGTCAGCGCGCGGTCCATCGTCGTGCGGTCCACGTCGACATGCTCGTGGCGCAGGCGGAGCGTTTCCGATACGTTCTCGGTGTCTACGTACTTGTGCACGCGGACGCCACCGGCGATGTACTCGCGCTTGCCGACTTTGAGGCTTTCCTCGACTTCCTGCATCCGCGTCTTGGCCTGATCGGCGAAGCGGTCGCGCTCGGTCGTCATCTCCTCGGCCGTAAAGGCGTTGGCGCTGGCGTCGTAGCCCGTGAAGCCTTCGGTCTTGTACTCCTGGTGGCGGTCCTCGAAGCGGATCGGGTTGTGACGCGCCATGATGTCGACGGCCTGATCGATGTTCGAATCGTGGACACGGGCGACGATGATCGCACCGCCGCGGCGAACGCCTTCGCTATAGAAGTCGGCTTCGTCGCTAGGGATACCGCGCTCGGTCAGGAGGTTGGGGGCGGCGACTTCGTTCACGTCATACTCGTACGTGCTGCGGTCGCCCTTCTCGTTGGAGGCGAAGCTGAGGTGGTCTTTGCCGAAACCGGCGTTTTCAAGGTCCTTGAGCGCTTTATGGGCGGTCGTACGGTCGTCGTATAGTCCTACAATGGTCTTAGCCATGATATCGTTGTGTTTGTGTTTGGGGTTGGTAAGGTGGGCGATGCGCGGCGTGCATCATCCGGACGCAGATGCGTCGTGAGAAGCCTGGGCTCCTCGGTTGGCTAGAGCGCTGCTAAGCGGCATCTCCAGTCAGCCGCTCACTGTCGACGCGGGTGCGCCGGAGCGTGTGGGTTTCGGTTGCGGTCTCCTGCGTGGTACGCTGCGATACGCGCACTTCCTCAACGAGCCTGAGCCGCTTCTCGACGACGAGGACTTCCTCGACGACGGGAAAGACGAGCACATCGCCCTCGCGACGCACTTCGGGAATGGAATCGACGAAGCTGCCAACGGCGACGCGGTCGATTTCTACCGTCTCGCGTGCCAGTGATACGTCGACTGTTTCGTCGAACGTCTCGACCGTACGTGCCACTCGGACACGGCCGGTCTCGATCTCGCGAACGCCAACGCTCAGACTCTCCTCAGCCTCCTCCAACACGACATGCTCCAACACTTCGCCCTCTTTGTGCATCGCGTCCAGACGGCTCTTCTGAGCACGCTCTTCGGCGATGACCCGCTCGGTCTCGCGCAAGAGCGCGGAGTCGGCAGGAAGGGAGGAGTCAGGAGGAGTCATTGAAAGAAGAGGCGAGGAGAGTTGTGGCGTAGAGCAGGGTGCAGCCGATGGTCAGATTTTGGTCTGATTCAGGTTTTGCGATGGCATAACACCGCGGCGGCTCTGGTAGCGGTCGAATCCGAACCGGATCGCGTCGCGATGGTCATCAAAGGCGCCGCCTGGGTGCATCGTGCCATAGTCGGTGCGAAGGCCACTTTCCGCCGCATCGAAATCGTGCTTGGCGTACGTGTTGGTGCGCGCCTGCTGGTAACCGAAGTTGTAGGCGGGCTCGTAATAATCGTAGTCCTTTCCGGTGTCGGCGAACGTGGTGCCGTAGTGCGAGCGGAATTCGGTCGTGTCGTCCTCGTCGATGTCGACGCGGCGCGTGACCTGACCGACTTCGTTGTAGACGCGGACTTCGCCGCCGTCGTGCCCGGCCGTTACTGACTCGGCGTAGACGACGCCGTCTCCGATGTAGAGGTCGCGGGCGGCCAATTCTTGGCCATCTTCGAGCCGTACGATATCGACGATTTCGCGATCGGTGTCGACGACCATGTCGTCTACTTTGCCGATGACGGCGCCTGCGCCGTCGCGGACTTCCCAGCCGCGGATGTCCTGGTCGTCGTAGACCAAGTCGTAGTCGTGGGTTTCAGAGAGTTTTACGTGTGCCATTGGGCTAGTTGTCTTGTGTGTAAAGGAGGAAAGAGGGCAGCGCCAGAGTAGAAGGTCCCGGCGCCGCCCGCGGTCTTACATGTCCATGCCATCCATGTCGCCGACCTCGTCGGTGAACATGAGATTCGAGGCGCGTACGTAGACGTTGCCTTCGCGTACCATGTCGGCGTCAGTGGTGTTGAGCGCCCACGCGTCAGGATCGCTGGACTGAAGCATCATGATCTCTCCGCGGAGCGTCATCTGCTCCATCTCGTCAACGTTGTAGCGTCCGTCGCGGCCATAGGCGCCGGTCTGGTCTTCGCCCATGTTTTCGAGAACGACGAAGAGGCGGTCGCTGCCTTGGGTGTTCATGTCGGGACCGACGAAGAACGTGCTGTCGCCCGAAACGCGGGTCACAACGAGGTCACTGATGTCGATCTGGCGGCCGACGAGGTTGCGGCGTTCGGCGACGTTTTGAAGTTCGGCCCACGAGGTGATCACACCGGTGTTGGTGGTAGGAACAGGGTCGACTTGGACGACGTCATCTTCGATCGTCTCTTCGATTTCGCCGTCGCGGGTAAAGAACCAGACGAGGAGCGCGAGGAGGAGCAGACCAAGAAGAAGGAGCCACCAGGGGAAGCCGGATTTCTTTTCGACGGGAATGTTGGCCATTAGGGTGAGGCGTGTATTTGAAGGGGTGAATGCTCGGGTGAGCAGCGTGG
Organism: Rhodothermales bacterium; assembly: GCA_963841855.1. GTDB lineage: Bacteria > Bacteroidota > Rhodothermia > Rhodothermales > BA12 > CAXBBB01. The sequence goes on along the minus strand of CAWJEJ010000001.1, from coordinate 1,036,687 downwards.
ATTGTGACATGCACACGCAGGCTCAATAGGTCCGTTCGCCCTCCGGTATACGCGGAACGTAAACACTGCTACGCCCTTGCGACGCCACTACTTAGAACGCCTCCGTTACGCTGCTCTGCAACCCAGACGTCCGTAGCATCTCTCGCGCAGTTTCGATGGAGCCGGGTGCAATGGTATGCTGCATGCCGCGGTACAATTCCGTCGTGACGAGCGCTCCGGCGGACGTAAACGCTCGGGCAGACTCTTCGACGCGCACCAGTGGAATGTGCGGATCGTTGTCGCTTCCAGCTAGCAAGACGGGCGTCTCGCCCATCGCTCCATCCATCCTCCACGTGGTGCCGGGTGGGCCGATCAGGCCGCCGCTGAAGGCGAGGACCGCGCCCCATCGTCCTCCCGATCGCATGGCGAACTCGGCAGCCAGGCAAGCTCCCTGGCTGAACCCAGAGAGCACGATTCTGTCCGGCGCGATCCCGGCCGACCGAGCAGCATCCACGCACTGACCGACGCGTTCGAGCGCCCTACTCAGCCACGGCTCGTTGTCGGAGAGGTCTGCGACGAAGCGATGCGGATACCACGCTCCGCCCAGTTCGGCGGGAGCTTGAGGAGCCAGAACAGCCCAGTCGGACGAGAGACCTATCGCGTCCGCGATTCCAAAGATACCCGGGCCGCCCGCACCGCGGCCGTGAAGCAGGACGAGAACCGCAGTCGCTTCGGCGATCGGAGCGCCGGACGTGAGTGTGAAAGGAGGAAGCGCAGACATGGCTGTGGACAGAGATCCCCGGATCCGGGGATGCGAGAAGGGAGGGCGAGTAGGCATATTAGGTCGTGCAGGACGACGCGCCGATTAAGGCGCCTTCTGCACGCGCACGACTGCCGGAGCGGTCGCCGCCGCTTGTGGTGGGCGAGCGGCGACCGCTCCGGCGTCTGCCGTGTGCAGGGTCATGCGGGTGGCGTCAGGTTCGCTTCGATGCGCGCGCGCTCACCTTAGAGCCAGGTCGGGAGCATCAGCCGTTCGCCCAGCGCGTCGGCGCTCTCGTCGACGGCAAAGCCCGGGCCCGCCGTGGCGACCTCGACGATGTGGCCGTCGGGATCGCTGGTATAGATGCTCCGAAAGTAGACGCGATCGTGGACAGGCGACACGCTCAGCCCAGCCGACATCAACCGGTCCAGCAGGCCCAGCTGCTCTTACTCCGACGCTACCGTCAGCGCGTAGTGGTGCGTCTGTCCAGCGCCAATGCGTGCCTTCCGGGCTCGCGGTGGCGCCTCGAAATAGGTGGCGAGCGTACCCGCCGCGTCGTCGTCAGCAGAGGTGCGCCACGTCCGGCCCGTCGAAGTTCATCGCCCGTTTAGATCTGCGTAGGCCCAGCAGGTCGCGGCAGAAAGCGAGGTTGACGCGCGCACCGGCGGTGACAAGCGTGGCGTGGTGCAGTCCAGTGAGAGGCATGAGGCTAGAACCGGGTACACGTTGCGATAGCCAATGTCTCTCTCTCTCTCTCCCTCTCTCAAATCGGTCATGCTGGCGGCGCTGGGCTCTGGCGCGTCAGACTCCGCTGCGCAGTCTCTCGACCAGATCGGCTACGGCCGCGTGAGCTTCGAGCGCCAGCTGCTTGCGGTTCTTGCCTTGCGACGGGATCGGCTCGCCTGCTGCGATGCGAATCGTCAGGGGCAGGTGGGCGGCCAGATTGCGTGCGTGTTCGGCGAGCGACTGCCCGTCCTGCCACGTCACGCGCTCGGTCGTGACGGCGTCGACTGGGCGCTGCTCCTTGCCCCACGCGACCGGAAGATGGGCGACGGGCAGGACGGGCCACTGCGTATCGGCGACAGCCTCGAACGCGCCCGTTTTGAACGGCAGCAGGTCGGCACCGTCGCCGGTCGTGCCTTCGGGAAAGACGAGAACGGGAACGTCGGCTCTGAGCCGGCTTCGAACGCGGTCGACGAAGCCGCCGGTCTCGGTCGGACGTCCGCGCGGCACCAGGAGAATGCCGAACGTCCGGGTCATCGCGCCAATGATCGGATAGCCGTCGACCTCTTCTTTGGCCGCGATGGCCATTGCGTGCGATGCGGCGAGGGCGAACCCATCCCACGCGCCCAGGTGGTTGGCAACGATGAGGCCTGGCAAACCGGGCAGTGGGGAGGCCACCTCGATCCGTATGCGCGAGGCATGGCAGAACCGGGCGCCGCTCGTTTGCTGCGCGCGAGCTTGGGCGCGAAACCGCTCGTCGCCGCTCGCGCGCCGCGTCTGCCAGCGCCCGCGGACGGTCTCGGCCATCAGCGACGACATCGTCCGGGTCAGAGCGGTGGATTCTCCAATCGTGATCATAGACAAAAAAATAGGGCGATACGGCCTGACTCTGCTTGCTCGGCTCGGCAAAGCCGCTACGCGCGCCTAACTTTACGATCACACTCGCACCGATTCGTATGCCGCACCGTTTCTCCCTCGCCTGCCTGCTGCTTCTGCTCGCCGCTCTGCCGCTGCGCGCCCAAGACGTCGACGCCATCGCTCCGATCACCAACGTCGTCGCGATTCAAAACGCCCGCATCGTCGTCGCGCCCGGAAACGTAATCGAGACAGGCACGGTCGTCGTTCGCGACGGGCTGATCGAATCGGTCGGCGCCGGCACGCGCGTTCCCTACGACGCTTATGTCATCAATGGCGACTCGCTGACGATTTACGCCGCTTTCATCAGCGGACTCACCAGCGCCGGCGTTCCCGAACTGGAGCGCGGCGCCTATCGCGAGCAGAGCGACAGCCGCAGCGAACCCACGCCGGACCGCGCCGGAATCCAGCCGCAGCGCGACGTGCGGATGATGCTCGACCCGTCCGAGGCCAGCATCAAGGCCTTGCGCGACGCCGGTTTCGGAGCCGCCCACGTCGTCCCGCGCGGACGCTTCTTGCCTGGGCAGAGCGCGCTGATCGTGCTGAGCGGCGACACGCCTTCTGACCTGGTGATTCGAGGCCAAACGGCTCAGTTCGCGCAGTTCGACGGCGCCTTGGGCGTCTATCCCAGCACCCCGATGGGCGTCATGGCCGTCATGCGCCAGTACGCAAGGGAAGCCGCTCGGCGCAAAAGTATCGGCGACGCCTACGAGCGCGGTCCCAACGGCAACGCCCGAGCGCCCTTCGACCCGGCGCACGAAGCGTTCTTCCCCGTCCTCGACGGCACACAACCGATGCTCTTTCACGTCGACGACGCGAACGAGATTTTCCGCGCCGTGCGCCTGTCCCAAGATCTAGGCCTCAACCTGATGCTCGCCGGACTCAAGGGCGGAGAGATGGCGGTCCAGGCGCTCAAGACCGCCGACGTGCCGCTCTTCTTGTCGATGGAACTGCCCGAAGAGATGAAGAAAGACTCGACCGCAGCCGATTACGTCTCTGGAACGCGCACGCCCGATTACGGCGGCGTCGAAGCCGAGCGCGACAACTTGCTTGCCCGCAAACGCGCCGCCATCGCCAAGGCCGACGCGCTGCCCGCCACGATGCGCGCTGCCGGGCTGAGCTTCGGTTTCGCGACCGAGGACATCAAGACCGCCGATCTGGCCAAGAACCTACGCCGCATGATCGCCGCCGGTCTGAGCGAAGACGCCGCGCTGGCCGCTTTGACGACCGACGCCGCTACCCTGCTGGGCGTGTCCGACGTGCTGGGATCAGTGGAGAGAGGAAAGATCGCCAACCTGATCGTCTCACAGGGATCGCCGTTCGCCGAGAAGCCCGACGTGCGCATGATGATCGTAGACGGCAAGGTGTACGAGATGGAAGCCAGGAAGAGCAGCGCCAAGCCCGACAGCAGCCTCAATCCGGTAGGCTCGTGGGCACTCGTCGTGCCGACGCCGCAGGGCGAGCAGTCATCCACGCTCACGCTGACCGGCTCGCCCACCTCGCTCGAAGGGACGGTGAGCAGTGCGCAGTTCACCGCTCCGGCCGAAATAGACGAAGCGCGCCTCAACGGCGACCAACTGACCGTCATCTTCACCGCGCCGCAGTTCGGCCGACTGACGTTCACCGGCACGCTCACGGCCGACGCGTACGAAGGAACGATCGAAATTCCCAACCTGGGTTCGTTCCCGTTCACCGGCACGCGCATCCCCAACTGATCGTCGGCCCGCCCACCTTCCGCCTTTTCGTACGGTCGATTTTCGAATCGCCTCTACCGCCTCTGATGATGAACCGACTCGCACTTTTCGCTCTGTTGATGCTCCTGCCGCTTGCCGCGCAGGCTCAGATGATGGAACCCAAACCCTTTAACGGGACCGCTCCGACCGGCTCGGTTCTCATACGGGGCGGGACGGTCCTGACCGTTACCAACGGCACGATGGAAAACACCGACGTGCTGGTCGAAAACGGTAAGATCACGCGCATCGGCAGCAGTCTGAGCGCACCGCGCGGCGCCCGGACGATCGACGCGACGGGGCGCTACGTCATGCCCGGCATCATCGACGCGCACTCGCACGCCGGAACGAGCAGCGTCAACGAAGCGACCGTCCCGATCGCCGCCGAGGTCACGATAGAGGACATGATCGACCCGTTCGACGTGACGCTCTACCGCGCGCTGGCCGGTGGGGTCACGGCGACGCACGTCATGCACGGTTCGGCCAACCCGATCGGCGGGCAGAACGAGACGATCAAGCTGCGCTGGGGCTTCGCCGACCCGGACGCGATGCGCCTCGAAGGTGCTCCGCGCACAATCAAGTTCGCGCTAGGCGAGAACCCGACACGTGTCCACGGTGAAGGCAACGACATCCACCCGTCGACTCGAATGGGCGTCGAAATGGTCATCCGCGAGGGCTTTACGCGCGCTCAGCGCTACGCCGCAGACAAGGCCGCTGCCGCGCGCGGCGATCGCGCGCAGCCGCCTGCCTACGATCTGCGCTTGGAAACGCTGGCCGACATCCTCTCTGGCGACGTGCTGGTCCACTGCCACAGCTACCGCGCCGACGAAATCCTGATGTTGATGCGCGTCTTCTCGGACTTCGGCATCACCAACCTGACGTTTCAGCATGCCAACGAGGCGTTCAAGGTTGCTCCCGAGCTGGCCGCGTGGGGCGCTGGCGCGTCGATCTTCTCGGACTGGTGGGCCTACAAGTTCGAGGTCTACTATTCGACCGCTTACAACGCCGCCATCCTCGCCCGCAACGGAGTCACGACGAGCATCAACTCGGACAGCGGCGAACTCATTCGTCACCTGTACCACGAAGCCGCCAAAACGCAGAAATATGGCGGCCTAACCGACGACGAAGCCCTCGCGATGATCACGATCAATCCGGCCAGGCAGCTGGGAATCGACCGAATGGTCGGCAGTCTCGAAGTCGGAAAGGACGGCGACATCGCCATTTTCGAAGGCCATCCGCTCTCGATCTACGCCCGGCCGCGCTACACGATCGTCGACGGACTCGTCTACTTCGACGACGCTGCCGATCCCGACGACGTGCGCTTCTACGTCAACCCAAATGCTAGCGTAGACGACGCGACAATTTTGACGCACGAACACGACGAAGCCTGCATGAGCGGCGTCCACGAACTCGAAGCGTTCGCTCGCGAAGCTGCCTCCGTCCGCTAGTACGGCGCTGCGCCCCACCCCGTCTCACCGACTAGAGATCGCCCCGACCACGCCCTCGCCGCGACTCCCCCAAAACCTATGAAGCGTTCCATTCTCGCCCTCTCGCTGCTCGCTCTGGCCCTCCCGGCCCAGGCGCAGGATCCCGTTCAGAAAGCCGAAGCTGGCCCGTTCGTGCTGACCAACTGCCGCGCCGTCACCGTTAGTGGAGGTGTCGTCGAGGGAGCGACGATAGTTGTCGAGGGCGGCAAAATCGCTCAAATGGGACAAGGCATATCGGCCCCCGCTGGCGCTAAGGGAGTCGACTGCGCCGGGCGCAGCGTCTACCCTGGGCTCATCGACGCCGGAACGCAGATGGGCCTAGTAGAGGTCAACAGCGACAGCCGCACGCGTGACTTCGACGAGATTGGGAGTCTCAACCCTCAGGTCAAGGCACTGACGGCCGTTAACCCCAACTCGGTCTGGATTCCGGTCACGCGCGTCTCGGGCGTCACGACGACGCTCACGATGCCTTCGGGTGGACTGCTTGCGGGCGAAGCCGCCGTCATCAACCTGCACGGCTACACGCCCGAGCAGATGCTCGCCGCGCCCGACGCCCGTTTCCAAACGATGCAGTTTCCGTCTAGCGGCCGCCGCGGATGGTGGGACAGCCGCAGCGAGGAAGAGATCGACAAGGCCGACAAAGAGGCAGCCAAAGCGCTCAACGATCTGTGGGACCAAGCCGAGCGCTACGTCACAATCGACTCGGCACGCGTAGCCAACCGCGCCGAGCGTCCAGTCCAGTTCGTTCCCGAGTTGCAGGCGCTTGCTCCTGTCGTTAGCGGCGCGATGCGCCTGATGATCGAGGTCAACCGCGCGTCCGACATCGTCAAAGCACTCGAGTGGGCCGAAAGCCGTGGGCTTACGAGCCAGACGATCCTGGCAGGCTGCCTCGAAGGCTGGCGCGTGGCCGACAAGATCGCCGCGGCGGGCGTGCCGTGCTTGGTCGGACCGATTCTCCAGGTGCCCACACGCGAGAGCGACCGCTACGACAAGCCGTACGCCAACCCCGCTCTCATGGCCCGAGCAGGCGTACGCATCGCGATCCGCTCGATGGATGGTTACGGCAACTATCGCAACCTGCCGTACCACGCCGGTTTCGCCGCCGCCTATGGTCTCGACAAGAACGACGCGCTCTACGCCGTCACGCTGGGCGCTGCTCAAATCTTCGGCATCGACGACCGGGCCGGATCGCTCGAAGTGGGCAAAGACGCCACATTTTTTCTGTCCGATGGCGATCCGTTCGAAACGTCGACCGACGTGACCGAGGTGTTCATCCAGGGCTACCGCATGCCGATGACTTCTCGCCAGATCGCGCTCTACCAGGAGTTTCTGGACCGCGATCCCGGTCTGACCGAAGTGCCCGACGGCTCGATGCGCTAAGCCGAATGGCCTCTTGATCGCCTCGTTCATCGCTGCGCTGGTCATCGCCGCCGTTCACGCGTCGACGCACCGCCTGCGGTTCCTCGAAGGCGTCCCGCGTAGCCGGTGGCTCTCGCTCTCGGGCGGCGCGTCCGTGGCCTACGTGATTCTGCATCTGCTGCCCGAACTGGCCGAGCACCAGAACGCGCTCAGCGACGCCTCGTGGACCGGCGGAGTTCACCATTTCGTCTACCTGCTCACGCTGGCGGGTCTGCTGACGTTCTACGGCTTCGAGCGTGCCTCGCGGCTACACGTGACGCGCAAGCAGATGTCGACGGGCCAGGGCGTGCGGCCCGAATCGCAGCGCAAGGTGCTACCGGATTACGCCTCCAAGTCGAAGGGGAGGCAGAGCGGTGGCGATAACGCGCGGCGCGTCTACCGCGTGCACTTGATCCTGTTCAGCGTCTATAGTTTGATCGTCGGCTACGTGCTGGCGACCACGTCGTACGAGACGCGCGAACTGGTACTCTTCGCCCTGGCGATGGCGCTGCACTTCGTCGTAGTCGACAAAGCCTTGGACGAGACGTTCGAAGCTGGGTGGCGGCGGGTCGGCCGGTGGACGATGGCGGCGTCCGTCCTGATCGGCTGGGGCGGCGCGCTGCTGCTCGACGTCCCGCACGGCGCGCTGGCCAGCATCGACGCGTTCCTGGGGGGAGCCGTCATTCTCAACGTGCTCAAAGAGGAACTGCCCGAAGAGCGAGAGAGCAAACTGGGCGCCTTTGTGGGCGGAGCGGTAGGCTACGCGCTGCTGCTGCTCTGGATGTGACGAACAGGGCGACGTTCTGCGCCGCTCGCGCCACGGGTCCTCCATGTCTCACTGTCCGAACTGCACTGGGGACCGCGTCCGCCACCCATGCCCATTCAGACCGGCCGTGAGCGCAGGTCTAAGCCGCGGATTCGCGCTGCGCTTCGGCCGGTTTTTGCTCGTCGTCGTAGCGGTCGAGCAGGTGGTGCGTCAAGCGGACGTACTGATCGACGCAGGCGGCCAAGTCGGCCTTGGCGATGTGCTCGTCGTCGGTATAGGCGACGAGGATGGAGCCGGGCCCCAGCAGCAGGGGAGTGCCCCACTTGTTGAGGTACGGCAGGTCGGACGCGTACCGCACCGTCGTCGTTTTGAAGCCTTCGGGCGTGAACAGCACCAGAGGATCCGACGCCGCTATCACCTCGACAGCTACGTCGGCGCCCACGAGCGCGCGCAACTGCTCTTCCACCTGCGCAGCGGGCGAGACCAGGTGAAGCTGAACGTCGGCGCAGGCCGATCCGGGGATGACGTTGTGCCGCGTCCCGCCCGAGATCACGCCGACGTTGAGCGTCGTCTCGCCAAGCCGCTCGTCCGTCGGCCACGTGGCACCGCGCAGGGTGGCGAGCGCGTCGAGCAGGCGCACGATAGACGAATCGCCGTTTTCGGGATGAGCCGAGTGCGATTCCCTGCCACGCGTGGTCAGCCGCACGCGCAGTGAGCCTTTGGTGCTTTCGGCTATCTTGCCTCCGGTTGGCATGCCTCCGATCAGAAACGCGCACTGCTCAGCGACGGGGTGACCGTTGGCCTCCTGGGCGCCCAGAGCGCTCATTTCCTGATCGACAGTGAACAGCAGGCCGATGCGCGTTTCGCCCGATTCGAGCAGTTTGGACGCCGCGGCGAGCTGAACGGCGGCGGCCCCTTTGGAGTCGGCGGCTCCGCGGCCGTAGAGGTGCGTATCGTCCTCCCGGACTTCGACTTCGCCCGGAACGGTGTCCAGGTGGCAGGCGAAAACGACGCGCGGCGGCGAAGTCGTCGTGGCGACTAGGTTGAACCGGTTGGACGCTACCTGCTGCTGCTCGACGCGTAGATCAAGGTTGCGCAGAACCGTCGCCACGTGCCGCACGACGGCCGCTTCGTCGCCAGAAGGGGAGGGAATCTCGACGAGCGCGCGAGCGAGCGTGACGGGGTTCATAAACGGTGGTAAGTGGCGATGTCTGGGCTCGTGTGCGGCTCGCTTGGTAGGTGCGCGCGCGCAGGTGCGGACCGGCAAAGATACGAGCGCGCCGGAGCGGTCGCAGGCGGCTCACCGGCTCTTCGTGCGGGTTGGCTTCTCGGACTGCCGAGGGGCTGCCGAACGCGTAAACTGTCCCCGTTTCTCGCTCCGATTCGTGCCCAATCAGTCTGACATCACCTGCGACGTGTGCTTCGCCATGACGGGCGATCCGCGGCGCAATTCTCGAACGCTCCGGCAGTTGCGCGTATGGGCGTCGATGGGACTGCGCGTGTGCGTCGTGGCATCGCACGCGGGTCGGGATCGCGATGCGGTCCGGCTCGAACCCATGCCAGCAGCAGTCGCCGAGCGCTCGGTCGCGCTTCCGCCGGGGCGGGGACCTCTGTTTTTCTGGCGCCTGCACCGGTCAGTCGCGCAGGCCGTCCGGCACGTCGACGCGCGCGTCTACCACGCCAGCGATCTGTTCGTCCTTCCGGCACTGGCCGCAGCAGCGCGAAGCCGCCAGCGCAGGCTAGCCTACGACGCGCGCGAGTTGTACCCGCATTCGTTCGGTACCGTTGGAAAGCCGTGGGCCTCGTGGACGTGGCGCCAAGTCGAGGGGCACTACGCGCGCCGCGCCGACCAGGTGTTTACCGTCAACGCGTCCATCGCCCGGTGGATGGCCGCCAGCTACGGCATTATGGAGCCGACGATACTGCACAACGTCCCCGACGCGCCGCCGCCACTGGGCAACTCCGACGTGCTGCGCCGCCGCACCGGTCTGGCAGACGGCGTTCCGATCGCGCTCTACCAAGGCGCCCTCCTGCCGCACCGCGGCCTACCAACGCTCGTCGACGCCGTCGCACGAGTCGACGAGTTGGCTTTGGTGCTCATGGGCAGCGGACCCCTGCGATTGACTTTGGAACGTCAGATCGACCGGTTGGGCCTAGCAGGCCGCGCCTTCCTCATCGATCCGGTGCCGCCTGGTGCACTGCTGGAAACGACGGCGTCAGCTACCATCGGCGTCGTCACGCTGGACGACGCCTGCCTGAGCTACCGCTACGCGCTCCCCAACAAGCTCTTCGAATACCTGCAAGCCGGTCTACCGGTTGTGGCGAGCGATCTGCCGGAACTGAGAGCCGTCGTGGCGCCGCACCAGGTGGGCCTGCTCACGCCTCCCGGCGACGCCGCTGCCATCGCCCACGCGCTGAGTAGGCTGGCACGCGATGCCGCGTTGCGCGCGCGTTTAGCAGCCAACGCCCCATCCGTGTTCGAAACCTACGCGCCCAGCGCGGCTTTCGACCGTTTGTGCTCCGCCTACACGTCTCTTCTGTCTCTTTGAGCTATCGCATTCCTATGCTCGCCTGCCGCTTCGCCGCTCTGTTTTTCTTCGTCCTACTGACGCCGGTTGCCGCTCAGGCGCAGGGCAGTGGCGTCGACCCCTCGCCCGCGGAGGGCATAGCGTGGCATCCGACCGTTGAGGCCGCGATGGCGGCCGCCGAAGCCAGTGGAAAGAAGGTGATCGTCGACGTGTTCGCGCCCTGGTGCGGCTGGTGCGCGCGCCTGCAGAAGGAGGTCTATGGCAGCGCGGAGGTGCAGGCTCACGTCGCCGCCAACTACGAGATGGTGCGTGTCAACGGCGAGGAGTCCGAAGACTTGATCTCGTTCAAGCAGTACACACTCTCGTCGCAGATGCTGGCCAGTGCGCTGGGCGCGACCGGTTTTCCGACAACCGTATTCCTGACTTCGGACGGCAGCTACGTCACTAGGCTCGGCGGATTCAAAGCTGCGCCCGACTTCCTCGACGTACTCGGCTTCATCTCGACCGACGCGTATCTGACCCAGGATTTCGAGGCGTATTTGGGTGCGGAAGGTGACGGCGAGTCGGGGCGGTAGCCACCCGTCACACACGCCGTTCGGCTACGTTTCCTCGCCCTCTATGCTCCGCCTCACCGTTACGCTTCCGCTCGTACTTGTGTGCGCGGTATTCGGCGCGTCCGCGGCCGCTCAGGCGCCTCCTGACCCCATCGGTCCTCGTATCGGTGTCGACGTGCCGACGCTATTCGAAGGAACGACGGTGCTCCGGTTCGTGCCGAACGACTCGCTAGAAGTGTTGGGGTTCTCCATTCCACATCAACGCCTCCCGTCGAAACGCTGCGCCGACGCCGAGATGGATCCCGGCATCTTCGCTCCGTTCGGCCCGAACAGCGACCCCGACCCCAAAATCGTCATCAAGCCTCTTGGCAACGTGGATGCGGGCATCGTTCTGTTGCAACCGCCAGGGTCTGACTGTTGGAGAGATGGCCAGCAACCCAGCATTTCGGAGAAATAGGCGGCCAGCTCTAGGCGTGGTGTCTATTTACTGCTGGGTGGCGAGCCAGTCGGCGTCGTACGTCGTGAGTAATTTGTCCAGGGCATCGTGCCAGCGCGCCGATGTGCCGTCGGCTTGGCGGCGGAGCCAGAAGCCATAGGCGGTATTGGCTTCGTACTTGGCGGTCCAGTCGTTGGGCAGCATCAGGTCGACGGCGGGCAGGAGGGTTTCGCTGCGGTCCATGAAGGCGGAGACCGAGAACCCGTCGCCCTGGTAGCTGCCCATGCCGTCGGGGATCGGGCTTCCGTCCAGGAAAGAGGCGTAGGCGAGGAGCGCGGGGTCGGACGCGCCGCTGGCACCCAAGTCGTCGTAGGCCAGCCAGTAGATGCGAGCTAGTCGCTGGACGTGCATCTCGTAGGCCGGACGCACGAGCGCTCGGGCGACGACGTTACCGGCTCCCAAAACGGCGTTCTCGGCTACCCAGTCGACGAAGGCAGGATCGTAGCGGCCGAACGCGCGGTCGCTCGACAAGTCGAGGCGCACCTCCATCGTCGTGGCGATGTGCGGGCCCGAGGCGAATACGCGCCCGCCCGACTGGGCGACGATGCTGGGCAGATCCGTCACACTGGCCCCCAGGCATCCCAGACCGCGCACGCCGAAGTCGAAGAACGTCGTGCCGAATGCCAACCGGCACGTCGGCCCCTCCTGACCGAGCAGGTGCGCGAACGCCGCGTCGAGTCCACTCCACACGTCGACGACAGTCGAGGGCGGTTCGGTTTCGACGAGCGTGGGAGCGGACGCAGGTTGCGAGCCGGAGCAGGCGACCACGCCCACCATCAGCGCAGCGAGTAGAAACAGGCGATGCGAAAGCAGGCGCATAGAAAAAGGGGCGAGGAGGAGCAGAACCGAAGCCCTGTCACCTCCCGCGCCCCCAAGGGTTCGCGAGTCGAGCAGCGTTATGCCGTCTCGACCTGGACGGCGTTGCGTCCGAACTGGAACGGCGCGGCGTCGATCACCTTGCTGACCATGTTCTCGGGCACATCGACGTAGGTGCGGTTGTCCTGAATCTGGATCTTGCCAAGCGCACGTCCCGGAATGTTGGCCTCGTTGGCGATCGCACCGACGATCTGACCCGGACGGATACCGATGTCGCGCCCGGCGTCGACGACCAGGCGGACGAAGCCTGAGTCTTGAGCACGGCTATCGACCTTGTCGAAGTCGCGGCCGCCCTTTTCGTAAGTCTTGCTGCCGCGGTTCGAATTGCGGTCGTTTTTGTTGAACCGGTCGTTGCGATTGCCGCGATCATTCCGGTCGTTGCGCTCGAAGCGGTCGTTGCCGCGGCTCTTGTTCTTGCCTTTTCCGGGCACCTGTACGGGAAGCAGGGGAGCGGCATTGCGGCTCTTGCGAGCCAGCGTCAGCGCGGCCGTTGCCACGTCCATCGGATCGGCACCGGCCGTGATCATCTCGGTGACGAGTTTGCGGTCGGCGTCCGTTGCATCCGTGAAGGCGGCGTCGATCTCTTCGGCGAAGCGCGTGTTGCGGGCCATCTCGACCTCGTCGATAGAGGGCAGCGTTTCGAGTTCGATCTTGCGACCGGCGGCGCGCTCGATGCGGCTGAGCAGTCCACGGTCGCTGGGCGTGATCAGAGACATCGCCGTTCCGTCGCGTCCGGCGCGGCCCGTCCGGCCGACGCGGTGGACGTAGGCTTCGGGATCGAACGGCAGGTCGACGTTGAACACGTGCGAAACGTGGTCGATGTCCAGCCCGCGCGCCGCTACGTCGGTGGCGACGAGGATGCGGACTTGCTGCTTCTTGAAACGGTTGAGGACGGCAGTCCTAGCCGACTGGCTCAGCTCGCCCGAGATCTCCTCGGCGGCATAACCCATGTCGGACAGCAACCCGGCCACTTCGGTCGCTCCGGCGCGCGTCTTGACGAACGCCAGCGCGCTCGTCACGTTTTCGGTCTCGATCAGGCGCACCAGGGCGGCGAGTTTGTCGCGGTGGTAGACCATGTAGCCCTTCTGCGCCACGTCCGAAGCGGTCCGGTCGCCGTCGGTGACGGAGATGACTTCGGGGTTGTTGAGCCGCTTCTGCGCCAGTTTCTTGACGCCCGGCGCCATCGTCGCCGAGAGCAGAGCGGTCTGGCGTTCGGCCGGAAGGTGCTCGAAGATCGCATCCAGGTCGTCGGCGAAGCCCATCGAGAACATCTCGTCGGCCTCGTCGAGCACGACCGTGTGCGCCTGCGACAGATCGACGGCGCCCTGGTTGAGCAGGTCGACCAACCGGCCCGGCGTCGCCACGACGACATCGACGCCCTGACGCAAGCGCTTGATCTGCTTGGGATAGGGCTGCCCGCCCGTGATGGGCAGCGTGCGCACGCCGATCTGCTTGCCGTAGGTGTAGATAGCAGCCGAAACTTGGGTCGCGAGTTCGCGCGTCGGAGCCAGAACGAGCGCTTGGATGAAGCCCCGATCGTCGTTTTGCGCCATGCGGTGAAGCATCGGCAGGGCAAACGCGGCGGTTTTGCCGGTTCCCGTACGGGCCTGCCCAATGGCGTCACGACCGTCCATCAGGACGGGGATGAGCGCCTCTTGGATCGGCGAAGGCTTCTCGTAGCCCTGGTGGACGACGGATTCGAGAACGGCGGGATGGAGGTGGAAGTCTTGAAACGTCACGATGCAGCAGGTCCGCGCGGGCAGACAGTTAGCGGGCCGGGCCGGAGCCGGGCGAAGTCGAATGGAAGAGTCGGGCACGCGGCTTTCGCCGCAGGGGGGCCAGTTCTCACATCCGCCGCCGAGAGGATTCCCTTCTCGACATCCGCAAACGCACTCGTCTGGCTGCTACTTGGCGGCTCCATCAGAGCCGTTCTATCCCAACAGTCGACCAGAATACGAACCAGTCTGCGAAGACGATGCGATCCTGGCGCGACGGTTGAGCGAAGACGAACCGGTTCGCTGCATAGCCGCCCGCACGCGTTGGCCTAGCCGGACGCCACGACTCGTGACCTGCTCCTACTTCTCGTTCGTCCTCGAACTGACGCGCCAGGCAGCATCGCATCGTCGCGGCTCAGCGCAGACGAGGTCGTCGCTCTGCTGCGATCCGCTGACGATGCGTTTGTCCGGTTCACCCTCAGCGGCGAGGCGTGGGAGTATGGCCCCGACACCCTCAGCCAGGACAGAAGCGTTCAGTCCGGCGCTCCCGGGGCCGCGAGTGAACCTGTCGCTGTCTCGCGTGCTGTGCCAAGCGCGCTCGTCGCATGCGACCCGGTCAAGCGCTCTGCTTTTTTCCCAGCCGCGTGACCTCGATTTCGGTGCACGCGGCTCGAAGAGCATCTCCAATCAACCACTCTCCGCCATGCGGTACCGTCTCTTTTTTCTGATCTGTCTCTTCGCCGTCCCCGGCCTGCACGCTCAGTCTCCTGCCGACGCCCCCAACCCTTCCCAGGAGCGCCGGTTTGCTCTCTGGGTCGACGCTGGGTTAGGCGTGCTCTCTTCGTCTGATGGACGGCTGCTGGCCGCTTCCGAGGTCGAGAGTGGAGCCGTCGGCCTCTCGTTTCAACTGGACCACGTCGTGTTCTCTGTTCAGGCGCGCGGTGCGGTGCCGGAGTCCGCGAGCACGCGGTCTGGGTTCCTAACCTCGGACCTCGAAACCTACGCCCGCGCTGAGATGACCTATACGGCCGGCTATGCACTTCCTCTGTCGCTAGGCAAAGGCGGAGGACGGTCGCAGTTGGTTGCCGCCACCGGGCTAGCCGTCGTGCACGAGCAGGTGCGCATCTACGAAGGCTGTTTTCTCCTCTGCGGCGACGCGGTCGACACGCGCGGAGCGACGAGCTTGGGCGTGCCGATCTCGCTAACGCTCCAGGTGCCGGTTTTCCGGGCAATCGGAATGTCGGTGACGGGCTACGCGCTGGCCGTTCCCAAAGCGCCCTCGGCAGGTGTGAGTGCGACGCTCTCCCTGGGCAGGCTGTACTGAAGGCCGCCGGTATACGTACTGCCGAGCACGCGCGCGCCATCGCCGTGCTCCGATCCTGCCACCACGCCGCCATGCGTACGCTACTTACTCTTCTACTCCTGATCGGTGCGCCTACCGCGCTCGCCCAGCCTGCCGCTGACAGGGACGCACTCGCCCGTTTCGTCGACGAGCGGATTGGGCTGTGGCTCGACGTTGGCGGTGCCGTGGCGAATGCGGCCGAGGGCAAATTATTCGAGGCCGACGACAATGCGGGTTTTGCTGCCGGACTGTCGCTCCGGGCAGGCCGGGTCGTGCTGGCTGCGCACGGCCGAGGTGCTTCTGTCGGATCCGAATCCTCGCTCGACGGCAAGTTGACGAACCGCGTTTCCCGGTCCTCGCGGACGGAGTCGATGTTCACCGTCGGTTACGCCCTGCCGCTGCCGGGCAGCGAGAAGGTGCGGCTGATCGGGGCTACTGGGCTGGCCGTCGTGAACGAAACAGTCGACACGTACGACGCCTGTTTCCTCCTCTGCGGCGACGCCGACGAAACGGTCACCGAGACGAGCTATGGAATCCCGGTCGTGCTCACGGCGCAACTGCCGCTGTCCCGCGGCTTCGGGCTGTCGCTGTCGGGATACGCGATGGTGGTGCCCGGTGCACCGTCTGTCGGAATGAGCGCGTCGCTGTCGCTGGGGCAGTTGTACTGATGACGGTCGAGATCACCGCGCCCGAACGTGCTCGGGCTGTCTCTGCACTCCAAGCCTACCTGTTCGGCGAGCTCGACTGGGAAGTCGGGAGCGTCGCCGCCGATGGGCTACTCGGCTTCGTCTTGTCCGAGATCGCACCGCTGGCGTACAACAAGGGCGTCGCCGATGCGCAGGCTCGGATGCACGTTCGGGCCGATGAGTTGACCGTCGACTTGTTCGAGACGCCATTCGTCCGCTCGCGCCGGTGAGTGGAGCAACGGAGCAACGGACAACGCGTCTATACCTGCGAACCTTCTGCCCACCGCTATGACGCCCATCGCCCGTTCGCTCTTAGTCCTGTCGGTGTGCTTGCTGGCCGGGTGCCGCTCGTCCGAGCCGGTCGCGTCGGTGACGCCTGCGCTGGGGTATGGCTACTCTGCGGACGATGCGATCCGAGTGGGCGGCGCCGAGAAGCAGAGCGGCCCCGCCAACGAACGCGCCTATCTCGACCGGTTGCGCGGGCCGGACGGTCAGCGCGTGACGTACGAGCGCGAGGGCTCGTGCTGCGGCTTCGAGACGCCCAACGGCATCGGCGGATTTGGGATGCTCGACCGCTATTTGGTGACCTACGCTGGCTTGAAAACGCCCGTCATCCTCTTCCTCAATATGTACGACGCGCCCGACGAGGGGCGTCCGGCTCCGCGCGGCTTCCGCTTCGCCACTGCCGATAGAGAGTAGCCCAGCGCCTGCGTCTTTTTCGGCTCGCGAACGACACTGCCGGTAAACCCACGCTCCAACCGTGCCCTCTGACTCCTCCGCCCACTGGCTCTCGTTTGCGTCTGGCGTGCGCGCGTTTGTCTCCCGCAGGGTGCCCGTTGCCGACGTAGACGACGTGACCCAGGACGTGCTGCTGCGCATTCACCAATCGGCGGGCCGGATGGACGAGGCTCAGAGCGTCGAGGCGTGGATCTTCGCTCTTGCTCGCCGCACGATTGCCGACTTCTACCGCCACCGCAGTCGCCGCCCGGTGTTGGAGTCGAGCGAAACGCAGGCGGTTGCCGACGATCCGCCGCCCGATGCGCAGTCCGGTTTCGAACTGGGCCACTCGGTTCACGAAGAGGTGCTGTCGTGGCTGCTGCCGATGGCGCACGTGCTGCCACCGATGTACGCCGAGCCGCTGATCCGCGCCGATTTTCAGGGCCAATCGCAGCAGCAGATCGCCGACGCGTTGGGGCTGTCGCTGAGCGGTGCCAAGTCCAGAGTCCAGCGGGCGCGCGTGATGCTGGGTGAGGTGCTGCGCGCCTGTTGCGACGTGGATTTTGGGTCGGACGGACGCGCCCACTCGTTCGAGCGGCGACACGATCGCTGTGAGAAGTGCGAGTAGGTGGGGAGAAAAAAGCAGATGGTGTGCCTCGTCACTAACTGCAGACCTTCTGCTCGACCCATGGAACGGATGCACGTCACGCTCTGCGCCGCCTCGCAGCGCAGGAGTCGCTAGGTGCTGCGGACGGGCGATCCGGCACGTGCGTGCTGCTAGGCAACGTTGACATTAGCCGAGACGAAGCGGCTGCGCGTGCGATTGGGCGCTCGGCAAGGCGATCGAAGCAGCCGATGCGCGCATCGGCGATGCAGAGCAACGCGGCAGAGCGTTCAAGCGCGCCGCAGAAGCGAGCCAAGCGCAATTGTCAACGTTGCCTAGTCTCGGTCTAGGAGATAGTGCGCACCCCGCCGCTCGCAAAGCTGCCGGGTTTCAAAGACCTGACAGCTTTCCACTCTGCCAGCGCAGCCTGGAGCCGGTAGACGTGGAGTATCCTGATGTCTCCACCAACCACCGCCTCCATGCCGCCGCTCCTCTCCGACACGCCGTCGGCGCTACTCAGCCTCGCTCTTTCTGCCGTCGTCATCTTCGCGGCGCTCCTCGTGCTGACGCGGATGATGGGCCTGCGCAGTTTCTCCAAGATGTCGAGCATGGACTTCGCGACGACGGTCGCGCTGGGTGCTATCCTCGCCACGACGATCCTGAACGATGATACGCTCGGTCGTCGACGGGACGCTGGCGTTCGGGTTGCTGTTCGGACTCCAGTTCGCCGTCTCGCGCCTGCGGATGGTGTCTCCGCGCATGGAACGCCTGCTCGAGAGCAGTCCGCTGCTGCTCGTCGCGCACGGCGTGCCGATTCAGCCGCATCTCGCTGCCGTCCGCATGACGGATCACGATCTGCAGGCCAAGCTGCGCGCCGGGGGCGTCCGCCAACTGTCGCGACGTGCTCGCGGCTACGCTCGAGACGAGTGGCGACGTGTCGATCCTGCTGACCGGCGAGCCGGTCGACGCATGGCTGTTCGAGGGCGTCCGCGGGTCGGAGCGTCTGGAGTTCGGCGAGTAAGTTGCAACGGCATGATCTCGTCTCGTCCAATCGCTGCTTTCATGTCCCACATTCTCGCGCTCGATCAGGGCACCACATCGTCGCGCGCCGTCGTCTACTCGGGCGACGGGCGCGTCGTCGCGTCGGCGATCAGCACGAACTGACGCAGCACTTTCCGCATCCGGGATGGGTCGAGCACGACCCGGCCGACCTGTGGGCCGACCAACTGGGGGCTGCGCGCGAGGCGATGGCGCGAGCCGGAATTGGCGCGCGCGACGTGTCGGCGCATCGGCATCACCAATCAGCGCGAGACGACGCTGCTGTGGGACCGGGCGACGGGCGAGCCGCTGCACCGCGCCATCGTCTGGCAGGACCGGCGGACGGCTGGAACGTGCGAGCGCCTGCGGCCCGAGGGCACGAGGCCGAGCGATGCGCGAGCGAACCGGCCTGCTGCTCGACCCCTACTTCTCGGCCACCAAACTGGCGTGGCTGCTCGACCACGTCGACGGCGCGCGGGACCGAGCCGAGCGGGGCGAGCTGGCGTTCGGGACGGTCGACAGCTGGCTGGTCTGGAACCTCACCGGCGGCCGGGCCGACCGAGGCGCGCTCCACGTTACCGACGTCACCAACGCGAGCCGGACGCTGCTCTTCAACGTCCACGCATGGACTGGGACGACGACCTGCTCGCCCTCTTCGGCATCCCGCGATCCGTTGCTGCCGCGCGTCGTGTCGTCGTCCGGCATCGTCGGGCACACGCATTCGGATTTGTTCGCGCGTCCGATTCCGATTGCCGGAATCGCCGGAGATCA
Organism: Rhodothermales bacterium; assembly: GCA_963841855.1. GTDB lineage: Bacteria > Bacteroidota > Rhodothermia > Rhodothermales > BA12 > CAXBBB01. Next base: position 1,017,602 of record CAWJEJ010000001.1, on the reverse strand, counting down.
GCACGCGGCGGCGTTCGGGCAGCGGTGCATTCGGCCCGGATGGCGAAGTGCACGTACGGGACGGGCTGCTTTCTGGTCGCGCACACGGGCCACGCGGTCGTCGCGGTCGGATCACGAGCTTGCTGTCGACCGTCGCGTGGCGGCTGGGCGACGCAACCGGCCGAGTATGCGCTCGAAGGCAGCATCTTCGTCGCCGGGGCGGCCGTGCAGTGGCTGCGCGACGGGCTGGGGCTGATCCGCTGAGGCGCGCGAAGTCGAGGCGCTGGCGGCGTCGGTACGCGGACAGCGGCGGGGTCGTCTTCGTGCCTGCGTTCGCCGGGCTGGGCGCTCCGCACTGGGACGCCGGGGCGCGCGGCACGCTCATCGGTCTGACGCGGGGGACGACGGCAGCGCACATCGCGAGCGCCACGCTCGACGCCATTGCCCTCCAAGTCGCCGACGTGGTCGAAGCTATCGAGCCGCGACACCGGTCATCCGCTGGTCGAGTTGCGCGTCGACGGCGGCGCGTCGGCCAACGACCTGCTGATGCAGATGCAAGCCGACGTGCTCGGCGTCCCTGTCGTCCGCCCGTCCGACGTCGAGACGACCGCGCGCGGTGCCGCCTACCTCGCCGGACGCGGCAGTCGGCCTGTGGACGGACGCCGACCTGGACGCGTTTGCATCGGGCGACCAACGCTTCGAGCCGACGATGCCGCGCGCATCAGGCCGAGCGGATGCGATCCCAGTGGGCACGCGCCGTCGAGCGCAGCCAGGGTTGGGCCGAGAGCGGCGATGCCTGAACGCTGAACGCCTCCGAGCGCACCGCGATCGGCACACTCGGAGGCGTCGCGCCCGGACGGTCGGACCACCACAACCCGACCATCCGTGTGGGACGGCGTTACCTCAACACGGTCACTCGTCCGCTGCGGACGATGCCGTCGGCTTCCATGCGGTAGAGGTAGAGGCCGCTGGGCAAGTCCGAGGCGTCGAGGCGGGCGTCGTGCGTTCCCGCCGGACGGGTGCCCGAGACGAGCGTCTGGACGAGCCGTCCGGTCGCGTCGTAGAGCGTGATCCGCACGTCCGAGGCGCGGGGCAGGGCGTAGCCGATGCGCGTCAGGCCGCGCGCCGGGTTGGGAGCGGCACTGCGTCAGTTCGACCTCGGTCGGCAGCGGCGCGTCGGCGTTGGCGACGACCGTCGACGTGGCCAGCTGTAGTGCCGCAGAGCAGCGCGAGGCCGGTGTCGGACGTGCGGCGGGCCGAGGGCAGCGTGACCGTCGCCGACGACAATGCGGACTCGGCTTCCAGCGTGACGGTGAAGCGTTCGCCCTGGGGCAACTCGCCGTCGTCGGTCCGTACGAACGCGACGCCCAGCGTGCGGTCGGCCTGCTGATGGAACGCCAGCGGGTTGCCTGATTCGAGCGCACCCAGCGGGGTCACGTCGACGACGCGCAATCCGGCGGGTAACTCGAAGCCGTACGACACGCCGCGCGCGGCTTCGGCCACGTTGGCGCTGAACGCGATCTGCGCTCCGGCTGCGACCGCGCCCAGATCAAGCGAGACGGGGCATGTGGCTTCTCCGTTCTTGCTCGATCCCAGCGGGCGATCCGTTGCGAGTCCCCAGTTCAGGCCGATGGCGAGCACGTCGTTCTGGTCGACGACGCCGTTCCCCGACGCGTCGGCGTGGGCGGCGGCGGCGCCGTCGTCTCCGTCCCACACGGATGCTCCCTGAGCGCGCCAGTCGAAGTCCGCGAGTTCGGTCGTGCGTGCCGGTCCCGTCCGTCCAAAGTGGACGCCGATGGGCAGCACGTCGCGGGCGTCGGTCTCGACCGATCCGCTGGCGTCCGTATCGCCTGGCCACACGACGACCGGCGCAACCGAGATCGTGGCTCCGAGCGTTTCCATAGCGATGGCATCGCCGTTGGAGTCGACGGCCAGCAGGTTGTCCAGTCCGAACAACGTCTCGACCGGGCCGGTCAGAGCGGCGTCGCTGCGGACGGTGAACTCGAGAACCGCGATGTCGCCCGATCCGCTGACGCCGCCGTCGGTGCGGGCGTAAGCGAAGGCGACGACCTGGTTGCCGCCGACCGTTTCGACCTCGACCGACCGCACGACTTCGCCGGACGCGCCGTCCAGAAAGCCGCCATTGCCGGTTACGCGGTAGGTGAGAATCGACTCGTCGAAGTCGATCTGTACGCCGACTCCTGCCAGGTCCTCTACATCGCCGAACGGGTTGAGGCCCAGATTTCCGGCGCGCAAGGTGACGGCGAACACGTCGCCCGGTCCGTACACGCCCGGTAGGTCGCGGCCCGAGAGGCGTGTCGGGCGGAGCGTGAGCGCGGGCCGTGCCGAGGGCGCTTCGACGACGAATGAGCCGGAGGCAAACGGGCTGGACAGCGAGCCGTAGACCGTCTGGACGCCCCAGAAATACGTGCCGGGCGCGAGTCCGCGCAGTTGGTGCGACGTGCTGAAGTTACGCTGCGGCGAGAGCGCTTTGCGGAAGCCGCTGCCGATGTCGGCGAGTGGGGCGACGATGTCGGTCGCTCCCTGGCTGGTGCCGACCGAGACGGCGTAGGCCAAGCTCGCCGACTTGAGGCGATTGGTCCCGGCGGCGGCGTTCCAGGCGAGCGTCACGTCGCCGTTCGCGCTTGCGTCGGCTGCGAGGCCGGTGGGCGTGGGGAGCAGACCGTCGGCGCGCTTGCCGCTGGTGGCGGTGGCATCCACGAATTGCATCGCGTTGCGGAAGACGGTCGTCTGGTTGACCGAGCCGTTGAGGAACGAGCGGCCCGACAGAAGCAGATCTTCGCTGCCATCGCCGTCCAGGTCGGCGACGAGGACGAGCGGGGTCGTGCCTCCGCCGCGCCCGGACAGGCCAAGGCGCAGGCCCAATGGCTCGAACGTCGTCGCGGTCAGGTCGCCCGATCCGCTGCGGCGTTGCAGGAAGACGTCGAAGCGGTCCTGCGTCTCGTCGGCGAGGGAGGGCGTGCGCAAGACTAGGTCGGTCAGGCCGTCGCGGTCGAAGTCGACGGGGGCGAGGTGGCGCGTGTCGGTGTTGGGAATGCCACGCACTTGGGTCGACGTGGTCGTCGAGAAGATGCGCGTTCCGCCGCTGAGCGTGTTCTCGTAGACGAACGTTTCGGGGATCGGATCGCCGCCCGTCCCAATCGTGATCGAGCCGGAGATGACGAGGTCGGGCTGCTCGTCGCCCAAGATGTCGACCCACGCCACGTCACCGTTTTGCAGCGCGAGGACGGAGGCCTGTTGGTCGGCGAAGGCGAGGTCACCGGGCGAGCGGCTCCAGACGCCGGTGTAGGCGCCGCCGTCTGACGTGCGGCCTTGCAGCGCGAGCAGCAACTGGTCGTCGGCGGAATCGTCCGATGCGCCGTCGAGCCGGACCGACGCGGCGCGGGCGTACGAGAGCGCGGGCAGGCCGTGATTCACGTCGCGTCCGAAGCCGACAGTGCCTTCGTCCAGTTTGTTGCGGAAGATCGTGGTGAGCGCAGGCGTGCCGCCTTCGAACGGATCGCCCATCATGAGCAGGTCCTGGTCGCCGTCGAAGTCGTAGTCGAGCACTTCGATGTCGCCCAGGCGGACGCCGCGTTCGATGCGCAGCAGCTCGGTGAAGCCGCCCGATCCGTCGTTCTGCATCACGATCAGGTTGACCGCGCCGCCGCCGCCCGTCGACGATCCGCCCGTGTAGGCGAGGTCGAGGTGACCGTCGTTGTTGGCGTCGAACCAGACGGCATCGCCCAGCACGCGCGAAGAGAACGGCTGCGACGAGGCGTAGCTCAGCGCGCTTTGGCCGTCGACTGAGCCGTTGAGCAGGAAGGCGGAGGTGGAGGAGCCGTTGTCCTCGCCCATCAGCACGACATCGCGGACGCCGTCGCCATTGGCATCGCCGACCGCTCCGACCGGGCGTCCCAACTGCGGCAGGTCGAGGTCGAGTGCGACGAGCGCCGGAGTGGCCTCGAACAGGTGCAGCGCGCCCAGCGTGGCCGCCATCAGTTCGGGGTGCGCATCGTCGGCGTTGGGGTGGAGCGCCTGCGCCGCGCCCGACGGAGCAAACGTGTCGAGCGTCCGCCCGTTGGGAGCCGGAGCCGCCCAGCGAAGCGACGCGCCGACTCCGATTTCCTCGCCGAACGCGAAGCTGCGAAAGGCTTGGGGCGTCAGATCGCCCGCGTCGCCGCTGTGCTCCCAGCCGCGAACGCCGTTCTCGCTCGGACGCGTGGCGTAGATCTCGGCGCGACCGTCGCGGTCGTAGTCGCCGACGGCGAATCCGTGCAGTCCAGTCAGGCCGGTGATTACGTCCGAGCCGGTGTAGCGGTTGGCGCCGTCGGCCGTGCCGTCGAGCCGGTAGACGCGGACGCCGCCCACGTTGCCTGGCCCTGACGAGCCTTTGTAGCCCAGCACGATTTCCTGCGTGCCGTCGCCGTCGATGTCGGCGATGGACAGGCCGCCTGCGTATCCGGGAGCGGTCCCCGCTGCCTCGCCGATGGTGGTCGTCGTTGCGAACGGATCGGTAGAGGGCGAGGAACCGTCAGGTGTGAGCTGGAGCGTGACCGGATCGACCTCGAAGACGAACAGGCCGCCCGGCGTGCCCAGCGTGCCGCCTGACCGGTTGCCCCCCGAGGCTACGACGACGACTTCGGTGCGTCCGTCGCCGTCAGGATCGCCGGCTGCGACGTAGCGGACGAGCCGCCGGTTGCCCGCGAAGCCCGCCGAGCCGTAGAACTGGAAGCCGGTTTCGACGTCTTTGCCGTCGCTTTCGCGCCACTCGATGACCGTGAGTTGGTCGCGCGGAGGTGCCACGCACGCGCCCTGCGCTTCACCGCCGCCGTTGATCGTGACCCATTCCTCGACGCCGTCGCCGTCCAGGTCGCCCAGCGAGACCGCGTCGCGCGGGAAGTAATTGCACACGCCTCCGAACGGGGTCAGCAGCGACGCTTCTTCTGGATGCAGTTGCGACGAAACGACGAGCGGCGTGTCGAACAGGCTGACGCGCGGCGTCTGGTTCTCGACCCATCGCACGAGGTACTCCATGCCTGCGTCGCCGTCGAAGTTGCCTGGGATGACGTGCCACAGGTTGGGCGATGCGTAGTTGGCGTTGGGGTTGGACGAGAAGCTCCCGTTGGGCGCGTAGTCGGACGTTCGCCAGATCGGATCGGCCGAACCGGAGCGTCCGTAGCGGTGGCCGGTAAACTCTTCGCCGTAGTTGTCTTGCAGCGTGACGAACAGGTGCTCGTCGGCGGCGGCGAAGTAGGAGGGCGCGAACGCGCGGAGGTCGGCTGTGCCGAACGCGAACGTGTGATCGACGCGCATCGTCGTCTCGAACGTCGATTGGGCGAGTGCGGCGGGCGCGAGGCACGCGGCGAGGAGCAGCGCGGCGAGGGCGTGGAGGCGATTCATGGGTGGGAGGAGACGGCGCGTTTGATCGGTTGGACCACTGACCCTATTCTGGGGCGTCGGCGCGTGAGTTGGGAGGTGGTTCTTGTCTGCTTCACCCGGTTTCGCCGCCGATCCGCTCACGCCACCACGAAGTTTTTCCGAGCGACCCCGTTTTCCTCCATCCGAAGCCGCCCGACCGGCTTCCCGGATCGAAGTGCGGCGCTTCCTTCTTCGTCGTCCTGAGCGAAGTCGAAGGATCCCCGAACCGCGCGTTGGCTCGGCGCTTCGGAGATCCCTCGACAGGCTCGGGATGACGATGTAGCAGGCGGCGTCGTTGACCTTCGAATCGCTAGCACGGACCGTACTGTGGCACCTTCCTGGGACCGACTGAGCACGCTCGTCGACCGCGCGTTGGCGCTGCCGCCGGACGAGCGCGCCGCCTTTCTCGACGCCGAATGCGCGGACGATTTGGAACTGCGGACGCACATCGAGTCGCTGCTGGCCGCGGACGACGACGCGTCGGCGTTCTTCGACGGACTCGCGCCGGACGTAGGCGTGCGGCTGCTCGACGAGGCGCCGTTGGAGAAAGGCGTGCGCGTGGGGCGCTATCGGATCGTGCGGCTGATCGCGCGCGGCGGGATGGGAGCCGTTTACCTCGCCGAGCGGACGGACGAAGGGTTTGCGCAACTCGTCGCCCTCAAAACGATCCGCGACGCGCCCGAGCGGCCCGACCTGATCCGCCGCTTCCTGGCCGAGCGTCAGATCCTGGCCCGGCTGACGCATCCCAACGTCGCCCGCCTGCTCGACGTGGGCGTGGATGCCGAGCGGTCCGACGCGCCGTTTCTGGCGATGGAGTACGTCGACGGCGAGCCGATCACGACGTATGCCGACCGCAAGCGCCTGACCGTCGATGCCCGGCTGGCGTTGTTCGCCGACGTAGCCGACGCCGTCCGGCACGCACACGCCCAACTCGTCGTCCACCGCGACCTGAAGCCGTCGAACGTGCTCGTGACCGACGCGGGCGAGGTGAAGCTGCTCGACTTCGGCATCGCCAAAGTGCTCGAGGCCGACGAGGACGACGAGATGCGCACCCGGACCGGCGGCGCGCTGATGACGACCGAGTACGCCGCGCCCGAGCAGATCCGAGGCGACGCCGTCACGCCCGCGACCGACGTGTACGCGCTGGGCACGCTGCTCTACGAACTGCTGACCGGCCGCCGCCCGTTCGCTCCATCCGACGACGCGACCAGCTACCGGCTCGCTCAGGCCGTGTTGGACGAGACCGCGCCTTCCCCCGCGTCGGTCGTCGTCGATTCCGCCGCCCCGTCGCGCGCGACCTCGCCCGACCGGTTGCGCAAACGGCTGTCCGGCGACCTGGGCGTGCTGATGCTCAAAACGCTGCGCAAGGAGCCGGGCCGCCGCTACCCGACCGCCGACGCGCTGCTGGCCGACCTCGACCGCCTGCGCCGACGGATGCCGCTCGCCGCCCGTCCCGACACCTGGCGCTACCGCGCGCGCTCGTTCGTTCGCCGCTATCCGCTGCGGACCGCTCTGGCATCTGCACTACTTCGTCCTGCTCGTCGCCTACGCCGTGACGACGACCGTTCAGGCCGGACGCGTGGCCGACGAGCGCGACAGGGCCCAAGACGCCCTCGCCGACGCTCAGGCCGTCGCCGACTTCATGGGCGACCTGTTCGCCAGCGCCAAGCCGAGCGTCGCTCAGGGTCGCACTGTCACGGCGCGCGAAGTGCTCGATCTGGGCGCGGATCAGATTCTGGCCGATTCGTCCGTCGCTCCGGCGCGGCGTGCGGCTCTGCTGATGGAGATCGGGCGCGCGTACGTCAACCTGGGCGTCTACCCGCAAGCCGACACGCTGCTGACCCAGGCGCTCGGGCTGCGTACGATGGCCGCTCAGTCGGGCGACGCCGTCGATCTGGTCGCCCTCGCACGGACGCACTACCACTTGGGCGCGGTCAAGGACGTGCAACTCGACTACGCCGCCGCCGAAGTCCACTACGTCGCCTCGGTCGCCGCCTTTCGCGACGGGCTGGACGGGCGCGACGATCCTGCCCTGTTCGAGGCGCTGGCGGATCTGGGGACGCTGCGCGCGTGGAGCAAGGGCGAGGCCGACGCCGCCGTTGGGCTGCTCGAAGAGAGTCAGGACGGCTACGCGCGCCTGTTCGCTGCCTCGCCAGGCGACCGTGAACTGCGCGACATGACGGCGTACAGCATCGGCAGCCTGGGCATCGTCCGGCAGGAGCAGGGCGACACCGTCGCCGCCGAAGCGCAGTACCGCCGCGCCATCGCGTTCCTGCGCGACAACGGCGGAGCCAACGCGCCCACGCTGCTCGACAACCAGTTCATGCTCGCCGGGCTGATGGCCGATGCCGGACGGCTGGGCGAGGCGGAGGCGCTCTACCGCGCGATCATCCCCTCCGAAGCCCGCACGCTCGGAGCCGACCATCCGGTCCACGCCTCGACGCTGGCGCACTTCGCCACCCTGCTGGCCCGCACCGGCGCGCTCACCGACGCGATAGAGCAGCAGCGCACATCGACCGCCATCCGCCGTGCCGCACTCGGTCCCGATCACGTCGTCACGCTGGGATCGCAGCACCAGTTGGGCCGCATGCTCGCCGACGCCGGTCGGCTCGACAGCGCGCGCGTCGTGCTGGCCGAGACCGCCGCCGCTTGCCGCCGCGCGGACGCCTGCGCCCGCATCGGTCACCGCGAAGCCGACTTCCTCGCCCCGCTGCTCTGCGACCTAGCCGACGCTCTGCGCGCCACGTCGCCCACCAAAGCGCGCCGCGCCGCTTCGGACGCCCGCGCCCTGTTCGCCGAACGGAAGACACGACCTGGCATCGAACGCGCCGACGCCCTACTCGCCGCGCTATAGCCGGAGACCTGGCAGGTCGCCTGCGACCTGCCAGGTCAGCGCAGGCCATCAAACTGAGCGCCGTCGCGCCCCGCCGTGTAGATTGCGCCATTCCTCCTCCGCACCTCGGATGTCCGCCTCACCGACCGACGTTACCCGCCTGCTCGCCGCCTCGCGCGACGGAGACGCTCAAGCGCTCGACCGGCTCTATCCGCTCGTCTACGACGAACTGCGGCGCATCGCCCGGCGCGAGCGCAGGCGTGGGGCCAGCGAGACGCTCAACACGACCGGACTCGTCCACGAAGCCTACCTCAAACTCGCCGGGTCGAGCAGCGCCGACTGGAACGACCGCGCCCACTTCTACGCCCTGGCCGCGACCGTCATGCGGCAGATCACCGTCAACCACGCGCGCGACCGCAGCGCCCAGAAACGCGGCGGCGGCGAGCACCCCGTCACGCTCGAACCCGGACTGGCCCTCGCCCTCGCCGACACGCGCAGCGACGCCATCCTCGCCTTGGAAGACGCCCTGACCGAACTAGCCGCCGAGCACGACCGCGCCGCCCGCATCGTCGAACTCCGCTTCTTCGTCGGCCTGACCATCGACGAAACCGCCGACGTGCTCTCGGTCTCGTCCGCAACCGCCCGCCGCGACTGGACGACGGCACGCGCGTGGCTCTACGAACGCATCCGGGATCGCCTCAACTGACCGCTGGTCACGTCCGCTGCTTGGCGACCCACGCTACGTGGCGGGCGATGCGTTCGTCGGCGAGCAGGGCCTCGCGCGTGTTGTAGTCGCGCGCCAACTCCTTCTCGTCGGGGATCAAGCGGTGGATCCCCCGGTGACACTTGCGACAGACGAGCAGTTTGCGATGGCGCATCTCGTCGAGGTCGAATCGCTTGCGAAACTGCCGCTTGCGGTGGACGGCGCGCGGAATCAGATGGTGCTCGGTCAGGCCGACGCCGGTCCGTCCGCACAGCGCGCAGGCCGTCGACGCATCGGGAGCGCGTGTGTCTCTCACGTCCAGTAGAGGATGCGGGCCGATGGGAAGCGTTCGGCGATGGCGTCGTGAAACCAGCTTTTCAACTCGCGCATCGTCGGCGCGGTGTAGACATATTTGACGCCGCCGAACTTGTTGCGCTTCTCGCTGCGGCCCTCCTCGCTCAGGTCCAGTTTGCTCTTCGGGTACCAGCCCTGCAGCACGTTTTTCGAGCCGGGTGTAAAGCGGTGGGTGATCAACTCGAACGTCAGATCGTCGCAGAAGCCGACAGCGTCTTGGGCGCGGTCGAGCAGGTCCGCGTACGCCTCGCGCCAGCCGTCGACCGGGACGATGGGGGCGACGACCAGGCCGACCGGGTAGCCACCGCCGCCGTCGCCGCGAGACAGCGCCAGTTTGCGCGCCGCCCCGAGTCTGGCGTCGACGCCGTCCGTTCCGCCCTCGAAAAAGCGCTCGACCTGCCGCGCGTTGACGCTGAAGCGGGGCCGCGTGCGTCCGCCGTGGTCCAGGCCGATCAGGCCGTCGACGCTGGCGAACTTGGTTACCCAGCGTAGGTGGGCTTCGTGCGGGCCGCGTGCCGAAGTGCATGATGGCGGCGGATAGGCTGCCCGTCAGGTGCTCGAGCGCGAGCGGATCGGTGTAGCAACTGGCTTCGAACGAAGTCGGGACGCCGGGGCGCTCGAAACGCGTCGTGTTGGCCAAGATCTGCGGCAGGTTGGCGTAGACGCGCGTCGTCGGCGGGCCGCTCAGCGATCCGGCGAGGTAGCAGTATTGGCAGTGCGCCGGGCAGCCTTGGGCCAGGTGAAACTGGTAGTCGGCAGACGGCGGAATCGGCTGCAGTTTGAATTGACCAGCGGGCGCGTTGGCGACGACCAGCGTCGACTTGGCGATACGGTAGGTGTCGCGTTCGGTGTCGCCGCGCAGGCCCGTCACACGGTTGCCGCTCAACTTCTCGACCGGCACGCCCAGCGCCTCGACGCGCTCGAGAATCTGCTGCCCGAACGGCTCGGCGAGCGCGTCGCGTGTGAAGAGGACGCGCTTGGGCTTCCACTGCACCAGTCGGCCCGCGCGCGACGCGATGGGCGCTGGATCGGTGATGGGTGGCGCGTCGGTCGGCGAGGCGAGGCCCGGAAGGGGCAGGTGTCCAGGCGGGGCGAGGGTAGGCAGTTCGATCATGGCGGCGTTCGTAGTCTACTCTCTGCAACGGATGGGTAGCCGGGCCGATGCGCCCCAATGCACCGATCTTGCGAACCCCTCTCATACCAAATCCGGCTGCACCCTTTTGCTTAGTCATTGCGAGAGGCGAAGCGACGTAGCAATCTGGAGGTCATCGGTTGAATCCAGTACCGTAACAACGCTCTCGGATTTGGTGTCATTCGCCCCACGCCATGCCCGACGTTTGCTATCCCATTGGCATCTTCGCCCACAAAGGCCCCGTCTCCGACGCTCAGTTCACGGCCTGGGTCGACCAGATCGAAGCGCTGCCCGCCCAGCTCCGCGCCGCCGTCGACGGCCTGACCGACGCCCAACTCGACACGCCATATCGCGAGGGCGGATGGACGCTACGCCAGGTCGTCCACCACCTGCCCGACAGTCACATGAATGGCTACCTGCGCACGCTCTGGGCGCTGAGCGAAGACGCGCCGACGATCAAGCCGTACGACGAGGCCGCCGTCGCCGCGCTCGCCGGTTACGCCGCCCCCCTCTCCGACAGCCTCGACTTGCTTCAAGCGCTGCACCACCGCTGGGTGACCGTCCTCCGCAGTCTGACACCCAAGCAGCGCACCCGCACGTTCGTCCACCCCGAAGACCGCACCACCAACCCGCTCGCTCGCCACGCCGGAACGTACGCGTGGCACGGACGCCACCACCTCGCCCACGTCACGACGACGACCGAGCGGATGGATTGGGGCTGAGATAGACAAACTTGGCGAGTCTCCAAGACTTGCCAAGTTTGTACGTGCCGATCAGCGCGCGACGACGAATCGGTGCGTGGCGCTCGCGCCGCCCAACTGCGCGCGGAGCAGGTACAGTCCGGGCGTGAGCGCCGACGTGTCAATGGGCGCGCCCAACGCCATCGTCCAAGCGCCGACTTGCCGCCCCGTTGCGTCGTAGAGCGTCACGCGTGCTGCCTCGCTCGAGTCGCTGATCCACGAGACGATAGCTCGATCACGCGCCGGGTTGGGCGATACGGTCAGGCTGAACGAATCGGCCGTCGTTGTCCTTCCGGTGGACGTGATCTGCGCAGAGACGATGTTCAGGTCGGACGTGTCGAGTGCCAAAGCGTAGCCGTCGAACGAACCCGCCGATGCGCCGGTCATCGCGGCTTCGGTCATGCCGCCGACGTACAGCCGCCCGTTTTTGAGCGACGAGCCTGCGCGGTCCTCGCCAGCCGTCCCGAACTGAGTCGAGGCGAGCACGTTGAGGTCCGTGTCCATCTTGACGGCGAAGATGTCGCCGCTGCGCTCGTCTGGGTCGGCGTTGTCGGCGTAGAGGTCGCCGTAGGTGAAGCCGACGACGTAGAGCGTGCCGTCGGCGCCCACGTCGATCTTGCGGGCCAGGTCGGAGCGAGGCGTTCCCCACTGGCGTGTGGCGAGCACCTGGCAGGGTCGGGCTGAGCTTCATCACGTAGGCGTCGCCCTCGCCCAGCGCGGTTGCCCTGGAGCGCTCCGGTCGTGTATCCGGCGACGTAGATCGACCCGTCGGGGCCGATGGCGTTGTCCATCACCCAGTCGGCGGTCACGCCCGGCGGCGCAATCGAGAGCGCGTGCGTGCGCGTCGGCGTCGCTCCGTTGAGGTCTTCGTAGACCGACACAAACGCGTCGGCTCCACGCGCGGCGAAGTACCACCCAGCCGCCACCAGTTTGCCGTCGCCCGGTATTGCGCCTGGGGCGTAGCTCAGGCCGCCCCACGCTTCGGCCGAGGCCAGCACGTCGCCTTCGGGTTCTTCGACGACGCGCCAGATGTTGGCGAGTGTGGCGGCGTCGTGTTTGGCGACGAGGTAAGCTTTGTCCGTCCCGCTCGGTCCCGTCCCACCGCCTGCGGGGGCGCCCTGGGCCGAGACGTAGAGCGCGCCGTCGTCGTCCAGAATCGCGTTTCCGTAGCCGTCGATGCCGGGCGATCCGAACTGGTCGGTCGCGACGATGGCGCCGTCGCTCAGGCGAAACTTGACGATGATCGCGTCCCACCAACCGGTGTTGCGATAGCCGGGAAGCGCGCCCTGCGTCCGTCCGACGGCGTACAGGTGCGCGTCGTCGGTGACGGCGTCTTTGAAGATCGAACCTTCGGACAGCACGATCTCGGTCGCCCACGTGCGCGTGCCGTCCGGCGCCAAGCGGGCGACGAACATCTCGTTGTCGGCGTCATCGGGGCCTTGTCCGCCGTCGTTGGTCTTGTCCATGTTGCCGTCGGTCAGGCCGAACAGGTAGACGTTGCCCTCTGCGTCGGTCGTGATGCCGCTGACGACCTCCTTGCCGTCGTCCCGATCTGCCCGATGCCGCCGTCGACACCTAGCTGCGTGGGGAGCGGTTCGGGCGAAGCGGACGTGCGTCGGATCGGTCAGGCTGATGCGCTGCGAGGCGTTGCACAGCGAGCCGGTGTCGGTCTGCACATTGCCGCTGATCGTGCCCGCGATGGTGTCGCACGGAAAGACGAACGCGATCAGGTCGGGCGCTCCGTCGGCGACGTAGAACAGGTAATGGCCTGGACTCGTGACGCCGTCGTGCATCGGCGTAGAACGGCATCCGATAGTCGTCCGCGTCGCCCGGAAGTTCGAGGAAGCCCTGCGTTGTAATCGAAGTGCTGGACGACCAGATAGTCGTCGTCCCGTCCGTTGGCGCCTTGCCGGAAGTAGGGCGACGATCCGGCGGATCCGAGCACGATGCGGTCGCCCTGAGCCGCTCCGTAGCCTTCGTTGAGGCGCAGCGTCTGAACGGTCTTGACGTACTTGATCCGGTCGTCCCGGGCATCGCGTCGGCCGGATCGACGGGGATGAACACGTCGAAACCGCTGTTCTCGCCGTCCATGTAGTCGGTGTCGAAGAGCGGTGAACTCCAAGTCGTTGAACGGCGCCCCCGACGACGAGGTGGGCCGCCGCCCGATCAGCTGCGCCAGCTCCATGCTATTCTGCGGCATCGACGGAAACGCGCGGGCCGCCTCAATGCAGTTCGGCGTCCGTCTGGGCCGATGCGGGAAGGGCGAGGAGCAAGGAGAGGGCGACGATTCGGAGCATGAAAAAAGCGGATGTAGGGGCGAGACTCGTCTCGCCCGGAGGGTGGAGGTGGCGCCTGTCGTTGTGCCGAGTCCGGACGTAGGGGCGAGTTGGGAGGATGCGACGGGCTTCGGAGATCGCCGCGTCGCTGCGCTTCCCCGATCAAGCCGAGGACAGGCTCTCGCGATGACGAGGTTCGGGGAATGGTGTGGGCTGTGCCATCGGCGCTTGGGGTCAGCGTTTCGTTAGCGTGCTAGCTCCGCGCGGACCCACACCGACACCGCTTCGGGCATCTGGTCCCGTTGCCCACCGGCGCCGCCACGACCGCCGCGTCCGCCCTGGCCGCCGCGCATTCCGCCCAGCGTCCGCCGCCGCGACCGACCTGCCCACCTTGTCCGCGCTGACCTTGCATTTGGGCGCGGAGCGCCTCGCGGTCCAGTTCGGGTGTCTCGACGCCGACGCCGATCGTGCTGCCGCGCTGCGCGCCGATGGCGAACGGCGTCGCGTCGGTTTGGGCGAGGGGCACTTTGAGTTCGAGCACAAGCGTGCCACCCGCCAGCGACACGCCCGACGTGACGCCCGTCGCCGCGTCGCGTTCGAGTACGATCCGCGCGTCGCCTTGGACGATGGCGAGTTCGCGCGTCATCTCTTGCAAGCGCTCGCCGCGCTGCACGTCGCCCGCGTCCTGGTCTCGGCGCATGGCAGCCAGGTTGAGCGGCTGTCCCTCACGGATCGCTCCCAGCGGAAAGTGGACGCCAAACTCTTTGCCCTTGCCGCCTTGGGCGTCGAGCCAGACGACCATGCCCGTCAGCATCGTGTGGCGGATCGCGTCGCGGTCGCTCGTGACAACGGCGATGTAGGCAAACTCACCGTCCGACCGCACGCCAACGGTGACGGGGCTTTCGTCGACCGGCGTCAGCGCGCCCTGCCAGTCGGACGCGTCGCCGTCGACGACGACCGATGTAGGAGCGGACTGCGTGGGCAGCATCGGCGCGGACGATCCGCAGGCGGTGAGGGTGAGTAGGGCGAGGGCGCAGAGAGAGCGAGGCATTGAAGTGGAGTGAAGTGTTGAAAACGGTGAGGTAAAACGTCCCCTTCTCAGACGAGGAGGGGTGCCCGTCAGGGCGGGGTGGTCTGACTGCGGTGGACTCCGCTAGACCCCTCCGCCCTAGCGGCCACCTCCCCTTCGGAAGGGGAGGACGAAGTGTGGATCAGGTTCGCAGCAGGTCCAGGCGGCTGCCCTCCCATCCGGGAAAGAGCGTCGCATCGTCGCCCAGTCCCAGGTGCGCTCCGGCGACGCCTGCGAAGACGCTGCGGAAGTCGGTCGTGACGGGCAGGTCGCGGCCGTCCTCCAGGTGTTCGCGTGCGAGCGTCGGCACGTCGCCGTAGACCTGTCCGCCCGTGATGTCATTGCCCAACACGAAGAGCGCCGATCCGCGTCCGTGGTCCGTGCCTCTGGCGCCGTTTTGCGCGACCGTCCGCCCGAACTCGGTCATCGTCATCAGGACGACGTCGTCGCGGTGGGCGCCCAGGTCGGTCCAGAAGGCGTCGATGCACAAGGCCAGCTCGGATGCGCGCTGGTGGAACTGGCCGAACGCGCCCAGATTGCCGCCCTGCCGCGCGTGCGTGTCCCATCCGCCCTGCTCGGCGAACGCGATTTCCAAGCCGACGCCGCCTTTGATCAACTGGGCGATCTGCCGCAGGCTCGTCCCCAGCGGCGTGCCGGGGTAACGCACGTCGCGCGCTGGTTGGATCGACGCGACAGCGGCCTCTTCGAGCAAGCGTGTGGCGTCCAGGCTTGCACCGCCCGCGCCCTGGATCAGCGACTGCGACGTTTGCCGGTACAGCGCTTCGAACCCCGACTCGGTCCCCAAGCTCACCGCTCCACCGCTGACGCTCAGGTCTTCCAGGTTCTCAACGGCCAGCGCGTAGGAATCTCCGTAGAGCGAGCGGGGCAGCGCCGACGTGGTGGCGACGGCGCGGAACGGCGTCGCCTCGTGGCCTAGCAGTCCGGCGGCGCGGTTGAGCCAGCCGGATGGCGTGCCCTTGCGTCCGGGCGTGCCGCTTTCCATGTAGTCTTGCGCGTCGAAGTGCGAGCGCGTCGTGTTGGGCGAGCCGACGCCGTGGACGACCGCCATCCGTCCGTCGCGATAGTATTTGGCGAGCGGCGAGAGGGCGGGGTGCAAGCCGAAGCGTCCGTCCAGGTCGGTCAGCGAAGCGTCGCCGCGTGCGGCCGAGAGGACGAGGTCGGGGCGGACTTGGGCCAGGAACGGATCGCTCAGCGGCTGGACGGCGGCCAGCCCGTCCATGGCGCCACGCTGAAACAGGCAGACCAGCGTCTTGCGCCGAGCCGGAAACGGGTTGAGCGCGCCGTTAGTCGTTGCGGCTCGGACGGCGCGTGACAGGAACAGCGGCGTACCGCCCAGGGCGACCGAGTAGAGCGCCAGTGCCGACGCACCTTTGAGAAAGCCTCGGCGTGACCAAGCGGTTGGCTCGTCGTGATCGTGGTCGGCGTGCATGAGTTCGTTGGATTGTGCTGGATAAACGGGCCGTGCTGCGCGCATGTTGACCCAGAGCGACGACGGGTTCGTCCCGAAAGTGTGGCGGTGGTGCCAAGCCGGGGTGCATCCGTGTTGCTGGACCCATGCTGCGACTGCGTCAGAGTGACGGGTTGGCTCGCTGCTCTACTCGATCCTCGCGAGTAGAGCGCGACGCTCTCAGCCTCTCAACCGGTGGAGATCGCCACGCTTCGCTCGCGATGACCAAGTGGAGACTTCGGTGCATCCTGTCAGAGTCGGCAGGTCGCGGTGCTAGGGCGCGTTGCCAATCAGGGGAAGGAAGCGGCTGCGAGCGCGATGTGCGGGATGTGAGGCGTCCGAACCGACGCAGGGGGTCACGAAGCAAACAGACGGGGTTGCGGTCCCGGCGATGCAGGACAATGCGGCAGAACGTGCAGGTGCGCCGCAGAAGCGAACCGAGTCGAACGTCAACGTAGCCCAGGTATGGCGGCCTGATCTCGGTCCGGCGAAATAGACGCAGAGCGAAGAGAGCGGCCAGAATCGTCCTGTTTGAGCGCAGCATCACCGATGCGCAGCGAGTTTGGACGATTCTAGCGAACGTAGCGCCGCGTCAGCCGGAGCGAGTCCAGCCTTGATCTTTTACTTCCTTTTCGATCAAGCGAAAAGAAGGCCCCGCGCAGCGGACACAAGACAATCAAACTTCGCATTACTGCCGCTGAAACTCGGGCGAGCCTAGAATCAATCCAACGACCTGAGCCAGCTGCGCCGACGAAGCAGGCGCATCGCCGCCCTGCGTCTGGTTGCCAGCGGACGATGCTTGCGGCATCTCGCCCATGTCGTCTTCTCCCGTCGCCGCGTCGAGCCGAGCGTCCAGCGCCGGGTCGCGGAGCGTGGGCATGAGCAGCGCGGCGGTTTCTGCGGTGTCGCGGCCGGGCAGCAGGATCGGGAGGTAGGTCAGCAGGGCATCTTCGGCGCTCTCGGGTTCGCGGCGCTGGTTGAGCGCGAGCAGGTCGATGGTGACGCCCGCGATCTGGCCCGTCGCCAGTTCGATTCCGAAGTTCATCCGGTTGAGCAGAGCTGCGCCGTTGACCCAAGGAGCCGACTCTTCGGGATAGCCCGTCGGCGCGTTGTAGGCGTAGAGCGGCTGCCCCATCCGCGTGGTCCAGCGGATCAACTCGGCCGGATCGGTCACGTCGGCGCCGACCGCGCGAGCGGCGCTGGCGACGGTTTCGAGCGGCGTCTTGATCTTGCCCGCGACGGCCTCGTCCGACCAAAACGCGGGATGCTCGACCAGGACACGCATCACGGCCTGCAAATCGCCCCGGCTGTCCAGGTAGACGCGGGCCAGATCGTCGACCAGCGCGTCGGGCGACGTGTCGCTGACGAACTTCTGCGCCAGTTTGGTCGACAGGAAGCGCGCCGTCGACGGGTGGTAGGCGACCAAGTCGAGTAGGGCTTCTAGCTCTGCCGCTCCGCCACCAGCGGGGAAGTCGACGCCCATCACCTGCTTGGCCTCGGCGTCGTGTTGCCGCGCGTCGAATACGTAGCCATTGCCCGACTCGGCGCTGCGACTGATCCGGCGCTCGACCTGCGCGCGTCTGTCTCCCAGCGGAAACACCAGCGGGCTGACTTTCCAGCCGGTCAGCACGCGCGCCGCCTCTTCGATGTCGCGCTGCGTGTACCCGCCGTCGACTCCGAGCGTGTGCAGTTCGAACAGCTCGCGCGCAAAGTTCTCGTTGATGCCCGGCGCCTGTCCGCCCTGCCCGCCGCCTCCGGTCGAGGGCTCGGCTGCCTGGCGAGGGGCGAGCGTCTGACGGTCCGCGTCGGCGTTGGATCGGTGGTTGTCGAGGTAGAACAGCATCGCCGGGTGCAGGGTGGTCGCCTCCAGCATATCGCGGAAGTTACCCAGCACGTGCGGGCGGATAGCGTCGCACTCGAACGACGGGACGAACGGTCCGGCGTCGTTGATCTTACCCAGCGAGACGTTGAAGTGGTTGAACCAGAAGTCGACGAGCACTTCTTCGAGTTGGTTGCCTGAGTGGATCGCGCGTTCGAGTTTGGACGAGTTGGCGTCGTAGAACAAGTCGCGCAGGTCGCGGAAGCCCGTCCGCTCTTCGATCCGCTCGGCCACGCGCGCGCGCTGCGATCCCTGTTCGGGCCGCACACCGTTGATCAGGTCGTCGATCAGCGCCTGCTGGCCGCCACCCGCGCGCATTGAGTCGCCGCCCATGCCCGGCATCCGTCCGCCGCTCCTACCGCCCATCCCGCGCTGCCGCATCTCCATCTGAGACTGCGCCGATCCGCGTCCCATCTGTCCGCGCTGCATCCGTCCCCGGCCGCGTCCACGCCTGCCGCCCTGCGCTTCGCCGCGCATCCCGCTCTCGCCCATCATGCCTCTACCCCCGCCCTCCTGCATCGCCTGAAACGCGCGCAGACGGACGGCGGGAGAGGGGAAGGCAGCGCCGGTCTCATACAGCGACAGCGCCGTCGACGGGTACGCCTGCGCCAGTCGCGCATCCAGCTCGGAGTCGTCCAGCGACTGCCCCAACTGCCGGTCGATCCACCTGGCCAGATCGCCCGAGATCAAGTCGACTTCGCCTGCTCGCGGGCCGTACGCGAGGCGGTTGAGCGCGTGCGCGGCGGCTTGGGCATCGGTCAGGTCGGTAGCGGGTAGCCTGACGCCGGTTTGGGCGTGCGCGAGCATTGGGGCAGAGAAGATCAGGAGCAGGAAGAGGGCGCGCATGAGCGAAGGGGTCGAATAGATCAGTCCCAATCTCGCGCTGGGTGCCTGTTCGGTTCACGTCGGCGAGGCGGCGAGAGTGTGGCGGTTGTGTCCCAAGTTGGATGGGGCGAATGCGAGATGAGACAGAGCGCCGAATCAGGATGAGATTGAGCCGGATCAAGGTGAGACCAGACGCGCCGGTGAAATGGATAGGTCGCCGGGAATTGAGCGTAAATCGCAGAAAAACGAAGAGGCGTAAGTAGTTATGATGCAAAAAGCTAGGATCGACACGTGGGATACTTGTCGTGACGACGACGGCACGGTAGTTGACGAAGAGATAGGTAGCCACGATTCCTACTCCAAACCGACTCACCACGGTGCCCTCTCTCTACACCACCACACGTCCGCTGACGTTGGCTCTGAGCCTCGTGCTCGGCGTCCTGTTCGCGTTTGCCCCGACTGCCGATGCGCAGATCGCCCGCGACTTCTCCAAGCGCTTTTCGGCCAACGTCACCGGCGACTTCGCCTACGCCGCCAACACCTCGCTCACCTGCGACAACGACGCCGATCCGACCAACGGATCGCTCGACGGCAGCGGCAGCCAGGCCGAGCGGGAGTGCGAGCGCGTCCTCTTGGGCGCCAATCCGACGCCGATCCGCAATGAAGAGCCGCGCAACAACCGCTTCTTCCTGCGCAACCTCGACGTGGACAACGTCTCGACGACGTTCAACTCGTCCAGCTCGCAGCTCGACCTGCCCGCCGGATCGTCGATCATCTGGGCCGGTCTCTACTGGGGCACGCGCAGCAGCGGAGAGCAGCTGAGAAACTTCCCGAACAACGGCGCCGGACTCGCCAACGTCAAGTTCGACTTGCCCTCTTCGACCGGGTACAGCTACGTCTCGGTCGACGCGCAGCAGTCGGACGACGACGGCTACACCAAGGGCTACTTCGCCGAAGTGACGGCGCTCGTGCAGCAGGGCGGATCAGGCATCTACACCGTCGCCGACGTCGATGCGGTTCAGAAGGAGAACGGCTGGGCGGCGTGGACGCTCGTCGTGGCCTACGAAGACCCCAACGAACCCTTCCGCAACCTGTCGGTCTTCGACGGCAGCGGACAGGTTACCTCGAACGGAAATCCGCGCGAGATCACGGTCAAGCCCAACGGCTTTACCACGCCGCTCTCAGGCAGCTTCAACCCCTACGTCGGCGTCGTGCTCTACGACGGCGACAAGGGCAAGCCGGGTCAGGGCCAGGGCGACTTCTTCGCGGTCAACGGCACCAAGCTGAGCAATGCCGCCAACCCCATCGACGACTTCGGCAACGCGACCATCTCGATGTTCGGCAGCCAGCCGGTCAACAACCTTCCGGCCTACGAGAACAACTTCTCGACCGATGTCGACGTGCTTTTTGCGCGCGACGGCAGCGGCAACAACCTGCTAGGCAACGGCGACACCGGCGCCGACGTGACCATTTCGAGCGCGCCGGGTGAGGGCATCTCGATCCAGCTGCTCACGTTCGCGTCCGAGATCTACGAGCCGGACGTGACGATCACCAAGACGCTCCGCGACCTCAACGGCGGCAAGCCCGAGCCGGGCGACGTGCTCGAATACACGATGGTCGTCACCAACGAGGCCGATCAGGCCACGCCGGACGACGCACAGAACGTCATCCTGACCGACGCCATCCCCGCCTTCACCACCTACAAGCCCGGATCGCTCGTCATCGTTACCGGCTCGAACGTCGGCGCCAAGAGCGACGCGGCCGGTAACGACCAGGCCGAGTACGACGCGTCGGATGACGAAGTCGTCTTCCGCCTGGGCAACGGCGCCAACGGCACCCAAGGCGGCACACTCTCGGCCAACGCCAGCACGACGGTCCGCTTTCAGGTGACCGTCGACGCAGGCGTTTCCGAAGGCACGACCATCTTCAACCAGGCGCTTGTCGGGTATCGCAAGGCGACGCTGGGCACGACCGACATCGTTAGCGGCTCGAACAGCGCCACGACGACCGTCGGCAAGGGCACGGATCTGAGCATCACCAAGACGGACAACGTCGATCCCGTTCGCCCCGGCCAGCAGGTCACCTACACGATCGTCGCGACCAACAACGGACCGGACGCGGCCAAGGGCGCTCTCGTGAGCGACCAGCTGCCCGCCGGACTGAGCTACGTCTCGTCGACTGCGCCCGCCGGATGGGCGACGATGCAGAGCGGACAGAGCGTCACGTTTCTCAAGTCGGCTGACTTCGCCAACAACGGCACGGCCTCGTTCACGATCACGGCGGCTGTCACGGCGGCCGACGGCGCGGTTCTCACGAACACCGCTTCGATCTCGTCGAACACGCCCGAGACCAACAGCGGCAACAACCGCGCGACCGAAACGACGAACGTGAAAGCGCCCATCGACCTCTCGACGACTGTCACGGTCGACGAAAGCACGCCCAACGTCGGCGATCTGGTCGAGTTTACCGTCACCATCGCCAACGCCTCGGGCACGGCGACCGGTGTCGAAGGGCAGTTCGTGCTTCCCGCCGGTTTGGTCTACGTCAGCGATGACGGCGGCAACACGACCGATCAGGCCGGACAGACCGTTTCGATCAACGGCGGCACGCTCGCCACGGGCGGCAGCAAAGTCGTCAAAGTCGTGGCCCGCGTTACCGACGCCGGTCCGCTCAAAGCCGTCGCCCAGGTGACGGCGGCGAACGAAGACGACATCGACTCGACGCCCGCCAACGACGACGGCGACCAGTCGGAAGACGACGAAGCGTTCGCCATCGTGACCGGACAGCAGGCCGACTTGAGCCTGAGCAAAATCGCCAGCAGCGCGACCACCGTTGTCGGCGATGACGTGACGTTCACGCTCCGCATCACCAACGACGGCCCCAGCGACGCTACCGGCGTCCAGGTCACTGACAAACTGCCCACCGGCCTCGCCTATCTGTCGAACAACGGCGGCGGCAGCTACAACGCCAACACCGGCGTGTGGAACGTCGGATCGGTCGCTAGCGGCACGTCGAAAGTGCTGAAAATCAAAGCCCGCGTCACCAAGGCCGGAGCCAACACGAACTCGGCCGAAGTCACCGCGTCGGATCAGCCCGATCCCGACTCGACGCCCGGCAACGACGACGCGAGCGAAGACGACCAGGCCAGCGCCACGGTCGGCGGCACGCAGATCGACCTGAGCCTGACCAACGTCGTCGCCGACGGCACGATCAAGCGCGGCGAAACGACGACGTTCACCGTCACGGTCCGCAACGACGGCTCGGCTGACGCGACCGGAGTCTCGGTCGCCGACGCGATCCCGGCTGGCTTGACTGTCATCGGCAGCAACGCCGGACAGGGCAGCTTCGGTGGGGGCGACTGGACCGTCGGCAACCTCGCCATCGGCGAGAGCGCCACGCTCACGGTCGAAGTCCGCGCAGACGCTGACGGCAGCTTCGACAGCATCGCCCAGGTGTCCGCCGCCAACGAACCCGACGTCGACTCGGCGCCCGGCAACGACGACGGCGACCAGAGCGAAGACGACGAAGCCAAAGCGACCGTCGTCGTGACGCCCGTCATCGACTTGGAAGTCGAAGTCAGCGCGAGCGCCACCAACGTCAACGTCGGCGACAACGTGACGCTGTTCATCGACGTGTCCAACGTCGGTCCCTCTGACGGCACCGGCATCGCCTCGACGATCCAGCTTCCGCCCGGCCTCGCGTTTGTGAGCGACAACGGCAACGGCAGCTACGACCCCACGACCGGCATCTTCACCATCGGTGATCTGGATGCGGGCGACGACACGCGCCTCGAAATCGTGGTCCGCGTCGAGCAGCCCGGAGCGCTCACGCCCGTCGCCGAGATCACGGCCGCCGACCAGGACGACATCGACTCGACGCCCGGCAACGGCATCGCGAGCGAAGACGACCAGGACGACGTGACCATCGGTGGTGTCCAGATCGACTTGGAAGTCACCAACGAAGTCGTCGGCACGACCACGCCCAACCTGGGCGACGACGTGACCTTCCGCGTCACGCTCGAGAACGCCGGAGCCAGCAACGCCACCGGCGTCACGCTGACCGATCTGCTCCCGCCCGGCCTCACGTTCGTGAGCGCCAACCCGAGCGTCGGCACGTACGACGAAGCGACCGGCATCTGGACCGTAGGCGATATTGGGATGGGACAGACCGTCACGCTCGACATCGTCGCCACGGCAAGCGTCCCCGGACCGCAGTCGACGACGGCTCAGGTCGCGACGGCCAACGAGCCGGACGTGGACTCGACGCCGGGCAACGACGTAGCGACAGAAGACGATCAGGATACCGCCGGTATCACCGTCGTCGCCGCGGATCTGCGCCTGACCAAGTCGGTCGACAACGCAAGCCCGAGCGTCGGTGAGGAGATCGTCTACTCGATCGTCGTCACCAACGACGGACCGAGCAGCGGCAACCGGCGTTCAAGTCACGGACGAGCTTCCGGCTGGACTGACGTTCGTCGGTGCCAACGCGTCGAAAGGCAGCTACACTTCGCTCGCACGCAGTGGACGTTGGGTAGCCTCGCCGTCGGCGCGTCCGCCACGCTGCACCTCCGTGCAACCGTAACGGCTCCCGGCTCGCTCACCAACAAAGCCGAGATTACCGCGTCGGATCAGCCCGATCCCGACTCGACGCCCGGCAACGACGACCCCAACGAAGACGACCAGGACGGAGCCGCGATCATCGCAGTCCAGCCTGCCGACCTCTCGCTCGCCAAGTACGCCAGCGACCCGGCACCGACCGTCGGCGACGACGTGACGTTCAGCCTTGCGCTGACCAACAGCGGTCCCGGATCGGCGACGGGTGTCGTCGTCCAGGACGTGCTCCCGGTCGGCCTGACGTTTGGCAGCTTCGTCCAGCAGCCGGGATCGGCCAGCTACGACGCCGGCAGCCGCACGATCACGTGGAACGCTCCGAACCTGGCCTATGCCGGATCGGACGTGACCGAAACGCTGACGTACGTCGCCAAAGTCGACTCGGCCAAAGCGCTCGTCAACTTGGCCCAGGTGACCAAGTCGGATCAGCCCGATCCCGACTCGGCGCCCGGCAACGACGACGGCGACCAGAGCGAAGACGACGAGGCCCGCGCCGTCACGACCGGCGGCAACGCCTCGGGTGGTGGCAACGCAGGCGTCGAAAGCGACGGCTCGATGGCGACGCTCTTGGCTCAGCGCCTGTTCAGCCGCCGCCAGGACATCGCCGCTAGAGCGTCGATCATGGCCGCACCGTTCGCACAGCCGTTCGGCTCTACGTCGGGCAAAGGCGCCGGCACGCTCGCCGACTTGGTGCCCGCACGGGGACCGGCCGGAACGAACGCGCTCGACGTGACGCCCGCCGACCTGCTCGGTGTGACCAACGCACGCGATGTCGTCGCCGCCGACTACGTGCGCCCCGACGGACGCCGGATCGGTGCGATGTTCGGAGCGCTTTCGCCAGGCGGAGTGCTGTACGACCACGCCAAGGCAACGTGTGACCGCCTGGGCGGTGGCCGGATGGAGAGCGTTCAGATGCTCGACGTCGACGGCCAGCAGTTCGTGCTCTCGCAGTTCGCCCATGCCGACGGCAGCGTCGACTTCGCGGCCAGCTTCGTTGCCTACCGGATGCCCGACGGCTACGTCGTCGAGAGCCGGTTCGCCCCGAACCAGTACGACGTGCCCGCCGGTGCGCTGTCGGTCGTCAACCTCCAGGTCTGGAGCGTTGCGCCGGTCTTCACCGCCGAGATGGTCCGAGGCGTGCTCGCCGAACTGGCGGCCGATGCGCCCGTCACCTTCCGCAAGGGAGCACGCGCCCCGGCCGTCTACGTCGTCGACGGAGCCTACGCCAACGGAACGATCGCACTGCGCGTCCGCAACACGACGGGCGAAACCGTGACGGTCAACGTGACCGGATCGGTGAGCCGCAGCGAGTCGGGCGTCGCCCAGCGCTCGAACGTGACGCAGACGCTCACCATCCCGGCACCCGCCGACGGTAGCGCCTATGCGACGGCCAAGCTCGACGTCGGTCCCATCTTCGACGGATCGTTCACCATCGACGACGTGCGCTCGGGCGATCAGTTCTACTTCGCCGACGGCACGTGGAGCTTCACGGCGGGACCGGGAACGACTGTCGACCGCTTCGAAACGACCGCAGCACCCGACATGGGCGAGCCCGGCGGAACGTACGCCGTCGAACGCGCCGCAACCCTGACGGGCCGCCAGGGCGAGTTCGCCAGCCTGTTTCGCTACCTGCGCTCGGGAGGCCAGCCGGTCGACCTGACCGACTTCGACGGTGTCGAGATCACGGCCTCTGCCAGTGGCCGCGTCCAGATCGCGCTCGAAAAAGTGTCGATTACGGATTGGGCACAGCAGTTCGTCGCCACGGCCGATCTGGTCGCCGGACAGACGATCCAGATCCCGCTGTCGCAGTTCGCCCGCATCGGCGGCGCGCAGGGATCGCTCGACGCCAGCGACGTGACGCTGATCGCGTTCTACCCGCTCGCCTCGCAGGGTGAGCAGTTCGAGATCGCGATTGAGCGCGTCGCCTTCGTCGGCGGAACGCTCACGAGCATCGCCGATGGGTCCGCGCCGCAGACGCTCACGCTCGCCAGCGCCCCGAACCCAGCACGCGATCAAGCCACGCTGTTCTACGGTCTCCCGACCGCCAGCAACGTGCGCCTGGAAGTGTTCGACATGCTCGGCCGTTCGGTCGCCGTCCTGGTCGACGAGATGCGCCCCGCGGGAACGCACAGCGCGCCGCTCGCCGCCCACGCGCTCGCCGCCGGCACGTACGTCTACCGCCTGGCTACGGATCAGGGCGTCAAGACCAACACGCTGACCGTCGCGCGCTAAACCGGCACATCGCCCCAACCTGAGCGCCCGCTCTTCCTAACGGAGGGGCGGGCGTTTGTGCGTCTGGGCCGTTCGTATTCTATCTCAAAGCCATCGATCTACGCCGACACTCACGCTGCCCCGCCGTCCACGTCCGCGTTCTCTGCACGCGCCGCCGCTGACGTTCGAGGAGTTCGCAGCTCTCGAACTCGGCCACAAAGCCGACCTCATTCACGGCCGCATCCATCACAAAACGTCTGCCAGCACGCTGCACGAACGCCCTTCATGTTTCTTGGCACGCTGATGAGCTTGTTCGCCGAGGAGACCGGCATCGGCGAAGTGCTTGGCTCTCATTCTCTGGTGCGTGTCGACGGGCGCAATGGGTTCGAGCCGGATCTCTTGTTCGTACGGGACGACCGCGTGCACATCGTCGAGGCGCAGTTTCTCTCTCAGGGACCGGACGTGGCCGTCGAAATCGTCTCGCCGTCGTCCAAGCGGCACGACTACGCCACCAAGCGCGACGGTTACGAGCGCGCAGGCGTAGCCGAATACTGGATCGTCGATCCCGAGCGCCGTGAGACGCGGTTCTACCGGCTCGGCAACGACGGGCGATATGCCGACGTGACGCCCGATGCCGGTGACCCGTTCGAGAGCGTCGCCATGCCGGGCCTCCGCCTCGACTTCGCGCTCCTGTTTGCGGACGAGCGCCCGTCCACGCTGCGTCTGCTGCGTGCGATGTTGGATTCGGAGACGCAGCGGCCGACCGGGTAAGCCGTTCCATCCGGCGGAAGTCATTCGTGTCACCCTTTTCCGCAGGACTCGAGAGAGGGCGGCTCTGGGTGCCCTATTGCGCGGAGGACTATGCGGCACCGTTCTGGCAAAGGAGCAAACATCTCCCACCAACCGCGCCGCTCATTGCTCACCCCTGCTCTGATGTCCGCCCCGCTCGCCTCCGCACCGCTGCCAGCCGCTCCGCAGTCCCAGGCGGACGTGGAGCGGCTGGCCCAGGTGCTCAAGCACCGCCTGTCGAGCCTGACCTCGTCCATCGAAGGCTACACCGATCTGCTCACCGATACGCTAGGCTCGGCGGATCAGCGCGATCTGGCGTTTCGCATCTTCGAGAGCGTCAGAGGCATCGACCAGGTCGTCGCCGACTTGGACATCGTCGCCGCGTGCCCGGTGCCTGTCCTGGTCGCCACGACGCCCGACGCGCTGTCCGAGCGGATGATCGCCGGGCTGATGGCCGACGCCAACCGATTGGTCGTCGACATCGAAGCGCCGGGCACGTTCGACGCCGACGAAGACCTGCTGCTGCGCGCGCTGCTATCGGTCGTGCGCAACGCGCTGGAAGCCTGCTGCGAAACCGTCCTGCTCCACGTTCATCCCCAAGCGGGCGCGCTCTGCTTCGACGTGTGGAACGCAGGGATCCTGGCCGGTCCGTCCGAGCCGCTGTTCCAGCCGTTCTATACCACCAAGGCTCGGCACTTGGGACTGGGGCTGCCCTACGCCCGGCGCATCGCCCAGGCGCACGGCGGCTCACTGATGGCGCACGCGACAGACGCGCACAGCGGCACGTGTTTCCGGCTGGCGATTCCCGCTGGATAGGCGCGATTCTTCGACCGAAACGACGGATGACGCGCTCTGATTTCGGGGTGGGTTGGAGAGCATGCGGAAAACATTTCCGGGCGGAAAGGCTTACCACTTGCCTGACCCGCTCAGAGCCACTCGGCAAACGGTTTGCACGTGCGTCTGGCGTCACACCTCCACACCTTGCCCCGATGCCCGACGCCCCAGCCCCGCACCTCCTCTACGTCGACGACGAACATCTGCTGCACGGCGTCATCGACCGCCTGTTTACGCGCGAAGGCATTCAGGTGACGACGTGCGCATCGGCGTTCGACGCGATCGAAGCGCTCAAGGAGACGACGTTCGATCTGGTCATTACCGACTTCAAGATGCCGGACATGGACGGGCTGGAGCTGCTCGCGCACATTCGCGAAACGTACCCCGACACGCGCGTCATCATGATCACGGCGCACGCCAACGTGCAGCACGCCGTCGGAGCGATGCGCGTCGGTGCGGTCGACTACATCGCCAAGCCGTTCTCGACCCAGGTGCTGCTCGAACGCGTGCAGACCCGGCTAGCCGAGGAGCCGGGCAAGTCGCTGCCCGATGCGGCTCCGGTCAAGGGCAAGCGGCGGCGGCAGAACGTCGGCAAATCCAAGTTGGTGGGTGAGGCGCGCAGGGTGGCGTACATCGGCGAGCATCCGGCCGTGCAACAGCTCAAAGCGCTGCTTCCGCGCGTGGCGCAGAGTCGGGCACCGGTGTTTGTGCACGGCGAGAGCGGCACGGGCAAAGAGATCCTGTCGCGGCTCATCCACCAGGAAAGCGACCGAGCCGACGGCCCCTACGTCACACTCAACTGCGCCAACCTGCCGCGCGAACTGGTCGAG
Organism: Rhodothermales bacterium; assembly: GCA_963841855.1. GTDB lineage: Bacteria > Bacteroidota > Rhodothermia > Rhodothermales > BA12 > CAXBBB01. The sequence goes on along the minus strand of CAWJEJ010000001.1, from coordinate 989,649 downwards.
AGTCACCTGTTCGGGCATCGCAAGGGCGCATTTACCGGCGCCATCGAAGACATGACCGGAGCGTTCGAGCAGGCCGACGGCGGTACGCTGCTGCTCGACGAGATCACCGAGATCGACCTGGCGGTCCAGGCCAAACTGCTGCGCGTGCTTCAGGAGCAGGAGTTCACCAAGGTGGGATCGAACGAGCCGCAGCGCGTCGATGTGCGCGTCGTGGCAACCTCCAACCGCGACTTGCAGGACGCCATCGCCGACGGCATCTTCCGCGCCGACTTGTACCACCGCCTGGCCGTCTTCCCGCTCTACGTGCCGCCGCTGCGCGAGCGCCTGAGCGACGTGCCGCGCCTGTGCGACCACTTCGCGGCCAAGTACACCGACCTCTACGGCCTGCCCGAAAAAGAGATGGCACCCGCACTGCTCGCCCGCTTCCAGGCGTTCGAGTGGCCCGGAAACGTGCGGCAACTCGAAAACATGGTCCACAGGGGCGTCGTCCTCGCCGCCGACCGCCCGACAGTCGAGCCCGGCGACGTGATGAACAACTTCTTCAGCGATGGGCCGGGAGCGGGATCGTCGATGAGCAGCGGCCCCATCGGCATTGCGTCCGATGGCACACGGCTGACGCTGGCCGAGGTCGAGCGGACGATGATCGAGCAGGCGCTGGGCGAGTCGGGGGGCAACCAGCAGCAGGCCGCCGACGCGCTGGGTATCTGCGCGCGCACGATCCGCAACAAGCTCAAGAAGTACCGCCAGGACGACGCCGAGCTAGTGGCTGCGTAACGCGCGCAGTTTGCCCACTCGTCTCTCTTCTCCCCCCATGCTCGAATCGCTCGTCGGACTCTACTCTACAGGAAAACCCAAACGCTTCGACTCGGTCGCGACCAGTCTGCGCAGCGGAACGGCGCCGCTAGCGGTGCGCAACCAGATGATGGAGAGCGAAGGCATGAGCCGGCTGGAGGCGGGCAAAATCGTCGAGGACGTGCAGAAGACGGTTAAGGCAATCAAAACCTCGCTCGTCGCCGGCCCCATTGTTCTGGTGCTCGGGCTGCTTCTACTGCCCGGCATCCTCGCCATCGTGATGACGGTGACGGGGGCCGGTCAGACGATTGCCGGAGTGCGCGGATGGCGAATGTACCAGTCGGCGCGCTACGGCGACGATCTTCCGTCAGCCTAGCGCGCGCGCAGGTCGACACCGTCGAACACCATCAGCAGCGTCGACAGGCCTGTCGGGACGGCGATTCCGTCGAGAGCAGGCGCATCGAGGCCGTAGTCGTTGTCCGAAACGATGGCGAGTCGCTCGCCGCGCAGGACGGCCAATCCCTCGGGTTTGCGCTGCGCGTTTGGCCAGCCGAACTGCTCCAGGTCGAGTACGTGCGTCTTGGCCAGAAACGGCACGCCCGCACGCTCGGCGTCGCGCTCGGAGACGAAGCGCTCGGGCGTCTGGTCGGCTGCCAGCGCAACCGCGCCCGCCACATTGACGGCGTAGACGTGGGCTGACCATCCGTCGTTGGGTCCGGTCATCGCCTCGCCCGACGGCGTCGCACCGGGACCGTGTTCGAGCACCAGAAGGCGCCCGTCGGGGCCGGCGGCCAAGTCTCCGATCTTTCCGGCGGCTCCGTCGAGCGCGTACGTCAGCACATCGGCTTGGCCGCTGAGCGGATCCAGGCGCACGATGCGGACGAACGGCGTGGCGGCGGCTCCGTCTTGGGTCTGCATCGGGCTCTGCAGTGCCGCGTAGATGTGGCCGCCGACCCAGGCGACACCCTCGAACCCGCGGTTGGGCGTCCGTCCGCCGAGCAGGCTGGGCAGGGCACGGTCGAGCGCGTCGCTGGGCGTCGGCGTGAAGCGCTCGCGGACGGTGCCGTCCTCCCTGCTCACGCGCCACAGCGACGGCCGATACTCGTCGGCGATCCACATGTCGGGACCGACTACGGCGATCCCTTCGGCGTCGATGCCCCACGGATCGGGTGGAAGGGCGGCGAACGTCGGCCCCAGCGCCGCCTCGGCTTCGACGCGCGTGTTCAGATCCGGCGGCAGGCCCGACGCGGCGCGGTTATCCGGCGTGCGCAACGTGCCCGACCCTCGCTCGGTCAGCCCATCGTCGCCCTGGAAGGCCAGGCTGACCAGGCGCGGCGTGTAGAGCGGGTCGGCGAACAGCTTGGCCGGCCCACCTGCCCGCGCCGACGCGTCGACGTTGGGGCCTCGGTCGGTCAGCAGGATCAGCGAGCCGTCTTCCATCACGTCCATGCCCGAAAATCCGCCCAGATAGACGGCGAGCGTGTCGACGAAGGCTATGGGTTCGTCGGTCCAGTCGAGAAGGAACGTGCGCGTGCCCAGGTCTTCGTCGCGTGAGGCGAGCGTCCAGGTAGGCGCCTGAGCGGCGGACGTGGCACTCGTCGGAGCCGAAGGCAGGCTGCCGCAGGCCGAGAGCGTGGCCATAAGCAGGATCGAGAAGAGGCGCGGCATGACGAGTCGGATGAGTGAGAAGGCAAAGTAACGGCTCCACGGGCGCGCGTTTCGGTTGATGGCGGGCGCGGCCGACTGAGCCGTCAATTCTCCAAACGTCCGGCGCGGCGCTGTAGGGCAGGACAATGCGGAGCAAACCGGCAGCGTAGAAAAGCGCCTCGAGGCGAGCGATGGAGACGATGAGCGGGCGCAGCGGTTGGATGCATAGTTCTGAACTCGGCGCCTCCGTTGAAGCTGCACACGATCTGGTCGGGGTCGGCCTCGTCTGTCTCCAATCGTAGTACCAGTTCGGGCGTCCAGGCTCGGTGGAGCAGTGGAGAGAGCGCCCGCGACGTATCGGCCACCAACGACGTATCGGCGACCAACTAGGCAACGTTGACGTTAGCCGAGGCGAAGCGGCTGCGCGTGCGATTGGTCGCTCGGCAAGGCGCTCGAAGCAGCCGATGCGAGCATCGGCGATGCATAGCAACACGGCGGAGCGTTCAAGCGCGCCGCAGAAGCGAGCCAAGCGCAGTTGTCGACGTTGCCTAGTCGAATCCGTAGGTCTCGCTCGTCTCCAGATCGACCAGGAGCGGGACGAAGCACGCGTTGCCGTGCGCTCCGCAAGCGAGAACGAACGCCGACACGACGCTCGCTGTACAGCCCGTCGCCGACGTACTCGGTCTCGAAACCGCCTTCGACTTCATAGCTCGAATAGGGGAGATCGTGTGGCGCCCGTCCGCGCAGTCGCGCATCGCATACGAACGCGCGGGCTCGGTCCCGGACGGCGCGGACGTTCTTCCACCGGCTCGCCGACGAGCGAATCGGCGGTGACGATCGGAGCGGCGGCGCCAACGGCTTCGTCAGAGGTGGGAGAGCCGGACGAGGTGCACGCAGAGAGCAGCGCGAAGCGCAAGCAAGAGCAGACTCGCTCAAACCTCGCCCGATCGTCGGCGATGCTCAGGCTACGCCGCGGTTGGGAGGCGGCTCTGCGGCAGGCGCGCGAAATCGGGAAGCGCGCGCGGGCGACTGGTGTCGTGCAGTCCCGAGTGGATCGGAAGCGCGATCGGGCGGGCGACACTGACCATAGGCACGTCGCGGCGGTGACCGTCTCCCGACGGAGCGGCCGTGGTGCGATGCAAACCGTCCGTTCTGAGGGGAGCAGCGGCGCGCGCCGCGACGGGAGAAAGTGTGAGCGCTCCGAAGGCGTGACCGTCGCCCTGGTAGCGGGGCTGCGGCTGCATCGGGCGGCTCGGAGGAGCGCCATAGCCTGCCAGGTCGCGTCGAGGAGTGGCGGGCGCCGGAGCCATGGGCGCGCGCGGTGCGTCGCGGGGCGCTCCGTTGGGCGAGAACGGCTGAGGAGTGCGCGGCGCCGAGTGGGCCGGTTGTCCGCCTTCTCCGCTCTGCGTTACGGCCCGCTGAACGAACTCGGCGTCCGACTTGGACGCGCAGGCGACGACCTCTACGGCGCGCCCTGATAGGTTGGCGATGGCGGCTTCGTGGCGCGCGAATCCCACGATCGTCTCGGCCATTCGGGCTTCTCCTCCGAACAGATGGCCCAGCTGCGAGCGGTACGCAGAACAGGCCTGCACGCGCTGGCGCAGAAAGTCCGTCACCTCGACGGCGACCTCCCATGGCGCGTCGGGCATCTCCTGCGCGGGTGCCGCGCCGCGCCGCATCACGAAGGGCACGTCGCGCCAGAACGCGTGGACGCTGGGAAGCCGAGCCTGGCGGACGGCTCGAAGCACCATCCTGCTGTCGACGTGGCCACCGACGGCCTGGGGAGCCAGGATCAGATCGGGGCGCTCCTCCTCAGCGAGGCGGCGCAGGTGGTCGGCGAGCGGCTGGTCGATCTCGTCATAGGGCAAGATGCCGCCCAGCAGCGCTTCGGGACCGGCATAGCCACGATGCGAAGCGTCGGGCAGCGGCAAGTGCACCACGCGAGAGACGGACAGGTGACGGGCCGCCTCTACGTCTTCTCGCCTGCGCAGCGCCATGTAGTCGACGTGCGGTGGGACGCCTTTGCTCGTCTGCTCGTGGAGCGCAAATCCCTGCGGATTGGGCACCGAGGCGGTGAAGAGCGTAGCGAACGTGACGCGCCAACCCTGAGCGCTCAGCCGTGCGGCCAATCCTCCGCAAGAGAGAGCGGCGTCGTTGAGGTGGGGCGAGAGGAAGAGGGCGGACGGCATGGGCGACGAAGTGGTCGGAGGAAGACGCGTGGCTGCGAGCCGCCTCGAACGAGCGGAGAGAGGCTGCGGCCGAGGCCCGGTAGAAGTCGGGCGCGTCGATTCATACGTTCCGCAAGCTCCATGCCAGTCCAGTTTCTGTCCCGAAGCGCGACGCGTACGGAGCAGAAATCGGGCGTGGCAGAGCAAAAAGAGCGCCCCCAACCGCACGAATGAGTGATTGGGATGGTCTGACATTTAGATTGCGTGCATGACCTGCGCGTTCCGCCACACGTTGCTACTGGCAGTCGTCCTACTGGCCGCCCTTCCCGTTTCGGCACAATCCGCACCTCAGACCAGGGAGGCGGATGTCGAGCGCCGCTCGTTCACGCGTATGACGACGGCCGATGGGCTGCCTCACAACACGATCACCAGCGTGTTCGAGGACGCGCGCGGCTTCCTGTGGATCGGCACGCTCGACGGGCTGGCCCGCTACGACGGTCGCACGTTCACGCGCTATCCCGCAGGCGAGCGGACAGGCCTGAGCGACGGCCTGATCCACGGCTTCGCTGGGGCCGACGATGGATTCTTCGTCGGCACGCGTGGCGGAGGCGCCTGCCGCTACCAGTTTGCCAGCGACCGCTTCGCGTGCACGTCGCCCAGCGTGCTTTCCGACCAACACGTCCAGGCCGTCGCGACCGGCCCGGACGGCGGTCTCTACGTAGCCACGTACGACGGCTCCGTTGGCGTTGCGCGCTGGGAGCCAGATGGTACGACGCGCTACGCTCGTCTTCGCGCGCCCGGAGGAGGCGTCGCCAACATGCTGATCCACCGCTCCGGCGGCCTGTGGGCAGCGACCGAAGACGGGCTTCTGATCCTTGATCCTTCGTCCGAGTCGGGAGGCGCGCGCCGCGTCCTGCTCGGAGGCGGCGCGCAGTCCGTCACGTTCGAGTTGGCCGAAGCCGGTGACGGAGCGCTGTGGGTTTCGACCGAAACCGGCATCTTCGTTTTGGACTCCGATGGAAACCAGACCGCCGCCACGTCGAACGTCCGCCGAGACCGAGCCGTAGCTCCTCGCGCGCGGCGTGTGGGAGCCGACGTGTGGGTCTCGGATTCGAATGGCTATACTGTTCATTCGGCTGGCGGCGCCCGGCGGCGCGTCGAGATCGGTGCGGCTCCCGGAAGTCCTTCCCAGTTGACGACGATGCGCGGCGGTTCGCTTGCGCCTCCTCTGCGCACGCGCGACGGTACGCTCTGGATCGCGACGTGGGGCGACGGCCTCTACCGTATCGACCCGCCGTCTCCGTTCCGCACGATCAACCAGGAGACGGCTGGGCTGAGCAGCGAGTTCGTACTCAGCATCGGGCGCGACCCGCAATCCGGAGACGTGTTCGTCGGGGGAGGAGAACATGTCGACCGTTTAGAGGCGGGAGCCAAACGAGCGCGTTCTGTCGATCTGGGCGCCTGCCTCGGACCGGCATGGCACCTGCTGCCAGACGCGGACGGGCTGTGGATCGGCAGCGGCGCGGGCCTGTGCCGGAGCGACCGAAACGGCGTCCGGCGCGTCGCGACGACCGTAGACCGTGCCTCGCCGCCTCACCTCTACTCGGTTGCCCAGTCGGCGGGCGGCGCCTTGTGGCTGGGACACGAAACGGGCGTCGACCGGATCGCTTCGGGACCCGGACTGGCGCGGGGCGACGGCGGCGCGCGCGCGACGTGGCCCGCTCCCGGACTGGTGCGGCACGTCCACGCGCTCTCGGATTCGTCCGTTTTAGCGGCGGCCTATGGTGGGTTGTACCGGCTCGACCTGCGCGCGGGCGTGCTCGACGCGACGCCTCTGCTCATCGGCGACGCCCTGCCTCACCCCGACCTGCGCTACGTCGACCGCGAGGCCAACGGGACGCTCTGGGTGGCGACGTACGGCGGTGGCATCGTCCGTTTCCACCCCGACTCGGCGACGGTCCGCTACTACGACGTCACGACCGGGCTGCCCAACGACTATACCTACACGGCGCTACCCTCGCCCGACGGCGCGCGCTGGGTCCCGACCAATGCCGGACTGGCACGCCTCGATCCTGCCACCGCAATCGTCCGCACGTTCACGCAGCGCGACGGCATTCAGTCCGACGAGTTCAACACAGGCGCCTTTCTGGCCGCCGACACGACGCTCTACGTCGGTGGACCGGCAGGTGTCAGCGCGTTCGAGCCGCTGCGCGTGGCTCGCCCACCCGAGCCGTCCGGCCTGTTCGTCACCGGCGTCGACATCTTCGACGTGCCGCTCGAAGCCGAGCGCTATGCAGGCGATGCGCTCCGGTTGGACCACGACGCCAATTTCGTGACGCTCCACCTGGCCGCGCCCCTGTTCGCCGGAGCCGAGCGCGTCCGCTTCCGCCATCGGCTCGGCGGCGTCGATCCCACGGATGTCGTCAGCGACCAGCCCACCGTCGCCTACACCGACCTGCGACCGGGTGACTACACGCTGCGCGTCAGCGCCGAGAGCGCCGACGGGTTGTGGCGCACGCCCGAGCGGATGCTGTCCATCACCATCGCGCCGCCGTGGTGGGGAACGCGGTGGTTCTACGCGCTGGTTGGGCTGAGCGGACTGAGCGCGCTGATCTACGGCGTCCACTACGCGTCGCAGCGGCGGCTCAAGGAGACACTGCGTGCGCTCCACGTCGAGCAGCGTCTCAACGTGGAGCGCACGCGCATCAGCCGCGACCTGCACGACAACGTCGGCGCCCACCTGACGAGTCTGATTCGAGGGCTGGAGTTGACGCAACTCGTCGCCGAGAAGGGCACGCCCGAGCGCCGGGACGAACTCATCGCCTCGCTCCAGGACGAGGCGCGCGGCAGCATCGGCCTGCTCCGAGAGACGATCTGGGCGCTGAGCAAGGAGCGCGTAGGAGCGCCCGAGTTCGCCCGCCAACTGCGCCGCTGGACGCGCGAGCGGCTGCGCTTCCACCCAGGCGTCGAGTTGCACGTCGACGTGCCGGGCGCTGACCTCGACGCCGAGTCGCCTGCCGACGACGCCCAAACACTGGGGCCGAGCCAGGCGCTCCACCTGTTCCGCATCGGCCAGGAGGCGATCCAAAACAGCCTCAAGCACAGCCGCTGCTCGGCGCTGTGGATCATGGCCCGAGCCGACGCCCGCGCGCACTCGTTCGTCCTCACGATCCGCGACGACGGCTCGTACGCGTCAGGTTCGGAGCCAGTCGACCCGTCGAGCCTGTCCGGCAACGGCCTGCGCAACATGGCGGCCAGAGCCGAGGAAGCGGGAGGCACGTTTGCGCTGTCTGCCCATCCCCAGGGGGGAACGCTCGCCCGCGTCGACGTGCCGCTGCGACGAGAGCAGGCGTGACGGCACGCCACATGCCGCGCGTCTTCTACTGAAACAGCGCCTTGAGGCTGCCCCACGTTCTGCGGATGGCCGTCGCGGTGTAGTTGAGCTGCTGCGTGAACAGCGTCTGCGTCGATCCGTCGGAGAAGACGGCCGAGACGCGGTACTCGACCAGGTCCGACGAGGCATCCTTGTGCAGATCGGTGTCGCGCCACGTGTAGAGGCGGCCGACGCCGTGAGGGGCGATGTCCTTGACCGGCATGAACTGATCGCTACCCGAGACGGCTGCTTTGCGCTCGATGCGGTAGGCCGTCACGCCCGGTTCCAGCCGCATCTGCCACGAGACGACGGCCTCGTTCTGCTGCATCTCGACGCGCCGAAACTCGACCTCGGCTCGCGTCTGCGCCTGCATCTGTGCCGAGCACAACAGCGTCAGCCCGACGAGGGCGAGCAGCGAGAGGCGACAGGGCAGCATGAGGGGCGCAGGGAGGAGGGTGCAGACGTACAAGGAACGAAACCGCCTGGGGTTAGGCAAGAGGAGCGCTGTTAAGGACCCATATCTCTGTTACCCGCTCGGCAGGCTGCATGCCTACGCGATGCGCCCGGCGGCGCGGCATTCGTCCTTGGTGCAGACGCCGTAAAGGTTGAGCGAGTGCTGCGTCACGTCGAACCCGTAGATCTCGCCGATCATCTGCTGGATTTGGTGCAGGCGCGGATCGCAAAACTCGTAGATCTGGTTGCACTGCTGACAGATCAGGTGGTCGTGCTGCCAGTAGCTGAACGCCCGCTCGTAGCGCGCCTGGTTCTGCCCGAACTGGTGACGAACGACGAGTTGGCACGCCACCAAGAGTTCGAGCGTGTTATAGACCGTTGCGCGCGACAGGCGCTCGCCGCTCTGCTTGAGGCGCACGAACAGCGTGTCGGCGTCGATGTGGTCAGGCGTCGCGTAGATGGCGTCGAGGATGGCGAAGCGCTCAGGCGTCTGGCGCTGGCCGCGCTCTTTGAGAAACGCGCGAAACCGCTCTCTTGCCTCGTCGACGCGTTCGGGCGTGAAGTGCGGCGTGTGCGCGTGCGGCTGCGTTTCGAGCGAGGCTCGCTGAGGGGGCTGGGGAGCGTTGGGCGAGGCGGGCGTGTCCATGTGTCGGCAACGAGAGGCAGCCTGACGGGTTTCTCGGCATGCCGCCGCGCAGCAGGTTCGATTTGACGACGCGACACCACTTAGTCGCCGCGCGTGTCGGTAGCTTGCACTCCGCTCCACCGAACCGCTTCGCCATGCGCATTCTGCTCGCCCTCACCCTGCTCACCGTCTCGGCGTGCGCGCCCAGTCGTCCCGATGCCACAGCTCCGCCCGCAGCGCCCGCGCAGACCCCAGCCGACCTGGCCGGAGTGGCACCTCCCGCGCCGTTGCAGCCCACCGTCGTGCTGATTTCGATCGACGGCTTCCGCTCCGATTACCTCGACCGGCTGGACGTCGAAGCGCCCACTCTCCGCATGCTCGGCGCCAGGGGCGTGCGCGCCGACCGGCTCGTCCCGGTCTTTCCGACCAAGACGTTTCCCAACCACTACTCACTGGCGACCGGCCTCTATCCCGAACAGCACGGCGTCGTCGGCAACTCGATGCGCGATCCCGAGATGTTGGACGACGAAGGCAAGCCGATGGAGTTTTCGATGTCGGACCGTGCGGCCAATACCGACGCGCGCTGGTGGGGCGGCGAGCCGATCTGGACGACGGCCGAGCGCCAAGGCGTACGCGCCGGAACGGTCTTCTGGCCCGGATCCGAAGTCGACCGCCCTCACCGCCCGACGTATTGGCTGCCCTACGACGACGATCTATCCTACTCGGCGCGCGTCGACACGGCGCTGGCGTGGATGACGCGGCCCGGCGCCGAACGCGCGCGCCTAGTCACGCTCTACTTCTCGGCCGTCGACAGCGAGGGGCACCGGCACGGGCCGGACTCGCCCCAAGTCGCCGCCGCCATCGCTCGGGTCGACAGTGCCCTGGCTCGCTTGCTCGATGGCCTTCGCGTGCGCGGACTGTCGGACCGCGTCGACTTCGTCGTCGTCAGCGATCATGGGATGGTCGAGGTGTCGCGCGAGCGCGTCGTCGTGCTCGACCAGGCCATCGACGTGGACGCTCAGGAGGAGATCGAATGGGGTGAACCGGTCGGCATCTGGCCTCAAGCAGGCGCCGATGTGGACGCGCTCGTCGCTCGCCTGGATGCGCTCGAACACGTCCGCGCCTATCGCAAGGAAGACACGCCCGAGAGGCTCCGCTACCGCGCTCACCGCCGCATTCCGCCCATCGTCCTGATTGCGGACGACGGCTGGACGGTCACGTTGCAAGACTACCTCGACCGCCGCGGCGACCGTCCCAGCGGCGGATCGCACGGCTTCGACAACGCCTACGAATCAATGGGCGGCATCTTCCTCGCCGCGGGGCCGCACTTCGTCTCCAGGTCATCGCCCATCTCGCTGCGCGTCGTCGACGTGTACGGCATCGTTGCCCGGGTGCTAGGCATCGAACCCGCGCCCAACGAAGGCGACTCGGACCGCGTGCTACAGGTCGTGCGCTAGCCAGTCGCTATCCGTCTCTGCCCACAGGCTGCTTGCCGCGCGCCTGAAGCAGCAGGTCCAGCCCAAAGATGCCCAGCAGGATCAAGCCGAGCAGGAGCGTGTGGCTGCGCAAGACCGCATAGACCGAAAAGGTCTCGGGCGACTCGCCATACGCGATGCCGCACAGCACGACGAAGGCGACGGCCGTGCTGATGATGGCTTTGCGCAGCGCAACGGCGGGCGAGCCGCGGCGGACGGGGGGAAGATCGGGAGTGGCCATCAAGTTGAGACGCGACGGCGCGCGTGCGGTTGCCGAAATCGGCGTGCGACCGGCAACAGGCGGCGCGGACGAGCGTCCCATCGGCGATGACCTACTTACAGTTCCACCTCGTCTTTATTCTGCCGCCTCTGGTGGCGCTGATACTGCTCCAGCGCGGCGCGCGCGGGCGAGCGGGATATCAACCGTGGTGGCCCCTGGCGGCCATGTTCGCCGCCGCGTTCGTCTACACGACGCCGTGGGACAATTACCTGATCGCCAGCTCGGTCTGGACGTATCCGCCCGACCGCGTGCTCGCCACGATCGGCTACGTCCCCGTCGAGGAGTACGCGTTTTTCGGCCTGCAAACGGTTCTGACGGGTCTGTGGGTGCGTCTGCTCCAAGTGCGCTTCCCCGTCTGGCCAATTCCCGACGGACGCAAACCGATGCGCTACGCGATGGCCGCTGTGCTGCTCGCACTGGCGGTCGCCGGCGGCGTGATGATCTACGCGGGCGGCCACTGGACCTACATGGGTCTGATCGTGGCGTGGGCGTTCCCCATCCTCGCGCTGACTTGGGCGATGGGCGGTCACCTGATCTGGGAGCGGCGTAGGCTGATGGCGTGGGCCGTCATCCCGACGACGCTTTACCTCTGGGTCGCCGACCGCATCGCCATCGGACTAGACATCTGGCACATCACCGACGCCACGCGGACAGGCGTCGAGCTAATCGGTCTTCCCATCGAAGAGGCGCTGTTTTTCCTGGTGACCAACTTGCTCGTCGCCCAAGGCTTGGTGATGCTCGAACGTCCTACCCAAGGCGTCGTGGCCGCATAGTTGTCCGCGCGGTTCTCACCGGCTCACAGAATCGCTAGCACGCGCATACTTGAATGTCGTATGATCTCTCCTCTCCTCACACCTCCACCCCAATGAAGCACACGCTTTCCCTATTCCTTCTGCTCACGCTCGCTGCGTGCGGCACTCCCGAAACCGACGACGCGCTGGTTGATCCGCCCCAATCCGGCATAGACATAGTGGAGGCAGCGAGCGCCATGGTCCGACTCGCGCCTACGTCCGCCGATGGAGCTTCGGTCGCGGGCGATCTGGCGTTCACCGAGGAGGGCAGCGGCGTGCGGCTGACGGGCACGCTCTCGGGATTGACGGCGGGCAGCACGCACGGCTTCCACCTGCACGAAAACGGCGACTGCGGGCCCGGCGACGACGGCACGCCCGGCGGCGCTGCCGGCGGCCACTGGGACCCGTTGGCAACGATGAACCACGAAGGCCCCGACGCCGAGTTCTCGACGCGCCACGCGGGCGATCTGGGCAACGTGACCGCCGATGGTGCGGGCAACGCAGTCCTCGACCTGATGCTGCCCGACCTCTCGGTCGGCGGCGCCAACTCGGTCGTCGGACACAGCGTCATGGTCCACGCCGACGTTGACGATCTGGCCAGCGATCCGTCCGGCAACGCGGGCGCGCGCATTGGGTGCGGTGTGATCGCGGCGAACTAAGTCTGCTTCTGACCTCCCTTGCCGAGCGGCGCTGCGACCCTATTGCGGCGCCGCTCTCGTTTTGCGTCCCGGCGCTGGAGCAAAGCGCGCTCGCGGGTCCCGCTGAGAGACTGTTTGGTGAAGGTAGCGGAAGGCGAGAGCGAGCGCGGGAAGCGACTCGCAAGGCGCGCGAAGCAGACATCACTGCGTGACCTACGGTTGCGCCAGCTATGGCGATGCAGCGTAACCCCAAAGGGGACCGCACAGCGAACGCCGCGAGGCGCTTTCCGGGCCGTTCACTACGTGGTCCCTTCGGGTTCGCAGCCCTGCGGCCCTTCGCCAAACAGTCTCTGAGTGGCATTTGTGGGGTGCGCGCGGCTCTGAGCGGGCGCTTGCGGTCTGCGCTCAGATAGGCAGGATGCGGCGGAGAGCGGCGTCGTACGATCCGAGGAGAACCAGGCTCGCAGGACTCTACCGGCGTTCGTCTAGGTGCGAGCGTCTTGGTGCCGAGCTAAACTGCGAGCGTACATCTATTTGTCCGCGTGCGGAGACGGGCCGCCTTGGATATCGAGCAGAAGCGAGTATTCTATCCGGCACATCGTGCTCCTTCAAGCCACACCGCATCACCGACATGTGCCGATTTGTTCTTTCGTGTTTGCTGCTGCTCTCGTTCGCCGTCGGACCGACTCGAACCGCAAGCAGCCAGGCGGACGCTGCGTGGCAGCAGGTTTCTGGGTCTCTGCCCAGCGGACCTATAAACGCTCTCGTTTCGGACGCGTACGGCACGGTCGTAGCCACCACGTTTGCGGGAATCTACTCGTACGATCCCTCCAGCGGGTGGAGACTCTCCGACGCTCCGGACGTGCAGCCGTACGCACTCTCGGTCTCGCCCGGCGGCGTTTTCTACGCGTCGGCGAGGTCTGCGCTGCTCCGCTCCGACGACGGACGCACCTGGCAGTCACTTTGGGTTCCGGGGGACCTCTACCAGCCCGTCGCTGCCCTGGATAGCGGCCGGATCTATGCCTACATCCAGGACAGTTCGGTCTGCCCGCAGCGCGACTACTTTTGGCCCTGGCACCGCTCGGACGATGACGGCGCGACGTGGTCATGCGCGACGGATGACCGAGACAGTCCTCTGGCTCGTGCGCGCGATGTGATTGTCACCGAGCGCGGAACGCTCCTCGTGACTTCGCCCGAAGGGCTGTTTCGCGGCACCGATGGCGGTGCCTCGTGGGACTATGGCAGCTTCGACGGCGGCAGCCGGTTCAACCGAGGATTCTTCGAGTTGATGCCGGGACGCGGCGTAATCGGCGCCACTAATCCGTACGCGCCCACTCGAGAGCCCGAAGACTACGTCTCACTGGACGACGGCCGGACGTGGGTGCAGACGGGGCCGGACGGGCGGGCGAACGCCTACGCGCGCGAGTCGGCGACGCTGTTCGCAGGCTTGTGGAAAGGCACGAGATGCACCGGCCCTCTCGTCATCGGCGCGGGCGGCATTACGGGCGACGGCGAGTGCATATCGTTCTCCGGCGGAGTCGAGCGCTCGACGGACGGCGGCGCTACGTGGACGCAGACGTCTCTGGCCGATCAGGGCGTCGAAGGCATCGTGGCACGCGGAACGACGGTTTTTGCTGGCGGATACACCGGCCTGTTCGTGTCGAGCGATGCGGGCGCGTCGTGGCGCAGCGAACCGCTCCCCAACCAGGTCGTCAGCACGCTCGCCGCGGACGAGGGCGGCGCGCTCTACGCCGCCACGTTTCCCCGCCGCTTGCACCGCTCGTCCGATGGCGGCGCGTCGTGGCAGCCGGTCGACGTGCCTGCCTACGACGCCGACCTCGCCGACGGCGGCCCGAGCAGTTTCCGGTTTTGGACGCCCACCTTCACCGACGCCTCTGTATTCAGCGACGGTACGCTCTACGTCGTCGACGACAACTTGCTGCGCTCTAGCGATGGCGGTCAGACGTGGGAAACGCGCGTGCTCGGATTCATTCTCAACGACCTGATAGAAGGAGAAGGCGGCGCGCTCTTGGCTTCGGGCTCCGAAGGGCCGCGTCGCAGCCTGGACCGCGGCGACTCGTGGCAGCGCATCGGACAGCCGGGCATCGACGCCCGACAGATAGTGCGTGCACCCGGCGGCACGCTCTACGCCGCCAGCAGCGGTTCTTCCATCGGCTCGCGCGTATACGTCCTCGCTCCGGGCGCTGCTGAGTGGACGACGGTCGACGTGGGCGGCTACTATTTGGGCGATATAATGGTGTCGGCATCGGGGCGTTTGTTCGCCACCGCCGAGCCGATCGAGCCGAGCGTTGTCGTCGAGACCGTTCAAGTCGACGCTCCAGTCTTGGGTTCGCGATGGATGTCGGCCGAGCAGTTGCCGCCCGCATCCAGCGAGTCGGCCCTATTGCACTTCTCGGACGATCTCGCCTCGTGGGAGCCAGTCGCCGGAGTCGATGAGGCGGCGCGCCTCGCCATCGCTCCCAGCGGCACGTTGTACGCGGGCGCCTTCGTCTCCAGCGACGACGGCGTGACTTGGCGAAAGAGCGAAGGATTGAAAGGCGAGGCGCACGCGTTCGCGTTCGGCCCGGACGGGTCGGCCTACGCGGGAACGCAGGGAGGCGGCGTCTTCCGGTCGGGCAATACCGCCGTAACTCAGAGTCCGAGCGCGTCAGTGTCCGGCTTCCGCCTGCATGCTCCTCGGCCCCATCCCGTAGCCCAGGGCGCGGCCGTGCGTATCGGGTTCGACCTGCCCAACCCCGGTCACGTCCGAGCCGTCGCCTACGACCTGCTCGGCCGCGAATACGCTCCGCTCGCCGACGGCACCTACGCTTCGGGCGCGCACGAACTGATCTGGCAAACCGGCAGCGCGCCGAGCGGCGCGTACCTGGTCCGGCTCAGTTCGGAGATGGGCGAGCGGTCGGTTCTCGTCGTCGTCGCGCGCTAGGCGGCACGCTACTGCTCGTCCGGCCACAGACGCCTGACCAAAGCGTCGGCCGCGGCGTCGAGGTGGGCCAGGCGATCGGGCTTCATCTTGTCGAGCAGGCGCAGCATCATGCCCAGCCGGTTGTAGCGGCCCAGTGCGTCGCGGTGCGTAGCGACCATGCGCCAGAACAGGCCGTCCCACTCGTCGGCCCACGGGCCTTTGCCCCAGCGGCTCATCTTGCGGATGTAGTTGGAGCCGCCGAAGTAGGGTTTGGTCGTGATGATCGGCCCGGCGGCGTGCTGGCTCATGCCGTAGACGTTGGGCACCATCACCCAATCATAGGCATCTATGTGCATCTCCATGAACCAGCGGTAGGCGGCGTCCGGGTGGATGCAAGCGACGTAGCAGAAGCTGCCCATCACCATCAGCCGCTCGATGTGGTGCGCGTAGGCGAAGCGGTTCAGCCGGCGGATCACGTCGTCGACTGGAGCGATGCCGGTCGTGCCGTCGTACAAGGACTCTGGAACGTCGCGCGTCTGCTCCCACTGGTTCGCGTTGCGCATGGTCACGCCGTGGGCGACGTAGCTGGCTCGCATGTACTCGCGCCACCCGATGATCTGGCGCACAAACCCTTCGAGCGACGACAGCGGTATCTCGTGCATCGGATCTCCCATCCGGTCCTGCGCGCCTTGCAGGACGGCGTCGAGCACCTGGACGGGCGTGAGTAGGCCCGTGTTCAGCATCGGCGTCAGGGCGGCGTGGTAGAGAAACGGCTGCCCGGCTTCGAAGGCGTCCTCGAACGGCCCGAACTGCTGCAACCGCTGGTCGACGAACGCATCCAGCCACGCCTGCGCCCCCGTGTGATCGGTCGGGTAGAGGAGCGGACCGGCGTCGCCGTAGTGATCGGCAAAATGCTGCTCGACGTAGCTGCGCGCCTCTCTCACGTAGTCGTCCTCTTCGACGGTCGGCAACGGCGGTACCTGAGCGAGGGCGTCGGGCGTGAGTTTGCGCCGGTTCTCGGCATCGAAGCTCCACTGCCCGCCGACCGGCTCGCCGTCGCTCTGGATCAGCACGCCCAGGTCGCGGCGCTGGTGCTTGTAGAAATCGGCCATGTGCCAGCGCTTGCGGCCCTTGAAGAACGCGGCGTTGTCCTTCTCGGTGTTGAAGAACATCGGCGTGTCCAGCACCTCGACGCTCAGACCGAGACGTTCGGCAGCGAGGCCCAGGCGCTTGGCCACCATGAAGTCGGTCGGATCGGCCAGCCGCAAAGTCTTGTATCCGGCGTTGGCGAACGTCTCGACGACCTTTCCCAACGGGCGCACGTGGGCCCACTCGACATATCGCACTTTGTGACCCTTGGTGCGCAGTCCGTCGGCGTAGCGGCGCATCGACGCGCGGTGGAGTATCAGGCGCTGTTTGTGGAAGCGGGCCGGGTACTGCTCGTCTCGGAAGAACAAGCTGTCTTCGATCAGCGCAACGTCGCAGCCGGGCGAGATCGCCGGATGGTCGGCGAACAGCTGATGCGGGAAAACGAGGGCGAGCGGTTGCATGGCAGTGCGAAATAAAATCAGAGGTCGGGGTTATGCGTGCCGATCTAGCGAGTCTCTACCCGTACAGATGCGAAGAAAACTCCGCATCGCGCGGCAGGGCCGCTACCGCGCTGTGGTGGGACATCGTGCTTGGTAGCGGTCTTGCCCGTTTGTATTAGCGCGTGTCAGGCGGCCGGGTCGGCGTGGCCACGGAGTTCGTTGTTGGGCGCGATGTCGTCGTCGGCCAAGCGCGTGAGCAGGGAGGGGGCGGCGGCCGAGAAGCTGCGCCAGCCTGTCCGCCGCACGTCTCCGCTTGGGCCGACCGGACCGGGTAGCACGCTCGCCGCGGCTTTCGTCAGACCGCCGACCAAGCCTGGAGCGATACCGTCGAGAACGGCGCCCACTTTGGCGGCCAGCGTCAACGTCAGCGCGCTGTCGCCATGCCGCAGGGCGTCGACGATGCGGCGTGCGGCGGCGTCCGATGCGGTCGAGATCAGCGGATTGGCGTCGGCGGCGGCGAAGGCGACGTACTCGGCTTGGTGGTCGCCCTTGAAGTAGGCGTTGGGATGCGAGCCGGTCCGCATCAGGCCGGGCGTGACCGTCGTGACACAAATCATGCGGGGCGACAGTTCGGCGCGCATGGCATCGGCGTAGCCTACGAGTGCATGCTTGCTTGCCGAGTACGCCGCCAGATGCGGAA
This sequence comes from Rhodothermales bacterium, assembly GCA_963841855.1. Taxonomy (GTDB): domain Bacteria; phylum Bacteroidota; class Rhodothermia; order Rhodothermales; family BA12; genus CAXBBB01. The sequence continues at coordinate 972,255 of CAWJEJ010000001.1, read as the reverse complement.
CGCCGATACGTCCGGCGATCGACGCATTGTAGACGATGCGGGCGGATCCGTCGCCGGGCAAATGGGGCAAGCAGGCGTCGGTGAGGTAGCGCGCGGCCCAAAAGTGCACGTCCATCATCTCGCGGTACTCGGCGTCGGTGTGATGCGCCTCGGGGCCGAACGAGATAATGCCCGCATTGTGAACCAGCGCGTCGAGCCGCCCATGATGCCCGTTGGCCTGCAAGACGGCTTCTCGCGCCGCCTCACGGTCGGTCACATCGACCGCAATCGTCAGCACATCGACCCCATAGGAGCGGGCGAGTTCGTCGCGTGCCGCCTGCAGGTCGGCTTCGGTCCGAGCGATCAGCGTCAGCCTCGCTCCCTGACGCGCCAGTTCGCGGGCCATCTCCAGCCCCAGTCCTCGGCTTCCGCCCGAGATCAGCACGTGGCGCCCTTGCAGATCGATGGCACGGCGAGAACGAAAGTAGCGGTCGATGCCCCAGGCGGCGGCGGTGGAGGCGAGGAGGGCGGAGGCGGTGCGGTTCATGTCGGGCAGTGGCGAGGTGGAGGCCTGCTCACCAGCACCTCGCCCACGTGTTGCTCGCTGCGAGCGAAGTCACTGCCCCGTTGCCCGGCGGCCTCGCACCGCGGCCGATCTACGCGGCTCGGCGCAGCGCATACTTGCCGATCAGATCGAACTCCAGGTTGACGCGCGCGCCCTTGACCCATCGCCCCGCCGTCGTCACTTGGAACGTGTGCGGGATGATTGCGACCGTGAACGTGCCCGCATCGTCCGCGAGCCGCGCCGTCGTCAGGCTGATGCCGTCGACGGTGATCGACCCAGTCGGAATCAGATTGGCTCGCCACGCGTCCGGATACGCGATCTCGAATGTCCAGCTTCCCTCTAGCTCGGTCACCTTCTCGATGCGCCCCGCCGCGTCGACGTGGCCTTGCACCAAATGCCCGTCGAGGCGGGCGCCCATCCGGAGCGCGCGTTCCAGGTTGATCGGACTGCCTTGAACTAGCTCACCCAGCGTCGTCTTGCTCAGCGACTCTTCGATCGTCGTGAAGGCGAACGCACCGTCCGCCAAATCCGTCACCGTCATGCACGCTCCGGCAACCGCGACGCTTTCGCCGATCTGCAACTCGGAGGCGAATGGCGCCTCGACCACGAACCGCTTCCCACTTCCCTGCGCCTCCACGCTGCGCACCGTCCCGATGGCTTCCACGATTCCGGTAAACATGACGCGCTCAGATTGGTGAACGAGCGCCAACTCAGATAGCTGAAACGAGGTTCAGCACGCTTTGCCTATCCCTTGACCGAGCCCAACGTCAGGCCCGAGATGAGGTAGCGGCTCAGGATGAGAAAGAGCGCGACGACCGGGATCGACACGACGAGCGATCCGGCGGCGTAGAGACCCCACTGCGTCGTCAGGCTGCCCTGGAAGAGTTTGAGGCCCAGCGGAAGCGTGAACATCGCCGTGTCTTGCAGCACGACGTTGGCGACGACGTACTCGTTCCAGGCGCTCATGAACGAGAACAGCGCCGTAATGACGAGGGCGGGAGCGGCCAGAGGCAGAATTACCATGCGGAATGCCTGCCACGGCGTGCATCCGTCGATGCGGGCAGCCTCCTCGAGCGCGGCTGGGATGGTGTCGTAGTAGCCTTTCATCTGCCAGACGCAAAACGGCAGCGCGGTCGCTGAGTAGATGATTACGATGCCGATGTAGCTGTCCAATAGGCGCAGGTTGATCAGCACAACGTAGAGCGGTAGCAGCAGCATCGTGGCGGGAAACATCTGCGTCACGAGCAGGCCTTTGAGCATCTGCCCGCGTCCGTTGAAGCGAAACCGCGAGAGCGCGTAGCCCGCCGTACTCGCCAGCGCGACGCCCGTAACGGTCACGACGGCCGAGACGACAAGCGAGTTGAACAGCCAGCGCAGAAACGGCGTCTCCACAAAGAGCGCCACATAGTTCTGAAACGTCGCCCCGTCGGGTATGATCTGGAGCGAAGTCGACAAGAGCTGATCGCCCGGCCGCAGCGAGATCGTGAAGATGTACAGGATCGGGTAGACTGCGATAAAGCAGAACAGCACGATCACGGCGTAGGAGCCGATCATGCCCGCGAGTTTGCGCGCGTTGGGACGAGCCATGGGAACCGGATGTGGACGAGATCGCCAAGATAAGCGACGTCGATGAAAGCGGTTACATCGCCGTGCCGTCTACCGTATGCTGAGGTCTCGACTCCGTCCTGCTATGCGCTTCTGCCTCTTGCTCCTGCTCTTCGCTGCGGCGTGCAGCACGCCGCCCATCTCCGACTCTGCCAGCCAAAGTCCCACACCAGCCGACATGTCCGACCGCATCGGTCCCTCACTCTCGCAGCAACTTCGATCCGCACCAGCCGACAGCGTCTTGGGGGCGACCGTTCGCACGGTCGCTGAGCTAGACCAGGCTCAGCGGGGCCAGGTCGAGGCTACCGGGGCCTCTATCCAAACGGTGACAGGCAGCCTGTTCACGATGCGCGGCACACCAGCGCAGATCCGGGCCGTCGCCGCGCTGCCGTTCGTCGTGTCGATGGACAACGAGACCAGCTTTCCCAACGGCTGACGTATCAGATCGTCAGCGCGTCGGCGAGTTCTACGTCTGCGTCGATGAGCAGGTCGTTGTAGCTCAGGACCGACAGGTCGCTCACGGTCGGTGCTAGATGGGCGTGGAGCGTGGCGCGTAACACGGGCGAGGTAAGCAGGACGGCGGGGCGGCCGCTGGCGACGAGCTTCTTGCTCAGACGGTCGGCCTCTTGGACGAATTTGGTCTGGCGCTCGGGTTCGAGGCCCAATGTGTTGGGGTTCATTTCGCCCTTCTCGGCCTTTCCGAGCAGCATCTGTTCGAGCATCGCATCGAGGACGAACGCATGGATCTTACCGTCGTCGGGCGATTGGAACTGGCGCGTGATCGTCGGCGCGAGCGCGTTGCGGACGTACTCCGTCAGCACGTCGATGTGCTTGGCGTGCGGAGCGAAGTCGGCGAGGGTTTCGAGGATGGTGACCAGGTCGCGGATCGGGATGCGCTCTTCGAGTAGCTTTTTGAGCACTTTTTGGATGCTTCCGAGCGGCAGGACGTTGGGGATCAACTCGTCGATCAGCGCCTCGTTGGTCTCCTTGACCTTCTCGGTCAGCTTCTTGGTCTCCTGCCGGTCGAGCAGGCGGTGCGCGTTGCCTCTGAGCACTTCGAGCAGGTGCGTCGTGATGACGGCGGGCGCTTCGATGACGGTCAGGCCCAGGCGCTCGGCGTCGGGTAGGTTGCGCTCGCTCACCCAAACGGCGGGCAGGCCGAACGTCGGGTCCTCGACGTGGATGCCGGGCGGCGCTTCGGCGTCGGGGTCGAGCAGCAGCGCCAGGTGGTAGCCGGGCAGCACCTCGCCCTGTCCGATGGGGTTGCCGCGCAGCTTGATGACGTACTGGTTGGCATTGAGGCCGACGTTGTCGCGGATGCGGATCGGTGGGATGACCAAGCCGAGTTCGAGCGCCAGTTGCTGCCGCAGCATCTTGACGCGTTCGAGCAGATCGCCGTTCTGGTTCGGGTCGACAAGCGAGATCAGCGCGTAGTCGATTTCGAGCTCGAGCGGGTCGACGAGCAGCAGGTCGACGGGCTGCTGAGCTTCGGGTTCGGGCGGCGCGTCGTCGACGGCTTTCTTGCGGGCGACTTCGGCGTCTTCGCCGTCCTGCTTGGATGCGATGCCTCTGCCGACGAAGAGCAGGCCGATACCCAACATCCAGAACGGGAAGCCGGGGAGTCCGGGCAGCATGCCGATCAGCAGCAGAAAGACCCCGGTGATGACGATGGGCTGCGAGCGCTTGAAGAGCTGCCCGGCGACTTCGTCCGACAGGTTCTCGCCGTTGTCCGACGAGGCGCGCGTGACAATGATACCCGCCGCCGTGGAAATGAGCAGAGCCGGAATCTGGCTCACCAGCCCGTCGCCGATCGAGAGCAGCATGAACTTCTCGGCGCTGTCGGCCGCTGACAGGCCAAACTGCGTCATCCCGATCACCAGCCCACCGACGATGTTGATGCCCGTGATGATGAGTCCGGCCATCGCGTCGCCCCGAACGAACTTGCTCGCGCCGTCCATCGACCCGTAGAAATCGGCTTCCCGGCTCACGTCTGACCGGCGCTGCTTAGCCTCGACCTCGTCGATGATGCCCGCGTTCAGGTCGGCGTCGATCGCCATCTGCTTGCCCGGCATGGCGTCGAGCGTGAAGCGGGCTCCGACCTCGGCGATCCTACCCGATCCTTTGGTGATGACCACGAAGTTGATGATCACGAGCACGATGAAGATGATCGCGCCGACGACGTAGTTACCCGCCACGACGAAGTTGCCGAACGCCATGATCAGCGCTCCGGCCTCGCCCTGCCCCAGTATCAGCCGGGTCGATGCTACGTTGAGCGACAGCCGAAACAGCGTCGTGACGAGCAGCAAGCCAGGGAAAATCGCAAACTCCAGTGGCCGCTGGGCATAAAACGCCGTCAGCAAGACCGCCAGGCTGATCGCGATGTTGGTCGCCAGCAGCAGGTCCATCGCAAACGTCGGCAGCGGCACCACCATCACGAGCAGTACGCCGATCACGACCAGCGCGATCACGGTCTGCCCATCGCGCAGGCGCCCGATGATGGACGACGGCGAGGCGGGGAGCGAGGCTGCGGGTGTGGACATGCGGTGGATATGGAGTGGCGCGGTGCGCTGCGGTGGGAGCGGGGAGGAGGCCGAGCCCCGAAGCCTGAACCTTGTGTCATCGCGAGCGAAGCGTGGCGATCTCCTTGCTTAGCGGCTGTGTTCGGAGATCGCCACGTCGCTGCGCTCCTCGCGATGACAGTTGGGGAGGCGGCGGCGTGTGGGTGCGCGGTGGCGGTTGGCTGGGTGGGAGATCGAGGGCAGGAGGGCGGGCGTCAGCGTTTGTCGCGGGCGCGGTAGACTTCGGCGAGGATGGCGGCGACGGCGGCGTAGAGCGTTTCCGGTATGTCCATGCCTTCCTCTACCGATGCATACAAGGCGCGTGCCAGCGGGCGATTCTCGACCGTCGGCGTGCCTAGTTCGAGGGCGATGCCTTTGATTTTGAGTGCGCGTTTGCGGATGCCTTTGACGAGCACGCGAGGAGCTCCGCCGTTTTCCTGGTCGTAGTACAGCGCGATGGCATAGTGCGTCGGGTTGGTGACGACGACATCGGCCTGGCCGACGGCTTCCATCAGCGTCGGGCGGCGCGCTCCGGCCAGGGCGCGGGCGGCGGCTTTGCGCTTACCCTTCATGTGCGGATCGCCCTCGGAGTCCTTGGTTTCGTCGCGGACTTCCTTCTCGGTCATCTTCAAATCCGACGCGTGCTTGTGCTTCTCGAACGCGAAATCCGCCGCCGCCACAATCAGCAGCGCGCCGACCAATCGGATCAGCAGGCCGCCCAGGATCGCGGCGCCCTGGCCCAGCGCGTCGGTCGTCGGGAGCGTGTGGAGGACCGTCAGCACGTCCATCTGGCTCTTGACGTACGTCCATCCGATGGCGACCAGAATGCCCAGCTTGGCGAATGCTTTGAACGCCTCGAACAGGCCTTTGGCCGAGAAAATGCGCTTGATGCCTTCAATCGGGTTGACCTTGCTCGGCTTAGGCGTGAGCGGCTTGAACGTCCAAACGGCGCCGCTCTGCATCACGTTGAGGACGATGGCGCCGGTCGTCATCATCAGGAAGAACGGGCCGAGCAGCAACCCCAGGTCGACGCCGATGATGCGGATCAACTCGGACGTGCGCTCGACCGACAGCGGATGGGCGGCGTCGAGTAAGATCGTGCGCGTCGTGTGCTGCAACTGGCGGAATGCGAACGGCCCGCCGAAGAGGACCGCCGACACGCCGAGCGCCACCATGCCGACGGTCACGATCTCCTTGGCGCGCAGCAGGTTGCCATCTTCGCGCGCCTTGTTCAGGCGCTGCGCAGAGGCGTCGTGGACTTTCTCGTCCTTTTCTGGTTTATCGGACACGGCGGTCGGTGGGTGCGCCGCCTGCGAGAGAAAAAGCCGCGCCGGACTCCCACGTCAGTAAACAAGCTCGCCAGCCGGTGGAAGAGCGGACGTTTTGCACGTCTGGGCGCGCGCTGAGAGGCAGACTTTTCCGGTAGGCGCGAGGTTGAGAACAGAATTCAGAGCCGAGCCCTTTACATCGGCACTCGGCACGCCGATAGCAGATGGAGCCATACGCCACACCTCTGCCACTATGCCGTTTCGCCCGCTCGCCTACTGGTTTCGCACGATGCAACCGGCCGCTCCGACGCCGCGGCCGGTCCTTCGCCGTGGCGCGTCGCGCGTCGTGACGAGAAGCGCGTGGCCCGAGCGCACGCCCACGCTGCGACCGCCGCTGGCCTCGCCCCGCATCCGTCAGTATCCCGTTGCACTCTCTTGAGTACGGCGTCCTCCGACCGCACACACGTGACTGACGACGATACACCTCCCGACGCGGCAGACCGCTCACTCAAGCGCCGATTCGGCGTCTTGGCTGGCATTCTGGTGGTCCTGATCTCACTGGGCGAGTTGGCTGGGCAGATCGACCTGTACGACGGCGCCTTGGCCGAGAAGCGCGTCCGGCTGGTGGTGCGGCAACTCGAAACGTCGCGCCGCGTCGCCGATCAGTCTGACGTGCCGGACGCTCTACTCGTCACATGGGAAGCCGATCACCGCGCGCTGCTGACAGCGGAAGCCGCCGATCGCTCGCGCAGCGGCGACGCCCAGTCGCGATTGGTTACGCTGACCGAACTCTCTGCCGTCGTTGCGTCCGCGCGCGAGGCCGCTGATAGAGGACGATCCGTCGACGTTCGGACGCAGGCCAAACGCTACGCCGACACGCTGTCGCCTATTGCGTCGGCCTATGCTGCTGGACTGTCGACCGATACCGACCGCGTCCGTTACACGTCGGCGGCGATGTGGCTCGTGGCGCTGCTCGGGTTAGGCGCGCTCGGGATGTGGGTGCTGGGTCCGCTGATGGCGCTGGCGCAGGCGCGGCGCGAAGAAGCCGATTATCACCGCAAGCGCCTTCAGCACGTACTCGACGCGCTCGCCGAACCGACCTACGTCACCGATAGAGAGGGCCGCGTCGTGCTGCGCAACCGGGCGCGCACGCTGCTCGACGAGCGTCTGGCTTCGATGGGCGCGGGACAGTCCGACGGCGGAATGCAGGCCGACCGCGCCGTTCTCGAATCGGCCCGCCCGACTACTGATCGCGCCCTGCTTCCGGGCGGCGCAGGCTGGCTGCTCACGGTCCGCGCGCCGCTGGCGACGGGCGAGGGACTCGTCGTGATGGCGCGCGACGTGACGCGCGAGCACGTCGCCGACGCCGAGTTGGAGGTCGTGCCGCCAGTCCGTCGAGTCGGCCAACCGGGCCAAGGGCGAGTTCATGGACGGCGTCAGCCACGAGTTGCGGACGCCGCTAAACGGCATCGTCGGCATGACCGAACTGCTGCTCCACACGCGCCTCGACGCAGAGCAGCGCGAACTGGCGCAAACGATTCAGTCGTCCGGCAAGACGCTGGCCGCTCTGGTGAGCAACCTGCTCGACTTCGCCGACATACGGGCCGAAGAGATCGACCTGGCCGAGAACACGTTCGAAGTGCGCTCGTGCGTCGAGGCGGCGCTGAGCGCGGCGACGGCTCAGGCGTCGGCGGGCGGTGTCCACCTGCGCTACCTGATTCTGAGCGGCGTACCGCGCGCCGTCAAGGGCGACGAACTGCGCATCCTGCAGGTGCTGGGCAACCTGCTCTCCAACGCGGCCAAGTTCACGCACGGCGGCGCCGCCTTCCTGCGCGTCGGCGCCACGCCCGATCCCAGCGGCAAAGACGGCGCGATCCGCCTGCGCTTCACGATCAAGGATACCGGCATCGGCATCGCGCAGGAGGATCTAGGATCGATCTTCGGCAGCTTCAAACAGGCCGACGGCTCGACGACGCGTGCCCACACCGGCGCTGGTTTGGGTCTGACGATCGCCCGCCAACTCGTCGCGATGATGGGCGGCGAGATCGGCGTCGAGAGCACACCCGGCGAAGGATCGACGTTCTGGTTCGCCGTCCCTGCCGAAGCCGCCACGCTGACGCCCGAGCAGCAGCAGCGCGTGGACGACGCTCGCCCCGACCTCACAGGTCTGCACGTGACGAGCGGAGGCACCGAGCTTTCGCCTCGACCTTCACCACCGACTCCGACTCCGCCTGCGTCAGACCGCGACCCCGTCGCGCCTCCGCCTCCCGCGCAGTCGTTTTCCGAACAGGGCGAGTTGAAATCGGGCCGCTTCGCGTTTGCCCGCTCGGTCGAGAAGGACACGTGAGACGGCCGGCTACATTTCAGCGCATCTGGTCGCGCCATGTCCTACTCGCTCATCAAGCCCCAACTGACGAACCTGTCCGGTAGCGCCGGGCGATTGGGCGGCGCCATCGTGGAGCGCGACGTTGGCTGGCCGGATCAGCAGGCACCCTCTTCGACCGATGCGGCTCTGGCTCACGCAAGACACGTCCTCGTCGTGCCGACCGAATCGCCGCGCCGGTTGGGGTGGAAGATGGGAGGGAAGCGCAAACGGACTTCTTTGCGAACGGCGACGTGACTCTCAATCCCGCAGGTCTGGATACGAGCCCCACGTGGTCACGCGAGACCGAGTTGGTGTTGTTCGCCGCCGATCCGTCGCTGCTCAACCGGACGGCGCAGCAAATCGGACGCAGCGCGACCGTCAAACTCGTTCCGCGCTACCCCACCAGCGGCGCGCTGTTGCACTACCTGGCGCCCACGCTCGCTGCCGAGTTCGAGCACGACGGGCCGCCGGATCTGCTCTACGCTCAGTCGCTTGCCGCTTTCGAGGCCGTCGCCGGCGTGCTCTACACCGTGATCTTGCTCTCGCGTCTCGTCGGCATGCACCAGAGTGGGCTTGCGTAAAGAGGCACCGGTACAAAACCGAATGCGAAACCCGCTTCAAGACTGCGCGCGGCGTCGACAAGCGGCGAGTGCGATCCTATCTTGATGAGCTATCGCCCCGACGGGTGATGATGCCCGGTAGCTTAATGGCAGAGCACCTCATTTTGGATGAGGGGGTTGGAGGTTCGAATCCTCCCCGGGCAGCCCACGCGTGGGATCCCGTTGGTCTCTTCGCCTCCGCACCTCCTCTCGGTGAGCCACAACGCCATCCTGCATCGCGACCTGCCCATCAGCCTGTTCGCGGGACGGAGCAACCCGGTGTTGGCTCAGAGCATCGCCGATGCGTACGGCCTAGCGATGGGCAATGCGATCGTCAAGGAGTTTTCGGACGGCGAGATCTACGTCCACTACGAGGAGTCGATCAGGGGCTGCGACCTGTTCATCATCCAGAGCACGCCTGCGCGCGGCGACAACTGGGTCGAACTGCTGCTCATGATCGACGCGGCCCGGCGTGCGTCGGCGGCACGCATCACGGCGGTCATGCCTTACTTCGGCTACGCCCGGCAGGAGCGCAAGGACAAGCCGCGCGTCTCGATCGCGGCCAAGCTGATGGCCAACCTGCTCACGACGGCAGGCGTCGATCGCGTGCTGACGATGGACCTGCACGCGCCCCAGATCCAGGGCTTCTTCGACGTGCCGGTCGACCACCTCTACGGATCGGCCGTATTCGCTGACTACTTCGCCAGGTTTCGACCTGAGCAACACGATCGTCGTCGCGCCCGATGTCGGCTCGCTCAAGACGGCGCGCAGCTATGCCAAGAAGCTGGGCTGCGAGTTGGCGGTGATCGACAAGCGGCGACCCCAGCAGAACCACGCCGAGGTGATGAACATCATCGGAGACGTCGAGGGCCACAACGTCCTCATGTTCGACGACATGGTCGACACGGCGGGCACGATCACGGGTGCGGCTCGGGCGCTCAAACAGGCCGGAGCGCTCGACATCAAGGCGGCCTGCACCCACGCGCTGCTGTCGGGTCCGGCCTACGAACGCATCGAGGCGAGTGACATCAGCACGTTCGTGGTCACGGACACGCTGCCGATCAAAAAGCCGAGCGACCGCATCGAAGTCGTCTCGGTCGCGGGCATCTTCGCCGACGCGATCAAGCGCATCTACACCGATTCGTCGGTCTCTACTCTGTTCGACTAGCGTGGCAGGCGAGATGAATCTCGCCCCTACGAGTGGTCTTTACATGACCCTTTCACTTTCCGCATACTGCGGAACGCCCGACGCGGTCTTCGCCGACGGCACTTCATACACACGAGCTTAGGCTCACAGCCCCATATTGGACTATGGACGCCATCAAAATCAACGCCGCGCCTCGTACGCCGGGCAAATCGGGCGCCCGCGCCGCTCGCCGCGCCAAAGAAGTACCCGGCGTACTCTACGGAAACGGCTTCGAACCGGTCACTTTCCAGATCCCCGAGTTGGACATGCGCCCGCTCATCTACACCGCCGAGACGCACCGCGTCGAACTGACGGTCGGCAGCGAGACGTACGACTGCATCCTCAAGGACTTCGACATGCACCCGGTCACGGATCGCACGTACCACGCCGATTTCCTCGTCCTCCGCGCCGGTGAGACGCTCACGATGACCGTCCCGGTTCAGTACCGCGGCACGCCCATCGGCGTCAAAGAAGGCGGCGACCTGGACGTGTACCGCAACGAGATCACCGTCGTCGTTCTGCCCAAGGACATCCCGTCGCACATCGACGTGGACGTGTCCAACATGGCCATCGGCGACTCGATCCACATCGAAGACGTGACGCTTCCCGAAGGCGTGGTCTTCGACGGAACGGAAAACATCACGCTCGCCATCGTCAGCGCGCCGCGTCTGGAAGAGGTCGAAGAAGTCGACGAGGACGTCGACGTCTTGGGAGAAGCCGGTGCCGATCCCGAAGACGACGCGGACGAAGTGCCTGCCACCGAGCAAGACTGAGTCTGACGCTGTTCGTCAATCCAACCGTCGAGGGATCTTCTATCTGCAAAGAGAGAGGGTCCCTCGACTCTGTTTGGGGTTAAGGCTTCGGTCTCGTCTCCAGAGTGAAATGAATAGAGCGCGGACTACCCTCGTACCTTTTTCCATGTCATCCTGAGCCTGCCGAAGGATGACATAGTGGATAGGGTGGCGCCCTTCCCCAGACGCCTTCGTATCCAGCACTATCAACCTTACTCCCTATGGCAAAAGCAAAACGACTGATCGTGGGACTAGGCAACCCTGGCGCCGAATACGACGGCACGCGCCACAACATCGGCTTCGACGTGGCCCGCGCGATTGCCGCTCGGACGCGCATCGACTTGGAACTGCTGCCGGGCAACAGTCTGGGCGGATGGGGAAGCTGGCGTGCGCGTGCGTTCGGCGTCGCGATGCCGCAGACGTACATGAACCTGTCGGGCGAGTCGGTCAAAGCGCTCGTCCGGGCACACAACCTGGAGCCGTCCGACGTGCTCGTGATCGTCGACGATTTGGCGCTCGACCCGGGCGTGCTGCGCCTGCGCCCCGGCGGCTCGGACGGTGGACACAACGGCCTCAAGAGCCTGAACGCGCTGCTCAAAACCGAGCAGTACCCGCGGTTGCGCGTCGGCATTGGCAAGGATTTTCCGCGCGGCAAGCAGGCCGATTACGTGCTCGACCCATTCACAGCCGAGCAGCAAGCCCTGGTCGATCAGGCGATCCCCGTCGCCGTCAAACAGGCGCTCACGTGGATCGTCGACGGCACCCAAACGGCGATGAACCGCTTCAACAAGTGGCGCCCCGAGCAGCCCGAAGACGAGGCAACCGACCAACCTTCGTAGCGTCGCGATACATCGCGACGGAGGCGAGCGCGCAGCGCTGCCAAGACTGCGCAGCCGACGATGACGCCGTCCCCTCCTCAGACGAGGAGGGGTGCCCGACGGGCGGGGTGGTCTGACGCGCCGAGCTTCGCGTTGACCCCTCCGCGCGCTGGGCACCTCCCCTTTGGAAGGGGAGGACGCGTCGTGACTTGAGCTGTGAGCAATTCTACTAGAGCGACTCGCAACGACCCGCTCGCGCGCAGATTGCGCAGTGTCTCCATAGCAGCGCCGTAACGTATTTTCTACTTTCATTCTTCTACCGGGCTGTGTGGAAGCGTCTGCCGCGTCGACTTGCGTCGACCGAGGGCGGCCAAGCCTCCTGGTGAACCCCAAACCGTGCCGCGTGCTGCCACTTCGGGCGCACGCGGTTCCGTTTTCGTTTCACCCAACACAACACTATGTCTCTCCACTGGAGCATCTACATCGCGCCCGTAGCCGGTCTACTCGCGCTCGCCTACGCCTTTATCCGCGCCGGATGGGTCGGCAAACAAGACGACGGCACACCTGAAATGCAGGAAATAGCCGCCAACATCGCCGAAGGTGCGCGGGCGTTTTTGGCGCGTGAGTACCGCGTGCTGGCCGTCTTCGTTATCGCCGTCGCCGTCCTGCTGGGCGTCGTCAACGGGATTCAGGAGAACGCCTCGTGGCTGATCGTCGTCCCGTTCGTCGTCGGCGCGATCTGCTCGGCGCTGGCGGGCTTCATCGGCATGACCGTCGCCACCAAAGCCAACGTCCGCACGACGAGCGCGGCACGGACGAGCCTGGGCGCCGCCCTCAACGTCGCCTTCTCGGGCGGACTGGTGATGGGCCTCTCGGTCGTCGGACTGGGCGTGCTCGGACTGGGCACGTTGTTCATCGTCTTCCTGAACATGGCCGATACGACCGGACTGGACGGCGTCGGCCTCCAAGTCAGCATGGAAGGCGTCATCGCGATCATCTCGGGCTTCTCGCTCGGCGCCTCGTCGATTGCCCTGTTTGCGCGCGTCGGCGGTGGCATCTACACCAAGGCGGCCGACGTGGGCGCTGACCTCGCCGGTAAAGTCTACGAAGGCATCCCCGAGGACGACCCGCGCAACCCCGCCACGATCGCCGACAACGTCGGTGACAACGTGGGCGACGTGGCCGGAATGGGCGCCGACTTGTTCGAGTCCTACGTCGGTTCGATCATTGGTACGATGGTGCTCGGCGCCGTCTTCATTCCCTCCTTCCTCGGGGTGGCCGGAGCAGGCGCCGACTTCGGCGGACTGAGCGCCGTTCTGCTTCCCTTGGTCATCGCCGGAGTTGGAATCGTCGTTTCGATCCTGGGATCGTTCTTCGTCAAGGTCAAAGAAGGTGGCAACCCGCAGACGGCCTTGAACGTCGGCGAGTTTGGCGCGGTCGGCGTCATGATCGTCCTGGCCTACTTCATCACCGGCTGGATGCTGCCCGACGCGTGGAGCGCAGGCTCGCCGCTGACCGGCGAACTGCTCGACTACACCGCATTCGGCGTCTTCCTCGCCATCGTGGTCGGCCTAGTCGCCGGAACGCTGATTGGCTTGGTCACCGAGTACTACACGGCGACGGACAAGAAGCCTGTCTTGGGCATCGCATCGCAGAGCGTCACCGGAGCGGCGACGAACATCATCGCGGGCCTGGGCACGGGCATGTACTCGACGGGCATTCCGGCGATCATCCTCGCCCTCGCCATCATCGGCGCGTCGGAAGCGGCCGGACTCTACGGCATCGCCATCGCCGCCGTCGGTATGCTCTCGGTTACGGGCATTCAGCTGGCCGTCGACGCCTACGGTCCGATCTCGGACAACGCGGGCGGTATCGCCGAAATGGCGCACCTCGACCCCGTCGTCAGGGAGCGGACGGACAAGTTGGACGCCGTCGGTAACACGACCGCTGCCATTGGCAAAGGCTTCGCGATTGCGTCGGCTGCGCTGACGGCGCTGGGCCTGTTCGCCGCCTACATGGTGACGGCGGGTGTCGAGAACATCGACGTAGCCAACCCGGTCATCCTGGGCGGACTGCTCATCGGCGCCATGCTACCCTACGTCTTCTCGGCGATGGCGATGGGCGCCGTCGGTCGGGCCGCGAGCGAAATGATCACCGAAGTCGGTCGCCAGTTCCGCGAGATCCCCGGCCTGCGCGAAGGCACCGCCAAAGCCGACTTCCGCCGCTGCGTCGACATCTCGACCAAAGCCGCCATCCGCGAGATGGTCGCTCCGGGCCTGCTGGCGATCATCGTTCCGGTCGCCATCGGCTTCATCAGCAAAGACATGCTGGGCGGACTGCTCGCGGGCGTGACCGTCTCGGGCGTCCTGTTCGCCATCTTCCAGTCCAACGCGGGCGGCGCGTGGGACAACGCCAAAAAGCAAATCGAAGCCGGCATAACCGTCGACGGCGTCCACTACGGCAAAGGATCGGACGTGCACAAAGCCGCCGTCGTCGGCGACACGGTCGGCGACCCGCTCAAGGACACGTCGGGGCCGAGCCTCAACATCCTGATCAAGCTGATCGCCGTCGTAGCCCTGGTCATCGCCCCGCTGATCGCGTAAGGCAGACGGGCTTTGGCTCCACTTGGCCCCGCTGCTCTCTCGAGCGGCGGGGCTTTTTCGTGCGCGGAGGTTACGCGGGCGGCGTCGGCGGGTCTACCGTTGCGTCCCCTTGCCCCAACGCTGTCGTCACGAGGAGCGCAGCGACGCGGCGATCTCCAGCGTTTGCGGCTGACCCTTGTCATCGCCACGGCCTGCGGCCTCGCGATGACAAGGGTCAGACTTTCTCTTCGCTTCCTGCCAATGCCACGCCGCCACCACGTCTACTACGTCTACATCCTCGCCAACAAGCACCGGACCGTCCTGTACGTCGGCGTGACGAACGACATCCGCAGGCGTGTACGGGAGCACCGTCAGCACCGCAGCCCGACCTCGTTCACCGCGCGCTACCGCGTCACCCACTTGCTCTACGCCGAGCGATACCGCTACGTCAACGACGCGATTCGGCGTGAGAAGCAGATCAAGAAGGGACCGCGTCGCCGCAAGGAAGCGCTGATCGACGGCATCAACCCCGAGTGGCGCGACCTGGCTACCGACTGGTGACGAGCGTCCCACTTGTCCACTCGCCAACTGGCACGAGCCGAACCGCCAACCTCCTCACCCTCCACCTGTCATCGCGAGGACGTAGGCCGTGGCGATCTGCGGCTGCTGGGGCACGTTCGGATCGCCACGTTGCTGTGCTCCTCGCGATGGCAAGTGGGAAGGAAAGCGTGGGGGGCAGGGCGTATGCTTCCTCGCAGCATTCTCACCGCGCGTCCGGGAGCAAGTCGGCTCCGCGTGCGCTGCACCTGGCATGAAACTGCGCCCCGAGTCCGCGTTTGGGCCAAGCGAAACGCCCCGCCGCTCGAGGTGAGCAGCAGGGCGTCTGTGTTTGCTAGGCGATGGGGCTAAGGCGGGTCAACTGCGTCGCAGACGGGCCATCGCCTCGGCGATCTCCTCGCTCATCTCATCGCCGTTCGTTCGAATCTCCTCGCACACCGGACTGTCACCGCACGCGGGCGACGTTTTGGACAATCCGCGCTGCTCAAGCCACTGCTCGGCATTCAGGGCAGCTTTTAAGCGGGCTTCGCGAACCTCGTCACTCGGCCAGTTCATCTGAGCGATGTACTGCTCGAGCACTCGTGCATCCGGAAATTCGCTGTCTAAAAGTCGTGTGATGTGCTTCTCACGTAGAGCATCGCAGTCAGAGGGACAATGCAAATCAAGCAGGGCGAGCATGCGATGAGAAGCTACCTGGTCGATGCGGTAGCGATACTCGCTAGGCACTTCGATTCGATGAGCGTCCAGTTTTTCATCCAACTGGCTCAGCACACTAGGCGTGATGCCGGAACCGTCGGAGTGAGAGAACAGCACGTTCGCTTGGTGGATGAATGGGCCAACGATACTGGCGTCTCCTCTCTGTTCAGATTTGACGTAATTAGGAGTCAGTCCAGTAACGCGAACCGGTTCGGCAACTGCAGGTGCTACAGTCACTGCTTCTTCGGTGCACCCCAGTAGAGCGAGAGCGATCAACAAGCACAGCGCTGAGGGGAGAAGGCGTAAAGAGTTCATGGGTCCGTAAGCTAGAGGAGGTAGATAGTTGAGATTTGTGAGTAGGTGGCGTTTTTAGTAGGGATTGCAAAACTCTGTAACAAGTCGACCATTCAATACACCGTGGTACGTTATGCCGTCGCACTCTAGTGTCTGATGCGTGCCGCCCGGCACACTTGTGTAGCTGTGGAAGCAGCCCGTCTCATTGTCATTGAACGAACAGTTCGCTCCACATCCGATATGGCATTCACCAAGCACGGTAACTTGCGAATGTGCGCTGGGAATGCTCAGCGCGAGAGAAAGGAACGCAGCGGCGATCCAGGCGGAAGAGAGTCTCATGGGGGTGAGAGGTTGGTGAGTGATTTATAGCGCCCCCCCCCCTACGGTTTCTCGGGACGAAGCGTACACGTGCAACGAAGCAGTTATGAAGATTAGAGGAGGAGGCGGAGTTTCCCTTTCCTTCGCCGACCGGGCGGGTTCGGCGCAGGAGATCGCGCGTTGTATCTGGCATGAAACTGTACCCCGATTCCGCATCCGAGAAACTGGGCTTCGACGCGCTCCGCGAGATCCTGTCCGGGCTGGCGCTGAGCGATCCCGCCGCTGCCAAACTGCGCAAGCTCAAGCCGTATCACGACGCCGAGACTGCGCAGCGTGAGCAGGCGCGCGTGGCCGAAATGCTGACGACGCTTCAGGCCGACGAGCCGATGGCGCTCACGGCGTTTCCCGACACCAAACACGTCGTCACGCGCATCGCGCCCGAGGGTGGGGTGGCGTCGTCCCATGAGCTGCACGACCTGATGCGGATGCTGGCGTCGGCCGAGACGGCGCGGCGCTTTCTGAGTCGTAACGGCGATGAGCTGCCGGGACTGTGGGGCATCGCGCGGCGAATGGTCGACCTGTCCGGATTGCGCGACGAACTGGGCCGGGCCATCGGCGACGACGGCGAGGTGCGCGACGATGCAACACCCGAGCTGTCGCGGCTCAGGCGGGCGATTCGGCAGGCGCAGGCGCGGCTCAGGGAGCGGTTGGCGCAGTCGCTCAAAGAAGCGCAGGCCGAGGGGTGGTCGACCGATGAGCAGCCGACGGTGAGGGGCGGGCGGCTGGTGATTCCGGTCCGGGCCGAGGCCAAGCGCAAGGTCGAAGGGTTCGTCCACGACACCAGCGCGACGGGGCAGACGGTATACATCGAGCCAACGGCCGTGCTCGGGCTGAACAACGAAGTCCGCGAACTAGAGGGCGACGTAGCGCGCGAGATCCACCGCATCCTGACGCGGCTGTCCGACTACGCGCGGACGCGGCTCGAAGACATTAAGGCGACATCGGGCGCTCTCGTCCGGCTCGATGTGCTCCACGCCAAAGCGCGGCTGGGACGACGGATGCAGGCGCGAGCGTTCGCGTTCACCGACGGCGGACCGATCCGCATTCGCAAGGCGCGGCATCCCCTCCTGGTGCTGCGGTTCGCGAACGAAGAGGATCGCACGGTCGTCCCGCTCGATCTCGAAATGGGCGACGACGACCGCGCTCTGGTCATCACCGGCCCCAACGCGGGCGGCAAATCGGTCGCGCTCAAAACCGTCGGGCTGATGAGCATTATGGCGGCGTGCGGCCTGCTGCTGCCGGTCGGCGATGAGAGCAGTCTGCCGTTCTTCAAACGCGTCGTGGTCGATATCGGCGATGAGCAGACGGTCGACGAGGACCTGTCGACGTTCACCTCGCACGTCAAGACGCTCAAGCACCTGATGCGCGTCGCCGACGAGCGGACGCTGGCCCTGCTCGACGAAGCCGGAACGGGAACGGACCCGGCCGAAGGCGGCGCGCTGGCCCAGGCGGTCATCGAGCGGCTGGTCGAACGCGGTGCTAAAGCCATCGTGACGACGCACATCGGCGCGCTCAAAGTGTTCGCGCACGCAGCCGATCGCGTCGTCAACGGGGCGATGCTGTTCGACGATCAGGCGCTCAGCCCGACGTACCGGCTGGCGACCGGCGTGCCCGGCTCGTCGTTCGCGTTCGAGATCGCGAGCAGGGAGGGGCTGGACGGCGATCTGGTGGCGAGGGCGCGCGAACTCGTCGGCGAGCAGGCGGCGTCGGTCGAAGATCTGCTGGTCGAACTGGCCGAGCGGACACGCAAGCTGGAGGAGGAGCAGGATGCAGTCGCCAAGCTCAAACAGGAGGCCGAGTCCGAGCGCAAGCAGTACGAGGAGCGCCGCAGCAAAATCCGCGAGGAGCGCGAGAACCTGCGCAAGCAAGCGCTCGCCGAGGCCGACCGCATCGTCAAGGAGGCCAACAGCGCCGTCGAGCGCACCATCCGCGAGATCAAAGAGGCAGGCGCCGAGAAGGAGGCCACGCGCGAGGCGCGCAAAAAGCTGGAAGAGGTCAGCGACAACATTACCCAGCGCGCGCAGAGGAATGACCGGAAACGCAAGGCGCGCAAATCCAAGCCGCAGCCGACGGCCGCCACGTCGCCGCTGCTCGACATTCAGATCGGCGATAGGGTCACGATCGCCGGTGGAAATGCCGTCGCCGACGTGCTCGAACTGCGCGGCAAAGAAGCGCTCGTCTCGTCCGGCTCGCTCAAGATGCGCGTGGCGATGGCCGATCTGCGGCGCGTCGGCGGGCGGCGCGAGCAAAAGGTGAGAGTCAAGTCGTCCGAGGCGGGTGGCAAACTCAACGCGCTGACGGCGGCGATGTCGCTCGATCTACGCGGCCAGCGCGTCGACGATGCCCAGGCACTGACGTTTCGGTTCGTCGACGAGGCGATCATGGCGGGGCTGGACCGCGTCGAGATCCTGCACGGCAAAGGCACGGGCGCTCTGCGCATCATGGTCCGCGAACTGCTCGCCCGCCGCAGCGACGTGAAAGATTTCGGTGACGCGCCCGTCGACCAAGGCGGAGCGGGAATTACCGTCGCCGAACTGGGATGATGCGCTGGCGTGGCGTTTGCAGGTAACCGATTGACTTTCCAGGTGATACACCTATGCGTTCTCTCGCGGTTCTCTTCGTGTTCTCCGTTCTATGCGTCGCACCGATGTCGGCGCAAAAGCCGAGGCCGATGAGCGCGTCGGGAAACCGCGTCCAGACGGTCGTGCAGCCGTCCGACGCGCTGGCCGAGGCACTGGCGGCGCGCGAGGTGTCGGCGTTTGGGGAGATGTGCAGCGAGCAGGTCGATTTGACGCTGGGCGGCGAGACGACCGTCTACACGCGCGCTCAGGTGGCCTACGTGCTGGACACGTGGCTGGACAATCACCCGCCGCGCCTGATCCGCTTTACGCGTCACATCGACGGCGTGCCGGGAACGCTGATGGCTTCGGGCATCATCGTCCATGACGAAGGTGAGGTCGATGTGACGGCGCGGTTCGTGCGCTCCTCTTCGGGGCGATGGGAAGTGCGCGCGCTGCATCTGATGGAGCGGTGAGCCCGAGGTGCCGCGTCGACCCGAGCCGCGCCGCGCGCGTAGCTTTGTCTTCCTCCTCTCGCTGCCCGTGATCCGTCGTTCCAACCGCCTGCTTGCCGTCTGCGCGGGCGTTTTGCTCGTGCTCGTCGTCCTGACGATGGCGATGCAGCGGTGGACGGCGGCTCGGTCGGCGACGCGTGTGGCTCAGATTCAGTCCGAGCATTTGGCGGACGCGACAGCGAGAGCAGGCGATCTGCTGCGGTCGCGCGCGCAAGGGGTGATCGAACGCGCCGCAGCGATCGCGGCCGACCCCGATGTGGCGCGCGCGGTCGCCGAGGGGGACGGGCGAGCGCTAATGGAGCGTCTCGGCAACACCACGCTGACCACTCGCACGACAGTCGAGGTGTACCGCGCCGACGGGACGCTTCTGGGATGGAACGGCGATCCGTTCGCGCCTGCAATGGGCCGCGACCAGGCCACGGCGCTGCTGCTGCCGTCGGTTCAACTGGTGCGCGAGGGCTTGCTGCGCGATGCAGTCGTCGCGTGGGCGGACGTGCCTGGCGCTGGGCGCGTTCGCGTGGTGCAGGTCGTTCGAGCCGAGC
Source organism: Rhodothermales bacterium (assembly GCA_963841855.1). Lineage (GTDB taxonomy): Bacteria > Bacteroidota > Rhodothermia > Rhodothermales > BA12 > CAXBBB01. The sequence continues at coordinate 952,398 of CAWJEJ010000001.1, read as the reverse complement.
CGCCCGTCCGCAACTCGTTTCTGCGTCCCTACCGGCTGACCGACGAACTGGCGCGCAGCACCCAGACCATGCTGGCGCTGCATCCGCCCACGTGGGGTGAGGGCGGCGCCGTGACGCTCGGCAGCGCGACCCTTGCCCGGCTCGTAGCCGAAGCGTCGGCGCCGCAGACGCTGCTTCGGGCGCAAGATCGCGCGTTCGGCGATTGGAACGCGCTGTGGCTGCTGCTGCTCGGCCTGTGCGCGCTGGCGGCGCTGGTGCTGCGTGCGCGACGCCTTCCGTCGCTGACCAACGCGCTGCTGGTCGTCGGCGGGCTGGCGGGACTGCGCCTGCTGATGCTCGAACTCAAGGTGCCGGGGCGCTGGCAAATCGGACGCGCGATCACGACGCCGTTGGCTCCGCTCTTCGACGCGACGCACTTCGCGACGACGTTCGGCGGGGGGCTGCTCCGCTCGTCGGGCGATCTGATGCTGACGGCCATCGCTCTTTTGTCTATCGGGCTGACACTGCGCTGGGGACTGCTCGCCCGGCGTCCGGTCGCGCTGCGATCGCGCGGCGCGCGCGGTCTGGCGATGGGGGCAGCGCTGGGCTTCGTGGCGGCGTCGGGTTGGCTGCTGGCGCGCGTCGCCGAGCGCGTCGTGCTGGACGCAACGCTCGACCTGTTTGCCCGCGCTCCTTTGGTGCCGCCGCCGCTGCACCTCTTCGTGTACGCCTCACTCTTGACGCTGGCGCTCGGATTGGTGCTCATCGCCGCTTCGGGCGTGCGGCTGGCGAGCCGGGGCAAGGCGCAGCCCGCCTTTCTAGCACTCGCCGGGGGCGCTGCTGCCGTCGCCGAGTTGCTGGCGGGTGGGGGAGAGGCGCTGCAACTGGTGCCGTTCGGCATCGCCGTCGCGGTCGTGGCGTGGCGATGGGTGCCGCGCTCGGATCTGCGGCTGAGGGGCGTCATGCTGGGCGTGGTGGCGCTGGCGGCCGTCGTCTACCCGCTGCTGGCCCAGGCCTACACGGCGGAGCAACAAAGCCGGATGGACGTGACGGCGCGCGGCATCCAACAGCCCCGCGACGCGCGCGCCCTGTTTGCCGTCCAACAGGCGCTGGACGCTGCCGCCAGCGATTCTTCTCTAGTACAGGCGCTGCGCCTGCCATCGGCCCGGATCGCGCTGGCGAGAGCGCCGTCGGCCCGGCTCGACGCCCAAGCAGCCAAGCTGGCGCGTACGTCGATGCTGGGCAACTTGGGTGCATACGACGTGACGGTCGTCTTCGCCGACGCGGACAGCCGCCGCGCGGGACGCTTTGGAAGCGAGGCGGCCGCAACACCCATGGAGGCGTCGCGCCTGTCGCTGCTGCGCGCCGTCCACGCCGAGCGCATCGCCGAGGACGAGCGCAAAGGCGAGGACCGGTTCTCGGCGCAGTCACGCGCTACGGTCGATGCGTTGACCGGCGAGGTCGATCCCGAGCGGTTGGTCTACGCCGGAATCCAAACGCTGGCGAGCGGGGCGACCATCGCCGTTTGGGCCGAGCCGCAGCGCCGGCAGGTACGCCCGGGCACACCGTTTCCGCGCGCCCTGCTTCCCGCGCAAGGCCGCCCCGACGCGCCAGATCAGGCATCGGTCGCGCTCTTCCGCGACGGCGCGCTGATACGCGAGCAGGGCGCCGACTTTGGACGCTACCGCCTGGATCCGTCTGTAACGCAGGCGCTGGGAACGGGCGACGCCGTGCAGCGCGTCGAGACGCTGGGAGGGCAGCGCTTCAGGGTGCGCTACGTCCGCACGTCCGCTCCGCTCGATCTGGCACCGATGCAGCCGCTCATCGCGTCCGAGACAGTCGTCGCCGTGCGCGTGCCGCTGCTGGAAGCGTTCGACCACCTGTTCTTCGGCCTGCGGATCCTGCTCGCCGGAATGCTGCTGGCGATTCCGCTCTGGGCGCTGCTGCGGTGGACGACGCGTGTCATGCCGCGACCGCGCCGGTTCCAAGAGCGCGTACTCGACGCTTTCTCGATCGTCGGCGCGCTGAGCGTGGTAGCCGTCGGCATTCTGGGGTTGCGCGTACTCGCGGCCGAAGGCGAGCGCGAGGTGCAGGACGATTTGCGCTCGGATCTGGAGCGCGTCGAGGAACTGCTCGTCCAGGCGGCGCGGCCGGGCGAGCTGCCGTTTCAGGTGCTCCAGCGCTCGGCTCTGGACTCGCTCGCTCTGCGCGCCGGGCGCGACCTCAACGTCTACGTCGGCCCCGACTTGGTCGCGTCGAGCCGCCCGACGCTGGTGCGCGACGGTCTGATTCCGCCCCGCATGCCTGCCCGGGCCTACGATGCCCTCGTGCATCACGGCGCCCGGTTCGCCGTCGCCCAGGCCTCGCTGGGGACGTTCGACTATACGGCGGGCTTTCGGGTCCTCGCCGATCCCAGCGGCAGCCCAAGCGTCGTCGTGTCTGTGCCGACGCTTCCGGCGCAGGAGCGCATCGCCGAGGAGCAGGCGCGGCGCGTGGCGTATCTGCTGGGCGCGCTGCTGCTGCTGTTCGTCGTCGTCCTGCTGACGGCGTCGCTGCTGGCTCGGACGCTCGCGGGGCCTATCGAACGGCTGCGCCAGGCGCTCGAACGGACGGCGCGCGGGCAGTACCAGGCGCCGCTCGAAATCCCCAGCGACGACGAGATCGGCGAACTCGTGCGCACGTTCAACGACATGCAGGAGCAGTTGGCCGAAAGCCGCCGCCGGTTGACGCAGCAGGAGCGGCAACTGGCGTGGCGCGAGATGGCGCGGCAGGTCGCGCACGAGATCAAGAACCCGCTGACGCCGATGAAGCTGTCGGTTCAGCACCTGCGCCGCGCCTTCGACGCGCTGGCGGACGACGAGCCCACGCGAGGCGGCAAGTTCGAGCGCCTGTTCGAGCGCGTCACGACGACGATCGTCGAGCAGACCGACGCGCTGGCCCGCATCGCCGGAGACTTTTCGACGTTCGCCCGCCTGCCGACGCGCATGCCCGAGCCGCTCGACGTGACGGTCGTTGCTCAGGAGGCGATTCGGCTGATGGAAGGCGAGCAGGGCGACGCTGAAATCACGTCCGACCTCGCACTCGAGCCGCTCGTCGTGAGGGCGGACAGGGAAGAACTGAGGCGCGTGTTCATCAACCTGATCAAGAACGGCATTCAGGCGATGGACGACCTCACCGGCGATCGCCGCATCCGCGTCGAGACGCTGATCGAGGACCAGTGGGCCGTCGCACGCGTCACCGATACCGGATCGGGCATTCCGGACGAACTCGTCGCCAAAGTCTTCGAGCCCAACTTCTCGACCAAGACGAGCGGAACGGGTCTGGGCCTCGCCATCTCGCGCAAAGCCGTGGAGGAGAGCGGCGGCACAATCGCGTTCCAAACGCAGACGGGCGTCGGCACGACGTTCGAGATTCGCCTGCCGATCGTCACCGAAGACGCGGTCGATTCTCTCGCTCCGTAGCGGAGAAGCACGCTCGGTCGGAGGCCGGCTCGGCTCTTAGCGAGTTCGTCTGCGCCGGGCGCGCCTCCCCGCCGTGCCATGCCGCGGCGCTACACGAGATCCGCAAACGTGCGGCACCGCCGCCCCGTACCTTTCGATTCCCCTCACTCCTAACCATGCGCGCCATCGTCATCGGCGCGGGCGAAGTCGGTTACGACGTGGCCCGCATCCTGTCCCTCGAAGACCACGACGTCGTAGTCGTCGACAACGACGCGGCCACGCTCGGACGCGCGCGCGACACGCTCGATGTGCTCACGATTCTAGGCTCGGGCACGTCGGCCGACGTGCTGGGCAACTGCGGCATCCAGCGCGCCGACATGGTCGTGGCCGTCACGGCCGTCGACGAGGTCAACGTGATCGCGTGCATGCTGGCCTCGCGCCTGGGCGTCACGACGACGATCGCGCGCGTGCGCTCGGACGAGTTGACGAGCACCAACAGCATCCTCAAAGCTGCCGACTTCGGCATCGACTTGGTCATCCAGCCTGAAGAGAGCGCCGCGTCCGAGATCGTTCGCCTCATTCGCCGTTCGGCCGCGACCGACGTGCTCTCGTTCGCCGACGGACAACTGCAACTCGTCGGCGTGCGGCTGGACAAGGAGACGCCGGTCCTCGACCTGACGCTGGTCGAAGTCGCCCAGAAGCTGCCGGGCGTGCCGTTTCGCATCATGTCGATCGTGCGGGGAGCGCGCACGATTCTGCCGGGCGGCGGCGAGAAACTGCGCAGCGGCGACCAGGTGTTCGTCATGGGCCGCCCGCGCGACTTGCCGCACGTCACGCGGATGCTAGGCAAGGACGAGAGCCGGTTGCAGCACGTCATGATTCTGGGGGGCACGACGATCGGCGCCCGCATCGCGCAGCAGTTGAGCCAGGTCAAGAACAAGAGCGTCAAACTGGTCGAGTCGAACCGCGCGCGGGCCGAGCGCCTAGCCGAACTGCTCCCCGGCGTCCTGGTCCTCAACGGCGACGGGACTGACGTCGACCTGCTCGCGCGCGAAGGGTTAGGCGAGATGGATGCCTTCGTAGCCGTCACCGACGACGAGGAGTCCAACCTCGTCACCTGCCTGATCGCCAAGCATCTGGGCGTGCGCAAAACCGTCGGCCTGCTCTCGAAAAGTGCCTACATCCCCATCGCCGCGTCGATCGGGCTGGACGCGGCCGTGAGCAAGAAGCTGGCTGTCTCGCGCGAAGTGCTCCGGTATCTGCGCGGCAAAAACGTGCTCAGCGTCGGCACCGTCCACGGAATGGATGCCGAGATTCTCGAACTCGAGGCCGCACCGCGCTCCCACGCTACACGCGCCCCTCTGAGCGAGATGCGCCTGCCCAGCGGCCTACTCGTGTCGGCCGTCATCCACTCCAACAGCGTCGAAATCGCGACCGGAAACACGCAAATCAATCCCGGCGACCGCGCGCTCGTCTTCGTGCTCCCCAAGTCCGTCGATGCAGCCCAGAAGTTTTTCTCGCGCTAGGCAACGTTGACAATTGCGCTTGGCTCGCTTCTGCGGCGCGCTTGAACGCTCTGCCGCGTTGCTCTGCATCGCCGATGCGCGCATCGGCTGCTTCGAGCGCCTTGCCGAGCGCCCAATCGCACGCGCAGCCGCTTCCCCTTGGCTAATGTCAACGTTGCCTAGGCACGGCGCGAATGATGGCAGATCGGAGGCGTAATCTGCCCCGCCTTCTGTTCGCCGCCCGACCGTCGAGCGGCAATGCAGCGGTACCTCGGTGCGTAACGGCGTAGCCCCACAGAGCGGACTTCGGCGGGAAGCGGTACGGCTTTGTCGCGCCCGGACGCCGGGTGCATAGACGGCGGAACCAGTGAATGCCGCGTGTCCGAGGCGAGGACCGTGCGGTACCTTTCAGCCCCACCCATAGGCCGACGCATGATTCTCAACTACAAAGCCGTCGCTGGCGTTCTGGGAGCGCTCGTGTTCTTCCTAGGCGTGGCCCTCGTTGCGCCTATGATCGTGGGGCTGATCTACGCCGAAGCCGAATGGTGGGGATTCGGAGTCGTCGCTCTGGCTTCGATGGCAGGCGGTGGGGCAGCATATTGGAAACTGGGACGCAGCGGCGACTCGCTGGGTGCGCGCGAGGGCTTCGCTATCGTCGCGCTGGCGTGGTTCGTGCTCTCACTCGTCGGCGCCCTCCCGTTTGTGCTCGGCGGACCGCTCGGCAGCTATACCGATGCATTCTTCGAGACGATGTCCGGTTTCACCACGACCGGAGCGACCATCTTCGGCGGCGGCGGCAACCCCGACATCGAAGCCGTTAGTCACGCACACCTGTTCTGGCGCAGCCTAACCCACTGGATGGGGGGAATGGGCGTCGTCGTGCTCACGCTAGCCATCCTGCCGTTTCTCGGCGTTGGTGGCATGCAGCTCTTTCGCGCCGAAGCGCCTGGCCCGTCGGCAGACAAGCTGACGCCGCGCATCAGAGAGACCGCCCGCCGATTGTGGTTCATCTACGTCGGATTGACAGTCGTCCACTTCGTCCTGCTGCTCCCGGCGATGACGGTTTTCGAGGCGATCACGCATGCCTTCTCGACGATGGCGACAGGTGGCTTCTCGACGCTCAACGGCTCGGTAGGCCAATTCGAAAGCGCCTACGTCGATTGGGTCGTGATCGTGTTCATGTTTCTGGCCGGAGCCAACTTCGCGCTCCACTATAGAATGCTGCGGGGCCAAACCATCACCGTCCTGCGCGACACCGAACTGCGCGTCTACGCCGCCATCGTGCTGGGCGCGGTCGCCGTCATGCTGATCGGCACGTGGCAACCCGTCAGCTCCGCGCTCTATCCCGGCGCGCCGCTCGAATATGCAGGCTTCTGGGACGCACTGCGCCAGAGTTTCTTCCAGACGCTAACCATCATCACCACGACCGGATATGCAACGGCGGACTATGAGTTGTGGACACCGCTCGCTCAGTCCGCCATCTTCGCCCTCTTCTTCGTCGGCGGTATGGCGGGAAGTACCGGCGGCGGGGTCAAGGTCATTCGCGTCATCCTGATGCTCAAAAACTCGTTCAAGGAGATCAAACAACTCGTCCATCCGCAGGCGTTGATTCCGATCCGCATCGGCGAGCGCGTCGTACCTCAGGAGGTGATGCGCAACGTGCTCTCGTTCATGGTGCTCTACGTCGGCCTGCTCGGTGCTGGAACGATCGGGCTGATGATGTGCGGCATCGACGTGCTTGGCGCGTTCAGCGCAGCCGTGTCGGCAGTCGGCAACGTCGGCCCCGCGTTCGGAGACTTCGGGCCGTCCGAAAACTACGCTTCCGTTCCCGCCGTCGGCAAGTGGGTACTAGCACTGCTCATGATGGCGGGGCGACTGGAGATCTTCACCGTCCTCATCCTCTTCGTTCCCACGTTTTGGCGCCGGTGACAGACAGCGCGTTGCCGCGCATCGCCGTGAGAGGCAGGGCGAGCCGCGCATGCAGCGCCTAGAGACGCCGAAGCCGGTTCAGCACGAAACTGCTCATCTTTGCGTCGCTCGCAGTCAGGAGTTGCGCAGTACGGTTATACAGCCCGTGCCTCAACCTGTGATCTGCTCTATGTGAGGGAGCATTGCTGTCTTGACTTCCGAATAAGGAGTGACCATCATAAAGATTCCCTCGAATAGAGCTATACCTTTCCCAACTGCGCTTCTTCCCTCTGGCGTTTGGAACGGTGCCATATGCTCAAACAACATCCCGCGCACGCCAGTTTGAACCGCGTTTACCTTATCCAAATCGGTGGCGGTCGGGTGGCGGTCGACGATTCGATAAAAGGCGGCTGAGTCCGTGATGTCTGGATCGCCCTCCATGACCAATTCTCCAACGGATTCGCCGTCTGCTCTCTCAATTACGAATCGATAGACTTCATTGTGGTGGAGGTAGTTGCTGAGGGCATCGGCTTGCTCGCGGGAAGGGCGGCGCAAGAACTTTGGATCACCGCTCATAATCTTCAGGAGGGGATCAGTGAAGTAAACGATAACACGGTGGTCTCTGTACTCGAACTGATCCACGCGCTGCTCTCCGTCCTCGTTTGCTGTGGGTGTTGCGGTCATTGCCTCCGGCCCTGGGCAGGCAGACAGCGAGAGAGCAAGCAGGGTAAGGAGAGTGAACAGCTTCATCGGAGTGGGCTGTACAACAGACGAGGCTCTGGCGCGCAAATGCGCCGACGTGTGAGCAGGCAGTGTAAGTGCAGAAGCTGCGACAGCGTGCAACCGCCCGCCTTTGCATTGCCCGCAGCCATGGGTCATGCGCCACCGCGTCTATCGGTGCGTTTGGCACGGTCTTACCACATCTCACGCCGCGTTCGGTTTTAGCGGCTTGCTTGCAGTGAGACGAATAGCGTCGAAAGGATTGCGGCTCCGATCGCTACGATCCACAAGATGCCGAAAACTGGGAAGCGGAATGCCTGGCCGAACTGGTGGAGACAATGACGCTGGGCTTGGTTCTGGCCCCTGCCGCACGACAGCCAGAGATTCCGACGTGGATGCTTGGTGCGTGCCGGGGGCAAGCGAGTGGTCCCGGAGGTAAAGGACTGGCTTGTCGCCCGAACCTGTACGGCGACGCTTGCTGCTCTTTCGGCGCACTTGCAAGCCCGCTTCGCGCCAGAGTCGATGCACTCTTTTGAGGTTGACGACTGACCCACCATCACGTAGCAGCGCCCAGATGCGCCGGTAGCCGTAGTGGGTATGACGGGCGGTGAGCGTACCGACGCGCTTTGCAAGAGTGGCATCCCGGTCCGGGCGCACGCTTTAGTAGCGCTGGCTCGCGCGTGGCTGCTTGATCACGCGGCAGGCACGCCTTTGGCTCACGCCAAGCTTCGTTTGCACGTGGCGCACGGCGTCATGGCGGCGGGCCGCGCTCAGAACTTTCCCCGCGCCACCTCGCGCAGGATGTCATTGTCGAGCGAAGCTACTACCCCACCGCGGTGGGGTGGGCGAGTAGCTTTTTCCAGTCGTGCGTTTTCCTTTTCGAGTTCGCGCAGGCGCTTGGCTTCGCTCTTGTCCATCGCTCCGTAGCGGCGCTCCGCATCGACGTCGTCGCGCTGGCGCACGAGGCCCTGCGGATGCTTCACCCTCTCGCCGTCGACAAGGCCTTTGTCTTGCGGCTGGCAGCGCCGGAAGATCTGTATGCCGTGACGGATGCCGCCGTGCTGCATCGCATCCTGGACAACTTGGTAGGCGACGCGCTGAAGTTCACCCGCGACGGCAGCGTGACGATCCACGCGCGCCCCGCGCCGGACAACGGCTTCGCGTGGCCGTCGAAGACACAGGCGAGGGCATCGACGCGGCGTTCCTGCCGTACCTCTTGGAGTTCTGTCAAGAGTCCGAGGGTCTCGCGCGCGCGCACGAGGGCCGCGGCCTCGGCCTGGCGATCACCAAGCGCCTCGTCGAAAAGCTGGACGGCCACCTGACGATCGAGAGACCGAAAAGAGCCGCGGCAGCACCTTTACGGCGACGTTCCCGGTCTTGCTCGCGCAGGACGGCGGCAGCACGGATCGGTGAATCGGAGGCCCTGCGTTCGAGACGGCACGTGACGCTTTCACGCCGGACCTCGACGGCTGGGACGATACGCTCGACGCGCTCGCAGATCTCTTTCTGCGTATACGAGGGCACCAACCGGGGATAGCTGCAACGGCCCATTATGCAGCCCGGTATCTGGTCGCAGATGGGGCCGACGAAGAGAATGTGTTTCGAGCCGTACAGCGCCCGAAGCGGCGACACGAGCCGCCGCTTCGGGGCGAGGAGGTGACCCTCGCCATCCGGCACCTGCATATGCTCGGATGGATAGAAGCCGTCTTCTCCGAAGACTTGGTCGATGAAAGCGTCTATGGTTTCGCTTGACGCTCGGCAGCGGACGGGGGCGCGCGATGCGTTGTGAGCCGCGCCCCCGGCCTCACCGCGCCACCACCACGCTGCGTACGGCGGTGTGCGCGCCCGCCTCCAGACGGTAGAGGTAGACGCCCGACACCAGCGCGCCCGCGTCCAGCATCGCCACGTGGCGGCCCGCCTCCTGCGGCGCGTCCACGAGACGCGCCACCTCGCGGCCCAGCGCGTCGTGGACGACGAGGCGCACGTGCTGCGCCGTCGGCAGGCGGTAGACGATGCGCGCCGATGTGGAGAACGGGTTGGGAAAGGCGGCGTCGAGGCCAAAGGCGTACGGGGAGTCCAGCGGCAGTTCGGCGGTGAGCACCTCTGGCGGCGCAAACGCGGCGAACTGCGCGGGGCCGGTCACGCCCGTGCCACAGATCACCGTTTTACCCGGCACGATGTCGCGCACGACCGTCGGCAGCGCCGTCCAATCGTCCGAGGCGTCGGCGCGGCGGTAGACCGTCACCTCGTCACGGTCGTCCGGCACCACGGCGAGGTCGTCCGCCGGGAAGCACACGTCCAGGTCCACAGGCATCGCTTTGCCGCTGCCGCCGACGTTGTTCGCCTCGATGAGCGCGATGAGGTAGTCCATGGCGGCGGTGAGCTCTTCGAGGGTGGCGATCTCGTAGATCACGTCGAGGTCCACCGTGGCGCTGCCGAGGTTGTTGTAGAGGCACACGAGGTTGTCCACCGCGCAGACGGCGTCGCTCTCTTCCAGCGCGAGGTTCTCGAACTCGACGGGCGCGGAGGTGCGGAAGAGGTACGTGCGGCCCGCGCGGCCTCCCATGTCGTAGGGCACGGCCCAGGGCGCCCCGGCCAGGAGGTCCTCCCGGTTGTCGCCCATCACGTCGCCGCCGGCCAGCGTCTGGCCCAGCACGCCGGTTTCGCTGTAAACGAGACCGGTGAGGGTGCGCCGCAGGTCGTCGGTGAGGTAGAGCAAGTCGGAGGGGAAGGCGCCGTCGTTGCCAGGGAGGGCACCGTCTTTTTGGAGGTAGATGCCGCCTTCGTCGTCGGCGAGGCCAAGGTCGGGGCGGTTCGTGGTGGGCATCGCCTTGATATGGTCACCGGCGAAGAGGCTGCGGCCGTAACCCTCGTAGCGGGCGGCGGCCATGCTCTCGGTGAGCGCGGCACCCGCCGTGAGCTGGCCGGGGTCGAAGCGGACGGCGTGGGCGGTGCCCAGCACGGCCGCTCCACCGGCGGGACGCGCCAGCTCGAAGGTGCAGCCGCCGCTGTCGTCACCGATGGGGTCGCCCGTCAGGCTCCAGATGGCGCGGTAGGGCCGCGGCGTGCTCGCGCCGATGAACCACTCGTCGAGGCCGTCGCCGTCCAGGTCGGCGAGCATCGTGCGGGCAAAGGGCGCCCAGCCGAAGGCCGAGGAGGCGTTGGAGGTCAGGGCGGCCTCGATCTGCCCCTGCACCGTCACGCCGTTCGTCGGCGCGGTGGGCAGCGGGCCCTGGAAGAGCACGCCGTAGCCCGCGTCGCTGCCGGCGGCGAGCACGTCGTAGAAGTCGTCGTCTAGGTTCACGCAGTCGCTCTGAAAGCCGCCGCTGTACTCGCCGGGGCCGGGAAAGACGGTGTGGCCGCCCGCTACGACGGCGAGGTCGGTCGGGCCGCTAGTTTGCAGGTTGCCGGTGGCGAGCCAGGCGCCGAGGTGCTCGTTGGGCGCGGTGCCGGCGAGCGTCCAGGTGGGCGCGGTGACGAAGCCGGGCGTGACGGAGCCGGGCGTGGCGGTGCCGCGCCAGAGGCTGACGGCGCCCTCTTCGGAGGTGCCCGCGCGCGAGAAGCCCGCCACCACGTCCAGGCGACCGTTGCCGTTCAGGTCGGCGGCGCGCACGATGTCGGGGTAGACGCTGTGCTCGCTGAGCAGCACGTGGATGGCGGCGGTCTCGTCCAGCAGCGGGCGGCGCATGAGCGAGTCGGCGTTGAAGACGAAGACGGCGCCCACGAGCGCACCCGTGCTGTCCGGCGCCAAGCCGCCGACGAAGAGGTCGTCGCGGCCGTCGGCGTCGTAGTCGGCGAGGTGGAGCAGGCCGTGGCCGCCGCCGAACGAGCCCGCAAAGTCTGCGGAGGTCTCCACCACGATGTCGGCGACCTCGGCGAGGTCGACGGTGGTGAGCGACGCCTGCCGCCCGGCGCCGCGGTACAGGTAGACGGCCGGCACCTCGAAGTCGGTGAACGGCTCGACGAGGTCGTCGTCGAAGCCGGACGCCCCGGGGTCGGTGCGGGACTGCAAGAGCGCGAGGCCGGTGAGGGCGAGGTCGTCCTGCCGCCCGCCGTCCACCTCGCCCACCGCGAGGCTGTAGCCCAGGTGCTCCACGCCGCTGTGCACCAGCACGACGGCGTTGTCCGGCAGCGCTGGCGTCGTCTCTACGGCGCCGATGTCGATGCCTCTGCCGAGCGGGCGCGTCGTGCCGTCGAAGTCGTCCAGGGGCGCCATGACGCCGCCGGGTGCCTCGTCCAGCCCCGCGTCCACGGCCTCGCTGAACGCCTGGGGCACCAGCGCAGGGTCCAGGTCGGTGGAGCCGTAGCGGTCGAAGCGGCCGGGGACGGCCTCGCCGAAGTAGATCGGATCGAAGCCGCCCTCGATCGGATCGAAGACGCCCTCGATCGGATCGAAGCCGCCCCCGTCCTGCGTGCCGATATCGTAGAAGTTGTAGTCCGCGTAGGCGAGCGGCGCGTCGGTGGCGAGCGCGATGGGTTTCTGCGGATTGAGGCGGCCTTCGTAGGCCGGAGAGGCGAAGAGGTTGTTGAAGAGCACCACGGGCGCTACCTCGGCGTTGGGCGTGCTGATCTGCACGGCCGCGTCGCCGCTGTCGCCGCCGTTGGGACTCGTGCCGAATCCATCTATCTGAAACGTGTTGTTGACGACGACGAGGGGCGGCGGCGCGGCCTCCTCGCTCTCGTAGAGCAGCCCGCTGCCGGTGAGCCCGCTGGTACTACTGTTCGCAAACACTTCCTGCGCGGCGATGATCTTGTTGTTGACGAGCGTGCCGCCGCTCTCGCGCAGCCGCACGGCCACGTCTCCTTGCAAAGAAGCTCTACCGCCCAGCACGCGGATGCTGTTGCGTTCGATGAGCACGTCGTCCACGCCCGCGATGTCGAGCGTGCCGTTGGAGCCGCTCATGCTGTTGCCGCGCACGGTCATCGCCGCCACCCGCAGGCTCGTCCCGAACTGACTGCGCTCGGGGCGTTCCACCGCGTTGCTCATCCTGTCGCTGGTGAAGCCGTTGTTTTCTACGAGGGCACCCTCGGCGCGGAGGAGCCGCAGGCCGAACGTCACCTCGGTAAAGCTGTTGCCTTCGACCACGACGCCGGCGCCGTCGAGAATGAGCGCACGGCCGTAACCGCCGCAGAAGGGCAGCGAGCAGGTGGTATCCGGGAAGAAAGCGTTGCCGCGCACCTCCACGCCGTCGCCGCTGAGAAAGACGGCCGTGCTCGGACTCTGCCCGTTCACCCCCAGAAAGGTGTTGCCGAGCAGCCGTGCTCCCGCGCTGCGCGGCACGTCGGTGAAGGAGGAAGGCTCGACCTGGACGTGGTAGAAGCGGTCGCGCCGGAAGGCGACGTTCGCGATGGTGAGGCCGTCGAACGTGTTGGCGAAGGGGCTGCCGCTGCCCATGTTCGAGGCCCGGACGGCGCCGCGCAGCGCGAGGTCTTGCACGGTAAAGCGGTCGTCGGTAAAACGCAGCTCGTCGAAGTTGCCCTGCCGCCGTCTGCCCGGCGTGCCGAGGGCGACGACGGTGCCGCTCTCGCCCTGCAACGTGAGGCCGGGCACGGTGGCGTAGAGTTCCCGCTGGACGAGGTGCGTGCCCGCGCAGGCCGTCACGGTGCCCTCGGCCTGCACGGCACGCATGGCGGAGCGCAAGAAGCCGGTGTCCGCCGCGCAGGTCGGGGCCGAGGTGCCGTCGCTGACGGTGAAGGCCGCGCCGGGGTCGAGCAGGTTGAAGCGTAGTTCGTAGGAGCCGGGATGGCTGAATAAACTAGGAGGCTGGACCTCGACCTCGACGCGGTAGGTGCCGTCGGCCGGCAGCACCACCGTGAGGCCCACGTCGCGCTCCTGGATGCTGCGCACCGTGCCGTCCACCGTCGTGTTATTCGCCTGCCAAGTGAGGATCTGTGAGCCGTAGGCATCGTCGCGGAGCGTCGTGCCCGCCTCGTCCGTGATGCGCACGGTGCCAACGACGCTCTGCGTGCCCGGCTGCGTGATGTCGGAGAGGGCGAGCAGGTCGAGGGAGGCCACCTGCCCGGCGGTGCCGGTGAAGGTGTACGAGAATTCGTCGTCCGGCTGCACGCTCTGGGTGTAGGACGACCACGGCACGGAGGAGACGATGGGCGTCTGCGCGGCGGCGGGCAGGGCGAAGAGGAGCAGAAGTGCGAAGAAGCGCATGGCGACGGGGGGAATACAGAGGGGTGACGAGGGGATGCCTTCCTATCTACGCAAACGGGCGACGCATTTGGTCATCGGCGGTAAAACAGGGCGCGCACACCAGAATAGCCGGGCACGCATCTGCTTCGAGGTGGAGGGTCAAGCAGCGAATTATGTGGGTTTAGGAAAAGGGCGTATAAGAGGGTCATGTCGAGGTAGCGGCGTTTGGCTCAGCGCTCCGAGACACCGGTAGTAGAACGTATCCACCCCTGCAAAACCAGCGTCTGGAGTATAGACGAGACAATTTTTCGGCTCTATGGTAGGACTCTCCTGGGTTTGCGTCACGTCTCCATGCCGGACGTTGCCGAATGACAGTATCGCCAAAGGGCCTCCTCGACGATTCTGGTCATTGGCGAGAACATCGATGGTGACCGGTTGATCAGAAGTCGTTTCCGCGGAATCAGCCACGGCCGTGATTTCGGTTCCGGGATTGTCCGTTATGAGGACTGAAAGCAAGAGGCGCATGATCTTTCTCGAATGGGTTGAGCTACGCTGCCGCGGGGCGGCATAACAGACGAGGCTCTGGCGCAACGGGCATCGACCGAGAACGGTGGGATAGGCAACGTAGACGCCGGAGCCCGGACGAAGCAAAAGCGTTGGAGCCCGTTGTCGGCCTGCAGCGGCGGGTTATATGGTCCAGCGGATGAACTATGGGAAGCAAGGATTTGACCCCTCGTTAGCGAGTGCCCACGCCTCGACCCGCTCCGCCGCGCCGAGCACGGATTCCGCGCCCGTCCGCACGGCCGAGTACCCAAGACCCGCGAATACGTCCGTGACCGCGACCCGCTTGGGCTCCCCAAATACGACCTCGCCTCCGTCGCACGTCCGAGTGTTCCCGGACGAGAGTCTATCTGCCCGGCGTCGTCTATGCGGTCAGCAAGCCACGCCGCCGCGCCCGCGAGCGCCGATTGCAAGCGCCCGTCCTTGTCTGGATACCCTGCCAGGAGCACGTCCTCGCCCACGCGGAGCGCGACGCCCTGGTAGCTCGTGTCGTGCCCTCCGCCCTCGACAAAGAACCCGCTCGGGTCGTACAGGCCGAGGGAGGCGTCCACGAACGCCGTCGCCTCACGGTCGGCCTGGGTTCGAACCTCCTCCGATGCGAACACCCCACACGCCTGGAACGCGAGCGCGTCGAAGAGCAGGCGGTTCGGGGCGGAGCGGTCGGCCCCCGTGAGCAGGCCCCGTTGGGCAAGCAGCCACCCCGTCGCGCGCGCTACGCTCGCACGCGCGGCCTCGCGTCGTACTGGGGTGGCAACACGGTCGGGAGCGGGAGAGGCTTCGAGCGCGAGGAGCCCGAGGCAGGCGTCGCCCAAGAAGAACGCGGCGGCGCTGGCGATGTCGGTAGGCGAAGGCGTCCCCCCGACGCTGGGAGGGAGCGCCGACGGGATGGAACCGTCGGTCCCGATCACCTCCGTACCGGCCTCGACGACTCTGAACGCGCGAGCCGCTTCTGACGCGCGGCCTGCTGCGAGCGTCGTTCGGAGCGCCGCCCCGGCTCCGAGTTGGAACCGAGGGGAGTAGAGCGCGCCCCACGTCTGGTTCCGCCCAATGAGACCGGAGGCATCTGTCGGGAGGCGCGACGCCGCTAGCGCCCCGAAACCCTGCGGGAGTGCGGCGTACGCAGCGGCGTCGGCGGTCGTGGGGTCGGGCCAGTCGCGTGAGGCGGCTTCCTCGCTAGCCGTGACGCTGCACCCTCCTCCCAATAGGAGGAGGAAACAACCGAACCAGGCGAAGAGGGGGTAGGCCATATAACAGACAAGGCTCTGGCGCGCAAACTGCGCCGACGTGTGAGCGGGCAATGTAGACGCCGCAGCCGCGACAGCGCAAAAACGCTCGGCCTTTGCGTCGCCCGCAGCCATGGGTTATGCGCCGTCCTCACGGCTGATCGTGACCGAACACTCACCGCTGGGCGTCCCGTCGTCGGTTTCAAGGTTCTCACTCAGACGAAAGTGGTAGGCCGGCCTGGTTCGGACAGCGGCACTGCTGTCGATTCACCGTAGACGTACGGCGTTGCCGATCGCGCCTTCCACGTCAAGCTCGGACGGTCTCGACTTCCGCGAAGTCGCCAGACCGACAAGCCACTGCGTCCGTCTTCTGGCCGCCGCGCGCAAGGTGCGAAAGACGTAGGCATTGATCGGTGCACGGCGCAGGCCGCCGTTGAGCCGTTCGACGTATGCGTTCTGCGTGGGCTCGCCCGGCTGGATGTAGGCCAGTACGATGCCGCGCTCTTTGCACCAGACATCGAGCACGGTGAGCACGATTGCAACGCAAGCGCCGACGTCGAAGCGATCATACCGAGTGCCATCGCCTCAGCCGAGCTGATCGATGACTCGGATCACACGCAGCGATGGCAGGCTCGTAGCGACCCCGAGCCAGAAACCGCCCGCCTTTGCGTCGCCCGCAGCCATGGGTTATACCGCTTGCTCGCAACGTGGCACCGCACCCGAGCAAATGCCGCCGCGCCCGAAGTCGCCGACGCGCCTGCCGACCGTCGCAGACGAACAGCGACGCCGGAGACGCTGGGCTTGCCGACCGAGGTTCACGAACAGAGCCGCCGCAATCATCCAACTTTCCGAAGCCGCTGCTCGCCGACCGCCACCGAAAGCGCCAAGCCGCCGATGCCGACCAAGTCTGCAAGCCAACCGGCACGGAGACGCCGAAGCTAGACCAGAGAAATCACAAAACACCGACGCCAAAACGAGCCGCGCAGACGACGCAATGGAAGCGGTATAACAGACAAGGCTCTGGCGCGCAAACCACGCCGACGTGTGAACGTGCTTATGATAGCACCGCTGCCCAAGCGAGCACAACCGGCCGCCTTTGCGTCGCCCGCAGCCAAGGGTTATGCGGCAAGCCGGCGGTGGCTAGAAGACCAGCTACCGGTCAACAATAACGCCGTTTGGATATGACCTAGCAGCAGTCTCTAACGCAGACCAAGCCAGTAGCGAAGCAGGATCTGATGCTCCTCGTATTGCGGCGCTTGCTTGATCGCTTGCCGCCTGCTCAGTTTTGTACGACGCGCGATAGACGACTGCGCTAGGCTGGGCTTCTTCGAAGAAGACCGAAATGCTCACGTAGACGGTTCTGTTTGGATCTTCGCTCGTCTTCCCAACCATGCGATACTCGGTTTCCACTTTTCTGCGGGTAACTCCCGACTCGGTTGAGAAGATGACTCCAACCTGAGCGTAACCCAACTTCAAGAGGGACAGAAAAGCGTCTCGCATAGCAACGCTCTGTTCACTTTCCACCTCGACGACGATGGCATCTACTTGTGTTTCACTCTTCGATGTGCTGGCACAACCCGTAAATGATGCGACGAAAAGGCAGAGTAAAAGCGCTGTGCCAGAACGGCCAATGAGCTTCATGTTGCGCCGCATAACAGAGGGCCGCTCAACCGCGAAGGGCTGAGGGCACGATGGCGGGACGAAACGAAAGTAGCGCCGACATTTGGACGAGCCGAGAACGCGGACTCCCTTCGTCGGCTTGCAGCGGCGGGTTCTACGGCACCCGACCTAGGGCCTACCCACACGAGCGCGCCTGAGTCCCTGCAACCGCTGCACGCGCATCCGATGATGACGCTGTAACAGCACCGGGTACATGTTGATCAGCACGTTGAAGGCGAACGCGAATCCAGCTAGACCGAACGCTCCGCCGAGTGCCCACCTGATTGAGGCAAACGTGACCAGAACGAAAGGCACCACGTGCCCAAACTCGGCCGACCGAGACTGCACGTCTAAGTGTGCGAGGCCCGAGGGCGATCCGTCGAAGTAGCGTCTACGCTGAGCGTGATCTCTCCACAGAGTCGCGAGCAAAGCACGCCCGAAGAGGTCTACCCGGAGAGCGCGGTAGATGGATGACAGGCGCTCGGGGTGACCGATGTGGTAGTAGCGGGTTGGGAGTACGCGGTGCGTCGGGAGTACAAAGCCGACAACTGCGAACGCTCCCAAAACGACCACGTTGAAGAGAAACGCGACGAGTGCCAGCAGGCCCCACAATTCGGGCCGGATCCGAGAGAGCACGTCGAAGATCGCGACCGACTGCCACACTAGAAATAGCGCCGCCCCGACGGCCACTCCGGTACGGGCCACTCCGGGGCGTGCGGTGCCCGTTTTGACCGGATCGCCAGCCTTCAAGGGGAGGAGTGGAAAGCAGGGTAAGCCATGCGTAGTGCCGTAGAACAGACGAGGCTCTGGCGCGCAGAACACGGAGGATTGTACGTGCTCATGATAGCACTGACGCCCGAGCGAGCGCAAAAGCTAGCCTCTGCGTCGCCCGCAGCCAAGGGTTATAGCGCGCCGCTACCTACTTGCCCACGAAATCCCGTACCGTCAAGCCGATATCACGTGCGATCTTGCGCAGAAGCGAAGGCGATACGTCACGCCCTTTGTGGAACGGAACCGTTGTTCTCCGACCATCGGCGTGGTGAAACTGTTTGTGCGACCCGCGCTGCCGAACCTCGACGAAGCCGAGACCGTGAAGCAGGCTGATGATCTGCTGAGGCGAAAGAACCGGCACGCTGCCCATATCTCACGCCGCTATCGAAACGAGCTGCGTGCCGACGAACTCACCTTCGAGCACCGGCTCGCCGTCTTCGAGCAGCATCTCGATCACTTCGCGCATGTTGCCGTGAAGCTCGTCGAGCGTTTCGCCCTGCGAATGCGCACCAGGGAAGCCGGGCACGTGGCCAACGAGCAGGCTGGTTTCGGGGTCGCGTTCGACGACGAAGGTATAGTTGCGCATGAGCGGAGCAGTTTGATCAGCCTCTAAACACAAAAGCGCCAGTAGGGTTGCCGGAGATTGAGCGCGCTATAACAGAGGGCCGCTCAACCGCGAAGGGCTGAAGGCACACAGTCGGGGATGAGCAACGTAAGCGCCCAGCGTCCCGCAGAAGCAAGAACGCTGACGCCCTTCGTCGGCTTGCAGCGGTAGGTTAGGCGGCGCGAAGCGAGGAGCTCAGATGACTCATCACGGGACGATCTCAGCCTCGACGAGCACGCGGAGCGACTCGGCCTCTGTGCGGAACGTTGCGCGAGAGGCAGAGAGCTGGGCGTGCCCTTCCCCGAACAGGTTCAGGCCATTGTATAAGTCAAAGTCGCTCAGGAGTTCGTCGACATCGAACGGGAACGGCGTCCGCCGGGGGCCATCCGGAATATGAAAGGACGGATTGCTCGCGGCCACCGAATTGAGCATGGTCGGCGGGACGATCTGTATCACGAACTCGGACGCATCAACTTGGCCTGAGGCGCGCTCGATACCCCTGAGCATCATCTCGACAATGTCGCGGTGTGCGTCGATGTCCGTGTGGGTACGCCCGAGGTAAGCCGGCAAGGCGGACCTGAGCGCCTCGCTGCGAATCAGCGTGAGGTCTCCGGTGAAGACGAGGGCCTCTAGCGATCCCAGCACGGGCGTCGCTAGCTCATAGTTCATCGCGCGCAGAAACCACGTCGCGACGGAGTCGCGGGAAGGGCGCTCGGGCGTCCGGTATGAGCGAAACAGCATCGCTAGAGCGCGCCTCTGGGGCGCATTGGCCGAATCGGCCCACATCATCAGCCGCTCGGTCTCGTGCAAGTCCTGCGCCACCTGCCGGAGGTAGGCCTGCTCCTTGACACCGTCAGCGCGCGCTTGCCCCCAGGCGGTCACCTGAAACCCGATCACGACACCGATCACGACGACGGCGATTTCGACCACGACTGTTAACCAGTCCTGCCGCCTCACAGCACCCGCCAATCGGGCAACGGCGAACCGTCGCCGCGCAGGCGATTGGGGCTCGGTAAGGGTTTCGTCGGTCTCAGCCATACGCGAAGTTACGGGAGCCGCATAACAGACAAGGCTCTGGCGCGCAAATGCGCCGATGATGGAACGTGCTCATGATAGCACCGCTGCCCAAGCGAGCACAACCGACCGCCTTTGCGTCGCCCGCAGCCAAGGGTTATGCCTGCCGGGCGATTTACGAACCGAGTTGACGTGCCTCAACGAAATAGTCGAAACGGTTCGGCTCGATTCGGTGCTCGACTGCATTCTGAATCTCCGACTTCTGCTCGGCGCTGAGCGGTTGAGGATTGAAAAGCGCAGGGTCATCGTTGGGCGAACCAAACAGCACGTTCAGTTCAGCGATGGTAATGCCGCGCAAGTTTTCCTCGCCGATAAGCGTGTCACTGGGTGCCTTCTTGTACCATACGAGGCAGCGCTCGACCTGTGACTCATCCCAACTTGCAGGAGTTGCGACGTAGGTACGCATAACAGACAAGGCTCTGGCGCGCAAACACACCGACGGGTGAGACGGCAATGTAGTCGCCGACGCCGAGACAGCGCAAAAGCGCTCGGCCTTTGCGTCGCCCGCAGCCAAGGGTTATACCGCCGGATTACTCAGCAGGTCCTGCGGGGGCCGAATAGGTCATCACGGCTCTTGTTAGTTCTCTCATATGTTCGACCGTAAGCGATGAGATCATCTCCCTGACGAAAAATGCTTTCATCATCAAGCCGTCGACCCCAGACTCGTTCGTCTATTTGAACTATGGTAAACGAGGTGAGGGAGGTGCAGTTTGAGCGATCTGTTCCACTAACATCGTAGTCGTTAACTCTCGGTGGCGTAATGCTGAGAAACCTACCTCCGTCCGAGTTGCTGTATTCGAAAAACCAATCTCCTTCGATGGAAGCCGGATCTGGCGCTTCCTCCCCAGAGTCGCAGGCAGGAAAGGCGATAAGGCAGAGACAGAGTAGTAGAGCAGAGCGCATGACCGTTAGATTTGCGCCGCAAGGTAGGCGGCATAACAGACGAGGCTCTGGCGCGCAAACACGCCGACGGGTGAACAGGCAATGTAGACACCCGAGCCGAAACAGCGCGAAACCGCCCGCCTTTGCGTCGCCCGCAGCCATGGGTTATGCGTACATGTTCAAGAGATGCGCCTGATCAGGTCGGACTTGTCCATACCGAGGTGAAGCGTCACCTCGCCCAGGATGCTGTTCAGCGTTCCGACCCGGAGCGGAGAATGCAGCGGCACCGTCACGTGGTGTTCTCTACCTTCTAACTTGCGAGTAAGGCGAACGTGACTGCCGCTCTGCCGCGTGGCTTGGTAGCCCAGCTTGCCGAGGCGCTTGATCAAGCGGTCTCCACTCAGGTCACGAGGCAGCCTCATGCCGCGAGCGAGAACACTTCGTCGCGCACAAAGTGAAGCCGGATCACGCTCGGGCGCTCGGACTCGTCGAAATGAACTTCAACTGCATCGCGGACCATGGCCCGAAGCTCTTGCTCGGTGTCAGCTTCGGTGAAAACTGGATGGTCTAAGGCTTTGGCCTCGAACCCGCCCTCAGGCGACTCGGAGACGAGAAAGATAATTTCGCTTGCCATGATGCGCATTGGTTCAGAACCTTTCCGACGCTCTACCCACCTTCCGGGTTGCCTCAGCGCACGTACGCATAACAGACGAGGCTCTGGCGCGCAATCACACCGAAGGGTGGGCAGGCAATGTAGACGCCGCACCTGACGCAGAGCAAAACCACCCGCCTTTGCGTCGCCCGCAGCCAAGAGTTATAGCACTCCTAGCTGATCAGTTTGTCGTATTCATCGTGTGGTCCAATCCAAAACCACAGCAGGCCTTCCGCACGCTCGCGCGCAACTGCGCGGAAGTCTAAACCAACACGAGCTGACCAGAATCGACCAACTTTCTTCAACCGCAGAGACGGGTGACGCGGGTTCTGTTTGAGTATCTCGAAGTTCTTGTCCGCCAACTTCTGTATCTCTGGCGGCAGTGCGCGGTGCGCTGACCAAAACGACGGTGCTGCAAAATGCGTCACAGCCGCGTGGCCTGTCCGGATTCGAAAGCGCGATCAGCGGCATCAGCCAGCGCGTCGAGCTTGCCAGCGTTGATGTCTGCCTCAATCTGCTGATCCCACTGCTCGGCCCTGTACTGCGCGAACCAGTGGGCAAGATGGGAAAGCTCGTCCTTGTTTAGCTCGGTGATGGCCGACTCGATTTGCTGAACGCTCATATCTACCTTGGTTAACTGAGGGCGAACAACGCTTGATGTGCTGACCTGTTCGTAAGCGCTATAACAGACGAGGCTCTGGCGCGCAAACCGCGCCGACGTGTGAGACAGCAATGTAGGCACCGACGCCGAGACAACGCGCAGCCGCCCGCCTTTGCGTCGCCCGCAGCCATGGGTTATGCCGCGCATTTACAGGTCCGCATACTGATACCATATACGCGAACCAACAGTGTTGAGATTCACAATCCAAACTTCTCCGTTCCCTTCTCTAACGCGTTGATAGCCTCGCTCAAGGGTCTTCCAGCCCTCACTTCCAAAGTCTATCTGAGACAGCAGGACATCGAAATCGCGAGGAGCCATTTCAATTTCGTAGGTGACCAGTAAATCGCCTGGTGCAACCGACCACCCATCCTCAATGATCTCAAAACTTGATGGAAGGTCGACACCAAGCTCGGCTTCGATGTCAGCCTCAATCGTTGCCTTATCTGTTCCGCATCCGCACAGCGCGAAAACAGTGATGCATATTAGCAGCTTACTTCTCAACACGGAAAGCGGCATAACAGACAAGGCTCTGGCGCGCAAACGCGCCGACGGTGAGACAGCAATGTAGGCACTGACTCGAGACAACGCGAAACCGCCCGCCTTTGCGTCGCCCGCAGCCATGGGTTATACCGCTTGCTCGCAACGTGGCACCGCACCCGAGCAAACGCCGCCCTACCCCGCCCGGGCCGCCGAGACCAGCCGACCGAGATTCACGAACGAAACTGACGAGACGCCGAACTTACCGAAGCCGCTGCTCGCCGACCGCCACCGGTAACGCGGAGCCGCCGATACCGACCAAGCTTGCAAGCCGACTACCGCCGGAGACGCCCAAGCTGGACCGGAGCGGCACAACAGCCGACGCTGAAACGAACACCGCACATGCCGCACACGATGGCGGCATAACAGACGAGGCTCTGGCGCGCAGAACGCAGGTGATTGGACGTGCTGATGATAGCGCCGATGCTCACGCGAGGCAAACCGCCCGTCTCTGCGTCGCCCGCAGCCATGGGTTATGCCGCCGCTGCCTGCTACGAATGCGATGAACGCCGAAGCCCGACGACCAGCGCGCCGACCTTCGACCGAGCGGCGAACAGCGGCTCAGTCAAGACACGCGTACCGAGTGCTGCGAAACGAACAGCGCCGCCGCAGACGCCGACTTGCAAACGGCCACGGAGCAGCCCAAAACAACACTGCCAAACCCAGCACGAGTTGCCGCGAGCCAGCCACCGACAGGCGGCATAACAGACGAGGTTCTGGTGCGCAAAGCAGCGCCGACGGTGAGGCGAGCAATGTAGTCGCCGCACTTGACACAGCGCAAAACCGTCTGCCTTTGCGTCGCCCGCAGCCAAGGGTTATGCCGCGCTGGTTCAGCAATCAGCGTATTGTGACCGAAGACTTGAAGGCGTGACGTTTGTTCGGTCAAAGACAATGCGTTCGCTTGTCCCACCCGACAGTTCTTGAATGAGTGTGTCTCCTTGACGATAGAAGATGTTATTCTCGCTATTCAGCCTCTGCCGAATGCGTTCGTCTTTCTGGGTAAGCGTAAGTGCTGGCCTTTCTTCTAGACACACCGGGCTTTCGTCCACAAAATACGCCTGAGCGTTCGGAACATTGATAAAGAAGAAGTACCTAGTCTCATCGCCCTGGCCTCGCCGAGCCTCCCAAGCGCCTTCGATTGAATCTGGGTCATCGCGTTCATCGCTATCTGACGAGTCACACGCTGCGGCGAAGGGTAGGATAAGCAGTAGGGTGAGCAAGTAGCGCATAGACTTTGGATTTTTGCGCCGCGTGAGAGCGGCAGAACAGACGAGGCTCTGGCGCGCAATCACACCGAAGGGTGGGCAGGCAATGTAGACGCCGCACCTGACGCAGAGCAAAACCGCCCGCCTTTGCGTCGCCCGCAGCCATAGGTTATGTGGCGATCAGTTGAGCAGCCGGTCGTACTCGTCATGCGGACCAATCCAGACCCACACGATACCATCTGAGCGCTCACGACCAAGAACGCGGTAGTCAATACTGACTCGTGCTGACCACAACCCCGTGCCCACCTTCTTGAAATGCAGCGACGGATGACGCGGATTAGACTTCAAGCGCTTGAACTGCCGGTCGGCAACCCTCTGCACCTCTGGCGGCAGAGCATTGTAAAGCCGCCAGAAGCGTGAGATGGCCGAGTGCTTCACAGCGGGCGTGTGCCTTCGCGCTCAATCTCGGAGTCGACTTCGGCAAGAAAGGCGTCGAGGCGGCCAGTTTTGGCGTCCGCCTCGATCTGCCGGTCCCACTGGTCAGCTTTGTACTCGTCAAACCATTTAGCGAAGCTCGAAAACTCTGCACTGCTTAGTTCGGTGACGGCTGCTTCTAGTTGGTGAACGCTCATGGCTTTGGAGGCTGATTCAGAACCGGCAACGCTTGCCCCACTGACCTGTTCACCGAGCCACATAACAGACAAGGCTCTGGCGCGCAAATACGCCGACGGTGAGCGGGCAATGTAGTCGCCGACGCCGCGACAACGCAAAACCGCCCGCCTTTGCGTCGCCCGCAGCCAAGGGTTATGCCGCAGCGGCACGCGATTCATCATTTACCAGCTTGAATAGTGAAACGTTACGGCGCTTGCCTCATGACCCCAGGAGATCGATCCGCCTCCCTCAACCGCAGCTGATCCTCGGATCCAATGACCGACGTCGCTCTCCGCTCTCAAGAACTGACCCAATTCCGGCGCTTCTCCCGACAGGAGCGCCTGATCCCTCGGCAAGCGCTTCCCAGTCCTGCGGCTCGACTCAAAAACGGCAGCTCGAGCAGTAGTCGCCGAAGTGATCGAGGAACGAGGCGTTGCCAGCGACGAAGCGAGCGTTACCAGGTAACTCAAAGCCTGCTTCTCGTTCGAAATCGGCGCGGTAGACGACTCGGACGGGTGGACAGCCCGGAAGATGGGCCAGAGAATCGAGCATCACTACAACCCCGACGGTCAGTTTACCGTCGCGATAGCGCCAGCCTGCCACGCGCTTCGCGATTCGCAAAGACAGATAGACGAGGCCGCAGAAGAAGGCGACCAGGAATAGGAGGACCAATCCTACCATTGTCTCCGCTGCATAACAGACGAGGTCTGGCGCGAAACCGCGCCGACGTGTGAGACAGCAATCGTCAGCACCGACGCCGAGCAACGCGCAGCCGCCCGCCTTTCGTCACCGCAGCCGTGAGCTATCCGCCGCCGAAACGAGAGACGCACTAGAGCAAACCGCGCCGCGCCCGCCCCGCTGCCGCGACTGACGACCGAGATTCACGAACAGAGTCGCCTAGTCGCCAAGCTTCCGAAGCCGCGAAACGAACGGAGCCTGAGCAGACGCCGAACTTGCCGAAGCCGCCGCTCCCGACTGCCACCGAAACGCGCACCGCCGACGCCGACCAAGCCTGTAAGCCGGCTGGCGCGGAGACGCCCAGTTCAGCCCGGAGCGATCACACAACACCACCGCTGCCACGAGCACCGCGCACGACGACGAGATGGCGGTATAACAGACAAGGCTCTGGCGCGCAGAGCACACGAATGGTGAAACGGACAGCCGGAGACGCAGGCGTTCAGGCGAGTTGCAAAGCTAGCCTCTGCGTCGCCCGCAGCCAAGGGTTATGCCACACCTTGGATCAGCAATCCGGCAAAGCAGCAACCTCACTCCATTCGGACTCTTCTGCGAGAGTGAACGTCTGATCACTCCGTTCGCTACTCGAATAGTCAAAGATTAGCCTTCCGTTCTCAACATATACGCTGATTGAGAATTGCAGAACTTCTCAATGTGGCGACGCCGTCCGGTGCAGATATCATTTTGGCGTTTACAAGCTCTGACTTGCAATCTGCTCTAATCGAAGACAGAATGGGTTCGTATCCAACAACGGAGTCGTCCTGAATTCGGATAATCGCGTTCTATCCCGCTCGTTTCTTCCCCAAAACACTTGTATAGATCAGCGAAGGGGGTATCTTCTTCTTGGAGGAGTCAGCACGCCGCTATAAAAGGAGAAAACGGCGAGCAGCAGGATGAGCAGGTGACGCATGAGCGCTCTAGCAGCGTTTGCGCCGCAGGAAAGCGGCATAACAGACAAGGCTCTGGCGCGCAAACGCGCCGACGTGTGAGCGGGCAATGTAGACGCCGCCGCCGAGACAACGCAAAAACGCTCGGCCTTTGCGTCGCCCGCAGCCAAGGGTTATGCCGCACCGATAGGTTTAGCACTGAGGAAGGTCCTCTATGACCTGCTCCGCGCGCGATGACTCCACGTAGTTGCTTTTTGACCCGTCGCTGACTCGTTCGAGGACTAGCCTCCTGTTCTCGATGTCAGACGAGAAGACTGTTCGCTGACTCCCATTGTCCGTTGTTATCGAAAACGTGGCGCGTTCCTCCCTGCTGCTACCGTGCGGCGCTCAGACGGGAATACCATCTGCGCACTCGCCGCTACCAAAGCTTCTAGCCCTATACTCGGCGGGCGCTGTCATCTCGGATCGCGAGAAACAAGGTGCCGTTGTCTGGTCCAGCCCAATACCCCTGTATGTCTTCAAACGCGGAGTCTTCTTCGTCACCTCCCGAGTCGCCACGCAGCGATGAAGGCCATGATGAGCAGGAGAGCGAGTAAGTAACGCATAGATTTCGGATTTTGCGCCCGCAGCTAAGCGGCATAACAGAGGGCCGCTCACCCGCGGCACCGACGATGTCAAGACGAGCGACGACGTTATGCTAACCGCCGTCGGCCAAACGAGGCAAGGCGCAAGCGTGCCGTCGGCGTGCAGCGGCAAGTTATGCGGCTCATGGTGATAGCACGAACTCGAAGTATGCTGCTGCCGCTGCTGCCCACTCGTCAGGTGTCCCACCGACTGCGGTAGCGATTAGCTCTCCGTCAACACCTTTCAGCATATTGCCTTCGAGCGTCAACACGACTGTTCCACTGCGCGTGCGAACTGTCCCATCCCTACCCTGAGCGAGGCGTTGGCCTTGAGTGTTTACGACATAGCCGCCTGAAACGGATCCGATGACTTGACCTCTGTTATTCAGTATGTCACCATCTTTTACCTGGAGCAAACTTGACCCCTGGTATTTTGGATAGACGTCTCACCGACGATGAGAGAGTTGGATGTACTAGTGCCAATTTGGTCGCAGCCTGACAGAGAGCTACAAATTCCAAACAAGGCAAGCGCAGAAAGAAATTTTCTCATTGGTTTTACTAGATGGAATTTCGGCAGAATGCCAAACAAGGCGAGTGGCGTCGTGAGTTGACCCCTAAGTACGAGAAGTTGTGACTTCGGTTACGCCTGCCGCATAACAGAAAAGGCTCTGGCGCGCAAAGCAGCGCCGAAATGTGAGCGAGCAATGTAGACGCCGACGCCGATCAGCGCAAAAACGCTCGGCCTTTGCGTCGCCCGCAGCCAAGGGTTATACGGCGTTGATTGTGTCAGCGTGAGTTCTTCTGCCGCAAGAATTCCCTAGCCTGTTCTAACTGCTCCCTTTCGTAATCAAGACTGCTCTGCACATCGGCGCGCTGCTTAGCGATTCGTTCGGCGTTTGCTTTGCGGTCAGCTTCGGCCCTACTTGGTGCCGCAACTCTTTCCAGCTGCCTAGCGATCTCCTCAGACTCAATCTGAACCTCGAATCGCTGAATGTACAAATCGCCGCTTTTTTTATATCTATCGAGACGCCACCAAGCAAATGCTATTGCTGCAAGTAAAGTTATTACCATACTGTTTTGCTGCGTCCAGTCGTCAACGCCTACGAAAAACTGTATGTGCATAAACGCCGCCCAAACCATTATCGCAGCAAACAAGATGAACGTCCACTTTGCTCGCTTTCCAGCAAGCCTCTTCCTTGCTGGGATGTAGTATTTCGATTTTGTGTTGCTTGACATTCAATATGGTACCAAGCCGTATAACAGACAAGGCTCTGGCGCGCAAACTGCGCCGACGATTGAACGTGCTCATGATAGCACCGCCGCCCGAGCGAGCACAACCGCCCGCCTTTGCGTCGCCCGCAGCCAAGGGTTATATGCCTTGGGGAACGTATGCACCAGATAAGGCAGCAAAAAAGTCCCGCCTCTTCTGCAAAAGATCCAAACGGACGCTTCTCACCTGTTCAGCTTCCATGCTGTCAAGTTTGGGAACCAAGTTGAACACGTACTCTCCCATAAACTCGCCGTACTCACGGAGTAGAGTTTGAGCTTCATTTTGACCAAGCAACAGAAGTACGCCTTCTGCGGATGACAGCTCCTTAAATGACTCTCTAAGATGCGACCTGGATTCCAGTAGCTTGCTCACCAACTGATCCGATACGTCCTTCTCTTTCAAAGCAGCTACAAAGGTCCAATGGTCTAACGCGAGATGCGTTGCTGTCTCGACCTGACGAGCTACTCCTTCAAGCAGATCGCTTTTCCGATCAGAATGCTCGCGGCGCCTCTGTTCTTTGTGACTGGCTCGGGTAACGAAGAAAGTTGCAAACCCACTAATGAGCGCCCCAAGTCCGACCTTAACCGCAGTGTCAATTATTTGAAGCGCGGTCAGCTCCACAGTCGGGAAGGCATATAACAGACAAGGCTCTGGCGCGCAAACCACGCCGACGGTGAGCGGGCAATGTAGTCGCCGAAGTCGCGACAACGCAAAAGCGCGGCCTTTGCGTCGCCCGCAGCCAAGGGTTATACCGCACTGCCTACGGCCACGGCGGCAGGGTGATGTGGAGTTCGAGCCATTCGGTGTCGGTGCAGCGGTCACCGTGGCTGTACGTGTTGTAGACGATGACGAGGTCGGACTCGAACGCGGCGCAGTCGTCCACCCACGCTACGACCTCGTCCGACTGGCGGTAAAAGAGGACGTAGCCGTCACGCCCCCAAACGTGGTAGATGTCACGGCCAACTGCATCGAGCCCCCGCCATACTGCGAGCACGCTGTCGCGCTCTGGCCCAACCAAGAGTCCGGCCGAATGAAGGCGTGGCCATCGCGCCAAAGCACCGTCCGGTTTTGGAGATAGTCGAGCGCGACCGGGTCAAACGCAGTTTGCACGTCGGCGACGCTGATCCGATACTCTGGCTCATCGTCCGAGCATGCTACCAGCGCCCCAAGACAGAGAAGCGCGATAACTATGGCCTGCTTCAATCGGAATGCGGTATAACAGACAAGGCTCTGGCGCGCAAATCGCGCCGACTGGTGAGCGGGCAATGTAGTCGCCGACGCTGACACAACGCAAAAACGCTCGGCCTTTGCGTCGCCCGCAGCCAAGGGTTATACGGCACAGGCGACTACAAGCTGTGGAACGAAAGGAATTCGGTCTTGCATTCAGGGCACGTTCGCTGCCTTATGCCAGCAGACATAGAAGCGAGGGAGTTTCCACTTTCTCTCGCTCGACAGAAATCGCACAGTCCTGCATCGTAGCTCGGCGAAAGGTCCACTGCTGGATCAGACTCGAACTCTCGCACAGCGTTTGTCAGGTGAGCGGTAGTGACCACAAAAGCGCGCTCATCTCTCGGGCAGATTGCGACAGCGTTGCTCGTTTGGCAGTGAGGGCAGTCGAAATAGCGCACACTCATAACCGAAAGTGACTTCGTGGTTGGAGTGCCGTATAACAGACAAGGCTCTGGCGCGCAATCACGCCGACGTGTGAGCAGGCAATGTAGGCACCGCACTCGAACAGCGGAAACCGCCCGCCTTTGCGTCGCCCGCAGCCAAGGGTTATGCTGCTGATCTATTTTATGGGACCAACCACAACAACGATGACCACCCACGAAATCATCATCCAAACCAACGAAATGAGGAAGTATAATGCCAAACGTTTTTGACGCTTTTTATATGGTATAGCTTCGGGTGTTTTGTTGAACATGCTAACACGGCGAAAGTGCTTGATGTCATAGCGTGTAGAGACGAGCCAAGCTACAAAGCAAGGTCCTACCGTTACAGAGACGAATACAATCTCATTTAGCGACAAATCAGCCTCTTTGTTAGGTCAGTGAAAAGCAGCATAACAGACAAGGCTCTGGCGCGCAAAACACGCCGATGGTGAGCCGATTAATGTAGTCGCCATCGTCGACCCAAAGCAAAAACGCTCGGCCTTTGCGTCGCCCGCAGCCATGGGTTATGCCGCGCGTGCTATCGCTACATACTCGACGTGCGCGCTCGGCTCTGGCACAATCTCGCCGTCCTCTTCCATGCCGTCGATGTGAAATGCGATGGCCTCAGCGATCAGGCTGCGCGCTTCGGCTTCCGTCTCGCCGACCGCGACGCAGCCCGGCAAATCTGGAACGTATGCGCCGAAGCTGCCCTCGGCGCGCTCAATCACGATGGCGTACTGCATGATTATTTGAGACCGGCTTGTTTGAGGATGCTGCTTAGCGTGCCCGGAGGCATTTCCAGACTCGGTTTGCCTGCAACGGTGACTTTGCCGGGCTTGTTCGGGTGCTTGAACTGGCGGTGGCTTCCTCGTGTGCGGATGTGCTGCCAGCCGTCCTGCTCGATCAGTTTGATGATGTCTCGGACTTTCATGCTCCGAAACTACGAACCACCTCAAACGAGGGCGGCATAACAGACAAGGCTCTGGCGCGCAAAACACGCCGACGGTGAGCCGATAATGTAGACACCGTCGCCGATCAGCGCAAAAACGCTCGGCCTTTGCGTCGCCCGCAGCCAAGGGTTATACGTACCCACTACGGCACTACCTACTCAGCATCTTCCGGCTCGCCGATAGCAGTCGCGCACCACGGACAGTGGCTGATCTTGATGAACGACGAGCCACCGTCATGGACGATTATGCCAAAGTCGCTGCCGTCTTCTGAGCGGTAGATCAACTGATCCGGACAGTCGAACGGATCGGGGTGCTGCTCGCAACTCTGGTTGAGTTGGTAAGCCATCATCTGGCAGCAGTGCCCTTGACCATCCATGCGCTGTCGCTGCGGCGTGTACGTATAACAGATCGCGTGACAGGCGCGCAGACTCTTTACCCTGACATTTACTATGACAAACACGATGGCACAGAAGAACGAGAACGAGAAAGACCCCGCCTCTGCGTCGCCTGCTGACGTAGGTTATACCGCCGGGATGATTGCCTACGAACTTGACGAATGCGAGTGGGAGCCGCAGAGCGAGGAGGCGGGATACTATGGGCGATTGATGCGCCGGCGGGTGCCCCGGCGGTTGGCCGAAGCCGAATACGCCGAGCGCCTGTCAGACGAGTACGCCGGTTTAGGCATACTGCCGACGATGGAATACAACTGGTTCATGCTGGAATGCAATCACAAAGAGGAGGACTTGCAGCGCGGCGTAGGCCCGGGCTACCCTGGCTTTATTGAGTTCGAGGACTGGATCGAAGAACTCGAAAGCGAGGCTGTATAACAGTACGAGGCTCTGGCGCTCACGTAGTGAGTCGCCCGCAGCCGGAGGTTATACGGCGGCAACGCGCCGAATTCGGCGCCCAACAATAAGCGCGTCCAGTACACCTAAACTGGTCGCAAATCACAGCCAAAGGCACATCATGACAGACTTTCTTGACACCGTCAGCACGATGGACAGCAGCGTTGCAGACATCCTCGACCGGATTGACGACGCAGTGGCCGCGCACAATTCGGCTTACCCGGTCGTACTCGCGACCAAGCCGCCCTACCACACCGATCCTGACGGACACACAGCGACAGGCACCATGCTCGGTGCGCTTGACCGGAGACTGACGCTCCTCCTCTCCATCCGCGACCTGATCCACGCATCGACGGGTGACATGGTCGGGTCGATGCACGACACGGACGCGGGGCACCTGCTCAACCGTATCGCGGACGTTTCGGGTGACGCGACCCTGCGCACCATCGCGGATCACTACCCGCGCCGGTACCGGACGATTGACCACGCGAGCGGCAAACTCTACGACCCGTCACCCGGCAGCGTTGCCGATGGCCTGCGGTCTGCCGCCGACGCACTGACCGCCGTATAACAGACAAGGCTCTGGCGCGCAAATGCGCCGACGGTGAGCGGGCTAATGTAGGCACTGTACTCGAACAGCGCGAAACCGCCCGCCTTTGCGTCGCCCGCAGCCAAGGGTTATGCGTGCCGGGCGATTTACGAACCGAGTTGACGTGCCTCAACGAAATAGTCGAAACGGTTCGGCTCGATTCGGTGCTCGACTGCATTCTGAATCTCCGACTTCTGCTCGGCGCTGAGCGGTTGAGGATTGAAAAGCGCAGGGTCATCGTTGGGCGAACCAAACAGCACGTTCAGTTCAGCGATGGTAATGCCGCGCAAGTTTTCCTCGCCGATAAGCGTGTCACTGGGTGCCTTCTTGTACCATACGAGGCAGCGCTCGACCTGTGACTCATCCCAACTTGCAGGAGTTGCGACGTAGGTACGCATAACAGACAAGGCTCTGGCGCGCAAATCGCGCCGACTGGTGAGCGGGCAATGTAGTCGCCGACGCTGACACAACGCAAAAACGCTCGGCCTTTGCGTCGCCCGCAGCCAGGGGTTATGCCGCCGACGATTGCACGAACGCGCTGAACGCCCAAGTCGAAAGCCAACGCGCCGCACCCGGCCCGACTCCGAACAGCGCCTCAGTCAAGACGCACCCGCCGAAGCCGCGAAACGAACAGCGCCACCGGAAACACCGACCGAGCCAACCGCCACGGAAGCGACCACAAACACCAATGCCGAGCCGCCACGAACCGCGCGCTTCCCGGCTACCGACAGGCGGCATAACAGACAAGGCTCTGGCGCGCAAATGCGCCGACGGTGAGCGGGCTAATGTAGGCACTGTACTCGAACAGCGCGAAACCGCCCGCCTTTGCGTCGCCCGCAGCCATGGGTTATACCGCTTGCTCGCAACGTGGCACCGCACCCGAGCAAATGCCGCCGCGCCCGAAGTCGCCGACGCGCCTGCCGACCGTCGCAGACGAACAGCGACGCCGGAGACGCTGGGCTTGCCGACCGAGGTTCACGAACAGAGCCGCCGCAATCATCCAACTTTCCGAAGCCGCTGCTCGCCGACCGCCACCGAAAGCGCCAAGCCGCCGATGCCGACCAAGTCTGCAAGCCAACCGGCACGGAGACGCCGAAGCTAGACCAGAGAAATCACAAAACACCGACGCCAAAACGAGCCGCGCAGACGACGCAATGGAAGCGGTATAACAGACAAGGCTCTGGCGCGCAAAGCACGCCGACGGTGAGCGGGCTAATGTAGTCGCCGACGCCGATCAGCGCAAAACCGCCCGCCTTTGCGTCGCCCGCAGCCAAGGGTTATGCGGCGGAAGTCAAAGGCGAGCGTGATACGTACACTCGCTCCCGGAGACTAACGCATCAAGGCTGTCTCGCTGCTGACCGTGTTCACTCCACGACAAACGCCGATGTGTGAACGCTGGACTTCCGACTTCTTCGTAGCCGCCGACGATAGTTGCGCCGAGTGCGCTGCAAGTGTCGAGGTACACGTCGAAGCTGTTCAACGCTCCACCATCGTCGGTGAGCAGGACGTAATCAGTCGGGGAGTCAGTGCATGGTTCGGTTGCCACGTACGGTTTTCCACCAAGGACGCACGTGTAAAAGACACTGCCCTCATCACCGTATTTGGTGCCGCTGTTGCAGCCAACTAACCATGCAGCAGCCAGCAGAAGTACAGCCGTCGTCTTCCACATTGGCGTTAGAACTAGCCGCATAACAGACAAGGCTCTGGCGCGCAAATGCGCCGACGTGTGAGACAGCAATGTAGACGCCCACGCCGCGACAACGCAAAACCGTCCGCCTTTGCGTCGCCCGCAGCCAAGGGTTATACCGCTCAGTTATTGAGACTGCTCCTTCAAAGTTGCCACTGCAAATTCCAGAGCCTCAATGAACGTTTTCAGCTCTGAGTCACCTCCTAGCTCGATCCTAATTGACGAGCCATGCTCACCGACAGAGACGGCCATGTCGGTACCACCAACATCACGCAGCTCAAAGTGAGTTCGGCTTCCGTGACCAGAGTCGCCGCCCTTGTACCCGTTCGTGCCGACTATGACTTTGAGGATGTTTGCACCAACGATATCCTTCTCTTGCGTGTCCATAATCTTCGAGGTAGAGAGCGGTATAACAGACAAGGCTCTGGCGCGCAAATGCGCCGACGGTGAGCGGGCTAATGTAGGCACTGTACTCGAACAGCGCGAAACCGCCCGCCTTTGCGTCGCCCGCAGCCAAGGGTTATGCGTGCCGGGCGATTTACGAACCGAGTTGACGTGCCTCAACGAAATAGTCGAAACGGTTCGGCTCGATTCGGTGCTCGACTGCATTCTGAATCTCCGACTTCTGCTCGGCGCTGAGCGGTTGAGGATTGAAAAGCGCAGGGTCATCGTTGGGCGAACCAAACAGCACGTTCAGTTCAGCGATGGTAATGCCGCGCAAGTTTTCCTCGCCGATAAGCGTGTCACTGGGTGCCTTCTTGTACCATACGAGGCAGCGCTCGACCTGTGACTCATCCCAACTTGCAGGAGTTGCGACGTAGGTACGCATAACAGACAAGGCTCTGGCGCGCAAATCGCGCCGACTGGTGAGCGGGCAATGTAGTCGCCGACGCTGACACAACGCAAAAACGCTCGGCCTTTGCGTCGCCCGCAGCCAAGGGTTATACGGCACAGGCGACTACAAGCTGTGGAACGAAAGGAATTCGGTCTTGCATTCAGGGCACGTTCGCTGCCTTATGCCAGCAGACATAGAAGCGAGGGAGTTTCCACTTTCTCTCGCTCGACAGAAATCGCACAGTCCTGCATCGTAGCTCGGCGAAAGGTCCACTGCTGGATCAGACTCGAACTCTCGCACAGCGTTTGTCAGGTGAGCGGTAGTGACCACAAAAGCGCGCTCATCTCTCGGGCAGATTGCGACAGCGTTGCTCGTTTGGCAGTGAGGGCAGTCGAAATAGCGCACACTCATAACCGAAAGTGACTTCGTGGTTGGAGTGCCGTATAACAGACGAGGCTCTGGCGCGCAGAACGCAGGTGATTGGACGTGCTGATGATAGCGCCGATGCTCACGCGAGGCAAACCGCCCGCCTCTGCGTCGCCCGCAGCCATGGGTTATGCCGCCGCTGCCTGCTACGAATGCGATGAACGCCGAAGCCCGACGACCAGCGCGCCGACCTTCGACCGAGCGGCGAACAGCGGCTCAGTCAAGACACGCGTACCGAGTGCTGCGAAACGAACAGCGCCGCCGCAGACGCCGACTTGCAAACGGCCACGGAGCAGCCCAAAACAACACTGCCAAACCCAGCACGAGTTGCCGCGAGCCAGCCACCGACAGGCGGCATAACAGACGAGGCTCTGGCGCGCAGAGCACAGATGATTGTGAGCGTGGCAAGGATAGCGCAACCGCTTGAGCGAGGCAAACCGCCCGCCTTTGCGTCGCCCGCAGCCAAGGGTTATACCGCTCAGTGGCGACGAAACTCGTAGCCGCTCACCGCCCCGCCGCTGTCAAGGCGCAGTTCGAGCGAGCCGAAGTCGATACCGCGACTTGCAGGACCGAGGCCATAAACCAAGTCGACCCACGTTCACCGCTGAGACCGAGCAGCGCCTCAACCTCAGACCTCGTCATGCCTACCAGGTCATGTTGCCGCACCAAACTGTGCCGCATTCTCCACCGGTACAACCCATTGTCGAGGTTCAGGTGTTCGGCCTGCATCCTCACCGCTCGGGGGTGAAGTGCTGCGGCGCGACGTACGTCACGCACGTCAGGCCAGAACACGATAGGCGACTGGGATGGCGAGAAGCAGCAAGACCGCACGGGCTGCGATGGCAGCTCCAACCTTAACGCCTCGATTCATGCGACTGCCTCTACGGTTAGGCGAGCGGTATAACAGACAAGGCTCTGGCGCGCAAAGCCGCTGGGAGTGTGAGACAGCAATGTAGACGCCACCGCCGATCAGCGCAAAAATGCTTGGCCTTTGCGTCGCCCGCAGCCAAGGGTTATGCCGCAACGGGTTCAGGCTCCTCGTCCTCCCACAGGTACAGCGTCAACTCGATCTGTACGTCAAGCGCTGCCGATAGGCGAATAAGCTCCTGCGGAATGCGGTCGCTTTGGACGAGCACGCGCGCATCATCATAACTGCGAGGCTGATAACCGAAGTCGAGCACCAGTTCAGCCGCCTCAGATAAAACCCTCATGTCCACCGCGTGCTCGGAGAGAAACGCTATCGCATCCTCGAACTGCTTAGGCAACTGATCGAAGTCAGCGTCGCTGGCGTTAAAGGACAGAAGGGCGTGTTCGTAGAAAACCCGCTTGCTTCTGCCGGTAGGGTCGCCGCGCTCATCAATCCTGTACGGCTGGACGGATACGCGCTTAGCTAACTCTGCCGCCCCTTCGGGGAGTTTAGCAGTGAGTATGCAGGGCACGGCGTAGATGCGGCATAACAGACAAGGCTCTGGCGCGCAAACACGCCGACGGTGAGCAGGCTAATGTAGTCGCCGAAGCCGCGACAGCGCAAAACCGCCCGCCTTTGCGTCGCCCGCAGCCAAGGGTTATACCGCCCGCCCGAAACGAACCGACCAACCAGAGCAGACGCCGCCGCGCACGCCCCACCCGCCGCGACCGCCGATCGAGATTCATAAACAACGCCGCGTAGACACCGCACCCGCCGAAGCCGCGAAACGAACGGAGCCGCCGGAGACGCCGACTTGCCGAAGCCGCTGCTCGCCGACCGCGATGGAAACGCAGAGCCGCAAACGCCGACCAACTCTGCAAGCCGACTGCCGCCGGAGACGCCGCAGTTCGACCAGAGCGATCACAAAAACCGGAGCCGAAACGAGCCGCGCAGACGACGCTGCTACCGTGCGGCATAACAGACAAGGCTCTGGCGCGCAATCACGCCGACGGTGAGACAGCCAATGTAGTCGCCGCAGCCGAGACAGCGCAAAAGCGCTCGGCCTTTGCGTCGCCCGCAGCCAAGGGTTATGCACTCATTCTAAATCATCGTCGTCAAACTCCAAATCATCATCTCCCAAGACCATAAGCGCATGTGCGTCTAATATCTTACTCGAAACATTTTTCGCAATAGAATCCGTTGATGAATGGGAGTACAAAAGATCAGAAGCCAGCACGACCGAACCTACTCCTGGTA
The DNA here is from genome assembly GCA_963841855.1 of Rhodothermales bacterium. GTDB lineage: Bacteria > Bacteroidota > Rhodothermia > Rhodothermales > BA12 > CAXBBB01. Next base: position 915,561 of record CAWJEJ010000001.1, on the reverse strand, counting down.
CGTATTTAGCGCATCTCAGCGAGACTATGAGGTTATCATTTATTATTTTTTCTACACATAATGTTGTGATTCTTACCTCAAATACTGACTCTGGATCAACGTCATAATTGATCCTACGAAGCCACAATCGCAGGTCTCGTGCGAAATCTTTTTCCTTTTGAGTGGAAGTTGAACCAAATCTTAAATCTACGCCATACATGATATGTGCTTATTCGAAATTTATCCTTGAAAGATAAGAGCTTATTTTGCCGATAGCTATTTGATACTCAGATAGATCCTCCCCGTAAGGATCAGCTACCGCCCAACTAATAATTCTCTCCTTAGGAGCACCACGACTGATAAGCTCCCGTGCTATCTTTTTTTCAATTGCGACAATCCAATCGAAGTCATTGACACTAACTGATTCGATGGATCGGGGCTGATGCTTAGAAGCATCTATACCGAGCCTGGAGAGCATATAGACCGCGTTTTCGGCGCTGCTCGCCTCTCCGGGATGTGTTCCAGCGGATTCGAAATCAACCTCATCGAAACGAGCGCGGGCAAGGTACTCTGCCATAACACTCCGGCAGGTGTTTCCCTCGCACACAAAGATGACTCTCATATGGTCACGAGTGCATAACAGACGAGGCTCTGGCGCGCAGACACGCAGGTGATTGAACGTGCTCATGATAGCACCGGCGCCCGAGCGAGCGCAAACCGCCCGCCTCTGCGTCGCCCGCAGCCATGGGTTATACGGCTATCGCGCGTTTACTGCACTGCTGTTATACTGCCACACCGCCTGTGAAAGCGAACGCTGGGACCGATATGACAGAGTGGACGCGACCAAAGTCAAGCCGATCCCGCTGACGAGCGCGCCGCTTTGAAACTCGCTGCTGCCTGTATTGGTGATCACAGCGCCGAACAGCGCTCCTGCCGCGAGGCCTGCGAGCATCACCGGAAGGCGAGAAGCGCTCATAGGAGCGCGCGTGCTCGAAGGCAAGCGGCGAACGTGCCACGGTTTCGCTCAAATCTGTACCGAACAGCCCAAGCCGACCCACTGTTGTCCCTTGCTCCCCGGCAACGAGCCGCGTTCCGAGCAGAGACTGCTCAACACGCAAAGCGCAGACTTCGTAAAGACAAGACGTTGCTTCCTGCCCGGACTGAGCGTAAGCATCCTGAATCGAAATGAGGCCGACGGCAAGAAGGCAGAGTAGAATGCGCATAGCACCGAGTGTTGAGGAAGAAGCCGTATAACAGATGGACGCTCAGCCGCGTGAAGCTGAGGGCACAGCGTTCGGTCGAAGCGGCGGAGACGCCGAAGCTACGGACGACCGAGAACGCTGGCGCTTCACGTCGGCCTGCAGCGGCGGGTTCTACGGCGCGGTGCCTACGAGCACCAGCAGAACAAGGTGGACCAGCGCGACCGCGGCGGTGCCGAAGATGAGCGCCTGCGACGAGGCCGACGAGAACTCGTACTCCGGTTTCCCCGAGAGCCGCCAGTGGAGCCCGGCGTGGACGACCATGAACACGTCCAAAACGGCGACGGTCCAGAGCGCGGTGTCGCCGCCACGGCTGACGAGCCAGAGGAGGACGGCGAGCAGCGGAACGTGGGCGAGCACGAACGCCGTCCGGGCCTGAGCCTCCGGCATGGAGCGGAGGACGAAACAGGAGCCGCCACTCTCGCTTGTGCACCGCGTCCAACTCGTGAGAGATCAGACCGGCGAGCGCGAGGTAGAAGACGAAGTCAGCGGCTCCGTTCAATGAGTGTCTCAGGTTAAGGGCGCCGTAGAACAGACAAGGCTCTGGCGCGCAAATGCGCCGACGGTGAGCGGGCTAATGTAGGCACTGTACTCGAACAGCGCGAAACCGCCCGCCTTTGCGTCGCCCGCAGCCATGGGTTATACCGCTTGCTCGCAACGTGGCACCGCACCCGAGCAAATGCCGCCGCGCCCGAAGTCGCCGACGCGCCTGCCGACCGTCGCAGACGAACAGCGACGCCGGAGACGCTGGGCTTGCCGACCGAGGTTCACGAACAGAGCCGCCGCAATCATCCAACTTTCCGAAGCCGCTGCTCGCCGACCGCCACCGGTAACGCGGAGCCGCCGATACCGACCAAGCTTGCAAGCCGACTACCGGCCGGAGACGCCCAAGCTGGACCGGAGCGGTCACAACAGCCGACGCTGAAACGAACACCGCACATGCCGCACACGATGGCGGCATAACAGACAAGGCTCTGGCGCGCAAATGCGCCGACGGTGAGCGGGCTAATGTAGTCGCCGACGCCGATCAGCGCAAAACCGCCCGCCTTTGCGTCGCCCGCAGCCATGGGTTATACCGCTTGCTCGCAACGTGGCACCGCACCCGAGCAAACGCCGCCCGACCCTGCCGGGCCGCCGAGACCAGCCGACCGAGATTCACGAACGAAACTGACGAGACGCCGAACTTACCGAAGCCGCTGCTCGCCGACCGCCACCGGTAACGCGGAGCCGCCGATACCGACCAAGCTTGCAAGCCGACTACCGCCGGAGACGCCCAAGCTGGACCGGAGCGGCACAACAGCCGACGCTGAAACGAACACCGCACATGCCGCACACGATGGCGGCATAACAGACGAGGCTCTGGCGCGCAATCACGCCGATGTGTGAGCAGGCAATGTAGACGCCATCGTCGAGTCGAAGCGCAAACTGCTCGCCTTTGCGTCGCCCGCAGCCATGAGTTATGCGGCGTTGATGCGGTTTACAATGCGAGAACGACGCCCATGACAACGACGAGCGCAGCAATTTGGAGCGCGGTAGGGGTGAGCATGAGAACAAGTTGCTTCAACCTCTTCGCTCGGTTGTCGCCAGAAGACCCCCGACTGCGGACTCGGTATTCCATCGTCAAGACGACCGCGAGCAGGAAAAGAATTGCTGTCAATGGCGCGAGCATCAGAGCAGCGATCGTGTTCGGCCAGAACGCATTCGGGTGCGCCATAGCTTCAGCTTGGGACGGAGTACCGATGAACACGCCAATGTAGAGGGCGATATTGGCCGCCGCTGTCGCAATGGCTGCTCCTCTCGCCCAAGCGAATAGCCGACTTTGATTGTGTTCAGTTGCGCTCACGATGGCGTTTGAACTAGCCGCATAACAGATAAGGCTCTGGCGCGCAAAACACGCCGACGGTGAGCCGATTAATGTAGACGCCATCGTCGAACCAACGCAAAAGCGCTCGGCCTTTGCGTCGCCCGCAGCCAAGGGTTATGCGCCCGTCCTCACGGCTGATACGCGACCGAACACTCACCGCTGGGCGTGCCGTCGTCGGTTTCAAGGTTCTCACTCAGACGAAATTGGTACGCGCCAGCCTGCTCGAATAACAGCACCGCTGTCGAATCACCGTAGACGTACGGCGTTGCCATCGCGCCTTCTACGTCAAGCTCAACACTCTCGACTTCCGCAGAGTCACCAGACAGGGTGAGCGACTGCGTTTGACTTTGACCGCCGCGCACGAGGAAGAAAAACGTACCGGCTGGATCAGTGACGGAGAGATCGCCGCCGTGAGGCGACTCCATAGACAGCGTGACAAACTCCCCGCTGGTGACGGTTGCGGGCGTGCAGGCTAGCAGAGTCGAAAGCGGCACCTCTTCTGCTTCGCAACCGAGAAACGCCGACGCCACGAGAAACGCAAAAGCAGGGCGCATAACAGACAAGGCTCTGGCGCGCAAACTGCGCCGACGTGTGAACGTGCTCATGATAGCACCGCCGCCTGAGCGAGGCAAACCGCCCGCCTTTGCGTCGCCCGCAGCCAAGGGTTATGCCGCCGGTCAGTCACATTCTGGAAGAGACTCCAGATTTTCAACTGACTGTGGTCGAGACACTGGCACATACTCTGACTGGCCTCCTCCAACTCTCTGACGCACTAATGATCCTGCCTCGAAATATACTCGATACCTTTGGCTACCTTTCTGATACACAGCCACGCCGTCAGGGTCTTTATCAAGCTCAGTTTTGTAGACTGCAAAATTAGAAGGAGCCTGTCGGCACTCACCTATTCCTATTCGAATATCGCCACCATTAAACACGGTATCAAACCCCACAAACGTGTCTGTCAGCCTATCCCCTTCAATCCAGATGAAGCTGCTGCCATACACGTCAACGTCAATCCTCCCATGCTCCCTGAATCTCAGGAAACGCTTCTCCGTCATCAGAGGAGTCGCATGCGGCAACAAAGGGCAAAAGGAGCAGGATGGAAAGAAAATAACGCATAGGTCTTGGAGTATTTGCGCCGCTGGTCAAAGCGGCATAACAGACAAGGCTCTGGCGCGCAAACACGCCGACGGTGAGCGAGCAATGTAGTCGCCGACGCCGAGACAGCGCAAAAACGCTCGGCCTTTGCGTCGCCCGCAGCCAGGGGTTATGCCGCCGACGATTGCACGAACGCGCTGAACGCCCAAGTCGAAAGCCAACGCGCCGCACCCGGCCCGACTCCGAACAGCGCCTCAGTCAAGACGCACCCGCCGAAGCCGCGAAACGAACAGCGCCACCGGAAACACCGACCGAGCCAACCGCCACGGAAGCGACCACAAACACCAATGCCGAGCCGCCACGAACCGCGCGCTTCCCGGCTACCGACAGGCGGCATAACAGACAAGGCTCTGGCGCGCAAATGCGCCGATGATGGAACGTGCTCATGATAGCACCGCTGCCCAAGCGAGCACAACCGACCGCCTTTGCGTCGCCCGCAGCCAAGGGTTATGCGTGCCGGGCGATTTACGAACCGAGTTGACGTGCCTCAACGAAATAGTCGAAACGGTTCGGCTCGATTCGGTGCTCGACTGCATTCTGAATCTCCGACTTCTGCTCGGCGCTGAGCGGTTGAGGATTGAAAAGCGCAGGGTCATCGTTGGGCGAACCAAACAGCACGTTCAGTTCAGCGATGGTAATGCCGCGCAAGTTTTCCTCGCCGATAAGCGTGTCACTGGGTGCCTTCTTGTACCATACGAGGCAGCGCTCGACCTGTGACTCATCCCAACTTGCAGGAGTTGCGACGTAGGTACGCATAACAGACAAGGCTCTGGCGCGCAGAGCACACGAATGGTGAAACGGACACCGGAGACGCAGGCGTTCAGGCGAGTTGCAAAGCTAGCCTCTGCGTCGCCCGCAGCCAAGGGTTATGCCGCACCTTGGATCAGCAATCCGGCAAAGCAGCAACCTCACTCCATTCGGACTCTTCTGCGAGAGTGAACGTCTGATCACTCCGTTGGCTACTCGAATAGTCAAAGATTAGCCTTCCGTTCTCAACATATACGCTGATTGAGAATTGCAGATTATCCTCGAATGTGGCGACGCCGTCCGGTGCAGATATCATTTTGGCGTTTACAAGCTCTGACTTGCAATCTGCTCTAATCGAAGACAGAATGGGTTCGTATCCAACAACGGAGTCGTCCTGAATTCGGATAATCGCGTCTATCCCGCTCGTTCTTTCCCAAAACCCTTGTAGATCAGCGAAGGGGGTTTCCTCTTCTGAGGAGTCGCACGCCGCTATAAAAGGCAGAATAAGCAGCAGGATGAGCAGGTGACGCATGAGCCTTGATATGTTTGCGCCGCAGGAAAGCGGCATAACAGACAAGGCTCTGGCGCGCAAAGACGCCGACGATGAACGGGCATAATGTAGCGCCGTCGCCGACACGAGCAAAACGCTCGGCCTTTGCGTCGCCCGCAGCCAAGGGTTATACCGCGCCGCCTGCTACGAACGCCGCATGAAGAGCCGAGCTCTACGCCAGCGCGCCGACCTGTCGACCGAGCGCGAACAGGGCCAGTCAGGACCTGCCGAGTCGCCGCGAAACGACACAGCGCCGCCGCAGACTGACCAACCCGCAAACGGCCACGGAGCCGCTCCAGCCCACACTGTCCAAACCCAGCACGAGCCGCCGTGAGCCCGCCACCGAGCGGCATAACAGACAAGGCTCTGGCGCGCAAACGCGCCGACGGTGAGCGGCAATGTAGGCACCGTACTCGAACAGCGGAAACCGCCCGCCTTTGCGTCGCCCGCAGCCAAGGGTTATGCGCGCCGGGTCGACTCTACGAACCCAGTCTGAGGCGCCTCAAGGAAACTAGTCGAACTGCTTCGGCTCGATCCGATGCTCGTCGGCATCGAATCTCCGACCTCGGCTCGGCGCTGCGCGGTCGAGGATTGAAAGCGCAGGGTCTGCTTGGCGACTGCACTCATTGATGACAAGCGCGTGGAGAAGCAGTATAACAGACGAGGCTCTGGCGCGCAAATCACGCCGATGAGTGAACGTGCTCATGATAGCACCGACGCCCGAGCGAGCACAACCGCCCGCCTTTGCGTCGCCCGCAGCCAAGGGTTATGCGGCACACGCGGTACGAACATAACGTCGGTGAACACGTCGCTCGCCCCACGCTGACCGAGCGGAGAGCAGCCACTCGCCGCCGCGCTCTCCATTGAGTACGTGCGCGTCTGCTCCTCGTCTGCTCCGGCATAACAGACAAGGCTCTGGCGCGCAAATGCGCCGACGGTGAGCGGGCTAATGTAGGCACCGACGTCGAACAGCGCGAAACCGCCCGCCTTTGCGTCGCCCGCAGCCATGGGTTATACCGCTTGCTCGCAACGTGGCACCGCACCCGAGCAAACGCCGCCCTACCCCGCCCGGGCCGCCGAGACCAGCCGACCGAGATTCACGAACGAAACTGACGAGACGCCGAACTTACCGAAGCCGCTGCTCGCCGACCGCCACCGGTAACGCGGAGCCGCCGATACCGACCAAGCTTGCAAGCCGACTACCGCCGGAGACGCCCAAGCTGGACCGGAGCGGCACAACAGCCGACGCTGAAACGAACACCGCACATGCCGCACACGATGGCGGCATAACCAGTGATTGTGCGGCGATCCGTCATGTTATTGAGAAGGATCGCCGGATAACGAGACCGCAGAATACGCGCTATCTCGTGCTTGCGCAACAGCTAATGCCTGGGCGCTGCGAACGGAAAGCCGATCTTTTTCCTGATAACAGACCGAACCGACCAACCGGTGATCTGCTCTACAGAATCGGTGCCAGCAGGCGGGTGAATTGAACGGCTAGGCGGAAGCGAAACGACTGGTCTTGCACGTCCTCGCTCGACAGCTGCGTCGACTGGGCGAAGTCGCGCTCGAGCATCGCTTTTACGTCGCTGCTGAACGTCTCGTCGTTGGCGAGGAGGCTGATCTCGAAGTTGAGGCGGAACGAACGGTTGTCCATGTTCGCCGAGCCGACCATCGCGTAGTCGTCGTCGATCAGCATCACTTTCTGATGCGCAAAGCCCGGCTCGTAGAGGTGGATGTTGCCGCCCGCGCGCTCGACCTCGTCCAGGTAGGCGTAGGGGACGTATTTGAAGAAGATGCTGTCGCTCTCGCGGGGCATCAGAATCCGCACGTCGACGCCGCGTAGAGCGGCCAGTTGGAGCGCGGCCAGGACGCGGCCGTCGGGGACGAAATAGGGCGTCGCGATCCAGACGCGCGTCTCGGCGCTTTCGATAGCGTGGGCGAAGAGCAGGCCGCACGTCTCGAGTTCGTCGTCGGGGCCCGAAGCGAGGATCATCGCCCGCTGATCGTCCTCATGCGTATCGGCGTTCCAGTCGGCATCGGCCAGTTGCTCCTCCTTGGTGTAGAACCAGTCGCGCGCGAACGAGAACTGGTAGCCCATCACGGCCGGGCCGATGACGTGCAGGTGCGTGTCGCGCCAGTTGGGGAAATCCTCGGTGTGTCCCAGGTACTCATCGCCCACGTTGAGGCCGCCCGCGAACGCCTCGCGACCGTCGACGACGACGATCTTGCGGTGGTTGCGGAAATTGAGTCTGAGCCGTCCCCAACTGCGCGTGCTCCCGCTGAACCGGGCGATCTCGACACCGACCGCCTCTAACTCGTTGCGGTAGCTCTTGGGCAGCGAGTGGCTGGCGATGTCGTCGTAGATCAGCCGGACGTGAACGCCGCGCTTGGCCGCTTTGACCAGGTGCGCCTTCATCCGCTTGCCGATGTCATCGTCGCGGATCAGATAGTATTGGACGAGTAAGTAGCGCTCGGCGCGGTCGATGCCTTCGAAGATGGCGTCGAAGGTCTCCTCGCCGTTGATCAGCAGTTTCAGGCTGTTACCTCTGGTCATCGGCGTCGTCGAGAGGCGGTTGAAGCCTTCCAGTTCGGCGACTTCGCGCACATCTTCGCCTCGCTCGTCGGGATCGACGACGACGGCCGGATCGGCGTGGTTGCACGCGTTGGTCATGTCGTCTTCGGTGTCGCAGCCCATCTTGTCCATCGCCTCCTTGTAGTCCTCGAAGCCGAAGCGCCCGAACGTCCAGTAGAGCGGCAGCGCAATCAGAGGCACGAACAGCAGCGCCAGCGCCCACGCGGTCGATCCCTGGGGCGTGCGCGACTGCATGACGGCGTCGAGTGCGCTCAGCGCGCCCAGCACGAACAGGATGGGAATGCCGATTCCCGCGATCCAGGGGACGAGGTCGGCGAAAGGGAGCATGTCGATCATGCGCAAGAATACCCGCCCCCGATCGGTAAGACAACACCGCGACGGTTACGGCCGCCGATGTTGCGCGACGGGCACGGTTGCGTTTCGGCGCGGATGTTGCCCCGCGTGCCAGCAGCGTGTTCTGTCACGGATTTTCTGCCGCTAGAGCAAGCGCTGCGCGCCTCTGTCTTCTCAAATCGACACCCACTGTCTATTCTGCTCACCGCCCGCCGACGCCATGCGCTTCTCGCTACTCCTCGCCGCATCACTTCTCGCCGCCGGTTCGGCTCATGCTCAGGCCGAGTGGCAGGGCAACGAAGCCGCCGTCTTCGCCGAACTGGGCGGTAGTCTGGGCTGGGCATCGCTCAACGTCGACGTGCGATCGGCCGATGGGGCGTTCTTCCGAGTGGGCGCGACCGGCGCGGGCATCAAAATGCTGTGGGACGACCAGGAAGACCTTCTAGGGCAGCGAGAGAGCAACCGGATGTCGGACGACATTCTATTCGGACTGATGGCCGGGCGGCTGTTCGGTGTCGATCACGCCGTCGAGGTCGGTCTCGGGGCTGCGATGAGGCACGATGCCGCATCCGTTCTCCGACTCGCCGAATCAGCGTCTGGCAGCGACCGCGGTCCTCGGATATCGCTACCAGGATCCCGGCGGCGTCGTGTTTCGCCTGGCGTTCGCGCCCGTTCTGGTGAGCCGCCGGTTGGTGCCAGCGTTCGGGCTCGGCATCGGATACAGCGTCGGCGCGCTGCTCGATTAGGCGCTCCGCTCGCCCGATCTATCTTGCGCGCGTGCTCCACATCGCCCTCCACTTCGTCGTCCCGCTGCTCGCCGCGCTGGCGTTTTACCGCGACCGGTGGCGATGGACGACGCTCGTGCTGATCGCGACGATGGCGGTCGACGTAGACCACCTGCTCGCCGATCCGATCTACGACCCCGCGCGGTGTTCGATCGGTTTCCACCCGCTGCACACGTGGCCTCCGATTCTGCTCTACGCCGCGCTCTTCGTCGTCCCTGTCGTTTGGGCGCCAAAGACCAAATCGGACGTGTGGAAAGAGCGGCTGCACGCGGTCCATCTAGTCGGTCTGGGCCTGCTGATCCACATGGCGCTCGACTGGGGCGACTGCTACCTCTAGCCGGTTTCGTCGCCGGATGTTTCTTGACCTGAGTCGTCCCCGTCCGCATCACCTAGGAGGCGCAGCGCCAGCACGCCTCCGCTCGCCATCAGTGCGGCTCCGGCGAGGACTGGCCAGACCGCCGAACCGACAGCCGCCAGCGGCCCGGCGAGGAATGGCGGCCCGACGCGCCCCAGCGAGTCGACGCTACCCCTGACGCCTTGAATCCGTCCCTGCGAAGACGCATCGGTGCTCCGGCTAAGCAGCGACATCACGAGAGGGTCGACGAGTCCGGCGCCTAGCGCGAAGAGCGGGAGCGCGGCGTATGCCATCCACGCCGACTGAGCCAATGCGGCGATGAGTGTGCCTCCGGCCGCGCAGAACAGCGCCAGCCACAGCGTCCGCGATGGACCCACGCGCTGCTCGACGCGCTCGACGAGTCCCAGTTGGACGGCCATCAGCGCCAACCCGAACGCCGAGAAGAACCAGCCGATCTGGACCGTGCTCATCTCCAAGTCGTCCTCCAGTACGACGCTGTAGAACGTGGTGAAGAACGTATAGCCCGCGATGTAGAGCAGTAAGACGAGGTAGTAGGGCCGCCGCTCCTCGTCGGCGAATGCCTGGCGCGCGTTGCTCAGCGATTGGCCGACAGCGAACTCGTCGTCCGAGCGGTCGTCGTCGCTCAGCGTTTCGGCAAAGAGCCACGCGAAGAGCAGGGTCGTGAGCAAGTTGAGGCCGCCCGCCGTGTAGAACGCCGTCGCCGGTCCGGCCCAAGATGCGCCTTCAGGATCGCCCAGAAAGCCGCCGATCAGAGGGCCGAGCACGAAGCCGAGCGACAGCGCGGCCGTAAAGAAACCGAAGTAGCGCGTCCGCTGCTCCTCGCCGCTTAGATCGCCGACGGCCGCCTGGGCCGACGAGCAGGTTGCCCGCCGACACGCCATCGAGCGCGCGCGATACCAGCAGCAGCCCAATCGACCCGGTCTGCACGCCGATCGCAAAGAGCACGTACGAGACCGTCGATCCGGCAAACGCCGTCAGCAGCAGCGGCTTGCGCCCATAGCGGTCGGCGAGTTGGCCCAAGACCGGCTGAGCGAAAAACGCAGGCAGCGCATACGCCGCCCCGATCAGCGCGATCAGCAGCACGCCCCACTGATCGACGCCGCTCGCCTCAATCATCAGCGCTGGGCTCTGCGCGTCGGTAAACAGGGCCGGATAGATTGGGAGCAGCATGCCCGAGTCCATCTGGTCGATGAGCAGGGCGCCGAGCAGAATGGCGAAGGAGCGGTTCAACGAGTGCCGGAAGAGAGGGGACGCCGCGCCGCAGGGTGCCGCTCGGAAAGACCGCTCTACCTAAGCCGTTTTGTCCGGTTCGTGCATCCGGGCGACGAGCACGTTTCCGCACAGTCCCGTTTCATCCGTAACGCGCGGACGCTCTACCGCGCCGATCCCATCTCGCCCGAGAAGTCGCGCAGGCCGAAGTAGTGGAGCACATAGACCAGCTTCTTCGACTTGTCCTTGCCAAAGCCCGGCAGTGCCTTGACCCGTTTGGACAGCGTCGCCGCGTCGCAGCCGTCGTTCCACAGGTTGGATGGATCGCCGCCCATCTCGTCGCGCACGTGCAGGGCGAGCTTCGCAGTCATGTCGGCCATCTTGTTGGTGAAGCGGTGGACGGCAGGCAAGATCGCGAACTGTTCGGCTAGCGTTTCGGGCGCGATCTCGGCAATCTGTGCAAAATCGAGGTGGCCGATCCGGTCGTGCAGGCGCTTGGGGCCGGTGAACGCAAACTCAGCCCGCACGCGCTGATCAAACAGCAACCCGAGCAGAACGGCCGTCGGGCTGCCAGCTACGAATGCGTCCTCATCCGCATCGCCTGTCAGCGTTCCGTCGGCGTGGTAGCGGTCTATCATGCGAACCAGTCCGCCTTGGAGGTCTCCGGTGTCTAAGCGCGGAGCGGCTGCCGGGACAGCCATGGGAGTCGGGGATCGAAAGATTATCGTAGAGTCTCCTTTTCCTGACTTACTTGGGCCTACCGTAACGGTTATATCATCTCTACCTGACAGGCCGACCCGAGCATCAATAGTCACAGAAATGTCTTCGCCAGTTATCGTTGCTCGTGCCCCATTGCCAGCTGTTCCGGGTAGCTTGCGACTACCATGCACACTTTCAATCTTGGCTATGAAGCGTGGCATCAGCGAGTAGCAATGGGTTGGTCAGTAAAACGAATGGCTCAGTCGTAGCGATCAGCCGCAGCTCGTCGTCGGGACGGTCGGCTCGTCGGTTCCGATGGACAGTCCATCGGGCACGTCGTTGCGCTGCGGTTCGGGGTTGAGGGCCGACACGAGCGGCGTCTCGACGGCCGAGAGGAAGACGCCGATCGTCGAGAACAAGAACTCCTGCTGCAACTCGACCATGTCGGGCGTGTGGCGACCCATCGAGTCTACGTGCCCGTCGATTTCGAGGTAGAGCATGCGCGGCCAGCCAGGAAACTGCCGCTCGGCGTCGGCGACGGCTCCGAAGAGCTGCTGCGCGGCCTGCTCGAACGTGTGGTCGGGCTCGACGATGTGGTAGATCGACACGGTGTTGTCGAAGTTCATCCAGATGCCGGGCGCGTCGGGCTTGTTGTACTCGGGCTCGATACCGGCGGGGCGTTTGGAGGCGGCCATCTGTGCGTGTGAGTTTGGACGGCCAATGCGCGTGCGCGGCGCGTGTTTTGTCATTTGCCCGAAGGCGTGCGAAGAGGTTGGGGAGAAATCGAGCCGAACCACCCAGCCAACGTACTGACCAGTTGTGCGAACGCGTAGGCTCTACTCGGCAGCGGCCTCGGATTGCTGCTTGGAAATCTGGCCGCAGACCAATAGGCAGAGGCCCGGAATGCTGGGGTCGTCGACGTGGTAGTGGACGTGCAGCCCGGCCTTGCGGCTCGACAGAATGCCGCCCTCGGCGAGTTTGCGCAGGTGCTTCGACGTATTCTGCTGGCTCTGACTCGACGCGTCGGCAAGCTGCTGGACAGTCGCCTCGCCCATTTCGAGCAGTGTGTTGAGCAGCCGAAGCCGCACCGGGTCGCCGAGCAGGCGGAAGCGTTCGGCGGCGGCGATGAGTAGCGTGTCGGGGACGGGAGCGTTCATGCAGGCTTACACGACCGATGGGGCAGAAGGGTCTGACGGCAGGGCGCGGTACGCGCGAAGCGGGCGGAGAGGGGAGGCGTCTTCACGCTTCCTTTGTCGCGTGGGTTGGAAACTGATAAACCAGATGGTTGTGCAAGATGTCACTTCAACTGCGATGCAATGACTCCTGTCGATCCTTTGCCCTGGTACGTCGCCGGTCCGCTCATTGGGCTGGTCGTGCCCGGCCTCCTGCTGCTCGGCGGCAAAGTATTTGGTCTCTCGGCCAACCTGCGCCACCTGTGCGCCCTTCTTCCCGTGAGTGAAAGCCGTAAGCCCTCGCTCTTCACCTACGACTGGAAATCGGTCGGGCTGTGGAATCTGGCGTTCGCGGTCGGCATCGCAGTCGGCGGGTTCGTCGGACTGCGGCTACTGGGCGATGTAGACGCGCCGCTCGCTCTCTCGGCTTCGACACTCGAAGCGCTGGCCGGTCTGGGTGTCACCGACGTTGCCGGGTTCTTGCCTGCGCAGTTGTTTTCGTGGTCGTCTCTGGCGACGCCGGTCGGCGCATTCTTGATCATCGGCGGAGGCTTCCTCGTCGGCTTCGGCGCGCGGTGGGCCGGAGGGTGTACGTCCGGCCATGCCATCAGCGGCCTAGCCGATCTGCAGGTGCCGTCGCTCGTCGCCGTCCTGGGCTTCTTCGGCGGCGGTCTGCTAGTAACTCATCTGCTGCTCCCGCTGCTCCTCGGCTGAGTGCATCTCCGTCGTACCCTGAGTCCTCATCGCATCGCTATGTCTACACGCGCACCCGAAGTCGCCCCTCCACCATCGCTCAAGCTCGTCGTCCTGCCCGATGCGTGCACGGACGAAGAACAGGTGTCACGCGAAACGCAGCAGCGCGCTCGCGACGAGGGCAACTTGCCGTTCAGCCTGCTTCTGTATGGTCTGGTCGGCGCCGGATTGGGCGTCGTCTTTACCCAAGCGCAGGTCATTTCGTGGTTTCGCATCTACGAGATGTTTCGCTTCGAGTCGTTCCACATGTACGGCGTCATCGGCAGCGCGGTCACCACGGCAGCGCTCGGTCTGTGGCTGATCCGCCGGTTGGGACTGACGACGATGCGCGGCGAACCCATCAAGGCATCGCCCAAGCAGTGGGGCAGAGGCCGCGTGCCCGGCGCGCGCTACTGGATGGGCGGCCTTACGTTCGGATTCGGATGGGCGCTGCTCGGTGCCTGCCCCGGACCGCTGTTCGCGCTGCTTGGCGGAGGGGTAACCATCATGCTCGTCGCGCTCACAGCCGCCGTCGCCGGCACGTGGACGTATGGGATCCTGCGCTCCCACCTACCTCACTAATTCCACCCCGATAGCTATGCTTTTCCGCTCGTACACCGATCCCCACCTCGCTCAGAACGCTTATCTGATCGGGTGCCAAAAGACCAAAGAGGCGCTCATTGTTGACCCACTGCGCGACATCGACCGGTACGTCGCGGCGGCAAAAGCCGAGGGCCTGCGCATCGTCGCCGTCGCCGAAACCCACATCCACGCCGATTTCCTGTCGGGCGCGCGAGAGTTCGCCGAGATTGGTGCGCACGTCTACCTGTCGGCCGAGGGTGAAAGCGACGGTTGGGGCAGCGCGTGGGCCACAGATGCAGGCTATGACGTGACGTTTCTACGCGACGGCGCCGCGTTCTCGGTCGGCAACATCGACCTGCGCGCCGTCCACACGCCGGGGCACACGCCCGAGCACCTGAGCTACGTCGTGACCGACCGAGGCAGCGGCGCGACGACACCGATCGGCGTCGTGACGGGCGACTTCGTGTTCGTCGGCGATCTGGGGCGTCCCGACCTGCTCGAACAGGCGGCGGGGATGCACGGCGTCCAGGAAGAGGCGGCGCGGACCCTGTTTCGCTCGCTCCCGCACTTCACCCAGCTAGAAGAGCACCTCCAGGTATGGCCCGGACACGGCGCGGGATCGGCGTGCGGCAAAGCGCTGGGCGCCGTTCCGATGACGACGGTCGGCTACGAGAAGCGCTACAATGCGTCGCTCGGGGCAGCCGAAGGCGGGGAAGACGCCTTCGTCGCGGCGATCCTCGACGGTCAGCCCGAGCCGCAGATGTACTTCGCTCGAATGAAGCAGCAGAACCGCGACGGTGTGCCCCTGCTGGGCGAGGTGCCGACGCCTTCGCGGATGTCGTCTGACGAGTTGTCCGTGTTTGCCAAAGACGAAAGCGGTGTCGTGATCGACACGCGAGCGGACCGCTCCATCTTCATGACCGCTCACGTGCCGCGTTCGCTCCACGCGCCGCTGGGCAAAAACCTCCCGGCCTTCGTCGGCTCGCTGCTGACCGACGAGGCGACGCCTGTCGTGCTCGTCGCCGGAGAAGACGAAGTCGACGGTGCGGTTCGCGATCTGGTGCGCATCGGCTACGACGCCGTCGTCGGTTTCGTGACGCCGGACGATCTCGCTGCCTACTTCGACCAGGGCGGGGCGTCGGCCTCTATTCCCGAGCGCACGTTCGCCGACCTCGACGAGTTACAGGCCGAAACCGGTGCCTCGGTCCTCGACGTGCGCTACGCGAGCGAGCATCAGGGCGGGTACGTGCCCGGCGCGGTCAACGCTTCGTACACGCGCCTCCCCGATTACATGGACAGCCGCGTGCCCGATGGCGGAACGCTGATCGTGCACTGCCAATCGGGTGTGCGTGCCGCGGCAGCGTCGGCGTATCTGGCGCGGCAGGGTCGCGACGTGATCTACGTCAACGACGGCTTCCCCAACTTCGCCGCGACGGGACGCGCCGTCACCGCAGACGACCGATGGGGTACGCACTCTTAGGCGCCGTCGCCATCGGCCTGGTGCTGGGCCTGCTCGGTTCGGGCGGATCCATCTTGACCGTTCCCATCCTGGTCTACCTTGCCGATCAGCCCGGCAAGGTGGCGATCGCCGAAAGTCTGGCTATCGTCGGTGCCATCGCGCTCGTCGGTGCTGCCGGTTATGCGCGTCGCGGGCTGGTCGACTGGCGCAGCGTGTTGGGGTTCGGGCTTCCGGGGATCGTCGGCACGTACGGAGGTTCGCTGCTGGCGGCCCAGGTGCCTGCGGCGATGCAACTGGTGCTGTTCGCCGTCGTCATGATCGCAGCCGCCGGGGCGATGCTCAAAGGACGACCTGATGCAGTCGGTGGGCGGCCTGCGCGTCCGGCGTGGCTCGTCGGCTTGCTGGGAGCGGGCGTGGGCGTGATGACCGGGCTGGTCGGCGTCGGCGGCGGGTTCTTGATCGTGCCTGCGTTGGTGCTGCTGGTCGGCCTGGACATGCGGATGGCCGTCGGGACGAGCCTGGCGATCATCGTACTCAACAGCGCTGTCGGCTTCGTCTCGTACCTCGACCTGTTGAGTGCGTCGGGCGCTTCGGTGAGCTGGCCGCTCATCGGCACGTTCGTCGTCATCGGCATGGTTGGAGCGCTCGGCGGCGCCAGGGTGAGCGGACGCGTTCCGCAAGCGTCACTTCGGCGCGGGTTTGCCGTCTTTCTCGTCGTAATGGGGGCGTTTATCTTGATCCAGGAGGCGCCGAGTGTGTTCGCGCTGCCTTCGACTCCGACTATTTCCTCCACACCCTGATCGATATGCCTTCCGACATCCGCTCTTCCGAGTTTCTCGCTCGCGACACCTCGGCTCCCGTTCTCGACGTGCGCACGTCCAAGGAATACGCCGAGGGTCACCTGCAAGGCGCGCAGAACGTCGACTTCCTCGCTGACGACTTCGAGCAGAAGTTCGACGCGCTCGACCTGCCCAAGGACCAAACCGTTTACCTGCACTGCCGCTCGGGTGCGCGCTCGGGTAAGGCCGCCGAGTTGCTGCGCAAGAAAGGCTATACGAGCGCGATCAACGCAGGCGGCTTCGAAGACCTCGCCAAAGCCGGCGCACCGACCGCCTAATCCGATGCCTGACACTGCTGCCGATCCGTTTCAAACCCAGGTACTCGACAAGAGCCACGACAAACCCGTCGTCGTCGACTTCTGGGCGCCGTGGTGTGGTCCGTGCCGCACGTTGGGGCCTACGATCAAGAAGCTCGCTCAGGAGAGCGGCGGCGCGTGGCGCCTAGTCAAGATCAACACGGACGCTCACCCTCACCTGAGTCAGCGCTTCGACATCAAGGGCATCCCCGCCGTCAAGCTGTTCGTGGGCGGCGAGGTGACAGCCGAGTTCACCGGCGCGCTACCTGAGCATCAACTGCGGCAGTGGCTGGCGGAGCATCTGCCCGCGTAGACCGGCTCACGCAGCGCAAGGCACGACTACGAACGGATGCCGGTCAGGATCGAAGTCTTTCGTGTTGCGAGCTGAAGTCCGTATCGAATGGCCAGAGCAGCTTGAAACGCGTCGGGCAACTTTCACCGATTCGTCTGTCGTAGACGCGCCGCCCCGTTTGAATCCTCTGCGTCGAGAGAAAGCGGTATAAATAGGTCGAGAAGATCAGTGCCAGCCTTCCAGTCGTAGTCTGATACGCAGCCTGCCAGTACTTCGGCGCGCGTGATCAGCGAGACATATGCCGTTCTCGCAAGTGGGTCCAGGTAGCGCGAAGCCACTTCGTGACCGTTGAGATGATCAATTAGTAAGACGGAGTCGAGAAGGATCACGACCTATCCCACTCCACCCGTATGCGCCGCTGGTACTCCAGACCGTCTCCCTGCTTCCAAATGCCTGACGAGCGCTGCAATACGTCCTGGACGTGGGCGCGGTCATTGCCAACCGCTTCCCCGCTGCGAGGGGGCGGTTCGATGTTGAGCCGCCGTTGAATTTCGAGCCAGTCGGTATAGGCCAGCTGGACAGCGACTGGATTGCGTGCCTCATCGACAAGGATGTGATGTACGGGAGACTGCATCGTTTAAACGGAAAAAAGGTAGCGGTCTCTGCTACGAGCGCTGCCGGGGTGGGTTCTAGGCGCTTCGACTGCGTGACGCTATAGACTATCGCGTTTGTCGCGCAGGTACTTGTTGAGCAACTCCCTCGCTCGGAAAATGTGTGCTTTGACCGTCCCGAGCGGCGCTCCGAGTTCTTCGGCAATCTCGTCGTAGGCCATCTCCTGCTGGTGCCGCATCACGATCACCCTATAGTACTTGGGCGGCAGCGCGTCGATGGCCTCTTGGATCAGCGTGTTGCGCTGGTCGGTCACGATGTGCTTGTCGGGGCGGTACGTTTCGTCAGGGACCTCGATTTCCATCTCGCCATCCTTGGTCTGGACTGGCTTGTGGATCGACGTGGTCTTCAAGCGCCGCTTGCGCAGGTAGTCGATGGTGTGGTTCGTCGCGATGCGATAGAGCCACGTCGAGAACGCGTACGTCGGCGAGTACGACTGGAGCGAGCCGAACGCTTTGATAAAGCTCTCCTGGACCAAGTCGTTCAGGTCCTCACCGCCCCGAACGAGTTTGCGCAGGTGGAAGTAGAGGGGACGCTCGTACTTCTCCATCAACTTCGCGTAGGAGCCTTGATTTCCCTCCAGTGCCTCGCGTACCCACTCGCGATCCTGCTCGGACGAGGCAGACGGCGCGTCGGTGGACGGTTCGGACATGGAGCGGGGCGATGGCACGGACGAGAGCCGCAAGATAGCACGAAGCGCGGGAGACAGGGCGGGACCCGCTCGCTCAATAGTGGTGCGCGTGCGGTAGCGTCGTTATATATAAACGACGCTACGATGCCGATAGAGAGCATAGCGCGCAACCGTCGAGGCCCAAATACAGCGCGACCCCGAAGCCAATGCCTCGGAGCCGCACGCAGAACGTTTCCAACTGCCACCGCGAGGTCTCAGGCCGTGTCGATCTCCGCCGCTCGCCGCTAGCAGGGAGACTGCCACGTTGCTATGCTCCTCGCAGTGACAAGGGCGGGCTATGCCTCCTTGTCGAACAGAATCTCCTGGTAGGTCGGCAGCGGCCACTCGTCGCGGGGGACGAGCACTTCGAGCCGGTCGGCGGCTTCGCGGACAGCGTTCATCGCGGGGATGACGTTGTCGCGCATGTGGTAGGCTTTGCTGTGCACATCGTCACCGCCCAGTTCGCGGTTCTGGTGGCTCAGCGCCACGATGGCGCCGCGCAGGTCGGTCAGCACCTGGCTCAGCTCGAGGGCGGTCTCCTTGACGCCGGGGAACTCAAGGCCCACTTCGTCGCCGCTGTCGAGCGTGGCGGCGAGGTCGGCGAGGTAGCGCGATCCGGCGGGGAAGAGCATCGTCCGGGCCATGCGCTCGGTCGTCTCGGCTTCGATGTTGATCGTCATGAAATACTGCTCGAACATGACCTCCTGGCGGCTGTGGACTTCGGGCTGTGTGAGCACGCCGTACTGCTCGAACAACTCGGGATTGCCGTGTCCGCCCATGCGCTCGATGGCGTCGACGGTCGTCTTGAGGTTGAGTAGGCCGCGCCGCTCGGCTTCGACCGGCCAGTCCGACGAGTAGCCGTCGCCGTCGAACAGGACCGCACCGCACTCTTTGATCACGTCCTGCACGACCGACTCGATTCCGGCAATCGTCGCCTTCTTGCCCTTGCCGCTGCGCCGCTCCTCAAGCAGCGTCGTCATGTGGTCAAGGCTTTCGGCGACGATGGTGTTGAGAATCGTGTTGCTCATGCTCGGCGACTGCGACGATCCCAGTGCCCTGAACTCGAACTTGTTGCCCGTAAAAGCGAAGGGCGAGGTCCGGTTGCGGTCGCCGCTGTGACGCGGAAGCGTCGGCAGCACGTCGGATCCCAGCTTCATCGTCCCAGCCGATTTGCTGCTCGTCGCCTCTCCGGTTCCGGCGAGCTGCTCGAACACGTCGGTCAGCTGGCTTCCCAGAAAGATCGACATGATCGCGGGCGGCGCTTCGTTGGCGCCCAGTCGGTGGTCGTTACCGGCTGTTGCAGCGGCCAGACGCAGCAGATCCTGGTGCTTGTAGATCGCCCTAATGACGGCGGCGCAGAAGAACTGGAAGCGCGCCTCGGCGTGCGGCTCATCGGTAGGCTCGAGCAGGTTGAGGCCGGTATCGGTCCCCATCGACCAGTTGTTGTGCTTGCCACTGCCGTTGACTCCGGCGAACGGTTTTTCGTGCATCAGGATCGTCAACCCGAACTGGCTCGCAAACCGGCGCAGCGTGATCATCGTCAGCAGCTGGTGGTCGACGGCGACGTTGGCGCTCTCGAAAATCGGCGCGATTTCGTACTGGCTCGGCGCGACCTCGTTGTGGCGCGTCTTGACCGGAATGCCCAGACGGTACAGCTCCTTCTCGACGGCCATCATGTAGCTCAGCACGCGGCTAGGAATCGAGCCGAAGTAGTGGTCGTCCATCTCCTGTCCGCGCGGCGGTTTGGCGCCGAAGAGCGTCCGTCCCGTCATCTGGAGGTCCAAGCGCTGGTGGTACAGTTCGCTGTCGATCACGAAATACTCCTGCTCGTTGCCGACTGTGCTCGTGACCTTGTTCACGTCCTTGTGGCCCATCACGCGCAGCGCCCGGACAGCCTGCTTGCTCAGCGCGTCCATCGAGCGCAGCAGCGGCGTCTTGTTGTCCAGCGCCTCGCCGGTCCATGATGCAAATGCTGTCGGGATGGCGAGGTAGCTGCCGCCGGGGTTCTCTACGATGAACGCCGGGCTCGTCGGGTCCCAGGCCGTGTAGCCCCTCGCCTCGAACGTCTGGCGCAGGCCGCCCGACGGAAAGCTCGACGCGTCGGGCTCGCCCTGGATGAGTTCTTTGCCGCTGAACTCGGTCACCGCTCCGCCGCCCTTGTTGGGCGTGATAAAGCTGTCGTGCTTCTCGGCCGTCGAGCCGGTCAGCGGCTGAAACCAGTGCGTGTAGTGCGTCGCGCCCTTCTCCATCGCCCACTCCTTCATCGCCATCGCGACGGCATCGGCCACGTCTGCGTTGATGCGCTCGCCTCGTTCGATCGTGCCGACGAGGCTCTTGTAGGCCGACTTGGGCAGCCGGTTTTTCATCTCGGTCAGGCCGAAGGTGTTTTCGCCAAAGATGGCTTCGATGTCGAGCATGGGAGAGGTTGCCATAGGAAGAGGAGAGGTAAGGTGTGAGACGGTTGAATGAGAGGCGCGCTCAGTCGCGCTCGACCGGTGTCAATGGTCCGGCAGTGATGGGAAGCGCGTGCGTTTCCTTGAACGTCGAGAGCACGACCGAGGACTGCGTTCCTCTGACGCCCGGCCACGTCTGAACGAGTGCGAGAAAGCGCTCCAGAGCCGTCGTCGAGGGTAGGCGAACTTTCATCAGGTGCGAGCCGTCGCCCGTCGACGAATGCAGTTCGAGCACTTCGGCCCGCGCCGTCGCCAGGCGGACGAACTCGGCATAGTGCTCGCTGCCGTCGACCGAGACGCGCATGAAGACCGTGATGTCGAAGCCCAGCCGCTTGGCATCGACCCTGGCCGTGAATCCGGTCAGCACGCCGCGCGCTTCGAGTTTGCGCATCCGGTCCGAGACCGACGGCACGCTCAGTCCGACCGCCTCGGCGATGGCGCTGCGCTTGATCCGCCCGCTCCCTTGGAGCAGGCCGAGAATCTGAGCGTCGATGGCATCGATGCGTTCCACGAGGGTAGGAGTTGATAAGAGGAGTCGGAAAAGTACTCCGTCCAAATCAGGCGTCGATAGCGATTGTGTTAAAAAAGTAAGGCAATCGTTCGGATCAGGTTATGGAAGCGGTTCCTGCTGCACCGTGAACATCCATAGGTGCACGCGCTGCATCGGCTTCGTATTTTGAGCCCTCCCCGCAGCCCCGGCTGCGCCGGGCCCATAGCTCAGCGGTTAGAGCAGCGGACTCATAACCCGTCGGTCGCTGGTTCAAATCCAGCTGGGCCCACCCTCGTCAGCCGTCCAGTTCGACGCCGTAGACGCCCGCGCCGAACAGGGCGAAGTCGTAGCGGCACGGATCGGCAGAGTCGAGGCGTCGGCATGCGGCGGTCAAGGCCGAAGCGGATTTCCAGTCGTCCTGTTTGCGGTGGAGCATACCCCAGGCGCGGGCCTGGCGTCCGCTGTGGACGTCGAGAGGGAGGACGAGTTGGGCAGGCGTGATCCGCGTCCACAGACCGAAGTCGACGGGCCCGGGGCGGACCATCCAGCGCAGGTACATCGCCAGGCGTTTGGCGGCGCTGCTGGTCGCGGGGCGGGCAAGGTGCTTGCGCAGGCGGGTTGGCGTCTCGGGGTGGATCGTTAGAGCCGACATGGAAAAGCCCTGGATCGCCGGGCCGACGTCGGCGTCCATCGGTGCCAGGTGATCGGCGAAGGCTGCTTCCAGGCTTCCGTGCCGTTCGAGCAGCAGGCGCAGGTTGCGTGTCAGGGTGCGGGCGTCGCCAGACGTAAAGGTGCGGTGTTTGAAGCCGTCCAGGCGCGGGCCGTCTCGTGTGTCGTCGTAGTTGAGGACGAAGGCGGCGGGACGGTAACGCATTCGCTCGCACAAGTCGGCAAGCTTGTTCAGGATCGTGGCGCGTCGGCCCCACGCCAGAACCGCGGCAAACAGGCCGACAATCGCGATGTCGTCGGGGTCCGAGAAGCCGTGGGGGACCGAGATGGGGTCGTCGGCGATGAAGTCGGGCGTCTCGAAGCGGTCGACCAGGCGGTCGAGGTGCGGTTTCAGATTCGCTAGGTGGGCGTGAGTGGCTTCGCTCAGATGGTCGGTGACGAGGAGGGGGGAGGCGGGCATGGAGCCGGGCGGGTGGCTGGAGGAGCGACGGTAGGTATATCGTCCGTACGACGGGGAAGCGATGGGCGTGGTGGTCCGTGAGCGTGCGCTGCTAGCGACGGAGCATGCTCCGTCGGTACGAGAGTGAAGAGGTTTGGCTGCCGCGCACTGTCCGAACTCTATAGATCACGCGCAGAGCAGGTCGACCAGGTCCGTGTTGCCGCCGCTGACAATCACGCCGACGCGCTTGCCGCGCACGTCGAGTTTGCCAGTTCGCACGGCGGCGAGGCCGAGCACGCCCGTCGGCTCGGCGACGAGTTTCATTCGCTGGAGAAGGAAGAGCAGGCTGTCCACCAGGTCGCCGTCCGAGACTGTGACGATGCCCGTGACTAACTCTTTGATGACCGCGAACGGGGCGTCGCCGAGGTAGGGCGTGCGGGCGCCGTCGGCGATCGTTTGCGGTTCGTGTGTGCGCTGGATCGTTCCGGTTTCGAACGAGCGCTTGGCGTCGTCTGCCGACTCGGGTTCAACGCCCCACACCTCGCAGCCGGGCAGCAGCGCGCGCGCCGCCAGCGCTGTTCCCGCAAGCAGTCCGCCGCCGCCGACGCAGGCGACGAGTACGTCGAACGGTCCGGCGTCTTGGATCAACTCGCCCGCCGCCGTTCCTGCTCCGGCGATGACGTGCGGATGGTCGTACGGAGGAATCACGACGCGTCCTTCGCGCTGCGCAATCTCGGCGCCGATGTCTTCGCGCACTTGGGTAGCCCGGTCGTAGGTCACGATGCGCGCGCCGTAGCCCTGGGTCGCCGAGCGCTTGATGCGCGGCGCGTCCTGGGGCATGACGACGGTCGCCGAGACGCCCATTTCGCGCGCAGCCAGCGCGAGCGCTCCGGCGTGGTTGCCCGACGAGTAGGTGAGCACGCCGCGCGCTCGTTCTTGGTCGGTCAGGGCCAGCAGCGCGTTGAGGGCGCCTCTGAACTTGAACGCGCCGCTGCGCTGCAGATTCTCGCACTTGAGCACGACACGCGCGCCGGTGTGCTCGTCCAGCGTGCGCGACGTGACGCAGGGCGTGCGATGCGCGCGGCCAGCGATCCGAGCCGCAGCGGCCTCTACGTCGGCGTAGGTGACGGGAAGAGCGGGAGCGTCGGCGCGGGGCATCGGAACGGAGAAAAAAGAAACAGGCTGCCCGGCAGAAGCACGAGCAGCCCGAAGGTCAGGCGAGAGGGCGATCAGACGCCGCCCATCGTCTTGCCGGACAGGTCAGCCGGATCGGTCGGGTGCGTGGCGACCGGTGTGGCGATGATGTCGCTCACCGTCGGATGCTCACGCTCGACGACGATCTCGACTTCGGTCAGCAGCGCGGCAATGGCACCAACAGCCACAAGCATTGGCTGCATGAGCAATGCAGCAGCGGCTCCACCGACACCGACCGAGAGCGGAAACTCCAGCAGCGTACGATCAGGCGTGCGGATGATGATGCGCTTCGCATTTCCTTCGGCTGCGATGCTCTTCACCTTTTCAAGCAGTTGGTTGCCTTTGAGCTTGATTTCTTCGACGACGATTTTGGGGTCTGGCGTGTCCATGACGGGAGAGAGGTTGGGTGAGCGTGTGGCGTGCGCGAATCGGGTTCGAGCCGCGCTTCTGGGATGGATTTCTCTATTTACTCAGACGGACACCGCAAGTGGCACGCGTCGCAATCCCATTACATGGCGGACCCAGCGGGGCGTCGCAGGCAGCGAGAGGCGGCGGTGCGAGAGCCGGGTGGAGGCGGCGAGGCGAAATAAAAATCGGACCGGCCTTTAACTGGCGCGCAGCCCGCCGATATCTCATTCGCAGACCGGTGATGCCTTGCCCGACCAACGTCGGTTTCGGACTCGGCAGCAATCCAGCCACACTTCTTCCCCACTCAACTCGCCGCAACGGCAACTACCCATGGGACAACAACAACTCCTCCTCCTGGTGCTCGGCATCGTCATCGTCGGTATCGCCGCAGTCGCCGGAATTCAGGCCTTCTCCGAAGGCAAATCCAACGCCAAGGCCGACGCCACCGTCGCCGATGCGAGCCGCGTCACGACCGACCTTCAGGCGTGGTTCTTCAAGCCCAAGCCGTTCGGCGGCGGCGGCGAAGACTCGACGAGCTTTGCAGGCGCCAAGTGGTCGACGATCGGCCGCGACGCCGGAAACGACGCCCTTCCGTCGGTCACCGACACGTACGACACGGCCAACGCGTGCATGAAGATGACGCCCGCAGCCACGTCGGTCAAGATCGAGGTCTACAAGCGCACCAAAACAGCCTGCGAGGCCGGCGTGTTCGCCGAAGCGGTCGTCGCCAGCGGCGACGAAGACGGCATCGTCTGGACCTACAAGTAAAGCCCTCCGGCTTCTCTCCCGAAGAGGCGACTTCCCCGTGGAGGTCGCCTCTTCTCGTATACACCGGTCTCGGCGCTGACTGAGGCTTGGTCTGAGAGGCGCTTAAGCCGCGCCGCGCCGCCGCCGATAGCCAAGAGGCCTCTCTCCCCGCACCCCTTCTGCCATGCCCGTCTCCGAGTTTCGCTTCAATGGCGTCGGCCCGTCCGGCCAGCCCGTGCAGGGGACGGTCTTCGCGCCAAACAAGCGGCAGGCGCAGCGCAAGGTGTCCGAGCTGTCCGAGAAGCATCGGTTCACGCTCAAGGAGTTGCAGCAGCGGCGCGCGTTCCTCTACAAAGTCCGCCATCCCAACGGCAAGACGATCAGCGGCGAGCAGAAGGCGTACGCGCAGGAAGAGGTCAAGGGCGCGCTCGAAAAGATGGGCCTCGAAGTGCTGCGCGTCGAGAAGAAGCTGATCGGCTTTCAGATGAAGCCGCCGACTCAAGACCTGATCATGTTCGTCCGGTTGTCGGCCAACCTGCTGCGCGAGAAGCTGCCGTTCGACGAGATTCTGGGCCTTCTGATCAACGACATTTCGAGCAAGAGCCTCAAACAGGTGCTGCGCGACTTGAACGCCGACTTGAAGAGCGGCATGGAGGCCAAGCAGGCGTTCATGAAGCACCAGCACATGCTGGGCAAATTCACCGCCTACATGCTCGGCATCGCGAGCCAGAGCGGCAACATGGCCGAGATCTACGAGAGCACGGCGCGCTTCATGGAGCGCAAGGACGAGTTCAGAAAGAACATCAAGAGCGCCATGATCACGCCCGCGCTGACGGTCATCGCGCTGATCGGCGTGATGGTGTGGTACCTGTGGACGATCATCCCGCAAACGGCCGGGCTGATGGCCGATCTGGGCGTCGAGTTGCCCTACCTCAGCACCAAATCGCTCGCGTTCGCCAACTGGATGGATACCGGCTGGCCCCTGGTGCTGGCCGTCCTGGTAGTGACCGTCGTCGCGGCCGGGCTGTTCGCGCGCTCGGACAAAGGCGAGATGTTCATCCACCGCAACCTGATCCGTCTGCCCGTCATCGGCTCCTTGCTGCACAAACTCAACATCGAAGTGTTTTGCCGCGTGTTCTCGGTTCTCTACAGCGGAGCCGGAGACAACATCGCCGTCATTAAGATCGCGGCCGAGGCGTGCGGCAACCGCTACATGGAGCAGCGCATCAAGACCGTCACGATTCCGCTGATGGTGGCGCGCGGCGTCGATCTGGTCAAGGCTATGGAGGCGAGCGGCGTGTTCACGACGATGGCGCTGGCGCGCTTTCGCAGCGGCGCCGAGACGGGCAACGTCAAGAACAGCGCCGAGCAGATGGCCAACTACTACGAAAAAGAGACGACGCTCAAACTCGCCACGACCGTCGAGTCGATCCAGACCGCGATCGCCGTCTTCATCACGCTCGCGATCATCTTCCTGACGCTCGTCTCGTCCGAGATCGCCCTGGTCCAGCCGTCGGCTCAAGACATGCAGAGCGGCTTCTGATGCCCTCACGCCGCCGTCTTCGCGCTCCCACGCCGCGACCGCCGAGCATTTCAACTCTTCCGCCGCCGTCCCCTTAAGAAAACTTCCCCAACTGCTGATACCTCATCCGTAGTCCCGCCGCGATTCCCTCTGCCCCCATGAGCCGCTTCTTCTCCAATCCGTTTCGCAAAGACGACACCGCGTTCGTCGACGACCGAGCGATGCCGGGACGCGCCGGGGCGGACCGGTTCGGCGACGATCCGATCACCCAGGCATTGGTCAACTCGGGCGGCGTGCGGCTCAAGCAGGCTGAGCAGGCGCGGCGCTACGCGTCGGGCGAGCGGCCCGTCTGGCGCGTGCTGCTGACGATGGACGGCGTCGACCGGGCCAAGACGTACGAGATCGCGGCGCGCGTCCAAGGGTATCCGCTGGCCGAGTTGGGGGCTCACCCCAAGGACGAGTTCGTCCAGGCCGTGCTGGGGCTGATGACGACCGATGTGCTCGCCCGCGCCTCCGAGCTGGGGCTGCTGCCCTACAAGTTCGGGTTCGACGCCCAGACGCGCGCCCAGCGCCTGGTCCTGGCCACGCACGATCCGTCCGCGCCCGCCGTGATTGAAACCGTCGCCCTGCTGGGCGGCAACGTCGAGCTGTGCTACGCCGACGAGTGCGAGGTGCGCCGCCGTCTCGACCGCGCCATCCGCCTGATGGGGGGCGAGCCGCCGTTGGTGACTCCGGCTGCCGTCCCTTCGGTCACGCCTGCGCCCTCGTCCCACGCCGACCGCCCTGCCGGCACGCTCCCCGGCACTGGCGAGCGGCCACCTGCTCCGCTCGCTCCGGACGCTGCTCCGACGCCCTCATGGGAACGCGTCAAGCCCGGCGACAGCGCCACCGCTTCGTCGCCTGGTAGCACACCGCCGCTTCCCGACCTGCCTGCGCTGCCCGGCGCGCCTCCGGTCGTGCAGCCCGCGCACCCGATCCACGCGTCGGGCGACGGCGCGATGGGCGCCGTCCCCAGCCCGACGCAGGCCCGCGACCGCGTCGTGGCGATGCTGCTGCGCAAGCAGATCGTCCACCCCGACCAGGTCGACGCCGCCCACGAGGCGAGCAAGGCCGAAGGCTCCAAGGAAGCTCTGTGGCGCGCCATCAGCAATCTGGACGGCGTCGACCGCGACGCGATCTTTGCCGAAGCCGCCCAGGTCTACGCCTTTCCGCACGCGGTCCTCGACGAAGGCCAGCCCACGCCCGAGTTCGTCCGCTCGGTCATGGCGACGTTCGACGAAGCCAGGCGCAAGCGCCTGCTGGACCTGTCGGTCGTCCCGGCCGAGTGCGACGTCGACACGGCGAGCGGCGCCGTCAAGCTGATCTTCGTCACCTACGATCCGGCGCGCCCCGAAGTGCACCGCGCCATCCACGCGCTCAAGCTCGAACGCTACGAGCTGCAGTACGCGCCCGAAGCCCTGGTCGTCAAGGCGCTGCGCGACGCCTACCCGCGCAAGAACGAGTACCTCGAAAAGATGGAGGAGGGAGGAGGCATGGCCTTCGACCTGGGCACGTCGTTCGACGACGAAGGCGGGCTGGACGAGGAAGCGCTCGAAGCCGAGATCGGCCGGAGCACGCTCATCAACCTGTTCGAGGCTACGCTCGTCGAGGCCGTCCGGCAGGGTGTCAGCGACATCCACGTGTGGCCCAACGCGCGAGGCAAGGTCGAAATCCACTTCAGGCTCGACGGCGCGCTCAAAAAGTGGCACACCGAGGAGAACGTCCATCCCGAGGCGCTGCTCGCCGTCATCAAGGACAACGCCAGCAACGTCGACCGCTTCGAGCGCGACAAAGCCCAGGACGGCTTTATCCAGCGTAGGATCGACGACGCGCTGATCCGCTTCCGCGTGAGCGTGCTGCCCATCGCCACGGCGAGCCAGGAAGTCCGCGCCGAAAGCATCGTCATCCGAATCCTGGACGACCGCAAAGTCGTGACGGATCTCAACAAGCTGGGCATGCTTCCGAACGCCATGGAGCGCTTCGAGATGGCGATCCGCCAGCCGCACGGCATGGTGATCTTGACTGGCCCGACCGGTAGCGGCAAGAGCACGACGCTCGTGGCGGCGCTCCACCAGGTCGTCAGCCCGACCGTCAACGTGCTGACAGTCGAGGATCCGGTCGAGTACATCATCAGTGGCGTGCGCCAGATCAAGCTGAGCCACAAACTCGGTCTGGAAGGCGCGTTGCGCGCGATCCTGCGGCACGACCCCGACGTGGTCATGGTCGGCGAGATGCGCGACAAGGAAACCGCCGAAATGGGCGTAAAGCTCGCCAACACGGGTCACCTGACGTTCTCGACGCTCCACACCAACGACGCTCCGAGCGCGGTGTCGCGACTCTACAAGATGGGCGTCGAGCCCTTCCTGATCGCCTACGCCATCAACCTGATCGTGGCCCAGCGCCTGATCCGGACGCTCTGCGAAAGCTGCAAAGAGGTCGACGACGATCCCGATCCCGTTCTGATGGAGCGCATGGGCTTTACGCCCGAGGACCAAGCCGGCACGCTATACAAGGCCAACCCCAAAGGCTGCGCCAAGTGCAACGGCGGCTACAAAGGGCGCCGCGCCATCACCGAAGCGCTCTACTTCAGCCGCGCCATCCGCCACATGATCGTGACGGCCAAGGACGCCATCGACGAGGACGCCATCCGGACGCAGGCCGAGAAGGAAGGCATGCTCACGCTCCAAGACTCGGCCCGGGTCTACGCCACACGCGGCGTCACCTCGATCGACGAAATGATGCGCGTCACCGCTAGCGAGAGCTAACCCCGACCGACCATGCCTCAGACTATGCTTGCCACTCTGGCGCTGATGATGGCGCTGATGTACTCGAACGACGTGTCGCAGCGCCGCATCGACTTCGACCGCGACAACCTGAGCATGGAGGTCGAAGAGATGGCCACGGCCGTCGCGCTCGAAACGCTGGCCCGCATCCGCGAGATGCCCTACGACGGCGGGCTCAAGCCACTCGAACAGTACAAAGGCGCCGACGGGCGTCTGCTGGCCGGGCTCACCGATCAGTCGATCCTGAGCGATCTGGCGCCGCTTGTGAAGGGAGGCAAAAAGTGCAAGGAGAAGAAAGCCAAGGGCGGCAAAGAGGAGAAAAAGGGGAAAGGCAACGCGTTCGGCCATGGCAAGAAGGAGGCCGGAGACACCTGGAGCAGCGCCTGCGCCACGATGAACGACTTCAACGGCATGGAGACGGCGCTGGTCGCCTACCCGCTCGCTGGAGGCGAGGTGGACTTCGGGGTCGAGGTCGACATCACGTACGTCGAGAGCATCGGCGGCGCGATGGTGCCCGTCACGGCGCCCAAACTGCAGAAGCAGGTGACCGTCGAGGTGACCGACGTGTGGTCCGGCGGCGCTCGGACAGGCGTTTTCCTTCCGACGCCGATCCGCATCTCGCGCGTCTTTTCCCTGGAGGTCTGAGATGATCGCTCTCGTCGACAACCTGCTCGCGGCCATCGTCGGCTCGGTCGTGCTGCTCATCCTCGTCACGTCGGCGATGCGCGTGCAGACGCTCAACATCGACGTGACGGCGGCTTACGCGGCGCGCAACCTGGCGTCCGAAACGATGACGTGGATGGAAGACGACCTGATGCGCATCGGCCTCAACATGCCCGGCAACACGTCGCCCATCCTCGCCCCGCGCGACACCACGCTCATCGTCGGCGCCGACACGACGACGCTAATGGGCGAGTTTCGCTACCTGCGCGCCGTCCCCAACCCGGCCTACGACGCCGAAACGTCGCCCCCGACCGTGCCGATTCAGCTGCTCGTCGGCACGCGCTATCGTACGGTCGCCCAAGGCACGCGCGCGGGCAGCGGCGGCAGCTATCCCATCTTCCGCGTCCAGCGCGACACTATGCTCGTCAACCCGTCGGGCCTTCCGTTCGACAGCGCTACCGACACGTTCACCCGGGCCGGGATCGACCACGCGTTTCGGTCGAGCCACAGCGGATGGGCGCGCGCCGGAGGCTCGCCGCCGCTGCTGCGCCAGTTCGACCTGGGCTTCGTCACGGCGACGATGGACGACGTGCCCAACGCCGAAGTCACGACGCGCTACGACAGCGGCGAAGCGCTCAACGTGCGCCTGCGCCTGAGCATCGCGCCGCCGTTCGAGACGGCCACCTCTACGCTCCGGTCGATCCAGCACGCCGCCACGCTGATGATCATGCACGACGGGCAGAGCCTCGCCGTATCCGGCCCCTGAACTCACCTCCACCACACGTCTAGACCAACCACTCCAATGGGAAAACTCGCCCTTCTATTCGTCGCCACCTCCATGGTGGGCGGCGTCGTCCTCCTCTCGCAGTCCGATCAGACGAGCGTCGAATCCGTCGAGCGCCTGGGCGACCGGCAGGAGGAGATCATCGCTAGAGAAATCGCGCGCAGCGGCTACAACTTCATGCGCGCCCACGCCAAATCGGTCGAGCGCTCGACGACGCTCGACATCGACAGCTTCGTCAAGCAGGTCAACGGCGGCACGTCGAAGAGCTGGCACCGGGGCGCGCTCCAGGGCGGCGAATACGAGACGCAGATCACGCCGATGGGCACGTCGAGCTATACCGTCACGAGCGTCGGCCGCTTCGGCGATGCCGAGGTGCGCATCGGCAGCACGATCCTGGCCGCGGGCCTGATGGTGACGCGCCTGCCGACCAAGCTCAAGCTCAAGTTCATCGAGTCGCAGGCGGGCTACTGCTCGGGCGTCTACCTCCAGCAGACGCCGCCGGGATGGAAGCAGGGCCAGCCGCTGCCCACGCCCGAACTCATCTTCACGGCCAGCAAGAACCGCAACGGCTTCGAGGGCAAATACGTCAAGACGATCGCTCCCGACACGCAGATCAACTTCTACCTCGTCGTCGACCAAGACTGCTCGATCAGCAAGAAGAACAGGGGCCTGTCGATGGACGAGCAGCGCGCGCTTCCGCTGACGAGCAACCTGTACGACTACTACTACCCGGCGCTCGAATTCGACGCTGCCAGCGGCGAGATGCAGACCGGCGCGCGCGCCATGGTGACGCACAGCAAGGCCGATCCCAACGTCTACCGCGTCGCGTTCGAGGACATCAAGAAGTTCTCGGTCGAGCAGCACAACGACATCAAGCGGCACGGTTACGGCTCGCACGGCTGGAAGCAGGTCGGCGGCGTGTGGACGTACGGCGGAAAGGGCTGGACCAAAGACCCTGTCACGGGCTTCGTTCGGACGAGCAACACGAGCAGCTGGCCCGACTTCTCGGACCAGGTCTTCGACGTGACGATGATCGACTCGGACCACGCGGACTACTACTCGGAAGAGTACCGCGACACGACCGCTCCGCCCGCCGACTGACGCGC
The DNA here is from genome assembly GCA_963841855.1 of Rhodothermales bacterium. Taxonomy (GTDB): domain Bacteria; phylum Bacteroidota; class Rhodothermia; order Rhodothermales; family BA12; genus CAXBBB01. The sequence goes on along the minus strand of CAWJEJ010000001.1, from coordinate 883,998 downwards.
CCAACTCTGGGACGATCGGCTCTTGGGAACGAGCAGGCGCGCAGGCGTGTCGGGGAAGGCACGCTAGCGCGCACAAGCGGAGAGAAGGGGGTTAGCCGTCGAGCGCGCCGGGGGAATGCGCGCGTCGATTTAAGCCCGCTCGCCTCCGACCGATACCCAGACCGGCACTCGTCGCTAGACGGGTGCCGGTTTTTTTGCGAGACGGAAGAGCGGTGCCACCCGGCGCGCCCTCTTTCTCGTCCCCGCTCCGCACGGCCCCTCTCCCCGCGTCTTGTGACCGCTCCTCCCTTCACACATCCAGGCATTGAGACCAGCGTCTCTCCAGACGCCGATCCGTCGCGCGCGCTGGTGCAGCTTCCCGACGTGGCCCGCCGCCTGCTCGCACAGGTGACCCAAGGGGCCGCGGGCGAGGAGCGGCTGGTGCAGATCGCCGAGATCGCGGGCCTGATCGACCGGCCCACGCGGCAGCAGATCCGAGAGGCGTTCGAGCCCGTCCCGGCGCGCATGATCGACCTGGACGCCTCGGACGTGGACGCAGGCGGCCCGGCGGCCAAGGAGCAGGTGTGGTACCGCGTCCAGGGCGAGAAGAAGCCCTATTCCGAGATGGGACGCCTCTCGCTCGATCAGACCGATCTGCTCTTCCTGTCGATCCTGACCGAGCGGCAGCGCGGCGTGCTCTTCGTCGACTTCTCGGTCGACTTTTCGTACGAGCTTCCGTTCGCGGGCATGGACGGGCGGCCGCGCCGGTTCAGAGGCACGATCTATCTGGACCAGGGACGCCTGGCGCTCAACCTGCGCGCGATCACCGACGAGGTGCGGGCGCTGCGCTCGCTCGACTTCCACCCGCAGATCGAACGCGGCCTGCTCTTCCGCTTCGAGCGCGACGGGCTGACGCTGATTACCGGAGTGACCGGATCGGGCAAGAGCAGCACGCTCGACGCCGTCGTCAACGCCAACAACCTGGACTCGGCGGCCCACATCGTCGTCATCGGCAAGCCGATCGAGTTCGTCCACGAGAGCCGCAAGTCGATCGTGCGCCACCGCGAAGTGGGCAAGGACGTGCCGACGTTCAAGGCGGGCATCATCCAGGCGCTGCGCCAGGACCCCGACATCGTCGTGATCGGCGAGATGCGCGATCCCGAGACGATCTCTTCGGCGCTCGAAATCACCGACTCGGGCCACAAAGTGTTCTCGACGCTCCACACGTCGAGCGCCGTCGAGTCGATCGACCGCATCCTGGGCGAATACCCGCCCGACGAGCAGGAGCGCGTCCGCATGCGCCTGGCCGACGTGCTGCGGTGCGTCGTCTCGCAGAAACTCTGTCCGGGCCGAACCGGCGGGCGCGTGCTGGCCAAAGAGGTGCTCTGGGTGACGCCCGCCGCGCGCGCCGCGATCAAGAACGCCAACCAGGGCGAGATCTACCAGATGATGTGGGAAGGCCTGAGCCAGGGCATGACGACGCTCGAACAGGACCTGGTGCGGCTCGTCCGCACGCACAAGATCACGGCCGAGACGGCCTACAGCTACGCAAACAACAAACGCCGACTCCAGCAGCTGCTGGGCTAAGCCTTCCGTTCCCCCCATGAAACCACGCGCTCCCCTTTCCCACGCTCTGGGCGTCACCGTGACGCCGCGCTCGGTCTACGGCGTCCTGCTCGCTCGGTCCGGAGGCGCGCCGTCGGTCGTGCGCCGCTTCACGCGCAGCCGCTCGCAGTACGCCAGCGTCGAGACGGCCACGCCCGCGCTGGCCATGGCGGCGCCCGAGGGCGAGATGGTCGACGACGGGGCGATGATCCAGTTCGGCGCGCCGGGCATGGGCTCGGGCGGTGACCTGTTTCTGGCTGGAGAGTTTGGCGACCTCTCGGGCGCCACGCCCGGTTCGAGCCCGACGCAGACCGTTCAGGCGGGCGAGCCCTTCGACGCCGAACTGCGCGACCTGCTCGACGAGTGCCGCGACGCGCTCGACCTGGTGCCCGCCACGTCGATCGTAGCCGACCGCGACGTGTCGTACGTCGTCGTCGAATCCGAGTCGGCCGCTGCCGTCAAGGACGAGAAGCGGCGCAAACTGCTGCTGGCCGTGCTGGCCGAGCAGTTCGGCGACGCCGACGTGGACCGCGTCGCGTTCGAGCCGATGACACCCAGCGACCGGGGAGCGTCGCGCTGGCTCGCCGTCGCGCCGATGCCCGACGACGCCGCCGTCCAGAGCGTCCGGGCCCTGCGCGAGATCAGCCGGGGCGCGCCGCCGGTCCAGCGCATCGACTCGGAAGTGTCGCTGCTGGTCGGACTGGCGCGTAGCGTCGACGATCTTCTGGCTCGCGCTCCGTCCCAGGGCGACGGCGCGGCGGGCGGCGACGGCCAATCGCTCGAACTGCCCAGCATCGCGCCTTCGTCGCCCGGGACGAAAACGACGCTCGTCGTCCGAGCCAGCAGCGACGACACGTTGGTGCTCGCGCTCGACGGCGATACGCTTGCGCACTATGGCTCGCTCAACTCGCTGACGGCCTACGACGCGCCCGACACGATCTGTTCGCGCCTGCTGCTCCAGCAGGACGAGTATGGCATCGGCGAGGTCGGCCGCATTCTGGTGCTGAGCGACCATCAGGAGCACGACCTGGCGCATTACCTGGGCCTCTTCTTCCCCGACGCCCGCATCCACTCGGTCCGCGACCTGGTGCCGCACGACCTGTCGGCCGGACCCGAGGACGAGGTCGGCGGCGCGTTCGTGCTGGCATACGCCGCCGCGCACCGCCTGATCGCGCCGTCCGACGCGTTCCCCGCCGTCAACCTGCTGCCCGCTGCCTTGTCGCGCCGGAGGCTGCGGCTGCCCTACTCGTGGCACGTCTACGCGCTGATCCTGCTCGTCGCCGCGACGGCGTTCTTCTTCTCGGGCCGCTACGTGATGCAAGAAGCCGAACTGGCCGACCGCCGAGCCCAGGTCGCGCTGCTCTCGCCCGAAACAGCGACGGCGACCGCTTCGGCGCTCCAGTCGCGCATCGACTCGGTCCAGACGGCGACGATGGGCTACCTAGGCGCCTTGGAAGTGCTCGACTCGCTCCTCATTGGAAGTGACCGGTGGAGCAGCGCGCTCGAAGAAGTGTCGGCCGCGGCGCGCGGGACTCAGGGCCTGTGGATCGAAAGCTGGACCCACGATCCGGCCATGACCGCCCTCTCGCTCTCGGGCACGGCGACCACGCGCGACGGCGTCGTCACGTTCGCCGACCGCGTCGGCGGCGACATCCAGACGCTCTCGTTCGCCGACGTGCGCGACTTCCCCGTCTACAGCTACACCCTCGCGATCCCGCTGGGCTGCACGCTGCCCCAGGCCGCCGAATACCTGCGCGCCCAAGCCGCAGCCGACGCCGCCGCGGGCGATCCCGACGCCTCGTTTCCCATCGCCTCTGTTTCCCTCAACGCGCAATGAACCCGACCCGAGCCAATATCCTCATCCTGACCGCCTGCTGGCTCGTCGTCGCCGGGCTGGGCGTCTGGCTGACGTTCTTCCTGCAGTCCGACGAGATGGAAACGCTCGACCAGCGCGCCCGCGCCGCCGAGATCAAGCGCGAAGAGACCGTCGCGCTGATCGCCCAGCAAGCCGAAACGGCCGAGATGGCTGCCAGCGTCGAGTCGCGCTGGAACGCCCGCTACAAAGTCGTCCCGACCAGTCTGCGCTCGCCCGACGTGGTCGGCTACCTCAACGACCTGACGCGCGACGGCTTCAAGCGCTTCGATCTGACCGTCGGCGGCATCTACGACAACAACGGCTACCGCGCCTACCAACTCGAAGCGACCGGCGAGGCGAACTACGCCAGCCTCTATAGGCTCGTCTGGAAGCTCGAAAACAACCGCCGCTTCTACCGCGTGACGCGCCTGGACCTCAACCACATGGACCTGATTCAGGAGGATAGCCAGGGCCGCCCGCGCCGCGAAGTCATGGTCGGCTTCACGATGACCGTCGAAGCCCTCTTCGGAGGCGATATGGGGATGAGCGCCGAAACGAGCAGCCTGCCCGACGACCTGCCGCCCGCCGTCCCCGCCGACGTGATGCCATCGCTGCGCCCGGTCGGCAACCCATTCTACCCCTACGTGAGCGAGTCGCTGCCGCCCAACACCTACGGCCGCGTCGACATGGAGGCCGCCGATCTGGTGTCGATCGCCGACGGGCGCGCCGTCTTCCGCGACGAGCAGGGCTACCGCACGCTGGCCGAAGGCGACGAGGTCTACCTGGGCCGCATCACGCGCATCGACCCGCGCGCCAGTCTGGTCACGGCGAGGCTGAACAGAGGCGGCATCGTCGACGACGTGACGGTGCGCTTGCAGGGCGGCTCGATCCTCGACGCGCTGCGGCCTACGACTGCGCCTGACTGATTCGCTGGTGAACGGATCGCGGATCCGCTACATCTGACCTTGATCCGACTTCCCATCGGCGCTCTGCATCCGAACCCCGCTGACGATGCCTGAAAAACCCTCAAACCCCGTGCGTGCGGATCCGCGATCCGCCCCTGCATCTGAACCCTGATCCGACCTCCCATCGCGCCGCTCTTCATCCTTCCCGATTCCCATGATCCGCTCCCTCTTTTTCCTCTTCGTCGCCCTGCTTGGGGTGGCGCCTGTTCTTGCTCAGACGCAGCCGTCCGAGCGCGTGATGCGCACCTACGTGCCGCCCGAAGACCTGGTGTCGTTTCAGTCGGACGTGCCGATGAGCCGCTTTTTAGCCACGCTCGAACCGTTGTTCGACCGCGAGACGGGCAAAATCGTCATCGACCCGGACGGCAGCGACGTGCCCATCGGCGTCACGATTGCGGGGATGCACTTCATGGACGCGTTCAACTTGGTCCTGCGCACCAACGGGCTGACGTTTCGCGAGAACGAGCGCTACTTCGTGCTGGCCAGAGCCAACGTCGACGGCGCGGCCACGGTCGCCGGAGCGTCGATCGCGTCGGGCCGCACCCAGGACGGCCCCGCCGGGCTCATCCGCCCCTCGACCCAGGGGGGAAGCGGCGACGCGCCCCTGATCACGACGGCCACGCGCGAGATCCAGATCAACGCGATCCTGTTCGAGATCAACGCGACCGAAGCGCGCGACAAAGGCGTCAACTGGGACGTGCTGCTCGCCGACGATATCTCGGCCGGATCGGGCCTCAACGTAGATCTGACAGGAGCTACCGGCGCCCGCCGCACCAGCGACAACCGCGTCAGCCTGGGCGGCGTCGTCAGCCTGCCCGCTGACGTTTCGGCGGCCACGCTGACCAACCTGATCCGCTACTACGAGCGCGAAGGCATGGGGCGGACGCTGGCCAGCCCCCAGGTGAGCGTGCAGAGCGGTGAGCAGGGCCGCATCCAGATCGGAACCGACTTTCCCTACCAGACGCGCGATTTTGCCGGAAACACCGTCACGCAGTTCTTGCAGACCGGCATCATCGTCGACGTGACGCCGACCATGTTTACCGAGCGCGTCGTGACGGGCGGCGTCGAGCGCGACCTGGAGTTCATCCACTTGGACGTAGGCGTCGAGCGGTCGAGCGGACGCGTCGCCTCGGGCAGCATCCCCATCGTCGACCGCACGCGCAGCGACACCAAAATCGTGCTGCTGGACGGCGAGCAGACCATCATCGCCGGTTTGTCGTCGACCCAAACGTCGTACGAGCGCAGAGGCATTCCGGGCCTCAAAGACCTGCCCGGCTGGTTCTTCGGCCTGCGCTACCTGTTCGGCTACGAGATCAGTTTGGAAGAAGAGCGCGAACTGGTCATCGTGCTCCAGGCCGACGTGCTCGACACGCTGCCCAACCGCGCCCGCTCGCCCAGAGCCGACGGCGCCCTCTACGACGAGCGCCGCCGTCAGGTAGAGGAGGCGCTGCGCAGAGCCGGAGAGCCCGCGCGCGTCGACATGGAGGTCGAGATGCAGAAGTAGGACGGCCGCGCGATGGCTGGGCGGTCATCAACTACTGATGCCGTCCTGAGAGCGTGCAGCGGGGCTGAGGAAAGGGCAAAAAGGGGTTCCGGCAGGGAGATTTAGGCCACTCGTGGGCGGTTTATGGTGTTAAGCGAGCGTGACGCTTCCGTAAAGGAACGGTGTGTGCTATTTTCCGAGTCAACCGGGAGAAAGCGCTTTCAGCCTCGCCCGGTGTTTCCAATGCATCTCAACCCCGTCCCATGCGACTCTCCTACCACTTCACGCGCTGCCTCGTCGCGGCCGCCCTGTGCGCATTCGCCGCGCTTCCCGTCGCCGCGCAGCAGGCCACGCTCTCGGGCACCATCACCGACGCCGGTGACGGCTCGTCGCTCCCCGGCGCCAACGTCATCCTCACGGTCCAGGGGCAAACCGACGTCGCAGCAGGCGCTGCCACCAACTCCAACGGCACGTACAGCATCCGCGTCGCGCCCGGCAGCTACGTCGTCACGGTCCGCTTCATCGGCTATGGAGATCAGTCCGAGATCATCACGCTGACGGCAGGCCAGAACCGCACGTACGACGTGGCGCTGGGCGCCGGAGCGTTCGACCTGAACGACGTCGTCGTCTCGGCTTCGCGCGCTCAAGAGCAGGTGCTCGACGCCCCCGCATCGGTCAGCGTCATCGGTGTGCAGGAGCTTCAGCAGACCGTCTCGACGAGCAGCGTAACGGCGCTGCGCAACGAAGTCGGCGTCGACTACTCGCAGACCGGCGTCGACCGGCAGGAAGTGACCCTGCGCGGCTTCAACAACGCCTTCTCGGGCTCGACGTTTGCCCTGGTCGACTATAGGATCGGCGCCGTTCCGTCGCTCGGAGTCAACATCTACGGCATCATGCCCAACCTGTCGAGCGACCTGGACCGCATCGAAGTCGTGCGCGGCCCCGGTTCGGCTCTGTACGGTCCGGGCGTCGACGCAGGCGTCGTCCACTTCATCACCAAGGACCCGTTCGGCTATCCCGGAACGACCGTAGCTGTCACGGGCGGCGAGCGCTCGCTCTTCAGCTTCGAAGGCCGTCACGCTGGCGTGATCAGCGATAAGCTGGGCTATAAGGTCACCGGCCAGTTCGCCCGCGCCGACGACTGGCAACTCGACGGCCGCGTCGGAGCCAACGGGCTGGCCTCTAGCCGGGCCGACTCGCTCGAACTCGCCCGCGACTTCGTCTACACCGATCCCGATGGCGCGCCCGATTTCCAAACGGTCGGAGAGGACGGACGTATTCAGCGCGAGGAGACCTACCAGAAGTCGAGCCTCAACGGCCTGCTCCAGTACCGCGTCCGCCCCGGTGTGACGCTTTCGGCCAACGCAGGCTTCGCCTCGTACACCGGCACGGTCCTCTCGGGCATTGGCACGCTCCAGGCCGACGGCTTCGGCTACACGTTCGTCCAGACACGACTTCAGGCAGGGGGTTTCTTCGCTCAGGCCTACGTCAACCAGAACAGCGCCGGAGACAGCTACGTCTATGGATCGGGCGATCAGGTGGTCGACAAAGGCCGCCTCTACGTCGGGCAGGCGCAGTACGACACCGACGTGGCCGGCAGCCGCGTCATCGGCGGCATCGACGTGCGGATCACGCGTCCCGACACCGAGGGCACGATCGTGGGACGCAACGAGGACGACGACCAGATCAATCAGTATGGCGCCTACGCGCAGAGCACGACGCCGCTGGGCGACAAGCTCGACCTGACGCTGGCGCTGAGGGGCGATTACAACAACATCGTCGACGACTTCCAGCTCAGCCCGCGCGCCGCCCTGGTGTTCAAGCCGGTCTCCGGGCAGTCTTTCCGCGCGACGTACAACCGCGCCTTCTCGTCGCCGGGCACCAACTCGCTCTTCCTCGACATCGAAGGCCGCCGCACCCCGTTCGGAAATGGTCAGAACTTCATTCTTCAGGCGCGCGGCGTGCAGGATGGATTTACGTTCAACAACTTCCGCGACAGCGGTACGGCCCCGGCCCGCTTCTTCGCGCCGATTCCCGGCTTCTATGGACAGGACTTTGGATCCGAAGCCATTCCGATCGCCTTCCTCTATGGAGCCGCAGCGAACGGAGTAGCCCCTAGACTGCTGGCCGGACAAATCCCCGTCGTCCCGACCCAAGCAGGCAACGTACAGCTTTCGCCGCAGCAGCAGGAGCTTCTCGGCCAACTGTTCGGCTATACGGCTCAGACGGCTGGATCGTCTTCGCTCGGCCTCGCCGTCACGTCGGCTGGTACGCTCGGCCTGCCGGACGGCTCACCACGAGGGTTCTCGCCTGTCGCCGGACCTGTCGACGTCGACCCGCTCGAGCAGTCGACGACTTCGACGATCGAATTGGGTTACAAAGGCATCGTCGGTGAGAAGCTGCTCGTGGCCGTCGACGGCTACTATACGAAGAAGGACAACTTCATCGGACCGCTCGTCGTCTCTTCGCCGCTCGTCTACCTCGACTATGGGGTGCTCGGTGGTGACGCCGGAGCCGCGCTCGGAGCGCTGTTCCGAACCTCGACCGATCCGCAGATTCAGGCCCTACTCGGTGGGCTGGTCCGGTCCGGCCTGACGCCTACGGAGATCACGACGGTTCTGGCGACGCTGACGGCGGGTGTATTGCAGCAGGCATTCGGAAATAACCCGATCGGCGCCGTGCAGCCAGACCAGAACGCCCTCACCGATGCGCAGATCGCAGAAGGCGCCGTTGGCGGCTTCCTGTCATACCGCAACTTCGGCGAGGTCGATTTCTACGGCGTCGACGTGGCGATGCAGTACCTGGCCACGCCGAGCCTGACGCTCTTCGGCAACGTGTCGTACGTGACCGATGATTTCTTCGACTCGGGCGAGCTGGGCGAGGAAGAGGACAGCGGTCTGACCGTGGCGCTCAACGCGACGCAGTTCAAGGCCAAGGGAGGCTTCTCGTACAACGCCCCCCGCTCGTTCAGCGTCAACGCGAGCGGCCGCTACGTCGAAGGCTTCCCGGTCCTCTCGGGCCCCTACGTCGGCGATGTCGATTCGTACTTCCTGCTCGATCTGGGTGCGGGCTACGATCTGGGCCGTCTGACACCGGGCGCCCGCGTCGACCTGCTGGTGCAGAACGTGCTCGACAACGAGCACCGCGAGTTCGTCGGCGCCCCTGCACTGGGCCGCCTGGCGCTTCTGCGCGCGAGCTACACGTTCTGATCTCCCACCATGCCGACTGGCGCGGCGGCTCGGCTTCGGTCGGGCCGCCGCGCTGCGTTTTGGTCGGGCGTGGGCGATGCGTTGCGCAGTGCGGGCGAGAAGAATCTGGCCCCTACGAGGCAAACCTCTCGGAAGACGCCAGCAATTCAACCAGCCCTCAATCTTGGACTCTCACCCTGCCAACCGTCTTCCCTGCGTAGGCAGGGATCCACAATTGCCCCTCAGGTCTGACCTCGCTCCAGTCTCCCATCTGCATCTAGTCCGAACACGACTCCCTCTCATACCAGATCCAAGATTTAGCGGTGCACTTCCCGCATTGTCATCCTGAGCCTGTCGAAGGATCTCCATAATCTAACCTCGGGAATCCTTCGACTTCGCTCAGGATGACGAAAAAGACGCACCGGCATTCTTGGCTTCCTTCTCAGATCGCAGGTTCGCCAAGTTCGGCGGTCACGTCGGCGCGGAGGGCGGCGAGTTCGGTGGTCACGTCGGCGTGGAGTGCGCGCGCGTCGGCCAACGCATCGCGCTCGCGACTGACGAAGGCGACGTAGGGCTGGGCCGCCTCGTTGACTTGGCCCAGCACCAAGTCGGCTTCCTGGGTGAACGACCGCGTCAGGGCGTCGCGCAGACCAGTGCGCAGTTTGTCGACCTGATCGCGAAACTCGGCGATGGCGCGGCGGCGCTGCGTCGGGAGCACGAACAGACCCGCGGCTGCGATCGTGACTCCGGTCGCCATGCCTAGCCCGCCGAACACGTCGGCCGTGGTCGCGGCGACCAGAACGCCGCCCAGCACGCCCAGTCCGACGGCGGCGGCTTCGGCTCCCAAGAAAACCGTTGCCGCGTCGCGCGCGGTTTCGAGCAGGCGGCGGGCCTCTTCTTGCAGGTCGAACGTCTCGATCTTGCGCTCGGCTTCGCGCATCACGCCTGCCACGACCGACGAGCGCCCCGGCAGGTTGGCCACGCGCGGAGCCGCGCCCTGCCCGGCTTCGCGAACGCGCTCGGCGAACTCGGAAAACACCTGCTCGCGCAGCCTCAGCGCCTGCTCCAGGATCCGGTCGACACCGTCCGAGACGTGCTCTTCGATCTGCCGGTCCGCTTGCCGCACGACTTGGCGCGCGAACTCCTCCTTGAACGCGTCTTTGTCGCGCAGCAGTTTGAGGCCCGACACGCGGATCGTGTTGTCCAAGAACTTGACGCCTCGCCGCTCCATCTCGCCCAGCAGCGCGTCGATCTCGCCCAGTGGACCTTGCGCGAACGCGTCCAGGTCGGCTCTGGCTTCGGACTGGCGGCGAGCGAGCAGGTCGAGGTTGGCCTCGTCGCGGCTCAGCACGTCGGCGCGCGCGTCCAGACGTTCTTCGACCGCGGCGACCAGCTTTTCGGATGCGTCGAGCGGCGCGTGGAGTTTGAGGGCGAGCAGGTCGCGCCCGGTCAGCGTCTCGAACACGAAGCGCTCGAACGGCCCAAACCGGCTGGCTTCCATCAGGTCGGCGCGCGCTTTGGGCGAGCGGACCAGCTTGGCATCGAACGCCTCGCGCGCGCTGACGGGAAATACCTGGGGCCGGATGCCGACTCGCTCGAACGCGCCGTCCTGAATGTGCGCGATGACGGTCCGCACGTCGGCTTCGCTCTGCGCCAGATCGGCCTTGTTGAGCACGAATACCAGGCGGCGCCCCCAGTCGTCCCTAATGAACTCCAGGAATTTGCCCTCGGTCTCGGTCAGCGGGCGGTCGTACGAGGTGACAAACAAGACCAGATCGCTGCGCGGGATGAACCGCTCAGTAATCTCCTGATGCTGCCGGACGATCGAGTTGGTGCCCGGCGTGTCGACGAGTGCGAGCGTCTTGAGAACGTCGGCAGGGTAGCGGCGCTCGACCAAGAACTCGGTCAGCTGGCGCTCCATCTCCTCCTCGCCATAGCGCAGAATCGTGACTTTGGCCGTCGTCGGGATCGGCCCCTCGGCCATCAGCTTCTCGCCGAACAGCGCGTTGACGACCGAACTCTTGCCCGCGTTGAACTCGCCCACGACGACGATCATGAACAGCGCGTCCAGCCCCTCGGCGATCTCGCCCAGCCGCTCGGCCGACGCTTCGAGCGACTGCGTCTGATTCAGCAACGTGCGCAACCGCTCCAGAAACGCGCGCTCGCGGCGCACCAGGTCGTGGGCTTCTGGGGAGAGCAGGTCCATTCGGCTAGTCGCGTGAGAGAACGCAGACGACGAATGGGCGGCCTGCGCGGTTTCTCTCCTCTGAGCAGACGACGTTCCGTCTCCAACCAATCAGCAAGTGGCCGCGTCGGAAACCTGGCAGGTTTGGGCAGTCGTCGCCAATCCTCCGCCAGGTCCTTCTCCGTCACCCCCAATCGCCGCAACGCCTCGTCGGATGCGATCCGTCTCACTCTTTCGTCCCCCAACGCGCCGAGCGCGTCATCGCACGAAACCAATTCCCTACGCTCCTTAGGCTCCAGCAGCCGGTTTCGCATGACGGGGTTGCTCGGCAAATGCTGCGTCTCCAACTCGGACGATACTTCGCGCCACAGAGCAACCGGTACGAGTACGCCCGTAGAGGTTCGCCGCTAGCGTCGGTGACGCCTAGTACCGCGACCTGCTGACTGTGGCAGGATGCACCAAAGTCCCCACTTGGTCATCGCGAGCGAAGCGTGGCGATCTCCACCGGTTGGGAGGCCGAGTGCGTCGCGCTCTGCTCGCGAGGATTGAGCAGGGCAGCGAGTCAACGCGTCACTCTGACGCAGTCGCAGCACTAACATCGGTGATGTATTGAACGCCGGTCAGTGTGGCGGAGAGGGCGGCTTCGGTGCTCATGAACGCTGTGAAACGTTGTGGGCCAACGAGGCGATGAGGTGGCGGTTCGCTAGACCACTTCGACCCGGATCTCGGGCGTCGCAGTGAAGCCGTCGTCGCCCGAGAGGTCGCGGTCGGGCTGGATGCTGCCGTCGGTGTCGGTGGCGCGGACGCGGATGGTGTGCTCGCCGATCGGCGCGTCGAACCACGTGTAGCGCCACACGGCCCAGACGCCGGGAAACGGATACGACTGGCCAGACTGCACGCGCGCAGCTTCGGCGAGAGCCGGGTGAGCGGCGACGTGCGCCTCCAGCGGGACGATTTCGGCAGGCTCGAACGGACGGTCGTCGATCGACACCTCGACCGACGCGACGGCTGCACTACCGGACAGGGCGATGCCTTCGACGCGCACGTCTCCGGCCGGAATCTGCTCGGCGAAAACCGGATCGGCGATCTTGCTCGACACCCGCACGACGCCGTCGTCGACGTAGCCGAAGACCTCCTGATACGTGCCGATCGCCTCGTCGCGCGCGGTCGCTTCGATCTCTGCGAGCCATTTGACGTTGACGTAGCCGTAGCCGTCCGACACCAGCAGGCGGACGGGTTGCCCGTGGTCCAGCGTGAGCGGCGCGCCCTGCATCTGGTAGGCCAGAAGCGGCTCGAATCCACCCGGCGGCGCGGTCAGACGGTCGAGCGTCAGGTTGCCCTCGAAGCCGTCTCGGCCTTTGAAGATCAACCGCTTGGCCTGCGACGTGTCCAGTCCGGCAGTTTGGAGAAACGGAAGCAGCGGCGTGCCGACCCAGACGGCCGTGCCCTGCAAGCCTGGAAAGTCGTTGCCGTCGACGATGCAGCGGACCGTCTTGACGACCGTCTTAGCAGGCGCGGCCAGCACATCGGCTAGCGTGAGGACGGTCGGCGCGGAGAACAGGCCAGCCAGCGACAGTCGCCACGACTCGGGGGCAATGGGAGAGGGCCGCCGCCAGTTGTCGAGCGCGCCATCGGCTCCGTTACGGACGAAGAAACTCCGCGCCGGATTGTTCGACGCGACCGGCGTCAGGAAGTCGATGGGACGCTCCACTCGCAGCGGCGTCACGCTCGAATCGCAGGCCGCCAGGGGAAATAGACCGATGCCGACGGCTCCGGCTCCCAGTTCGAACAGAAAACGGCGGCGCGATCGCGTAGTGTCGGGCGGTGGGAAGTTGGGCATAGGCGTCACGTTACGAAGCGGCTCAGATTACCGGCGGATGTATTCGAGTCCGACGAACACGTCGGTCGACCGAATCGTGTTGGCGCCGCTGGGCGTCCGAAAGGCCTGCACGCTAATGCCGACCGATGCGACCGGATAGACTGTCAGGCCACCGCCGACTTTGAAGAAGCGCTGACGCGTCGGTAGGCCGCCGTCCGCCGTAATGCGTTCAGGCTCGATCGTCTGAGTCGACGATACGCCTTGGACCAGCGCCTGGAGCAAAACCCACCGGCCGTCGCTCGCGCCCACTTCGGCGTTGTAGAACCACTCGTCGCCATAGTCGGGCGTCGCGTCCACTACGCAGCCGATGGAGCGTCCCGGCACGCAGTCGAAGGTGCTGGAGAACGCGTACACGTCGCTGCGTGCCCGGTATCCACCGCCTAGTTGCGCGTAGAGCGGCAGCGGAAACAGGCTCAGCCCGTAGTGTAGCGACGCCTGCACGTCGACTTGTCCCGTCCCAACGGCGGGCGTGCGGTTGCGCTCGTAACCCAGCGGAACCGTCAGCAGCCCGGCTATGGCTGCCGTGTGCCGTGTGCCGGTCAGTCTGAGCAGATCGGCCAGCCCGTAGCGCGCTCCGATTTGGGCGGATCCGGCCGCTCGGGATTGATAGCGGAAGTCGAGATCGCGCGTGGTGAGCGTCTTGAACGGCAGTAGTCCGACGAGCGTCAGGCTCTTCGTCAGGCCGTACTCGGCATAGAGATAGCCGCTGCGGTCCTCGAACGCGCCATCGGCGACGCCGTCGGAATAGGCCCGCGCGTTGCCGTCCGAGTTGAACTGCTCGTCGGCGTCGCTGCGTCCGTAGCTGAGCTTGGCGTACAGACCCCGGTACGGCTGCGGCCACGCTTGGGCGAACGCGTCCGTAGCCGAGAGCAGGAGGAAGGCGGCGAGGAGAATGCGCATCGGGATCGGCGGGAGAGGAGAGACAAGATGCGGCGCCTGGTTCGATCCTGACTCACAAATCTGAAAACGCCCGTCTGAGATCAGGACGAGTAAGAGACTGTTTGGTGAAGGTAGCGGAAGGCGAGAGCGAGTGCGGGAAGCGTCTCGCGAGACGCGCGAAGCAGACATCACTGCGTGACCTACGGTTGCGCCAGCTATGGCGATGCAGCGTAACCCCAAAGGGGACCGCACAGCGAACGCCGCGAGGCGCTTTCCGGGCCGTTCACTACGTGGTCCCTTCGGGTTCGCAGCCCCGCGGCCTTTCGCCAAACAGTCTCTAAGTGGATCGCGTAGAGCGCGCCGCCTTGCGAGCCGTACCGATGCGCTGCGCAGTCGCCTCTCCTGCTTGAGCCGAGGCTACCAGCCCCACGAGCCGGGCACTCCCTTGAACGGCCCGGCGAGATCCGACGTGACCCAGCCGCCATAGAACTCGCCCGGCTGAGGCGTCGCCTGCTCGTCGCCGACCCAGCAGGCGTCGACGCGTCCGGCGTAGAAGGCGAGGTGGTCGCGCAGATCGCGAAACGCAGGCGTCGGATCGGGGTAGGCCCAGCACACCTTCTCGATGCGCAGCGCGCCCGGCACAACTAGATCGAAGTAGACCGCGCCGCCTTTCCACTCGCAAAACGACCCGGCCGCGCCTGCCGGCTCGAGCCAGTCCATCCGCACGTCCGAAGGCGGCAGGTAGTACGTCGGCGGGTGACTCGTTTCGAGGTAACGCAGGCCGCTGACGGTTTGGGCGACGACTTCTCCGGCGTGAACGACGCGCAACTCACGTCCCACGTGTTCAAGTCGAGGCGGTCGCGGGTACGACCAGACGGACTCTTGTCCGGCGAGGGGTTTGTCAGGGCGAGGATGCATGGGGCTGCTTGGCGAGCGAGGGGCGCAGCGCCGCATGGACGATGCTAGCGATTTGGGCGCCCATCGCGTCGGCTTCGTCGACGGTCGGCACGTCGCGGGTGAGGACGACGAGGGTGTAGGGCGCCTGTCCGTCGGGCATCACCAGCGCGGCGTCGTGGCGGATGCCGGTGATCCAGCCGGTTTTGTGGGCGACCGGAACGCCTTCGAGTCCGGCGGGAATCATCTCGTTGTAGCGCTGCCGGAGCAGGATGTCGACCATCGCGCTGTCAGCCTGGGGGCTGACGGCCGTTCCATCGCCGATGTGCTGCATCAGGACGGCCAGATCGCGTGACGTAGCCGTGTTGTTCATGCCTGCGCGGTAGGCCGGAATGTCCTCGACGCCCCTATAGACGTGCATCTGCGTCACGCCCAGACGTTCGATCGTGGCCTGTACGCTGTCGGCCGACAAGAACCCGATGAGCAGGTTGGTGGCGAGGTTCGACGAGACGATCGACATGCGCTCGGCCAGCATCCGGATGGGCTGCCGCGTGCCGATCAGGTCGTAGGTCTCCGTGTCCGAATCGTCTTCGATCACGTACGACGAGCCGTCCAGAATCGACGTGAACTCGTTGGTGACCATCAGGCTGTCGTCCAGCGAAAACCGACCGGCGTGGGCCTGGCGAAACAACTCGATCAAGACCGGCACCTTCATCGTCGACGCGGCATGCATCAGGCTGTCGCCGTTGCGGTGGAGAGCCACGCCCGTCTGCGCGTCCATTACGCTGACGGCGACCAGCGCGCCGGGAAAGGCGTCGGCGAGCGAGTCGATGCGCGCGCCCAACTGCGTACCGATGCGGTCGGCGTCGGCGCTGGGATCGGTCGAGCAGGCGGTGAGGAGCACGAGGCAGGCGAGGGCGAAGCGCATGGCAGGGGAGAGGGTGCGGCTCAGAATACGGCACCTCGGCTTGCCCGCAGCAGGCAACCGCCCCCAGCGAGCGTCCGAGAACGCTAGTTGACGCGCAGGTCTTCGGGATAGTCGGCGAGGTAGGCGGCGGGCGGGCCCAGACTGCGCATCGTCTGGCGCCACAAAACTGAAGGCTCGGTGCCGAAGACGAGCGCCGCCGTCGCCGGTGCGACGAGCCAGTCGTCGCCCGCGATCTCGCCTTCCAACTGTCCCGCGTTCCATCCGGCGTAGCCCAAGAAGAAGCGAAAGTCCGCTCCCACTGCGGAGCCGTCGCGCAAGGCCGCGCGCACCTGGTCGAAGTCGCCGCCCCACCACACGCCGTCGGCCACGAGTTGTGCGTGGGGGAGGAGGTCGGGGCGTCGGTGTAGGAAGTGGAGCGTGTCGGGCTGGACCGGACCGCCGCTGCGAAGCGGATGCGCCTCGTCATCGAAGCCGTCGAGCACGTCGGCCAGGTAAAGGTCGAGCGGGTCGGTGAGTACCAGGCCGAACGAGCCTTCGTCGCCCGTCTCGCAGATCAGCACGACGCTGCGCTTGAAGTTGGGGTCTCCCAGAACGGGCGCGGCGGCGAGCAAATCGCCTGTTGTGGGAGCGGCGAAGTCGGGCATGGGGGCGAAGCGTGGAGCGTCGAACAGGGCGAGTCGAGGAGGTGTCGAGCGCAAAGGTAACTCGCACGCGGGCTCGCCGGAAGAATGCCGACACGCAGAGCGGCCGTTCGTACGTTTGACGCCGCCCTGCTACCCACCTCCTCATGCGCTGCTCCTTACTCCTCGCTCTGCTCCTGGCTGCCGCCCCGATCGCGTCCGCGCAGTCCGAGCGCGCACCGACGCTGGCCGTTGCCGCCTGGCCGGCCTGTTCTCCCGCTCACTATCTGACGCGGCTACCGTGCGCGTGGCCTGCCGGGTTTGGCGTGATCGAGATCGAAGCCGAGGCCGCCTCTTCGGGCGCCATGCGGTACGTGCAGGCGACCAACCGCCTCTCCGATCCCAAACTGGTCGTGATTCCATGCTTCGAGTCGGCGCCGATGGTGGAACGGATGCCGCGGCTCGGGGCGAAGACAGAGCCAGCCGGGCCGCAACTCGATCGTCTGTGACGGCGCGTTTGGCTAAGACGCGTTCGGCTAAAACAACAAAGCCACCCGGTGCGTTACCGAGTGGCTTGTTTGAGTTGCGGGGGAGGGATTCGAACCCCCGACCTTCGGGTTATGAGCCCGACGAGCTACCTCTGCTCCACCCCGCGATTGGGATTACAATAGTACCAACACTCCGCCGACTTGTCAAGTGACACTCTCGTGAAGCGCGCACTCTTACTCCTGGCCCTGCTTCCGCTCTCCGCCTGCACCGCGCAGCCACGCGAGATCGCGATCACGCTGGACGACGTGCCCCTCGTCGGCTACTACACCTACCCGGACGATTTCCAGCGCACGCAGGCCGTCGACAGTATGACGCAGGCGTTGGCCCGGCACGACGTGCCGTTTACCGTCTTCGCCATCGGCCAGGACGTGGCCATCGAGCGGGAAGCAGTCCTGCTGGGCCGCTGGCTCGACGCCGGGGCGCAGATCGGCAATCACACCTATACGCACCGCAACCTGGGTGAGCTAACCGTCGAGGAGGGCGCTGCCGACATCGAACGGGCGAGCGGCGTGCTCCAACCCATCGCCGACGCGCGCGGACTGCCGGTGAGATACTTCCGGTTTCCGTTCCTCGCCCAAGGCGTGACGATGGAGCAGAAGCAGGGCTACACCCGAGCGCTCGACCAGATGGGCCTGTACAATGCTCGCGTTTCGGTGTCGAACAACGACTGGGAGTTCAACGAGCGCTACCGGCAAGCCGAGTTGGACGAAGACTGGGAGGGGCGATACGAAATCGGCCAGGAGTACGTGCTCCACATCCTCGAATCGGTCAAGTATTGGGACATGGTCGGCGAGGAACTGACGGGCCGCCACGTCCGCCACGTACTCCTGCTGCACGCCAACCGCATCAACCGCGACTACCTGGGCACGATCCTAGACCGCCTCGCAGCCGAGAACTATGCCTTCATCGACTTGGACCGCGCCTACGCCGACCCCATCTACGCCGAACCCGACCGCTGGCCGACCGAGAACGGCGTCTCGTTCCTGGAGCACGTCCGCCAAACGCGCCGGGCGGAAGCGGAAGCGGAAGCAGAAGGCGGCTGACTCATCGTTTCTGGCTCAACATCTACAGTGACCGTAGGAAGATGGAGAATGGCCTGAGACGGATCGGCGAAAAGATGCAGAGTGGAGAAGCATCAGGAAATCGTCCCGCTTGGAGTGAGCTTACAGCGAGTTTGGCCGATTTTACCCTCGTAATGCCGCATCAGCCCGAGCGACGTAAGTCTTGATCTTTCGGTCCTTTTGGATCAAGTCAAGAGGACGGACAAACAGGCATTGGAAAGGATAGAGATCGCCACGTCCCTCGTCCTGGCCATGACAAGGTGCAAGCTTTGGATGCAGCCGCTCCGCAGACAGCCCGGTGGAGACCAAGTGAAGCACAGCCTCTTAACAGTCCGCCAAGCCACGCGCGGTACCTTTCCGCCTCACCCGTTTCAGAAAAGCGCTTCCCGCCAATGGCCGTCCTCCACCCGTTCCGCGCCCTCCGTCCCGACCCGGCCCACGTCCAAGAGGTTGCCTGCGTGCCGTACGACGTGATCGACACGTCCGAGGCGCGCGCGCTGGCAAGCGGCAAACCGCGCTCGTTCCTACACGTCATCCGCCCCGAGATCGACCTGCCCGAAGGCGTAGACGAGCACGCCGACGAGGTCTATAGGACCGGCGCCGACAACCTGCGCGCGTTGGTGGCGAGCGACGCGAGCATCGTCGAGGACGAGCCGTCGCTCTACGTCTACCGCCTGATCCGCGACGGACGGCCGCAGACCGGCATCTTCGGCTGCGTCGCCGTGGCGGACTATGACGACGACACGATCCTCAAGCACGAACTGACACGGCCCGTCAAAGAAGACGACCGAACGCGCCACATCCTGACGCAGCAGGCGCACGCCGAACCGGTCATGCTGGCCTATCGCGACGACGGCGACGTGGCGGCGCGCATCGACCGGGCGACGGCCCAAGATCCGCTCTACGACTTCACCGCCGACGACGGCGTGCAGCACACGATCTGGCGCGTCGGCGATGCCGCTGGGCTGGCCGAGGCATTTGGGCGCGTGCCTACCCTCTACGTCGCCGACGGGCACCACCGCTGCAAAGCCGCGAGCCGCGCCTACCACGCCGAGGTCGAGCGCTCGGGCGCCAAACCTGAAGACGAAGTAGCGTTCTTTCCCGCCGCGCTCTTCCCGATGTCCAACATGGACATCCTACCTTACAACCGCGTCGTCAAAAACCTGCCGGACGGCCCGGACGCTTTCCTCGCCGCTCTGCGCGAGCGCGTGACCGTTACCGAGAACGCCGATGCCACGCCCGCCGGACCGGGCCACGTCTCGCTCTATCTGGACGGCAACTGGTACGATATCGAATTGCCCGAAAGCACCACCAACGGCATCGCCGACCGACTCGACGTAGCCCGGCTAAGCCGCTTCGTGCTCGGATCGCTGCTGGGCATCAAAGACCCGCGCACTGATCCCAACATCGACTTCGTCGGCGGCGTTCGGGGCACCGAGGCGCTCGTTGACCGCGTCGACAGTGGGCGAGCGCAGGCGGCGTTTTCGATGCATCCCACGTCGATGGAGCAGCTGCTCGCCGTGAGCGATGCCGGAGAGCTCATGCCACCCAAATCGACGTGGTTCGAGCCCAAGCTGCGCTCAGGTCTGCTCGTTCACCTGTTCTGAGCGCTGCCGAGGCTCCCGCTTTCGCCCAGTCAAATGCGAGGAGCAGAGCGACGCGGCAATCTCCGAGCCCAGCCGCTACCGGAGGAAACTACTACAGCCTTCGGCTTCGCGATGACGCAGCGGAAGCACACCTCTCCACTCAACCGATTCGCCCATGAAGATTCTCATCGCCGACAAACTCTCCACGTCAGCCGTCGAACGGATGGAGGCAGGCGGGCATGCCGTCGCTACCGACCCGACGCTCGACGGCGACTCGCTGACTGCTGCCCTCGCGCGTGAAAATCCGAGCGTGCTCATCGTCCGATCGACTAAGGTGCGAGCCGAGCATCTGGACGCGGCGCCGAGTCTGGAACTCATCGTTCGTGCCGGTGCCGGAGTCGACAACATCGACACGACCGGAGCGAGTGAGCGGGGCATCTTCGTCGCCAACTGCCCCGGCAAGAACTCCGACGCCGTCGCCGAACTGACGACGGGACTGCTGCTGGCTCTGGATCGCTCGATCCCCGACAACGTCGCCGATGCCAGAGCCGGGAAGTGGCGCAAGGGGCATTATGGCAAAGCCGCCGGTGTGCGTGGGCGCCGCCTGGCCGTGATCGGAACGGGCAACATCGGCCGGGCCGTCATTCGCCACGCTCAGGCACTAGGGATGCACGTGACGGCATGGAGCCGCTCTCTGACCGACGCCGGTGCCCAGGCGATGGGCGTCCGGCGTGCGCTGAGCCCGGTCGAGGCCGTGAGGGATGCCGACGCCGTTACCCTCCACGTCGCGTCGACGGCCGAAACCGAAGGCATGGCCGGGCGCGCTCTTTTCGAGGCGATGAAGCCCGGCGCGTTCTTTCTCAACACCACGCGCGGCGCCGTCGTCGACGATGACGCGCTGGCGTGGGCGCTCGACAACCGGGGCATCAGGGCCGGGCTCGACGTGTTCAACGGCGAGCCGTCGGGCAAGGAGGGCGATCTGGAGCACGCGCTGGCGTCGCATCCATCGGTCTACCTGACGCACCACATCGGCGCGTCGACCGAGCAGGCGCAGGAGGCCATCGCCGAAGAGGCCGCGCGCATCGTCGACGTGTTCGCGTCGACCGGAAAGGTGCCGCACTGCGTCAACCTCGCCACCAAAACGCCCGCGACGCATCTGCTGACGGTCCGCCACCGCGACCGCGTCGGCGTGCTGGCGTCTGTTCTCGACCACGTGCGGCGCGCAGGCTGGAACGTCCAGGAGATGGAAAACCTGATCTTCGACGGCGCCCAGGCCGCCTGCGCCCGCATCCGCTTCACCGGCACGCCCGACGACGACGCACTGGCTGCGATCAAGTCGTCCGAACACGTGTTGGAAGCGACGACCATTGCGCTCTAGCGCGTACTCCACTCCGACTCTACTCTCCTCGACTATGCCCACGCCTGTCACGTCCGAACGCGTCTTCAACTTTTCCGCCGGTCCCGGCACGCTTCCGCTTTCCGTCATGGAAGAGGTGCGCGACGAGCTTCCTCTCTATGGCAGCGAGGGCGCGTCGATCATGGAAGTCAGCCATCGAGGCAAGAGCTACACCGACATCCACGAGGGCACGCAGACGCTGCTGCGCAAGCTGCTCGGCCTAGGCGACGATTGGCACGTGCTGCTGCTCCAGGGCGGCGCGTCGATGCAGTTCCATCAGGTGCCGCTCAACCTGCTGCGCGAGGACGCGTCAGCCGACTACCTCGACACCGGCAAGTGGTCGGCGGGCGCGATCAAAGAGGCCAAGATGATCGGCCGCGTCAACGTCGCCGCTTCATCGGCTGCCGACGACTACACGTACATCCCCGAGCCGTCCGACTGGCACCTGGACAGCGGCGCGGCCTACCTGCACTACACGAGCAACAACACCATCTTCGGCACGCAGTTCGGCTACACGCCCCAAGCCGACGTGCCGCTCGTCGTCGACGCTTCGTCCGACTTCCTGAGCCGCCCCATCGACTCCGAGGCGCACGGACTGATCTACGCAGGCGCTCAGAAAAACATCGGCCCGGCAGGCGTTACCGTCGTCCTGATGCGCGACGACATCTTGCAAGAGCGCAAGTCGGGTCTGCCGACGATGCTCGACTATGGCACGCACGCGGCCAAGATGTACAACACGCCGCCGGCGTTCGCCGTTTACGTTGTCTACAAGGTGCTGCGCTGGCTCGACCAAATGGGCGGTGTTCAGGCCATCGAAGCCGTCAACAATCGCAAGGCCGCCGCGCTCTACAACCGCATCGACGCGACCGACTTCTACAGCGGAACGGCGCGTCCGAGCAGCCGCTCGAAGATGAACGTCACGTTCCGCCTTCCCAACGAGGTGCTCGAAACCAACTTCGTCACGCTCGCCAAAGAGCAGGGCATGGTCGGTCTGAAGGGCTACCGGACCGTCGGCGGCGTCCGCGCGTCGATCTACAACGCGATGCCCGAGGCCGGAGTCGAGGCGCTGGTGTCGTTTATGGACGAGTTCGAGCGCGCCAACGGATGAAGATGCTTACGAACCGGCGCGGGCGCGCAGGACCGGTTCGAGCGTCCGCCATACGTTTTGGGCGACGATGCGCTGCCCCTCGGCGGTCGGGTGGACGCCGTCTCGCTGGTTGAGGCGCGGAATGCCCGCGACGCCGTCGAGCAAAAAGGGTACGAGCGCGGCGCCGTGCTCTTGGGCAACTTCGGGAAATACGCTCCGATAAGCCGACGTGTACTGTGCGCCGTACGAGGGCGGCATTTGCATCCCGGTCAGCACAACGGCCGAAGCGGGGTTGTCCTCTCGGACGCGCTCGATGATCGCCGTCAGGTTGGTTCGGACGTTGGCGACGGGCTGCCCGCGAAGCCCGTCGTTGGCGCCTAGTTCGAGCAGCAGCACGTCGACGGGCCGCTCCAGATGCCACTCTAAACCATTCAGGCCGCCCGCCGTCGTCTGGCCCGAAATGCCCTGGTTGTCGATCTCGAACGGTAGCCCGGCACTGTCGATCTTTTGCTGGATCAGCGACGGGAAGGACTGGGCGCGCGTCAGCCCGTATCCGTCGGCGATGCTGTTTCCGACGACGAGGATGCGGCGCTTTTCGCCCGGCTCCAAGGCGCGCGGCGGTTGAGCCGGGCGATTCGATTGATTGATCACAGCAGGTGAGTCGGTTTCGGAAGCGTCTGAGCCGCTGGTGTCATCGGAGCACGCAACGAGAAGAGTGAGGAGGAGCAGGAGGGCGAGGCGAAGCATCGGGCGGTCGGAAAAGAAAGCGGCAAACCGAACCCACTATGATCCGTTTCTGCGCGCGGCAGTCGTTGCCGCTTTCCACCTCTTCCCTATCCGAATGGCCGATGCCGTCCTCGCCGCGCGCGACCTCACCAAGACCTACGCCACGCCTGCTCGCACGCTCACCGTCCTCGACGCCGTCTCGCTCGACGTTCCCCCGGGCGGTACGCTGTCCATCGTCGGCCCCAGCGGAAGTGGCAAGACGACGCTGCTCGGCCTCTGCGCCGGGCTCGACCGTCCCACGTCCGGCACGGTCTCGATCTCCGGAACGCGCATCGACGCGATGAGCGAGGACGAGCGGGCAGCCGTCCGAGGCAAGCATGTCGGATTCGTCTTCCAGTCGTTCAACCTGCTGCCGACGCTAACGGCCCTCGAAAACGTGATGGTGCCTGCCGAACTCGTCGGCAACAGCGGCGCGCGCACTCGGGCCGTCGAGCTTCTCGGCCAGGTCGGGCTGGGCGACCGGAGGGGACACTACCCATCCGAACTGTCGGGCGGCGAGCAGCAACGCGTCGCCATCGCGCGGGCGTTCGTCAACGCGCCGCGCCTGCTCTTCGCCGACGAGCCGACGGGCAACCTCGACCAGGACACGGCTCAGGCCGTCGAAGAACTCTTGTTTGCGCTCAACGCCGAGCAGGGGACGGCTCTGGTCGTCGTCACGCACGACCTGGATCTGGCCGCCAAATGCAGCCGCACGATTACGCTGCGCGGTGGCCGAGTGCAGTCGGACACGCGGGCTTCGCAGGCGGCCGAGGCAGTTGCCTAAGACGACTCGGAAGTGCTAGCCCTCTCTCTTTCCTCATACCAAGTCCGAGATTTGACAGTGCGTTTCCCATATCGTCATCCTGAGCTTGTCGAAAACCTGCCCTGAGCGCAGTCGAAGGGGATCTCCGTCCTTTGCCGTCAGAGCACGGAGATCCCCCGATCAGGTCGAGGGCAGGCTCCTCAAGCAAGGCTCAGGATGACGGCGAAGGGACGCATCAGCATTCTTCGGATCTGGTATCGGAGGTGGCAGCGCCGCACGCGGGGAGTTTGAGTCAAAGCAGAAAGCCTCCACCCGGGAGTCCGAGTGGAGGCTTTTGCGGTTGTTTGGAGCGGCTTACTGCTCCTTACCCATCGTTTCGATGTAGTAGTTCGCCTGGTCGCGGTAGTTACCATAGGCAGCCGAGCCGTAAGCCGTGCGGGCGGCGTCGTAGTTCGACTGGAGGCGGTAGCTGTCTCCAGTGACGAAGTGCAGCGCGGCGGCGTCGTTGCGGTCGTTAGGGTCGAGCGCGAGTCCGGCGCTAGCGGCCGTGCGAGCGGCCGAGTAGTCGCCCAGCACATTGTGTGCGCGTGCCACGTAGAGGTGATACTCGGGCTCGGACGACAGCGTCGAATCGAGGGCGACAAGCTGCTCGAGTGCGGCCGATGCCTTGGTGCGGCTCGGGTTAGCGCCGCCGAGCAAGTCGCCCGTCGAGCCGATCAGGGCCAGCATGTTCTTGACAGCGGTACCGCGGGCTTTGTCGCCCGCCTCAGCCACTTCGATCGCCATGCCGTAAGCACCGATGGCGTCTTCGTCACGGTTCATCGCTTTGAGCGCTTCGGCCTTGCCGACGTAGTTCATCGCGAAGCTAGGATCGTGCGAGATGCCGGTCTCGAAGCCTGCGAGTGCCTCCTCGTTCTCGTCCGCTTTGAGCTTGCGGACCGAGAGAGCGTAGTCCAGCTGAGCCAGAACGTAGCGTGAGCGGGCCTCGACTTCTTCGTCTTCGGCTTCGACGGCGCCTTCGAGTGCCACTTGGTACTGCTCATAGGCTGCCATGTAGTCTTTAGCGGACGCCGCTTCGTTGGCAGCGTTGTAGGCTTCTTTGTAGGCTTGAGCGCTCGCGACGCCAGGAAGGGCGACGGCGACGGCCAGCAGAAGCAGGGTCAGGACTCGGGTCATGTGGGGAGGTGGGGTGTGTGGAAGAGGGATAATCTGTAAGGCAGAGATGCACGGACCGTGCCGCGCGCGCGTTCCCATCTCAGAACGCTTGAGAGCACGATTCTAGCGCCCAGCCGGTCCGAAAACGTGTCGAACGATGTACAGCGATGTGTGCCAAGTTAGACAGGTGAGCAGCCCAGGGTGGAGCGCGATCAGAAGTTGGGCGAGAGGCTGTGCTCTTTGTAAAACTCGTCCACGATGTCGACGGCCTCGACGGGGTCGTCGGTGATCTTGAACAGGTGCAGATCCTTCTCGCTAATGTTGCCCTCAGCCAGCATCGTGTCGCGCAGCCAGTCGACCAAGCCGGTCCAGTAGCTCGCCCCCATCAGGACGACGGGAAACTTGGTGATCTTGCGCGTCTGGATCAGCGTCAGGCTCTCGAACAACTCGTCGAGCGTGCCGAAGCCGCCCGGCAGCACGATGAAGCCCTGGCTGTATTTGACGAAGATCGTCTTGCGGACGAAGAAAAAGTGGAAGTTGATCAGCTTGTCCGGGTCGATGTATGGGTTGTGACCCTGCTCGTGCGGAAGCTCGATGTTGAGGCCGATCGACGCGCCTTCCATGTTGCGCGCGCCCTTGTTGCCCGCCTCCATGATACCCGGCCCGCCTCCGGTAATGACGCCGTAGCCTCTGCGCACCAGTTCTTCGGCCACTTCGACGCCCATCGTGTAGTAGGGATTGTCGGGCTGCGTGCGCGCCGAGCCGAAGATCGAAACCGATGGCCCGATCTCGCTCATCGTCTCGAAGCCTTCGACGAACTCGGACTGAATGCGGAAGATGCGCCACAGGTCTTTGACGCTCTTGGTCTGCCATGCCTCGCGCTCCTTGTCCGACATCTGGCGGTTGATCTGTTCTACTTCGTCTTGTGGTTCGAGGGTTTTCTTTGTGGCAGCCATAGTCATGAGTGAGAAAAGGGGAGGGGCAAGAAACGAAACGAGCCGCCCCACACAACGCGTGGAGCGGCTCGAAGTGAGAAGCAGAGCTTAGCGGCCCTGTCCGGACTGCTGGTTGGCTTCCTGCTGGAACGCCTCGTTGGCGAAGATCGCGATCTCGACTCGGCGGTTTTGAGCGCGGCCCATGTCGGTGTCGTTGGTGGCGACGGGCTCGGTCTCGCCCTTGCCGACGGTCGTGATGCGGTAGCGCGGGATGCCCTGGCTCATCAGGAACTGCGCGGCGGATTCGGCGCGCTCCTCGCTGAGCCTCATGTTGAGCGCGTCGCCTCCTCGCGAGTCGGTGTGGCCGTAGATGACGACGTCGGTGTTGTCGTAGCGCTGGAGGCTACCGGCCAAGCCGGTGAGGTCGGTGCGGGCCTGAGCCTTGAGCGTCGACTTGGCGAAGTCGAACAGGATCGCGTTGTCGAACGTGACCTGGATGCCTGCCGTCTCGCCCGTTTCGGGGTTTTGGATGGGCGTCACTTCGGCGTTGGCCAGTTCGCCCTCAAGTTCTTCGGCCTGCTTGTCCATCTGGCGTCCGATGATGGCGCCCGCCACGCCGCCGATGGCCGCGCCGATGATGGCACCCTGGGCCGTGTTGCCCTGCGTCCGGCCGATCACGCCGCCGACTCCGGCTCCGGCTCCGGCTCCGATGACGGCACCTTTACTGGTTTTGTTCATGCTGGAGCAGCCTGCCCCGAACGTGGCGAATAAGAGGAGCGCGCACAGGGCGAGCGTGTTGCGTAGAGTGTGGGTCATGGTAGACGTGCGGAATGGGTGGGAAATAAAAGCGATCGGCTCTCCGATAGAGGAGGCTGCCCCATGTACGGGCAACGGGCGTGCCAAGCCGGTACCTTGTCTTTGATTCGTAGGATAGCGGCTCCGTTTCGCGCTCAGCCGCTGCCGACGAGACCTTTACACGCCAGCGAGCACGCGTCCTGCCCACATCGGTGGACGCTCTTTCGTCCGGTTTACACAACGGCAACGTCCGTCCGGCTATCTTGCGCCCTGCTCAACCTCACTCCATTTCATGAAGCTCATCATCCCCATGGCAGGCCGCGGCACGCGCGTCCGCCCACACTCACACGTCACGCCCAAGCCGCTCCTCAACGTCAGAGGCAAAAGCATGGTCGAGCGCATCGTGCAGACGTTCATGGACGTCCTGCCGCGCCCTCTGACCGAAGCCGTCTTCATCCTCGGCCCCGACTTCCCCAAAGCGGTCTACGACGATCTTCGGGCAATCTGCGAGCAGTTCGGCATCCAGGCAGGCTTCGCGATCCAGGAGAGCGCCGAGGGCACCGCTCACGCCGTCTACTCGGCCCGCGAGCACCTGTCGGGCGAGGGCGTCGTCGTGTTCGCGGACACGCTGTTCTACATGGACGGCAACCTCGACCTGGACGCCGACGCCATCGTGTGGGTCAAGCACGTCGAAGATCCCAGCCGCTTCGGCGTTGCCGTCCGCGAGGGCGACCGGGTGACGGCGTTCGTCGAGAAGCCCAAAGAACTGATCTCCAACGAGGCGCTCATCGGCATCTACTACATGCGCGATCTGGCCGAGTTTGGGACCAAGATCGTCGAACTGGTCGACGGCAACGAGCGGGGCAATACGGGCGAGTTTCAGCTGACGGATGCGCTCGACAAGATGCTCAAGGACGGCGCGGTCTTCAAGACGGCGGGTGTGACCGACTGGCTCGACTGCGGCACGATCCCCGCGCTCCTCGACACGACCAAAGTCATTCTGGAGATGGAACGCGGCGAAGCCCATGCCGGAGTCGTCCAAGACAGCATCGTGATCGAGCCGGTTTACATCGGCCCCCAAGCCCAGGTGCGCGGCTCAGTCGTCGGCCCTAACGTGTCGATCGAGGCGGGAGCCATCGTCGAGGGATCGGTTTTGCGCGAGAGCGTCGTCTTCGCTGGCGGACGCGTCGAAGGCAGCGTGCTCGACGAATCTCTGGTCGGTCAGTACGCGACGGTCAAAGGCATGACCGGCCCGATCAACGTCGGCGACCATTCCGAACTGGGCGCGCGCGGCTGATCGCTCCTCGTCTCAATCCCAAACCTGGCAGGCCTCAAATACCTGCCGGGTTTTCTCGCGTTTGGCACTGCCCACGTGCTTGCGCGTTGGTCCGAACAGCAAACAGACACATCGGAGCCGAAAGCGCTTTGCCCTTGCCGCTATCTTCCGGTCTCCCACATCCGCACACCCGATAGAACACGATGGCACAGGTCCAGGTCACGATGCCCAAGATGGGCGAGAGCATAACCGAAGGCACGGTAATCGTGTGGCACAAGCAGCCCGGCGACGCGATCGAGCTCGACGAGACGCTGCTCGAGATCGGCACCGACAAGGTCGACACCGAGGTGCCCAGCCCGGCAGCGGGAACGCTCGTCGAGATCCTCGTCGAAGAGGGCGACACCGTCGAAGTCGATACGGCGATCGCGGTCATCGAAACGGATGCCGATGCGGTCGATCTGAGCGGCGATGGATCGTCCAGCGTGCAGCCTGCCGCCCAGGAGTCGGAGCCCGAAGTCGAGATGCAGGCGCCCGAACCCGAGCACGCGCACGGCGACAGCGAGGCCGAAAACCTGGCTCAGGCGATGAGCGGAACGGCCGTCCACGAAGCGCCTGCCGAGAGCGCGGCGACCGGCGAAGTGCAGGACGTGGTGATGCCCAAGATGGGCGAGAGCATAACCGAAGGCACGGTAATCGTGTGGCACAAGCAGCCCGGCGACGCGATCGAGCTCGACGAGACGCTGCTCGAGATCGGCACCGACAAGGTCGACACCGAGGTGCCCAGCCCGGCAGCGGGAACGCTCGTCGAGATCCTCGTCGAAGAGGGCGACACCGTCGAAGTCGGCTCGGTCATCGCGCGCATCGGCGTCGGCGAGGGCGCATCCGTTCCGCAGCCAGCGGCCTCGTCTCCTGCACCGTCGACGGCTCCCGCTCAGTCCGATCCGCCCAAAGCGCCCGCCGATGCTCCGTCAGCTCCGGCGTACGCTCCGATCTCGGGCCAGACCGGCGACGATCAGCAGTCGGGCGACGGCAGCCCGATCACGCGCACGTCGGATGACGGCCGCTTTCTCGCCCCTCGTTCGCTCGATCGCCGAGAAGGAAGGCCTGTCGATGGAAGAACTCAGCCGCGTCCAGGGCAGCGGCCGCGAAGGACGCGTCGGCAAGGACGACCTGATGGCCTACCTAGAAACGAGGAGCAGCAGTGCACCGCGCCAGCCCGAACAGCGCAGCGCCCCGACACCGGCTCCGTCGCGCGCGCCCCAGCCGCCGTCGCGCCCGTCGACGCAGGCTCCTGCGCCCGACGCCTCCAGTTACGGCGACCGAGTCGAAGTGGTCGAGATGGACCGCATGCGTAGAATCATCGCCGACCACATGGTCCGCAGCAAGGCGACGAGCGCGCACGTGACCAGCTTCGCTGAGATCGACGTGACCAACCTGGTCCGCCAGCGCGAGAAGAACAAGAAGCGCGTCATGGAGCGCGAAGGTGTCAAGCTGACGTACACGCCCTACTTCATCAAAGCCGCCGTCGACGCGATGCGCGACCATCCGATGCTCAACTCGTCGGTCGAAGGCAACCGCGTGCTGGTCCGCAAAGACTTCCACGTCGGCATGGCGGTCGCGCTGGGAACGACCGGACTGGTCGCCCCCGTTATCCGCGACGCCGGAGGCCTCAACCTAGTCGGTCTGGCCAAGGCCGCCGCCGATCTGGCGACGCGCGCGCGCGACAAGAAGCTCCAGCCCGACGAACTCTCGGGCGGCACGTTCACGGTTACCAACGTCGGCAGCCTGGGCAGTTTGATGGGCACGCCGATCATCAACCAGCCCCAAGTCGCGATCCTGTCGCCGGGCGCGATCAAGAAGCGCGTCGTCGTCGTCGAAGATCCCGAACTGGGCGACATCATGGCGATCCGCATGATGATGTACGTTTCGCTGAGCTACGACCACCGCATTGTCGACGGCGCGATGGCGGCTTCGTACCTGGGCAAATACACGCGCCTGCTCGAAGAGATCGACCCGAACGGCGAGGTGTGACCCTTGCGCCTTAGTCATTGCGAGGAGCGGAGCGCCGTGGCAATCTCCCGAGTTTCGGCTAGCGAAGGAGATCGCCACGGCGCTCCGCTCCTCGCGATGACAAGGGGTAAAGTGATGAGTTGGCTGGACCGCTTTCGTGCGCGCAGGCGTTCGCCTGAACCGCTGATTACGGCTGACTAGGCTGCAAGTAGCGGCGCAGGTAATCGCCTTCAAGCGAGATCTGTACACTCGCGATTCGATCTGTGCCGGCGTGGTATACGCCGACGGGTCGAGCGTACCGATTCACGAAGAGACGGCGACGTTTGATGAGTCGATGCGCGCGTTGGAAACCGAGTTGTTGGGTTTTCCTGATCGTATGCTGTGGATGTTCGAGAGCGCAGCGCCCACTTTCGCGGATAACCTGATGACGCTGTGGCCGCCCGCCGCAAACGTAGCCGCGTAGCGACACCGCTGTTATTGGCAAACTGCCCAAAGCGGAAGTATCCTGCTGGACGCTCCGGATTCCCCCCCCCCTCCGTCATGTCCACGCCTGTTGATCCGTCCGCCTCGCCCGAGGCGCAGAACCGTAAAGTCCGTATGGGCTTGGCCGATTTGGAGCAGCATCTGGAGACGTTTTCGCGCGACTATCTCAAAGGCAAGAGCAAAGAAACGGTGGGCACCTATCGGCGGACGCTCAACGAGTTCGAGCGGTTTTACATGTTGCACAAGGCCTCCTTCCGATGGACGAGCGAGGGCATCGAGGCGTACAAAAAGCACCTAATGGAGGACAAAGGACTGCACCAGGTATCGGTGTCGACTTACCTGACGGCGATCAGGCGTTTCTGCCAGTATCTGACTGATGCCGGACTGCTCGCCGAGAACCCGGCCAAAACAGTCAAGGGGAATCGCCGACCCGCCAACCACAGCCGCTCAATCCTGACGCAGTCCGAGGTCGACACATTGGTCGCGACGCTTTCGACCGATACGGTCCTCGATGCGCGCGATAGGGCCGTGATCTACCTGATGCTCTACGCTGGACTGAGCGAGATCGAGATCGTCCGCGCGGACTTAGAGGACTTAGACAACTCGCTGATGGGCGTCCTGCTGCGCGTTCAGGGAAAGGGCAGGACGACAAAAGATCAGGAAGTGCCGCTCGACGCGCACGTCGTCGACGCGATCCAGGCGTATCAGTCGCTGCGCGGTCCGGTCGAAGCCTACGCGCCGCTGTTCGCCTCGCACGGACGCCGGAGCGAAGGCAAACGCCTCAACACGCG
Organism: Rhodothermales bacterium; assembly: GCA_963841855.1. Taxonomy (GTDB): domain Bacteria; phylum Bacteroidota; class Rhodothermia; order Rhodothermales; family BA12; genus CAXBBB01. The sequence goes on along the minus strand of CAWJEJ010000001.1, from coordinate 852,886 downwards.
CACACTGCGCAGCAGAGTCAACGGCGTACTCCAAACCGCCGATCTCAAACGCAAAGGCATCAAGCCGCACAGCCTGACGCATACGGCGGCGCTGCTGTGGCTCAACGACGGACTGAGCCTCGAAGAAGTCAAGCTTCGGATGCGCCATGGCACGCTCGACACGACGATGATCTACTTCAAGAAGCAAGGCCTGCTGACGCGCTCGCCCGAGGAAGTCGCGCAGATCGAGGCCAAAGCAGGCTGACGCGTTACAGCGCGAGCGCGCTCAGGCCGACGAGAAGAGCAGTGGCGGCAGCGGCGGCGAAGCGCGACCAGAGGAGGACGGTGTCGAGGAGGGCAGGCATGAGCGTGGGGCGTCAATCGTTCAACAGGTAGCCGCCTCAGACGCGCCGTTAGTAACGGCAACGCTACGGTTCACCGGTTTACAGCGACCATTCGAAGCGTGCGCTTCAGGCGATGGGAAAACCGGTGTCACGAGTCGGTCACACAGAAAGGCCCGTATGAAGCCGGATTCACGTCCGGGACGCGCTTTCAGGGAAACCGACCCTTGCATTCAAGACGTACACAGCACTCACTACTCCATTACCCGTTATCACAACCAACTTCCGATCTGCCCCTGTGCCGACCAATTCGGTTTCGCCGTGAGGTGCGGGTAGTAGGCATGGCTCCGGATTTTGACGCCACTCGAACACCGCTCCGGCTGGCGCGCAATTCACCTCCCTCCGTTCGCTGGCGTGTGATTCGACCGAACGAACGAACCCTCTAATTTTCCCTTTCCCGCACGACTCTTTACGTCTCTGTTTGTGGGATTCCTCGTGTGCGCTCGGCGCATCACGCTCTCTAACTCCTATCCACACCATCTACTCGATGAACACTTTTTCCCGTCTCTCGCCGCTCGTCATGCTGGCGGCTCTCTTCGTCCTTCCCGCCTGCGCTCAGACGCAGCCTGCCACGATGGACCACACCGGACGTGACGTCACGATGGCGCTCACGGCAGAATCGCAAGCGGCCCTCTCGCCCATGGACGTGCTCCGCGTGCTCCAAGACGGCAACCAGCGCTTCCTCGACGGAACGGCTGTCGAGCGTGACTTCAACGCACAGGTCGCTGGTACGGCTGGCGGTCAGTATCCGATGGCGACCATCCTGGGCTGCATCGACAGCCGCGTGCCGCACGAGATCGTATTCGACAAAGGCGTCGGCGACATCTTCTCGGTCCGCATCGCCGGTAACTTCGTCAACACCGACATCCTGGGAAGCATGGAGTTCGCTACCGCCGCCGCTGGCAGCAAAGTCGTCGTCGTGCTCGGTCACACCGAGTGTGGAGCCGTCAAGGGCGCCTGCGACAACGTCGAACTGGGCAACCTGACACACACGCTGAGCAACATCGCCCCGGCCATCTACTCGGTCACCGACGTGAGCGGACCGCGCAACTCGTCCAACGCTGACTTCGTCCAGGCCGTCGCCCACGAGAACGTCGACATGACGGTCGTGAACATCCTTGAGCGCAGCCCGGTCATGGCCGGACTCGTCAGGGAGGGCAAGCTGATCGTCGTCGGCGCGATGCACGACGTCGCCACCGGCAAGGTCACCTTCAACGATCCCGTCGATGCCGCCGCCATGGCCGCAATGATGAACTGATCCGACCCACTCGGTATCACCCCGACGCCCCCGGTAGCCACGTGCCGCCGGGGGCGTCGTGCGTTTGGGCGCTCCGGCATGGGAGAGATCCTGCTCGCTTTATCGTCGCCGCTCTGCATGCTCGTCGTAGGCGACTGCCACGTGCATCCGACTCTCACTGCCCTCCCCACATGCCTCGGCCCTATAAGAAACCATCTAGATCGCTCTCGCTGACGAGGCGCTTGCCGGAATGAGCAGAACCACCACTGGGAAGGATGACAAGCTGATGCGCAGGCCGAGGTAGTGCAGCGTGCCGTTTTCGGACCACGACTGGAACGCGTAGTCGACGTGGAAGCGCGACACTTTGAGTCCGAAACCGCCCATCGGAAGTGAATGCGTAGGGAGGTGCGATCCAATTCGACGAACGAGTGGGAGACCAACGCTCCTTCAAGAGCGGATGCGTTGACGAGCACGAGCCGATTCAACTCAGCGTTTGGAATATGCCAGTCGAGACGATAAGCAGTTAAACGGGACGCTGCTGATCAAGAGGGAGTTGACGAAGTCCGAGTCTTTCGTCGTTACGATTCGCTCTTCCGAGACCGAGACACGACTGATTTCGGAGTCGGGTGTTCGATTACCATCAGGCAAGTCGAGCGTGTGGATGGCGTCGTGGCCGAGTTCGCATAGCAGAATGCACAAAACGACGCGGTAGATGAGCATCCAGAATGAGCTTCACGCGGCCAGAGGAAGCGTGCGCTTGGTACGACTGAGGTGAGCCGCATGCGACAGGACGGCCAGCGTGTCGTCTCGCTCGTGATCTTCGTAGTCGGCCAGAACCTCATCGGGCGTCATGCCCGAGCTAAGCAGGTCGAGGATCATCTCGACCGGGTAGCGCAGACCGTGGATGCACGGTTTGCCGTGGCAGATCGCCGGGTCAATCGTGATGCGATTCATGGTTGGATGGAGTCAGAGGTTGGTCCGCAGTCCCAAGTAGTGCAGCGTGCCGTTTTCGAACCACGACTGGAACGCGTAGTCGACGTGGAAGCGCGAGACTTTGAGTCCGAAACCGCCCGTCAGACCGGCGAAGTCCAGGCGGTCGCGCGTGCGGAGGTCCTGGTTGCGCTCGGGCGAGAAGCCTAACCGAACCTGGAATGTGGGCGAGAACTGCAGCTCGCCTCCTACCCGGATGTGGCGTGCGGCCTGGGCAGCAGCGTTCTGGTTACCCGTGCCGCTTCCGCCTGGATCAGCGAGGTTGTAGCCCGTCACCGAAACGAGGAGCGGTAGGTATTGCAGACGCTTGCTCACGCTCACGCGCAGGTCGAGCGGCAACTCATCGGTCGTTTCGGCCAAAGACGACACGACGGCCCCAGCGTGGTGCAGGCTGACGGTCGCCGTCAGCGCTTGGGTCGGAATCGTAAACGCGGCAGCCACGTCAGCGGCCAGCGCGGTAGCTCTCGCGTCGTCGATGCCCGACGTGACGACGTGCGCGTTGGCACCCAGCCGAAGGCGCTCGCTGACCGAATAACTGGCACCTGCCGTAAGCGCGATGTCGGATGCCGAGAAGGTGCCCGTGTCGTCGCCGCGCGCGTCGGCGCCCTCCAACTCGCCATAGCTCAGGTACCGCACGCCGACGGCTGCATCGACGCCTCGTATAGTCCGGCCGTAAGCGACAAACCCCGCGTTGAGACCGGCCAGGTGGTTGAGATAGCCCAGTGACAGCGTGCCATTCGACGGTTCGAGCAGCGCCGGGTTATAGAATAGCTGCGCCGGATCGGTCCCGCCCAGCGCGCTGTGCAATCCGCCCAGAGCCGCCGTACGAGGCGAGGCGTCGAGCGAGAGGACAGAGAAGGCACCGCCGTTGCCCAACTGAGCGGATGCTGTTGGAGCGAGCAGCAGTAGGCAGGCGCAGCCCGTGAAGGCACGAGAGAGTCGCATCGAAGATCGGTAGGAGACGAAAGGGGCAGCCGAAGCTGAGAGTACCGAGAGGGCGATAGCGCGTACGTTGGGCGGGTGGAGACAAGAACGGGACCGGTACGCGCGCGGTCAAGCCCGCCCATCTCGCCGGGCGACGGTTCGCGCATTTTGCGTGGACTGTGCGCTGGAACGCCGATTCGCTCCGTTGCATTCAAAAGTGCTGCCTCGGCTGTCGTTATCCCAGCGATATTCCTCGCCCTGCGCCTCGCCGCCGCCTACTTTCGGCCTTTCTCCTTTCTCGCGACGTTTCTGCCCATGCTCGGCTTCCTCAAAAAACTCTTCGGTGGCTCCCAAAACCGCCAACTCACCGATATCTGGCCCATCGTCGATGAGATCAACGAGCATTTTGCAGATCTCGCCGGTCTGTCCGACGACGAACTCAAAGCCAAGACGACCGATTTCCGCGCGCGCCTGGCGCTGGCCGTCGAGGAGGTCGAGGCGGACCAGAAGGAGATCCGTGACCGTCTGCGCGGCGTGGCCGAAGAGGGCAAGGAGGCCGAGACGATCTCGGTTGGCGAGCGGCAGAAACTGCTCGAAGAACTGGACGAACTGGACGACGAGTGGCTCGAACGGATGGACGCGACGCTGGACGAGATTCTGCCCGAGGCCTTCGCCGTTATCAAGGAAACGTGCCGGCGCATGGTCGGCAAGGAGTGGGAAGCGGGCGGCACGCTTATCAAGTGGGACATGATTCCATACGACGTGCAGCTCTTGGGCGGCGTCGCGATGCACCAGGGCAGGATCGCTGAGATGAAAACGGGCGAAGGCAAGACGCTCGTCGGCGTAGCGCCGATGTATCTCAACGCGCTGGCCGGACGCGGCGTTCACGTCGTGACGGTCAACCCCTACCTCGCGCAGCGCGACGCCGAGTGGATGGCGCCGATCTTCGCCTTCCACGGCTTGACCGTCGACGTGATCGACAAGTATCAGGCCCACTCGCCAGAGCGTCGTGAAGGCTACCGCGCCGACATCACCTACGGCACCAACAACGAGTTCGGCTTCGACTACCTGCGCGACAACTCATTCGTCTACGACGCCGAAAGCCTGGTTCAGCGCGGCCACCACTTCGCCATCATCGACGAGGTAGACTCGGTCCTGATCGACGAAGCGCGCACGCCTCTGATCATCAGCGGTCCCGTCCCCCAGTCCAACGACGACCGGTTCGCCGAATTCAAGCCTGCGATGGAGCGGCTGGTCAACAAGCAGAAGTCGCTCGTCGCCGGGTTCGTGAGCGAGGCCGAGAAAGAACTCAAGGCGCGCGACGAGTCCATCGCTGCGGGCAAGAAGAAGGAGGCGCGGCAGCACGAGGAGAAAGCTGGATTGGCTCTGCTCCGGGCGCAGCGTGGGTATCCCAAAAACCGCAAGCTCGCCAAGATGCTCCAGGAGACGGGCGTCGGGCAGTTGGTGCAGAAGACGGAGTTTTTCTACTTGCAGGACAACGCCAAGAACATGCCCTACGTCGACGACGCGCTGCTCTACGCGGTCGACGAGAAGCAGCATTCGATCGAGATGGGCGACAAGGGACGTGAGATGTCGGCGCGCGAGAGTGGCGCCGAAGTCGACCTGTTCGTGCTGCCGGATATCGGTGAGCACATTGCCCGGATGGAGCGCGAGCGCGACGCCAAGGTCGCCGACGGGACCGATCAGGACGAAGCGCAGGCCGCGTTCGAAGAGGAGCGCCGCGAACTCTACGCCAAGTACGGCGAGCGCGCCGAGCACCTGCACGCCATCGAGCAGCTCTTGCGCGCCTACACGATGTACGAAAACGACGTCGAATACATCGTCCAGGACGGCAAAGTCCAGATCGTCGACGAGCACACGGGGCGCGTCCTGTCGGGCCGCCGCTACTCGGACGGACTGCACCAGGCCATCGAAGCCAAGGAAAACGTCCAGGTTCAGGCCGCAACGCAGACGTACGCAACCGTCACGCTCCAAAACTACTTCCGCCTCTATCACAAGCTCGCGGGCATGACCGGTACGGCCGTGACCGAAGCCGAAGAGCTGTTCCGCATCTACGGCTTGGACGTGATCGTCGTGCCGACCAACAAGCCCATCGCGCGCGCTGACAAGAACGACCTGATCTTCCGCACCAAGCGCGAGAAGTTCAACGCCGTCATCGACCGCATCCGCGAGTTTCACGAGAGCGGTCAGCCCGTTCTCGTCGGTACGGCTAGCGTCGAGTCGAGCGAGACGGTCAGCCGCATGTTGCAGCGTGCGGGCATTCCGCATAACGTGCTCAACGCGAAGGCCGACCGCGCGCAGAAAGAGGCCGAGATCGTCGCGCAAGCTGGAAAGCCCGGAGCCGTCACGATCGCCACCAACATGGCCGGTAGAGGAACGGATATCAAGCTGGCCGACAACGTGCTCCAGTCGGGCGGGCTCGCCATCTTGGGGACCGAACGCCACGACAGCCGCCGCATCGACTTGCAGCTTCGCGGGCGTGCCGGGCGCCAGGGTGATCCGGGTGAGAGCCAGTTCTACGTCTCGTTCGAAGACGACTTGATGCGGCTCTTCGGCGAGCGCGCGGCCAAGGTCTTCGACCGCTTGCAGATGGAAGAGGGCGTCGCACTCGAACACCCGTGGGCGAGCAAGTCGATCGAGCGCGCGCAGAAGAAAGTCGAGCAGAACAACTTCGCGATCCGCAAGCGGCAGCTCGAATACGACGACGTGCTCAACGCCCAGCGCGAGGTCATCTACACGCGCCGCCAGAACGCGCTGACCGGCACGCGCACGAGCGGCGACATCTTGGAAGCGCTCGAAAGCGTCGTCGACGAGACCGTGTCGCGCTACCAGAAGGCCAACGATCTGGCCGGACTCAAGGAGGAGTTGATCCGCACGCTCGCGCTCGAGATCGACATGGACGAGGAGAAATACGCGCGGCTGGGCGAGAGCGGCGTCCAGGAAGTCATCTACGATCAGGCGCTGGAGATGTACCAGAAGAAGCGTAGGGTGCTGGCGAGCCGGTTCTTCGAGGGCGTCAGGAAGATCGCCGAGGAGCCCGACGACCGCCGTCCCAAAAAGATCGCCATCGACTTCACCGACGGACGCCGCCTGATGCGGCTGACGCCTGAACTCGACGCCCTGGTCGAGACGCAGGGGCAAGAACTCAACGACGCTCTGGAGCGCGCTAGCGTCCTCGCCGTGATCGACGAGAAGTGGACGCAGCACCTGCGCGACCTGGACGAGATCAAGGAGGGCATCAACCTGCGCGCCTACGGCCAGCGCGACCCGCTGATCGAGTACAAGATGGAGGCCTATCGCACGTTCGCCGAGATGATGGAGGACGCCAACCGCGAGGTCGTGTCTCTGGTCTTCCGCGCCGGACCACTCGTTGGCGAACCCGAAGGCCGCCGTCCCCAGGCGCAGCCGCGCAAACTCGACGCTAGCCGCGCGCGTGCCTCGCAAGCCCAGGCCCAGCGCCCCGTCCCCAGCGGCGACGGCAACGGACCGGCTGGAGATCGCCCCGACGATCCGACCGCCACGCCGCAAGCCTACGTCGCGACCGAAGAGGACCGCATCGGCCGCAACGACCGCGTCGTGATCCAGAACCCGTCGACCGGAGCGCAGCTTTCGCTCAAGTACAAGCAGGCCAAACCCAAACTCGACAGCGGATGGACGCTGGTGAGTGTCGAGGAGAGTGCGTAGGCCGCAAACGGGACTGCCACGTTCGCTCTTGGTCACGTGCTGCGCTCCTCGCCTTCTGGAGAGCAAACGACCAGAATCGACGGAGCCGAACAAACGAGGTTCTTACTTACGCGACTGTAAGTAAGAACCTCGTTTGCATTGGTATGACATAAAAGAGTGTCTCCATAGTTGCCGAAGAAGAGAGGAGAGTGGGACGAGTAGAGACTAAGTTTCTAGGGTTCAGTACCTCGCTTCCCATGTCGCCTTTCTCCCCACCGGACAGCCGCTCGTTGGCCGCGATTCTGGAGATCACTGCGCAGCTGTCGTCTGAACTCGACCCATCTCGTCTCATGCGGGCCATCGTGACGTCGGGTGCCGAGTTGTGCGGCGCCGATCGGGGCGGGCTGTTCTACCGAGAGGAATCGCTTCGGCGTGGCGGTCAGTTGCACTCGGTCGTCGTCGCATCGCCGAGCGTCGAGGAGACGACTGTCCGTCGGTTACCGGACCTGTTCGGCCTGCCGCGTCCGCACCATCCGCTGCACCTGGCAAACGCTTCGGCCGATCCGACATATAGTGAGGCTGCCCACGTGATGGGCGTGGACAGCGTGCTCGGCATTCCGGTGTGCGATTCGGAGGGCGAGGTGATGGGAGCACTGCTCTACGCTCATTCCGAAGCCGAGCGGTTCGATGAACCGGCCATATCGATGGCCCAAGCGATGGCTTCGCAGGCCGCGGTCGCGCTGCGCAATGCGTGGCTGCATGAGCGGCTGCGCGTCAGCGAGCGACGGCACAGTTTGATACTCGGCGGCCTGGACGACGTGGTCTTCCAGACAAACGGAGGCGTCGTCTCCTTTCTCACCGATGCGTGGACGCGGCATACGGGGCAGCCCGTAGCCGATGTGATGGGCGAGCCGCTTGCCGCCCTGTTCGAAGATCGGGACGCGGTAGAGCGCGTGCTCGCCAGCAGCCACACGTCTCCGCACAAGCCGACTCACCTGTCGCGTGTGGCAGCGCGGACGGCTCATCGGCGCGTGCTGTTCGACGTGCGGTGGCAGTGGTCGGCAGACGACGAGGACAGCGTGATCGGCATCATGACGAACGTCGACGATGCTGTTTCGCTCGAAGCGGAGCGAATTGCCCGCCGGTTGGCTGACCAAGCGCGCGAGCGCACCGCGCAGGCCGAACGGCTCAAGACTGCGCTGCTCGTCAACCTCAACCACGAGTTCAGAACGCCGCTTTCGGTCATCATGGGCGGCGCGGACATCTTGCGCGACGAAATCGACCCCGAACTGGCCCCCTTGGCCGCCGACATAGGCGCGAGCGGCCGCCGCCTGCATCGCACGCTGACTGCGGTGATGAATCTAGCGCGGCTGGAGGCGGGCGACGTAGCCAACCACGTGTCACGCGGCGATCTGGCCAACGTGCTGAGCGGACTCGCTCGGCGGCATCAGGAAACGGCGGCTCGTAAAGGCGTGACGCTACGGCTCGACGCGCCTCCGACTCTGGTCTCCGCTTTCGATCCTGAACTGCTCAGCCAAGTCGTAGATGCGCTGCTCGACAACGCCGTCCGGTTTACCAACGCAGGCTCGGTCGTGCTGCGCCTCGGAAGACGGGATGGCAAGGTGGTCGTGGAGGTCGAGGATACCGGCGTAGGCATGAGCGGAGAGGCGCTCGGCTCCATCTTCGACGCGTTCGAGCAGGCGCACCTGTCAGGCGTTCAGCGGCACGAAGGAATCGGCATCGGACTAGCGATAGCGCGCCGGGCCTGCGATGTGATGGGCGGTGCTCTAGAGATCGAAAGTACACCGGGCACAGGCACGACGGCGCGTCTCACGTTGCCTCGCGAAGCATCAGACGGGAACGAAGTAGCAGGCGCAAAAGCGCCGACGAAAGAGCCTGCCAACGTGTAGATTAGCGTCATGCTGCGCCGCCTGATGTCTTCCGAGTTCTCGTTCAAGTCGCTCGCCTTCGAGGTGATCGTCGTCGTACTCGGCGTGCTGATTGCGCTGGGTGTGGGCGAATTGCAGCAGGAGTGGGAGGAGAGCCGCCGGGCGAACGAGACGGCGCGCGCGCTCCACGCCGAGTTGGCACAGAACTGTCTGAGCCTGGATACCGTCGTGCCGTATCACCAGGCAATACACGACGAACTGGACGTGCTGCTGCGAAGCGATCCGCTTGCTGTGGGAGTGGAGCGACTGCCGTCTTACGATTCCGCACGCGGCCCGATGAATCGTCCTTATCTGACGAGTGTCGCGTTCGAAGCCGCTCAGACGACGGGAATGCTTCGCTTGTTCGAGTTCGAAACCGTGCGCGACTTGAGCTTGGCCTACACCTACCAGGAAGACTTCGAGGACGTGATGCGCGCCGTCACGCCTCGCCTACTCGACGCGGCGCCCGAAGACGATCCCGAAGGTTTGGACCTGCGCGTTTTGCGACGCGTGCTGGGTGTCGTGGTCAATTTCGAGAAACAGATGCGGCCTGCCATGTGTGAGGCACGCGACTCGCTTAGCGAGCGGTTTGGGTTGGCGAACGCACAATCCGATACCGGATCGTCGGACACCACGCAAGTGGAGGCGCGTATGCTCTTGCCCGATTCCGACTAGCCACCGCCTACGATGCTCCGCACGCTCTACGTCCGCGATTACGCTCTGATCGAAGAGCAAGAGGTCGAGTTCGATAGCGGACTCAACATCATCACGGGCGAGACCGGGGCCGGAAAGTCGATCCTGATCGGCGCGCTGGGCATGATCCTGGGCGAGCGCGCGTCGACCGAGGCCATCCGGACGGGCGCCAAGAAAGCCGTCATCGAAGGCACGTTCGACGAGGCCGACACGCCGCGCCTGCGCGCCCTGCTCGAAGCCAACGGCATCGAAGCCGGAACGTCGATCATCCTGCGCCGCGAGATCACGGCGAGCCAGAGCCGCGCCTTCGTCAACGACAGCCCGGCGACGCTTCCGGTCGTGCGCGAGGTCGCCGCCAACCTGATCGACCTTCACGGACAGCACGAGCACCAGAGCCTGCTCCGAACCGAAACCCACCTCGACCTGCTCGACGACTTCGGCGGTCTCGCTGGCATGGTCGAGCGCTACGTCGACGCCTACCAGATCGTCGCCGACCTCGTCGGTGAGCAGAAGGGATTGATCAAGCGCGAGCGCGAGTTGCGACAGCAGAAGGAGTTGTACGAGTTTCAGATCGAGGAGATCGACGCCGTCGACCCGCAACCGGGCGAGGATGACGCGCTCGACAGCGAACAGCGCGTGCTCGAAAACGCCGAGCGGCTGTACGAGAAGACCGCCGAACTCTACGAGATGCTGTACGAGGGCGAGAACGCCGTCCACGATCAACTCGTCGTCGTTCGCAACGAGATGCAGGATCTGGCTCGCATCGACCGGGCGTTCGAGGAGCAACTGGGCGAGATCCGGAGCGCGCAGATCATCGCCCAAGAGGTGGCGACGGCTCTGCAAGAGTACAACGCGCGCATCGAGTTCAATCCCGAGCGGCTGGAGCAAATCCGCGGCCGGATCACGGATCTCGAAATGCTCAAACGCAAGTACGGTCAGTCGCTCGAAGCCGTGATCGACCACAGGCGCGACATCGGCGAGACGTACGCGCTGGCCGCCGACTTCGAAGGCGCCATCGAACGCCTGGCCCGGCGCATCGACGAAGCCCAAGCTCGGCTCAGCCGCGCCGCGCTTCGCCTGTCGACCAAGCGGCACGAAGTCGCCGAGCGCATCGAAAAGGGCATCGTCGCCGAACTCGCCGATCTGGGCATGCCGCACGCCCAGGTCGAAGTCCGCTTCTCACGAGTGGGCAAAGCTGACGGCTGGGTGACGCTGGGCGAAGGCAAACAGGCCGAGCGCTTCGCCGCCACGCCGACGGGCATCGACCACGCCGAGTTCTACATCTCGGCCAACCCCGGCGAGGCGCCCAAACCGCTGGCACGCGTCGCGTCGGGCGGCGAGATCAGCCGCATCATGCTGGCGATGAAGACGATTCTGGCCAAAAACGACCGGATGCCGATCCTTGTGTTCGACGAGATCGACACCGGCATCAGCGGCTCGGTCGCCCGGCAGGTCGGCGAGTCGATGCACCGGCTGGCGCAATACCACCAGATCATTGCCATCACGCACCTGGCCCAGATCGCCGGTCTGGGCGACGTTCACTTCAAGGTCGAGAAGGAAATCGACAAAGCCGCCGGTCGCACGCGCACGCGCCTGACGCGGCTGGACGACGACGCGCGCGCTGACCAAGTCGCCCGGCTCATCAGCGGAGAGAACGTGACGCAGGCCGCGCTCAACAGCGCGCGCGAGTTGATGCACAAGGAGTCGTGACCGAGCCGCACCCGTCTGCCCGCACTGTCGCCGCGTGGGGCGCGGGATTGGCGCTCTTCTCGGTCGCACTGGGCGCGTTCGGAGCGCACGGACTGCGCGAGTTGGTGACGCCTGAGCGCGTCGCGACGTGGGAGACCGGCGCGCGGTACCTGACTTATCACGGACTGGGCCTCCTGTGGATCGGGCTGGCGCTGCACGCGGGCATGGGCGCGGCGCCGAGGCTCGTCTGGGCGGCGCGCTTGTTCGGACTGGGCAGCCTGCTCTTCTGCGGCAGCCTGTTCGCACTCGTCCTGCTCGACCTGCCGATTTTGGGCGCCGTCGCTCCGATAGGTGGTGCAGCGTTCATCGGCGGCTGGGCGTGCGTGCTGTGGGGACTGTCGCGAGGCAAGAACACCTGAGAGATCCAAGCAACTGCCGAAGCGAGAGGGAGCGCTTGGGGAGTCCAGTCGTTTCCCTGGCTACACCGATCCATCTCCGACGCCATGTTCGTTCAGCTTCAAAAAGTCCTACCGCAACACCTGATTTCGAGGGCCGCGGGCGCGCTGGCAAACGCCGAAGCCGACTGGATCCGAGGTCCGCTCATCCGCACGTTTGCTGACGTGTACAAGGTCGATATGGCCGAAGCCGAGCGGCCCGAGTTGGCGAGCTATCGCTCGTTCAACGATTTCTTTACCCGAGCACTTGCCCCGAACGCTCGGCCCATCGACGCGGCGGAAGACTCGGTCGTCAGTCCCGCCGACGGCGTCGTGAGCCAGACCGGACTGATCGAAAGGGGGGAGTTGCTCCAGGCCAAAGGCGTCCGGTACTCGTTCAGCACCCTCGCCAAGGAATGCGCCGGACCGTCGTACGAAGGGGGCGCATTCGCGACGATCTACCTCTCGCCCAGCGACTACCACCGCGTTCACTTGCCCATCGCCGGGCGGCTCGTGCGGACCGTCGCAGTGCCGGGCAAACTGTTCTCGGTCAACGCCAAGACGGAGAGCGGAATCGCCGGACTGTTCGCCGTCAACGAGCGGTTGGTGATGGAATTCGAGACCGAAGTGGGGAAGATGCTCGTGGTGATGGTCGGAGCAATGATCGTCGCGAGCATCGAAACGGTGTGGCAAGGCCCCCGCTCGCCATACCGCGAGCAACGCGTCACCACGCACGACCAGACGTTCGATAAGGGAGCCGAGATCGGACGCTTTCTTCTGGGGAGCAGTGTCGTCGTGGCCTTCGAAGAGGGCCGCGTCTCGCTCGATCCGGCATTGTCTTCGGGCAGAGCCTTGCGGATGGGCCAGTCAATGGGAGTATTGGCGAGCGATGCCACCGACTGACGCTCTTTGGCGGGCGCGGCGTTCGTAGGCGGCCGAGCGTGCGGGGGTTGGGCAAGAGCCCAAAACACAAAAACCTGACAGGTCTCGAAGACCCGTCAGGTTTGCCGCGGAGAAGCCGGAGGCTCAGTCCTCGTCGTCTTCCTCGAAGCGGAGCGTGATGCTGGGCGAGAGTCCTTCGTCTTGGATCAGGCGCGCCAGTTCGGTAGCGACTTCGTCGGGATCCTGATAGCTGCAAAAGTCCTCCGAGTCGACGGCCAGCGCGTAGCCGATTTCGTCATCTTCGTCGGCCTCGTAGTCTTCCCACTCGGTCGCCTTCTCGATGACGTACTCGCCCGTTTCAGGGAGGTAAGCCGAGATGTACATCTCCTTGCCGCCCTTCTGGTCGACCAGGCTGAGGTTGCCGCCGACGCCGTACTCTTCGTCGTAGAACAGCGTCTCGCGGATGAGCAGCACGAACGCCGCGCCGACGTGGTCGACAGCGGATTGGTCTTTGGCGTTGATCTTGAACTCGGCCATAGAAAAATCGGGTTGGGTGAGGTCGGTGAACGAGACGATACCGGGCGATAGATCCCAGCGCATCCAGAATCCACGGCTCAGGCGGCGGCCTCGTTACCCGCGAACGAATTGGCCCATGCGTGCGCACCATCTGGCGGAACTACGCGCGCATTCAGCCCGAACACGTCCGCGAGGTGACGGGTCAGCCGGTCTGAGCACTCGTCCACGCCGACCGGTCGGTCCAACTCGGCTTCCAGGCTAGTCACTCCGCGGTCTGCGATGCCACACGGGACAATGTGGCCGAACATCGACAGGTCGGTTGCGACGTTGAGCGCCAAGCCGTGCATCGTCACCCAGCGGCTGCACCGGATGCCCATCGCGCACACCTTGCGCTCGCCGCCGCGCGCGTCCGGGCCGATCCACACGCCCGTCCGGCCGCCGACGCGCGCTGCCGATACGCCATAGTCCGCGCACGTGGCGATGACGGCGTCTTCGAGTTTGCGCAGGTAGACGTGCAGGTCCTGGCCGATGCGCGACAGGTCGAGGATCGGATAGGCGACGAGCTGACCGGGACCGTGATAGGTGATGTCGCCGCCTCGGTCGATGCGCTCGAACGTGGCGCCAACGCGGGACAGTTCGTCTGGACCGAGCAGCAGGTTGCTTGCGTCGCCCGACTTGCCCAGCGTGTACACGTGCGGATGCTCGACGAGCAGCAGCAGATGCGGCAGCCCAATCGGCACTTCCGAGCGCTTGTCGGCGACCAGCCGCGCCTGCAACCGGCGCTGCACTTCCCACGCCTCGTCGTACGCGACGCGGCCCAGCGGCAGAACGATGAGATCGGAGGCGACGGCGGAAGGGGGAATAGGAGAAGCGCTGTTATGTGTAACGGCGGTAGGGCGGCTTGGCTGAAACGCCCAAGCCCCATCCCGTTTCCCCCAACTGCGTAGCGGCGTAGCATGCTGCGTCGCCTCTGCGCTCGACACCGCCACCCCGCCAAAGCGATCAGTTCGACGAGATGCTGACGCGCACGCTGAACAAACCTGTCAGCGTCGAGAACGAACCGACGTTGCTGGCTTCGGATTCGAACTGCTCGTATTTCAAGCTGAACGTGCCCGAGACTGTGTTCGAAAACTGGTACTGCACGGTCGGCGTCAGCGTGAGGCGAGTCGTCGTCTGGTCGAGACCGATGTAGGTGTTGCCCAGCGCGTCCTCGGGCGTGAATCCCAGTGTGGGATCGGCCGCGTCGGCGATGGCGGGTTGCAGCTTGCGCGTCAGCTCGTTGTTGACCGAGCGCGCGACGGCCATCTGAAACGTCACCCGATTGTTCAGGCGGTTGAAGAAGGGCAAGCGCAGTCCCTGCTTCTGCCAGTTGACGCTGGCCGAGAGTTCGTTCGTCGAGCGCTTCGACACCTCGTACGACGACGTGACGAGCGAGTGCAGGTCCGAGCGGTTGTAGGCGAAGTTGGTCGAGAGTCCGCCTTTCCACCGCACGTCGGCGCCGATCAGGGGCGACCAGCGCTCGTTGATGTTGACCGACGTGGCTTCGATTTCGGGCTGCTCGAACGCGACGGCAAAACTCCGAGGCAACCGGAAGACCGACTCGGCGCCGGGCGGGTTGCTGACGTAGTTGGTGGCGTAGTTGGCTGAGTATCCGTGCCTCAGGCTCGCCGACTGGGCAAACCGGTTGAGGATCGGCAGTTTGGCTAGGCCCGAGTAGTTGATCTGCCACGACGGCATCGGAAAGGGTAGCAGGCCGTTGAGCCCGACCGTGCCCGGGCCTGCCGTGTAAGCCGAAACGAAGTCGGTCACGACCGAGCCGTTGGTCAGCACCACGCGGCCGTCGCCATTGGTGTCGCGGAGCGTATCGCCGCTCAGGCCGCTCAGGTCGCCCTGTAGCGTGCGCTGCTGAGCGGCGAACAGGTCGCGGTAGCTCGATCCAAATGCCCAGACGAGCGTCCCGGCGCCCCCCGAGCGGTCTTCGGTCTGGCTGAGCAGGTTGCCTTCCGAGAGCGCGAGGTTGATCTGCCTGTTCTGGTTCCAACTCAGATCCCACGCCAAGTTGACGGTCAGACTGGTCGAGAGGTTGAGCGCCGTCGACGCCTGGAAGTTGTGGTCGTCCTGCAAGTTGTCGCGCACGAGCACGTCGCCGTAGAAGCGGTCTTCGGGGTCGATGCGGCGCTCCAGTCCGAAGCGGTAGCCCAAGGCAGGACCGCGTCCGCGAGCGGCATCGAAGAAGTTGTAAGCCGTCGCCAAGCTATCGCCCTCGTCGACGATTCCGTTGCTGGCAGACGCGAATCGGCCCGTATACCGGATCGTCAGGTCGCGCGTGCCTCCCAGCGCGAGAATCGATCGGCGCAAGATGCTGCGGCCCGACGGAAGCGTGATGCGGAAGCCGCGGCGCTCGTCGCTGCTGTCTGCTACTGCCGCCTCTCCGATTTCGACGCCGGGCGCGTTGGGATTGACCTCGCCGCCAATGACATTTTCGTCGAGCATGTCGCGCGTCGGTGGCACGTCGCCGGTCGGGTCGATGACTTCGTCCTCGGCCTCGACGGCGGGCGTCTGGTCTGCCGCGTCGATGACTGCTTCGATAGCGGCCAGGCGTGCAGCTTCCAACGCCGCTTCTTCGGCGGCCTCCGCTTCTCTGCGCGCCGCGCGCTCCGTCTTGGCCAACTCGCGCGCGCGCTCAGCCTCCTGGCGTCGCTGCTCGGCGTCGCGCTCGGCTTGCTGCTGCTCGTCCTCGAACCCTTTGAACCAGTCGAACGTGCCGAAGAAGTCGTTGGGACGCAGCGTGAGCCCAGTCGAGACGCTGGTGCCGTTGCTGACCGTCGCGCCCAGATTCTGACCGGCCGCGCCGTTATTCCAAGTGTAGCGCGAGTTGTAGCTCGTCGGCGTGAGCGAAGCCCATGTGATCGACTGGGGCAGGCGCAGCGTGAGCGTTGCGGTGAAGTTCTGCCGGTAGCTGTCCGTTCTGAAGCGATCGTCGCCCGAGAAGACGCGGCCGACAGTCTGACCAAAGCCTATGGCGCGTACGCGCTCCTCGATAAAGCCGCCTGCGGCTACGAACGTCGAGTCGTTGCGCCGCTTTGCAGCCTCGCCGGGGCTGAGCGGCGTGAAGACGTCCGATCCGTCGTCGCCCACCGTCACGAGTTGGTAGACGGTGTCGACGCCGACGATGCTCAGCACCTGGCTCACGCCCGTGTCGAACGAGGTGCGTAGGAAGCTGAACGGGTTGTATTGCAGCGAGAAGTCGCGCCCGTGCGTGAACTGGTGCTGCTCGCGGAACGGGTTGGTCTGGCGTTCGGGAATCGAATCGGCCCGCACGGCGAGCAGGCTGGGACGCTGCTGCTGCTGCGCGAACGAGCGCTGCGCCTGAGCCGTGAAGCCGAACGTCGAGGGGACGTAGTTGAAGCGCAGGCCGCCCAGCTTGCCGACGAAGGGCAACTCGTCGAGCAGCCAGAACGGGCGCAGCGTGCGCGGGTCTTGGTTGGGCAGCGTGTAGGAAAGCGTACTCGACCAGTTCCACGTGTCGTTGAGGCGGTTGCGCGGGCTGCGCGCGTCCGTCGACGAGGTCGCGTAGCCGATCGTCAGCGCGTCGACGGTGTGGCGCAGCAGCGTCGTTTTCGATCCGCTCTTGCTGGCTCGGAAACTGGCCGTACGCGTCGATCGGATCGTCTGAGCGGCCTCCAACTCGTTGCGGCGCAGCCGCTGGCGATCTTCGTCGGTGAGCGGGCGCTGGTCAGCGTCGAACTCCTGGTTGTCGATGCCTTCGAGGATGGCGTCCAGGGCCACGTCGCCGCGCGTCGGGCTGAACCGCGGCGTCGTCGTTCCGGTCTGATAGCTTAGCGAAACCGGCAGGCTCCACCCAGCGCTCTGCGGCAAGAACTTGTCCATGCGCAGGTCGGTCGAGAGGGCATAGTTGACCGACGCATTCTGATCGCGCTCGCTCAGCGTGCTCGTCAGCGCGCCGAAGCCGTCGGTCTGCTGCTGGTAGTTGCCGCGCAGCGTGGCGAAATCGGCCAGTTGAAGGTTGACCGACGCCAGCCCGCTCGCCCCAGCGCGCTCGTCGTAGCCGGTCACCCGCAACTCGTTCACCCACACGACGGCTCGCTGAACCCGGAGAGCCGGGTTGTCGAAGTCGGTCGAATCGGCCGGGTTGCGCAGGCCGATCGTGACGGTCGTTACGCGGTCGAGCGTCGGGTTGCCTCTGAGCGAAAGGCGCGTGCCCGGAGGCGCGAACTCTTCGGGATCGGGCAAGCCTTCATCATTACCCGGCTCAGCCGTGAACGTCGATTCGAACGGAATACCTCGCTGGTTGCGCTCGAACTTGAGCTGGTTGAGCGCCGCAATCTCAATGTTGACCGCGTTGACGCTGTTGCGCCACAACTCGTCGCTCGTCCCCGCCGGAATGAGCGTCGGCGTCAGAGGTTGTTCGTATTCATAGTAGTCCGTCGACTCGTTGGAGCCCAGACGCAGCACTAGGTTGACTTTGCCGCGGTCCTTCTCGCCGTCCAGCGCGCGGTTGCTGGCGCGCCCGTTGAGGTGGGCGAACATGCGGATGTTGGAGTACTTGAGCAAGTCGAGCGGGCGTTCGCTGTACGGCTTGGTGATGCCCGCCTGAATGCCCGGCCCCAGGTTTTCAGCTTCGAGTACCAACGACTGCTCGCGGGCCAACCGGGCACCTTGGGCGCCCTGGGACAGGATGCGGTTGATGACGACTCCATTGGGCGTCTGGTAGAGGCCGCTGTTCTCCTCGGTGTTGACACTCGAAATCGAAACCGTCGCCGTGTCGCTCGGAGCGCCGCGCTCGTCCGAAAAGCTCGTGCTCTTCTCCCACTGGCTGCCGACGAGCTCGAGCGTGGCAAAGCGCAGCGTCGTCGGTTTGTCGACGCCCGTGATCCACATGCGGATCGTCTCGATGCCTCTAAAGTCTTCGATGTCGCCGACGCGGCGGGTGAAGTCGCGGACGGGAATGCGGACCTGGTACCATCCCGTACCGGTCCCATCGTCGCGCCGGATCTCGCCGACCACGAAGTCGTCGTCGCGCAGGGGAGAACCCAACTCGTCGAGCGTCGCCTCGTCGAGCGGGACGGTGTATTGGAAGTAGTCGTTGGCCAGATCGAACGACGAGCCTCGGTTGAGGTCTTCGGTGTCGGGATAGCGGCTGTTGCCGATGATGGCGTCGGTGCGGTCCTCGCGCGCCAGTTCGCGCTGCGTCTGCTGAGCGTTGAGTTCGAGGCCAGGGAAGAGGCGCAGGAAGCGGTGCTGTCCCAGCGACTGGGGGAAGAACGCGCGATTCTCGTAGAAGAGGCGGTCCGAAAAGTGAAAGTAGTCGTCTGCCGACGGGTCGAAGAGTGAGCGCTGAATCTCGGCCTGGTGCCACTCGCTGACAGGCGCTTGGGCCTGGATCGCCGAGAGCCACGGAGCGAAGTGGACGACCTCGTGGATCTGCGGGTTGTCGGGATAGCGCGAAATGTCGTAGCTCACGAAACCGTCGAGGCCCAAGTCTTCGGTGCGCCCCGAGTCTTTGTCGAAATCGACGCTTCCGTTGGAGCTTTTGGCCGGGCGGCGGGCCAGCGCGCCGGGCGCAATGTCGGCGATCGGGTCGTTGGGACGGAAAGCCAACCCGTCTTCGCTGTTGGGCCGACCGTCAGGGATCACGTCTTCGCTGATCGCGCCCAGGTCGACGTTGAGGATGGCACCTGGGCGGACCGTGCCCCCTTCGCTGATGGGCTTGAAGATGAACTCGACGAACTCGACGTTCTTGAGCGCGAAGTCGCTAAATCCGTCCGGGATGCCGGTCATCATGCCGCCCCAGGTCTCGCTGGGCTTCTGGAAAAACTCGGCCAGGTCGGGATTGTAGTTGTACGGCCCTCGGATGCGCGGGTCGAGAAACATGTCGAGCGTCGGCTGGACGCGCTCGGCCTGCGAGAGGTTGCGCACGTCGACGTTGGGAAACACCTCCTGGATGTCGACCTGGCGCAGCGCTTCGATGTTGCGCACTTCGTTGCTCGCCTGGATCTGGTACCATGCCAGCGCGCTGCGCCAGTAGGTGCGCGCCACGATGTCGGGCGTGTTCGTTCCTGCCATGACGGGATCGACGATGCCGATCGAGTCGGGCGCCGACGCGATGCGCCACGTGCCCGGCGTGCGCAGGCTCGTCGTGTTTTCGAAGCTCTCGAAATCGTCGATGGTCGAGAGGCCGTCGAGTTCGTCCGCGTAGAAGTCCAGCCCTCTGTCGGTCAGGTCGCGCCGCGTCTGCCGAAACGCCGTCGTCTGCGGGTTGCCGGGCAGCAGCTGGGCAAACTCGCCCTTGATGTCGATCGACGAGGGCGCGCGCGTCTGCAAGAACGGGAGCGCGTCGACGGCGCGCGTCAGCCAGTCAGGATCGGCCTGGAAGCGTCCGTCCAAGCCCCAAATCGTGTTCGAGATCGGCTCCTCGCCCAGGCGAAACTTGTCGATCTGCGAGCGCTGCGACAGGTTGAAGACGGTCGCTCCTAGTTGCAAGCGGTTGGGCAGCGCATATTCGGCGCGCGCTCCCAGAAGTGTCTTCTGCTGGATGTTGAAGATGTTGTTCTGCTCGAAGTCGATCGCGATCTCGCGTCCGTCGCTCAGCAGGCCGGGGTTGATGATGTTGACCGTGCCCGAGCCGCTATAGTCGACGGTGTAGTCGGCGCCCTCGCGCAGCTCGCTTCCGCCCGCCGTCACGCGCACGCTGCCTTCGATCAGCCCGTTGAAGGCGCGCAGGTCGAAGAAGCTCTGCGCCGCGCCCTGAAACGATCCCTGGATGCGAAACACGTCGAACTTGGTTTCCCTGCGCGCAGTCTCCTGCTTGGTCGTATAGAGACTCGTGAAGGCAAGCAGCTGCCGCGCCTCTTCGACGCGTGGCCCCGATACGTCCAGAATGCGCTGACCGAACGGTTCGAGGTAGGGAAAGATGATGCGCCCGTTGTCCTCGTCGATGGTATAGCGGACGATGTAGTCGAACTGCGTGTCCGACCCCAGCGACTCGTCCTGGCGGATGCGGTCCAGGCCCAAGTGTTCGAGTAGCGTCGTCGTGCCGCCGATGCCCGCAGGCAGCGTTTCGGACGGCTGCCCTGCCGACGGCTGGTACACCACGTCCAACTCGAAGTCGGACTGGCGCAGACGTCCACCTCGGAGCGGGTAAATATTGCGCATCTCGAGGTACCATGGAGCCGGAACGCTCGCCTCGGTTGGAGCCAGCGGCTCGGCGGGGCGCAGCAGCTTGGCAATCAGGCGCGTGTCGTCTAGCGAACCGTCCGTTCCGCCGGTCTCGCTCACCAACTCGCCGACTTTGACCGCCTGGCCCGCTCCCTGCGAGTTGACATACCGGTACGAAACCGCCAGCGCCTCGCTCGGGCGCAGCTGCTGCCTCAGCGACAGGTAGCCCAGCACCGGATCGAAGTCGTAGTCGCTCGCGCTCAGCAGGCGAAACTTGCCCGTCTGGAAGTCCTTGCTGCTCAGCCCTTTTTTGTCCTGCAACAAGTTATTGATTGCGTTGTCGTCGTTGGCGTTTTTGAGCGTCGCCAGATCGGCCTCGCTATACTGGTCGCGCTGAGGCGTCGGAGCGGCGGCCGTCAGATAGAGGTTGTCGGGGGTCTGGTTTAGGATCGTCTCGATCTCGTTAAGGTCGACCAGGGCGACGATGTTGCGCGCGTTCAGGTCCTGCTCGCTCTCCTGGTCGAGCTTCCATACCTCGATGCGCTCGACCTGCCGCACGTCGCCGACGATCTTGTTGGGCGGCTGCGAGAGCGCGCGCTCGTACCAGTTGCGGAAGTAGTAGGCGAGGAAATAGTGGCGGTTTTCGTCGTAGTCCGACGGCCGCAGGTCGAACTCGGTCCGCTCGGATCCGCCGCTGATGGTTTTGGTGTTCGACTGACCCTCCTGCTGCGACGCCACGCCCGTCAGGGATAGCCGCCCGAGTTGGAGCCGCGTCTTGAGGCCGAACAGGCTCTGCCCACCTCGAATCAGCGTCGACGGCGTCTGCAAAAACACGTTGCCCGCCTCGATGCTCTGGATAATCTCGTCCTCGTAGCCCGTGTAGACGAGCTTGACCTGGTTCTGATACTCGAACTGGTTTTCGGTGTCCCAGTTGACGTCGACGCGCAGTTTGTCGCCGATCGAGCCGATGATCGAGAGGCGCAGGTTCTGGCGGAAGTTGGGATCGACGCGGAAGCCATCCTGGCCCGAAGCGGCGAGCTGGTCGCTCTTGCGCGCGTCGAAGCCCGCGTTGATGTCGGCCGAGCCGTTGACGCGGATCGACACCTCGTTCTTGCCGAAGATGGTCGTGAACGCGCTCTGACGTCCGCCCGGAATGGTGATGTTGACCAGGGGGCCGACGCCGTTGCGCTGCTGCTGGGACCTCCGGCCGAGCAGCGCCTCGAAGTTGGTCGCCTTGGCCCGTTCGAAGCGCTGGCTGGCGTATTCGTCAATGCCGATGCGCAGCGGCACGCGGACCTCGCGCTCGCCCACACGCTCGCTGACGGTGTAGACGTAGTTGGCCGAGTCGAGGACGGTCTGGCGGCGCAGAATCGAACCGATCGGGGGCAGGAGCGGCCGCTGGCGGTCCGAGATCTGGGCCGAGCGCGCGTCCCCGCGGAAGCGTGGCAGGTAGCGTTCGAGCAGCCGCTGGCGGCGCAGGCTGTCGGCGAGCGTGCTGTCTCCCAAGGCGAGCAGCGAGTCCGGATCCAGGCGCGGCAGCGCTCTTAGACTGTCGGGAAAGTCGACGCGGACGCTGTCGGTGTCCGAAACGGCAAACGCCCGGTTGAGACGCAGCGAGCGCTCGGCCGGCTGAGCCGATGTCGAGGCGGCAAGCAGGATCGTCAGGCCCAGAGCCGCGCCCAGGCAGCCCGCGAGCAGGCGGCGGGCTGCGAGGCTGTCGCCGGAACGAGCGCGACGCGCCGGAGGCGTCGGTCCAGAAGAAGCGTCCGAGGAGAGGAGAGGCAAAGCCGAAATGCGTACTGCGTGTGCCGAACCGGGGCGAATCCCTCGGCGCGGCGGCACGTGGCGTCAGAAAAGAGAGGTCAGTAGCAACAGGTGGCGATACGCAGTTCTCAGGTTTGGTCTCGGAAGAGGGAGGGAGAGGCAGGATAGCGGCCAAACGGTAGCCGATCTAAAGCCGCGCCGGTTTGGGCACGCTTTTCGTTATAGCTTGGAGTCGTGTCCGGCACGTTTTGCTCGGTATCCCAAAATACAGTCGTAACGACGCTGTCTCAAGTGCTTGTTTTTCGCCCCATTCCGCTAACGCGCTCGCTGCTCGTCTTCGTGCTCGGCTACTCGATTTGTGCCCTGACCGGGTGCGCGTCGACGCGAGAGGCAAACGCGCCCACCGCCCAGGCCGAGATCCAATCCGTCATGGACGATCAGATTGCGGCATGGAATAGAGGAGACATCGACGGGTTCATGGAAGGGTATTGGAAGTCTCCCGACATGCGCTTCGCGTCGGGTGGAAATGTTCGGCAGGGCTGGCAGGCCGCGCGCGACGCCTACCATGCGGGTTATCCCAACCGCGCCGCGATGGGAAATCTGACCTTTTCGGACCTCGACATCCAACTGCTTTCGCCTGACCGCGCGCTCGTCTTCGGCAGGTGGGCACTGACCGCCACGACGCGCGACACGTCCGATGGCCTATTCACGCTCGTCTTCCGCCGCTTCCCAGACGGATGGCGCGTCGTCCACGACCATACGTCCGGCAGCCAATAGCCAGACTCTCTTTTCGCTTTCCCGTTTTAGAACCTCCCCCCACCATGTCCGATTATTTCCAGGGTAAAACCGTCGTCATCACCGGCGCCAATGGCCGCCTGGGCCAGCACGTCGTTCGCGCGTTTGCCGAGCGCGGAGCCACCATCGCGCTCGTCACGCCGACCGAAGCCGAGGCCTATGACGTAGTGCTGCCCGAGGGCGCCAACGCCTGGGGTTTTCCATGCGACGCCTCCAGCGAGGACTCGGTGACGCAGTGTTTCCAGGCGATGCGCGCTCAGTTTGGCTCGGTCGACGTGCTCGTGCATACCGTCGGCGGATGGAGCAGCAGTTCGCTCGCCGACACGACGATGGACGACTGGCGGCGGATGATGGACCTCAACCTGACGAGCACTTTCCTCGCCTTCCGCGCCGCTGCCGACCTGATGAGCGAGCGGGGCCGCCTGATTGCTGTCGCCGCTGGCCAAGGCGCCGACAAAGGCGTCGGCGGGCAAGCTGCATATTCTGCGGCCAAAGCGGGCGTCGTACGCCTAGTCGAGGCCGTCGCGTCGGAGTACGACGGGCGCATTACGGCCCACGCCGTCGCCCCGAGCACCCTGCTCGCCGACGATCAAGAGGGCAAGGGCGTTTCCGCCTCCACGATCGCCGACCTGATCGTCCACCTGAGCGGAGAGGCCGGAGCCGCCCTCAACGGGCAGACGCTGCGCGCCTACGGATCCGCGGGCTGATGCGCCCCTCCAATTTCTAGAGCGTGATGGCTTCGCTCGGCTGGACCACCTCGTCTCCTTCGGAAGGATCGCGCACGTCGCGCCAGCCGTCGTAGATCGTCTCGGAGATAGTCAGCCCGCGCTGTTGAACATGCCGCAGGTACGCCGCTTTGTCGACGACGTGCTCGGCGGGCGAGGCGCCGCCCCCTTCAATCTCGCCGCGCGCTAGCATCAGGGCGGCTGCACTCGTGGCGGCGCTCGTGGCGTTTTTCATCGCCGAGACGCTATCGGCTTCGTCGTAGCGCTCGGTCATCTGGTAGACGATGGTCTGCTTCTTGCCGCCCGTGACGCCGCGCACGAGCACGCGCATCAGCAGCACATCCTCCTGGTCGCTGCTCAGGCGCTGCCGCATCCGCCTCACGAGTACGTCGCGGTAGGTCAGGTGGGTGCGCACGTCGATCGTCTTGCGTTCGGCGAAGCCCAGTTCCAGCAGAAACTGCATCTGCTGCGCGTGACCGGGCCAGCGAATCGTCTTGTGATCGAGCGTGCGGACGCGCCCCTTGAGCGCGTCGGCGAGCGTGGCCAGTCCGCCCTGGGTGTTGAACGCTTCCATCTGGTCGAACGGAGGCTCGAACGAAACACTCTCTAGGCCGCTCAGAGCCGGATGCTCGACGATCTCACCCTCTTCGATCTGGCGCGATGGGTTGCTATAGTCGTCGATCACCTTGTCGGCGGACCACGAAATCGAGAAGTTGAACGGCGGCTTGGGAACGGCCGGAACGTCGCCGACACGGAGCTGAACGGCGTCGACTTCGTCGAAGCGCTCGACGGCATGCAAGCTGAGCACGTTGACCAGCCCCGGCGCCAGCCCGCAGTTGGGCATGAGCCAGACGCCCGCCTCGCGCGCCTGCTCGTCGAGCGCCAGCACTTGGTGCACGGCTTTGTCGTTGCCGCCCAGGTCGCAGTAGGGCACACCCAAACTCAGGCAGAGCGTGGCAAGGGCCGCGTTGTGCTCGGGCGCCGTGCCGACGATAACGCAGTCGCTGCCGCTCAAAATGCTGCGCATGACGGTCAGGTCGCGCGCATCGACCTGGAACGAGCGCAGTTTGTCGCCGCCGATGGTCGTCTGGAGCGTCTGGAGCGAGCGGGCTCTGGCGTCGCACACCTGGATGGCCTCCACGTCTGGCGTCTGCTGCAAGTCGCGGGCGATGGACGCGCCGATGGAGCCGGCACCTAAGACGGTGATCTTCATGTCAGGAGGTCGATGAGAGCGCAGACGCACGCCCGGACGCACTCAGGCGTTCCGCTCGCGCTGCCGCCTCAGACCGACACGCGTGCCTGCATCGCGCGCGACAGCGTAGCCGGATCGGCGTATTCCAGATCACCGCCGACAGGGAGGCCATGCGCGATACGCGTTACGCGCACCTCGAACGGCTTGAGTAGCATCGTCAGATAGTGCGCCGTTGTGTCGCCCTCGACGTTGGGGTTGACGGCCAGGATCACCTCGCTGATGGCAGGCGGCGTCTGCGCCTCGCCGTCGATCTCGTATCCGTTGGCCTGCTGCGCGATCTCGTCCGGAAGCCGAATCGCCCCGCTGACCCGGGCGACCAACTCGCGGATCGTCAGGTCTTCGGGACCAGTCCCGTCGAGCGGCGAAATGACGCCCCCGAGCACGTGGTAGACGCCGCCGAAATCGCCCGTCGTTTCGAGTGCCATCACGTCGCTCGCCTCCTCGACGACGCAGATCAGACCGGCGTCGCGCCTGCTGCTGCGACAGATGCCGCACGGCACACTGTCCGTCACGTTGCCACAGATGGGGCAGAATTTGACCTTGTCCTTGACGGCCACGAGCGCGCGGGCGATCTCGAGCACCTCGTCGCGCGGCATCTTGAGCACGAACGACGCCAATCGCTGCGCCGTCTTGCGCCCGACGGTCGGCAGCTTGGTCAACTGCTCGACGAGCGCTTCAACGGATTCGGACGTGAACGACGACATGGCGGGCGGTGGAATGAAGAGGTCGGTTCGTCAACTTAGGGCGACCGGGTGACAAACGCTTGTCGCAGCACGAATGGCAACCGGACCTACTCAGACAAGAGTGCGCGCTCGACGGTGTCTCGGTCATGCGAATACTGATTGTCGATGAGTAGTACACCCGCGGCTACGAGGAGAAGACCGATACTTCCACCCAGAAGGAGTTGACCTGCGCTGAGTTGGAGTGCCACTTGGGCACTCGAGATAGCTGACCGAAATGCATCGGTTCCTACTACCGAAGCCAAAGACAAGCACGAGAGTGCGCCGAGAGCTCCGCTTGACGCCAGGGTCCATCCGGTCACAGGCTTCCACCGCTTCGATCCCCACAACACCAACCCAATCGCCAAGCCAATGAGAGAGGGCAGCAGGAGGAAAACAACCAAGATGACCGTGCTACTGAGTGCTCCCATCCCAACCGCTACGACCCTAGAGCAGAGTAGAAGCCCGGCACCCAGGCAAAAGAGAAGGCCGAATACGACTCGCGCCGAACTGTCCGAACGCTCGGACGCGCGGAGGGAAGCGAGCATTTTGCGCTGTTTACGCTGCTCATCGGTGCGCGCATACGTCCCCGCGAAATAGGCTCGTGCTGGCGCGCGAAACAGGAAATAAGCTGGCACCGCCAACGATGCCAATCTGATTAGTAATCCTGATGCCGGTGCTTGATAGACAAAGATGCTCAAGAATATCCCGAGGACGCCGACGACCAGGTAGAGACCCCGTCCCCACTCGTGCTGTTTGAGGATTGCAATCCCCGATATAACATTGGCTGTCGCCGTCAGTAACGTAACGCTAATCGCGATGGCCGGATTGATTCCCATGGCTCTCCACGTCTCCTGAACGATTGGGTTGAAGGAACCGAGTAGTCCGTACAGCGAGAAGGCGCCAGCCACGATCAGGTACCACCCCACGATGCTCACCGAGAGAGGTCTCTCGAAGCTAGTGCGGGGTTCAGACGTGAACGACGACATGGCGGGCGGCAAAGTGAGGGTCCAGTTAGTCAGCTTAATGACGGACGGGTGACGGCTCTGTGTCACCGATCCGTATGCGGAGGAGCACCAGATTGCTGCGACGCGTGAAAGACGGTTAGCACCTCGGCAGCGTCGTCGGACTCATCGTAGAAGTAGACGATGCGATAGTTGCGAACGATGATCTCGCGCATCTGCTCATCCTCAATCTCGGGGACGGAACGGCCGGAGCGAGGGAAAGACATTAGTCTGTCCGTCGAGGTGAACAGTTTGGCGACGATGACTCGCGCATATCGCTTAGAAGACAGCGCATGGTAATCGGCAATCCCACCCAGGTCGGCGAGCGCTCTGGGAGACCAGGTTACTTCGGCCACGACCCCATCTTCTCTTCCATGACTCGCTTGACCTCTTCATGCGGTATGCCCTCTCCACGCCTCATTTGAGCGAGTCCCTCCTCTACCGCGCTCAAAAAGAGGAGACGTTCTATAGCATCGTCGAGCGTCGCCGTCTCGGGGAGGTCGACGATTGCTTTCGTGAACTGCTCTTTCGTGATGGTCGCGGTCATGTCGACGTCCAGTTTTACAGCCCGAGCTTGCTCAGGTCCATTCCGGGAGGGAGCATCGAACCGGCCTGCTTCTGCATCGCGCTCTGGGCGAGACCGGCGGCATCTTCCAAGGCTTTGTTGACGCCCGCCACGATCAGGTCTTCGAGCATCTCGGCGTCGTCCGGCACGATGGCGGTCGGGTCGATCTTGATCGAGGTGATGCGCTGGTTGCCGTTGGCGATTACGGTGACGAGCCCACCGCCGACTTCGGCCGTCACGCTCTGCTTGCCCAGTTCGGCCTGGGTCTGCTGCATCTGCTGCTGCATCTCGGCGATCTTGCCGAACATATCGGCCATGTTGAAATCCATCGGAGTGGGGTAGTCTTGGGGAACGAGGCTGGCCTCAGTGGACGAGTTCGCCGCCGAACGTGTCGACGAGCGCGCTCAGAACGGGGTGCTCGGCTTGCAACCGAGTGAAGCGCTGCAACGGAGTCTCCGACGAGCCGGTTTCTGGGCTTACGCGCTCGGCTTTGGTGGCGAAGAAGCGCAGCCTGGACGGGCCGTTAGGCGCATGGTGAGCCAGCATCCGTTCGAGCGTCTGCTCGTTCTCGCGTAGCACACCTAGCGACGACTGATCGGGCACGGCGACGCACAGCGTATCGCCTTCGACCGCCGACAGCGTGCAAAACGTCATCACGGCGTGCAAGGCGGGACGGTTGACACGCTCGGCCATGGTCTTCCACGCGTTCGCGAGCGCGCTGGGAATGCCGGAAGATGCAGTGGGAGCGGGCGCGGCGGCGTGAATCGTCGGCTCGGGCATGCGAGCGGCCGACCCCGCCGCCCCGTCGCCGCTCAGCGCGTTGGGTCCGTCTTTGCGCGGGACGACTTTGCGAAGCGCGGGGGCGCCGAAGAGGTTGCTGTACGCCGTTTCGGGTGTCGACGGCTTGGCGGGTGCGGCTGGCGTCGGCTTCTTGGGCGCGGCAGGTTCGGCCGGAACGCCGCCCTCATCGTCGGTGCGCGGGCGCAGCGCATGGATTTTGGCGTGGTGCGGCTCGGCCTTGGGCGCAGGCCGAGCAGGGGGCGACTCCGGTTCGGCTGGATGTGGATCTGGAGCGGGGAGCGGTGCCGCGTGCGGAGCGGGTGCGACCAGGGCGATGGGGGCGGGTGCTGACTCGCGCACGACGCCGGATGGTGCCGCTTGCCGCGTCGGCGGGCCGACCTGCTCGGGCGTCGCGGCGACAGTCGACAGTGCCGGTTTGCCTTCGCGCGCCGCCTGCTGCAACGCTTCGACCTGAGCGATGGCGCGGTTGAGGTCGACCGCTTTGGCTAGCGACGCCATCTTCGCCAGCGTCATCTCCAATCGCAGGCGCGGCTGGACGGCTTGGCGCAGCGTCTCTTCGCCGTCGGCGGCCAGAGCGAGCAGGCGCATCACATCGGCTTCCTCGAACGCTTGCGCTGCTTCGACGTACCGCGCGCGGACTCCGCGAGCGGCTTCGATCAGGTCGGGTGCGTCCGGCAGTGTCACGGCGACGAGGATGTTGCGCAGGTGCTCCTGCAAGCCGTGCAAGAACTCCATCAGGTCGTAACCCCGACTCACGACGCGATCGACGACTAGGAACAGGTCTCCGGTCCGGCGCTGGGCGAGGGCGTCGCTGACTTCGAAGAACAAGTCTTGCTCGACGACCCCGAGCGCTTCGGCCAGGGCGGCGTAGCGCAGGTCCGAGCCGCACAGCGCGACGGCCTGATCGAACGCCGAGAGCGTGTCGCGGAGCGCACCGTCGCCTTTGCGCGCGATCAGGGCCAGGGCGTCTTCGTCAGCCGTGACGTTTTCGGCCTGACAGATCTCGCGCAGGCGCTGGACGGCGTCTTCGATGCGAATGCGGCGGAAGTCGAAGCGCTGGCACCGCGACAGGATCGTCGGCAGCACTTTGTGAGGCTCGGTCGTCGCAAAAATGAAGAGGGCGTAGGGCGGCGGCTCTTCGAGCGTCTTGAGCAGCGCGTTGAACGCACTCGTCGACAGCATGTGGACTTCGTCGACGATGTAGACCTTTTTGCGTGCTCCCTGCGGTGGGATGCGGACGGTCTCGCGCAGGTCGCGGATGTCGTCGACTTTGTTGTTGCTCGCCGCGTCGATCTCGATGATGTTGAGGCTGCGGCCTTGGGCGAACGTCTGGCAGCTGTCGCACGCGCCGCACGGTTCGGATCCGTCGCGCTGGTCGAGCGGCGTTTCGCAGTTGATGGCTTTGGCGAGGATGCGTGCCGCCGTCGTCTTGCCGACTCCGCGCGGCCCGCTGAACAGGTAGGCGTGCGCGAGCCGGTCGAGGCGGATGGCGTTTTGCAGCGTCTCGGTCACGTGCGATTGGCCGACCAAATCCTCGAACCGGATCGGGCGGTACTTGCGGGCGGTCACGAGGTAGCGCTGGTCGCTCATCGGCACGGGGCTGGTAGGTCGTTGAAAAGACGCGGCTTGGCAAGATAACAGACGGCGCCATCGGCCCTCGCGTAAACACACCGAGAATCAGACGGATTCGTGCGCTTTCGTCAACCGAGCCATACGATGACTGCATCACCGGCGGCGCTCGCTTGGTGGTGAAACCGGTGCAGTCGCGTGACCGCGTCTTCGAGGTGAGCGTACGATTCGACGTGGCCCAGGTAGTATGGATCTCGCCCTAACCAGTCTGGCTTCTCGTCGCGGCATCAAATGCTCTTCGTAGAGTGAAGCGAAGTCGACCGCGTCGAGAGCGGCGCTCATCTCTGCTACCTCAGCGGCTGTATTGTAGAAGGCGCGCAAATCTCCCCACTCGGCGACATCGGCGTACATCACGTGCGATCCTAGAACAGCGCGCCCAAGCAGTGAACGAGGCTAAGACTCCTCTTCGGACGTGTACATCCAACCCGTCTGCCTGTGGTGAGGATCGAAAGCGAAATAGAGTTCGTCCCTCGACTTTTCTAGTCCGACACTGTTGTGAGGCTCGCAGAAGGTGGCCTCGGCCTCTTCGAAGGCGGCAACCGATTGGATGACGCGTCCAAGTCGTTCGGGAGGCAGTCTAAACTGGTGGAGCCGCGTTCCCATCGTTGCTATTGAACGACTTCCACCTTGGGCATCGCGTCGCCAGCGAGCGCGCTCTCGGGCGGCAGGCTGGGCGCGGCGGGCGAGGTCGAGAAGTGGGCGCGGCAGCGGGGTTCGTAGGCGTCGCCGGATCCGAGCAGCACGCGCGCGTCCGAGGCGACGACGCGCTGCGAGTGGTTCGCCGGGGCGCCGCAGACGACGCAGATCGCGTGCAGCTTGGTCACGAACTCGGCGACGGCCATCAGCTGGGGAATCGGCTCGAACGGGTTGCCCATGTAGTCTTGGTCCAGCCCGACCACGATCACGCGCGTTCCACTCTTAGCCAGCGCTGTGCAGACGGGCACCAACTCGACGCCGAAGAACTGGGCCTCGTCGATACCGACGACTGTAGCCGAACCCGCGAGCAGAAGAATCTGATCGGCCGCGTCGACGGGCGTCGACGGGATCGCGTTGGCATCGTGCGAGACGACTTCGTCGGCCGAGTAGCGCACGTCGATGGCCGGTTTGAAGATTTCGATCTTCTGCCGGGCGTAGCGCGCGCGCCGCATCCGGCGGATCAACTCTTCTGTTTTTCCCGAAAACATGCTCCCGGCAACGACTTCGATCCAGCCGGTCCGGGCGGCAGCTTGCAGGACAAACGGTTCCATAAGTCAGAAGGGGAGAGGCGGCGCCTAAACTACGGACTCACAGCAGGCGAACGGCGGTGCTATGGACGGTCAGCACCTCGCCGCTAGGAACGCGAACGGACAGGCTGTCGGGCTCGACGGACTGGCGCACGTGCACGACGGATGCGGCTGGAACGCCGTTGACAGACGCGACCAGAACGGCGCGCGTCGGCACGCCCAGCTGCATCGAGGCGGCGACGGCAACGAGCAGCAGAACGATGCTCAGCGGGACGAGAACGAACAGGGCTCTGCGCGTCGAAGCCAGCCGCCTTCGGGTCCAGTAGCGGCGCGCAGCCAGGACGCAGGCGACGATCAGCAGCAGCCATCCGGCCCAAAAGAACGGCTCGGGTCCGACGGCCTGCACCAACTCGACCCAGCGCGCGTGCGGCAGCGCTACGAACGGAGCGTCGCGTTCGATTCCGGCACGCGCGCGGACGAGGCGCAGGTTGTGATCGACGGCTTCGCGCAGACTGTCGCCGGCGGCGGGGCGGGCGCGCAGATACCACGCGACGGCGGGCCCCAGACTGTCCATGCGGACGAGCGCCTCGGCCAGATTGTAGTCTAACTCGGGCGACTCGAATCCGGCCGCGCGGATGGTCGAAAACGCGCGCCTCGCCTCCTCGAATCGGCCCTGCCGGTAGGCGCGGACGCCCAGTGCGAACGCCGAGTCGGCATCGGCAGCCGTGACGACGACGGGCGCCTGGTCGACCCCGAGCTGGGCCGAAGCTGGCGTCGCGGCGAGCACAAGAAGCAACAGGCCAAAGCGCATCACGAAGGCAGTGTGTCGGCGAGCGTTCCGAGCAGCGCGGCGGCCATGTCGCGGTCTCCGGCGCGTGTGGCGGCAGGCGGCGCGACGGGGGCGAACCGGGCCTGGTCGCACCGGGCGAGGAGCGTAAGCAGAGCGTCGCACGTCGCGAAGTCGACGCCTGCGCGGTCGAGATGGTGGGCGAGTGCGGTCCGCGTCAGGCCGCGCTCGCTCAGGTGCAGCCGCCCGCCGACGAAGCCCAGTACGCTCGCCTCCAGTTTGGCGTAGAATCCGGCCACGTCGCCAACGGCGAGGGCGGCGTCGGCCTCTTTGAGCACGCGCTGGGCGACGGGATGAGCCCGCTTGCGCCGGGCGCCCAGCGGATCGGCGGTCAAGGCGTGGCGCCGGCGTCCCACAGCGAACGCTCCGCCCAGAAGAGCGAGCGGAAGAACGCTCAGCGCGTAGGGCCAGACCCGGCGGTGCAGCGGCGCTCGGCCATCGGCCATCAGCAGGCTCGTGCGCTCGGCGACGGGGGCGAGCGCGTCAGGCGGTAGGACAGCGCGCGTCGTGATCGGCTCGCCGGTGACGATGAGCCGGGTGCCGTCGTCGGTCAGCGTGCGGTAGGCCCGCGCCGATGGATCGAAGTACGAAAAGCGGACAGGCGGAATCTCGACGGTCCCGTTGGTGCGCGGAACGAGGGCGTATTCGTAGGCGACGCGCGCGTAGAGACGGCTTCCGCTGCGCGTCGGGCTGAGATCGATGTTGGGGCGATAGACTTCGACCGTTCCGGGCGGCTCTAGTGTCGGGGGTTCGAGCGTGGCCAGGTTGCCATCGCCCGACACCTGAACGGTGAGGCTGGCGCTCTGCCCCGTTTCCAGACTAGTCCGGCTGGCTGACGTACCCATCCGAAACTGCCCGACCGCTCCGCCGAATCCATCGGGCGCTCCCGCCGGTAACCGCTGAACGTCGAGCTTGAGCGGGTTCGATGCGATGCGCGCGTCGACCGTTCGCCCGCGCAGTCCCCACAGGCTTCCAAACGGATCGCGCGTCCGCGACGGTGGCACGACGGCTTCGGTAGCGATGCGGAACGGCTCGATGGTCAGTTCGCCCGCGCGCGTCGCGAACAGGCTGACGCGCTTGAGCACGATCGTCGAATACTGGACGCCGTCGACAACCTGGCGCTGAGGGATCGGGCTGTCGTCCACGTCCAGGTCTTCGCGCCAGAACCCGGCGGCATCCCAGCTATCGGCCAGGCGGATCTGCCGAAACTGGACGCGTGGGTCGAAAAAGAGCGTGTACGTCACCACCACCTGCTCGCCGACGTACGCCGATTGCTTAGACGCGCTTCCACGGATGAACGCCTGATCGCGCGTGAGCTGGGCCGGCTCGTCGTTTCGCCCGCCGCTGTTGGGCGTGGCGCCTGCCGGCCCTGAACGAGACGGCCGATTGGCCTGGGCGACGACTTCGACCGTCAAGGCCTGAGTCTCATAGATCTGGTCATCCGCCCGGACGCGCGCGGCTCCGATTTGCGCTGTCCCCGTTCCTGTCGGGCGGAACGTCCACCGAAACGCTAGCCGCTGCTGCATCGCATGCCCCACGACCGACACCTGCCGCTCAGTACTGGGATAGGGCGACACGAGCGCCAGCCCGCGCGTGCTGGGTACGCTGGGCGTCTCCACGCCAGGCAACTCCGAACCCTCGACGGCGACGGTGTAGATCACGAAATCCTGCTCGCCGATCGTCGCCGCATTGACGCTCGCGGTGACCGATACGCCCTTGCCGCGCTGCGCCGATGCGGGAAAGGCGAGGAGGAGAAGCACGCCGGCGATGAGTCCGATTCGGAACCCCGATCCTGTCACTGCGAGCGGAGCGTGGCAATCCGAGTCAGCGCGCTGGCCTCTGAGATTGCCACGTCGCTTCGCTCCTCGCAATGACGAAGTGGGGAGGTGGAAAAGTGGGGAGGCGTCCCGCATCACCAGTCCTTTTCGACGCGGCGAGCCGGTCCGCGCTTCTGCGCTTTGCGCTTGAGAACGTTGGCTTCCTCGTTGCCCAATGCCTGCAGGATGCGTTCGGCTTGGGCCTGCGTCATCTGTCCGGGTTGCGGCTGGGCCTGTCCGGGCCGGGGCGGAGGTTGCTGGTCGCCGGGCTGGTCGGGCTGGCCGTCGCCGTCCTGATCGCCGGGTTCGGGCTGATCGGGCTGATCGCCTTGGTCTGGATCGTCGCCTTGATTGTCGTTTTCGCCGTCTTGATCGCCCTGCTGCTGATCGTCGTTCTCGCCCTGACCGTTTTGCTGGTCGCCCTGCTCGCCCTCCTGCTGCTCTTGATCCTGATCGCCGTTCTGCTGCTGCTCTTGCTCCTGCTGCTTCATGATTTCATCGCGGAGAGCGGTCAGTTTGGCGTCTCCGGGGCGCGTGGCCAGCCCCTTGGCGATGGTAGCGAGGGCGGCTTGGGCGTCGTCGCCGATGAACTGCTGAGCCGCCGTATGGAAGGCGGCGCCAGCTGTGTTCTGCGCGAGCGCGGCGGGCGCGGCAACCAGAAAGAGGACGAGAAGGTAGCGCATGGCGAGATTAGCGAGGCGTTCCGGTAGGAGCCGAGTCGATCTGAGCGACCGATCCGACGCGGGAGATGAACGTGTTGAACGCGGCGACCGTTTCGTCTCGTGCCAGTCCGTCTTGCATTAGCGCGTAGGCGGCGGCGTAGCGTTCCTGAGCAACCAGCGCGTCGGCCTGCTCCTTCAACCGGCGCGCGAAATCGGACGGATCGGGCGGCGGATTTTGTCCTCCCTGCTGCTGCTGACGATCCATCTGCCGCGCGATCCACTCCCAGTTGTGGCGCGCGTCCATGTCGTCCGCGTCGGCGAGCAAGGCCAAGCGGAAACGAGACCGAGCGCCTTCCAGATCCTGTGCGCTGTGAGCCGCGACGCCGCCGTTGAAGGCCGCGCCGTTGGTGCGCGACGCGTCGGATCGGGCGGCGGATCGGCTGCTGTCGTAGAGCGCGACGGACTGCTGCGCGCTGGCTTCGGCGGCGTGGGAGGCGGCCGCATTGAAGAGCAGATCGGCACGCAATCCAGATGCCGTCGTGTCGAGGTCAGCGAGCGCGTCGGAAAAGTGGCCGCGCGCTTGGTCGAACGCGTCGGCGCGATAGGCCGAGTTGCCCGCGCGTCCGTCCGAATGCGGATCGGTGCAGCCGGTGAGGACGAGCAGCAGCAGCGCCATCGCCCACCCGGTTGTGACGCCGGTGCGTCTCAAGTATCCGTTCGATTCGTTTGAGGAGACGACGCGTGCGTCGCCCTGGCCCAGCGCGATTGGTGTTGTAATCAAGCGCGTGGCCGGTTGTGGATTCCTGCCTGCGCAGGAATGACGGTGGGGGGACGAGTGATGTGTCATGCGTCCACCTCACGTCTCCGGGTGAACGAAAAGCGTCGGCGCGTGGTGTCGCGCCGAGTGACCGGGATCAGCAGGTCGAGCAGCAGCAGGGCGAGGGCGATCGCCAGAGGAAGCTGAAATTGTTCGGCGTACGTGCTGAACTGCTCGGATGCGAAGCTGCTGCGGTCCAGCCGGTCGAGCCTGCCGGGCAGGTTGGACAGATCCGAGCCGCCGCGCCCGATGCGGAAGTAGCCGCCATCGCCCGCGATGCGCTGCAGCGCTTCCTCCTCAAGCCGCGACTCGACGACGCTGCCCTGCCGGTCGCGTACGACGTCGATCTGCCTTCCTCCGCGGTAAAGCGGAATTTCTGCGCCCTGCGTCTCGCCGACGCCGACGGCGAACAGTGCCAGACCGGCGTCGCGCGCCCGCTCGAGTGTGGCGTCCATGTCGGGCACGTGGTTCTCGCCGTCCGATACGATCAGCAGCGCCCGTGCCCGTGCCTCGCCCGAGGGCACGTCGGCGCTCGCGCCCGATTCCAGCGCCGTCAGCGCCCGGTCGATGGCGACTTCGAAGTCCGTTCCGGGCGTCGGGATCTGGTCAGGGCCCGAAATGTCGAGGAACAGGCGAAAGGCGCTCTGGTCGGTCGTCAGCGGGCACTGGACGAACGCGTCGCCCGCGAACAGTACGAGCCCGATGCGGTCGCCGCGCAGGTCGGGCAGCAGCTTTTCGATCTCGCGTTTGGCCCGTTCGAGCCGCGACGGCGCCACGTCCTCGGCCAGCATCGACCGCGACACGTCGAGCGCTACCATCAGGTCCAGTCCCTCGCGCTCTACCTCGCGGACGGCCGTTCCGTAGCGCGGGCCGATGAGCGCGATCCCCAGCAGCAACGCCGCGCCGACGATCAGTACCGCTTTGTACCGCCGCCTCCGAACGCTGATCGATCCGGTCAGGCGCGCCAGCAGATCGGGGTCCGCCATGCGCCGCGCTGCCTGCCCGCGCCTCATCGCCGCCCACGACACGAGCGCCAGGACGACCGGCGCGAGGGCCAGTGTCCAGATCAGGTCGGGGTGGAGAAAGTTGGGCATGAAGTCGGCTGCGAAGTCGGTCCGGCTGACGCCGGGCTGGTTTGATGTCTGGATCCCCGCGTTCGCGAGGATGACTATGTGGAGAGACGGGAGGTTGCTGGTGATGTGTACGTTGAAACGCCGATCTGACGTAGGGGCGACATCATGTCGCCCACAGGCAATCGCCAACGCCGGGAAACCATCAACGCCCTAAGGAAACGTCCGCAGGCGCGTCGCTGCGAGCAGGCGTTCGAGAAGTAGTAGCAAGGCCGCGGGCAAGAGAAACAGCGCGTAGCGCTCGGCGATGTCGGTGTAGGTGAGTTCGTCGATTTCGGCGGTTTCGAGCTCGCCGATCTCGTCGTAGATGTCGCGCAGCGCTTCGGTATCGGTGGCGCGGAAGTAACGCCCGCCGGTCCGCTCGGCGACGGCCGTCAGTGTTTCCTCGTCGATCTCGACCGGCACCATGCGCTGCTGCGTGCCGCCGAACGGCGTTTGGAACGGGTAGGGCGCCTGCCCTCGTGCGCCGACGCCAATCGCGTAGACGCGCACGCCCATCGTCTGGGCGATCTCGGCGGCCGTCGTCGGGTCGATCTCGCCTCGGTTGCTCTGCCCATCGGTCAGCAGGATGACGACTTTGTCGGCCGTGCTCTCCTTGAGCCTGCTCGTCGCCATCGCCAGAGCGGTTCCGACGGCCGTCCCGTCTTCGATGACGCCGACTTCGACTTCGCCCATCATCCGCTGCAAAAACGAGTAGTCGAGTGTCAGCGGCGTCTGAGTGAACGCCTGGGCCGCGAACACGATCAGCCCGATCCGGTCGCTCTCCCGGCCGTCGATGAACTCGCTCGCCACGCGCCGCGCCGCCTCGAAGCGGTTGGGCCGAAAGTCCATCGCCAGCATCGACGACGACGTGTCGAGTACGAGTACGATGTCGATGCCCTCGCTGCTGCGCTCGACCCTCACGTTGCGCTCCTGGGGACGTGCCAGCGCGACGATCATCAGCGCCAGCGCCAGCATCCGCAGAAAGAGAGGCAGGTAGAGCAGTCTGGTTGCCCACGATCCAGACGCCGCTCGGGCCGATCCGCCGTCCGAGAAGCGCATGCCGCCGCCGCGCGCGCGCCGCCACGCCCACAGCCCGGCAATGGGAACGGCGAGCAGCAGCCACAGCACGCCGGGATTGGCGAACGTCAGTTGGGCGAACAGGTCAGGCATCGGCAACCTCCATGAGCGTCCGCACGCGCGCGACGAGTTGGGGAAGCAGCACGCCCGAAGGTCCGGCGAGCTGCACATCGGCCGTCATCGCGACCGCGCTGGGCGTGGGGTTGACCTCGGTCACGAACGCGCCGTTCATCGCCGCCGTGCCCGGGAGCGCCGCCGCCGGGTAGACGAGACCGCTCGTGCCGACCGACAGAAACACGTCCGCCGTCTCGGACGCCTTGGCCGCGCGGTCGAGCGAGTCCGAGTCGAGCGGCTCGCCGAACCAGGTAACGCCGGGACGGATCAGGCTACCGCAAGCAGAACAGGCGACTGGCACCTCACCCATCGCCAGATCGGCAGGCGCGTCGCACGTCGCGCATCGCGCGGCGTCTAGCCGTCCGTGCAGGTGAACGACGCCGGGCGATCCGGCGCGCTCGTGCAGGTCGTCGACGTTCTGCGTCACGATCAGCGTCGGCACCAACTCGGCTAGGTCCACGAGGGCGCGATGTCCGGCATTGGGCTGAGCGGCGCGGACGATAGCGATGCGCTCGCGATACCACGTCTGCACCAAGATGGGATCTCGGGTGAACGCGGCAGGCGTGGCGAGCGTCTGTGGGTCCAGGCCGCGCCAGTAGCCTTGGGCGCCTCGAAACGTCGGGATGCCGCTCTCGGCGCTTACGCCCGCGCCCGTCAGCACGACGACGCTGCGCGCGATCGTGAGCCACTGGGCGACGCGTTCAAGCAGATCGGTCATCGGCGTCGGAAGAGGGGAGGGGCGGCGGATTGCCGGCGAGTGGTGGTGCGAGCGCGGGCGGTTCGGGTTGGGATCCAGGCGGAGCGTACGAAGGCGTTTGCGCTTTGGCGCGCGTGCGTTTGGGCGTAGGCGCCGGGCTCGGCAGAGGCGGAGCGGAACCGGGCGGCTGCGCGTCTGCGTCGGCTTCTGCCTCGCGTCTGAGCGCCAGGTGGTGTTCGGTCTGTGCGATCAGCGCCCTGGCCGAGGAGAGCGCGTCCTTTCCTCTCTCGGGAGCCGGGCGGCCATCGGCGTACTTGGCATAGTCGGCGACGGCGAACACGTCGGCCAAAAGGCGCGGCGCCTCGCCGGGAAGCCGACCGTCCGAGACGGCGATCGGCAGGTCGCGCATCACCTCGTGCGACGTGTGTTCGAGCGCTGCCACGCCCGCCCGCTCGTGCAGGTAGCCGCGAATGGCATCCGAGACCAAGACGTAGAAGGGTTTGATCTGCCCCACATCGTTCAAGTCGAGCGACTGGGCCTGGGCGAGGGCGGCCAGCGCGCGTTCGTCCGCGGGGATCACGCGCACCGGCTGGGCTTGGTCCTCTTCGTCCTGTGCGCGGCGCTTCCACAGCCACCAGAGCAGCAGCGCAGCCGCGATCAGGCCGCCAGCGAACGCCAGCCACGCCCATAGCGGATAGCCGATGCGGCGGATGTCGCGCGCGGGCAGCAGGTCGGCGCTGTCGGGCAGAACGTGCATCATCCGAACCGAGAAGCGCTCCGATGCCACGATCATCGTGTCGCCGTCACGCACCAGCCGCACGCCGACCGGTCCGATCGTCAGCGTGTCGAGCGCAAACGCCGCCACCCGGTACGTCGCGCGGTCGGTTCGGGCGCCGGGCGCGAACGTCGAGTCTCGGCTCAGCCGCTCGATCACCTCGACCTCGGATCCCGCCCACTGCCGCCCCGCCTCGGGCCACACGACGGTTTCGAAGATGGAGTGCGGCACGACCAGAGACAACGTAAACGGCTCGCCGACGCGGACGCTGTCGCGGTCGGCCGTCAGGTAGGCGGTCTGGGCCGACGCGGCGGGCGTCAGCAGAAGCAGGAGCAGGAGCCGCATCGTCATCGGCCTCTGGCGCGCGTGCGGCGCCGAAAGAACGCTTCGAGCGCAGCCACGTGGTCTTCGTCAGTCCGCAGCGGCACCACGTCGACGCGCGCCTTGGTGAACGCGTCTTGGGCTGCCAGCATCCGAGCCGTCACCCGCTCGGCAAACCGCTGCCGCGCCGCCTGGCTGCCCGAGTCGATCACGTACGGCGTTCCCGTCTCGGCATCGATCAGCGTCAGCAGCCCGACCGACGGCAGTTCTTCCTCGGCCGGATCGATCAGGTGGAGCGCGACGACGTCGTGCTTGCTCGACAAGGCTCGAAGCGCCCGCTGGTAATCGTCGGCGAGGAAGTCGCTCAAGACCAGCACGATGGCGCGGCGCTTGAGGATGCGCGTGGCGTGTTCGAGAGCGCCCCTGAGATCGGTGCCCTTCGACGCAGCCTCGTGGACGTATAGATCGCGGACAAGTCTCAGCACGTGCGTACGTCCCTTGCCGGGCGGGACAAAGCGCTCTATCTGCCCGGCGAAGAGCGTCAGGCCGATGCGGTCGCTGTTCTGCGCCGCCGAGAAACCGACCAGCGCGCACACTTCAGCGGCCAGTTCGCGCTTGGTGCGCGCGCGCGTGCCGAACGCCTCGCTCGCCGAGATGTCGACGACGAGCAGGATGGTCTGCTCGCGCTCCTCCTCGAATATCTTGATGAACGGCGTCCCCAGCCGCGCCGATACGTTCCAATCGATGCTGCGCACGTCGTCGCCGATCTGGTAGGGACGCACCTCGGCGAAGCTCATGCCTCTGCCCTTGAACGCCGAGTGGTACTCGCCGCCCATGAAGCTGTCGACGAGTCCGCGCGTGCGGATTTCGAGCCTTCGGATCTGACGGAATACCTCGCGAGGAATCATGCGCTCAAAATACGGACAGCGGCGGAGGACGGAGGCGGAGAACGCGCCCGATCTCGATTCCGCGCGTCCGCTCGTTCCGTACCTTTGGGCCTGTTCAATCGCCTAACTCCATGCGCGCTGCCGTCCTCGTCTTTCCCGGTTCCAACTGCGACCACGACGCCCACCACGCCCTGGCCAACGTGTTCGGCCAAGAGACGCACGTCGTGTGGCACAAGGAGAAGAAACTGCCCGACGTGGATCTGGTCGTCGTTCCCGGCGGCTTCTCGTACGGCGACTACCTGCGCAGCGGCGCCATCGCCCGCTTCTCGCCGATCATGCAGGACGTGATGCGGTTCGCCAGCGACGGCGGATTGGTGCTGGGCGTCTGCAACGGCTTTCAGGTGTTGTGCGAAGCCGGACTGCTCCCTGGAGCCCTAGGCCGCAACGCCGGGCTGCGTTTCCGCTGCAAAGAACAGCACCTGCGCGTCGAGCGTGCCGATACGCCGTTCACCAACACGGCCGAGCAGGGCGCCGTCCTCAACATCCCCATCGCCCACGGCGATGGCCGCTACGTGGCGGATGAAGAGACGCTCGACCAGTTGGAAGCCGACAGGCGCGTTGTCCTGCGCTACTGCGACGCTCAAGGCGGCGTCACAGACGCCAGTAATCCCAACGGCTCGGCGCGCGGCATCGCGGGCATCGTCAACGCTGGCGGCAACGTGCTGGGCATGATGCCGCACCCCGAACGCCATGTCGAGGCGCTGCTCGGCCCCGACGACGGACGCGTAATCTTCGAGTCGATCCTGAGTCACCTGAGAGACCACGTAGCTGCATGATTCAGTCGCTCTTCGCTGGCCTCTCGGTCGACGCCACGCCGGTCACGCTGGCCTTGCTGCTCGTCAATGTCGCTGCGAGCGCGTTCACGCTGCTGGCCGCTCCGGATCTGATCGGGCGCTTCTCAATGCGGCCTTATTCAATCGTCAGAGGCGAGTGGGACCGCGCCGTCACGGGCAGCTTTCTGCATGGCGGACTGTGGCACCTGCTCTTCAACATGTGGGCGCTGCTGCTCTTCGGCTCGCTGCTCGAATCTGAAATATTCGGTCCGGTCAAGTTCGCGATCCTCTACTTCGGGTCAGACCTGTGCGCGTCCGGAGTGTCGATCTGGCGTCATCGCGACGATCCGGGCTACTCGGCCGTGGGTGCGAGTGGTGCTATCAGCGGCGTAATCCTCAGCTACTGTCTGTTCGCGCCGCTCAGCCAGTTGTACGTTTTCTTTATCCCGATGCCCGCCATCGTGTTCGCCGCGCTCTACATCGGCGGGTCGACGTACATGATGCGCAAGGAGGGAGGAGCGCGCGGCGGAATAGCGCACGAGGCGCACCTGGGCGGAGCGATCGGCGGCATCGTGCTGACGCTGATTCTGGAGCCTCGCGCAGCCCAGCTTTTTTGGCAATCGCTCTTTGGGTAGAGATATATGCGGCTCGAATCACAGTTAAGGACCCTCAAAGTACGATTCGCACTCTTGAGGCAGTGTAAGATCAAAATTCGCCTTGCGGACGGCGTGACGTTCTCGTTTCTTGCGTCTGCTCCCCGCCCTCTTTCTGTAAGCGTTTCCGGCATATGTTCGCTCGCTACTGCGTCGTCGCCTGCTTCTTCCTGACCGCCGCCCTTTCTGCCAACGCGCAGACGGGACGCATATCAGGGCAAGTCACCGACCCCTTCGGCCAACCTCTTCCCGGAGTCAACGTCGTGATCGACGGTACGACGACGGGCAACTCGTCTGACCTCGATGGCTACTACGCCATCATCGGCGTCCGTCCCGGCACCTACGTGCTGCGCGCATCCTACATCGGCTTCGCCGTCCAGGTCATCGAAGGCGTTCGCGTTAACGCGGATCAGAGCACGACCGTCGACATCGTAA
Organism: Rhodothermales bacterium; assembly: GCA_963841855.1. Classification (GTDB taxonomy): domain Bacteria; phylum Bacteroidota; class Rhodothermia; order Rhodothermales; family BA12; genus CAXBBB01. Next base: position 810,826 of record CAWJEJ010000001.1, on the reverse strand, counting down.
TGCGCGAGGAAGCCTTTGCGGGAGCCGAGGTGATCATCACGGCCGACGCTCCCATCCTGGAAGTCGACGTATCGTCGTCGCGGCTCAACCTGTCGTCCGAGCAGATCGAAGCGCTGCCCACGGCGAGCATCGCAGGCGTCTTGGCGCTTCAGGCCGGAACCGAGGGGCTGAGCATTCGCGGCTCCGGAGCAGACGAACTCGCGTTCAACGTCAACGGCCTGACGCTGCGCGACGAACGCTCCAACAGCCCCTATACCAACATTCCGCTGGCTTCGGTCGAGGCGCTCCAGGTGGTCACTTCGGGCTTCAACGCCGAGTATGGCAACGTGCGCTCGGGTGTCATTAACGTGACGACCAAGGAAGGCGACCGCGACCGTTATGCCGTCGACGTATCGCTCCAGTACAGTCCGCCTGCTCAGCAGAACTCGGGCCAGCTCGCCAACGATCCGGATTCGTACTGGATCAAGCCGTTCATCGACCGCGATGTGGCGTTCACGGGCACCAAAAACGGCCAGTGGGACGAGGCGACGCAGCGTCAGTATCCCGAGTTCGAAGGCTGGATCAGTGTCTCCAACCGCCTGATCGGAGATGAGAACCCGGACAACGACGCTACGGCAGAGGCGCTTTACCAAGCGTTTCTGTTTCAGCACAGCAAGCGTTTCGAAATCAACCAGCCGGACTACGTCGCCGACGTAGGCGTCGGAGGTCCGTTTCCCTTGTTGAACCGCTTCGGTGGCACGCGTTTTCACTTCTCGTTCAAGGGCCAGCAGGACATGTACCTGATCCCGCTGAACACCGACCGCTCTGAGCAGCGAACGGGGCTGATGACGGTCACGACCGACCTCGCCAGCGGAGTCAAGCTTCAACTGCAAGGTCTCTACGGCCGAGTCGATGCCACGTCGGCGTCGCGCGTCGGAAACCCGGGTATCTTCTCGAGCGCCAGCGGCATCGCGAGCAACCTGTCGCGCACCTCTTTCATCGACGCGCGCATCTTCGGCACCGACTATTGGGCGCCGACCGAAACGCGTGACTTCATGTTCGGCGCACGCCTGACGCACGCGCTCAGCGACCAGACGTACTACGAGGTCCGCGCCTCGCGCTACGCCTCGTTCTACGACACCAATCCCGGCGGACTGCGCGATTCGTCGGACGTGTTCACGGTGGGAGGCATCTCCTACGAGCGACCCTTCGACTTCCAGCCTCGCCCCAGCAACGGCGTCAACCCGGGCTTCCGCCTGGGCGTCGGCATGAGCAACGCGCGCGACACCAGCCGCGTGACGGTCTACAACGTCAAGGCCGACCTGACCCACCAGTTCACGCGCGAGTTCGAGACCAAGGTCGGACTGGAGTACAACCTGACCGAGAGCAATATCAACTTCGGCTCGTTCGACGCTTTCCTACCGTCGAGCAACTTTCAGTCGACGTGGAATCGCGAGCCCATCCGCGCTTCGGCCTACGCTCAGTCGACGCTCGAATTCAAAGGCTTGATCGCCAACGTTGGCCTGCGCCTCGACTACTCGAACGCACGTGGCCGTTGGTTCGACTATGGCGACTACGACGCCGAACTGGGCAACTTCGCCAACCTGGACAGCATCGCCACGTCTCCGACCGAAGCGCAGTATGCGCTGATGCCGCGCCTGGGCGTCTCGTTCCCGATCACGCTCTACTCGAAGCTGTACTTCAATTATGGGCACTTCCGGTCGATGCCGTCCCCGGACGATCTCTACCAGTTGCGCTACGCGAGCGAAAGCGGTCAGATCTCACGCATCGCCGACCCCAACGCGCCGCTTCCCAAAACCGTCGCATACGAATTGGGATACGAGCACGCCTTCTTCGAGCAGTTCCGCGTCAAGGTGGCGGGCTACTACAAAGACGTTTCTCTCGAGCCGCGCTTGGTGCGCTACGCATCGCGCAGCGGCCGGGTAGACTACTCACGGAGCGAGCCCAACAACTACGCCGACATCCGGGGCTTCGAGTTCGACGTGCGCCGCGAGCGTGGGCAGTGGCTGCGAGGCTTCTTCAACTACACCTACTCGGTGCGCACGAGCGGCCGCTTCGGCCTGCCGACGTACTTCGAAAACCCGACACTTCAGCGCGATGTCGAGAACTCGGACGCGCTGCGCCGCTCAGCTCAGTCGAAGCCCGTTCCTAGCCCGTTCGCTAGGCTCAACCTCGACTTCATCACGCCAACCGACTTCGGACCCAATCTGGCAGGAGTCAAGCCGCTGGCCGACTTCCGCGTCTCGGCGCTGGGCAGCTGGCGCGCAGGAGGCTTCCTCACCTGGGTAGAGGGAGGCGGCTCGATCGACGGCGTTCAAAACAACGTTCAGTTCGCCGACTTCACGAACCTCAACCTGCGCATTTCGAAGTCCTTCCCCGTCGGACCTGGACGTAAAGCCGAGTTCTTCGTCGACGTGTTCAACGCGCTGGCTCAGCGTCGCCTCTCGTTCAACGGGTTCGTCAACGGAGCCGACTACCTGGAGTACATGAGTTCGCTTCACCTGCCCGAAGACAACGCGTACAGAAACATCGTTGGAGACGACCGCCCCGGCGACTTCCGCAAAGACGACATCGCGTTCGCGCCCGTCTGCTCGTTCGGACGCTCGTGCAGCTATGGAGGCTTCGAGGCCGAAGGCGTGCTCTATTACGATCCTGAGATCAACGACTATCTCGAGTGGAACGGCACGGGCTATGTCGCCGCCGACGATGCGCGGGTAAACCGCATCCTGGAGGACAAAGCCTATATCGACATGCCCAACCAGGGCTTCCTGACCTTCCTCGACCCGCGAGACATTTACTTCGGCGTTCGCTTCTCTTTCTGATGATTCTTCTCTCTTCCCTAAAGAACCGTCTGCTCGTCGCTGCTTCGCTAGCGCTCCTCGCGTTTGCGGCAGCTCCGGCACAGGCGCAGTTCGAGCTCAAGTGGCTCTCGGCTGGTAGCATGCACAACTGGTACTCCGCCATCGGTGTGGAGCCTGAGTCGCAAGGCTTCGTAGGCAACCAGCAGGACGGATGGCGCTGGCCGGGTATCTACGACTTCACCGATATGCAGGCCGCCGAAGGGTTGTGGATCGGTGCCCGCAACGTAACGGGACCCCAGGGAACGTCGTTTCCTATCCGCGTCGTTCATGCAGGCCCCCGCGTGCTGGGTTCGGGTGAGTTTTTCCCGATCTCGTTCGAGATGGTGTCCAAATATGAGCCGCCCGTCGTGTTCGTCGATGGAGCGCTGACTGAACCTGAAACGGCGATGGTCAACAACCGCGTCGATCCCGATCTGCCAGCGGATCGCGCCATCATCACCAAGGTCAACACGCTGCTTGGCGTCACGATGACCCGCACGGCATACCAGTTTTCTAACCCGTACCACGACAACTATCACGTTCTCGAGTACGTCTTCGAGAACACGGGTAACACGGACGGCGACGCGGATATTGAACTGCCCGCTCAAACGCTCGAAGACATGTACTTCTACTGGCAGTATCGGTGGAGTGTCGCCCGCGAAACGCGCTACCTCGTCGGCAACCCATCCGGGTGGGGCAAGCAGACGATGATCGACGCCCGCGGCGATGGATTGGACTCGCAGTATGGAACGCAAAATCCCAACGAGAACTTCCGGGCCATGTTTGCCTGGCACGGGGTTCTGACTGGAACGGAGCGCGGTTACAACGTGGTAGGCGGTCCGATTTTGCGTGAAGGCGTTCCTGCCGTGCAGATCGCCGCCGACGACACGTTGGGACGACTGGGCGCATCCCAGTTTATGGGAACCGTCGTGTTGCACGCCGACAAATCGTCCGCTGACTCGACGGATGACGCGAGCCAGCCTTCGGTGATGAACTACCTTCATTCGGACGATGATCTCACGTCGAACAACGACGCGTTCAACGTCGGTACGATGAGCACGGAGTACGAGCGCTTCATGACAAATGACTTCGACGTGCGCCACGCCTACGTGGTCGAACCTTCTGGACAGGCCGGATGGCTCGATCCAACCAAGGATCCCTCGCAGAGCACATCGGGCGGATTCTCGGCAGGTATGGGATATGGACCCTACACTCTCGCTCCGGGCGAGAAGGTGCGGATTGTAGTCGCAGAAGCCGCCAATGGGCTGAGCCGAGAAGCCAACATAGCCGTAGGTGGAGCGTTCAAACAGAAAGTGGCCGCCAACGCCAGCAACGCGCACATGCAGCCGCTGGACGTGACCATCAACGGTACAACGGGGCTGACCAAGAACGAGTGGGTGTTCACCTCGCGCGATTCGCTTTTCCAAACGTTCAACCGCGCCCTCACCAACTACCGTAGCGGATATAAAATCCAGCAGGCACCCCTTCCGCCATCGCAGGTCAACGTGAACGGCGGTGGCGATCGCATCTCCGTCGAGTGGGACACCTATCCCAACGCTTCGCCGCAGGGATTTGAGGTCTGGCGCGCCGAGAGTGATGTCGATCAGCCATACGAATTGGTGCACACCGGTGGACCAGCGGAGCGCTCGTTCGACGATACGACGCCCAAACGCGGCATCGACTACTACTACTACGTCGTGGCTACGGGTGGTACGACCGACGGATCAGACGGCACTCCGGCGGGACGCAAGTTGACTTCTTCGCGCTATTACAGCCAGACGTACACGCCGACCCAGCTCAAGCGCCCTCAGGGCGACGCAATGGAACGCATTCGCGTTGTACCGAACCCCTTCTACATCGGATCGCCAGGAGGACGGACAGCAACCGACTCGCCTCGATTCTTCGATCAGGACGACAAGCTCGCGTTCTACGACGTGCCGGGGCAGTGCCGCATCCAGCTCTTCACCGAATTGGGTGAACTCGTCGACACGATCGAGCACAGTGACGGATCGGGCGACGTGTTTTGGGATCACACAACCTCGTCTCGGCAGGTCATTGTGTCGGGCATCTACATTGCCGTCATTACGGTGACGGCCGACATCTTCGACACCAACACCGGAGAGCAGTTGTTCACCGAGGGACAGACGGCGTTCCGCAAGTTCGTCATCATTCGATGAGGTCGCCCATGCATTCTCTTCAGGCTCAGCGTCTTATGGCACTCCGCACCGCTCTCTTCTTCTGCGTTCTATTGTTAGCCTATCCTGCTCAGGCGCAGCAGGAGAAGCTAGCCCAGACGGGAATGAAGTTTCTTAGTCTATCAGTCGACGCGCGTGCAGCGGCTATGGGGGATGCCGTCACCGCCACAAGCGGATCGTATGCTTCCCTGTTCTACAACCCGGCCACCATGGCGGATCAGACCACTTTCTTCTCTGGAGGAGTGGGCCAAGTGCAGCACATCGCAGACATCACTTACAACGTAGCCGGCCTGTCATTCTCGCCGCGCGGTGGACGGTTCGGAGTCGTAGGGTTCACACTGCAGCATGTCGACTACGGGAGCTTTCTGGAGACGATTCGCGCTAACAACGACGCGGGTTTCGTCGAATTGGGTTCATTTCAACCGACAGCATTTGCAGTAGGCGTCGGGTACGCGCGTTCGCTCAGCGACCGGTTCTCCATTGGGGGACACATCAAGTATGCCCACTTGGATCTAGGCAACCCGGTCGACTCGCGCAGCGGTAGTGGCGGTATCGAACGCATTGACGCGAGCGAAGGCGCACTGGCGTACGACTTTGGAATGCGGTACCAGACGCCGCTGAGAGGCTTGAACTTCGCCGTTACGGCACGCAACTTCTCCAGCGAGGTCACCTTCGTCGAAGAGAGCTTTCAACTTCCATTGACTTTGAGAGTCGGCTTCTCGATTGACGCGGTCAACCTAACGTCGCTCGACGGTAATCTCCACTCAATGGTCGTCAGCGTCGACGCCACCAACTCGCGTGACTTTGAAGAGCAACTCAACTTCGGCGCCGAGTACGGATTCGCTCAGACGCTCTTTCTACGAGCTGGATACGTGGCGCCTAGTGACGAGCAGGGCATCAGTTTGGGCGGAGGCGTTCAACGCGAAATGGGCGGCACGCGTATCGGGGCCGACTATGCCTATACCGACTTTGGCGTGTTCAACCAGTTCGGACGCGTTCACCGACTGAGCCTCAACCTCGCGTTTTGAACCGATCTGCTGCACCGGTGGGCTCACCGCACACGACATCTGCTGGACTTATTATTCGTATGACTGCTACCGATTTGCTGCGAGCCTTCTGCATTCTTCTGGTGCTTTCGGCCGTCGCCGCATGCGACACAGCCGAGGGACCGAGCCTGTTCGACCCTATCGAGGATAGGACCTACACGACGCGTCCTAATCCGTCACTGTCGAGTATCAGCCCCGCTCCTGGAGAGGCGCTGGCGGGCGTTACCACTCTTACTCTGACGGGAGAGCGGTTCAACCCCGACATGGACAGCACCTTCGTCTACTTCGACGGACGGCCTCAGCCACTCCTCTCGCTGACCAGCAGCCAAATCACGCTCAAGGCACCCAACTTGCCTAAAGGCGATATAAAGATCAAGGTGTCGGTCCTTAGAGCGGAAAACTTTAGTGAGACGCTCACCTACGAGTTGCTGCCTGCTATCCTACGCGCTGATCCGGAAATAGGGCGCAACGATGTGTCCAGAGCCGTCACCACGGACGAAGATCAAAACATCTACTACGGCCTCCGCACATTCTCGCCTGCCGGAAGCGCCCCTAGGGGAGTAGTGAAAGTCACTCCTGATGGAGCAGTGTCCTCGTTCAGCACTTCGGCTCAAGCATACACAGACTTCGAATTTCGTCAAGGTGAGTTGCTTGGCACGCGTAGCGTTGCGGCTGTCTTCGAGATTGCTCAAGGAGGAACCGCAGACCGCGCAGCATTCATCACGAGTCGTTTGGGAGCCTCTGGCTTGAGCGCCTTGGGGATCGACGTCGACGATCAGGGTACGCTCTGGACAGCCGGTGTCGGCAACGCAGTCATCCTGCGGATCGGCACTGACGGAAGCAGTGAGACGACTCCTTTGCCTACAGGCCAGCCCATCGAAGTGGTCGATGTGGAAGCGCGCGCTGACTTTCTCTACATCGCTGCAATCTTTGGTCCTGCCAGTAGCGATAGCCGTCCGAGCCGCATCCTGCGCTTCCCACTTAGCGGTGGACGGATCTCCGGCGCCTCTGAAGTGTATTTTGACATAGCGGCCGTTTATCCGACCTTACGCGCTACCAGTCTCGCTTTTGGAGCGGATGGATCGCTTTTCGTCGGCATGCGCACCGCTAGCGACCTCGTTCCCGATCAACAGGCGAATACCATCCCCCTTATTCGAATCAACGCGGCTGGCACGTCGTCGGAATCCTTCTTCCCTGGTCTCATGCAAGGCATTACGTACGGGATCGAATGGCTCAATCAGGGCAATACCCGGCTCGTCGTTTCGGGACCTCGCATCGTCGCCGACCGCGAATCGTTGGACCGTCGCTCCGACCTGCTGATCGTCAACACTCTCGTGGAAGGGGAGCGGTAGCCCTCCACACTGTAATTCATATCCGCATCCCCATCACTCAACCCTTCGGTTCATGAAGCGCTTGATACTCCTCCTCCTCGTTGCCTTCATGGTCTCACCGGCCATAGCACAGCAATCGTGGAATTTTACAGGTACTCTACCTGCTGACACTCTCCGCCGAGGCACTAACGGCTCCAAGGTCGCCGACCTCCATGGTGTTGCCGTCGATGCCGACGACAACGTTTGGATGCAGTCTCACCGGCCAGTCGAAAACCTCACGCTGACTGAGGACCTCCAATTCAACAACACCGTCACTACCGTCAAAGCAGGAAGCGAGTACGCCGTCACCGGCCTCTATTGCTTTAAGCCTGACGGCACGGAGTGCCCGTTCTCTCCGCTGCTCACGCTCAAGGACGGAGCAGGAGCCACGGTCGACACGCTCGGCCTCTTCTTCCGCGGCGTCGTTGACAGCACGGGAAACAAGAAGTACGAGACGATGAGCGGACGTGGCCTGCGTGCCAGCGCCGATGGCACGACGATCTACGCTTCGTTCGGTTCTATCCTCTATGCCATCAAAGCGAGCGACGGTACCAAGATTGGTAGCCGTGAGACGTTCGGTGGAAGCCTCACATCGGTTGGCGTCGGAGAAGACGGCAACGTCTATACCTCGGCCGTTTTGAGTGGTAGCCCAGGCGCCATCTACTCGCCCGATCTCAGCCGTGACATCGGGACGGTTACGGCCAACGTTCCGGCTATCGGCCGCGCGATGGATGCTTCAGATGACGGCCTTACGGTTTTCTACCCACGTTTCACAGCGAACTACATCCTCAAATTCTCCCGCGACGACTCGTTCTCCGCGTTCGGAGCGCCGGACACGGTTCTGCGTGGTTTTTCGACCGAGTCGGCTGCTTTCCACCCGACCAATGGCCGGGTCTACTTCGATTCGGGTAGCCCGAGCCGTGTGGAAGCGAACAACGCAGCGTTTGGCAACAACTATCAGCCACTCGTGTGGTACGGATTCAACGTCAGCGAACTGACGGCTGCTACGCCTAACCCTGCTCCGGTAGACAGCATCGTTTGGGCCAGCACCGAGTTTCAGCGTGGCTTGGCTTTCTCGCGGGACGGTACCAAGGCATATGCCGCTGGCTTCGATAGCGGTCTCGGACTCGCTGTCTACGAATTTGGGATCATCAACTCGATTGAGCGCCGCGAAGAGATCGCCACGAGCATCTCCGTCCATGGCAACTCACCCAACCCGTTCTCGGGCGTCACTACAATCACGTTCGAGCTTACCCAGGCCGGAGATGTGACCCTCACGGTATACGACCTGCTAGGCCGCGAAGTCGCCGTGTTGGTTGACGAGTACCTTTCGGCTTCGGCTTATGATGCAACCTTCGATGCCTCGTCGCTGCCTTCGGGCATGTACGTGTATCGTCTGCAGACCGTAGGCGGTTCGGACACCGGTTCGATGACGGTTCTGCGCTAAAACGTAGCCTCTCTCCGTTCCCCGAGGGGGCGCCTGGTCTCGTACCGGGCGTCCCCTTTCTGGGTAGCGACACTTCCTTCCAACACACAGATCTATGCGTACGCTCGTCCTACTCCTTCTGATGTTGGCTCCTTTAGCAGTCCACGCGCAGTCCGACCCACCTAAGCGCGAGTTCCGCGCCGTTTGGATCGCGACAGTCGGAGGACTGGATTGGCCCAACTCGGTTGACTCTGACCGACAGAGAGCTGAGTTCAGCAGTTACCTCGACGTGCTCAAAGCGAGCGGCGTCAATGCCATCTTCTTCCAAGTGCGTTCGGAAGGGGACGCGCTTTATGTGTCCGACCGCGAACCGTGGTCGCGTGTGATTGCTGGAGCTCAGGGACGTGCTCCTAGTCCGTTCTATGATCCGCTGCAGTATGCTATCGACGAGGCACACAAGCGAGGAATGGAGTTGCACGCGTGGTTTAACCCTTTTCGAGCGGAAGTGAGCGCCGACCCGCTCAAACTCGACGATTTGCACATCGTCAAGACGCATCCCGAGTGGACCATCACGTTTCCTCAAACGGGCCTAACTCTCGTCGATCCCGGCATTCAGGCGGCCCGTGACTACACGGCCTCGATAGTGGCTGACGTGGTCCGCCGCTATGACATTGATGGTGTTCACTTCGACGATTACTTCTATCCCTATCCGAACGGAGGCAAAGGCTTTGACGGCATCACCAATGAGGACGACGCCTCGTATGCGGCTGACTCGCGAGGGATCAGCAGCCGGAGCAGCTGGCGCCGCGACAACATCAATTTGTTCGTTCAGCAGGTTGCGGACTCGATCAGTGCGATCAAGCCCCACATCAAGTATGGCATTTCGCCGTTCGGCATTTGGCAGAGCGGAGTTCCAAGAGGTATAACAGGGCTCAACGCTTTCACGCAGATCTATGCGGATGCGACGGCATGGGTCAAGGCGCAAAGTCTGGATTATTTGACCCCTCAGCTATACTGGAATTTTGGAGGCGGGCAGGATTATGCCAAGCTCGCTCCCTGGTGGCAGGAGCAGATGACTGGCGGACGTCACCTCTATCCAGGACTCGGAGCCTATCGCGACTATGCTCAGACGGGCGTTCCCAGACAGATCCGATTCAACCAGACGTCGGGAATCCAGGGCAGCGTCTTGTTTAGAAGCAACAACATCACCGTCAATGGACGGCTTGCCGAGCCGGGCAAACCTATCGTGACGAACTACAATCCGTTGCGCGACTCGCTGCAGCAGGTCCTGTGGAGCAACCCTGCTCTGCCTCCGACAATGCCATGGAAGGACAGCGTTGTGCCGAACACTCCGGGCGGATTCGTCTCTTCGCTTACCGCAGAAGGCGTTCGTCTATCATGGGAGGCTCCTCCTGCGGCCAGTGATGGCGACGTAGCCTCCTGGTATGCCGTATATCGGTTCGATCAGGCACCCAATCTTCCAGCAGATCTCGATAGCGGAAAGAACTTGCTGAGCGTCGTCTCGGGCGACTCGTTGAGTTATACCGATCGCTCCGCAGACGGATCGACGACCTACCGATACGTTATCACAGCACTTGATCGTAACTGGAATGAAGGTGAGGCCGCTCTTCCAATCACGGTCACCTCCTCCATTGAAGACAGCGAAGCGCAATCTGGATTGCGCTTGTTTTCTCCTCAGCCTAATCCTTTCTCACAAGACATGACGATACGGTTTGCGCTGGGTCAATCCGAGCGAGTGACCGCTCGGGTGTTTTCGACGTTGGGGCAAGAAGTCGCCGTACTGGCTTCCGACGTTCCCTACTCGGTCGGAACTCATGCTTTGCGTTGGGCACCGGAACGACTCGCAAGTGGTGCCTACTTCGTCGTCGTCGAGACCTCACACGCCCGCAAATCAATGGTGATCACCCGGAGCCGATAAAACTCCGCGTGATCTACGTTTCAAAAGCTCCTGAGCGTTTGTCTTGGGAGCTTTTGCTTTGTAGCTCAAAACCGGTTGGCGCTATACGAGCAGAACGCCGTTCAGACGGTGTCAATGGTGAGTGGTCACACGTCGTCTGCTCAGACCTCATGCCGACGCACCGACAGCGATTGAGCCTAACGATCACACGCTCGGTCTTATTAGCCGTCTCAAATGCGAGGTCGCATGGGGGGAGCGTCAACCGGCTCATTAACAGTCACTGATCCACCGCGCTCACAACTGCGATACTCCTTCGACCGTAGTCCCATTCACGGTCGGCTTCGATGGACACATTCGGCAATCGGCTTCGCTGTGAACGGTAGCAGTCTACGTCTGTCGGCGCTCTGAGCTGGTGTGGATGCGAAGCGCATCAGGTGAGTGAGAAAACCGCAAGCGTCATGCAGTCTGGTCGATATTCCGCCCGGCTTGGTTCAGCACCTTATGCGGCATGGACATTCGTGTGGTGAGCAGCATGGATTAGGTCCGATGTGCCATCGAGAGAAAGTTGACCGCCTTCTTCTAGCAGCGCGTCGACATACGCCGAGACCGCTTGATGCGTCCGAAGAAGCGCTCCACCCCGTTTCTCACCCGGTGCTTCGCCTCGTGTACCTGCGCGGCAACCCGACCTCGGCGACAGAAAGGATGGAGTCGAGAAGGTGGCGGTTGCTGACGGCCGAGCGTCCACGGTCGCCTCGTTTGCCGGGCAGCAGAGGTGCGAGGTGGTCGAACTGCGAGTCGGAGAGCGCGTGGCGAGTATGGATAACGGCAGCGGTTGGTCGCTGCTGCTATTGGCGCGACCCTATCCACATCTCAAGTGTCCACATGACTACTAGGAAAGGATGAGTACGTATGCGCATGAACTGCGAGTCACTGACAAAACAGCAACAGTCGACTACTTCTGCTGAAAGTTTTCTGCGGCTCAAACAGTGAAGAGTTGTCTTTAACGGCAGAGCCTGTTCTGGTCGATGGTGCTCCACGTTGCTAATCATGCCAACGAAAAATGGGGCGCCCCCTTTCGGAGACGCCCCACTAAGCGATGATCAGAAGCTCTAGATTAGCGCGCAATGATCAGTTGCCCGGTTCTCACCTCTGTCGCGTCGCTCATTCGGGCTTGGACACGGTAGAGATACGTGCCCGATGCCAGGGCACTGGTGCCGAGCGAGAGGGTGCGATTGGCACCACTGCCCAGCGTCGTCATCGGTGAGGTCTGGACGCGGCGTCCCATCACGTCATACACTTCGACGGTGACTTCCGCGGTCTGCGGAAGGTCGATGCGAAGCGTTGCCATGTCGCGAGCCGGGTTGGGAGACGTGCCGATGAGCGCGAACTCGGTTGGCAGCAGTTCACCCGGAGCGGCTGTGACGACGCCGCGCGTGAGCGTGACGCCCACGGGCGCCGAAGCATCGTAGTTGTCGCCATCAGAGGTGACGATGCGGACGTAGACCGTGACGGTGCTGTCCGTGGCGACGCCTGCTCCGGCGAGGATGTTGTTGAGCACGCCGAACGAGGTCGAGTAGGTCGTCGCGCTACCGACTTCGGCGTCGATTAGAATGGCGCCCGAGAAGTTGGGCGATGTGCCAAACTGCCAGCGATACTCGAGGTTATCTCCGTCGTCGTCGCTTCCGGCGTTCCACTCGGTCGTGAACATCGTCATGTCGTTTCCTTCGACGGTTACGGAAGAACCATTGGCAGGCGACGTGATTTCTCCGGCGACGGGGATGGCGTCGCTTGCGATGTCCTCGTCTATCACGTTGACGGGCGAGGGGAACGCGGCGATGCCGTTGTTCGATGCGGCGCCGATCAGGTTGCCGTTGCGCACGTCGAAGGCCGTGAAGCCGGTCGCGTTTCCGTTCCCGGCCGTGCCTACAGCGGGCGTGACGGCGAGGATGAACGGCTCGCCCGTTACGTCAACTAGGGCGAAGCGCTCGGCGACGCCGAATTGCGGACCCGTCAGGATGTAAGAGCGGTCTCCGTCGTCACCGCCATTGGCGAACGAGATGTCGCCGTAGGTCTCGAAGACCACGTTCTCGTCTCCTTCGCGACCGATTTCGCCCGTCGTCGTGCTGACCTTGGCGAGGAGGTGCGTAGGCGAGTTGACCCAGATGCTGTCTTGTCCAGGAACGGGTGCGATGCCGTACCGGGCGCGTGCCTGTCCCGCTTCCGGAGTCAGGTAATCGTCCAGTGCGAGCATACCGTTGGCGTTGCTCTTGAGAACGGCGACGCGGTCTTGCGCGCCGGATCCGCTGAGGTAAACGACTACTTCGTCGCCCGAACCGCCGACACCAATGGCGTCGCCGTAGCGCGGACCTTCGAGAGCGTTGACGCCCGATCCGTTGTAGACGAGTCTGGGCTGGCTGAACTCATCCTCCCAGTAGTAAACGCGTACAGGGCTATCGGCCGGGTTTACGGTCAAGTTGGCACCGAAAATCTGACCATCGCTCGTGACGCCGATCTCGCTGAGCGTGAACGTGCCACCTGCGATACCTGCCGTGCTCAGCACGCCGACCGAGTCACCGGTGGCAGCATCGAGGATGACAGGCCGAAGTCCACCTGAGCGGCTCACCACGATGACGTTGCCCGTCGTCGGGTTGTAGGCGCCGCCACGCGTGTTGTTGTCCGGGCGGAAGAACGTACCGTCGGCCGCGTTGACCTGCCAGATGGCGGGTCCCGTCGTCAGAGTTCCAAGCGTAAACTCGACGCTTCGGCTCGGGCCGTAATCGCCTACGCTACCATCGGTCGCAAATGCGCGGTGGAAGAGCGCTTGGGTGCCACCGCCCAATTCCACTACGGCTTGGTAGAGCGATCCGACCGAAATCACGAGGCTCGTGTCGGTGCCGGTCGAGAAGAATTCTGTCGTCTCTTCGGCATCAAATGTGGCGACCGTGCTCAGCTGCCATCCGTAGATGACGGGGTTGCCTTCCGGATCCATCACCTTGCGCCAGGTAGGCGTGACGGGAGCCGATGCGTCGCCCTCGAGCGTGATCTGAGCCGCGTCAGCGGGAGCGACGAGCATCGGCCCTGCGGGGCCCATGTTGCCCGTCGGGTAGATCTGACCGCGGATCTCACCGCTGGGCTGATCTTCCGTATGGAGGTTGATATAGAGATTACCCGCATTCAGCGCGGTGACGATGTCCGCTTCGGACCGCTCAGCTGTCGCGAAGTTGGCAAGCGTGTAATCACCGACAAACGTTCCGCCCCGGTTGTCTGCATCTGCCGTGACGGCGAGCGGAACGATGACGGGGCCGTTGACTCCCGTCATACCCAGGTGGATGTGGAGCGGGCCTGCTGCCCCGACTGGCCTGAGGGTGCTGCTCAGGTTAGTGAACATGCCTTCGACCGTCAGAACGCCGCTGAGCAGCGACAACCTCGCGCTCCCCGTTGCCGCCGTGTACTCGGCGTTAACCGAGTTGAAGCCGTCCAATACGGTCGAGTAGTTCGTAGCGACGGGCGTATTGAGGAAGAAGCTACCGATGAAGTTGTTCGTCGATCCTACGATCAGTCGCTGCGCCGCCTCGTCGAAGTCGGCAAAGCCCGCTACGTTGCCGTTGCGGTTTGAACCGAGCGCTGCGGGCGTCCGCGAGACGATCTCGGGGCTGGACAAGTCGAGGTTGGAGCGGATGACGCTGAAGGTCTGCGCCGTGGCGTCGGAGCCCGTCGGGCCGATGGCCAGGAAGAGCATTCCGTCCTTCTCCATCGCGGCGATGACGTCGTTGCCCGTTCCGATGAACGTGCCGTCGATCTGGGCGAGGATCTCGAAGTTGGGGGTCTGGCCAGGCTTGGGCTGAACGAGGGCGATCGTGTTTCCGCTACCGTTGGTGACGAAATTGCCCGTGCTCAACTCGGCAGCACCACCGCGTCCGCGCGCCGTGGCGAATTGGTACTCGGACTTGGTGTATGTGGCCGCCGCCGTGTTGTAGGTCAAGCGGAACAGGCTGTTGTTGAGGCTGCCACCGATGTAGAAGCGCACGGTTTCGCCTGCTCCTCCACCTTCGACCGTGAAGCCATCGCCATAGCGAGCGCCTGCACGGAGCGTGTCGCTCACGATGAGGCTAGGCGCGCTGGCCTCGGTTTCCCACCTATAGATCTTGGCTCCTACCTGCGTGCCCGTACCCGACGTGGTGACGAGGTTGAGCGCGTAGATACGGCCCGACGCGTCGGTGCCGACTTTAGAGATCGGGAAGATGCTGCCCGCTCCGTCGATGCCCGTCATGTTGAGGACGCCGGTCGAGTCGCCGGTCGCTCCGCTGAGGATAACGACTTTGGCGCCGCCCGCGCGAGTGGCGACGTAGACGTTACCCGTCGTTGGGCTGTACGCGCCGCCGCGCAGAGCGTCGCCCGTGGCGAGGAGGTACGAGTTCGAGCCAGCCGTGACGGTCCACTGCGGCGTCAGGTCGGTCTGTGCTCGCGCGGTGAGAGGGAGGAGCAGAAGAGCTGCCAGAAGCAGTCCGCCTGCGCGTGTAGCGTTGCGCATAGAGAGGAGGGTAGGATGGAATTTGGTTGGAGAACGCGAGAACGAAATGCGCCCGGGTGAGGGAAGATGCAGTATACGTGATGCCGTTTACAAGCGCTCGAATGGGCCAGTTAGGAGCGCTACGTTGCACAACCGTACCAACAGGAAAAGCGCTCCCGGCGCAGATACGGCTCCGTATGTTATCGCACTGTTACCGGATAGGCGGCTGCGGCCTCCAGATGAGCGAGCAGACCGCTGCGGCGCCAAAAAGCGCTCCCACACGGTTCAATGGATAACAGCAGCACCAAACTGAGCCTACGCAATCGGGGTATCTTGCGGGCTAACTCTCCACCCATCACACATGAACAGTTTCGTCGAAACCTTTGATGCCCGAGCCGACACCGGCATCGCGACGGACGAGGGCACGCAGCGCGAGCGCCTTCCTGTCCTCATCTTCGAGTCGCCCGCCGCGATGGCGTACCAGGTCGCCCGGCGCATCGCCAACCTCATCCAGGAGCGCAAAGCGGTCGGCAAGAAAGCCGTCTTGGGCCTGCCGACCGGATCGACGCCGATCGGGGTGTACCACAACCTGATCAAGCTCCACAAAGAGCATGGGCTCGACCTGTCGAACGTCGTCACGTTCAACCTCGACGAGTACTACCCGATGAAGCCGGACAGCCTGCAGAGCTACCACCGCTTCATGTTCGAGAACTTCTTCGATCACGTCAACATCAAGCGCGAGAACATCCACATCCCCAACGGCGACGTGGACCGCGAGGACATCGAGACTGGCGCGCTGACGTACGAGCACAAAATCCAAAAGGCGGGCGGCATCGACCTCTTGCTGCTAGGCATCGGGCGCAGCGGCCACATCGGCTTCAACGAGCCCGGATCGGCGATGAACACGCGGACGCGCTTGATCGTACTCGACGAGATCACGCGCAAGGACGCCGCCAGCGACTTCTTCGGCGAGGAGAACGTGCCGCGCGAAGCGATCACGATGGGCGTCGGGACGATCCTGGACGCGCGCGAGGTGATCCTGATGGCGACGGGCGAGCACAAGGCGCCGGTCGTCATGCGCGCCGTCGAGGAGGAGCCCAACAGGGACGTGACGGCGAGCTACCTGCAGACGCACCGCAACGCCAGCTTCTTCGTCGACGGAGCGGCCTCCAGCGAACTGACGCGCATCAAGACGCCGTGGCTCGTCCGCCCGGTCGACTGGAATCCCGAGCTTGCCAAGCGTGCCGTCATCTGGCTGAGCGAGAAGCTGGACAAGGCAATTCTGCGCTTGGAAACCGGCGACTTCTTCGAGCACCATCTCTACGACCTGGTCTACAGCTACAACGGCGTGGACGACCTCTTGCACGAGGTGTTCGAGAACCTGCGCACACGCGTCCGCTACCGCGACGGACTGCCTCGCAACTCCAAGGTTATCTGCTTCAGCCCGCACCCGGACGACGACGTAATCTCGATGGGGGGCATGCTCGACAAGTTGGTGCGCAACGGCAACGACGTGACGGTCGCCTACATGACCAACGGCTCGGTCGCCGTGTTCGATGTAGACGTGCGGCGCCACCTGCTCTTTACCGACATGAGCATGCACGCGCTGGGCGTGCCCAAGGATCAGCAGAAAGGTGTCCGCCAGCATCGGCAGGACATTCTGGACTTCCTCAAGAGCAAGAAGCCGGGCCAAATCGACACCCAAGACGTGCAGGATCTCAAGGCGTTCATCCGCTACTCCGAAGCCGTCGCGGGTATCGAGATTATGGGGATGGACGAGACCAACGCGCGCTTTCTCGACATGCCGTTCTATAAGACGGGCATGGTGCGCAAGCTGCCCATCGGCCCCGACGACATCAAGGTCGTGCAAGATCTGCTGGTCGAAATCGAACCGGATCACATCTACGTCGCCGGCGATCTATCCGACCCGCACGGCACGCACCGCATGTGCTACGTCGCCATCCGCGACGCGCTCGACGCCTACAACGACGCGGGCGAGAAGGCGGCCAAACCCAAGAAGGCGACCAAGAAAAAGGCCGACGACAAGGACGCGGGCGGAGACGGCGCGCTGACGCAGGTCGAGATCGACGCCAAGGCCGACGTGCACAAGCGTCCCGTCGTGTGGCTCTATAGGGGCGCGTGGCAAGAGTGGGAAATCTACAAAGCCGACGTGTTCATGCCGATGTCTAAGGCCGATCTGGACCGCAAGATCGAGGCGATCTTCAAGCACGAAAGCCAGAAGGATCGCGCGCTCTTTCCGGGTGCCTACGACGAGCGCGAGTTCTGGCAGCGCGCCAAAGACCGCAACACGGGCACGGCCAGGCAACTCAACAGCCTCGGCTTGCCCGAATTCTATGCTGTCGAAGCCTACGTCGTCGCCGATCGGATCCCGTAATCGTCGCATACTGCGCTCGTCAAACCTGTCAGGTCTCTCAGACCTGACAGGTTTTTGCGTTTCGCGCGTTTCGTCTTTCTGCTAGCTTGCTCCTCTCCAAGACTCGAAGACTACTCGTGCGCTTTCCATTTGTCACTCCGAGCGAAGTCGAAGAACCGCCCTTGTGGACTGTCGCCACGGAGATCCTTCGACGGGTTCGGGGCGGCGTTGCAATAGGTTGGTCGCTATGCGTCGGAGTTGGTGTCACGCTTCAACTTGTCTGCGTCTTCCTGCTCACCGCTACGGCGTCGGCTCAGTCCGATCCGCCCGTCGCCTCGTGGGCCGGATACGAGTTGTCTCAGTCGGTCTTCGCCGACGCGTACCGCGCGTGGATCAGCCGCGTGCCGACGCCGGACAGCCCTCAGGCGCGGGCGACGTTCGCGGGCGAGCAGCTGGAGCGCCTGATCATCGCCGAGCGCGCAGACCTGGACGCCGAATCGCTGGCAGGCGTGCAGCGCTACGTTGCCCGAGAGCGCGAGCGAACGATGCGCGCGGCCTACTTCCGCTCGGCCATCGGCGACACGATTCCTCGACCGACCGGAGCCGAGATCCGCGCTTCCTGGCGGCGCAGCCAAACGCAGATCCAGGCGCAACAGGTCTTCTCGCCGGATCCAAGCGAGATCGTCCGCTGGAACGCCGAGCTTGAAGCTGGTGCCGACTTCGACAGTCTGGCGGCACTCTCGGCGGCGCAGTACGGCGGCGATCCGTCGGGCCTGCTGGGCATTGTGACGGGCGGTGACCTGGGCTTGGGCCCCGAAACGGCGCTGTTCGACTTGGCTCAGGGTGAGCGCACCCAACCGGTCGCCTCGCTCAATGGGTGGCACGTGCTACGCGTGCTGGACCGGACCGAGACCGTCCGCGTCGACGGCAGCGCGTTCGACGCGGCCCGGGAGCGCGTCGCCGCCGAACTGTTCGCCCGCCGCTTCGACGAGGCGACGACTCGGATGCTGCGCGAGCGGCTCTCGGCTACTCCGCTGACCATCGACGTGCGCGTGCTCCGAGCGCTGTGGCCTCTGGTGGCGCCCGCTGCCCAGGCCCAAACGGCGGCTCAGATTCGCCTGCTGGACGAACTGGCGTCGGCCGTCCTTCCCGACGTGTCGCCCGATGCGGTCGTCGCCACGTTTGGCGACGGGCAGACGCTGACGGCGCGCGCGTTCGTCGACGCGTTGCCCTCGGTCGAGTCCGAGGCGCTGCGGCCCGATCTCAGAGGCGCCGCCGAAACCGTCGTCCGCGACTGGCTGGTGACCGGCTGGGCGCGCGATGCCGGGATGGAAGCGGATCCAATGGTAAATCTGCGCGCCGTTTCGGCCTGTCTCGCCGCGCGCTACACGTCGGCGATCGGAGCGGTCGCCGACACGCTGAGCCCGACGTACACCGAGCCTTTGACGTACGACCTGCTGCGCGACAACCTCTTCGTCCGCGAGCGTGGCTATGCAGCGCGCGTCTGGACGTTCGCCGACGCCGACGCCGCGCGCGCTGCTCTCGACCAGGACCGTTCCACCTGGCCCGCTGCCGAGCGCGTCACGCTCTCCGACACGCTCGGTTTGCCGCTGGGCACGCTGGCGCAGCGAGCAGGCGAGGCCGCCGGGCCGTTCGAGATCGGCGAGCAGTGGGCGCTGATCGCCGTCGACCGCGCGGACGTGACGTACGAGCCGCGCGCCGCCGTCGCCGACGAGGTGGCGATGCGCGCGCTGGGACTGCGGCCGTTTTGGGCGCACCGCCTGCTGCTTCCCGCCGCGTACGATCCGGGCGATGTCGTACTCGACGCGTCGGCGTTGGCTGGCGCGCTGCCTCGTTACGACGTGCCCACGCCATGATGCGCGCGATTCGCTACCTTTCCCTCCGTCCCAACCCCCACGCCTCCATGCGCCGACTGCTACCGCTCCTCCTGCTGATCGCCGTCTTGCTTCCGACCGCCGCGTCGGCCCAGATTCGCCTCAACTGGCAACCCTCCGACGACCTCAACGCGCTGCTGCCCCCGACCATTCGGGCGTTCTCGGTCGACACCGTCGTCCAGCGCGGCGCCAACCAGAACATCCTGCGTGCCTACTTGGTCGTCGCCGACACCAACGACGCCAACTGGACGATCCAGGGTCTGCTCGAACGCGGCGGCAAGTTCGCCACGACGACGTTCGCACTCGACGCCGACGCATTTGTCGCCATCAACGGCGGTTACTTCGACACCAACGGTACGCAAAGCTTCAGCCTCGTCGCGAGCAAGGGCGAGGTGCTCGTGCCCAACATCGGCGCGCTCAACCGCCCGGCAGGTACGTACCGCCCGACGCGCAGCGCGTTCGGCCTGCTCGACGACGGCACGCTCGACGTGGCATGGATCTACGACATCGGCGGCACGCAGTACGCCTATCCCAACCCGGCGCCCAACACCGAGTCGACGCCCGCGCCGACGCCGACGGTTTCGTTTCCCGAAGGCGCGACGGTATGGAACGTCAAGGAAGGCATGGGCGGCGGACCGGTCCTGGTCGAGAACGGTGTCGTGCGCGTGACGTGGGAGGAAGAGGTGTTCTTCGGATCGGGCATCGGACTACCGACCTCGGTCAACTCGCGGACGGGCGTCGGCTACACGGCCGATGGCAAAGTGCTGATGATCGTGGCCGACAAAGGCGCGCTCAACGGGCAGGTCGGCACCAACTCGTTCGGCGTTTCGCTGATCGAACTGGGTCAACTCTTCGTCGACCTGGGCGCGGTCGAGGCGATCAACCTGGACGGCGGCGGCTCGTCGACGATGGTGATCGCCAACCAACTCGTCAACCGGCCCGGCGGCAGCGCGTCGCAGCGGCCCGTCCCGTCGGTCTTAGTGCTGGCGAGGGCGCCCGAGCCGGACACGACCGACGTGGGGCCACCCTCCGGTCGCTTCTTCTTCGACGCCGATCCGGCTCTGGACACCTATTCCGAGTCGGCGGACTGGTTCGCGAGCGCCAACACGCCGTTCTACGGGACTGCGCCGGGCCGCCTCAACGCCGCCGACGGTGGCGGCAGCCGCGCCACGTTCGTCCTCAACGGCATCGAAGCCGACAACTACACGCTCGACGCGTGGTGGGTCGCCTCGTTCAACCGGACGAAGAACACGCCGTTCATCATCTACCAGAAGGGCGTCCCCACGACGGTACGTGTCGACCAGTCCGATCCCGGCACGCTCAACACGTGGACCAACCTGGGCACGTTCGACCTGGCACCGGGCGACTCGGTCGTCGTCACGGATGACGCGTCGGGCACGAGCAATCCCAGCTTTGTCATGACCGACGGCCTACGCCTGACCTCCACGACCACGACGGACGCCGCCACGCCTTCGACGCTCGAAGCCTCTACCGACCTGCGCGCGTGGCCCAGCCCCTCGACCGGGCAGGTGACGCTCGCGCGCTCGGGCAATGCGCCTGCCGCCATCGGCGAAGTCTACGACGTGCTCGGCCGCCGCCAGCAGACGTTCTCGGTCTCGGCCGGACAGCAGCGCTTGGCGCTCGACCTGACGGGGTTGCCGTCGGGGCTCTACCTGATCCGCCTGGAATCGGGCAGCGAGACGCAGACGACGACCGTCGTTCTCGGCCCGGCGCGCTAACTCTGAATTAAACCTGACAGGTCTCCGAGGCCTGTCAGGTTTGGGTATTCCCTTCTGCTATGAAACGCCTTCAGCCCGACAGCCCCTGGACACTCGTCCTGCTCGCCGTCGCTTTCGCCGTCCTCACGACCGTCCTCAATCTGGCGATCGGGCTGAGTTAGGTGGCGCGTTCGATCTCGCCCAGTAGTTGCCAGCACAGCAGCAAGGCGCGCGGCACGTGGAAAGCGCCTTTGTAGGGGCCGCCTTTGAACCGCTGGTTGACGGTGCCCTGGCGGTCGAGGTAGCCATACCATTCGCCATACTCCTTATCGGGGAAGTGTGCGAACGTGTACGTATCGGTGGCGAGAAAGCGGTCAGCGTCTTGCTGCTCGCCGTATGTCGCCGCGTTGACCAGATGGCCGTAGAGGGCTTCGCAGTGGGGCCACCACAGCTTCATCGACCACTCCAGCTGCGTCGGGCTGTGGCCTTCGGCGTCGAGAAAGTAGTAGAGGCCGCCGTGCTCGGTGTCCCAGCCGCCGTCGTGGCTCCAGCGGATCATGTCGCGCGCGGTCGTGGCGAGAGCGGCGTCGCCCAGGCGGTCGGCCCAGACGTGGACGAACCAGCCCGCTTCGATGACGTGGCCCGGGTTGAGCAGCCGACCCGTCGGACCGGGCAAAACTCCACCGTCCGGCGCGACGTGCTCGCGGACGATCTGCCGTTGGGCGTCGACGTGGAGTTGGACCTTGCGCAGGCACGCGGCGATCTCGGTGCGATACGTCGGCCAGTCGTCCCCGGCGACTTCGTCGATCAGGTTGAGCAGGATCATCGGAACGGCGAGCATCTGCTGATCGGGCACGCCTGCCAAGGATTCGGCGCCGACGTGTGACCAGTCGAACGCCCACTTCCACAGGACGGCGAGCATGTCGCGCGCTTCCTGGGCCAGCTGGGCGTCGTCCGTGGCGCGTGCGTATTCGGCCAGCGCCATCACGTAGAAGCACTCGCCAAAGATCTTGCGCTGCAGTTTGACCGGCTCACCCATCTGCGAGAGCGCGAAGTAGACGCGGCCGTCGGGGCGAAGGGCGTGGGCTCGGAGGAAGTCCATGCCCAGTTTGGCCATCGCCAGCCACTCGGGCCGCTGCTCGACGGTGCGATACAGTTTGCTGAACATCCAAACCTGTCGGCCCTGGAGCCAGACGTGTTTGTCGGTGTCGTAGACCGAGCCGTCGCGGTCCAGGTTGTTGAAGTAGCCGCCGTGTGCGCGGTCCGGGCTGTGGCGCTCCCAGAACGGGAGGACGCGCTCGAAGAGTTCGGTTTCGTAGCGCGCGCGCAGAGCGGACACGTCGCCCAGGAGACCGGAAGCGTTGGGGGAGACGATCATCGGGCGGCGGCGGATTGAGGTTGGGCGAGGCGCGACCGGCGCCAGTGTGCGTAGCGCGCGTTGAGCGCGCGGGCGCTGGGCCAGAGCGTCGCGTTGGGGCTCATGAAGTGGCTGTATTCGAACGTGATCGTCTTCTCCATACCGGCGGCCTGAGCCTGCTCGATTTTGTAGCGCAGCACGTTCCAGTCGGCCGGAGGAAAGCGGATCGGCGTGTCCCTGCCGAACGATTCGCAGTTGCTCCAGCTTCGGATGCCGTGCGCGGCGGCCAGGTCACGGTTGACGCGCAGATAGTCGGGCAACTCGGCCAGATCGACGTTTCCGTCCTGGAACGCGGCGATGTCGACGTAACCTTCCAAATCGGCGAAGGCTTTCTTCCAACTCGCCTCGTGCTGGTCGAGCGTCAGCGCCTCGTCGCCGAACTGCTTCTTGCCCTGGATGAACGGCGACATCAGGATCGGCAGGTCTTTGAGGCGGCGCAGGTGGATCGACAGGTCGCGGTAGACGGCCAGCATCGGCGCGTTGTGCGTCGCGATCTCGTGCGAGATGTACCAGCCGCCGAACGCCTTGCTGCTGCCGTAGCGCTCGATCACTTCGGCGCAAAACGGTTTGTTGATCTCGGCCTCGACCGCGTAATCGCCGCCGTCCCAGTAGACGCCCGCGTCGTAGGTGCCGAAGAAGAGCGTGATGCCGACGCGCTCGGCGTGGTGGAGGTAGACCTCGACCAGATCGGTGTAGGTGGGCAGCATGCGCGGCACCATCTTGAGGAGCGTCTTGCTGGCGAACGTCGCCCGCTGACGGTATCCGGCGCGAATCAGAATGACGGTGTCGATGCCGTCGGCTGCCATGCTGTCGAAATCGCGCCCCCAATCGTCGGCGTCCCAGTTTTGCGAGGGGATGTCGTGGGTGATTTCGTCGAGAAACGTGCCGGTTATCACGGTCGGTGCGGAGTAGAGCGAGGGACCGGAAACTACCGCGCTCGCCCGCTCCGCAGGTGGGATTCTTGGTTAGCTACCGAGGGCAGGCGTCGTCATCCTCGCGAAGGCGCCGCTCCAGCGCGACAGGCGGCAGTCCGTTCGGGCTCTTACTCGCTTTGCTGTACCAGCGTCGGCGAGATCTGAAAGCGGAAGACCACGTCCGGATGTCCCGAGGCGGCGAAGGCAGGGCGCAGCATCGCCTCCATCGCCTGGGCCGTGTTGACGCGCGGCTGCGCGTTGTCGCCGGCCAGATGAGCGATGCCTTGATTGCGAAGCGACTCGACGATCAGCCCGACGGCGCGCTTCTCGACGCGCTCCATCGAGTCGGCCGACCGCAGCCAGCCGCGCTCGGTCTCGACCTCCAACTGCGACAGGTCGGGCTCGGCGCTCAGCACGCTCAGCGCTGGGAGCGTGACCTGAACCGTGCCGTCGTCCAGCAGCTGGACCGCCTGGGGACGCACGTCGCGCACGTCGAATCCGTAGGCGATGCGGCCCGGCACGCGCACCTGCGAGGTCGTCGTGCCCATGCTCAGGTCGAGCGACCCAGGCAGCAGTTTCTTCTCGTTGCGGACGGTGACGGTTGCCGTCGCGTCGAGCGTGCCGACGACCAAAAACGACTGGGCGGTTTCGCGCTCGATCGTCGTGACGACGGTTTGCGCGGCTTCTTCCTCGGTCAGGCGCATCGACGACATCCACCACCAGGCACCTCCGACTGCGCACAGAGCGAACACGAGGAGAAGAGCGAGCGTGGCGCTGCGGCGCATACCGGAGGAGGTGGTTTGAGGAGAGAGCGTACGCTGTCCGATCGCTGCAAGATGCGGCCTCGACTCGCGTTACCTTTGGACTGTGCCAATTCCTTGCCGTCCTTTCTTTTTGCTCCCCCTGCTCCCCCTGCTCGCCGTTCTAGCGCTGGCGGCGTGCTCGCGCATGCCCGACGCGCCGCGCTCGTCGGGACCGCTCGGACTTCCGGATCGTGAGGGCAGCGACGTTACGCTGAGCGTGATCGACGACGCTCTTCCCCGAGCCCGCCTCGGCGCGCCGCACCTCTACGCCTACGACGATTCGCTCCTCCAGGTACTCACGCGCGGCGACACGGCCCGCGTCCACGTAGCCCTGTTCGACGCTCAGGGGCAGCCGTCGGGCACGCTCGTCGCTGACACCCTCTACTACTACGATCAGCAGCGCCGGATGGACGCGCGCGGCGAGGTGGTCGTCCACTCGTACGCGTCGGGGCAGACGCTGCGCACGAACCGGCTGCTGTGGCTCGAAGAGTCGCGGCGCATTCAGGCGCCCGGCCTGTCGCGCATCTACAAGCCCGGCCAGGACATGAGAGGCTACGGGCTGACGGCCGACGAGAATCTAACTTCGTATCGAATGGAGCGCGCTTCGGCTCAGATTGAGATCGACGAGGACGGCAATCCGGTCGGCGAGCGATGAGGTGGGCGTTGATGCTGGGCTTCCTGATCGCCTCGCCGGCCGGCGCGCAGTCGGCCGACTCGACGTTTCGGCAGGTGTTCGTCGACGCGGGCGTGTTCGAGGGTGAGGCCGTCGCGCGCCCCGATGGATCTACCGAGCGCGTCGAGCGCCTGAGCCGAGGCGTCCGCGTGCGGCAGGACAGCACGACACTCACGTCCCAGCGGGCGACGCGCTTTCTCGACCGCGCCCTGATCGTGTTCGAGGGCGACGTGCGCGTGGTCGAAAGGGGAGACACGCTCCGATCGGCTAGCCTGAGATACAGCACGTCGACCAAGATCGGCGACGCGTCGGGCAGCGTTCGCCTGACAGATGGCGAGGTCGTCGTCACGTCGCCGTCGGCTCGCTACGACACCAAGACCAAGCGCTCCAGCTTCGACGACGGCGTCCAACTCGTCGACAGTTCGGCCATCCTGACGGCGCGCAGAGGCACCTACGACTCGGGCGCGCGCCGCGCCGTCTTCGCCGACAGCGTGCGGCTGGCCGACGGCTTGTCGCGCGTCGCCGCCGACACGCTGATCTACCTGCGCGACGTGAGGCAGAGCGACGCGCGGGGAGGCGTTCGAATGCGGCGCTACGAGCCCGCTGGCGCAGCAGACAGTGTGTTCGCTCTGACGAAAGCGCCCGGCGCCGCCGACCTGCCCGATACGCTCGGAAGCGTGACGTGGTTGTGGGGAGCGCGCGCGCAGTCGGACGAAGAGGCGGGAACGGTCGCCGTCCAGGGCGATCCGCTGATGGTGCGCATCAGGTCTGGCGCCGGCCGCCCGAGCGACACGCTCGTCGTCCGCGCCCGAACGCTCGACCTGCTCGACGCCGACACGCTCCAAACCCTGACCGCCAGGGGCGACGTGCGCATCTGGACGCCCGAGTATTCGGCCCTGAGCGACAGCGCCTTCACGCGCCGCACGCCTCCAAGCGGCACGTCAGCCTCGCGCGAGCGCGTCGATTTGCTGCGACTGCCGATTGCGTGGTTCGACGACGCCCAACTGACTGGGGACACGCTGCGCTTCCACGCGTCGGGCGGAGCGCTGGACTCGCTGCACGCGCGCGGCAGCGGCTTCGTCGCCCAGCTCGACTCGGCGAGCGAGCGGCTGCATCAGTTGAGCGCTGCCGTCGTTAGGCTCACCGTTCTGCCCGACTCGGCGTATCTGGTCGACGCGCGCCCGCAGGCTCGCGTGGTCCGCTTTCTGGTAGGCGACGACGGCCAACCCGACGGCGCCATCCAGGCTTCGGGCGACGTGGTGCAGATCCGGTCGCGTGAGGGGCGGGTGCGCAGTGTCCACATGGAGGCCGTCGAAGGCACGCAGTACGCCGAACATCTCGTCCCACCGGCGCTTCGCCTCGAGGGCCTGAACTGGCAGCCCGACCGGCGCCCTTTGGTGCGCGACCTGCTGGGCGATTCGGCACGCGCGCTCCATCCGCGCGAAGCCCTGGTTCAGATTGACCTGCCGATGCGTCCTGCCAGCGGTCCACTCGTTCCAGCGCCGCCTGACCCGGCACGCGGCGACTCGGTACGCGCCGACTCTGTCCAGGCAGACACGACGACGATTGGATGGTTGAACGGTCCGCCTGCTACTCGGTCATTCCTGCGCAGGCAGGAATCCACGACCGCGACGCTGCCGGCAGTTGCGGATCCCCTCTTCTGCGATAGTGGCGACGGCAGCATGAACGTCGTCCTGGACACACCCTGGCGCCGCCCGCATTCGACCTGACCCCATGCCCGACGCCTCCCGCCTCGCCACGCTGTCCGCGCACGGACTCGTCAAGCGCTACCGCCGCCGCGCCGTCGTGGACGGCATGAGCCTGGAGGTGCGGCAGGGTGAGATCGTCGGACTGCTCGGCCCCAACGGAGCGGGAAAGACGACGACGTTCTATATGATCGTCGGCATGGTGAAGCCTGACGCCGGGCGCGTCGCGCTGACCGCTGGCGGCAAGGAGACCGACCTGACACGCCTGCCGATGCACCAGCGCGCGCGTCGCGGAGTCGGCTACCTGGCGCAGGAAACGAGCATCTTCCGCGAACTGACCGTCGAGCAAAACCTACTCGCCGTGTTACAATTTCAAAAGATGAAGCGCGCCGCCCGCCAGGAGCGCGTCGACCAACTGATCGGCGAGTTCGGGCTCGAAAAGGTGCGCAGAAGCAAGGGCTACGTTCTCTCGGGTGGCGAGCGGAGGCGCACCGAGATCGCCCGGGCGCTGGCCACCGAGCCCGGCTTCTTCCTGCTCGACGAGCCGTTCGCGGGCATTGATCCGATTGCCGTCGAGGACATCCAGGAGATCGTCGCCGGGCTGAAGGCGCGAGGCATCGGCGTGCTCATTACGGACCACAACGTCCACGAGACGCTGGCGATTACCGACCGCGCCTACCTGCTCTACGAGGGACAGGTGCTGCAACAGGGAACGGCCGAAGAACTCGCCGCCGATCCCGAAGTGCGCCGCCGCTACCTGGGCGAGCGCTTCACGCTCGAACGGTATCGCCGAAAGGGAGCAGGACTCGCACCGCCGATGCCTCAGACGCGCGGCGACCGAGACTGAGCGGCTTGGGCCGAGTCTATCCTGTCGAGCGTCAGTCGCTGGTCAGCGGCGTTGGCCTGTCCATGCGCCGCGCCGCTGTCGAGTGGAAAACGGGTTGGCGGCGTTCCATGACCGTGATCAGCACGCCCTCGTCTTCGAGCGCGATGTGCGCCCGTCCGAGCAGCGCGACCAACCGGCTCTCGTAGTCCACGCCCATGCCCGAGAAGCGGTTGGCGGCGCGCGTCTCGAACTCGTCGACGATCTGCTCCCTCCACCAGTCGGGCAGCGCAGGAGGTGCTTCGGGCGGCGCGTCGCCGGGCGGGCTGGCGTAGCGGAAGCGGCTGTAGCTGATGTCAAACGTGGTGCCGTACGAATGGCTCGAAATGCCCGCCGCCGCGTTGCCGTTGACCCGCCGGAGCGCGGCTTGATCGGCTTTGGTGCGCAAGCCGCTCGTCAAGAAGAAGCGGTAGCGGGGCAGTTCGGCTTCTGCGAGGTTTCGGGCAAAGCGAGCGCCGATGGAGTCCAGCGCGGCCACGCCCGAAGGCACGAGGTAGGGGACCGAGTAGTCCATGTCCTCGACGATGTACTGATCGGTATCGGCGATAGGCCGGAGCTGCGTCGTGTCGATGCCGGTGCGCTCGGGCGGCGGTTCGATGCCCAGCTGCTCGCCGACCTCGACGTGGCGCGCGTTGCGCGAGCGCCGTAGCATCGCGCGCTCGTTGGCGGTCAGCAGCGGGACGGCTTTGAAACGTGCGTCCATGCGGTCGATGTAATCGATCGTCTCGGCGTGGTAGTCGGCGGCCATGCGGTTCATCTTTTGGAACCACGACCATCCGCCAAACGCGCCGACGCAGGCGAGCACCATCAGCACGCCCAAGAAGACCAGGGCAGACGAGCGTTTCTGGGGGAGGTGAGGGCGTCGAAGTATGGGCATGCGTCGTGATACCAGTCAGCCCGCAGTGCGCCCGGTATGCAGCGTTACGAGCGGGTGAAGCCGGTCTGCTTCGTATGTTCTTCGCGTCGCCCGCGCTCTCGTTTTCGCCACGCCCCATGGACGTTCTCCCGCTCCCCACTCCTGTTCTCGTCGCCGATGCTCCCACCGAGGTTGCACCTTCGCCCGAGTCCTTCGCCGATTGCAAGGACTGCGGCGCTGTGCGGACTGGCCCGTTCTGCTCCGACTGCGGGCAGAGCATCGCCGACGAACAGCGGCTGACGCTTCGGGGTATGGCGATGGCGTTCGTCCACCGGCTGACGGGAATGGATCGCGGCATCTTCTTTACGCTGGCGACGCTCTATCGCAAGGGGCCGGGCCACGTGGCACACCGCTTCGTCGCGGGCGAGCGGCGACGATTCACGCATCCGCTCCTGCTCGTCATCCTGGCGGCGGCGTTCGTGCTCTTTACGTTCCGCTTTTACGAGGACTCGTACGTCGTGCTGATGGAAGCGACGTTCGCGCAGCAGCAGTCCACGATGGACCCGGACGCCGCCGAGCGCATGATCGAAGACATTGGCGGGCCGCGCGAGATGGCCGCGAAAATGGTCGCTTTCATGAAGGGCAACATGACCCTGCTCGTGCTCCTCAACGCCTTCCCGATGGGCGTTCTGATGTGGTTTTTCTACCGTAGCGACGGCACGACGCTCGCCGAGTGGACCGTCTTGGGGCTCTACATCACCGCCGGAGTCAACTTCATCACCGCGCTCTTCAACGTCTGGCTCTTCGGTTCGTCCGACGGCACGCTATCCGTCTGGGGATTGCTGCCCATCCTCGCCATCTACTCAGCCTTCGTGATGTGGGGCGTCAAGCGCTTCGGCAATCGCTCGTGGGGCGACGCGTTCGTGGGCTTGCTGGCCTACCTGATGTCGTATGTGATCGCGATCGTGCTCGGCGGCATACTCGGCATCGTCTTCGTCGTTGCCCGCCTCCTGCTGGCTCAGTGAGCGTGCGCGTCCATGGCCGAGTCGTCGCTCAGCCGCCACATCGAGTGCGTCACCTTCCATGCGCCGTTCCATCGTACGAACGTCAGGCGCTCGGTCCATAGCGGTAGGTCTACATCGACGACGGCGCTCGTTATGTCTTGAACGACGACACGCACATCGACTTGATCTAGCGCGTCCGATTGCGGTGCCAACCCGCCCGCTGCCGCCGCCATCGTCCGGGCGTCTTGCTCTTCGAGAATCGCTGCGCCCTCGACCGTGTGGACGATCTGCCGCCGCGCTGCCGGATGTATAGCCGATGCCATCGCGGACGAATCGGCGAGCAGCCATGCACGGGCGTACCGGTGAGCGGCGGCGACGAGCGACGAGTCGGCGAGAGGATGAGGGAGCGGCTGCTCGACCTGGGCCCAAGCGGGTGAGACGGCGAGGAGCAGGAGAATAGCGAGGCGCATCAGCGGGCGATCTTTTCGAACACGAACACGCCAAACCGCTGATCGGTCGTGATGAACGGCTCTCGGACCATGCGGAAACGATCGGGATCGGCGAGTAGCATCTCGTAGCTCACGTCGTCGGGGCGCTTCTCGGGGCGATAGCTATAGTGGCTGTCCCACACGACGTACGTCCCCACGCGCGCCGTGTCGACGGTCACGCCCAGAATCGGCTCGGCGCCTTGCGGATAGTCGCCCGGCGATTTGCCGTTGAAGTAGTGCAGCAGCGGATGACTGGCGAGAATCGGTTTGTCGTTGATACCGTTGTCCTGCATCCACTCGGCGACCGTCGCCGTCATCGCGTCCTCGGACGTGCGCTCGTACGGCTGGAACGTCCAGAAGGCAAATGCGACGGACAGCGTGGCGACGGCCAGCGTGCGCGTGCGGAGGGAGTACAGCGTCGATAGGACGGCCGTGATCAGCAGGACTCGGACGAGAACGCCCAGGTCACGCACGTCGGTCAGCCGCACGCCGTTGTGCTCATAGCTCAGAAACACCAGCATCATGAGGGCGAGGAGGGCCAGCCCAACGCCCAGCGCCCAGCGCGGAACGTCGGGTGCGCGTTCGATGCCCATTGCGCCCAAGACGGCGGCGAGCGGTCCGATCACGGTCAGGTAGCGCAGGTTGCCGCCAGTCGCCGGTCCCAACGAGACGGTCTGGATCTGAAACGCCACGTGCGCCGCGAAGTAAAGCCCAACCGGAACGACGACGAACGGATACCACGGCCACCGCTCGCCATCAGGCCTGCGAAACGCGAGGCTGACTCCGAACGCGACGAGCGACGCCAGCACGACCGCGCCAAAGATTACCTCGGACGTGGCGAAGTAGTGCCAAAAGCCCTGCCGCGGATAGGCGTCGGCCAGAGAGGATCCGAAGCCCAGCGTGTCCGAAAGGAGGTAGGTGGCGTCGCCCGTCGCCAGCCAGCCCCAGAAGTGATTGACGATCGGAAACAGCGCGAGCGCAACGGCGGCGACGAAGGCGCGCTTACCCATGAGCCACAGCCCGTACAGTCCGGCGATGACGAAGAACTCTTGCCGGATCGTGCAGGCGTACGAGAGCAGCAGCGCGGCCACCAATCGCCGGTCGTAGACGTGCGCCCAGACCGCAAGCGTGAGCAGCAGCGCCGTCGGAAGTTCGGAGTAGTTGCGAAACGCCAGCGCCATCCACATCGGCTGAAACGCCGCCAGCACGAACACGAGCAGCGGAGAGCGCACGCCCAGCCGTTGCCCGATACGCGTCGCCGCCCACACGCTCGCCGCCGCCACGCACGCGTTGAAGAAGGCAACGAACGTCGGCCCGAGGAGTGCGGGGAAGGCGTAGATCGCTTTGTAGCCCGGCTTGGCCCAGTTGCCCAGCGCCGAGTTGGGGTCGTGCCAAAACTGCCGCATTCCGACGAAGTGGCCAACCTCGTCGTGCTGGTAAAATCCGTCCGACACGAACGAGAGCGCGAAGTAGAGTAGGGCCGTCGCCGCTGTTAGCCCGAGCAGGACGACGGGTGACAAGTCGAAGCGCTCGTCGGCCAGCGGGACCGGCGCGGGTGCCGGCTGACGCCTGGGTTTGCGGGAGCGAGAAGCGGCCATGTGGGGGTACGGGTTCGGCGATCAGGACAGCCGACAGAGTTTTGACTTTGTCATCGCGAGGAGCGCAGCGACGCGGCGATCTCCAGACTTCGGGGAAACCGCAGAATCTGGAGATCGCCACGGCTTTCAGCCTCGCGATGACAAGATGGACGGTTGGGCGGTAGAGGCAGGTGGCGGTGTTGCCAGCGCGTCGGCGGAGGCGGCGGGCATTACTGGCGCGGCAACCGAGTCGCGGACGCTTTGGATCACGTAGCGGGGGCGGCGGCGGGCTTCGTCGTGGACGCGGGCCATGTAGAGGCCGAGCACTCCCAAGAAGAACAGCTGCACGCCGCCGAAGAAAAAGCCGACGAAGATCAGGCTCGTCCAGCCCGAGACGGTCGCGCCGACGACCCACGCGACGAGGGCGTAGAGCAGGCCGACGAACGACAGCGCCGCCGTGCCCAGCCCCAGGTAGGCTGCCAAGCGCAGCGGTTTGTCCGAGAACGAGAGCATGCTCGTCAGCGCGAGTTTGAGCATCTTGCGCAGCGGATACTTGGTCTCGCCCGCGATGCGCGCCACGCGCCGGTATTCGACGCCGGTCTGGTTGAAGCCCAGCCACGAGATCAAGCCGCGGACGAACGGTTGCTGCTCGCCCAGCTTTTCGTAGGCGTCGATCACGCGTCGCGAGACCAACCGAAAGTCGCCGGTATCGAGTGGGATGTCGAGGTCGGTCATCCACCGAAACGCGCGGTAGAATCCCGCCGCCGTGCCGCGTTTGAACGCCGTCTCGCCCTCGCGTTCGCTGCGCACGCCGTAGACGACATCGTAGCCCTGACGCCACTTCGCGATCATCTCTGACACGACCGAGAGCGGATCTTGCAAGTCGGCGTCCATGATGACGGCGGCGTCCGTCGTGGTCAGGCTCAGGCCAGCGGTCACGGCGAGTTGGTGGCCGAAGTTGCGCGCGAACCGGGCGATGCGGTAGCCGGGAAGTCCGTTCGTCAGTTCGCGCACCAAGCGCGGCGTCGCGTCGCTGCTGCCGTCGTCGATCAGCACGATCTGGGTGACGGCTGGATGCTCTGCGCGGAACGCTTCCAACTCACGGATCAAGATCGGAAGCATCGCCTCCTCGTTGAACAGCGGGATGACGAGCGCGACGGTCTGGCGCGGGGCGTCGTCGTCGAGCAGGGGCGAGGCGTGGGACATGGGTGGAAACTAAGGAGAGAGGACGCGCGGAATGGACCGGTGTGGCTCGCTTCGTTACACTCCCCACTCTCGAATCGGCGATCTTGTCGGACCGATTCCGATGGGGCGGCGGGCATCCTCAGGTGGAGATGAACCGCGCTCCGTCCTCAGATCTGCGTTTTCGATCCGATGGCCGCTTCCAAGACCCCGACTCCGACCAAAGAGCCGACGCCTCCGACAATCATCACGTCCGACTGCCCCGGCGGATTGGGGGCCGACGCCTCACGTGAGCTGCTGCGCGTCCTGACCGCCGTCAAGCGCGGCGACTTCTCAACGCGCTACGTAATTGAGGCGACCGGCGTCGGCGCGCAGATCGCGAGCACGCTCAATGAGATCATCCAGCAGAACGAGCGGATGACGGATGAGATCGACCGCATCTCGCAGAAAGTCGGCAAGAAAGGACGTCTGGAAGAACGCGCCGCACTGCCTGCCGCAACCGGCGGATGGCGGTCGATCGTCGAATCGCTCAACGAACTCGTCGGCGACCTGGGGCAGCCGATCAGCGAAGTCGAGCGCGTGATCGGCGCCGTCGCCAAGGGCGACTTGACGCAGAAAGTCGACCTCGAACCCGAAGGCCGTCTCATCCAGGGCGAGTTCTTGCGAACGGCCAAGATGGTCAACACGATGGTCGATCAGCTGTCGAGCTTCGCCGACGAAGTCACGCGCGTGGCCCGAGAGGTCGGCACCGAAGGCAAGCTCGGCGGACAGGCCCTCGTGCCGGGTGTGAGCGGCACGTGGAAAGACCTGACCGACAACGTGAACTCGATGGCGTCGAATCTGACGAGTCAGGTCCGCAACATCGCCGAAGTCACGACCGCCGTTGCGACCGGCGACCTGTCGAAGAAAATCACCGTCGACGTAAAAGGCGAGATTCTCGAACTCAAGGACACGATCAACACGATGGTCGACCAGCTATCGAGTTTCGCCGACGAGGTGACGCGCGTCGCCCGAGAGGTCGGGACCGAAGGCAAACTCGGCGGTCAGGCCAAGGTGAAAGGTGTCAGTGGCACGTGGAAAGACCTGACGGACAACGTGAACTCGATGGCGAGCAATCTCACCAGTCAGGTCCGCAACATCGCCGAAGTCACGACGGCGGTTGCGACGGGCGACCTGTCCAAAAAGATTACCGTCGAGGTGCAGGGCGAGATCGCCGAGTTGAAGGACACGATCAACACGATGGTCGACCAGTTGGGATCGTTCGCATCCGAGGTGACGCGCGTCGCCCGCGAGGTCGGGACCGAAGGCAAGTTGGGCGGACAGGCCGCCGTCGAAGGCGTCAGTGGTACGTGGCGGGACCTGACCGACAACGTGAACTCGATGGCGTCCAACTTGACGACGCAGGTGCGAGGCGTCGCCGAGGTCGTGACGGCGGTCGCGCGCGGCAATCTGAGCCAGCAACTCCAGGTCGAGGCCAAGGGCGAGATCGCCGAGTTGAAGGACACGATCAACACGATGGTCGATCAGCTGTCGAGCTTCGCCGACGAGGTGACGCGCGTGGCTAGGGAGGTCGGGACCGAAGGCAAACTGGGCGGACAGGCGCAGGTGCCCGGTGTCAGTGGCACGTGGGAGGATCTGACCGACAACGTGAACTCGATGGCGAGCAATCTCACCAGTCAGGTCCGCAACATCGCCGAAGTCACGACGGCGGTTGCGACGGGCGACTTGACCAAGAAGATCACGGTCGAGGTGCAGGGCGAGATCGCCGAGTTGAAGGACACGATCAACACGATGGTCGATCAGCTGTCGAGCTTCGCCGACGAAGTCACGCGCGTGGCTAGGGAGGTCGGCACCGAAGGCAAGCTCGGCGGCCAGGCCGCCGTCGAAGGCGTCAGTGGTACGTGGCGCGACCTGACCGACAACGTGAACTCGATGGCGTCGAACCTCACCAGCCAGGTGCGCGAGATCGCCGAAGTCACGACGGCGGTTGCCAACGGCGATTTGAGCAAACAAATCACGGTCGACGTGCGGGGTGAGATCGCCGAACTCAAAGACACGATCAACACGATGGTCGACCAGTTGGGCTCTTTCGCGTCGGAAGTGACGCGTGTGGCGAGAGAAGTCGGGACCGAAGGCAAGCTGGGCGGACAGGCGGCGGTCGAGGGCGTCAGCGGCACGTGGAAGGACCTGACCGACAACGTGAACTTCATGGCCGCTGACCTGACGACTCAGGTGCGTGCTATCGCCGACGTGACGACAGCCGTTGCCAACGGCAACCTGTCGAAGAAAATCACCATCGACGTGCGGGGCGAGATCGCCGAGTTGAAGGACACGATCAACACGATGGTCGATCAGCTGTCGAGCTTCGCCGACGAGGTGACGCGCGTCGCTAGGGAGGTCGGGACCGAAGGCAAGCTGGGCGGACAGGCCCTCGTGCCGGGCGTCAGCGGCACGTGGAAGGATCTGACCGATAACGTGAACTCGATGGCGTCGAACCTCACCAGCCAGGTGCGCGAAATCGCCGAAGTCACGACGGCCGTGGCGACGGGAGACCTGAGCAAACAGATCACGGTCGAGGTGCAGGGCGAGATCGCCGAGTTGAAGGAGACGATCAACACGATGGTCGATCAGCTGTCGAGCTTCGCCGACGAGGTGACGCGCGTCGCCCGAGAGGTCGGGACCGAAGGTATTCTGGGCGGTCAGGCCAAGGTGAAAGGT
Organism: Rhodothermales bacterium; assembly: GCA_963841855.1. Lineage (GTDB taxonomy): Bacteria > Bacteroidota > Rhodothermia > Rhodothermales > BA12 > CAXBBB01. Next base: position 775,313 of record CAWJEJ010000001.1, on the reverse strand, counting down.
GTCAGCGGCACGTGGAAAGACCTGACCGACAACGTGAACTCGATGGCCGACAACCTGACGACGCAGGTGCGCGGCGTCGCCGAGGTCGTGACGGCGGTTGCGCGCGGCGATCTGAACCGCAAGCTCCAGGTCGAGGCCAAGGGCGAAATAGCCGAGTTGCGCGACACGTTCAACAACATGGTCGAAACGCTCGACACGTTCGCCGATCAGGTGACGAGCGTCGCTAGGGAAGTGGGCGTCGAGGGCAAGCTGGGCGGGCAGGCCGAAGTGCCGGGCGCGTCGGGCACGTGGCGCGACCTGACCGACAACGTAAACCAGTTGGCCGCTAATCTGACGACCCAGGTGCGCGCGATCACCGAAGTCACGACGGCTGTTGCGGACGGCGACCTGACCAAGAAGATCACCGTCGAGGCGGCGGGCGAGGTCGCGGATCTCAAGGACAACGTCAACGAGATGATCCGCAACCTCAAAGACACGACGCTCAAAAACCAGGAGCAGGACTGGCTCAAAACCAACCTGGCACGCTTCACGCAGCAGCTGCAGGGCCAGAAAGAGCTACACACCGTCAGCAAACTCATCCTGTCCGAGTTGGCACCTCTGGTCAACGTGCAACATGGCGCGTTCTACACCGCCGACGGGGGCGAGTCGGGCGATCAGGTGCTGCGTCTGCTCGCGACGTACGCGTACAAATCGCGCAAGTCGCTGGCGAACGAGTTTAGGGCCGGGGAAGGGCTGGTCGGCCAGTGCGCGTTGGAGCGCGAGCGCATCCTCATTACGGATGCGCCAGAAGACTACATCCAGATTTCGAGCGGATTGGGAGCCGCTGCGCCGCGCAACATCGTCGTGCTGCCGGTCCTGTTCGAGGGCGAGGTCAAGGCCATCATCGAACTGGCGTCGTTCCACCCGTTCAACGAAATCCACCTGACGTTCCTCGACCAGCTGACCGAGTCCATCGGCATCGTACTCAACTCCATCGAGGCGAACATGCGGACCGAAGACCTGCTCACGCAGAGCCAGTCGCTCACCCAAGAATTGCAGAGCCAGCAGGACGAGTTGACGCAGACCAACCAGCGGCTCGAGCAGCAGGCGCGGAGCCTGCGCGACAGCGAGGACCTGCTCAAACGGCAGCAGGAGGAGTTGCAGCAGACCAACGTCGAGTTGGAGGACAAGGCGCGCATGCTCGCCGATCAGAAGACCGAAGTCGAGGCCAAAAACCTCGAAATCGAGCACGCTCGGAGCGCCATCGAAGAGAAGGCCGAGCAGCTCTCGCTCACGTCCAAATACAAGAGCGAGTTCTTGGCCAACATGAGCCACGAACTGCGCACGCCGCTCAACTCGATGCTCATCCTGAGCCGGATGCTGTCCGAAAACCCCGACGGCAACCTCTCGGACAAGCAGGTCGAGTACGCGTCGACTGTCCACTCGTCGGGCGGCGATTTGCTGGGGTTGATCAACGAGATCCTCGATCTATCCAAGATCGAAAGCGGTACGATGGCGGTCGAAGTCGAGCGGCTGCCGCTCACGGGCATCGTCGACGGAATGGAGCGGATGTTCGGCGAGGTCGCCAACGAGAAAGGTCTTCAGTTCCACACGGAGATCGCCCCCGGCACACTGGGCGTCGTCGAGACCGACGAGAAGCGCCTCGAACAAGTGCTCCGCAACCTGCTGGGCAACGCCTTCAAGTTCACGCACGAAGGATCGGTCACGCTGCGCATCGCGCCCGCTGATCCGTCCGACCTGCACTCGCCGCACCTGCGCGAAGCCGAGCGCGTGATCGGGTTCGCCGTCTCGGATACTGGCGTCGGCATCCTGCCCGAGAAGCACAAGGTCATTTTCGAAGCCTTCCAGCAGGCCGACGGATCGGTCACGCGGACCTATGGCGGAACGGGCCTGGGCCTGTCGATCTGCCGCGAGATCGCGCGCTTGTTGGGCGGCGAGATCCACTTGGCGAGCGCGCCGGGCGAAGGCTCGACGTTCACGCTCTACCTACCTGCCCGCTACACACCGACACCCTTGGCGCAGCGCGAAGACGGCACGTCCGGCGACGGCATGTCGGCCTCGGCGTCGGGCGTCGTCATTCAGACGAGAGCAGGCGATGGCGGCGGGCGTCCGCGTTCTACCGGCGATGGTGCGCACGTGCCCAAGCCGGTTCAGCCGCCTGCGCGTCCCGTTCCTTCTGGACTCGCTGACGTCGAGCAAAAACCACAGCCCAACACACCTCAGGCTCGGGTAGCGGCGTCCAACTCCAAACCGAGCGCGATGGAAGCCGTCGCACAACAGGGTGAGCCGGACCTGGACGCGCTGCGTAGACTCGGTCCCATCGCGGACGACCGGAACGACATTCAGGAAGGCGATGCCGTCCTACTCATCGTCGAGGACGACCGCGCCTTCACGCGCATCCTGATCGACGTGGCGCACGAGAAGGGCTTCAAGGCCGTCGTCGCGGAGCATGGAGAAGAGGCGGCGGCGTCGCTCAAACGCTACAAGCCCGCCGCCGTCACGCTCGACCTCAAACTGCCCGGCATGCACGGGCTGACGTTCCTCGACCGCTTGAAAACCGATCCGCAAACGCGCCACGTGCCGGTCCTGATCGTGTCGGTGAGCGACGAGTTGCCGCGCGGACAGCGCAAGGGTGCTGTCGCCCAGCTGAGCAAGCCGGTAACGACCGAGTCGGTCCACGAGCAGTTGCAGCGCATGAAAACGCTGACTGAGAAGCCTGCGCGCCGCCTGCTCGTGGTCGAGGACAACGACGACCAGCGCCGCGCCGTCGGCGACCTGATCGCCGGAGACGGAGTCGACATCGTCGGCGCGGCGACGGGGGCCGAGGCCATTGTCGCGCTCAAAACGGGCGCGTTCGACTGCGTCGTGATCGACCTGGGCTTGCCCGACATGAGCGGCTTCGAGCTGATCGACACGATCCGTGAAGAACTGGGACTGGTCAATCTGCCCGTCATCGTCCATACGGGGCGCGACCTGAAACCCGAAGAGGCCAAGCGGCTCCAAGAGCGCGCCGAAGCCGTCGTCGCCAAGGACGTCGACGCGTTCGATCGCCTGCTCGACGAAGCCGCCTTGCACCTGCACCGCGACGAAGCCAAACTGCCCGCCGAGCAGCGGCAGAAGCTCCAGCAGTTGCACCGCCCAGAAGCCACGCTCGCCGGACGCAGAGTCCTGATCGTCGACGACGACATCCGCAACATCTTCGCGCTCCAAAGCCTGCTCGAACGTCACCAAATGGACGTCGTCTACGCCGAAAGCGGACGCGAGGGGCTAGACTTCTTGCAAAAGGACGACACTATCGACGTGGTGCTGATGGACGTGATGATGCCCGGAATGGACGGCTACGAAACGACCCAGGCCATCCGCAAAATCGAACGCCTGGCCGACTTGCCTGTCATCGCCGTCACCGCCAAGGCCATGCGCGGCGACAGGGAGAAGTGCCTGGCCGCCGGCGCGAGCGACTACATCACCAAGCCCGTCAACGTCGATCAACTCGTCTCGCTGCTGCGCGTGTGGGTGACGAAGTAGGAGCAGATGAGGTTTGGCTGCGCTAGCACACACCCTCTACATCGTCATCCTGAGCTTGTCGAATGATCTCCATGGTAGCGGCGAGCGACGGAGTTGCTTCGACTTCGCTCAGGATGACGGGTAGGCGGGCTCAGGAGCAATCTTCCGACTGCGCTCGGCGCTTCCTAAACCGCTGCGTGTTGCTCGAACAGGTGCGGCAGGTTGTCGTGCAGCGTCTTGCGGGGCGCGTCGTTGAACTGCGCTCGGGCGAGGCTCTTGACGCCGCAGAACAAGGTGACTAGGGCGTCGCCTTCGGGCAGGCGGGCGTCGGCGAGGCTGGCGTCGGTGAAGTCGGCACCTTCGAGGGCGCATTCGCGCAGGTCGGCGCCGTTGAGGTGAGCGCCTTGCAGGTTGGCGCGTTCCAGGAGAGCACCTTTCAGGCTGGCGCGGTCCAGCCGGGCACCGCGCAGGTTGGCCCGGAACAGGCACGCGCGTTCCAACTGCGCCGATGGCAGCGAGGCGAATTGGAGATCGCAGCCGGTCAAGTCGGCGGCGCGCAGGTCGGCGCTTTCCAGGTGGGCACGTTCGAGACTGGCTTCGGTGAGATCGCTTCCCCTCAGGTCGGCACCGTGAAGTTGCGCGCGCTCGAGGTTTGCGCCTTGCAAGCGCACGCCTGCCAGGTTGGAGCCGTCGAGGTGCGCGCCGCCCAGCATGGCGCCCGTCAGGTCGGCACCCCACAAGTCGGATTCGGACAACAGCGCGCCGGACAACCCTGCGCCCGACAGGTGGGCTTCGGTGAGCGTCAGCCGCCGCGTCACGCCGAGCCGGTTCAGTCTGCGCACGTTGCCCGCAATGCGGAGCGAGGCCTCGGCGGTGTCCCAGCCCAAGAAGTCTTCGATCTCCTCGCGGTAGCGGTTGGACCTCAGGCGCCGCTCGCCCTGGCGCTGCAACCAGAACATGAACCAGCCGATCACGAGCAAGTCGAAGATCATCCCATGCGCTTCTGCGGCCAAGTTCTCCAGAAAACTCGCGGTGTCGCCCAGGTAGAATGGCAGCGAAATAGGAATCACGATGGCAGAGACTCCCAGAAGCACGTAGAACGCCAAATGCACGGGACGCTCGGCGGCGACGCCCTCGACGCGATCGTACCAGCGCGAAGCCGTGCGGCGTAGGCGGGAGCGGGAAGGCGGAGTGTTCATCGGGTACAATCAACGTCATCCCATACACACCGCCCGGAATTGTGTGGTAACGCGCCAAGGTGAGACTACGAGTTAGCCCACCATGCGGAGCGCACGTTCGAGCGAGCGCGTTAGCACGTCGATCTCGTCGCGCGTCGTGTAGGCGGCCAGCGAGGCACGGATCGTGCCCTCGACGCCCATCCGCCGCATCAGCGGGTGCGCACAGTGATGACCGGTCCGCACGGCGACGCCCATCTGGTCGAGCAGCGTGCCTACGTCGTACGGATGCGTCCCATCGAACACGAACGACAGCGCTCCGGCTTTCTCAGCCGCCGTGCCGACAATCCGGGCGCCGGGCAACGCCGATACTTCCTCGGTTGCGTAGGCGAGCAGGTCGGCTTCGTGAGCGGCGATGGCTTCGAGTCCAATTCCTTCGATCCAGTCGAGCGCGGCGGCGAGGCCGAGCACGCCGGGCACGTTGGGCGTTCCAGCTTCGAACTTGTGCGGCAGGCTGTTCCACGTCGCATTTTCGTAGGTGACCGTCTCGATCATGTCGCCGCCGCCTTGGTAGGGAGGCATCGCGTCCAGCAGATTGGCCCGTCCCCAAAGCACGCCGATGCCCATCGGCCCGTAGACTTTGTGCCCGCTGAACGTGTAGAAATCGGCATCCAGCGCCTGCACGTCGATTTGAGCGTGCGGAGCGGCCTGAGCGCCGTCGACCAGCACGAGCGCGCCGACCGCGTGCGCCTGGCGCGCGACCTCGGCTACGTCGACGACCGTTCCCAGCGCGTTCGAGATGTGGATGGTCGACACGAGTTTGGTGTTCTCGTTGAGCACTTCGCTCAGACGGTCCAGGTCGAGCGCGCCATCGTCCGTGATCGGGGCGATGCGCAGGATCGCGCCTGCCCGCTCGCATGCCAATTGCCACGGCACTAGGTTGGAGTGGTGTTCGAGCGCCGTCACGACGATTTCGTCGCCCGGTTCGAGGCTCTGCCCCCACGACGACGCGACCAGGTTGATGCCCTCGGTGCAGCCCCGAACGAAGATGATTTCGCTGTCGGACGGTGCGTTGATGAACCGAGCGACGGTCTTGCGCGCAGCTTCGTAGTCATCGGTCGCGTCCTGACTCAGCGTGTGGACTCCGCGGTGGATGTTGGCGTTTTCACCGGCGTAGTACTGCGTGATCCGGTCGATGACGGCCTGGGGTTTCTGCGTCGTTGCGGCGTTGTCGAGGTAGACGAGCGGACGACCGTTGATCTCGCGCCGGAGAATCGGAAACTGCGCGCGGATGGCTTCGAGGTCGAGGGCGGAAGCGGCGAATGTTTCGGTCATGTCGGGCGGTCTGGGGCGAATCTGAGCAACGGCGTGAGCGGTGGGGTGTTCGGTCGACGTGCGCCGGGTCTACCTTGGCAACCGATGCCGACTCCTTCACGCACAACTATGTCCGAAGCTCGTCCCTACGTCCTAGCCGAATCCGCGCTGCGTGTCACGCGCGAAACCGATTACCAAGTGGCCATCCTCCCGTGGGGCGCTACCGAGCCACACAATTTTCATCTGCCGTATGGGACCGACTCGATCCAGGCCGAAGAAGTGGCTTTCGAAGCGGCGCGAATCGCGTGGGAGGCGGGCGCCCGCCCCATCGTCTTGCCGACGATTCCGATGGGTGCCAACGCGCAGCAACTAGGCACGCCGCTGACGCTGAACTTGAACCCGAGCACCCAGGCGCTCGTTCTCGCCGACATCGTCGACAGCCTGTCGCACGCGGGCGTGGGCAAGCTGCTGATCCTCAACGGGCACGGCGGCAACAGCTTCAAGCCGATGATCCGCGAGTTGCAAGCGCGCACCGACGTGTTCCTCTGCTCGTGCGACTGGTACGCCGTCCTCGACGCGGGCGCATACTTCGACGTGACCGGCGATCACGCGGGCGAGTTGGAGACGAGTACGATGCAGCATCTACGTCCCGATCTGGTGCATCCGCTCGGCGTGGCGGGGCCGGGGCGTGCGCGCGTGTTCGGCGTCCGGGCGCTGCGCGAGGGCTGGGTGTGGGCGCCGCGCGACTGGCGCCAGGTGACGGATGATACCGGAGTCGGAGATCCGTCGGCGGCTACGGCCGACAAAGGTGCGGCGTTCTTCGAACAGACGACGCGGATCCTTGGCAGCTTTCTGGTCGAATTGGCGGGCGCCGATGTGGACAATCTCTATGCTGATGGGGCAAAGGCGTCTCTAGGCTAGCAGTTGTTCGAATAGCGATAGGTACCGCGCCTTACGATTCGAGCCGAGGAACGCATCGCGTGGGGGAGAGGCGAGAAACCCAGGAGGTAAGACAATACGACTCGCCTCAACTAAACGAGGGCCTAGCGCGCGGTGCATCAGGCCCTCACCGGCTCACAAGAACGGGTCGGTCAGGCTGTCGATCGAGAGGCCCATCGTTTCAAGCTTGAGGTTAGCGATCTGCTGGTCAAACTCCTCGGGCAGGTCGATGACGGTGTTTTCCATCGTCTCGCCGCACTCCGAGACGGGCCATGGCAGATCTATCGTCGTAAGGTGCCACAACTCAACCGCTCTGGCCATGACGCTCACTCTCGATCTACCCTCTGACGTGGACGAAGCGAGCGCGCGCTTGGAAGTCGCTGTGGCGTTGTTTCAGCGCGAGATGCTGACGCTGGGGCGTGCGGCCCACCTGTGCGGCATGACGTACCACGCGTTTTGGGACGAGTTGGCGAGTCGGGGCATTCCGCCCATCGTCTACGACGAGGAGATGTGGGAGATGGACAAGCAGTTCATCGAGGCTTTCGACTCGGTACCGTGAAGGAGTTGGTGGTCACGGATGCAACCAGTTTGATTGCGCTCAGTCGCGTGGATCGGCTCGCGTTGCTTCCTTCGCTGTTTCGCGTATTGGCACCACCCGCAGTGGTGCGTGAGTTCGGAGGCCGACCGTAGTGGCTCGAACTCGCTGATCCCATTGATGTCGCGCTTGTGAGCCGGTTGTTGGAGAAGCTTGATATCGGGGAATCCGAAGCCATCGCGCTGGCTCACGAACGAAGAAGCCGTGCCCTGATCGACGAGCGGCGTGGCCGGCTGGAAGCGGCGCGCATTGGTGTTCAGACGACCGGGACGGCAGGCGTTTTGGTGCTCGCCAAACAAGCCGGTCTGCTGAAGAAGTCGGCCCGTTGCTGCGGCGTATGGTTCGCGAAGAGAGTCTGTACCTGTCGGATGATATCCTGATACGGGTACTGCGTCAGGCGGGCGAGGAGTAACGCAAAAGGACCACCCCGCGCGATGCGGAGTGGTCCTCACGAACCATTGAGCGAAACTTGGCAAGTCGTGGAGACCTGTCAGGTTTGCAGCTTGGTCAGGTGCCCGCCGAGTAGTCGGTCGCGTAGACCACTTGCTCTTCGGTCAGGCTGTCGATGGACAGGCCCATCGTTTCGAGCTTGAGGTTGGCGATCTGCTGGTCGAGTTCGACGGGCAGGTCGATGACGGTGTTTTCCATCTTCTCGCCGTTCTTGTGCGACTCGATCAGGGCCAGGTGCGCCTGCAACTGGTTGGCGAAGCTCATGTCCATCACTTCGGACGGGTGCCCTTCGGCGGCTGCCAGGTTGACCAAGCGGCCATCGGCGAGGACGTAGACCTTCTTGCCATTCTCCATCGTGTACTCGCGGTTGTCCGGGCGGACCATGCGCGTGTCGGTCGAGATTCCGGCGAGTTCGGCGAGGTTGAGCTCGACGTCGTAGTGGCCCGTGTTGCAGACGACGGCGCCTTCCTTCATGCTGAGGAAGTGCTCGCCGCGGATGATGTCTTTCATGCCGGTCGCGGTTACGAACACGTCGCCGAGTTTGGCGGCTTCGGCCATCGGCATCACGCGCATGCCTTCGAGTGTCGCCTTGAGGGCGGCCGTCGCTTTGACTTCGGTGATGATGACGTTGGCGCCCATGCCCTGAGCGCGCATCGCGACGCCGCGGCCGCAATGTCCGTAGCCCGCGACGACGAAATTCTTGCCTGCCAGCAGGATCGAAGAAGCGCGCAGGATGCCGTCGAGCGTCGACTGGCCCGTGCCGTAGACGTTGTCGAAGTCCCACTTGGTCTCGGCGTCGTTGACGGCGTAGACCGGGTAGCCCAGCTTGCCGTCCTCGGCCATCGCGCGCAGGCGGTGAACGCCGGTCGTGGTCTCCTCGCTACCGCCGATGATGTCCTTGATCTTGTCTTTGTGCTCGCTGTGGACGCGGAAAATCAGGTCAGCGCCGTCGTCGAGCGTCGTGTGGGGCGTCTTGTCGATCGTGCGGTCGATGCACCAGTAGAAATCCTCGGTATTCTGTCCGTACCACGCGTAGATCTCGACGCCGTCGCCGTCGCCTTTGGGGCCGACAGCCAGTGCGGCCGAGACGCTGTCGTTGGTCGAAAGCGGGTTGCATCCGCTCCACGCGACTTCGGCGCCGCACGCTTTGAGCGTTTCGATCAGGACGGCCGTCTCCTTGGTGACGTGCAGGCAACCGGTGATTTTGTATCCGGCGAACGGCTGCGTCTGGCTGTACTGCTCGCGCAGGCGCATCAGGACGGGCATGCGGCTTTCGGCCCACTCAATGCGCAGGCGGCCTTCGTCGGCCAGGGAGAGGTCTGCTACTTTGTAGGCGCCTTCTTTGTGATCCATGTGTGGAGAGAGGTGGAGGTAACGGAAAAGTTGTAGGGCGTAAATGCCACCCGTCCGCCTTCGATCCCGGTAAGTTGGCTAGAATGCCGCGTGCGAGCGGAGGTAGAGTGAAAACCAGGGTGCCGGGTGCCCAGATTGGGTAAAGAAGGCCTCGCGCGCGCAGTATGGTGACGCAACCGGCCGCGCGGTGCGTTATTGCCGACACTCGTCCTTCGCCATGCGTCTCTCGCTCCTGCTGCTTCTCGCGCTCGCTCTTCCTGCCCAGTCGCAGGAGGCCGCCCGCGTTGACGGCCTACGTCCCCAGGCGCGCGCTGCCGCCGAGCGAGGCGCCGACGTGTTGGCGCTGCTGACCCAGCTGCGCGGCGGCCTGCGCGTCGACGCTGAGCGTAGCGTCGTGCGCGGCGATTATGCTCCTCCGGCTTTCTCGGTCGCAGCGTCCGATGCCGAAACGGCGGCGCGGACCTACCTGGAGCAGTTCTCCGAACGCTATGGCCTGCGCTCCGACCTGGCGGATCTGCGAGCCACGCGCGTAACCGAAGGGCGCTACGATCAGCACGTGACGTTCGAGCAGACGATCACCGCAGGCGGCGAGACACTTCCCGTCTTTGGGCGTCAGGTTCAGGTGAGCATGACGGCGGATGGGCGCGTTCTCCTGGTGCAGTCGGGCTATGAACCCGTTGTCGACGTGTCAGGCGGCGCGTGGAACGATGACCTGGCCCGGCGCCGCGCTGCCGCGCTGGTCGAAGGCGCGCGCGTCGCTGAGTTGAGGCGTGTCGTGATGCCCGTGGGTCCGGATCGCCCGGCGCAAAAGGCGTATCTGGCTGGCGTCATCGGGGCGGACGAATGGGCGTTCGTGATCGGGTTGGACGGCGCGCCGCTGTTCGCCGCTCCGCGCACCGCTCATCACGCCCACACGATGGACGCGCGCGCTTCGGCGTTCGGCTTCTCTCAGGGCGCCGCCGTCGGGCCAGTCGCAGCCCAAACCGATGGCAGCGGGCTGGTGTTCGATCCCGATCCGCTAACGACGGCGGGAGTCGCATACGGCGGCGCGTACGTGGATGCGGGCGACGCCGACTCGGCCGAACTCAACGCGCAGCGCATCGAAGTGGCGTTGCCGGGCATCACGCAGCGTGGAGGAAAATGGCGGCTGGAGGGGCCCTACGTCGCCATAGACGGAACGCTGGGCTCAAGCTACACGCCGCCTGCCGAGACCGACCCGCACGCCTTTCGCTACACGCGCGCCGACGACCGCTTCGAGGCTGTTATGGTCTACCACCACGTCAACGCCGATCAGAGGCGCGTTCAGGCGCTTGGCGTGGGTCGCCCGATTCTCGAGCAGCCGATCCGCGTCAACCCCCACGGCGATCTGTCGGACAACTCGCGCTTTTTCACCAGCGACCTGACGATCCGCATGGGCATCGGCGGCGTCGACGATGCCGAGGACGCGATGGTGATCCGCCACGAATACGCCCACGCCTTGCTCAACGCCGACGCTCCGGCGCTCTACCAGCGGCAGGACGGATCCGCGCTCCACGAAGGCTGGGCCGACTATTGGGCGGCTGGCTGGCGCGCCTCGCTGATCCAAAGCGGCCAGGGCAGCGGCGACGTGCGCAAGGTGTTTCCGTGGGACGGCAACAACGGCTGCTGGCAGGGGCGCAAACTCGACCATCCGGGCCGCTATCCCAGCGACACCGGCTATCCACCACCCGGGGGCGGCTGCGGCAACTTTCCGACCATCTACCAGCGCGGCCTGCTCTGGGCGACGACGCTCTTCGATCTGAGGCTCGTCATCGGCGCCGACGTGATGGACCGGCTCGTCGTGGCCTCGCACGCATTCGTGGGCAACGTGCCCGGCGTGCCCGCCTTCGAGTCGGCCGCCCAGGCGCTGCTCGCCGCCGACGTGGCCCTTTACGACGGACGCCACCGCCAGACGCTCGCCATCGGCCTGAGCGAGCGCGGATACGTCGATCCGTCCGAGGCTGGGCCTGATCTGGTCTTTACGCCGCTGGGTCCGAGCGAGCAGTCGAACGGCGTCCGTCGCATCGTGGCATCGGTGCGTCCGGCGAGCGCGTCGGTCAGACTGGTCATCGTGCGCGGCGTCAACCTGGCGGATACGGTTGCACTGGCTCCAGTCGGCGTGCCCGATGCGTCCGGTTTTCAGCGCGTCGAGGGCGATTTGCCCATTCCGCGGTTTGCGACGACGCTCCGCTACGCGCTCGTCGCGACGGACGATGCAGGCCGAAGCCGCTGGCTCCCTGACCTCACCTCGTCCGGCGAGCGCTACTACTCGGTGCAAACAGGACCCGATCAGGAGCCGCCCGTCGTCAGCCACACGCCCGCCGACGCGGTTCCGGCGTCGGCCTGGCCGCTCACTCTGTTTGTCCAGGCCGGCGATCGCATGGGCGTTGCGTCGGTGTCCGCGCGCGTCCTGCTGACCTCGCGCGGCCAAACGCTGCTCGACGACACGCTGGCGATGACACGCGCCGATGGCGACCGCTGGCGCCTGACGCTGCCCCTTCTCAGCCAAGCACCGACTCCCGGCGACGTGCTCTCGTACGCGTTTTCGGCAACCGACAGCTCCAACATCCCCGACACGTCGCCCTTCGACCTCGTCTACACCACGGTTCTGGTCAATCAGGGCGATCTGGTGCGGTACGACTTCGAGGCGCCGATGAGTCCGTTTTCGGGCGACACACCCTGGGCGCTCCTCCAGCGCGACGGCCGGGCGCGGTCGGGCTGGGGCCTGTGGGCTGCCGAGACCGACACCGTCGGCATCTCCGCGCTCGACGTGCCAGTGATCGACGTTCCGCCGGGCGGCGCATGGCTCGCGTTCTGGCATCGGTATCGCATTGCGGCGGGCAGCGGCGCCTACGTTGAGGTACGAGACTCCGATACGCAGCAGTGGCAGCGTCTGACACCGAGCGTAACCGACTACGGCGCGCCCTCTGGCCCCATCGACGGGTATCCCGCGGCGATCGGCGACCAGGGCGCGTGGAGCGGCGACAGCAAAGGGTGGCAGCGCGCCGCGTTCCGACTGCCGATCCGCAGCGGGCTGCGCGTGCGTCTCGTGCTGGCCTCGGGACGAAGCGGCGACGAATGGCTGATCGACGACCTGACCGTTTCGACAGACTCGCTGCGCGACGCATCGCCTCCCACGGTCGAGCGCGTCGCAGGCGGACGCGTTCGCGCGGCCGGGCGAGGAGCGCTCGACTTTGCTGTCGACGTGAGCGATGATCTGGGCGTGGCCGCCGTCTACGTCGACGCGCAAACCGATGCCGGGGCGGTGCGCTGGCGCCTGAACCAAACGCGGGTCAACGAATCGGCAGCGACGTTCGCTGGATCGCTGCCCGACAGCCTCTTTGCCCGGCTGGGCTTCTCGGCAGCGGGACCACGCGCGGGAGATGCGTTACGCTATGCCTTCGAGGTCGTCGACGTAGCCGGGCGCATCGTCCGAGAGCCTGCGGTCTCGCCGCTCACGCTCGACTTCAGGACGCTCAGCGAGCAGGACATGTTGGCGAGCGCCCAAGCGCTCGGCGCGTGGGGACCGGCAAACCCGGCCGGATACATCGTGCGGTCTCAGGCCGACGAACCGGTGTCGACGCTGCTGTTCGCGCCGCTGTCGCTCCCCGGCAACGCCGACGTGTCCGAGTTGCGCGTCGAGCAGACGTTCGATCTGCGCTCGGGCGGCGCGGCGCAGTTCGGGCTTTCGGCCGACAGGGGCCCGTGGCAGCCGCTCATTCCCCAAGGCGGCTACTCGGATACGCTGCGTTTGGCCGGGCATCCGATGAACGGAGAGCCCGTCTGGACTGGTTTCGCGGCTCCCGGCGAGGTGGTTCGCTTCAACCTATTACCGTGGGCTGGCCAGACCGTCCGCCTACGCGCACGCATGGCGCACGGCGAGGGAAGGGGAAGCTGGATCATCGCATCGGCCGATCGCCTGTTCGCCACGAGCAGCGATCTGTTCGACGGTCCCTCCGCGCTCCGGCTTGACCTGCCGGCACCTCACCCCATTCGGGGCCGCGCAACCGTCATCTACACCGTTCCCCAAGAAGGACGCGTCACGATGGAAATGTTCGATCTGCTCGGACGCCGCGTCGCCCTTCTCGTCGACGGAGAGCAGCGCGCCGCCGCCGCTCACACGCAAACGTTGGACACGTCACGGCTGGCGGCTGGCGTGTATCTGCTCCGTCTCGAATCGCAAGGGCGGAGCGAAGTGCGGCGCGTCGTGGTGCTATAGCCGAAGCGGCTATTTGGCCGGCTTCTCGAACAGGTCGAGTCGATATGTCGGTTTGCGGTGCCCCTCGAGGTGGGCGAAGTCGCCGCGTGCCAGCGCAGCTTCGTGGACTTCGTCGCCGGTCAGCGGATAATCGTCGACGTACGGCGTCCAGTGGACGAGCAGCAGGTGGCCCCCAGGTTCGAGGTGGCGATAGCAGAGAGTGAGCGTGCGCTCCAGGTCTTCGCGCGACCAGTAATAGCCCACCTCGGACAGCACGATCAGGTCGAACGAGTCGCCGGGAAACTCGGCGGGGAGGTTGCGCCGCTCGAACCGGACGTGAGGCAATCCGGAGCAGCGAACTTTGGCTTGGACGAGTGCCCGGTCGGCTACGTCGAGGCTGAGCAGCGCGTCGCACTTGGCCGCCAGACGCTCGGTCAGGACGCCGATCGAGCAGCCGATTTCGAGTGCGCTCGGGTATCGTTCGCGTGGGAGAGCGGCGAGCGTGTCGTCGTACTTGGCGTGCTCGTAGGCGCTCGTCGCAAAGCTCCACGGATCGTCGGCGTGCGCGTAGACGCGGTCGAAATAGTCAGACGGCAGCGAGCCAGCGGGCGCGTCAGCAGGGGGCATCGTGGGGGGCGAGGTAGACTTCGAATCCAACGTCGAAGCAGGCGAGGAAATCGTTCGATAGCCGGAATCCTTGCGGATCGTCGGAGATCAGATCGGTCGTTTGAGATACGTGCGCGGCGATGGCACGGCGTTTTCGAGGTAGAGCGTCCGAAACGTCGAGCCGCCACGCGTCGGCCTGGTGCGAGCGCGGAGCGTGCTCGGACGCGGGATGCGCCCAGGCCCAAACCGGGTACTCGATCCACAACGGTGCGTGGGGCAGCATCAGGCAGGCGGCTCGGGCGAGAAGCCACGTCGCTTCGTGGTCGCGGTGCGGGTCGCCGCGCCAGGGGACGAGCACCGTGTCCGGGTTCAGACTCGCGAGCAGGTCGCGCAGGCGATCGGTCGCGGCTTCGAATCCCGCTTCGTACGGGCGTGGAATGCCGCAGTCGGGCCACCGCGCGAACGTGATCTGCTCGCCCGTCAGTCCCAGCGCCTCGACGGCCCGGCGGGCTTCCTCTTCGCGCAGCCGGGCCAAGGCGCTCGGCGGATGCGAACGAGAATGCGGATGCGAGCGCGTGCCATCGGTCATCAGGACGACATGCGGAGTCTGCCCCGACTGCTGCGACAGTGAGAGCAGCCCCCCACAGCCCAGCGACTCGTCGTCCGGGTGCGGCGCGAGCACGACGACGCGGCCCAGCGCGCCGACCGAGTCGGGCAAGCGGAGCGGCAGCGCCTCGGGCTGCTCCAAGAGCGATGGAGTCGCCGGCGCGCTCACCGCGACCGTACGCGCTGCGGCGACGACGCCAAGTCCGACCCTAGGGCGCGATCCTCTCCACGCTCAGCCGCGTGCGCTCCCGCTGCCGTCACGACGGCGTCGGTGGCGGGCTGTCGCAGGTAGAGCCGCAGGTTACGGCCGATGCGTTCGATCGGCGAGGGCGCCAGCAGCCCGCGCGCACCCACGCTCCGGTCGACGCGCTCCATTACGTCCAGGCACGCACGCTCGACGGCCGTCCGTGTCATCTGCGCATACGCGACCTTGTCAGCATTCGAGGCGGACGATTCGAGCAGACGCGCCGCGCCGCCCAGCCACAAGAACCCGGATTCGAGTGCGACGGCCATCTCGCCTAATCTCATCTGCTGGTGCGAATCGCCGGTCCGGTCCAGAGCCGACAGGTGCGCGCGGCACGCGTCGAATAGCGCCTGCGCCCCGCCCAACTGCACGGCGGCAAAGCGAACCGATCCTCCGTTAAAGTGGGGCTCGCGGTGGTAATCGTCCGGCGTGCCGATCAGCCAGTCGTGCGCCAGTTCGACGCCCGAAAAATTGACTCGGCCCGAGCGTGTGGCGCGCATTCCTTCGGCCGTCCACCAGTCGGGCTCGACGGGCAGATCGAAGCGCTCCATCGGCACCAGCGCCATCTGCCACTTCTCGCCGTCGATCGGGCCGTTGACGAACGGGCGATCGACGTAGCCGGCACCCGAGCAGAACACTTTGGCGCCGCTGAGGAGCGCACCGCTAGCCGTTCGCGTCATCTGCACGTCGTCGCCCGCGCCGGTATTCCAGACGCCGAAGATGCGGCCGTCGTGGGCATCGCGAGCGGCCTGCTCTCGCTGCGCCTGTGTGCCGTACGCGTCGATCAGAATCAGCGCGTTGACGTGCCCCTCGTACACGCGCCCGACCGGCAAACTACCGCGCCCCACGTTCGCGAGGACGCGCAGCAGCAGGTGAAGCGAGTGCGGCTCGGTCCCCAATCCGTGACCTGCCAACTTGGGCGGGAGCGGCGCCGTCATCAGGCCGCCGTCAGCGAGCGCCTGAAACGAGCGGACGGGAAACGCCCCCTTGACATCGACTTCGGCTTCCCAATCCGCGATCTGTTGGACCAGATGGGCCGAGCGAGCGAGCAGCTCGGACGCGGACTTCGACGCCGGAGCGCCGTCGCCCGACGAGCGCGCGTCAGGCAGCGCGAGCCGTGGAGTGGAATGTGGCATGGGCAGAGTAGAGTCGGAAAGGAGAACGCTGCAACTCGTCGAGCCGGTCGCGCAACTCTTCGAGGGCTTGGTCGATGGGTGCTGACGTGGAGGGCAGTCTGCCAAACAGGACACGTTCGGCCCGGGCGGCAGCGGCCGAAGCGCTTGGCGATTCGTTGAGCAGATCGGCGACGATTCCAGACGGGCAGCACGCCTGGGCCGCGATGCATGCGATGCGGTCTGGATTGCGGCGAGTCCAGGACTGGCGCACGTCGGCGCGCAGTTGCAGTCGGCGCTCCAGCGAGGCGGCGTCCGGCACGATCGGCGTGACGCCGGTGTCGGCCTGGGCATCCCACTCGGTTAGGGCGTCGGCCATGCCTTGGGGCGCCCGGCCGTCGCGCCGCGCCGACGTGAAGGCACGCACTTCGAGGCTGTGACGAAACCGCCCGCCTGCCTCGCGAATCGCCTGGTAGAAGGCCACATCTTCGTTGCTGGGATGCGGCGGCAGCCCCCCGACGCGGGCGTACCACTCGGCCGTCACGCCCAGCGCCGCGCCGAAGTGCTGGTGGTGTCGCGGGTAGGGATCGCCCGGCTCGGGGTCGATGCGATCCGCCAGGCGTTCCACCATCCGCCTATAGCCAATGTCGAGCAGAAACAGCCGCCTCACGCCCGGCGACAGCGCGCGCCGGTCGTGAGGATAGAGCTGGACTCGCCCGCCGACGGCATCGGCACCTCTGCCTATTTCGCGGTGCATCGCCTGGACGAAGTCGGGCGCACAGACCGTATCGGCATCCGTCGTGAGAATCAATCCCTGCCCGCCCAAGCGCTCGTACGCGGCGTCCATCGCCATGCGCCGCGCGTGACCCACGTTGGCGCGCTCGGCTGGCAGCGTCACGTGGGTGACGTGCAAGTTCACGTCTGGATAGTCAGACTGCAATCGGTGCGCGACGGCTTCCGACTGGTCCCCGCAGTTGTTGAGCAGCAGCGTCACCCCCGACGGCGCCTGCGTCTGGGCGGCGAGCGACGCGACGAGCGACCGGAGTCGCGCCTCCTCGTTGTGGACAGGCACTGCGACGTGGCAGGGCGAGGCAGAGAAGAAAGACATGGCAGAGGGTGGTATGCGTCTGCCGAAAACGTCGCTACGATCTGCCTGGAGCCTAACGAATGTGCAACACGCCTCCACTTTTTGCAACGAAGTTAGCGCAGCCCGGCATAGGTCTGACCGGCACACATACGGAAGCCCCGACACCCTGAAGGCGCCGGGGCTTGAGAGCGAAAAAGACGCTGTTAAACGGCCGGAACGTCGTCCGATTCGAGGCGGACGCCTTCCATGCCCATTGCCTGGTAGGTAGCGCCCGCAAACGCTTCGCGCTGGGCGACCTCGGCCATAATCGACTTTGGTCCTTTGTACGTCATCTCGTGCCCAAGCAGCGCGGCGACGTTGGGGATCGACTCCCACGACGGGCGGCAATCGATCTTGTGGCTCTCGTTGTACCACTTGTCGAACGGCGTGCCGTGCTGATCCGCCCGGCTCGACTTCATCGCCATCATCAGCGTCCGGTTGACGCCCTTGATAGCTTTGCACGGCACGACGCGCTGAGCGTGGCCATCGACGTTGACGAACGTGCCGACCGTCTCGACGATCGTAGCGGCGGGCAGCGTCACGTCGGCGCTGGGTATGGTCTGGTTATCCGTGTTGTACTGATGCAGGATGACGCCCATGCCATTCAAATCGGCAGGTTGGCACAGTCCGGCCGCGACGACGTCGTCTTCGAGCACGTAGAGCACGTCGTAGCCCGAGAGCTGTGAGGCAAATAGCTTGTCGTCGAGCGCCGTCATGCCCAGCCGCTCGCAGCCGACCCGGTTGGGAGCCTTGTCGTCGGTGCGAAGCCAGTCGTCGCCCGCTCCGGGTTCGACGTGCGCGACGAAGCCGAGTACGTCGCCTCCGGTCGCATCGGCCAGTTTGGTCAGCAGGTAGTTGTCCTCGACACTGGCGCGCGACGAGCCGACGAACGCCACGCGCTTGCCCTTCATCATCTGAGCAGCAGCGGCGTAGGCGGCGTCCCACATGGCGAGTTGTCCGCCGACCGTCGGGCCTTCGGGACGCAGGTCGTTGAAGCGCTCCAGACCCTCGCGGTCCTCGTCGGCCAGCCAATACTGGTTGACCTCCATGTTAACGCGCGGGCTGACGTTGACGACCAGGTTATCGCGCACCCAATAGTCGCAGTTGCTGCCCTTGCCGTTCTGAATCGTGATCGACGGCGTCTGGGTACATTCCCACGCGCGGGCCTTGAAGCGGAAATCGGTGCTCGTGAGCGCGCCGACCGGGCAAATGTCGATCACGTTCATCG
The DNA here is from genome assembly GCA_963841855.1 of Rhodothermales bacterium. Classification (GTDB taxonomy): domain Bacteria; phylum Bacteroidota; class Rhodothermia; order Rhodothermales; family BA12; genus CAXBBB01. Next base: position 756,845 of record CAWJEJ010000001.1, on the reverse strand, counting down.
AGTACGGCTCGTCGAACGTTACGCCCGGAGGCGTCAGCGGGTAGTTGGTGACGCCGCGCGAGATGATCGTGAGCTGGTTGCTCTGGCTGATCTCGCTTGTAAAGCGGGTGCAGCGCGTGCAGTTGATGCAGCGTTCGGCGTCGAGCGTGACGCGCGGTCCCAATTCGATGCGCTTGGGCTTGTGGACTTTTCTAAACTCGAAGCGCGATCCTTCGGGCCCATACTTGTACGCCTGAATCTGAAGCGGGCAGTGCCCGGCTTGGTCGCAGATCGGGCAGTCGAGTGGGTGGTTAATGAGCAGAAACTCGAGGTTGCCTTCCTGGGCGTCCTTGACCAGTTGGCTGCTGCGGTGCGTCTTGACGACCATGCCGTCGGTCACATCGACCGAGCACGAGGTCATCAGCTTGGGGAAGAACTGGATCTCGGGCTTGCCGTCCTCGCCCATCACGACTTCGCGCGTTTCCCTGTCGACCTTGGGCGTGCCGACTTCGACCAAACACTGGCGGCAGTTGGCCGGGATCGACATCGCCGGGTGGTAGCAGAAGTGCGGAATTTCGAGGCCGCTCTCGATGGAGAGCTGGAGCAGCTTGTGGCTGCCGTCGAAGTCTACTTCGTGGCCGTCGATTAGGACCTTAGGCATGGCGGAGTCTATTGGCGGCTCGGGAGCCGGGGTTCAGAAGTCAGGAAGAGGGCGCGTCGGCAGCGGACAGGCTCGCAATGGGACGATTTTCGAGCGTCGCGCCCGACATCGTCAGGTGCAACTCGTACGTGTCACCCGTGATCGCGTTCGGATCCTGGCCTCCATCCTCGGCAAGATGCTTGGCATCCGCTTCGGAGAGAACGGCCTCGCTCAGCATCCCGCTCACGACGATGCGCTCGCCCGCAAGGTCGGTCGGAAGCGTCCATAGATAGGCACCATCGGCGTCCTTGGGCACGTTGAGGCGGATGTGCCCCGGCGTTCCATCAGCCAATTCGGTGCGCATGACGGCCCAGCAGCCTTTGCTGACGCAGACTTCGGTAGCCTCGCCTTCCAACGTCACGCGCTGACCGACGTAGCTCGCTGGTTCCATCAAGACCGCGGCGACGGGAATGGCGCCATTGGCATCGACAACGTCACCGACCTGCTCGTAAGTGGGAGCGGCTTCGGGAAGTCCGGTCTGGTCGGTCTGGCAGGCTGCGAGGGGAAGCAGCAGGAGTAGAAAGAGGAAGCGCATCTAGGCGTCGAGAAGTGAGGTTTTAAAGTACGCCTCGCCCAATGGCACGTTTGCGCCGATGGTGTCAAGTCGAAGTGTCGTGTCCGCTCCATCGTGAATCGTCAGCAGCCACTCGTTGGGCCCTTGGCGCCGGAAGTGCTCGATTCGAATACGGTTCTGGTGAACGAGTACGTAGTTGGTCAGCGTATCGATGGTTTGGTACGCGTCGAACTTGTGCGTTCGATCATGTTTTTCCAATCGACGGCGATAGGATTCCGAAGAGAACGGTCGGATTGAGCAGCTTGCGTGGCGCGTCGTCTAAATATGATCCAAGAAGAGGGTAGAAGACAACGTCGGGATATGCCCACGAGTTAAATCCCAGCACCCATACACCACAATCGCTCTGCGCTGCTGCGAATGGACGGGTTCGAAACGCACTTCCAAGAAGCCACATCAGGTTGGCGGCGACGAGGTAGCGAATCGGGCTTGCTCCGAGCATGGGAATGACGGTTCCGTCGAAGTATTCGCGACGGCGATCTGCTTCCCACTCGGCCGCAAAGGCCTCTTTGGGCATGAGGTAGCACGCGTCCGGATCGTCCAGGTCAATCGCCGTCAGCGTCTCAGCCATCAAGCAGCCCGGTTTTTGCGTACACTTTTGCCAGTAGGATTTCAGCATTTAAAACCGCTATGTCCAACACATCGCTCGGTACCGGAAGCCGACGAAGCGTCCACGCTTTGCTAGGAGTCGAGCGTGTGTAATGCTCGATTAGTGTCCGGTCTTGGTGCGCGATCACGTAGTCCGTCAGGGATTCGATACTCTCGTAGGCGTCGAAATTTTGGACGCGATCCGTCTGTACCGTGGAAGGAGGAAGCACCTCGACGAGCAGCAGGGGATTCGTGAGCGTATCGAATGTATCCGGTAAAAACGATCCCGGAATGCGGTACGCTACGATGTCGGGGTAGGTGTAGGATGCGAGGTGAGGAACCCACACCCGGCAGTCGCTCTGAACGACGGCGATTGGCTCTTCGGCGACGACGTTACCCAACAGGCGCGCGATGGAGGACGCGACGAGGTTATGGGCATTAGAGGCGCCTCCCATCGTGTCAGCGGTGTTTGAGTAGAACGGCGAGTCGGAAGCAGGGCGGAGCGTGACGATTCTACCGTCGAAGTACTCATGCTTACCATCCGACGCCGCTTCGGCTTCGAGGTACTGCTCGAGCGTGATCCGTCCCAAGTCTGGATCGTCCAGGTCGATGGCAAGCGTCTCCATGATGTCAGACGGACTGAACGACGGGAACGGCAGTCGCAGCGCCATCGCCGGTCGTGAAGACCGACGGGCGGCACTTGGCTTCGAACTCGCTGCGGAAGCGGTTGACCGTGTTGCGGACGGGCCACGCGGCGGCGTCGGCCAAGGCGCAGACCGTCCGGCCTTCCATGTTGTCGCACAGGTCGATCAGCAGCTGCAGGTCGCGCAGGTTGCCGTCGCCCTGGTCGATGCGCGTGACGATGTTCTCGAGCCAGCCGGTGCCTTCGCGGCAGGGCGTGCACTGGCCGCAGCTTTCGTGGTGGTAGAAGTGGGTGATCCGGCGCAGGAAGCTGACCATGTCGGTGTCTTCGTCGAGGAAGAGCATGCCGCCCGTTCCATACATCGACCCGGCGTCGCGCAGCGTCTCGGCGTCCATCGTGACACCTTCGCACATCTCGGCCGTCAAGACCGGAACGGACGAGCCGCCGGGGACGAGCGCTTTGAGCTTTTTGCCGCCGCGCATCCCGCCGCAGACTTCGTTGAGTAGATCCGAGATCAGCATGCCGGTCGGGTACTCGTAGACGCCCGGACGATTGACGTGCCCGCTGATGCCGTAGAGGATCGGGCCGGGGTGCTTTTCGGCGCCGATGCCCGCGTACCACTCGGCTCCGTTGTTGACGATCAGCGGCACGCACGCCAGCGACTCGACGTTGTTGATGGTCGTCGGCTGCGCCCACAGGCCTTTCTGAGCCGGAAACGGCGGCTTGACGCGTGGATAGGCGCGCTTGCCCTCGAGCGATTCCATCAGGCTCGACTCCTCGCCGCAGATGTACGCACCCGCGCCCTTGTGGATGATGATGTCGCACGAGAAGTCGGTCCCCATGATGTTCTTACCGACCAGCCCAGCCGCGTACGCCTTCTCCAACTCGCGCTCCATGTGCGTGATCCAACTGGCGTACTCGCCGCGGATGTACAGGTACCCCGCCTGCGCGCTGATCGCATAGCATGCCATCAGGATGCCTTCGAAAACCAGGTGCGGATTGTACTCGAGCAGCTGACGATCCTTGAACGTCCCCGGCTCGGACTCGTCGCCGTTGCACGCGATGAAGCGCGGCCGCTCATCGACGGGAGGCATGAACGACCACTTGAGTCCGGTCGAGAAGCCCGCTCCGCCACGTCCGCGCAGCCCGCTAGCCTTGACCGTATCGGTCAGCGTTTTGGGGTCCCACTTGGACTCCGTCAGAACCGTTTTGAGCGCCTTGTAGCCGTCGTTGGCCTGGTACACGTCGAGCTTGTGCAGGTCCTTGACGGGCGGCAGGAGGACGCGCTTGTAGTTGCGCCAGTCACCGGCTTTGGTCTTACCGGTGATGAGAGAGGATTTGGCTTCCATATCGAAAAGAGGTCAGGGCAGGAGGTCGGACGCCGTTAGCGAGGCGCCGGGAGCGAAGAGAGGGGCGAAGGCGCGCTCGCCGGTGAAGGTAAAGCGGGTATCGTAGTCATCGCCGCGCGGATCGCGATAGACTTCGACGCGTCGTTCGGGCAGGTTGACGATCCAGTACTCCGAGACTTGAGCCGAAGCGTACGCCGCGCGCTTGACGCTGCTGTCCTTGCGGTACGGTGTGTGCGAGACTTCGACAGCAAGCAGCGCGGTGGCGGGGTGCGATTGTTTGTAATCAGCGCGTGAACCAGCGACGACTGCTAAGTCCGGTTCGACATACGCGTCAATACCGAAGACGAGCGGGCCTTGCTCGCGAACGTATGCCTCCGTTTGCACCGATTGGAGCAGTGTGCGGAGGTGGACGGCGATCTGCTGGATTGTCGAGTAATGAGGAGCGCTCTGCGGAGGCATGAAATAGATGAGGCCGTCGCTCAACTCGTAGCGGCCCGGACCGTCGAGAACGCCCAACTCGCCCAGGCGGAAAAACTGATCGACCGTCCAGCACAGCACGCCATCGCTGGTGGCTTGGGTCGGAGGAGCGAGTACGTCGGCGGTCATGAGCGTGGAGGCAGTCCGTTGGATACGCGCTTGGAGCGCACGCGTTCAGCGGCTCGCGCTGGATTCGGCGGAGAGGGCGCGCTGGGTGATCTCGGAGATCAGACGGTCGGCGTCGAGTGTGACGCGGTCGAGCACGACGTCCATCTCGTCGGCATCGGACAGGGCGCGAAGGGCTTCGAGGATGAAGAGGCGGCGCTGCAGTGCCTTCAGAGTGGCGAAGCCTGCCCAAAGAGACATCGGTAGGCTGAGGACGGCGATGAGAGACGAGAGGTCTGCGCCAGAATACAGGGCAAAAACGATGGCCAGGACGGAGACGATGCTCAGTATGATGATCCCGTTCTTGAACCATCCCACGTGCTTGAGCTGTCCTTCCACCTTCTTTATCTCCGCATCCAGATAGTCGACGTCCAGCGTCTTTTCTAACTTTTGCCGCTCGACGTAGCTCAGGCCATCCGCGCCGTTCGTGCTGGCGTTCAACCCGCCTAGCTCTTTGAGCAGGATGCGCCGCACCTTCTCCTCTCGCTCTGTCAGCGCGGGCGGGCGGCTGACAGCAACGCGCTGCGGATAGGCTCGCTTCTCTTCTCGAACGGGCGGTGGCTGCGCCTCACGCTTTTGCACGGACTGAGCCGTCGGGCGCGGTTTGAGCGTGGCGCGTGGAAAGACGCGGTCGAGCGCATCGTCGTGCTCGTCTTCTCGGGGCTGCGTCGAAGAGGTGGTGCGGCGCGTCCTGCTCATCTCATCCCACGGATTGCGAGACCGGCGGCGTCTGGTAGACCTCGGTATGCGTCACGTCGGTGCGTCGGTTGCCGCCCATTTCGTCTTCGTCCTGCGGCAGCGTCACGCTCTCGAACGCAGGTTGCTTTCCGGCGCGCAGATCGTCGACGAGTTGGTCGAGTTTGGCGGGCGTCAGGTTGTGGAGGTACTCGCCGTTGGTGACCTGCATCATCGGGGCCGATCCGCAGGCGCCCAAGCATTCGGCTTCGCGCAGGTGGAACTGACCGTCGGGCGTGGTCTCGCCGCTGTGGATACCGAGCTTTTTCTCGAGGTAGTGGAGCGAGTCGTAGCCGCCGCAGACCTGGCACGAGAAGCACGTGCAGACTTCGAGGATGTGCTTGCCCAGGTTCTGCTTGAAATACATCGTGTAAAACGTCGCCACGCCGTAGGCTCGGGCGTATTCAATATCGAGCGTATCGGCGCAGAACTGGATCGCTTCGGGAGGCAGCCAGCCCCACTTCTCCTGAGCCAGCCAGAGCACCTTCATGATCGCGGCTTCAGGCTCGGGGTACTGCGCCCGAAACGCGTCGACCAACTTCTGCTCGTCGGCCGTCCACACCAACTGATCGGCGGGGATGACCGGGTCGGGCTTCTGCTCGGGGAACGGGGCGATTTCTTGGCCGATGTGCGACATGAGGCGGGGCGGGCTAGGAGTTGCAGTTTTCCGTCGCGAGGAGCGGAGCGACGCAGCGATCGCCGAAGCTAGCGGCTGGTTGGGAGATCGCCACGCTTTGCTCGCGATGGCAATTGGGAGGGGTGAGGGTGGGGCGTCGAGCGCGGTTACTTGTCTGACTCGCCCAGGACGGGGTCGATGCTGCCGATCAGGACGACCATATCGCCGATCAGGGCACCTTCGAGCATGTACTCCAGACCCTGCAAGTTGGCGAAGCTAGGCGTGTTGATGCGGCAGCGCCACGGGCTACCCGTGCCGTCGCTCGTGAGGTAGAAGCCTAGCTCGCCCTTGGGCGATTCGATGGCGTGGTACGCGTGTGCTCCCTTGGGCGGCGTCGTGCCCTCGGATGTGTACATGAAGTCGTGAATCATGCCCTCCATCGAGCTATAGACCTCGTTCTTGCTCGGGTACGACTTCTTGGCGTTATCCACTCGGATCGGGCCAGGCTTCATCCGGTCGAGGCACTGCTTGATGATGCGAATCGACTCCAGCATCTCCTCCATCCGGATCATGTAGCGCGCGTAGCTGTCGCCCTCCTCGCGGATCGGGATGTTGAAATCGACATCGGCGTACTTGAGGTACGGCTCGAAGCGACGGATGTCGTGCCCGATACCGCTACCGCGCAGGTTGGGGCCGCGCATGCCCAACATCTGAACCTCTTCGGCCGTCAGGATGCCGATGCCGACGTTGCGGTCCATCCAGATGCGGTTGCGGTTGAGCAGCTTCTGCCAGCCCCTGACCACGTCCGGGTAGCTGTCGACGAACTTGCGCAGCTCGCTGAACGCTCCGGGCGTCAGGTCACTCGCGACGCCGCCGATGCGGCTGTGGCTGACCGTGAACCGCGCCCCGGCGATCTCGTCGAAGATGGTGTAGATATCCTCTCGGGCCTGGAACGCCCAGAGGAAGACGCTGACCGCTCCCGCATCCATCAGGCCGACACCCATCCACAACAGGTGGGCCGAGATGCGCGCCAGTTCCGATCCGATCATGCGGATCCACTGAGCGCGTTCGGGCACTTCGATGGCCGCCAGCTTCTCGACGGCGAGGCACCACGCCACGTTGTTCGAGTAGGGCGCGAGATAGTCCATCCTATCCGTGTAGGGCATGAACTCCTGGTACGTCTTGTTCTCGGCCATCTTCTCGATGCCGCGGTGCAGGTAGCCGATGTCGAGCACGCACCGCTCAATCAGTTCGCCGTCCAGCTTGGCGACGGCGCGGAGCACGCCGTGCGTCGCCGGGTGCTGCGGCCCGATGTTGAGAATCATCTCGTTCTCGAGCGGATCGACGTATTCGGCGCCGTCTCCGCCGATGCCACCGCGGCTTTCCTCAAGCCACGCGTGCTTGCTTTCGAGCCGCTTGTAGAGCGCCTCCTGGTGACGCGGCCAGAACGTAAAGACATTCTCGTTCTCAGCCAGCGTGGCCGGAGCGGACATCATGGGGGCTATGCTCATCGGGGCGGTGTTCTATTCAGGTGGGGCGGAGCGCTGATCTCCAGGCGTGTCATCGCGAGGAGCGGAGCGACGTGGCGATCTCCGTGCAATCGGCTGGCTTCGGAGATCGCCCCGCTACGCTCGCGATGACACGTGGTCAGTCGTGGACGCCTACGTCAGGATCGACGTAGCGGGGCTCGTTGAAGCTCTTGACCGTGGGGGAGCCGTGAGCAGCAGGGAAAGGGTCCATGTTGAGGTCGCCGCCGGGAGTCTGGGCCGGAAGCGGAAGGCTGCCGGGGATGCCGAGGAGCGGAAATTCCTTGCGCAGCGGATGGTACGCGAAGTCTTCGGGCAGGTACATGCGCCGTAGATCGCCGTGGCCGCTGAACGTGATGCCGAACATGTCCCACACTTCGCGCTCGTGCCAGTCGGCGCTGCGGTGCACGTCGGTGATCGACGGGACGGTCAGGTCTTCCTCGTCGACTCGGATCGTCAGGCGCAGGCGCTTGCTGAGTGTCAGGCTGAGGAAGTTGTAAAACACTTCGTAGCGATCGTCTTCGGTGAAGCGGTCCAGCCCACCCAGATCGGCGAGGTAGGTGAACCCGTGCGTTTCCTTGAGCCACCGGACGGCGTCGACGATCTGCGACTTGCCCAGCCGAATCGTCGTCTCGCCTGCGTACACCGGCAGGACTTCGGCACCCTCAAACTGAGCGACGAACGCATCGGCGATTTCGGGCAGGTGCGTCGTCGCTTTGACGTGCGGGTTGACGTCGTCGAGGTCGGTCGGCGCGTCGGCGGGTGTGAAGTGAAACTTCAGGGATTCGGACATGCGGCGGTAGGCTTAGAGCGACGTGTCGGACGAGACGAGGGCAGGAGCTTCCTGGTCCGTGTAGAGATCGGCGGGCGTGACGATGCGTCGGCCCTGAGGCGTCAGCATGCCGGGCGTTTCGATCGTGGCGTGCTCGCGCTTGTTGCCGCTCGTGTAATCATCGGTCAGGCTATAGTCGTTGCGGATCTTCTCCTGAATGTCCATCAGCGCGTGGACGACCGATTCGGGGCGCGGAGGGCACCCGCTGATGTAAACATCGACCGGCAAAAAGTTGTCGCAGCCCTGGACGACGCCGTAGCAGCGGTGCATGCCTCCGGTCGAGGCGCAGGCGCCCATCGCGATGCACCACTTAGGATCGGCCATCTGGTCCCACACGCGGCGAATGGCGTGCGACATCTTGTACGTCACCCATCCGGCGACGATCATCAGGTCGGCCTGGCGCGGAGAGAAGCGCATCGCCTCGGATCCGAAGCGGGCTACGTCGTACTTGGGTCCGGCAAACGCCATCATCTCGATCGCGCAGCAGGCCAGGCCCATCGGCATGGGCATCAAGCTGTTCGAACGTGCCCAGTTGGCGACGTAATCAACGCGCGTGGTGAGGTAGCCTTCTTTGAAGAGTCCGTCGGCCATAAGGGGGGAAGTGGATTGTGTAGTCAGGCTAATGCCGCGCGCGGGGTGCTGTTTCGAGCGTTGCCGGACGTTTTCAGTTTTGATTGAAAGTTGGGTGTGTCAGACCCCTCCGCCCCACGATCAAGCCGGGGGCAGGCTCCGCGGGCACCTCCCCTTGACTAAGGGGAGGACGAGTTGGAAGCTGGATCAAATAGGTCCGCTCCTCAGATGAGGAGGGGTGCCGAAGGCGGGGTGGTCTGACGCGGCAACGCTGAACGGTCCGTCTAAAAATCGAGGCCGCCTTTGCGAATGTCGTAAACCAAGCCGAGCGTCAGGATGGCAATGAAGAAGAAGACGGCTCCCATGACCGGAAGGCCGATGCCCGCATCAATGAAGTCGCGGAAGGCGACGGCCCACGGGTAGAGGAACACGACTTCAACGTCGAACACGATGAAGATCATAGCGACCAAGTAAAACTTGACCGAGTAGCGGTCGCGGGCAGTCCCGACGGGGTCCATGCCGCTCTCGTACGCCTTTTGCTTGATCACGTTAGGGCGCGACGGGCCCAAGAAGTTGGCGCCGGCGAGCAGCGTCAGCGCCAGGCCGGTGGCCATGGCGATCATGAGAAAGAGCGGGACGAACTGTTCGAGCATCGCGAGCGGGTGAAAGGGCATCGCAAGGTACCCATCCATCTCGCTCTCTGCCAACGGCGCAAAGGGGAAGCCCTCGTGAGGCGTTTGGGAACGGTCTCCTCTGGGCTATGCGTCGGGACCGGCGGCTAGGGGTCGGCGCCGAACTGCCCGAGACGGCAAAAGAGGCTTTCCCGCGGCCTGGAAGTGATGAGTGAAGCCCGGCGGAAGCGTGTGTGAGGCTATGCCCAAGCCAGTGTCAACGATCTGTTACTCCTACGCGAGGGCGCACTTTGCCGCTTGCGGCGAGATAGTTTGCGCGCGCCTCTGCTGCATGGCGAGGCTATTTCAACCAAGCCGCGCGCTTTCACGAGCCGGCCTACACCACTCGCATCGCACTCCGATGAATACGTTTCTACAGCGCCTCGCCGCGCTGACACTTCTCCTCCTCGTCGCGGCCCCCTCCGCACGCGCCCAGGGCGTCACCACGTCGGCCCTCAACGGCACCGTCACAGATACCCAGGGCGCCACGCTCCCCGGCGTCAACGTGATCGCCGTCCACCAGCCGTCGGGCACGCGCTACGGCGTCGCGACGCGGAGTGACGGCCGCTACAACCTGCGCAACCTGCGCGTCGGCGGTCCCTATACGATCCAGTTCAGCTACATCGGATTCACAGCATACGAGGAGACGGGCCTCACGCTTGCGCTGGGCGAAGACCGCTTGCTCGACGTGACGCTGCGCGAGGAGTCGCTGCAGGCGGGCGAAGTCGAGGTGACAGCCGAGCGGGGGCAGTTGCTGTCGGCCGAAAACAAGGGCGCAGGCACCAACGTGTCGCAGGAGGAGATTGAGCGCATTCCGACGATCAACCGCTCACTCACCGATTTCACGCGCCTGACACCTCAGTTCGCGCCCAGCGGATCGGGCAGCGAAGCCGGCACGAGCGTCGCCGGATCGTCGAGCCGGTTCAACAACATCCAGATCGACGGCGCGGCCATCAACGACGGCTTCGGACTGGAGCAGTCGGGCACGCCGGGCGGATCGTCGGGCACGCAGCCGATCAGCCTCGACGCGATCCAAGAGTTTCAGGTCGCCATCTCGCCCTACGACGTGACCCAAGGCAACTTCTCGGGCGGCTCGATCAACGTCGTCACCAAGAGCGGCACCAACCGCTTCACGGGATCGGGCTACTACCTGGGCCGCAACCAGGACTTCGTGGGCGATTTCGACGACCAATCGTTCGACGACTTCGGCGAGTTCACGACGGGCGCTACGCTCGGCGGGCCACTTGTCAAAGACAAGCTGTTCTTCTTCGTCTCGGGCGAGGCCGTGCGGCGCGACGCGCCGATCGTTGCCGGTTTCCTCGATGCGCCCGCCGCGACGACGTTCGAGGCCAACCGCTCGTCGGTCCAGGAAGTGCTCGACATTCTGGACGCACAGTATGGACGCGACGCCGGTTCGATCGACCAGTTCGACCAGCAGACGGTCTCCAACAAGCTGTTCGCCCGCGTCGACTACAACGTCAATCCGTCGAACAACGCCACGCTGCGCTTCAACTACGTCAAAGGCCAGTTGGACGACGGCATCTTCCGCGACCGCACCAACAGCTTCCAGCTCGAGGACCGCTACTACAAGCGCGAAAACACGAACACGAGCACGGTCTTCGAACTCAACTCGCTGTTTGGCGCGCGCTACGCCAACCAGTTCCGCGCCAGCCTGCAGACCAACCGCCAGCCTTCGACGCTCCAGTTCGCGCCGTTCCCGTCGGTCGACATCAACGGCGTCGGCGATGGCGACATCATCGCGCCGGGCGACACCAGCAGCGGCGGACGCGTCAGCCTGGGGCCGGACCAGTTCAGGGGCGCCAACAACATCGACGCCGACGTTTTTGAGCTGACCAACAACTTCAACATCTTTGCCGGAGACCACGTGATCACGCTGGGCACGCAGAACACGTACCAGAGCTTCGCCAACCTGTTCATCCGCAACTTCTACGGCTATTACAGCTTCGACAGCGTCGCCGATTTCCGCGCTGGAACGCCCAGCAGCTACGAGCGCAACTACTCGGCGATCGAAGGCGAAGACCGCCCGCTGGCCGAGTTCAGCAACTGGCTCGTCGGCTTCTACGCCCAGGATGAGTGGAAGGTCAACAACCAGTTGACGGTCAACCTGGGCCTGCGACTCGACATTCCGTTTTACCCGGACAGCCCGAGCAAAGCCGGTAATGGACTGTCACAGTCTGATTTGGTTGTGCTTCGTGATGCAGGTCTTACTCCTACTCAAATTGAGGCAGTACCAGGACGCTCGTTCGAAGACATTTTCGGCTTCGACAACAGCGAGACGCCCGGCGGCAACGTGATCGTCTCGCCCCGCTTCGGCTTCAACTACGCCATCGACCCCGAGCGCAACACCCAGGTGCGCGGCGGTGCGGGCGTGTTCGCGGGGCGCTTCCCTAGCGTCTGGATCTCGAACTCGTTCTCCAACGACGGATCCCTGCTGGGAGGTGTCAGCGTGCGCAGCGAGTCGGCCATCGCTAACGCAGGCGGCTTTCGCTTCGACCCGGACAACCAGTACACGGCCCGTGACTTCGGTCTGAGCGAAGGCTCGGCCGAGATTAACCTGACCGACCCGGACTTCAAGAACCCGACGAACTTCCGCACCAACTTCGCGCTCGATCAGTCGCTAGGCGGCGGTCTCGTCGCGACGGCCGAAGTGATCTACACCAAGGTCATCGACGCGATGCAGTGGAAAGAACTCAACCGGCAGCCGTTCGCGCTCGACCCCACCACGGTCGACGGGCGCAGCCGCCAGCGGCGTGCCACTATCTCGGACGACTATCAGAGCGTGATCCTGCTCACGAACACGGACGAGGGCTACACGACCAACGCGACGGTTCAGCTGCAGAAGAAGATCAACCAGGGTTTCCTGCCGGATGCCTTCTTCAGCCTGTCGTACACCAACTCGACGGCCAAGGACATCAACTCGGTCACGAGCAGCCAGGCCCGGAGCAACGTGCGCGACCTGGCGGTCGGGCTGGACGTGAACGACCCGCCGCTTGCGACGAGCAACTTCGAACTCAAGCACCGCCTACTCGCCACGGCCAGCTACCGCCTCGCCTACGCCGACCGCTTCGCCACGACGGGCACGCTGCTCTACGACGGACGCAGTGGCAATCCGGTCAGCTACATCTACGCCCGCAGCGACGCCAACGGCGACGGCTTCGACCGCGGCGACCTGGCGTTCATTCCAGCCAGCCGCGACCAAGTCGAGATGACCGACGCCGATTGGGAGGCGCTCCAGAGCCTGATCGGCTCGCGCGACGCGCTGCAGGACGCGCAGGGCGGCATCTTCGAGCGCAACACCGATCGCGGTCCGTGGCAGAACTTCCTCGACTTCAGCCTGCGCCAGGAAGTCCGCACCGTTGCCGGTCAGCGCTTCGAGGTCAGCTGGGATGTCGAGAACGTGCTGAGCCTGCTCGGGCTTGATGCCGGAGAGGTCGAGTTCATCGACGGCAACGTCGAACTGGCGCGCTTCCGCGGCTACACGACCGACGGCCGCGCCCGCCTCGACCGCGTCGCCTCGGCCGACCGCCTGGTGCAGAAGGCCGATTTCGGATCGCGCTGGCGGATGCAGTTGGGCGTGAAGTACATCTTCTGATCCCGGCGATCTTCGCGCCGATGCAAGACGGCCCGGCTTCTCAGGCGAGAGGCTGGGCCGTCTTGCATCGGCGCTCGGCGATGGGCTGCCGCGCAAAGACTACGAATACGCGTAGTTGACAGGCAGGCGCTGCCAGGCTCAGTTTGGAGGACCGCGCACTCAGCCCCTCGCCTCATGTCAGCCCGCCTCTTCCTGCTCGCCGTTTGGACTCTCCTGTTCTGCCTCTGCCTGACCGCGTGCGACTCGGCTTTGGACGAGCCGGTCGAAATCGAAGACGCGCCCTGGCAGCTGGCCTGGGCGCACGGCAACCTGACGATCAACGGGCAATCGGTGATCAGCCACGAATCGTCCGGCGGGCAGACGCGCAAGACCGACGAAGTATGCGTTCAGGATCTGCCCGGCACGATTCAGCGAGTCGGGGCGTCCGTCTTCCTCCCGATCAGCATCACGCCGCGCGTGGGGACCAAAGCGGTGACGACGCGCGGCAGGGTGGAGTTCGCGAGCCGCTCGGTGACCGAAAGCAGCGTCAGCGCGTCGTTCGTCGAGTCGGGCTGGTTCGGCGGCACAGCAGTCGACGAGCACCGCGTCGGGATGACGGCTTCGTCGAGTGCGAGCGGCGCGCTCAAAGGGTTCTCGCTCGACTTCGAGCAGCAGTACGTGGGGCCCGGTGGCGACGTGCTGCACACGAGCGAGCGCACGATCGAATACGTGCTCTCGCCGTGCGCCTGGCGCCAAGGCCAAGCCGAGTAGCGAGAAGGCATGCGCAGTGGTTGCCGGATCCTCACGCCGCACGCTGCACGTGGTGGGCGAAAGTCTGCACGAACCGCGTTGTCATGGGCCGATATCCTACCGGTCCGCCATGCCTCGCCTTCTGCTGCTCCTCCCGTTCGTCTTGCTGCTCCCGGCCTGCGTAAAGACGACCTATCTCTCCGACCGAGCCAACGATTCGGCCACATCGATCTACGGGACGTGGGAGCTCGCCGAGCTTGATTCCGATCGCCAACTTCCGGCGCTTCCTGCAGCCAATCCCGTCACGCTGACGCTGGGACCCGGAGTGGCGCGCAACGTCGAGGGGCAGTCGTTCATCAACCGCTATACGGGTTCGCTCCGCCTCGACGACAGGGGCCGCGTCGCCGAGGTGCCGCGCGTCGCGATGACGCGGATGGCCGGGCCTGCTCCGCTGATGGAGTTGGAGGCCGAGTACTTCCGCCGCTGGCAAGGAGCCGAACGCATCGCGCGCCGGGGCGACGAACTGATGGTCTATGACGCGTTCGACCAAATCGTCCTCCGGTTTCGTCGTCCGACGCGTAGCCGGTAGCTGGGCGAACGGTCCGCGGCCAGGTAGAGTAGAAGGGGAAACCATTCTGGACCACTTATATGAACCCTGATCTCATCCGCGCCCACGCCGACCTGCTGCGCCAGCTCCGCGCGTTCAACCTGAGCCGCGTCGCGCACCTCTCCGACGAGCAGCTGCTGGCCGTTCCCGACGGCTTCGCCAACAACCTGCTCTGGAATCTGGCGCATCTGGTCGTCACGCAGCAGCTACTGATCTACGGCCGCTCGGGCCTGCCGCTCTACGTCGACGAGCGCATGGTGGCCGAAAACCGCAAGGGCACCTCGCCCGCCAGTTGGACCGCCCAGCCCGACATCGCGGAGGTGAAAGCCCTGCTGCTCGACCTGCCCGCGCGCATGGCCGACGACGCCGACCGGTTCACCTCCTACGAGCCCTATCCCACCTCGACCGGCGTCACGCTAGGCACGCTCGACGATGCGCTGCGCTACAACCTGCACCACGAAGGTCTGCACGGCGGAGCCATAGCGTCGCTGCTGCGGTTCGTGTAAATGCTCCTGCGTGAGGCGGGTGAGTGGAGTCTCGCTCCTACGACTGGATGACGGTTTGCAAGGCGACGAAATCGCCGACGCGCACGTTGCCCGACTCGACGATGCGGGCGCGCAGTCGGCCCGGTCCTTTGAGCGCCGTCCGCAGATCCGAGCGCCCAGCGACGAGGTCGAGGTAGCCGCACGGCTGTCACGGTCCGACGCCTTCGACGAGTGCATCGCCGACTCAAAACCGGACACCGACCTGAGATCGACGCCGCACGTCAAGATGTTGCGCCATGTCTGCTCGAACGGGATCTGGGCGTTGGCAAGCAGTGAGGCAGCGTCCAGATCCTCCTGGGCGATCAGCGACAACTCGCGCTTGGCGCCCGGCCACCGCGACATCGCGCCGATGCCCGCGAAGTAGCGATCGCCTTTGATGCCGCGCCCAGCCACGAGCCGCGCCGACTGCTGAGCCTCCATCGGCGCGCGCGTGATGGGCGCCGTTTGGATCGCGGCGACGGTGGCAGTGGGATCGTGCATGACTGTTGGCGTCTGAAGTGCCGCTCTATCGCTCTGCGTCGAACACGAAGCGCCCCATCTTGCGGTCGTCCGAGGGAGGAGAGTAGACCGCAGTTCCGACCGTTCCTCCTACGACGGCCGCGCCCGCGCCCAAGGCGATCGATTCGGGCTGGAGGGAGTCCGAGGTAAACGCGTCGACCAGGATCATCAGCACAAGCCCGCCCACTGCGCCGAGCGTGAATCCGGCGCGGTCGTAGATCGGACGGCGAAACGTGGCGGCTTCTATCGAACGCAGTTCGCGCGTGGCGACGACGACGCTCCGGCCCCGGTCCAACTCGTATACGACCACCGAGTCGGCGCGCAGCAGGTCGATGCGCGCGTTGAGAGTCGAGCCGTCTGCGCGGTTTACGAAGGTGCGCTCGCCGGTGAGCTGGGCGTTGGCATCGGCGACTTCGGCGGGAGACGACAGGTCGACGTGCTGAACCGCAGCGCATCCCGAGAGCAGCGCGAAGAACAAGAGCGGGACGATGTATTTCATCGGTGAGAGGTCGTTCGGCAAAAGATAATCGGCGCGTGTCGGTATCATGTCGCCGCTCCTCACCGTCGTCTGTGAAACGCCTCGCCGCCTCTCTCATTTTCGGAACGCTAGCCGCGCTGACGCTCTGGAGTTTTCCTGCGTTTCTGATCGGCGCCGCTGTGGGCTGGCTGCTCGCTGCTCAGCAGGAGATGGGGGAGCAGCTGCGCTACCAGGAAGAAGCGATCGGACGGCTGGCAGCTGCGGTTCGAAGTAGGGTGGAAGCTCCGCCGCAACGCACCGAATCGCCGCCTGCCGCCCAGACCGCGTTCGAGTCGCCTCGCGCAACGGCCGACGCGCCGCCTCCGCTTCCGGTCGATCGCGACGTGCAGCCCATAGGTGATCCAGCTCCTCGCCCCGAGACACAACCGGCAGACGCGATCGACTGGGACCGACCGGCGAGCGGTGCCTCGGTGCGAGAGAGAGTCGGCCCTGCTGCCCCGCGTGCATCCGAGCCGTCGGACGTGTCGCGCTGGATCGAGAGTGCATGGGCGAAGGCGCGCGACTGGATCACGGGCGGCAATCCGTTTGTGCGGCTGGGCGTGGTCGTCCTGTTCGTGGCGTTCGCGTTCCTGGTGAGCCTGGCCGTCGAACGCGCCGTCTTCCCGATCGAACTTCGGCTGGCCGCAACGGCGGCGGCCGGGCTGGTGCTCGTCGGCCTAGGCTGGCGGATGCGCAGTCGCAGCGCGGGCTTCGGTCTGACGCTCCAGGGTGGCGGGTCGGCGCTGTTTTACCTGACGATTTTCGCCGCCTACCAACTCTACGGCCTGATTCCGAGCGGCGCGGCGTTTGGCCTGCTGGTGCTCACGACCGGTCTGTGCGCGGTCCTCGCCCTGCTGCAAGGCTCGCAAACGCTGGCGCTGCTGGCGCTGGTGGGCGGATTCGCGGCGCCGATCTTCGGAGCCGGGCCAGAGGGCAGCGCGCTGATGCTGTTCAGCTATTACGCGGTTCTGAACGTGGGCGTGCTGGTGCTGGCGTGGTACCGGCCGTGGCGGATGGTCCACGTGGCGGGCTTCCTGGCGACGTTCGGGCTGGGCGGCCTGTGGATGACGCAGAACTACGTGGACGCGCTCTATCCCGGCGCTCAGGCATTCTTGATCGCCTTCTTTGCGATCTACTTCGCCGTCTCGTTCTTCCACCTGCGCCACCAATCCAGCACGCCTGGCGAGCGGCGGCGCGATCTGCTGCTCGACTCGACGCTCGTGATCGGCCTGCCCATCGCGGCATTTGCGGTGCAGGCGACGCTGGTGGCGCCTTTCGCCTACGGACTGGCGTGGAGCGCGCTGGGTCTGGGACTGGTGTACGTCGCCGCGGCGTGGATCATCTACCGGCGATCACCCGAGCGATTGCGCCTCCTGGTCGAGACCTATGCCGGGCTAGGGCTGGTCTTCGCGACGCTCGTGATTCCGTTCGCGCTCGACGCCACGTGGACCGGCGTCGGCTGGGCCGTCGAGGGCGCGCTGCTGGTCTGGCTGGGCGCTCGGCAGCGGCGCGTCTTGCTGCGGCTGGCAGGTCTGGGACTGCAAGTAGCGGCCGCCGTCTCGCTGCTCGGCGTCGCGTGGTTCGCCTTCGGTGGCGTGTCGATGCAGCCGCACTCGACCTATTTCGCCGGGCTCGTTCTCGCTCTCGCCGCCCTCTTCACCGCCTGGGTGGCCCATCACTATCGCGACCGTCTGTCGACGCTGGAGCGCGTCGTCGAGCCACTGTTCCTCGCCGCCGGCATGGCGTGGTGGACACTGACGCACCTGGATCAGATCGACCGGATGGCGTCGGGCGACCGCTTCGACGCGCTCCTCACCGGCATGGCTGCACTAACCGGAGCGCTGACGGCGGCGGCGGCGTGGCGCCTCGACTGGTCGGGCATGCGGCGCGTGGCACTGCTCCTGCTGCCCGCCTCGGTTCTCCTGCTGCTGAGCGCGTTTTGGAACGGTACCACGCACCTGTTCGCCCAGGGCGGATGGGGTGCCTGGGTCGCCGTGCTGGCTGTTCTGGTCGCCTCGCTGCGCGCGTTCGACGCTCCGCTGCGCGAGCACACTCGGGGCCGCCTGCTCCACGCTGGAACGCTCTGGCTGCTTTCTTTCGTCACCGTCGCCGAGATCACCTGGCATCTGCGCCTGCTGCCTTCCTCTACCGTGTGGCCATGGTTGCCCGCCGGACTCGTCCCTGTCGCACTGGCGCTCGCCACTCTGGCTGCGATTCGGTCTGGGTTCTGGCCGTTCGGTCCCTGGGCCCGCGCTTACCTCGGCTTGGGCGTGGGCGGGCTATTGCTCGCCGCGGCCGGGTGGGGAATGCTGATGCTGTCGTGGTCCGCCTATCCGTGGCCCCTGCCGTTCCTGCCGATCGCCAACCCGGTCGACCTGACGCTGGGCCTGGGCCTGGCCGCCCTAGTGATCGCGCTTCGGATGGCTCGTGCGCGCGAGATGCTCTCGGACCAGGCCGCGCGGCAGGTGGGCTGGCTCTCGGTCGCCCTGGCCTTCGTCTGGCTCAACGGGACGCTGGCCCGGAGCGTCCACTTCTACGCGGACGTGCCCTACAACTTCAACGCGCTGATGGACTCGTCGACGTTTCAGTCGGCCGTGACGATTTTCTGGTCGGCCGTCGGCGTCGTTGCGATGACGTTTGCGGCGCGCAGGTCGAACCGGTTGGTATGGCAGGCCGCCGCGGTCTTGCTGGGACTGGCCGTCCTCAAACTCTTCCTCGTCGACCTGTCGAACCTGTCGCTTCTCGTCCGCATCGGGACGTTCCTGGTCGTCGGCGTCTTCCTGATCGGCGTCGGCTACTTCGCGCCCGCACCGCCCAAGCACGACGTGCCCGCCGCGCCCGGCGAATCGGCCGATCCCACGCCTCCGCCTCTCCCGGAAGACACGCTATGACCGCGCCTCGCCTCCTGCCTGCCTGCTGGGCCGCCTGCCTGAGCCTCGCCCTGCTGGTGACGGCCGCGCACGCCCAATCGCCCGGCGACTACGCGCGCGGCCTGACGCTGACGCCGACGAGCGATGCCGCTGTCCAATCTCTCCTTGTCCCGAACGCCGTCTACCGTGGAGCGACGCGGGCCGATCTGGCCGACGTGCGCCTGTTCGACGCCAAAGGCACGCTGGTACCCTTTGCCCTCGACGTGGTCGGCTCATCCGACGACACCGCCCGGGTTCGCCTGCCGATTTTTCCTTTGGTGGGCCGCCCCAGCGTCGACATGGACGCGCTCGACGTGACGATCCGCAGGGCGCCGTCGGGCAGTATCGTCAGCGTGCGTCCCGCAACCGATGCAGCGAACGATGCTGTCCGCGCCTACGTGCTCGACGCGTCCGGCATCGGCGGCGCCATCGTCCGCCTCGACCTGACGTGGAGCGATGCCACCGCCGACTTCTCGACGCTGCTGCGCGCCGAGTCGAGTGACGACCTGACGAACTGGCTGCCCTGGGGCGAGGCGCAGCGCGTGATGCGCCTGCGGTTCGCCGGAGACACGCTGGTCCGCCGCTCGCTCGAGTTGCCGCCGCGCCGCGCCGCCTACGTCCGCCTGACGTGGTCGGGGACCGACGCGCCGCCGCAGATCATCGGCATCGACGCTGCTACGACGACGCAGTTCGCCCCGACGCGCCGCACCGCGCGCCTGTCGCCGCTCGACGTCTCGGGGGCAGAACCCCAGACATTCGTCTTCGACACCGGAGCGCTGCCACTCGACCAGGCCCGCATTGAACTGAGCGACCGCAACACACTCCTCGTCGCCCTGCTCGCCTCGTCTGCGACGCCCGACGGCCCGTGGACGCCGCGCGTGCGCACGAGCGCCTACCTGATCCGCCGCGACGACGCCGACCTGCGCTCGCCCGCGTTCTCCGTATCGGCCGCCGATCGCTACTGGCGCGTGCAGACCGCCGACCCGAGCACCCCGCTCGCCCAGCCGCCGACGCTCGAGGTGGGGTGGACACCCGCGCGGTTGCTCTTCCTGACACGCGGCGAAGCACCTTACACGCTCGCGTTCGGAAACACGTCAGCCGACCCGCCGGACCGAGACCCCACCTTGGCGGGCACGCTCCGTTCACTGGCCGAAACCGACGCCGCCGACATGGCTCCAACTGTCAGCGAGCCCTTCGATCTGGGCGGATCGGACCGCCTGAGTCCCGACGACGCGCCAACGTGGCACAGTTGGCTGCTGTGGATCGGACTGCTTTCGGGCGTGGCGCTACTCGCCGTTTTAGCGCTCCGCCTGATTCAGAGCATGCCGAGCGAATCGTCTCCAGGCTGAATCACTCGCCGTGTGCTCTTCTCTTCGCTCACCGAAGTTGGACACTTGTTTCGTAAGATAGAGTCTCTTGATCCTCATGGTACCGAATCCGAATCCAGGCGTGGCCTTCCTGCTCTGAGACGTGCGAGCACTTGTCAAGCCATCGGCGAACCGCAGGTAGCGCTTCTGACACTAGGGCAGACTTGATTGCGTGCCGAAGCGTTCGAGGCACTGCGCCAACGCTGGTTTCCCATTTGGGATCGTACCACCCTTCGTCGATCATGTCGTTCGAAGAGGTGCGCCTTATCTGATGTCTGAAGTACCCTACGAGAAGAACGAGAAACGGACTCTCGATTCGATGCGGGTTGTCTTCGCTCGGTCTGAGCACGATGGAGAGCGCGTCGAACTGCTTAGCACCGGCTAGTCCATCCGAGAGGTTTTTGGCGCCTAGCGGGTAGGAGAGTAGGCTAGACAGTTCTTGCTTGTGTTGTGTCGTGATCACTTGTTAGTACCGGCCGCATCACAAACTGAACGACTCGCCGCACGCGCACGTCCGCGTAGCCTGCGGATTGGCGAAGTGGAAGCCCTGGCCGTCCAACCCATCGGTGAAATCGAGTTCGGTGCCTTCGACGTAGAGCTGGCTCTTGAGGTCCATCACGACGCGCAGACCGTTGACCTCAGCGACTTCGTCGGCATCCTGAATCGTCGTGTCCCAGCCCAATTGGTACGTGAGGCCCGAGCATCCGCCCGGCACGACGGCGACGCGCAGCAGGTGATCGGCCAAGTCGGTGCCCTCGGCGGTCGCGACGCTCATCAGTTGGTCGAGGGCGCGAGGCGTGATCGTGAGGTCCATCGGGTGGCGGGGTCGGGGCGAGGGAGTGGGAGCAACGAGACGTGCGCCGGCCGGTTTCTGGCAGACTGCCCATCCATTTTCAATGCCGAGTGAAACCGGGGCGAACGCCGTCGAAAAGGCCAATTCGGGGGAACGGTGCGCGCTACGCCCCTGTTACCGAAAGCCGTCCAATGCGGACGCGCGCGCCGACTTCCCAATGCCACCGACCGACTATGAGCACCCAGAACGAATACCTCCACGAAGTAGCCGCGACCGAGTACGAGTGGGGCTTCGTAACCGAAACGACGCCGGACAACGCGCCCAAGGGCCTGTCCGAAGACACGATCCGTTTCATCTCGGCCAAGAAGGAAGAGCCCGAGTGGATGCTCGAGTACCGCTTGAAAGCGTTCCGCCACTGGCAGACGCTCGCCGACGACCCGGCCAACAAGTATCCGCGCTGGGCGCACATCAACTACCCGGACATCGACTTCCAGGACATCTCGTACTATAGCGCGCCGGGCCAGAAGGCGAAGTACGAAAGCCTGGACGAAGTCGACCCGAACCTGCTCGACACGTTCAACCGCCTGGGCATTCCGCTCTTGGAGCAGAAGAAGCTGGCAGGCGTCGCCGTCGACGTGGTGATGGACTCGGTCAGTGTCGCGACGACGTTCAAGGCCGAACTCGCCAAGCACGGCATCATCTTCTGCTCGTTCACCGAGGCGATCCACGACCATCCCGAGCTGATCAAGGAGTACATGGGCAAGGTCGTCCCGCACACCGACAACTTTTACGCCGCCCTCAACGCCGCCGTCTTCTCGGACGGATCGTTCTGCTACGTCCCCAAAGGCGTCCGCTGTCCGATGGAGCTGAGCACCTACTTCCGCATCAACGAGAGCGGAACGGGCCAGTTCGAGCGCACCCTGATCATCGCCGAAGAGGGCAGCTACGTCAGCTACATGGAAGGCTGCACGGCCCCGATGCGCGACGAAAACCAGCTGCACGCCGCCGTCGTCGAGATCTACGCCAAGGCCGACGCCGAGGTCAAGTACGCGACGGTCCAAAACTGGTATCCGGGCAACGAGGAGGGCAAGGGCGGCATCTACAACTTCGTCACCAAGCGCGCCATCGCCGCCGGTGACCGGGCCAAGGTCAGCTGGACGCAGCTCGAAACCGGTTCGTCGATCACGTGGAAGTATCCCAGCGTCATCCTCAAGGGCGACGATACGGTCGGCGAGTTCTACTAGCGTCGCCTTTACCAAGGGTATGCAGCAGGCCGACACGGGCACCAAGATGATCCACCTGGGCAAGCGCAGCCGCTCGACGATCATCAGCAAGGGCATCAGCGCGGGCAAGAGCAACAACAGCTACCGCGGGCTCGTCCGCATCGGCCGCAAAGCCGAGGACGCGCGCAACTTCTCGCAGTGCGACAGCCTGCTACTCACCGACACGAGCGGCGCGCACACCTTCCCCTACATCGAAATCCAGAACCCGACCGGCCAAGTCGAGCACGAGGCGACGACGAGCAAGGTCGGAGAGGATCAGATCTTCTATTGCAACCAGCGGGGCATCGGCGAGAGCGAAGCCGTCAAGCTGATCGTCAACGGCTTCGCCAAAGAAGTCATGGCCAAGCTCCCGATGGAGTTCGCCGTCGAAGCCCAGAAGCTGCTCGCCATCGAACTCGAAGGCTCGGTCGGGTGACGTTCGTCACGCCCTTGGGCACCGTCGGCGCTGCTGATCTGTGGATTGGCTAAGCAGCCGGACCACCCCGCCCGATGGGCACCCCTCCTCCGAGAGGAGGGGACGAAACTCTCAGCTAACTCGAAGCCCGTCCTCCCCTTACCGAGGGGAGGTGCCCGAAGGGCGGAGGGGTCCAAACGGCCCACTCAATACCACTTTTCAAATCACACATCCACTCCATGTCGCTTCTCAACATCCAGAACCTCCACGCCGAAATCGACGGCACGCCGATCCTCAAAGGCGTCACCCTCGAACTAGAAGCCGGTAAGGTCCACGCCATCATGGGACCCAACGGCAGCGGCAAGAGCACGCTCGCCAACGTCCTCGCCGGTCGCGACGAGTACGAGGTCACCGAAGGCAGCGTGACGTACAAGGGCGAAGATCTGCTCGACATGGACCCCGACGAGCGCGCACGCGAAGGCGTCTTTTTGGCGTTCCAATACCCGGTCGAGCTTCCGGGCGTGTCGATGACCAACTTCCTCAAGGAGAGCGTCAACGCCGTCCGCAAGCACAACGGCATGGAAGAACTGCGCGCCGGACCGTTTCTCAAGCTGATGAAGGAGAAGGCCGAACTCGTCGAGATGCGTGCCGACCTTAAGCAGCGCTCGGTCAACGAAGGCTTTTCGGGCGGAGAGAAAAAGCGCAACGAGATCTTCCAGATGGCGCTACTCGAACCCCAACTCGCCATCCTCGACGAGACCGACAGCGGCCTAGACATCGACGCACTGCGCGTCGTCAGCGAAGGCGTCAACCGCCTGCGCTCGGACGACCGCGCGTTCCTCGTGATCACGCACTATCAGCGCCTGCTCGACTACATCGTGCCCGACGTGGTGCACGTACTGATGGACGGCCGAATCGTCAAAACCGGCGGCCCCGAACTCGCCAAAGAACTCGAAGCCCGCGGCTACGACTGGATCGAAGAGGAGATGGCCGCCGCCTAACCCGCCGCTCCCATCCTCATTACCAACGCATGTACCGACGGGGCATGTCCCGTTGCTACGGGAGCCGCGCCGCCTGATTGATACCGACCTCATGACCGTAACCCCCAGCAGCCTCGACCGCTTCGTCGCCGCGCACGCCGCGCTCGACGGACACACGCTCAACGGCTCCAACGCCCACGTCCACACGCTCCGCATCGAAGCGCTCGCCCACGCCCAACGACTTGGCCTGCCGACGCGCCGCAGCGAGTCGTGGAAATACACCGCGATCGAGAAAATCCTCGTTCACGAGTACGCCCTCACTCAGGCCGAGCAGCCCTTCTCGCCTACGTCAGCTGACGTAGACGCTGCCCTGATGCCCGGCCTCGACGCCGACATCGTCGTCCTCGTCGACGGACGCTTCGATGCCAATCTCTCACGCATCGGCGATCTGCCCGATGGCGTCATCGTCACCAGCCTCCAGTCGGCAGCGGCTCAGCACGCCACACTGGTAGACAAGCACCTGGGCGCTTACTCGCGTCCCGACGACGAAGTGTTCGCCGCGCTCAACACGGCATTCCTCGCCGATGGCGCATTCGTCTACGTCCCCTCCGGCGTCACACTTGATCGCCCAGTCCACATCGTCTCGCTGCACTCCGCAAGCGAGAGCCGGATGGTGCAGCCGCGCCTGCTCGTCGTCGCCGAAGACGACGCGCACGCCGTTCTGGTCGACACCACGCGTGTGCATGGCGAGAGCAAGCTGTTCGTCAACTATGTCGCTGAGTTCTACGTCGGCGCCAAGTCGACGGTCACGCACTATCGCGTTCAGGACGAAGGACCGAACGTGACCGAAGTCGCCACCTTCGATGCGCATCAGGAGGACGAGTCGGTTTTTACGACGATCACCGTTGGTCTGTCGGGCGAGACGCTGCGCAACAACATCCGCGTCACGTCGGCCGGTTCGAATACGGACACGCACATGAACGGCCTCTTCCTGCTCGACGGCAAGGCGCACGCCGACAACTCGACGTTCATGGACCACGCCGCAGCCGACTGCGAGTCCAATGAGCTTTACAAGCACGTCTTGTGGGACGATGCAACCGGCATCTTCAACGGCAAAATCCTCGTCCGCCCCGACTCGCAGCGCATCAACGCCTACCAGTCCAGCAGGGCAATGATGCTGGGCGACGGATCGACGATGAATGCCAAGCCCGAGCTCGAGATCTACGCCGATGATGTGCAGTGCTCTCACGGTGCCGCAACGGGCCGGCTCGACCCGGAAGCCCTGTTCTACCTGCGCGCACGAGGCATCCCGATGCAAAACGCTCGCGCGCTGCTCCTGCTCGCCTTCGCAAGGGAAGTCAACGAGACGATGGAGCTAGAACCCTTTCGCGTCTGGGTCGATGAGCAACTGCAAGCCCGCTTCCTCACCGGCTGAGCGTCTTCGATGCTTTCTTGATTGCCGCCCACTCTGGTCTGTCCGGGGTGGGCATTTTGCTTTGCTAACGCTCCGCCTTCTGCGGCTGTTCTAGTTCTATATCGGTAGTTTAGCTTTGCTCATCATCCAGCAGTTTATCTAACTCCTCCGATATCTGAGCCGAGTCAAACATCACTTGTCCACCCATGGACTTTATCGCCCGAGCAGCAGCTAGCAGGCGCTGCATGGCCTCCTCCTCCTTGTTCGTATCGTCAGTCTCGTTAAACTCCACACTGTCTACTTCGACAGGCTTCTTCGCTACTGGCTCTTGAAGGAAGCGCTCTCGCTTTATCTCAGCCTCAACATAAATTGCGTGTGCCTCTGCTTCAACTTTCCGTGCAGTAGCCATCTTATGAGCCGCCTCAGCTTCTACGATTTTGACACCAGCTTCTTTGAGTCGATTGACATCATCAAACGCTTGGCCTCTAATAGAGTAGATTATTTTCATAAACCAGTTGATCCGCCTTTGTCTTTTGTCTCCTGGGGCGCCTAGGTCATCTGGATATGCACTCTTCTTGATTAAGTCAGACATTCAGGCTGCTACGTCGCTATCGTGATTGACGAAAAGACTACCACCTTCTTCCAGTATGACTCCATTTCCGCCCATGACCTCATACAGATTGGAGAGTGCTGAATATAGCTCTGCGATCTGAGAAGGTTCGGCTTCACCAGGATCAAGGTAGAGAACCAACTCAGAGCTTACATGAGCGACAGAGCTTTCATCTGCAATTGGATCTATTGATGCTAGATTAGAAAATGATTGATTCAATCCAGTTGCATAAATAGTTATACGCATCATTTCGCCCATACTCTCATCGAGTATTAAACCCCAGATCATTTTTGCCTCAGGTCCAGCGATATCATTGATTAGGCTGGCGGCTTTGGTAGACTCAGTTATGCCTATATCACTTGAGCCGGTGATGTTGACGATGATGTTGCGTGCGCCCTTGATGGATAGTCCATCAAGCATCGGCGACGAGATCGCCTCTCGCGCAGCGATATCGGCTCTATCCTCTCCTTTCGCCTCCCCTAGTCCCATCAGCGAGAGACCACCGTCCCGAAATGTGGCCCGCACGTCAGCGAAATTAAGCCGTACCATTCCGTGCTCGGCGATCAGATCGGCGATGCCGTGCACCGCTCTGTAGATCATGTCATCGGCCATGCCGAACGCCTGCTCAATGGGAAGCTTCTGCGCGACATCACTGAGGCGTTCGTTAGGAATGACGACGAGCGTGTCGATGCTTTCGACCAGCGCTGCAATCCCTTGTTCGCTGCTGACATGGCGCCGCTTGCTCTCGAACCCGAATGGGCGTGTGACGACGCCGACAGTCAGTACTCCTTTCTTTCGCGCGATGTGCGCGACTGTAGGTGCGCCGCCGGTCCCGGTTCCGCCGCCCATGCCTGCCGTGATGAAGACCATATCGTAGCCGTCGAGTAGTTTTTCGATCTCACCGCGGCAC
The DNA here is from genome assembly GCA_963841855.1 of Rhodothermales bacterium. GTDB lineage: Bacteria > Bacteroidota > Rhodothermia > Rhodothermales > BA12 > CAXBBB01. Next base: position 730,254 of record CAWJEJ010000001.1, on the reverse strand, counting down.
TCCTCGACCGCTTCGGCGCCGACCTGGGGACGTGCTCCGGCACCTGACCCCTTGGTCAGCGTGCGTCCCGCTTGGATCTTGACAGGCGCTAGGTTGAACGCGAGCGCCTGCTGGTCGGTGTTGATCACTATGAAGTCGACACCGGAGAAGCCTTTCTCGATCATATTGTTGACCGCGCTTCCGCCAGCGCCGCCGACGCCGATGACGGCCATCCGAGCAGCAATCGGCTCGTCCTCGACGAACTCGAAACGACTTCCAATATGGCCAGAAGGATCCGCCTTGCCTGAGTTTGTCAAATCTGAAATGTCCATCCGTGTCCTTTTGAAAGGAAAGGTAATGTCAAGCCCCAGTCTCTACGATTTCCTCCTCGTCGACTGGTTCGTCTTCGTAGTCGTCGTCACCATCTGACTCGCTGTCGGACAGGTCGAGATCATCGCTGTCGTCGTAGACGCCGCGTTCGAGTTCTTCGCGGAGGTAGCGGGCCGTCGGGGTGTCCTGCTCGGCCAGTTCTTCGGGCGTTCCGGCGAACAGGATGTGCCCGCCACCCGCGCCGCCGGTCGGTCCGAGGTCGATTACGTGGTCGGCGACTTTGACGACGTCCATGTTGTGCTCGATCACCAGGACGGTGTTGCCCTTTTTGACCAGCGCGCGCAAGACGGCGAGCAGGTGGCGGATGTCTTCGAAGTGCAAACCAGTCGTCGGCTCGTCGAGGATGTAGAGCGTCTGGCCCGTCCCCGGTCGGCTGAGTTCTTTGGACAGCTTGATGCGCTGCGCCTCACCGCCCGAAACGGTCGTCGCCTGCTGCCCCAGTCGGATGTACCCCAGGCCGACGCTTGCCAGCGTTTTGAGTTTGCGCTTGATGCGCGGGACGGCGTCGAAGAGGAGCAGGGCGTCGTCGACCGTCATGTCGAGCACGTCGGCGATGTTGCGACCGTTGTAGCGCACCTGGAGCGTCTCGGCGTTGTAGCGCTTGCCCTTGCACGTGTCGCACGTCACATACACGTCGGGCAGGAAGTTCATTTCGAGCTTGACGATGCCCGCGCCCTTGCACGCCTCGCACCGCCCGCCCTTGACGTTGAACGAGAACCGACCGGGCTTGTAGCCGCGGATTTTGCTCTCGGGAAGCTGGGTGAACAGGTCGCGCAGGTGCGTAAACAGGCCCGTATAGGTCGCCGGGTTGCTTCGCGGCGTCCGGCCGATGGGCGACTGGTCGATGTCGATCACTTTGTCGACTAGGTCCAGCCCGTCGATGTCCGAGTGGGGGAGAGGGACGCGCAGGGCGTTGTGGTGGTGGGCCGCCAGCAGCGGGTAGAGCGTCTGGTTGATCAGGCTCGACTTGCCACTGCCGCTGACGCCCGTAACGGCCGTGAACGTGCCCAGCGGAAGCTTGAGCGTATCGCCTTTGAGGTTGTGGCCGCGCGCGCCGGTCAGCACGAGCGCATCGCCATTGCCCTCGCTCCTCGTCGACGGAATCGGGACGTGCCGCGTCCCGTCGAGGTAGGCGTTGGTTAGGCTGCCCTGCCCGTCCAGGTCGCGCAGATCGCCTTGCGGCCCGGCTGCCGTGATGTGGCCGCCCAACTCGCCCGCTCCCGGTCCCATGTCGACCACGTAGTCGGCGGCTTCGATCATTTCGCGGTCGTGCTCGACGACCAAGACCGAGTTGCCCAGGTCGCGCAGGCTCCTCAGGCTGTCGATGAGCCTGGTGTTGTCGCGCGGGTGGAGACCGATGCTGGGTTCGTCGAGCACGTAGAGGACGCCCGTCAGTTGGGTACCGATCTGCGTGGCTAGCCGAATGCGCTGGCTCTCGCCGCCCGACAGTGTCCGCGCGGGGCGATCCAGGTTGAGGTATTCGACGCCGACGCCGACCATGAAGTCCAGCCGCTCGCGGATTTCCTTGACGATGGGCCGTGCAATCGTGCGCTGCCGCTCGGTCAGGGGGATGTCGAGGTCGGGTTCGGGGTCGTATGCCGGATCGGTTTGGGGGCCGGATGCCGGGGGTGATGCGGTGGTGGTAGGGGCGGCTCGCCGAGCCGCCCCTACGGGTCCGGTGCCGGGGTCGGGCACTGATGTATCCGCACCCCCATCCACCGACACGTCCAACCCGTGGAAAAACGCCGCCAGCGCGCCCAGGTCCATCTGCACCAGATCGGCGATGGTCTTATCGGCAAACCGGTAGGCCAGACCTTCGGGCTTGAGGCGTCCGCCATTGCAGGTCGTGCAGGGCATGGGGCGCATAAACGCCTCGGCCCACTTGCGCTGGGCGGGGGCGCTCGTGTTGTCGAACGTATGCTGGATGTGCCCGAACACGCCGCCAAACCGGTGCTGGTACTTCACCTCGCGCCGCTTGTACGTGTACACGATCTCGAACTGCTCGTCGCCCGCGCCGTGCAGAATCACCTCTTTCTGCTTCTTGGTCAGCTTCTCAAACGGCGTTTGGAAGTCGAACCCGTACGCGTCGGCGACTGCTCCCAGTTGCGAAAACACCCACACGTCGCGCGGCTGACCCAGCGGGACGAGCGCGCCGTCGTCGATGGACTTGGACGGCTCGGGCACCACCAAGTCGAGGTCGATTTCGCGGCGCACGCCCAGCCCGCCGCACGTCGGGCACGCGCCGTACGGGCTGTTGAACGAAAACGTGTTGGGCGACGCCTCGGCATAACTCAGGCCGCTCTCGGGGTCGACCAAGTGGCGCGAAAAGAGCACGTCGCGCGATTCATCCGGCAGGTGCGCGATGACGGTTCCTTCGCCCATTCCGAGCGCCGTATCGACCGATTGAGCGACGCGTGTGCGGATGCCGTCTTTGATCACCAGCCGGTCGACGACGACTTCGATGTCGTGCGTCTTGTACCGGTCGAGCTTCATGCCGCTCTCGATCTCGCGCAGTTCGCCGTCGACCCGGACGCGCTCGTATCCCTGCTTGGCGACCTGCTCGAACAGTTCGCGATAGTGTCCCTTGCGGCCCTTGACGACCGGGGCGAGCAGAATCACTTTGGCTCCTTCGCCCACGCTCGCAATCCCGTCGATGATCTCGTCGTCGCTCTGCTTGCGCATCGGAGCGCCGCTGACGTACGAGTAGGCCGTCGCCGCGCGTGCATAGAGCAGTCGCAGGAAGTCGTAAATCTCGGTCACCGTGCCGACGGTCGAGCGCGGGTTGCGGCTGACGGTTTTTTGCTCGATCGAAATGACGGGCGAGAGTCCATCGATGAAGTCCACGTCGGGGCGCTCCATCATGCCCAAGAACTGCCGCGCGTAGGCGCTCAGCGATTCCATGTAGCGGCGCTGCCCTTCGGCGTAGATCGTGTCGAACGCCAGACTGCTCTTGCCGCTGCCCGACAGGCCCGTAATGACCACCAACTGATCGCGCGGTAAGTCCACGTCGACGTTTTGCAGGTTGTGGACGCGCGCGCCGCGGATCGTGATCTGATCGTGCATGGGGAACCTGAATGTGAGCCTGTTGCTACCGATTTAGCTGAGTGTGCGTTCCTATGTCTGCTGCGCGGCATAAGCGGCGAGATGTGGTAGTTTGCCCCTGATTTTCCATCGCTTCCATGACTGCTCCCGACTACCTCTCGACCGATCATCTCGACACGCTGCTCGGCCTCGCCTTCGACGAAGACCTGGGCGGCAGCGAGGACGTGACGACGCTCAGTACGATCCCCGAAAGCACGCAGGCGACAGCGTCTTTCCTGCTCAAGTCGGACGGAATCGTCGCCGGGTTGGGCGTGGCAGACTACGTTTTTTCGCGTGCCGATCTCAAAGCCGAATGGACGGTCTCGGACGGCGACGCGCTGAGAGCAGGCGCTTCGTTCGGATCGGTGAGGGGGCCGGCGCGTGCCCTTCTCATTGCCGAGCGCACCATCCTCAACGTAATGCAGCGCATGAGCGGCATCGCGACCGAAACGGCCCGTTACGTCGCCGCCATTGAAGGCACGCGCGCTCGCGTGCTTGACACGCGCAAGACGGCTCCCGGTCTGCGCGCGCTCGACAAGTGGGCCGTCGCGCTGGGAGGTGGGACGAACCATCGCATCGGGCTCTACGACCGCATTCTCATCAAAGACAATCACATCGCGGCTCGGGGAGGCATCGCTCAGGCGATTCACGCTGCGGCCAAGTGGCGTGATACAGGCGCTCCCGAGATTCAGATCGAGTGCGAAGCCCGCACGCTGCGTGAAGTCAGGCTGGCCGCCGCGACCGGACTGCTCGACTACCTGCTGCTCGACAACTTCGCCCGAGTCGAAGATGGCGTTCTCAACGTCGCTCCGCTCGAAGCTGCCTTGGGTGAGGTGCGCACGCACGATCCGGAACGAGCCACGGACCGACGCATCCAGACCGAAGCGTCCGGCAACGTGCGGCTCGAAACGGTCGCGCAGATTGCCCGCACCGGTGTCGATTTCGTGTCCGTCGGTGCGCTGACGCACAGCGTGACTGCTCTCGACATCTCACTCAACATCGACCTCGCCTGATCGCCGTCGGTCCAAACGGAAAGGGAGCCTGCCCATTTGGACAGACTCCCTCAACGGAATGCGCGGGTTTACTTACAGCAGTTCGATTCGGACACGCGCCGTGCCCTTGCTGACGAAGTCGAGATCTGCGGCGGCACTCTCGGCGAGGTCAAGTACCCGGTTGCCGTGATACGGGCCTCGGTCGTTGACGCGCACTACGACGCTCTTACCGTTGGCGATGTTAGTCACGCGGACGATCGAGCCTAGAGGGAGCGTGCGGTGCGCAGCCGTGGGAAGCGACGAGTCGAACGATTCGCCGTTAGCCGTCGGACGGCCTTCGAAGCCATCGCTGTAGAAACTGGCTGCGCCCTGCTGGTGCAGTTTGCCATTGTGCATGTCAAAATCCGAAGGATTGAAGTCCGTCGCGTTTTTCAGCACGGTCGGCGCGGTGAAGGGAGTAGACACGGCCGTCGACCATTCAGCCAGACGCGCAGGCGTCTCTGGTCCCACCGTCGTGACGCTCTCAATGGCGTCGGGCGAGGAAGGCAGCGCAGTTTGGACGAGGCTGGACGCGGGTCCAGTGGCGAGCGCCAGTCCACCCAGCGAGGCGAAGGCGAGGGCCGCGGCAGCGCGCATACGGCGTCGACTGAAACGTTTAGAGCGCGGGGCCTGCGGCAGCACGGTGGTTTGGTTGGTAGTCATATCGAAAAGAAGTCTCTAGTGAGGGAATCTAGAGTACAGTCCCAAACGGGCCAGGTTCAAAATACGCATACGTATAGGCGTTATACAAATCCTTTTGGTGGTTCTATTACCAGCGTGTAGCAAGAGTAGGGCAAAATGGTCTTGACAATTGCGAAATCGTCCTGGTAGCCCGAACCGACTCGTCCGTTACTCTAGAGGCGAATCCGGCCGTCGCGTCGGGCATAGTAGCGGCATAGCTTTACCGCCACGCATGGCCGATTCCTCTACGGTTTCTCTGATCCTCTCTGATTCCGACACCCGCGTGCCGGTAGCAGACGAACGGATCAAACGTTTGCGCAGCGTGATGAGTCGCATCGGGTCTCAAGCCGAACTGGGCCAGGAAGGTTATGGCGGCGCTGACTTGAAGGGGCTCGACGTCAGTCCCAGAGCCCTCGACAAACTCGACCTCGACATCAAGCGAGATGCTCGTCTGGGCGGCATTGATTTAGCGGGGGCGTATCTCGAACGAGCCGATCTGCAAAAAGCTAACCTCCGCGGCGCCAATCTGCGCAGCGCTCGCATGAAGGGGGCTGATTTGCGCGAAGCCGAGTTTGGAGGCGCCGATCTCTCCGACGTCAACGCCGAAGAGGCCAACGCCACGCACGTAGATCTCGCCGGTGCCATCCTCGACCGAGCGGTCCTCAACGGAGCCAACCTGATCGGCGCCATATGCGAAGAGTTGCATGCCACCAGAGCCATGTTACGCTTCACGATTCTCGATGGAGCCGCACTCGAAGACGCGGTCCTCGACGAGTCCGATCTGTGGGGCGCGCGCCTGGATGGTGCCGACATGCGCAACGCGTCGCTCAAGAAGGTGCGTTTGCAAGAGGCGTCGCTTCGAGGCGCCAATCTTTACAACGTCAACCTGTCGGGCGCCGACCTGCGCGGGGCCGACCTGCGCGACGTGAACCTGGACGACTCGGACCTACGCGGCGCGCTGCTCGAAGGGGCCGATCTGCGCGGCGCGTCGCTACAGGGCGCGCGGCTTCAGGAGGTCGACCTTTCCGAGACCAAGCTCGACGGCATTCGGCTGGGCAAGGCGTGGCTCGAACGCACCCGGATGCACCGCAGCCAACTGGGCGAGGCCATCGGCGACGAACTGGCGGCCGACTACGACAGCGCGGCTCAGGGATACCTGTCGCTCGAACACAACTTCGATGTGCTCGGCGATCACGAGTCGGTGTCGTGGTCGTATCGCAAGCGGCGGCGGATGCGCAAGCTGCAGTCGCGCAAAGCTGCGCGTGCTTCTTGGAAAGAGGGGCGCGTCAGTGATGCCGTCGGTCACTATAGACAGTACGTACTCGACGGCGTCGTCGAAGGTCTGTGCGACTACGGCGAGAGCGTCTGGCGCGTCGTGGTGACGCTGTTCGCCGTCTACTGCATCGCGTTCGTGCTTTACGGGGCAACCGGCAGCGTCGTCCGCGTCGGCACTAGCGAGGTCGTCGGGTTCGGCTCGCTGCGCGACTTGGTGGATCTCGCGACGTTTAGCCTTACCTGTGTTACGAGTCCCGAAGGGCCGAGCGTCGGGCTGGAGCCGAGGAACGCGTCCGTCCACATCCTGACGAGTATCCAGGTCATCTTGAGCGTTGCCCTTACGGGTCTGCTCGGCTTCGTGTTAGGTAACCGAATCCGCCGCTGACGCATCGGCACGTGCAGTCTAATCGGCCAACTCCGGCGGTAACTCGTTGAGATGGAGCAGGTCGAGAGCGCAGCGCAGCGTCGTGCACACCTGGGCCGGTCGCCCCTTCGCGCGTACGCGCCACGTGTAGAGCCGCATGACTGCTTCGTGATCTTCGCGAGCCGTCAGCACTAAATCTTGTCCGGTCTGTCCGCTCGTCTGCTCCTCGACCATTTCGGAGAGGTCGCCGAGCGTCACGTCGAGGCGTTCAATGGAGCGCTCGTCCCACAGCACGTCCATGTCGTCGGCCCAGCGCGGATCGGTGCGCAGGCGGTGCACGCAGTCGGCCAGGTGCGCGCCGGTCACGTTGCCCGTCACTCGGACGACGACGAGACGCTGGGCTGGTGAGAAACAGAAGTCGCAGGATCCGGTAGAGGACAGTCGCATGGCGTCGAGTGATAGGTCAGGGGGCTTTGTCTCCTAGCAAGGTTTCCATCTGGCCGAGCAGGCGCGGAAGCTCGACCGGCTTGGTGTGGTAATCGTCGCATCCGGCAGCGATGGCCTTTTCGCGGTCTCCCGCCAGAGCGTGGGCGGTGATGGCGATGATCGGGACGGTCGCGATGGCGTCGATCTGGCGGATGCGGCGCGTCGCTTCGAGACCGTCGATGCCGTCGAGGTTGACGTCCATCAGGATGATGTCCGGCGTCTCGGCCTGGGCGACTTCGACGCCCGACAGGCCATCGTGCGCGAGAACGACGGAGTAGTCGCGGCGAGTGAGGCGGCGGGAAAGCATGTCCCAGTTGTGCTCGTTGTCTTCGACGATGAGAACTTTTGCCATGAATCGGGTACGTAAAAGAAGAGAGTAGAACGAGTGTGGTTAGCCTTTTGGAGCATCGCCGATGCAGGACGAAACGCGAGCGAGCACTTGCTGGAGCAGTTCCTGCCTGCTGTACGCGCCCTTCTGCAACACGGTTTGCACTTTGCCGCTCAGCCGCTCGCGGTCGCTGCTGGAGAGTTCGCGCGCCGTCATCACGACGACCGGAATGTCGCGCCACTCTTCGTGGCGGCGCAGCTCTTCGGCGAAGTCGAAGCCGTTCATCTCGGGCATCATCAGGTCGAGCAGGATCACGTGCGGCGTGATGTTTTCTAGCTGGTCGAGCGCTTCCTGCCCGTTACCCGCTTCGACGACGGTACAGCCATGGCTCTGCAGTGTGCGCTGCACCAGTTCGCGCGTCGACTCGTCGTCCTCGACTACGAGCACGACGCATTCGCTGCGGTCCAGGCAGACGCGCTGCAACACACTCTTGAGCCGCTTGCGGTCGACGGGCTTGGTCATGTACTCGGCCGCTCCCAATGCGTAGGCCAGTTGGTCGTCGTCCACCATCGAGAGCATCACGACGGGGATGTCGTGCAGGTGCGGATCGCTCTTCAACGCCGACAGTGTTTCCCAGCCGTCCATTTCGGGCATCATCACGTCCATCGTGATTACGAGCGGGTTGTAGAGGCGCGCCATGCGCAGGCCATCACGTCCGTTATCGGCCGTGACGACCGAGTAGCCTTCCTTGGTCAGGAAGCGGCGCAGGAGGTCGCGGGCGTTGGGGTCGTCGTCGATGACGAGGACGGCGGCGTTGTGATCGTTTGGTTCGTCGGCTCCGGCTTCGAACATCTTGACCCGATCGCTCTCGGTCGGATCCTCGACGCGAGCGGGCAGGCGAACCGTGAACGTGGAGCCGACGCCCTTGGCGCTCTCGACTTCGATGTTTCCGCCCATCAGGCGGCACAGGCGCCACGTGATCGCCAGACCCAGGCCCGTTCCCTCGAAGCGTCCGGCTTGCTCTTGCCCGCGGTAGAACGCCTCGAACAGATTGGTCACCTGCTCTTCGGTCATGCCCACGCCCGTGTCGCGCACCCGGATGACGACTTCGTCGAACGGATCGCCGCCGCTTTGCCCGGCGCGCGAAGTCCGGTGCACATCGAGCGTGATCGTGCCGCCTTCGGTGAACTTGGCCGCGTTGCCCAGCAGGTTGAAGAGCACCTGCCGCACCTTGGTCTCATCGGCGTGGATCACGTCCACATCGGCCGAGCACTCGATGGTGAGCGTGTTGCCCTTCTTCTCGACCAGCGGCTCGATCGTCGTCACGACTTCGCCCGCGACCGCGCACAGGTCGAAGTCGGACAGGAACAGCTCCATGCGTCCGGCTTCGATCTTGCTCAGGTCGAGCACGTCGTTGATCAGCGCGAGGAGCTGGCGACCGGCGGCCTTGATCTTGGCGAGTTCGGGGAGGAAAAGGGTCTGCCCGGCGTCTTCGGCTTCCTCTTCGAGCAGTTCCGAATAACCGATGACGGCGTTGAGCGGCGTGCGCAGTTCGTGGCTCATGTTGGCGAGGAAGGCGCTCTTGGCCCGGCTCGCCGCTTCGGCCTGGTTCTTGGCTTCTGCCAGCGCGATCTCGGTCCGTTTGCGCTCTTCGATCTCGGCCTCGGCGGCTTCGAACAGGCGCGCGTTGGCGATCCCGATGGCCGCTTGGTTGGCGACTCCCGTGATCATCGCCTCGTGCTCTTCGGTAAAGCGGTCCGGCTCAGCGTGTCCGAACAGCATGCCGCCCAAGACGCCCTTGTCGCGGCCAATGACGGGGACGGCGAGGTACGACTTGACAGGCAAGTGGCCCGGTGGCATGCCTCCGAACCGGCTGCCCTCGGCGCCATAGCGCGGATCCTGCGTAATGTCGGCCGAGCGAACGACGCCCGTTCCCTCGAACGTCGGCGCGAAGACCCGGGTGATGCGCGGGCGCGGAAAACTGGCAAACGCCTCCATCGGGGCTCCCGAGAGGGCGTGCAGCGCGTAGGCTACGCCGTCGCGGATCTCGACGTTGTAGAAGAAGGCGCCGAACTCGGCTCCGATTACGTCGGTCCCGGCGTCGATCACGCGCTGGACGAGCGTTTCTACGTCCAACTCGGCTGCGAGAAGGGCGTTGGTGTCGTTGATCGTGCGGAGGACGCGGGCCTGCTCGCGCAGCCGCTCCTCGTTGTGCATCTTGCCCGACACGTCGCGGCAGAGCGAGAGCACCACGTCGCGGCCGTCCAACTCGAAGCGGTGCGCCGCCACGTCCATCGGCAGGATGCGTCCTTCTTTGGTGACGTGCGCCGATTGAAAGCGCCCGCGCCCGGTTTCCTCCAATTCGCGCAGCGCGTCGCCCATGTCGATGGCTCCGGGAGCGATCAGGTCGCCGACGCTCATCGTCGCCATCTCTTCGCGCGTATAGCCGTAGAGCGCGAGGGCGGCGTCGTTGAAATCGATGAAGGGTTCGGGTCCGTCCGGGTTGACCGGATAAACGAGGACGGCGTCGGCGGCCGATTGGAACAGCGTGCGGTAGCGGGACTCGCGCTCACGCAGCGTGCGCTCGACCTCTTTCTGCTCGCTGATGTCTTCGTAGACGCTCACGACCGCGATCACGTCGCCGTTGTGGTTGCGGATCGGAGACGCGCTGGCGAGAATGTCGCCCCGCGTGTCGTCGCCGCGCAGGATGCCCAGTTCGGCGCCCAGGACGGTCTCGCCCGAGAGCGCGCGCGCAGCGGGCCAGTCGGTATTGGCGATCCGCTTGCCCTCTGCGTCGAAGCCCTGGTAGCGGCCGTATTCGGCGACCGTCTGGCTGGGCGATTCCATCATCTCGCGCCGCCAGATGCGCTCGGCAACGGCGTTGTTGCGCAGCAGTACGCGGCCCGACGGGGCTTCGAGGAGCGTGACTGCGATCGGCATGTGCTGGACGACGGCTTCGAGTTGCACCTGCTGCTGCTCGATCATAGCTGCCAGACGCTGCCGCTCGGCTTCGGTCTCCTGCCGCTCGGTCACGTCGACGAACGAGGACACGGCGGCGATGACGTCGCCTTCGTCGTTGCGCACGGGAACGGCGTTGGCGAGCAGTTGGAGGACTGATCCGTCCGGCCGAGCGTACTGATACTCGGCGAGAGGAACAGGCTTTCCAGTCGTCAACGCGATAGACAGCGGATACTCCGCCGGCTCCATCGGGACCCCGTCCGCGGTGCGCATGTCGTACCGCTCGTACGCGTTCATGCCCACCTCGGGTTGGAACGTGTGTCCCAGCAGGCGCTCAGCTAACCGGTTGGCAACGAGCAGTTTGCCCTCGGCGTCCGTCACGATGACGGCGTCTAGGACCGAGTCTAGGATGATCTCGAACAGCGCCGACTGTCCTGCCACCTCGCGCACTTTGGCCGGGTTGGGCACGATGAGTTGCTTTCCGGGCGCACCGCTCTCGCCCAGGTCGACTTCTTCAGACGAGCCGCTGAGTGCGTCCAGCGTGGCGAAATCGGAAGCCTCCCACGCGCGCGAGGCGCCGTCGAGCGCGATGAGCAGCGAGCCATCCGAAAGCTGAGAGGCCAGCACTGCCGTTTTCTCTTTGGGACCGACCGCTGAGATGCTGGCGTCCGATCCGGGCGAGCCAGCAGCGTCTCGGAGCGCGTCGATGACCGCTCTCCATGCCACATCGGGCAGCTTGGGATCGACCGCTACGTCGTCTAGTCCGAATGCGACCGAGGGCTTGTAGCTCTCCGGCGGGAGCAGCAGGGCAGCGGGCGTGTCGAGGGCGGCAGCGGCAGCACGTACGAGCGCCTGAGCGGCAGCGCGCAGGGCAGCGACGGATTCGGACATGAGCGGAGCAGATAGGCGAAAGGCGAAGCTTTAAAGCTAACGAGCTATTCCGTCTACGCTTGCAACGCTTAGGTTCACCGTCCGTGCTCCGGTGACAGCGCTGTTTAGCCGCCATGCCGCTCCGGCAACGACATCCATGCCGAGCACGCTTCGGGCTTCGGGGTGGGCCTACACGCGCGCGGTATGGGGCTCTGTACGTGCCGGTTGCAGCTAGGCCTCACCACTCTCGACACCGTTTCGTCCACCTTTCGACCGCTCGTGCCTTTTCCATCACGCCTCGCGCGCTTCTGCCTATTGCTGCTCTTCGCCGGCCCGCTCGCCGCGACAGCTTTGTTTCTAACGCAAGTTAGCCTGATCGGCACGATCTTCTACGCGGGCAGCGCTGCGCCGCCTTCGGACACCTGCTTGGTGCTCGCAGAGACGCAGTGCAGCGCCGTCTCGCGACCCGGCGGCATCGGAGAAGTGCGTTTCCACCCGGTGATTCCCCGCACCGCGCGGCTGGCGCTGCAAGCCCGGTTCTAGTCCTAAGCTCTGCTGCGCTCGTCCACACTACTCGGACGCGCGCAGCAACTTCAGCGGGCGTCCGCGCACGACCGGGGCCGCTGTCAGGAGGGCGCATCCGGCGGCGAGGGTAGTCGTGAGCGCAACCAGGAAAACTGCCTGGGGCCAGGTCAGGAAGACGCCGGTGCTGCCGTCGGACAGGTGGTTGAGCACGATCAGAACCAGCGCCGTCACGCCGGCTCCGGCGAGCCCGGCGACGAATCCGACCAGTCCATACTCCATCGCCAGAACGCCCAAGATGTGGCCGCGGCGGTAGCCGATGGCTTGCAGCATGCCCATCTCGCGCCGCCGCTCGACGAGCGCCATGCCGACCGCGTTGGAGATCAGCACGATGCCAGCCAGCCCTGCCAGCGCCGATAGACCTGCGACAAACCAAAACAGGCTGAGGAACGCGCCATTGATCAGTCGCTCAATGTCGAGGCGGCTAAACGCCATGCTGGTCGGAAACGCCTGGCCGATGCGTTGGATACGTGCGTCGTGGTCGGCGCGCGGCACATAGCCCGAGATGGCCTGCGTGCTTTCGCCGAGCAGCGCGCCCGCGTCCGATGGGTGGACGACGGCGGCGAGCAGGCCTGACATCAGCGCGTCCGGCGCGAAGTACCCGACGACCGGAAAGCAGGGTGCGTCCGGCAACAGTCCGATGCAGACTTCGTCGTCTACGTCTCGTTTTCTCACCCCTACCGCCACCTCTCCAGGCCCGGGCCATCGCCCCTCCAGCAACCTCTGCCCGTTGTAGCGGATGCTGTCGGGCGCGCCGGAATCGACTGGTTGCAGAATGGCGACGCGCCCTTCTACCGGAGTTTTCCCCGCATCGGTCGACCGAACCGAGGTGCGACGCACGGCTTCCACGATGGCCTGGTCGATCAGCGAGGCGTCGCGTTGGAGCGCTCCGAGCAGCGAGTCGGCGTCCGACGCTCCTGCGAACACGCGAACCTCGACGGCATCCGACGAGTCGAATTGACCCTCCAAGCGCTCGCTCGCGCCCGATACGATAGCGAGGGCCAGCCCGATGGCGAGAGATCCGGCGAAGAGTGCGACGCCCGCCGTCAGGGTTCGCGTGGGTTGGCGGGCCAGTCCGGTTCGCGCCATTCGCGACAGAAAGCCCCCCGGCAGCGGCAGTCTGGCTACGCCTTGGACCGCGAGCACGAGCAGTCCGCCGACGATGCCCAGGCCGAGCAGTCCCAGCAGGATCACGCCGAAGCCTTGCACGAAAGAACCGAGCACGACCGAAGCCAGGACGCCGAACAGGCCGAAGATCAGCATCCACAGCACACCGGCGCGCGCCTGCCCACTTCTAGTCCGTACGTCGGCCATCTCGCGGAACAGGTCGGCGGGGCGAACGCTGCTCGCGCGCAAGACGGCGTAGGTGCCGAAGAGCAGCGTCGTCACCACGCCTGCTGCCAGCGCGGTCAGCACCAGAGGCAGCGTCACATCCAGGTCGAGCCGCGTCACCGCCAGTCGCCCAAACAGGTTCGCCAGCCCGCTCGCAACGGCGATTCCACCTGCTAGCCCGACGAGGGCGCCGATGACGCCCATCATTCCCATCTCGATGCCGATCAGCCCGACCAGATGAGCGCGCCTGTAGCCGACCGCGCGCAGCGTCGCCAGTTCACGCCGCCGCGCGGCCAGCAGCACCTGCAATGCGCCTGCCACGCCGACGCCGCCGAGCAGCAAGCCCAGCAGCCCAGCGCCTTTGAGCGTCGTGTCCATCACTTCCTCTTCGACGCTCCCCGGTGGCTTGCCGATGCGGTCCGCAACCCGCCATCCGGCCGCCTCGAACGCGCTGGCCGCCTCGCGTACCGACGCCGTGTCTCGCTGAGCCAGCCGGATGGCGATCTGCTCGAGCTGTCCTGCAACGCCTTGGAGCAGGACGGCGTCGTCGGCGTGCAGCAGCATGCCGCGCCCGCGTCCCGACGGCAGCGTTGCGACGATCCCGCCGATTGGAATTTCGACCGCCCCCGCATCGGCTCCCCCGACGCGTACTCTGTCGCCGACCGATACGCCAGCCGCTTTGGCTACGTCCTGCGTCAACACGACGTGTCCCGGCCGGACGAGGTCGGACAAAGAGGTACCGCTCGGCTCGATCACGTCGACTCTGCCGACGAGCGGATACGTCTGAGGGGCGACCGCCAGCGTGACAAAGATCGGGTAGCCTCGTCCGCTGCCAGCGTTGCGAAGCACGATCAATCCATTCATCTGCTGCCGCACGTCGACGGCGGCGATCAATCCACTGTCCTGCCATTCTTGGAGCTGACGAGCTGCGACGCCGCTCGCCTCGTCCAACCGAGAAGGCGGCTCGACGACTACTTCGCCGCCCAAAATCGAAGCAGTCGGGCGAAACGTGGCTCCGGCGATTCCGCTGGCGAGCAGTGACATGGCCGTCAGCGCCAGAACGCCGAACGCGATGCAGCCGATGGCCAGAAGCGTCCGCTGACCGCCGCGCAGCATGGAACGCAGGGCGTAATTGATCAGCGTCATACCGTCACCTCGCCCTGCGCCATGCGCGGTGCGTCGGCGAGCAGGCCATCGACTAGGTGCAGCCGGCGGTCGGCTCGGGCGGCGACCAGAGGGTCGTGCGTCACGACGACGAGCGTCGTGCCGGTCTCGCGCTGGATCTCGCCCATCAGGTCGAGCACGCTCGCTCCGACGGCGGTGTCCAGGTTACCCGTCGGTTCGTCGGCGACGAGCAGTTCGGGCTGCGTCACCAACGCCCGAGCGATGGCGACGCGCTGCTGCTGCCCGCCGCTCAGTTGGTGCGGACGGTGCCCCATGCGGTCGCCCAGGCCGACGCGGTCGAGCAGCTCGGATGCGCGCTTGCTCACGTTTTTGGCGCCGCGCTGGACGTAGAGCGGCGCCTCGACGTTTTCGCGCGCCGTCAGCGTCGGAATCAGGTTGAAGCTTTGAAAGACGATGCCGACGCGTTCGTTGCGCAGTCGGGCCAGGCGCTTCTCGGGCATCTTGCCGATCTCCGCGTCACCGATCCACACCTCGCCCGACGACGGCGCGTCCAGCCCGGCGATCAGACCGAGCAGCGTGCTCTTTCCGCTTCCGCTCGGCCCGGTCAGCGCGATCCATTCGCCTCGCTCCACGTCGAACGAGATGCCGCGCAGAATGTCGACGCGCTGATCGCCCAGCGGCAGCCACCGCGTGACGTCTCGGATGCGGAGGGCGGGAGTAGTGGGATCGGTCATGGTGGCGCTGATTCGAGAGGGAAAGACGCTACGAAGGCGAGTGGGAGAGGTTACGGAGCGGGAGCGCGCCGCTGCCTCGGCCGTTGCCGACGAGATGACGACGTCCGCCGCTTCCGCTCTCGCCCGTGACCTGTTCGATACGCTGGGGCGCGACCTGGTGGGCGAGTCGCTGGCGGCGCGAGGCTGGACGTTCGGCTTCGACCGCGCCCGCAAGCGACTGGGTGTGTGCCGGTCGGCCAGCAAGCGGATCACGCTCTCGCGGCACCTGACGCAGGCGCTGCCCGACAGCGAAGTCGAGGACACCATCCGCCACGAAATCGCCCACGCCATCGACTGGGAGCAGCGCGGCTTTTCCAATCACGACGCCGCCTGGAAGCGCGTTGCCGCTCGGTGCGGAGCTCGTCCGCAGCGCTGCTTCGGCGGCGATCTGCCGCGCGACGAGGCCTCGCCCTACGTCGGCTCGTGCCCTTCGTGCTCCAGCCAAACGCCGATCTACCGCCAACCGGTGCGGGCTCTCTGGTGCGCGGCTTGCACGCAGGCGCGCCGCCCGTCGTATCTGCGCGTGACTCGGCGCGGCGACTCGCTCGTCGTGTGGCCTGGAGGCGCCGTGCCGGGGGCGTATGGCGGAACGGCCGGATTCCGCGCCGCCTGCGGTCGCTGCTCGGCCGTATACGTCCGGGCTCGCCGCCCCAAGCGTGCGACGGCCTGTTCAGACTGCTGCCGCCGCCACGCAGGCGGACGCTTCGACCGCCGCTTCGCACTCCGGTTCGAGCGGGTAGACAGGTGACGCGGGCGCCGATCTACCAGCGGATGCGGTCGCCGCGGCTCATGCCGTAGGTGTCGGCCCACCCGGCGCGCACTTCGAGGACGAACTTCGCCGCGCCTTGGGACGAGACGCCGCTCGTCGTGTTGGGCCGCACGTACTTGGCGACGTTGAGGATCGTCGAGTCTCCGGCGACAAAGGCGATGTCCAAGGCCGACGGCGTGTTCGCCATCCAGAACGTCTGAGGTCCGGCGAAGTCGAAGACGAACAGCATCGCCTGCTCGTCAGTCAGCGGCGCGCGCTCCATCAGGCCGCGCTGGCGGCTGCTGTCCGTGTCGGCGATCTCGGTTTGGAGCGTGCGGTAGGTGGCGCCGTCGCGCATCAGGCGCAGTTCGGCGTCGGAGCGAAACGCGATGGCGTCTGCGTTCGGCGCGGATGGTGCGTCGGAGTCGCCGCAGGCGGCGCAGATCAGGAGCAGGGCGAGCGGAACGAAGCGAGGCATCTACAAAGGCGAAAGCGGGGCCGAAAGCTACGCGCCGCGCTGACAGTGCTGCAATCGCTGGCCGCACGCGAGCGGCCGAGGCGTCTGGATCCGGCTGATTGGAAGACACGAAGGAGGCTGATCCTGTGGGCGAGCGAATCGTACCTTTGCTTCCGCGCGCTCCGAACGGCAGGGCCGCACGCCCTCTCGACCCCGGCGCCTGCGCGGCACTGGGGCCATTTTTCGCCCGACGCACAGTCTTCCGATGCGCCTTCTCTCCGTTCTTCTGCTGCTCGTTCTGGCCGCCTGCTCGTCGCCTGCGCCCGACGGCGCGGTGCCAGTCGAGGTGACCTCGCACCTGTCCGGTCGCGTGGCGATCGCCGATACGCTCGGGTTATCGCTGTCCGACGTCGATCTGCTCGTGCTCAACAACGCGAACGGCAGCATCGACACCCTGGCGCTGATCTCCTTGAGCGCCGATAGCACGTTCGCGGCCGACGTGCGCGCGCCCGACCGCGGCGTCTATCCGCTCATCGTTCGCGTGCGAGGAGAGACAGCCCAGATCACCGATTTGGTCGTCACCGACGGCGATTCGGCGACTGCTCAGGCCCGCGTGCCCGCCGACAGGAGGATGCGCATCCGTTCGCGCGAGAACGACGGATGGATGGCGTACCGAAACACGCGCGCCCAGTTCGACGCCCAACTCGCCGAGGCGCGCGAGGAGTTGCAGCAGGGCGCCGACGCGTCCCAAGTGGAGCAGCGCATCGGACAGGCAGCCGTTCAGGCGGCGAGCATTTTGTGGAGCCTGCGCGAGGGCTTCGCCGGGACAGTTGGCGCCGAGTTGGCATCGGCAGAAGCGGTGGCGATGCTCGAAGGCGTCGACGACGCTCAGGCGCTCGACCGCGCCCAGGCGATAGAGCCGGGCAACGTGGCCTATGCGACGGTCGCCCGGGCCGCTCGGCGCTCGGCAGCGCGGACCGGCGGGCAGGCATCGGCCATCGCACTGCTCGAACGGATGCGCGACGCGTCGGAACGTTCGGCCGATGCGGCTGCCATCCAGGCAGAGATTGTGACGGCCCGGCTCGACAGCCTGCAAAAAGACGAAGCCCTGGCCGCCGCCGACGCGCTCAAGCGCGACTATTCCAGCGACGAGTGGGGCGCATGGGCTACGCGCGCCAGCTACGAAGCGTCCAACCTGCTGCCCGGCATGCGCGCTCCGGCCATCCGAACCCGATCGGCACGCGGCGACGCCGTCAGCCTCTCGGGTCTCAGCGGTCGCTTCGTGGTGCTGGAGTTCATGGAGCCGGGCGAGTCGGCTTTCTCGGCTGAGGTGCCCGGCCGCGCCGCGCTGGCTCGCCTGCTCGAACCTCAGGGGGTCTCCTTCGTGACGGTTTCCGTCGGCGCCGACACGCTGCTGTCGCGGGCATTCTTCGATCAGGTGCCCCTGCCGGGCGCGCACGTCATCGCCAAGGGCGGATTGGAGAGCGACATCGCCAAAGCGTACAACGTCCGAACGACACCCGTTCGCTACCTGATCGACCGGACCGGCCACCTGTCGGGCAAGTACGTCGGGCCGTCGCTGGGCATCTTGCAGAGCGATCTGCTCGCCCTGCTCGCCGCGCCCTCAGCCGACGAAGCCGCGCTGTGAAGCGCGCAGACTCTGTCTCTATCGCACCCTCTGACCTCTGACCCCACCCGCCATGCTGATTGCCGGAAACTGGAAACTCAACACGACGCTCGACGCGTCCGTCCGCCTCGCCAAAGCCGTCGCCGAACAGGTCGACGGGTCCGAGTGCGACGTGCTCGTGTGCCCCCCGTTCGTGTCGATCGACGCGGTCTCGAATGCGCTCTTGGGCACGAGCGTCCACGTCGGCGCGCAGAACGTGTCGGCGACCGATGAGGGGGCGTTCACGGGCGAGGTGTCCGCTGCGATGCTCCGAGCCGTCGGATGCAGCCACGCCATCGTCGGCCACAGCGAGCGGCGCGCGATTTTTGGCGAAACCGACCAGGTCGTCGCCACCAAAACCGCCCGTGCCCTGGCCGCTGGCGTCACGCCCATCGTCTGCATCGGCGAAACGCTGGACGAGCGCCGGGCCGGCCGCGTCGCCGATGTCGTCGAGGGGCAACTGGCCGGATCGCTAGCTGATTTGTCGGCCGACCAGATCGGCAGCATCGTCGTCGCCTACGAACCCGTCTGGGCGATCGGAACCGGCGAAACGGCCTCGCCCGAGCAGGCCCAGGAAGTCCACGCCCTGATCCGCGCGTGGCTCTCCAAGCTCGCCTCGAACGCGTCCGACATCCCGATTCTCTACGGCGGCAGCATGAAACCCGCCAACGCAGCCGGACTGCTTGCCCAGCCCGACATCGACGGCGGACTGATCGGCGGCGCGAGCCTCAACGCCGCCGACTTCGCCGCCATCGTAGCCGCCGCGGACGAGGCGCTGTAAGTTGCTCGATTGATGCAGAAACGCGCTTTCTCACTGGACCGACAGCATCGATTTGCCGGAGTGAAGAAGCCTCTCGCGCTGAAGGTGATCGCCGGAATCGCGTGGCTAGCTCTTGGCGCCGGTTTACTGCTCTGCGTCGTGATTGCACTCGCTGCTCTGATTCCACCGGGCACGGGCGTCTTCGCTGCCTTTCTAGACGGAGTGGTCGAGTCGCTGGGCTACGACCGCGCGACGTTCGGTGCGTACGAAGCGGGCCGAGAGTTCGGCGTGACCACGATGGCCGTCGCTCCTGCGCTCGCGCTCCTGCTCGCGGCGAGGTCCAGACGCCGCCTCTGGCTCCTGCGCGCGACGGCGATCCTGTGGGCGGTCGTTGCCGCTGCGAATGGGGTGGCTTTTCTACCTGTCGTTGCGTCGGCTCTCTCGTTCGTACCCTCGGTGGGGCGCTACTACCAGAACTCTTCTCCGCGCCGAGACTCAGCCGATGAACCCGCCGCCTCCTCTAGTCAGGAAGGTCTCGGTGTAGAGTAATGGGTTTTCCGGCCCGCCGAGTGCATGGCGAGCTAAGGTCTTCCGCATCACCTCCTCCGGCGTAATGAGATCGCCCGGCGCCAGGTCGCGCGCGAACTGGTAGGGAAGCTGGCTGGCATATCCCGCGCAGGCGTCGAGTTTGGCGCTCAATGCGTCGCCTGAAAACGTGCTCTGCTCAGTGCTCAGCCCGTGGGGTAGTTCAGCGGCACGCTGCGCGCCGGGCTGGCGGATAGCGTAGGGCAGGTCGGGCCACCACGCGGCAGGAACGCCGGACGCTCGCGAGATGCGCGGACGGCGCGAATGACGACGCGGTGATCGACGTGATCGCCCAAGCCCTGGCACGACAGAAGTAGGTCGGCCGATGCTCGGCGATAGCGGCGCGAGTCGGT
Source organism: Rhodothermales bacterium (assembly GCA_963841855.1). Lineage (GTDB taxonomy): Bacteria > Bacteroidota > Rhodothermia > Rhodothermales > BA12 > CAXBBB01. The sequence goes on along the minus strand of CAWJEJ010000001.1, from coordinate 710,430 downwards.
CGCGGACGGTTTGCCACGTGTCGTCGTCGGAGGCGCGAGGTCGGCGAATAGCTCGGGGGCGGAGTGTAGCCGCGATGGGGCGCTTCGGGCAGGTCGAGCCAGACGGGTTCGGCGCCCAGATGCGGGCGCAGGCGTGCGGCGTCTTCGGCGCGGCGCAGGGCCATGTAGTCGGCGCTCGGGGGCGATGCCTTTGTCGGTCTGGCACGTGAGCGCAAATCCGGTCGGATCGGCGACGCTTTGGGTGAACACGGTCGCGATGACGACACGGTGCCCGGCCGACGCCCACCTGGATAACGTGCCGCCGGCCGAGAAGATGGCATCGTCGAGGTGGGGCGAGACGGCGAGGATCGTCGCGCAGCCTGTCACAGCAATTGCGGCTCTGGAGCGGTAGACGCACGGCGTCGGGATCGGAGGCGTCGTAGTTCCAGTCGTAGATCGGGAGTCGTGCCTTGCAGATCGGCGTAGATGCCTGCGATCTGCCGCCCGCGCGCCTGCCACGAGTAGCGCGTCCGGGCTTCGTCGAGTGCCGTCTGGGCGAGCCGGGGCGCAGCGCTTTGTCGTCGAGCATGCGCTCGATGCGCCGGCCAGCGCCTGGGGCGAGCGCGGCGGGACGAGCAGGGCGTTGCGCTCGTCGCTCGAGGCAGTCGACCACGCCGACGACATCGCAACTCACGACCGGCAACCCGCTCGCCATCGCCTCGAGGATCGTATTGGAAAACCCCTCGGCGTAGGTCGGACTGACGAACACGTCGCCCAGTCGGTAGCGCGACGGAGCCTCCTCGTACGACGCGATGCCCGGCACGTCGACGCAATCGGTCAGCCCGAGCGACTGAACGCGCTCGTCGACAGCTTCGCACATCGGGGCCGATGCCGCTGACGACGAGCCGGATGGTTCGCGCCTTGGTCGCGCAGCAGGCGGAGTGCGTCGAGCAGGTCGAGCACGCCTTTGCGCCGGTCGACGCGGCCGTGGTAGAGCAGGCGGGGCGGCGTCGGGCATCGGCCAGGCTGCCGACGGGCCGGTCGGCGGGGCGAAACCGGTCGACGTTGACGGCACCGGGGACGATGGTGAAGCGCTCCATCGGCGTTCCGAGCCGCTCGCTGACGGCGCGGGCAAAACTGTCGCTGCCGATCAGCACGGCTCCGGCGTGGTCCAGCACGACGTGCATCGCGTCGCGGTGCGTCGCGCAGCACTCGCCCACCCAGTGCCCATCGCCGCCCTGGATGCTGACGACGTTGGGGACGCCGGTGCGGCGGCTCGCCAGCAGCGCGGCCAGTCCGGTCGGGTAGCCGTACTGCGCGTGGATCACGTCGAACGGCCGCTCGGCGTGCTGCGCTTCGATCACGTCGACGATGCGGTCGATGTCGGCCTCGAAATCGCCGCTCGTCTGCTCGCCGACCGACTCCATGCCGATGATCTCGACGCCGTCGACCGGCATCGGCGGGCCGTCGCCATAGACCGAGGCGGCCTCGCCGCCATAGTGCTGGCTGATCATCGTCACGTCGTGCCCCTGGCTGACGAGTTGGCGCAGCAGGTTGAGCGCGTAGACGCTCATGCCCGAGATGGTCGGGAAGAAGCGGCGCGAGACGAAGCAGATGCGCATGGGCTAGGCGGTTCGGCAGCTTTGAGGTAGGCGATGCTCTCGGGTATGGCGAGGTGCGCGCGCGGGCTCTCGCGGCTTAGCTCGACCGTCACCAGCCCGCCGAACTCCACGTCGACAGCGCGCGCAGGATAGACGGCACGTCCACGTCGCCCGTCCCGAACGCCTTGTGCAGGTGGACGCCGCGATCCATCTGCTCGACGGCGACGGTTCCCAATCTGGCCCGCGCGCTCGCGGACGGCATCGGCAGGGTCGGCCTCGCCGGTGACGAGCAGGTGGCCGGTGTCGAGCGCCAGAGCGCAGGCCGGGCGCCGCCGCGGCCAGGCGGTCGTAGTCGGTCAGCAGCTCGGTCAGGTGTCCGGGTTCGGGCTCGAACGAGGCCGTCACACCGCGCGCGTCGGCCCGGCGGACAAGTTCGGCGACTCCGGCTTCCAGCCACTCCCACGCCCTCTCCGGTTCGACGCCCTGGCGCAGCGGGCCGGACCAGAACGAGACCGTCTCGCCGCCCAGAACGGCACACACATCAAGCGCGCGCGTCAGCATGTCCAGCCGCACGCGCCGCCCCTCCGATTCGGGCGACATCAGCGTCGGTTCGTGCTTGCGGCGCGGGTCGAGCAGGAAGCGCGCGCCGGTCTCGACGACGACGCCCAGCTCGCGCGCACGTAGCTCGTCCGACACACGGCGAGTCTGGTCGAGGTAGTCGTCTGCCGTCACGTCGAGGTGGTGCCAGTCGAGCGTCAGCGCGACGCCGTCGTAGCCCGCCTGAGCGATCAGGTCGAGCGCGTCGGGCAGGCGGTGGTGGGCGCAGCCGTTGGTGTTGTAGGCGTAGCGGAGCGGCATCGGGTCAGGCTTGGTCGGATGGGGCGGCGCGCTCGGCCATCAGCCCGACGACGTGCTCGGCAGGCTCGCGGTACATCGCGTAGAGCGGCCCCATCGCGCGCTCCATCAGACCCAGCCGAATCCACGCCGGACCTCCGAGTGCCGCCCTGTCATCGGCGGTCAGCGGAACGGCGCAAGGCTCCGTCGGGCGGCGCTCCGATGCCGACCAGCCCAGCCGGAACGAGCGCGTCGCCCGCACGGGAGCGCTCCAGCAGGCGGCGCAGGTTGCGCGAACCGATTCGGTGGTAGGTGACGGTCTCGACCTCCATTCCGGGCACGATGGCTTTGACGACGACGGCGTCCGAACCGGCGGCGACAGGCGAACGAAGAACGCGTCCATTCCCTCGCCGGCGCACCGCTCGGCGACCCAACGGGCCAGATCCGCGGGATCGTCCGGCACGTCCGACGCGGGCAGAGTCCGCAAACGCGATCCGGCTCGCCTCGCGAAACCACGTGCCCGATAGCCGCTCGGTCTGGTCCGCCACGCTCAACTCGGCCCACTCGGCGACGGCCCGGGTCGACTCGCTTTCCTCAGGAGCGACGCCATGTTGCCGCACGCGGGCGAGGTAGGCTTGGGGCACGCGCCCTTCGAGATCCGACAGCGGACCGTGGGCAAACCGCTTGCGCACGCGGCTCGCGCCATACTCGAGCAGCGCCTTGCGCAGCGCACGGAGCGGGTTGGGATGCGCCCCCTCGCCCGCGCCCGTCAGCACCAGCGGATGCGGCATCGAGTCGGCGTCGCGCTCCCGCCCCTGCGCGTAGAGCACCCCAATGCCCAGCGGCGACCCAGCCAGTTTGACCTGCACGTCGATGCCCGCCCCATCGCTCAGCCGCCCAATCAGCGCTCGGGTGTCGGGATCGTCGACGCCGTCCAGGTCGACCACGATGCCCTGATCGAACGCACGGTAGCCGACCGACGAGGCGTCGCGCTGGACCAGTTCGAGCAGCCCGTGCGCCAGCGCGCGCCCGAGCGTATCGCCCGCGCCCAGGCCGTTGGTGATCGGCGGGTAGAGCGGCTCGTAGCCCGGCGGCAGATCGCCATAGTGAGCGGCGGCCTCCTCGACGAGTATCCATACCTGCTCGCCGTCGGCCTCGGTGTTGGGCGCGTAGCGCGTCGCGCGCACCCACAGCCGCTCGGTCTCGGGCGTGTAGTCCGTCCCGACGGGCAACCGCAGCCGCAGCGGGTCGACGGCCGCCTCGCCTGCTTCGACTAAGTCGCGGTAGCTTGCGCGGCGCATCTCGCCCAGACCGGTCCTGCTGCCAGCCGCGCCACCATGACGCCCTCGGCCAGTTCGCCCCATGCGCCGACTCGTGCCCGGTCGTCGGTCTCGCCATAGCCGATGCCGCTCTGAAACGCCCCGTCGATCCACGTCGCCGCCGTCCAAACCGCAATGCCGGTCGTGTCGAGCGGTGTTAGCGCAAACTCGTGGACCTCGTCCAGAGCGAGCGCCGCGCGGTAGCGGGCGACGGCGGGCGGGTCAGGTGGAACGGAGAAGTCAGGCATCGGGCTAGGAAGTGGAGGCGTCGGCGCGGTTGGCGTTGCGAGCCGACGCGGCGGGCAATGGGCCGCCGGGGATTTCGACCCAGTCGGCGCTTGGGCGGCCGTCGATCTGGCGGTCGAGCAGATGGAGAACGGCGGCTTTGGACTGGGTCGGAACGGCTTCCCAGGGCGAGACCAGCCCGTCGAAGTCGAGGCTGCCGAACGTGTCGCGGTAGCTGCGCGCGTCTTCGCGGCTGAGCGGGATGTGGGCGTCGTAGGCTTTGTGCGTCGACACGTGGGTGGCGCGGCCTTGGGCGTCGAGCTTGAACTTGAACGCGTCGCCGCAAAACACGAGGCGGCGCTCGGGCCAGAACAGGACGCTGTGTCCTTGGGTGTGGCCGCCGGTGTGGACGATTTCGAGTCCGCAGTCCAACCGCTCGCGCGATCCGAACGGCCACGACACCGGCAGCGCTTGCGCCCAAGGGAGTTGCGCGGTCTGCACCACCACGTCGGGCCTAAACCGACTGGCGACGCGCCACGCGCTGCCCAGCACGTGCGCGTGCGAGAAGCCCAGCACCTGAACGCCGCCCCGACTCGCCATCCAGTCGAGCGCCGCGTCGTCCGTCCACCCCGCCCCTTCCCAGTGCACGTTGCCCGAATCGGTCTCGATCAACCAGCCCGCCGGACCGATGCCCAGCCCGGGCTGCGTCTCGATCATCCAGACGCCGGGCAGCACTTCGCGCCACGACGACGCGTGCGTCTGGGCGACGTGATCGGCTGTCAGAAACTGCCAGCCGCCGGGCGGAAGCGGGTGGCGGAAGTCGAGGCAGACCGGGCAGTCGGGCGGCGTCGCGAAGTAGCGCTGCCAGAAGCCGCAGTTGGTGCAGACGTAGGGCGTCAGGCGGTCGTCGATTCGGCTCATGGTCAGGTCAGGCAGAAGGTGCGACGTGGCGTCGACGGCTCGCGCATAGACGCGTCGAGCAGGCGCATCGTGTGCAGGTCGTGGTCGAGCGAGTAGGGAAACGCCGTCTCGCCCGCCACGGCCGACGAGAACGCCGCGATCTGCCGCTCGAACGGACTCGCATGGCCGTCGAAATCGACCGGCTGCGCCTCGCCCGTCTGCGCGTCGGTCAGCGTCAGCGAGCCGCCGGGCGTCTGGCCCATCGTGTTGATCGCGAGCGCGCGTCCCCGCGTCCCGGCGACTTCCAACTCGCGGCGCGGAAACGTCTCGGGACAGTTGTAGGCAACCGACAGGCTGAGCAGCGCGCCCGACGCCGTCCGCCCGGCCAGAGCGGCTCCGTCGTCGACGGCATAGTCGTGGACGCGGTGCTGGAGCAGCGCGGCCACGTGGGTGATCGGCTCGCCCAGCAACACCTGGGTCAGGTCAAGGCCGTGCGGAGCCAGGTCGATGAACGCGCCGCCTCCGGCCCGGTCGGGATCGGCGCGCCAGTTGTCGTGCGATCTTGCCGTCGGGCGACCAGGTGGGGCCAGTCCAGCAGGCGTAGCGGATGCGGACCGACGTGACGACGCCGAGCGCACCTTGGCCGATCAACTCGCGCAGGCGCACGTGCGCCGGGTGGAACCGCTGGTCGAACGCTGTCGCATAGAGCACGCCCGACGCGCGAACGGCGTCGCCCAACTCGCGGGCCTCGCCGAGTGTGCGCGCCATCGGCTTCTCGCACAGCACGGCCTTGCCCGCCGCCGCCGCGGCTACAACGGGCGCCGCGTGCGCGTGGTTGGGCGTGGCGACGTAGACGGCGTCGACCTCGTCCATTGCCAGCAACGCGTCCAGATCGACCGGTGCGCAGCCAGGTCGGATCGGTGCGGTAGGAAAGTCGGCGAGCGCATCGGCGTCCAGATCGCAGGCCGCAACGACGCGGTGCCCGCTCGCCTCGATGCCCGGTCCGACGTAGTCGCGCGCCACCCAGCCCGTCCCGACGACGCCCCACCCGACGCGACGGCCGCTCACGGCTTCACCTCGCGCAGGAGCGCCGCATCGAGGATCCAGCGCTGGTCAGCACGTCGTGCTGAAACGTCTTGGTAAAAGCCCTGTGGCAGATGTCGAGTTGTCCGGCTCGGGTGTCGCTGCCCAGCGCGTCGATCAGGCGGAAGCGGGCCGAGCGTTCGTGCCACGCCATCTCGCCGACGCGGTCGAGCACGTCGGCGGCGTGGAAGGCGCGAGCGGCGGGTTCGTCAAAGCCGTTCGGCTTCGTCCGGTCGATGGAGTCGCGGACGAGGGGTCGGCGATGATCCGGAAGCGTGGCGATTTGCTGATCGTTGGCATGGAGCATCATGCGGCCGATCAGGTCGCCGCCGATCAGTACGTCGCCCGCATACCCGGCGTCGGGAAGCGTGGCGTTGAAGAGGTGGTGCGACAGGCCGGTGAGAAACGCTTCGGCCGGATCGGCGTCCCAGAGTGCGGTGCGAGCAGCGCGCCCATCACGGTGACGGCCCAGCAGTGATCGGCGTGGCTTTCGGCGGGCTCGAGCACGAGACGAGGCAGGCCCGGATGCGTGGCGCCCGGCGCGCGGCTGCCGAACGAGCAATTCGACGAAAGCCGGCTCGGCGTTCGACTCGTCGTCAGCGAGCCGAGAATCGCCGGCCGCAATCGCCGCGCAGATCCGCGTCGACCGATCCGCCACGTCATCGAACGCGCGCTCGAGCACGCCTCGTCGCCTCGTCCCGCCGCAGTCCGTGCGTCTGCATCACGTCTCGCGTCGAGCCCGCCAGCCGCACCGCCGCGACCGCCGACGCCGTCTCGCTCAGCGCGATCGGGTCGACCGACTCGCCGCCGACCATCCGCGACCACGACCGAGCAAACCCACGCTCGGCCAGCGACCAGGGTGTCCGCGCGTCGCGAACCCGTTTGAGGTCGCCGATCTGCCGCAGCAGACGGCGCGATGCGCTTTGATGTCGGTCACGCTGCGCTCCGGTCGCGCAGTCACCCCGGATTCGCCTGAGATACAGCCTTCTCGGTCGCCTGCCGCAGCCAGTCGAGAAACGCGGCCTGCTGCTTACCGAAGTCGTGTTCGGGCGTCGCCTTCACGTCGCGCGTCATCGGACCTTTGAAGAACACACCCATCGGCTCCACGACGCCGCCGTGCCCGACGCGCGAAGCCAGGTCGAGGCAGCGCGCGATGTCGAGCAACGAGCGGTGCGGCCAGAATCGAGTCCTTGCACAGGAAGTTGATCTTGAGCTGCATCCGCTGGCCCAAAAAGCCGATCAAGTCGACGTTGTCCCACGCCTCTTTGGCGTCTCCGCGCGGGCGGTAGTAGTTGATCTTGACCACGTGATCCTCGACGTGGTAGCCCAGGATCTGGTCGAGCACGCTGCCCTTGGTGCCGATCTTCGACGCCAGTGAGCCTTCTTTGCGCAGCGCCTCGCCGTCCCGGTTGCCCAGGATGTTGGTCGAGAACCAGCCGTCGATCGTCAGCGCGCGGTCGCGCAGGCCCGGCGCCAGGGCCGTCTTGATGAACGTCTGCCCGGTCTTGCCATCCTTGCCAGCGAGCGGGACGCCGCGCTCTTCTGCGAGGGCGATCAGCGCGGGCACGTCGGCGCCGGTCGACGGGGTGAAGTTGCCGTAGGGGACGCCTTCCAAAATCGCCGCGTAGGCGTAGAGCATCGCGGGCGGAATGCGGTCGTCATCGGCGTCGATGGCCTGAGCGAACGCGCCGGGCGTCTGGAAAATGTCTTGCGACAGATCGGGCGACGATTCGGTCGAGGCCAGGTTGATGACGACGGCGCGGTCCAGCCCATTCGACTCTTTGAAGCCGCGCAGGTCGCTCCGAAGTTGGTCGACGCTAGCGCGCAGGTCCAACTCCGCTTCGTGGCAGTGCGCCCCCGTCACGCCCTCGCAGAAGCGCTCGTTGCCATAAGCGGGCCACGGCTCGATGCCGCTCAGCGCCTCGCGGACGGCTTCGTATTGCTCCAGGTCGAGCACGCCGTGGTGGCGCGCGGCGGAAGCCAGATCGCCTTCGTACAGGTCCCATCCGCCGAACACCAGCCCACCGTAGGGAGCGAGGTTGCTCGTTAGATCCGCGCTCAGCCCGGCGAGCGGGAGTCCGTCAAGCCCAGCTCGGCCCGTCTTGATCAGTTCGATGCCCGCAACGGCCGTCGTGCCGACGGCGCCACCCAAGCCGACAATGGCGATTCCCAAACGGCCGGAGTTCGAGGTGGAAGGGCGGGGGAGGGAGGAGGGCAGAGCGGCGCCGTCTCCGGCGGAGTTGGTGTGCGGCATTCAGGTGGTGCGTACGCAAGTGAGGGAGATCGGAATAAAGGCTTCACTTGATATCTAGTGCCCCGAATAGATGTCAAGTTTATGTTTGATGTGTGTTTCGCCACCACGAACAAGGAAGTAAGCATAGAGAGTGGCGTCGCCTTTTCTATTGGTCCTACCTATTCGATAAGGCTAGCCTTTCGGTTGGCGATTGTGGAGTTTAGCAAAACGAGAAAGCCTGTCAGGCCGCAGCGACCCGACAGGTTGGAAGTCCACCGGACGGTTAGCGTTACGCGGCGACGTTCAGTCTCGGCAGTCCATTCGCGAGGGCGAGCCATTCGGGCAGTTCGGGGATGCCCGGTTTGCGCTTGCCGAAAAACTGAACGATCATCTCGCCGTCGGCATCGAACATCTCTACCGAGTTCACGTCGCCATCCTCGGTCGGCTTTCGGACGGCCCACGCCGACGCGACCGACGATTCGTTGAGATGCAGGTTGAAGCCGGGATCGAGCACGTTGTACCATGGGCCGTGCGCCTTGACTTTGTTGACCGGTCCGCTGTGGATCTGTAAGCAGCCGCGGTTGCCGACGAACACCATGATCGGCGTCTGCGTTGACTGCGCCGTGTCGAGCAGCCCGCGCGTGACCGAAAGGTCGAGGCGGTCCGAAAAGCGTCCCTCGGCGATGCGCAGCGCCTGCTCGCGTTTGACGCCGTAGCGTCCCATCAGCGGGAAGAAGTCGTGCGTGTCTTTGAGCATTTCCCAATCGGACAGGAAACCATCAGCGTCGATGTCGGCGTCGGGTTTCTCAGCCGGACGCGCTTTAGGGGACTGAATGTCGAGCGGCGTATCAGCATTGGGATGCAGGAAGCGAGCGACGATCTGATTGTAGGCGGCGACATCGCTCTTGCGCGTGAGAAAGATCTTGTGGATCGCCGATCCGTCGCCGCTGAAGAACTGGATGCTACGCCGCAATCCGTCGATTCCACCGTCGAACGGCGTCTCGACGGCAAATGCGTGCCGCCAGCCCGACAGAAAGAGTCGAAGGTCGATCTGCTCGTCGAGCACCAGGCCCATCTTGTGCCGGGGCATTAACTCGACGTTGCGGTAGACGCCGGTCTTCTCGTGCACGCAGGCATCGTTGCGGGTCAGCGCCATCACCTCGCCCATCGACTCCATCGCCATCAGCAACTCGCCGATCTGGTCGACGCCGTCGAGGTGCAATCTGCGCACGCCGTCGCTCAGGTGGACGAGTTCGGCCTCGCTGACGCCCAGTTCGTGGGCTGCGTTGCGGATGCGCTGGTTGGGGTTTTCGGTTTGGTAGGCGGCCCAGCGTTCGCGAAGGGTTGGGGTTGGAGCGGTGTCGGTCATACCGGTGGAGGGAGGAGGTGGAGCGCGGAGGAGAAAGCTGTCAGCTTTGAGAGTTGGGAGATGGCTAGGAAAGAACCGGAAGCGAGAACGGCATCGCATGATCCATCGTCGCGCCATCGGGCATTGAGATGACGAGCGGGCAGGTGGCGCACGGATGATTGGTCACCATGACGGCGATGCCTAGCGCGTGGGCTACGATCTCGGGCGTGAGTACGTCACCGGGCGCTCCGTCGGCGACGATGCGTCCGTCTTTCATGACGGCGATGCGGTCGGCGTGCTGGGCGGCGAGGTTGAGGTCGTGAAGGATCGCGAGGACGCCCGCGCCGCTGTCGGCCACGCGCCGGGCGGTGCGCAAGGTCTGGTGCTGGTGAGCCAAGTCGAGGCTGGCCGTCGGTTCGTCGAGGAGAAGGTAGCGCGACTCGGACGTATCGCCGTCGAGTTGAGCGAGCGTGCGAGCTAGGTGGACGCGCTGCTGCTCGCCGCCCGAAAGCGTCGGGTAGCGCTGATCCGCGAGATGTGCCACGCCTGCTTTTTCCATCGCTCGCTGGACCGAGTCGGCGTCGACTGACACTCTGGTGCTGTGCGGCGTCCGCCCGAGCAGAACGACTTCGCGCGCCGTTAATCCGAACGCCAACTTGGAGTGCTGCGGCAGAACTGCACGCCGACGTGCCAGCCGGTCCGGAGCGATGCGCGACAGCGGACAGTCGTCGAGCGACGCGCTTCCGGTCGTCGGCGCCAGTTCGCCGCTCAGCATTCGCAGCAGCGTCGTCTTGCCCGCGCCGTTCGCCCCGACGACGGCTACGACCTCGCCGGGCCGCACGTCGAGATCGACGTGGGCGACGAGTGCCTTCTTGCCGATGGTGAACGTCGCACCGGACAGGCGGAGAGTGGAGTCGGACATCGTCATATCGTGAAACCGCCACGCGTGCGCAGCAGGGCGAGGAAGAAGGGCGCGCCGCCCAGCGCGGTCAGGATGCCGATGGGCACTTCGGCGGGAGCCGCAACGACGCGGGCCAGCACGTCGGCTGCGACCAGCAGCAGCGCGCCGCTCAGCGCCGATGCAGGGAGTAGCATCCGGTGGTCCGGCCCCAGCGCCAGCCGAACCAGGTGCGGCACGACCAGCCCGACGAACCCGATCAGCCCCGCGACCGCCGTCGCCGCGCCGACCGCCAGCGCCGCCAGCCCGATAGTCAACCGCTTGACCGACTCGACGCGGACGCCCAGGTGCCGCGCCTCGGCCTCGCCCAGCAGCAGCGCGTTGAGCGAGCGAGCGAGGTACGGCGACGCGGCCAGCACGACGCCGATCATCGGCGCCACGACCGCCACGGTTTGCCACGACGCGCCGCCCAGGCTACCCAGCGTCCAAAACGTCAGATCGCGCAACTGATTGTCGTCTGAGAGCAGCACCAGCATCCCCATCGCCGCGCCGCACAGCGCGTTGAGCGCGATTCCCGCTAGCAGCATCGTCGCGACCGACGTGTGCGACCCGCGCGACGCGATCTGGTAGACGACGACCGTCACGACCAGTCCGCCTCCAAACGCCGCCAACGCAATACCCCACGTCCCCAGCGCACCGACGACGGCGCCCGGAAGCAGCGATCCGAACACGATCATCGTCGACGCCCCCAGCGCCGCCCCGCTCGACACGCCGACCAGCGCGGGGTCGGCCAGCGGATTGCGAAACAGCCCCTGCATCAGCGCGCCGCTCACCGCCAATCCAGCGCCGACCAGCGCGCCCAACAGCACACGTGGAAGTCGAATTCCTGTCAGCACCAACGCCTGCTGATCCGAAAACGCCACGCCGATGGGGAAGCCGATGCCGTCCAGCAGGATGCCGACGACCTGATCCGGAGCGATTGCTACGGCGCCAATCCCGACCGCCAGAATCATCGTCCCGACCAGGCTCACGCCCAGCCCGCTCAGCGCCCACGCCCGGACGCGCGCCGGACTGCGCGGAGCCGCCGATGTCGTCGCCGAGAGGGAGGAGGTTGCCGTCATAGGTTTACAGGGCGTGAGATTGCCGCATCAGCTTTTCCTATGTCATCCTGAGCGAAGTCGAAGGATGACGCTGCGGGAGTACGCCATTAGCTAACCGGATCAGTTCGGGGCTCCACTCGATAGCTGCTCGGCCAGAGCGCGCACGCCTTCGCCCAGCCGAGGACCGAACGAGAGCAGCAGCGCATCGTCGACCGTCACGATGCGGCGCGATTTGGCCGCTGGCGTCAGCGCTAGACCCGGAAGCCGAAGCAGCCCGTCGATTCCGCCGATGCTCTCCAGTCCTTTCGCCGGGAGCACGATTACGTCCGGCGCTGAAGTCACTACCGCTTCGGCCGTCAGCGGACGAAAGCCGTCGAAGCCCGTGACTGCGTTGACGCCGCCCGCCAGTTCGACGACCGATTGCGCCGACGTAGCCTCGCCTGCCACGAACAGCGACCCGGCGCCCCGCGCGTAGACGAAGAGCACGCGCGGCGCCTTAGCCGGACGCATCGCCCGAGCCGCGGCCAACTCCGCCTGCATCTCCCGGACCAATGCTTCGCCCTGCTCGGTCCGGTCCAGCGCACGCGCTATCGCCCGAATCCGAGCCGCAGCCGCCTGAGGCGTCGTCGCGTCGTCCAGCAGCCGCAGGTCGACGCCTGCCGCGCGCAATTGCCCGGCGACGTTGGGCGGCCCCATCGTCGAGGTCGCCAGCACCAGCGTCGGCGACTGCGACAAGATGCCCTCAGCCGACGACGTGAGGAAGTAGCTCAGCCGCGGCTTGCGATGCACAGCAGCTGGAAACGTGCTCGCCCGATCCGTCGCCACTACGTTGTTGCCCAATCCAAGCGCGTAGACGATCTCGGTAACCGCCCCGCCCACCGTCACGATCCGCGACGCGTCGACCGCCGGGGCGGTCCGTTGCTGCGGCTGACCGAACGCGAGTTGCGACCCGAACAGACACATCAAGAGAAGGAGCGGGGTGAGTCGGTTCATGGGGTGGAGCAATCTCGTTCCTCTATTTAGACTGGATCTAAGATAGTGGAGGTCGGAATCATGTTCGTGAAGTCCGTTTGGGGAATGAGATGAGACGTCGCAACGTGGCTCTGTCCAATCGGCCGGACACGCGGCGGAAACCTGTTCGCCTTGGTGGTCACGCATAATCGCGCTCGGATAGCCGAAGAACTGTTCAGACCACCGAGAGACGGTTCATCGCCCGATTCCATCTGTTTTCACGCGTACGGCATACGTTTGGATAGGTAGGGAGGTAGAAAAGCACCGCCCCGCACACGAACACGCTCGACCCGGCGTTACGCATCATGACGACTTCATCCGCTCCCTCGCTCACTATGACTCTGGCTTCCGAACCCGACGAAGCGCTCGTCACGCGGTACCTCGAACACGGCGATCAGCAAGCGTTTCAGGCGCTCGTCCGTCGCCATCAGGAGCGCATCTTCGGCTACCTGCTGGGTATGGTCCGCGACCGCAGCCTCGCCAACGACCTGTTTCAGGACACGTTTCTGCGTGTCATCGCGGCGATGAACAAGATGCGCGGCCAGTACACGCACAAAGGTCGTTGGCTCTCGTGGGTGATGCGGATTGCCCGCAACGCGACGCTCGACCACTTCCGCAGCCGCAAAAAGTGGACGGACGTGTCGGCCTGGGGCGATGACGACGACGACCAACTGTTCTGGGATCGCCTGACCGACGACGACCATCTCGACGCCGACGAGCTGATCCATATGGCGAACCGCGGCGCCTTCCTCGAAGAGTGCATTGAGCAGCTTCCACCCGAGCAGCGCGAAGTGCTCTTGATGCGCCACGAAGGCGAGCTGACGTTCCGCGAGATCGCCGAAATCACCGACGTGTCGATCAACACGGCGCTGGGCCGGATGCGCTACGCGCTCATCAACCTGCGCAAAATGATGAACAAGGCTGGTAAAACTGCCGAGACCGAATACGGCGCGCTCTAACCCTACGTTATAGGTGCCCCTACACTCCTCCAACCTCCACGCGATGGACGCACGGCTACACACGATCCTCAACCTGTACTCCGACCCCGAGGCGTCGCTGACGCCAGCCGCTGGGACGCCTCCGTCTGCCGCCGAAACGCGCGCCCTGCGCGAAGTCACGTTCGCACTCGACCACCGTCCCGGCGTCCGCCCCGACGTGTCGACGTTGGACGCCATCTTCGCTGCTGCCGGTGGCGATGCGCCTGTCCAGCCCGGGATCCGCCGCGACCGGTTGCCGCAGCCTCGTGCTCGTCGTCCGCGTAGGGCTGGATGGATCATGGCTGGACTCGTTTCCGCCGCCTGTTTCGCCGGAGCGTTCGTGATGACGAGTGGTACGTCGCCCAGCACGATGCTGATTCGAGGCGAGATGGACCGCACCGTCGCCGTCGTCGCGCTCCAGGAGCCAGCGGCGTTGGAAACCGAGTCCGCCCAGCCGCGCAACCTCGAACTGGGCTGGAACGACGATGCCCAGCACCTCGCCGACGTGCAGCGCGAAGCCATGCGCCTCCGCGCGAGAATGGACAGCCTCGTCTGGGACGCCGACGCCACGGACCTTTCGCTCGGCTCCCCCGCTTCCGGCGTCGAGGGTATTCACGCAGCATCGGCGCGGAAGCGGTAGATGTCTCGTTTGACTCACGACTCTCGCGCCTTGACCATGGAGATCATTGAGGAGTCCGCTGAATACGGATACAAGTTGGTTCGTCTGCCCTCCGGCCATGAATGTGCAGTCACGATTAGCGTCAACGGCTACAGCAAATTGCCTGCACCGGTGATTTGTATTCCAATTGATGCATCTCCCGAGCAGGCTCAAATCATTCTCGAAACGCATGGAGTTAGACTTTGGGCGCTCGGCAGGATGGTGGAAGTTGAGTTTGAGGTGCATTAGCTCTACCATAACTCCAATTCCGACGATACCTACCCAGACTATTCTCTGGGGAGATTGAGTGCTGGATTGCGCGCATGTCACCGTTCGCCGACCAATCGTCTCTTCTTGCCGGAGCCATTGAATACTTGGAACGAGCGAAGCGGCGCGCGCAGGCCAAAAGTAGCAGTAGGGCGAAGCGATCTGAAATCAAATCTGAATATCACAAACTGCTTGTCTTGCTCGGTCGACGTGACGGTTTCGGTTGCATGCATTGTGGATCTAGATCCGGTGATTTGCAAATTGACCACATTGTACCTATTGCTGAAAACGGCTCCAACGACATGGGTAATTTGCAACTGCTCTGCCCATCCTGTAATAGCATCAAGTCGGATCGACCCCAGGTTCTGAGACTGTGTAGTTCATAGCAACAGTCACCGGTTTGCTTTTATAATAATCGCTCTGCCGAACCGCCACGTCTACTAAGAGTTGTCTCAACATCTTTCTGCATTAGGTCACCTATGAAATACCGCGTTCTAATCGAGATGGACGAAGACGGAGTCTTTGTCGCCACCGTGCCGATCCTGCCCGGCTGCGTTGCCGATGGGGCGACGCGTAGCGAGGCGATCGCCCATGTTCGAGAGGCGATTGCTCTGTATATCGAGAGTTTGGAAGAGAACGGCGATTCGGTGCCTCCGCCGATCACCGAAGAACTGGTAGAGGTGTAGCCGTGGGACGACTGCCTGTCGTTTCCGGGCGCGATGTCGTCAAGGCGCTCGCGAAACTTGGCTATGCGTTCGACAGGCAAAAGGGTAGCCACATGATTCTTCGGAAGACCGTTTCGCCCCATCGTCGAGCTGTCGTTCCCGATCACAAAGAGGTGGCGAAGGGAACGCTGCGCGCGATCACCCGCGCGAGGTTGGCTTGACGGTGGACGAGTTTCAAGCGCTACTATGATGGTGCTGATCGGCAAAGAGTCGTCTATATCGGTACGATCCGACCGCCGCGCGCCGTTAGATTGGAGTCTCACCTACTACCGCCGATGATCCGTCTCGCCCTGCTCTTTTTTGTGCTGACGCCGCTGGGCGCCCTTGCGCAGTCGCCGATGCAGAGTGAGACGCGAATGTCGGTGTCGATGGACCACTCGGGTGTCAAGGTCGACGGGCGGCAGGTGCAGGCGCACTCGCTTCCGGCGTCGCTGGACGTGCGTAGGCTGAGCGAGCGGGTGTTTTACACCGGACCGGCGGGGGCCTCGTTCGAGATCGGCGGGCTGCGCTACCGCGTTGAGGGGCGCAGCATCCGGCTGGACCAGGCGCCCACACGCGCGCCCGATATGGTGCTCGACCCGCTCGACGACGATTTTGCCACGAGCGGCGGTTTCCTCTTCGTTCCCGTCGACTGGGCGTCCGATGCGGACCAAGCGACGGCCTATAGAATGGCGGCGCGGCAGGAAGTAGTGCTCGACGCGACGGCGATGAGCCTGTCGAATGATCTGATGATGCTTCCGCCTGGACCTGAGCGCGATGCGGCTCGCGACCGGTTGCGGAGGTTGCTCTTCGACGCGTTTGAACTCAAGCAAGCCAACCGCTCGCGCGAGATCGACCTGTTGCAGTCCGAACTCGACGCGCTGCGCGATCTTCACGCCCGCCGCAGCGAACATCGGCGTCAAATTGTCGAAGCGCGCCTGAGCGAACTCGCCGGAGATCAGTAGCTTGACCGGCAGCCCCAGTTTGTTGTGATGCGCCTGATTCTGCTCCTGCTCCCGATCCTGTTCGTCGCCGCGTGCGATGAGCCGCCGCGCATGAGCGACTACGAGCGCGACGTCGTCACGGCCCGGCTCGAAAAGGACGTTCGGATGCGCGACTCGGACCGCTCGATCCTGACGCCCGACACGCGCCGCCGCTTTGCCGGTCTCAACTACTTCCCCGTCGACTCTACGCGCCGCGTCGTCGCCCGCTTCGTCCCCGCCGACACCGTCCGCACGATCCGCGCGCAGTTGCGCAAAGGCGGCATCGACCCGTATGCGCGCATAGGCCGGGTGCTGTTCGAGTTGGACGGGGAGGAGCACGCGCTCGCCGTTTTTCAGCCCGCCGACGGCCGTCCTGTCCTGTGGCTTCCGTTCACCGATGGCACGACCAACCGCGAGTCGTATGGCGGAGGGCGCTACCTCAACCCGACGATCCGCGAAGACCAAACCGTCGTCGTCGACTTCAACCACGCGTACAACCCGGACTGCGACTACAATCCCGACGCGTACAACTGCGCGCTGCCGCCGAGCGAGAACCGGGTGAGCATTCGCGTCGAGGCTGGCGAGATGAAGTCTAATCTGTACGATCTCAGCGCGCTATGACCCGACTACTCGCTGCTTTCTGCCTGATCGCGGTCGCAGGATGCGCCAGCTCCGAACGCGTCTCACGTCCAGCCGACATGCCTCCGCCTGCGTTTGCGACGGACGGTCAGCGCAGTGTCGTCACGAGCATCGAGGGATCGCTGTCGGGCGAGACGGTCACGCTGCATCTGACGGCGCGCGGCGGCGTGTCGGCGTTCGGCGAGCCCGAAGTGAGCGCCCAGCGCATTCGGATGCCGCTCTACCACATGACGGCGAGCAGTAGCGTGCGGTTGGAGCAGAGCGTCGGCGTCGTCAGCGGCGTGCGATTGGTGCCCGCCGGTGAGCACACGTGGCTCGAAATCGACCTGAGCGAGCAGGCAGCGGCCGAGGTTGGGTTTGGGCAGCGCGACGAAGACCTGTTCGTCTACGTCCGTCCCGGCGAGAGCGGTGCGTTCGTGTCCGGCCAAATGACGCGGCGGCTGAGCGACGCCGTTCCCACGCGCGACCGATCGGGAGATGCGGCGGCCAACCCCAACATCTCGGGCGCACGCTGGCGGCTCGATACGATCGTCATCGACGCGGGGCACGGTGGCAAAGACCCCGGCACGTCGGGGCACGGCATCCGCGAGAAAGATGTCGTGCTGTCGGTATCGCGCAAAGTGGGCGCGTATCTGGAACGCGAGTTGGGAGTCCGCGTCGTCTACACGCGCACCGACGACACCTTTGTCCCGCTCGCCGAGCGTGGGCGCATTGCCAACCGGTCGGGCGGCAAACTCTTCGTGTCGATCCACGCCAACGCAGCGGGCAACCCTGCGGCGTATGGGACAGAGACCTTCTTCATGGGACTGGCCAAAAACTCGGCCGCTCAGCGCGTGATGGAACGTGAGAATGCCGTCGTCCGCTTTGAAGACGATCAGTCGGTCTACGACGATTTGGACGAGGAGGCGCTGATCCTGCGCAAGATGGCGAACGCCGCCTACCTGTCCAAGAGCGAGTCGCTAGCGGCGCTGATCGAAGGCGAGTTTCGGACGCGTGTCGGGCGCAAGAGCCGGGGCGTCAAGCAGGGGCCGTTTCAGGTGCTCTGGGGTGCGTCGATGCCGTCGATCCTCGTCGAGTTGGGCTTTTTGACCAACCGCGAAGAAGCCCAGTTCCTATCATCGGAGCAGGGGCAGGACTATATGGCGAGCGCCATCTTCCGCGCCGTCCGCGATTTCAAAGCGATCTATGACCGCGAGATTCAAGACGCGGGTGACTGAGATACGCGTTTAATGTGCGTACTCTAGTGCTGCTGCTTCTCACCTCTCTTCGGAATGGTCTATCGTCTCTTTTTGATCTTCGTCCTCGTTGCGTCGGGTTCTCAAACGGCGAGTAGTCAGTCTGCCGACTCATCGGACGCTCGGTCGTACTTGCCCATCGACGTAGGAAACGAGTGGGAATACGAGGTCGACATGGACCGACCAGTTTCTCCGTATCGCTCAGTCGATCAATCCGAGGTGCGCAAACAGCGGTACGTCGTTTTCGGAAAAGCGGACTCGTCGACGACGCTCATAGCGTTTGGAGAGTGGAAGCAAGACGATACCCTAGTTCGGCGCGACACACTTCGCATTCGGTACAACGCGCAAAGCCAGAGCTACGAGGGCTGGCAGGAACACACCGGAATATTCTACTACTCCGGTATGCTCTCCCCGGGTTTATACTTCGGTCCGCCTATCACTGACGAGCGAACATCGGAACGCCTATTCAATGGGCGCACAGTCACGGTCTCGCTGTTCGGCAACTTCGTGTATGGCTTCTGGGCAGCTCGGGAGATTGGTATCGTCGATGGTGCGGGAGGATGCGAACCTTGTAGCGTTTTTGACGACCGGGATTCATGGACGCTCCAGTATGCTCGCGTTAGTGGAGACGTGTATGGGGCGCGAATCGTATCGGTGCCCGCGACAGCAGCGCTGGCTCGTGACGCGCTTCGGGTTTACCCCAACCCATCCCGCGGAAGAGTCACCGTCGAAACGCTGGTCGGCGACAGAATCACCGTTCACGACTTGTTAGGACGCGAGGTACACGCTGACTATACCACTTCGGCTAGGCACACGCTGGACCTTCGATCGCTCTCAGCAGGAATCTACCTCGTGCGGTCTCAGGCAACTGGCGCCGTGCATCGGATGGTACTGCGGTAGCGGTTCAGCTTACCGCCGTGCAGCTAATCTCGACGCGCGCACCGCGTGGCAAACCCGATACGGCGACCGTTTCGCGGGCCGGAAGCGTGTCGGAGAAGTAGCGGGCGTAGACCTCGTTGACCTGCCCGTAGTCTTCCATCGACGTGAGAAAAACGGTGACGCGGACGACGTCCGACAGGTCCATCGACGCGCCTTTGAGAACGGCGCGCAAGTTCTGAAAGACGCGCTCGGTCTCCTGCTCAATCGTGCCACTGACCATGCTGCCGGTCGCCGGGTCGATGGGGATCTGGCCCGAGCAAAACAGCGTGTTGCCGACGTGGACGGCCTGGCTGTACGGACCGATGGCGGCGGGAGCCATCGAGGTTTTGACGAGCGTGCGCGGCGTGCGATGCGGCATGGAACAGAGGTGTAGGAACAGATGCCCAAATGGTACGCGCGTCTCACTCGCCTGTCGCGCGAAGATTGGCGCAATCCACGTGTCTGACCAATCGCGCAAAGAGCGGGTGGAGGCGGAACGGGGCGGCTAAACCCCTGTTGCGCTACCCTTAATGCCGATTCCTCTCCTCGCATCGCCCCAATCTCATGAGCACCAAAGGACGCGTACTCGTCGCGATGAGCGGCGGCGTCGACTCGTCGGTTACCGCTGTGCTCCTTGCGCAGCAGGGCTACGAAGTCGTCGGGCTGACGATGAAGACGTGGGACTACGACACGTCGGGCGGGCGGCCGTTGGATGGGAAGGAAGTCGGCTGCTGCACCATCGACAGCATGAACGACGCGCGGAGCGTCGCGATGAAGCACGATTTTACACACTTCGTCGTCGACATCCGTGAGGAGTTTGGCGACTGGGTGATCGACACGTTCACGAGCGAATACCTCGCCGGTCGGACGCCCAACCCCTGCGTGCTGTGTAACACGCACATCAAGTGGGACGCTTTGCTTCGTAGGGCCGATCAGCTGGGATGCGATTGGATCGCGACGGGGCACTACGCCCAGATTCGGCAAGATGAGGAGTCGGGCCGTTACATCTTGTCGCGCGGGCTGGACACGAACAAGGACCAGAGTTATGCACTGTGGGGCCTGCCGCAGCACCAACTCGCCCGGTCAATCTTCCCGCTCGGCGGCTACACTAAGCCCGAAATCCGCGACATGGCGCGCGACATGGGACTGGCGCGCATCGCCAAGAAGCCCGACAGCTACGAGATCTGCTTCGTCCCCGACAACAACTACCGCCGCTTCCTCCGCGACCGCGTCGACGGCTTGGAAGAGCGCGTATCGGGCGGCGCGTTCGTTCTGACGGACGGCACCCAGGTCGGCACGCACGAAGGTTATCCGTTCTACACCATCGGTCAGCGCAAAGGCCTGGGCATCGCGCTGGGGCGCCCGCTCTACGTCACGCACATCGACGCCGACACCAATACGGTCACGCTCGGCGACCGGCACGAACTGCTGGGCCGCTCGCTCGTCGCGCGCAACCTGAACCTGATCAAGTATCCGGACCTGCGCGAGGAGCGTCCGGCTGTCGGCAAGATCCGCTACAACGACGACGGCGGTCCGTGCCTCGTCCAGCAAACCGAAGCCGACGCGCTCCACGTCACGTTCCCCGACGCACGCGAGGCGATCACGCCCGGCCAATCCGTTGTTCTCTACGAAGGCAACGACGTACTCGCCGGGGGCTGGATCCAACAGGTGGACGTGCCCTTTGAAGAGGTAGACGCGCTTCTCGCCCTCGAAACAACCTCCTCGTAATGCTCAAGACCTTCGCCCTTCACCTGCTCGCTGGTTTGGCTGTCGCCACGGTCTTCTTTCTGCTGCGCGGAGCATCGATCGAGATGAGCGCAATGACCGGACTTTTGGTCATTTGCTCTACCACTTCAGCCTGGCTCATATCCAATAGCGTTTCGGCCTTACGGAGCCGATCTGAGATGACCGCGCATGCCGGGCAGGTTGCCTTCTGGTTCGTTTCGTTCGCGGCGTCGTGCCTCACGTACGTGGGCGCGCTGCCGCTGCTGATGCCGGATGACATCGGACGAGGAAGTATGCTGCTCGCCGTATGGATTGCTTTTGGTGTAGCTGCAGCCGTTACAGAATACGCGGAAAAGCAGTCCTCAGCCGTCTTGTCTGCCTAGTGGCGACGTGATGCATCGTGCGCCACACGTGCAATCCCGAGTGGCGGCGAGCTGAACTAGACGGTCTCGATCTGCGCCATCGCGGCCAGTCGCGATAGGGTGCGGTCGAATTTCTGAGCGATACCTTTACCGATGTCGGACGTTTGCGCGTCGGCGGCGAACCAGTCCCTCGGCGGTTTGTCGGACGTGAAGTAGAGCGTGGGGGCGTCGGGGCGGAGGTAGAGGTCGTCGACGACTTTGAGCAGGCGCAGAGCGTCGTCCGTCCCTCGGATGACGATGCCTTCGAGGTAGAGGGCGTCGGGTGCGGCGAGTTCTTCGACCAATCGCGTATGTGGCGTGCGGACCGAGCGGTCGAGGAAGTCGGCAAACGCGACGTGGTGCTTGTCTCGCTCGTCGGCGGAATAAGCATCTCGGAGATGGGCGCTGGCTCGTTGGGCGTCGCCGACCCAGGCTCGGCCGGGCTTGGACATCCGCGAACGGTAGTCTTCGCCGTCGACGAGGATCACGCGGTAGCCTTCGCGGAACTCCTCCATCAGAAACCGGCGGAAGCGGTCGCCCCCGTAGGCGCGCGACAGGAACTGCTCGGGGGCGACGTTGCTCGTGGCGCCGAGCAGCACGCCCGCTCGGTCGAGCGCTTTGAACGTGCGCACCAGCCGGACCTCGTTGGCGGGGTCGTCGATCTCGACCTCGTCGAGCAGCAGCACGCGGTATTTCTTGGCGACGCGCTCGGCAAACGCGTCGGGTGTTTCGGTCGTTCGTGTTAGTTCGCCCGTCGGCAGGAAGGCGCACGGAATGCGCGGATGGAGCGCATGGTAGAGCGCGGCCATCAGGTGCGTCTTGCCCGTGCCGACAGGGCCGACGAGGTAGACGCCGCGGTAGGGGAGCGCGCGTGTGCCGCTGAGCCGGGCCCACAGTTTGCGCGCGCCGGTCACGCTTTCGATCTCATCGGCGAATCGGCGTGCGGCCGTCAGCGCTTGGGTCTGAGAATCGGTCTGCGGGTCGTACGCGTCGAACGTGGCGTGGGCGTAGCGAGGCGGTAGCGTCATGCCGGCGCAGTATACCCAAGCCAATTCGGTTTCGCGATTCCGCATGTGTGCGTTTCCATAGGTTCACAGCCCTGTGCAGGGCATCGGGGTACCATTCAACCGCGCTGCTACACTATTCGGCGGCGCCTTCATCTCCCTCCTGCATCCACCTCCGCATGTACGCCGACTCACCCGCCGAGCGCCTGCTTATCGTCGAAGACGATCCCCAACTGAGCACGGGTCTTCAACTCTACCTCGAAGCTCAGGGCTACGACATCACCGTCGTCAACGATGGCGACTCGGGACTGGATCAGGCGTCGTCGCTCCCCGGCTTCGATATGGTCGTGCTCGACGCCAAACTGCCTGGCAAGATGGGCTTCGACGTGCTCCGCGAGATGCGCTCGCGAGGCGTCTCGACTCCGGTCCTGATGCTCACCGGTTTGGGAGGCCACGAAGACCGGATGCGCGGCTACGAGTTGGGCGCCGACGACTACCTGACCAAACCGTTCTCGACCGAAGAACTGCTCGCCCGCGTCCAAGTCGTCCTCAAGCGCGCGCGGCCCGCCGAAGACCAGACCAAAGGCACGTACGACGTGGGCGGACTGCGCGTCAACCTCGACACCGGCGAGATCACGCGCGACGGCGACCCGGTCGAACTGACCGATCTCGAGTACCGCCTGCTGCGCTACTTCATCGTCTACCGCGGACGCACCGTCAGCCGCAAGCAGCTGCTGCGCGACGTGTGGAATCTCCCCAGCGAAGTCGAAACCCGCACCATCGACCGCCACGTCAACGCGCTCCGCAAAGTCATGGACGGGACGGACGAAGACACGTGGGCCATCCGCAGCGTCTATGGCATCGGCTACAAACTCGTCGGCGCGGTCGCGGCGTAATTCCAGTGGGTCGTCGAATCGCCGCTCTGGCTTTTGCCCTCCTGTTAGCGGCATGCGACGAGCCGCGACGTGAGCCTTTGAGTCCAACAGAAGTTGCTCAAGCCTTCGACGCCGATGCGCTCGACCAACTCAAAGGGCAACTTTTGACGCGTCGGTATGAGTGGGGAATGGCTCTTGGTCTAGCATCGTTGCCGAACATCCCGCCGTGGCTCGCGGCCTCGACTCGCTCGGTGGGCGACTTTACTCCATCGACGGAAAGTATTCGGAGGACGGAGAGGACGCTGGGTTCGTCGAGTTCGCGGGGACTGGTGGCGTCGGCTACAAAGTGAGCACGGTTGTCTGGGCGTATGACTGCGCTGCCTTTGCCGGGCACTGGCAACTCCGGCCCCAATGGTACGATCAGTCATCCATCCGTGACCCTGAGCAGATTTGTGAGCGGCTTGGAGGCTGGATTCAGTATCCAGAAGATCTCTATCGAGGTATGTGACGAGGCTCGCCGTCATGCCGAGTTCGTAAAGGGATCTCCAGACTCTGAGTACACCGCGCAGTTTGGAGATCCTTCGACTGCGCTCAGGATGACCAGGGAATAATAGGGTAGGGCGAGATGCGCCAAGCTCTATGCTTTCCAAACGCAAACCGCCTCGAACACCAGAGCATCCGAGGCGGAAAAGTCAACACGTCGAAGACGTTCAGCCTTTGAAGCGGTAACCGATGCCGTAAACGGTTTCGATGTAGACGGGGACGGTGGGGTCCGGCTCGATCTTTTTGCGGACCGATGCCATGTGCCGGTCGATCGTGCGCGTGACGATGTCCTGGTCGATGCCCCACACGTCGGTCAGCAGTTGGCGGCGGGTGACGGTCTGGCCTCGGTTGAGGATGAGATAGCGCAGGATGTCGTATTCGAGCGCTGTGAACGCGATGGGTTCGCCCTTGCTCGTCGCCTCGTGGGTCGAGAAGTTGATCGACACGTCGCCGATGTCGTAGGTGTCCATCGGGGTGCGGTCCGGGCGCTGGGTGCGCGTCAGGATCGCGCGGACGCGGGCGAGCAGTTCGTCGGGGTTGAAGGGCTTGACGACGTAATCGTCGGCGCCCAGGCCGAACGAGGTCAGCTTGGCTTCGGGCTCGCCGCGTCCGGTCAGCATGATGACGGGCGAGGAGAAGCGGTCGATACTCTGGCTGGCTTCGAGCACTTCGAATCCGCTCATGCCGGGTAGCGACACGTCGAGCAGGACGGCGTCGAACGCTTCTGGCGTCTCTTTGAGCTTGGCGAGCGCGTCCTCGCCGTTGTCGGCCATCGTGGTCTGGAAACCGTTGTCGTCGAAGAACACGTCGAGCGCTTCGGACACGTTGGGATCGTCGTCGACGACGAAGAGGTGAAACTGGGGGATCGGCATGAGGTGAGGGAAAGAGGTGGTGACCCAAAATCAGGCGAGACGCCCGACTGTCACACGCTCAACTCGATCGGAAGCGTTCCGGTTGCAGTTTCGTCGCCTTTCATCCAGGCTACGACGGCGTCGAGCGCTTCGGGGCGGAATCCAAACGAGATCAGCGCGGGCGCAGGCACGTCGAGTGCGGCATAGGGATTCCACAGGCACAGGTGGAGGTCCGGGTTGAGCCGCTGCGCCAGTTCGGTCAGCGGCTCGCCCATGCGTCGGCGCTGCGTCGTCGCGATGACGATCGGAGTGCCGGGGCGGTGGACGCGCTCCACCTCGCCGATCGTGCCCAGCGGATCGCCTGGGTCGAACAGGGCGACGCGGATGTCGAACGCTTCGACTCAGTTTGGCGACGAGCTGCGAGCCGGTCAGTCCGGCGTCCGAAGCGCCTCCGCCTTGGGCGGCGCGCGCGGCGACGAGGGTGAACGGCCGACCGGCACCCATGGGCTGAGCGCCGCCGACAGTCGTGAGTCCTGCGGCCCAGGCGCGCTCCATGAGCGACTGGTCGGTCTGGCGTTGCGTGCTGGTGTAGGCTGCCGTGCGGACGGGGAAGCGAGCGGCTAGGGCGGTGAGACGGTCGGCCTTGGCTCGGGCGTCGCGCCTGGCGATGCGGCCCGATGCCAGAGCTTCTTCGACGATTTGCAGCGTTTCGTCTTGGGCGGCGCCGTTTCCGTGCGCGATCGCCATGACCAGGTCGGCTCCAGCGTCCAGAGCCATCAGCGCCGCCTCGCCGCGCCCGTAGCGGCTCGAAATGGCCTGCATGTCCATCGCGTCGGTACAGATGACGCCGTCGAAGCCAAATCGCTCGCGCAGGATTCCGGTCAGAATCGGGCGGCTGAGCGTGGCCGGATGCTCGGGGTCGATGGCGGGGAAGAGGATGTGCGAGGTCATCACGCACGGCACGCCCGCTTCGACGGCGCGCTGGAACGGCAGCAGTTCGAGCGCCATCAATTCGTCCATCGACTTGTCGACCGACTGGGCAATCCGTAGTGGCTGTCGACGAGCGTGTCGCCATGTCCGGGGAAGTGCTTGATGCACGTCGCGACGCCCTCGCTCTTGGAGCCTTCGGACCACGCCAGTCCCATGCGAGCGACCAAGTCGGGGTCCTGCCCGTACGAGCGGTCGCCGATGACCGGGTTCGACGCGTTGTTGTTCACGTCCAGAACCGGCGCGAAATTCCAGTTGACGCCCATCGACTTGCAGGCCGCGTGCCGTCGCCGCGCCGACCTGCCGCGCCATATCGTCGTCGTTCGCCGCGCCCAAACTCATCGCCGACGGCGGATAGGGCATCGTCCGCGTACGAATCACGCCTCCGCCTTCCTGGTCGATGCCGATCAGCGCGTCCGGTCCCATCACGACACGCAGACTCTCGCACAGGCCGCGCAGTTGCGCTTCGCTCTCGATGTTGCGTCCGAACAGGCAGACGCTCGTGACGCCGTACTTCTTGATCCGAGCGACGCTCTCGGCGTCCAGGTCGGGGCCGGGCAGGTCGATCATAACGAGTCGCCCGGCGGTCAAGCGTCCGGCGACAGGTTCAGATTCTGAGAGTATGGCGGTGCTACCGGTACAGGCCGAGATGGTCAGGGCGGCTGAGGCGGCGGCAGTGGAAGTCACGAACGAGCGGCGGGTCACAGGCGGAGGCAGAAGGAGGCAGGCTGGCAAGATAACCGAACCCGAGTAGCCTCAACGCGCGAATCGATCGACTATGCCGAGCGCCGCTTGTCCGCAAGGAAGTTGGTCGCGGCGATTCGTCCTTCGGGCGGTTGCGGATTCCTGCCTGCGACGCGCGTCTGCTCGGTGCTGACGGTTGAAGAGCGCGTGCGTAAACCGTGCGACGTCACGTGCCAACTACGCGTGGAGCGTCCGGTAGAGGTTGCTGATGCGAAGTGCCATCTCGAGCGCTTGCTCGGCGTTTAGGCGTGGGTCGACCTGGCTGCGGTAGGCGCGGTGCAAGTCGGCGTCGGCCAGTCCGCGCGCGCCGCCCGTACACTCGGTCACGTCCTCGCCCGTCAGCTCGAGGTGGACACCGCCCAGGCGCGAGCCATGTGCCGCGTGGATGCGGACCGACTGATCGACTTCCGAGAGGATGTCGTCGAACCTGCGCGTTTTGTGACCGTCCTCGGTCGTGCGCGTGTTGCCGTGCATCGGGTCGGACACCCACAGCACGGTGCGGCCCTCCTTGCGGACGGTTTCGATCAGGCCGGGCAGCGTGTCCTCGACACCGTCGACTCCCATCCGCACGATCAGCGTGAGGCGTCCCGGATCGTCGTCGGGGTCGAGCGTATTCATCAGGTCGCGCAGCCAGTCGCTCGTCATGCCCGGACCGATTTTGACGGCGATCGGGTTGTCGATTTCGGCCATGTACGCCACGTGCGCCTGGTCGACGGCAGCCGTGCGCATGCCGATCCACGGGAAGTGCGTGCCCAGGTTATAAGGCTCGTCGCGGCGCGGGACGGTACGCGTGAGCGCCTGCTCGAACTTGAGCAGCAAGGCTTCGTGCGACGTGTAAAACTCGACGCGCTCCAGGTCGTGCAGGCTCGCGTTGGTGAGCGTGCCGACGAACTCGAGCCCCTCCCTAATGCTGCGGACGATGCGGTCGTAGGCCTCGGCGTGGCCCGAATCTCCGGCCCAGCGCAGATTCCAATACTCGGGGTGGTGCATGTTGGCGAACCCGCCCTCGCTCAGCGCCCGGATGAAGTTGAGCGTCAGCGCCGATTTGTAATACGCGCGCAGCAGGCGGTCGGGATCGGGAATGCGCTCCTCGGGCGTGAAGTCCGGCCCGTTGATGATGTCGCCGCGGTAGGAGGGGAGCGTGACACCGTCGCGCGTTTCGTCGTCCGACGAGCGGGGCTTGGCGTACTGCCCGGCCACGCGCCCGACCCTTATGACGGGTTTGCGCAGGCCGTGGACGAGCACCAGGCTCATCTGCATCAGCACCTTGAGGCGGCTGGTGATGATCTGGTCCTGGCACTCGGAGAAGCTCTCGGCGCAGTCGCCGCCTTGCAGCAGGAAGCGCTTGCCCTGAGCGGCCTGAGCGAGGTGGCCCTTGAGCCTACGGATCTCCCACGACGTGACCAGAGGCGGCAGACTGCGCAGGTGCGTCAAGACGCGGTCGAGGGCGTCGGGGTCGGGATAGGTCGGCTGCTGGAGAGCGGGGCGGTCGGCCCAGGTGGTGGCGGTCGGAGTAGCGGTGTCGGTCATCGCGTAGAAATGCGGGAGTGGGGCGGAAACTAGGGACTGCGGAGTTACAGAGACTTTTCGCGGTTTGGCTTTGCAACGTCTCCATGCGTGTTTTCGCTGCGCTGGCCTTCTTTGGCTTGATTCGAAGAAGTAAAGATCAAGGCGTACGTCGCATCGGCGGACGCGGCGCTCCGGTCGCTGAAACCGTCCAAACTCGCTGCGCTCAAACAGGACAATTTCGGCCGCTCCCTCCACTCTGCGTCTCTTTCGCCGATCCGTCTCAGGCCGGTTGCTGCGTGATTCTGAAGTTTCGAGTTGCCTCTTCACCGTCTACCCTGTCATCGCGAGGAGCAACGCGACGCGGCGATCTCCACGCTCTCAGCCAACACAACGTCTCGATCATACCTCGTACTTGCGGGCGATGTAGGCCAGCCACGGCTCAGCGGTGAGCGGACCGCCGGTCGCGTCGCGCAGGATGCGGTCTGCGGACTTGGCGCGTCCCCAGCGGTGGACGTGCGTGCGCATCCACTCGTGCAGCGGACCGAACTCGCCGCGTGCCATCTGCTCGTCGAGCGTGCCGTGCGCGGGCGTCAGGTCGCGGTCGCAGGCGTCCCAGAGCATCGCCGACATCAGGTTGCCCAGCGCGTAGGTGGGGAAGTAGCCGATCGTGCCCAGGCTCCAGTGCACGTCTTGCAGCACACCTTCGGCATCGGATGCGGGGCGGATACCGAGGTAGTTTTCCATCGCGCTGTTCCACGCAGCGGGCAGGTCGGCGACAGACAGCGTGCCTTCGATCAGGGCGATTTCTAGCTCCATCCGCAGCATGATGTGCAGGTTATACGTCACCTCGTCGGCCTCGACGCGGATCGGCGACGGCGCGACGTGGTTCATCGCCGCACAGAAGTCGTCTAGCGTCACATCCGCCAGTGTGTCGGGAAATGCGGCCTGCGTCTGGGACCAGTAGTGCGACCAAAATGGACGACTCCGCCCGACCAGGTTCTCCCACAACCGCGACTGCGACTCGTGCATTCCGAGCGACGTGCCACTTGCCAGCGGCGTCCGCGCCGTTCTAACGTCGACGCCCTGCTCGTACATCCCGTGCCCCGCCTCGTGCAGCGTCGAAGAGAACGCCGACGGGAAGTAGTCCACGTCGACGCGCGTCGTGATGCGCACGTCGGTCCGGTCGAACGTCGTCGTGAACGGGTGCGTCGACACGTCCTGCCGCCCGCGCGTGAGGTCGAAGCCGATGTCGGCCAGCACCTTCATGCCCAGATCCCACTGCGCCTGATGCGGGAAGTCGCCCGAGACGGCGCCCAGGCCGGGCTGCTCGCGCTCGGAAAGCTTCTGGACGATAGGGACGAGCCGTTCGCGCAGATCGCCGAAGATCTGTTGGAGTTGGGCCGTCGTCGCGCCGGGTTCGAACTGGTCGAGCAAGGCGTCGTACGGATGATCTTGGTAGCCGAGCAAGCCAGCCAACTCGCGGTTAAGGGCGACGATGGTTTCCAAGTGCCCTGAGTAATGAGCGAAATCATTGGTCTCGCGGGCGTGGCGCCACGCTTCTTTGGCGAGGCCGACAGCGGTCGCCTGGCGCGAGACGAAGTCGGACGACAGCTTCTGCGCCTGCTCCAAGTCGCGGGCGGTTTCGCGGATCAGCCCAGCGTCGAAGATCGACTGGTCATCGTCGCGTGCTTTCAGATTCGCGAGCAGCGGCAGGGCATCGGCGACGGCTTGGGCGGTTTCGTCGCTCGTCAGCATCTGGTGCGCCAGCGTCCGCAGCGTGGCGACCTGGTTCGATCGTGCCGCGTTCGAGACAGACGGCATGTACGTCTCCTGGTCCCATTCGAGAACGGCGGCCGACGCGTTGAGGTCGTGGATCGGGGCGAGACGGTCGCGCAGACGGGAAAGCGGGTCGGACATGGCGGGCGATAGAGTGGAAGCGGACCAAACGCGCGACGATGTTGCCGGATGCGTTGAGATACGGGTGAAGATGTGCGCGCTAGTTGACAGCCCGCATTGGCCTGCGTACTTTTGGCGTCCTGCCGATATAGCTCAGTTGGTAGAGCGGTTCATTCGTAATGAACAGGTCAGCGGTTCGAATCCGCTTATCGGCTCCGGCCCCGGTGCGCACGTCGCGTCGGGGCTTTTTCGTTTAGCTACACACCTCTCGCCATGTCCGATCTCGACTACCAGGAAGCTGTCCTCGCCGGGCGCAACGCCGTCCGCGAGATCGTCGAGGCCGATCCGTCGCGCGTCGAGCGGGTGTATTTGCAGAACGATACCGGCACGCTCAAACAGATCGCGGGCATGGCGCGAGCGGCGGGTTTGCAGGTCCAGTTCGTGCCTCAAAAGCGGCTCAATGCACTCGCGCCGGGCATCAACCACCAGGGCGCCGTCGCCTTGGTCTCGGCCATCACCTACGCCGACGCCGACGCGCTCTTCTCGACCGTCGCCCCGACGCACGAAGACGTGAAGGAGCGGATGCCGATGCTGCTCGCTCTGGACGGACTCGAAGATCCGTTCAACGTCGGCGCCATCCTGCGCACATCCGCGGCGGCGGGCGTGTCGGGCGTTCTCGTCAGCAGCAAAGGCGCTGCTCCCATCGGCGCGACGGCCCTGAAAGCCAGCGCCGGGACCGCGCTCCAACTGCCCATCGCCAGGGTCGACAAGATGGCGACGATGCTCGAATCCGCCAAAGAGCGCGGCTACTGGATCGTGGGCGCCGAGGGCACGAGCGAGACCGCTCACACCGCGTGGGATTGGAAGCGCGCGACGATCCTCGTCGTCGGCAGCGAGAAAAACGGCCTGAGCGGTTCGGTCGCCAAAGCCTGCGACGGCCTGGTGTCGATCCCGATGCCCGGATCGGTCGAATCGCTCAACGCGAGCGTCGCCGCGGGTGTGTTGCTGTTCGAGGCCGTGCGGCAGCGGATGGATTAGAAGCCTTGGATATTCACCAGTCGTTCCGATGCTGGGTCAAAGCCTAGATAAGCGACTTGCCAACCGGTGGGTAGGTCATCCAGCGTGAGCATCAGAATGTACTTTTCGGAGTAGCCTAGCTTCATCTGGTCAGCCATGCGAGTCGCTACTTCCTCGCTTTTCCCGTGATCTTGCTGGAAGGATTCTGGGACGAGGGTCATCCAATGGAAGTCGATGTAGTCCCGCTTCTCGCCAAACCCAACGGTGTCGATTTCTATCTGCGTGAAAACCTGCTCGATATGCTTCCTCATGCAATCGCCGGGAGATGAGCATGCGAACCCCTGCTGTTCGTCTTTCCAAAGACCGTCCTCGTAGTAAATTCCTGTCTCGAAGCCGTCGAAATCTCCTTAATCTGCCCAAAGTGTATCGCCGTAACTGGTGATAATTCGGGAGTAGGAGAATGCCCCATCCCATGCGACGCCTTGAATCCCAAAGGCTGCCTGCGCCATCCGACCTTCCAGGTCGACCGGGACTGTGCGGAAGATCGTCGTGTCGACGCCGAGCGGTTGCGGTTCGTCGGCGACTGCGGCTGCGGCTGCCGTGTCGGCGACGGCTTCGAGCGTGTCGACGGGCGTGGACGGCGGGACGGGCTGATCGTCCGGTGCGCAGCCTACCATCAGAGAGGCGAGGAGTAGGAAACGGAGCATCGGCGGTGAGGGTGTCCGTGAAGCTACCACAGCAGCGGCACGTCGTAGGCTTGCATCGCGCGGTCGCGGGTGACGAGCGTCAGCCCTTCGGACTGGGCTTGGGCGACGAGCATCCGGTCGAACGGATCGCGGTGATGCAGCGGCAGGTCGACGTAGCAGTTGAGGTGCGCATCACGGATAGGGAGGATGAGCAGTCGGTTCACATCAAGGAAGTCGGGAAACAACTCGTCGAACGAGTAGGCAGCGAGAGTCGGTCGATGTTGACCTTTATCGCGATTTCCCACAGGCTCACTTTGCTGACGAAGGGGCGATTCCCAGCGTCGGCAAACACGTCTTGGGCTGTCGCGGAAAGCCGTTTGTCCCCCAGGATATACCAGAGCAGAGTGTGAGTATCGAGCAGGTAGCGGGTCATCGTAAGCAGTCGAACTCGCCTTCGAGAGAATCGTCGAAGTCATCGCCCATCCGGTATGCTCCAGTTAATCCGCCGAAACCAGGACGGACATGCGTGGGAAACGCGGTTCTGGTTTTTGGCGGCTCCCGAAAGTCGAGTGGCTCATCGAAGTCGTCGCTCATCCACATCTTGCCTTTTAGACTTCCGTAGCCTACGTGCGGAGGAGGCGCGAGCATAGCCACGTGCTTATCGCCGTCGGTGAGGGCGATGGTTTCGCCGTTCTGCACGCGGGCGACGAGGTCGGGCAGACAGGTGGCGGCGTCGGAGAGTTCGATGGTGGACATGCACGTTGGGGTTTGACCTGCCAACACGCGGTTCTTTCACGCGATCCCGGCGGGTCACCTGGCATCGGAGTCGGGTCAGCGTAGCAGGTGAACTCCTTCGCTCAATCGTCGGGGACACATGCGGCGGCTGTGCCCTGCCAACCGTTGGAGATCGCCGCGCTCCGCTCGCAATGACTAGGTGGGGACGTTGAGGGGTAGCTTGTCAGAGAGAAAGGCGTGCTCTGTCAGGTGGCGTCGCCCTCGGAAGGCTGCGTGGGCGCGTCGAAGTGGGCGCGGACGGCTCGGGCGGCGGCGGGGCCGACGACGGCGGCGATGTCGGCTTCGCTGGCGGCTTTTACGCGCTTGACGCTGCCCAGCTCGGTGAGCAGCTTGCGTGCTTTGGCGGCGCCGATGCCGGGGATGTCGGTGAGTTCGCTCTTGAGCGTCGACAGTTGACGCTGTTTGCGCTGGAACGTGACGGCAAACCGGTGCGCCTCGTTGCGGACGCGCTGCAAGAGTTGCAGGCTGCTCGACGTGCGTGGGATCAGCGTGCTCTGGCTGTCACCGGGGAAGAAGACCTCTTCCAGCCGCTTGGCCAGTCCGACGACGGTGAACTTGCCATAGGCCTCGACCTCTTTGAGCGCAGTCACGGCGCTCGACAGCTGCCCCTTGCCGCCGTCGATCACGACCAGGTCGGGCCACGGTCCGTTCTCCTGGACGGCGCGCCCGTAGCGGCGGGCCAACACTTCGCGCATCGACTGGAAATCGTCCGGTTTGTCCTCGACCGTGCGGATTTTGTAGTGGCGATACTCGCTCTTCTTGGGCACGCCTTTCTCGAAGACGACGCAACTCGCGACCGTCCCAGTGCCTCCGAGGTGGGAGATGTCGAAGCACTCGATGCGTCGCGGCTCGGTCGTCAGGCCCAGGTCGCGCTTGAGGCTCTGGACGCTGTGCGGGACGCGGTCCTCGCGGTCGGCGTCCTTGACGGCCTTGTTGCGCTTCCACTCCATCAGCAGCAGGCGCGCGTTCTGGCCTGCCATCTCCATGAGATCGGCTTTGTCACCCCTCTGGGGGACGCGGATCGTGATTTTGCGCTGGCGATGCTCGTGGAGGTACGACTCGATGACGGCGCTGTCTTCTGGCTCGTGCGAGAGCAGCACTTCGGTGGGGAAGAAGGCGGTTTGGGTGTAGTAGCTCTCCAGAATCCGCTGCATCAGCGACGCTTCCTCGTGGTCTTCCAACCGGCGCAGGTAGTGGTGTTCGCGCCCGATGACCTTGCCTTCGCGAATCTGGAAGACGACGCCGCACGCCACGTCGGCCTCGCGGTCCAGGGCGAGGGCGAACACGTCGCGGTCCATGCCGTCAGCGGTGACGACTTTCTGCTTTTGAGCGTAGACCGATACGGCGTGGAGTTGGTCGCGGCGGGCGGCGGCGTCCTCGAAGCGTTTCTCGGATGCCAGACGCTGCATGTCGGCGGTGAGCATCCGCTTGAGTTCGTCGGTGTGCCCGTTGAGCAGCTTCTCGACCCGGGCGATCATTTGCTGATACTCCTCCAGGCTTTGGGCGGCGATACACGGCGCGTCGCACTTCTTGATGTGATACTCGAGGCAGGCTTCGAAGCGCCCCGCCGCGATGGGTTCGGGCGCCAGAGCGAGGCTGCACGTCCGCACTTTGAACAGGCTGCGCACGGCTTTGAGCACGCGCTTCATGTTCTTGACATCGGTGTAGGGACCGAAGTAGCGACTGCCATCCTTGATGACGCGCCGCGTGGGGAAGATGCGCGGAAACGGCTCGTTGGTGATGACGATCCACGGATAGGTCTTGTCGTCGCGCAGGTTGACGTTGTAGCGCGGCTTGAGCTTCTTAATGAGGTTGTTCTCGAGGATCAGCGCCTCGGCCTCGGTGTCGGTCACGATCAGTTCGACGTCGGCGATCTTGCGGACCAGAGCGCGGATGCGGCCGTCGTGCGGGCGGCTGTCTTGGAAGTAGCTGCGGACCCGGTTGCGCAGGTTCTTGGCCTTGCCGACGTAGAGAACCGTGCCCTCGCTGTCCTTGTGCTGGTAGACGCCAGGCTGCGTCGGCAGGTGGGCGAGCTTCTCTTCTAACTCGGGCGAGCGGACGGGCATGGCGAACTGTCGGTGCGGCGTGTGCGAACGATGTGCACGGCGGTCGGGTTCGGCGCGGTGAGGAGACGAAACATGTCATGTCTCCAAGACATGACATGTTTGGCGCAGACGTTGTGGTACTCTCGCCTCTCACTCCTTCGATCGACTAGCCGCTCCACATGTCCCGCCTGCTCCTCCTCGCCTTGGGCGCCGTCTTCCTCGCCGGATGCGCCACGACCACGACGCGCTACAAGAAGTCGCCGATCCTCGCCTACGGCTACCATCCCTACTGGATGGGCGACGAGTGGAAGCACGAATCCGTCGAGGCGCTGGACGGCATCTTCTTTTTCGAGATCGGCGTCGACGGCGACGGCTCGCTCCGATCGACCTACGGTTGGCCCATTCGCTGGACCGAGCTTTCCACTGCGGCTCGCGAACGCGGGACGGTCCTCGCGCCGACATTCACGCTCTTCGGCTCGGCCAAGTTCGACAGTGTCTTCACCTCGCCCGAAGCTATCCGTAGACTCACTGCCAACGTGCTCGGCGTGGCGACGAATGAGGCGGCGACGGGCATCCACCTCGACTTCGAGATGTTCACGTCCGTCGATCCCCGCGCGCGGCTGGCGTATACGCAGTTCGTCGAGCGACTGGCCGTCCAGCTGGAATCGACGCGGCCTGACGCGCACCTGAGCGTTTTCCTGCCGCCGTTCGATGTACCCGACGCGTTCGACGAGACCCGCCTGGCCGCCGCCGCCGATCACGTCGTGGTGCAGGGCTACGACTTCCACTACCGCGGAAGCCAGACGAGCGGTCCGGTCGCGCCGCTGCGTGGGTGGGGCGGACAGAACTGGGAGGGTATCGCCCGCCGCTACGCGCTGCTCGGGATCCCGATGGACAAGATCCTGATGGCCGTCCCGCTCTACGGCTACGAGTGGCCGACCGAGACCGATCGCCCCGGCAGCCCGACGCGCGGCAGGGGCAATACGGTTTCGCTGGGCCGCGTCGATAAAGACCGCGTGCCCGGGCTGGAAGGCTCGGCGCTGGCGCGAGCGGCGCAGTACGGCTTGCAGCGCGACGTTCAGAGCGGGTCGGCGTGGTATGCCTATGAGCGCGCCGACGGTTGGCGTCAGGGCTGGTTCGAGGACGAGGAGAGCCTGCGTCACAAGATGGACTTCGTCCGGATGCGCGGCATGGCGGGCGTCGCGTTTTTCCCGCTGGGCTACGACGAGGGTCGAACCGTCGCGCGGCTGCTGGCCGAGTGAACATCCGTCAGCCGGATGGTGCGGCTGCTTTCGAAGGCTGGCTTCGAGACGAGCGCTCGGGCGGTGAGACAGGACGCCGAGCATACCAGAAGGCGAAGAGCACGCCCGGAATCCACCAGAGAAACGTCAGCAGTAAGCATAGCCAAAACGGCCAGCCCAGCCCGGCACGCAGCCAGACGCGGATCGGAGGAAGGAACAGTGTCAGCAGAGTCTTTCCCATTTCAGGCGTCTTCAGGTTCGGGATCGGCAACGTACGTCTCGGCTAGCGCCAGCAGGTGAGCCAGCGCGGCTTCGTCAGATGCGGGAAGCGCGTCGCTCTCGGACAGCGCACGGCGGACGCGCCCCAATCCGCGTCGCAGTGACGGTGGAAATGTTCGCACGGCTTGGTCGAACAGGCGGCCTCGGCGCAGCGCGTCGTCGACGTGCGTGAGCATGAACGCGTAGGCGGCATCGTGCTCGTTGGCGACGTGGCCGTCCAAAATCGCTTCCTTGATGCGCTCCTTGAGCAGCCCGACTGCCAGCCCCTCGTCGACGCCCAGCGCCGCCATGATCTCGTTGCCGTCGACGGGAGGCTGGAAGGTGCGCACGTGGTCCTTTTGCTCGACTTCGATCATCTTGGCATCGACCCGGTCAAAGCCTTTGAGGTAGCGCCGCATCCGCTTGGGATTCTTGGTCGTCAGGTCGGCGCGGACCAGCGTCATCAGGTCATCGACGTGTTCTCCGGCGTCGAACAGCAGGCGGCGGACGGCGCTGTCGGTCACGTCGTAGTCGACCAGCGCGTGCGGCCGGTGGTGCATGCGGATCAGGTGCTGCACGTACGTCAGCGGCTCGCCCATCGGCAGCGTCAGGCGCGCAAACACCTTCTTAGCCATCCGCGCGCCGATTTCGGGATGGTTGTGGAACGTCCAGCCTTGCCTGGGCACGAAGCGCTTGGTCGGCTCCTTGCCGATGTCGTGCAGCAGCGCGGCCCAGCGCAGCCAGCGCGTATCGCCGGGCGAGCGGTCGGACGTGCGCTCGGCCAAGTTGGCGAGTACCTGGAGGCTGTGGTAGAAGTTGTCTTTGTGGCCGATACCATGGATGGCCTCGACGCCGCTCAGGTCGACGAGTTCGGGGATCAGGTGGTCGAGGATGCCGGTCTCGAACAGGATGCGAAAGCCCTCGTCGGGCGCGCGCGAGGCGATGATCTTGTCCAACTCGGTCGCCACCCGCTCCATCGAGACGATCGCAATGCGGTCGGCCTGCTCCTCCATCGCGTCCAGCGCGTCGACGGCGATCTCGAAGCCCAGCTGAGCCGCAAAACGCGCCGCTCGCACCATCCGTAGCGGATCGTCCGAGAACGTCACGCCCGGATCGAGCGGAGTCCGCAGCAAACCCATCTTCAGATCCGAAGCGCCCTTGTACTCATCCACCAACTCGCCCCATCGGTCCGGCAGCACGCACGCCGCCAGCGCGTTGACGGTGAAGTCGCGCCGCGCCAGATCGTCGACCAGTGTCCCCGTCTCGACGACCGGTTTCCGGCTCCCGCTGCGATAGCTCTCGCGCCGCGCTCCGACGAACTCCAGTGCGCCCTCGCTGCCCGGAGCGTGGACCGCCGCCGTCCCAAACGCGGGATAGACGGTCGCCTTGCCCCGCACTTCCTTGGCAACGGCGCGCGCCAACCGCTCGCCGCTCCCTTCGCCGACGGTCACAAAATCGAGGTCCGTCGTGGCTCGCCCGATCAGCAGATCACGCACCGCCCCGCCGACGAGGTACGCTTCAAGCCCGATTCGATCGGCCACGCTACCGACCGTTCGGAGCGTGCCGGCGAACGGAGCAGCGTCGAGCAGGGAGGCTATCGAGGTCATAGCCCGGTATAACACGCGCGTCCGCTAGCCGATCCGTTAGGCGCTGCTACTTCGTCATAAGCCGCGCACGCTCAGCATGGATGCCTCATTCCGGCTCGCGCCCAGCCGCACACGAACCCGTGCCACGGTTCACCAACCGGATGGAGATTGAGGGCCCGAGTCTTCCGCTCCCATTCCGGTGACGCTGCTGCGATGCGGTAGGCATAGCCGTAGCGATTCGGCGCGCCCGGCATCCGGATGAGAACGGCGCTGCTGTCCGGGAAAACCTCAGCCCCGTAGGCTCCAACCCCTCGCATCTGGTGCCAGAGATCGCCGTCGCGCTCGCGCCGAAGCGTAAAACCGGGACGGACAGTGCGGGCCACGCGCTGCGCAAACAGCTCCAGGACCGCCGGGTCTGGCGGAGGCGCTGGGTTTTGGCCGCATCCTGACGATCCGATTGCGAGGAGGAACGAAGCCGACGATGAAACCCACCGAGCCCCATCGGTAGTCAGCCAGTCGCTCAACGCTTACGCCGAGCCTAGCCGCGGCGGATTGTCTGCGTCGACCTGCGAGAGCCGCCGCGCCGGTCGCGCCTCGACGACGGATTCTAGTCGGTCGACGCGCTGCTGGAGCTGGGCGATGCGTTCGTGCTCGCGTTCGAGCGTGTCGGTGAGCAGTTCGAGCGTCCGC
This sequence comes from Rhodothermales bacterium, assembly GCA_963841855.1. GTDB lineage: Bacteria > Bacteroidota > Rhodothermia > Rhodothermales > BA12 > CAXBBB01. Next base: position 672,665 of record CAWJEJ010000001.1, on the reverse strand, counting down.
GCGTTGCGCTCGCCGCCGCCGCCCTCACCCTGGTGGATCTGCGCCATCTTTTGCTGATGCTTCGTCCAGACGGCGAGCATGCCGAGTAGAATGCCGAAGATGGGAACGAGGAAAACGACGATCTCTGGATCCATGACGGTCGGTTGGTAGGAGGGAAGGAGTGCGTACGAGGGGATTGGGGCAAAGTTAGGGCGTGCAGGCACGCGCAGCGTAGCGCCAAGTTGCCGTGTCGAAGCTCGCGGGCGGCGTCTCGAAAAATGCCCTTTCTGCCGTAGTTTAGCCTATTCCGTCGTTGACGCAGGGTGAACCTCCGATGCCCGCCGACGTACCAAACGAAGCCTTTGTTATTACGGGCGATGCGGCCTTCTCCTCCGCTCGCCTTCCGTCCAGACCCTCACGTGTTGGAACCGACTTCCGCCCCTCTCGCCGCCGCTCCCAACAGCTACGGCGCCTCCTCAATCCAGATTCTCGAAGGACTCGAAGCTGTCCGCAAGCGCCCCGCGATGTACATCGGTGACGTAGGCACGCGCGGCCTGCACCACTTGGTTTACGAAGTCGTCGACAACTCGATCGACGAAGCTCTGGCCGGGCACTGCGACACGATCGGCGTCGTGATCCACAAAGACAACTCGGTCAGCGTCCAAGACAACGGGCGCGGCATTCCGGTCGAGATGCACCCGACCGAAAAGCGTCCGGCCGTCGAGGTTGTGATGACCGTCTTGCACGCCGGTGGCAAGTTCGACAAGGACAGCTACAAGGTGTCGGGCGGGCTGCACGGCGTCGGCGTAAGCTGCGTCAACGCGCTCTCGCAGCGGCTCGACGTCGAGATCCAGCGCGATGGGCAGGTCTATACGCAGCGCTACCAGATTGGCGTGCCGCAGACCGGAGTCGAGGTCGTGCGCGACATGAAGCCCGGCGAAGAGAGCGGTACGCGCGTCCACTTCTGGCCGGACATGACGATTTTTACGGCCAACGAGTACCGCTTCGAGACGCTGTCGGGACGGCTGCGCGAGCTAGCCTACCTCAACCGCAACGTCACCATCACGATCAGCGACGAGCGCGAGACTGATGAGGACGGCAACATGCTGACCGAAGTCTACCACTTCGAAGGCGGCATCAGCGAGTTCGTCGACTACCTGGACGAGGGCCGCACGCCGATCTTGGAAGAGGTGATCTACATCGCCGACGAAGAGGGCGAAGTGCCGGTCGAGCTGGCGCTGCGCTACAACAACGGCTACAGCGAGAACGTCCACTCGTTCGTCAACAACATCAACACGCACGAAGGCGGCACGCACGTGTCGGGCTTCCGTAGGGCCCTGACGCGCACGCTCAAGAGCTACGCGGACAACAACAACCTGCTCAAGAACAGCAAGGTCACGCTCAGCGGCGACGACTTCCGCGAAGGGCTGACGGGCGTGCTATCGGTCAAGGTTCAGGAGCCGCAGTTCGAGGGGCAAACCAAGACCAAGCTGGGCAACAGCGACGTGCAAGGCATCGTCGAAAGCCTCGTCGGGCAGAAGTTGGGCGAGTGGCTCGAAGATCACCCACGTGAGGCCAAGCGCATCGTCGACAAGGTCACGCTCGCCGCTCAGGCTAGGGCCGCCGCCCGTAGGGCACGCGAGCTCGTCCAGCGCAAAAACGTCTTTTCGGGCGGCGGACTCCCCGGCAAACTCGCCGACTGCGCCAGCAAAGATGCGTCGATCAGCGAACTCTACCTGGTAGAGGGTGACTCGGCTGGCGGATCGGCCAAGCAGGCGCGCGACCGCCACTTCCAGGCGATCCTTCCGCTGCGTGGCAAGATCCTCAACGTCGAGAAGGCCCGGCTCGATAGGGTGCTCGACAACGAAGAGATCCGCAACATCGTGACCGCTCTGGGAACGGGCCTTGCCACGACCGAGAGCGAGTTCAGCTTGGAAAAGCTGCGCTACCACCACGTCGTCATCATGACCGACGCCGACGTCGACGGCGCGCACATCCGCACGCTCCTGCTCACGTTCCTCTACCGCCACCTGCGCCCTCTGGTCGAGCAGGGCTACGTCTACATCGGCTTGCCGCCGCTCTACAAAGTCAAGAAGGGCAAAACCGAGCGCTACGCCTGGACCGAGGACGAAATGCAGAAGTTCGTCGATGAAATGGGCGGAGGCAGCGGTAAGAAGGTCGGTATTCAGCGCTACAAGGGGCTGGGCGAGATGAACCCGGATCAGCTCTGGGAGACCACGATGGACCCCGAGCGCCGCATCCTCCAGCGCGTCACCATCGACGACGCCGCCACGGCGGACCGCACGTTCTCGACCCTGATGGGTGACGCCGTCGAGCCGCGCCGCCAGTTCATCGAGCGCAACGCCCGCTACGCCACCATCGACGTATAAACTCGCTCGCCATGACCTGGGATGACGTTCTCGCTGATCCGGCATTGCAAGATCTGCCTTACAAGATCGAACTCAACGAATACGGCCAGATCGTCATGAGTCCAGCTTCTAATTTGCATGCTCGTCGCCAGTTTCGACTCGGGTACGTCTTGCAAGACGAGTTGGAGGGCGGCGAGGTGTTCACCGAATGCTCCGTTTCGACGCCATTGGGAGTCAAGGTGCCAGACGTAGTGTGGGCGTCGCGCTCTTTCCTCAATGAGCACGGCTACGCTACACCCTTCCAGGAGGCACCCGAAATATGCGCCGAGATTCGCTCTCCGTCGAATAGTTGGAAGGAGATGGAGGAGAAGGTGAATCTCTACCTCGATTCCGGTGCTCGTGAAGTCTGGATCTGCGAGGAGGACGGTCGGCTGCGCTTCTTTTCTGGTCAGGGTGAGATGGAAGCGTCGCTTCTGTTACCCGACGGGCCATCCGGCTTGTAGCTTCGTCTATCGACACCGCCAAACCTAACAGGTCCTGGAGACCTGTTAGGTTTCTACTTTACCGCATGACTCACGACGCACTCGCCCCCGACGTATCGCTCGTCGTCCCGGTCTTCGAGGAGGTCGAGAGCCTGCCCATCCTCGCCGACCGCATCCGCGCTGCGTGCGACGAGTCCGGGCTGACGTTCGAGGCGTGGCTGGTCGACGACGGCAGCCGGGACGGATCGTGGGCGGTGATAGAAGCGATTTCACAAGCGGACGAGCGGTTCACCGGCATCCGGTTTCGGCGTAACTACGGCAAGAGTGCGGCGCTAGCTATTGGGTTCGAGCGGGCGCGGGGCCGCGTCGTCGTGACGCTCGATTCTGATCTGCAAGACGATCCGGACGAGATCCCGCTGCTCGTGGCAATGGTGGACGGCGAGAAGGGGAAGGAGGGCTACGACTTGGTGTCGGGCTGGAAGCGGACGCGGCACGATCCGCTGGGGAAGACGCTGCCGAGCCGGTTCTTCAACGCTGTCACGCGCCACTTCTCGGGCATCAAGTTGCACGACTTCAACTGCGGTTTGAAAGCCTACAAGTGCGAAGTCGTCAAGAGCGTCCGCGTCTACGGCGAGCTGCACCGCTACATCCCGCTGCTCGCCAAATGGGAGGGCTACGACCGCATCGCCGAGAAAGAGGTGCAGCACCACGCGCGCAAGTTTGGGCGCACTAAATTCGGATTCGAGCGCTTCGTCCGGGGCTTCCTCGACCTGCTGACGGTCACGTTCCTGACGCGCTACGCCGCCCGCCCGATGCACTTCTTCGGCGGATTGGGGTCGCTGGCGTTTCTCGGAGGCTTCGTGCTCGCGCTCTGGATCTCGTTCGACAAACTGGTGCTCGGCCACCCCATCGGCGACCGCCCGCTGCTGCTGCTCGCCATCACCCTCGTCATCGTCGGCGTCCAGCTATTCACGACCGGGCTGATCGGCGAGATGTTCGCCAAGCCGCGCCTCGAACGCACGGCGAGCTACGACGTGCGCGAGGAGACGCAGCCCCGCGAAGCCGAAGCGGTTTAGCGATCGGTATCTTGAGCGGCCACTTTCCCAGCTGCTCGTGCCTCGTCCCTCTGTCGTTCTCGTCGGCCCCGCGTACCCGTATCGCGGCGGCATCGCCCACTTTCAGAACCGGCTGAGCCAGGCGCTGGCCGAGCGCGCCGATACGCACGTCGTCACGTTTTCGCGGCAATACCCCGAGCGGCTGTTTCCGGGCGAGAGCCAGTTCGAGGACGATCCGCGCTGGGCCGACCGTCTGCCGCACGCTCCTTTGCGGATGCTCGACTCGGTCGACCCGCGCACGTGGATCAAGACCGGGCGGTGGATCGCCGATCAGCGGGCCGATAGCGTCGTGCTCAGTCACTGGCTGCCGTTCTTCGTGCCCACCTATCTCGGCCTGCTGTGGGCGATGCGTCGGCGGTGCAAGCAGATCGGCGCTGCTGCTCCGCGCGTGTCGTTGTTTCTGCACAACGTCTACCCGCACAAGGCCTTCCCGCTGACCAAGCCGCTGATGCGCGCGCTCACGAGCCAGGCCGACGCGTACTTCACGCTGTCGAGCCACGTCGCCGACGACCTGCGCGGACTGCGCCCCGACGCCGACGTGCTCGAGACCTTCCACCCGGTCTACGACATCTTCGAGCCTGCCATTCCGACGCAGCAGGCGCGCGAGGAGCTGGACATCCCCGACCGGCCCACGCTGCTGTTCTTCGGGCTGATCCGCCCGTACAAAGGGCTGGACATTCTGCTCGACGCCATGCCGCGCGTCCACCAGGAAACCGGCGCGCAGTTGATCGTCGCGGGCGAGTTCTACGACAACGAGGACGAACTGATGGCGCAGGCGCAGCGGTTGGGACTGCTCGACGGCGACGCGCCCATCGTCCGCTTCTTTCCCGGCTACGTCGACAATGCCGACGTGCACCGCTACTTCTCGGCCAGTGACGCCCTCGTCCAGCCCTATCGCCGGGCAACCCCGTCGGGCGTGGCGCAAACGGCCTTCTTCTTTGGGAAACCGATGGTAACGACCAACCTGGGGGTCTTCGCCGACGTGGTGCCGGACGGTGTGGCAGGTATCCTCGTCGAGCCGGAAGATTCCCAATCGCTCGCTAGCGGACTGGCCCGTTTCTACGGCATCGGAGCTGAAAAGCTGGGCGAAGGCGCGTCGGCACAGGCCGAGAAGTTCTCGTGGGACGCCTTGACCGACGACCTGCTGCCGTTCCTGACGCGCACCGATGGCTGACCGCGCCCGCTGCCAGTCGTGCGGTTTCCTCCACGACGACGCCCGCTGTCCCAACTGCGGCGCTCCGCCGGGCATCATCGGACGGTTGTGGCGCGAGCCGATCATGGAGCAGTTGCGGGAAAATCGACTTCAAGCTGGACTCGCAGTCGGATTCCTGGTTGGGCTTCCGGCGCTCTTGTTTGGATATGAGGGAAGTCTGGTGTTCATCGGTTGGACGGCGTCGCTAATTCTCGCGTTCGGTGTAGGCGTGCTCCTCAAAGCAATCCGCGAAACGCAAGGTGACGAGAAGCCCCAACGAACGTCTCGCCCCGGAACGCTGCGCGCGCGCGAAGACGAACTGCGCGCCGAACTCGCCGACGTAGCCGCCCGACGCGCCCGGCTGCAACCGCTCGGCGCCGCCCTCGCCTCCGCCGGTTCGGACCAGGCGAGAGACGCGTTTGCCCGTGCCCAAAGACTCGTCGACCAGCGGCAAAGCGCCATCGCCTACGAACAGGCGTTGATCGACGTGGTGCGGTGGCGCAACGGAGCCGAGCAAGCGCTCGTGCCCGCATTCGTGAGCGGCGGCGCGCAGGGCGTGTTGCAGCTCGCCGAGTATGGAACGCGCCTGGCCGAGCGTCTGTGTGCGTTCGAGCGGGATCAGGCTCGCGAACTGGCTGCATCCGTTGGGCAGTCCATCGCCCCGCTCCGCGCCTTGGCGGCCCGCTACGCCGAAGCCGACCTCGCCGCCGCCGTCGACGGCCTCACCCACCGCGCCGATACCTTGACTCCTGAAGGCGCTTCGCCCGACGACCCGCTCGCCGCCCGTCTCCACGCGCACCTGGACGCCTTGCCCCGCCGCGCCCCCGACATCGTTCAGCAAGACGCCCGCTTGCAACTCGAACTCGACGACGCCGAAGAATTGCTGCATCACGCTCAGCCCAACCGGACACGCGCCTAGGGGATTCGCAGGAGCAGGCCCGCTCAAGGCACCTCGCGTTCGGGGAAGAGCCAAGTAAAGAGAAACCGGTCCTGGCCCGGCCTCGCCAAGATCGTCTTGTAGGCAGCGGGCGCCTGAGTTTGAGCACCCTATCCCCAGCCGAGGGCGCCCCCCCCCCGCGCGACGTCCATCGACCGGATAGTCTTCGACGCCGACGGCACGACTGGGCCCCTACGCATCATCGAAGAGGGAGTCGCTGCCCGCCCGCTCCGATGAGGAGGTAGACCCACACGCAACTCGTCTCGGTGCGCTTCGTACTTCCGACAGTCACCGTTTTCTGATCGTGCACACCGATATGAACCGCTTCTTCCTGACGCGCCGCGCCATGCCGCTGTTCGCTGGCGCCCTTCTGCTGCTGTTCGTTGTCCGCCTGCTCAAAGGAGATGCGGTGGCTGAAGCCGCGTCGTACAGCGCGCTCTGGAGTGTTCTGACGACGGCGGTCTTCGTAGGGGCGCACCTGCACCGGCAGAGCCGAGCGCAAGCGTGCGCGCTCTGTGACGAGTTACCCGCGCGAGAGGCGCACGAGTAGCGGCGTCGCTGGGCGACCGGTGGGTGACTTAGGAGAGGTCACGCGTCGAACGGACGATTCCTACGCGTGGATTTTGCCCGTTCTGCACCCGTCGCGCCGTTTCGCATGTCTACTCTTCCGTCCTACGCCGGACCCGACGTAAACGAGCCGCTGTGCTCGCGCCGATGGGACCCTTCGTCAGCATTCGGCGCACCAGAAGTAGCCGCCAACCGCGCGCCCTCCACGTGTCCGCTCTCCAATGATCGTCGAAAACACGCTCCACATCGACGCCCCTCCCAACGTGGTCTGGGTCGTCACCGAAGACGTCGACCGTTGGCCCGAATGGACGCCGACCATCTCGTCCGTCCGGCGCCTGGACGATGGTCCGTTCGGAGTGGGCAGTAAAGCACTCGTCAAGCAGCCGGGGCAGGCAGAATCCGAGTGGACCGTGACCGATTTTGTCCTGGGTGAGCGGTTCACGTGGGAGACTCGGCGAGCGGGGATCGTCATGGAAGCGACGCACGAACTGGAGCCTGACCGAAACGGCACCTCGAACACGCTGCGTGTCGTCGTTTCGGGATTCCTGGGCACGCTGCTCTCGCCCCTCCTACGCCCACTCATCCGCAAAGCGCTGGCCGATGAGAACGTCGGCTTGAGGAGGCGGTGCGAGGAAGGAGCGTAGTGTCTCGTTTCAGGCTCGGCGGTACGGATCGCGCGCTGAACGGACGATTCCTGCGCGTGGATTTTGCCCTTTCTGCACCCGTCAGCGCGCGTGGGGCGGTACCTTTTCCTCTCTTCGCCGGGCGCTGCTCGGCCCTCGTTCGATCCTCGTACCCGTTTCTAAGAGCATGGAAGTCGCCCCCGTTTCTGCATCCAAGGTCGCTATGGCTGCTGGCAAAGTCGTCCAGGTCGTCGGCCCCGTCGTCGACGCCGAGTTTCCGGCCGGTTCGGTCCCTGATATCTACGACGCGCTGACCGTCGACCGCGAGGGCGGCGATCTGGTTCTCGAAGTGCAGCAGCACCTGGGCGAAAACCGCGTCCGCACCATCTCGATGGACTCGACGGACGGTCTGCAGCGCGGAACGGTCGTCACCAGCACGGGTGGCCCGATCTCGATGCCCATCGGCGACGCCATCAAAGGCCGCCTGTTCAACGTCGTCGGCAAGCCCATCGACGGAATGCCCGCGCCGGTCGTCACCGAATACCGCGGCATCCACCAGGAGCCGCCGCCGTTCGATCAGCTGTCGACCGAGGTCGAGATGCTCGAGACCGGCATCAAGGTCATCGACCTGCTCGAACCCTACTCGCGCGGCGGAAAGATCGGCCTGTTCGGCGGTGCCGGTGTCGGCAAGACCGTTCTGATCCAGGAGCTGATCAACAACATCGCCAAGGCGCACGACGGAATGTCCGTGTTTGCCGGTGTCGGCGAGCGCACACGCGAGGGCAATGACCTCTTGCGCGAGATGCTCGAATCCGGCATCATCCGCTACGGCGACGCCTTCATGCACGACATGGAAGAAGGCGGCTGGGATGTCGACAAAGTCGACCCCGACGCGCTCAAAGACAGCCAGGCGACGTTCGTGTTCGGCCAGATGAACGAGCCGCCGGGAGCCCGCGCCCGCGTCGCCCTGTCGGGTCTGACGATTGCCGAATACTTCCGCGATCTGGGCGGTAAGGACGTGCTCTTCTTCGTCGACAACATCTTCCGCTTCACCCAGGCCGGATCCGAAGTGTCGGCTCTGCTGGGCCGTATGCCTAGCGCCGTGGGCTACCAGCCGACGCTCGCGACCGAGATGGGCGTCATGCAGGAGCGCATTACGTCGACCAAGAACGGATCGGTCACCTCGGTACAGGCCATCTACGTCCCCGCCGACGACCTGACGGACCCGGCACCGGCCACGACCTACGCTCACCTCGACGCCACGACGACGCTGAGCCGCGCCATCGCGAGCCTGGGCATCTACCCGTCGGTTGACCCGCTCGACTCGACGAGCCGCATTCTCGACCCGCGCGTAATCGGCGACGATCACTACGACACGGCTCAGGCCGTCAAGGAGCTGCTGCAGCGCTACAAAGAGCTGCAGGACATCATCGCCATCCTGGGCATGGACGAGCTGTCGGACGAGGACAAACTCGTCGTCAGCCGCGCGCGCAAGGCGCAGAAGTACATGAGCCAGCCGTTCTTCGTCGCCGAGCAGTTTACGGGCGCGACGGGCAAGTACGTCAAGATCGACGACACCATCCGGGGCTTCAAGATGATCCTCTCGGGCGAACTCGACAAGTACCCCGAAGGCGCGTTCATGTACAAGGGCGCCATCGAAGAAGTCATCGAAGCCGGCGACAAGATGCTCGCCCAAGGTTAACACTCTTCGATAGTCAGCGCCGTGCTCTTCCCACCGTCATCCTGAGCTTGTCGAAGGATCTCTATTCTCTACCGAAGGAGATCCTTCAACGTGGCTCAGGATGACGAGGAAAAGGATATCAAGCATTCTTCGGGTGCTATCAAGTAAGCACACTGTGCCCCACTAAGACTCCATCGCTATGCTCTACGTCGAAATCGTCGCCCCGGACCGCAAGGTGTTTGCTGGAGAAGCCGTCGGCATTCGGGCGCCGGGCGTGCAGGGATCGTTCGAAGTCCGCACGGGCCACGCGCCGATGATCGCCGCCTTTACGGTCGGGCCGCTGACGCTGCGCACGGCTGACGGCGGAAACCTCGTCTACGCGACGAGCGGCGGCTTCTTGGAAGTGCTAGATAACAAGGTGACCGTTCTCGCTGAGACGACCGAACCCGCCGACGCCATCGACGCCGAACGCGCTAGGGCCGCAGAGCAGTCGGCCCGCGAGCGCTTGGCCGCAACCAGCAATGCGAAAGAACGCGAAGCTGCGGAAGCCGAACTCGTCCGCGCCCGCAACCGCTTGCGCGTGTCGATGGGCGGCGTCTAGGTGTCGTTCGACACCTCGCTTTGAGCCTCCGCTGTGATTGATCTCGGTGAGGGCGTTTTGCGTTTGGTACCTTTCTCGTCGCCCTTTTGACGTTGGAATCGCGCGCGCGTCTTCCGACGTCTCACTGCCCTCCTCACCACCACCCACCGATGGATCTCAGCACAACCCTTCACTTCGTCTACGTCGGCTGCATGGCGGCAGGCGCGCTCCTCTTCGTCGCCTGGATGCAAAACCCGCGTGGCGTGCCCAAGTGGGAGTATCTGGTGGCGACGTTCATCCCAGTCTGGTCGGGCTTGGCTTACCTCGCGATGGCGATGGGCCTGGGCACGGTCGAAGTCGCCGGGCAGACGACGTACTGGGCGCGCTACGCCGACTGGATCGTGACGACGCCGCTGCTACTCGTCGCACTCTGGATGACAGCCACGACGCACACCGCTAAACGCCCGCACGTACCGACGCTGGTCACGCTCGTCTGCGCCGATGTCGTCATGATCCTGTGCGGGCTGATCGGCGATCTGTCGACCGGGGCGACGCGTTTCGTCTTCTACTTTATCGGCGTCGCCGCGCTGATTTTGATCTTCTACGTCGTCTTCGGACCGCTGCGACATGTGGCCCGCCACAACGGCGAAGTATCGCGCATCTACGGCATCGTGGCTGCCTATCTCGCGATCTTTTGGATCGGCTATCCGCTCACGTGGATCTTGGGACCGTCCGGTTTGGGTGTCGTCAGTCAGAGCGTAGACACGGTCCTGTTCGTGTTGCTGCCCGTCTTCTCCAAGGTCGGATTCAGCATCGTCGATCTGGGTCTGCTGCGAAAGATGGACGACTCGCGCGCATCCTTCGCCCAGGTAGCTTCCGCGTGAACGAGGGGAGCAGTTGTCCTGCTCTGACCCAGCGCTGCCCTAGGCAGCCTGAGAGCGTGCTACATCTGCGCGCTCAACTGCTCGATCTGCGCTCCCACCTCGCGCGTCAGTTCACCGATCTGGCCCGCCGACGCGCTCGCACGGCCTGAAAGCTTGCGCACCTCATCGGCGACGACGGCGAAACCCCGCCCATGCTCTCCGGCCCTCGCCGCTTCGATGGCCGCGTTGAGCGAGAGCAGGTTGGTCTGCCTGCTGATGTCGTTGATCGAGCCGACGATGCCAGTTATGCGCTCTAGCAGATCGGACATCGCGTCGCGCGTCTGCCTGACGATGGCTATCCGCTGAGAAGTGTCCGTTCCCAAGACCAGCGTTTTGACGAGGTGTCCTTCGGCATCGAATACGGGGGTGATAGTGGACGACAGCAGAAAGTGATCGTCCGCAGACGTTAGGAAGTGCAAGTCAGTCTGGAAAGACTCGCCTCTGCGGTATTTCTGCTTGGCCTCTGCGCTGAGGTAACTCTCCAGAGACCGCGCGCTCGCGATGACGCTTTCCGGATTGGCGTAGTCGGCCAGAGTGCACAGGAACGCGTTGACGTAGGTAAGCTGACCGCTCGCGTCCCACTCCATCACGGCGTTGGTGTGGCTGATGGCCTCCAGCCGAGCGTTGATCTCTATGGCCTGCGACTTAACCTCGGTGATGTTGGTCTGGATCGAAATGAAACGCTGCAACCCGCCTCGGTCGTCGAAGACGGGGTTGATGGCCAGGGAAATCCAGTACGAGTTGCCGCTGCGGTCGTAGTTGAGAATCTCCTCGTAGAACGGCTGCTGGGCGTCGAGTTTGGCTCGGATGCGCGCTTTGGTTTCGGGTGACGTGTGCTTGCCCTGCAGGATATCGCCCGGCTTCTTGCCCTTCGCTTCACTGGCTGCATACCCCGTCAAGCGCTCGAAGCCAGGGTTGACGTATTCGATTTGGCCGCGCGCGTCGGTAATGATGACGCTGTTGTCGGTCTCATTGGCGACGAGCGAGAGCAGGTGAAACTGGTCGCGCTGCTCAATCTCCTTGGTGATGTCGGTGGCGAACTTGACGACGTAGCTCGGTCGGCCTTCGGCGTCGAAAACCGGGTTGTACGTCGCCTGAATCCACGCCGTCGAGCCGTCCTCGCGCACGCGTGGATACTCGCCCTGGTGGAACTGGCCGCTGCGCAGGTGCTCCCAAAACTCGCGGTACGCGTGCGACTGCGCAAAGTCCGATGTGCAAAACATGCGGTGGTGCTTCCCCTTCACCTCGCCGAGCGTGTAGCCCAGCGCCGAGAGAAAGTTGTCGTTGGCCGTCCGTATCGTGCCGTCGAGGTCGAACTCGATGACCGCCTGAGCTCGGTCGATCGCGGTGACTTTGGCCTGATATTCTGCGTTGCGCCGCTTGGCATCGGTCACGTCTGTCGCAAATTTTACCACCTTTACGGGCGAGCCATTCGCGTCGAAAATGGGGTTGTAGGTCGCCTGGATCCAGATTTCCCGGCCGTCCTTCCCGATGCGCTTGAACTCGTCCGAGTGAAACTGCCCCTCGCTCAGATGCTGCCAGAAGGCGTGGTATTGGGAGGATGCCGCGTAGTCGGGCGCGCAAAGCATGCGGTGATGCTTGCCCTTCACCTCGGCTAGTGCGTAACCGACGATCGAGAGAAAGTTGTCGTTGGCCGTCCGGATCGTACCGTCGAGGTCGAACTCGACTACGCCTTGCGCCCGGTCGATCGCCGCGACTTTGCCCTCGTACTCGGCCGCTATCTGCCTGGCTTCGGTGATGTCGGCAGCGAACTTGACGACCTTTACCACTCGGCCGTCCTCGTCGAAGACCGGATTGTAGGTGGCCTGAATCCATACGTGACGCCCGTCCGAAGCGACGCGCCTGTACTCGCCCGAGTCGAACTCGCCACCGCGCAGGCGCTGCCAGAACGTGCGGTAGTCCGAAGAGGCGACGTACTCCGGATCGCAGAAGATGCGGTGGTGTTTGCCTTCGATCTCATGCAGCGAGTAGCCGAGCGCTCGTAGAAAGTTGTCGTTGGCCGTCAAAATGACGCCGTCCAGATCGAACTCGATCACAGCTTGCGAGCGGTGAATCGCTGTCAGCAGCGAGGCAGCCTCGGATGGTAGAGCAACCGCCGGATCTGCGGGCTTGGACGGAGGTGCCTGTGTGGCACGAGCAGTGGTGAAGCCGAGCATCGGAGACGGAATCTCAAGTGGAGAGGAGAGCGCTCTGGTTATCGTCCCCCACTCGCCGGACTTAACACCGCTCAGGCTGCGCCGACAATCAGTGAAGAGAGGCGGCAGAGCGTAAGGACTGGTGCGGTCCCCGATGCAGATCGGATTCATGCCCCCGGCGATGCAAGTATGGGCAGGCGCGTCGCTAGAGGTTATCTGAATCGAATGTCGATGCGGCGTAGTCCAGATGCAGCGAGTTCACCTCTGCCTTGCTGCGTCTTACGCGTCGACTGCTCTTCGCGCGTCGGCCATCAACCGCGCGCGCGCTCCGTCGGTGCGGTCGGTGCGCACTTCGATGAGCGACGAAGTGCGCCGCTCAACAGCCGCCGCATACGCGTCGCCAAACGAGGAGAGCGAATCGGCACTGGTGTACGTCAGCCCGAACTGCCGCGCCGCCGACTCGAACGTCATTCCATGCGGCGTGCCAAAGAGGCGCTCGAATGGATCGGCGTGCTGCTCGGCTCCGAACGCGGCGATAGGCAACTGGCCGAAAATGCCCCCGCCATCGTTGTTCACGACGACCACGACGACTCGGTGAGACAGCGCCCTTAGTAGAGCTAGGCTGTTGAGGTCGTGTAGCAGTGCCAGATCGCCTATCAGCAGCGTCGCACCTCGTCCCGATGCATGCGCGATCCCGGCGGCCGTCGCGACCGTTCCGTCGATCCCGCTAGCGCCTCGGTTGGCGAACACCGGTACGCGCGGTCCATCGGCAGCGGCAAAGGTGTCGACGTCCCGAATCGGCATCGATGCGGCGACGACGAATGGGTCGTCCGGAGGAAGCAGGCGAGACAACTGATACGCCAAACCAGGCTCGGACATCGCGTCGCCGCTTAGCTGTGAACGGATAGCCTGCCACGCCGCTTCTGACGCCCTCTTCCAGTTGCCTAGCCACCGGGTCGGCTCTCGCGCGGTTATAGCTCTTCTGGCGGCGTCCAACGTGAGCACCACATCGCCAACTAGAACGTCGGTGGCGCGGTGATACGGATCGATGCGGTTGGGCCCCGATCGTAAGCTTGCCCACATACGCGGGCTACTCGACTCCAAAAACCGCAGCACCCGGCCAGATACCGGCATACCGCCCACGAGAAGAACGGCATCGGGGCGGTGCGCATCGGCGAAATCTGCTGATGCCAACGCCAGGTCATGGTGCATCGCTCGCTCGTCTCCCAATCTTCCCTGCGACCCGATGTCGGCTAGTACGGGCCAGCCTAGCCGATCTCCCAGTCGGTAGGCAGCGTCAGCCTGGGCGACCGAGGTAAGCCGGCCCGCGACTATGATGCCTCGTTCGACGTCTTCCAGCGCTCGAACTAACCGCTGGACCGGAGCGGCAGATGCGGAGAAAGCGTGGCGCGGCGTGCTTGGCTGCTGTTCGGCAGGAGATGCGCCAGGGGGAGCCCAGAGCGGTTTGCGAAATGGAGCGTTGAGGTGGACCGGTCCGGCGTGCGGATGCTGCGCTCGGTAGACGGCTTGCGCGCCCGACGTAGCCCAGCCTCTCGGGTCGGCGTCGGCGTGAGGAGTGGGAAGGTCGGCGCTCCACCTAGCAACGCGGTCGAAAAATCCAGGCTGATGAATCGTCTGATTTGCCCCGGTTTGCCGCAACTCGGGCGGACGATCGGCAGTCAGGAGCAGAAGCGGCACGTCGTCGGCGTCCGCTTCGACGGCGGCTGGCATTCCGTTGGCGACGGCCGTTCCGCTCGTCGTGATCCACGCGCAGGGAGTACCGACAGATCGGCCTATGCCCAGAGCGAAGAACGCTGCCCCTCGCTCGTCCCAGTGGACGGTCACGTCGAGATCGGGGCACTCGAAGGCCGCCATCGCCAGCGCTGTCGACCGCGACCCGGGCGAGCAGACGGCATACCGCACGTCCGAGTCGACGAGCGACTGAATGAGCGCTCGCGCGTGGGCTCGGTTCGCGAAAGCCTGTTCGGATGCAGAGTCTGTCATGTCGGTGGGAGGGAGAAGCCTCCGTCAGTAGGGCCGTGCTCTAAGAGTCAGAGGGAAGCCACGAACTGCGACAGCGAGCGACGCAGCCGCTACGCCATCTGCCGGATCGACTCGACGACGCGTTTGACTCTGTCCGCGCGCTGCATGATGTAGAAGTGCAGGCCCGGCGCTCCGGCTTCGAGCAATTCGCGGCTCTGCTTGATCGCCCAATCGACGCCTACGTCGGCGACTTGGTCTGGCTGAGCACTATTGATGCGATCGACCAGTTCTTCTGGCAGATCAATGTAGAACGCCTTGGGCAGTGACGTGAGTTGCCGCTTGCTCGTCAGGATTTTGAGGCCCGGAATGATCGGAACGGTGATTCCCATCGCTCGGCAGCGCGCCACATAATCGACGTAGTGCTGCGTGTCGAAAAACATCTGCGTGACCACGTATTGCGCTCCAGCGTCGATTTTCTCTTTGAGACTCGACACGCACCAAGACGCATTGGGCGCTGCAAAATGCTTTTCCGGATAGCCCGCCACGCCCACGCAGAACTCGGTCGGATCGGAATCGAGCATATCCTCCAAGTAGTCGCCTCGGTTCATGGCTGCTATTTGGCCAACCAGATCGGCTGCGCAAGTGTTGCGCGTCCGGTCGGGCTTTTCGCGCTGAGCCACGGGCGTTTCATCGCCGCGCAGAGCCATGACGTTGCGGATGCCCAGAAAGTTGAGTTCGATCAGCGCATCTTCGGTTTCCTCGCGCGTGAAGCCGGTACACAGCAAGTGAGGAACGGCCTCTATCCCGAACCGGCTTTTGATGGCTGCACATAGGCCCAACGTGCCGGGCCGCTTTCGCCGAACGTGGCGCCTGATCGTACCGTCGGACTTTTCATCATAGTAAATCTGCGCTGCGTGACTCGTCACGTCGATGAAGGGTGGCTCGAACGGGGCTAGCTCCTCGATGACGCTGAGTACGTCTGCGATTTTGGCTCCTCGTTTGGGAGGGATCACTTCGTACGAGATCAGCGGATCGGTGGCCTGATCTATTTGCTCGACAACTGTCATGCGTCAATTAGTTGCAGCGTGCGCAGATGTCGTCCCACCATGCTTCTGGAAACGCATGATCGGGAGCCGACGAGTCATAGGTGACGGCAGTCGAGCGGCGCGCGTGGTAGCGCAGGTCATCGCGGATTTCTCTCGCCCCGACACGCATAGGGCGTCCCTGATACCTCATATTCGCTCGCGCTTCGGGTTCGCCATCGCTAAGCACGAGGGGAGCGGGTTCGTCCTTGAGAATGCGCCACGCCGTAACGCTCGCCCACACCAGTAACACGAAGAACAGGGGGAAGAAAAGCGTGATGATCGCTAGTGTACTCGACATGGCTCGTTCCGGTCAGCGTACGTCGCCGGTAGGCTCGGACTGTCCCGGCTCCTCGTCAATGTCCGGCTCGTCCGTCGCCATCGTCGCGTCGGGCGGGGGAGCATCAGCGCGGTTGTCGTTGACGACTGATGTGTCGACCGCGGCGCCTTCACCCACGATCGCGTAGTCGGCCGGAGCTACCTGTAGGGGGCCGATCTGCGAGTTGCGGATGCTGTCTTCGATGGCATAAGCCTCGTACGTGTTCATCGACAGCGGATCGACGTTGGACAAGTCGCCTCGGTTACGCACGTCGATCAGCGTGAACGTCAGGAAGATGAGCACGAACATGAAGCCCAGCGCCAACGCCAGCGAGTTGACGCGGTTATCGTGCTTCAAGCCCATGAAAACCGACGCGACGAGATACACCTTGACGCCTGCGATCAGCAGCGCCAGCGGCACGTGAATGAAGTTGAGCGGTCCGAAGTCAGCCGTGCCTGTCGCCACGGTGAGCGCCGTCAGCGCGACGAGCCACGCAAAAATGATCATCAGCTTCTTGACGGGCACGATGTAGTGTCCATGGTGGCTGCCTGCCTGTCCGCCTGCCGTTGCTTTGGCGCTATCGTGTGTCATGAAATCAGGTGTCGATTACGTCTCTCTGCTGCCTCTCGGGGTTGCCACGTCGCTGGCGCTCCTCGCAATGACTAGGTAGTCAGTGAATGAGGTAGAGGAGCGGGAAGAGGAAAATCCAGATGATGTCGACGATGTGCCAGTAGAGACCAGTGCACTCGATCGGTGTGTAGTAGTCGGCCGAGAAGGCGCCTCTGAAGCTCCGAATCGCGAGCCACGTGAATACGCCCATTCCGGCGATGATGTGGAAGGCGTGGATGCCCGTCGCGACGAAGTAGATCGAGAAGAACTGCTTGGCATAGGGGATGGCGAGGGCGGCGTACTTCTCAGGTCCGTGCGGATCAAAAGCGGCGCCGGGGAAAATGCCATGGTCGAACTTGGCCGTGTATTCGACATACTTGACAGTGAGAAAGACGGCCGAAAGGGCGATCGTCGCGACGAGGTACCACGCCATCTTGCGCCGCTCGCCCCGCTGGATCGCATTGATGCCCAGCGCCACCGTCACGGATGAGCCGAGCAGAACCAGCGTGTTAGCGAAGCCCAGCATCGGGTCGAGCACGTGCGCCGCTACCTGAAACACCTCGGGGTAGGACATCCTGTATACGGCGTACGCCACGAACATGCCCGAGAAGAGCAGGATCTCGGTGACGAGGAAGAGCCACATGCCCATCTTCGCCGCATCGAACTGCTGCTCGGACGAAACGAAGTAGAACTTGAGGTGCGGCTGCTTGTCGGGCGCGGCGCTGTGCGTGCCGACGGCGGTCGACGGATCGTCGACTTCGAGCTGTGCCGTTGCTGTGGAGGCCATTCGAGAAGAGGTCAAACAGGTCCGGCGCTACAAAGGGCAGCGCCGGGCCAAGTCGAGAGATTAGATGCGGCGGGCTTCGACGGAAGGTACGGGCGCAGCGCCCATGCCGTCGCCGCTCGCTCCGTCTCCACCAAGGCTTGCACCGTCTCCGCCGTGTCCGTCTCCGCTGTGCCCGTCCCCGCCCGCAGGTCCGAACACGTCGTCGGCCAGGTGGAAGTCGTAGGGTCCGCGCGTGACCAGAGGCGTGTGGTGGAAGTTGTGCGGATCGGGCGGGCTGCTGGCGTGTGTCCACTCGAGCGTGGCGGCGCCCCACGGGTTCTGCGGCGCCTTCTTGCCATAGAGGAAGCCCCAGATCCACGTGCCCAGCACCCAGAACAGGCCCAAGCCGAGGATGTACGAGCCGACCGTCGAGATGGTGTGTAGCGTCTGGTACTCGCTGATGTAGTCGTAGTAGCGGCGCGGCATGCCCTGGCTACCCAGGATCAAGTGCGTGAAGAACGTCACGTTGAAACCGACGAAGACTAGGATCGCCGCCAGTTTGCTGCTCGTCTCGGGGTACATCTTGCCGAACATCTTGGGGAACCAGTAATACATCCCGCCGATCAGCGCGATCACGGTTCCGCCCATCATCACGTAGTGGAAGTGCCCGACGACGTAGTACGTGTCGTGCAGGTGCACGTCGACCGCCAGCACGCCGACCATGATGCCGGTCACGCCGCCGATCGTGAACAGGAAGATGAACATCAGCGCGTAGATCATCGGCGTCTGCAGCCAGACCGATCCCCTATACATCGTCGCCACCCAGTTGAACACCTTGATGCCCGACGGAATGCCGATCAGGTAGGTGATGAGCGAGAAGATAATCGCCGAGATCGCGCTCTGACCGCTGACGAACATGTGGTGGCCCCAGACCATGAAGCCCAGCAGGGCAATCGCGACCGACGACAGGGCGATAGCGCGGTAGCCATAGATCCGCTGCCGCGAGAACGTCGCCATCAGCTCGCTGACGATGCCGAACGCGGGCAAGATCATGATGTAGACGGCCGGGTGGCTGTAGAACCAGAAGAAGTGCTGGAACAGGATCGGATCGCCGCCCAGTGCCGGGTCGAAGATGCCGATTTCGAGGATGCGCTCGGCGAAGAGCAGCAGGACCGTGATGCCCAAGACCGGCGTCGCCAGCACCTGCACGAGGCTGACGGCGTACATGGCCCAGACAAACAGCGGAAGCCGGTTCCACGTCAGGCCCGGCGCGCGCATCTTGTGGATCGTCACGATGAAGTTGAGGCCCGTAAAGATGCTCGCAAAGCCCGCGACGAAGATCGCCAGCGCGAGGAAGGTGACGCTGCCGTTGGTGCGCAGCGAGTAGGGCGTGTAGAACGTCCAGCCGGTGTCGAGCTTACCGTAGGCCAGTCCGACGACGACCAAAATGCCACCTGCTAGATAGATGTAGAGCGAAGCCAGGTTGATCCTGGGAAACGCCATGTCCTTGGCACCCAATTGGATCGGTAGGACGAAGTTGCCCAGGATGGCGGGGGTCGCGGGCACGAGGAACAGGAACGTCATCAGGACGCCGTGCATCGTGAACGAGAAGTTGTAGTTGTCCGCGCTCATGATCGTCGTGCCCTGCGCGATCAACTCGGTCCGCAGCAGCAGCGCGAACGTGCCCGCGGTCAGGAAGACGCCCGTCAGCACGATCAGGTACATGATCCCGATGCGCTTGTGGTCGACAGACGAGAGCCAGGACCACAGTCCTTTCTCGTCGGTCAGGTAGTTGCCGTCGTGGTGATCGTCCCCATGGGCGACTACGGCTGCGTCGGCAGCGGGCGTCGTCTGAGGTCCTTTTGTGGCGATGGTAGCCATGTCGGGAGGGTGGGTTGTGCAGGTGGAGAGCGGCGGGAGGCCGCGTGGGTATCCGAGCGTGGACAGCGGACACCGTGGATGTGGCGTAAGGGCAATTCATGAATCGCCCTTACCAAACGTCAGCGGTTTACTCCAGCGTTTTGATGTAAGCGATGATGGCGGTCAGCTGCCAGTCGGGCAGTCCGGCATAGTTGGATGGCATGTTGTTGCCATAGCCCTCGACAATCTTGGCCGCGGGCATCAGGATCGACTCGCGCAGGTAGTTCTCGTCGACCACGACCGGCCCGGCGCTCGTTTGGTGCCCCTCCTGACCGTAAAGACCGGCCCACGTCGGACCGCTCATGCGACTGCCGTCGACCGAGTGGCACGTCGTGCAGGCGTTCTTCTGAGACAGAATGCGTCCCTGATCCGGCAGCGGAAGCTCCTGAATATCGCCCGCGCCGCCACTGTCTACCCATTCGCTGTACTCGTTCTGATCGACTACATGGATTTTAGCGAGCATGTACGCATGGCTCGTGCCGCAGTACTCGGTGCAGAAAATATCGTAGACGCCTTCCTTGGTCGCCTCGAACCAGACCGACGAGTAGCGGCCCGGAATCACGTCCTGCTTGACGCGAAATGCCGGGATGTAAAACGAGTGCAGCACGTCCGTCGAGTTCATGATCATGCGGACGGGGCGTCCGACGGGGACGTACATCTCACCGGCCGTCGAGAAGCCTTCTGGATAGGTGAAATTCCAGCCCCACTGGAAGCCCTCGACACTGATCTCGTACGCGTCCGGCGGAGCGACTTGCAACTTGATGTAGCTCTGGAAGCCCCAGGTGAACACGACCAGCACCAAGATGGTCGGAATCACGATCCACGACGCTTCGAGCACGACGCTCTCCTTGAACGGCGCCGGGCGGTCGGCGGCGCTGCGGCGGCGATACTTCCACACGAAGTAGAGCATCGCGCCGACGACGAGTACGAAGAGAATCAGACTCGTATAGTTAACGAAGTTGAACAGCGCGTCGATCTCGGGAGAGAGCGTCGAGGCGCCTTCGGGTAGCCAGAGCGTGGGTTCCATAGTGGAGGCGGGTCAGGCGGAGAGGGGAGGGGCCGAGCGGTGGCGGCGCGAGAGAACGGTGACGCCCATGCCCAATGCGAGCAGCGTCAGCAGCGCTCCGGCCTTCATGATGTTGACGACGTCAGCCGAGTAGCTGTGCGTCGTTGGGTCGTACTGGAAGCAGAACATGATGAACGTGTCGACGAACGAAGCCGTCGTGCCATCGGCCGACTCGGCCAGAGCCGCGCGCACTTCGGTCGGCTCAAAACCGACGCCGACGAGGTAGCGCGTGATCAGCCCGTCGGGCGAGGTGAACGTGACGGCGGCGGGGTGAGCATACTGCTCGGCGTCCTCGTTCCACTGATAGCGAAACCCGACGGCGTCGGCAAGTGCTTTGACGTTGGCGTCGGTCCCCGTCAAGAAGTGCCAGCCCGCTTCGGCACCGGGCTTGTCGAGGGCTTGCAGCTCCTTGGCCTTCTGGCGCGCGGCCTGTTCGGTCGTCTCAGTCGGGTCGAAGCTGATCGTGAGTAGCGTGTAGTCGGATCCGGGCGTGGGCGCGATCTCGGCGGCCGTGCGCGTCCAGCCGTCGAGCAGCAGGTTGCACAGCATCGGGCAATTGTAGTAGACCAACTGGATCAAGACGGGGTGGCCCTCGGCGTAGTAGTCACCCAGCCGGACGGTGTCGCCGTTCTCATCCACGAACGAGAGATCCATCGGAACGCGGTCGCCGATCTTGTCGTCGAGGCCGACGCCTTCGGTCCCCGGTACGGTCTGCCCGGCACGCTGCGCCCACGCGTTCGGAGCGAGACCGAGCAGCACGATGCCGAACAGAAGAGGGATGATAGGTGTCTGCATTTATTGGACTTAGCGTCTCCTTATTCTACCGATAGAGCGGCGGAAGTTCCGTGGAAGTCGTGCGAGCAGTGCTCTCGGATTCCGACTCGTTGATCATCAAACGCTGGGCCTGGTCGAGCGGAATCTGGTAAGTGCGCTCGGCGTCGTTGAGTACCTGGTACTGTGTCAGTTGCCGCGCTGCGTCGATCTCGGTCTGGCGCAACTCGGGATAGCCACTGACGGAGATCTGGCTGATAGCGACCTTCTGCGTCACGTTGCCCTTCCAAAGTGCGAGCAGCCCGCCGATGATGACGACGGCAACCAAAACGACGATGATCAGACCTAAGATTTGGGCGCTCTCGACACCTTCCGGCTCGACGCCCATCCCCTCGACATCCGCAATGGCTTGGTCGCTGCCTCCAGTCGCCTCGACTGCGGCTTCTTTTCCGGCAGCCTTGAACAGTTCGGTGGGAGGACCGAGCGACTCGTCCTTGTCCGGCTCGACGTCAGGAGCCGCTTCTAGTTCGGCGGCCGACATACCGATAAAGCTTTCGACGTGCTCACCGCTGCTCAGCTCGCCGTTGGCCTCGGACATCACCCGCCAGTAGAACTGACTGCGATCATCAGGAAACCGGCCAGATGCAACGTACGTGGTGGTATCGCCTACTCGCTCGTCGAGCACGATGTGTTCGAACGACGTGTCTTGTGACACCTGTAAGACGTAGCCTGCTGCCAACTCAACCGGCTCCCACTCGAACGTCAGATCGGCCGCGTTGACGGGCGCACCGTGACGAGGGGCGAGAAGGACAGGATCAGTCAGCGTATTGGGCGTTTCAGAAGCCATGGAAGAGAGATCGAGTGATTGCGCCTGCAAGAGCGGGCTGCTTCAGACTAACACCTGTCGCATTCCACGGGTCGGCGCAGTGAGTGAAAGAACAGCAAACTTTCAGAAAGAAATGAAAGTTTGCTGTTAGAGCCTTCGTCGGGCCGATTAGATGTTTTGGAAGCGGAGCGAGCGGCCCAGTCGCGGATCGTTGATGGGCACCAAGCTGTGACGCCCCAAACGGTAGAGAAACAGGCTCGTGATGAGCCCGAACAGTCCTAGCCACGTCGTGATGTCCCATACGCTGAAGCCTGCGTGTCCGCCGTACAGGTAGTCGTAGACCGGCATGGCGAGCCAGTGGAGATCGAACCATTGCATGATCAGGATATAGACGGCCATGATCGAGAGGACGATCGTAGACCTTTTGGCAGCCCGAGTCAGCAAAACGAAAAACGGCAGGATGAAGTGGAGTCCGAGTTGAGCGGCGCTGTGATACTGCCAGCCGTGCTCCATGCGGTGCGAGAACCAAATCGTCTCCTCGGTCAGGTTGGCGTACCAGATTAGCATGTACTGCGAGAACGCGATATACGCCCAGAAAACGGTGAAGGCAAACATCCACTTGCCCAGGTCGTGGTAATGCTCGGTCGAGACGACTCCGCGCAGCACGCCCATCCGCTGAAGCAGAATCGTCGCCAGGCAGATGAAGGCAACGCCTGACCAGAATGCTCCTGCGAAGAAGTAGACGCCGAAAATGGTCGAGAACCAGTGCGGATCGAGCGACATCAGCAGGTCGTAACTGGCGAACGAGACAGTGAGTGCGAACAGCGGAATGCCCCAAGCCGACACCTTGCGCTGCTTGAATGGAATGTCTTCGTCAGGCTGAATGTCCTGCTGAACGCTCAGCTTCCACAGCTTCCAACTGAGAACCGACCACGCGAGAAAGTAGAATATGACGCGTCCGACGAAGAACGGGGTGTTCAGGTACACCGACTTGGCCGCGATGATCGGATCGTACGCCGCGTTGTTCGGGTCGAGCAGTTCGGCGTGCGTCCAGTGGAACAGGTCGTGCATTCCAAACCAGATGGGAATCGACAGCACCAGCAGAGCCGGGAACGACATGGCCATCGCCTCGGCGACGCGTCGGACGACGATGCCCCAGTGTGCCTTGACGATGTGGTGCGTGATCACGAAGAACAGCGCGCCTAGCGCCAAACTCGTGCAGAACATCCAGCCGATGAGATAGGCGAAGTAGAACCGTTCGGGACTGGTCACCCATCCGACGGCGCTCAGCGCAAGCAGGAGCAGACTGGCAGCCAGCGGAATGAGCCACGGCCGACCGCCTTCGCGCATTCGGACCGTCGACTCGGAGTGGACCCCAACAGTCGGAGCAAATGGGTCGGCCAGGCGGGTGAGCAGGGCGCTGGAACGCAGGGAAGCCATGCGGCAGGAAGTATGCGGGTGAAAACGTAGAGGCGACGCCAGGCGTCGTTCTAGTTCGAATAGTTAGGGGCGCGGGTTCGAGCGAGGACCGTCCGTCGAAAGCTGATCGACCGTGCCGGTCGAGCCGCCCACCTGGTTGCTGCTCCGGTTAGCCTCAAGCGATTGGAGCACGTCGGCGGGCAAGTCGCCGCCGTCGGCGCGCTGCGAGCGCTGCAACGCGCGGATGTGAGCGACGATGGCCCAGCGGTCCGCCACGGCGATCTGCTGCGCGTAACCCGGCATCGAGTTGAAGCCGTTGGTGATTACGTCGTACATGTAGCCGTCTTCGTCCTTCTCGCCGCCCGCGAGGTACTTCTCGTCGTGGTAGTTGGGAGCGGGAGCGTAGCCGTAGCCTCCACCACCGTTGCCGACCATGATGATGCCTTTGCCGTCGCCGCTCTTGCCGTGGCAGACCGAGCAGTAGATGTTGTAGCGCTCCTCGCCACGCGCCAGAACGACCTCGTTGACTTCCATCGGCATCGTCTCGACGTAGAGGCCGTCGGACGAGCGGCCCGTGAAGAAGTCCACGTCATCGCGCAGAAAGCCGCGCGAGATCGTGCCGGCGACTGGGATGCGCATCGCGCGGTTGTCAGCGAAGTAGGCGTTGGCTTCCTGAGCCTCGAACTTCTCTTGGAAGTCCATATTCAGGTTCGGGTGAATCGGCGTGTTCTCCGACTTGGTCCCGCGGCAGCCGACCAGCAGGACAGCGGCGAAGAGCGTAAGGGCGAGGTGTTTCATAGCAGCTTGAGTATCGGTCAGCGTTCGACGCGTTTGACCGGGATCACGGCGGGGCGGGCGCTGTCCGGGATGTTGTCAGAAGAAGCCGCGTCGTGGATCGGTTCGATGCGCGTGGCGCCGAGCTTTTCGAGCAGGGCAACCGTCTCGTTCGCATCATACTTCTTGTCCGACGAGGCGACGAAGAGGAAGAAGCTGTCGTCCGTTGCCCTATGGATGTGCTTCGAGTTGAAGAGCGGGTTCCAAGGCCGCGGCAGGCCGTTGACAGCGAACATCGTAGCGACGGTCGCCAGGGCAGCCAGCAGAACCGTCAGCTCGAACGTGACCGGAATGCTCGGTTCGAATGCGAAGAGCGGCTTGCCCGAGATGTTGAGCGGGTAGTCGACAGCGCTCGTCCACCACTGCAACCATAGCGCCAGCAGTAGCCCGCCCGCACCACCGACGAACGCGGCGATACCGATCTTGCTAGGTCCCAGACCCATCGCGGCGTCCATGCCGTGAATCGGGAAAGGCGAGTACGTATCGTAGCGGTTGTAGCCTGCCTCGCGAACGCCGCGCGCCGCTTCCATTAGCGCACCGGGATGCGGATACTCAGCGAGGACGCCGTAGGTGTTGTCAGCAGCGGCTACGTCGTAGATCGAAGCCGACGATTTGACGTCGAGAAGAAGTTCTTTCATGTCAGGTCAGGCTCAAACGGTGGGATTCGGGTCATCGGTCTCGCTCGCGGCCGTCGTGTAACCGGTTTCGACACCCGTCTCTTCGGTCGGAGCGGGGTGCATACCGGGCGCGCCATCGCCGCTGTGCCCGTCGCCTTCGTGGTCATAGAAGTGCGGGTCGGACTCTGGCAGGATCGCCTTGACTTCGGCCATCGCCACCATCGGCACGAAGCGGAGGAAGAGTAGGAAGAGCGTGAAGAAAAGTCCGAACGTGCCCAGATAGGTCGTCACGTCGATGATCGTAGGCTGGTAGTAGCCCCAGCTCGACGGAATGAAGTCGCGGTGCAGCGAAGTCACCGTGATCACGAAGCGCTCGAACCACATGCCGATGTTGACGACGATCGATAGCGCGAACATCCAGCCAATTGAGCGGCGGATTTTCTTGAACCAGAAGAGCTGCGGCGCGATCAGGTTACAGAACATCATCGTCCAATACGCCCACGCGTAGGGGCCGGTCATGCGGACGCCGAAGAACTGATACTGCTCGTACTCGACGCCGCTATACCACGCCACGAAGAACTCGGTGATGTACGCGAAGCCGACGATCGTGCCTGTGAGCAGGATGACGATGTTCATCTTTTCGAGGTGATCCAGCGTGATCAGGTCCTTCAGGTTGTAGATCTTGCGGACGACGACCATCAGCGTCACCACCATCGCGAAGCCCGAGAAGATGGCTCCGGCGACGAAGTAGGGCGGAAAAATCGTCGTGTGCCAGCCCGGAATGATCGAGACCGCGAAGTCGAACGACACGACCGAGTGGACGGAGAGAACGAGCGGAGTGGCGAGTCCGGCCAAGATCATGTAGGCCTTCTCGTAGTTGCGCCAGTGGCGGTTGGCACCGGTCCAGCCCATCGAGAGGACGCCGAGCAGACGCGCTTTCCAGACTTTGCCCTGCTGCGCCGCCCGGTCGCGGATGGTCGCGATGTCGGGGACCAGGCCGACGTACCAGAACGTCAGCGAGACGATGAAGTAGCTCGAAACCGCGAACACGTCCCACAGCAGCGGGCTGCGGAACTGCGGCCACATCTCCATCTGGTTGGGGATCGGCAGCAGCCAGTAGACGACCCACACGCGGCCCACGTGGAAAGTCGGGAAGACGAGCGCACACATGACGGCGAAAATCGTCATCGCCTCGGCCGTGCGGTTGATGCTCGTACGCCACTTTTGCCGAAACAGGAAGAGAACCGCCGAGATCAGCGTTCCGGCGTGACCGATACCGACCCACCACACGAAGTTGACGATCGGCCAGCCCCAGCCGACCGGAATGTTGTTGCCCCACACGCCGACGCCGTTCCAGATCTGGTAGGCCAACGACAGGCCCAGAAGGCCCAGCAGCAGGTTGGCGACGCCGAACGCGAGCCACCAGCCCAGCGGCGTTTTGCGCTCGGTGTGGCTAGACACCAAATCGGTGATGTCACGGTAGCCCAGGCCGCCCGTTACGAGCGGCGGATCGACGTCGTAGTCGGTCCGGTTGGCCAGGGTGGTGTGCGCTTGCGAAGTGTGTGCGGCCACGCGGAAGGGGAGTTGAGGCGCCGGAGCGCCGGAGAAAATCAGAGGGTGCGGCTAGTCAGCGTCAGGGTGTGCCCGCGTCGTGGTCGCCGCTGTGGGCTTCGTCGCCCATTGTGTGCTGGTCGGCGTGGAAGCTCTCGTAGGCAGCCTTGTACTTGGTCGTCGCCAGTTCGATTGGGATGTCCGCGTGCGGATTGACGACCCTACCCAGGTAGCTTGTCCGGGGCTTGATGCCCAGTTCGGCCAGCAGTTCGTAGCGGCGCGGGTTCTGCTTGGACCGCGAAACGGCCGAGTTGGGATCGGCCAGGTCGCCGAAGACGATGGCGCCGGCGGCGCACGCCTGCTGGCAGGCCGTCTTGACCTCGCCGTCGCGGATGTTGCGGTCTTCGATGTTCGACTGCTGATTGGCCTCGCGGATGCGCTGGACGCAGTACGAGCACTTCTCCATCACGCCGCGGAAACGGACCGTCACATTGGGGTTCTGCTGCATCTGCGCCTCGATCGGCAGCGTCTTGGTCCAGTTGTACCAGTTGTAGCGGCGGACTTTGTAGGGGCAGTTGTTCGAGCAGTAGCGCGTACCGACGCAGCGGTTGTACACCATCTGGTTGGTGCCGTCCGGCGAGTGGACCGTCGCCGCAACCGGGCAAACGGCTTCGCACGGCGCGTTCTCGCAGTGGACGCACGTCAGGTACTGAAACGCCATGCGCGGGTCATCCTCGTCCTCACCGATGTAGTAGCGGTCGATGCGGAGCCAGTGCATCTCGCGGCCCTTGCCGACTTGGTCCTTGCCGACGACCTGGATGTTGTTCTCGGCCTGGCACGCGATTACACACGCCGAGCAGCCGGTGCACGAGGTCAGATCGACCGTCATGCCCCACTGGTTGCGGTAGTAGGGGTTGTCCTTGAAGAAGTCTTGAGCGGCCGGATGGCTTTCGTCGCCCCAGATCGGAGCGGCGTCTTGCCACAGTCCGGTCTCGTCGCCCGGAACGAGCGGCTGCGACTCGCGCGCGAACGAGGGGTCCTCGCGATAGTCGTCGAATGTGCTCTCGATGATCAGCGCGCGGTTGATCATCGTGCCGTGCTCCTGGGTCGAGACGAGCGTATAGCCGTCGCCTGCTTTGGCCACTTCGACGGGCATCGTGCTCGCGTAGGTCGCCGGGCGCAGGTGCGCGGTGCGGACACCAACGCCGTTGCCGATCGGGCCGTTGAGGTAGACGTCGCTGCGTTCGCGCGTGTCGAAGAAGTCGTACCAGTGGTCCTCTTCGAGCGTGCGATCCGAAAGAGATCGCGGCCCCAGCCCATCGTGACCGATATCTGACCGTCCGGGTGCCCGGGCTGGATCCAGACAGGAAGCGTGGCCTCGCCGTCCGACGTTTGGAGCGTGACAGTCGACGCCTGAAACTGACCGGTTTCGTACTCGACTTCGAGACCCAGATCGGCGGCCGTCTGGCGGCTAATCGTGGCGACGTTGTCCCAAACGAGTTTGCTGACGGCGTACGGCAGCTCGATCATCCACGAGTTGTTGCTATACTCACCGGCGAGCAGCTTGGGGTCGAGGCCGACGCTCAGTTCGAGTTGGTTGCCGGGAATCGGCTGCGGAATCGTGCCCGAGAACGAAGCCGAAGCCGCAACAGGCGACGCCGTCGATCCGTCGAGGTAGCCATCGTGGAGCGCTTTGCGCCAGCCCTCTTCGAAATTGCCACCGATGACGCCGCGCCACGTTTCGCGCACCAAGTCGTAACCCGACACGTCGGTCCGGGTGGCGAGCAGGTTGAAGATCTCCAGTTCGGAGTGCACGTCGTCGCGCTCAATGCGCTCCACATCGCCCGTCGTCGTGTTCTGGCGGTTGTCGGTGAAGTTGAGCGGCGCGATGAGCGGCTGGATGATCGAGAGCGTGCCGTTGTAGGCGCGGCCGTCGCCCCACATCTCGAGGTAATGCGTGCGCGGCAGGTGCCACGAGCACAGCTTGGCCGTCTCATCGACGTGCGCCCCGATGTGGATGCTCGTTTGCGCTCCGGCGATAGCCGTTGCGAAGTCGAGCGATGCGGGCGAGTCGTAGACCGGGTTGGCGCCCAGTACGACCAACGTCGCGTAGCGTCCGCCGCGCAGATCGCGGGCGAGTTCGGCAAGCTCCTGGTCCTGAGCGCGCACTTCGCCTTCGCCTGTCGGATAGAACGAGACCGAAGAGCCGACGGCGCCCATCGCGCTGTTCATTGCCTGGGCGAGCGCGTGGACCGAAGCGGGCTGGCTTGCTCCCGCAACGACGACGCCACCACCCCGGCGCAGGTCGCCGACCAGAGCTTCGAGGGCTGCGGACGCTTTGGCGTCGAGTTCGAGCGACGGCGCGTTGCCTACGGGTACACCCATTCGCGAGGCCACCAGAGCAGCGAACGCCGGGACGTGGCTGGCGCGCATCCGGACGCGGTGGTCGGCCAAACCGCCCGTCGGCGTCATCGTGCTTTCGACGACGTAGAGGCGGCTCATCCGCCCGCTTTCGGGATTGCGGCTTGCGGCGAATGTGCGGGTGTTTTCGCCCTCGTCGTCATCCGTCGATCCCAGGAAATCGGCGTCGAGGCTGAGAATCGTTTGAGCCTGCGAGAAGTCGTAGAGCGGACGCAGTGCCTGTCCGGTCGCGGCGTAGATACCGGCGGCCTGAGCGTTGCCCTCGGCACGGTAGGTGACGACTCGGCTACCGGGGAAACGCGCGGCAAGCTGATCGCGCATGCGCGCCATCGTCGGCGAGTTGGTCGGCTCAGCCAGAACAGCGACAGGCCCTTGCAGCGTGCGCGTCGCAGCGACGAAGTCGGACCAGCTAGCTTCGGTCTCGCCACCCTTGCGGACGCGTCGGCTGCGGTCGGGGTCGTAGAGGTTGAGAATCGATGCCTGCTCCCAGACACCACTCGTTCCGCCGCCGTACGGGTGGTCGGGATTGCCTTCGAGCTTGGTCGGGCGTCCTTCGTGGCTTTCGGCCAGGACGGGGCGCACGTGGCCCCGGTGCGGCATTGCGGTCGCGTAATAGCGTGCGATGCCCGGGATGACCTCTTCGGGCTTGCGCGTGTAGGGCAGGATGTGCTCGACCGGGCGACGGCAGGCCGTCAGGCCCGCCAGCGCCAGCGACGCGCCCATCAACTGGATGAACTGACGCCGGTTGGCACCGCTCGAAAACCCGCCCGACTCTGCGAGAGCACCGTCGCCGCCCGCGCCGGGCATGAACTCGTCGCCGTGGGCCTGCTTGAATGCGGCAGACCGAGCTCTATGCTCGCTGCTGCGCCAGAGGCTGGAAGAGGAGGAGGCCGAATCGTCGGAGTCGCTCAGAAGCGGAAGCTCGATCATGGGCGATGGGAGGTGGAAAGGGCGGCCGGGGCCGCAGAAGAGCAGAGAAGGCGAGCGTCAGGCAAGCGCCGCGATCAATAGTGGCAGGCCGAGCAGTTGGTCGGCGGCTGGATGCCCTCGGCGGCGACGCGCTCGAGGTTGCGCTCGACGAAGTTGGCGGGCTGCACGTAGCCCATCGTCGTGATCTGATCGTTGGGGCGCAGGTAGACTTCGGGCTGGCGGTGGCATTCCAAGCACCAGCCCATCGAGAGCGACTGATCCTGCCACACGACTTCCATCTCGGCGACGTTGCCGTGGCAGGTCTCGCAGCCGACGCCGTTTGTGACGTGGACGGCGTGCGAGAAGTGCGCGTAGTCGGCCAGGTGGTGCACCTTGACCCACTCGATCGGCTCGCCCGTGGCCCAGCTTTCGCGGACGCCCGTCAGCTTGGCCGATTGCGTCTTGATCTGGTTGTGGCAGTTCATGCACGTCTGCGTCGGGGGCACGTTGGCGTGAGCGGACACTTCGACCCAGTTATGGCAGTAGCGGCAGTCCATCCCCAGTTGCCCCGCGTGGAGGCGGTGGCTGTACTCGACCGGCTGAGCGGGCATGTAGCCCACGTCGAGGTATTCGGGCGAGAAGTAATACCAGACAAACAGGACGGCCAGCAGGCCGCCGACGCCCAGCAGGCCAAGCGTGGCGACGGGCAGCAGGTTGGCCTTCTTCGGAAACAGTTGCATGAAGCGAGGGGAGGGCGCGAAGGTGGAAGGTCGGACCGTTGGACGGATCCTGAGCCTGTGTGCAAGGACCGAAGTCGGGCGCACCGGCAGCCGCCGGGAGACAAGGGGCAAGGTAACCCATACGTCCTCACCTACTTTCGGTCGCCGTTGAAAATAGAGTAAAGCATCTGTCTGCTTTCCGCTACCACCGGCCTAAAGAGAGCGAATGCGCTTTGTTTAGACCGATTCTACCATAGCAAGAGGTTGCCGCGTCTTGCGCCAGAACCGCAAACTCAGCCCGACTGCCGCGCTCGCCAGCCCGACGACCAGTCCCCACCACAACCCCGGCGCTCCCATATCGAATCCGAACGTGAGCACGCAGCCCGTCGTCAGCCCGATGCCCCAGTAGGTCACCAGTCCGATGAGCATCGGCGCGAGCGTGTCCTTCAAGCCGCGCAGCGCTCCCGCCGCGCCGACCTGAATGCCGTCGACGAGTTGAAACGCTCCGGCGATGCCCAGCAGCACGACGGCCAGTTCGACGACGGCCGTGCTCGCCGGGTCGTCCACGTCGAGGAAGAGGCCGATCAGCACGTCGGGAAACGTCAGGAAGACGGTCGCCGAGATCACCATGAAGCTCGTTCCTACGACCGTCGCCGTCCATCCGGCCCATCGGACGCCTTGCAAGTCGCCGCGCCCTGCCGCGTTGCCGACGCGGACCGTTCCGGCGAGGCTTACGGCGAGTGCGACCATGAACGTCATCGCCGCCAACTGCAGCGCGATCTGGTGGGCCGCCAGTTGCGTCTCGCCGACCATGCCCATCAGGATCGCCGTCGTCATGAACAGGCCGCTCTCGATGCCGAACGTAAACCCGATGGGCCAGCCGATGCGCATGATCTCACCCAGCGTCGGCCAGTCGGGGCGGCGCAGCCCGCTGAAGATGTGGAAGCGGGCGAACTCGGGTTTGAGCCGCACAAACAGGGCCATCGCCCCAAAGAGGTACCAGAACGAAGTCGTACTCGCCCACCCCACGCCCACGGCGCCCAGTTCGGGCAATCCCCAGCGTCCGAACACGAAGCCGAGGTTGGCGACTACGTTGACGCCGACGGCCGAGAGCGCGATGATCGTGACCGGAACGGGCCGCTCGACGCCTTCGGCAAACGCCCGCAGCGCGCCGAATCCCAGAAACGCCGGAATCCCCCACGCGATCGCCGACAGGTAGCCCGTCGCCAGTTCCTGAACCGCAGGTGGCTGCTGCATCAGCCCCATCAGCGGTCCGGCCGATTTGAGCAAGAGCAGGCCGATCAGTCCCAATCCCATCGCTGCCCACAGTCCCTGGCGCACGGCGCGCGAGGCTAGGTCGGGCGTCCCAGCGCCCATCGCCTGCGACACCATCGGCCCGGTCGCCATCACGACGCCCAGAAAGAGGAGCGAGAGCGTGAACGAGATCGACGACCCCAGCCCAATCGCCGCCAGCGCCGTCGGTCCCAACCGCCCCGCCATGACGGTGTCGACAAACCCCATCGACACCTGCGCGAGCTGCGATATCACGACCGGCCCGGCCAGGATCAACGTCGCGCGCACTTCGCTGCGGATGGAAAACGGGGCGTCGGTCATGCGCGAAAGGTAGGCCGAAACGAGGCACCTACTGATCGCTCTGCACTGTCTTCTCTCGCGGCCTTCTGGTCTTGGCTACGGGGCGCAGCTAAACGGCTGAGCGCTGCTGTCGAGTGGAGGCGCAAACGGGTTGGGCTGGAAGGCTGCGTTGGGAAAGACTACTGGCAGATCGATTCGCGGCAGGACGGCGGCGTACACGTGGCGCATGAAGGCTGGGCTCGTCAGATTCGTCTCTCTGTGTCTGTCGCATGCCTGTTTGATCACTCTCCGGCGTTCGATGACGGAGAGGCTGTCTGTCAGCGGAAGCAGCTGCGCGTCGTACGACGGGGCGTCGGCTCGGCGCTGGGCCAGTTCGTCTTCGATGATCTCGTTTGGTCCGTGACCCGTCCACACGAGGACGGCCCCGTCTCGGCGTTCGATCTGAGAGATCGTCGCTCTGTTTGGCTGAATATCCGACGTCTGTCCGGAATAGAGTAGGACGATCATCTCGCGCTCGAAGTCGACGAGCCGAGCAGCCGTCGCGCCATCGCCCCAAGGCTGCGCGTTGCACGTCGCGTTGAGCCGACTCCACGTGTCGGCGTCGCGCACGACAGCGGCTGTAGGTCTCTCGAAGCGGTAGCATGTGCCGATCGGCTCGAAGGGGACGCTGAATGCGACCGGCTCCTGCGCTGCGACCGGTAGAGTAAGAAAGAGCAGCAAGACGAAGCGCATGGGGGCGGCCGGAGAGAATGGAAAAACTCCGAACGGGACGCTCCCCGCCGTATTGCGCTTCGGACAACGGGTTACAGAACGCCAAATGTGCGCGTCAACGGGACGGCTGCGCAGCCAAGCGACTCCGCATCTGCTAGGCACGTCTGAGTTGATCGCACGCGCCGCTCCGATCGTCCTGAGTCATTGACTTCTGGAATGAGGCTGAACACGGTGTACATCCACGTCGATTCTTGGACGAGATCAAGCGCCGAAGCTCGTTTTGAGTGCGTGAATAGCGCCGTATGTTGCGGGCGCTGCCGAAATAGTCAACGTGCACCTTTTCAGCGTTAGGTCTCGATCGACAGC
The DNA here is from genome assembly GCA_963841855.1 of Rhodothermales bacterium. GTDB lineage: Bacteria > Bacteroidota > Rhodothermia > Rhodothermales > BA12 > CAXBBB01. The sequence continues at coordinate 639,579 of CAWJEJ010000001.1, read as the reverse complement.
GCAGATTATTAAGGAGCGTTTAGGAAGATATGAGAGATGTATACATCATCGGAGTAGGTCAGACTCCAGTCACGCGGCGACAGAATCCGCTTCTCCGCACGCTGGCATCCAGCGCAGTCCAAGCCGCACTTTCGGACGCCGGAATCGGTCCAGACGGGGTGACCGGCGTCTACGTGGGCAACATGGTATCCGGCGCAACCTGTGGTCAGCAACTGCTGGGCGCGCTCGTCGCCGAGTACGCTGGCATGCGAGGAGTCGATGCGGTGACGGTAGAATCAGGATGCTCGTCCGGCGCTTCTGCCGCCCGGGTGGGATACGGCGCCGTCGCAGGAGGACTGCACGACATCGCCGTAGTGGCAGGAGTCGAGGTTCTCTCGCGAGCGAGCCTGGAGACGACGACCTCGGCTTTGGCTCAGGCGGCCGATTCCGAAGTGGACGGTAAGAGGTACGCGTCATTCATAGAGATGAACGCGGCAGTGATGGCGTCGTACATGGAGAAGTACAAGCTCAGCAAGTCTGACTTCAGTCATTTCTCTGTCAACGCCCACGCCAACGCGTTGAACAACGAGCACGCAGTTTTGAGAAAAGAAATCACTGCACTCGATTACGCTGCCTCCAAAATCCTCGTAGACCCAATCCAGCTTCTCGACGCTCCGATGAACTGCGATGGTGCGGCGGCGCTGGTGTTGGCCTCCGAAGACGTCGCGCGGGCTCTGGGTCGCGCCTCGGTCAAAGTCGCCGCTTCGGTGAGTGTCAGCGATGCGGTCTCCCTCTCTCGCAGAAGAGAGTCGGCAGAGTTGTGGGCCGTCGGCGAGTCTGTTCGCCGCGCCTTCGAGATGGCTGGCGTGACGAAGGAGGACATCGACCTGTTCGAACTGCACGACGCGTACACGTCGATCAACGCGCTATGCCTCGAAGCCGCCGGGTTCGCCGAGCCAGGCCAGGGCGTTCACTTTGGCAAAAACGGAGAGATACGCCCCGACGGTGCGCTACCGATCTCGACGATGGGCGGCCTCAAAGCGCGAGGGCATCCCGTCGGGGCGACGGGCGTCTACCAACTCGTCGAGTCGACGCTGCAACTGCGCGGCGAAGCGGGAGCCAACCAGGTGCCCGGCGCTTCGGTCGCGCTCATCCAGAGCCTGGGAGCCATAGGCACGACCGTCGTTACCCACGTGCTCGTCGACGCCTCGTGATCGACATGCTAGCGTCAGCGACTTCCGATCGGGGCCATGCCGGCAAAGCATACCGATGCTTGAGGCAGTTGCGGAATTACGACCGGTTTGGGAAGAATCAGCACTGCGCACTCCAGTGCGAAAGCGGAGTAGGGCGTTCGTGACGAGTGAAAGGTGTCCTGCTGATCTCGGCGGCGGTCGATGCTACACGGTTCTTCGCACCAGCCAGCGTAAAGGTCGGCCTAGTGCCTCTGGGCTGACGCACCTCCCGAGTCGACCTGCCAAAACGCTGTGAGGAGGTCGGCGCTCGGCAACAATCCGCGCGCCTCGCGGATACCGACGCGCTATGCCTACCGACGCCCTCTTGATCGAACTGCTTGGCTTTGCCGCCGCTCTCTGCACGACGGCGGCGTTTCTGCCCCAGGCGATTCGCGTCTGGCGCACGCGCTCGGCCGACGATCTGTCGATTCCGATGTTCGTGCTGCTCGTGACGGGCCTCTCGCTGTGGCTGGCCTACGGCATTCTGCTCGTCTCGTGGCCGATCATCGTCGCCAACGTCTTCAGCCTCGCCTTCAACCTGTTCATCCTCACCGCAGCGCTGCGCTTCCGGCGCCCGGCTGCTCCTCCCTCGACTTCATGACCGACCAACCTCGCATCGCCCAGGACGGCGACACCGTCCGCATCCACTATACCGGCCGCCTCGACGACGGCACGACGTTCGATTCGTCCGATGGGCGCGAGCCGCTCGAGTTCACGATCGGGGGTGGTCAGGTCATCGTTGGCTTCGATTACGGCGTCCGCGAGATGAGCGTCGGTGAAGAGAAGACTGTCCGCATCCCCGCCGAGCAGGCCTATGGCGAACGCGACGACGAGCGCATCATGCAGGTCCCGCGCGGGCAGCTCCCCAGCGAGATTACGCCCGAGATCGGTATGCAACTCCAACTCGGATTGCCCGGCGGCGGCGCGCTTCCGGCCACGGTCGTGTCGATGGACGAGACGAGTATCACGCTCGACGCCAACCACGCTCTCGCCGGGAAGGCCCTCACGTTCGACCTGCTGCTGGTCGAACTGGACAAGGAGGACGAGGAATAGCCGCCGATCAGCCTAACGCTTTGAGCGCGATGCGCAGTTCGTCGGACGGTTCGAGCGCCTGCGCCCGTTTCCAGAGCGCCCGCGCCGTGTCGGCTTGACCGGAGTCGTGCGCCAACCGTCCGAGTAGCGCCAGCGCGCGTGGTGAGTGCTGCAACTGCGAATGCGTCTGCACGAGCGTCACGGATTGAGCAAACAGATCGCCTGCGACATCGGCTCGCCCACACGCAATCAGCGCAACCGCTCGCGCGACGACGACCGACAACTCACCGACAGGATCGGGTTTGCGGTTGCCCTCCAGCGCGGGCGACCAGCCCCAGAATGCGTCCTCCGTTGACGCATCGGGACTGCTCCACATGGCGACGGGCTGGGTGGCGATCGTAGCGTTCCTGTCGGCGAGCCCGCGCGTGTCCAGGTCAGCGAGCGTAACGCCGCTGGGCAGTCCGAAGCGCGTCGCGATCTGCGTCGTCAGCGTGCGCAGGCGTGGCGTGACCGTCTTGCCGTCGGGGAGCGCGTAGCGGCGGGCGAAGTGAGTCGGCCAGTAGTGAGGCGTCGCGCCGGGTTCGAGCAGACCGAGCAGGTAACGCGCGACGCTGACGTGATCGTGATGCGCTTCGGCGTAGGCGCGGCCCGATTCGGCGCGAGAGATGCGTTCGTCGTCCGAGTCGAGTAGGGATCTGACGCGCTCGTAGGCGTTGCCTTTGGTCGCGTTCCAGACGGGCGCCTGGGCGTGGTAGGGCGCGTACTCGGGATGGCTTCCCGTCACGACGGCGCAGCCCGACGCCATTGCCTCCAGCGCCAGGGCGCCGTAGTAAGGTGCGTTGAGTTGGTCGAGGCAGATGTCGGCGTCGCGCAGCGCTTCTACGACGGCGCGGTGCGGCACGCCTTCGAGCAGGTGCAGGTCGAAGGCGTAGCCCTCTTCTTTGAGCCGGTCGAGCGCGTCCAGAAACTCCTGCGTTCCCTTGAATCCTCTGCGCGTCGGCGCGTGGACGAGCGTCGGTTTCTCGCGGGCCGGTACGTGCTCGCGAAACGTGTCTGTCCGCATCGCCAGATAGACGTTGTGAGCGGGACGAATGGCGAGGGCGGCGAAGTGCGGCACCCAGCAGACGGCGTCGGCCCAGCGCTCGGCTTCGCGCAGGTTGCGCATCCGCGTCTCCAGATCGTCGTGGGGCGGATGGAAGTACATTTCGGCCACGTCGTAGCCATAATGCTCACAGACGGGCTGCGCGCTCGACCACTCGAACACGTCCGAGCCCATGAACAGCGCGATCAGCCGCTTGCCCGCCTGCCGGATCAGCCGGTAGTCGAGGTTGTGCGGAAGCAGGCTGCTGCCGAACTGGAAGACGAACAGGTCGTGCGCGCCGATCAGCCGCCGGACGTGAGCCAGATGGCCGGGGGGAGCGGCGAACGTGCCGAGCGGATCCGAGAGCAGCTGCTGCGTCTGCCGCCCGGCTTCCATCATGTCGAACTCGGCATCGTACGCGAGGTCGGGGTGCTGGGGGTTGCGCCCGCAGACGACGGTCGTCACGTCGTGCCCTAACGCGCGGAAGCCGTGGGCCAGGTCGTCGATCTGGCGGGCGATCTCGAACGTGCCGATGAGGATGCGCATGGAGCGTGGGTTGGGCTAGGAAAGTCGGAGCGATGACGAGCGCCTTCGCCTACGATTCGACGACGCGGGCGGGCGTGCCCCAGGCTCTGCTTCCGGCGGGGATGTCGCGCGTCACCAGGCTGTTCGCGCCGATTATGCAGCCGTCGCCGATCGTTACGCCTTTGGAGACGACGACGTTCGGCCCCAGGTAGACGCGGTCTCCGATGATGGTCGGCGCGCGCTCGGCTACGGCGTCGCCGCCCGAGAGCACGTGGCGGACGGTGTCGTGCGTGTAGATCTGCGCGCCCGCCGACACGTTGCACCACTCGCCAATCGTCAGGCCGCCGCTGCCGTCGAGAACCGTGTTCGGACCGACCCACGTGTTCGCGCCCACCTGCACGTCGCCCAGGATCAGCACGTTGTCGTAGACCGACGCGCCCTCGCCCCAGCCCAGCGCCTGCGCCTTTTCCCAGCGGTCGACGACGTAATCACCGAACGGCAGCGTCCGGTGCCACCGCGCATTGAGATCGGCGCTGCGGTCGCGCCAGAACGCGCGGAGTGATGCAAACAGATCGGTCATATCCAACGTGCTCGTAGAGACGAGATTCTTCTCGCCCGCGCTGGGTCGAAGCGCGGATGCCGAGGAGGAGATGAATTGGGCAGCGAGCAATTCCCCTGCGCCCGTGGTTAGCGGTAGGGTGTGCGAGAGGTCGCGCGCCGGAGATCGCCGCGCTTCGATCGCGATGACTAAAGGGGGGAGTGGGAGGCGACAACAGTCGTGCGATTTGTCTCCGCGCTAGGATGCCAGAACGGGCACACCGACGCGCGTTCCGTCGCCGCTCCGGGCGATGACGTCTTGGGCGGCGTAGTAACGGGCGGCGCGGGCAATGCCCTCTTCCAAATCGACCTTGGCGCGGAAGCCCAGCAACTCGGCGGCCTTCTCGACCGAGGGGATGCGCAGTTCTACGTCGGCGTAGTCTTTGGGTGTGAACACGATCTTGGAACGCGATTCGAGCACGCGCACGACGGTCGACGCCAGCCCATAGATCGTCGTCACGGCGCGCTGGTTGCCGATGTTAAAGCTCTCGCCGACGGCGGCCGGGTGCTTCATCGCCAGCAAGACGCCATCGACCATGTCGTCGAGGTGGCACCACGCGCGGATCTGCGTTCCGTCGCCGTGCACCTCAATCGTCTCGTCCTTGATGGCCTTGCGGATGAAAGTCCGCAGCGCGCCCTCGCCGACCTGCCCGGCGCCATAAACGTTGAACGGGCGGACGACGGTCGTCGGCAAGCCGCGCTCTTGGTAGTAGGCGATCGCGAGGTGTTCGGATGCGAGCTTGCTGACGGCGTACGTCCACCGCGCCTCGCCGACCTTGCCGATCACGCAGTCGTCGACTTCGGACGAGCGGAAGGCGTTCGAGCCGAACACTTCGCTGGTCGAAAAGCACACGACGCGCGAGCAACTTTCCAGCTTGGAAGCGGCTTCGAGCACGTTGGCCGTCCCGATCATGTCGACCTGCATCGTCGTGACGGGCCGTACGAGCACGCTGTCGACTCCGGCGATGGCCGCGCAGTGGACGACGACGTCGGCGCCCTGCATCGACCGCGTCAGGTGAGGCGCGTCGAGGATGTCGCCCTTGATGACCGTCAGGTTCGGGTGGTCATGGTAGGGCCGCGTCTTGAGGGCGTTGCGCGTCAGGTTGTCGTAGACGACGACGCGGTTGGTCTCGACGAGTCGCCCGATCAGCGACGAGCCGATGAAGCCCGCGCCTCCCGTAATGAAGATGGTCTGGTCGGTCATAGGGTCAGGCGGTTGCGTGGACGAGGGGGCGGTGATGGTCGGAGTGGGCACGCAGCAGCGCATCGGCGACGCGGACTTGCTGGGCTTCGGTAATCGTCGGAAAGAGCGGGAGCGCGAGCGACGCGGACTCGGCGAGGTGGGCGCCGGGGAAGTCGCCCGAGGTGTAGCCGTACTTCCGCGCGTAGTAGCCCAGCGTCGGAACAGCGTGCGTGCCCTGGCGCGTGGCGATGCCCTGGGCGTCGAGATCGGCCATGACGCCGTCGCGGAGGGTGCGCAGCGCGTCGGCATCGTCGCCCACCAGTCGCGTCACGTACGACTGATAGCTGTGGCCGACGTATGGCGGAGCCGACGGGAGTTTGAGCCAGTCCATTCTTGCCAACAGCGCGTCGTAGCGGGCGGCGGCCCTGAGCCGACCAGTCAGGATCTCGTCTGCTCGCTCCATCTGGGCCGATCCCAGTGCGCCTTGCAGGTCGGTCATGCGGAAGTTGAAACCCAGGTTGGGGAAGTCGCCGAACCCCGATCCGCCCGCGCCGTGGTTGCGCAGCGAAGCGATCCGGTCCGCCATCGCATCGTCGTTCGTCGTCACCATGCCGCCCTCGCCAGTCGTGATCGCCTTGCGCGGGTGGAAGCTGAAGCAGCCCGCATCGCCTAGCGTCCCGACGTGATCGCCGCGATACGTCGTCCCAAACCCGCACGCTGCATCTTCGACGACGAACAGGTCGTGGCGCCGGGTACATGAGAGGACGGCATCCATGTCGGCGGCCAATCCGAACAGGTGAACGGGCACGACGGCGCGCGTCCGCGACGTGACGGCGGCTCCGAGCTGGGCAGGGTCGAGGTTGAACGTGTCGGGATCTACGTCGATGAAGACGGCTCGGGCGCCCAGGTGCTCGGCGGCGTGGGCCGTCGCGACCCAGGTGAAGGCGGGCACGATGACTTCGTCGCCCGGTCCGATGCCCAGCGCTGAGAGAGTCGCGTGGAGCGCCGTCGAGCACGAAGTCGTCGCCAGCGCGTGGCGAGCGCCGGTGAACGCGGCGAACTTCTGCTCGAAGAGGGTGACGTGCGGGCCTTGCACCAGCCAGCCGGTCTCTAGCGGTGCCAGAACAGCGGCGCGTTCCGCTTCGCCGAGCAGCGTCTGCGTGATGGGAATGGCGTCGGGCACGAGCGGGCGGATGGGTTGCCGGGCTGCCGGGCAAAGCGTGTTCCGCTGCTCTGATCGCCGGATAGGTGGCTTTCCGGCGTCGCGCTCTTCCTTCTGCGGCGTCGAGGCGGCAAGCTTTGCCTGATGGATCGGAGTCGACTGCGTCCGTAGCTTGCGAGAGCTATCCGTTTTGCTCGTCCATGCGCCCCTTTCTCCTGTCGCTGCTGTGCGCGGCCTCGTCGCTCGCTCAGACGACGCCCTACCATTCGGCCGACACGATGCGCTACCGCGAGGTGACCAGTTCGCAGTCGCGGATGGAGGCGCCGGGCGAGGTGTTCGAGACGACGATGCTCCACGACGCGACGATAGCGCTCTGGTTCACGGCCGCCGACACCGCTCGGGCCGAGAATCGCGCGCTGATCGTGGACCATACGATGGGTGACGAGATGACGGTGCTCGTCGGCACCAGGGACGCGCTCGGCCTGCCGTTCGTGCTCCGCTTCCCCCCATCGGGACGCGTCGAAACGGTCGCGGCGCCGCAGTTTCCCGACGCGTTCGACGGCGTCACCGATTTGACGCGTCAGTTTGACGACTACTTCCTCCCGCTTCCCGATAGACCGTTGGGGCTGGGCGTGACGTGGGCCGATACGACGCGCCTCGAGTCGGAAGCGCAGACGATACTAGACGTCGGCACCTACGCCGTCAGCGGCGACACGACGGTCGCGGGCGCTGCGGCGTGGATCGTCACGTCCGATGTAGTGCGCAGCGTGCGGAGCGAGGGCGAAGGGCCGTCGCCGGGCACGACGATGGTCATTGAGCAAAACAGAACGGAGCGCAACCGTTTCGTCGTCTCGGTCGCCCCGTTTCGGATGCTGAGCCGCGTCCGCACCGGCACGACGGCAGGGTCGATCACGATCTCGGGTGGACCGCGCACGATGACGCTTCCGACCAGCGACTCGTTCACCAACCGCATCGAGTGGATCGCTCCAAGTCGGTAACTGCCGACGCGCCCGCTCGCCACTATCCGCAGCGCCACTCCTGCGACGCATTTCCAAGCCATCCACCCGTTTCCGATTCGATGCCCGACCAGACGCCCCTCACGCTCGCCCTCGACTGGACGCCCAACACCAACCACACCGGCTTCTACGTGGCTCAGGCCCAACACTGGTACCGCGATGCCGGACTCGACGTGCGGATCACGCACCCCGGAGACGACGCGTACGCGACGACACCCGCGCGTAAAGTTGCCGAAGGACAGGCGGATCTCGCCATTGCGCCGTCCGAAAGCGTGCTCAGCTACCGAACGGCCGCCCAGCCGGTCCCGCTCGTAGCGATCGCCGCTGTCCTGGCCCGCGACGCGAGCGCTATCGTGACCCTACGGCGCAGCGGAATCGACCGCCCTGCTGGGCTCGATGGACGCACGTATGCGTCGTACCAGGCGCGGTTCGAAGACGCCATCGTACGCGCGATGGTGCAGGCCGATGGCGGGGCGGGCGACGTGGAGATCAGCTATCCGCCGAAACTCGGCATCTGGGACACGCTGCTCGACGGGTCCGCCGACGCTACCTGGATTTTCGATCCGTGGGAGGGAGTCGAGGCCGAGCGTGACGGCGTCGCGCTGCACCGCTTTGCGCTGGCCGACTATGGGATTCCGTACGGCTACAGCCCCGTTCTGATCGCGCACGAAGAACAGGTCGAGCGAGAGGCCGATGCACTGCGAGCTTTCCTCGTCGCCTCTCGGCGCGGATTCGACTTCGCCGCTTCGCACCCCAACTCGTCCGCTAGCCTGCTGGTGCGGGAAGCCGACCATCCGACGCTCGCTGACTTGGAGTTCGTGCGGCAGAGTCAGCGCGCCATCACGCCGTACTACACCGACGGGGAGCGGCCATGGGGCGAGATGAGCGCGCAGGTCTGGGAGACGTTCGTCGATTGGCTGGCCGAGCGCGGTCTGATCGTCGACCGAGCGGGCGCACCTGTCGACATCCCCGACGTGTCGACGCTGTTCACCAACAGTCTGCTGCCGGCTACGGATTCGCCTTGACACGCCGGGCAGTTGCGCCGATTCTACGTCCATGACCGCATTCGACTTTCTGCTCATCGCTACGGCGTCCGCCTTGGGGTTGGGCGCTTCGGCGCTGGCTACGCGCCCAGGTGCCGAGCGTGCGCTGGCGCTGCTGCTGAGCGTCAACGCGCTGCTGTGCGTGCGCGCGCTGGCGTGGTCGGTCGATGCGCTGGCGTTTTTGCGAGCCGATGCGGTCGGCGTTGGGGCGCTGGCGCTGCTGGCCTCGCTTCCGCCTCTTCTGGCGCTGGCGGCGCGCCGGGCGCGAACGGGTGGGCCGCTGGTTCGAGGCGACTGGCGCTACGGATTGCCGTCGCTCGCCGTCCTGGTCGCGAGTGCGCCGATGCTAGCGTGGACCGTGGGCGTTGGAGCGCAGTGGGCGATTCAGATCGCGTTTCTCGTCGCGCTCAACGTGCTCGCCGTGTGGTGCTTCCGGTCGGCGTGGCGCGACGCGCATCGGGTGCCCCAGTCGGCGCGGCGTGTCGGCGTTCAACTCGTCGGCGTGTTCGCGTTGCACTGGACGTTCAGTTCGACCTCGTGGGCCGTCAGCCTGTCGCCGCTGCCGCGCGAGGCTTCGCTCGTCGCCGAGTTTTTGTCGGTCGGGTCGCTGCTGGCGTTCGGCGTCTACGCCGCGTGGGTCGGACTGCGCCGGTTGCCGTCGATCCCCGATCCGCCGCCGCCGCCCGATCCTCTGGTCGAGCAGGCCGACGAGCGCTTGGCCGCTCGCCTGCGCGACGTGTTATGGACCGACGCGCGCTATCTCGACCCCGAGCTGACCGCCGAGACGCTCGCTGATGCCGTTCGCGAGCCGTCGCGCGACGTGTCTAGGGTGCTGGGCGCCCGGTTGGGCGACGGGTTCTACGACGTAGTCGGTCGGCTCAGGGTGGCGCATGCCCAGCGGCTGCTGATCGCCGAGCCCGATGTTGCCGTGCTCGACATCGCCTACCGATCGGGCTTCAACTCCAAGTCGGCGTTCCACCGCGCGTTCAAGCAGCACGCCGCCACGACGCCGAGCGCGTTCCGAAAGACAGGGCAGCCGCCGCTCGACATCGGTTTTTCGGGCGATGGCGCGATAGCGGTCCCACTTCCGGTTTCGGGGCGACAGGGCGCATAAAACAGGCGATTCTGGTGGTTCATCTGTCTGCGCCGCCATGTCCGCCTCTCGACTAGCCCTCGCCTGCCTGCTCTTTCTGTGCGCCTGCAGCGCCGCCGAGTACAAACCGCTCTCGCCCGCGGGGCAGGATCTCGGCTGCGACGGGCGGTCCTATCCGTCGCTGACCGAAACGCCGTACGTGCTGCCGTTTCCCGTCGGCGAGTCGTACCGGATGAACCTGGGCAACTGCTCGTCGAGCTACCACGGGCCCGAGTTCGCCGACCGCTACGCCTACGACTTCGACATGCAGATCGGCGAGATCATCACGGCCTCGCGCGAGGGACGCGTCGTGTTCGTCAAGGAAGACGGCGTCGACGGCGATCAGAGCAACAACAACCTCGTCGTCGTCGACCACGGCGACGATACGTTTGGGCAGTACATGCACCTGACACGCGGCGGAGCCGACGTTTCGGTGGGCGATCAGGTCGTGCGCGGCGACACGCTCGGGCGCAGCGGCAACACGGGACTGGCGGGGTATCCGCACCTGCACTTCGTCGTCACGAGCGGCGGCTATTCGTATCCGTACGATTCGTCGCCGATGAGTTTCGGCAACGCGTCGCCCGCCCACCTGACACTGATTCAGGGACAGCGCTACGAGGCCAAAGCCCACGCAGGGCGATGAGCCGCCTCGTCTTGCTCTTCGCCCTGATCGCGCTCGCAGGGTGCGACACGTCCGATCCCGTCCTGGGCGAGCCGATTGGGGCTGCGTGCGCCCAAGTCTCCTATCCTGACTGGCAAACATCGGACTACGCGCTGCCCTATCCGCCGGGCCGATCTTACCTGGTGCTCCAGGGCAACTGCTCCTCGTTCAGCCACCAGACCGTGATGGAGCAGTTCGCCTACGACTGGCGCATGCCCATCGGCACGGTCGTCGTCGCGATGCGCGGCGGGATCGTCGACACGACCGTATCGGTCCACGAAGACGGCAACCGAGTCCGCAGCGACGTCAACGGCGTCCTGATCCTGCATGACGACGGCACGTACGGTCGCTACCTCCACTTCACGCGCGGCGGCGTGACCGTCGAGATGGGCGCTCGCGTCGCCCAAGGCGATACCATCGGCTACAGCGGCGACACCGGCTTCTCGACCGAGCCGCACCTGCACATCGACGTGCTGACGAACTGCAGGGAAGGCGTGTGCGACGGCGTCCCGATCACGTTCCAAAACACGGCCGCCAACCCCGCCGGGCTGATGCAGGGACGCGTATACACGGCGAGATGAGGCCGTCGCGATCTACTCGGACGTGGACGTGGCGCGTGACCGCTGCACTGTCGGTCGGCGTGTCGATCTACGCGCTGGGCTACGTCGTGCTGGGCGAGCGCATCTACGTCGACGTGCTCGCCGAATCGTTTCGAGCGCGGCCCTGGGGCATCGCCGCTCATGCGCTGGTGGGAGCCGTCGCGCTGTCGATGGGTCCGTTTTTGCTGCTGCCCTCAATCCTGGCCCGCCGCCCGCGCCTGCACCGGACGATGGGAACTGTCTACGTTGCCACGTGCCTGCTCATCGGCATCACGGGCCTGTACCTGGCGCCGTACGCATTCGGTGGTCCGATTGCGCAGTTCGGGTTCGCCGGAATGGGCGTCGCGCTGCTGGTGACTACGATCCTAGCCTACCGCGCCATCCGAGGGGGCCGCGTGGCCGAGCACCGGCGGTGGGCGACGATGAGTTTCGCCGTCCTCTTCTCGGCCGTCACGCTCCGGCTGTGGCTGCCCCTCCTCGTCGGCGTCCATCTGGGCGATTTCGCACCTGCCTACCGCTGGTCGGCGTGGCTGTCGTGGACCGTCAACCTGCTCGTCGCCGCCTGGGTGACGCGTCGATCTCGCGCCGTCCCGCTTCCCGTTCGCACCCGTCCCGCCGCCTGACCCTTTCGCCATGCCTCTAGTCTTTCTGCTCCTGCTGGTGCTGCCCTTTTCGGCCTGGGCTCAGTCGCCGTCCGGTGGGGGCACGCTGCGCGTCGTCGTGACCGGCATGAAGAGCGACGCAGGTGCCGTGCGCGTCGCCCTGTTCGATTCGGCCGCGTCGTTCACCCTCCAGTCGTCCGACGCCGCCGTTTTGGAGATCAGCGACGGACAAGCCGTGTGGACGGTGCGCGATCTGGCGCCCGGCACCTACGCCGTCGCCGCATTCCACGACGAAGACGGCGACGGCGACATGAAGCCCGGCCTCTTCGGATTGCCCCGCGAACCGTACGGCTTCTCGCGCGACGCACGCGGACGGTTCGGCCCGCCCAAGTGGGCCGACGCATCCGTAGCCGTCGGCTCAGAACCGGTTACCACCCACGTCCGCGTCCGATAAACGTCATGTTCACCTACCTCTGCTGCTTCGTCTCGCTGCTCGAACCGTTCGAGGTTTCCGCCGACCTCTCGCTTCCGTTTGCGGCATTCGCCTTGGCTGAAAGCTGTCCCCCCCTCGTCGAAGGGGACACGTCGCGATGGGCGGGCGCTACCGGATCTCGCCGTCGGGCCGGTTTGGGTTGCCTCTCGACGCGCGCGAGCATTGGGCGGATGAGCGGACGTTTCGGATGGACTACGACGAGTTCGCCGCAAACCACTTCTACGACATCGCGCTGCGTTTCGACGGCGACGCGGCGACGCCCTCACGCTGTCCGAAGCGACCGGCCTGTTCGAGACCACAATTGGAGCGACGCGTACTCAATAGCCGATGCCGCTCGCGATTTCGGCCAGAGCCTGAGCCGGATCGCGCGTGACGCCGGTGCGGACGGGCGAGGGCTGCAAGACCGTCGAGCGCGTCGCCGTGAGCCAGTGAAACCGTTCGGACGGGGGGAGCAAGCCGATCGGAGCGGCATCGGGACCGCCATCGACCACTTGGCGCAGAGCGTCGAGAGCGCGGCGCAGCAACTCGGCATCGGCGTAGCGCGGCAACTCGGCGGGCGAGAGGAGCACGCAGTCGAGGAATCGCCGCTGGCGGCAACTCAGCAGCGCGCCGACCGTGACGCTGTCGCCCGTCGGCACGTGGACGGCGCGGACGAGCGCGTAGTCGTAGGCGACCAGCGGGGAGGCATCGTCCATCAGCGGCGGTAGGCTTTCTCGGCCCGATCCGGTCCGGCTGCGTGCGCTCGGACGGCTTCGTTTACCCAAGTGCGCTCGGGCGACAATCGCGTTTCGAAGTAGCGCGCGTAGGCAGCTCGGGCAAGGTCAGCGGTCTCGAACGGCGGCGTGCGGCCTTGAGGTGCGTGCATCAGCAGTTCGTCTGGCACGTCGGTCAGAATGCCACCGATTGTGTCAGGCGTGAGCAGCGGAGTCAGACGCGCATCGGCGGCCGAGATCTCAGTCGCGAGCCCAAGCAGGATGTGGTCTTTGATCATGGCGAACGGCGTCCGCATCCGCGTCTCGTCGGTGTTCGCCCAGTCGTGGTGGAAGTAGAGCGCCGCCCCGTGGTCGATCAGCCACACCTTAGGACCATGGTTCGACGGGGCGACGATCAGGTTGGGGTTGCGCGCCGTCCGGTCGATGTTGGTCGTCAGCGCGTCAAGCCATACAATCTCGGATGCCAGGCGCGGCGTAGTCAGATCCCCATGCGCGAGCGGATCGAACGCAAACGCCCCGTCGACGAAGCGCAGGCCGACGTTCAGCCCGTGACTGGCACGCAGGATGTCCTGAATCTCGGCATCCGGCTCCGTCCGCCCGAACGCCGCATCCAGATCGACGAGCGCCACATCGGGCATCGGCAGCCCCAGCACGTGGGCCATCCGCCCGACGATGATCTCGGCGATGAGCGCCCTCGCTCCCTGCCCGGCACCTCTGAACTTGACCACGAACAGCCCGCCATCGGTGTCGACCAGAGCAGGGAGCGAGCCGCCTTCGCGGAGCGGCGTGACGTAGCGGTGGGCGGCGTAAGTGGGCAGCATGGATGCAAGACCTAACACGCTCGCACTTGGTTTCTCTGTTAAGTTAGTTAAGGAAGCGCTTCCGGTTGACATGCACTATTTGGGGTTCGTAGTCTGCTAGCGCTTGGTACTCCTACGCGCTGAGCGCTCACCAGATGGCTTTCGAAGCTCGCTTCGAGATCTCCCTGAAGTGGGCGACCTCACCGCCATGTGGCGGTGGGGCCGCGTAGGAACCACGGATGTTGAGATCTCGCAGCGGCTTCGCAGTCCTCGCATCCATTCTTTATCATGCGCCTTTTATGCGTAGCAACACTGCTCGCCGTCGGACTGACGGCATGCAGCGAGTCACCGGTCGATGTCGAGAGTGACGCGGCACGCGAGCCGGGAGAGTTCGCTCAGGGGAACGTTCAAGCGTCCATGTACGCGACCGAGTCAGACCTCTCCCTCGAGGAGCAGCTCGGTGCGCTGGGGAAGGCGAGTCTGTCTTCGCCAACGTATTCTAGCTCGGCTAACTACGAGATCGAGTCGGTCGGATTTATGAATCTGTCTGGCCTGAACGTGCTCGTGGGCGGACAGCAACCGATTGAAACATCCCATGTAGGCCAGACCCTCAATACGATCTCGTATGGTCCTACTGCATCCAGCATGGTTACTCAGCAGGTCTCAACCGCATTTGCTAGTCTGTTCACGGGCGCGAGGAACGAACTCGAAGTTGCTTACCTAAACGATTTCGACCTGGGGCACCTGAGCAAAAACAGTGACCGTACGCTCTCGGATTCCCTTAAAGCCAACGTTGACAAGATCATTGAGGAGCTACGTGGAGAGGGTGTTGAAGTAGAAAGGGAGGGGCCCTACACGTTCATAACGGCGATGAAAATGCCGGGTGGTACCGTCGTCCGCCAGCGCGTCAATTTGGAAGAACCGCTGGCGCTGAACGCGACCGTGATGCACCAAGGCAAGGTGACATCGGAGCACGTGGCCGGCGAAGGAGAGCCTGATGCGTACGCCAAACTGTACAACCACGACTCAGGCCGCCACGTGATCCGCCGTTGGAACCGCTCAACTAACTCAAACTGAACAGCCCCTCCTGATTATGTACAAGATTATTCTCGTAGCCATGCTACTGCTCGTCCCCGTCAGCCAAGCTCAACAAGAGGTTGCGTTCGTTCACGGCATCAACTCCGATCCTTCTACCTGGTCCGACACCAGGTCGTATATCGGTAATCGGTTCGCAGTGTCGACCAAAGCACCGGGGTATATATCGGATCAACCCATCAGTTCAATCACTGCCAACCAGGTGCGCTCTCAGATATCGAATGGCTCGATTCTAGTCGGCCACAGCATGGGCGGGCTCATAGGTCGGCAGTTGCGTCGTACAGACTCGAGTATGGTCAATGGGCTCATCACGGTAGGAACGCCCCACCTGGGATCGGGGATAGCCGCCAATGCCGATCAAGTGCTTGACTTCTTCGTGGGACCGGGCGGTGAGCTCAGCCGCATGACGGCACCCTTCGACATAACGACGGCAGGCGTTTTCGGTCCACTTGTTCAAGCTATTCCGCCTCAGGCACTCGGACCAGCCGTAGATTTTCTGCTCGACGTTGCAAACTCGGGACTGGTAACCAAGCTACGTACCGAGCAGCAGCCTACCACGGACCTGATCCCGTCCAGCCCATTTCTCTCATCGTTGAACGGGACACAGTCCTCGATTCCCACAGGTAGAACCTATGCTATCTACACGGGCGAGGATCTGTTCGCCCTCGCCCGGCTCGGAGAGTCAGCGGCGGTCGGGGGATTGGACCGCCACGCAGGCGATGCGATGTACGCTCTGGCGTTTTCGTATCTATGGGCCGAAGTCAACGGAGCTATCCTGTCGATTTATTACCAGTGGCGAGCCTACGAGGCGTTGTACAACGGTTGCTCCCGGTACGAGATCATGTGCTCGATGGGTGGGACGTTCGGTGGCGGAGGCATGGGTATGGGATCCTACACCGACTACCTCTTCTTTTCCTCTTTGTCTGCCCAGTTTGCCGAACTGAGCGGGCGGTTTGCCATGGCAACGTATGATCTCGTCACGATGGATGAGCGGTGGAACGCGAGGATCTTGCAGCAGGTGACCGGTTCGGAGTGCGACCGCGGGTACTTCACGATCGGAGGCGATGCCATCGTGCCCTGCCCCTCGCAGTTCAGCGTGCCGTTCATGAGCGCAGATCGACGCCGGAGGGGTGACGATCCGAACCGGGACGAGGACGGAGCCAACCACCTCGAGCAGACCAAGCACGTCGGGGTGCGCTCCGAGATAGACCGAGCGATCTTCGAGCTAGGCGTCGCGCGGAGATGACTGCAAACCCGCACGTAGGTTCAGACGAGGTTGCGTGCGGGACGTTGTGACTATTGGAATTGTACCTTGCGAAACTATTGGAATTGTACCTTGCGAAACCATGCCGTATATGATTAGGACACTCCTGGGATTGGCTGCGCTCGCCTGGTTGAGTGGATGCGATTCCATTACGAAACCCGGAGAGCAGGGTGGGGAACGCGACCCGCAACCGTACAGCGTTCTGTGGGCTACTCCGGTCGTCTACGACGAATATGCCCGCGCCCGACCCGCCTTCTCTCCCGACGAGCGCCACGTCTATACTATGGCCGCCGACTCGCTGCGCGCGTTCGAGCTGGACAGCGGTGCTCCGGTCTGGGGTTCCGCTGGGCCACCCTTCGTACGGAACCGCAATTCTCTCCGACGCCGAGCGGATCTACTACAACACGGTCCGGAGGGTAGGAGCGTGGCACCACGACGGCACCCCTGCCTGGGGCCGCGAGCTAGGTGCCGATTTCCAGCCGGGCGCTGCGGAGATGCTGCACGACGCCTCGCGCCTCTACGTTACAGGGCGGAGCGAGTTGGTCGCGATCGATAAGGCGTCGGGTCAGATCGCCTACCGGGTCGACCTGCCGCCCGGCCCGAACGCCGAACCGGCGACGAGTCACGTTCCGCCCTTTCGCCTGTTCTACCCGGGCGACATTTCCGACGACGGGCTGCTCTACTTGCCGAGTCAGCACTTCACTTCGCGAGGCAATCCCGTTGACTGGTCAGTCAGAGGGGAAACCGGTACGCTTTTTTGCATAGAGGCGGCTACTGGCCGGGTGCGCTGGCAGTACGAGGCGCCGACGTATATGGGCTACGAGCCTGCCATCCAAGACTCGATCAACCATACAGGCAGCTTCGATGGCGCTCACGTCAGCGGCAACCGCGTGTTCGTCTATGGGGGTGCCTATCTAATCGCACTCGATCGGTACACCGGCGAGGAGCTTTGGCGCTTCAACGCAGGCGCGCAGGACGATGGGTTTGGGTTTAGCAAAACGCTCAGCGCTGATGAGCACCATGTCTACGCCGGTTCAGCTCTTGGCTACGTACGCGCCTTCGACACCGTTACGGGCAAGTTGGTGTGGGATCACCGTGTCTATACCTCTTTCTCAGGCTGGACTCCCCTCGTTTATGGTGAGCGGCTCTTCCTCGTACACAGTTTCGGTAACGGTCTCTTTGTCTACAACCGCCGAACGGGCGACGTACTGCTCAATGGCGCTGATCCGCCGGATCAAGACGAGCTTGCCGCTCAGGACATTCAGTCCTACTACTGGACCGCCCCCGCTATAGCCCGCGAGACTGTCGTTATGGGTGGTCTGGCGGGAGTCTACGCGCTTCGCGTCGGCCCGCCGGACTGAGCGTAACCGCGAACGCGAGGCTTCGTAGTCGTGGCGAACCACCCCCGCGCACATGACTATCGAAACGCACATCGACATCGCCGCCTCGCCCGAGCGCGTCTGGCACGTGTTGACCGATTTTGCGCTGCATTCCGAGTGAAATCCGTTCATCCGCGCGATCAGCGGCGCCGTGACTGTCGGCGAGCGGCTGCGCATCGTGCTCGGCCCGCCCGGAAAGAAGCCGATGACGTTCAAACCGGTTGTCCTGGAAGCCGATCCGAATCGCGCGTTGGTGTGGCGCGGCACGCTGGGCGTGGGATGGATCTTCGCGGGCGAGCACTTTTTCCGACTCGAGCCGCTGGGCGAGGGGACGCGCTTTCATCACGGCGAGACGTTCGGCGGCCTGCTCGTGCCGATACTGCGCAAAAGTCTGGACACCGACACGCGTCGCGGATCGAGGCGATGAACGCGGCGCTAAAAGCCCGCGCCGAGCGAGCAGCGTAACGGCGTCGTCCCAACCGAGCGGCCGGGGCGAGGGTAGCAGCACGCTATCCACCAAACTCGCCGACATGGGAGATCCGAAAGCAGGCGCCTCGCCGCCCACCTGGAAGCTGATGCTCGTCAAATGGCTCGGTCTCTACCCGATTCTCGTCGTGATTTCGTACGGCATCAAGTGGGCGCCCATCGACCCGTCGATCCCGGTCAAACTGCTCATCACGACGGGCATTCTGGTGCCGCTGCTCAACTACGTCATCACGCCGCTCTTCGACAGCCTGTTCTCGGACTGGCTCTACAAAGGCATCGACGGCGAGCGCGACAGTTCGGACATCGGCTCTTAGCGGAGAGCGGTAGGCGAGGACGCGCGGATTGCGAGAAGACAAGCGCTTCCACCTTATTTCTACACGATATCGGCACAGGGCGGCATGTATTCTGCGCGTCATTTTAGCGCTGCCGAGCCGTCCACGCGGGACGCGACCTCGGCGCCCGAGTCCGCCGCTCGCTCCCACGCCGACCGCACGATCTGTTGAACATATCCAAGATTTTCGGGGACCGCCGCTACGGTCTCTCGCTCCCCTCGCGCCGCACGATTGCGGAGCAATGGTTCGGCAACGTCCGCGCCGATCTGCTGGCGGGCATCGTCGTCGCGCTGGCGCTGATTCCCGAAGCCATCGCGTTCTCGATCATCGCGGGCGTCGATCCTAAAGTCGGGCTCTATGCGTCGTTCATCATCGCGTGCACGACGGCGTTCGTCGGTGGGCGCCCGGCGATGATCTCGGCGGCAACGGGCGCGATGGCGCTCGTCATGATCACGCTCGTCGCCGAGCACGGGCTCGAATACCTGTTCGCCGCGGCGATTCTGACGGGTGTTCTCCAGGTCCTGTTCGGCATCTTTCGCTTGGGACGCTACATGAAGTTCGTCCCCAAAGCGGTTCTGACCGGCTTCGTCAACGCGCTGGCGATTTTGATCTTCATGGCGCAGCTTCCGCTCTTCGTCGGCGAGGGCTGGCTGATGTACGCCATCGTGGCGGGCGGACTGGCGATCATCTACGGGCTGCCGCGCCTGACGACGGCCATTCCGTCGCCGCTGATCGCCATCTTGGGGCTGACCGTTCTGATCGTCGCAACGGGCGGCGGCGGCCTGATGACCGTCGGTGACATGGGCGAGCTTCCCACCGCGCTCCCCGCCTTCGGCATCCCCAACGTGCCGCTGAACCTGGAGACGCTGGCGATTATCTTTCCCGTCTCGCTAGCGCTGGCGCTGGTCGGCCTGATCGAGTCGCTGCTGACGGCGAGCATCGTCGACGAGATGACCGATACGCCGAGCGACAAAAACGTCGAGTCGCGCGGGCAGGGCATCGCCAACGTGATCACGGGCTTCTTTGGCGGAATGGCCGGATGCGCGATGATTGGGCAGTCGGTCATCAACGTCAAATCGGGCGGACGCGGCAGGCTGTCGACGTTCGCGGCCGGAGCGTTTCTGCTGCTGTTCATCCTCGTGCTGTCAGACTACTTGGTGCTGATCCCGATGGGCGCGCTGGTGGCCGTCATGTTCATGGTGTCGATCGGCACGTTCGACTGGTCGAGCCTGCGCGTCGACAAGCTGCCGTTTACGGAAACGCTCGTCATGGTGACAACCGTCGGTGTCGTGCTCTACACCCATAACCTGGCACTGGGCGTGTTCGTCGGCATCGTGCTCTCGGCCCTGCTCTTCGCCCGGCACGTCGCCGACGTTGCGTTCATGGAGGACACCCTCTCGGACGACGGCCGGACGCGCACCTATACGGTCGTCGGTAACCTCTTCTTCGTGACGGTGACGGGCTTTCTGGATCACTTCGACTTTCAAGAAGACGTAGACCGCGTCGTCGTCGACCTGTCCAAGTCCAGCGTGTGGGACGCGAGTGCCGTCGCCGCTCTGGACAAAGCCATCTTGCGCTTCCGCAAGCGCGGCATCGACGCCCGCATCGTCGGCCTGGGCGGGCGCAGCGCCGACTTGGTCGAGCGCGTCGCTGTCCACGACAAGCCGGGCGCCGAACTCGCTGCGGGCCACTGAGGGAAACAGCACGCGGCGCGGGCGTAGTGCGAAAGCACCGTTTCCCGCCTCCATGCCCAAGCGCCGCACGCTCGAAGTCCACATCGCTCGCAGTTTTGAAGAGGCCGACGCGTGGGACGTGCAGCAGCAGCTAGCCATGACGCCCGAGGAGCGGCAAGCGGCGGCCCGAGAACTCGAGCGCCGCGTCTACGGCGACGATTGCCCCGACACGCGCGAGAGCGAGCGGGCCAAGTGAACGCCGCTCACTTCTCGGCCGACGTACTCGACCTGATCCGTTTGCTCGGGCGTGCACAGATCCGGCGCCATCAGCCGAGCGCGAGTTCGAGGTCAGTCTGCGAGAAGTCGTCGCCTACGAAGAGCAGCGGTGCGTCGCGCTCTTTGGCGAGCGCGTAGGAGAAGCAGTCGCCGAAGTTGAGTTGTGCCGGGTGGCCTTGCCCCTTGCCGAAGCGCGCGTACGCGTCGGCAGCAAGGTTGGCCTGCGCTTCGCTTACGGGGACGATGGTGATGTTAAGAGCGTCGATGAGTGCGTCGACTTCTGTCCTGCTTACCCTTCCCTTCTTCCGGTGCAGTACGATACGTGTTTCGAGCAAACTGCCCGCCGACAAATAGAGTGCGTCCGCTCGATCGCAAGCAGTAAGTAACCGCAGGGTCGTTTTCTCTCCAAGAATGATGGCGATCAAGGCTGAGGTATCGACGACGTATTCGGTCATGCAGGCAACCCGTCTTCGTCGTACAAAATTTCTCCGTGGGGTCGGTCGTCGAGGAGGGGAAGTGCGGCGACGCGGGCTTGCACTTCTTTTATGATTTGCCGGATGCGTTCTCGTTCTTCTGGCGATCGTTCTCGGACCGGAGCTCGAACCTGTGTTACTTGAAGTTGCGCATTCAGTGCGTGCTCGGTCGCATCTTCGGGCGACTGCCCCGTCAGATCGGCGAGGCGTTGGGCGAGGGCGCGGTTGCGGGGCGTGTCGATGAGCGGGGCCATGGGCGTCGGGCGTTTGAAGCGATTACGAAGGCGTGTGGGCGCCGTTCCGATTCGCGCTCTTCACCCAAGCGGGGAGCAGCGTCGGTTACCTTGCGCGCTGCTCTTACTTTTACCTCATGGCCGACGCAACCGCTGCGCCCACTGCCGGGCGATTCGGCACCTTCAAGGGTGTCTTCACGCCCAACGTGCTCACCATCCTGGGCATCATCCTGTTCTTGCGGACGGGATGGGTCGTCGGCCAGGCAGGATTGTGGGGCGCGCTCATCATCATCGGGTTGGCCAACGCGATCTCGTTCATGACCGGCCTGTCGCTCTCGGCGATTGCGACGAGCATGGACGTCAAAGCGGGCGGCAACTACTATCTGATCTCGCGCTCGCTAGGGCTGGAGATCGGTGGCGCGATCGGCATTCCGCTCTACCTGTCGCAAGCCATATCCGTCGCGTTCTACATCATCGGCTTCACCGAGGCGATGTCGGCGGTAATGGTGGGACTCGACCCGCGACTGATCTCGACGGCCGTAGCGCTGCTCTTCGTCGTGATCGCGTGGGTGGGAGCGGACTTTGCGCTCAAGATCCAATACGGCATCCTGGCGATCCTCGTCGCCGCGCTGATCTCGTTCTTTACCGGCGGCTGGGGCGATTTCGTCTCGCCCAACCTGGCCAACAGCTACACCGAAGGCATCTCGTTCTGGGTCGTGTTCGCCGTCTTCTTTCCGGCTGTGACGGGCATCGAGGTCGGCATCAGTCTGTCGGGCGATTTGAAAGACCCGAGCAAGAGCATTCCCTACGGCACGATCGCTTCGATCCTCATCACGGCTGTCGTCTACATCGGCGCGGCGGTGTGGTTTGCGTTTCGGGCGACGGCCGAAGAGCTGATCTCGAACACGGGCATCATGGCCGACATCTCGAGCGTCCCGATCCTGATCCTGGCAGGCGTGGCGGCGAGTACCCTTTCGTCCGCCCTGGGCAGCGTACTGGCGGCGCCCCGGACGCTGCAGGCCATCGCTGGTGACCGGGTCGTGCCGCGCTGGATGGCGAGTCAGATGGGCAGTCCGACCGAGCCGCGCATGGCGATCCTGATGACCGGTATCGTCGCGCTGGCCGTGATCTGGATGGGCGATCTCGACGTGGTCGCGCCGATCATCACGATGTTCTTCCTGAACACGTACGGCATGGTCAACCTGGTCGCGGCGATCGAGAAGGCCGTCGGCAACCCGAGCTTCCGCCCGCGCTTCAAGGTCCCGCTGGCGGTCTCGCTGCTCGGCGCGCTGGGCTGCTACGGCGCGATGTTCTTGATCAACGTTCCCGCCACGATTGCCGCCATTGTCGTGTCGTACGGGATCTTCTTCGCACTCCGCAGGCGCGGCATGGTGCGCGCTTGGGGCGACGTGCGCAGCGGCATCTGGACCAGCCTGGCCCGCTTCGCACTACTCCACCTCGAGCGCCGACCGCCCGAAGGCCGCAACTGGCGTCCCAACCTGCTCGTCTTTACCGGACAGCCGCACAACCGCGAACGATTGGTCGCGCTGGCCAAGTGGCTGAGCCTGGGGCGCGGCATCGTCACGTTCGTCCAGCTCATCACCGGCGCGTCCGATGAGAGCGACAAGGTCAAGTTGCGGCAGATGGCCGAGAAGCGCATCAAGGGCTTCATCCAGGAGCGCGGAATGAACGCGTTCGCCGAGACGAGCGTCGTCCAAGACTTTGGGCGCGGTGCCGTTTCGGTCGCCCAGTCGCACGGCATCGGTGCGCTCGAATCAAATACCGTCTTGATGGGATGGAGCGCGGCTCCCCAAGGCCGCGTCAAGCTCCTCGGCGTGCTCCGCGAGATGGCGGCGCTCCAGAAGTCGACGATCTTCCTCAACGTCGACGACGAGAAGGGATTTGGCAATCAGCGCGTCGTCAACGTGTGGTGGGGTGGCAGAGGCGGTAACGGCGACCTGATGCTGCTGCTGGGCTACCTCGTCAGCCGCAGCCGCGACTGGGACAACGCCGAACTGCGCCTGACGCGCGTCGTGGAGAGCTTGGAGGGCGAGGAGCAAATCCGCGCGCACATGGCCGAGCTGCTCGACGAAGTCCGCGTCGAGGCGCGTGTCGAACTGGTCGTCAAGCGCAAAGACCAGTCGATCACCGACCTGTTCGCCGTCCACAGCCGCGACGTAGACCTGACCGTCTTAGGGATGCAGGTGCCCCGCGAGGCCGACATCGAAGCGTATGGCGAGCGCCTCGAAGCGTTCTCGCTCGCCGTCGGGACCGTCCTGCTCGTCCACAACGCCGAGTACGAGGAAGAGGTGATGTAATGCGGCGGTGCCGAAACGCAAAAACCTGTCAGGTCTTGGAGACCTGACAGGTTTGAACCGTCGGAGCAGCTTACTAGCGCGCGACGACGAGGCTCTGCGTGATCCGCGTCCGCTCGCCCGCCACGCGCACGAAGTAGACGCCCGACGACAGCCCACCCGGACGCTGCCACGTGACCGAGCCGTCGACCACTCCATCATGCAGACGGGCTACTTCGCGGCCCAGCGCGTCGTAGATCGAGACGCGCGTCTCTTCGCGCTGCGCCACGCTGAGCCGGATCTCGCTCGGTGTCACGATGAGCGTTGCGCCGGTCGCGCTGGCGGTCCGTTCGACCGAAATCAGAGTGCCGCCGACAGCAACGGTGCGCGGCATGCCGGGACCGAGTTGCGGCGCTTCGTTGTCACCGATGTTGTCGGTGTTACCGTAGCCCAGCCGCCCGTCGTCACCCTCGCCCCAGCAGGTGACGTCGCCCGTCGAGAGCAGCGCGCAGGTGTGAGCTTGACCCGCAGTGATCTGAGTGGCCGCTCCGCCGATCGCTGCGGTGCGTGGCATGCCAGGACCGAGCTGCGGCGTCTCGTCGTCGCCGATGGTCTCCGAGAGGCCACCGTTGCTATTGCCGTAGCCCAGCCGTCCGTTGGCGCCTTCGCCCCAGCAGGTAACGTCGCCGGAAGTGAGCAATGCGCATGCGTGAGAGAAGCCCACCGTGATCTGGGCAGCCGATCCGCCGATTTCGAGGGCGCGCGGCATGCCAGGGCCGAGTTGCGGCGTCTCGTCGTCGCCGATTTCGTCGGAGTTACCGTAGCCGAGACGACCGATATTGGCGAAGCCCCAGCAGGTGACGTCACCCGTCGAGAGTAGTGCGCATGTATGGTCTCCGCCCGCAATGACCTGAGTGGCCGTTGCGCCCATCGCCACGGTGCGCGGCATACCGGGACCAAGCTGCGGCGTCTCATCGTCGCCGATCGTGTCGGTGTTGCCGTAGCCGAGTTGCCCGAAGAGGTTAAAGCCCCAGCAGGTAACGTCGCCTGATGAGAGCAGCGCGCACGTGTGGTCGTCTCCCGCGGAGATCTGAGTAGCCGATCCGCCGATGTCGACTGTTCCTGCGGATGCGGGCGTCTCGTCGTCCCCGATAGAGCCCCTCGTGGCATAACCGAGCCGTCCAGTGCTGGAACTTCCCCAGCAGGCGACGTCGCCCGTCGAGAGCAGTGCGCAGGTGTGCGTCCTACCTGCGGAGATTTGAGTAGCCGATCCGCCGATGTCGGCGGTGCCTGCGGATGCGGGTGTCTCGTCGTCACCGATGCTGTTCCTGTTGCCGTAGCCCAGCCGTCCGTTGGCGCCTTCGCCCCAGCAGGTGACGTCGCCTGTCGAGAGCAGCGCGCACGTATGGTCTCCGCCCGCCGTGACTTGGATAGCCATTCCGCCGATGTCGACGGTGCCTGCGGATGCGGGCGTCTCGTCGTCGCCGATGCTGTTCGTGTTGCCGTAGCCGAGTTTTCCGTCGGCGCCTTCGCCCCAGCAGGTGACGTCGCCCGTCGAGAGCAGTGCGCACGTATGGGTGTCGCCCGCGGATACGTTGCCCATGGTCGTTTGGGCGAGTAAATCGGTGGTTGTGAGGGCAAGTAGGAGCGCGAGCGTTATCAGGCGAAGGGCGTGAAGTGTCGGAGTAAGTAGCATGTGTTGCATAGGAAGAGAAAGGTAATGTAGGTTTGAAAGTAGGTGTAAGGAGATGAGAAAGCAAGATCACGTTATCGAGAATGTCTTTGAAGAAAGGCGTTCGACACGGCCGCAGCATCCACCGCCTTGATCTCAGTTATCTATGCTTCTGACGGCCTGCCACCGTGTCACGCTGGTGTGGGACGGAACGCTTTTGGATCGTCGGCGAGCACATGCGCACCGTCCCGACTCGGCGGTATCGGACGGAGCGCCTCTCCCATCGATTACTCCTCTTTTATAGATGAACCTCCAAAAGTTTACCGTCAAGGCTCAGGAAGCCGTCCAGCAAGGGGCTGAACTGGCCGCCTCGCGCAACCACCAGGGACTCGAACCGGCTCACCTGCTCCTCGCCTTTCTGGCCGACGACAACGGCATCGTCCGCTCCATCTTGGGGCGCCTGGGTGCCAACGTCGGCTTTCTCGAAGCGCGCGCGGGTGAAGCGCTCGGCCGTCTGCCCAGCGTGACAGGTGCCAGCGTCGGCGGGCAGTTTGCTTCGGATGCACTCAAAAAGGTGTTCGACCGGGCGCTCGCCGAGGCCGAAACGCTCAAAGACGAGTACGTGTCGTCCGAACACCTGCTCATCGCATTGTCGGCGGCCAAGGATGCGACGGGCGAGGCGCTGCGCGGACAGGGCGTCACCAAGGATGCCGTCTTGGGGATCCTCAAAGACGTGAGAGGCGGGCAGCGCGTGACGGACAAGCACGCCGAAGACCGCTACGAAGCGCTCAAGCGCTACGCCCGCGATCTGGGCGAGGCGGCGCGCAAGGGCAAGATCGACCCGGTCATCGGGCGCGACGAGGAGATCCGTAGGGTGCTCCAGATCCTGTCGCGTAGGACCAAGAACAATCCCGTTCTGGTCGGCGAGCCGGGCGTGGGCAAGACTGCTATTGCCGAAGGACTCGCGATCCGCATCGTGCAGGGCGACGTGCCCGAAGGGTTGGAGGACAAGCGCATCCTGTCGCTCGACATGGGCGCCCTCGTTGCCGGAGCCAAGTATCGCGGCGAGTTCGAGGACCGATTGAAAGCCGTCATCAAAGACGTAGCCGAGTCGGATGGGCAGATCATCCTCTTCATCGACGAGATGCATACGTTGGTCGGCGCCGGGGCATCGGAAGGCGCGATGGACGCCGCCAACATCCTCAAACCCGCTCTGGCCCGCGGCGAGTTGCGCGCCATCGGGGCGACGACGCTGGACGAGTACCGCAAATACATCGAAAAGGACAAAGCGCTCGAACGCCGTTTTCAGATGGTGATGGTAGGCGAGCCTAGCGTCGAGGACACCGTCTCGATCCTACGCGGCATCAGGGACAAGTACGAAGTCCACCACGGCGTCCGCATCACGGATGGCGCATTGGTCGCCGCCGCCGAGCTGTCGCACCGCTACATCGCCGACCGCTTCCTGCCCGACAAAGCCATCGACCTGGTCGACGAGGCTGCCGCGCGGCTGCGCATCGAGATCGCGTCGATGCCCGAAGAGTTGGACAAGCTCGAACGTCAGATTCGTCAACTCGAAATTGAGCGCGAAGGCGTCAAGCGCGAGGGCGACGACGAGAAAGTCGACCTGATTGGCCAAACGCTCGCCAACCTCGAGGAGGAGCGCGACGAGTTGCGCGCGCGCTGGCAGCAGGAGCGGACGCTGCTCGAAACGGTCCAGCAGGGCAAGGAGCAGATCGAAGGCTTGAAGCTGGAAGCCGAGGAGTTCGAGCGCAAAGGCCAGTTCGACAAGGTCGCCGAGTTGCGGTATGGGCAGATCCCGCAGGCCGAGCAGCAGATCGCCGGGGCGCGCGAGAAGCTGGAGGCGTTGCAGGCCGGAGGTGGTTCGATGCTCAAAGAGGAGATCGACGGTGAGGACATCGCAGCGATCGTGAGCAAGTGGACGGGCGTGCCGGTCAGTCGGATGCTGCAGGGCGAGCGCGAGAAGCTGCTGCGCTTGGAGGACGAGTTGCGCAAGCGCGTCGTCGGACAAGACGAGGCGATTTCGGTCGTCGCCAACGCGGTCCGGCGGGGGCGTGCGGGGCTGCAAGAGGCGTCGCGGCCCATCGGCTCGTTCCTGTTCCTGGGTACGACGGGCGTCGGCAAGACCGAACTCGCCAAAGCGCTGGCGCAGTTTCTGTTTTCGACCGAAGAGTCGCTCGTCCGCATCGACATGTCAGAGTATCAGGAGCGCCACACGGTCGCCCGGCTGATCGGAGCGCCCCCCGGATACGTCGGCTATGACGAGGGCGGACAGCTGACCGAGAAGGTGAGGCGCAAGCCGTACAGCGTCGTCCTGCTCGACGAGATCGAAAAGGCACACCCCGAGGTGTTCAACGTGCTCCTCCAGGTGCTCGACGACGGGAGGCTGACCGACAGCCAGGGCCGCACGGTCGACTTCACCAACACGCTCGTCATCATGACCAGCAACCTCGGAAGCGAAGTTATCCGCGAGCGCATGGACACGTTCGACGGCCAGCTGACGGACGATCAGGAGGAACGCCTCAACGCCGACGTGATGACGCTGCTGCGGCAGCGCCTGCGCCCCGAGTTCTTGAACCGCATCGACGAGATCGCCATGTTCGCTCCTCTGCGGCGCGAGCAGATGCGGGGAATCGCCGAGATCCAGGTCAGGGGCTTGAAGAAGCTGGCGCTCGCCAACCACGAACTCCACCTCGACCTGACCGACAGGGCGCTCGACTGGATCGCCGACAAGGGCTTCGACGCTGTCTTCGGCGCCCGCCCATTGAAGCGGCTGATTCAGCGCGAACTCGCCAACAAACTGGCCGAGGAGATCCTATCCGGCTGGATCGAACCCGGCGAAACGATCCGCGTCGACGCCTCGCCCGACGGCCTGACGTTCGAGACGCTGGGCGAGGTCGCCGCCGAACCGACGGACGCCGTTGCCGTCAGCGATGACGTGTGGCCGACGGCGTGATCGCCTCACAGTGACGAAAACACCTCGCTTGATGATTCGAGCGAGGTGTTTTCGTGTCGGAGTAGTGCAGGGGACGAGGGCAATAGTGCGGTTTATCGCGTGGCCGGGGTTACGTCGTACTGCGGTGCGCGTCCATACACGAGGGCGCATCGCCTTGCCGACGACCGGCGCTTGGATCGGCGTCCCAAGCCCACACCCCATCCAGGAGAGCGCGCGCGTCTCGTTCGGACTCGCGGGTAGCGAACGTGCACGGCTGACGCTGTACGACATGTTGGGGCGCCACGTCTCTACTATTGCCGACGGCACGTTCTCTGGCGGAGTCCACTCGGTAGAGGTAGACACCGGCTCGTTGGCTCCAGGAACGTATCTGCTGCGACTGGAAGCGGGAGCAGGGCGAATCACGCGTTTGCTCGTCGTGGCGAAGTAGAGAATCGCCCCTCTGTCAACCGGTACGAGATCGCCGTTTTGCCACTGGTCACCGCCGCGAGAGCGCCCACCGTCACGTCCGCCAGAACAGGCCGCGCGCCGTCGCCGCCCACGCCATGAGCGCGACGACGAGCGTCCACCCCAGGCCGATCAGCGCGCCCATCCACGGCGACGGGTTCCAGCTGCCGATCAGGCCCGCGATTCCGGTCAGGCCAATGATGGGCACGACCAGGTTGGCCATGGCGACGTAGGCGATCATTGGGTTGGCGCCGCTCGCCCCAATCAACTTCATTCGAACGCCGAAGCGGTCGACCAGGGCGTGCAAGGCGGCGAGGAGCAGGAACGCCAGTCCGCTCGTGACGAAGTAATAGGAGAACGTCGACCAGTCCTTCTTGATGCCGCCCTGGTACGGCTCGATCAGCAGGCCCACGAGTAGCCAGAAGCCGCCCCAGCCCCAGAGCGTTCGCAGCAGCGTCGCGGATGGCGCGCGCGTCGTGTCGGCGTTGAGCGCGGACCATCCCGCCGCCCATATCGCCGCGCTGATCGCGATCAGTTGCCACAACTCCCAGCGGCCGAGCAGACCGATGCAGACCACGACTTGGATCACGATCCCGTTGGCGATCAGTCCCAGTGCCGAACCGCGATTCAGAACCGTCGGGCCGGAAGCGCCGGACTGCATCCACCGCAGCAGCGCATCACCCGCCACCATGCCGGGGACGACGATAAACAGGTATTTGAGGTAGTAGAGCGAGAGCAGCCCGCCGAGCACTCGGGCGTCGTGAAGGTCGGCGATTGGTCCCGGCTCGCTCGCGCCCAGGATGAACGCCGCCAGCAGCACCAGCGCGCCCCATCGCCACGCCGGACGTTCGCGCGTGAGCAGGTACAGCGGCCCGCCGACGAGCACCATCACGGCCAGAAGCACGAGAATGATGTCGAACGTGCCCGGCGACGGACGTGCTGGATCCGGATACGGCCACAGCCCCAGGAGCAGCGCCATCCCGCCCCAGCCTACGACGCGAAACGCCGGCAGCGTCCAACCCGGCCAACCCCGAGGCACGCGCAAAAACATCGCCCACAGCAGCGCGAAACCGGTGAGCGCGGCCACGTAGGTCTGCGTCGTCGGCTCTCCGCTCAGGACGCCGGGGCGGACGTGTTGCAGCGCGATCGCGAACGCGAACAGGCGAAGCGCCCGCACGGTGTTTTGGATCAGCAGATCGCGCACGCTGACGCCGCTAGCCAGTCGCTTTTCCATCGCCAGCGGAAGGGCAGCGCCCAGGGCGAACAGGAAGAAGGGAAACACGAGGTCTACCCACGTCAGGCCGGGCAGGTCGGCGTTGTGGACGTGCAGCGGCGGCGGCACCTGGGCGTGATACATCCAGGCCGGAAGCGTGCCGTACGGAACGGCGCCCGAAAGCACCATCAGCAGGATCGCGACGCCGCGCAGCAGGTCGAGGGCGTCGGCTCGGCCAGCCCCCGTCCGCAGAGCGTCGGCGCTTGGCGCGGCGAACGGAGAGGGCGGGACGAAGATGGACATCGTGCGTGCGGAGATAGAACCGCGAAAGTACGGGGTGAGGGCAGCCCAGGCACGCGCGCCGTCCGATCTTAGAGGACGAACAAACCGACTCCGCCATGCACACCGTTCTGATCGCCAACCGGGGCGAAATCGCCGTCCGCGTCATGCGCACCTGCCGCGAGATGGGGCTGCGCACCGTCGCCGTCTACTCGGATGCCGATGCGTCGGCGCCGCACGTGCGCATGGCCGATGTGGCGTACCGCCTGGGACCGGCGCCTTCGTCCGAGTCGTATTTGCGGACCGATCTGATTCTCGACATAGCCCGGCAGGCTCAATGCGACGCGCTGCATCCCGGCTATGGCTTTCTGAGCGAAAACTCCCTCTTTGCTCGGGCCTGCGAAGAGGCTGGGGTGACGTGGATCGGCCCGTCGCCCGATGCCATCGACGCGATGGGCGACAAGACGGCGGCGCGGGCGCTAATGGAAAAGGCGGGCGTGCCGATGGCGCCCGGAACGACCGATGCCGTCGCCGACGCAGCCGAAGTCAGGCGCGTATCGGACGGTATCGGCTACCCAGTCCTGCTCAAAGCGGCGGCGGGTGGCGGCGGCAAGGGCATGCGCATCGTCGAGGACCCGGACGAACTCGAATCGGCGTTCGGCGCGGCGACGCGCGAGGCACAGGCGGCGTTCGGCGACGGGCGGATCTTCGTCGAGAAGTACATCGTCCAACCGCGCCACATCGAGATTCAGGTCTTGGGCGATCAGCACGGTAACCTCATCCACCTGCACGAGCGCGAGTGTTCGATCCAGCGTCGGCACCAGAAGGTGATCGAAGAGGCGCCGTCGTCTGCCGTATCGCCTGAGTTGCGTGCGCGCATAGGCGAAGCCGCGTTGGAGGCGGCCCGGACAGTCGGTTACTTCTCGGCGGGCACGGTCGAGTTTCTGCTGGGAGCCGATGGGCAGTTCTACTTCATGGAGATGAACACGCGCCTGCAAGTCGAGCATCCCGTCACCGAAATGATCACGGGCATCGACCTGGTGCGCGAGCAGATCCGCGTCGCGATGGGAGAGAAGCTGGCGATAGAGCAAGCCGACGTTCCGTTAAGAGGGCATGCCATCGAGTGCCGCGTCTACGCCGAAGATGCGGCTCAAAACTTCCTGCCTGCGCCTGGCCCGCTGCCCGTCCACCGCATCCCGTCCGGACCCGGCGTCCGCGTCGACACCGGGGTCGAAGAGGGGGGCGAGGTGCCGGTTTACTACGACCCGATGATCGCCAAGCTGAGCACCTGGGGAGCCGACCGCGAGCAGGCGACCGACCGCATGGCGCGCGCGCTCGACGAGTATAGGATCGCAGGCGTCGAGACCACAATCCCCTTCTGCCGCTGGACGATGGACCACCCGGCCTGGCGCAGCGGCGACCTATCGACGCACTTCGTCGGCGATCACTTCACGCCCGACGCGCTGGCTCCATCCGAGAAGACTAGGCGGGCGGCAGTCCTGGCGGCGGCGCTGCTGGGGGTGCAGCCCGAGCAGGCCGGGGCGCCTGTAGATGTCTCGCGTCGGAGCCGGTGGCGGGATCGAGCGAGCGCTTAGCTCCAGCCGTTACGGCATCGCTCGACATTAGTGGCAACAGCGCGCGCCGCGTGTCGGTCCAACCTACTCACCCAACCGATACCGACATGAAAGACGCCGTTTCCATCCGCAAGATCTCCGACGCCCCCGAAGGCGACATGGGCCAGACGTACCTCGCCTCGGGCGAGAAGGTCGCGCTGCGCCACTGGTACGAAGGGCCGAATGAGAAGAGCGAGCAGCACACGCGCGACTATGAAACGGTCGGGTTCGCGATCAGCGGCAAGGCCGAGCTTAAAGTCGGCGATCACTCTCACGTGCTCGAAAAGGGCGTCAGCTGGTGCGTCCCTGCCGGTACGCCGCACAGCTACCTCATCCACGAGACGTTTACGGCCATCGAAGCCACCTCGCCGCCCGCCCGTGAAGAAGGCGACGCCCCGGCCAAGTAGTCTCCCACAGAGCACGCCCGAGCCTGACCTGCGCCACGCGGGTCAGGCTTTTTCGTTTGGCGGATCGGCTCCCGGACCGCGCAGCAGCCACGCCGCCGACAGCGACGAGAGCAAGGCCAGAAACGCGCACGCCCACATCACCTCGCGATACGCCGACTGAAACGCCCGCCGCGATTCTGCCTCGACGGCAGCGCTCTGAACTGCATCCAAACCCTTTGGAAGTTCGATCCGGCCCAGCTGATCGGCTCGTTCGAGCACGCGTATCTGAATCTGAGGCGATACCTCCGACGCCGATAGCCGGTCGCTCAGGTCGGCTTGGTAGCGGCCCAGAGCCAGAGCGCCCAGGACGGCAATTGCCAGCAGCCCGGCAATGCGTGACGCCGTGTTGTTGACGCCTGAGGCGGTCCCAGATTGGCGCGTCTCGACGCTGTTCATCACCGCCGTCGTCAGCGGAGCGACGCTGATGGTCATGCCCAGCGCCATCACCAGAAAGCCGGGCAAGACGGCCGTCCAATACGTCGCGCCGTCCTGGGCAGACCAGCCGAAAAGCGCGAAGCCGAGCGCGACCAGCAGGGGACCGACGATGAGAGGACGACGTGCTCCAAACCGGTCATAGAGTCCGCCCGCCATGCGCGAGAGTCCGGCCATCACTAGCGAGAAGGGGAGAAAGGCGGCTCCAGTTTGTGTAGCCGTCAGTCCCAGATTCTCGATTAGGTAGAACGGCATCAGGAACAGCACACCGTTGAGCGCCGCGTAGAGCGCGAGTGTGAGCGCGTTGGCACCCGTGAACACGCGGGAATCAAATAGGTGAGGCGGCAGCATCGGGTGCGACGTGCGGTGCTCCCACCACCAGAAAACTGCCAGCGCACTCAGCCCGCCCAGGGCCGATCCAATGACGATGCCGTCGCCCCAGCCAGCGTCCGACGAGGCGATGGTGGCATACGTCAGCGCGCCCAGCCCCAACGCGGCCAGCAGCGAGCCGGGCAGATCGGCAGGCTCAGCGTCCGGGTCGACGCTGCGCGGGACGTGTCGAATCGTCAGCGCCAGCGTCGCTAGGGCGAGCGGGACGACTAGCCCAAACGCCCATCGCCACGACAGCAGGTCGACCATGACGCCGCCCAAGACCGGCCCCAATGCCGTCGTCAGCGCCGAGAAACCCGCCCACGTGCCGATCGCCTTGCCGCGTTTGGCTGACGGATACGCCGCCGTGATCAGCGCCAGACTTGCCGGAACGAGGAGGGCTCCGCCGACGCCTTGGACTGCGCGCGCCGCCAGCAGCCAGCCGACGCCCGGCGCCAGCGCGCACCCGACTGACGCCAGCGCAAATACGCCAAGTCCGATCGCGAGCAGTCGCTGTCGCCCATAGCGATCTCCGGCGGCTCCGGCTGCCAGCAGAAGAGCGCTCAGCGGCAAGAGGTAGCTGTTCACGATCCACTGCACGTCCGATGCGGTCGCTCCCAGGTCACGCTGCATCGCCGGGAGCGCGACGTTTACGATGGTGCCGATCAGAAACGCTAGACTCGACCCCAAGATCGCGACCACGAGCACCCAGCGGCGCTTCGGCTCATCAAAGCAATCGTCAGGTGGAGAGGCGTCGGACATATCGGGCGAGCGTCTGTTGGTACGATACGTCGCGGGTGTGGCATCGCTCCAACGCGAAGAGGGAGCACCGAATCTAGTCCGATGCTCCCGCAGATTGTGCAGCGTGCTCCCGCTTACGGGAAGATGCCCATTTCCTTGTAGCTGACGGCGACTTTGCTGATCGAGTTGACGAACGCAGCCGAGCGCATGTCGGTGTCGTACGTCTTCTTGAGCTTGCGGATCTCGTTGTACGCCACGACCATCGTCTCTTCGAGACCCGAGTTGACCAGGTCGATCTCGTCGGCGCCGTGGATGATCGTCGAGCGCAGATCGTCGGCGAACGGCGTGCCCGTCGCGCGTTCGATGGCCGTCAGCAGGCGCTCTTGGACCGTCTGCTCGAAGCGCTTGCTCATGCGCCCGAAGCGAACGTGCTGAAGGTTGCGCAGCCACTCGAAGTAGCTGACCGTCACGCCGCCCGCGTTGATATACATGTCAGGGATGACCATCTTGCCCGCCGCGATCAGAATGTCGTCAGCGTCCGCCGTGACCGGACCGTTGGCCGCTTCGGCGACGATCTTGGCGCGCACTTCTCCGGCGTTGTCTTTGGTGATCTGGCCTTCCAGCGCGGCCGGAACGAGCACGTCTACGTCGGCGACGAGCACTTGACCTGCGTCGCCGATGTGCTCCGAGTTGGGGAAGCCGATCATGGTGCCTTTCTCGCGGCGGTAGGACAGGACGGCGTCGAGGTCTAGCCCGTCTGGGTTGTGGATCGTGCCCTCCATCTCGGCCAGCGTCGTCAGCAGTCCGCCTGCTTCCTGGATGAACCGCGCCGCGTGCGAACCGACATTGCCCAATCCCTGGATGCCGAACGTCTTGCCCGCGATGCCCGTCGTCAGGCCCAGCGGCTCCAGATCTTCGGCGTGCGAGAGCGCCTCGCGGATACCGAAGAACACGCCGCGTCCCGTCGCCTCGGTGCGTCCGCGCACGCCGCCCTGACCGACCGGCTTACCGGTAACGCAGGCCAAAGCGTCCAGCGGATCATTCGTCAAACCGGCATAGGTATCCATGATCCACGACATCTCGCGCGCGCCCGTCCCATAGTCCGGAGCCGGAACGTCGACGCCGGGGCCGATGAAGTTCTTTTTGGTCAGCTCGAACGTGTAGCGGCGCGTGATGCGCTCCAGCTCGTGAACCGAGTAGTTCTTGGGGTTGATCTTGATGCCGCCCTTGGCACCCCCGAACGGCACGTCGACGATGGCACACTTGTACGTCATCAGCGCCGCCAGGGCCATCACCTCGCTCTCGTTCACGTTGTCGGCGTAGCGGATACCGCCTTTGGTAGGCAGTTTGTGATGCGAATGCTCGGCGCGGTAGGCCTTGATGACTTCGATCGTCCCATCGTCGCGCTTGAGCGGGAAGTTCATCTGGTAGACGCTGTTGCACGCTTTGATCTGCTCGAGCACGCCGTCGGCCTGCGGGATGAACTGCGCCGCCTTGTTGAACATGCGGTTGACCTGGGCAAAGAAGTCGACGTGGGTGGACATACGGATCCGGAGAGTGATTGGAAAGGCTGGAAAAGGGCTTCCGACAGCCCATGTAGCGCGCAAGGTAGGCGCCTCGTCAGTGGGTCGGCAAGCGCGAAGGGGGAGATTTCGAATGGCTTCCGGGTCGTTACGATTGACCGATCCGCCGCTCGCGTCTGGACTCAGGTCAGCTTCTTCTGCTGCGCCTTGAGGCGATCGTAGCGCGTCTGGATCTCTTCGGCTCGCCTGGTGATGCCCCGGATCATGCCGGGAAAGACGAAGCCGTGAAAGGGGAGAACGGCGTACCAGTAGGCCAGCCCCAATAGCCCCTTGGGCTCATAGAAGGCCGTCTGGACGAGTTGTGTGCCGCCGGTTTCCTCGTCCGGGCACACCTCGAACTGGAGCCACGCGCGGCCCGGCACCTTCATCTCGGCTCGCAGGCGCAGCAGCCGGTCGTGGTCGTAGGCCTCGACGCGCCAAAAGTCGACCGCATCGCCGACGCGCAGGCTGCCGCGCGTGCGCCGCCCGCGCTGGGTGCCGAAACCGCCGACGAGTTCGTCCATCCAGCCGCGTATTTCCCAGAGGAAATCGGCGTAGAGCCAGCCTTCTTCGCCGCCGATCGACTCGACGACGTGGAAGACGGCCTCGGGCGACGCGGGCGTGTGCACGATGCGCACGTCTCTGAGCATGCCCTCCTCGTCTTTCAACTCGCTCAGCACGCGGCCCGACCGCACCGACGTGGCGTAGGCGCCGTGCCAGATCGTCTCGACGGTGTCGGCTTGGTAGCGCTTGAGGGCGAGCCGGACGGCGGCCTCGTAGGCGATCGGCTCGACGTCGAACACCTCGTCTGCCGAGAAGTCGGTCACGACGACCTCGCTCTTCAGCCCATCGAGCAGCGGCCGAGCGATTTTGTAGTTGATCGGCGTGATGACGCCCACCCAGTGGGCCGAGATGCTCGGCGGCACGAACGGCACCTCGACGATCCAGCGCTTGAGTCCGCGCACCTGGGCGTAGATGTCGAACATGTCGCGGTAGGCCAGCACATCGGTTCCGCCGATCTCGAACGTGCGGTCGATACTTGCCGGGCGTTCGAGCGTCTGGGTCAGGTACTGGAGCACGTTACGGACGGCGATGGGCTGCGTCGGCGTCTGCACCCAGGCGGGGCACACCATGACCGGCACGCGCTCGGTCAGGTAGCGGATCATCTCGAACGACAGGCTGCCCGACCCGACGATGACGGCGGCTCTGAACTCGGTCACCGAGACGCCGCTGGCGCGCAGCACCTCGCCCGTCTCCAATCGGCTCTCCAAGTGCTCGCTCGAATGTTCGCCTTTGGGTTTGATGCCGCCCAGATACACGATCCGGTCTACGCCCGCCTTTCGGCAGGCCGTCCCGAAGTTCGAAGCGCCCTCACGGTCCCGCGACGCATAATCCGATCCGCTATAGAGCGAGTGGATCAAGTAGTACGCCGTGTCGACGCCTTGGACGGCCTCTGCCAGCGTACCAGCGTCGAGCACGTCGGCTTCGATGATCTCTACGTCGCTCGCCCAACTTGCGCTCAGCCGGTCCGCGTCGCGCACCATGCAGCGGACGCGGTAGCCCGCTTTGAGCAGGCACGGCACTAGACGCCCACCGATGTAGCCCGTCGCTCCGGTGACGAGGATCAGGCGGCCCGAGCGTTCGCGGTTCTCGGGAGGTGTGGGTGAAGGGACGAGTTCCATGGGGCAAAAGCTAAGTTGGGCGGGAATCTGATCCACTGAGCAGCGAGCCGATCCGTTCGCCGAGTGAGCAGCGTTTGCAAGGGCGTCACATCGGTGGAGGACCGGCGGCCGAGCGGCGCGGTCTAATCGCCAACCTCATCCACTCAACACACCTACTGCAATGGCCGAAGCCAAAACCACCCCTACCGTCGAAAACACGACTACCTGGCCCGAACTCGCCATCGGCCTCTACGACAAGCTGACCGGCCGCGGCGCTGAGATCACCTATGAGTTCGACAACTTCGAGTTGTTCGTCCCGTCGAGCGCGACCGGAGCCGAGGAGCACGCCAAGTGGCGCATGAACGGCGTCATCCGCATCCGCACGGCCGACGCGGTCAACGGCGGAGCCGGAAAAGGCGCCAAGTAATGATGCAGCGCGATCTGACCGGAGACCTCCAGGCGCCCAAAGGCACGCTCGACATCGAGTCGACGCTCCAACTCGAAATCGATGGTGAGACCGCCGACATTCGAGGCGAGGGTGACACGCTCGTCATCGATGTTCCCAGCCGGCGCATGGCGCGCTCGTTTCTGAGCGGCTTGCCCCCGGCCGGGCGCAAGCGCAGAACCGTTCGCCAGATGGACGACATGCTGCAAGCGGTCGGCCTGACGCTGGATATCCGGGTCGAAGGCAGCACCGTTGCCAAAGCTGGGCGGCGAGCCACACCAGGAGGCCTTACGCGTTTGCTCGGTCTGCCGATCGAAGTGCCCACCGGCGCCATCGTCGGCGAGCTGAAGCAGCGGCCCAAGGCGGTCGCTGGATTCGCGTTCGGCGTCGCTTTGCTGCTCGGGCTCGGATTGGGCGCTCGTCGTTAGCAGCCGATTCTGCATCCCGCTGGTGCGGCCTGCCTCAAGCGAGGTGGGCCGCATTTTTTCGTTTCGGGCGGAAGGGCTTTTCCGCGTTGGAGCGTGAGATTCGAATGGTTGCCAATGCTCTGCGCCTCGCGCGGTACGACCATCGCCGAATGCGGCTGCGTACCTTGAAGGCTGTTCTCGTTTCCCGACTCCGCCTCTATGTCCGTCCTGCCTCGCCGCACCAAAATCGTCTGCACGCTCGGTCCTTCGTCGTCCGACCCCGACACGATCCGTGACATGATTCGCGCCGGAATGGACGTAGCGCGTCTCAACTTCTCGCACGGCGAGCACGCGGGCCACGCCGAGCGCGTCGAGATCATCCGCCACGAAGCCGACCAACTGGGGCGCGAGGTCGCCATTCTGCAAGACTTGCAGGGCCCGAAAATCCGCGTCGGCAAGATGAAGGACAACGGCGTGCTCATCCACGAAGGCGGAGTCCTCACGCTGACGACCGAGCCGCTCGAACTGGGCACGTCCGAGCGAGCTTACATCTCATATCCCAACCTCCCCTACGAAGTCGAGCCGGGGCGTAGGATCCTGATCGACGACGGCGCGCTCGAAGTCGTCATCACCGACGTAAAAGGCGCCGATGTGATCACCGAAGTCATCGTCGGTGGGACGCTGCGCAGCCGCAAGGGTGTCAACCTGCCCGACCTGCGCTCGTCGCGGCCATCGTTGACGGAAAAAGACCTGACCGATCTGGAGTTCGGCCTGACGCTCGACATCGACCTGATGGCGCTCTCGTTCGTGCGCAGCGCCGAAGACGTGGCCGACCTGCTGCGCCGCATCCGCAAGAGCGGTAAGCGCATCAACGTGATCGCCAAGATCGAAAAGCCCGAAGCGGTCCGTTCGATCGACAACATCATCTCGATTGCCGACGGCATCATGGTCGCGCGCGGCGATCTGGGCATCGAGATTCCGCTCGCCGAGGTGCCGAGCGTCCAAAAGTCGATCATCGGCAAGTGCTTGAGGGGCAGCAAACCCGTCATCACGGCGACGCAGATGCTCGAGTCGATGATGCAGAACCCCCGCCCGACGCGCGCCGAAGCCAGCGACGTAGCCAACGCCGTCTTGGACGGGACCGATGCCGTCATGCTCTCGGGCGAGACCGCCGCCGGTAAGTACCCGGTCCGCGTCGTCCAGGTGATGGCCGAGATCATCCGAGAGGCCGAGCGCCACCGTGAGTATCGCACGCCCCAGAGCACGACGACGATGTTCAACCTCAACGCGCCCTACTCGGTCACGGACAGCGTCAGTCAGACGGCCGTCGCCCTGGCCGAGCAGGTCGGTGCCAGCGCGATCGCCTGCCTCTCGTCGACCGGCACGACGACGCGCAGCATCGCCCGCCACCGGCCCAGCGTGCCCGTCTACGCCTTCACCGACATCGAAAAGGTGGTGCGCCAGCTGCAGGTGCTCTGGGGCACGCAGGCGTTCCAGATTCCCTTCCAGCGCGACACCGACGAGGGCGTCAAGACGGTCATCACGATGCTGCGCGAGCACGGCCTGATCGAGTCCGGAAACCGCGTCGTGATGACAGCCGGAATGCCGCTGCCCGAGAAGGGAAGTACGAACATGGTACACGTAACGCAGGCGTAAGTGCGTTCAATGGGCGCAGAACTCATCTCACCGTTTCCATGAAATGGTTGCCCCTGTCGCTCCTCATCCTACTCGCCTCTGGATGTGCGTCCGTTCACTCATTCCATCCCGAAAAGGCGGGCGAAACTGACCTGTTGCACGAAAGAGTCAGCGGGCGAATTGCCACGGTTCAACTGCTCGAAGGAACGCGGATGACGGGGACCGTCCTGTTCGTGCGCGATGACTCGACGGCGTGGCAGACTGTCGACGTGCGCCAAGCCGTTGCGACGAGCCAGATCGCACGGATCGAGCGTCACCGGCAAACGCAGCACATCACCAGCGGCCTCCTGATAGGCGGCGGCATCGCCGTGGGAATGGGTGTCCTGGTGCTCGCGGCAGACGACGGATTGCCCGGTGGTCCTGCCACAAGTGAGATGATTGGACTGGTGGGCCTATTGGGGCTCGGCTACGGTGCTGGACTGGGCACCATTCAGTCGCGGCGACGCGTTTACGTGCTCCGCCGCTGAGCGTTGGGCTGGGATGGCGCTTAGGCTCAGTTCGTGAAGAGAGGGGAGAAGCGCCACCCTACGTACGACAGCGTCGGTGGAATGCGTTATCCTTGTTGCTCCCTCGATCTCGCCCCACGCTCTATCGCTCCAGCGCTACGCGACTCTCCGATTTCTGATATGTCCCGTGTTCTGCTGCACCGATGCCTGGCGCTGTCCGCCTGCGCGC
This sequence comes from Rhodothermales bacterium, assembly GCA_963841855.1. Lineage (GTDB taxonomy): Bacteria > Bacteroidota > Rhodothermia > Rhodothermales > BA12 > CAXBBB01. The sequence goes on along the minus strand of CAWJEJ010000001.1, from coordinate 599,596 downwards.
TGATCATCCTGACGTTCGGCGTCGGCTGCTCGTCCAAAGGCATTGTGGGGCAGCGGGTGGGCAACTTCACCGCGTACTACAACACGTTTTACAACGCGGAGTCGTCGTTCGAGGAAGCGATGGAGTCGGCATCGGCGCGCGAAGCGCCCATCGTGCGGACCGTCTTTCTACCCCTGTTTCCCGAGCCTGCAGCGCGCGCGTCGAATCCGCGCTTCGATAACGCCGTCAAGAAGTCTGCCGACGTGCTGCGCGACTATGGCGAGACCAAATGGGCCGACGATGCGCTGCTGCTCATCGGACGGACGTATTTCGAGACGCGCCAGTTTGGCGGCGCGCAGCAGAAGTTTCGCGAGATCATCGACGAGTGGCCGCTGACCAGGGGTGAGCCCTCGCCCCTCTCCGACGAAGCCCAATTCTGGCTCGCTCGCTCGTACGTCGAGGCCGAGCAGTTCGACCAGGCTTCGCGCACCATCGACGCCGCGCTGGCCGACGACGAGTTGAGCGAGCGCGTTCGGGCCCGGCTGCTGCTCGTCAAAGGCCAACTTCACGTCCGGCAGGGCGAGTGGGGACAGGCCGCCGATGCGCTCGCCCTGGGGCTCGAAGGCGTGCGCGACCGAGAGGTGCAGGCCAGAGGGTACTTCCTGTTGGGGCAGGTCGACGACAAGCGCGGCGCTCACGAACAGGCGCTCGACGCGTTCGCCCAGGTCAAACGTTTTCGGCCTGATTACCTGCTCGAATATGCCGCCGAGATCAGCCGCGTCCGTATGCTCTCGGCGACGGGCCAGCACGAGGCGGCGCTCGTCCGTGCCGACGAGATGCTGCGCGACGGCAAGAATTACGATTTCCGCAACGAACTGCGCCTGCTGCGCGGAACGATCCTGCAGAGCCGCGGCGACTTCGACGAGGCCTTCTACGCTTACGACGAGCTCCTCTACGGGGACGACCCCGAACCCACATCCGGCGAACTGCGCGGACGCATCCATTATAGTCTGGGCACGCTCTACCGAGACGCCTACGGAGACTACCTGCAAGCCGCCGCCCAGCTCGACACAGCAGGCACCAAGATCGGCACCGGAGCCGAGAGCGAGCGAACTGCCACGGGCGAGGCTATCCTGGACGCTCTTAAACTCCAGCGCGGCTTTACCGGTTATCGAACCGCGTTCGGAGAGGTGCGCGACGCCGACAGCCTGCTCTACCTGGGTAGCCTGGACGACGAAGCGTTCGCAGCCGAAGTGCTTCGCCTTCGCGAGGCCGAAGCCGATAGGCTCGAATTGGAACAGCGCGAGCTGAGGCGCCGAGCCGAGCAGGCCGCTTTTGAGGGCACGGCTGTGGCTCGAACAGCAGCCACCACCACGAGTGCGGCGGCAGCGGGAGATCAGCGCGGATTCCTCAACTACGAAGATCCCGTCCGCGTGCAAGAGGCATACGCGGCGTTCTTCGACCAGTGGGGCGAGCGTCCCTTGGTCGACAACTGGCGTCGACGCGCTGCCATCTCCGGCGCTGGACGTGTCGAACTCGAAAGCAGTCTGTCGGGCATCTCGGGGCGCAGATCATCGGGAAGTGGAGGGCGCGTGCTTCCCCAGGTCGACCTTTCGGGCATTCCCCGCACGCAGAGCGCGCAGGCGCAGGTTCAGTCGAGACGAGCGAGCGCCCGCTACCGCGTGGGCACTTCGCTGTTTCTCGGACTCGAACGCCCCGATTCGGCTGCCGTTTGGTTTCGCCGAATCATAGATGAGGACGATACGTCGAGCGTCGCCCCTCGCGCCTTCTACGCCTTGGCCCAGGTGCAGAGCGCTCTGGGCGACAGCGCCGCTGCCCGCGCTCTGACCCGCGAACTCGTCGCCCGCTATCCCGACACCGAGTTGGCACAGCGGCTGGGGGCCCCGCGCGAGGTGGTGCCAGATTCATCTCTGCTGCTCGCCGGGCGATATGGTGACCTGCGTGCCCGTTTTGCCGATGAGCGACCGCTCGATTCGATGCGCGCCGATACAGCCTGGAGAGCGTACCTGTCGCTTGCCATCGACGCTCAGTCGGATCCGGTCGCGCCCCAAGCTCTCTTCGCGGCCGCCACTCTTTGGAACGCGCTTCTCGACTCCGCCATGCAGGTAGCCGTCGACCCGCTCCCATCCGCGGACAGTCTCTATTTGGCTCTTGGCCTGATTGAGCCGCCCGACACGACCAGCAGTGCAGAGCCTCTCGCTCCGGCGGCAAACTCTCAGGCTTCAGACACCTCGTCACCGCGAGCGACTTCGATGGAGATGCCGCAGAGAGAACAACCGTCCCCTAGCGAGCAGCAGGGAGCGGAGGAGCTTCGTGAGTCCAATTCCGACGAGGAGATGCTCGAATCCGACAGTGTCGCAGTCGACGTCGCCGTGGACCGTGCTCTTCTCTCCGCAGCGGAGGCATCCGTAGGCCAAGCGGCTGTCGAGGAAACCGTGGCGCCCGAACCGGTTCTCGCTCTGCTTGACTTGTACCGGTTCATCGCGCAGAAGTACCCGGGTACACCCTATGCCGATCGGTCTGGACGCGTCGTGACGGCTGTGACTGAACTGGTGCAGCAGCGCCAGGCTGAGCGTGCCGCCGCGTTAGCTCCAGTCGTTGAGGAGAAGGCGGATGAGTCAAACGCCATAGTGCCTCTCGAAGAGGAGCGCGAGTAGCCTCAACTCTTCTCTCTTCGAGTGGAGACGGGCTGGCTAATTAGAGCACAGGATAGAAGTCGCTCCTCGCCCGGTCAGGCATCCCACGTGATCGAAGCGTCCGCCGACGCTGACTGAGTGGAGATGCGGCCGGTGCAGCAGGGCGGGAGGAACATGGTTGGTCGCCTCCTGTTCGGCTTCGGCGTCTGCAGCCCCCTCCGAAAGGGGGCACCGCCCCGACCGCAGCCGACACCGTTTTCCACTTCTCGGGCGCACCCACATCCGATCTCATGGCCGAAGAGGAGAAGACCCCTCAGCCCGACAAGAAGCCCCGCAAAGGCCGCCTCCCGAAAGCTCCGGGAACGCCGCGTCTGCTCAACTTCATCATTCTGATAGCCCTCTTCGCGGGCATCCTGCACGTGTTCTCGTTCTTCGGCTCACAGCCGGACGTCGACGTGCCGTACAGCGAATTCCTGAGCCAAATCGAGCAGGGATACGTCGCGAAGATCCAGGTCGTCAACAACGTCCGCATCGAAGGGCAGTACACCGAAGAAGCGATCTCATCCGAGGCAGTTGAGGTAGCGGAGCCGCGTCAGACGCTATTCCAGACGCAACCTGCCGAGCCGGGTGCATTTCAGTCGACCAAACCGGCCGATCACGACTTGACCTCGTTCGTCGAGGCTTTCAACACCGAAGCCGAGCTAGGGCAGCGCGAGCCGGTCGAGTATCGAGCAGACATTCAAGAGAACATCCTGGGAGGACTGCTTTTCTGGCTGATCCCCATCGGCCTGCTCGTAGTCTTCTGGGTGTTTATGCTGCGCCGAATGAACCCCGGTTCGCAAGTGCTTCAGATCGGCAAGAACAAGGCGTCACTCTACGACGCCCAGACCGATACGAAGACGACGTTCAAAGACGTGGCCGGACTGACCGAAGCCAAAGACGAGGTAGTCGAGGTCGTCGACTTTCTAAAAAACCCGAAAAAGTTTACGCGTCTGGGAGGCAAACTGCCCAAAGGCGTTCTGCTCGTCGGACCTCCGGGAACGGGTAAGACGCTTCTTGCCAAAGCGGTCGCGGGAGAGGCGGGCGTCCCGTTCTTCTCGCTCGCAGGATCGGACTTCGTCGAAATGTTCGTCGGCGTTGGAGCCAGCCGTGTCCGCGACCTGTTCAAGCAGGCCAAGGAGAAGGCTCCTTGCATCGTGTTCATCGACGAGATCGACGCGATCGGCCGCAGCCGAGGCAAGGGCGCAATGGCTGGCAGCAACGACGAGCGCGAAAACACGCTCAACCAGTTGCTCGTTGAGATGGACGGTTTCAATACGGACAAAGGAGTCATCCTGATGGCTGCCACCAACCGCCCCGATGTGCTCGACAACGCGCTGATGCGTCCGGGCAGATTCGACCGTCAGATCTTGATCGACAAGCCCGACCGTATCGAGCGTGAAATGATCTTCAAGGTTCACACGCGCGAACTGCTGATCTCGTCTGACGTGAGCATGAACGTGCTCGCTAGCCAAACGCCTGGTTTTGCAGGGGCCGAAATCGCGAACGTGTGCAACGAGGCCGCCCTGCTCGCCGCTCGTCTGGATAAGGACAAGATCGAGATGGTCGACTTCGAGCAGGCCATCGACCGCGTAATCGGTGGACTCGAGAAGAAAAACAAGCTTATCAGTCCCGAAGAGCGGAAGATCGTCGCCTATCACGAAGCAGGGCATGCCATCACAGGCTGGTTCCTCAAATACACAGACCCTGTCGTCAAGGTGTCGATCGTGCCGCGCGGGTTGGCCGCGCTGGGCTACGCGCAGTACCTGCCCGATGAGCGCTACCTCTATAGCCGAGAAGCGCTGGTCGACCGCATGACGATGGCGATGGGCGGACGCGTCGCCGAGGAAATCATCTTCGGCAAGATTACGACCGGCGCGCAGAACGACTTGGAGCGGATCACGGCAATGGCCTACGCGATGGTCGTCGACTATGGCATGAGCGAGCGGATCGGCTACATCAGCTTCAACATGAGCAAGCGCAGCGAAGGCATGTCGTTCGACAAGCCCTACTCGGACGAAACTGCGACAGCGATCGACGAGGAGGTCAGAGCAATCATCGCAGACGTGCGCGCACGCGCCAAGACGCTGCTGATTGAAAAAGGAGATTTACTTGAGCGCATGGCCCAAGCCCTTTTGGAAAAAGAGGTGCTCGTCCCGCGCGATTTGGTCGAACTGCTGGGCACGCGCCCTCACGGCGAGTACGTCTCGCTCGGCATTGGCGGAGACAGCGGCCCGACGGACGCAGAGCCTCCTGCGATCGTTTCGCCCGAAGCCAATCCGCCCAACCCGCGCGACTGACCGGCTCGGCACGCGTTTCCCTTTACGCGTTTTCCACCGAACAGACAAGTGGCTTCTGCATAAGAGCAAGTATATTTGTGTGCTATGCCGCAATCGGCGACGCCCTTCGGTGTCGCCTTTTCTTTCGATACCAACCGCACTCCGCGACGCCTCGTGCCTACGATCAACCAACTCGTCCGTAAGGGACGCACCCCGAAGAAGCAGAAGACGACTTCGCCTGCCCTCACCGAATGCCCCCAGCGGCGCGGTGTCTGCACGCGCGTTTACACGACGACGCCCAAGAAGCCCAACTCGGCGCTTCGCAAGGTCGCCAAGGTGCGGTTGACGAACGGATACGAAGTCATCGCTTACATCCCGGGCGAAGGACACAACCTGCAAGAGCACTCGATCGTGCTCGTCAGGGGCGGCGGCGCCAAGGACCTCCCGGGTGTCAAGTATCACATCGTACGCGGCGCGCTCGACTCGGCAGGCGTCAATGGCCGCCTCAAGTCGCGCTCCAAGTACGGCGCCAAGCGCCCTCGCTAACCCTCTCGATATTTACGGTGCCTCGTGGCGCCTGATTACCTATCCGATTATGCGCCGCAAGAAAGCAGAAAAACGCATCCCCGTCCCCGATCCCATCTACAACGATGTGATGGTGGCTCAGTTTGTCAACGCCATCATGATGGACGGCAAGAAGAGCACGGCTCAGAAGGTCGTCTACACCGCCTTCGATATGGTGGGTGAGCGCAGTGAAGGAGAGGAGGGCGTAGAGGTCTTCAAGAACGCGATCAACAACATCGCGCCGCTCGCCGAAGTCCGCAGCCGCCGCGTTGGTGGTGCCACCTATCAGGTGCCCATCGAAGTGCGCCCCGAGCGCCGCACAGCGTTGGCGTTCCGCTGGATGCTCCAGTACGCTCGCTCGCGCGGCGACAAGACGATGGCGCAGCGCCTCGCCAACGAGATCCTGGCGGCAGCCAAGGGCGAAGGCGGCGCTGTCAAGAAGAAGGACGACGTGCACCGCATGGCCGAGGCCAACAAAGCGTTCGCCCACTTCAACCGCTTCTAAAGAACTCGGCGGCGCCAGCGCCCATCGACGTTCCCTCCGCAGCCCGCACCCAGCCGGTTGCCCTCATCCGAGCACGCGCTCGGCTTCTACATACTCCCATGGCTGACGAAACCGTCTACCCGCTCGCGCGCACGCGCAACATCGGCATTTCCGCGCACATTGATGCCGGAAAGACCACGACGACTGAGCGTATCCTCTTTTACACCGGCCGCTTGCACCGCATGGGCGAAGTCCACGACGGCGGCGCCACGATGGACTGGATGGAGCAGGAGCAGGAGCGCGGCATCACGATCACGTCGGCTGCGACCACGTGCTTCTGGAAGGACAACAAGATCAACATCATCGACACGCCGGGTCACGTCGACTTCACGGTCGAGGTCGAGCGCTCGCTGCGCGTGTTGGACGGCGCCGTCGCGCTGTTCTGCTCGGTCGGTGGTGTCGAGCCGCAGTCCGAGACGGTCTGGCGGCAGATGGACAAGTACCATGTCCCCCGCATCGCATTCGTCAACAAGATGGACCGCACCGGCGCCAACTTCCTGGCCGCCGTGCAGATGATGAAGGACCGGATCAAGGCCAACGCCGTCCCGCTCCAGCTCCCGATTGGAGAAGGGGAGACGTTTACCGGCGTCGTCGACCTCGTACTCAACAAGGCCATCATCTGGGACGAAGAGTCGCAGGGCATGACGTGGGACGAGATCGAGATTCCCGAAGACATGAAGGCCGAAGCGCACAAGTGGCGCGTCAACATGCTCGAAGCCGTCAGCGACAGTAATGACGAGCTGATGATGAAGTATCTCGAGGGCGAAGAGATCTCGGTTGCCGAGATCCAGAGCGCCGTTCGCGACGCCGTCATGGACCTGACGATCACGCCTGTCTTCTGCGGAAGCGCGTTCAAGAACAAGGGAGTCCAGCGCCTGCTCGACGCCGTTCTCGACTACCTGCCGTCGCCCGCAGACGTGGAGCCTGTCAAAGGCGTCATTCCGCGCTCGGACGAGGAAGTCACGCGCACGCCCGACCCGGACGGACCGTTCGCTGCCGTCGCCTTCAAGATCATGACGGACCCCTACGTCGGTAAGCTGACGTTCTTCCGCGTGTACTCGGGCAAACTCGAGAAAGGCACGTCGATCATGAACGCTACGACTGAGCGCAAGGAGCGTATCGGCCGCATCCTCCAGATGCACGCCAACAGCCGCGAGGACATTACGACGGTCCGCGCCGGCGACATCGCCGCCGCTGTTGGTCTCAAGGAGGCTAAGACGGGCGACACGCTCTGCGATCCGGACCACCCGGTCATGTTGGAGCAGATGGACTTCCCCGAACCGGTCATCCGAATCGCGATTGAGCCCAAAACCAAGGCCGACCTGGACAAGCTGGGCACCGGTCTCCAGAAGCTCGCCGAAGAGGATCCGACGTTCAAGGTCAACACGGATCACGAGACGGGCCAGACGCTGATCGCCGGAATGGGCGAGTTGCACCTCGAAATCATCGTCGACCGCTTAAAGCGCGAGTTCAAGGTCGAAGCCAACGTTGGTAAGCCCCAGGTGGCGTACCGTGAGGCGATTACGGCCGGTTACGACGAGCACTACACGCACAAAAAGCAGTCGGGTGGACGCGGCCAGTTCGCCGAAGTCTACATCGAATTCGAACCGACCGAAGACGGCATCGGCTTCGAGTTCGAAGACAAGATCGTAGGCGGCTCGATCCCGCGCGAGTTCATCTCGTCGGTCGAGAAAGGCATCAAGAGCGCGCTCGACCAGGGACCGCTCGCCGGATATCCGATCGAAGGCGTCAAAGCGCGCCTGTATGACGGCAAGTTCCACAACGTCGACTCCGACCAGCTGTCGTTCGAGATCGCAGGCCGCATGGCCTTCCGCGAAGCCTCGCGTAGGGCCAAGCCGGTCATCATGGAGCCGATCATGGACGTCGAAGTCATCACGCCCGAAGAGTACATGGGCGACGTGATCGGTGACCTGAACTAGCCGCCGCGGACGCATCATCTCGATGGGCCAGCGTAACGATGCGCAGGTCATCAAGGCCGAAGTGCCGCTGTCGGAAATGTTCGGCTACTCGACCGACATGCGCTCGATCACGCAGGGCCGCGCGCTCTACACGATGCAATTCGACCACTACGAGAAAGTCCCGAACTCGGTCTCCGAAGAGATCATCTCGGCCAGCAAAGGCATTACTGCCGACGCGTAACTCTGACGCGTACTCAACCCAATCCAACTACTAACACACTACCGAAATGGCAAAGGAAACCTTCCAGCGTAACAAGCCCCACGTCAACGTGGGCACGATCGGCCACGTCGACCACGGCAAGACGACTTTGACGGCGGCCATCACCAAGGTGCTCGCCGAGAAGTTCGGCGGCGCCTACAAGAGCTTCGACCAGATCGACAACGCGCCCGAGGAGCGCGAGAGGGGTATCACGATCGCGACGGCCCACGTCGAGTACGAGACCGAGGCGCGCCACTACGCCCACGTCGACTGCCCCGGCCACGCCGACTACGTCAAGAACATGGTCACCGGAGCGGCCCAGATGGACGGCGCGATCCTCGTCGTGGCTGCGACGGACGGCCCGATGCCGCAGACGCGCGAGCACATCCTCTTGGCCCGCCAGGTGGGCGTGCCCTACGTGGTGGTGTTCATGAACAAGGTCGACCTGGTCGACGACGAGGAGCTCTTGGAGCTCGTCGAGATGGAAGTGCGCGAGCTCCTGGGCGACTACGAGTTTCCGGGCGACGATCTTCCGGTCATCCAGGGTAGCGCACTCGGCGCTCTGAACGGCGAGGAGAAGTGGGTCGAGAGCGTGCTGAGCCTGATGCAGTCGGTCGACGACTACATCCCGACGCCCGAGCGCGAGACCGACAAGCCGTTTCTGATGCCGATCGAGGACGTGTTCTCGATCACCGGGCGCGGCACCGTAGTGACGGGTAGGGTCGAGAGCGGCAAGATCAAGGTCGGCGAGCCGGTGTCTATCGTGGGCCTGGCCGAGAAGAACATGGAGTCGACCGTGACCGGCGTCGAGATGTTCAGAAAGCTGCTCGACAGCGCGCAGGCGGGCGACAACGCGGGCATCCTGCTGCGCGGCATCGCCAAGGAAGCGGTCGAGAGGGGCATGGTGGTAGCGAAGCCGGGATCGGTGACGCCGCACAAGAAGTTCGAGTGCGAGGTCTACATCCTGAGCAAGGACGAGGGCGGCCGTCACACGCCGTTCTTCAAGGGCTACCGCCCGCAGTTCTACTTCCGCACGACGGACGTGACGGGCGACATCGAGCTCAATGAAGGAGTCGAGATGGTGATGCCGGGCGACAACACGCAGTTCGTGGTGGACCTGATCGCGCCGATCGCGATGCACCAGGGTCTGCGCTTCGCCATCCGCGAGGGCGGGCGCACGGTCGGCGCCGGCGTCGTCTCCAAAATCCTCGACTAAGCAATCGTGCGGAGTCCGACTCGGACTTCGTAGCTTAGGGGAGCCGTCCGCCTGGCGTGGCGGCTCCTTTTTCTTACCAGCGTAGCTCAATTGGCAGAGCACCGGTCTCCAAAACCGGGGGTTGTAGGTTCGAGTCCTACCGCTGGTGCAACCATCCGTATTCCAATAGATCCATGGCGAACAAAGCGATTTCGTATATCGAAGAGGTGCAGAAAGAGATGCAGAAGGTGTCGTGGCCTAAGCGCACTGAACTGGTCAACAACACGATTATCACGCTCGTTTCGGCTTTTGCCGTGGCACTGCTCATCTTCGGCATGGACCGTGTGATTCAGACTGTTCTTGAGTTTGTCTACGGAGTTTGAGATGGTGAGAGACGACGTACGCAAATGGTATGTGCTCCGGACGTTTTCTGGGCACGAGAAGAAGATTCGCGAAGCACTTGAGCGCGAGTTGCGGCTCGAAGGCGCCGAGGACAAGATCGCCGAGACGGTAATACCCACGGAGACGGTTTTCGAAATGCGTAATGGAAAGAAGCGCACGCGCGAGAAGACGCTCTATCCTGGATATCTGTTTATCCACTCGACACTCGACGCCGAACTCAAGCACATCATCAGCAGCCTCAACGGCGTGATGGGTTTCCTGTCCACTGGAGCCAACGGCGAGCCTGCTCCGCTCCGTCCCGACGAAGCAAAGCGCATGCTTGGCCGGATGGAAGAAAGTGAATTGATGGGTGAGCAGCCTGAAGTTCCTTACAACGTCGGGGACGCCGTCAAGGTAATTGACGGTCCGTTTAACAATTTCTCGGGTAACATTGAGGAGGTATATCCTGATAAGATGAAGGTTCGCGTCATGGTATCAATCTTTGGTCGTAAGACGCCGCTCGAACTCGATTATGTGTCGGTGGAGCGCGAGGGCTAAATATGTATGCGGGGGGGGCGACATCAAGTAGCATCAGTTAGGAAATGAATATTCACGCGCCTAAGATTAAAAGGGATATGAGAATAATGGTTTTAGGGGCTGGCGGAATGCTCGGGCATACTCTATATCGTGAGCTAGTTCAATCTTTTCCTGACACGTGGGCTGTAACTCGTAAACCATATGAGTACTATGAGAAATACGGCATTTTTGATAGCGAGAGGTTCTTGAGTGGTCTGGAGGCTCGATCAGCCGAGAGCATCAATGACATTCTCAGTCAAGTAGAACCTGATGTCATTCTCAATTGCATAGGAATGACGACGCGCAAGATGAGTGGGGTTCACGCGTCCGATATAATCTTGATAAACTCGGCTTTCCCTCATCTGCTTGCTGAATGGTGTCTATCACATAATCGGTCCTTGATTCACTTTAGTACAGATTGTGTCTTCGATGGTAAGAGTGGTCCGTACAATTCCGCTGATTCTAGAGACGCACAAGACCTGTATGGGTTGTCTAAGTCATTGGGCGAGGTTAAGGGTGATAACATAATCACTATACGATCTTCTATAGTTGGGCTGGAGCTCGAGGGCAAGACAGAGCTTTTGGAGTGGGCTAGGTCTCAAAAAGGAAATACAGTCAAAGGGTTTTCAAATGTCATGTATTCTGGCGTTACTACGCTCACTATGGCAGATGTAATCGCGCAATTATTGAGCTCGAACGTTACGTATTCAGGAATTGAACAATTGGCCAGTGAACCGATCTCCAAAGCCGATTTGGTTCATTTGGCATCCGATGTTTTCAATCTCAATATTACTGTCCAGCAAGTAGAAACACCAGTGTCGAACAAGGTGCTTATAGCATCTCCCTTTTTTGAGAGGATCGGAGTCAGAGTTGCAAGCTGGAGTGATCAACTTAAGAGGGTTGCTAGCGAAGCGCATCGGTATTGAAGAGGCAGGTATTAACCTGTGCGGGCTACGTAGATTTTGACCCGCGCGGCTCAGCTCTTGGCTCTTCAGACCTCTAAGCGCTCACGGCGTGATATGGCTTGGATGGATTGGCATAGCGGAAGCATCTTGGTTGAATCCTAGCATGAATCATCGAATTGCGATGCTACCTTACAGGCTACGCTCTTCACAGCACTAACACTTCTGCGGGAGTCGGCCGAACCGACGATTGAACCGCGCTACGCTCTATGGCAAAAAAGATCGACGGCTACATCAAGCTGCAAATCAAGGCTGGACAGGCCAACCCCGCTCCTCCGATTGGTCCCGCGCTGGGACAGAAGGGCGTCAACATCATGGAGTTCTGCAAAGCGTTCAACGCGCAGACTTCGGACCGCATGGGCCTCGTCCTTCCGGTCGTGATCACGGTCTTCGGCGACAAGTCGTTTACCTTCATCGTCAAAAGCCCTCCTGCGGCGATTCTCCTTAAGCAAGCGGCCAATGTCAAGAGCGGCGCCGCTGACCCGCTGCGCGAGAAAGTCGGTAAGGTCACGTGGGACGATTGCCTCGAAATCGGCAAGCAGAAGATGGAAGACCTCAACGCGGCTAGCCCTGAAGGCGCTGCGGCCATGATCGCCGGAACGGCGCGCTCGATGGGTCTGACCGTCGAAGGACGCCCCGCCTAACTCTTGGCGCTCGGCGCCGTTCACTGCGGGAGTCTCGACGAGGGACGGTTGCACCGCGAAATCCATACTCCAATGGCAAAAGGCAAGCGCTACCGCGCAGCCCTCAAGGTGGTCGAGGAAGCAGGCGAAGGCCCGTTCTCGCTCGCCGATGCGTCCGCGCTGATCAAGAAGACAGCAGGCGCCAAGTTCACCGAGTCCGTCGACATCGACGTGCGCCTGGGCGTCGATCCGCGTCACGCCGACCAGATGGTCCGCGGCACGGTCACGCTTCCCAACGGTACGGGCAAATCGGTCCGCGTCTTGGTGCTCGCCTCGCCGGGCAAGCAGCAGGAAGCGACGGATGCCGGAGCCGACTATGTCGGTCTCGACGATCTCGTTAGCAAGATCCAGGACGAAAACTGGTTCGACTTCGACGTGCTCATCGCCACGCCCGACGTTATGGGCCAGGTGGGTCGGCTTGGTCCGCGCCTTGGGTCCTCGCGGCTTGATGCCGAACCCCAAGAGCGGCACGGTCACGATGGATGTCGGCCAAGCGGTTCAGGACGTGAAAGCCGGTAAGATCGACTTCCGCGTTGACAAGAACGGCGGACTGCACACGTCGATCGGCAAGGCGGGTTTTTCGGCTCAGCAGATTGAAGAGAACGCTTCGGCATTCCTCAGAGAGATCGTGCGTCTTCGTCCGTCGGCAGCCAAGGGTATCTACATGAAGTCGATCACGCTCTCGACGACCATGGGCCCCGGCGTCCCCATCGACCGCTCGGCCGTCACCGGCGCCGCACGCGCTTAACCATTAGGAGGTCACTATGCCCATGAATCGCAATGAAAAGGCGGTCGTCATCGACGAAATCGTCCAGCAGCTCGAAGGCCATCCCGCCGTCTATCTGACCAACGCTAGCGGCCTCACGGTCGCCCAGTCGAATAATCTGCGCCGGGCCTTCCAGGCAGCAGGCGTCGAGTTCAAGGTCTACAAAAACACGTTCGTCCGCCTAGCGATGGAGCAGAAGGGCGGATACGAGGAAGTCCTCGACCGTCTGAACGGCCCGACAGCAGTCGCGCTCTCGTCCGACCCGGCGAAGCCCGCCAAAGTGATCAAGCAGTTTCTCAAAGACAACGAGCTGACGCTTCCTTCGCTCAAGGGCGCATGGATCGACGGCGCCGTCTACGACGAAAACGCTCTCGACACGCTCGTCGACATCAAAGGCAAGGACGAGCTCTTGGGAGACGTCATCACCTTGCTGCTCTCACCGATGCAGAACATCGTCGGCGGCATTACGGGCGTCGGCAGTACGCTCGGCGCCATCGTCCAGACGCTCGCCGAGCGCGAGGAAGTCGAAGCGGCGTAATTCGCAACCCTTTTGGCGTGCTCATGGTGGGCGCGTCATTATCACCCATAATCGCAGCGCAGCCACACGGCGTAGACCGCTGCAGGACCCCACATTATCATGGCAGATCTCAAAGACCTCGCAGAGCAGCTCGTCAACCTGACGATCAAAGAAGCTAGCGAACTCGCAACCATCCTCGAAGACGAGTACGGTATCAAACCCGCCGCCGCAGCCGTCGCTATGGCCGGACCCGCAGGTGGCGGCGAAGCCGCAGCCGAAGAAGAGCAGACCGAATTCACCGTCATGCTCACCGCAGCAGGCGACAAGAAAATCGGTGTCATCAAGGAAGTCCGCGGCATCACCGGACTCGGCCTCAAAGAAGCCAAGGAACTCGTCGATGGCGCCCCGAGCGCGATCAAAGAAGGCGTTTCCAAGGACGAAGCCGAAGACATCAAGAGCAAAATCGAAGGAGCCGGTGGCTCGGTCGAACTCAAGTAAGTCGACGCCGCTGATTAGCTCTCTTTTTCAGCACTGACGCTCTGAGTCGGCCTTTTGGGGCGTGCATCCGCGCGCTTTGAGAGGTCGACTTTCGGCGGTTGAAGCCCGCCGCGCTTGCTGCCCGACCTGGGGGCAGTAGCGAAACATATGTGGATAGCCCTTGTTGCCATAGGCTCTCTCGATTCGCTCGCCGAGAATGATCTCTCGCGCGTGCATTCCAGGCAGTGACCTCTTCCTTTCTGTAGCCTGCGCTCTATGCCTCGTTTTAACGGACCCGTCGCCCTTCCTCGCCAGACTTTTGCGCGTACCCGGACGGTTCAGGATTACCCCGACTTTTTGGGCATCCAACTCCAGTCGTACGAAGACTTCGTCCAGGCCAACATCGCACCCGAAGAGCGGGACGATACGGGTTTGCAGGCGGTCTTCAAGGAGCATTTTCCGATCCAGGACACGCGCGAGCGGTACACACTGGAGTTCATTCACTACGCGCTCGAGACGCCCAAGCACACCGTCGAGGAGTGCATCGCGCAGGGCTTGTCGTTTGCCGTTCCGCTCAAGGCCAAGCTGCGCCTTTCGAGTAAGGAGGACGAGGATGAGGACGAGGCGGAAGAGGCTATCGAGCAGGATGTCTATCTGGGCAACCTGCCGTTCATGACCGAGCGCGGTACGTTTGTGATCAACGGTGCTGAGCGCGTGGTGGTTAGCCAGTTGCACCGCTCGCCGGGTGTGTTCTTCGGCTCGAATGTGCACCCGAACGGTACTCAGCTGTTCAGCGCGCGCATCATCCCGTTCCGCGGTTCGTGGATCGAGTTCACTACCGATGTGAGCAACGTGATGTGGGCGTACATCGACCGCAAGAAGAAACTGCCCGTCACGACGCTGCTGCGCGCCTTAGGCTTCTCGTCGAACGATGACCTGGTCACCGCCTTCGATCTGGCCGACACGATCAAGGTCGACAACAAGCGCAACTGGAAAAACGCATCGGGCCGCAAACTGGCTGCGAGCGTAACCGTCGAGCGCGTCGACACGGTCGTCGACGAAGACACGGGCGAAGTGATCTCCGAAGAGAAGGTCCGCGACGTGCTGCTTCCTGCTGACCACGAACTGAGCGAAGACGACTACGGTCTGCTCAAGGAGGCCAACATCTCTAAGGTGTTCGTCGTTCAGGAGAAAGACGACGACAGCGAGAGCCTCGACAACACGTCGCTGCTCAACACGATCAAAAAGGATCCGACGCACAACGAGGAGGAAGCTCTCAAGTACCTCTACGAGCAGATGCGCGGCACCGAAGCGCCCGACGTCGAGACGGCGCGTGGCGTGCTCGACCGACTCTTCTTCTCGGACAAACGCTACGATCTGGGCGATGTGGGGCGGTACCGTCTGAACCAGCGTCTGCGGCACACCGATGTCTCGCTCGAAACACTCACGCTGACGGTGCAGGACATGACGTCCATCATCCGTGAGTTGATCGCGCTCCTCAACGGCAAAGCCTCGGTCGACGACATCGACCACCTGGGCAATCGCCGCGTCCGTACCGTCGGAGAGCAGATGTCTTCGCAGTTCAGCCTCGGTCTGGCGCGCATGGCGCGGACGATTAAGGAGCGCATGAACCTGCGCGACGCCGACAGCTTCACGCCCCAAGACCTGGTCAACGCGCGAACGGTGTCCAGCGTGATCAACACGTTCTTCGGCACCAACCAGTTGTCGCAGTTCATGGATCAGACGAACCCGCTGGCCGAACTCACGCACAAGCGGCGCATGTCGGCGCTTGGGCCTGGCGGTCTGACGCGCGAGCGCGCGGGTTTTGAGGTTCGCGACGTGCACTACACGCATTACGGCCGGCTTTGCCCAATTGAAACGCCGGAAGGCCCGAACATCGGTCTGATCTCGTCGCTGTGCGTCCACGCGCGCGTCAACGAGTTTGGCTTCATCGAAACGCCGTACCGCGTAGTCACCAACGGCAAGGTCACCGACGAGATCAAGTATCTCTCGGCTGAGGAAGAGGACGATGCCATCATCGCCCAGGCCAACGCGCCGCTGACGGACAAGAATGCGTTCGCCAACGACACGGTCAGCTGCCGCTACCGAGGCGATTTTCCGCTTGAGGATCCCGACAACATCCAGTACATGGATGTGTCGCCCAACCAGATCGTCTCGCCCGCTGCGTCGCTGATTCCATTCCTGGAGCACGACGATGCCAACCGCGCGCTGATGGGGTCGAACATGCAGCGCCAAGCCGTACCGCTGCTGCGCCCCGATAGCCCGTACGTCGGGACGGGGCTCGAAGGCCGCGTGGCCCAGGACAGCCGCGCCGTTCTCGTTGCGGAAGCTCCGGGCGTAATCGAATACGTCGACGCGACCAAGATCGTCGTTCGCTACAAGCAGGTGAAGGGCGATAGCGATGTGGCTTTTGAGGAGCCGGTCAAGACCTACGACCTAGTCAAATTCCGCCGAACGAACCAGGACACCAACGTCAACCAGCGTCCCATCGTCCAGCAGGGCGACAAGGTCGAGCGCGGCACGGTCCTCGCTGACGGCTTCTCGACGCAGAACGGTGAGCTCGCCCTGGGCAAAAACGTCCTGGTGGCGTTCATGCCGTGGCGAGGATACAACTTCGAGGATGCCATCATCCTGTCGGAGCGCCTAGTCCAGGACGACGTGTACACGAGCCTCCACATCGAGGAGTACGACACGCAGGTCCGCGACACCAAGCGTGGCGAAGAGGAACTGACGCGCGAAATCCCGAACGTTTCGGAAGAGGCAACCAAGGACCTCGACGACCGCGGTATCGTCCGCGTGGGCGCCGAGATCAACCCGGGCGACATCATCGTCGGCAAGATCACGCCCAAAGGCGAGACCGATCCAACGCCGGAAGAGAAACTGCTCCGCGCCATCTTCGGTGACAAGGCGGGCGATGTCAAAGACGCTTCGCTCAAAGCCAAGCCGGGCATGAAAGGCGTCGTCATCGACACCAAGCTGTTCTCGCGCCGCAAGCTCGACCCCGCGTCGAAGCGGACCGAGCAGCAGCAACTGGCCGAGATCGATTCGAAGTTGCAGCGCGAAGTCGCCGCGCTCGACACCAAGTTCTACGAGCGCTTCTTCAAGCTTCTCGACGGCAAAACGTCGGGCGGAATTGAAGACCGTGAGGGCCGCGTGCTCTTGACGGAAGGCGAGACGATCACGCGCGATTCGTTCGCCGAGATCGCTCCGGTACAAATGGCGCCGCGCTCGAGCTTTACCGATGAGACGGCGACCAACCGTAAGGTCCGCAAGCTGTACCAGAACTACGGACAGATCTACAACCGCCTGCAAGGTGAGTCCAAACGCGAGAAGCACCAGATCCAGGTCGGCGACGAGTTGCCGCCGGGAATCGTGCAGACCGCCAAGGTCTACATCGCCCGCAAGCGCAAAATCCAGATCGGCGACAAGATGGCTGGTCGTCACGGCAACAAAGGGGTCGTCGCGCGCATCGTGCCGCAGGAAGACATGCCGTTCCTGGACGACGGAACGCCGGTCGACATCGTGCTCAACCCGCTGGGCGTGCCGTCGCGCATGAACCTGGGGCAGATCTACGAAACGATGCTCGGATGGGCGGGCAAGAAGTTGGGCACCAAGTACGCCACGCCGGTCTTCGACGGAGCCAAGGTCGAGGACATCGAAGAGAAGATGGTCGAAGCCGGACTTCCGGTCGACGGGAGGGTTCAGCTTTACGACGGACGGACGGGCGAGCAGTTCGACCAGAAGACGACGGTCGGCATCATCTACATGCTCAAGCTGTCGCACCTGGTCGAGGACAAGATCCACGCCCGCTCGATTGGACCGTACAGCCTGATCACGCAGCAGCCGCTGGGTGGCAAGGCGCAGTTCGGTGGTCAGCGACTTGGGGAGATGGAGGTCTGGGCGCTCTACGCGTACGGCGCCGCCAGCGTACTCCAAGAAATGCTGACCTACAAGTCGGACGACGTGCAGGGCCGAAGCAAAGCCTACGAAGCCATCGTCAAGGGCGAGAACATGCCGTCGCCCAACACGCCCGAGAGCTTCAACGTGCTCGTTCGCGAACTACAGGGTCTGGGACTCGAAATCAAGCTCGAATGATCGGAAGCGGGAGGTCAGTGATGGTCTCCCGCGCCTCCGCATTCATTCCGCTCTACTACGCTACTACCTATGCTATTCAGCAAAACGCCGAAGGTCAACCGCGACTTCCAGTCGATCACCGTTAGCCTATCGTCGCCCGAAAATATCCTGGAGCGCTCGTTCGGAGAGGTGCTCAAGCCCGAAACGATCAACTACCGCTCGTTCAAGCCCGAGAAAGAAGGTCTGTTCTGCGAGAAGATCTTCGGCCCGGTCAAGGACTGGGAATGCCACTGCGGCAAGTACAAGCGCATTCGCTACAAAGGCATCATCTGCGACCGCTGCGGCGTCGAGGTGACCGAGAAGAAAGTGCGTCGCGAACGTGCGGGGCACATCTCGCTGAGCGTGCCGGTCGTCCACATCTGGTACTTCAAGACGCTGCCGAACAAGATCGGCCACCTGTTGGGGCTCAAGTCGAAGGACCTCGAGAAGGTCATCTACTATGAGCAGTACGTCGTCGTCCAGCCGGGCGATGCGGGCAAGTTGGGCATTGAGCCGCTGCAACTGCTGACCGAGGACGAGTACTACGAAGTGCTCTACCAAATCCGCGAGGACAACGCGCGCTTGGAGGACACCGACCCCGACAAGTTCGTCGCCATGATCGGCGGCGAGGCGGTCGAGGAGTTGCTCAAACGCATCGACCTGGAAGCGGCTTCGATGGAGCTGCGCTTCCAGATCCGCACCGAAACGAGCCAGCAGCGCAAGGCCGAAGCCCTCAAGCGTCTGACCGTCGTCGAGGCATTCCGCGAGTCGCAGGCCAAGCAGGACAACCGTCCCGAGTGGATGGTGATGCGCGTCGTGCCCGTCATCCCGCCCGAACTGCGCCCGCTCGTCCCGCTCGAAGGTGGCCGCTTCGCCACGTCGGATCTGAACGATCTGTACCGCCGCGTCATCATTCGCAACAACCGCTTGAAGCGCCTGATCGACATCAAGGCGCCCGAAGTCATCCTGCGCAACGAGAAGCGCATGTTGCAGGAGGCCGTCGACAGCCTGTTCGACAACAGCCGCAAGGCCAACGCCGTCCGCAGCGATTCGAACCGCGCGCTGAAGTCGTTGAGCGATATGCTCAAAGGCAAGCAGGGCCGCTTCCGCCAGAACTTGCTCGGTAAGCGCGTCGACTACAGTGGCCGTTCGGTCATCGTCGTCGGTCCCGAACTCAAGCTGCACCAGTGCGGTCTGCCCAAGGAGATGGCGGTCGAGCTGTTCAAGCCGTTCATCATCCGCAAGTTGATCGAACGCGGCATCGTCAAAACGGTAAAGAGCGCCAAGAAGGTCGTCGACCGCCGCACCGCCGACGTGTTCGACATCCTCGAAAAGGTGATCTCGGGCCGCCCTGTCCTGCTCAACCGCGCGCCGACGCTGCACCGTCTGGGCATTCAGGCGTTCCAGCCGGTCCTGGTTGAAGGCAAGGCGATCCAGCTGCACCCGCTCGTCTGTACGGCCTTCAACGCCGACTTCGACGGAGACCAGATGGCCGTCCACGTGCCACTCTCGCACGATGCGTGCCTTGAGGCGATGCTGCTGATGCTGTCGAGCCACAACATCCTGAGCCCGCAGAACGGTGGACCGATTGCGGTCCCATCGCAGGACATGGTGCTCGGGCTGTACTACATGACCAAGCTGCGCAAAGACGCGCCGGGTAATGGCATGCGGTTTAGCTCGATGACCGAGCTACGCCAGGCATTCGATCAAGGCCGCATTCACCTGCACGCGCCGATTACGGTTCGGGTCAGGGGCGAGAACATTGAGACGACGACGGGCCGCGTGCTCTTCAACGAGGTCGTTCCCGAAGCCGTCGGCTACATCAACGAGGTGTTAACCAAGAAGAGCCTGCGTGGGATTATCTCGCGCGTCTTCAAGGCGACCGGATTCCCCGAAACGGCCAAATTCTTGGACGACATCAAGGAGCTTGGGTTTACGCGCGCTACGGCGGGCGGCCTGACCTTCTCGATTGCCGACATCGTCATTCCGGACGCCAAGGAAGTGCTCATCAACGAGGCGTCTGCTGAGGCCGACGAGGCCCGTGGGTCGTGGTCGATGGGTATGATCACCGAGTCCGAGCGCTACAACCGCGTCATCGACATCTGGAACCGCACCAACTCACGTTTGGCAGACGTGCTGTTCGACACGCTCAAAAACGACGACGAGGGCTTCAACGCGATCTACATGATGGCGGACAGCGGCGCGAGGGGTTCCAAAGAGCAGATTCGTCAGCTGGGCGGTATGCGCGGCCTGATGGCCAAGCCGCAGAAGTCGGCTGCCGGAACGAGCGCACAGATCATCGAAAACCCGATCATCTCGAACTTCAAGGAAGGCCTGACCGTCCTCGAGTACTTCATCTCGACGCACGGTGCCCGTAAAGGACTTGCCGACACCGCTCTCAAGACAGCGGATGCTGGCTACCTCACGCGGCGACTCGTCGATGTGGCGCAGGACGTGACGATCTACGAGCACGACTGTGGTACGCAGCGTGGCATCGAGATGAGTGCGCTGGTCGAGAACGACGAAATCGTCGACTCGCTGGCCAAGCGCTTGGTCGGCCGCATCAGCCTCGACGAAGTGGTGCATCCCGAGTCGGGTGATGTGCTGCTCAGCGTGGGCGACCTTATCAACGAAGTCTCGGCGGTCTCCGTCGAAGAGGCCGGTATCGAAACCGTCGTCATTCGCTCGGTCCTGACGTGCGAAGCGCGTCGCGGGGCCTGCGCGATGTGCTACGGACTCAACCTGGGTACGGGCCGAATGGTCGAGCCGGGTGAAGCCGTTGGCGTCATCGCCGCGCAGTCTATCGGCGAGCCGGGCACGCAGCTTACGCTTCGCACCTTCCACATCGGTGGTGCCGCTTCGCTGCTCACGGCAGAGAACACGATTTCGAGCAAAGTCGTCGGAACGGCGCAGTTCGAAAACATCCGCACCGCGTCGATGGACGACGGCGACGGGCCGCGCGAAGTCGTGCTGTCGCGTCAGGGCGAAATCCGTGTCATGGACGGCGATCAGGAACGGGGACGCTACGTCATCCCGTACGGCGCCGAACTGATGACGACCGAAGGAAGTGACCTCGAAAAAGGCAGCGTCCTCGCCTCGTGGGATCCGTTTAACTCGGTCATCCTCGCCGAGTCCGCTGGTAAGATCCGGTTCAGCGATCTGACCGAAGGCACGACGTACCGCGAAGAGAGCGACGAGCAGACGGGCCTGAAAGAGCGCGTCATCATCGAGTCGCGCGAACGCAACGTCACGCCTGCACTCGTCATCGAAGCCGCCAAAGGCAACTCGCGCGAGTTCACGCTTCCGGTCCGGGCGCGCATTCAGGTCGAAGAGGGACAGGCCGTTCAGGCTGGTCAGATCGTCGCCAAGATTCCGCGCCAGAGCGCCAAGACCAAAGACATCACCGGTGGTCTTCCCCGAGTCACCGAGCTGTTCGAAGCCCGGACGCCGACCGACCCTGCTGTCGTCACCGAGATCGATGGTGTCGTCAGCTTCGGTGGGCGTAAGCGTGGATCGCAGGAAGTCATCGTCACGTCCGGCGACGGATCGACGGCCAAGACGTACCTCGTCAAGTTGAGCAAGCACATGCTCGTTCACGAAAACGACTACGTCCGCGCCGGAGACCCACTTTCGGACGGCCAGACGGCTCCGCACGACATCCTCGCCATCTTGGGCGCGCGTAAAGTGCAGGAGTATCTGACCAACGAGATCCAGTCTGTTTACCGCCTGCAAGGTGTCGGCATCGACGACAAGCACATCGAGATCATCGTACGCCAGATGATGCATCGCGTGCGCGTCATCAACCCGGGCGATACGACGCTGCTCGAAAGCGACATGGTCAGCCGGTTCACGCTCGAAGACATGAACGACGCGCTCCACGACACGTACGTCGTCGAAGAGCCGGGCGATAGCGATCTGCGCGTGGGCGACAGCCTCGACAGCCGCCGCTGGCGCGAGATGTCCGCCGAATACAAGAAGGAAGGCCGCACGCTGCCTTCGGTCCGCGAGGCCGAGCCAGCG
Organism: Rhodothermales bacterium; assembly: GCA_963841855.1. Classification (GTDB taxonomy): domain Bacteria; phylum Bacteroidota; class Rhodothermia; order Rhodothermales; family BA12; genus CAXBBB01. The sequence continues at coordinate 577,645 of CAWJEJ010000001.1, read as the reverse complement.
ATCGGACAGCCCGAACTGCTCGGTATCACGCGCGCCGCCTTGTCGACGGATTCGTTCATCTCGGCCGCTTCGTTCCAGGAGACGACCAAGGTGCTCACCAACGCCGCGATCCGCGCCAAGAGCGATCCGCTCGGCGGGCTCAAGGAGAACGTCATCGTCGGCCACCTCATTCCTTCGGGAACGGGCCAGCGCGCGTTCAAGAACCTGATCGTCGGCTCGCGCGAAGAGCTGACCGATCTCCAGAGCGCAGTTATGGCCGCCGAAGGAACCGCTCCGTCAGGTGACGGCGCGGCGGCTCCGGCAGAGGTTTCATCGGCTTCATAAGGGGTCGTTCGTTTAGACGCGCGTGCGCCCGATGCCTCCAACGGTGTCGGGCGCACGCGCGTTTGGACGGTTTCTAGTCAGCTAGAGCGTAACGCTTCTGCCTTGGACGATCCACACGCAGCACTTCGCGTTGACGAACTGAACCCAAAATCATTCCTATGTCGACTCCTAACAACGGAATCCGCATCGCCTTTCTCGCCGTCATCGCGGTCTTCGCTATCGTAACGGCCGTCACGTTTTTCGTCATCGGTGGCGGAGCGGAGGATACCGACCCCACTCCTGACGACGCGCTACTGCGTGACAGCGCGCAGTCTGCGCTGACGGACGACAGCGTGTATGCCGCCACCGACCAAGCCGGGACGACCGGTCTGGAAGTGACCGACTTCGCGCTAGATCCAGGAAACCGAGTGATCGAAGGGTCGGTTCAGAACACTGCTAATGACGCATTTGTCAACGTGCAAGTCGCTTTCCGTTTGCTGAACGAGAGAGGAGAAGGCGTCGCTACGGTGCGCGACACCGTGCCTGAGGTATCGCCGGGCGAAACGTGGGTATTCCGCATTCCAATTGAGGCCACAGCTTCGTCTGCCGAGCTTGAGGATCTGACGGGAGGGCGCCGCATCACCACGGGACGCATGGACGATCCCAACGTGACGCCTGCTCAGGCAGGCTACGACCGCAGCGCCGATCCGACGCCGGGAACGGCAGCCAAGCCGGGTGGCAACTGATTCAGACGAGCGGAATGTTGAGCCGAGCTAGCGCTTGCTCGCGCCAGATCTGTAGGATGAAGCGTTTCCTTTCAAATCGTCGAATGAGACGTTTAGAATGGGGAAGTCGCGCCAGTTGCGCAAGTCGAAATGCCACCACTCGGCAGAGAGGCTAGAGAACCCGTTGTCTCGCATCACGCGCTGAATCAGCGCGCGGTACCAGCGCTGCTCCGACGTTCCGCCTACGTAATCGAGGTGGGCGCGGGGCGTAAACTCGTCGTAGTCGGACGGCAACGCCACCGGGATGCCCGTCGACAAACGGTACAGTCCCACATCGACGGCTGCTCCCCGGTTGTGACGGCTACCGTCTGCGGGGTTGGCGACGTAGAGTTTCTGACTGTTGGGCGTCGCCTGCCAGAACGCCCACGTGACAGACCATGGGCGATATGCGTCGTGCACGATCAGGCCGATGTCGTAGGCAGACAATTCGCGAGCGACACTGGCTAGCGCGTCAGCGGCAGGTTTGTGGGCGTAGGCACCTTCGAACGGGTAGAGGGCCGCACCCATAAAGTTGTCGTCTGTCGCATAGCGCACGTCAAGCTTGACGCCGGGGATCGTCGAGAGATCGACGAGCTGATGATCGGCCGAACGCGAGACGAAACCGGGTGGCGTGACGGTCTCGGCTTCGCGCAATATCTGGGCGACCGGGCGAACGGGGGCGATGCGAAACACGTCCCCGTCAGCCGGTCCAATGGGGCGACGGCCCATGCGGCCGCGTCCGTAAAGCGCCATCGCACGTCCGCTGGCAATCGTAAACGTGAGTGTGTCGCCGAGAGCGCCCAGGTTACGGACGTAGAACGTGCGCGTATCGTTGGTATCTGCCCCCAACGGTTCGAGTCTCCGCGTCGACGACCCGAATCGGATGTAGGCGCGCCCATTGCGCTCGAACACGATGGCTTCTCGTTCAGACGGTCCGTAATGCCCCATCAGCGCCGTGACGTCTGGGCTGGGCGCGCTGGGCGGCAGGTCCGTCGACTGTGCGATGGCGATGGCGGGCAGGAGAAGCGCGAGCAGAGCGATCAGCTTAACCATCCGTCACTCCGAATCCGCGAACGGCATCGCCGCTGCCCGAACGCACGCTGTCGGCTTCGATCCTGTCGACGTTGGAGATCGCCATGTCGCGAAGGAAGACGACCGAGAAAACGGCCGTACCCAGAATCAGCACCAGACAGATCACGACAAACAAGCGCGACTGGGTACGCGTCATCGCTTTTCCGCTGGGCGGCGGCGTCGGGCCGGTCGGCGGGGGTGAGGGGCGCCGGTGGGGAGGAATCTCAGGCATGTCGGTGGTAGAGCGGCTGGATGGGCACGCCAGAGCGCGCGGGGCGTTGAGCAGGCAGACCAACTCAGCACCATGCTACCGTACCATCACCCCGCCCTCGTGGTTGCCGACGCCGGCCCGGATTACGCGCTTCTCGAAACGGCCAACGGCATGAAGAAGGAGCGCTGGACCGACGTGACACTCGTCCGCCCCGATCCTCAGGTGATTTGGGATCTGGACCGTGACGACTGGGCACCTTACGACGGCCTCTATAACCGCAGTGGGACGGGGGGCGGCGAGTGGTCCTTCTCTCGCGATCTCCCCGACTCGTGGACGATGCGCTGGGGCAACGTGACGCTCAAAGTGCAACCGACGGGTTTCAAGCATACCGGCGTCTTTCCCGAACAGGCCGCCAACTGGCAGTGGATGACCGAACAGCTGCGCGCCTACGGCCGCCCGGCGCGCGTGCTCAACCTGTTCGGCTACACGGGCGCGGCAAGCGTCGTGCTCGCATCCGAAGGTGCCAGCGTGTCTCATGTCGACGCTGCCAAGGGCATGGTCAACTGGTGCAGGGACAACGCTCGGCTTTCGGGCCTGTCCGACGCGCCGATTCGCTACCTCGTCGACGACTGCGTCAAGTTCGTCCAGCGCGAGTTGCGGCGGGGCAATCAGTACGACGCGATCCTACTCGACCCACCGGTTTTCGGCAGGGGTGCGGGCAAGGAAATGTGGAAGATCGAGCAGCACCTGTGGCCTCTGCTCACCGATTGCCGCGCGCTGCTGTCCCCGGATCCCTGCTTCTTCCTGCTCAACACCTACACGGCCAGCCTGAGCCCCGCCGTCGTCGGCAACCTGCTCGGCTCCGCGCTCGACGGGATGGGCGGACGGCTCACGGTCGGCGAGTTGGGGTTGCACGCCGAGCGCGAAGGCCGCGTGCTGCCGTGCGGCGTTTTCGGGCGGTGGGAGCGGGCGTAGCAGTACCGGCCCCTTGAGGAGTCTCTATCGGGGAGGCGCCTCAGATCACAAAGGAACGAAGCGCCATCGCGCCAATCCGATGAACAGGGACGCGATGTCCGCGACGCGGGGGATGCGCACAGAACGACGGATGCCAATCAAAAATAGAGCTTTTGGGGTCGCGAACGGAATGACAGTGAGTGCAGCGCCCGTCGCCGTCGCGAAGGCGCCCATCCCAAACGTCAGCACCGGCTCGGAAACGAGTCTCGCCACCCCGGCCGCACCGAGAATCACCGTCAGCGCCAACAAACCGAGCACGGCACGCGTCGGCTTTGCTCCATGATGTCGCATCCGAGCGGCAAGTTCGCTCAAGGCGTTCGCATGCTGAGGGAGCACGTAGGCGCGTCGAACTTCTCCGGGCCATTCCTCACCGGCCAGTCATGGGCGGGTCAATAGCGATGGCGCGACCGCTGCGCTCGCTCGTCGAGAGGCAGAAGGGCGCCGCCAAGCGAGTCTTTACTCGCAAAATGCGACGAGAGCCGAAAGCACCTCGCGCTGCACGTCGTAGCCCGTCGGCAGGTTGAGGCGATCGCGGCCGACGACGAACGTCGAGCTTCCGCCACCGTCGAGGTTGAGGGCGTCGATGGCTCCGGCTTCGATCAGGATGCGTCCCAGCTCGCTCAGGCTGACGCCGCGGCTGATTTCCTGACGTCCGTCCACAACTAGCAGCAAGAGACCTCCGTCTGCCGTTCGACCGATCGCGGTGCGAGGATGTATGCCGGGAATGGACCCTCCACCGAATCCCTCGTCCAAAGCCGTCACGCGCAGTCTCCCGTCGCGGACGAGCATCGGGCCTGCCGATACGGCGTGAGCCGGAGTCCAAGACGGAACCTGCAAAGGTGATTCGCTCGGCGACGAGAGCAGGCGCAGCACGCCATCCGAAGAAGACACCCACCCGAACGAGGCCTCACCGAAAGCGTCCCAGCCGACGGCGGCGCGCGGAACGGATTCGCCCGGCAGCCCCGCATCGGTCGCGTCGGGCGACGGAGCGACGACTTCGCCGTTCGTCACGACCAAGCCGACAGCGTGCGAGGGAACGGCGCTCATCGAGAAGTATCCTGCGTTAACCGAGGCGCAGGCACCAGGCAGCAGGGCGAAATCGGTCGTCGGACTGCGGCGGTCGGTCGTGTCGGGCGAGACGTGCACTTCGACGTGCGCGCCGGGCGGCAGGCGCATGAGCCACGCGCGCAGTGGAGGTTGCTCGGAGCGGCCCTGAAAAACGGACCAGCCGCGCGGCAACGGTCGGTCGAGCGTGTCGACAGGTGTCCAGGTAAGCAGACTGCTCTCCAGTTGGTAGGGCGTGTAAGCGTTCGTGCAACTCGCCAGCACGAGCGCGAGAGCGAGAATGGGCCAGGTCACAGTTCGGCTGCGTTTTTGCGCTGAGCGGGCGTAACTACGGACTGAACATTCCGTACCGCTTTTGACGATCTGATCTGTATTCGACATGACGAAACCTACGCACGCGCGGCTGCTGTTCGCGGCCCTTTTTCTGCTCGCCTCACCGCTTTCAGATGCTTCGGCGTCCTCACTTGGCGGGCCCTCAGCGGCGTGCAGCATAGCAGACGACTATCGCGACATAACCGACACCGTTCGGCGTTCGTTCAAGGCGCAGCCCGGCGGAACGCTCCAACTTGAACTCGATCGAGGCAACATAGACGTGCGCAGCGGCACAGACGATGTGGTACGCATCGAGGTGGTGCGCCGTGCCAAGGTGGCGCGCAACGTAAGTCCCAAGGAGGTGTGGGACCTGCACGACCTGGAGATCAGCGAGCATCGCGGCGATGTCTCTATTCGATCGGCGTGGGACAACGGAAGCAGCGGGAGCGGGTGGATGCCGCGAAGCCGCAACCGAGTCTGGGAGGAAGTCAACGTCGACGTTACCGTGTTCGTCCCCCGAGCATTCAACGTCACGTTTCGCACAGCGGCGGGCAACGTCGGCATCGCCGAGATCGACGGAGAAGTGGGGGGGCGGTCCGGCGCAGGCAACATCTCGTTCGCCAACATCACCGGGATGGTCGATGTGAACACGGGGTCGGGCAACGTAGGCGTGGACCGCATCGACGGTGACGTGCGCATCAACACCGGAGCAGGCAACGTCTCGGTAGATCGCGTGCTAGGCCAGGTAACCGCCAACACGGGAGCGGGCAACGTGTCCGGATACTTTCCACGCGCGACGGGCGCCGCCATCCGCCTCACGACCGGAGCGGGCAACGTGGTAGCCGTAGTGCGCAGCGGTGTTGGCTTCGACGTGGAGGGGCGAACCGGAATAGGAAATGCCGTCACCCAGTACGGCGATGTCGATGTGAGCGGGGGCATGATGGGCGGCCGCTTCAACGGCAGGATCAACGGCGGCGGCCCGCTCCTGGCGCTGCGGACCGGCATCGGAAATGTCGAACTGAAGCGGCGCTAAGCACAGACGTATGCCCTTGGCCGAACGGCGACGGCCTGCATAGGCCGCAGGATATTTCCGCAACGGCAGAGAACAGCACAGGGCGCAAGCGGTTACTTAACACTGTTAACCAGGTCCTGCTCCGTGTCTATGCCCTCCGAAGAATCCGCCGCCGATCTGCGCGACCTGATTCTGGACGCCGCCAACGAGTTGCTGCTCGACGCGGGCTATGTGGGCATCACGATGCGCAAGGTCGCCGATCGGATCGGCTACTCGGCGACGAGCATCTACCTCTACTTTGCCAACAAAGACGCGCTGCTCCACGCGCTCATCGAGCGAGGGTACCGCATGCTGCACGGCGCTATGCACAGCGTCGCCGGCGAAATCGCCGACCCCATCGCGCGCATCGAAGCCTTGTGCCGCTGCTACGTCCGCTTCGGTCTGGACTATCCGGCCTACTACGAGGTGATGTTCATGCTACACCCGCGATTCATGGAGCGGTATCCGGCTGACAAATACCGAGAGGCGCGGCGCAACCTGGACACGTTCGCCCAGACGCTGGTCGAAGCGCAGCGCGCAGGCAGCGCCCAGGTATCCGACCTGCGCGCAGGAGCCAACGCGATATGGGCGATGCTCCACGGCGTCGTCTCGCTACTCATCGCGCACCGCATGGACGTGCGCGTCGACCGCAACGCGCTGATCGACACGTCCATCCGCGGCGTCGTCCGATCCATCGCGCCGACAGCCGCTCTCACCTGATCTCCTCACCTCACACTCGCATCATGACGCACGGTCCGATTCACACCGCCCCGCCCGCCACCGGCGTGCTAACGCTAGGCAAAACGTTGCCTGACCTCCTGTACGACGCGCTCGAGCGGGGCGACATGGACCGCCTGCTGAATCAGCCTCTACCAGGCGGCGGATGGCGGCACGTTTCGATCTCCGAGTTTCGAGATGGGAGCGAGGAAGTGGCACTCGGCCTCGCGTCGCGGGGCATCAAATCAGGGGAACGCGCGGCCCTTTTCATGGAGAGCGATCTCTACTTCGCTCTGGCCGACATGGGGTGCCTGATAGCGGGCGTCGTCAACGCGCCTATCTATCTCACGCACGGAGGTGAAGCCGTTCGGTTCGTGATCGAGCACTCCGAAGCAGCCGTCCTGTTCGTATCCGATGCCGACGGACTTGCCCAGACTATTCCGCTCCTGGAAGGCACCGATGTCCGTCTGCTCATCGTCGCCGATGAGGAGGCTAGTCTGTCGGATGTCCCCGCTGGCGTCGAAGCGATGACGCTCGCCTCGTTGCGCGCGGCCGGAAGGGCTTCGCGTTCGTCGGGGGGAGGCAGCGTGGAAGCCATGCTCGAACAGATCACGGCGACCGATCTGGCGACGATCATCTACACATCTGGTACGACGGGGACGCCCAAAGGGGTAATGCTCACGCACCAGAACATCTCGACCAACGGACTGGCAGCGGTCAGCGGGCTGGGTTGGTCGCTGGACGAGAAGGGGAGCATCGCACTGTCTTTTCTGCCGATGACGCACATCTTTCAGCGGACGATGCACTACTGCCAGATGGCGTGCCGCCTCGAAACGTATTTCTGCGCGCCCGAACAGGTCGGAGAGCTGATGCGGACGATTCGCCCAACCTCGTTCGCTACGGTCCCGCGCGTTTTGGAAAAGGTGTATACTCGGATTTTGGAGAAGGCGGAGTCGCTGAGCGGTGCCAAGCGCAAACTGTTCGACTGGTCGATGGGGCTCGCCAAACGGTACCAGCTGGGCACGAAGCCGACCGGGTTCTACGCCGTCCAACTCGCCATCGCCAACAAACTGGTGTTCAGCAAATGGCGCGAAGCGCTGGGCGGCCGCGTCGGACACTTGATCGTGGGGGGAGCGGCGCTCAGTCCTGATCTCGCCAACATCTTTGGCGCCGCTGGAGTGTCGCTAATTCAAGGCTACGGCCTCACCGAAACCAGCCCGATCATCACCTTCAACCGTCCGGGTCGCAACCGAGCGGGTTCGGTCGGCGAGCCGCTGGCAGGCGTCGAAGTCGCCATCGCCGAGGACGGCGAGATCATCACGCGCGGACCGCACGTGATGCAAGGCTACTACAAACGCCCCGAGCGATCGGCCGAAGTGCTGACCGACGATGGTTGGTTTCTGACCGGCGACGTCGGTGAGTTCACCGGCGAAGGCCACCTGCGCATCACCGACCGCAAGAAAGATCTCTTCAAACTCTCGACCGGCAAGTACGTCACCCCCGCGCCGCTGGAAAGTGTGCTGACGGCTCAGCCCTTGATTGAGCAGGCAGTCGTCGTCGGTGTCGGGCACAAATACACGGGCGCGCTGATTTTCCCCGACGAAGCTGTCGTTCGCGTGCTGGCCGACCGTTTTGACGAGGCCGACAAGCCGCTGAATGCGCTACTCAAAGACGAGCGCGTCGTCAGCCGCTTCCGCGAGCTGATTCAAGAGGCCAATGCAGGCCACGACAGTTGGACGCAGATCAAACGCTTTCGCTTCGTGACCGGGGGCCTGAGTATTGAAGAAGGCCTGCTCACCCCGACGCTCAAAGTCAAACGCTCGGCTGTCCGAGAGCGCTTCTCGTCCGACATCGACGCGCTCTACGACGACAAGGCGAAAGACACGGTCACTGTCGACGTGGCGTCGCCTGCTGTCCGCGCCGCCGCAGTGGCTGCGTAGCGCGCGCCTAACCCCACCACCCAACTCTCCACCTTGTCATCGCGGGGCCGTCAGGCCGCAGCGATCTCCACACTAAGCCGCTGGCTTCGGAGATCGCCACATCGCTTTGCTTCTCGCGATGACGAAGGGGCAAACCACCTCACTCAACACACCGACCTCAATACAATGGCAATGGACTTCAACCAGATGGGCAAGCTGATGGCGCTCGCCGGAAAGCTGGACCTCGACAAAGTCGCCAAACTCGCCGAAACCGTCGACATCGGCGAACTGATCGGACTCGTATCCAAGATGGATGCGGGTCAGTTGCAGCAGATGACCAAGATGCTCAAAGGCGCCACTAAACAGGCCGACGCGCCAGCGCGCGACCTACCCGCGCCCAACGGCGATTTCTACGACTTTTACTCGCTCCTCACCGACGAGCAGCGCGATGCGGCGATGCGGCTGCGCGCGTTCATGGAAGACGAAGTGCGACCCGTCATCAACGACTACTGGCAGCGCGACGAGACACCGCGCGAGATGCTCGTCGCCGGTTTTCAGAGGCTGGGTTTGATAGAGCACATCTTCAACAAAGATGGATCGCGGACCCCTCACGCATCCTTGATGGAAGGCATTTTCACCGTCGAGATGGCGCGCGTCGACGTATCGACGGCTACCTTCTTCGGCGTCCACGCCGGGTTGGCGCTGTGGTCGATCGTGCTCGGAGCCGACGAGAAGCAGAAGGAGCGGTGGCTGCCCGACATGCTGGCCATGAACGTGATCGGCGCGTTCGGACTGACCGAGCCCGACGTGGGCAGCGGCGCGGCGGGCGGCCTGACGACGACCTGCAAGCGTGACGGCGACAGCTGGGTGCTCAACGGTCAGAAGAAGTGGATCGGCAACGCGACGTTCGCCGATCTCATCGTGATCTGGGCGCGTGACGTAGACGACGGCAACGTCAAGGGCTTCGTCGTCGAGCAGGGCAATGCGGGCTACTCGGTCGAGAAGATCCAGGGCAAGATCGCGCTCAAAGCGGTCGAGAACGGGCTGATCACGCTGGCCGACTGCCGCGTCCCCGAAGCCGACCGCCTGCAGAACGCGACGCACTGGCGCGTGACCGCCGACGTCCTTCGAGCCACGCGAGCCGGAGTGGCATGGCAGGGCGTGGGGTGCGCGCGTGGTGCCTACGAGCGGGCGCTGGCCTACACGCAGCAGCGCGAGCAGTTCGGTCGTCCCGTCGCCTCGTTCCAGTTGGTCCAGCAGCATCTGGTCAACATCCTATGCCGCGTCACCTCGTCGATGGCGCTGTGCATGCGGCTCTCGGCCATGCAGGATGCCGACATCATGCGCGACGAGCACGCATCGCTCGCCAAGGTCTACACAGCCAAGGCGTGCCGCGAAGCCGTTGCGCTGGCGCGAGAGGTTTTGGGAGGCAACGGCATCCTGCTCGAATACGAAGTGGCTCGCTACTTCTGCGATACCGAAGCGATCTACTCGTACGAAGGCACAAACGAGATCAATAGCCTAGTCGTCGGCCGGTCGATCACGGGCATCAGCGCGTTCGTTTGATCTGGCTGTATTAACTGGAAAAGCCCCGTCACGCTCATGGCATGACGGGGCTTTTTGCTAACGCGTCTCACCGTCCGTGTCCCCACGAGAGTGAGCGGTCGGTGCCTTTCTCGCGCGGTCCTGGCGGCTGCGGTACGCCGCGGCCGTGGCGGCGGGGAGGACGTTGCGGCTGGTCTTTGCGGTCTGATGTGGACTGCTTGGCCGACTTGGTATAGCGAGATATTAGCGACGCCATCCGATCCTCCGTTCGTCTTGAGTGGAAGTAGTTGACTTGAGCGGCGCGCGTCCCAGGCGCTCGGACTCTTCGCGCTCTTGGGGCGACGGGATGTCGGCGAGCGTCATCCCGCTTCCGGACCGCTTCTCGACACGTGTGCCGGGGTAGTAAAACGCCAGAATCTCTTCGGCACTCTTGCCTTGCTTCGCCATTCCGTGCGCTCCCCACTGGCTCATACCGACGCCGTGGCCAAAGCCTTTGCCTTCGAGCACATAACTGTCGCCCTGGCGCGTGGCGTCGAAAAGAGTGCTGCGAACCGAAGAGACGCCCATCTGGGCTGTGACGGCCGATCGAAACTGCGTGCCCCGAATCGTGCTGCGAGACGAGCCGTGGAGCAGCGTGATCGTGCGGACGCGGCCATCGGGCGTACGGTCTTCGATGAGCCAGCCGGTGACTTGTCGCCCCGACGTGCGAGTGAGCGCGTCCAACACTCGGTTGCGATCTAGCCGAGCAGTCCAAGTGTGGACAGGAGAGACGCGGTCGTAGGGGTCTGGGCGGCCGCGCAGGTACGAGATCGGCGCCGACTGCCATACGTCGTCGTTGTCTGCTCCGTGCCCGCCGTTCGAGGCCGAGTAGACCGCCTCGACGAGTTGCCCGTTGTGGGTGAGCACGCGTCCGCTCGTGTGGTTGGCGGCGGTGAGCGCGCGCCGCGTGGCGTCGCCGATGCCTTTGTACACTTGGTCGCTCGTGTTGTCGACCACGTCATAGGGTTGATCGCGCCGCCGATCCTGGATGCGAAGAGCATAGGTGCGCGCCACGATGGCCATCGCCTCGGTCCCTTCGTCATCGTCCAGCCCGTATTCCTTAGCGATCACGCCTGCCACGTAGGGATCGAGCCGCGTCACGTTGACGATCATCAGGCCATCACCGTCGGGCGAGAGAGTGAGATGGTCGGGGTAGGTGCGCGTCTCCGCCTGCATACCCTGCCGCTTGGCCGTCACGTCGACTTGACCGCGCGACTGGATGTCGAGGTGGCGCGCGTACGTCGTCTCATTGCCCGACGTAACGCGGAGCGCTCCTTTGTGCGAGCAGATCTGAATCGAACGGTCGGTGAGCGTGGCCGGGCGGCCCAAGCGAACGTGGACATCGACCGACTCGGGCGAGCGCACGTCGATGCAGGTCGGAGCTTCTCGCTCGAAGATGCGCACGCGAATCACATCGGGCGGCGCGTCAGTGGTACCTCCTGCTAGAAAAAGCAGGGCGAAAGAAAGGAAACGATGCATCGCCGGACGAGCGGTGAACAGAGAGGGGATACAGAGATTCGCCGAGGGCGACGTTCTGCATCTCTCTTATTCAAAGCGCGTGCCATACCCCTTTCCAGGTGCTGAGGACGTGTTTGGCTAATGGTCGTACCGAATTGAGACGCCTTGTGATGATTCCTCGAACCGCCCTAGAAGAGCGTTCTCTCGCTAGTCCGACTTTTTTGGAGCGCAGTACATCACGTAATGAACCGGTCGCGCAGCATACGAGACCGCTCTCGTGAGGCCAACACCTCGTGTCCCGTCACCATCAGCAGTTTGTACCGGCCGCTGAACCAGGGCACCATCTCGCGCAGGTGATCGAGTTGAATCAGAGCCGATCGGTGAACTCGAACGAACCGGTCCGCATCGAACTGCTCTTCGAGCGAATCGAGCGTGTGGCTGACCAGGTGCTGCTTCAAATGCGGCCGCCCCTGATTGTCCTTTTCGAGCGCGTAGAGGCGCGTGATGCCATCCTGCACCTCGGCCGTCACGACATCGTCGACGCTGACGATCAGGTGGCGATCGCGGTAGGGGACCGAGATGTGGCGCGGATGCGCTTTGGGCCGAGCAGTCAGCGCGGGCGTGTCGTGCTCGTCCAGATAGTCGAGCAGGCGTGCCAGCCGCGGGTCGCCGTCCTGGGGCGTATCGTCATTCTGCATCCGAGCCTCGACGCGAGCGACGGCCTCTTCGAGCCGATCCTCGCTAAAAGGCTTGAGCAGATAATCGACGGCGTTGGCCTCGAACGCGCGGACGGCATACTCGTCGTAGGCGGTCGTGAAGACGACGGCGGGTCGGTGCTCGGGCGCTACGCGGTCCAGCACGTCGATGCCGCTCGCTCCAGGCATCTGCACGTCGAGAAACGCCAGGTCGATGTCGCCTTTGGCCAAACGTTCGAGCGCTTCCGAGCCGTCGGCCACGAGTGCCGTGATCTGGACGCGACCCTCGTCGGCGAGAGGAGAGAGGAGGCGTTCGAGGCGCTTGCGAGCAGGCGCTTCGTCGTCGGCGATGAGGCAGCGGAGCATGGCGGCGGGGCGTTAAGGAGCGTTAGGAGGGAACGACGTCGGTAGACGAATTCGGGTGCAGGCTGGAGTCGGAAACAGAGTCTGGAAGCATCAGCCGGGCCGTCGTTCCTCCGTGCGGCGCCGGTTCGAGCGCCAGCAGATCCGGTTGCCCGTACAGGTGGAGCATCCGCTCGGCGACGTTGCGCAGGCCGATTCCGAACAATTCGGAAGGGTGGGTGTGAGGCGGCAGGCCGGCCCCATCGTCCGCGACGGTGAGCACGACGGCGTCGCCCAGGACGCGGCCCGTAATGCGCACCGTGCCACCGCCCCGGTGCGGAGTGATGCCGTGCTGGACGGCGTTCTCGACCATTGTCTGGAGCGCGAGCGCGGGGAGCAGAGTCGACATCAACTCGTCGGCCACGTCGATTTCGATTCCCAGTCCGTCGCCGAAGCGGGCCTTTTCGATGGCGAGGTACTGCCGCACCATGCGCAGCTCGGTACCCAGCGGCACGTGCGATTTGTCGGCGGTTTGCAGCGTTTGCCGAAACAGCGCAGCCAGGTGCTCCACGACGCGCTCGGCTTCGTTGGGCTGCTCGTCGATCAGGGCGGCGATCGTGTTGAGCGTGTTGAACAGGAAGTGCGGGTTGATCTGCGTGCGTAGCGCGACGAGTTGGGCTTCGGACGTTTGCCGGGCCAGCGTCTTTTCGCGCTCGATCAGGCCGATGCGTTCGAGCGCCAGCGCGACCTGAGAGGTGAGCACGCGCAGTACGTCGAGATCGTCCAGGTTGTAGATGCCTCTGCGCTTGCGGGCCAGCACGAGCACGCCCAGCGGGCCGCCCTCGCCGACGAGGACGAGAGCGACGGAAGCTCCCAATTCGGTCAGCCGACGGGAGGTTTGAGGCGGAAGCTCAGCCTCGCTGACCTCGGCGGAGCGCGCCCACAGTCCGCCTGCCTGAGCCAGGTCAGGCCACATCTCGTGCACGTCGTCGGCCGTCAGGTGGGGAGGCGAGGGATGATAGGCGGCGCTCATCCACGCCGTAGTGGCGGCGAACGTCGGGCGCTCGGCCGGTACCGGCATCGGAGGCAGACCGGGGCGACGGAAGTAGAGCACTCCACTCGTGGCCCCCATCGCTTGTCCTGCTAGGCGGACAGCTTCGTTCGTCAGCGCCTCGGCAGCCACGAACGTGTGCATTCGCGCTTGAAAGCTGCGCAGCGTCGTTCGGGCGCTGACGAGTGGTGTCTTGAGAAAGATGGGCGGTGTGCGGCGCCACCGCTCGCGCACCCGGTTGGCGACCAGGAACAGTCCCAGGCAGATCATCGCGCCGATGGCGTGGACGGGCGCTCGGTAGCTGCGCAGAAACGGGTCCACTACCTGCATCGCGGCGACGTAGACGACCAGAGCCGAACCAAACAAGACCCCATTGGCGACTGTCCGCGTTAGTACATCGTCGATCTTTCCATAGCGCAGCGTTGCCAGCGCGACGAGGGAGACGGGCGCGGCATAGAGCAACTGAGCGCCCACGACGAGCCATCCCACCGTCGCGTCGCCGACCGAGCGCAGGAGCGGAATCACGCCCGGCACGACCAGCGCGGCGCCCAGCGCGAACGCCAGCGTGACGAGGCTTCCGATGCGTCCCCAGCCCGGCGCGATCCGTCCCACAGCCAGTGATAAGGCGGCGGCGAGCGCAACGTAAACCGAAGCGTAAAAGACGAGCGGTGCTACGAGCCGGTCGAGCGTGAATGGTCCCAAGCCCCCCACCGTCGAGGCCAGCATGAGAAAGCCGAACACCAGAGGCGCCAGCAGGCGGGGGACGAGCAACCAGCGCGGGGGACGGATGCGAGCCTGGCTCAGCACGCCCGTCAAAAGGACCGGGGGAAACGTGAGCCATCCGGCCAGCCCGATCAGCGTCAGCACGCCGAAGAGGGCGTCGTAGGCCGAGCCGGGAGGAGGAGACCCGAAAATATCCAGCAGAGCGAGCCGCGCTAGGTTGGCAAAAAACCAGAGCGCCGATGCGCCGATCAAGACCAGGGACACGCGCGCCCGTGGACTCGACCTGGCCAGCGGAACAGCTACGATCAGAGCGATCACGTGCAGCAGCGAGCCCAGCGTGAACGCCCAGAGCGCAAACAGCCACAAGCTCGGCGAAAGTGGATAGAGAAACGTCGGGTAGCGGGCGATGCGCACGTCGGCGCTTGCCAGTTCGTCGCCGCGCAGCACCTCGTAGGTGATCGTCCGGCCAGGTATGAGGCCCCCAATGGCCAGAGCCACGTCCGAAGCCTCGACGATCATGCCGCCGTCCAAGCTGTAGAACACGTCGCCGCTTCGGATTCCGGCGCGCGCGCCCGGGCCTCCGGGAAAGACGTAGGCGGCAACGGCGCCTGCCTCTCCGCTCTGCCACACGATCCAGTCGAACCCGCGCGCCGCCTCGGGACGCGCGGCAGCCTCACCCGGAAGCACCTGCTCGACGTGCGACCACGCCCACACCACGCGGACGATGGGATAGAGCGCTGCCAGCGGCACGACGGCCAGAGCGACGAGCAAGAGGAGCGGGGTTCGGCGAGGCGGCATGGGATCAAGAGTAGCACCGCCGTCGCCCACTGAGCAAGCCCGGCAGGCTGGCCGATCAGGTGCGAACGCCGACCTGTACCGCAGCGTACCTCTAGCGATTTTCCTACCACCGGCCGATGCTCATCGACACCCACTGTCATCTCTACCATAGCCGCTTCGACCCAGACCGCGAAGCGCTGCTCGACCGCGCCCGCGCGTCAGGCGTCGAGGCGATCGTGATGCCTGCCATCGACGTGCCCTCGATCTATGCGGCGCTCGAACTGGCCAGCCACACCGATGATCTGTTCGTCATGGCCGCACTTCATCCGTCCGACGTGAAGGACGCTACCGAAGCGGACTGGCTCGAAGTGGACCGGCTAGCCCGTCAGCCAGCCGTCGTCGCCGTCGGCGAGAGCGGGCTGGATCACTATTGGGACCGCACGTTCGACGACAAGCAGGAAGACTTCTTCCGCCGCCACATCCGGCTTGCTGCTCAGACCGAGAAGCCGCTGGTTCTCCACAACCGCGACAGCACGCCCGACTTGCTGCGCGTACTCGCCGAGGAGCGCTCCAAGTTGTCCGATCCGTCGGCGTTGCGCGGCATCGTTCACTGCTGGGGCGGAACGGCTGACGAAGCTGACGCCGTCCGCGCGCTGGGTTTTCTGCTGGGCATCGGCGGCACGCTCACGTTCAAGAACGGCGGCGTGTGGCAAGGCATCGCGCACGTGCCACTCGAAGAACTCGTCCTCGAAACCGACGCTCCGTTTCTCGCTCCCGCTCCTCACCGAGGCAAACGAAACGAGCCCGCCTACGTCCGCCTGGTCGCCGAGAAGCTGGCCGAGTTGCGCGGCGAACCCGTCGAGCACGTCGCGCGCGTCACGACGGCGACGGCGCGCGCGCTGTTTGGCATCTGAGGTAGACGCGGCACCCTGTCAGATCTTCAAGGCCCGACAGGGTGCCGCGTCTAGCGCGATGATTCACGCGTCCGGTGCCTGCGAATCGACCGGTTTCGGTAGCGTCCGCGGCGTGGTGCGTTTGTCGAGGGCGGGCGGGGTGAAGGCGTACCAGTCGACTTTGCGCGAGACCCACATCACGGCGGCGAGCATGACGAGCAGGCCGACGCTTCCGGCGAGCAGGGCGTAGGCATCGAGTTGGAGGAGCACGTAGAAGTAGCCGTAGAAGACGGCGAGCAGTCCCGTCACCACGCCGCTCATCCGCCACGAGCCCAGAACGGTGCGGCTGTACATCGCGATCAGTCCCAGGATGGCGAGGGCCGACAATCCATACGCGGCGCCAAACGGAATGAACTCGGCCAGCGAGAGCAGCAGCAGGTAGAACAGTGCGACCGCGCAGCCGACGAGCAGGTACTGCAGCGGGTGGATCCTACGCCCGCCCAGCACCTCGACGAAGAAGAACGTCGTGAACGTGAGCAGCACGAACAGGAACCCGTACTCGGCCGCGCGCTCCGCTTGCTGGTAGACGTTGGCCGTCTCGATCAGCCGCACGCCGACGCCCTGCCCGTCGCTCTGGCTGCCCGATCCGCGATACGCCGATTCGATCATCACGTCGTCGCCGTCGAACGATCCAGCCAGCAGCGAAGGTGATCCGTCGTTGCGGAAGACCTGTCCGTAGCCGCGGTTGAGAAACAGAACCCGCCAGTAGGCCTCGAAACCGGCATCGCTAACTTCTCGGTCGCGAGCCGCGAACGCGCCGACGAACGACGGCGAGGGCCACGACGATCGCATTGCCACGTCGGTCGACTTGCCCAGTGGGACGACGCGCAGCGTTTGACTTCCTCGCACCTGAACGTCGGCCGTCACCCGGACTGGAGCCGCGTCGGGCGCGATTGGCAGCAGGCTGGCAGGCACGCGCGCTTCGACTGCGCTGGGCAGAATGTTGGCCTCGGAGGCGGGCGTCGTCGTCAGCGTCGTGCCGCCCCAGACCGGTGCGATCAGCGCCTGCAACCCGCTCGGATCGCTGACGCCCATGAGCAGGCGCGCATCGTCCCAAATCAGTGAGGAAGCAGGCACGCGCGCTGCGGCCAGATCCAGCGGACCGAACTGCGCATCGATGCGGACGGTCGTCTTAAAGAGGGTGACGCGGTAGATGCCTTTGGTCAGCACGTTGGGCTCGAGATCGGCGTCGTAGCTCAGGCTGTCGGGCAGGAAGTAGACCGTCCCGCTGCGCTCGCCCGTCGTCTCGGTCTTGGCGATGCGGTAGGGGACGGCCAGCATCGGCCCAGAAACGGTTTGCGGCCCGCCCCACGTCGCGGACACGTCGCGCGTGGCGGTGCGCTTCATCTGCTGCCGTTCGCGGACTAGCCCGTCGAGCATCGCCAGCGGGACGAGGAGCATCAGGAGCAAGACCCCGATGGCGAGGACTTTGAAGGTCAGGGAGCGCGTCATGGGTGACTAGAGGTGGGCGAGCAGAGCATCCGAATCTATCGCAAGCGCGACCGGTTCGGCGAGCCGATGCGGGGCGGCTCTGCCGGGGCGCACGTCAAGGGAAAGCCTGCGCCCGGTCGCGAGAAACCGAAAAACCAGACAGGTGGAAGGCGCACCGAGCAGGCGAGCTCAGCCGACGTGGGCGCCGTACGCGTCGGCGTCGAGAAGGGCCGACAGGTCGGTGCCGGGCTCGATCGTCATCTTGACCATCCAGCCTTTGCCATAGGGGTCGGAGTTGACCAGTTCGGGCTCACCGTCCAGGTCTGAGTTGATCGCGCTGATCGTCCCGGCGATGGGCGCAAACAGTTCGCTGACCGTTTTGACGGCCTCGACGGTTCCAAATACGCCCTCGGCTTCGACCGACGTGCCCTCGTCTTCGATCTCGACGAACACGATGTCGCCCAATTCGCGCTGCGCAAAGTCGGTGATGCCGATGGTGGCGGTCGTTCCGTCGTCCGAGATCTGGATCCACTCGTGATCGGACGTGTAGCGGAGGTCGGCGGGGATGTTCATGGCGTCGGCGAGAAAGAGGTGTCGCGTAAGATAAAACGGTGGGCGGACCGTGCGGCTACTTGGCCGGCGGGACGAGGTCGAAGGTCTCCATGAACTTGGTGTCGAAGTCGCCCGCCTGGAAGCGCGGGTCGGCCAAGAGCTGCTGGTGGAACGGAATCGTCGTGTGGACACCTTCGATGATGAACTCGTCCAGCGCGCGCTGCATTTTGGCGATGGCTCTCTGGCGCGTCTCGGCTCGGACGATCAGTTTGGCGATCATCGAGTCGTAGAACTGCGGAATCCGGTAGCCCGCGTAGACGTGCGTGTCGACCCGGACGCCCCGCCCTTTGGGCGTGTGCAGCGCCGTGATCAGGCCCGGCGACGGCGAGAAGTTTTTGAACGGGTTCTCGGCGTTGATGCGGCACTCAATGCTGTGACCCGTGATCGGGATGGTGTGCGGCTCCAGCTTGTGGCCCATCGCGACGAGCAGCTGCTGCTCGATCAGGTCAACGCCGGTCACCTCTTCGGTCACGGGATGCTCCACCTGGATGCGGGTGTTCATTTCCATGAAGTAGAAGTTGTGGTCCGCGTCGATCAAGAACTCGACCGTCCCCGCGCCTCGGTAGTTGACCGCCTGCGCGCCCTTGATCGCCGCCTCGCCCATGCGTTTGCGCAACTCCTCGGTCATCACGGGCGACGGGGCCTCTTCGAGCAGTTTCTGGTGGCGACGCTGAATCGAGCACTCGCGCTCGCCATAGTGGAGAACCGTACCCTGACCGTCGCCGAGAAGCTGGATTTCGATGTGGCGCGGCTTGGTGACGAACTTCTCGACGTATACGTCGCCGTTGCCGAACGCGGCCTCGGCTTCGCTACGGGCGGCGTTGAACATGCGCCCAAAGTCGGCCTCCTGCTCGACGACGCGCATCCCGCGTCCGCCGCCGCCCGCGCTGGCCTTGACGATGACCGGGAAGCCGATCTCGCGGGCGACTTTCAGGCCCGCCGCCTCGTCCTCGACGACGCCATCCGAGCCCGGAACGACGGGCACTCCGGCGGCGCGCATCGTGTCTTTGGCCAAACTCTTGTCGCCCATCTGCCGGATCGTCTCCGCCGTCGGGCCGATGAAGGTGATGTCGTGGTCTTCGCAGATGGCAGCGAAGTCGGCGTTCTCGGACAGGAATCCGTAGCCCGGATGGATGGCGTCGGCTCCGGTCACCTCGGCGGCGGCGATGATGCGGTCCATCTTGAGGTAGCTCTCGCGCGACGACGGTGGGCCGATGCAGACGGCTTCTCCGGCAAACCGGACGGGGAGAGCTTCGGCGTCGGCGGTCGAGTAGACGGCGACGGTTTCGAGCCCCATCTCGTGGCACGTGCGGATGACGCGGAGGGCGACTTCGCCCCGGTTGGCGATGAGGACTTTCTTGATCATGACGTGTCTGGAGTGCGAGGTGTAACCCTCTTTTTAGTCATCGGGAGGAGCGGAGCGGTGTGGCGATCTCAGCGGTGTTACCTCCTCCGCTGCGCGGGGCCTTCTTTTGTCTTGACACAAAAGAGAGCAAAAAGTCAAGGCTTACGTCCCTCCAGCGGACACTACCAATTCAGCCGCTGAAATCGTCCAAACTCGCTAGCGCTCAAACAGGACGATTTCTTGACGCTCGCTCTCTCCGTGTCTGTTTCGCCGGATGGATTGAGGCCGATCTTCTTCTCTTCTGGCTGAAGATGTAGCGTCGCAGCATGCTGTGACGCTACTAGGTCAGGGGGCTACGGCAGAGACGTTACGCCGGGTCGATGCGGAAGAGGGGCTGGTCGTATTCGACGGCTTCGGCGTTGGCGACGAGCACTTGGGTGATGGTGCCTGCGACTTCGGCTTCGATCTCGTTCATCAGCTTCATCGCTTCGATGATGCAGAGCACGTCCCCGACGGCCACTTTGCTGCCCACGCTGACGAAGTTGTCGGATTCGGGCGAGGGAGCCGAGTAGAACGTGCCGACGATGGGTGCGCGGACAGCTTCGCCGGTCGGCTCTTCGGCTGCGGGCGGGGCAGTAGGCTCCGCGGCGGCGGGCTGGGGCGCAGCGCTCATCTGCGGCTGCGCGGCCTGCGGCATCTGCTGCGGCGGTCCGGCGTAGGGCATCTGGGGCGCATACATCGGGGGAAACGCCATCTGCGGCGCCTGCTGGACGAGCATCGCCGGAGCGTTGCGGCGAACGACCAAGCGGACACCGTCCTGCTCGATCTCGACCTCCTCGACGCCGCTCTCGGCGACGACGCGGAGCAAATCCTTGATTTCGGTTAGAGTCATGTCGGAGTGAAGTCTGTCAGGTAAGGAAAAGGGGCGCCGCTCAGGCTGCCGAGATGCGCGTCGAGTAGCTGCCATCGGCCGTCGAGACGCGGATCAGGTCGCCCTCGTTGATGAACAGCGGTACGTTGACCGTCGCGCCGCTCTCGACCGTCACAGGTTTGGTGGCACCGCTCGACGTGTCGCCTTTGAGGCCCGGGTCGGCCTGGGTGACGCGTAGTTCGACCGACGCCGACATCTCGGTCGAGATGGGCTGGTCGGTCGAGGCATCGAACGAGATGTCGATCATGCCGCCTTCCTTGAGATAGGCGCGGCCGTCGACGGCTTCGGCGGGCATCGCGAACTGCTCGTAGGTATCCGTCTTCATGAAGTGCATCCCCATGTCGTCCTCGTAGAGAAACTGCACTTGGCGCCGCTCGACGCGGACAGTTTCGATGCGCTCTCCGGCGCGGAACGTGTTGTCGACGATCTTGCCGTTGCTCAGGTTCTTGAGCTTGGACCGGACGAACGCGCCGCCCTTACCGGGCTTGACGTGCTGAAACTCGATGATCTGCCAGAGGCCGTTCTTGAACTCGATGACGAGTCCGTTGCGGAAGTCGCTGGTATCTGCCATGGGGAAAGTATGAGTGCGAAAGAGGGAACGGCGCGCACGCCGGAAGCGGACAATATAGCCGTTCGAGGTTTCACCGGCGATGGAGCGAACGGTTCGGAATCGGTGTGGAAGCGTCGGAGCCGGCGCATCATCCGTCGCCCATCCGAACGGGTTCGGGATGTGAACGTTCGTCGCGATGTGCTCTCCACGCAGGCTGCCGCGCAACCCTCGCCCGGCGCGTCGGTATGGCGTGCGCATCGACTCTACCTGATGCCCGTGCCTGCTCCTTCCATGCCGCCCACTGCCTTTCCGCCGCCATTCTACCGCTGGCGCCCCCATCCGTGGCACGGCCTCGACGCCGGCCTCGACGCGCCGCACACCGTGACGGCATACATCGAGATCACGCCGTTCGACGGCGTCAAGTACGAACTCGACAAGACGACCGGCTACACGCGCGTCGACCGACCGCAGCGCAGCTCGTCGCATCCGCCGACGCTCTACGGCTTCGTGCCGCGCACCTACTGCGGCGAGCGCGTACGTGCCCTGTCGGGCCCCGGTGCCACGCGCGGCGACGGCGACCCGCTCGACATCTGCGTCATCAGCGAGCGCCCCATCACGCGCGCCGACATCACGCTCAGCGCGTGCGTGGTGGGCGGCCTGCAAATGATCGACGGCGACGAGGCGGACGACAAGATCATCGCCGTCCTGACGGGCGACCTGTTTTGGGGTAGCATCAAGGAAGTCGCCGACCTGCCGGACCGCATGGTCGAGCGCCTGACGCACTATTTCGAGACCTACAAGATGGTGCCGGGCGAGAGTTCGACCGCATCGATACTCAAGACGTACGGCCGAGACCACGCCGTAGAAGTCATCCGCGCATCGATGGCGGACTATGACGACGAGTACGGCGGGGGCGCGTAGGGCAGGGGCCGCGAATGGCTTGGCGCGAGGTCGACGGAGTCGGTTACCTTTGCTCCGCCTCACCTGACCGCCGCCGCATGTCACTCGCTCCCGCTGCCGACTCGCAACGCTTCTCTTCCCGCATCGGACTGATCCTCTCGGTCTTGGGCATCGCCGTCGGGACGGGTAACATCTGGCGCTTTCCGCGAATCGTGGCGGGCAACGGCGGCGACGACGGAGCCGGGGCGTTCATCGTCGCGTGGGCCGTTTGCCTGCTGACGTGGAGCGTGCCGCTGATCATCGCCGAGTATGCGATGGGGCGCGCGGGGCGCAAGGGCGTGCCGGGAACGTTCGGGCAGATCGCCGGACCCCAGTTCGGCTGGATGGGCGCATTCGTGGCGTTCGTCGCGACGGCGATCATGTTCTACTACTCGGTCGTTGCGGGGTGGTGCTTTTTCTACCTGGGCACGACCGTCACCCAGGCGCTTCCGTTCTCGACCGAAACAGCATTCGGCGTCTGGACGGGTTTCCAGGGCAGTCTGTGGCCGCTCGCGCTGCACGGGCTGGCGATGCTGCTCGGAGGACTCGCCGTTGCCAGAGGCATCAAAGGGATCGAGAAGGTCAACAAGATCCTGATCCCGACGCTGCTGACCATCGTCGTCCTGTGCGTCGTCAACGCGCTGAGGCTGCCGGGTGCGATGGACGGCGTCGCCTATCTGTTCACGCCCGACTGGTCGACGCTCGCCAACGCCAGCGTCTGGCTCGAAGCGCTGACGCAGAACGCGTGGGATACCGGAGCGGGCTGGGGCCTGATCTTGACCTACGCCGCCTACATGGGCGCCAAGGATACTGTCGTGCGCAACGCGTTCATTACCGGGGTCGGCAATAACATCGTCTCGCTGCTGGCGGCCACGATGATCTTCGCGACCGTCTTCTCGCTGCTGGGTTCGCAGATGGACCAGGCGGGCGTGCTGGACGTGATGCGCGAGAGTGGGCCCTCGTCGACCGGATTGACGTTCATCTGGATGCCTCAACTGTTCGGGCAGATGGCGGGCGGAAAGGTATTCGCGATTCTCTTCTTCCTCGCGCTCTCGTTCGCCGCGATCTCGTCGCTACTCTCGATGATCGAACTGGCGACGCGCGTCCTGGTCGACGCTGGGTTGGAGCGCACTAAGGCTGTTGCCATCGTCGGGGGCGTGGGCTTTCTGCTGGGCGTGCCGTCGGCTCTGAGCGCGGACATTTTGGGTAATCAGGACTTCGTCTGGGGCGTAGGGCTGATGATCTCGGGCGCCTTCGTCTCGTTCGCCGTCATCCGCTTCGGAGTCGCCAAGTTTCGGACCGCGCACGTCAACACGCCGGGCGACTGGCGTCCGGGCCGGGCATGGGACGTTCTAATCGCGATCGCCGTGCCGCTCCAGGCGGTCGTGCTGCTCGTCTGGTGGATGTGGCAGGCCGCGACGGCCTACTCGACCAACTGGTGGGATCCGCTCGAACCTTACAGCCTGATGACGTGCGTCGTCCAGTGGACCGTCGTGCTCGCCGTCCTGATCGCCTCGAACCGCTGGTTGATGCGCCGCACCCTGCCGGATTTGACGCGCGATGTGTGACCCGCCTGACCCGCCACACGCCGACTCGTTCTCTGGTCCATTTGTCATCGCGAGGACGTAGGCCGTGGCGATCTCCCAACCGTTTCGCTTCTCTGTACGATGGTCAGTTGCCGCAGATACAGTGGCAATCTTTGGCTTCTTCCTTTTCCTCTGGGCGACTCGCCCTCTCGCCACCACACGATAGCACGATGCGATTTCTGTTCTTGCTGCTGCTTGTTTCTCCGGCTGTGGCGCAGCCCTACGCTTCGCCCGATACGTTGGGGGTTCCGCCCGGCACGCCGCTCGAACTGCTGATTCGCCCCGAACGGACCGGCTGGTACGAAACGTCTCGCTACGACGACGTGATGGGGTTTCTCGACGCACTCGTGCCAACGGATGCTCGCATGCACCGCTCGTTCTACGGATATTCGGCCGAGGGACGCCAGCTTCCACTCGTCGTCTGGGGTGATGTGGCGGACGCTTCGCCCGAATCCGTAGTGGCATCCGGTAAGGTGCGCGTGTGGGTTCAGGCGAACATCCACGCGGGCGAGGTGTGCGGCAAGGAAGCCGTCCTTCGTCTGCTGCGCGAACTGGCGATGGGCGAGCACGCGGCCTGGGCCGACGATGTCGTGCTCCTGTTCGCGCCGATCCACAACGCCGACGGCAACGAGCGCGTCCGCCTGGACAACCGCCCGGGCCAACTGGGACCGTTGGGCGGGATGGGCCAGCGCCCCAACGCCGACGGGCTCGACCTCAACCGCGACCAGGTCAAACTCGCCTCGCCCGAAGCGCGCGCCTTCGTCCGCGCCCTCCAAGACTACGAGCCGCACGTCGTGATGGACCTGCACACGACCAACGGCTCGTTTCACGGCTACCACCTGACCTACGCGCCCGGCCTGCATCCTGGCTCGCCCGCCTCGGTGACGGATCTGCTCCGCAGCCGCCTGCTTCCCGACGTGACCCAATCGCTTGAGGCCGAGGACGAGCTATTCGTCTACCACTATGGCAACTTCAACGGCTTCCGCCGCCTGCCCAACCAGGGCGATCCCGTCTGGAATACGTTCGACTGGCGCCCCCGCTTCGCCACCAACTACGCCGGACTGCGCGGCCACCTAGCCATTCTGAGCGAGGCCTACAGCTACCTCAGCTTCGCCCAGCGCGTCCATGCGACCGAGCGCTTCGTCGAGAGGGTCATCGACTGGACCGCCGCCCACCCCGACGATGTGCGCGCCGCCTTCGATGCCGGACGCGCAAAAGAGTCCCACTCGGCGTCCGATCGATTGGCGCCTCCGCACATGATTTTGGACGCCGTTTTGAGCCCAGGAGCGACGCGGCCGATTCTCGTCGGGGCCGTCGACACGCTGCGTCATCCTGCAACGGGCGAATCCGTCTATCGGCGCCGCGATGCCGTCACGCCTACGCCGATGCGCGACCAGACGCTGTTCGAGCCTCTGACGCGCGCAAGCCTGCCGCTCGCCTACCTCGTGCCCGACACGCTGGCTGCCGCGATCGAGCGCATCCAGGCGCACGGGTTGACGCTCGAGACGCTGCCGCCTGCCTGCTCCCAGGTAACCGCGCTTCGCTTCGCCCTTACGCGCGTCGACGTATCCGAGCGGCCGTTTCAGGACGTGCGCGAAGTCGCCGTTGAGGGAGACTGGAGCCGCGTCGTCGTTCCCGCCCGCGGGCTTCGGATGGTGCGACTGCGCGATCAGGTCGACGCGCGGCTGGGCGGTTTGCTGCTGCATCCGCTCTCGGCCGACGGTCTGTTCAACTGGGGACTGATTCCGGTCGCCGAAGGGGGCGAGTATCCCATCCTCTCGGTCCCACTGGAGATTCAGGAGCAAATGTGCGGCCCGCTTCTGGGCGTAGAGTGAGAGGGCAAGTGATGGGCATCTGGAGTCGACGCGGGGGTTAGCGCTCTACCGCCCTCCCGGCGTAGAAGGCGGCGTGTTGCGCGCGGTTGCCTGGCGGCGTACGTTGCACCACGCTCGCAGTTGGAAGGGGCGCTCTCCAACTCCTGCTATATCATGCTGCGTTGCCTGATTGCCCTGCTCCCCACACTGCTGCTCGCGGACTTTGGCGCCGCTCAACCCGTCGTGTATGACGTGCGGACGTTCGGAGAGCAGGACGGATTGCCCGTAGATGTCATTGGCGCGCTGCACCAGGACTCCGACGGGTTCGTTTGGGCGGCTCTCACCGATGGTGTCGCTCGGTTCGATGGATACCGATGGAGAGTGATGTCAGGCGCGCGCGACTGCCTGACGGACGTCTCCACGTTCGCCGACGCCGACCAAACCGTCTGGACGCTCACCCGCACCGGCACGCTTTGCCGGCTCGACGTGGAGGGCGATTCGCTCAGAGTCGCCAAGCGTTTCACCCGGCCCCAAGGCGAGTATCGCACGCTGCTGCCGATCCGCGACGGGTTCTGGGCAGTCGGAGGAAGTGCGGACAGTTTGCACAGGTGGACGTTCGGCGGCGCGCTCGCATCGTACGGCCCACTGCTGCAATCCGGCGACCGCGCCTGGCCCATTCTGGCCGCAGCCGACTCGGAGGACAGGCTGTGGGTAGCGTATCGAAGTCAGGGCGTGCGCTGCATGGGGTGCTCGGGGCAGCCGTCGACTTCCATCCCGGCGGCCTCTCTCTCGCTCTCGAACGAGACGTTTTCGAGAGCGCCTCTCTTCGCAGGCGGAGACGCGTGGTTCGTCGGAAATCTAGGCACGATTGCGCGAGTAGGCGCTTCAGGGTCTCTGGACGACATTGATGTATTCCCGACTCCTCCCAACCTTTTTCCGCGAGCGAGCGGCATATCGCAGTTCTGGTTGGACGGAGAGGTCTTGCATGCGTCCTTCTTCGCCGGCACCGTCGTTCGGTTCGATCACACGCGCCGCATCTACCTGGAGCCGATCGTCGTCGCTTCACCAGAAGGCGTCGATCCGATCCTCGAAACGGTTGAGAGCCGTACGACTCGTCTGGCGCTCTTCGCTACCAGAGGACTAGCCCTGCCTGACGGTCAGCCAGTGGTAAGCGAGGAGGGGAGCACGCTCACCTTCACCGGTCGCCACGTTCTGGCCGATGAGACCGGTGCCGTATGGGTTGGGTCGGATCAAGGTCTGAGCCGCATTCGGTTTCGCCCAGCCGAAGTGACGGTGGCTTCTGCGCTAGCCGGAAGTGGACAGTTCGAGAGCGTGACCGCTCTGCCCGACGGATCGGTATGGGTGAGCAGGCGAACCGGGCTCCACCGCGTCGACGCCAGCGGGGCGGTCCGCGCGTACCGCTACACGCCCGGAAATCCGCGCTCGCTGAGCAGCGTCTCCGCCTCGGCGGTGCACCAAGCGGCGTCAGGCGATCTGTGGGTGGGCACCAACAACGGTGTGTCGCGCTACGCTCCAGATACGGACGACTTCGAGCGCCATCTCTTTTATCCGTTTGGCATGAGACCGCCACCGCCCGCGCCGCCATCGCCCGATCAAAGCGGTCTCTCGTCGCCTCGACGGCCTGGGCAACCGAGGCGCGCGCCGAGCCAAGGCGCCCCAAGTATGCCGAGGCAAGAGCCGTCACGCCCGCCAGCAGCGGTCCGGCGCCAACGGGGCCGACCAGCGACTGCTCCACCTTACAGCCGCGCTCTACAGCGCCGCCTGGAAACCGATACGCGCTCGCAATCCGATAAGCTGCTCGAAGTGCGAGCGCTCGCGTCGCAGGGCGATACGCTCTGGATGGGCGGCAAGTCGAACGGCCGGGCGTTCGCAGCGACCTACGTGCCCGAAGACGAGGCGCAGATGGTGACCCTGAGCGCCGCCGACTCGTCCGAATGGCTGTCGGCGCTCGCTGTCAATGGCAGTGCGGTGTGGGCAGGCGCGGCGCGCCCCGCTCGGCTGATGCGGTACGACGGCACTACCCGGCAATTCCTACCGGTGCAACTTAGCGCTGACGCGAAGGCACTGCTTGCGCGCTCGGCATCTGTTGCCTCGATCTATCTCACGGGCGGAGATCTGTGCGCGCTCGCCGACCGCGGCGTCCTCTGCCTCGAAGGCGACCGGTGGCACGTGCGCGCCGATGTTGGCGACGAACTCGCGGCCGGATACGTCGCCGACGATGCGGGCGCTTGGCTGGCGCTGCGCTCGGGAATGCGCCGCATCGAGAAAGACGCCGCGCAGCGCTACGCCGTCGGGCTCAACGCCTACCTGCGCGCTCCGATGGAGACCGGATCGCTGATCTCCAGGCCGGACGGAAGTCTCGCCATTGTCTCGAACCGCGGCGTACTCCAACTCGACCCCACTGTGATCGAGACGACAGAGTTGATTCCGCCCCGCTTCGCTGCTGTCGAGATGCACGGTCGCCGCTCGGTTCACATTGGACCGGTGCAGGTAGCGCGGACCGGTCACGTCACGCTGCCCAGCTATGCCAACGCGGCGACGTTCCGGCTGGCAGGCGACCGGTCCGGTTTGCCGGGCGCACGCTTCGCCTACCGCATTCCCGGTTTGGTCGACGCGTGGGTCGATCTCGACACGCCCGAACTGTCTCTGGCTGGACTGCCGCCCGGCGAGTACGCGCTCGACGTGCGCCGACGCTCACCGGGAGGCGCCGCGCCTCCGCTCACCTCGCTGGCGCTCACCGTTTCGCCCCGCTTGGCCCAGACGTGGTGGTTTCGCCTGCTGCTCGGCTTCGCAGCGCTAGGCGCCGTGGGCGCGGCGTTCGCCTACCGAGATCGCGTTCGCCGGCGCCGAGAACATCTGCGGCAGCAAATCGCCGACGATCTGCACGACGATCTGGGCGCGCGAATGGGCGCGCTCGCGCTGCGGCAGGAACTGGTCGGCTTGAGGCTAGATGACGAGTCGCGCGCGCTGACGTCAGAACTGGCCCAGCACGTACGCGGTCTGAGCCGCGATCTGCGCGATTTCGTTTGGTACGTCGATTCGGCCGCCGATACGTTGCCAGCTATTGCGGCTCGCATCGCCAGCGCCGCACGCGACTCTCTGCCACCCGAGCGCCTCACGCTCAACATGGGCGCCTTGCCTACGATGCCGGTCGACATGAGCCTACGTCGCCATGTGCTCCTGATCGTCAAAGAGGCGGTTCACAACGCCCAGCGGCATGCCCCCGACGCTCACGTAGAGGTGACGACCGCCGTCCGCGACGGTGAGTTTTGCGTCGAGGTGTGCGACGATGGTCCGGGCTTACTCGCCACGCGAGCGGGCGATGGCCGCGGGCTGCGTTCCATGCGCCGCCGCGCGAGCGCCATCGGTGCCCTGTTGGACTTGAGTTCGCGGGCGGATGGGGGGACGATGGTGTCGCTCCGCGTGCCGCTCCAAACCAGAAGAGATTTTTTCCCCACTCGATGACCGGTTTGCGGCAAAAAGGACGCTTGTATAGATGAGCGCGACTGTGGTGGCGTGCTCCGACTCGGCGCCCTATCGGCTTACGGCCGGTGGGGCGCCGTGCCGTCCGACCGTAGGAAACTGAGCGTAGAACCTCGGGTTCGACCGCCATGCGCTACTCCCTGCTGCTCCTGCTTCTCGCTCTGACCGCCTGCGGCTCGTCCGACGACGTGCTAACTGCCGACGAACTGCTGATCGAAGCCAACGCCCGGACGATCCTGACGGCCATCGAAGACAACCCGGCCGACTTCAAAGTCGTCAACTTCTGGGCGACATGGTGCGGGCCGTGTGTCAAGGAGTTTCCCGACCTGATGGCCGTCGACTCTCTGATGGCGGACCGAGGCGTTGACGTGATCTTCGTCTCGGCCGATTTTCCCGAAGAGCGTCCTGCCATCCTGGAGTTCCTGCAGCGGCAGGGCGTCCGCGAGCGCACCTATCTCAAGGACGAGGCCGACGATCCGTTCATCTCTTCGTTCAGCGACGACTGGACCGGCAGCCTACCCGCCACGCTCGTCTACAACGCCGAAGACGAAGTCATCGCGTTCTGGGAGGGCTCGACGACGCGCGAGGCACTGATCGAGATGCTCGAAACGTTCATCGCCGGACACGCCCCCACTTCGACCGACTCTTGACTCCGATGCGCACACTACTCTTTCTCGCTGTCCTTCTGACGGCACCTGCTGCATCGGCTCAACTCGCATTGGGAGGCGCGCTTCCGATGGCCGACACAGCACTGCCCAGGGCCACGGGCGGAACCGCTAGTCTGGCTAGCCTCGCCGGAACGCGCGGAACGGTCGTCGTCTTCTGGGCCAACCAGTGCCCCTGGGTCGACCGCTACGAAGAGCGGCTCTTCTCGCTCGCCGACCGTTACGGCGCCGATGGCTACAGTTTCGTGCTCGTGAACTCGTTTGGCCCTAGCGTCGACGCCGAGTCGCCCGAGCGCAGCTCGGCGCGGTATTCGAACAAGGGCTACGCGTTGCCCTACCTGATCGACGGCAAAGGGGCGCTCGCCACGGCGATGGGCGCCTCACGCGCGCCTCAGGTCTACGTGTTCGACGAGAACCGCGCCTTGGTCTACGTCGGAAGTGTCGACGACAATCCGACCAACGCCGACGCCGCCTCGCGCCGCTACCTGGAAGAATCCATCGACGCTCAGATGGCAGGCGGACGTCCCGAAACGGCGCAGACCGAATCGCTGGGCTGCCTGATCAAGCGGTGAGCCGACCGACACCGTCGATCCTGCGCAGACGCGCGCTCGCCTGGCTTCCCAGCGACGCCGACGCTGCCGATACGCCCAAACGCGACGCAGCCCTCGAACGCGCGGCTCATTCCGATGGAGCGCCGCCCGAGTTGGTCCTCACGTTCGCGCTCAACTCGTGGATGCAAGCGCTCTCCGAGTTGAACGACGACGCGCCGACGGCGCCGAATCCAGCGGATACGTCAGAACGTGCGCTCGTCACGGATGAGACGTGCGCGCCACTGGCTGCGTTTAGTGCCGTCGTGAAGGCGCGACTCTCGGGCCAGTCCGTCGCGCTGTTCGGCTCGCCGTCCGACGCGGCGTTGATGGAGGCGTTTTGGTCGTTCGACAAAGGCGTACGGGTCGCGGGTGGGGACGAGGCGGCCCCCGACTTGGCTCTGCTACTCACGGCTGATCCAGAGACGTGCGCCGCTGCCCTTCTCGACGGACGCGAAACGGCGGACGACTACGAAGCGCTCGCACAAGACGTGCTGGCGCTGGGCGGCAAAGGCGAGCGATCGGTGCGGCTGATTCTCGCCCCGTCCGACGTCACGCCCGACGCGTTCCTCGCCGCCTGCGCCGAGCTGAGAGCACTCCTGCCGGCTGAGCGCGCCTCGACAGCGCGTCTGCGCATGGCGGCGGCATTCGTCAAGAAGAGCGGAGTGCCGTGCGCCTACCTCGACGACTATTCACTCCTCGTCACACGCGGAGATGCGGACGTACTGCCGCCCGGGCAGGTGCGCTGGGTCGTGCTCGGTCAAACTCAGGACGCCGCCGCCGTCCTCGCCAGCGTGCGCGTCTCCGTCCTCACGCGGCGCGAAGAGTCGAAGCGCTACGCCGATCTCGATCCCGATCCGCTGGGAACCGCGCTGCTGCCCCGCGCCGCCGACCTAGCCGCTGGCTGAACGATCAGGCGTGCGCTTCGAGGACGGCCTCGGCCGCGGGAAGGATAGCGCTCCAGTCGGCGTGAGACTCCTTGGAGAGCGTGACGAAGGGCGGCATCGCCAGAACGCTGGTGACGCCCTTGATCTCGAAGAGCGCGCTCGCCAGTTCAGACGCCTGCGCTTCGGCGAGCGAGTTGGCCGCTATCATGCCCTCAATGTCAAAAAGAGAGCCGTCCTCGCGCGTCAGTTTCAGGCTGTTGGGATTGGGCGTAGCGGCGGTGCGGTAGCGAGACATTAGAAACGGCGTCGGGCGTGTAAAAAAAGAGTAGGGGAGGGACTGTCGGACGATCCGTATAGCACCTCGAACGGTGCAGCGAACTAGTTTCCGGTCAACGCTCTCCCCGATATGCCCGCTTCTACTTCCGACCCCGAGCCGCGTGCCCGGTCGCCGCTTTCCAACGATCCGTCGCCCATTTCTCCGTCGGGCGCACCCCGTCCGATCGCCCCGCCGCTAGGCCGCTCGCCGCTCGTCGATTCGGCGCGCCTGCTGCCTGCTTCCGGTGCGCCTACCGACCGGATGAAGCTGCACATCCAGGGCGCCATAGACGACACCAAGGACTGGGTCGATCTGCGCGTCAAGCTGGCGATGATCGAGGTCGAGGAGCGGGCCAAGCAGAAGCTGAATCCCATCATCGCGAACGTCACGAAGAAGGTGCAGGAGGTGCTGCGCCCGATTCTGATCACGGTCGCTGGAGCCGCCATCCTGGGAGTCGGAGCGCTCTTCGGGCTTGTCGCGCTGGCGCTCTTCATCGGTATGGCGTTCGGCCATCCGGCGTGGGGCTTCCTGATCGTCACGATCCTCGTACTAGTCGTCGGCGTCCTCATCTTCCTCTACGGCCGCAAGCAGATGCAGAAGATGGACGATCAGAAAGACGTCCCGCCTCCGCCCGACAGCGACACGCCCGATCCCGCGGGCCGCGTCACCGTCAGCGCCATGCCTCCCACCGACTCCGCCGACCGCTCATGACCAACGAACTCGCTCCCGCCAATCAGCCTTCGCCGCGCGTCCCCGACGCTCCGCTCAAGCCTGACGCGGCCTACGAAGCCGAGCCAACCAAGGAGATGTTGCAGGCCGCGCTGGCCGCCCGCGAGGATTCGCTGCTGCGCCGCGTCGACGGCATTAAGGCCGAGGCGCGCGAACTGCCCGCCGTCGTCCGGGCACGCATCTATGCCAATCCGCTGGTCAGCGTCGGCGGCTCGCTGCTGGCGGGCGCGCTCACGGGGCTGCTGCTCGGAGGAGTGGGCAAAGGCAATAAGAAAAAGACGGCCGCGCAGCATCACCGCGACCTGACGACGAGCTACGTCGACGCCATCGCTCGCGACGCGCGCACGCTCGTGGGCAAGGGCGAGGACGTGTCCGAGGCCATTCGCAAAACGCTGGGCAACCGGACGCCGCTGGTCATCGTCGAGGGCGGTCCGCAGCACACCTCGCACGGCTTTCTGTCGTCGTCGCTCGACATTCTGCTCAAGACCGCCATCGGCTTCGGCGCCAAGATCATGATCGACAAGGCGGTCATCGCGGCCGGTTTGTCCCACATGGTACCCTCGGTCGATGAGGATGAGAGCGACGAGGGCAGCGGTATCGCTCCGATTGCAGCCGCCGTGAGCGAAAGTTGATCCGAGCGGTATGCTCAGTTACGAGCGGGCGGCGCGGAGGAAATCCGCGAAACGGAAGGGCGTGAGCGCATTCGGTTGTCGATTCGAAGGCGGATGCAGCGGTGCGGCAGCGCTACCGAATCGTTTGCACAGAATTGGCTTGAAGAAGCAGGTCGGCTCGGCTATTCTGGACGGCCCATACCTCGACACCCACCTCCATGCAGCTCATCCTCTTCGGCCCTCCCGGAATCGGCAAAGGTACCCAGTCGACGCTGCTGGCTGAGCGGATCGAACTGACGCACGTCTCGACGGGCGACCTGCTGCGTACGGCGCGGCGCAACGGCACCAGGCTGGGCAAGGAAGCTGAGAAGTACATGACGACCGGCCGCCTGGTGCCTGACGAACTGGTGCGGCGCATGGCCGAAGAGCACCTGAGCGCGCTGGGCGGACGCAACTACATCCTCGACGGATATCCCCGAACGGCGCAGCAGGCCGAGTGGCACGCTCAGTACACCGAGAAAGTCGGCTTCGCGACGACGGCCGTTCTGTCGCTGACTGGCCCGGAAGACGTGATCGTCGACCGGCTGAGCAAGCGCCGCATCAACAAAGAAACGGGCGAGAGCTACCACCTCGACTTCTTTCCGCCGCCGCCTGGTCTTGACCCTGCGCTCATCGTGCAGCGCAAGGACGACGAGCCCGACGCGATCCTCAAGCGGCTGAGCGTCTACCACGACGAGACCGAGCCCGTCCAGTCCTACTTTCGCGACCGCGGCCTGCTCTACGAAGTCGACGCCGTCGGCGACGTAGAGGAAGTCTACGGACGCATTACCGACGTGCTCGGCCGCGTCACCGCCTCGGTCGACGCGTGAGCGATCTCTCCTCGGGTTCGCCGCTCGACGATCTACGCGCGCTCGTGGAGACGGGTCTCTCAGGCCTATTGACCGAGCAGGAGCCCGACAGTCTCTACGCGCCGATTCGCTACGTGCTCAGCGGCGGTGGAAAGCGCGTCCGGCCTATTCTGGTTTTGCTGTCGGCTCAGGCGTTCGGCGCCGACCCCAGACGCGCGCTGCCTGCCGCGCTGGCCGTCGAGGTGTTTCACAACTTCACCCTCGTCCACGACGACATCATGGACCATGCCGCCACGCGTAGAGGGCGGCCGACGGTTCACACGCGCTGGGACGAAGCCACAGCCATCCTGGCGGGCGATCTGATGATGGGCGAGTCGTACCGGCTGCTAGGCCAGCTTGAGGGCGTCGACGTGCGCCAGGTGCTGTCGGTTTTCGCCCAGATGGTGCAGCGTCTGTGCGAAGGGCAAGCGCTCGACAAGGCGTTCGAGCTGCGCTCCGGCGTGACGGTCGATGCCTACCGTGGCATGATCTATCGCAAGACCGGCGCGCTCATCGAGTGCGCGCTCGAACTGGGCGGAATCGTAGGAGGCGCCGACGACGCGCAGCGCGCCGCGCTTCGAGAGGCCGGATATCGCGCCGGTCAGGCCTTTCAGATTCAGGACGACCTGCTCGACCTCACTGCCGACAGTGCGGGGTGGGGCAAGACGATCGGCGGCGACTTGATGGAAGCCAAGAAAACGTTTCTGCTGCTCCGAGCCTCCGAGCGAGCCCTTCCAGGCAGCGACGACGCCCAGTTCTTTGGTTCTATCATCGGAGGCATGGCGCTGAGCGAAGATCAGATCGACGAGGCGCGCGAGCGGATGGACCGGCTCGGTGTGCTGTCTGAGGCGAGCGCTATGGTGACTAGTGAGACCGAGGCGGCGCTCAAGGCGCTCTACACCCTTCCGCCTTCTCAGGCGCGTTCCGCTCTCGAAGCACTCGTGCGGCAGCTGGCGGGGCGGGTTGTTTGAATCGTGCCTAGAGCGTGCCTCTTGAGCGCTCGCGCGTGCCGATATTGTCAAACTCTCACTACACCCTGCCTGCCATGATCACGCGCGAAGTCACCATCGTCAACCGCGCCGGAGTTCACACGCGCCCCGCCTCGATGATCGTGCGCGCGGCCGCCAAGTTCAGCGCCGACTTCATGATTCAGAAGGACGGCTACGAGATCAACGGCAAGAGCATCATCGGCGTGATGACGCTGGCTGCCGATCAGGGGTCGACGCTGACACTGACGTTCGATGGGCCGGACGAAGAGGCCGCCGCCGATGCGATCACCGAGTTGTTTTCGAGCGGTTTCGGCGAGGTGTCCTGACGTGAGCGAGGTCGAAGCAGCAGAGATCACGCTGATCGGCGTCGCCGTTTCGCCCGGCATCGCGATGGGGCCGGTGTATCCGTACGCCAGAGCGCGCGAAGAAGTCGAGTCGCGCGTGATCGCCGAGAGCGAGATTGACGACGAGTTGCAGCGCTTCGAACTGTCGGTCGAGCGCAGCGAACGCGACCTGCGCAAGATCGGCGAGCTGGCCGAGCAGAAGATCGGAGCCGACAGCGCGGCCGTCTTCGAAGCCCAGGCGCTGATGCTGCGCGACAGCCAGGTGTTCGACGCCGTCCAGTCGTCGATTCGCGAGTGCCACCCGGCCGACGCGTCGGTGCGGCACGTGCTCAAGCGGCATCGCGAAGTGCTCCAGTCGTCCAAAAGTGCCTATCTGCGCGAGCGCGCCCACGACCTGCTCGACCTGGAAGACCGCCTGCTGCGTCACTTGCGGCGCGGGTCGGTGCTGTCCAAAGTCGAAGAACAAACCGTCGTGACGGCGCCTCAACTCTCGGCCGCCGACGTGATCCTGTTCAGCAGGCGAGGCATTCTGGGGCTGGCGCTCGAATACGGCGGTACGACCTCGCATGTGTCGATCATGGCCCGCGCGCTGGGCCTGCCCGCCGTCGTTGGCGTCAAGGAGTTGACGGAAGTGGCCAACTTGGGAGACGACATCATCGTCGACGGCCTGAAGGGACGCGTCGTCGTGCGCCCGACGGCTGAGACGCGCGACCGCTACCTGCGCGAACGGGCGGCCTACGAGCGGATGATCGAGGAGCACCGCGCCCTCGTTCCGCTGCCTGCCCAGACCGTCGATGGGCACCGCGTCTCGCTCAAGGCCAACCTGGAGTTTCGCGAGGAGTTGGGACAGCTGACCGAGTTCGGCGCCCAAGGCGTCGGCCTGTTTCGGACCGAGATCCTGATCCTGATGCAGCAGCGCCTGTTCATCGGCGAGGAGCAGCAGGCGAGCCTGTACGCGAGCATCGTGCGCGAGACGCCCGTCGGCGACGTGACCTTCCGCGTGCTCGACCTGGGCGGCGACAAGATGCTACCGCTGGGTCATCGCGAGTCCAATCCGTTCCTGGGCTGGCGCGGCCTGCGCCTCTTGCTCGACAAGCCCGAAGTGCTCGTCCCCCAGCTCCGCGCCATCCTGCGCGCCGCCACGCACGGCCCGACGCGCCTCCTAGTGCCGATGGTGACGACGCTCGACGAACTGGCCCGCTTCAAGCAGCTTCTCGCCGA
The DNA here is from genome assembly GCA_963841855.1 of Rhodothermales bacterium. Taxonomy (GTDB): domain Bacteria; phylum Bacteroidota; class Rhodothermia; order Rhodothermales; family BA12; genus CAXBBB01. The sequence continues at coordinate 541,687 of CAWJEJ010000001.1, read as the reverse complement.
CACCTGCGCCGACCTGGACCGCCAGGGCATCGCCCACAACCCGAGCATCCCGGTCGGCATCATGGTCGAAGTCCCCGCTGTCGCCCTGATGGCCGAGCGGTTCGCGCAGCACGTCGATTTCTTCTCGATCGGCACCAACGACCTGACGCAGTACACGCTGGCCGTCGACCGGGGCAACGACTACGTGGGCAGCCTCTTCGACGAACTCAACCCAAGCGTGCTGCGCCTGATCGCGATGACGATCCAGGCCGGGCACGACGCGAGGATCCCCGTCAGCCTGTGCGGCGAGATGGCTTCGCGCCCGCTTGCCGCGCCGATCCTTCTGGGACTGGGGCTCGACGAGTTCAGCCTGTCGCCGGTCTACCTATCCGAGGTCAAAGCCGTGATCCGCAAGACGAGCCTGGCCGACGCGCGCGAACTGGCCGAGCAGTGCTTGGCCGCCGAATCTGCCGAGCACGTACGCTGCCTCGCCGAAGCCTTCCTGGCGCAGCGCGAGTGCGACCTCGCCTCGTTTCTGAGCGACGAAGCAGGGCAGACGACGCTCTCGATCGTGGAAGGGCTGTAACCAAGCGCGAGGCAGTCGGAGTGGTGGGTGCCGTAGGGTCTGTCGCGTTCTGCGCCCTCGTCGTCCTAACCGTCTGGTCGTCCGAACCGCCCACGCCACGGACGCACCTGGCCGAGTTCGACAGGCTGGCCCAACTCGCCGTCGACTCCGCCGGATATCCAGCGCTGTGGCTGCGCGAGGAAAACGCCGTTCCTGACGAGGCGCGTCGGCTGATGAGAACGCTCGGCGCGACAGCCGTCCAGCGCAGGCAATAGTGTCAGCATCCATAGAAAGCGGGGCTATGGCGAAAAGACCCTCTTTACAAACTACCCGCCCTACCGAAATACCTGCACGAGGATGACTCAGCAATGGTATCGATGCCGCTAACCCGTTGCCGAACAAGAGCGTAGCCGTCGTCGTGATCCGTCCACGTAGGCGCGCAACCGTTGGCAGGGTAGAGGCGTCGCCTGAGCAGTTTCCAAAGGGTTTCGGGCGGCAGCGTGCGTAGGTTGCCGCCCCGTCCGTTGGATGCCTCCTCACGCCGTCTGGAATGCCCGCACGTCTGCTCGCCTGCCTGCTACTCGCCTTGATGCTCGCGCCCGACGCGTCGGCGCAGTATGGCTATCACTTCGGGCGTAACAAGATTCAATACGAGGAATTCGACTGGAAGGTACTCAAGACCGAGCATTTCGACGTCTACTACTATCCCGAGATGCGCGAACTGGCCGAGATGGGCGCCGCGTGGGCCGAGGAGAGCTACGACGAGCTGGAGAACCGTTTCGAGCACAGCCTGACGGGGCGCACGCCTATCGTCTTCTACGCCTCGAACATCCACTTCAAGCAGACCAACATCACGCCCGGCTTCATCCCGGACGGCGTCGGTGGCTTCTTCGAGTTCCTCAAAGGACGCGTCGTGATCCCGGCCAACGGCGGCCTGACGCGGTTTCGGCGCGTGATCCGGCACGAGCTCGTCCACGTGTTCACCTACTCTAAACTGCTCCGCAGCTACATCGACCATAGGGTGCCGCCCGACCGGTTCGTGCCGCTGTGGTTCACCGAAGGGCTGGCCGAGTACTGGTCGGGTGAGGCGGATTTTCAGCACGACATGATGCTGCGCGACGCACTCTCGTCGAACTTCCTGGCCGAGATGCCCGACCTCGACCGCATCGCCGGAAGCTATCTGATGTACAAGGAGGGCGAGGCGATCTGCCGCTTCATCGCCCAAACGTATGGCGACGAGATGCTGCTGGCGTTCATCGAGAACAGCTGGCGCGATCAGGACTTCCGCGAAGTGATTAGCTACACGCTTCAAACGCCGTTCGCCGATGTGTCCGATCAGTGGCTGGTCTGGCTCAAACAGCAATACTACCCGGCTTTCGAAAGCGACGACATCGCTTCGATCGTCGCCACCGACGTGTCGAGCGCAGGCTTCAGCGCCAAGCCGGTTGCTTTTACGGATGCGCAGGGCCAGCGCCACGTCGTCTATGTCAGCAACAAGGGCAGCTACACCGACCTGCTCCGCGTCGAGGTCGATAGTGCGTACAAGCCGGCGAGCAGGCCCGAGCGTCTGTTGCGGGGCGAGCAGTCGGACCGGTTCGAGGCGTTTCATCATCTGGAAAGCCGCATGGACGTGTCGTCGGATGGGCGGCTGGCGTTCGTCACCAAGGCGGGCGCCAAGGACGCGCTGCACGTGATCGACGCGCTGACGGGCGAGATCGACGAGACGTTTAGCTTCCCCGACCTGGTCGCGCTTTCGTCGCCGTCGTGGAGCCCCGATGGGCGCCGCATCGTGTTCTCGGGCATCGCGCAGTCGGGGTTTTCGGACCTGTTCGCGTTCGATCTGGCCACCGAGTCATTGCGCCAGCTGACGGACGACGCCTACCACGACGCCAACCCGGCATGGAGCCCGGACGGAAAGCGCATTGCGTGGTCGTCGGACCGCACGAGCGAGGGCGTCTGGGGCGCCTACAACTTGTTCTTGATGGATGTCGAGAAGGGCGGCATCGGCTACCTGACGTTCGGCGATCAGCAGGACTTGTCGCCGTCGTGGAGCAGCGATGGGATGCATCTGGCGTTCACGTCGGCGCGGCGCGACTCGTCGGGGCGGTTCAGCGCGCAAAACATCTGGATCGCCGACCTGTCGACGGCTCAGCCCGAGTTGCTGGCGAGCACGACGACGACCGCCGTCGCTCCCCAAGCGCCGACGCGGCTGGGCGCCGAGTTGTCGCAGGTGGCGTCGTTCACGGCGGGCGCGTTCGACGTCGACTGGACCGTGGATGACCATTTGCTGTTCGCCCTGCTGGAGCGCGGCTCGTTCAGCGTCCGCACGATGGGCCCTGCCGACTCGCTGATGGTCGACCCGCGCCGGACGACGCGCGACGAACCGCCCGTCGCCTCGGGGCCGTGGATGCAGGCGCACGTCGGGCTTCCCGCCGTCCAAGCCCAAACCGAAGAGGTCGACGGCGTGCCGTACAAGCGGCGCTACTCTCTGGACGTGGCCCAAGGCGGCGTCTCGCAAAACGTCGTCTTCGGCACGTCGGGCGGCGCGATCCTGGCGTTCTCGGACCTCTTGGGCGACGACTACATCTACGTGACGGCGTACAGCACGGCCCAAGGGCAAGGCGACTTCTTCCGCAGCCTTAACGTCGCCATCAGCCGGTTGCACGTCGGCAAGCGCGCCAACCTGGGCTACGGCGTCTACCGCTTCGGCGGGCAGCGCTACGACATCACCGACCCCGACGCGTCGACCGAGCTGCCGCTGCTCTACGAAGAACTTTGGGGCGGATTCGGCTCGGTCAGCTACCCGCTGTCGATGTTTCAGCGCGTCGAGTTGCAAACGTCGCTCACCTATTCGGACCGCGAGATCATCGGGCGCGTCGATCGCGAGGCCGTTCTGCTCTCGAACACGGCGGCTCTGGTGCACGACAACGCGCTCTACTCGCAGTGGGGCCCCGTCGAGGGCTGGAGGGGCAACCTGACGTTCGGCTACACGTCGGACGTGGCGTACTCGAACGTCAGCTACTACACCGTGATCGCCGACGTGCGCAAGTACTGGCGCCCGCACCCCGACGTGACGTTTGCCCAGTGGGCGGCGTTTCGGGCCAACATCGGCGAGGAAGCACGTCTGTTCTACCTGGGCGGCCCGTGGGACCTGAGAGGGCGCCGCTTCTTCAGCGTGAGAGGGCGGCAGTTGTGGCACACGTCGCACGAGTTGCGCTTTCCCCTGGTCAAACATCCGGCCGCGTTCGTGCCGCTGCTGGGCTACTTCGGCCTGACCGGCGTCCGAGGCGCGCTCTTCGCCGACGCCGCGCACGCCTGGAATGACGACTACAACGAGGTCATCCCGGCCATCAACGCGGGCGAGACGCTGGGCACGCTGGGCGGCGGCCTGCGCGTGAGCCTGTTCAACTCGTTGGTGCTCCGCTACGATCTGGGTTACACCTATACCGACGGCTTCAAGACGCAGGAGCGGTTCTTCCGGCAGTTCTTCTTTGGATGGGACTTCTGATGGTGAGTCGTGTCTCGTCGTTGGCTGACCGAGTGGGGACAGATCGTGATCTGTCCTTGCGCGCGCTTGGGTTCGTGCTGGCGATGGCGGTGCTGTCGGGATGCGGCGGGCTCTCGGTGACGCGTCCGGCGTCGGGCGAGTGGCAGCAGGCGGGTGGCGGCGTCGAGCGCTCGCGCGTTGCGGCAGCGCTATCGGCTCCGCTCGCCGAGGCGTGGCAGGACAACGCGCAGGCAGCGTTCGGCGCCGAGTCGGTCGTCGGCGGGGGCGGCGTCGTCTACGTGGGCACGCGGCAGGGCGAGGTGCTCGGGTACGAGGTCGAGACGGGCAAGCGGATCGGCTATCTCGAAGTCGGCGACAGCGTCGAAGGGCCGCTCGCCGTCGACGGGACGACTCTCTACGTGGCCTCGACCGGAACGCGCGGCGACGTGCAGGCGCACGACCTGCGGCGCGGCGAGCGGCTGTGGCACCGCAAGATGGAGCCGGTCGAGTCGGGAATCCTGCTGGCCGACGGGCGCGTCGTAGTCGTCGAAGCCGACGGAACGGTTCAGGCGCTGGACGCCCGCACGGGCCAGACGATATGGGCGCACGAGCCCGCGCGCTCGGCACTGGTCAAGGCGGCGTCGGTGCGGGCAGGCGAGGCCGTCGTCGTGGCGGACGTGACGGGCCTGGTGCGCGCGCTCCGCCTGGACGACGGCTCGGTCGCCTGGACGCTCCAACTGGAAGCGCCGGTTTTCTCGACGCCTGCCGCATCGGGCGGACTGCTCTACGCGGCGACGACGCAAGGCCATCTGGTCGCGATCGACGTGCGGACGGGAGAGCGGCGCGCTCAAGCTATGGTCGGCGCTCTGGTCACGACAGCCGATCGGCCGGTCGGCATTCGGCTGACGGCTCCCGCCGTCGCAAACGGGCTCGTCGTCGTCGGCGGCTCAGACGCCGTGTTGCGCGCCTTCGACGCGTCGACGCTGGCGCCTGCGTGGTCGCACACGTTCGAGGACGGCATCTCGGCCGCTCCTGTCTTCGCCGGATCACTGCTCTACGTCGCCACGCTGGGCGGAGAAGTCGCCGCTTTCGGCACGACCGGAGGCGCTCCCGTCTGGACCGGCGAGGTGCGCAGCCGAGTCAAGAGCGCTCTCGCCGTCATCGACGGTCGCCTGATCGTGCTCACCGAGCCGCGCCACATCGTCGCGTTCGCCCCGACTTCTCAACCGACGCAGCCATGACCTCTAGTGCTCGCCTATTCGCCCTCTTGATGCTCGCCGCTGCATTGTCCGCGCCCACGCTGAGCGCTCAGGACGGAGCCTGCCGTCCGGTCGCTACGAGCGCCGAGCGTACGGTCTGCCTGGCCACGAACCTCGAAGGTGCTCTTGCGGACGGTGCGTTTGGGCTGGTTCGTCTGGGCGCCACGGCGGTCGCCGTACCGGTCGATCCGGGGGCTGATAGTTTGCGCGTCTTTCCGCCGTCGGACAAGGACTGGAGCATTGGGCAGATCGTCGTGTCGCTGGAGTCGGGCAGCGTAGATGCGCGATTTCCGCACCACTACCGCATCGAAAGCATGCCGCCCGGCGCTTCCGTCATTTCGCTCGCGGGCGACACGCTGGGAGCGACCCCGGCGACGCTCGTGCGCGGTCAGCCGATGGCTTCGGTTCGGCTCCAACTCGACGGCTACGCGCCCGCCGTTCTCCAACTCGACACGCTGGTCTGGAACGCTCAGTCGACGACACTGCGACCTCTGGCGCTCGCCGGTGCGCCCGATCTGCAGGTCGAGCGGTGGACGCGGCGGTCGACGCGCAGAGGCTGGATCGACGCCGCCGCGCTGGGACTGGCGACCGTCGCTACGGCCGGGGCGATCTACTACAAGTTCGAGGCCAACCGCCTGTACCGCGACTACGAACGCACCGGCGATCCCGACTTGCGCCCCCGCATCCAGCGGCTCGACACGCGCTCGGGCATCGCGCTGGGCGCCGGGCAGGTGGGGCTGGGAGTTTTCGCGTTTCGGCTGATCCGGCGATAGATAACCGAGTCGGCAGGTTGGCGCCAAACCTGACAGGTCTCCGAGGTCCGTCAGGTTTTTCCGTTGGCATCCTGCTCGATTTCGCGTCGCCGTCTCCGAACACCGGCGCGCGACAGCACGTTGTCAGTCGCCCTCGTTACTCTCCGACACCAATCGACCTCAAGATGAGCCTGCGCGACCAACTCACGTCCGACATGAAAGACGCCATGCGTGCCAAGGACACCGTCCGGCTGCGCACGGTTCGGTCGCTCAAAGCGGCGATTCAAGCGGCCGACATCGATGCGCGTGGAGGCGAGGCGCTGGACGAAGAGGCCGTCCTCGCGGTCGTCGTCAAGCAGGCCAAGCAGCGCCGCGACGCGATCACGCAGTACCAATCGGCCGACCGCGCCGATCTGGTGGCGACCGAGCAGGAGGAACTCGACGTGATCGACACCTACCTGCCCAAGCAGATGAGCGACGACGAACTGGCCCGCGCGGTCGATCAGATCGTGACGCAGTCGGGCGCGGCGGGTATGGCCGACATGGGCAAGGTGATGGGGCAGGCGATGGGCCGCTTGAAGGGCAAGGCCGAAGGGGGGCGCGTGCAGCAGGCGGTCAAGACGCGGCTGAGCGCGTGACGACGCTTGATCTGATCCTGATGGCCGCGTGCGCCGCCGGACTGTGGCGCGGCTACCAGACCGGACTGATCCGGCAGGCGACGTCGCTCGTCGTCTATGCGATCGCGCTGATCTTTGCTCTGGCGCTGATGGACCAGACCGGCCTGCTTGTCGCCGAGAGCTTGGGGCTGAGCGCGCGCGTGGCGCCGGTCGTCGGCTTCGCGGTCGTGTTCGTCTTGCTGCTGATCCTCGTCTCGTTTGCGACCAACCTGCTCGAAAAGGCGCTCGAAGCCGTCAGTTTGTCGTTCGTCAACCGGGTGGCGGGTGGAGCCGTCGGAGTCCTCAAGGCGGCCTTGCTCATCAGCGTCGCCCTGATTCCGCTGACCTATCTGGGATATCCTGACGAAGCCAGCCGCGCCGACTCGCTCTTCTACGAACCCGTCAGCACGCTCGCCCCGACGGCGTGGAGCCTGGCGTCCGAGCAGCAGGGCACGATCGAGGCGGCGCGCCAGACGTTCCAGTCCGCCGCCGACGCCATCTCCGACGCGCTCCCCGACAGCGTCCAAACCGACCAACGATGACACCCGTAGCGCTCCGCCTCAACAACTTCCTCTCGTACGGCGAGGCGGGCGACACGTCGCTCCAGTTCGACAGCTTCCACGTCGCCTGCCTCTCGGGCGGCAACGGACAGGGCAAGTCGGCGCTGCTCGACGCGATCACGTATGCGATGTGGGGCATGGCGCGCAAGTCGACCGTGATCCGCAAGCCCGACGCCGATCTGCTGCGCCGCGGAGCGCGCGACATGTGGGTCGAGTTCGACTTCGACATCGAAGGGCAGCGGCACCGCGTCAAGCGCAGCTATACCGAGACGGCGTCGGGGAAGACGAGCAAGAGCGAACTCAACCTGTTCGTCTGGAACGCCCAGGCAAGCGCGTGGCGGGCGATGACGGGCACGGATCAGCGCGAAACGCAGGAGCGCATCGACGGCGTCGTCGGGCTGGACTACGACACGTTCACCAACTCGTCCTTTCTGCTCCAGGGGCAATCCGACGCGTTCACCAAGCGCAAGCCGTCCGAGCGCAAAGAAGTGCTGGCGCGCATCCTCAACCTGTCGCGCTACGACCGGCTGGCCGATAAGGCGGGCGAGCGGGTCAAGGCGGCGCGCAAAGAGGCCGAGTTTCTGGAGCGCGAACGTGAGCGGTTGGAGGGCGAGCTGGCGTCGGTGCCTCGGCTCGAAGACGAGAAGGTGTGGTTTTCTGAGCGCACATCCGAGTTGACGGCTACGGTTTCCCAGGCCGAGACGCAGGCGCAGCACCTGGTTGGCAAGGTCGAGGCGCTGCGCGCGCGCGGTGCCGAGCGCGACGCGTTGATCAGAGACCGCCAAGCCGCCCAGTCGCGCACCGATCGGGTCGCCGTCGATCTGGCCGAGACTTCGGCTAACCTCACCGCCGCCGACACGCTGATCGAACGAGCCGAACAGATTGAGCGGAACGCTTCGGAGCACGCCCTCGCCCAAGCCGAGCAGGGCAAACTGGCCGAGCAGGCGGCACGAGCGTCGGTCCTCGACGCCGAACTGGCGACGCTGCGGCGCGAAATCGACCGGCTAACTGGTGATCATGCACGCAAAGTGGACAAGGCTGCTTCCGAGTTGTCGCGCACGACGGACCGCATCGCCGACCTGACGCGCGCAATTTCGACGCGCGACGAGACCGCGCGCCGCGTCGAGCAGGCCCTCGCTGCCCAGGCCGAGCGCGACCGGCTGCTGAATCTGGAGCGCAAGGCAGCGAATCTCGACGAGCGCAAACAGCAGGCAGGGCGGACGGTGGAGCGCGAGCACGACCGGCTGGAAACGCTGATCGGGCAGGCAGCGGTCGAGATCGAAACGCTGGACGAGCAGCTGGAGGCGAGTCGCAGTCTCGAACGTCAGCTAGACGAAGCGAGGCAGGGCGCCGCTGGTCAGGCCAAACTGGAGGCCTTTCTTGGAGACGTGCAGCAGCGCGGCATGGAGGCGGGCGGCAAGAAGTCCGAACTCGACGCGCACATCGCCGCGCTCACACGCGAGATGGCCGCGCTCGACAGGCGCCGCGTTTCCATTCGCGAGACTCAGGACGCGACCTGCCCCACTTGCGGCACCGAACTGACGGACGCGCACCGCCGCCACGTCGACGGCCAGTTGCAGGCCGACCGCTCCGCCGTCCGCGAGCAGATCGCCGCTCACGCCGAGCAGGCCGAGATCGCTGGCGAACGTGTCGTCGAGTTGCGCGAGCGGTTCAGGGAAGCCAAGGCCGACGTCAAGCGCGCCGCTGACGCCGTCCTCACCGTCACCCGGTTGCAGGAGCAGCAGAAGAGCCTGTCGGAGAAGCGCGCCCGGCGGACCGATCTGAAGGCCGCCTTGCGCGAGGCCACCGATCAGTTGAAGTCCGACACCTATGCGCCCGACGCGCGCCGCGTGCTCGAACGGACGCGCCGCGAGAGAGACGAACTGGCTTTCGATTCGCAGAGGCTGACCCAGGCGCGCGAGGCCGCCGCCGGACTCGATCAGGCGCAGCGCCGACTGGCCGAGCTTGACCAGCAGGCGGCCCAGCGCGGCAGCTTAATCCAGCAGCAAGCGCAGATCGAACAGCACCACGCCGACCTGCTCGTCCAGGCCGAGTCGCTGCTGGGGGATCGTCCGTCGCGGATTGAGCAGTTGGAGGCCGACCGCGCTCAACTGGGGTACGATCCCGACCGCGCGCGAGCCGTTGCCGATCTGCTGGTCCGCCTCGCAGGCGCTCCGGCCGGGCTCGACGACCTGAAGCGAGCCCGCAGCGCTCGTCCTGCACTCTCCGAGCGCCGCGACCGCCTGCAATCCGAGACCAACGAAATTGCGGCGCAGATCGCCGGATACGTCGACCGCCTTGCCGCCTTCGGGACGTTGGGCGACAGCCTCGCATCGGCCGAACAGGCGCTGGCCGACGCGCGCGCCGTCGTCGCCCAGCATCGAGCCGAACTGACCGAAGCCGAGCGCCGCCTGGCTGTTACGGCGGCGCAGCTGGAACGACTGAGCGAAGAGCGTAAGGTGCTTGCGGTCAACCGGCAGAAGGCGCGCGAGAGCGACGAGACGACGGCGCTCTACCGGCACCTGCGCACGGCGTTCGGACCCAAAGGCATTCAGTCGCTCATCATCGAGCAGACGCTACCCGACATCGAAGAGCGCGCCAACGACCTGCTCGGCAAGCTGTCGGACGGCACGATGTCGGTCCGGCTCGAAACGCTGCGCGACAAGCAGGGGGGTGGCACGGCCGAGACGCTCGACATCACGATCTCGGACAGTACGGGCGCCATGCGGCCCTACGAGACGTTTTCGGGCGGCGAAGCTTTCCGTGTCAACTTCGCGCTGCGCATCGCCCTGAGCCAGTTGCTCGCCGAACGCGCCGGAGTCCAGATCCGCACGCTCGTCATCGACGAAGGCTTTGGCACGCAAGACGCTCAGGGCATCGAACGGCTGATCCAGGCGATCAACACGGTCCAGGACGACTTCGACAAGATCCTCGTCGTGACGCACCTGGAAGAGATGAAGGACGCGTTTCCCGTACGCATCCAGGTGCAGAAGCTGCCCGGGAAGGGGTCGACGTTTCAGCTAGTCGGTGTGTGATGGCGCATAAACTTGGCAAGTCTCCCAGACGTGTCAAACTTGGACCGGTGGCGGCAGGCTACGCTCTTCTATCTGGCCACGTCATCGTCACCGCGAACGCGCCCAACCAGTAGGACAACCTGCCTGCTGACAGCCAGCGACCTACGAGTGATGCCAAATCCGACTGCGCACTTTTCCTTCGTCATTGCGAGGAGCGTAGCATCCGTGATGCGGAGCGGCGTGGCAATCTGAGTTCATCGATTGGCTCACGTACCGCAACAACGCTCTCGGATCTGGTATCAGGGGCCTGAGCAGCGAACGAACACCGCGGCAGTTGTGGATTCCTGCGGGGCAGGAAGGACGACCAAGTAGGGTAGAGTCGAACCGATAGGACGTTGGTTTCCGGTACCAAAGCTGAGAGCCGTCATCGCACAGGCCGCAGCCGCGCCTCTCGCCGACGGACGCGGCGCAGCAGCACGATTCCGCCGATGATGCACAGCCCGCCGCCGACTTGGACCAGCGTGACGGGCACGTCTAGCAGCAGATAGCCAAACGCCGCCGCGGCCAGAGGAACGGCGTTGGCGAACGCGATCGTCGAGGTGGGGCCGACGTGCCGGATCGCGCGGTTCCAGATCACGAACGTGATGCCGCTCGACAGCGTCCCCGAAAACGCCAGCGCCGCCACCACGCCGCCGTCGACGAGTGACCAGTCGACATCGGGCAGCAGCGGCAGCGCGACGAGAAGCAGAAGGGGCAGCGCGACGATCATCTCCAAGACCGACAGCAGCGCCGCATTGGTCGACTGGGTCAGCGGGCGGCTCAGCGTCGTGAACAGGCCCCAGCACAGCGCCGCTGCCAGGATGATGAGGTTGCCCGCCAGCGTGTCCGGGACAACGTCCGACGCCGTCCGCGCTCCGGCGACGACCAGCGCGGCTCCGGCAACCGATACGAGCAGTGCGCCCCACGCCGCTGGGGTCAGCCGTTCGATGCGCGTCAGGTGAGCCGAAAGAGCTGTCCACAAGGGCGCGGTCGCCATCAGGAGCGCGGCGCTCGTGGGCGAGGTGCGCGCCAGTCCCTCGACGAAGGCGACCTGGTAGAGGAAGAATCCGAACAGCCCCAGCCCGGCGATTTTCCATCCGTTGGCGCGGATCGCCGTTCGTGCCGCCTCGCCGAACTTGGGCAGCACGAAGACGAGCAGCAGCGCCAGACTGACGAGAGCCAACGACAGCCGCAGCGCGTTGGCGACGTACGGGTGGAAGACGGCGAACAAACCTTTGAGAACGGAGAAGTTCGCGCCCCAGATCAAGACGACAGCCGTCAGTCCGATTTCGTGGCTGTATCGGCGGAGCGGCATCGGCCGGATGTGGGTGACGCGTCAAGATGCGACATGCGTATGGGCGCGTCGCATCGTGCGTCGTAGTTTCACAGGCTAGCCCTCGACCCGACGTGAGCGACGCTCAGATCTCCAAACTTTACTACTCGATCTCCGAAGTCTGCACCCGGCTCGGCCTCGAATCGCACGTGCTCCGCTACTGGGAGGGCGAGTTCGGGCAGCTGCAGCCGCGCAAAAACCGCTCGGGGCGCCGCAGCTATACCGAAGAGGACATCGCCGTCGCCGAGCGGATCCAGTTTCTGGTGCGCGAGGAGAAGTACACCATCGAAGGCGCGAGGCAGCAGATGGACCGCGCCGACGGAGAACTTGCGCCCAACCGGGCCGCGCTTCGTGAACTCCGCGCGTTTCTCGTGGACGTGCTGGACCGATTGCCGCCCGCGTCGTAGTTTTGGCGTCCCCAATAGTTCGGGATATGGCGCAGTCCGGTAGCGCACTCGCCTGGGGGGCGAGGGGTCGTGGGTTCAAATCCCGCTATCCCGACGAACGAAAACGGCTTCTCAGAGTGATCTGGGAGGCCGTTTGTGTTTCACATCCCGGGTTATGTTTTCTCCGGTGTATTCGGGAAATAACAATGTGTTTGCCGAGTTGTCTCAGCAGCCGTTTCGGTATGTGATCATGAAGTTCGTGTCTCTCCAAGTCATCATAATTATGGTGTTCGTGCTGTTGGTCGGGTGTTCACCTGCGCCTAGATATACAGGGGTAACGCCCGAGCCCAATCCTGACGAGGGACTTCGAATCCATTTTGCGACGGCCTCCTTGTCATCAAGCGGCGTGTTCGATCTCACCGGTGAGGTGTCCGAGTTTGCCGATTTTCCTAAGGGGTGTGCTCGCATCACGCTCCTGACCACTGGAAGCGTGGTCTCGCGCCACGTGATCTCTAATTCGACAGGGGCTTTCCAAATGAAGGCGACCAATGTGAGCTTAGACGACTCAATTCTAGTGTTGAGCAAATTCGATCCTGATGAATCGCTCAAGATGAGTGTCGCTCACGTCTTGAAGATGCCGACGCGACCATTGGTCTCTTCTCTGACGGCTCGCGACTGCAACACGCCTCCTCCTGTTAGAAAGCCTTGCCCTCGCCTCGTCGAAATGGAAAACTCTGACAGTGTTCAGGTACCTGCTAGGCTTGCTCAATCAGGTTTAGAAGTCCCGTATCGGGGTATTTGTAAGAGGGCCGCCGTCTCCGGCGTGGTCGAGCTTGCGTTTGCTGTCCAAGCCGATGGAAAGACCGACTCGATTCGCCTGACCAACGAAATAGGAGGCGAGTGCGATCAGGCGGCTCTCGCAGCTATCGTCAACGCCACATTTGAACCCGCAGTGTCTTTCGAAGGCGCGGCTGTCTATTCGCACGTGCGCGCCTCTATCGCATTCGGGGCAGCTTGCCAAGAATGATCCAGAAGCTTCGCGAAGGATTGATCCCATGAGTTAGAACGTCGCGCTGAGTTGCATGCGGCCGGTGTGGATGGTAGGAGCGCCGGACGGAGCGCGGCCGTCGTACTGCGCCGTCAAGTCGAGGCTGCGCGACAGGCGGACGGTGAGGGCGGCATTCCACAAAAGCGAGCGGCCCGTTCCGCGTCCGTCGGTGAGTTCGAAGGCGGCCTCGCCGGATGCGTCTCCGTCGAGGCGCACGTCGGCCCACTCGAAGAGGCCGCTGGCGAGCAGTCCGCTAGAGCGTGCGTAGCGGGCTTCGAGCGGGATGCGTAGAATGCGCGACGAGCGGTCGGCGGTGGCGTCGGTCTTTTGGGCGGCGACGAGTGTGGCTTGGACCGACGTGCCCGCGCCGGGTGTCCAGCGCACGCCGCCTTGTCCTTCGTCGGTGCGCAGGCGGTAGCGGCGGCTGCCGAAGCGCTCGCTGTCGGACGTTTCGAGGCCGGTCGTGGCTTCTCCGGTGATCGCCCAATCCGACGAGAAGCCGTAGCGACCGGATGCGCGGACGTTGTCGATGGTGCGGCTTTCGGTGTTTCCGGCGAGTTGGTTGCGCGTGCGGATCAGGCTGCCGCCGACTTCCAATCCGTAGCGCGGCTGGCCTCGAAAGAACTCGACCGATTGCGTCAGGCGAACGCGCCCGTTGAGCGTCGTCGCGGCTTGCTGGAAAGCGGTCGGGTCGAGCAGGTAGAGGCGCGTCGGGTCGTCGAGCGACGAGCGCTCCTGCACGTCGAACTGCGTCCGCCACCGAGTCGAGCGCAGGAAGCGGCCGACGCGGGTTGCCGACGTGCCTTGGAGCCGTCCGGGGTCGAACGTGAGGCGGGCGCGTGTGATGATGCCGACGACGCCGACGAGCGTATCCGAGGGGACGAATGTCCTAGCGTAGGTGCCTTCGAGCGGGCCGGTCTCGGGTACGAACTCGTCCAGATCGCGGATGCCGTCGCCGTCGTCGTCCTGCCACACGAACTGCGCCTCGGGCAGGTCGGGCGTGATGCGGACGTAGATCTCTTGCAGTTGCGGCGTGCGCTGCGTCTGAGCCTCGTAGCCCAAATCCAGGTCGATGGCGCGGTCGAGCGGCTGCCAGCGCGCGTCAGTCTGGATGGCGACGGCTTCACCGGCCGACGCTCGGGCTCCGATCACGTCGACGTTGCGCGCGTCGCGCTGCCGGACGGTGAAGCGGCTGCTCGCCTGAAACGCGTCGCCATCGAAGCGTACGTCTCCGGCGACGACGCGTCCCGCAATTCCACGCTCCAGGCGCGCGCCGACCGGCAGCCACTCACTCCGCGTTCCGGCCGAGAGCGATGCCTGAAACGCTTCGCTTCGCCACGCCACACCGGGTCTGACTTCGGCAAACGCCAGCGATTGCGCTCGCAGCGTGTCCGAGTCCAGGCGCCGCAGCGCTCGCCGCTCGCCCTCGACGGCCACGAACGGACGCAGCTTGCCGCCGAGCAGTGGCAGGCCCAGGTCGGCGTCGATCTGCGTCCACGGCCCGCGCGACCGGCTCAGCGTGTCCCTACTGAATGAGCGTTGCGCTCGCAGCGTCGTCTCGATGATCCACCCGCTGCTACGCAAATCCAGCGCTTGCCGGTCGGCGCGCAAACCCGTTCCGCGCGTCAGCCGCCCCGCCTCCAGCGACAGCTGCGATGCGGGGCCGATCTCCCACGTCACTTCGCCCTCGTCGCGCGTTTCTCTGACCGTTTCGTCGAGCGTGCCACCGCCGAGCGCGCCAGGGACGTTGTACTGCTGCCCAAACTCGGGCGGTCGCAGCCGCTCGAACGCGACGAACTGCGCGTCCTGAAACCGCCGCCCACCCGCTGCCGAAAGCTGACCCCAACTACCTAGATCGACCGGATCGACGTGCATGCGGATGTCGTAGGCCTGACCTCGGTCGTCGGCGTCGTCCAGGTCCGAAAAGCGGTTGCGGTCGTTGAGCGATCCGGCCCACTCGCCCTCTAGCCGAATCGGACCGATGGCGCGAACCTGTCCCCCCAGCGCCAGAAGCTGCTGGTTCGACGGCGTGGCCAGAGGGCGAATGGGTTCGTAGTCGCCGCCCGATCCGACGAAGTCGTAGACGATGCCGCTGAACTCGCGTGCGCCTCTGCGGTAGCTGCCCGTTCCCGTCGGCACGCGCGAGAAGCGGACGCGGTAGACCGGCTCATCGGCCGTCGGCGTCATGGTCAGCGGCACGAAGATGCTGTCCGGCGGCTGGCGCACGACGACGTACTGGACGTACGGCGCTTCGGGGTCGAACCGGACGCGCTCGGCACCGCTGCGAAACGCCTGCCCATCGCCCGCCCCGATCAGCGCTAGGCTGTCGGCCGCCGTCAGGCTCTGATCGACTTCGAACGACGGCTGATCGGCCTCGCGGATAAACGTCGCGTGCAAGGTCGCGCGGTCCTCGTCGCGCCCGATCGACGACTCAAACTGGACGCCGGCGACGGTCCGGCTGAACTGCTGGAGCACGTATTGAAACTCGACCACGATGCGCTGGTCGCGCGTGAGCAGGCGGCGGGGCGTGAACGTGACCTCGCCCGTCGCATAGTCGATGGTATAGTCGGCGCTGCGGTCGCGCGTCAGGCGAACGCCGTCGAGGAAGACGACTTCCGATCCGGGCACGACGAGGATGAACGGCTCGCCGCGCGCACCCTCCAACCGGTACGGTCCCTGAACGCCGTCGAGCGCCTGAACTTCCTGGATCCGAAACGCGCCGCGCGGCCTCGCGCCAACGGCGGAGACGGTCGCACCGCGCCACAGCCCACGCCCCGGCACGCCCGCCCGAACGAATCCGCCCTGGACTTTGCGGTTGAGCCTACCGAACGTCCCCGCGTCGAAGGCTACGTCGACGTCGCCCAGCCGCGCCACGCCCGGCGCCGCCTCGATCTCGACGAAGACGCGGTCGAACTCGCTCAGCCGCTGGGTCGTGCCTTCGGGCAAAATCGGCGTGTTCTCGTCCGTCAGTGCTGCTCGAACGGTAACCCCCTCGATCACCTCGCCTTCGAGCTGCAAGCGCAGCGCGGATTCGATCGTCGCGTCCCGGTTCGATCCCGCCGTGACGCCGCGCGAGATCGAGCCCGAGCGCTGCAATCGCGCGTTGCCGAAGATGTCCGATGGGCGCTCGCTGCGCGGTTCTTCGAGCAGCGTGATCACGTCCGACGTGTCGGTCACGTCTTCTCGAACGACGCGCCCGCTACTATAGACGAGTTGCAGGTCGAACGGCCACGTCTGGTACTCTGCGATGAGGTGGTTGGGGGGATCGCCGATCAGGTTGACGCTCAGCAGGCCCGCAGTGGCGTCGAGCGCGAACGCCGCCGTATCCACGTCAGACGTGTCGGCGAGCAGTCGGAACGTGTGCGCCATCACGAACGGCCGCAGGCGGTAGGGCTGGACTCCGCCGATGCTGAGCGTGTCGCGGTGCGTTTGGGCGTGCGACGTGCCGGCGAGGCAGAGCCAAGCAGTCAGGCAAACGAGAGCGCAGAGCGGCAGGCGAGCGGGCGGCATCCGTCGGTAACGCGTGAGGCGGCGCGGTCGTGTCCGGCGTGGCGAATCCGAGGCGGCGTTCAGGCCAGCATCCGGGTGAGCAGGTGATACTCATTGGGCAGCGGGTCGGCCAGTACGTCGGCAGGGTCGAGGCGGAAGCCCGGCAGCGATTGGCTCTCGAACGGCTCGCCGTCGGTAGGCGTCGCGTCAGCGAAGCGGCCAGTGACGCCAGGCCGGTAGAACGTCGCCACCTCTTCGAGGGGATCGATCAGCCAATACTCGCCCACTCCCACGCGCTGGTATCCGTCGAACTTGGCTGAATAGTCGCGCCGCCGGGGCGAGGGCGACACGACCTCGACGACTACGTCCGGCGCGCTCGTCATGAGTCCGTCGTCCTGCACGTGACTCGCTCGTTTGTGCGAGACGAACACGACGTCCGGCTCGAACACGTTGGCGTCGTCGATCAGAACCGGCGATTTAGAGCCGTACACCTTGCCCAAGTCGCGCGCGGCAGCGTACATCCGCATTAGCGACGTGAGAAAGGCGGCGATGTCTTCGTGTCGGCGGGAGGGAGGGGCCATGTCAGTGCGGAGGTGCCCATTGATCAGGTCTTGCTTTTGCTCGCCGGGCAACGTCATGAACTCGGCGGCGGTGAGCAGCGCAGTGGGAGCGGGCGGCGAGGTGGTGAGCGCGATCATGGCGATAGGCGGAAGACGGTTTTCAGTATACGCAGGCTCGGATCGATGAGACTGCTCTGGCTCCTGAAGTAGGGGGACTCGGCCTGCGCAAAGCTGTCACCTTTCAAGCTGATGTCGCTTGCCCAAAGGCGGAAGCGCGGATAGAGGACAGCCTTCAAACTCCGCGTGTAGCCCGTCTACTCGATCGGTTTACAGGCTCAGTCGCCACAATCCAGTCCGCGTGAGCACGATCAGACTCCGGTCGATCAGGACGGCGCCTCGCACGTCGACGGGGGATGAAAAGGCGATCTCGACCGACGCCTCGCCCGGTGCCGATACGATGGCGCGCGTTCGGGTGACGACGACCAAGCGCTCGCCGAATGCCGAGATCGCGCGCACTTGCGCAACGTCCGGGTCGATCTCTCCGCGCACCATGAGCCGGTCGAAGCGGGCGAGCCGGCCCGACTGGATGGCGAGGACGGCGTCGTCGGTCGCGGCGAGTGCGGTCACTCCGACGAGCGCGTCGGCGGTGTCGGAGCGACGCAGGACAGTTTGCCGAAAGTCGGGCGTGATTTGAACGACGGCGCCTTCCTCGGAGGCAACATAGAGCGTGCCGTCGGGCGCGGCGGTGAGGGCGGCAGGCACAAACTGGTCTCGGGCTTCGAGAGGACGCGCCTCGTCGATTCCGCTCGCCTGGTTGCGTCCGTCGGGGCGGAGCAGGCCCAGAGCGCGTCCGTCCATGCCGAACCGGGCGACGGCTTCCAATCCGGCATCGGCGACCGAGAGCGTCAGCCCGCCAAACGCGACCACGTCGACGGGAGAGGAGAGCGGCGTATCGGCCGACCCGCTGATGGTCTGAATCAGCGCGCCGGTCGTCGTCAGAACTGCGATGTGCCGCGCCTGCGCGTCGGCGACGTAGAGCCTGCCGCGCCCGTCGGTTGCCAGTGCGCGGGCGTCCTCGAACTGGCCAGCGAGGATGGGTTCGAACGGATCAGGCAGCGCGTCGACCTGCGAACGAGGCCCCGAACATGCACCCAAAAACAACGCGAGTCCGAGCACAACACGCCACCCCTTGGAGCCGACGCGTACGTCGCCCTGCCAAATCGAAGCGCAGGCAGCAGGGAAATTGCTACGTAAAGGTCTGACAACATGGAAATCGCCATGTCGCTGCGCTCCTCGCGATGCCGAGTGGAGAGGTCGCGGCATCACAGCGCCCGGTGCCCGATGTCGCGGCGCAGCGTTTTGCCCTCGAACCGAATCGCGGCGGCGCCTGCATAGGCTTGATCGACGGCAGCGCGCAAGGAATTCCCTCGGCCCGTGACCGACAGCACGCGTCCGCCCGACGTGACCAGATTGCCCGATGCGTCGGTCCGCGTTCCAGCGTGGAAGACGAGTGCTCCCGTTGATTCGGCTTCGTCGATGCCGCTGATTGCTCGGCCTTTGGCATAGCTGCCGGGATAGCCGTCGGAAGCCAGCACGACCGTCGCGGCATGCTGCTGTGCCACGGTCAGGCGGATGCCGGACAAGTCGTGCCGCGCCATCGCACCCAGCACCCCAGCCCAGTCGCAGTCGACGAGCGGTAAGACGGCCTGGGTTTCGGGGTCGCCCAGGCGGCAGTTGTACTCGACGACGCGCGGTCCGTCAGGCGTCAGCATCAGGCCGACGAACAGGACGCCGCGGTAAGGCGAGCCGTCGGCCTGCATGCCTCCCAGCGTCGGCTCGACGATGTCGCGGCAGACGCGCGTGAGCAGGCCACCCGTGACGACGGGAGCCGGAGCGTAGGCGCCCATGCCACCCGTGTTGGGGCCGGTGTCCCCTTCGCCGATGCGCTTGTGGTCCTGGGCAGGAGGGAGGAGCAGGTAGCGCTCGCCGTCGGTCAGCACGAACAGGCTGGCTTCGCTGCCCTCCATGAACGCCTCGACGACGATTTGGTCGGCCGCTTCTCCGAACGCGTTGCCCGTCAGCATTTCGCGGATGGTGCGTTCTGCGTGAGTGGGATCGTCGCACACGACGGCGCCTTTTCCGGCTGCCAGCCCGCTCGCCTTGACGACGCAGCGCTCACCCAGATCGCGCGCAAACCCGACCGCCGAATTGACTTGGGACCGGTCGAACGCGCGCCACTGGGCCGTCGGGATGCGGTAGCGCTGCATGAAGTCTTTGGAGAACGCCTTGCTGCCTTCCAACTGCGCCGCCTGGGCCGATGGGCCGACGACGGCGACGCCCAATACCTCCAACCGGTCGGCCAATCCCAGGACGAGTGGCACTTCTGGGCCGACGACTACCATATCCACGTCGCGCTCGGTCGCTAAGCGCGTCAGCCCGTCCATGTCGTCCGCTGAAACGGCGACGTTTTCTCCCAGCGCCCGCGTCCCGGCGTTGCCCGGCGCGAACAATAGGCGGGGTTGCGAAGTCTGTGTGAGTGCCCAGCCGAGCGTGTGCTCGCGTCCACCGCCCCCCACGATCAGTATGGTCATGTCGTATCGAGTCAAAAAGAGCATGCGCGTTTCGTCGCCCAAGATACTGGCGTGCGCGTTGCTGCTCGTGCTCGGATTCGCGTCGGTACCGTCATCGTCGGCGCAGGTTACAGTGCGTCCGTCGCTCGACGTGCTGCGCATCTGGGGCGGATCCTACGGCTGGGGAATACCGGTCGGTTTGCGCGTGCGCGACGACGAGCGTGAGTTCATCAGCCGCCTCGACGTGTATCCGGCGCAGCACCTGGGGCGCTACCGTCTGCGATCGGAACTGGGCGACGTGCGCGAGCCGGGCTGGTACGGCAACCTTCTCCTGCGCCACGAAGTCACCCGGCGCCGTCCGTTTTTCGGCTTTGGCGCCGACGCTCCCGAAGGTGCCCGCGTGACGACGCGCGTCGTGCGCCAAGAGACGTGGCTCCGCGTGGGACGCAACGCGCCCAGCGGCATCGGCGTCCACGTGTTCGGCGGCATCCGTCACCTCAACCGCCCACGCCAGATCGAAGTCGACGGCGATGAGGAGGCGATGCTCGCTCCGGACGATCAGGACGTGCTCGACCGGACGCGCGGCGTGACGGGCCTGACGGTTGGGTTGAGGCTGCAGCGTGACACGCGCAGCGCCAACGAGCGGCCGACGCGCGGCTACCTGGTCGATGCCCAGGTCGAGGAGTTCGTCGGCGTCGGCGGTACGGACGATCTGTACGGGCGTGGAGCGGTCAGTCTCTACGGATACGTTCCGCTGGGGCGCGACGCCACACTCGCCCTGCGCGCCATCGCCGTCACCACGATTGCGCAGCATGACGGCGAACTGTCGTACCTGCTGCTGCCCCAACTCGACAACCGCTACATCGCCGGAACGAGCCGCCAGCGCTTCGTCGACAACGACGTGCTCGCGCTGACGGCCGAGGTGCGCTCGCCCTCGTTCGCACTTCCAGCCCCTCCGCTCGGCCTTCCGGCCCCCCAATTCGACTTTCAGCTCACCGCCCAGGCGTCGCTCGCTCAGGTCTACCATGCCATTGAGGACCAGTTCGCGCTACGCGTCGGATCGAACGTGGGCGGCGACGACGACCGGCTTCCGCTTCGCCTCTTTGGGGGCATCGGCGCCCGGATCTACCACACGGGACAGGACAACCTCTTCATCGCCGGATACCTAGGCACGGGCACTGTCACGCTGTCCATCGGCACGGTCAACTTCGAAAACGACAGCCGCCGCCTGCGAGAGTTGTGGCGCTGATCTAGGCAACGTTGACATTAGCCGAGGCGAAGCGGCTGCGCGTGCGATTGGGCGCCCGGCAAAGCGCTTGAAGCAGCCGATGCGAGCATCGGCGATGCAGAGCAACGCGGCAGAGCGTTCAAGCGCGCCGCAGAAGCGAGCCAAGCGCAATTGTCAACGTCGCCTAGTACTGCGACAACTTGACAGTGGCGGGTGGGTAGCGTAGTCTACTGCGCCGTACTCGCCATGCCGACCAAGCACCGCGTCCGGCTCGACGCCCAAACCCGTTCTCGCCTCGCGCGGCTCGTCTCCACCGGCACCGCCCACGCTCGCACGATCCAGCACGCCCGCATCTTACTGCTCACCGACGAAGGATCTGATGGCGACGCGTGGAGCGACACCAAGACCGCCACTGCCCTGCACGCCGGCGAGCGCGTCGTCGCCCGCGTGCGCCGCCTCTACTGCGACGAGGGCCTCGACGCCGCGCTGCGCGTAATCAAAGAGCGCGCCGGACGCCCGCCCAAGATCGACGGGTATGCCGAGGCCAAACTCGCCACCCTGGCGTGCTCCGAGGCGCCCCAAAGGCACGCGCGCTGGTCGGTGCGCCTGCTCACCGACCGCTTCGCTGCGCTGGGAATCGAGGAGGGCTGGCACTCAAAAAAGCCGTCTCAAACCGTGGCGCGTCAAAAGCTGGGTGATCCCGCCCAAGCGTTCGGCCGAGTTCGTGGCGGCGATGGAGCGCGTAGTCGCACTCTACCATCAGCCGTACGACGGGAAGCGGCCTCTCGTCTGCCTCGATGAGCGCCCGTGCGTGCTGCACGCCGATGTGCGCGAGCCCTTACCGGAGAGGCCCGGAATCTGCGCCAAAGAGGATCACGAGTACGAGCGAAGGGGCAGCTGCTGCGCCACGGTCGCCACCCTCGAGCCGCTGCGACCGACCGCTGCCGCTCGAGGGTGGCGACGGGCCTGGGTGCGTACGAGGCGCACCCGGAGCGACTTTGCTCGCATCGTGCGTGAGTTGTGCGATGAGCGCTACCCCGATGCCGAGAAAGTGGTGCTTGTGTGCGACAACTTGAATACGCATTCGGCAGCCTCATTTTACGAAGCGTTTGATCCGGTCGAGGCGAAGCGACTCGCGGATAAGGTCGAGTTTGTCAAGACGCCGGTGCATGGCTCGTGGCTCAACATCGTCGAGGTGGAGCTTTCGATTCTGTCGCGTCAGTGCCTGAGTCGCAGGTTCGGCGGCATCGACGAGCTCGCGAGCGAGGTGGAGGCGTGGGCGGCGCATCGCAACGAGACCGGCGGCACGGTGCGCTGGCAGATGACGCTTAGCGAGGCACGCACCAAACTGGCCCGACTTTACCCGTCAGTATGAGCAGGTCGCAGTACTAGGGCTGTGTCAGGCGAGGTGTGATCAGTTTGGCGACGACTTACAGGTCTGAGATATGAACCTCTCCGTCCAATTGGGACGCAGCACTACCCACGAACCGGCGGCACGTCGACGCGGTCGGGGCGGTCGTAGTACGGATTGCCGTCCAGCGTCTCACCCCGGGCTTGGGCCATGAAATCGCGGCTGTAGCGGACGTAGTGGGAGGCGAGCGATCCGGCGTAGGCGACTTCCTCATCCGTCAACTCGCGGACGACGCGCGCCGGGCTGCCCAGTACGAGCGAGCGCGGCGGGATTTGCGTCCGCGCCGTCACCAGCGCACGCGCTCCGATCAAACTCCCTTCGCCCACATCGGCGTCGTCCATCACGACCGCTCCCATGCCGACGAGCACGCGGTCGCGGATCGTGCAGCCGTGGACGATGGCGCCGTGCCCGACCGTCACGTCGTCGCCCAACCACGTCGGCGAGGTGCGGTTGGTGACGTGGACGATCGATCCATCCTGCACGTTGCAGCGGTCGCCCAGGCGAATCCAGTTTACGTCGCCGCGCAGGACGGCCCCGAACCAGATGCTGCACTGCGCGCCCATCGTCACGTCGCCGATGACAGCCGCCGACGGCGCGACAAAGGTGTCACTCGGCAGGTCGGGCGTGCGGTTGCGAAAAGGGAGGAGCATAGGGTGCGGAGGTCAGAGAATCGCCAAACTACGCTGAGTCTGCACGTTCAGAAACCCGGCGCTCATACATGTGGACGCGTTGTGAGCATGGGATGAGCAGCACCCGAAACGGCTTCCTTACAAAGCGCCCTATTGTGCCGTTGCGGTACGATTACAGAGGAAACAACGGTGGAGCAAGAGCCCGTTTTGGCTTGGCCCGGTGGACCCTGCCGGTATGTGGGGCCATTTTAAGCCAACACAGTCGAGATCGCCTTCGCGCTCGAACTCTATTGCCGGAATGAACCGGCCCCTATCCTCCACGAATCTTTCCTCGCTCTATGTCGACCCCGAACCCTTCGGCTCCTGCGCGCACGCACAGCCGCCGCGATCTGCTCAAAATCCTCGGCGCTGGAACGGCCGCTCTGGGCGCTACTTCTCTGCTCACCGCCTGCGACGACGACGACCCGATCTCGGGCGACGACGGCCAGGTCGTGACGCTCGACTTCTCGACGAACACGGGCGTACTCAACTACGCCTATGCCCTTGAGCAGCTGGAAGCCGCGTTCTACGCCAAGGTCACCGAGAACAGCGCGTTCACAACCATCTTCTCGTCGGACGAGCAGTCGATCCTGCTCGATTTGCAGGCGCACGAGGAGATCCACCGCGACTTCCTCGCCTTCGCCCTGGGCGACAACCGAATCGGAACCCTCACGCCCAACTTCGACGCCATCAACTTTGGCAGCAAAGCGAGTGTGCTGGGAACGGCGCAGACGTTCGAGGACCTGGGCGTCGCCGCTTACAACGGCGCTGGACGCTACTTCAGCCAAGACACTGAAGGACGCGGCTTTCTAGCCGTCGCCGGTAAGATCGTCTCAGTCGAGGCGCGCCACGCGTCCGTCATCAGCGATCTGCTCGTGAACAACAGAATCGCCGGACCTGGTGTGATCAACCCCGATAACGGACTGGACCGCGCCTTCACGCCAGATCAGGTTCTGGGAGTGAGTGGAGCCGCGCCGTTCATCCGCAACACGATCCGCGCGATCAACGCCTGAGCCGCGCCGCCTCCCTCTTCTACCGACTTTACCTACCGACATGAATACCGACCTCCTGACTCGCTTCGATATCGAAGCTCACAACGCGCCTACCTCGCGCCGCGACGCGCTGGCCCGCACGGCCCGCATGGGCGGAGCGGCCGCGCTTTCGATGCTTCCGTTCTTCGGAATGGCCAAAAGCGCCCTCGCCTCGAACCCCGGCTTCACCTCAGCCGCTGCTGACGCTGACATTCTCAACTACGCGCTGACGCTCGAATACCTCGAACGCGCGTTCTACCGCAAGGCCATCGCCACAGGCCTCATCGCCGCTGACGACCGCTCCCTCTTCGACACGATCCTTCGCGACGAAGACGCCCACGTCAGGCTCCTCGCCGCTGCGATCTCGGGCGGTGGCAACGCGCCGGTCAGCTTCGATGACGACGACTTCACCTTCACGGCTGGCGGCGTCGACTACCTGAGCAGCTACGACTTGATCAAGGCGCTCGCGCAGGGGCTCGAAGACACGGGCGTCCGCGCCTACAAGGGCCAAGCTCCCGAAATCGACAACAGGGACACGTTGACGGTTGCGCTCCAGATTCACTCGGTCGAAGCGCGCCACGCGGCTGCCATCCGTCGCCTGCGCGGCGCTCAAGGCTGGATCCCGGGCTCGCAGAGCGACGCTCCGCCCGCTATCTCGGCTACGTATGGCGCCGGTATCGGCGCAGCCTTCCCGAGCGAGGACAACGTCACGCAATCTGGGGTCAACCTCGCGACGACGCTCCAGGGCTACTCGCGCGAGCAGATCACCGAGGCCTTCGACGAGCCGCTCGACATGGCCACCGTCGCCGGTCCCAACGGCATCGCGACGACGTTCATTCGGTCGAACGATAGCTGAGTCTGCTCAGTCGTTTGAAGGCAACAGCCGCTTGGTCCACTAGGATCGGGCGGCTGCTGCCGTTAGGTCCAACTTGCCATCCAGGGCGTCACACGGTCGGAACGGTGGAGCAGCCCGAATCCGGCTATCTTGTTCGATCACCCACCAGATCCGTCCGCCGTGTTCGCAAGAGAAGGCTACCCCATCATTCTCGTTGCTGGAGTCTCGTCGCTCGTGCTGGCCGCGCTGGGTTTCTGGCTTGGCGGGACCGCAGGTGGCCTGTTCTACGTTCTGGCGATGCTTTCGCTGGCGTTCACGCTCTACTTCTTTCGAGACCCCGTTCGCCTGACGCCCGAGGAAGCCAAACTGGGCAACCTAATTCTTTCGCCCGCCGACGGAAAGGTCGTCGTAGTGCAAGACATCGAGTACGAACCGCTCTACATCAAGGGACCAGCCAAGCAGATTTCGATCTTTCTCTCGCCGCTCAACGTCCACGTCAACCGCATTCCGGCCGATGGCCAAATCGAATACGCCGAGTACATCCCAGGCGACTACCTCGTGGCCTGGCATCCCAAGGCGAGCGAGAAGAATGAGCGCTCGCAGATCGGGCTGGCGCACCCGTCGGGCAATCGCGTGCTGTTCAAGCAGATCGCTGGAGCGGTCGCGCGGCGTATCGTGTACCACGTTGGCGTGGGCGACCGGGTCCACTCGGGGCAGCGCTTCGGCATCGTCAAGTTCGGCTCGCGCATGGACGTGCTCGTGCCTTCACACGTGCAGATCGGAGCTAAAATGGGCGACAAGGTCAAGGCAGGCCTCACAGTCATCGGGCGCTTTCCCGACCCCGAGCCGGAGCGCTTCGTTCCTGTCGATGCCGAACCGGCCGAACTAGTAGCCTGACATTATGGCCCGAGTCCCACGCCCCCGCCGCAAGCTGACGCGCCGCCGCATTCCGCGCACGGTCGTGCCTTCGTTCTTTACGCTGATGAACCTGTTCAGCGGCTTCATCGCCGTGATCCAGATTCAACAGGGCGACTACACGCAGGCGTGCTGGCTGATCGTGCTCGCCGGGTTCTTCGACCTGCTCGACGGCATGATGGCGCGCCTCACCAACTCGCAGAGCCAGTTCGGCGTCGAGTTGGATTCGCTGGCCGACGTGGTCTCGTTTGGGTTGGCGCCGTCGTTCCTGATTTACAACGTCGCGCTGCAGGAGATGAAGCTGCTGGGCCTGTTCGTTTCGGCGCTCCCCGTCTTGTGCGGAGCGGTTCGGCTGGCCCGCTTCAACATCAATTTCGACGGCGAGAAGAAGGGGACGTTTACGGGTCTTCCGATTCCGATGCAGGCCGCCGCTATCGTCGCGATCGTGCTCAACCTGCAGGCCGGGACGGTTCTGCTACCGGGCATCACACCGCGTGCGCTCGCCATCGTCGCGATCGTGCTGGCGCTGCTGATGGTGAGCAACGTGCCGTTCGACGCAGGCCCGCGTCCGTCGGCCTACTACGTGAAGTCGGCGCCGATTCGCACAGTTCTGTATTTGCTGGCCGCTATCGGCACGCTCGTATGGATCCCCGAGGGACTTCTCATCGCGCTCGCGCTGTACCTTTTGTGGGGGCTTGTGACCGCCGCCCTCCACCTGTTTCAAGCCGTCCGATCCGCCGACCCTGCCTCCGATGACGTTTAGCGCCCACATCACCATCACGCTCCGCCCGTCGATCCTCGATCCGCAGGGCAAGGCCGTTCGGCAAGCGGCCGGGCAGTTGGGCTTTGCCGACGTGACGAGCGTGCGCATGGGCAAACTCGCCGTCGTCGAAATCGAGGCGGACTCGCGCGCAGCCGCTCAAGCGACGGCGCACGCCCTGGCCGAGAAGCTGCTCGCCAACTCGGTCATGGAAGACTTCTCGGTCGAGATGCGCGAAGCGGAGTCCGTTTGACTGTCATGCGCGTGTCCCACTCGGTTGCCCCAACGGCCTCGTCCCAGGTCGAAGCCGACGTACTCGATCAGGTCGAGACGCGTGTGACGGCCCCGTGGCGCGTTCTCCTCTTCGACGACGATACGCACACATTCGACGAGGTAATCGTCCAACTGGTGCGAGCGACTGGCTGCACGTGGGAGCGCGCCGAAACGCACGCCTATACCGTCCATACACGCGGCAAAGACACCGTGTACTCGGGCCCGTTCGAGAAGTGCTTCCGCGTCCAGCAGATCCTGAATCAGATCGAGTTGATCACGCAACTGGAGGGATGATCGGTCTGCCTTTGAGAAGCTAGACGCTGGTGATGTCAGGCGAACAGGAGTATCGCTTACTCGTGCGCAATTGCACCACTCGGAAGAAAAACGACTGGCCTGTGAACGGCTCCGCGGGTCGATTCGTCATTTATTTGAAGGAGGCGCGAACTCAGATGCGGCAGCCGCTATGCTCTCTGGCTGCTCATCTGCACGCCACGCTCAGGTATACGACGTTCGCGCGTTTTCTGCTGGCCAGTACACGTATGTGGGAGTAGTCACACGCACCTACGATGGCGGCAGTCGTCAGCATGCGAGTACAGCGCTGAATCCCGAGGTGATTGCGCTGGGGGGGAACGCGAAAGGGCCGCTGCAAACCCAGCGCGTTCCGCTACGCATCGAGAGCGAACCCAACGTAACTCCTGTTCCAGGTCCGGTTCAAATAGACACCAGGGTGTCTAGCTTGAAGGTTGTTTACGAAAGTCGAGTTCGCACCACAGCTTACCATTGCAAAAGTGAACTAGAAGACTAGTTCGCTCGCTATTATAGCACGCAATGCGCGAGGAGTGAGTTGGGTGCGGCGTCACCGCAGAATCAGATAGCTCAGTTTGAGGAGCACCACATTGGTCGGATAGCGGCCGAACACATCGCCGAACTGATCGCCAGCCGACTGGTCGAACAAATTTTCGTTGGCGCTCTCGAACCCGATCAGGTCGTCGCTGATGTTGCGCGACTGCGTCCAAACGACGAAGAGAGTCGATCCGGGCTGGTACTCCCAGCGGAAGACCGTGTTGAGTTGAAACGAGGCGAAGCTGAACTCGGCGCGCTTGGGATAGGCGTCGAACGGCAGCCTGTCGTCGGCGCCTGCGAGCAGATCGAAGTTGCGGTGCGTGCCGCGCGTGGCGAAAAGCTGAGAGAACAGCTGAAGTGAGATCGTCGGCGTGAACGTCGTCGTGGCGCGGAACTGAACCTCCAGCTGTTCGGAGTCGCGCTGCCCGAATAGGGGGACGTACAGGGTGCCGTCTTCGAGAGGCGCGCGCAGCAGAACGGCGTCGTCGAGGATGGGGGAGAGGCCAACCCTCGTAAAGTCAGCATCGTCGGCGCCCGAGTCGTTGCGGCCGTTGCCGATGCGCCAGCCCTGCTCGTCCTGCCGAAACGACTCGTTGGCGATCCAGCTGCGGCGCCCTCTGTCGCGGTCGTAGCTGACCTCGCCGCGCACGTCGAAGCGGTCCGAGACGCGCCAGCTCGCGCCCAACTCGCCGGACAAGCCAACACGCCCGTCGCCGTCGACCGAAACGTCGACTTCGGGCGAAACGCGCCACAGCTTGCGACTGTCGGTGTCGTATTCGAGGCCGACGCTCAGCTGCCGCGCACGCGCGTTGGCGCCCAGGCCGCGTGTCTCGAACTGGTCGTAGCCGCCGAAGAGATAGTCGGTGGAGAGGCTAACCTGGAACGAGTGAAACGACGCCAGATCGAAGTTGCCGAACGCGAACACGCCAAGCCCCTGCGAAAGGAGTTGATCGTAGGTGAACGAGTTGCCGCCGAAGAGCCGAAAGCTCACGCGGCGAAATCCGCCAATGGGCTGCCCGCCATTCAGCTCGTGCGATAGCCGCGCACTGAGCCCGACCGTGTTGTTGCGCCGGAGCCGCCCCGTTTCGTTGAGCAGAAAGTTGTCGTCGGTAACGTTGATGCCGCCGCTGTAGCGCCAGTTGCCCGTCAGGCGCTCGCCCTCAATCGAGCCAGCGAAGCCCACCTCGCCGTCGAGCGTGGATGTGGTGCGATGCGTACCGGAGAGGTTTCCGGACACGCGGTAGGTGTCGTCGAGCAACTGGACGTTCCAGTCGGCGACGCCTGCGAACGCGCGCCGATCGCCACCGGTCAGTTTGTCGTCGAACGCCGTGACGAGGGCGCCGTATTCGGACGTACCGCGGCGCTGGAGCAAACGGAACGCGCCGAACGAGCGGTTGGGCGTGAAGTCCTCGCCGGTCGTAGCCGCCAGCAGGCCGTAGCTCAGCCCGCCTTCGCGCTGGCCGAATAGTTTGGCGGCCCCGACGATCGGCGCGTCCTGCCCGATGCGCCGGGTGTAGAGCGCCTGCCCACCGTCGCCGTTGGTTTGGAATAGGTCGAGCCCTTCGACGAAAAACGGACGCCGCTCGGGAAAAAACGTCTCGAACGCCGACAGGTTGAGTTCGGCCGGATCGCTCTCGACCTGTCCAAAGTCGGGGTTGAAGGCCAGGTCGAGCGTCGCGTCCGACGACAGGCCGATCTTGGCGTTGGCTCCGGCGTCGAACTGCGCGCCCGTTTCGATGCGCCCGATCCCGGGCTCAGCGCGTCCGCCCGAAAGCACGTACGGGGTCACCTGAATCGCCCTACGCGGCTTTACACCCTGGATGCCGGTCACCCGTCCAAATCCCTGGACGACTCCGCGCGAGCGCACGTCACGCGTCACGAGCGACCATTCGAGCCGCTCGGACGTGCGCGGGATCACTCGGACAAAGTTGACGCCCCACGTCTGCATATCACTGTCCGAGAAGCGAAGCATCGAATAGGGAATCCGCATCTCAGCGGTCCAGCCCTGATCGTCGCGCCGCACGGCCGACGTCCAGATGGCATCCCACGAGTCGTCGTAGCGGTTGCCGCTCTGAATGCCGTCCTCTTGCACGCCCGCCGCGTTGACGGCAAAGCGGTAGGCCGTGCGCCCGTCGGCAAACCCGTCGATGCTGACTGCGAAGCCGTCTCCATCGGCATCGTCGCGTCTACCTAGAATCGTGCGAATCGCGTCTGAATCGTCGTCGAACAGGCGCGCGCCGATGTAGAGCGAGGTCGATGAGTACGCGATGCGTACCTCGGTTCGCTGCGAACCCTGGGCGCCTTCGACAGGGTCGAACTGTCGAAACTCAGACGCGATGGCGGCAAGGCTCCACGTTTCTTCGCCGAGCAATCCGTCCACTGCGATGCTACCTTGCGTCCGCTGCGCGAGAACCGTAGGGGGCTCGTCGGCCAGTGCGGCCACCGGCGTCCCGGCGAGTAGGAGGAGGGCCAGAAGTCGGATCAATTTTTGAAGTGCGTTACGGTCAGACAAAACATCTCTACCGACAGTATCGTCCAATACTCTATGCCCAACAGCTACCGATTCGTCTTTTCACTGCTCTTGCTGCTCGTCGCCGGGTTGGCGCCGGAACGAGCGTACGCTCAGGCGACGCAGCCCGCCGTCAAGATGCAGGCTGCGTCGCCCAATCCGTTCGGTAGTGAGACGCGTTTTGCCGTCTCGACCGAGCGCTCTGGGATGGTCGTCGTAGAGGTGTACAACGTGCTGGGGCAGCGCGTCCGTACCCTGCTCTCCGAACGCGTCGAGGCTCGCGAGCCCAAAATGGTCCGCCTGGACTCGTCAAATCTTCCGACTGGTTTGTACGTCATCCGCGCCCAAGCCGGTGGACACGTGGCGTCGCAAATGGTCACGCTGAGCCGGTAGACGCGACGGCGGGCGGGCGCCGTCTGCCACACAGAACCGCTGACCAACTCGTGGACTTTCTTCCTCACTTCGGTATTCTGATCTACGAGTTGGCGCAGGCGACTCTCCTCGCGCTAGCGATAGTCGTTGCGTACCAAGTCTCCAGAGCTGCCTCGCAGATCTCCACTTTCTACGCGCGCAAGAACAAGCAAGACGAGAATGAAGGCCAAGGCGCAGCGAGAACGGCGGAGATCGAGGCGGCTGTCCGCAAGGCGCTAGCCGAAGTCCGGTCGGGAGAACCGCGGCGCACGGATCATGGAGACATGCGGATCGATATTCCTGACGCCGACGAGTTGAGTCAGGATGGGGAAGCAGACCGTCTCGTGGTGCGGCCAGGAAACCGAGTGGTGTAGCTCACTAGCGCCGACGGCTCGGACGCCCGATAGCGGTTCACGCCTTTCGTTCGGCGGAAAAACCAGCATCTTCAAGCGCAGTCAGCGCGCGGCCGATTTCGTCGTCCGAGGCGAAGGCCAGGCGAAACGAACCGCCCGTCCCCTCGCGTACGAGCAGCAGTTCTACGTCTTTCACGTTGAGATCGGCGGTGGAGAGGGCGGCGAAGGTCTCGGCAAGGAAACCGGGACGATCGACGGCGTGAAGCAGCAGTTCGGGATAGGCACGCAGCAGGCCTTTGCGCCGGTTGGGCACGTCGTGGCGCGTCTGGTTCGCGGCGTCGAAAGCAGTCTTGAGCGCATCTCTCTCGTCTGAGGCGAGCGCGGCTTCCAACCCGTCGAGTTGAGTTCGAACCGACTTGAGCGCGTGTCGGACGGCGGGCGTGTTGGCCGCAAGTATACCTCCCCACGTGCCATAGGGAGACGAAGCGATGCGCGTCAGGTCGCGGAAACCACCGCCTGCCAGCAGGCGCGTCATCGGCTCGTCGCGGGTGTGAGCGCCGACGGCATTGGTGAGCGCGACGGCCAGCAGTTGGGGCACGTGCGAGACGTGAGCGGCGGCCAAGTCGTGCGCCTGGGCGTCGAGCGAGAGGACGCGGGCGCCTATCGCGTCGATCAGGTCGACCAGAGCTTCGAAGCGGCGATGCGCGCGGCTCGCGTCGCTCGGGCACAGCGCATAGGCGGCGTTCTCGAACAGCAGCGGCGAGGCGTAGGCGACGCCCGCGAACTCACTGCCTGCCATCGGGTGACCGCCGACGAACTGGCCCGGAAGCACTTTGTCGCCCAACTCGCCAATACCGGTCTTCACCGAGCCCACATCGGTCACCAGGGCATCGGTCCGCACGTGAGGGGCGATCTGGCGCAGTACGTCTTCGAGCGAGGCGAGCGGCGGCGCGAGGATGACCAGGTCCGCGTCTGTCACGGCTTCGGCGAGGTCCGACGTGGAGTGATCGCAGCCGCCGCGCGAGGTGAGGACGGCGAGCACGGCTGGGCGGTCGCAAGCCACCACGCGGATGTCGCGCGTATGCCGTTTCAAGGCCAATGCCCAAGAGCCTCCGATCAGGCCGGTTCCAACGACGGCGACGTGCCGGATCGGCAATTTCGTGGTGCGAGCAGAAGCGGACATAGCGGTACGGATCGGAAGAAGCGCATCTTACGCACTCCGCCTACCGACCGTTTATGCTTTTTCCGCTCTCCGACGACGATCGCCGCCTGACCCGGACCGCCTGGGTCACGCTCGTCTTTCTCGCCGCCAACGTCGTCGTGTTCGTGCTCTTCCAGGGAATGGGCGGCAACGAGGCGTTCACGTACGGCTGGAGCGTCATTCCCAGCGAGATCACGACCGGCGTCGATCTCGTCGGCAGCGTTCCGCTCGGTGTCGACGGTCAGCGCATGGTCGTCGAGCATTCGCCCGGCCCCGTTCCGATCTACCTGACGATTGTGTCGGCGATGTTCATGCACGGCGGCTGGCTGCATTTAGGTGGCAACCTGCTCTACCTCTGGATTTTCGGCGACAACGTCGAGCACCGCTTTGGGCCGATCACGTTTCTCCTATTCTACCTCGCCTGCGGACTGGCGGCGACGATGGCCCAGGTCGCGCTCGACCCGGACGGCGTCATTCCCAACCTCGGAGCGTCGGGCGCGATCTCCGGCGTTCTGGGCGCCTACCTCGTCCTGTTTCCGCGCAACGAGGTCCGCGCGCTGCTCTTCTACTTCGTCGTCAGCGTGCCCGCCGTCGTCGTGCTCGGGCTGTGGATCGCGTTCCAGTTCTTCAACGGCTACGGCGCCATGGTCGCCAGCGAGCAGACCGGAGGCGTGGCCTACGGCGCACACGTCGGCGGATTCGTCGCGGGCGTGATCGGCGCGTTCGTGCTCAAGGGCATCCGCCCACCGCGCCTCGAAGAAGGAGTCGTCAACCGCGCCGCTCGCTGACGTAGCGCTCGGCTTCGGCCAACCGGTCGTGCGTGCCCACGTCGAGCCAGTACGCCGCGCCGACGTGGTAGGGCTTGACTGCGGCTCCGCTCTTGGCCAACCGCAGGTAGGGCGTCATGATCGAAAACGTCCCGGTTTCCTCGAACGCGCCGAGCAGGTCGGGACTAGCCACTTGGATGCCGCAAAAGTCGAAGCGGTGCAGCGTGCCCTGAGCGTCGCGCACTTGCTTTTCGCCGCCACCGTGCGCGTAGCCCATCAGCCCGACGTCGTCGAACATCAGGTAGCGATCGGTCGTGGCCTCGCGCACGGCCAGCGTAGCCAGACTGCTTGGATCGTGAGCGGCGTAGAGAGCCGACAAGTCGATCTCGCTCAGTATGTCGACGTTGTGGATCAGGTACGGATCGCCGGGCAGTAGGTCGCGCGCGTGGAGCAGCCCGCCGCCTGTCTCATAGGGCCCGCCCGGCTCGAACGACAGATGCGTCTCCACTCCCAGGTCACCCCTCTCGCCGACGTATGCCTCGACTTGATCGGCTAGATAGGCGGTGTTGACGACGAGCCGATCGCAGCCTGCTTCGACGAGCCGGTCGGCGGTGTGCTGGAGCAGGGGAGCGCCGCCGACCTGGACCATCGCCTTGGGCGTCGCATCGGTGAGAGGGGCGAGGCGTGTGCCGCGTCCGGCGGCGAATATCAGTCCGGTCATGCTGGTCGAATAGTGAGGTCGTTCAACCTAGCGACAGAGCCGGGCGCGTACCGTCCCGATGTCGCTACCGTTGTTCGGATTGACGCCCGCGCCTGCGAATCGTGAACAGCATAGCCGCGATGACGACGCCGACGAGCACCAGCCGCGCGCCATAGGCCGCCTGAGCATCGGTCCACGCCATCACGAGCAGCAGAGCCCCCGCCCCAACGGCAAACGCGATCCGGACGCCGGGCCGCAGTCCGCGCACGGCCGTCAGCACGACGACGTAGATCGCCAGTGCGGCGATGAGAATGAGTGTGTTCATAGCAGAAAGGTAAGGAGCCAAACGAGGAGTCATTTGTGGCCGATAAGACCATCGAAACAGCAGGTCCAATCTCCTGAAAAATAAATAGATAAGCCTATGACATAACGATGTCGCCGTTGCTCTGTATTCTACGCATACGCGCGCGCGAAAAGCGTCTCGCCCATCCACCAAATCGAATCTGACATGTCTACCCACTTCGCCGAGCCGAGCCTGTTCTACGCCCCGCCTTACGAGCGTCCCGTCGAGGACGAACTGGCCTGGCATCTAGTCAAGTTTCTCCACGCAGACGCCGGAATTCAGTACCAGGTGCGCCACGAAACGCCTGCCGGACCCTTCTACACCGATTTTGTCGTCGAGGTGCCTCTGGGTGATTCGGTGCGCCGCGTCGGCATCGAGGTGACGGACGATCTGGACCCTGAAAATGTCGTGCTGCGTGACGCGCTGCTCGTCGGCGGTGGTCATCTGGACGCGGTCTTGCGCTTCGATCCCAACGACCTGACGTACCGCCTGCACGATGTGCTGCTGTTCGCGCTGCGCCTGCGTCCCGAGCTGTTCGGGCGGCGGGGGCGCGTCAACCTGGAAACGCTGGCATCGACCGAAGCGCTGATCTGCGACGTGCGCGCGGGCCGGTCGGTCGAGATGCCCTACGCGCTGCCCGACCCTCATGCCGGACTGCTCTTCGGCGGCGAGGAGTTAGAGCCGTTGGCTGGAGCTGGGCGCGTGCTGCACGTCGCCGTCGCCGACGGAGCGCATCCTCAGTCGTGGCTGGCCGACTACAACCGCGCGCTCGACTTCTTCGGCGTGACGCACCAGCAGGTCGGCCAGTCGACGCGGCGGGCGGCGTAGGCTCGGCGTCTCCCAGCAACGGCGGCGTTCCGAAAGCTGTCAGGTTTTGAAAACCTGACAGCTTTGTGCGTTCGGGAAAACCTGATCGCATTCTTCCGAACCGATGGGAGATCGGGTGGCTAGTTTCTGCTCATGCCCGACGACCTGTTCGACACCGCTGCCCGCGCCCGCACGACGGCGTCTGCTCCCCTCGCCGACCGGATGCGTCCGCGCACGTTGGACGAGTTTGCCGGTCAGTCGCACATTCTGGGGCCGGGCAAACTGCTCCGCCGCGCGGTCGAAGCCGACCGGGTGACGAGCCTACTGCTCTACGGTCCGCCGGGGACGGGCAAGACGACGCTGGCCCGCATCATCGCCCGGAGCACGGCGAAAAACTTTCTGGCGCTCAATGCTGTCTTGGCAGGCGTCAAGGACATCCGGGCCGCCATCGACGGGGCCCACGACCGATTGCGGCTGCACGGACAGCGGTCGATCCTGTTCGTCGACGAGGTGCACCGCTTCAACAAGGCGCAGCAGGACGCGCTGCTTCCGCACGTCGAGAATGGGACCGTGACGTTCGTCGGCGCAACGACCGAGAATCCGTATTTCGAGGTCAACAAAGCGCTCGTTAGTCGGAGCCGAGTCTTCGAGATGCAGTCGCTGACCGACGACGATCTGGCGGGTATCATCCGGCGGGCCATCGCCAACGAGGAGCGCGGATATGGCCTGAAAAACGTCGCCATCGACGACGACGCATTGGCGCACCTGGTGTCGACGGCTAACGGCGACGCGCGCAGCCTGCTCAATGCGCTCGAACTCGCCGCCGAGACGACGCCGCCCAACGACGACGGCGAGATCCGGATCACACGCGAAGTCGCCGAAGACTCGATCCAGAAGCGCGCCGTCCTCTACGACAAGGAGGGCGATGCCCACTTCGACACGATCAGCGCGTTCATCAAGAGCCTGCGTGGAAGCGACGTGGACGCGGCGTTATACTGGATGGCACGGATGATATACGCTGGAGAGGACCCGCGCTTCATCCTGCGCCGGATGCTGATCTTCGCATGTGAGGATGTCGGAATGGCCGATCCGCGCGCCTTGGAGCAAGCCGTCGCCGCGGCCCAGGCGTTTGACTACGTCGGCATGCCCGAGGGACGCTTCCATCTGTCGCACCTGTGCCTCTACCTGGCGACGGCGCCCAAGAGCAACTCGTCGTTCGCCCTGTTCGAGGCGCTCGCGTACGTCGAAAAGCAGGCGCAGCACGAGCCGCCCAACAAGCTCAAAGACGCCTCGCGCGACGGTGCGGGGCTGGGGCACGGCAAGGGCTACCACTATCCGCACGCCTTCCGAGATCACTACGTCGCCGAGCAGTACCTGCCTGACGAGATGCAAGGTCTCTACTTCTACAATCCGTCCGAGATGGGCTACGAGCGCACCGTCCAGTCGAGGCTCGACGCGCTGCGCGACCGCGACACCGACGAGGGCGTCGAAAAGCGCGCCCGCCGCTACGCCGACGACAATACTCCGAGTGCATGATTCAGCTTCTCGCCCTTCTCGCGCTTGCGGGCTGCGCGTCTCCCGCCGACTCGCTTACGCTCCGCGTCGCGCTGCCACCCAGCACGCCCGACAGCGCCCGCGTCTACGTCGCTGGGACGTTCAACCAGTGGAATCCGGCTGACCCCGCGTTCGAGTTGAACCGCAACGGCGATGTGGCGAGCCTGACGATCGCGCAGATGGACACGGGCGATATCGCGTTCAAGTTCACATTGGGAAGTTGGGCGAGCGGCGAGACTCAGGGTGGCTTCGACGCGCCCAACCGGATTGTCCGAGTCGCCGGCGGCCCACAGACGTACGCGTCGTCCGTCGAAGGGTGGGCCAGCGCTGCGTCCGACCGGCCGTCGACGGCGAGCGCATCGGTGTCTGTGCTGGACTCGGCCTTCGCGATGCCCCAACTCGGGCGGATGCGGCGCGTTCAGGTGTGGCTGCCGTCCGGCTACGCCGACTCCAACGCGCGATACCCCGTTCTCTACGTCCACGACGGGCAAAACGTGTTCGACGCCGCCACGACGAGCTACGGTACCGAGTGGCGGATGGACGAAACGCTCGACAGCCTCAGCGCTCACGTCATCGTCGTCGCCATCGACCACGGTGTCGATCACCGGCTGGACGAGTACGGACCGTTCGCAAACGACGTATATGGCGGAGGCCAGGGCGAGGCCTACGTCGCGTTTCTCACCGAAACATTCAAGCCCCATATCGACGAACGCTTCCGAACGCTTCCCGACGCCCAGCACACCGGCATCCTGGGCAGCAGCATGGGCGGCCTGATCTCGCTCTACGCCGGATTGACGCGCCCCGACGTGTTTGGGCGCGCCGGCGTGTTCTCACCGTCGCTCTGGTTCGCCGAGAATCAGATGCTGGATTTGGTCGACGGCGCCGATCTGTCCGGCTCACGGTTCTACTTCGTCAGCGCCGAATCCGAAGGTGCAGGCATAGTCGAGACGCAAGCGCGCATGGTCGACCGGCTGCGCAGCGAGCACGCGGGCCTTGCGCTTGAGAGCCACGTGCGCTCGTACGGCGATCACAGCGAAGGCTTCTGGGCGGGAGAGTTTGCCCAAGCGTTCGAGTGGCTGTTCGGCGCACAGTAATCTACGCGAGAGGCGCTGGGCGCGGCTCCGCTAGATACCGCCCAGTGACTCCCAGCGCGGCAGCAGAAGCGACGGCGCTGCGGGCTTAGCCGGAGCAGAAGTGGAATAGGCCGATATCGTCGGCTCCTCGCGCGACGTGCGTCCGTCCGACGACTCGATCGCTTCGGGATACGGGCTGAGCGGTCGACGTTCGGCCGAAGGGTGCGGAGCGGCGGCAGGCGGACGCGGCGGCGAGACGTGAGCCGGTTCGGGCGCTCGCTGCGGCTGCGCGTAGGTCGGCTGCGGCGTGGGAGGCGGAGGAGCAGACTGCGAGGCGCCCGACGCAGTGATGCGGACGGCCAGTTCGATCACTTCGCTAAACTCCTTCCACTTGAACGGCTTGGAGAGGTATAGGTCGAAGCCGGCACCCAGCAGTCGCTGCCGGTCCTCGGGCGATGAATACCCCGTCACCGCCACGATTGCGGTAGACTGATGATGCCCCAATTGCTTGATCGTCTGCATCACCTCGACGCCGTTCATCCGGTCGGCGAGGTTGATGTCGAGCAGGATCGTCTGGTACGGGTGCGCCTGCGCCTGCTCAATGGCCTCGCGCCCCGTCGAGGCGAAATCTACGGCGTACTGACGGCTCAGAAAGCGGACCTGCATCCGCCGCGTCATGTCGTGATCCTCGACCAGGAGGATACGCGGCAGCGTAGGAGGAGGCGTGGAGTCGGGCATAGGAGGATCGCTTACTATCCGAGGTATCGGCAGGTGGGGCCGCATCTTGAATCAAACAAAAACGAAGCCGACATTTTATCGCCTGAAACTGAAGAGTCGCCGCTGGGCAAAGGG
The DNA here is from genome assembly GCA_963841855.1 of Rhodothermales bacterium. GTDB lineage: Bacteria > Bacteroidota > Rhodothermia > Rhodothermales > BA12 > CAXBBB01. The sequence goes on along the minus strand of CAWJEJ010000001.1, from coordinate 503,456 downwards.
GAAAAGCGTTTCAGCCACCGCCGTTCCCACCTCCACTGCGCGACGTCCCGCGGCGACTGGCCGGTGGGGGAGGCACTTCGGTCGGGGCGGGTGCTGCGGCGGGCACGCGCGCGGGGACGGGTTGAGGAACGGTCTCCAGCGGCGCCGATGCGGGGGCGGGTTCGATGGGCTTGGGGTCGATCCGGGCGGGAAGTGCCGAAGGCGCTCGGCGTGCTGGAGTTGGGGGGCGCGTCTGGTCTTGGGTATCGGGTCGGATCGCGGGAGCAGGCTGCGGAGCCGCGTCGTCGCGGTAGCGGATCGTGCCGGTCCGCCCGGCCAGCGCATGCGACGAGTCCGGCTGAAAGCGCGACGTATCGGCGGCCAGGCGGTCGCGCCGCGCGTCGAGCGAGTCCATCGCCAGGCGCACATCGTCGTTCCAACGGCTGCGGTCCGAGGCGCGCTCCTGGTAGCCGGGCGGCGGCTGAAAGCGAACGTCGGGGTCGAGGCTCAAGCCCGCCCCTTGCACGTCGCGCGCGAAATCGCCGACGACGAACAAGGCGTTGTGCCCGCCCTGGCCCCAGTAGCTGGTGCGAAACGAAAGCCTCCGCTCGTCGAAGCCGACCCACGCACCCATCACCAGGTCGGGATGAGCGGCAATGAACCAGCCGTCGGCGCTTTCCTGCGTCGTGCCCGTCTTTCCGGCGATGTCGCCTCGCACGCCCATCGTTCGCAGGCGCTGCGCCGTGCCCCTGTCGACCACGTCGCGCATCATGTCGAGGACGCCGTACGAAGTCGAGGCCGGAAGTGCGCGCTGCTGCTGCGGGCCAAACTGCGCCAGCACGTTGCCCTCGCGGTCTTCGATGCGCGTCACGATGACGGGCGTGCGCCGGATGCCGCTGCTCGCCAGCGTGCCATAGGCGCCGACCATTTCGAGCAGTGTCACCTCGCTCGTGCCCAGCGCCAGTGACGGGACGGCTCGGAGCGACGACGTGATGCCCGCCTGCTGAGCGGTGCGAACGACCTCGGCGGCTCCAACCTGGTCGATCAGAGCCGCGCTGATCGTGTTTTTGGAATAGGTCAGCCCGCTGCGCAGCGTGATGGCGGCACCGCTGGCGCCGCCGCCCGAATTGGCTGGCCGCCAGCCGCCATAGCTGCGGACCGCGTCGAGCACGCGGTCGTCGGGCGCATAGCCCCAGTTGAGAGCGGCAGCGTAAACGAACGGCTTGAACGTCGATCCAGGCTGCCTGCGCGACTGGCTCGCCCGGTCGAACTGGCTCGCCCTATAGTCGCGTCCGCCGACATAGGCGCGGACGTAGCCTGTCTCGGTCTCGATCGCCACGAACGACGCTTCGAGTCTGGCCGTCCGCGCCTTGACCGAGTCGACGAACGCATTGTCGGCCTTGAGGAGGAGCAAGGCTTGGGACTGCGATTCGCCCTCATCGCGCAGCATCTTGTAGCGAGGTGTCTGGCGAAGTGCCCGGTCGAGCGCCTCGGGATGGCGCTGCCAGAAGTAAGGAAACGAGCCCGCTTCGGGATACGAATCGGCCGAGCGTGAGAGCAGGCCCGAATACCGGCGGCTCCATTCGTGCGCCGCGACGCGCTGCAAGCGCTCGCCTTCGACGTCGACGGCACGCTGGGCGACGTCTTGCAGGCGCATGTCGAGCGTCGTGAAGATGCGCAGGCCGCCCGTGTAGAGGTCGCGGTCGTTGGCCTCGGCCCACGCCTGCACCCACTGCTCGACGAAATCGGCGAAGTAGGGCGCCGGGGAATCAGCCGGGTCGGGCGTCGAGAAGTCGAGGCCCAGCGGCGACTCGGAAAACGCATCTACTTGGGACGCGTCGAGGTAGCCGTATTTGCCCATCTGCTGCAACACGACCGCCCGTCGCTGCCGCGATTCGGTCGGATTGCGGACGGGATTGTAGTAAGTCGTCGCCTTGAGCGTGCCGACGAGTAGAGCGGACTCGGGCGGCGAGAGGTCGAGCGCGGCTTTGCCGAAGTAAACTTGAGATGCCGCTTCGATGCCGAACGCGTTGAAGCCGAACGGAACCGTGTTGAGGTACATCTCCAAAATTTCGGTCTTGGAATACGCCTCTTCGAGCCTGCGCGCGGTCATGATTTCGCGCAGTTTGCGTTCGATGCTGTCGTCGCGTCCAACGCCGGGAAACAGGTTGCGCGCCAGCTGCATCGTGATCGTCGACCCACCTTGCGGATCACCCTGGAGCGTGAGCCAAACCGACGACGACAGCCGCCGCCAATCGACGCCGTTGTGCTCGAAAAAGCGAAAGTCTTCGGTCGCCACGAGCGCGCTGGCGGCGTTAGGGCTGATGCGGTCGTAGCCCACCCACGTCCGGTTCTCGTCGTGGTAGCGCCCGATTTCCTCCCCAGTTTCGGCGTACGCGATCGACGCCAGGTGCATCGACGGGTTGCGCAGTTCGTAGAGATCGGGGATGTCGGTCTCGAGCAGACTCGCCCACATCCACAGTCCACCCAGCGCGAGGATCGGCAGTGCGAAGACGGCGACGGCCAGGACGACCAAGGCGCGGCGTAGCCGGTTTTTGCGCTTGGGCTTGCGAGGTGCTGCCCGATGCTCGGCCGACGGCCGTGGCGGAAGCGTCGGTGGCGGCAGCGCCGGTCCGGACGGCGGGCGTCCCGGGGGGCGAGGGTAGAGCGGGCGCGGCGTGTACGACATGACGGAACGATGAGGCGATGCAGAGTACGGCGGCCAGCGCGGCCTGTTCGTCGCGCGTGTCCGGCTCGTGCAACTTGAGCGGGCTCGCGACGCTATAACCATGCTCCGCTCCCACTGCGCCTGCGCTCTGCCGCCGCGCCCGTTCATGACCTCGTCCGCCTTCCAGCCCAGCACCGACTTCGGCGCGTTCCCGCCGGTCATCAAGAACCTCTTGATCATCAACGGGCTGTTTTTCCTGTTCAGCCTCGTCCCGACGACCAGTGCGCTCCTCGTCGAATGGCTCGGCCTGTGGGCGCCGTTCATCGAGTATCCCGTCCGGCTGATGCAAGGTGGGCCCGGCGTCGACGGTCACTTCTTCCCTTGGCAGCTGCTGACGTACGGCTTCCTGCACGGCGGTCTGGGCCACTTCTTCTTCAACATGCTGGCGCTGTGGCTCTTTGGCGTCGCCATTGAGCGGACGTGGGGATCGCGGCGGTTCGCGTTCTACTACTTCTTCTGCCTGATCGGATCGGGCCTGATTCAGCTGCTCGTCATCACGTTCATCGACCCGACTCCCGTGCCGACGATCGGCGCCTCTGGTGCTGTCTTCGGCATCTTGCTGGCGTTCGGGATGATGTTTCCCGAGTCCGAGATCTACCTCTACTTCCTGTTTCCGATCAAGGCCAAGTACTTCGTGCTGCTCTACGGCGCGTTCGAGTTGTATTCGGGTTTTGCTAGGCCGGGCTCGAACGTGGCGCACTTCGCCCACCTGGGCGGCATGCTGTTCGGGCTGATCCTGATTCTCTACTGGCGCGGCAAACTGCCGATCAAGCCGGGCAGTCGGTCGTACGCCTAGTCGCCACCAACTCTCGCCGCCGATGAACCGCTTTCGTTTCTGGTACGACTCGCTGCCGCCCGTCCTCCGCGTGCTGATGCTGGTGCAGGTGGTCGTGTACGTGTGCTGCATGGTGCTGGCGGCTGTGAGTCCCTCGTCGCTCGCCATCGTGCGCGGCTATCTGGCCATTCCGGGCGGCTCTCCGCTCGACGCGCCGTGGACTGTCCTGACCTACGCCTTCGTCCACACGCGGACCGGGCTGGGCGGCTTCTTGGAAGTCGCGTTCAACGTCGCGTTTCTCTACTGGATCGGCGAGGAGCAGGAGCGGATGCTGGGAGGCGCGTGGGTGCTGACGGCGTGGGGACTGGGGGCGCTGGGCGGCGGGTTGGTCGCGCTGGCCATGGGGCTGGCTTATGAAGGATCGCAGGCCGCCGTCTTGGGGCTGATCTTCGCGACGGCGATTCAGTTTCCCTACAAAACGATCGGACTGCTGCTGCTGGGCGCCGTTCGGCTGCTGTGGGTGGGCGTGGGCCTGCTCGCGTTCGAACTGCTCAGCCCCCCCGGCTACGTGTTCGCTGGAGTCGGTGGCTCGCTTGCGGGCGTGGCGATGGGCGCGCTGGCGCTGCGCGGCTACCACCTGCACCACTGGGTAAAGGGCGCGATGGAATCTCCGGCTAGGTCCAGTCCGCCGCCTCGCCGCCGCGCCGCCGAACCCGAGCCCGAGACGGCATCGGGGTGGGGCGCTGTGACGGCCCGGCTGTCCGACCCCAAAGGCTCGCGCCGCCCGTCGCGCCACGAAGTCGACCGCATCCTCGAGAAGATCAGCGACGAGGGGATGGACGCGCTGACCGAGGGCGAGCGCGAAGTACTCGACGCCTATAGCAAGCGGTAGATCGGGTGCGAAAAGTGGTTTCGTTTGCCTTTTGGGTGCTTGACGCGTTCGTCGCTGGGCTGTTCGTGCTGGCGTGGCTGGGACGCCACGTGCGCCCCGACGGTCTGACGTGGCCGCTGCAACTGATCGCGATCGGCTTTCCCTACCTGACCGCTGCCGTCGCGCTGCTGCTCGTCGGGCAGGTAGTGCGGCGCAAGTGGCGCAGCGTGACCGTCCACGCCATTTTGCTGGCGTTCGCGTTCGCCCGGTATGGAGGAGCACCCACTCCGTCCGAAGCTACGGCCGCGCCCCAAGACACACTGTCGCTCTTGACCTACAACGTCAGCCCGTACTTCGGCGATGGAGAAAACAAGGGGCGAGACTTGGTCGGCTTCATGCGCACCGTCTGGCCCGACGTGATGACGCTGCAGGAAGGGCCGATGCTGTTCGTGGCCGAAGCGTCGCCGGGATATGCGCGCGGCGTCTATCCGCTGAACCACTTCGCGCCTCTCAAGGACTCGCTGGGCTACGACGCGCCGCTGCCGACGCGCTCGGGCGAGGGTGCGGGCCTGCCCTACACGCGCCTCGCCACGCTGGCCCGTGTCAAACAGCCCGCCATGCACGTCTACAGCCTGCGCGAGCGAAACGAAACCGACGCGCTCCGACAGTTCATTCGGCTCGAATACATGCTGGGCGACGAGCGCGTCGCCATTTACAACGCCCACCTGCGTTCGTACGGCAGCGAGAAACCCTGGTCCGACACGACCTTCCACGCATTTTCCCCCACGACGTGGCGTCCGTTTTTGCGGCGCTACCGCTCTTCGATCATCGACCGAGCTGCCGAGTCGGACACGCTGCGCGCGCTGATCGACGCCGATCCGCTGCCCGTCGTCGTGGCGGGCGATTTTAACTCGACGATGCACAACTGGTCGTACGGTCGCATCCTGAGTTCCGGCCTCGACGACGCGTGGCGCCTAAGAGGCCGGGGGCGGAGCGCGACCTACCACGTCACCAAGCCCATCGCCCGCATCGATTTCGTGCTCGTCGACCCGCGGCTACGCGTGCTCAGCGCCGAATTGATCGATCAGAAGGTGCTCTCCGACCACTTTCCTCTGCTGGTGCGCCTGGCGTGGAAGGCAGAGAAGTCCGCCCCGCTCGCCTCGCCCGACTCCACGCGCTGACTCTGCCGCGGCGCTACGGCACAACTGCGCCGGGCGCTCGTTCGGCTTTCTCCTTACGACTCTCTTCGATTCCAATGCAAAGACCCCGACGCATCAGCCGCCCCGTCATGGTGGGCGACGTTCAGGTGGGCGGCGGCGCGCCGATCTCGGTCCAGTCGATGACGACCGGCAAGACGCACGACGTGCCCAACTGCCTGGCCGAGATCACGCGCCTGGCCGAAGCCGGAGCCGACATCATCCGCGTCGCCGTGCCGCGCCCCGAAGACGCCGACGCGCTGCCGGACATCGTTCAGGGAAGCCCGGTCCCGATCGTCGCCGACATCCACTTCAACCACAAATACGCGCTCAAAGCCATCGAAGCGCGCGTGGCCAAAGTGCGACTCAACCCGGGCAACATCGGCAAGATGGAGTGGGAGCGCGAGGTGCTGCTGGCCGCCAAGGAAGCCGGAATTCCGATCCGCATCGGGGTCAACGGCGGCTCGCTCGAAAAGGATATCCTGGACAAATACGGCTATCCCAAGCCCGAGGCGCTGTTCGAGAGCGCGATGCGGCACGTCGAGATCTGCCAGAAGAACGGCTTCGAGGACCTGATCATCTCGGTCAAGCACTCGGACGTCTACTTCATGATTCAGAGCTACCGCCTGCTCGCCGAGCGCACCGATTACCCGCTCCATCTGGGTGTGACCGAGAGCGGCAGCCTGCAAAACGGCACGATCAAGAGCAGCATCGGCATCGGCGCTCTGCTGGCCGACGGCATCGGCGACACGATTAGGGTCAGCCTCGCCGCCGACAGCATCCACGAGGTCGAGGTCGGCCACCAGATCCTCAAGTCGCTGCGGCTGGGGCGCCCGGGCGTCAACGTGATCGCCTGCCCCACGTGCGGACGATTGGCGAGCGACCTGTTTACGGTCGTCAACCAGGTCGAGGCGGCGATCAAGGAGCGCAAGTTCGAAAAAGACCTGAGCGTCGCGCTGATGGGCTGCGCCGTCAACGGTCCGGGCGAGGCGGCCGGCGCCGACCTGGGTGTGAGTCTGGGACGCGGGCGCGCGCACCTGTTCAAACGCGGCGAGACCATCGGCACGGTCGAAGAAGGCGAAATCGTCGCCGCGGTTCTCGACCTGATCGAAAACTGGGACGAAGAGCCAGCCGTGATCCCCGAAGGCTGACGCCTGTGGCGCGCCGTGCTCTGGTGCGACCGCCGCTACGTGCGAACCGGCTCCGCAGCGGCGTTGACCTCGTCTCATCCCGCCTCTCATGCCTCGTCTGCTGCTCCTATTCTGCGTCCTACTCCCCATGACGGCGAGCGCGCAGGAAATAGTGAGCGGCGAGGCCCGCGACGCGCGCAGCAACATGCCGCTGAGCGGAACGACGATCCAGACACTGACCGGCTCGGCTAGCGCGGTCGCCGACGCGCGCGGCCGGTGGCGCCTGCGTGTGTCCAGCCTGCCGGTTCGGCTGGTCGCGCGGCGCGTCGGGTTCCGCTCCGACACGTTCGAGGTCGCCACGCCCGAGCCGGTCGTCGTGCGCATGGAGCCCGCGCCGATCTCGCTCTCGGGCGTCGACGTGACCGGCGAGGACCCGGCGATGGGCATCATGCGGCAGGTGCTGGCACGCAAGGTCGAGCTGGCGCAGCGGCAGTTTCAGTATGGCGCCGACGTGTACGGGCGCCTGCTGATCGAGAAGGAGAGCGCCGTCGGCAGGCAGCCCGCGCGGCTGACCGAGATGCGGACGCTGCTCTATGGCAAGGCCGGATGGGGCGCGCGCGAAGAGGTCGTCGCCCGGCGCCGCTTGCCCGAAGGCGGACCGCTCCGCTTCGCCGACGCCGACGGCCTACCCGACGTGTTCTTCGAGGACGTGCTGATTCTGGACGGCGCAAGGTATCTCAGTCCGACTCACCCCGATGCCATCGGCGCCTACCAGTTCCTGCTCGGAAGCCGCATCGACTCGCTCGGAATGGAGTGGGCCGAGATGTCGTTTCGTCCGGGCGAGCGTTTTCCGCGAGGCATTCGCCCGCTCTTCGGCCGCTTGGTCGTCGCGCTACCGGCCGCCATGATAGCCGAAGCCGAGATGCGCCCCGTCGACGACCCGCCGCTGCCCAATCTGGACACGTTCAGCGGCACCTACCACGCTTGGTACACGCCCGCGTTCGCCGACGTCTGGCTTCCCAGCCGCTACGAGCGGACGGCGTTTTTGACCGTCTCGGGCGTAGGCCTCCGCTTGCCGCCGCTCCACGTGACGCAGCGCGCCTGGGTGACGCAGTATCGCCCCGGAGAAGCAGCGCCGGACGCCACGTGGGCGCGCTCGGACCGCTTTTACAGCCCGCCCGCGTTCGGCCCGGCCAGCCTGTTCGAACTCTTTCGCCGCGACCATCCCTACCAAACCGCCGAGGCCGACGCCGACACGTCACTGGTAGGGCGGACGCTCGGAGGGTTGCTCCCTCAGCGCGGAATGGGCATCGGGCTGCCGTTCATCGGCGCGATCAACAAGATCCAGATCGAAGGCGAGGACGACGACGGCTAACAGCCATCGGCCTATGGACAGTGACTGATGGTTCTGCAACGTGTGTCTAACGGAGAACCCTAGCAGTCGAACGTGTGGTGGAACGGGTCCACCAACCACTGATCCCATGACCGACGACGAGAAGCAGGAGACCTACGACGACTTCAAAGAGGCCGTCAACATGCAGCCGAAAGAGTTGGAAGACTGGCTCGAAACGGATGACAGCAAACGCGTCGGTCAGAAGGACGGAGGCGAGAGCGTCGGCCACGCGTCGGGGCGCCGCATCGTCGAGATCAAGCGCACCAATAAGGCCGATCTGACGGACGATCAGTACGCGCACATGCGCAAAGTCGTCGGCTACGTCCACCGCCACAGCGCGCAGGGACCCGACGACGACATCGCGACGAGCGACTGGCGCTACTCGCTCAAAAACTGGGGCAACGACCCGTGCAAAGACCGCGACTGCTGAGATCCTTCTCGATCCTGTCCGCCGTTATATATAGCGGCGCTGCGGCGTTGGAGGGCGGCTCGAATCGCGGCGGCTTGCTCCTGTCGACGGGGCATGCCCCGTCGCTACGGGGTGTGGCGTAACGCGTCGAGCGTGTCGTAGAAATCTGGGAAAGAGACCGAGGCGGCCTGGGCGTCGCGAATCGTGGTCTCTCCTTGGGCGGTCAGGGCGGCGACGGCCATACTCATAGCGATGCGGTGATCGCCAAACGATTCGACGGTCGCTCCGTGCAAACTGGCTGGCCCGGCAACGTGCATTCCGTCTTCGAACTCCTCGACGTGGGCGCCGAACGCGCGCAGATTCTGAGCGACCGCAGCGATACGGTCGGTCTCCTTGACGCGCAGTTCAGCGGCGTCGCGGATCGTCACGCCGCCTTCACTCAGCGCCCCGGCGACGGCCAGGATCGGCACTTCGTCGATCAGGATCGGCACCAATTCGCCGCTGACCGTCACGTGATGCAGGTTCGACGCCCGGACGCGCAGATTACCTACAGGCTCGCCGCCGACCGTCCGCTCGTTCGACACCTCGATCTCGGCGCCCATCGCGCGGAGCACGTCGAGTAGAGCGGCGCGCGTCGGGTTGAGGCCGACCGAGGGCAGGCGCACGTCCGAGCCCGGCACGAGCGTCGCGGCGACGAGGAAGAAGGCGGCGGCCGAGAAATCGCCTGGAACCGTCCACGTCTGGGCCGGGATGACGTGTCCGCCCGCGACGGTCAGGTGGCGCTCTCCGCCCGTCTCGACCGACGAAAGGTCCAGCATCCTCTCGGTGTGATCGCGTGACGGTAACGTCTCGACGACCGTCGTCTCGCCTTGGGCAAACAGCCCGGCCATCAGCACGCAGCTCTTCACCTGCGCCGACGGCATCGGCAAGCGGTAGGTGATGCCGCTCAGCTTCGATCCGCCCCGGACGTGCAGCGGCGCGTGCCCGTCTGTCGTGCTGATCCGTGCGCCCATCGCGGTGAGCGGGTCCGTCACCCTGCGCATCGGGCGGCCCGATAGTGAGTCGTCGCCGATGAGCGTCGCGTCGAACGGTTGCCCAGCGAGCACGCCCGCGAGAAAACGCATCGCCGTGCCGCTGTTGCCGCAGTCGAGCGGGGCTTGGGGCTTCGTCAATCCGCCCAACCCGCGACCGTGAACCACGAGCGTACCCGAAGTCGGCTCCTCGACGTGAATCCCAAGCGCGCGAACGCACGCCAGCAGGCTCCGGGGATCGGCGGCTTGGGGAAAATTCTCGATCGTTGATGTGCCATCGCCCAGCGCGGCCATCAGGATCGCTCGTTGCGCGATGCTTTTGTCGGGCGGCATTTGGGCCGTGCCACGCAGCGCGCGCGCAGGCGAGATCGTGCGAGAAGGGGAAGAGCCGGACATAGCGGAGAGGTCAGAAAACAAAACGTCCCCTCCTCTCGGAGGAGGGGTGCCCGAGACACGCGTGTCTCAGGGCGGGGTGGTCGGCGCGGAGATCGGAGCAGCGGACCCCTCCGACCCTGTTGGCCACCTCCCCTTAATCAAGGGGAGGACGAGTGTTGTGGCGATTAGCTGAGAGCAGGCCGCACGTCGGACAGCAGCGCTTGCTTTTGGTCGTAGGGTAGGAACGCATGCTCGAACGCAGCCAGAGCGACGCGCCGCGTTTCGTCTGCCGTCAGGCCGCAGCGCGTGTGGGCGCGCCACAACTCCTCGGTCGTAGACGTGCGGCTGAAGAGCGTGTTGTCGGTATTGACGCTGACGGCGACTCCGGCCCTGACGTACTCGGCGATCGGGTGGGCTTCGAAGCTGGGCACGACGTGCGTCTGGACGTTCGAGGTCGGACACATTTCGAGCGGGATCTGGTGGTCGATCACGTACTGCATCAGCTCGGGATCGTCGCGCAGCGTGACGCCGTGTCCGATGCGGTGCGCGTGCGCTTCGAACAGTGCCGATCGGATCGACTGCGGTCCGACGCTCTCCCCGGCGTGGCACGTGATGCCCATCAGATTGCGGTAGGCCAACTCGAACGCTTTGGCATGCTCCCCGGGCGTGCTCGACGCCTCGCCCCCTGCCAAATCGAAACCGACGACGCCTTTCGACTGCTGCTCGACCGCGACGCGCGCCTGATCGACCGACGCCGACTGCTGACGGTCGCGCAGTCCGCACGTGATCACCCGGCTGACGATGCCATAGGCGCGCTCGGCGTCGGCGAGGCCTTCGAGGACGGCGGCGTTGACCTGCTGCATCGACAGGCCCTCATCCGTCGCCAGGATCGGCGCGTAGCGGACTTCGAGGTAGCGTACGCCATCGGCGGCCATGTCCTCGGCCAGTTCGTAGGCGATCCGGCGCAGCGCCTGGGCCGTCTGCATGACCGGGATCGAGTATTGAAACCACGACAGGTACGCTTCGAGCGTCGGGCTATCGTCGACCTGGAGCAGAACTTCGTGCAGCCCGTCGACCGAGTCGGCGGGCAGGATGCCGAGTTTTCCTTGCTGGCGAGCCAGGTCGAGGAGGGTGTCGAGGCGCAGCGAGCCGTCGAGGTGGCAGTGGAGCTCGGCCTTGGGCCAGCGGGCGATCTGGTCGCGCGTGAGCGCAGAGAAGGTGGGCGAAACGGGCCGGTCGGAGGCAGGCATGGGCGTGTGTTTCGCTGAAAGGTACGGGCGCAGAGCCGCACGCGTGTCTATGCAAGATGAAAGCGAGCGGCAGTCGGCGATTGTGCAGAACCACGTACGCACAGGCTTGAGCGGATCTTGGCCCGGCGCCTATCGTGCAAAACGTACTTTCCCGCGCTGCGCTTCGGCTCGGCGCGCCGTTTTACCCCTCTCTGCCTTCTGCTATGCCCGGACCTCTTGAAATCGTCGCCATTCTGCTCGTCGTGCTGCTGCTCTTCGGCGCCAAGCGTATTCCCGAAATCGCGCGTGGCTTGGGCAGCGGCATCCGCGAGTTCAAAGACGCTACGACCGACATCAAGCGCGAGATTACGATGGACAGTAACAGTCCGCACGCTCCTCGTCCGCAGCAGCATCTGAGCCAGCCGCGCCAGCCGCATCAGAGCGCTCCCCTAGTAGACCACACGTCGGCGCCGGTTACGCCCGCCGAACAGGCCGCTGCCACGCCTCCGCCCGCCGCTGCTGCACAGCCGATCAACGACGTGCCGCCGGTGACTCCGCCCAGCGCTGCGGGTGCCGCTGCTGCTGCTTCGTCGGCTTCTGCCTCGGCGTAGCCCGAACGAGGTGCCGCCTGTTGAAACCGATGAGCGCTCGGTCTAAGCCGTTTCCTCTACCTGAATCGCCCGGCTATTTCCTTGCGGTCTCATAACGACAAACTCATCCCCGCTGTCGGCGCGCTGTACATCATTTTCGGCATTCTGCTCGTCGGCGCGTCGATTCTTTCGGGACTACCTCCGAGCGCTCTCCATTTCATCGTCCGGGGTGCTGCGGTCCTGCTGGGCGGCGCCACGCTCGCGGCTGGATTGATGCTCTGGAGGGGGAATCCCGACGGTGGAATCATAGCCGCTTTCGTGACGGCCCTGCAGGTACCGATCATCGCGACGCCCTCCGTCTTCTACCACTTCGTCGCTGGTCCTTTCTTCAATCTGCTCGTCGGGACGAACGGCGCTCAAACTCAGTTCGGCGCGTCGATGGACCTCACGTTAGGCCGTGCATCTGCCGACTCATATACGTTCGGGATCAACGTGGTGGCGCTTAGTCTGTTGATCTGGTTTGTCTCGTATGTAAAGAGCCAATCTTCGGTCGACGAGTCCCCAGAGTCTGCTCGTGCCGATAGTCCCGTTTGAGCAGCACCCACTTATCCACTATGCCGATTTCCTTCGCCGATGCGCACCAATCCCTGACCGGCGGCGCGACGACCGCCGCTGACTTGGCGGACACATTCATCGCTCACATCGACGCGCACAACGAGCGGCTCAACGCGTTCGTCGATCTGGACACGGATGCGGTTCGCGTCCAGGCCCGAGCGGTCGACGTGCGACTGGGAGCAGGGGAAGAGCTGCCGCTTGCGGGCTTGATGCTCGGAGTCAAAGACACGGTCTGCACGACCGACTTCCACACGACCTGCGCGTCGACAATGCTGGGCGGGTTCGAGTCGCTGATCGAGGCGACGGCGGTCCGCAGGCTGCGCGATGCGGGCGCCATCGTCGTCGGCAAGCTCAACTGCGACGAGTTCGCGATGGGCTCGTCGAACGAGAACAGCGTCTACGGTCCGGCGCGCAACCCGGCCAATGTGGATTTCGTCACGGGCGGAAGTTCGGGCGGAAGCGCCGCCGCCGTAGCGGGGGGCTTGTGCCACGCCGCACTGGGCAGCGATACCGGAGGCTCGATCCGCCAGCCCGCCGCATTCTGCGGGACGGTCGGTTTGAAGCCGACATACGGACGCGTCTCGCGCTATGGACTGGTGGCGTTCGCGTCGTCGTTCGACTGCATCGGCCCGTTCGCGCCGACGGTCAAGGATGCCGCCCGGCTGCTTGGCGTGATGTCGGGCGTCGACCCCAACGACACGACCAGCGCCCCAGTCGACGTGCCCGATTTCGTGACGTCGATCGACAAAGGCGTCGAAGGGCTGCGCGTCGGTCTGCCCGAGGAGTTTCTGGGCGAAGGACTGGATCCAGCCATAAGGGCGCGTATCGAAGCCTCTGCCGCTCATTTGGAATCGCAAGGGGCGACGATCCATCCGGTTTCGCTTCCGCACACCAAGTACGGCATCGCCGCCTACTACGTGCTGACGACGGCCGAAGCGTCGAGCAACCTGGCGCGCTACGACGGCGTTCGCTACGGCTTCCGGTCGGGCCAGACGGCTGATGACTTGGAGGCCTTCTACGTCAACAACCGAACCGAAGGGTTTGGCGACGAGGTCAAGCGCCGCATCATGCTGGGCACCTACGTGCTCTCGTCCGGCTACTACGACGCCTACTTCGGGCGCGCCCAGCGCGTGCGGCGCCTGTTTCAACAAGACTACACGCGCGCCTTCGAGCAGGTCGACGTGCTCCTGACGCCCGCCACGCCAACGACTGCGTTCGAGATCGGCGCCAAGACTAGCGACCCGCTCGAGATGTACCTCAACGACGTGTACACCGTCACGGCCAACCTCGCCGGAATCCCGGGCCTGGTCGTTCCAGTTGGAACGCACCCCGACAGCGGCCTGCCGATCGGTGTCCAACTGCTCGGCCCAGCGATGGGCGAGGAGGTGGTGCTACGAGCCGGGCACGTCTTGGAATCCATGGACTAGTCGCGGTTCGAGCGCGCTTCGCCCGATTATCTTTCCTCTTTCTCACTCACGCACACTCTCAGTTTTATGTCCGTCCTCGTCGGCAACCAGACCCGCCTGATCGTCCAAGGCTTCACCGGTAAAGAAGGCTCGTTCCACTCCGAGCAAATGATCGACTACGGCACGAACGTCGTCGGCGGTGTCACGCCCGGCAAAGGGGGCACGACCCACCTCGACCTCCCCGTCTTCAACACCGTCGCCGAATCGGTCGACAAGGAAGGCGCCAACACGACCGTCATCTTCGTCCCGCCGCCGTTCGCCGCCGATGCGATCATGGAGGCCGCCGACGCCGGAATCGAAGTGATCATCTGCATCACCGAAGGCATCCCGGTCGAGGACATGCTGCCAGCCTACCACTACGTCCAGAAGAAAGGCGCGCGGCTCGTCGGCCCCAACTGCCCCGGCATCATCACGCCGGATCAGGCCAAAGTCGGCATCATGCCCACGATGATCTTCACGCCCGGTCCGGTCGGACTCGTGAGCCGCAGCGGAACGCTCACCTACGAAGCCGCCGACCAGCTGACGCGCCGCGGTTTAGGCCAGTCGACCGCCATCGGTATCGGCGGCGACCCGGTCATCGGCACCAAGTTCGTCGACGCGCTCGAACTGTTCGAGAACGACAGCGAGACCGAAGCGATCGTCATGATCGGCGAGATCGGCGGAACGGCTGAGGAGGAGGCCGCCGACTACATCAAGGCCCACATGACCAAGCCCGTCTTCTCGTTCATCGCCGGAGCGACCGCGCCTCCCGGACGCCGGATGGGCCACGCCGGAGCGATCATCTCGGGCGGAAAAGGAACGGCGGAAGACAAGTTCGCCGCGCTCGAAGCCGCTGGAGCCGTCGTCGTCAAGAACCCCGCGCTCATCGGCGAGACCGTCGCCGAGCACATGGGGCAGACGGCGTAAGTTGCTCGTGCGCTCTGAGCGCCGCGCTCGGCTTCGGCTGGGCGCGGCGCTTTTGCGTTCAGGCGCCGAACTGCTGAGACGAGTGCCGCAGCGTCACGATCTCGACGCGGTCTTCGTCGACGAGAAATAGGTAGAAGAGGCGATACCCGTCGACTACAATCTCGCGAATGTCTTCGTCTTCGATTTCGGGTACCTGCCTCCCGGAAGGTGGGAAGAGTTCGAGGCGGGTACTGGCTTGGTATATACGGTCGACGATGCGCTCAGCATAGTGGGGCGAGGTGCGCGCACGATATTCTGCAAGGTCGCGAAGCGCTCGCTTAGCCTGCGTGGTCCAGACGAGTTCAGCCATCAGATGCGCTCCCCCGTATGCGCTCACGCACTTCGCGAAAAACGTCCTCATGAGGTGTCGTCTCCCCCCTTCGAGATTGACCGATTCCCTCCCGTATGTGAGCGATCATCAGCAGGCGCTCAATGGCGTCCTCGACGGTGGCGTCTTCCGGGAGCGCGTCGATGGCGCGTGCCATGTCGGCTTTAGTGATCGTGTCGGGCATGGCGCAGGCGAAATGAGTAGAAGTCGAATCAATAAGGATGCTCCGGGTTGCGTAACCGGCGTCGTCGTGCGCTCGTAGGGTTCGGCTCCACCTAATCCAGCCCATCCATGCGCCTGCTGCTACTCGCCTTACTGGTCGTCCCCTCCGCGTTTGCACAGCCGTTTGCCGGTTCGTGGAGCGGAGAGATCCAGATTCCCGGTCAGCCGCTCGCCTTCTCGGCGACGTTCACGGGCTCGGACGATGCGTTGACTGGCGTGCTGTCGATTCCGGCGCAAAACCTCGCCGGTTTCGCGCTGTCGGACGTGCGAGCCGATGGCGATTCGCTCTTCTTTGTCATGCAGGGCATTCCCGGCACGCCGCGCTTCTCGGGCGCGATCGACTCGGCAAATTCCAACCGAGTGGCGGGCGAATTCGTGCAGGGAGCAGGGCGACTCCGGTTCGAGATGACCCGTGGCGACGGCGCAACCGTCGACCAGGCTGCCCAGAGGCTGGAGGGACTGGAAGCGTTCGTCGACTCGGTGCGCGCGGCCTACAACGTGCCCGGCCTCGCCGTCGCCGTCGTCCGCGCCGATACGGTCTTGCTGGCGTTCGGCTCAGGCCTGCGCGATGTGGACGGCCGCCTTCCCGTCACGACGCAGACGCAGTTTCCTATCGGCTCGTCGACCAAGGCGTTCGTCTCGGCTCTGCTGGGCACGCTCGCCGACGAGGGAATGCTGGACTGGCAGACGCCGATCCGCCGCTACCTGTCCACGTTCGAAATGCACGACCCGATCGCGAGCGGGCAGATGACGGCGGTCGACCTGCTGACGCACCGCAGCGGACTTCCGCGGCATGACCTGATGTGGTACGGATCGCCGCTGACGCGCGAGCAGATGATTGAGCGGCTGCGCTACCTCGAACCGACCGAGCCGTTTCGGAGCGCGTGGCAGTATCAGAACCTGATGTTTACGACGGCGGGCTACCTGGGCGGCGAACTGGCCGGGTCGACGTGGGAAGAGGCGACGCGGCAGCGCCTGTTCGAGCCTCTGGGTATGACGGCGGCGGGCTTCTCGGTTGGCGCGATGCAGGGCTTGGCGGACTTCGCACTGGGGTACAAAGGCGGGCTGAGTGCGACGACCGTGATGCCGTTTCGCGACCTCGACGCCGTCGGTCCGGCCGGATCCATCAACGCGAATATCCAAGAGTTCGGCCGATGGGCGCAGTTTCAACTGGGCGACGGCCAGATCGACGGGCGCCGCATCCTCGAGTCGTCGACGCTGAAGTTTCTCCATGCGCCCGAGATGATCGTCAATCCAAACGGGCAGCGCGCAACGCCCTACACGATGTACGCCAAAGGGTGGTTCGTCGAGCCGCTGAACGGACGGCGGATGCTGCACCACGGCGGCAACATCGACGGGTTCAGCGCCCTCGTTGGCTTCCTACCGGACGACGATTTGGGCGTCGCCATCCTGAGCAATCAGGACGCCTCGGCACTGCCGCGCGGGCTCATGCTGACCATCTTCGAGCGCGCGCTGGGCGAAGACGACCCGGCCGACTGGATCGGCCAAGCGCTCGCTGTTCTCCGAGGGCGCCAGGATCAGCAGACCGATGGCGCTCGCGTCCGCATCGAAGGCACCAAGCCTGCGCACGAACTGGCCGATTACGCCGGAGCCTACGTCCATCCGGCTTACGATACGCTTCACATCGCGCTGGACCGCAAGGCGCTCACGTTTCGCCGCTTCGACCTGACGGTGGAAATGGCGCATCGCCACTTCGAGACGTTTCTGCTGGCGAGCAGTTTTCTCGAAGGCACGAGCGTCACGTTCCGCACCAACGAGGACGGCCGCGTGGACGAACTGGAGGTTTCGGTCGAGCCGATGCTGCCGCCCGTCCGCTTCGAGCGCGCCGCTCCGTCAGAACTGTCCGACGACCGGACTCTCGGCCAGTATGCCGGACGCTACAACCTGCGCGGGCAGACCGTCGTCGTCGAGATGGCCAGCAAGAGTCTGCGCATTACCGTACCGGGCCAGCCCACGTACACGCTCGTCCCGGTCGACGCAGGCTACTTCCATATCCAAGGGCTGAATGGATTCGCCGTTCGGTTCTCCAGCGACGCGTCGGCGCTGACGTTCGAGCAGCCCAACGGCCAGTTCCGCGCCGAGCGGATGGAGTAGAAAGACTTCGGTTCAGTCCAGTAGCGCGCGCAGCAGATTGTAGCGGTTAGGCAGAGGCTCGGCGAACAAGTCGGAAGGCAGTAGGGAAAAGCCGCCAACGGCGCGGCTTTCGTACGGCTCGCCCGCTGGCGGCGTCACTCCGTCGTACAGGCCCGACGCGCCGATGCGGTAGAATTGCGCCTGCTCGCGCTTGGGATCGACGATCCAATACTCGGCGACGCCCGCTCGCTCGTAGCCGTCGCGCTTGGCCACATAATCGCGCCGCCGCGTAGAGGGTGAGACGACTTCGATGGCTACGTCTGCTCCGTTCGTGATCAAGCCATTAGCCTGGATTGCATTGAGCCGATGAGTCGCCACGAACACTACGTCCGGCTCGAATGTGTTGCGCTCGTCGATACGGATCGGCGACTTTGAAGCGTATACGTTGCCCAAATCCCGCGCGCTGACATACATGTCGAGCAAGCTGTGGAGGAACGAAACGATGCGTTCGTGTCTGTGAGAAGGAGGGGCCATGACGTAGAGGCGTCCGTGAATCAGGTCCGCTTTTTCCTGGCCCGGGAGGCGCAAGAAGTCGGATTCGTTCAGCAGCGGCGCGTGCAGCGGACGGGCGCGGTGAGTCGTTCGAGGGGTGAGCGTATCGGGCATGGCGGAGTGGGGCGGTGAGACAACATAGCTGGGCTAACATGCTCTGCGTCACGGTTTAGCGGGATTGCGTCAGGCCAGCACCAGCAGGTGATCGACGCTTGGATCGGCGTCGTCGGGGTGGAGCCACTCGTTGGAGCGCTTGTCGTAGGTGTACTCGGTCGCCCAATGATCGCCGTGCGTGGCTACTTGTTCGATGGCGTCCAGCGCGTAGTCCAGCTCGGCATCGGTCATCGTCGGGTGGAGCGACAGGCGAATCCAGCCCAGCATCAGCGTGTGATCGCCCTGCTCGGCAGCGGCGAAGGCTTCGGCGGAGCATGTCGGGTCGACGTGCAGCAGGTAGTGGCCGTACGTGCCCGCGCACGAGCAGCCGCCTCTGACCTGGATGCCAAACCGGTCGTTGAGCAGGCGGACGACCAGGTTGTAGTGCAGATGCTCGCACCAGAACGAGACGATGCCCAGGCGGTCGGCGTGCGCGTCGGCGAGCACGTGCAGCCCATCGACGGCGCGGAGGCGAGGGAGTGCGCGTTGGACGAGTTCGTGCTCGCGCGCCTCGATGCGGTCGACGCCCATCTGCTCCTTGAGTTCGATGCACAGCGCCGTCCGGATCGTCTGCAAGAAGGGAGGCGTGCCGCCGTCCTCGCGCGCCTCGATATCGTCGAGGTAAGCGTGCTGCCCCCACGGATTGGTCCAGACGACCGTCCCGCCGCCGGGATGATCGGGCACGCGGTTCCGATAGAGGTTCTTGTCGAACACCAATACGCCCGGCGTCCCCGGCCCGCCCAGAAACTTGTGCGGCGAGAAGTAGACCGCGTCCAGCCGCGCGTCGTGATCCGGCTCGCCGTCGGCATCGGTCGGGTGCATGTCGATGGCGACGTAGGGCGCCGATGCGGCGAAGTCAACGAAGCACAGGCCGCCTGCCTGGTGCATCAGCCGGGCCAACTCGTAGTAGGGCGTCGCCAGTCCCGTCACGTTGGAGTGCGCGATGAACGCGCCGATTTTGAGCGGTCGATCGGCGTAGGCGGGCAGCGCGTCGGCCAGGGCGTCGGTGGCGCAGCGCCCGTCATCGCCCGGAGCCAGGACGACTACGTCGGCGATGGTTTCGAGCCAACTCGTATGGTTCGAGTGGTGCTCCATGTGACTCACGAAGACGACGGGGCGCTCGTGCTCGGCCAGCGTGATTCGGCTCGCGAACGCCTCGGGCAGCTTGAGACCCATCATGCGTTGCAGCTTGTTGATGACCGTCGTCATGCCCGATCCGGCAGCGATCAGCACGTCGTCCGGCCCGGCGCCGACGTGCGCTTTGGTCCGCTGCTGTGCGGCGTGGTAGAGCCGCGTCATCAGCGTGCCGCAGTGGCTCGTCTCGGTGTGCGTGTTGCCGACGAACGGCGCCAGCTCCTCCATTCTCCGCTCAATGGGACCATACATCCGGCCCGACGCGACCCAGTCGGCGTAGACCAGCGGTTTGCGCCCGTCCGGTGTGTCGATGTGCGCGCCGATACCGACGACGTTTGCGCGGAACCGGGCGAAGTGCGCTTCCAGGTCGGAAACGGCAGGCGAGGCGGGCGGGTGAGAGGCAGCGGTAAGCTCCATCGGATCAAGGCGTTGGCTGCCCTAAAATAGAAACCGGCTGCCCCTCCGCGTAGAAGAGCAGCCGGAAACGTCGGGCGAACTGACGATCGAATCAGGTCAGCGCCTACTTACGAGGCCTTGTCCATCAGCAGCTTGGCCACGTCGACGGTGCGGTTGGCATAGCCCCACTCGTTGTCGTACCAGCCGACGACCTTGATCAGCTTGCCGTCGGTCATCGTGCTCTGTCCGTCGATGACGCAGCTGTGCGGGTTATGGACGATGTCGATCGACACGATGGGGTCTTCGGTGTACTCCATGATGCCTTTCATCGGGCCGTGAGCCGCTTCGCGCAAGGCGTTGTTGACCTGCTCAATCGTCACGTCCTGCTTGACGATCGCCGTCAGGTCGGTCAGCGAGCCGTCGGGCGTGGGGACGCGGAGGGCGAATCCGTCGAGTTTGCCTTGGAGGTGCGGCAGGACCAGGCCTACGGCGGCGGCGGCGCCGGTCGTCGTCGGGATGATCGACAGGGCGGCGGCGCGCGAGCGGCGCAGGTCGCTGTGCGGCGCGTCGTGGATGCGCTGGTCGCTGGTGTAGCTGTGGACTGTCGTCATGAAGCCCTTCTCGATGCCGAACGCGTCGTCGAGCACCTTGACCATCGGCGCCAGGCAGTTGGTCGTGCAGCTGGCGTTCGAGATGACGGTTTCGGCTCCCGTGAGCGTGTCGTCGTTGACGCCGAGCACGATCGTGCCGTCGACTTCGCCCTTGGCCGGAGCCGAGATAACGACTTTTTTGGCGCCCGCAGCCAGGTGCAGGTTGGCGCCCTTGCGGTCGCGGAATACGCCCGTCGACTCGATCACGACCTCGCAGCCCAGATCGCCCCACGGCAGTTCGGACGGGTCGCGCTTGGCGAAGACGGGAAAGCGGTCGCCGTTGATCACGAGCGAGTCGCCGTCGACTTCGACCGTTCCGGGGAAGCGTCCGTGGACCGAGTCGTACTTGAACAGGTGCGCGAGCGTGGCCGCGTCGGTCAGGTCGTTGACGCCGACGATGTCGAAGTCGCTGTCGCCGCGTTCGAGGATGGAGCGGAAGACGAGCCGTCCGATGCGACCGAAGCCGTTGATGCCGAGTTTGATTGCCATGAGAGCAGGAGGGGTGAGCGTTGAGAGTGCGCGAAATGCGCAAAACGATGCAACGAACCGGCCCGAGGGGGATGTTTCCGCCCGAAAGCGCTCCCAACGCGCCGAGTTGTGCAATCGGCACGAAACGCGCACGCGGCTCTGGCAGGCAGGAGGCGACTCCGTATCTTGGGCCTCTTTGGGCGACGCCAACGCGCGTCGCCCGCGACATCTGACATCCTTTCCGATCCCGATGGCCACGGTCAACACCCCAGTTACGGCAGACGAGCCGGCACCCGTCCAGGCTCCGTACGCACCCGCCCCGAGCGACGACTTCGCCACGCGCGCCGTCGACTTCTACTACGAGCGCCAGTCGCTCGTGATCGGCGTCCTGATCGGCCTAGTCGTGCTTGCGCTTGCCATCGTCGCCTACATCTACTTTGCGCAGCAGAACGCGCAGGCCGCCGAAACCGCGCTGGTTCAGCCGTCGCTCCAGTATGGTCAGGGTGAGTTCGAAGAGTCGCTTCCGGGCCTGCTCGCCGTAGCCGACGAATACGGAGGAACGGGTGCAGGAGAGTTGGCCGCTTTTTACGCCGGAGACGCGCTCTTCCGCCTGGGCCGCTACGAAGAGGCGCTGGCGCAGTTCGAGGAAGTCGGCCGCGCGGACAACCTGCTGGGCCACAACGTCGCCGCAGGTCTGGCCGCGACGCACGAGCAGCTGGGCAACCACGCCGAAGCCGCCGGTTTCTACGAAGAAGCTATCGACCGCTACGACAACCCCGCGCTGGCTCCGGCCTACCTGCTTTCGGCCGCCCGCAACTACGAGGCCGCCGGCGATTTTTCCGCCGCCCGCTCTGCCGTCGAAGTGCTGACGGACGATTACGCCGACGCGAGGGAAACCGCGGAAGCCGAAATGCTGCTGGGCATGATCGACGCCAAAGAAGCCGCTGGAAGCTGATCTGGCACCTCTGCTGAATCCCGAGCGGGAGCCTGCGCGTGTAGGCTCCCGCTTTTGCTTTCGACCCCATCACTATGCCCACGATCCTCGTTGCCGACGACGAACCCGCCATCCGCCGCACGCTGCGCGAGATTCTCGAGTACGAAGACTACGAGGTAGAGGAGGCCGTCGATGGCGACGATGCGCTCGCAAAGCTGAAGAAGGGCACGTACGACGCGGCGTTGGTCGACGTGAAGATGCCCAAGCGTGACGGTCTCGACGTGCTCCGCCAGGCGGGCGACGCGGGTGTCGAGACGCCCATCGTCATGATCAGCGGTCATGGCACGATCGAGACGGCCGTCGAGGCGACCAAGGGCGGCGCGTTCGACTTCATCGAGAAGCCGCCCGATCTGAACCGCCTGCTCCTGACACTGCGCAACGCGATGGACCGGGGCAAGCTGGCGCAGGACAACAAGCGCATGCGGCAGACGATCGCGCAGCAGACCGACGACAGCCTGACGCCGATCATCGGCCAGAGCCGCGCCATCGGCGAGATCACGGCGACGATCGACCAAGTAGCGCCGACCGAAGCGCGCGTGCTCATTACCGGAGAGGCGGGGACGGGCAAGGAGCTAGTCGCGCGCTGGATTCACGCCAAGAGCCCTCGGAGTGGCGGCCCCATCGTCGAGGTCAACTGCGCCGCGATTCCCCAAGAACTGATCGAGTCCGAGTTGTTCGGGCACGAGAAGGGGAGTTTCACCGGAGCGACCAAGCAGCGCATCGGCAAGTTCGAGCAGGCCGACGGTGGAACACTGTTCTTGGACGAGATCGGCGACATGAGCCTGTCGGCTCAAGCCAAAGTGCTGCGCGCGTTGCAAGAGAGCCGCATCACGCGCGTCGGCGGCGACCGCGACATTTCGGTCAACGTGCGCGTCGTCGCGGCGACGAACAAGAACCTGCTCGAATCCATCGAAGCCCACCAGTTCCGCGAGGACCTGTACCACCGGCTGTCGGTCATCCTCATCCACGTGCCGCCGCTGCGCGAGCGCCGGGGCGACGTGGAACTCATCGCGCCGGTCTTCGCCGAGCGGCTGGCCAAGCGCAACGGCCTGACGCCCAAGCCGTTTTCGGACGAAGCGCTGAGCAAACTCGGCCGCAACGACTGGAGAGGCAACGTGCGCGAGCTAGGCAACGTCGTCGAGCGGCTGCTCATCTTGTCGCCCGGCGCCCGCATCGAAGCGTCGGACGTGGAGCGCTACGTCCAGGGCGGATCGGCTCAGACGGGCGCCATTGGCAACCTGCTCGACCAATTCGACCACTTCACCGACTTCCGCGACCGGGCCGAGCAGTTGTTCATCGAGCACCAACTCGAGAAGAACGAGTGGAACGTGAGCCGCACAGCCGAGGTGATCGACATCCAGCGCTCGCACTTGTACAACAAGATGAACAAGTACGGCATCACCCGTGATTGATCCCCGCGACAACTTGGAGTCCGGCGGTCTCCAGTCTTCTCCCAATGCACTCGGCGACGCCTCGCCCTTGCCGCAGCGTATCCCCGACCTCGCGCCCGAGCCGACACCGCTCGTCGAGACGACCGATCTGCGCAAAGCCTATCCGACTGGCGAGGGGCAGTCGCTCGAAGTCTTGCGCGGGGTGAGCCTGCGCGTAGCCGAAGGCGCGTTCGTCGCCATCGTCGGCGAGAGCGGGACGGGCAAGAGCACGCTGCTCCACCTGATGGGCGGGCTGGACCGTCCGACGGGCGGAAGTGTGCGTTTCAGGGGCAAACCGATCTTTGGACAGAAGGACGAGAAACTGGCGCAGTGGCGCAACCGGCATGTCGGCTTCGTCTTCCAGTTTCACCACTTGCTGCCCGAGTTCAGCGCTCTGGAAAACGTGGCGATGCCTGCGCTCATCCAAGGCGTCAGCTTGTCGCAGGCTAGACCGCGGGCATCCGATCTGCTCAAACAGTTGGGTCTATCTGCCCGGATGGAGCATCGCCCGAGCCAGATGAGCGGCGGCGAGCAGCAGCGCGTCGCCGTTGCCCGAGCGTTTATGAACGAGCCCGATCTGGTGCTCATGGACGAACCGACGGGCAACCTCGACACCGCCACGGCCGAAGCTCTCCACGACGAAATCGCCCGCCTCAACGAGGCCGAGGGCCGCACGTTCGTCGTCGTGACGCACAACCCGCTGCTCGCCGAGCGCGCCAAGACGACGCTGCGCATCCACGCCGGGCAGCTAGTGAAGGAGGCGTGAGCGGTTTGGTCTCAATCGAAGCGCATCCGTGGCGCGAGACCTTCTGGGAGATCTTCGGAATAGCGGTTTTCACCGTCGCTCTACTCATCGGTGCAGAAATGGGCCGTCCAGAACCCAGCCTTGGTGATCCGCCTCAGTGGCCACTCTATTGGTTGAAAGGAACGGTAGCCGCGGGCGGATACGGAATCGGGTTCTGCGTGACGAGGCGAGACCGGTGGAAGATCAGTCCGGCAGGTTGCGTGTGCGTGTTGATCGCCTCTTTCGGTTGGTTCCTGCTCGTGCCGACTCCGCTTGTGGGCCGAGGGATCTACCTCTACTTTTCGCTTCCCGTCTCGGTGGTCCTACTGTTCACCCACCCGTTCGGTCTATCGCGCGCCATCTCCCTGTACCTCGCTACCGCTTTCGTCGGCCTGGATTTTCTTATCGATCACCGGACGAAAGAGATGTGGCATCTGGCGTACTTCGCGCTCCCCATCGTCGGAATGATCAAAGAGTCGACGCACGCTTGGGCGCGCAGTCGGGACTCTGATACGTCTTCAAAAGTTGGCGCCCGCGAGGGCAGAGAGGCGGCGGTTGCGGCGGTTCGAGTTGAGGGGCGGCGATAAGTTGGCGGCTGCGCACAGGCCGAGTGCTATGCTCGACCTCTGTAGCGAAATAGAGTGAGGCGCAAGATCGCGGAAAACCCGCACACCAGTCCAGAGCACGCTGAGCGAGCCAAGACGACGCTGCGCATCCATGCGGGGCAGCTTAGTGGAGGAGGGCTAAAACGCAATTCCTAACCCGACCGATCCGGTCGCGAACCGCGTGCTCCCGATCAGCGCGATCTCGTCCGAATCAGTTTCGTGCAGGTCCAGCGACCCACTGGCTGTCAACTCTATGTGCGCCGCACCGACCTGCGTCAGGCTGACTGCTGCCGTAGCGCCAACGCCTGCGAACCACCGCGCAGGCAATCTCGACTCGCTGAAAGCCATTCTCGGGGAAACCGATCAGATCACTGGTGGAAGACAGAGTCGTGCCTACAGCTGAGTCTCGGCGATAGCCCAGGTAAGGCCCCACTCCGACCTGCCACGGTCGCCTCGACGCTGGCGCCGCTGCAAGGACGAGAAATGTAGGGATCTGTATGGACTCGTATTCCAGTTCGAGAGACTCGCTAATGTCGAACGGAGGGAAAGTGGCGATCACTTCGGAGCCGTTCCGAGCAACAAACCCCCCGAAGCCCACCGTCCGAACCGCCTGGGCTGTGCGGCGCTCGTAGGCTAGTCCAACGCGAAAGCCGAGTCGTCCGGGTTGAATCATTCCCCAAACTTCTCCCCGAAAGCCTTGGCCTGCCGTCCGCTCGGAAATGCGGGCGGGGCTGACAACATTGATGTCAGCGATAGGGAGCGCCGCGAGTGCAAACGACCGACTCACTGGCGTGCCCACCAGATAGGACAATGTGGGAGCGACTGATGCGCCGAACCGAGCAGGTTGTGCCTCTGCTGAACCGGAAATCGCGAGCAGCAGGATAGGAAGCAGGAATCGCATGAGAGCGCTGGAAAAAAGGAAGCAGAAGTCAGCCGCCCAGCGCGCCGTCGTCCGGTTCGGCCTGGTCGGTGCGCAGGCTCGGGCGCTGGAGGCCGCCGGGCTGCGAGGTGTCGGGCAGGCCAGTCGTGCCCAGTTCCATCTCGAACTCCTTGATGGGGAAGGGGACGCGGATGCCCTCGGCCTGAAACCGGCGGATCAGCAGTTTGAGGAAGCGGCTGCGTGCCTCGAACTGCGCGTAGTAATCGCGGATGGGCAGCAGAACGGTCAGGTTGACGCTGAACTCGCCCAGCGTATGAACGAACGCTTCGGCTTTGGCTCTCCCCTCGAAGGCGACGCTCTGCGCCACGTCGAGGACGATGGCTTCGACTCGGTCGAGATCGGCGTCGTACGGAAGGGGCACGTGGACGCGCATCCGCAGCCCTTGAGGTGTGCTGCGGTAGTTGGCGACGACCGACGATGCGAGGCGCGCGTTGGGCACGATCACCCGGCTATCGATGATCGTGCGGATGCTCGTCGCGCGCCAGTCAATGTCGACGATCCAGCCTTCCTCGCCGGTTTCGAGCCGCACGTAGTGACCCGTCCGTATCTGCTGAGAGGCGATCAGGTACAACCCGGCGGCGACGTTGGCGAGCGTGTCCTGCAAGCCCAGCGCGAGCGCCAGGCCGCCCAGGCTCAGCGCGCCCAGAATCGGCGTGACCGATACGCCAAACTCGTTCAGGATGACGAGCAGCCCGATCGTGTAGACGAGCACGCGCACCAGCGTCGGCACGATCGACGTGATGGGCAAAAACGACGACTCGCGCCGCGAATAGGCGATCACCAAACCGGCTGAGACGCGCGCCAGCACGACGAAGAACGACAGCAGGACCGCCGCCGTCAGCGCGACGTTTTGCAGCCAGTCGACAAAGGTCGGGAAGGCCTCCACGGTTAGCGAGGCGAGGTAGACACCCAGCGCCAATCCCCAAAAGATCAGCACGCCTCGGAACGCGCGCACGATGACGTTGTCGGCGCGCCAACTCGTCCGCTCGGCGACCACTTCGAGTCCGCGCAGCACGACGCGCTCGGCGAGCCAGCCCACGATCATCCCGCCGATAATCAGGCCCAGCGGCAGCGCCACGTCTGCCAGCGTCAGGTTGGCGATGACGTCGGTCATCGGGATCTCAGCGGCGACCGTATCCGCCTGCGCCGCGGTGAGCAGCGAGTCGACGTGGTCCAGCCGTGCGATGATGGTGGAGTCCGCGGAGAGGCTATTGGCTTGAAGGACGGGCATGGCGAAAGAGAGAGCAGCCAAGCTACGCCGACCGGCCCAGCGTTCTACTCGGAAGCCGAAGAGTGGGAGAGAGGAGGTGGATTGCTAGATGCCTAACATCCGTGCGAGTGGCTACCTTGGGCAAACGGTCTCGCTACACACCAGCTACTGCACCCGATTCATGCGTTCGCTCTCCCTGCTCGCCCTCGTCCTGTTCTGCGCGCCCTCGCTTTCTGCCCAGACGCTCGAGGAGCCGCCCGTCGTCGATCTCTCCGCATCCTCGTGCCTCTATGACGTGTCCGAGGCCGACTCGGCTGACTACCTGGTAGTATCCGAAACCAAACGCATCGTCCAGGTCAACGGGCGCACGCAGACGTGGACCGGCAACCGTACCGTCTGCGGACCGATGGAGCGAGGAAAAGATTTTTTGGGACCGACGTATATGACCGTTTCAGATACGCTGAAAGTGTTTCTGCGCGATCTGGACGCGCTCAACTACAACGGCGAGCATCTGCGCCGCACCGCCGACGGCAAACACCTCTCCAAGCGCACCGCCCAGGGACGCCTCGACACGTACCGCGTCGTCGAAACGACGTACCAACTTGCGACTACGGATCCGGTGGGAGGCAGTGTGCTAATCCCTGAATCGATAGTCAGCAGTGAGGTGAACTACTACGCCGTTCCCGACGGGCGTCCGTTCAAGCCGACGTACGACGCGCTGTCTCCCATCGTGTCCGATACTCCGGCGAGTAGAGATTGGCTCGATCAGTACCGCCGGAAACGGCGTACGGGACTGCTGATTCAGGGACTCGCACTAGTGGTCATTGCGGCCGGAGTCGCCGTTTCGGTCGACGGCGCAACCGGAGAAGGACTGCCCGCCGCTGGAATCGGGATCGTAGTGGGTGGCGCCGCGATGAGCGGGATTGGGTACGGCATCAGCATCGGCGCGCGGAAGCATCTCACCGATGCCGTCGACGCCTACTTGCTCGAAGAGGCAGACGAACCGAGACTCTAAACCTCGCGTAGTATGGGTAACCCATCTCTGCTACTGTGACCGATCTCCCTGTTCTCGACCCCGCTCTGGGCTTCGTCGACGCACCCATCGACCCGACGCTCGACCTGTTCGAGGAGATTGAGCGCCTCAAGAAGGAGAAGAACGCCGTTTTGCTCGCGCACTATTACCAGGAGAGCGAGATTCAAGACTTGGCGGACTTCATCGGCGACTCGCTCGGGCTGGCTCGTGCGGCCGAGAACACGGACGCTGATCTGATCGTGTTCGCCGGAGTTCACTTCATGGCTGAGACCGCGAAGATCCTTAACCCATCGCGCAAAGTCGTACTGCCCGATCTCAACGCGGGCTGCTCGCTGGCCGACAGCTGCCCGCCCGACCTGTTCGAGGCGTTTTGCAAGCGCCACCCGGACCACGTCGTCATTAGTTACATCAACTGCTCGGCAGGCGTCAAGGCGCTGTCCGATATCATCGTGACGAGTAGCAATGCCGAGCACATCGTTCGCCAGATTCCAGCCGATCAGGGCATCATCTTCGCGCCGGATCGCAACCTGGGCCGCTGGCTGATCGGCCAGACGGGCCGCGATATGGTGCTGTGGGACGGCGTGTGCATCGTGCACGAGACGTTCAGCGAGCGCAAGGTGCTCGGCCTCAAAGCTCAGTACACCGACGCGCCTCTGATCGCGCACCCCGAGTGCGAGCAGGCCATCCTGCGCCACGCCGATTTCGTGGGCTCGACGAGTGCGCTTCTGCGCTTCACTCAGGAAGACGCAGCGCAGCGGTTCATCGTCGCTACCGAGGAAGGCATCTTGCACCAGATGCGCAAAAAAGCGCCCGGCAAGGAGTTCATTCCGGCTCCACCCGAGAGCGGTTGCGCGTGCAACCAGTGCCCCCATATGCGCCTCAACACGGTCGAGAAGCTCTACCTCTGCATGAAGTACGAGCAGCCCGAGTTGCACATGGACGAGGCGACGCGCCTGCGCGCCCTGCGTCCCATTGAGCGGATGCTGGCCATGAGCGAAGGCGTTTCGTGAGAACTCTCAGGCGCTGAGCGTGCGTGCCCGCGACCGGCGCTCACCTAATTCGCACCAAACGCCTCAAAGGTCGTGGGCCGTTCGCGATCTGACCGAGGGCTCGGGAGCGACGTGGTGGCTCAGTTCGTCAGCGTGACGACGGTGCGCGACGAGTCTTCGGCGACCGTTTTCTGATTGACCAGCAGCGCCACGCCGACGAAGCCCGTGTCGCCCGTCGTGTCCAAGGCCGCAGGCAGAGTCAAGTTGGTGGCGGTTATCGAAAAACTGGAGAGCGCGTCGCGGTCGAAGCGAGCCGTCCAGGTCGTCGAGGTCGGCGTTGCCGTGTCGGGCGCTCTCAACGTGTCGAAGGCCATGCCGTCGGGCGTCATGTAAGCGATCGCCACCGAGTT
Organism: Rhodothermales bacterium; assembly: GCA_963841855.1. Classification (GTDB taxonomy): domain Bacteria; phylum Bacteroidota; class Rhodothermia; order Rhodothermales; family BA12; genus CAXBBB01. The sequence goes on along the minus strand of CAWJEJ010000001.1, from coordinate 474,332 downwards.
GGCGATGAGCGGCGCCCGGCCCGACAGCACGCGTGCGGCGGGCAGTGCATTGGTGGACACGTAGTACACGGCCACGTCTTCGGTCGATTCGGGGAGTTCGACGATTCCGCATGCCGACAGGAATAGAGCAAACGTGAGCGTCAGGAGCGTGCGCATGGCGAAGAGATGGGTTCGGATGGGAGAATATAGTATCGCATCGGCTCGCCGCGTAAGGCACTACAATCGGACGCGGTAAAAGACGTAGGGGTCGAAGCGGCGCTGGACGAGGAAGCGCCGCTCGCTCGACTGATCGGCGAACGGGACGTAGGTGTAGCGCGCCTCGAAGCCCGCACCCAGGCCGGGCCGGATGGGATACTCGCCGTGGATGGCCAGCGTGCTCTGGTCATTGAAGCTCGAAAAGAGCGCGCCGAACCCACTCAGCCCGTTGCGGTCGGATCGCAGGCCGACCGTGAGGCCGTCGGGCGTGCGGTAGAACAGGCGCAGGCGGCTAGTCGTGAGTGGCTGCGATCCATAGTGCGAGTAGAGCGCGTACCATAGCTGGAAGCGCTGGAAAACCAGGAGCCGCACTTCGGTCTCGAACCCGGTGGCGCCCGCCGATTCCGACAGCCGAACCCCGAACGTGCGCCGGTCGGTCGAGTCGGAGTTGACGAATCGGTCCGAGTCCAGCGGTGCCGAGTAGGTGTTCTCGACGGCGTAGAGCGGGCCGAAGAACCCCGTGATGAAGTCTTCGCCGCTATAGAGGAGCGCCGCTCGCCCCTCGACGCGGGCGATGTCGAGGATCGACGGGCTGCCGCCAGCGAGGCCGATCTTCAGGCTCTGTCCATCGGTGCGTCCACCCGTGCGTGCGAACGTGCCCATGCGCGCGTAGCTGACGAACGGGTCGACCGAAAAGCCCCCGCTCTCGACCAGAGCGACCGAGAGGTCGATGCCCAGCGCGTCGAAGTCGGTCGACGGCACGAAATCGCGTACGTACGTCACTCCTAGCTTGGTAACGCTCAGCAGGGGCACGCCGCTCCACCCGAAGGGCTGCACTTGCAAGTAGGCTCCGGCTAGAGGCGCGCCCGCGACATCGGACGAGAAAGCGTCGACTCGCAGGCCCGGAAGCCGCACGCCGACTTCGGCGCCTATTGTTCGCTCGTCCCACGCGGCGTCGCTGGCAAGAAAGTTGACCAAGTGGCCCGTTCCCAACCGCACGTCGCGCAGCGGTCCCATTCGGGCGTAGAAGACTTTGCCACGCCGAGGAGTCCACCGGACGTAGCGGATGCTGCGCAGCGCGTCGTAGGGTTCATTGACGTCGTTGGTGCGGAATCCGTCGGTCGTGACGCGCCCGGTCTCGCGGATCTGCGCCGAGAAGCCAGGCCGCGCGTATTCGAGGTCCAGACCGCCCATCGCGTGCCAGCGAGGACCCACGAGCGAGAGCCCACCCCGAAAGCCGACCTGCGTCCGGGCGAGCCACCACGCGCCGGGTACGAACTCGTCGGGCGCGTCCGAGCCGCCGAACGGAAGCGGCTGAGCCTCTGAGGGCGCAGCCAGCGCGGCGAGTGCGAGGGCGAAGAGGAGGAGGGCGCGCAGCACGGGCAAAGAGTCGGTCAGGAAAGTGAGAATCTACCGCCTCGGAGTCCGCAGCGTGGCGCGTCTCCAAGTCTTGCCAAGTTCGCGCGCCGTCACAGGCCGGTCCAGCCGACCGTGGTGTCGGTCAAGCGCTCGTCGGCGACGCGCGGTCCGGCCAGCGAGATCAGATAACCGACGACGCACGTCACGGCCAGCCCGATAGCGGTCGACCAGATAAACGGAATCGGGGCGATGCCGAACCACTCGTTCATGCGCGGCAGGCCGAAGTCGTTCTGCGTCACCATCAGCACGACGAGCGTCCCGGCGATGGCGCCCCAGAACGCGCCGTGTCCGTTGGCGCGCTTGGTGAGCATGCCTAGCAGGAAGAGGCCCAGAAGGCCGCCCGCGAAGTAGCCCATAAACGAGAGAATCAGGTCGATCAGCAGCGCTTCGGTGCGCGAGGCGTAGATGCCGACGCCGATGCCGACAATGCCCGCCGTCACGACGACTACTTTGGCAAAGATCAACCGGCTGCTCTGGCTCGTGCGCGGCTTGAAACGCGTCAGGAAGTCGACCGTCAGCGCAGCCGAGAGCGAGTTGAGCGCCGAGTCCAGGCTCGACATCGCGGCCGCAAACACGGCGGCGACGAGCATACCGGTCAAGATCGGCGGCACCTGCGTGTTGACGAAGTGCGGCATGATCTGATCGGGAGACAGTCCGCCTGGCAGCAAGCCTGCGTTCTCGCTGTAGAACACGAACAGCGCCGCGCCCAAGAGGAGCGAGAGCAGTACGCCGAACGCTCCAGCCGAAACGCCCAACATCAGCGCGCGCTGCGCCTCGCGCGGGCTGCTGACGGTCATGTAGCGCTGGACCGGCTGCTGGTTGGTGCCGAAAAGCGAGAGCGCCAGCAGTCCGTAGCCGAAGATGGCCGTCAGCAGCGCCTTGCCGCCCCACGCGTTTCCAGCGTCGTCGGCTACGTGCAGCACGTCCAGCTTGCCCATCTCGCCAGCGATCTCGAACGCTCCCCAGAATCCCTCGGCCGCACCGGTCGCCGCCACCCAGATCGACGCGAACACGCCCAGGCTCATGACCGCGAACTGGATCACGTCGGTCCAGATGACGGCCGAGATGCCGCCCATGACCGTGTAGAAGATGGCGATGGCGCCAAACAGAATGACGGCTTCCTCGACGCTCGTCAGGCCAGGCATCAGATCGGTCGGCACGACGGCCGAGAACAGCAGCGCGGCGCCGTAGAGCAGCGTTCCGGCGCGCAGGATAACCGTGAGCACGAACAGCGTCGAGCCCAGCAGGCGGCTCTTGAGGTCGAAGCGTTTCTCCAGGTACTCGTAGGCCGTCGTGAGCCCCTTGACCTTGTGGAAGAACGGGATGAACAAGACGACGACGATGACGGCCGCGAAGATGTCGCCCAGCGAGTACTGGAGATACCACAGGTCGTCGGCATAGGCGTAGCCCGGAACGCCCAGAATCGACGCGGCGCTGAACGAGGTGGCGATGATCGACAGGCCCGCCGCCCACCACTTGACGCCCCGGTTGCCGACGAAGTAGGCTTCGGTGTCGGTCTGCCGCTTGTTCGCCCACACGCCGATGCCGACGATGACGACGATGTAGAGTCCTAAGACGATCCAGTCGAGAGGATGCACGGTGCGTGGGGCGAAGGAGAGAGAGAGCACACGAACGCAAACCCGGCGCCCGCCAACCGCAACATAGCTGTAGGGGCGACGCGCGTCGCCCTTGAGATAGCCGCCAGTACTCGGAGTCGTCGGGACGCGCCCGAGCCCTTCGCGCCGCGGCACGAGCGCTACCCGAGCGAAACACCCCCGCCCCGCCCACGGTTGGATCGTCTATGCCCGACCGCCCCTCCATGACCGAATTTTCCGGCCTGCCGCTCTTTCCGCTGGGCCTCGTGCTCTATCCCGGCGAGGCGATCCCGCTGCACATCTTCGAGCCGCGCTACCGCGAGATGATTGCGACGTGCCTCGAAGAAGATCGGCCGTTCGGCATCGCGCTGGCCGAAGAGGACGGCCTGAACCGCGTCGGATGCACGGCACGTGTCGTCAGGGTGACCAAGCGGCACGGCGACGGACGGCTCGACATCAAAGTGCGAGGCGAGCAGCGCTTCCGCATCGGCAACGTCGACGACGCGCTGAGTTACCTGACGGCCGACGGCACCTACGTCCCCGATCAACCTGCCGACCCCGACGACTCGGACCTGCGCGAGCGCGCCATCACGCTCCACATGAAGCTGCTCGAACTGGGCGGGCGCACGCTGCGACCGTCGCTCTACGAGACCGAGCAGGTGTCGTACGCGCTGGCCCACAATGCTGGGCTCGAGAACGCGCAGAAGCAGCACGTGCTCGAGCTGCCGTCCGAGGGCGAGCGGCTGCGCTACCTGGTGACTCACTTCGAAGTGTTCATTCCCGAGATCGAGTCCAAGGAGAAACTGCGGCGCAAGGTTCAGTCCAACGGCCATTTCCGCGACTTCCCGCCCGAACTGCTCGGCGGCACGGGCGACATCTATCCTGGTTGAAGTGTATCCTGGTTGAAGTGGCGCGCGATGGAAAGCTGACAGGTCTCCGAGAACTGTCAGCTTTGAGGCGGGAAGTCGCGTCGTTCTCTCAAGCACGTCAGGTTTTATCCACCGCAGCGTCGCTATCCTCCCACATGAAATACACGCTGCATCCCATCGAAACCGGACGCGTCGCCCTCGACGGAGGCGCCATGTTCGGCATCATCCCCAAGCCGCTCTGGGAGCGACGCATCGCCGCCGACGCGCGCAACCGAATTCCGCTGGCCATGCGCTGCCTGCTGGCCCAGTCGGGCGACCGGCTCGTGCTGATCGACACCGGTGTGGGCGACAAGATCGACGCCAAATTCGCCGACATTTACGGCGTCGACCACACTGAGCACACGCTCCAGGGCTCGCTCAAAGCCCTGGGTTTCGACGCATCCGACGTGACCGATGTCGTCTTGACGCACCTGCATTTCGATCACTGCGGTGGCGCGACCAAACGGGAGTCGGACGGCTCGCTCGGCCTGGTCTTTCCCAGTGCCCAGGTCCACGTGCAGCGCGACCATTGGACGTGGGCGACGCGCGACAACAGGCGCGAGCAGGCGTCGTTTCTGAGCGAAAACATGGAGCCGCTGGAGCAGTCGGGCCACCTCGTCTTGCACGACGGACCCGGTGAGATTCTGCCCGGCATCCGCGCGCTGACGATGGACGGACACACGCGCGCGCAGCAGGTCATTCTGCTTGACGACGACCAAGGCACCGTCGCTTTTCCCGCCGACCTGTTACCGACGCACCACCATCTGGGCCCGGCCTGGACGATGGGCTACGACGTGCTTCCGATGACGTCGATGGACGAAAAGGCCACCTTCCTCGCCGACGCGCTCGCTGGCGACTGGCGGATTCTGTTCGAACACGACGTCGACGTGAGTTGGGTCACTCTCGAAGAGACGGAAAGAGGCATTCGAGCCGTTTCGCTTACATGAAAGCCTCGCTCCTCGCAGCCCCGCCCAGCGGATCGGACGCCCAGCAGCGCGCCGCCGTCGCCCAGGCCGTCGCTCAGGCGCTGCACGATCTGAGCAATCCAGTTGCCGTCGTGAGTGGCAACGTGCAGTTTCTCGGCGCCGTCGCGGACGCCGTCACCGACCCCGATGCCCAAGCCGCCGTTGCCGATTTGCAGGCCGGAATGGTGCGTCTCGAAGAGGAATTGTCTCGCATCGCCGAACTGCGGGACGTGCTCCGAAAATGGGCCGAAGATTGACGCGCGAGTCTCTTTCCAGCCGAACCGACGCTACAACCACCCGGGCGCACGCGTGACGTGCTGAGCCGTCTTGCAAAGCCGATACAGCCCGGCTATCTTGTATTTCCAACTCTCCACAGCCCACGCGTATCGACGGACACCGCTACGACAGGCCCTCGGGCCTTTTTGCTAACCTTCTGGTTTTACTCATCGTAGCCGTGTATCGTCTCCTTGCCGTGTGCATGCTGGGCTTGCTGCCCGCCACGTCCTTCGCGCAGTCCGTACGCGTCCTGAGCGCCGACCAAGGAGGGGAGCGGTTGGAGTTTACGTTCGACTGGCCGCGCTCGCTGTCGGCCGATCTCGATTCATCGGGCGCTACGACGTTCGACGAGCGCAGCCTGGAAATCCTGTCGGGCGGAGCCAGTGACGGCTACCATCTGCTCACGCTGCCAACGTCGGCGCTGCCCTCGATCCGCATCGTCGCGTCGGACTACGATGCCGCTGCTCTGCCGCTCGCTCTGGCCGACAGCCTGATGCCCGGATCTGCCCGCGCGCTGGGTCTGGGCATCGCGCGCCGAGAGCCGGTCGCCACGCTGACCGTTCCGCGCATCGGATATGCGGACGGGCAGGTGCTGCGGTATCGCCGAGTCGTCGTCGACGTGCGCTATGCTGCCGCACGCCCTGCGTTCGCCCGCAACTTCCGCTCGTCGGTCCAGACGACGAGCGAACTGTCGAGCGGTGCCATCTATCGCCTGCCCATCGAGACGAGCGGCATGTACCGCGTCGACGCCGAGTTGCTGCAGCGCCTGGGCGTCGATCCGTCAACGGTCGACCCAAACGACGTCCGCGTGCTGCACAACGGCGGCGCTCCTCTAGCCCAAGTCGTCGGCGCAGACCGACCGACCGACCTGGTCTCTAATCCGGTTTGGGTGCGCGGTGGCGGCGACGGCGCGTTCGCCGCGGGCGATGCCGTTCTGTTCTACGCGCAGGGGCCGCAGACGTGGCAGTTCAGCAGAGGCGAGTGGACGCACACGACCAATCCGTACACGCGTACGAGCTTCGTATTTCTCAAGATCGGAGCGCCGTCCGAGCGCATCCAGACCGTGGCCTTTCCTTCGAACGGCGCGTCCGACCGCACTACGACGACGGGCCGCTTCGTCACCGACCGCGAGGAGTTCTCGTGGGCCGAGGAGGGCGGATCGGGACTTCAGCGCTTTTCCAACCTGTTCGACGCGGGGCAGGGCTTGGACCTGGCGACGGCCGCCGACTTCCCCGGCTACACCGGCGGCTCGGTCCAGGGGCGCGTCTCGTTTGCCGTTCGGTCCTTAGGCGGATCGCCGGGCGCCGAGTTTCGGTTGCAGTCGGGATCGAACGTGCTGGTGTCGAGCCGCCCGCGCCAAGTGTCGACGGGACCTGAGAGTCCGCTCGCTACCGATGTGCAGGCGTCGTTTTCGGCGCAGACGCTCTCGTTTCCTCTCCGAGCGCGACTGGAACCGGGAGCGACCAGCCTGATCGAGCAGAAAGCCGGCGTCGACTGGCTGCGCGTCTTCTACCCCCGTTCGTTGGTGGCACAGGGAGGAGTACTGCGCTTCGCCACGCCGCCCGACGCGAGTGGCCCGCTGAGCTTTGCCCTCTCGGGGTTCAGCGCCGAGCCACAGGTATGGGACGTGACCGACGCCGTGCGTCCGGTTCGTTTGCAGGTGCAAGGTGCAGGAGGCTCGTGGCGCGTTCAGCTGACGCAGACCCTGGGTGTGCCGCGCGAACTGGTCGCCTTTACCGAAGCCGCAGCGCAGCGTCCCGCCGGAGAGGCCGCGCGCGTCACCAATGCCAACCTGCGCGGGCTAGCGGGCTTCCCCGACTACGTCATCGTCGTCCCCGACACGTTCCGCGTCCAGGCGCAACGCTTGGCCGATCACCGCGCCGCTGAAGGCCTCTCGCCGCTTGTCGTCTCGTCGCGCCTGATCTTCGACGCTTTTGGAGGCGGCGTGGGCGACCCATCGGCCATCCGCGACTATCTGCGCTTTCTCTACGAGCGCGCTCCGACGGGCAGCCAGGCGCCGCGCTACGTGCTGCTCTTCGGCGACGGCCACTTCAACTACCGCGGATTGGGACAGGACCCCAGCGCGCCCTACCTCACCAACTGGCTTCCGCCCTACGAAACGCAGAACGCGCTCTCGCCCGAGAAGTCGTTCACGACCGACGATTTCTTCGCTCTGCTCGACGTAGGCGAGGGTTTCGTCGACGACCGGCCCAGCGAGCGCATTGATCTGGGCATCGGGCGGCTGCCCGTTCAGTCGTCGGCTCAGGCGTCGGCGCTCGTCGAAAAGATTATGCGGTACGACGGCGCCGAGTCGTTCGGCCCGTGGCGCAGCCGCTATCTCTTCACAGCCGACGACGCGCTCCAGAGCGGCACCTCGGACGGCGATCTCCACCTGCAAAACGCCGATTACGTCGCCGAACTCGTCGAAGGGATGGACCCGTCGATCCACATCCGCAAGGTGTATGGAGACGCGTACGAGCGTGTGCAGACGATCGGAGTCAAGCTGCCCCAGGCCAACAGCGACATCATCCGGCAGATCAACGAGGGCATCCTCGCCTTCAACTATAGCGGACACGGAAGCCCGCTGGGTCTGGCGAGCGAAGACTTGTTCACCGTCGAGGACCTGCCTAGCCTGCGCAACGGAAACCGCCTGCCCGTCTTCATCACGGCGACGTGCTCGTTCGGCCACTGGGATTTGCAGCAGGAGCAGAGTTTGGCTGAGCGCGTGCTGCTGCTGCCCGACGGCGGCGGCGTAGCAATGTTCACGACCGTCCGCCTCGTTCGGACGAACCGCGATCCAGGCTCCTTCAACCTGGGCGTCAACGTGCAACTGAACCTGGCCTTGTTCGATCGCGAGGCCGATGGCAGCGCAGTCCGCTTCGGCGACGCGTACTATCGTCTCAAACAGACGCCGCCCGGATATGCCAACAACGGGCGCTTGTTCAATCTGCTGGGCGATCCGGCGCAGCGCTTCGGCTTGCCAAGCCTGCGCGCCCAGGTCGACCGTGTCAATGGGACGGCTTTGGATTCCTCTACGGCTCAGGTTCGCGCGCTCGACGAAGTGCGCATCGCGGGCCGCGTCGTCACGTCGGCGGGCGTGCAGGCGTCGGACTTTTCGGGGACGATGGCGCTCTCGGTCTACGATGCCGAGCGGCGCGTCGAGGTGACGATTCCTCTCCGGGGCGGCGCAAACGTAGAGACATACGACTTCGAGGTCGGCGAGGACCTGTTGTGGCGCGGCGAGGTCGACGTGGTCGGCGGCGCGTTCAGCGCAGCCTTCGTCGTCTCCAAGGACATCGCCTACGCCGACGCGCCGGGCCAGATCGTCGCCTATGCCCAGGGGACGAGCGGAGGCAGAGAAGCGCAGGCAATCGGCGGCACGCGGCGCATCATCGTCGGCGGCAGCGCGCCGGTGCCGACGGACGACGCCCAAGGGCCCGACGTGCAGCTCTTCTTGGGCGACGAGTCGTTCGTGGCCGGAAGCCTCACCTCGCAGTCGCCCGAGCTAATTGTACGGCTGAGCGACAAGACAGGCATCAACACGGTCGGCAGTGGTGTCGGGCACGAGTTGCTGCTCGTCGTCAACGGCGATCAGTCGTCGGCGCGTGACATCGGCTCGTCGTTCCGCGCCGACCCCAACCAGTCGCGAAGCGGCGAGGTGCGCGTGGCGCTCGACGATTTGGAGGCTGGTCCCGGCACGCTCACCGTTCGCGCGTGGGACGTGCTCAACAACGCTACCGAAGCCCGGCTCGACTTCGTCGTGGCGGCGTCGCAGTCTCTCGACGTGCGGCGCGTGGCCAACTTCCCCAACCCGATGTCTTCGAGTACGCGCATCGCGTTCGAGCACAACCAGCCGCCGGGCACGTCGGCCGACGTGCGCATCCGCATCTTTACGCTCTCGGGCCAACTCGTCCGCACGATGGACACGTTCGAGACGTTACCTACGGGCGTTCTGCTTTCGAGCGGCGTCCGCATCGCCTACGACGGACGCGATCAGGACGGCGACCGCCTCGCGCCCGGCCTCTATCTCTACCAGATCCGCGTCAGCCTGACGCGCGACGACGGAACGACCGACGTAGTCGAACGCGTTGAGCGTTTGGCTGTCGTTCGGTAGATCCGACCCGCTCTCTTTTGCCTACACACCAACCCCTTCTCGCAGTGACTTCTCTTCGAATCTTCTCCTTGGGCCTTCTGCTCGTGCTCAGCACACCGCTCGTGCGGAACGCGAGTGCCCAGGTCGGCGGCGCCGCCGTCGTCTTCCTCATGATCGAGCCGGACAGCCGAGCAGCAGGTATGGGCAACGCCAACGTCGCGGTTGCCGACAACGCCAACGCGATCTTCTGGAACCCCGCCGGACTGGCGTTTCAGACGGGATCGTCGGTTGGCATCACGCACTCCAACTGGCTGCCCGAGTTCAACGCCAACCTGTTCTACGAGTACGCCGTGGGCAAAATCGCCGTCGATGATATCGGCACGTTCGGCGCGCACATCACGTTTTTCAACTTGGGCGAGCACGAAGCGACGGACGAACTAGGCAACTCGCTGGGCCAGTTCCGCTCGTACGACTTGGCAGCGGGCCTGTCGTTCGGGCGGCAGATCTCCGACAACCTGGGAATCGGTGTGAGCGCGCGAACCATCGTGTCCAACCTGGCGACCAACATCGAAGTCGACGGCGACAAGATCCGCCGAGGTGTCTCGTTCGGTCTTGACCTGGGCGTGCTCTACAAGAGCGACAAGTTCGATCTGGGCAGCACCAAGGCGTCGTTCAACTTAGGCGCCAACCTCGCCAACATGGGGCCGACGGTAGGATATACCGAAAACGGTCAGCGCGACCCGATCCCGACCAACCTGCGCTTCGGCTACGCCTTCACGCTCGACCTGGACGAGTTCAACTCGATCACGTTCGCCAACGACTTCAACAAGGCGCTCTACCGTGTCACCTCGGATTCGGTCTTCAGCGCTGACGGCACGCCGACGCTCAATGAGGACGGCCAAGCCATCGTCGAGCGCAACGTCGACCCGTGGTACCGCGCCATTTTCTCGGCCTGGGCACCGCTCGAAGTCGACCTGACGCCGAGCACGGGCCGCGAGGACGCGCGCGAGCTAAACGCTTTCGATCAGATGACGATCGGCTTGGGCGCCGAGTATTGGTACAATCAGCTGTTCGCGATGCGTGCGGGCTATTTCTACGAGAATCCGTACAACGGTAACCGCGAGTTTCTGACGTTCGGAGCAGGCATCCGCTACAATATCTTCGGCGTCGACTTCTCGTACATCTACGCCTTGGCCGAGGAAAGCCCCGTCGCTAACACGATGCGCTTCTCGGTCCTGCTCGACTTCCAGCGGTAAGCCCGTTCGGTCGCCCGTTCGCAGCGCCCCGCTTGGCCCAGACGCCGAGTGGGGCGTTTCCGCGTCTGCCTCTACTGCCTCCGTGGCGCCGCAGCATGCCTAAGGAGGAGACAAACGCCCAGTCTATCGCACCCTAAATGCCCCGAACATGATCACAGGCGATGTATCCCGTCGCTGCGGTATACGGCAGCGTGTGGCGAACGCGGTCGGCGGTGCGACGTTTGCTCATCATGATGCTTCTCGTTCCGCTCGCTCTGGCCCTCACAGCTGCCGCTTTGATGACACTGCTGCTCAGGCGAGGCCGCCCCGCCGATGCTGCGACGTGGCTGGCACTCGTTCTCTCGGGCTTGGTCATCGTGACGAGCGCGGCGATGGCGGTCGTGCTGCGCGGCGTCGATCGCCCGACCGTCTATGAGTTGTCCGACGTGCTACAGGCGCCTACCGATGCGCCTGCGACCGTCCTCGCTCTGGTGGGACAACCTGCACCCGATGCCGCATTCGTCAACCTGGCCAGTGGTGAGCGCGTCCGACTAAGCGAACTGCGTGGGCGCGTCGTCCTGCTCAACCTCTGGGCGACATGGTGTCCGCCGTGCCTGCGCGAGATGCCCGACCTGAACCGCCTCGACCAAGACTACGGACCGCTGGGACTAACCGTCGTCGCACTGTCGGACGAACCGCTCCAGACGATTCAGTCGTTCGTTCAGGCGCGGACGTTCGAGTTCCTAGTGGCTCAGGCGCCCATCGGATCGTTGGACAGCGCGTACGAGGCCGCCCGCCGCACGCTGCCGACGACGTTCGTAATCGACCGCGAAGGCGTTGTGCAGGCCGTCGAATCTGGAGCCCGCGATTACGCGCATTTCGCCGAGATCGTGCAGCCGCTGCTCCAGCCTGGGCTGGCGAGCCGATAAAGCCGGCAACGTTAGCCCTCGGGCTGGAACAGCAGGCGGCTTCCGAACGAACGGAAAGACCGGCGGCGTTGAGTAGGGGAGATGCTTCGTATCATGCGGGTTAGTTTTTCCATCCCGCCCGCCCAACTCCGCCTCGCCCATGCCCTGGTACCGCAAACTGCACTGGCAGATTATCGCCGGGTTGGTGCTCGGGCTTCTCGTCGGCGTGCTGGCCGTCAACTTTGGCTTTGGTCAACTGGTGACGGACTGGCTGGCGCCTCTGGGGACGATCTTCGTCAACCTGCTCAAGCTGATCGCGATTCCGCTGATCCTGGCGTCTCTGGTCGTCGGCGTCACGTCGCTTTCAGACACGAGTAAACTCTCGCGCATCGGCGGCAAGACGATTGGTATCTACCTGGGGACGACCGTGGTCGCGCTGCTGATCGGGCTGACGGTCGTCAACGTGGTGCAGCCGGGCCGCTTCGTCTCGCCCGAGATGCGCGCCGAACTGGAAAACTCCTACGTCGACGCCGCCGCCGACAAACAACAGGGGGCGTTGGCCGCCGAGCAGCGAGGACCGCTCCAGCCGCTGATCGACATCGTGCCGGATAACTTCTCGTCGGCTTTGAGCGACAACCGGGCCATGCTTCAGATCGTGTTCGCCGCCATCGCCATCGGGTTTGGGCTGATGCTCATTCCGGGCGAGAAGGCCGAACCGCTGATTCGCATCTTCGACGCCGCCAACACGCTCATCATCAAGCTCGTCGACCTGATCATGCTCTACGCGCCCATCGGCGTGTTCGGGCTGATGGCGGGTACGATCGTCAGCATCGTGGGCGACGATCCGGGCGAGTTGGGGCGGCTGCTCCTGGCCCTGGGCGGGTATTGCCTGACCGTTCTCGCCGGACTGCTGCTCCACACGTTCGTCGTTTACCCGATCCTGCTCCGCTTCTTCGGCGGCATGCCGATTATGACGTTTCTGAGCCGGATCACGCCCGCTCAGTTGATCGCGTTCTCGTCGTCGTCGAGCGGTGCTACATTGCCCGTCACGATGGAAGTCGCCGAAGACCGACTGGGCGTCAGCAAAGAGGTGTCGTCGTTCGTGCTGCCCATCGGCGCGACGATCAACATGGACGGCACGGGGCTGTATCAGGCTGTCGCCGCAGTCTTCATCGCTCAGGTGATCGGCATGGACCTGACGATCGTTCAGCAGGCGACGATCGTTCTGACCGCCGTTCTGGCGTCGATCGGCACCGCTGCCGTACCGTCGGCAGGTATCGTGATGCTCGTCATCATCTTGGAGAGCGTCGACATTCCCGCCGCAGGAATCGCACTGATTTTGGGACCGGACCGCATTCTCGATATGTGCCGGACGGTCACCAACGTCACCGGCGATCTGGCCGTGTGCTCCATCGTAGCGTCGAGCGAGGGGCAACTTCACGTGCCCGCCGAAGTCGCATAAACCGAAGCCGCCGCCGGCTCACGACTGGAGCTGGCGGCGAAGCGGGTACACCCGGCAGGAGTCGAACCTGCGACCTTTGGTACCGGAAACCAACGCTCTATCCATCTGAGCTACGGGTGCGGGCCGATTAACATACGGCGGGCCCAAGCAGGTAGCAATGCAACCCGACCCTAGCCACCAATTTTTGATGCCTCCCTCGCGTTGAGTTCGAATAGCTAGCGCTGATAACGCGAGCACCGTTTATCTCTTCCTCAGAAGTTGAACGCCTACGCTCGGCGTCCTCCATCACGTGACCTTTTTCCAACGCCCGATACGCTTTCCGCTCGACGGACCTGTGGAGCAGCCGTATCCACAGACCAGGCCGACCGCGCTCTTCTGGGGCATGCTGGTCCTCGCCGTAGCATTCGTGGCGTATCAGGCTGCGGGATTCGTCGCGCTCATTTCGCTCTCGGCGATGCAAGGCGTGTCGTTGGAGCGGCTCTTCATCGAGATGCAGCAAGGCATCTTGGCACGACCCAATGCGATGATCGGCGCCAACGCCATCGGGCAGGTGATCGGACTGGGGTTGATCGCGTGGCTGGCGGCTCGAATGCACACCAGCCAGCCCGACGCCTTCCTGCGCGTGAGGCTTCGCCCTCACCCTCTAGCGATCGTCGTCCCGATTCTGATCGTGATGTGCCTGATTCCGGTCGTTCAGGTGATCAGCGAGTGGAACGCGACGCTCCCGATGCCTCAATCGCTGCGAGAGTTCGAAGCGTCTCAGCTCGAACTGATGGAGCGCGTACTGAGCAGCTCTCAGGGAATCGGCCTCAACCTGGTGCTGCTCGCGCTCACGCCTGCGCTGTTCGAGGAATTGATGTTCAGAGGATACTTCCAGCGCCAGACCGAGCGCGCGTGTGGTCCCGGGTGGGGAGTGGTTCTCTCCGGCGTCATTTTTGCCGCCTATCACTTGCGGTTCTCTCAGCTGTTCGCTCTGGCTCTGCTGGGCTGCTTCCTCGCCTACGTCGTGCGGCGCACGCGCAGCGTTTGGACGGGAGTGGCGGTACACCTCGCCTACAACGGGTCGCTGGTGGTCTTCGCCGGGTTAGCCGACGATCCGGCCAAGATGCTCACCTTTCCCGCGTACGCGTTCTGGTTGGGGCTGATCGGAGCGGCAGCGCTGATCTTCTGGTTACACCGCGCCACGGCGCCCGATTCCCGCACGCCGGACGGCGGCGAGTCTCGTACCTTGGGGACTCCCTGACCTCGACTTTCTCCCTCGCTATGAGCACTCCCAACATCTACGAAGACTGGACCATCATTTTCTCCTCGGCTACCGACTACGAAGCCGATCTAGTGCGCGACCGGCTGGGAAACGAGGGCCTGAAAGCCGTCGTGCTGACGCACCGCGACCACTCGTTCAACCTTAACGTCGGCGACTTGTCCGGCGCGCACGTTCTGGTCGAGCCGCAGGACGCCGAGCAGGCGCGCACGATCTTGAACGCCAAGCCGGTCTCGGATGCCGAACTCGAGAGAGCTGCGATGTCCGCCAATCCGGTTTCGCCGGACGCCGAGAGCGAAGAGGACGAGGCGTCGCTCGATTCGGGAATCGAGAGCATCTCGCTCACGTTCGACGACGAAGAGGACCAAGCGGGCGCGGACCGTCCGCTAACCTGACGTGCCGCGCGAGAGTGTGACGCGGATCTGGACCGCCCTCATCGGCGCTCTCGTCACGGTCGCGATGCTGTGGCTGGGTAGTTGGTGGCTCGTAGCGGGCGTAGCGGTTCTGGCACTCGTTGCGCAATCCGAGCTGTACGCTCTGGCTATGCAGGGGGGCATCCGAGTTCACCGGCGTTGGGGGCTGCTGATCGGGCTGCTGGTCGTGTTGCAGGCTGTCGTTCCGTTTGCCGAGGCGTGGCTGTTCGTCGGCGTGGCGCTCTACGTTGCGTATCTACCGTTTGCGCGGCCCGACGAGCGCTTCCCGGCCGTCATCGGCATCACGCTGGCCGGAGCGCTCTATCCAACGGCGCTGCTGACGTGCGTGCTGCGGCTGCGGCTCGAACTGGGCGGATGGGGCATGGCGACGGAGCCGTTCTCGCAGTCTCACGCGTTCTGGCTGACGTTTCTGGTGTTCTTCGCCGTCTGGGCGTCCGATACGTTTGCTTACTACTCGGGCCGACGCTTCGGCAAGCACCCGCTCGCGCCGATCGTCTCGCCCAAGAAGACGTGGGAGGGCGCCATTGGAGGAGCGGTAGGCGCGGTTCTGGTCGGCGTCGTGTTTGGACTGTTCGTTTTTCCGCGCTTCGGCCTCGACGTGCCACTGATCCACATCGCCGTCGTCTCGCTGATTGGAGGCATCGTGAGCCCGCTTGGGGACCTGGCCGAGAGCCGGATCAAGCGGGCCGTTGGCGCCAAGGACAGCGGGCGCGTGCTGCCGGGACATGGCGGCATCCTGGACCGGTTCGACGCCATCCTCGTGGCCGCCCCGCTGTGCTACGTCTACCTCCGCTGGACGCTGCTGACCTGAAGCGCGGCGGGGAACGGCAAACGGCACATTTCGTTGATCCAGCAGAGCAAGACCGAGTGCAGACACTGCTAGACCTATGGGATTTTTCGTTTCCGGCAGCCGCCCCCGTCCCCGCCGCTTCGACTACGAGCCGCGCTACTACGACCCTCGCCGCGACGAGTCGCTGCGCAGCAAGATGCGCGTCGCTCGCAAGACGAAGAAGCGCTCGTCGCCTACCAAAGCGCTCCTCTACGGCGCTATGGTCGTGATCGCTTTGTTCATCCTCAACTCGCTCGACGGCGCCGGATCGGCGTGGTCGATGCTGTTCGGATCGTAGCGCTGCCGTTGTCTTCCGCCGCTCAATACGAAGCCTCGGACGACGGCATCATTCGGTTGATGCCCGAGACGTTGGCCAACAAGATTGCCGCCGGAGAGGTGGTGCAGCGGCCCGCGTCGGCCCTAAAGGAACTGGTCGAAAACAGCCTGGACGCTGGGGCGCGCAGCGTCACTATCGCTGTCAAGGGCGCGGGCGGCGAACTGCTTCAGGTGATCGACGACGGGTCGGGAATGAGCCCGTCTGACGCCATGGCGTGCCTGCGGCGGCACGCGACGAGTAAGATCCGAGCCGTCGAAGACCTGAATACGCTGCGCACGCTGGGTTTCAGGGGCGAGGCGCTGGCGTCCATCGCATCCATCGCGCGCGTCGAGATCAAGACGCGGCGCGTGCAAGACGCAGCGGGTGTTCGGCTCGCTGTCGAAGGTGGAGCGATCGTCGCCAACGAGCCGGTTGCGACGCCTCCGGGCACGAGCCTGTCCGTCCGCAACCTGTTCTACAACGTCCCCGCACGCCGCGCTTTTCTCAAAAAACCGGCGACTGAGTACCGCCACCTGCTTGAGGCTTTTCAGACGCTCGCGCTCTCGCATCCACGCGTCGCGTTCGCGTTCGTCAGCGGCGACGAGGACGTGTACCGACTGCACGGACACCCCGAGGGTTCGTTCTACGATGCGCTTGGGGCTCGCATCCGGGCGCTATGGGACGACGACCACGCGAGCGGACTGATTGAAGTCGAGGAGTCGACGAGTTATCTAACGGCGCGTGGACTGCTGGGGCGCCCCGAACTGGCGCGCAAACAGCGCGGCGTCCAGTACGTGTTCGTCAACGGTCGCTACGTGCGCAACCGGTCGATTGAGCACGCGGTCCGGTCGGCGTACGAAGGGCTGACCGCGAGCGACGCGCATCCGTTCTACGTCTTGTTTCTCGAACTCGACCCGCGCCACATCGACGTCAACGTTCACCCGACCAAGGCCGAGATCAAGTTCGACGACGATCAGGGCATCTACGCATTTGTACGTGCCGTCACGCGGCGGGCGATGAGCATGGGCGGCCTGACCGTCGACCGGGTAGCTCCCGAGGAAGCTACAGGTAACAGCTTGCTCGATCAGGCGCCCCTGAACGAAGTCGGCGAGGACGTGCGCGGCAGCCCGGCCGAGCCTATTCGCCCGTCTGGAGGGTGGTCGATGCCCGCTTCGGCCTCCGCGCCATCTGGCAAAAGGCCGGAATATGGAGGCGGGCAGGCTCCCGGTCGACTCGTGCCATCTAGCCCAACCTCCGATGCGGCGCTGTCGCCGATCGAACAGAGCGACTTGCTGTTTCGCCCTAGCATACCGGCTTCGCTTCCCTCGCTGTTTGCGGGCGACGACGCGGCAGCCCCTCCGCGCGCTTCGGCCGACGTGCTGGTGCAGTTGCACGGCGCCTACATTCTGGCGTCGACGCGGTCTGGCATTGTCATCGTCGATCAGCAGGCGGCGCACGAGCGCATCGTCTACGAACGCGCCCTGGACGCACTTCAGGACGGACTGGCGCTCTCTCAGCAGATGATGCCCGAAACCTACACGTTCAGCGCGCCCGACCTGGCGCTGCTCAACACGCTGCTGCCGCGCCTGCGCGCGCTGGGCTTCACGCTGTCGGTGGGGAGCGGACGCGCCGTCGTCGTGACTGGGCTGCCGACCGACGTGTCGGTGGGCGAGGCGCGGACGCTGCTCGAAGACGTGCTCGATCAGTACCGAGAGATGCAAGACGATGAACCCGTCGCGCCGACCGTCGCGCTGGCTCGAAGCATCGCCAAGCGGCGCGCCCTGCGGCGCGGCACGACGCTTGATCCGCCCCGCATGCGCGACGTGGTTGACGAACTCTTCGCCTGTGCGACGCCTTTCGCTGCGCCCGACGGCCGCCCCACGCTGATTCAACTCACGCTGGGCGACCTGGACCGCCGGTTCGGCCGTGGGTGATCCGGTCTCCGATGCGGTAGAGGAGGCGTTCGGCTCGCGCGATGCCCGCGTACTCGTCGGCGTCAGCGGAGGGATGGATTCGGTCGTACTGCTTCATGCACTGGTGCAGGCGCGCTCGGCTTCTGATAGTCTACAACTGGGCGCGGCGCACGTCAATTACGGGCTGCGAGGGGACGACGCGGACGCGGACGAGGCGCTGGTCCGCGACCTGTGTGAGCGGTGGAACGTGCCGCTGGCGGTGCGGCGCGTCCGCTCTGGCGTGCCGCGCTCGAACCGCCAAGCGTGGGCACGGCGTGTGCGGTACGGCTGGTTTCAGGCACTAGCCCGCAAACACGGGTTTCCGATCGTCACCGTAGCGCACCACCGCGACGATCAGGCGGAAACGGTCATACTCAAACTGCTGCGAGGTGCCGGGCCAGATCGCTTGGGAGCAATGGCGCCGTCGCGCAAACTGGGGCCGGCTCGACTGCTGCGCCCTTTACTGAGCCTGAGCCGCGCCGATCTGCGCGCCTACGCCGATCACCATCAACTCGACTGGCGAGACGATCTCTCCAATGAGTCCAGCGCGTACGACCGCACCCACGTGCGCGCGCTGCTCGAACGCTTCGGCGGGTCGGCACCCGTTGCGCGCACGGCCGGGCTGATCGGCCGCCACTATGCCGATCTGATCACGCCTCAATTGGAAGCGGTCTGGGAGCATACTCGCAAAGGGGACGCACTGCTCCTGGAGCCGCTCCGCCACGCTGATCCGACGCTGTTGGGTATGGTGCTGACGCGAGCTCTCCGCCGCCTGTTGCGCATACGGCCTACGCAGGCGCGAGTCGAGATCGTCGTGAGGCTGATACGGGCTCAAAAAGGGCGCCGAGTCGCGTTCGGCGATGCGGTCGTCTGGCGCGAGCAAGACGCGCTGCGGTTCACTCGGCAAACGGTTGTGCCAGAGGAAGGCCTGCTGGCCTGGCGTGGTCGCGTCCGCTGGAATCGGTACAGCGTGAGCGCAGATGCACCGGCTCGCAGACCTCATCCGCTGGCGGCTAACCCTGCAGAGGCATGGGTGGACGCGGCCGCTCCGTGGCCTCTGATCGTGAGACCCTGGACCGCGGGCGACAGCCTTCGCACGTTGGGAGGACACACCAAGCGGATCTCCGACGTGCTCACCGAGGCCCAGGTGCCCGCGTCGGAGAGAGCGTCGTGGCCCGTCGTTTGTGCTGGCAATGACATCGTGTGGGTGCCGGGCGCTCGGCGCGCTTCGCCCTGGCTGGTCGATGCGGACGCGCCGGCGGTGCGGTTGTCGTGGCGCGCGACCTAGCGAACGCCAACCCGAAAGCAGCCGGAGGCTTCAGCCGACTAGAGCCGACGATTCAAAACGCAGAACGGGCGTCCCGACCTAAGCCGAGACGCCCGAAAGGAGACCGGAAGTGCTCGCGTTAGCTGCGTACGCGGCGGTCATCAATGTCGGCCTTCTCACGCAGCGAGCGCATCAGTTCGGCGCGGACGGTCTGGCGGCGTCTCGACTCGAGTTCGCTGCGCAGGCTCGCCTTGGTCGCCTCGGGCATGTCGGGAGCCGAGGCGCCGCTCGTGACGCGGGCGACAATGGCCGCCGCCTCGCTCGTAATGACGGGCGTAGTCTGCCCACTCGGCGTGGCAAGAATGGCCCCAACCGCGCGAGGAGCGGGACCTGCCGCGCCCAAGATGGGCGAGGCGGCGCGCACATTGAGGCTGCTGACCGAGGCGCCTGCCAGGCTGCGCACCGCATCGAAGCCGCCGCTAGCCAGCGCCTGACGCATCCGGTCGCGAGCGACGCCCTCGCGCTTGGCACGGAGCGCGCGCCCTTTCACCTCGGGCTCGATGTCTGCGAACGACTCGAATCCTTCGGGCGTCACCTCGCCCACGGCGAGGATGATCAACTGGTCGTTGAGTTCGATCACCTCCGACACGTCGCCTTCCCGGGCGCGCTGTAGGAAGCGCTGCACGCGCAGGCTGCGGCCGAGCGAGGGGAATACGTCCTGCTCGTCGGTCACGGTCTCTGTCGTGGCTGTGACTCCGAGGCGACCAGCCTCGCCCATGCCGCCTTCAATGCCCTGCTCTTCGATCTCGTAGGCCAAGTCGCGCAGAGCCGTTTCCGCATCGCGCAGCGTCGTCGGGTCGGCTTCGATGTCGAGCGAGTAGAGGGCGACTTTGACCTCTTGATCCGTCCTGCCGTCTACGCGCAGCAGGTGGAAGCCGTACTGCGTCTCGACCGGTCCGACGAGCGAGCCGACTGGATTGTCGAACGCTGCGGATTCAAACGGAGCGACCATGCGTCCGCGACCAAACCAGCCCAGGTCGCCGCCGCGCATGCCCGATCCCGGGTCTTGCGAGAACTGGCGGGCGAGCGCTTCGAACGAGGCGCCGCCTTCGATCTGGGTGCGGAAGTTTTGCACCTGCTCGCGCGCTGCCGCCCGAGCGACGTCGTCGCCTTCTTCGGCTTGAATCAGGATGTGGCGCGCGCTGGCAAGCTCGGTGTCGCCGGTTTGGACGGCCTCTACTTTGGCGAGGTAGGCTTGGTCGGCTCCGAAGATGGGACCTACGACCTGGCCCACAGTCGGGTTGGGGAAGATGGCCGATGCGGCGGCGGGCGGGAGGGCTCCCGCGTTGCGGAAGGCGCCGGTGTAGGGCGTGCGGCTGTCGTTGCGCACCAGAAACGTCGAGTCGTCACTCGCGCTCTGGAAGCGCGTCTTGAGGCGGTTCAGCTCACTGCGAATGATCGACGAGTCAGCCGCCGTCGGCTCCTTGCTGATCGAGGCGATTGTGATGCTGAGCGTGCGCGCCCGGCGATAGTCGTCGCGGTTGTCGTCGTAGAAGTCGCGCACTTCGGCATCGGTCACGTCCACGTCCGAGATGGTCGCGAACGGCAGGATGGCCACGTCCGCCTGAGCCGACTGGTTGCGACGCGCGTACTCGGCGGCTACGTCGGCGTCCGAGACGCGAGCGAGGCTGGAGATGAGCTGTTCGAACTTCTCCTGGCGCCGCGCCTGACGGATGTACTGGGTCAGGCCGATCGCGTTTTCGCGCTGCGTATCGTCGTCCAGAAATGCCTGCAAGCGCGCCTGATCGACGCCTCCCTGGCCATCGGCGAAGTACTGGCGGATGATGAAGTGTGGGTTCGGCCCGACGACGAGCTGTTGCACTTCGGCGTCGCTGACGGTTAGCCCGAGGCGGTCCATCTCGCGCTCGCGCAGCTTGTCCTCGACGATGCGGTTGAAAACTTCCTCTTCGATCGCGTCGCGCTCCTGAGGACCGGCGTTGGGATTTTGCTGGTTGAAGAACTCGGTCTGCTGGTTGAGGACGGCGTTGTACTCGTCGTACGTGACCGGCTCGCCCTCGACGATGAGCGCATTGTTGGCACCGGCCCCGCTCAAGCTGTCGAACAGGTTGGCGTCCTGAAGCATGAAGAGGATTCCGAAAGCGATCACGAGAATCCAGAGAACGACTCCGGTATTCTCCCGGATCTTGGTCATTGCGCCCATAGCAGTTCGTGGCGGTTGGTGCAGGTAGAAAAAGGCGACGAGCCGCCCCGGCTTGTCGCTCGAGAGGGCTCGTCACAGGTAACGTCCAAATATACGCCCCGCGCGCCACTGCCTATGCGGATTCGGCGTGCGAATCGAACCGCTCAGACCACTCCACCCTGCGCGCAGAGATCAGTCGAGACTGCCGAGCAGGCGCCGTCCGAGCGCTTCGTAGAGGTCGACGGCGGTGTGCAGGTCAGCCTTGGCGACGCGCTCGCCGTCCGTGTGGGCGTCGAGGATGGTTCCGGGGCCGAGCAGCAGAGGCGTGCCCCAAGCGCTCAGGTAGGGGATGTCGGTCGTGAAGCGGACGGCTTCGGTCTCGAATCCGTCGACGGTGTGCAGTTCCATCGGCTCGCTCGCCGAGAGTACCTCGACGGCTACGTCGCCCCCAGCCAGCGCGCGCATCGTCCTTTCGATGTCGGCGGTCGACGTGGCGACGCGGACGTGGACTTCGGCGTGGGCCGATCCGGCGATTACGTTCGAGCGCGTTCCGCCGCCGATGACGCCCACGTTGATCGTCGTGTCTCCAAAGACCTCGTGTGCAGGCCAGTCGTACTCGTCGATGCGGTTGAGCGCCTGAATCAGCAGGCTGATCGCCGAGGTGCCGTTCTCGGGATAGGCCGAGTGCGCCTCGCGGCCCGTCGCCGCCAGCCGCATGCGCAGCGAGCCTTTGGTGCCCGATCCAAGCCGGTTTTCGGTCGGCTCACCGTTAACGAGAAACGCGCACTGAGCGGCCAGCGGATGCTCGTTCGCCGCTCGGGCTCCGGCCGACGCGACCTCCTCGTCGATCGTGAACAGCAGGCCGATGCGCCGCTCGCCCGATGCGATCAGCCGGTGCGCAGCCGCGATCTGAACTGCGGCGATGCCCTTGGCGTCGCACGAGCCGCGACCGTAGAGGTGCGTGTCGTCTTCGCTGACCGGCGGCATTCCCGGGACAGTGTCCAGGTGCGTCGAGAACACCACGCGTGGCGCCTCGCCGGCGGTCGCGAGCAGGTTGAACCGGTCGGGCGCTACTTCCTGCCACTCCACGCTCAGACCCATCGCTTCGAGCCGCTGCGCGACGTAGCGCACGACGGCGGCTTCTTCTCCGGTCGGCGAGGCGATGGCGACGAGATCGCGGGCGAGAGCTATAGGATCCATGGCGCGGCGTGAGATGGCCGTCCAAACTACGTGAGCGTAGGATTGCGCGCAGTGTGACACTCTCGTTGCGGCGATTCCGAGCACATCACTCTCGGTTATTTTCGGATCATGTCCCTCGCCCGCTCCACGACTTCGCCGCGCCTCGCCCTAATCGGATATGGACGGATGGGCCAGCGGCTCGACGCGATGGCGGCTGGCTACGGGCTCGACGTATGCGCCCGGCTAGACGAGCCTTTCGACGCGGCCGACCTCAGCGGCGCCGACGTGGCCGTCGACTTCTCGCACGGCGAGAGCGTGGCGCGCAGCGTGTCGGTTTGCCTGGGCGCAGGCGTGCCGATCGTCGTCGGAACGACTGGGTGGGACGATCGCCGGTCCGACGTGCTTCGCTCGGTCGAGGAGCAGGGCGGCGCGCTGATTCATGCAGCCAACTTCTCGGTCGGCGTAGCCTTGTTTTTCCGCGTCATCGCCCAGGCGGCCGAGCAGTTCGCCCAGGCGGGCTATTCGGCGTTCATGGAAGAGCACCACCACGCTGCCAAACGCGACGCGCCATCGGGCACGGCGCTGCACGTCAAGCGCATCGTCGACGAGGCGTACGGCGACGACTTGCCCGTCGCTGTCGTCCGCGCGGGGCACATTCCAGGCACGCACCGCGTCGGCTTCGACTCGGCGGCGGATCAGATCTTGCTTTCGCACGAAGCTCGCACGCGCGACGGATTCGCCGACGGTGCGCTACGCGCGGCCCGCTGGATCGTCGGAAAGCGCGGCGTCTTCGCCTTCGCGGACGTGCTGGACGACGTGCTCGCGCCCTCTCCCTAATCCATCCGTTCTCTCAGACGTTTTTCTCTATGGACACCTCCTGGCTCCGCGGCACCGCTACCGCGCTCGTAACCCCATTCACGCCCGACGGCGAACTCGACCTGACCGCGATGCGCCGCATGGCCCGCCGCCAGATCGACGCAGGCATCCGCACGCTCGTCCCCGTCGGCACGACCGGTGAGAGCGCGACGACGACGGCCGAAGAGGATCAGCAGATCGTCAACGCCGCCGCCGAGGTCGCCCGGCGCTATGGCGCGCGCGTGCTGGCAGGAATCGGGTCGAACAACACGGCCGTCGCCATCGCCAACGCGGCCCGTGTCCGCGAGGCTGGAGCCGACGCGTTCCTCGCCGTGGCGCCCTACTACAACAAGCCGACGCAGGCCGGTCTGCGCGCTCATTACGCCGCCATCGCTAGCGCCCATCCGGACATGCCCATCGTGCTCTACAACGTGCCCGGACGCACGTCGAGCAACCTATCGGCTCAGACGACGCTGGCGCTGGCCGAGATCGGCAACATCGTCGCCATCAAGGAGGCGTCGGGCGATCTGAACCAAGTCATGGCGATTCTGCGCGACCGCCCCGAGGGCTTCGCCGTCTTGAGCGGCGACGACGCGCTGACGCTGCCGATGCTCGCGCTCGGAGCCGACGGCGTCGTGAGCGTGACGAGCAACGTCGCGCCCCGCCAGATGGCCGAGATGGTCGACGCCGCGCTGAGCGGCGACGTGGAGACGGCGCGTGGCAAGCACTTCGAGCTGCTGCCGCTGATGGACGCGCTCTTCGCCGAGACCAACCCGGCGCCCGCCAAGGCCGCCCTGGCGATGATGGGCCTGATCGGCGACGTGCTGCGCCTGCCGCTCGTCTCGGTCGAGGACGCCACGCGCGAGCGCCTGCGCACGTGCCTGGACGAGTTGGGCGCCTTTGCCGAGGTGTCGGCGTGAGCCGCGCTGAGCACGCCGCGGACGATCTCCGCGCTCGCATCGAAGCGCTGGCCTCGGCTTCCAGCTTCACGCCCGCCGACCGCGCGACGTTCGATGCCTTCCGCGAAGCGCTGCGCAGGGGACAGGTCCGCGCCGCCTCGCCCGATGGCGGCGGCGGCTGGACCGTCCACGCGTGGGTCAAGCAGGGCATCTTGACCGGCTTCCGCATGGGCGTGCTGGTCGAGATGGCGGGCGAGCCGCAGCCGTTCGTCGACAAGGACACCTATCCCGTTCGGCCGCTGAGCGTGGAGGAGCGCGTGCGCGTCGTGCCCGGCGGAAGCTCGATCCGCGACGGCGCCTACGTCGCTCCCGGCGTCGTCGTGATGCCGCCCGCCTACGTCAACGTCGGCGCGTACGTCGATGAGGGGACGATGGTCGACAGCCACGCGCTCGTCGGCTCGTGCGCGCAGATCGGCAAGCGTGTTCACCTGAGCGCGGCCGTCCAGATCGGCGGCGTGCTCGAACCCGTCGGCGCCGCTCCGGTCGTGATCGAAGACGACGCGATGATCGGCGGCGGGTGCGGCGTCTACGAAGGTGTCCGCGTGTGCGCGGGCGCCGTTCTGGCTCCAGGCGTCTCGCTGACGGCGGCCACTCCGGTTTTCGACCTGCCCAACGAACGCATCCTCCGCGCCACCGCCGACGCGCCGCTGACGATTCCAGCCGGTGCGGTCGTCGTTCCCGGAGCCCGCGCCGCCTCGGGCGGATGGGCGCGCGAGCAGGGCTTGAGCCTCTACGCACCGATCATCGTCAAGTACCGCGACGGTAAGACCGACGCCGCCGTCCGGCTCGAAGACGTGCTGCGCTGACGCGCCGGGTCGGGCGGCGGAGTCCAAACGAGCCGACGCGCGTTGCCCGATTCTACGCTCGAACCGCCGCCCCATGATCATAGAAGCCATCGCCACCGGCAACCCCGAACACAGCCGCACGTCGGCTGAAGCGGCAGAGTTTATGTCGCGCGTCGAGAGCCTGCCGCCCAAGGTGCGCGAGGCGATCCCTGACCTGTACGACCGCACCACTATCGGCACGCGCTACAGCGCCATCGCCGACTACACGCGCGGCGACGCATCCGACTTCACGTTCTACCCGCCCAACTGGAATCTCGAACCGGCCCCGACGACGGCGCAGCGCAACGCGCTTTACCGCCAAGTTGCCGTCCCTCTGGCCGAGCGGACCGCGCGCGAAGCCCTCCAGCGTGCGGGCCGCGACCCTGCCGAGGTCACGCACGTCGTCTATGCCACCTGTACGGGCTTCTTCGCGCCTGGCCCCGACATCGAACTGGTCAAGCGTCTGGGCCTGCCGCCGTCGACGAAGCGCGTGCAGGTGGGTTTTATGGGCTGCTATGCTGCGTTCAACGCGCTACGCGTGGCGCGCGGCTTCGTCGCCGTCGACCCCGACGCCGTCGTACTCGTCGTGTGCTGCGAACTGTGCACGATCCACTTCCAGACGAGCGACAGCATGGCCCAGGCCGTCGTCAATGCGCTCTTCGCCGATGGATGCGCCGCCGCCGTCATCAGCGGCCAAACCAGGCCCGGCACGATCGAACTGGTCGACGAGCGCGCGCTGCTCGACGACGACTCGATGGAGCACATGACGTGGGACGTGGGCAATACTGGCTTCGATATGACGCTCTCGCCGCGCGTGCCGGTCGTGCTCGCGCGCAAATTGCCTCAATACCTCGACCTGCTGCTCGGCCCGCACGGACTGGACGAAGGCGGCGTCGACTGGTGGGCGATCCATCCGGGTGGAAAGGCCGTCGTCGACGCGTTCGTCCGCCTGCTGGGCCTGGGCGAGGCAGACGTTGCCGAGAGTATGACGGTATTGCGCGACTATGGCAACATGTCGTCCGCGACGATCCTCTTCGTGCTCCGCCGCTACCTCGACCGGATACAGGCAGGGGAGGAGTTGGGCTGGGGCGTCGCGATGGCGTTTGGGCCGGGTCTGACGCTCGAAGGGGCGCTGCTGCGAAGCGTTTCGTAACGCGTCCCCGTTTGCAAAGCACGAGGCGCAGTCGGACATTGGAGGTAGTCTGCTCCCAACACCGATGCGCTACCTACTCCTCGCCCTCTTGTGCATCGCCGCGCCGCTCAGGCGCAGCAACTCGGATGGACAAACGTCGGCGGTCCCCCCGGCGGACTGCTGCCCGTCTTGCACACTACCCAGTCCGGCGCGCTGCTCGCCGTCGACGAGATCGGACGCGTGGGCCACTCGGCAGACCACGGCGAGACGTGGACGGTCGTCGACCTGGCCGATGTCAACGGTTTCTCGAACGCCGGGGGCGAAACCCTCGCCGCGACGGATGCGGGCGTCTACCGGTCGACCGACGACGGGACTACGTGGGCGCTCCTCGCAGCCGGTCCGGAGCCGCTGCACTCGGTTGCGCGCGCCGACGACACGACGCTCGTCGCCACAGGCAAATCGAGCGGGAGAGACGATCCGCAGTACGTGACGCGCGACGGAGGAGCTACCTGGAATGCGATTGGCGTCGGAGGAAGCCGCGTGTTTCGAGCGCAGAACGGTCGCGTGTATACTGCCGGAGTTGGGCAGCGGCCCAACTTCACCCGCCAGAGTCGCCTTCTCGAATGGAACGTCGCGTCTGCACGCTGGGACACACTTGGCGGTCCCGGCACTGATGGACGCTTCACCGCGCAGGTGCGTGCAATAGACGCGCTGGCCGACGGGACGATCGTCGTAGCGTCGGGAGAGTCGGGCATTTTGTGGTGTTCGGTCGGCGGCCTCCACGTGCGCGCGCCGGATGGAACGTGGGCGACCTACAACGAGCAGACCGAAGTGAAGTGCTACGGTCCCCAAGCGCCCGACGTGCAGGCGACCGCGCTCCACGTCGCTCCGGGCGAAGTGCTTGTCGGACGCTATGGGCAGGTGGACCGGTACGTGCCGACAGGCGGTGGGGCATACCGCTTCGACCGGTTGTACGACGCGCCCGGCGACGCAGCAGTCCGCTCGCTGGCCGCGACGAGCAGCCGCATCCTGGTCTCTTCCGTCTCCGAATGCGTCGTCCTGATCGACGGTCCGGGCGATTGTACGGTGCCCGGCGTAGCCCGAATCGACCGGTCGAGTGGGCAGACCGGCGAGGTAGGATTCGGTATGCAAACCGTACACGTCTTGAGTTCGTCCTATGCATCGGATCCTCTCGCGCTCACCGATCTCGGATTGTGGAATCTGGAGATGCCGTGCGTCGAGCCGCGATGCCGCCCCGAGTGGACGCTCGCCGCCGCGCCTTCGCCAGAGCACCCTGATCTGGTAACGCACATCGAGCGAACGCCTTGGGGGTGGGGCCTGGAGGGAGACGAGTTTCTAGTCGAGATAGACGACCTTTTCGGTTCGGGCGGAGCGATCTGGGAGCAGGGCGAGTGGCGCTACCTGAACGATGAGCTGGGGAACGCCTCCTTTGTCGCAAGCGGCGATGGACTGATCATCGCGACCAGTGAGCAAGGTGGGACCGCGAGATCAACTGACCGCGGGATCACGTTCGAGCGCGTTTCGGAACAAGGATTCTTCGATTCCGAACCCGCGTCCTTCGCATTTCCTATTCTCGCTGGCGGAAGCGATGGGATCTACGCTTCGGCCGACAGCGGAGCCACCTGGACGATCAGAGTAGACACCAGGGCTGTCGGGCCGGTGCGCAGCATCGAGTATGGATCCGAGTCGATCCGCATGGGGAAGGCGGGCGCTTCGGCGACGCCCATTCCCATTCTCGGCGCTCTAGCTGGTCACACCGTGCTACGCGGGCTGTCGAGCACGGTAGCCAACCCGGACGAGGGATGGACGCTCCCCGACAGCGTC
Organism: Rhodothermales bacterium; assembly: GCA_963841855.1. Lineage (GTDB taxonomy): Bacteria > Bacteroidota > Rhodothermia > Rhodothermales > BA12 > CAXBBB01. The sequence continues at coordinate 446,223 of CAWJEJ010000001.1, read as the reverse complement.
GACCTCGCAGGCGCTCGCCTCGTCGGAGCGCTCAACATGTGCGTGGTCACTCGAGAGGAGGTTTGGTGCATCGACGAAGGCACGACCGAGATGAAGCGCGTTTACCAGTCTCCTGGCGGGATGTCACAGAGACTTTCGGCAGCCGGAATACGCTCTTTAGGGTTCGACGGCTACCGCATATTCGTGGCAACGGCCTACGGGCTGCTGATGCTCAACGAGCCGATCTTCGTCGGGGAGTCCGAGTCGTCGACCCTACCAAGCGCAGAACTAACGGTCCACCCCAACCCTGCCGCTGGGCGCGTCTTCGTCACCCTGCCCACGGGAACGATTCAGGCCGAGGTATTCGACCTGACCGGCCGCCGCGTCGCCACGCTTGGCGTTGCAAGCGCAACCGCCGAGTGGGACACGTCGCCGCACGCGCCGGGCCTCTACCTCGTCCGAGCCGTCACGCCTAGCGGAGTCGTCAGCCGAGCCGTCGTCGTTGCGCGGTAGGTAGCTTCCAGGCTCCGCATCAGCCCTCGACGGTCCAATCCTCGACGACACCGATAATGACGAGATTGGCAGGCGTCGGCTCGCCCATCAGCTGCTCGCTCACCGCGCCTTCCTTGGCCGTCAAAACGGCATCGCCCACGCCCGCACCGAAGCCTGGATCGAGCGCGACCTGGATCCCCCCGCTCACGCTCCCGTCGGCCGAGAGCGTGCGGACGGCGAGCAACTTGGCTGGACGCAGCGTGACGTCCTTGCGCGGCGCAACGGCCGTTCCGACGACGCGGCAGAGATTCATGGGGCGAGGGAGTGAGAGGGAGCAGAATAAGGCTCATGCAAGTCGGGCGGCTGAAAAGAGCGCTTGCGTTTTGTGATGGGAGAGGAGGCAAACCGCAACCGACCGTCCGGCCGCTGTATGCAACGTCGCTTCGCACCCGCGCGCCTGCCGCTCGCTATCTTTCGAGCCGCCCTCGACCGACTCTGCATGGCCTCCAACGACCGCTCTACGCTCCCCGCTCTCGACACCCGCCCCGCCCAGACGCGCGAGGACGAACTCCGCGCGTGGTGGACCGAGCACCGCATTTTCGAGCGCAGCATGGACCGCCCCGACGCGCCCTCATTCGCGTTTTACGAAGGCCCGCCGACGGCTAACGGGCGTCCCGGCATTCACCACGCGATGGGTCGCACGGTCAAAGACGCGTTCTGCCGCTATAAAACGCTCAAAGGCTACCGAGTCGAGCGCAAAGCTGGTTGGGACACGCATGGCCTGCCCGTCGAGATCGAAGTCGAGAAGGCGCTGGGATTGGAAGGTCGGCACCAGGTCGAGGCCTACGGCATCGCCAAATACAACGCTGAGTGCCGCAAGTCCGTCCTCAAGTACAAGGACCAGTGGGACGACCTGACGCAGCGCATGGGGTACTGGGTCGACTTGGAAGCACCCTACGTCACGTTCGAGAACGAGTACATCGAAAGCGTCTGGCACCTGCTCAAGCGCCTGTTCGACAAAGGTCTGCTCTACCAAGGGTACAAAATCCAGTGGTACAGCCCGGCCAACAACACCGTTCTCTCATCGCACGAGGTCAGCCTGGGCTACAAAGAGGTGCAAGACCCGTCGATCTACGTCAAAGCGCGTGTCATCGGCGAAGAAAACACGTTTCTGCTGATGTGGACGACGACGCCGTGGACGACGCCGAGCAACACGGCGATGGCGGTCGGCGCGGGCGTCGATTATGTGACGGCCGAACTGGCCGAGTCCGGCGAGCGGCTGATCCTGGCGCGCGAGCGGTTGAGCGTGCTGGGCGACGCAGAGTACCGGATCGTCGGCGAGCGCAAGGGAAGTGAGATGGCTGGGATGCGGTATGAGCCGTTCTTCGACTGGTTCGCCCAGGAGGAGGGGAGCCAGCGCGCGTGGCAGGTCGTGACGGCGGAATACGTCACCACGAGCGATGGCACCGGCGTCGTCCACACCGCGCCCGCGTTCGGCGCCGACGACTTCGCGACAGGACAGGCGCATGACATGCCGCTCTTCAACCCGGTCGAGCCCGACGGCACGTTCTCGCCGGACGTTCCCCTGGTCGGAGGCATGTGGTTCAAGGATGCCGACAAAGTCCTCGCACGAGACCTGCGCGAGCGCGGCCTGATGTTTCGCCACGAGACCTACCTCCACAACTATCCACACGACTGGCGCAAGGGCACGCCGCTGCTCTCGTATCCGGTCCGCAGCTGGTTCGTCCGCACGACCGACTACAAAGATCGATTGGTCGAACTCAACGAAACGATCGGCTGGAATCCGCCGGGCGTCGGGACGGGGCGGTTTGGCGAGTGGCTGCGCGGCAACGTCGACTGGGCACTTTCGCGCAGCCGCTATTGGGGCACTCCGCTTCCGATCTGGACGTCCGACCGCGACCCGTCTCAGGTCGAGTGCATCGGCTCAATCGAAGAACTGCGCGCCAAAGTCGGCGGCGAGTTTCCCAGCGGCGCGATCAACCCCGAAACCGGCGAGCTCGACCTGCACCGCCCGTACGCCGACGCCATCACGTGGCCCGACGGCAAGGGCGGCACCATGAGGCGCACGCCTGACCTGATCGACGTGTGGTTCGACAGTGGGGCGATGCCGTTTGCGCAGTGGCACTATCCGTTCGAGAACAAGGACAAGTTCGAGCAGTCGTTTCCTGCTGACTTCATCGCCGAGGGCGTCGATCAGACGCGCGGTTGGTTCTACACGCTCCACGCCATCGCCGTCCTTTTGGAAGACAGCGTGGCGTACCGCAACGTCGTCGTCAACGGGTTGGTGCTGGACGCCAAAGGGGAGAAGATGTCCAAGTCCAAAGGCAACGCCGTCGACCCGTTCGCGACGCTCGACGCGTACGGCGCCGACGTGGTGCGCTGGTACATGATGAGCAACGCGCCGCCGTGGGAAAACCTGCGCTTCGACGAAAAGGGTCTGCAAGAGACGCGCTCCAAGTTCTTCGGCACGCTCGAAAACGTCTACTCCTTCCTCTCGACCTACGCCGCGCTCGACGCGCCCGACTGGTCGACAGCGCCCGACCTGGCCGATCGCCCCGAACTCGACCGCTGGATCGTCAGCCGCCTGCACGGTCTCTACGCCGATTCTGACGCCGCGCTCGCCGACTACAACCCGACGAAGGCCGCCCGAGCCGCCGAGACGTTCGCCGACGACCTGAGCAACTGGTACCTGCGTAGAAGCCGCCGCCGCTTCTGGAAGGGCGAGTCGGACGCCGACAAACTTGCCGCCTACCACACCGTCCATGCGTGCCTGCTCGGATTGGCGCACGTCATCAGCCCCATCGCTCCGTTCTTCGCCGACGATCTCTACCGCAGACTGACGGCCGTAGTACCCGGCGACGTGCCCGAATCGGTTCACCTGAGCCGCTTTCCTGATGCCGACGAATCTGCGCGCGATCTGGATCTGGAACGCCGGATGGAACTGGCGCGCGCCATCTCGTCGCTCACGCTGAGACTGCGCAACGAAGCGGCGCAAGGCGTGCGGCAGCCACTCCAGCGGCTGCTCGTCGTCGTCGGAGTCGACGCTGCTCGGTCCGATGTCGAAGCCGTACGCGATGTGATCCTGGACGAGGTCAACGTCAAAGCCATCGAATACGTCGACGCCGCTAGCGATTTCGTGACGCGCTCGGTCGCGCCCAACTTCCGGGTCTTGGGCAAGAAGCTGGGCAAGGGCATGAAAGCCGCAGCCGCGCGCATCGGTCAGATGAGCGAGAGCGAAGTCGACGAGTACGTCGCTGGCGGTAGCGTTACGCTCGACCTGGATGGCGGCCTGCTGACGCTCGACGAGGGCGACCTGGCCGTGGCGAGCGAAGGCGTCGAGGGCTGGCTCGTCGCGAGCGAGGGCGGCGTCACGGTCGCACTCGACACCGATGTGACGCCCGAACTGATCGCCGAGGGGCTGGCGCGCGAGACGGTCAACCGCATCCAGAACCTGCGTAAAGAGGCTGGCCTAGACGTGTCTGACCGAATTGCTGTGCGCTTCGCCGCCGAGCCCGAGTTGGCAGACGCGATCGCGCTTCACTCGGCCTCCATTCGGAACGAGGTGCTAGCGCTCTCGTTTGAACTCGTCTCTCCCGCCGAACTTGGAGGTGCCCTCAAGGGCGCCGGCAGCCGCGCGCAGCAGACGTTCGCCCTGGGCGATCATACACTGCACGTCGCACTCGCTCGGCACGGGTAGAAAATTCGGGCGCTTCCGGGCGCCCGTCGCTGTTTTTCATCCCTACGCTTTTCCTTGATATGGCCACCGATCCCACTCCAGCCCAGCCGATTACCGAAACTGACAACCCGGCAGACCGCCTCTCGGGCGACATTATCCAGGTGCCGCTCCACGACGATCCCGATAGGGAAGCTGCGGTCGTTGGCGCCGTCGAAGTCGAGATCAAGCCGGGCGATACGCCGCTCGAAACCGAAGACCTGGCGTTCTTCAAGAACCTGATCGAGAAGCGCAAGGCCGAAGCGATGGACGACATCACGCGCATGAAGGAGCACCTGGCCAACGCTCGCGAGCAGTCCGAGAACGACACGGCGTTCAGTTCGCACATGGCTGACGCCGGAACGGACGCGATGGAGCGCGAGAAGCTGCACCTGATGGTGGCCCGTCAGCAGAAGTACGTCGGCTATCTCGATCGCGCGTTGGAGCGCATCGAGAATCACACGTACGGCATCTGCAAGGTGACGGGCAAGCCGATCAGCAAGGAGCGCCTCAAGGCCGTTCCGCACACCGAAATTTCCATCGAAGCCAAGCGCCAGCAGGGGTGACGATCGGCTGCTGCTGATCCTCGTCCGGCCTGCCGCCCGACTCTATGCGCGTTCTCTGGGTTACCGCCCTCGTCCTCCTCCTCGACCAAGTCACCAAGACGATCGTCGTCCAGACGATGCGGCTTTACGAGTCGATCCCCTTAGTCGGCGATCTGGTCAAGTTCACCTACACGACTAATCCGGGCATCGCGTTCGGTTTGACGTTTGGCCCGCAGTGGCTCACGTCGGTCTTCGCGATCACTGCTACGGTCGTCATCTGCGTGTACTTGTGGAGCGTGCGAGACTCGCTGTTCTCGTTCCGGCTGAGCCTGGCGATGATCTTGGGCGGAGCGCTAGGCAACATCATCGACCGAGCGCTCTACGGCGTCATTTACGGCAAACTGGGGTTCTACCCGTTTATCGAGGATCCTACGTTCTTCCACGGTCAAGTCGTCGACTTCATCCACATCGATCTATACCGAGGGCCGATCGAGATCCCAATGCTGGGCGCGATGAACGTGGCGCTGTTTCCCATCTGGAACGTGGCCGACATGGCGATCGTGGCGGGCGTGATCGGCTACGTCGTCTTCCACGGTCGCTACCTGCGGGACGCCCAGGCTCGCCTCGAAACGCACCGCCGCGAGATGGAACGCACGGCGCCGATCGGTTCGTCGCTCCCGTCCCAATCGGATAGCACCTCCGACGTGCAAACGACGCTATAGCATCGTCCACCGAACGGCCCACGACAGCGACCGGGGTAGTCCGTGCCGGGTCATGGGTTCGTAAAGCGCGTTTCTGCTATAGTACCCGCCGTTGCCGATGAACTGGCGCTCGACCTCGTTGCGCCGTCCAAAAACGTTGAGAAGGTCGCCTCGCACCTGGACTGACGAGCGCCCGATCGGGAGAGTGTAGGCAGCGCTCAGGTCGAGTTGGTGAAATGCGTTGAGGCGGTTTGATTCGGGGTTTTCCAGATCGAACTGGGCAATGTGGCGCTCGATACCTTCTCTGCGAAACGCCGGGATGTTGCCCAGCAGGTCGTCGTCCGTGCTGGCGATGAAGTCGTAGTAGGATTGGCGGAACGCCCAGCTTCTACCGAACACGCTCGTCCAGCGAGCGGCCGCACTGACGCGAGTGCTCATCTTGGCGTCGATGCGAGCCAGGATGCGGCCCGGCTCGTTCCACGGCACGACGAGTCGGCGACCTTCGAAAGAGTTGGACTCTCCGCGCGTCGTTCGGCTGAACTCGTAGCGGAGAGAGGCGGCAACGCGTTCGGTCGTTCGATCGGCTCCGACGGAGAAGCCGCCTGCAAACCCGCGCGCTCGGCGCAGAAAGTCGGATTGGGGGGTGTCGCCTTCGTCAACGGGGCGAACCGAGTAGTCCACGTCGTAGAGGCGGTCGAGGAATTTGTAGAACCCCTCGCCGAAGAGGCGCCAGTGCGTGGCGGGACGCACGGCGAACTCGCCTGCCGCGTGATAAGCGCCTGTCGGGAGGCGGTTCGGGTCGACCGTGATCCATACCGTGCTGGACGAGGCTAGCGTCGTCACGCTGCGCGAACTGACGCGGTACTGACTCACGAACTGCAGGTAGCGCCCCGCGCTGGTGCGAATCCGCGCCGGACCAAGCGGTGTGCGCGGCAGATCGAGTTCGAGCGATATGCGCGGTTCGTAGTAGAGCGCACGGCTAACCGGTACGTAGGTAGTTCTGACGCCCAGGTCAGCCGCGAGGTAGAGACCCACCGGCACGCGTAGGTTGGCGTACGAAGCGAGCCGAGCGCCGCTCGACTCGTTGCTCAGGCTGTTGGACCCTGTGGCAGAGAAACGGACAGTCGAGAAAGCGAACTGCTGACGCGTGAACGTCGGCACGAGGCCTGCTTGGAGGTACGCGCCCCGCCCGAGCGCGTGGTCGATACTCAGTTCGGCTCCCACTTCGGAGATCATGTTGCCGTCGTCGACCGGGCGAGCTACCTCGGCTAGGCGCACGTCCGCTCCAGACTCCAAGTTGCTGGGGGCTTCGAGAATCGAAAAGTCATGCTCCTGCTGGTAGAATGCGCCTCGCAGCTGCACACTGGCAAACGTGCGGTCGCCCAGAAAGGTGGTGTAGCGTGCCTGCGCCATCGCCGACGTCCAGGCGTACGTGTCGAGGCGAGGGGTCGTCGTGATGCCTTCGGTCTCGAGCGCTCGCCGCGACAGGTATCCCGACGCGTGCAAGTGGCGCAGTGGTCCGGGCGCCCAGCGCAGCGCGGCGTTGACGTCGGCGAAACTCAGCGAGGGATCGCGGCGCTGAATCTGGCTTCCGGGCACGAGGTAGGCCAGAAGCGAGTCTTGGAGCAAGAGCAGCGAGCCGACTTCGTCCAAAAACGGGGGCGCCTCGAATGCTGTCTGGATCAGCGCATCGGGCACGTTCTGCTGCTGCAAAATCCTCTGCGCGCCCAGCTGCCGGTACAACGACCACATGCCGACGCGTCCGCTCACCATCGTGCGCACCGACGGGCCCTGGCCTCTCGACGAACTGTAGCGGTGGCGCGCGCCCGAACTCAGCGCGTCGACCTGCGCGTCGAACTGGTGGCCGGGCTGGGACGACAGGTCGTGGTCCAACTCGATGATGCCCACAGTATTGCTGCTTGGCTGAACGCCGAACCCCGCCTTTTTGACTCTCATCCGTCCAACGGCGAGAGGGCTGAACGCGCCTACCTGCCCAGTCAGCGTCGGTGGTGCGAAGATGGGCACGCCGTCCAGCGTGATTTGGTGCTCTCCCGCACCGCCACCTTGAATGTGCACGTCCGCCGTAGCGTGGTTGATGCTCACGCCGCTGAGTCCGCTATAGTCCGCGCTTGAAGAGACAGGGGTGAGTGTTTGGAAGGAGCTTTGGTCGGCCAAAGGCGAGATGGTCAGCCCGTCGATGACGAGCGGCGAGACGGCGTAGTTGACGCGCTCCATGTACGCTTCGTATCGAACCCTTCCACCCGGCAGAACTGTGATCGTATCGGATTGGGTCTGGTAGCCCACATAGGAAATGAGCACGCCGTAGCGGCCAGGAGCGAGGCTGCTAAAGATGAACTGCCCATCGGCGTTCGTGGCCGTGCCGCGCGTCGCTCGCGCAAGGAGCAGAACAGACGCCTCGGGGAGCCCCAAACTGCTCCGAGCGTCCCGAACGACGCCTACGAGTGTACCTTCGCGCGTTTCGGCGCGTGCGACCGGCCTAACCACGTACGCTCCGTTCGAGAGGCGAACGAAGTCCATCCCGCTTCCTCTGAGCAGGCACGTCAAGGCTTGCTCGGCCGTCACGTTCTCAGCGACGCAGTAGCTCAGCACGCCCTCCGCAAGCTCGGGATCGTAGGCCAGGTCGATCTCGGCGTGGCGCGCGAACTGAGTCAGCGCTTGCGCCAGCGGCTCTCCGCGCACAGCTATCGTAAACCGCTCACTCGTCTGCGCTCGCGATGGGAGAGCAAATGAGAGCGCGCACGCGAGCAGGACAAGAAGGCGAGCGGACATGGATCGAGAGAGACCCTAGCGAAGATAGATGACGGCGCGAACCGTCCGCTCACCGTTGGCTCTACTTGCGATACAGTTCGAAGCCGGACGCCGTCTCGCGGTAGCTTAGCCCTTTGGTCGCGCACACCGTCTGGAGGATGGACTCGGCGTCTGTTACGTCGCGCTGGACGAACGTGATGCGCTCGTCGGCCAGCCCGCTCGCTGTCGTGACGGTGATGGCAAACGCTCGTCCCACCTCGTCGGCCAACTCGCTCAGCAGCACGTCGACCTGGTCGAACGATCGAGCAGAGCGCTGAATCAGCGGCGAGTCGGCACCGATCGTCGCCGCGTCTCCTTGCAGCAGTTCAGCCACCTGAATGCCATTGGCGTCGGCGACTGCTACGCGGCCCGAAGCCACCTGCACGGACGTTTGAGAAGCGCCGGATGCGATCGTGAACGACGTCCCCAGAACGGTGACCGTTGCCGACCGCGTTGCGATGTGCATCGGACGCGCTTCGTCGCGCGCTACGTCGAAAAAGGCTGTTCCTTCGAGCGTAAGAGGCCGCTGGTCAGCCCAGTCGCCCACTGTGAGCGTGGCATAGGGTTCGAGCGTAACGACGGATCCATCGTCGAGCGTGACGATCTCTGCCGCTGCTCCAGCGATGAAGACAGCCTGGTCGGAGCGCACTGCATACAGGCCGGCGATCGCCAAGAAAGTGACGGCTACAAGCGCTCCGGCCCACATGGGCACGCGGCGGGCGCGAAGGCGCGGAGCGGCGCGTGACGCTCGGTCGGCGGCGCGCGCGGGGCGCTTCCTGCGCGGCGTGGCGGCTTCCGTCTGCATCGAAGAATGAACCGCAGCCCAGCCGCGCGCCTTGGCGTCTAGGTCGGGCGCGGGAACGTGAGGCTCGGGCAGCGAGCGCCAGACGCGGTCGGCGTCGGCGTGCTGGTGAGCGCTCAGCGCGTCACGAACTTCGGCAGGAAGGAATTCAGACATAGGAAAAGGCGTCGGGATCGAACGCGTTGAGTTTGCCTCGTAGCTGCTGGAGCGCCAGCACGATGTGGTTGTTGACGGTTTTGGGCGTCAACCCCATTGCGGCGGCGATTTCCTCGTGGCTCAGGCCATCGAACCGACTGAGCCGAAACGCTTCGCGCCTGCGAGGCGGAAGCTCTTCGATCCAGAAGTGGATGTTCGATTCGAGGTCATCGGCGGCTAGGTCGGCGAGTGTGGTGGGATGAACTGATGGTTCGTAGAGCGACTCTTCGTCGTCTATCGAGTCGTGCGTGTGGCGTTTGCGGCTGCGCTGATGGTTGAGCGCGAAGTTGCGCGCCATCTGGTACATCAGAGCTTTGAGCGAGCGCTCAGGATCAGCCTTTTCTCGGATCGACCACAGTTTGATGTAGACCTCTTGGAGGACGTCTTCGGTAGCAGGCTTGCTTCGGGTGATGAACCAGACAAATCGGTGAAGCGCGGTGTACGTCTTGTCGTAGAGATCGGCGTAGGCGCTCTGATCGGAGCGCTGAAGGGCGTAGCTCCACTCGACGAACTGTTCGGGGGCGAGGTCGCGCATGGACGAGGGTGGGTTGCGAGTGGTACAAGAATAGCTGTCTGAACACCCAATCCCTTCGGCTGCGTCTCGCGCGGAAGGGATGGAGGGGGAACCGGCTGTTTGAGGCGCCGATTCCACAGCTAGACTCGTAGCGCGCGCGGTTGTAACCCTGCGCGGCCGACTTTTTATCTAATCTCGACCGCCAACTCATGCCCAGCCGCTTACGAAATTTCTGCATCATCGCCCACATCGACCACGGCAAGAGCACGCTGGCCGACCGGCTGCTCGAGATGACGGGTACGCTCTCCAAGCGCGACATGCAGGCTCAGGTGCTCGATTCGATGGATCTGGAGCGCGAACGCGGCATCACGATCAAGAGCCACGCCATCCGGATGGACTATAATTCGCCGAGCGGCGAGAAGTACGTCTTCAACTTGATCGACACGCCGGGCCACGTCGACTTCACCTACGAGGTCTCGCGCGCGCTCGAAGCCTGCGAAGGCGCCATCCTCGTCGTCGACGCGGCGCAGGGGATCGAGGCGCAGACGATCTCGAACCTCTACCTCGCGCTGGCCCAAGACCTGGAGATCATTCCGGTCTTGAACAAAGTCGACCTGCCCGGTGCCCGCCCCGACGTGGTCGCGCAGACCATCGAGGACCTGATCGGCGATCCGGCCGAGTCGATCCTGCACATCTCGGCCAAGACCGGCGAGGGCGTCGACAAACTGCTTGAGCGCATCGTCGAGCGCATTCCGCCGCCGACCGGCGATCCCGAGGCGCCTCTGAAAGCGGTCATCTTCGACTCGGTCTTCAACACGTATCGAGGCGCCATCGCCTACACGCGCATCTTCCAAGGCACGCTCAAGAAGGGCGATCCGATCACGTTCATGTCGAACAAGATGCAGTACCACGCCGAGGAAATCGGCGTGCTGCGGATGTCGATGCAGCCGGTCGACCAGTTGACGGTCGGCGAAGTGGGCTACGTCATCGGCAGCGTCAAGGACGTGCGCGACACGCGCGTCGGCGACACGATCACACATACCAAGCGTCCGGCCAGCGAGCCCGTCAGCGGTTTCGTCGACGTGAAGCCGATGGTGTTTTCGGGCGTCTATCCGACCAATACGGACGAGTTCGAAGACTTGCGGGCCAGTCTCGACAAACTGCGCCTGAACGACGCCGCGCTGACCTACGAACCCGAGACGAGCGCCGCTCTGGGCTTCGGCTTTCGCGTCGGCTTTCTGGGCCTGCTCCACATGGAGATCGTCCAGGAGCGGTTGGACCGCGAGTTCGGGCTGGACATCATCACGACGGTCCCCAACGTCAAGTACGAGATCGACCGGACCGACGGTAGCCATGACGTGATCGAGAATCCGTCCGAGATGCCCGATCCCGGCAACCTGGCCGAGATCCGCGAGCCGATCGTCAAGGCCGACATCATCACGCCGTCCGAGTACATCGGCAACCTGATGCAGCTGTGCCAGGACCGGCGGGGCGTTTACCTCAACACGACCTACCTCGACCCCGAGCGCGTCTCGCTCCAGTACGAACTGCCGCTGGCCGAGATCGTGTTCGACTTCTACGACCGCTTGAAGAGTGTTAGCCGCGGATATGCCTCGTTCGACTATGAGTTCTTGGAGTATCGCAGCAGCAAGCTCGACAAGCTCGACGTGCTCATCAACGGCGAGCCGGTCGACGCGCTCTCGAACATCGTCCACCGCGACAAGGCCTACGACATGGGCCGCAAGCTGACGCAGAAGCTGCGCGAACTCATCCCGAGGCAGATGTTCGAAGTGGCGCTCCAGGCCGCCATCGGAAGCCGCATCATCGCGCGCGAAACCGTCCGGGCGATGCGCAAAGACGTGACGGCCAAGTGCTACGGCGGCGACATCAGCCGCAAGCGCAAGCTGCTCGAAAAGCAAAAGGAAGGCAAGAAGCGGATGAAGCAGGTCGGATCGGTCGAAGTGCCTCAAGAGGCCTTCCTCGCCGTCCTGTCGATGAACGATTAGACCGACGTGGGTGCAAGTCGACGTGGTTCCGGCTCACACCTGACAGGTCTGCCAGACCTGTCAGGTGTCCTGTTTGCTGCCATCGTCTGTGTCCTGCTTTCGGTCGTCACGCTGCCAGCTCAGGCGCAAACGTCGGCGGATTCCGCCGCTGTGTCGCCGACGGCTCGGCTGCTGTCGCGTCTCGCCACGCAGCGCTTCGAGCGGCACGCGCACCGCCTGATCGCGGCGAGCGGCGAGCGTCCCAGCCTGATGCCGCTCGACACGTTTCCGGTCTGGGATAGCATGATGGCCCTGCTGCGCCCGACTGACCTGGCCGCCGACGCCGACACGATCCCGCCCGTCCCGTCGTTCGTCGTGTGGGACGTTCAGGTGGTGCGCAAGCTGGCGCGCTCGTGGTTCGAGGAGCAGTTCGTGGGCACGCAATGGGCCTACCTGGGCAGCGAGCGCATCACCCCGCTCGACACGACGCGCACGTGGCGCCTGCGCGCGGCGCTCGAATCGGCGCATGGCCGTCCCACCGAGACTATCATTGAAAAGGGACTCGAAGCGCGCGAGAAGGGCGAGGCGCTTAACGTGAGCACGAGTTTGCAGTTCGGATACTGGTTCGTCGTCAACGGCAGCATTCCCGTCGTCGTGACGGACGTGTCGGGTCCGCTCGACCGAGGACTGGTGATGGCGAGCGACGCCCATCTGGGCGAGCAGCAGCTGCGCGGCCTGCGCGCTACGCTGCTCGAACCGCTCGCTCAGGCCGCCCGAGATGCGAGCGGGCTGGCCGAGCACGTTGACCTGTTTTACGATGCCGAAGCCGGACGCTGGTACCAGGCGGGTTTCGACGGCACGCGCTTCCGGATCGAGCCGATTTCGACCCCTAACTTGCGTCTCGGTCGCCCGTACCGCTTCACTGACTAACCGACTCCCTCCTTGGCTCTCTCGCCCGCCGACAAACGCCGCGCCCGCCGCGCCGACCGCAAACGCGCCTCGGATTCCGACGAGACCGCGCGGCCAGCCAAAGACGGTAAGCCGCCGCCCAAGAAAGGCCCTATCCGCGAGTGGTTCGAGACCGTCGCCATCGCGCTCGCCGTGATGATTTTCGTCCGCACGCTGCTCGTCGATCAGTTTCGGATTCCGTCCGAGTCGATGGAGCGCAGCCTGCTCGTCGGCGACTTCCTGTTCGTCTCCAAGCTGCACTATGGCACGCGCACGCCGATTTCCGTCGGCGTCCCGTTTACGCGGCTCCACATTCCCGGTTTGGAACTGCCCGGAACGCGTATGCCCGGTTTCTCCACGCCCAAGCGCGGCGACGCACTGGTCTTCAACTGGCCCGCCGACGAAGGGGTACCGATCGACCGCAAGACGCACTATATCAAACGCCTGGTCGCCGTCCCCGGTGATACGCTGACGATCGTCGACGGAACGGTCCTGATCGACGGAGAGGCGCTACCCAGCGTCCAGGGCAGCCAGTTCATGTACTTCGCGCTCAAGAAAGACCCGCGGACGCGCATCTCACCCAACCGATTGGAAGAGTTGGGCGTGGCTCAGGTCATGCAGCAGGTCGACCCGGCCTACGTCGCCTTCAACGCGACGCCAGAGGTGGCCGAAAAGGTGGCCGAACTAGCCTACGTCGAGCGCGTCGAGCGCTTTCGATCGCCTCAGAAGGGCGAAGCCGGATACCTCTCTCGAACCTTCCCGCCCGGCGCCGACTGGACTATTCACGACTTCGGCCCCATTGTGCCACCCGGCGCAGGCGAGACGATCACGTTCACGCCCGAAAACAGCCGCTACCTCGTCCCGACGATCCGCCGCTACGAAGGCATCGAAGCCACGCGCGCCCAGGACGGAAGCGTCACCATCGACGGCAGCCCGGCGCTCCAATACACATTCAGACAAGACTACTATTTCGCGATGGGGGACAACCGAGACAACTCCGAAGACAGCCGCATCTGGGGCTTCGTGCCGATGGATCACGTCGTCGGAAAAGCCGTGCTGATCTACTTCTCGTTCAATAGCGGCGGCTTCCCAGTCCGCTTCAACCGAATGCTGCGCCCGGTCCCGACGCTGGACGACTGATGGAGACGGCTCCGCCGAAAGGGACGCGGGCCAGCGCCGCCATCGCGTTTGTGCTCTCGTTCGTCGTGCCTGGGCTGGGCCACGTGGCTACCACCTCTGTATGGCGAGGAGCCCTAGCCTATGCGGTCTGGTGGATGAGCAGTCCGCTCCTCCACGCGTCGCCATTGGGGTTACGTCCAGCTGGGTTGGCCGTCGTGCTCGGACTTCCGGTTCTCCTCACGTTTGGTATCGCCGTCGACGCTGCTCGGTCTGCAAGGCGTGCAGCAGCGCGGAATCTACTGGTGGGGCGGCTGCTCATCGGTCTGGCCGCCTTGCTGCTCACTTTTCTCCTCGGATGGATGCGGACAGCTACGATGGATGCGACAGAACGCATTCTGATGCTGCGCAACGCGTCGGAAAGCTCCACTCCGACACTGCTCCTCGGCGACTTTTTGATCGCGGATCGAGTGCGCTCGCCCAGCATCCACGACGTGTCTGCCGGAGCATTCATCGCGTTCGAGGCGCCGCAGGAGGGAAAGCCCATTTTTACGCAGCGTGTTCTGGCCGTCGGCGGCGAAGCGGTCGAAGGTCGTGACGGATACGTGAGGGTGAACGGTCGACGCTACCCAATCGAGCCGCATCGGCCTCGTCGCCCATTGGAAAGTCCGGTGTCGCCGACGTTTGGGCCAGTTCTCGTTCCAGACGGTCACGTGTTCGTGCTCGGCGAGTGGCGCGCCAACAGCATCGACAGTCGCGACTTCGGGCCGATACCGATCGAGTCGGTCGTTGGCATTCCGCGATACGTTTACTTGTCGTTCAACCTCCAGACGGCGTGGATGCGAACCGAGCGGATCGGGCGGAGAGTCCGATGAAGCCGACGCTCCACACCATCTGGCGCATCGCGCGGATCCTGATCGGCGCGTTGGTGCTGGCTTGGGCATTTCGAGCGTGCGTCGCCGAGCCGTTTCGGATTCCCAGCGAGTCGATGGCGACGACGCTGCTGCCAGGTGACTACGTGCTCGTGAGCAAGCTGGGATACGGCGGACCGCTGGCGTGGACCGATCCTCGGCGCGGCAACGTGATCGCGTTTCGCTACCCGCTCCAGCCCGACGATCCGCAGGTCTACGTCAAGCGCGTCGCCGGGCTGCCGGGCGATACCATCGCACTGTTCGCCAAGGAACTGCGCGTGGACGGCGATCCGGTCTCGCTGCCCAGAACGGGACGCATCCGCTGGCGCATCACGTCGCTGCCCGGCAACGTGCTTCCGCTCGACTCGTCCGCTATCCGCGACTTGAACCCCGTCGTCCTGGCCGACACGCTCGCCCTTGTGCACGCCACCGGTAATGAGATCGCCGCCATCCGCGACCTTGCACCGCATCCCGAAGCCGAACCCAACCTCGTTCCACGCGGCGCATCTGGCCCGTCGACGTTTCCCGACGGCTACGGCTTCTCTCGCGACTTCTACGGCCCGATCCGCATTCCTGCTGCGGGCGACACGGTCAGGCTCACGCGCCGCACCTGGCCGATGTATCAGATGCTGATCCGGCACCACGAACGCCGAGCCATCGTCCACACCTCGTCCGGCTTCGCGGAAAACGGAGACCCTATCGACCGCATCGTTCTTGCTCAAGATTACTACTTCGTCCTGGGCGACAACCGCGACGACTCGCAGGACAGCCGCGTCTGGGGATTCGTCCCACGCAATCACGTCGAGGGCCGCGTCGCGCTGATCTACTTCTCGTCAGCCGAGGGCGGCGTGCGGTGGGAGCGGTCCGGACGCGTAGTGCGCTAGCGAACACTGCCTGAGGACTTTTACTCGCCAATCACCACACGGATGGGCACACGCGCGACGCCAGTTCTAGTACAATCCGCAACTCCCAACGAAGCAGAAGCCACGACAATGCCTCTTCCTGATTTCGCAGCGACGAATGATCTGGCTCCGCTGTCGATGAGGTTGGGGTTCCGAGGTAATGCGCGCAGCAGATCCTGAGGCTCGGCGTAGGCGACAATGGTGATTCCATTGAGCGGCCGCGAGTCGGAAGCCGTAGAGAACAGCGCACTCGTTCCGGCGAATATATCCAGCTCGAGCGTGTCGCCTACCGAAGTGCGGAGCGTGTCCGGGGCCTGGCCAAACGCAGTCAGTCGAATCATTCGATCATCTCCACAATCACCGTGGCAACTGCCAAACAGGCATCCGCTGTCGCATCCCGACAGAAAGAGTAGAGCGCAGCTTGTCAGCAGAGACCGAAGCGCCATCGCGAAGACGTTTTTAGCGAACGAGCAAACTAGACAATCCTACACTGGCTTCCAAGCACTGACGCCGTCCGCAATCCGTCCTCGAACAGGCAAACGGGGCGGGTCGTGCGCTGGGGTCAGATGTTCGTCTACCGCGAACTCGTGCGTGCTCGGATGCGGTCCCACTGCACCTGCTGCGATGTGCCCGCCTCGACATCGTACGGATCGCTGGGCAGGTCCATGCGCTTGAGGATCGGGTAGCGGCGGCGGTAGGTGAACGGGTGCGGGTTGCCATCGGGGTCGTCGCCCAGGACCAGCACCATCGTGCCTTGCTCGCTGACGCGCGTGCCGATCGAGCTGAAATTGTCGCCTCGGCTGGTGCGCCACGTGTCGGCCCAGTCGTAGATCCAGCGTGCGTCGGCGTCGATCAGGCGAACGCAGCCGTGGCTGGTCGGGCCGCCGGTCGGGAAGGCGTACTGGTGAATGTGGATGCCTCTGTCCTGGTGGAAGTTGAGTACCCAGTACATCTCCCACGGCTCGTCGGCGCCCGGGCTGAGCGACGAGACGCGGTAGGGCTCGCGCCAGTTGAAGTTGAAGCGTCCGTTGGGTGTCGGCGACTCTTTGGCTCCCGTGTTGACCGGTCCCCAGCGCGTCAGGACGCCGTTCTCATAGGCGGCGAACGCCTGGATCTCCTTGTGAATGATGAACAGCTTGTCCAAGTCGCGCGCGCCGACGTAGTAGCGGGGAAACGGCGAGTAGGCGCGGAAGTCGAGGTTCCAGTCGGTCGGAGCGATGAGCGTGTCGCCCAGTTCGAATTCGCCCATCAGGCGCCGGTTGAGCAGCTCGACGATGAGCGAGCGTTTCTTGCCCAGCTGCGAGTCGCCCTCGCCGATTGTCGCGTAGAACACGTTGCGCGCCATGACCGTGTTGTCGCTGCGGTGGCGCAGGATGTAATAGTCGTAGTAGACGTCGGGCAGGTCGTCGATATTCTCGGCGCGGATGTCCATCAATTCCTGCAGTGCGTCCTGATCATAGAACGATCCGTTCTGCGCCTGGGACATGCCGATGGGCAGCGCAAGTGCGAGAAAGAGTAGTAGGGCGGTAATACGGGTCATGGACGGCCTCGTAAGGCGTTGGGAATGCGTGGCGTACCCAAGGCAACCCAAAAATCGCTCCGCCGGTTTCTCAGGTCCGGATGGAGCCGCGTCGAAGCCGTCAGCGGACCGGCGTGCAGCCCTCCTGGCGCAGCCGGGCGACGTGCTCGCTCGCCCCTAGCACGATCAGCACGTCGCCTGATTGCAGCTCGTAATCGGCGGGCGGGTTGTAGGCCGTCTCGCCTCCACGCACCACGGCGACGACGATGGTATCGTACGTGCGCCGAACGCCGCTCTGGGCCAGCGTCAGCCCTTCCAACTGCGCACCGGACGTGATCGTCACCTCGTCCATTTCCAGGCCACCCGCGCTGTCTTGCAGCGACGCGAAGAAGCGGTCGACGTTGGGGCGCAGGATCGCCCGGATCATGTGCTCGGCGCCGACTTCATCCGGGGCGATCACCTGGTCGGCCCCAGCGTGGACGAGTTTGCGCCGGTTCTTGAGCTGGTTGACGCGGGCGAGCACGAACGCATCCGGACGCATCTCGCGCACGACGAGGGTGACGAACACGTTGAGCGCGTCTTCGGGCAGGGCGAGGATGACGCCGCGCGCGCGTTCGAGCCCGGCCTCGCGCAGCACGTCTTCTTCCTCGGCTTCTCCGGCGACGTAGGGAATGACCCACTCGTCGAGCGGGCGCAGCACGTCGGCGTCGCGGTCGATGACGACGAATGCGCGCCCGGCACGTCTCAAGTCGTCAGCCATGCGCTGGCCCAATCGGCCGTAGCCGCACAAGATGTAGTGGTCGGTCATGCGTTCGAGTTTTCTACGGATGCGGCGCTGGTCGAGCGGAAGGCTGGTCACGACGACGCGCGCAGCCCGAGCCGCGATGAAGGCTACGAGCCCGATGCCGAACACGCTGATCGCGATGGTGAAGAAGCGGCCAGCCGTCGACAAATCGTCCACCTCGGCAAAGCCGATCGTCGTGAACGTGATGAACGTCATGTAGAAGCCGTCCATCCACGGCCATTCTTCGATCCAGTGATAGCCTGCCGTTCCAAAGGCGAGCAGTACGCAGAGCAGTACGAGCGCGATCACGATCTCGCGCTTGGCCGGGTCGGTGAGGATACGGGTGAGCAGGCCGGGACGGTCGGTCACGCGGCTGACGGGCTGGGCAGCAGGCGGGCGTGCCACGAGTCGGACGCCGGACGTTCCAAGCGCTCCAGATCGCCGACGGTCGTGGCAGTCAGGTTGAAGACGGGCGTACTCGCGTCTACTTTTCCATCACGTGCCATCTGCTTGAACGCTGGGCGCGGCAGCACGTCGATGCGTCCGTCTGACGTTCTATAGACCACGTCGAGCGCCTGTGCCAGCTCGATGTGGAGGCTGGCGGCGGCCTGTTCGACGGCGTGGACCGAGGCGTCGATGCCGCAGCCGCTGACCTGGTC
Source organism: Rhodothermales bacterium (assembly GCA_963841855.1). Lineage (GTDB taxonomy): Bacteria > Bacteroidota > Rhodothermia > Rhodothermales > BA12 > CAXBBB01. The sequence continues at coordinate 427,630 of CAWJEJ010000001.1, read as the reverse complement.
GGCTCCGGGAACGTGGCCTGCAAGCAGCACGAGGCGCTCGCCGCGCACGTCAGAGGCGGCGTGAACGGCGCGTCCATGCGAGGTCCAGCCATCCGTGAACTCGGCGAGCGCACGGCCGAGCGCCTGAACAGCGTCGGGCGCGAGCGGCTCGCAGGTGGCGTAGATCCACAGGCGTGCGTGGGGCGGGAGGGCGGTCAGTTCAGTCGTCATCTTCGAGGGCGAGATGCGTTACGCGGGCTTGGGCAGCGTCCAGCCGGGCGAGGCAGTGGCGGGCCAGCGCCATGCCCTGCTCGTAGGTCTCGACGGCAGTTTCGAGCGGCAGGTCGGGCGCGTCGAGCAGCGCGGTGAGCGTGTCGAGCCGGTCGAGCGCGTCGGCGAAGGGGAGGGCGGTCAGGTCGTCGGTCATGCAGGAGAAGACGCCGCGCGCCTGAGTCGGTTCGCGCGCCGAGCGTTTCGCCCGCAGACCAGAGTCGCTACTTTGCTGTGTCTCAGGACGAGAGCCGCTAGGGAGCCTATGTCTTTGGTCCGGTTGTTGCGATCGGCATTCCCATTCTCGTCTGACAATCCCCCCGTCACGCGCACGCCATGCGATTCTCCCTCCTCCTCGTCGTCCTCGCCGGACTCTCTCTGTCCGGTTGCGGCCTCTTCAGCCCCGCCGACGACGCTCGGGCGCCGCTCGTCAACCTCACCAGGCCCGGCGACGGCGCCGTCGTGGGCGGCGACGTGCTGCTGCGCTTTACCGGCGAGGCGCGTGGTACGGACAACTTCATCTCGTTCATTACGGTCTCGGTCGACGGCGAAAAGGTGGGCGAGGCCGAACTGATTACGCCCGGCCCCACCCCCGTTTTCGCCTATCGTCTCAATTCGGCACTCTTCTCGGACGGCGAGCACCGCATCCAGGCGACGGCTTTCGACGCCAATCAGAACAGAGGGCTGAGCAACTCGGTCGTCGTCTCGTTCCTCAACGGCATCGTCGACGGCGTGCCCGGCAACTTGGGACCCGTCGCGTCGATCACTTCTCCGCGCGAAGGCGACGAGGTGCGCGGACTGGTGCAGATCGTCGTGCAGCCCGCTCCGGCTCAGCCTCCCGTTACGCGCGTCGACTTCCTGATTGATGGCGTCTCGGTCAACGCCGACACAGCCTTCCCCTACGCCTACGAGTGGGACACATCGCTCGAAGGTGAAGGACTGCACATCCTGCAGGCGCGCGTGTACTCGGGGCCCAGCGCATTTCGCCTGACCAATCCCGTCGCGGTCACCGTTCTCGAGCAGGGCGACCCGGACGATCCCGACAACCCGGTCACGTGCGAGACCATCGGTTGCCTCCGCTTCCGCAAGACGGGTTTTCAGGGCGAAGTGACGAGCAGCGTCGCCATCGGCTTCAACAACGACCTCTACGTCGCCACTCTCGCCGACACGCTCTACGCCTTCACACCTGTGGGCAACCTGCGCTGGAAGCGCGGCACCAACGGCTCGCTGCGTAGCTCTCCCGTCGTGGGCAACAACGAAGACGTGTTCGTGGCCAGCGAGGATGGGCGCCTCTACGGCTACTCGTCGGCCGGTAACCTGGTGTGGACGCCCTACGACACCGGCGCAATTCTGCGCTCGGCTCCGGCATTGGCCATCGACGGCACGCTCTTCTTTGGCGACAGCCGAGGCCGCGTCCACGCCGTCAACTCGTTCAACGGCCGCCCGCGCGCCGGATTCCCGGTTCAGGTGAGCCAGGCTGCCATTCAGGTGCCCCCGGTCATCACGCGCGACCGGCGCGTCGTCGTCGGCTCGACCGATGGCATCGTCTACGTGCTGCGCGAGGACGGGACGCTGCTCGGACAATCGGAGAACCTGGGCGGCATCACCGATGCCATGGCCCTGGTCGAGCGCCAAGTGCAGCGCCAGCTGATCACCGGTGTCCGCACCGATACGGTCAGCACGGCTTACGTCGTCACGGATCAAGGCCGACTCTACGCCGTCGGCCTCACCGGCTCTACTGCCGCGCCGGTCGGCTCAATTGAGTGGAGCGAAAACCTGAGCGGTCCCCAGGTGAGCGGGCCGGTCGTCGGGAGCGACGGAGCGGTTTACGTGGGCACGGCGACCGGTCTGGCTGCGTTCAACGAGAACGTGACGGCGGGCAATTCGCGACTGCGCTTCATCGTGCCGGGCGTCGACGTGGGTACGCCCGCCATCGACGCCAACGACGTGATCTACTATGTCAGCGGGACGACGCTCAAAGCGGTCAACTCCAACAGCACGCCGGTCTTGTCGTTCGAACTGCAAACGCAGACGGACGGCCCGCTCACAATCGGCCGCAACGGCGTCCTCTACGCGGCGGGCAACAACCAGCTGCTGTTCGCCTTCAACACGGCATCGTCCGGTCTTTCGTCCGGTAAGTGGCCCATGTTTCAGCGCAACAGCCGCCACACCGGCCGCATCGGCCGCGACTCCGACGACGGCTGACGCCTCGCACGTGCCCAGCCGAAAGTCCGATCTGCTTCTGGCGGGTCGGGCTTTTTTCGTTTCTTGTCGCTCCTCACCTCTTGCTCCGCATGACCTTCGATTCCGCTTCCGACCTACGCGACCTCCTCGCCCTCTACGCCGCTGCCGAGCAGGCGTCCGAGACGGCGGGCTTCCTGGAGCGCCCCGTTTCGGACAAATGGTCGCCCGGCGAGCATCTGCACCACGTCGAACTGGTCAACCGAGGTGTGCTGGGTGCGCTGCGCTTCATCGCAACCGGGCGCGGAAACGATGCAGCAGTCAGCCCGGACGCGATCTCGTTTCTCCAGGGAGGCGTCTTTCCGGTTCGCGTCGCACCCGCCACAGTTCAACCTCCTGCCGATCTGTCGGCCGAAATGGTCACTGAACTGCGCGCGGCCAATCGCGCCCGATGGCGCGCTCTGGACGCTGCGGCTCTATCCGAGCAGGCCAGCACGATCCCGCACCCGTTTCTGGGCCCGCTGGGTGCTGCCGAGTGGGTCCGCTTCGCTCTGGTTCACGCTCGCCATCATCACGCGCTCGCTGGCGTTTGACTGGTCACGCGTGGCGGATGACGGCGAGCAGTTCGGCGAGCATCATCGCTGTGGCGCCCCACACGTCGCCGTCCGGCAGTCGGTAGAGCGGCACGTCTGAGGGTTCGCCGCGCACGTCCCAGTTGCCGGTGGCGCGCGTCGCAGAGTCGAGCAAAACCGAAACAGGCACGTGTAGCACTCGCTCGACTTCGCTGGGCTGGAGTTTGAGCGGCGGCAGCGAGCCGATGGCTCCGACGAACGGATAGGCGCAGAAGCGCGTCGGCGGAATGTAGATCGGCGTCAGCGCACCTAGGATCGTGATGTCGTCTGGAGCGATGCCCACTTCCTCGTGCGTCTCGCGCAGAGCGGTCTGCTCGAACGTTTCGCCGTCCTCGCGTCGTCCACCGGGAAAAGCGATCTGCCCGGCATGGTCGCGGAGCGCGTCGGGGCGGGCAGTCAGCAGCAGGCACGCTTCGCCGTCCGCGCCGGGGTAGAGAAGTGCGAGAACGGCGGCTTCGCGGCATGTTTTCCGGTCGACCGAAAGCAGGAAGCGGTCGAGGCGATGCGAAGGCGCCATTGTCAGGTGCGCGTCGTGCCCAGGAAGTCCGCCCTGGCTCAGCCGAACGGTCAAGCGCTCCACCAGCGCGTCGAAGCCAGCGGCGAGCACTCTAGTTGGACGCCGTAGATGGCGCTCCATTGATCGCGCGCGTGTAGAGGTCTTCGGCCTCGCGCAGCTTGTCGGAAGAGGGGAAGATGTCGGCGAAGCGTTCGTAGAGGCTTATCGCTTTGCGGAAGCGCTCGGCTTGCCGGACGGACACGCTCTGCTCGGCATAGGTGACGTACATCCGAATGGCACCAAGCAGCGACTCGTCGGCGTAGTCGGCGTCGGGGTACTCGTTGAAGGCGCGCTCGTACGTTATAGCGGCGGCTTCGTAGAGTTCGCGCCGCTCATACAGCGTACCGCTCTCGTAGGCTTTGCGCGCCATCTTGGCCCGCAACCGGGCGATAGTCTGCTCGGCTTCGGCTCGCTTCTGGTGCTCGGGGAAGCGGTTGACGAACAGCTGGAGCGACGTGACAGCGGCTTGGGTCTGCGTCTGGTCTAGCTGGTAGCCCGGCGACTGCGCGACGTAGGCCTGGGCGCGCTCGAACTCGGCGTCGGCCACGCGGGGATCGGTGCGGTAGATCTCGGAGAACCGGGTGTACTCCGACGCGGCGAGGATAAACTGATTGCTCTCGTTGTAACTGCGCGCGAGGTACAGCTGAGCGTCGTCGGCGTACTCACCGGCACGTCCGAAGCTGAGAACGGCCTGGAAGTATTCGGCAGCGCGAGCGTAGCGGCGCGCCTCGAAATCGGCCATGCCCTTGTCGTAGGCCTCGCGCGGCGAGTCGTAGCGCAGGCGGCTCGACGAGCAGGCGGGGAGCAGGAGAACGACGAGCAGGCTAGCCAGTAGGGGGCGAGAAAATCGAATCATGAATCGGAGAAAGTCACAGGCGGCCAAACGAGAGCGGACCGGCAAATCGTGCGCGGGCGAGCGCGGCGGGTCAGGGCTGGCAGACGGCGGGCGCGCGCCCGTTGGGGTAGCGGCAGGTGAAGAGCGCCGAGTTTACGTTGCCGCTGCGAAAGTCGAAGCGCACGCCCAGCGCGTCGCGCGGCGTCTGGCGCAGGAACGAACCTACAGGCTGCCCCGATGCGACCGCGTCGATCAGGTAGCGTCCCAGGCTGTAGCCCGTCACGGCCAGCCGCTGCTCGATGAACGGAGCCCTGCGCAGATCGGTCATGTAGCGCTGCTGGAACGCGGCCAAAAAGCGCTGCGCGTCGCGGCTGCCCTCGTCGAGAAAGAAGTCGTTGGTATAGACGGTGCCCAGGCGAGCCGCAGCGGCCGTCGCGCGGTTGTGCCACTCGGCATTGCCGATGATCATCGGCACCGACGTGAACCGGCTCAGCGCTCCGACGGCGGCGGCGACCTGCTGCCCGGCGTCTCCGCCCGCCACGGGTAGGTAGAGCGCGTCCGATCGGTCGAACGGGTCGGCGTCGGCGGGCGCTCCCTCGGCGGGGCCCACGTCGCCCCAACTGCGAGCCGACGGCAAGACGCGGTAGAAACTCACCGATCCGTCTTCGCGCATGACTTCGTCGCTGAACGCTTCGGCCATTTCCTCGCTCACGCCGGGCGCGGTTACAATGCCGATGCGCCGGGCGCGCAGGTCGGACCGAGCGATGCGCGCGGCGGCGCGTCCGCGCATTTCGAGTGTCGGGTTGGCCTGGAATACGTTGCGCCGTCCCGCCGACACGTCCGAGTCGGTGGCGAGCGGAGCGACGAGGACAACGCCCCGGCTCTCGGCTTCGATGGCGGCGGCCCGGGCGGCATCGGAGAAGAGCGGGCCGACGATGACAGCCGACGACGCCAGGTCGCGGACGGCCGAGCGCGCCGCCGATGCTTCGGTGCGCGTGTCGCGAAACGCCATCTCGATCAGCGGCCCCTGACTCTGCGCGTTGTGCTCGTCGACGGCCATGCGCAGCCCGTTGAAAAACGATTGGGTGAGCGGCCCAGCGTCGCCCTGAAGCGGAAGCGCGATGCCCAGCGTGGCGCGCTGGCGCTGAGCAGGAGGCGTCGGCAAATCACCGTCGCCGCTGAGCATGCGGCGCGCCTCGCTGGTGTACCGGCTCGTCGGGTACGATTCGATCAAGTCGCGGAGGAGGGCGCGCGACTGAGCCTCCTGCCCGTCTCGCATCAGCGCGCGAGCGCCCATGAGCGTCGCCGCCGTCGTTTTCTGGTTGAGCGGAAACTGCGTGTAGACGAGCCGGAAGCGGCGCGCGGCCATGTCGTACTCACCCCGCTCGAAAGCCTCGATCGCCTGGTCGAAGATCAACTCGGCGTCGACGTTGCGCGGAACGGCGGGCGACTGCGCCCGGGCGAGCGGAGCGACGAGGAGCGTCAGCAAAAAGAGGGCTGGCAGCGAGCGTAGCAGCATGGCAGGTGGGAAGGGTGGGCGGCAAGATAGCCCGGCGAGGTGCGGCCTCCGGTTACGATTCAGCGCATTGCGCGTCCGGTTCCGATGCGGCTTGCCCGGGCGACCTGCGCGCCGTCGTCTTTCGCCCGCTCGGGCGCCGATGGGCAGGAAAACCGGAATCCGTAGACGCCCGGGACCGTTGAGGGCAAGACACTTTCTCCGCCGACGTGTCTCTGATTCCGCCCGAAAAGATCGACGAAGTGCGATCGTCCGCCGACCTGGTCGACGTGGTAGGGGATTACGTCAAGCTCAAGCGCAGAGGGTCCAACTACTTCGGACTGTCGCCTTTCAAGAAAGAGAAGACGCCGTCGTTTTCGGTCCACCCCGAGCGGCAGTTCTACAAGTGCTTCTCGACCGGAGAGAGCGGCGACGTGTTCTCGTTTTTGCAGCACGTCGAGGGGCTGAGCTTTATCGAGAGCGTGCGCCTGCTCGCCGAGCGGTTCGGCGTGACGCTGCCCCAAGACGACGGCAAAACCGACGACCGGGCGACGGATCAGGAAGCCGCTTACGCCGCGCTCAAAGTCGCCGCGCGGTTTTTCTACGACACGCTGACGCAGCGCGCCGAAGGCAAGCCGGGCCTGGACTACCTGCTCGGACGCGGCGTCGAGAAGGCGTCGATCAAGAGTTTTGGGATCGGCTTTGCGCCTGCCAAGTGGGACGGGCTGCTCACCCATGCGCAGCAGCAGCACGTCTCGCCCCAGTCGCTCGAACAGGGCGGACTCGTCATCCCGCGCAAGGGCGGCGGCGGGCACTACGACCGGTATCGCAACCGGGTCGTGTTTCCATCTTCTCGCACATCGGCAAGATCGTCGGGTTTGGCGGGCGCGTCGTCGACCCAGAGGACGAACCCAAATACATCAACTCGCCCGAGACGATCGTCTACCAAAAGAGCAAGGTGCTCTACGGATTGTATCAGGGGCGGCAGGAGATCCGGACGGCGGGCGAGGCGCTGCTGGTCGAAGGCTACACCGACGTGATCGCGCTGCACCAGGCCGGAGTCACCAACGCCGTCGCCACGTGCGGAACGGCTCTGACGCCCGAGCAGGTCAAGCTGCTGGGCCGCTACGCCAAACGCATCGTCATGCTCTACGACGGCGACGCGGCAGGCTCGAACGCAGCCGTCCGGGGCGTCGACATGGTGCTCGAACACTGGGGTATGGACGACGCCGACCTGGGGCAGATGCTGGGCGACGGCTTCGTCGTCTACGCCGTCATGCTCCCCGCCGGATCGGACCCCGACTCGTACGTGCAAGAGCACGGCGCCGAAGCGTTTCGCGAGTACGTGGCCAAGCACCGCCAGGACTTCGTCGAGTTTCAGCACACGCTCGCCGTCCGCAGCGGCGCGCTGGAAACTCCGCAGGGCGTCGTCGAGGTGCAGGAGCGCGTGCTCGAACAGGTGGCGATGCTGGGCAATCCGCTCTTGCGCGAGCAGTACGTGCGCAGGGTCGCCGAGATCTTCGGCGTGCCCGACATCCACCTCTACCGCGTGCTCGAAACGCTGATGAGCAGGCGCGGCAAGCGTCAGCAGCGCCAGGCCGAGCGTCCGCCGCGCTACGACGAAGAGCCTCCACCATACGAAGAGGAGCGCGTCGCGCGGCGACCGACCAAGGCGCTTCCCGAAGAGGCCAACCTGCTGCGGCTGATGCTGTCCGAAGGCGACGGGATGGTGGCGTTCGTGCTGGGGCGGATGGCGCTGCACGAGTTCTCGGAAGGCGCGGTTCGCGAGATGGTCGAGCACTTGCTGGCGCTCTACGAGAAGGGCAGCGTGCGCAGCGAGCCGTTTCTGGGCGGCGAGTTCGGCCGCGAGCAGCAGCGGCTGGCGGGCGACGTGCTGGCCATCCGCGAGGTACCGTCGGCCAACTGGGAGCGGTTGAAGGGCGTCGGCGTGCCGCGGTTCAACGAAGCCGCCCGGGCCAGCGCAGCCGACTCGATGACGCTGCTCAAGCTCGACCGCATCGACGAGGCGCTGGACGCCCACCGCCGCGTCGTCTACGCCGCCGAGCAGGGCGACGGCGATCTGGGCGCGGCGCTGACGCACCTCAAGGCGCTCCAGGATCTGCGCAAGAGCGTCCAGCGCCGCGACTTTTTGCAGGACGCGGCCGAGTGACGCAGGCGCGAAAGCTGTCAGGCGTTCAAAACCTGACAGCTTTGCTCTCCGCATCTGAGTCCCATCGTCCGGCTCCCGTATTTTCCCCTTCGACCTACCCGCTTCGCCATGCACGATCCTACCGCCCCGCGCGACCCGCTCGCTCCTCTCGTGACGGAGGAAACGCCGAACGTGGAAGCGGGAGACGGCTCTCCGGTAGCGGCGCAGGCCAGCGCCAGTCCTGCTGCGAGCGCGCCCCAGGTGTCGTCCGAGAAGGCCGCAGCGTTTGAGCCGTTCACGCCGCATCGGCTGCCGCGCGCCACGAGCCCGCGCGACGTGCCCAAGCGCTGCGCCGTCACGCACGCGAGCCTCTACTTCAACCGCGAACTGTCGTGGCTCGACTTCAACTGGCGCGTCTTGCACCAGGCGTTGGACGAGCGGACGCCGCTGATGGAGCGCGTCCGGTTCGCGGGCATCGTCGAGAGCAACCTGGACGAGTTTTTCCGCAAGCGCGTCGGCGGGCTCAAGCGGCAGGCGGCGGCGGGCGTGCAGAGCCTGACGCCCGACGGACGGACGCCCGATCAGCAGATCAGCGACTGCCGCGAGGCCGTGCTCCCGATGTACAACATGCTCACTACGACGTGGGAGGAGACGCTGCGACCGCTCATCAAGGAGCACGCAGGCATCGAACTGCTCCACTACGCCGACCTCGAGGAGAAGGACCGGCGGCACCTACACGCGCACTTCCGCAAGCACATCTTCCCGATCCTGACGCCTCTGGCCGTCGACCCGAGCCGTCCGTTTCCGTTCATAAGCAACCTGAGCCTTTCGCTGGCCGTCATGCTGCGGCATCCGGTCGCCGAGACCGAGCATTTCGCGCGCATCAAGGTGCCCACCTCGCGCGGGCGGTGGGTCAAGCTGGCGCGCAAGAACGCCTACGTGCCCGTCGAGGAGGTGATCGCGCATAACCTGCACGAACTGTTCAGAGGCATGGAGATCGTGTCGGCGCACGCGTTCCGGGTCACGCGCAACGCCGACGTGGGGCGCGAGGACGAGGACGCCGACGATCTGATCGAGCAGATCAGCGAGGAGATGCGCGAGCGCCGGTTCGCGCCGGTCGTCCGCCTCGAAATCGATTCCGACATGCCGCCCCGCGTGCGCGACCTGCTCATGCGTGAGATGCTGCTGGACGATGACGACCTCTACGAATGCGGCGGGATGCTCGACGTGCAGTCGTGCGCCAGCGTCGCCAAGATGCCGCATCCGACTGCATTGGACTACGAGCCGTGGCAGGCCATCGTCCCCACTCGGCTGCGCGACGCGATCTCGGACTCGGACGTGTCGATCTTCGACGTGATAAGAGAGCGCGATCTGCTCGTCCACCACCCCTACGAGAGCTTTCGGCTGAGCGTCCAGCGTTTCGTCGAGGAGGCTGCGATGGACGAGCGCGTCGTGGCGATCAAGCAGACGCTCTACCGTACGTCCGAAGAGTCGCCGATCATTGAGGCGCTGATGCGCGCGGCTGAGAGCGGCAAACAGGTCGCCGTCTTGGTCGAGGTCAAGGCGCGCTTCGACGAGGAGAACAACATCGAGTGGGGGCAGAAGCTCGAAAAGGCAGGCGTCCACGTCACGTACGGCCTGATGGGCTTGAAGACGCACGCCAAAGTCACGCTCGTCATCCGCGAGGAGGCCGACCGCCCGCGCGCCTACTGCCACATCGGCACGGGCAACTACAACCCGTCGACGGCGCGCTTCTACACCGACACGGGCCTGTTCACGACGCGCCCCGACATCAGCGCCGACCTGATCAACCTCTTCCACTACCTGACCGGCTACGCGCCCGAACAGCACTATAGGCGCCTGCTGATCGCCCCGCGCGAGATGCGCAGGCGCTTCGTCGACCTGATCCGGCGCGAGGTGCAGCGGCACAAACGCAGCGGCAACGGGCGCATCATCGCCAAGATGAACGCGCTCGACGACCTGGAGATGATACAAGAGCTGTATAGGGCGAGCCAGGCCGGTGTGCCGATCGACCTGATCGTGCGCGGGCACTGTAGGCTACGGCCGGGCCTGGAGCGGATCAGCGAGAACATCCGCGTGCGCTCGATCGTCGGGCGATATCTCGAACACAGCCGCATCTACCAGTTCGGCGAGGGCGACGACGCGCGCCTCTTCCACGGCAGCGCCGACTGGCAGCGCCGCAACCTGGACGACCGCGTCGAGTCCATCGTCCAGATCGACGACGAGATCGCACGCGCGCGCCTGATGCGGACGCTCCAACTCGCGCTCGAAGACCGGCGCCAGTCGTGGACGCTCCAGCCCGACGGCACGTACTGCCTCCTGGTGCCCGAGACGGCTGAGGAGAACGTCGGCTTTCAAGAGCGCCTGATGCAGCGTGCCCAGCATCGAAGCAAACAGGCAACGCGCTCGTGGGCGGCAGGACTGTAGAGAGAGAGAGAGAGAGAGAGAGCCGCTCAGAGGTCTGGTCGAGCGGTCAGCGTGCTCACCCGGGTCAGAGGGCAGCACCGATCGCTCGGCCGGGCGGCACGTGCGAACGGGCTGACGTGTCCGCTGCGGCCCATTCCCCGGCTGTCCTGATCGCGACGGAACGCGGAGGATAGGCCGTGCCTGCGCAGCGCGCATCGCGAGCGGTGGGCGAATTGCAGGCAACCCTTACTGACTTTTTCGTCAGTGGGCGCTAAAGGCCGGGCGATTGCGGTCGATAGATAGAGGGTACCAAGCGCACAGCTCTTCCCCTCATTGTATCCCTCTTCTCCGACGGTTATGAAATCGCACGTTCGCGTCACACTGGCCATTGCCGCATTCCTCCTGCTCGCCGCTACGCAGCCGGCCGGCGAACGCTCTGCCGGAGCCAGCTTTCACCAGCAGCTGTTCGTCCTCAAAGCCCTCAAGCCTGACATCCAGAAAGTCGGCCTGTTCGTTGATGCCGCGTTTGCTGCCGATGCCGAGCAGATGGAGGACATCAAAAGGGCCGCGGCCGGCTCGCAGATAACGGTCCATCTGGCAGCGGTGAGCAGCGCTGCCGACGTGGCTTCCAAGTTTCGCCTGCTCGGCGCCGAGGGCGTCGACGCGCTGTGGGTGCCCAGCAGCGCAGGCAACATGGCGCAAGCTTCGGCCCGAGCCTTCCTGGTCGAAAACGCCGCACGCAAGCGGCTTCCGCTCTTTGGCCCTGACCGAAGCTGGGTCTCCGCGGGCGCCGTGGGTGCGTTCGATGGCGCGCTCGTGTTCAACCAGCGCACCCTCACGGCGCTGTCGCTGACCGTTCCCGAGTCGCTCGCCGGATCGGCGCAGGTGCTGGCCGCCAACTGATCGCGTCTTGCCTGGCCGGCTACATCGAGGCTGGCCCATTCTTTCCCCTTTCCGCGTCCCGACCCCTCGCCTGTAATGCCCGACGCTGTCTTCCGCTCCGCTCCCGACGTGCTGGGCACGCTGGTGCTCAAGAACCAGCCGCTTCGCCGCCGCTTCGCCCTCATTCTGGGCCTGTGCCTGGTGCTCACCGGCGCGCTCGTCGCCTGGTTTACCGTTTTTGCGACGGACGCCATCGAGCGCACCAACTACGAGCGTTCCGAACTGCTTGCCCGCTCGGCCGCGTCGGACGGATACCTGGGCGTGTTGATGCAGGACGCGGGGGGGCTGGAGGAGAAAATCCAGCGCTTGGTGGCGGATGATCTGGCGCTGGGAGCCGCCTATTACACCATCGACGGCGCAGTTCTAGCCGATCTGGACGCCTCCGGCTTGGCGCAGTCGCTCGACTTCTCCGACGTGCAGACGATCGGCGTCGAGCGCGCAGACGGGACTCCGGCCACGCTGTCGGTAGCGTCTGTTTCGGGCGAGGGAGAGGGCGCCATCGGATACGCTGTCGTCGTCGTGTCGGCAGAGGCGCAGGCGGCGGCCGAAGCGGCGCTGTTGCGGGCCGCCATTGGGGCAATCGTGATATTCGGCATCTTGGTAGTGCTGATTTTGCTGGGCATTCAGAAGACCGTCGTTGCTCCGGTGACGCGGCTGCACGCTGCCGCCGACGCCGTCAGCAGCGGCAACCTGGACGCCCACGTAGACGTGGAGCAGAACGACGAAATCGGCCAGCTCGCCCGTGCGTTCAACCAGATGGTGGCCGCCCAGCGCGCGTCGACCCAGGCGATAGAGGGCGAGCGCGAGACCGCCGAGACGGCGCGCCGCCAGTCCGCCGAGTTGCAGCAGCGCGCCGAAACCGACCGCATCTACCTGCGAAACCGATTCAAGGAGATCGACCGCGTCATCGGCGCCGTCACCGAAGGCGACCTGACGCAGTCGCTCGTCGTCGAGGACGCGTCGGACGACATGGGTGCGCTGATGAACCGCATCAACGCAATGATCGGCGACCTGAACGGCCTGATTTCGCAGGTGCAAACGTCGAGCGCCAGCCTAGCTGACGCGTCGAGCAGCGTCTCGGCGTCGGCCGAGCAGATGGCGGCCGGAGCGCACGAGCAGGCCCAGCAGACGGCCGTCGTGGCGTCGGCCGTCGAGGAGATGTCGGTGACGGCCAATACGTCGGCGCAGAACGCCGAGCACGCCAGCGGCATCAGCGTCGAAGCGACTCAGCTAGCCGCGCAGGGCGAAACCGTGTTCGAGCAGACGACGGGCAGCATGACGCGCATCGCCGAGATCGTGCGGGCCTCGGCGCAGAGCGTCGCCACGCTCGGAGCGTCGAGCGCGCAGATCGGAGAGATCGTCAACGTGATCGACGAGATCGCGGGACAGACCAACCTGCTCGCCCTCAACGCCGCTATCGAAGCGGCCAGGGCCGGAGAGCACGGACGCGGATTCGCCGTCGTCGCCGACGAGGTGCGCAAGCTCGCCGAGCGCACGACTCAAGCGACCGAAGAGATCAGCGTGATGATTCGCCGCATCCAGACCGAGACCAAAGAAGTCGTCACGTCGATGCAGAAGGGCAACGCCGAGTCCGAAGCCGGGCTGCAGCTCGCCGGAGACGCGGCCGTCCTTCTGAGCCGCATCATCGAGTCCATCGGCGACATGCGCAAGGGCATCGACCACATCAGCAAGGCCAGCGACGAACAGGCGCACACCAGTACCGAAGTCGCGCGCAGCGTCGAGTCGATCGCGGCTGTCTCGAACGAGACCAGCGAGGCGACCGTCTCGCTCGCCCAGACCGCCGAGTCGATGACGCGCGAGGTCGACGCTCAGCGCGCCGTCATCAACCGCTTCCGCGTCCGCGGCTCTCAGAGCGTGCACGCCAGTTCGTCGGCAGCGGCGCCTGCGCTCTCGGTTCAGCCTTCGCGTTCAGCTTCGGCGCCCGCTCTCGCGCCTGCTCGGCCCGCCGTTACCGCTCCCTCCCAAACCGCTCACGGCGGAGACGGATTCGGAGGCGACGGCTACGGCACGCCGGTCGACTTCAACACGTTCAGCTAACCGCGCTGGCCACCGCTATCCACCACAGCGCCTGCTCGGTTTTCGGATCGGGTGGGCGTTTTGCGTTGGTTTCTTAGAGACTGTTTGGCGAAAGGCTGCGGGGCTGTGAACCCGAAGGGACCACGTAGTGAACGGCTCGAAAACCGCCTCGCTACGTTGCGCTGCATCGCCCTAGCTGACGCAACCGAAGGTCACGCAGTACTGTCTGCTTCGCGCGTCTTGCGAGCCGCTTCCCGCGCTCGCTCTCGCCTTCCGCCACCTTCACCGAAGTCTCTTAGCTTCCAACTCGTCATTCCTGCGTAGGCAGGAATCCACAACAGCCGACACCGCCGAGGAAGCGTCGATCAGTCTGGCCCGACACGAAGCGCCGTATGCTGAAGCACTTCTGCGTTGACTGTCGAGCTTCTGGTCTACACACGCAGGCTGTTGTAGACCTCTGCCTTCGCAAGGGGGTGACGGAGAGAGAAGAGCACGAGCCGGAGGTGAGGGAACATCCGGCTCGCCTCAGTTCACGACCGACGTGCTCTGCATCTGGACCGGCTGCTCGCTCTGCGGAATGCCGAACGACGTGCCGACCGACAGCGCCGACGCGATCAGCGGGGCGTCGAGTGGGACGCGGCGGACCTTGTTGGCCACGTCGGCCAGCGGGACGGACGAGAGGTAGCCGTTGTGGAGCACGGCCATGCGCCCGAACTGACCTTCGGCGACCATCGACGCGGCGTAGCTGCCGAACGCCGTCGCCAGCGTGCGGTCGAACGGGTTGGGCGTGCCACCTCTCTGCATGTGGCCCAGGATCGTGGTGCGGACTTCGCTGCGCATCTTGGTCTTCTCCAGTTCGGCCTCGATCCAGCGCGAGATGCCGCCCAGGCGGATCGGGTCCGGGCTGTCGGCGATGACTTCGCGGACGACGCGGCTGCCGTCTTGGGCTTTGGCTCCCTCGGCGACGCAGATCAGCGTGAAGCGCTGGCCGCCCATCTCGCGCTCGCGGCAGACGCGCGCCACCTCGGCGATGTCGAACTCGATCTCAGGAATCAGGATGATGTCGGCGCCCCCGGCGACTCCGGCGTAGAGCGCGATCCATCCGGCGTAGCGGCCCATCGTCTCGAGGATCATGACGCGGTGGTGGCTCTGCGCCGTCGTGTGCAGCCGGTCGAGCGCTTCGGTCGCGATGCCCGCCGCCGTCGAGAAGCCGAACGTCCGGTCCGTGCCGACCAGGTCGTTGTCGATCGTCTTGGGCACGCCGACGAGGTTGAGGCCGAGTTTCTGCAGGCCGTCGGCGATCGTCATCGTACCGTCGCCGCCGATGACCACGATGGCGTCGAGGCCCAGCGTGCGCTTGCAGTAGCGGACGATCTCGTTGGACACGTCGGCGCCGCCGCGTTTGTAGTAGCTGAACGGGTTGGCCTTGTTGCTCGTGCCCAGGATCGTGCCTCCGCGCGTCAGGATGCCCGATACGTCCGAATAGGAGAGGGGCCGCATCCGCTGCTCGATCAGGCCCAGGAAGCCGTCTTCGAAGCCGAAGACCTCGGCGTTGTGCTGCAAGATCAGGCTTTTGGTGACGGCGCGGATGACGGCGTTGAGGCCGGGGCAGTCGCCGCCGCCGGTGAGCAGGCCGACGCGGAGGCTTCGGGACATAAAATCGGACGGTGTGGAGCCGGGCAAGATAACCGGTCGCGGTTCGACCACTCGTTACCGCTGCGTTGTGGAAGCGCTGCCGGCCGATCGGTCGAGCGGGCGCGACGAGGAGATTCGCCCCAGATCGTCGAAGAGCAGATGGCTCGTCACGGCGTCGGCGACGAGGAGCCCGCTGTCGGTCAGGCGCAGCGTCGATCCGTCGTGCACGAGCAACCCCTCGTTTTGAAGCATCGCGACCTCGGCCGACTTCTCGTGCAGCAGATCGGCAGCGTAGCGGCGGTCGAGCGTGTTCAGGTCGAGGCCGTCGGACATGCGCAGCCGAAACATGACGTACTCGTTGGCCAATGCGTCCATCGTCAGACGGTCGGCGTTGGCGACCGGACCCTGGCGCTGTTCGAGCAGCGCGTTGTAGCGGGCGAGGTTGCGGACGTTGTCCCACCGGTGCGCGCCGTCGCGCGGAGCGCCCCACCAGAAGCTGTGCGCGCTCGGCCCCAGCCCGACGTAGTTGGCGTGCGTCCAATAGGCGCTGTTGTGGACGGCGCGCTGTCCGGGCTTGGCGAAGCTCGACACTTCGTAGTGCTCGTACCCGGCGTCGCGCAGAAACGACTGGGTAAACACGAACCGCTCGGCGACCTCGTCGTCGGCAGCCGGAACCACCAATCCGCGCGCGACCTGCTTGCTCAGCGGCGTGTTTTCCTCGACCATCAGTCCGTACGCCGAAATATGCGGCGCCCCCAGCCGGACGGCCTTCTGGACGTTGGCCATCCAATACTCGGGCGGCTGATCGGGGAGCCCAAAAATCAGGTCGATCGAAAACGAATCGAAGCCCGCCTCGCGCGCCCACACCAGCGCCTGCTCGGCCTGCTCGGCGGTGTGCGAGCGGTTCATCCACTTGAGATCGTCCGCGAAGAACGACTGGATGCCGATCGACAATCTGGTCACGCCGCCTTGCCTGAGAACGCGCAGGTAGGCGGGCGTCACGTCGTCCGGGTTCACTTCGACGGTCACCTCGCGCACGCCCGACGTGTCGAAGTGGACGCCTGCCAGTTTGACGAGCCGTATCAGATCTTCGGCAGGCAGGCGCGACGGCGTGCCCCCGCCGAAGTAGATCGTCTCGACCGGATCGTGGCCGCCCAGTTCGTGCCCGTACGCCGCCATCTCGCGCTCGACCGATGCCAGGAACGGCGCCGGAGAAGTCTTCGACGTGACGAAGTAAAAGTCGCAGTAGGTGCAGCGCTGAGCGCAGTAGGGCACGTGGAGGTACAGCAGCATCGTGTGCGAACGCCGACGCGGCAGGAGCGTGCCGCCCTCACACATTCCTCCCGCAGCGACGCCGCACCGCACGTCGACGAGCCTTCCTCATCGTCCGTACATCCGTCTACTTCTGCGACACCAAGCTGTGGAAGTCGCTCAGCGGCTGCACGTCGTGGGCAAACGCCAGCACGGCATCGGTAAACGTCGGCGATTGCAGATCCGCGTCGGCGACCGGGCGCGAGACGGTAAACGACTTGAGTTTGAGCAGAGCCGAGTGCGCGCTCTCGGCATGCTCTTCGAGCCCGCGCGGCATCCGCTTGAGCGTGTCAGATGCGTCGAACGTCAGGCCCGCGGCGCCCAGGTCCGAAACCAGCGCGTCGGTCTGGCCCTGATGCTCGGCCAGGCGAGCGCGGATGGCGCGCAGCAGGTCTCTCTCGGGCGACCACATGCCGGACGCGAGAAAGCACGCGCCCGGCTCGACGTGGACGTAGACGCCGCCGTGCGCCTTCTTGTCGCCGGTCGGGGAGAGGTAGCAGCTGGCGTTGGTCTTGTAGGGCGCCTTGTTCTTGCTGAACCGCACGTCGCGGTAGATGCGGAAGACGTTTTTGGCCGGATCGCCCTGGAGCGACAGCCCGTGGCTCTGGGCGCGCGCCGACACGTCCGAGACCAGACAGCGCAGCGGCCACATCACCTCGTCGTCAAACGTCTCCTTGCGCGGCTTGAACCACTCGCGGTCGTTGTGGACCTTGAGGTCGCGGAGGAACTGGAGACCGTCGTCCGAGAAGCCGGGGAAAGGAGGGAAGAGCATGGGCGGAGTGATGGGTGAGCGCGCAAGCTAGGCGCGTGGGGGCGACGGCGGTGTGTCGCAGGTCCGGATCAAACCTGACAGGTTTCTCTCTGCTCCAAACGCGAAACGGCGGGCGCCCAGCCGATACCGAGCGCCCGCCGATGCGGAGAGAATCCGAGTCGCTTAGCGGATGCGGACGACCTGGCGCGTGGCCGAGAACGTCTCGCCCTGCGCGCGCACGAAGTAGACGCCCGAGGCCAGCGAGCCGCCGTCGAGGCGCAGCGTCGTGCTGCCGTCGACGACTCCGCTCATCAGCGTGGCCACCCGGCGGCCGACGACGTTGTAGACGGCGACCGTGACCTGCTGCGCGCGCTCGACCGACAGGTTCACGACGGCGTCGCCGCGGAAGGTCGGCGTGGCCGAGAGGGCGTAGCCGTTGGGCGCGATGGCCAGTTCGACGACGGGCGAGAACTCGAAGGAGCCGTCGAGGTCGATCTGCTTGAGGCGGAAGCGGTAGCTGCCCGCGGCCAGATCGGCCACGCGGAAGCGGTAGCTGTTCGCTTCGAGCGTGGTGCCTGCGCCCTGCACGAAGTCCAAGCGCGCGAAGCCGTTGCCGCCGTCCATCTCGACATCGAAGCCGGTGTTGTTTGTTTCCGACGCCGTCTCCCATGCCAGGTTGACCGCGCTGCCGTCTGCCGTAGCAGTGAACGCCGTCAACTCGACGGGGAGGACGGCGTCGGCGGTAACCCGAATGTTGGTGACGCCAAACTCGTCTCGAGCGTTGAAAGTGAAAACGGCGCTGCTCTGGAATTGAAGACAGAAGAGGTTGCCGCTGGGAATGTTGATGCCCATGAGGGATGTGGATCTCGGGATAACTAGTGCACCGGATGGAGTTGTGGGCGATACGTAGTTCAGCGAGTTCATGGAGACGTACGTGGCGTTGGAGGGATCCGCGTCGCTGCAGTCGAGGGTGTAGGCAGAGTTGAACGAAGTCGAAGTCGGCTCATCGTTGGTGACTACGATTGTGTAGGCGATTGAGAGGTCTTGAATGACGTTGCCGGTGTCATTCCTGTACCGGACCGTGAACGTCCCTGGTGAGAACTCGCTAACAGTGGGCTGAACGTACAGAGCATTTAGCCCCGGATGAGCCGAAGGGCTGATACGAGTAGATCCCTGCGGTCGTCACGCCGCCATTTGTCGGGCCCCGCGTGTAGACGAAATCGCCAGATCCCAGTGTCCGCGAACCGCCGAAGTTCAGCGGGCCAGCGGACAGGCCGGTGATGGCGAACTCATTCGAACTGAGTTGCCCCGCAACGGGAGTCGGCTGGAATCCAGCGCCGTTGAAGCCGTCGAAGTCTTCTTCGTTGGTAACTCCGACGGTAGTGATTGCTTTCTGCGCGAAAGCAGAGGGAACGGCGAGAAGGGCGGCGAGCAACAATAGCGAGTATCGCATGGAGGTGGAGATAAATGAAGGGTTGTAGCGAGTATACGAAGTGGAAATGTATTCGTCTCAGAAGCGGGCGACGATAAGCAGACTAAATAGCTCGCTCTGAGTCCCGGTCTAAACACGATAGGTCGCCGAGACCTGACAGGTTTCTCTTTGCTCCAAACGCGAAACGGCGGGCGCCCAGCCGATACCGAGCGCCCGCCGATGCGGAGAGAATCCGAGTCGCTTAGCGGACGCGGACGACCTGGCGCGTGGCCGAGAACGTCTCGCCCTCGGCGCGCACGAAGTAGACACCCGAGGCCAGCGAGCCGCCGTCCAGGCGCAGCGACACGCTGCCGTCGACGGTCCCACTCATCAGCGTGGCGACCCTACGGCCCAGCAGGTTGTAGACGGCGACCGTCACGTCCTGCGCGCGCTCGACCGACAGATCGACGACGGCCTCGCTGCGGAACGACGAGGTGGCCGAGAACGCGTAGCCGTTGGGCGCGACGCTCAGTTCTACGACGGGCGAGAACTCGAAGCTGCCGTCGAGGTCGACCTGCTTCAAGCGGAAGCGGTAGCTACCGGCGGCCAGATCGGCCACGCGGAAGGCGTAGCTCGTCGCTTCGAGCGTCGTGCCCGCGCCCTGCACGAAGTCGACGAACGCGAAGCCGCTTCCGTTGTCCATCTGCACTTCGAAGCCGGTGTTGTTCGTCTCCGAAGCCGTCTCCCAGCGCAGATCGGCCACGTTGCCGTTGGCTGTTGCGGTGAAGGTCGTTAGCTCGACCGGGAGAGCAGATGAGGTACCGACTGGCATTACTGCTCCCGTGCATGATGCGTTGGTCGAGCATCCGTCAGCGGCTGAGCGGCCAGCGAACATCCACTCAGAGGGTGTAAACGTCGTATTTGCTGTACGCGTTCCAGCAGTATAGGCCCAGCTGTCAGTGTAATCCCAAACCTCATTGTCGCCGTTGACACCAATGACACCATACACGTCATGGGCAGCACCATTCTGCAGAAGCTCAACCACGTCATCACCGTTGTTATTCGCAACGTCTACAGTGAAGTCAGGTGTAAATCCGAAATAGGTGTTTACATCGGCTGAGTTGGTGGCCAAGTATAAAAATTGACCACTCGTAGCCGAGCCATTAAATATGAAGGTGCCAGTGGCAGGGCTGCTAGATCCATTAGCATACCTGCGAACTGAAAAAACCGAACGATCTGCAATCGCCTCGGTAGCTTTTAACTCAACAGTTTTCGGATTTCCGACGCTGACAGGTCCGTCAAAGACGCCAGTAATAGCTAACTGCGCAGAAGCAGCAGGAGCGACGAAGAGCGCCGCGAGGAGGAGTAGCGTAGTACGCATGAGTTGGGGGTTGTGAGTGTGACTCGGAGTGATATGAAAAGCGCCGACTCGCCTAAATCCCGAGATAGGGATGGGGAAGAGACAGGCGAGCCGGCGCGTGTGATTTAGCGGAGGCGGACGATCTGGCGCGTCGTCGTGAAGCGCTCGCCGGTCGCGCGGACGAAGTAGAGGCCCGGAGCGAGCTCGCTGCCGTCGACCGAGAACGTGCGGCTCTGATCGGCGTCCATCGCGCCTTCGAACAGGCGTGCGACCGAGCGGCCGAGCAGGTCGTAGACGGCAACCGTCACGTCCTGAGCCGTCGCGACCTGGAGGCGGATGCTGGCCGACTGGCGGAACGGGTTGGGTCCGGCGCGTGAGCGCAAACGCCTGGCTCGAACCGATGCTCAGCTCGACGACGGGCGAGAACTCGAAGCTGCCGTCGAGGTCGACCTGCTTCAAGCGGAAGCGGTAGCTACCGGCGGCCAGATCGGCCACGCGGAAGGCGTAGCTGGTCGCTTCGAGCGTGGTGCCTGCGCCCTGCACGAAGTCGACGAACGCGAAGCCGCTTCCGTTGTCCATCTGCACTTCGAAGCCGGTGTTGTTCGTCTCCGACGCCGTTTCCCAGCGCAGGTCGGCGACGTTGCCGTTGGCCGTTGCCGTGAAGGCGGTCAGCTCGACGGGGAGAGTGGCTCGCCATGAACCGGTGTTGACGGCAGCCAGGGCCGCATCAAGAGGCGCGAAGCGCAGGTCAGCACCGCTGAGGCGCGTCCGATCGTAGTTGCCTGTCTCGGTACGCAACGGCTGAGCTCCCTTCGACGGGGCCGCTGTGTGAACGCTGCGCTGTTCGACATGTGGCATCCGTCGAGTGATTCCCAAGTTGACGGCGAGGACCGTCGCGTAGCCGAATTTGAAACGATGACCCATCGTAGCTGGGAAAGTTGAACCGTTCGTGCCTCACTTGGACAGGCTCATCCGTCAGCGGCGAATTCAGCTCTTGAATTCCGCTTGAGATCGCGCAGCTACCAGCAGGTCCGAGTCTCACCGGTGCCGCTACGGCGTATTGCACTGCCCTGCGTTGGCAGATGAAAGCACCGTGTTGTCCGGCCTTCCATCCACTGCCGTTGAATGGAGATCTGAGTAGCCGAAGGTAGAAGCGCGATCGGGAAGCGAGACGCACAATTCGTCCGACTATCGCGTCGACTCCAGTCGTAATGAATCGTCAGTGGATGAGAGTCCGACTGAGCCGAAGCCGCCGGAATGAGAAACAGTGAGAGGAGCAGTAGTAACGTTGTGCGCATGCGGGTAGGGTAATGATGGAGAGGCAAGAGCGCCTCGGGTGCTAGGACTTCCTCAACCTATGGACGGAGATGTGGCGTTCTTGTTAACCTCGCCAGCCGAAACACAAGCTTAATCCGTCCGGAAGTGGTTCGTGCTGCGGTGAGCCAAATAAAAACGCCCATCCACCACTAAAGAGACAGACGGGCAACAGGATAGGCCGCTGAGCGTCAGCGCGGGTAGACGAAGCGCACGTTGACGACCGCGTCGCCGTCTCCGTCCGAGTCGATGGCCGTTACGTGCTTGACGCGCACGCCCGACTGTGCGCACGTCGGGATCGTCGTGGAAGCTGGCGACGAGCGCCTTGGTGCCTTCGACGACCGACGCGTCGTGTTCGGTGTCCTCGACGACCGTGTCGACGCCTTCGTCGAACGAGAGGTCGAGCGTGGCGCGCTTGCCGCTCTTGCTCAGATGCTCTTCGATCAGGCGTTCGATGCTGTTGGTGAGGTCGGTCTTGGCGCGTTCGAGTCGCTGCGCGGCGGCGGGGTCTGGGGCTTCCATCAAGAGGGGTGGTTGAGAAGAGAGAAGGTCCAACGTCCGCGCGGCAGGTCGAGGATTCGCCGTAGCCGGAACGTGACCGCGCTGGCCTGTCGCAAAAAGGAGCGCGGCAAAACGAAGAGGCTCGTAGGGACAAGATTCGTCTCGCCCGGCGGTACCCGACGTGCCCAGTCGACTGGCGTTGTTGCGTTGGATTCGTGCATCCGCGAGTGTGCCCCTAGTCGGGTAGCTGGATAGATGCATGGGGACGGGCGAGACGAATCTAGCCCCTACGTCGTGATCGTGCGTCGGCGGTGACGAGAGATGCGGGAGGTGTGCACACGTTGGGGAGAACCGCGCCGGTTTTCACTCGGGGCGGGGTGCCGTGCCCCTTACCTTTGTACGACACGTCTCCGCCTGCACTGCTTGGGTGCCGGGTAGCCGAGTCTCTCCGCTCACGTCCAAGTCGCTGAACATCCGGTAGGTATGGGAAAAGTCATTGCGGTCGCCAATCAGAAAGGCGGCGTCGGGAAGACGACGACGTCGGTCAACCTGGCCGCCTCGCTCGCCGCTGCCGAGCATCCGACGCTGCTGATCGACTTCGACCCGCAGGCCAACTGCACCTCGGGCGTGGGCGTCGAGCCGCGCGGTGTCGAAGCTTCGTCGTACGAACTGCTGATCGGTCACACGACGGCCGACGAAGCCGCGATCCACACCAACTCGCCGTTTCTCGACCTCATCCCGTCGCACATCGACCTGGTCGGCGCCGAGATCGAGATGATCGACGTGGCCGAGCGCGAGCACATCCTCAAAAACGCGCTCAAGCACGTCCGCCGGACCTATGATTTCGTCGTCATCGACTGTCCACCCTCGCTCGGACTGCTGACGCTCAACGCGCTGACCGCCGCCGATAGCGTGCTCGTGCCGGTCCAGGCGGAATACTTCGCGCTCGAGGGCTTGGGCCAGCTGCTGAACACGATCAAGATGGTCCGCCAGCACCTCAACGTCGATCTCGAAATCGAGGGCGTGCTGCTGACGATGTTCGACAGCCGGTTGCGCCTGAGCAACCAAGTGGCCGACGAGGTCAAGCGCTACTTCGGCGACAAGGTGTTCGAGACGATCATCCAGCGCAACGTCCGGCTGAGCGAGGCGCCGTCGTTCGGGCTGCCCGTCCTGCTCTACGACGCCAGTTCGCTCGGAGCGCGCAACTACATCGGGCTCGCCAAGGAGGTGCTGGCCAAGAATCAGCGCTACCTCGCCCACCCCGATCTGCCTGAGCTTCCGCCTTCGCCGCGCGCGTCGCGCATCAACCACGCGACGGCGGCGAGCGACGTGCCGGCCGCCGAGTCCTCTTCCTAATGTCCCCCACGTGCCGCGCGTCCACCTCGCCCGGCACCTTGATCCGCATATCGACATGGCTAAAACAGCAGCCCTGGGCCGTGGCCTGAGCGCCCTTCTTCCCTCGCAAAACGACTCGTCCGATCAGGACGGCGGAAAGACCGGCGGGCGCGGCCGGCTCTACGACTTCGAGGAGCGCGTCCGCTACCTGGGCCGCATCGCCGAAGTCGACGTCGACAACGTGCGCCCCAACCCGTACCAGCCGCGCCGCGACTTCGACGAGACGGCGCTGGACGAACTGGCGGCGTCGATCGAGCAGCTGGGCATCATTCAGCCCATCACGGTTCGGGCGATGGACAGCGGGCAGTTCGAGGTGATCTCGGGCGAGCGCCGCCTGCGTGCCGCCCGCCGGGCCGGGCTCAAGCGCGTTCCCGCCTACGTCCGGGAGGCCGATACCGAGGCGATGCTCGAAATGGCGATCGTCGAGAACGTCCAGCGTGAGGCCCTCAATCCGATCGAGATCGCGCTGGGCTACCACCGATTGATCGAAGAGTGCGGCCTCAAGCAGGACGACGTGGCCCAGAAAGTCGGCAAGAACCGCACGACGATCGCCAACTTCCTGCGCCTGCTCAAGCTGCCGCCGCGCGGACAGGCGATGCTGCGCGACGGCACGCTGACGGTCGGCCACGCACGCGCGCTGATCAACATCGACGACGAAAAGGTGCAGGACGAGTTGCTCCGCAGGGTCGTCGACGAGGGCCTGTCGGTCCGCGAAATCGAGCAGATCGCGCGCGACGTAAAAGAGGCCGGTCAAGAAGAAGCCGCGCCGCCGCCGCCCGCGCCGCCCGAGATGCCGCTGCGCGACAGCCTCCAGCTCCAGCACTTCGCCGACCGCCTGCGCGGACGCTTCAGCACCCAGGTCAAGATCAAGCACAAAGGCGCCGAGGGCGGCAAGATCGAAATCGCCTACTACAGCGAGGACGATCTGGAACGCCTGCTCGGCCTGCTGGGGACGGGCGAGGAGTAGCCCAAACGCGAAAACCTGCCAGGTGGGGAGACCTGACAGGTTTGGATCGGAGCGCTGAGCTAGATCAGTTGGCTTCGTCGACCGTAACGGTGTTCATGCGGTCGCCCTGCGCGACGCTGTCGACCACGTCGAGTCCTTCGGTGACTTTGCCGAAGACAGTGTGGCGCCCGTTGAGGTGGGGCGTGGCGGTGTGTGTGATGAAGAACTGGCTCCCGTTGGTGTTAGGGCCTGCGTTGGCCATCGAGAGCACGCCGCGCTCGTGCGTGAGCGGGTTCTGGTGGAACTCGTCCTTGAACTTGTAGCCCGGACCGCCCATGCCCGTCGCCGTCGGGTCGCCGCCCTGGATCATGAAGTCCTTGATGACGCGGTGGAACGTGACGCCGTCGTAGAATCCGTCGCGTGCGAGGACGACGAAGTTGTTGACCGTGTTGGGCGCGTGCTGCGGGTAGAGCTCGACTTTGATGTCGCCTTTATCCGTGCTGATCGTCGCGTGATACGTCTGCGACGGGTCGATCTGCATGTCGGGGACCGAGGTGTATTTCTTGGTGGGCTGCGAGGCCATATCGGGAGAGTGTTGGGTGAGATAATGTCAGGTGGACAGACCATGACACGCGGCGAATGGGCAGACGTGCCCGGCAGGGTGTTCCGATCGTTCAACATCGCGCGAGGCAGTGCGTTTGGATCCGTACGTTTCCGTCGAACTAACTCCGAATCGTCATGAGCATCCTCGAAATCGAACGAGCAACGGCAGATCTCTCTGATGACGAGGCGCGCCGGTTGTACGCCATGCTAGGGCAGAGACTGAAACCCGTATCGCATCAGCCCTCACCTCCACTGGCCGAAGGTGAGACACTGTATAATCGCATCAAGCATCTGGCGGGGTGCATCGAAGACGGCCCGGAGGATCTGTCTACGAATAAGAAGTACATGGAAGGCTTCGGCGAGGACTGAGGATGGCTGATCGTTTGGCCGACACCGGGCTTCTCGTGGCTTTTCTGCACAAGCGTGACCAACACCTAAGTGGGCAATCGAGCAGATGACCCGGCAACTTGTGGGCGGTCCGTTTCTGACATGTGAGGCTGTACTTGCTGAAACCGCGTATCTCGTCACTCGGCGTTCAGGGCGCAGCACGGCTACCACGTTTGCATTGCTCGGAGAGGGAGCGGTAGTTCTCGACTTCGACCTGAGCGAGCATCAGGATCACATCGCCAAACTGCTGATCACCTACCGCGACCGGCCCATCGACCTCGCCGACGCGTGCCTCGTCCGCATGTCCGAGATCTATCCGAGCAGCACCGTCGTCACGACCGACAACGACTTCTCCGTCTACCGCCGCTTCGGATCGCACCTCATTCCGACGATTACGCCCTGATGCCCCGCCGAACGACGATCGCGCTACCACCGATGCCACGCGGCTTCCACCTGATCACGCGGCCCGTCGCCGACGCGCTGGCCGAACTGGACCACATCGATGTAGGCGTGCTCCACGTGTTCATCCGGCACACGTCGGCGTCGCTCGCGCTCAACGAAAACGCCAGCCCCGACGTGCGGACGGATCTGGAGGCGTGGATGCGCAGGGCCGCGCCGGATGGCGCCGACTACGTGCGCCACACCGAAGAGGGGCCGGACGACATGAGCGCGCACGTCAAAAACGTCTTGATCGGTCCGAGCCTGATGCTGCCCGTCACCGATGGTCGGCTCGACCTGGGCACGTGGCAAGGTGTCTACCTGGGCGAGCACCGCGAACGAGCAACGCCGCGGCGGCTGACGTTGACGCTGTTGGGATGATCGGCGTTTGGCGATGGCGAGGGGGCATGCCCCGTCGCTACAGAATCCGCATCACTCGCCGACATGCTCCAGGATCAAGACGCCCAGCGGCGGCAGGGTGACGACGAGCGATGACGGGCGTCCGTGGTAGGCGGCGGGATGCGTTTCCAGATCGCCGAACGCTCCGACGCCCGAGCCGCCGTACTTCCAGTCGTCCGATGAGAGGACCTGGCGGTACGTGCCCGGCTCTACGCCGATGCGGTAGTTGTCGCGCGTGACGGGCGTGAAGTTGAACGCGAAGATGAGTTCGCGATGGTTGCCGTCGGCGTCGTAACCTCGGCGGCGGTATCCGGCGATAGAGCGGTCTGCGTCTCCGGCTTCGAACCACTCGAAACCGGCGGGCGACTCATCCCACAGGGCGGGATCGTCGCGGTAGAGGCCAAAGATGTCGCGCGTCCAGGCGGCGACTCCGGCGTGCGTCGGGTTTTCCAAGTCGTGCCAGTCGAGCTGCTTGGACTCGGCCCACTCGCTGGTCTGGCCCCACTCCATGCCCATGAACAGCAGCTTCTTGCCGGGATGCCCGATCATGTGGCCGAAGAGCAGGCGTAGGTTGGCGGCTTTCTGCCAGTCGTCGCCGGGCATTTTGTCCCACAGCGAGCCTTTGCCATGGACGACCTCGTCGTGCGAGAGCGGCAGGGCGTAGTGCTCGCTCCACGCGTAGACGAGCGGGAACGTCAGGCTGTCGTAGTGCCACTTGCGGTTGACCGGCTCCTCGTCGAGGAACGCCAGCGTGTCATGCATCCAGCCCATGTTCCACTTATAGAGGAAGCCCAGCCCGTCGTCGAACGTCGGCTTGGTGACGCCGGGCCAACTCGTCGACTCCTCGGCGATCATCAGCGCCTGCGGATGCCGTTTGTAGACTTCCTCGTTGACCGTTTTCAAGAAGGCAATAGCTTCCAGATGCTCCCGTCCGCCGTGAACGTTGGGCGCCCAGTCGTCGCCGCGCGAGTAGTCGCGGTAGAGCATCGAGGCGACGGCGTCGAAGCGCAGGCCGTCGATGTGGAACTCCTCGAACCAGTAGAGCGCGTTCGAGACGAGGAAGTTGCGCACGCCGTTGCGTCCCCAGTCGTAGACAAATGTGCCCCAGTCGGGGTGGTTGGCCATGCGCGGATCGTGGTCCTCATACAGCGGACTGCCGTCGAAGAGCGACAGCGCATGCGGGTCGGTCGCGAAGTGGGCGGGGACCCAGTCGAGAATGACGCCCAGGCCGCGACTGTGGAGGTAGTCGATCAGGAAGCGCAGGTCGTCGGGCGATCCGTAGCGGAACGTCGGTGCGTAGTAGCCGACAACCTGGTAGCCCCAGCTTCCGTAGTACGGATGCTCCATGACCGGCATCAACTCGACGTGCGTGAAGCCGTATTCGAGCGCGTGGTCGGCCAGCGGCCGGGCGATGTCTCGGTACGTCGGCATCGACCCGTCCCACGGACGCCGCCAGCTTCCCAGATGGACTTCGTAGATGCTGACGGGGCGGTTCATGCCGGACGGACCCTGCCGCTTGCTCATCCAGTCGCCATCGCTCCACTCAAACTCGCTCCGGTTGGTGACAATAGCAGATAGGCCAAGCGTCTTGTCCCCCTGCTCGTTGGGCGGCTCCATGCGCAGCGCGTAGGGATCGGTTTTGTCGGCCGAGAAGCCGCCGGGCGATCCGATGTGGTACTTGTAGCGCTGCCCATCGTGCGCGCCTTCGACCCAGCCTTCCCACAGGCCCGATCCGCGGCGTTCGAGCGGATGCGAAGCGCGGTCCCAGCCGTTCATGTCGCCGACGACCGAGACATAGTCGGCGTTGGGCGCCCAGACCGCAAACCGTGCGCCGCCGTCTCCGGGATGGCAGCCCAGCACGTGCCACGCCGAGAAGTGGGCGCCCTGGTCCCAAAAGTAGAGGTCGTCGGACGAGAGGGCAGCGGCGCGGTCGGCCATAGGAAGTAGTAGAAATCGGGAGAGAAAGCGGTATCACGAGCGCCGAGAGTAGAGCGAGCGCCGTGTCAGATAAGATGACGAATGTCGGCGGAGCGCGGCGTTGGAAAGTTGTCAACTCTTCGGCGCCGCTTCCAGCTCGGGCTGATGCGTTGAGAGTTGACAACTTCGAGCGAACCGAGATTGCCGCTAGTTGCTCGGAGCCTCCGAGGCACGGCATCGCGCGCGCTCCGGTGCTACGCTCAATCGGTGCCGCGGCGAACGCGAGATGCCGCTATTTTACTCGTCCTTAACCCAATCGCCACACCCGATGCGTCGCCTCCTCGCCCTCGCCCTCGCCCTCGCCCTGATCCTGATCGCCGCTCCCGCATGGGCGCAAATGACGACCGCTCCAGCGCCTCCTGCCGTCGACGTGCGCCTCTACGATATCGTCCAGGCCGCATCGCCCGAGCGGTTGGAGACCGACATCCGCACGCTCGCAGGCTTCGGCACGCGGTCGACGATGAGCGATACCGTCAGCACGACGCGCGGCATCGGTGCGGCGCGTCGGTGGATCCGAGCCGAGTTCGAGCGCATCAGCGCAGATTGCGGCGGATGCCTGGAAGTGTTCGAGCAGCGCACGCTCGTCCCCGCAGGCGGGCGCATCCCGACCGATACCTACGTCGTCAACATCGTCGCCATCCAGAGGGGCACGAGCCAGCCCAATCGCTACGTGATGATGAGCGGCGACATCGACAGCCGCCCGTCGGACGGATCGGACGGTACGACGGACGCGCCTGGCGCCAACGACAACGCGTCGGGAATGGCCGGTGCCATCGAAGCCGCGCGGATCCTGACCAAGTACCAGTTTGGCAAAAGCATCGTCTACGCCGGGCTGAGCGGAGAGGAGCAGGGGCTATACGGCGGACAGCACCTGGCAGCGATGGCCGACTCGCTAGGCTGGGAGATCGAAGCCGTTCTCAACAACGACATGATCGGCAACACGTGCGGCATCAACGGGACGTGCAACAACCGCTCGTTCCGCATCTTCAGCGAGCCAGTCGACGCAACGCAGGGCGAGCGCGCCGCCCAGATGCGCCGCTTCTACGGCGGCGAAGTCGACGGCCCCAGCCGCCAGTTGGCCCGCTACATTCACGACTTGACGACCGACTACGCGCCGCTGATGGAGCCCAAGATGATCTACCGCCTGGACCGCTTCGGACGCGGCGGGCACCATCGCCCGTTCAACGACTTGGGCTTTCCCGCCGTGCGCCTGATGGAGACCAACGAGCACTACGACCGGCAGCACCAGGACCTCCGCATGGAAGACGGCCGCCACTACGGCGACACCATCGACTTCGTCGACTTCGTCTACGCCGCCCGGATGACCGGCGTCAACGCCCTCGCCCTGGCCGGACTCGCCTGGGCGCCCGATCCGCCGTCGAACGTGCGCATCGGCGGAATCGTCGCTCCAAGCACACGCCTGACCTGGGACGCCTCCCAAAGCAGCGATCTGGCAGGCTACTGGATCGTCTGGCGTGACACCACGTCACCCGTCTGGCAGCATCGCCGCTGGGTCGGCACGCTGACCGACTGGACGCTCGAAAACGTCGTGATCGACAACTACCTGTTCGGCGTCGAAGCGGTCAGCACGAGTGGCGCGCGCAGTGTCGTGGCCTATCCGAGCGCGCTGATTCGGTAGCGAGCGCCAACGCTGTCAGCTTTCACTACCGCGATCTTGGCCAGTCGATCCGAGCAGGTAATCGCCCAGCGCGAGTAGGCCGACGATTCCGGCTCCTGCTGCAACGTCGGCGGCTCTAGATGAGCCGAAGAAGAACAACGCGGCGACGGTGGCGACGAGTCCGACGGGGAGCAGCGTCGTTGTCAGAATGCCTAAACGTGCAAAGGGCGAGGCGCGCCGGTATGTGCGGTTGGCTCTGGCTCGCAGGCTGTCGGGTGAGTCAAGCATGGAATTAAGGTGACAGAGTTTGTTTGATCAGTTGTTCGTCTCGAAATCTATACCGTCGAACACGTCAGCCAGGGCCACTTTCACGCCCAGCAATTCGCTCTTGAACGTCACGTCCAGCCCTTTGTAGGGATACACGATCAGCGCGGGACCGGAGCAGTCGTAGCGCAGCAGGTAGGGCGCGTCCGTGCTGACGATCCAGTATTCGAGTAAACTCTCTATCTGCCGATACTCGATCAGCTTCTCGCGCAGGTCGGTCGTCGATGTGGAGGGGGACAGCACCTCGACGAGCAGGACCGGATTGCGCAAGGAAGGTGGTTTCTCACCTGTAAGGTCGGCGGGAGGGCAGTGCGCGAGCAGGTCAGGATAGCGGTACCGTCCGTTCTGGACAGCCAGCCGCATGTCGGCGGTGAACGAGCGGCAGCCGCGCTTGCGAAACTGGGGGCTGAGAAGGTCGCTCAGGTTGTTCTGAACGAGCGCGTGATCGTAAGAAACGCCCGACATCGCGATAGGACGCTGTCCATCCCACTCATAGTTGGGCTTCTGGCCGACGTGCGCCGCTTCGTGCGCCAGATAGTCAGCGAGCGTCCAGTCGGAAAGAGCGGGGAGAGCCATCGGAATAGATCGAATCGGTGTCCAGCATACGTCGTCGTGTCTGCGATGTGTCCCGGCTCTTCGCATCGCCTGCACGCGCTGTAACTCCGCAGTTACTCCGGCTCGGATGTGCGGCACCAACCGACACCTGTCGGTTCGCTAGGCTCACCCAATCCGCCGATCCATGGAAGCCGCCAACCCGTCCGATGCCCAGCGCGTCGATCCATCGTACAACGTCGTCGCCAACAGCCGCGAAAGCCTAGACGCCATCTTTGCGCCCAAGAGCGTCGCCGTGATCGGGGCGAGCGAGCGGCAGGGGAGCGTCGGCCGCACGATCCTGTGGAATCTGATTTCGAGCCCGTTCGGCGGCACGGTCTACCCGATCAACCCCAAGCGCGACAACGTGCTGGGCATCCGCGCCTACAAAAGCGTTGCCGAATTGCCCGAATCGCCGGATCTGGCGGTCATCGTGACGCCTGCCAAACTGGTTCCGATGCTCGTTGCTGAGTGCGTGGCGGCGGGCGTCAAGGGGTGCATCATCATCTCGGCAGGCTTCAAGGAGATCGGCGAAGAGGGCGCGCGGCTCGAAGCTCAGGTGCTGGCCGAGGCGCGCAAGGGCAACATGCGCATCATCGGTCCCAACTGCCTGGGCGTCATGCGTCCGGGCAACGGCCTCAACGCGACGTTTGCTGGGGCGATGGCTCAGCCGGGATCGGTGGCGTTCATCTCGCAAAGCGGCGCGCTGCTGACGGGCATCTTGGACTGGTCGTTCGGCGAGCACGTCGGCTTCTCGTCGTTCGTCAGTATCGGGTCGATGCTCGACGTGAGTTGGGGCGATCTGATCTACTACCTGGGCGACGATCCGCGCACCAAGAGCATCGTGCTTTACATGGAGTCCATTGGCGACGCGCGATCCTTCCTGTCGGCAGCGCGCGAGGTGGCGCTGCGCAAGCCGATCATCGTCATCAAAGCCGGGCGGACGGCCGAGGCGGCCAGTGCGGCGGCGAGTCACACGGGCACGCTGGCCGGATCCGACGACGTGCTCGACGCGGCGTTTCGCAGGAGCGGCGTGCTCCGCGTCGACTCCATCGCCGACCTGTTTTACATGGCCGAGGTGCTGGGCAAGCAGCCGCGTCCCAAAGGCCGTCGCCTGACGATTCTGACTAACGCGGGCGGTCCGGGCGTGCTGGCAACGGATGCGCTCATTCAAGGCGGCGGCGAGTTGACGGCGATCTCGGACCAAACGATGCAAGAACTCAACGCCTTCCTGCCGGGCGCGTGGAGCCACAACAACCCCGTCGACGTGCTCGGAGACGCCGATCCCGAGCGCTATGCCCACACGCTCAAAGTCGCCGCCGACGATCCCAACTCGGACGGCCTGCTCGTCATCCTGACGCCCCAGGACATGACCGATCCGACGCAGACGGCCGAGCGGTTGAAGGAGTACGCTACGTCGACCGGCAAACCGGTTTTGGCCTCGTGGATGGGCGGCGCGACCGTCGCTGCGGGCGAGCGCATCCTCAATGCGGCGGGCATCCCGACGTTCGGCTACCCAGACACAGCGGCGCGCGTGTTCAACTACATGTGGCAGTATGACTACAACCTCAGAGGCATTTACGAAACACCGTCGCTAGCCGAGGGCACTGGTGCCGAAGATGATTCGGCGACCGTCGACCGCGACGGAGCGACAGCGATCCTCCAAGCCGTCCGCGACGAGGGCCGCGATCTGCTGACCGAGTTCGAGTCGAAAAAGCTGCTCGAAGCCTACGGCATCCCGACAACGCACACCGTCCGCGCTCAAACCGCCGACCACGCCGTCGAGCAGGCCGATGCGATGGGCTATCCGGTCGTCGTCAAACTGGACAGCAAGACGATCACGCACAAAGTCGACGTAGGCGGGGTACAACTCAATCTCAAAGACGAAGCAGCCGTGCGGGGCGCGTTCGACCTGATCCGCACCAACCTCGAAGAGCGGGGTAAGCTGAGCGGGTTCGACGGCGTCACGGTCCAGCCGATGGTGTCGACCAAGGGCTACGAGGTCATCCTGGGATCGTCGATGGACGCGCAGTTTGGTCCCGTCGTGTTGTTCGGCTCGGGCGGATCTCTGGTCGAAGTCTACCGCGACCGGGCACTGGCGCTGCCGCCGCTCTCGACCACGTTGGCGCGGCGCATGATGGAGCAGACGCGGATTTACGAAGCACTGCAGGGTGTCAGAGGGCAAGACCCGATCGACCAGGACGATCTCGAAAAGCTAGTCGTCCGCTTCTCGCAACTCGTCGCCGAGCAGCCGCTGATCAAAGAGCTCGACATCAACCCGCTGCTGGCCTCGCCCGAGCGCCTGATTGCGTTGGATGCCAGGGTCGTTCTCCACGCGCCCGACGTGGATTTAGCCGACATCCCGCGGCCGGCGATCCGCCCGTATCCGCGCCAGTACGTGAGGGACTGGACGAGCGGAGAGGGCAACGTGCTCACTATCCGCCCGATCCGTCCCGAAGACGAACCGGCGCTGGTCGACTTCCACCATCGGCTGAGCGAGCAGAGCGTCTACATGCGCTACGCCTCGGTCGCCAAGCTGTCGCAGCGCGTCGCCCACGACCGGCTGGCGCGCATCTGCTTCAACGACTACGATAGAGAGATCGCGCTGGTAGCCGAAGACGGTGATCAGATCATCGGCGTTGCCCGCCTGACCAAACGCTTCGGCACGGGCGACGGCGAGTTCGCCATGCTCGTCTCGGACGACCGCCAGCGCCGCGGCCTGGGGACGGAACTGCTGCGCCGACTGGTCGAAATCGGACAAGATGAAGGCCTCGAGCGCGTCACCGCCGACATCCTGCGCGAGAACGGCGCGATGCAGCGCGTGGCTCGCAAACTCGACTTCGAGATCACGTCCGACGCCATCGACGACCCGATGGTGCGCGCGGTCAAGGTGCTGGGCTGAAGATGCGTTCGTGGTCTCAAAGTGGTCAACTCTGGCAGAGTTGACCACTTTCGAGCACCGCACTCGCCGCGACCTT
Source organism: Rhodothermales bacterium (assembly GCA_963841855.1). Lineage (GTDB taxonomy): Bacteria > Bacteroidota > Rhodothermia > Rhodothermales > BA12 > CAXBBB01. Next base: position 394,188 of record CAWJEJ010000001.1, on the reverse strand, counting down.
TGTTGAAGCGTACCGCCGAGCTACAGCGCGCGAAAGCTGTCAGGTTTTTGAAACCTGACAGCTTTAGGACGGAGCCAATGCCGAAGGTTAGTTCTAAAGGGCCGTGACCGGATAGCAACCTAAAAGGCGTATCCGAAACTCAGCCCGCCCCACAAGATGACGTTGCTACTCGTGGCGACGGGAGCTAACGCTGCCCGAAACGTGAAGCCGCGCTGAGGTTGATAGCGGTATCCGGCGCTCGATGTCACTCCGGCGATCGGCCCGACCAAGGCTTCCTCGAATAAGTCAGCCTCGCCGTTCACGATCGCTAGCAGAGGTCCGGCACCCAGTTCGATCCGATGCGAACCTGTCCCGACTAGGTGGGTGACGAGGATGGGAACGACGGCTGCTGCTCGAAAGTCGACCTGGTCGCCGCGGCTGTGATCATGGTCCGGCGCGACCGGAAGGACCGCGAAACCTACTCGGGCGCTCCAATCCGGCCTGAATCGGTAGTCGTAGGTGAGACTGTAGACGATTGCGTTTCCGAGCAACTCGAACGAGACGGCGTGGCGGCTGTGAGGCTGGGGGACATCGGCAGGTGCCGTATAGTCTTGCGCATGCAGTTGTACACAGACGAAGGCGCTGAGCAGTAGAGCAGTGGCGATGGTGGTATGGCGTAGCATGGTGCACCAAATGGAGTAAGGAGCCTCGAACGTCTCGAGGTAGCTGGTCTAACGTCGAGTGAATGCCCTGCCTAGTCAGGAGATGCCGTCGCGTTATCAAAGTGGTCAACTCTGGCAGAGTTGACCACTTTCGACCACCGCACTTGCCGCAACGTTTCGTTGGAGTGCACCGCCGAGCTATAGCGCACGAAAGCTGTCAGGTTTTTAAAACCTGACAGCTTTGAGACGGGCCGCGATGCCGGACAGGGGGTTTGCGGCGCACTAATCAGACGGCAACCTCAGAACGCGTAGCCGAAGCTGATGCCCGCCAGCGTGCCCAGGCTCGAAGCTGTAACGGCAGGCGTCAATCCGGCGCGAAAGAGGAAGCCGCGTTCGTGCTGATACCGGTAGCCGACAACTCCCGTCACTAGCATCCGCCCGCCGATGAGAAAGTCGGACTCCAGCGTCTGATTTTCAGGCGCGAACACGAGCAGCGCGCCCGCGCCGATCTCCAACTGGTGCCTTCCGCTGCCGAACAATCGGTTGATGAGGAGAGGCATCAGGACGGCCGGGTCGAGGTCTTGGTCGACGTACGCGATGAACTCGTCGGGCGTAGTCGGCGGCGTGCGCGTATCAACCGGCACGAGGCTCGCGCCAACGCGCGCGTTCCACTGCTCGTTGAATCGATACTCGTAGTTGAGGCTGTAGAGCAGGCCGTTACCGATCAGTTCGACGTAGACGGCGTGGCGGTCCGCCGGAGCAAACGACGTGTCGTCTTGAGCATGCACCGGCCGACCGGTAGACAGGACGACGAGGAGGACGGCGGCGATGGTGGTCTGGCGTAACACGATGCACCTAAACGGGTTGGGTAAAACCGTCTCGAACCATCCGAGACGTGCGGTCGATCAGGCAAGACGTATGCCACGGCCGGCGCCGGACGCTCCAAAGTCGCGCACTTCCACCACCTCCGTAGGAGCAAGGCGAGTCTCGCCCGCCTGGCAGCCAGCACATACGCCCATCCCCAACACGCCGAAACGCCCCCGCCCGGAAAGTCCGAACGGAGGCGCGTAGTGTTGACGACTGCCGAGTGTTACTCGCGGCGGATGGCGGGCGAGGCGGGCATGTCGTGCGGCGAGCCACCGGCGCCACCGATAGCAGCCGCGATGACGCCGATCAGCATGGCGAGAAAGGCCCACCACGCGGCGTTGCCCAATGCGTCGGTGGCGCGCTCGGCAGCTCCGACGGCCTGAGTGCCCAACGTGTCGAGTTCGGCGCCAGCCCGAGCACGCATATCCCGAAGAGTGCCCTCATAGTTGGCGACGGCTCGGCGTGCTTCGGCTCGGTCCATCTCGGTACGGGCCACGAGCAGGTCGACGATGTTGTCGCGGTCGACTTGGCTGGCCTCGTCTGAAAGCGAGCGGATTGAGTTGCGCAGCGCATTCTCGGCCTCTTCGGGCGATTGGCGCGCCGCTGCCTGCACCTCGGCCGACTCGTCGCGCACGCGCTCTTCCAACTCGTCGGGGTTGAGGCCCGCGTCGCGTAGTATGGAAACGGCTTCGTCCTGCGCCGTTTGCAAGTCGAAGTCGCTGATGCGGTTGCCCATGTTGATGTCGTCCGGCACGACCGCTGCGACTGCATTACCTGCCGTCTGCGCGATGTTGCCGACGACGCCAAACGCGCCGCTGACGACGCTACCGACCGCGCTCGAAGCGAGATAGATGGTGAACAGCGATACGACGCCCCACATCACGACGCCGTGAATGAGTCCGTCGGGGCGCTTGGGAAGTCCGGCCAACCGCCCTGCGACGTATCCGCCGGTGTAGAACGATATCACAGTCGAGACGGCGAGCCAGATGCCCGCGCCGATGCCCAAACCGCGCAGGGTGTCGTTGCTTGTGGCCGGGTCGAACGCGCCCAGACCTAGACCGAGTCCCATCAGCGAGAGCGCGATCTGCGTGACGATGGCCACGACGGCGCCCGCGAAAATAGCGCCCCAAGAGACGCGTTTGATGGCCGAGGCGAGCGCGCGATGACGCTCGTTTTTCTCGACGGGGATGTAAGCCGATTGCGGATCGTGCGGCTGCGAAGGGGTGAGTGTTGCCATGGTGGAGACGAGTTGAGTGGGTGAACTTCAACTTGCCCATTCGCGCGCGGCGGCGCAACAGTAGCTTGTAAAAGCGTATAGACGAGGTGTGCAGACGAAGTTACTTCTGGAGCAGTGGACTGCAAAACGCAACGGCGAGGTAACCGAAGTCACCTCGCCGTCTACAAACGCGCTATGCAACGTTGACATTAGCCGAGACGAAGCGGCTGCGCGTGCGATTGGGCGCTCGGCAAGGCGCTCGAAGCAGCCCATGCGCGCATCGGCGATGCAGAGCAACGCGTCAGAGCGTTCAAGCGCGCCGCAGAAGCGAGCCAAGCGCAATTGTCAACGTTGCCTAGTACTGCGACCTGCTGACCGTGACAGGCTGCCCCAAGTCTCCCCCCTTGGTCATCGCGAGCGAAGCGTGGCGATCTCCACTGGTTGAGAGGCCGAGCGCGTCGCGCTGCGCTCGCGAGGATCGAGCAGAGCAGCGAGTCAACCCGCCACTCTGACGCGGTCGCAGTACTAGAGTCTAGGCTGCCGGTTCGGCCGTCCCCATGGCACCATCGCCACCGGCAATCGCCGATTTGAGCAGCGGTGCCGCGTCGGGGAGCGGGTGGTCGTGGCGCTCGGGCTGCCACGACAGGATGTAGTCCTCGTCCTCGACGGCCAGAGCGTGGTCGGTCAGGCGCAGCGGGCGGAACGTGTCGACCATGACGGCGAGTTCGTGCGTTTCCTTGACGCCGATGCTGGCCTCGGTCGTGCCCGGGTGCGGACCGTGCGGAATGCCGCCGGGATGGAGCGTGAAGCTGCCCCGGTCGATGCCTTTGCGCGACATGAAATCGCCTTCGGCATAGAACAGCACCTCGTCCGAGTCGATGTTCGAGTGGTTGTACGGCGCCGGGACGCTCTTGGGGTGGTAGTCGAACAGGCGCGGCACGAACGAGCAGACGACGAAGTTATGCGCCTCGAACATCTGGTGGACGGGCGGCGGCTGGTGGATGCGGCCCGTGATCGGCTCGAAGTCGTGGATCGAGATCGTGTACGGATACATATAGCCGTCCCAGCCCACCACGTCGAACGGGTGGTAGCGGTAGACGAACGGAAACAACTTGCCGTGCTTCTTGATGTGGACCGTGAACTCGCCCTTCTGATCGACCGGCTCCAGCATAGTCGGCACATTGTAGTCGCGCTCGTGATACGGGCTGTGTTCGAGCAATTGTCCCATCTTGCCCCGATAGCGCTTGGGTGGTAGGAAGTCGGACGGCGCTTCGATGACCAGGAGGCGCGGCTGGACTCCGTCGTCGAACGACCAGCGGTGCGTGAGCGTGCGGGGGACGTGTACGTAATCGCCCTGGACGAAAGGCACGTCGCCTAAGACGGTGTGGAGCGTTCCGCTGCCGTCGTGGACGTAGACGAGTTCGTCGGCCGAGGCATTTTTGTAGAACGTCGCCTCATCCATCGCACTCGTCGGCGAGCAGAGCGCGAGGTCTACGTCGGCATTGCCCATGATGTAGCGTCGGCCGCTGATCCAGTCGCCGGTCGGCTGCACGTCGGCACCTTTGAAGTGGCGGTGGCGCAGAAAGTCCTGATCCGTGTACGTCGCGCCGAAATCTGTCGGCTTACCCACGCGCTCAACAAGTGTCGGCGGGTGGATGTGGTAGGCGATGGACGAGAGGCCCGAGAAGCCTTCAGCACCGATGACTTCTTCGGTGTAGAGCGCGCCGTCGGGACGGGCGAACTGCGTGTGGCGCTTGGGCGGAACGTCGCCCATTTTATGGTAGAAGGGCATGAGTGTAGAGCGGAAAGGAGGAAAGGACGAACCCCGATCTCGTCATCGCGAGGAGCGGAGCGACGCGGCGATCTCCGTGCTATCGGCTAGCTTCGGAGATCACCACGGTTTGCGGCCTCGCGGTGATAGCTACGGGCAGAGCAGGTGCGCGGCTTAGACTGTGCGGCTGTGTCAACCCGTCGGACGCGAAAGGAAGACCCGAAGGGGCTTAGAGGTTACCCCTACGTTCCTGCTCGCGCTCGATGGCTTCGAAGAGCGCCTTGAAGTTGCCCTTGCCGAACGAGCGGGCACCCTTGCGCTGGATGATTTCGTAGAAAACCGTCGGGCGATCCTGCACGGGCTTGGTGAAGATCTGCAGCAGGTAGCCGTCCGGGTCGCGGTCGACCAAGATGCCCAGTTCGGCGAGTTCGCTGACGGGTTCGTCGATGGTGCCGACGCGGGCTTGCAACTCGTCGTAATACGTCGTTGGGACCGTGAGGAACGTCACGCCGCGCTTGCGCAGTTCGGCGACGGTGGCGAGGATGTCGTCGGTCGCCAGGGCGATGTGCTGAACTCCGGCGCCTTTGTAAAAGTCGATGTACTCCTCGATCTGGCTCTTGCGCTTGCCCTCGGCGGGCTCGTTGATCGGAAACTTGATGCGCTCGTTGCCGCTCGACATCACCTTGCTCATCAAGGCCGTGTACTCGGTCGAGATGTCGGCGTCGTCAAACGAGATCAGGTTTTTGAAGCCCATCACGTCGGCGTAGTAATCGACGTACTTGTTCATGTCGCCCAGCTCGACGTTGCCGACGCAGTGGTCGACGTACTTGAGGCCGACGCCGGTCGAGGCGAAGTGGTCGTTGTCGAACGGCTCGAAGCCGGGCAGGAAGACGCCATCGTAGGCGCTGCGCTCGATGAACGTGTGGATGGTATCGCCGTACGTGCCGATGGCGGCGCGGACAACCGTCCCGTGGGCGTCGCTGATTTCGGTCGGCTCCTGGACGGCGATGGCGCCGCGCTTGGTCGTCTCCTCGAAAGCCGAGCGCGCGTCGTCGACCCAGAGCGCCAGGTCGCGGACGCCGTCGCCGTGCAGGCGGACGTGGTCGGCGATGGGGCCGTCGGGTGTCAGGCTCGACGTGAGCACGAAGCGAATCTTCCCTTGCGTGATCAAGTAGGAGACGCTTCCCCGGTGGCCGGTTTCGGGGCCGCGGTACGCCGTGATGTCGAAGCCGAACGCCGTCGCGTAGAAGTGCGCGGCCTGCCGGGCGTTACCTACGTAAAACTCGACGTAATCCGTGCCGTTCAGCGGAAGAAAATCTGTCTCTTGTTCCAATACTGGTGCGGTCGTTTCCATGAGAGGAGAGGGTGTGCGAAAGCGCTTTTTCGAGCCTTCGGATGAGTGTTTCGGTTTGGCTATTGGAAAGCGGAGCCGTATCGGTTTGATCCGTACCGTTTGCCTGCTCGCCTCGCTCTGGGCACTGGCCGGATGCGGCGATGGTCCTGTCGTCGAGTCGTCGAGCCTCGTCCACCCGACGCTGGACTCTCTGGTCGTGACGGCCTCGTTCGCGTCGTCGGATGGTCTCTTCGGGCGCGACGAACTTCCGGACTCGATGTATGCCACGGCGATGGACGCGCGCAGCCAGGTTCTCGCACGAGAGGAGGCCCGGGGCGGCGCCGTTCACCTGCGCATACCCGACGCTCGGCTGGGCAATGGCGAGCGGATCTCCGTCGAAATCTGCGGGCGCCTGCGCAACGGGACCGTCTGCGAGCAGCTCGCCACGCGTGCGTCGGCCAAGCGGTACTCGGCGGGCCTCGACGTGGACTATCCACTGGGAGGCAATCAGGACCGCGCAGGCTATGAAATCGAGTGGCGCGCCGAGCGTCTGCTGGGCGACAGCACGTGGCAGGCGTTCGAACTGGACGACGTGCCGAGCGCGTGGTTGGCGCTGTCGGCTCCGGGCGGGTCGACGGTGCGCGTGCCCATCACTTCGGCAAGGGGCGATCTCGAACTGGTGGGCGCCGAGGGGCACAGCGACTTCTGGTTCACGCTTCGGCAGTCGCTCAAATCGTCCGACGCCACGACCGTCCGGGCCGAACTGTGGCTGGACGGCGGAAGCGTCGTCGCGCGGGACACGCTGGTCGTGCGCGCCATGTCGGAGCGTGAGCGCTATTCCGTCGCCGCCAGCTATGCCGGAAGCGCTGTTTACCGCATCCTCGACCGCATCGACGCGCCGCGCGACGGGCGCATCAGCTGGAGACTGGGATCTGCCCGCTTCGACGCGCTCCAGAGCCGCTACGAGGCCCGCGTCTCGCTCCGGTGGCACGGCGGCAACATCTTCTCGCGCGATTACTACGACGCCGACCTGACCATCACGTATGCCGAAGACGGCGGCTCGGCTGTCGCCACGCTGAACAGCGCGTCGGACGACTTTCGCGCCAAGTGGAACGGCAGCACGAGCGGGCGGACGCTGTCGCTCGGCGCGCTCGACCGCACGCAGTCGTTCGAAGAATACGACGACCCCGACCGCCCCACGCGCGACTCCAACGCCCGCCAAGACCGCGACCGCCGCAACGACGATCGCCGCCGCAAACGCCGCGACAGGCGCCGCCGCGACAACAGGTGATCCAGCCACTTAGGGCGATCTCGCGTCGCTCTGAGGCAAACGGCGAGGTCGTGCAGCCGGAATGGGTAGCCATCGCAGGTTTGCAGTTTGCCTTGTCTCTGCGCGCGGGATGTAGGGCAATTCGGGCGCGCCGATGGTGCGGGGCCTGTTCGCGATGGTCGAGAGAGTAGAGGGCGGGTGCGTTCTTTTTTTGCGGCCCGGTGCGACCGTTTGCCCGCGCCGGGTATCCTGTTGGCGTACCCCTCCTGCATGTCTCATCCCTCCGACGCTTTTCTCGCCGCGCTTCGTCCGCACTACGACGACGCGCTCCGGTACAGCCGAGCGCTGTGCGCGCGCTGGTCGCCGGATCAGGCCGAGGATGTGTTTCAGAGCGCGCTGCTCCGCGCGCTGGAGCGGTTTGGCGATCTGCGCGACCCGAGTCAGTTTCGGTCGTGGTTCTTCCGCATCCTGACGCGGACCTTTTACCAGTCGGTGCGGCGGCGCAAGATCCGCTCGTTCCTGCCCTTGCCGGGCGAGACGGAATCCGCAGCGCTGGGCCTGTTCGACCCGTCGTCCGAGCCGGGCGAGATGGCCGACCTACTCGCTGTCCTGAGCATGCTGAGCGACAAGGAGCGAGCGGCGCTGCTGCTCTTCGAAGTGGCCGGTTTTTCGGTCGCCGAGGTCGCCGAGATCCAGGGCGACCGAAGCGCGTCGGCCGTCAAGTCGCGGCTGAGCAGGGCGCGCCTACGCGCTCGCCACGTCGCCAGCCGGTTGGGATTGGAGCCGGGTGGCGACGCTCCCTCACCGCTTCCTCTGGTCCTCTGATGGCGATGCGATCCGAACTCGACCCGCTGCGCACCTCTGCGCTGCCCAACTCGTTCGACCGGACGAGCGATTGGTTGCGCGCTGCTCCTCCCAGGCGTCCACGGCGCCTGCCTGCTGCCGTTCTGCTTACCCTGCTGCTGGTCGCTGCGGCGTGGTCGTGGCCCGTCGAGGTGACCGAGCAGACCGCGACGGTCGTCGAGGCGCTGAGCAGTGAGCGCGTCGAGGCCGGGCATCCCACGCTCCAACTGATCGACCGGATCGTGGGAGACGAGCGCGCGCACCTGGTCGAACTAGAAGCGCTGGGCGAGAAGTGGATGGGGGGGACGGTCGTGCGCTACGCGTTCGCGGGCGACTCGCCGGTTCGCGTGTCGGTGTGGCGCGACTCGCTGGCATCGGTCGAAGGCGTGCGGCGGGTGCGCATTGTGCCGGTCGAGACCAGGGGGCGGAGCCGGTTGGGAGTCGAAGCGGCGCGGCGGATGCTGGGTGTGCGCGTGACGAGCCGCACGACGGACCGCGAGTTGCAGGCCGAACTCGACCGACTGTTCGCCCGCTCGCCCCTCGCCGCCTCGCCATCTGCGCCGGTGGGCGACACGCTGCGCATCGTCCGGCTGGGCGAACGGCTGACGATCCGCATCCCCGACGGCGCAACAGTCTACCCCGTCCCGGTGGGGAAGGGCGGGCCAAAAGCGCTGTTCGTGACTCCGCTCGATTCGGGAGCGTTGCAGCAGAGGCGCATCTGGATATCGCCCCATGGCGCGCGGCAACCGCTGGGCATCCGGCTCGACAGCCTGTCGCCCCAAGCCGCCCGGGTACTGCGCGACCAACTAGACGAGATCATGCGCCGCCGAGACGAGGCGGGCGACTCGCTGCCCCGCGTGCTCCGCATCCGCGCGTCGAACACGCACCCGGACTCGTCGCGCGTTCCTCTTTCGCCGCTTCCCTAGGTTTCTCGTTCCGCGGCGCTAACTTCGCCTCACAAACCCATTACTCATGATCCGTTTTCTATTCCTCGCGCTAGCCTTCGCCCCTCTCGCATTCGCTCAAGAGGGCACGATTCAGTACGACGTAACCACCAGGCTCGACATTGAGCTTCCACCCGAGATGCAGGCGATGGCCGACCAGTTTCCCAAGGAGACCAAGCAGCAGATGATCGTCCACTTCACGCCCTCGGCGACGCTCTCGATGCCCGCTCCGCGCGATCCCGAAGCCGACACGCACACCTCGCGCGACGGCCGCATCCGGTTCATGATGGGCGGCGCGCGCAACGACAACCAGACGTTCGTCAACCTGGACGAGGGCACGATGGTCGAGAAGAAGAACTTCCTGGGCCGCACGTTTCTGATCGAAGGCGAGCCGCAGCCGCTGCCGTGGCGCCTGACGGCCGAGCGCAGCACGTTTCTGGGCTACGACTGCCAGAAAGCCGTCGCCACGCGCGACTCTTCGGAGTACGAAGCGTGGTTCACGACGCAGATCCTGGCGTCGGTCGGCCCCGAGGAGTTTGGCGGACTGCCCGGCGCGATTCTCGTGCTCACCAGGGACGAGGGCAAAAAGACGTACGTCGCCACGTCGGTGAGCAGCGATCCGGTCGATCCGTCGCTGCTCGTCTCACCGACCGAGGGGCAGCGCGTGACCCAGGCCGAGTACGAGGACATCGTCGAGGAGAAGCTCAAGGAGATGCAAGACGCGCGCGGTTCCAGCGGAGGGCGCGGCATCACGATCCGCCGCCAGTAACCGCCGCGTCCTCTCTGCTCTATAGACGTTCTGCCCGATGCGCCACTCTGCCTTCCTACTCGCCGCACTGTCCTGTTTGTGCCTGGCGCCTAGCGCGTCGGCCCAGCGCCAGGACGTGACCGGCAGCGTCGCCGACACGCTGGGCGTGCCGCTGCCCGGCGCGACGGTCGTCCTGCTCCAGCGCGCCGATTCGTCGATCGTCAGCTTCGCCGCGTCGGACGCTCAGGGCGCGTTTCGCATCCGCCGGGCGCCCGAGGGCAGCTATCTGGTGCAGATCACGTTCGTCGGATTCGCCACGCATTCGGACTCGGTCACAGTGGGTGACCTGCCGGTCGATCTGGGCGAAATCCGCCTCCGAGTCGAGGAGCAGGCGCTGGGCGATCTGGTGATCTCGGCCGACCGCACGCCGCTCGTCCTGCGCGGCGATACGCTCGACTTCAGCGCTGCCGCATTTCTGACGCCCGCCGGATCGTCGGTCGAGGACCTGCTCAGGCGCCTGCCGGGCATGGAAGTCGACCGCGAGGGCAACGTCAAGGCGCAGGGCGAAGACGTTCGGAAGGTGCTGGTCGACGGCAAAGAGTTCTTTGGCTCCGATCCGACGATCGCCACGCGCAACCTGCCCGCCGACGCCGTCGACCGCGTCCAGGTGTACGACAAGCAGTCCGACGCGGCCGAGTTTACCGGAGTCGCCGACGGCAACGAGGCGCGCACGATCAACATCGCGCTCAAGCCCGACCGGCGCGTCGGCGGGTTCGGCAAGGTCAGCGGAGCCGTCGGCGGTGCGTCCTCGCCCGCAGACGCGCTGGGCGACGGCATGCGCTACCAAGCCGACGCGTCGATCAACCGGTTCTGGGGCGCGACGCGGCTTTCGGTCCTCGCGGGTGCCAACAACGTCAACGGCGCCGCCTACGGCCCCAGCCAGTTTCCCGAGTTGGCCGCGCTGGCCCGGCAGGGCGCCGTCTTCATCGGCGGCGCTCCCGACTTCGGCGGCGGCGGCGCGGCGGACGGCTTCTCGTCGTCGGCGTCGGGCGGCGTCAACCTGTCGCGCGAGGCGGGCGACACCGAGTTCGACGGCAGCTACTACGCGTCGTACAAAGACTCCGAGCGCGACCGCCGCACGCTTCAGCAGCGCCTGCTGGGCGAGGGCCGCTCGGCCGATCTCGACATCACGTCCGATCAGTCGTCGGACGCCTACGCGCACACGCTCAACCTGGATGCCAAACACGAATTCGCTGACGGCCACGACGTGCGCTTTCGGACCGAGGGCTACTATGGTACCAGCGGCGGGCGCATCTCGGACCTGCGCCTGACCGACTCGCCCTCGAACGAGACGCGCAACGACCGCACTGCTCTCACCACGTCCGACGGCGACGAGTGGCGCGGCGAGGGCACGCTGACCTACCGGCGCCGCTTCGCCGGGGACCGCAGCGTCGTCGCCGTGGCTCAGGCCAACCGCACCGACGGGGCCAGCCTGGAAAACGTCGACTCGCGCGACCGCTTTTTCGCCCGCGACACACTGCTGACGGTCACCGAGATCGCCCGGCTTGAGGACGAGCGTACGCTCTCGACCGGCGCTTCGCTGCGCCTGCTGGGCACGCAGCCGCTGGGCGGTGGACGCGCGCTCCAACTCGACGGCACTCTCCGGCGCAGCACCAACGACCGCGATCGCCAGGTCGACGACGTGACGGGCCAGTCGGCGATTCGCAACGCGCGCCTGAGTTCGAACTTCGAGCAGACCATCGACAAGGCGACGGCAGGCCTGACCTACCGCGACAACGGCGCCGGAAGGCGTGAGGACCGCTCGTTCAACCTGGGCGTCGACGTGCAGACGACGTGGCTCAGGGGCGAGACGGTCGGAGTCGGCGGGGCCGTCGATCGGCGCTTCGTGCAGGTGCTGCCGTCGGCGCGCTACGATCAGCCGCTGGGAACGGGGCGCCGCATGTCGTTCCGCTACTCCACCTCGACGCGCGAGCCGTCGGTGCGGCAGTTGCAGCCGGTTCCGGACGCGCGCGATCCGCTCAACGTCTACGTCGGCAACCCCGAGTTGCGTCCCAGCTACGAGCACTCGGTCTCGGCGCAGTATTTCCACTTCGACTCGTTCGCGTTCACCAACCTGTTCGCGTTCGTGCGCGGATCGTACACGCCGACGGCGATCTCGACCTCGCGCACCGTCGACGCCCGCTTTCGGCAGTCGACGACGCCCGTCAACGTCGGCGGCGAGTGGAACGTGTCGGGCAGCCTCAACCACGGCCGCCCCATCCGTCCGCTGGGTGTCAAAATCTCGCTCTCGGGCCAGGCGTCGTACCGCAGGACGACCGAACTGCTCAACGGCGACGAAAACCGCGCCGACCTGACGCAAACCTCGCTCGACCTGCGCGTCGAGAACCGGCGCAAGACCCTGTTCGACGTGCAGGTCGGCGCGCGCTACGCTTACAACACGTCGGCGTACCAACTCAGCCCGCAGTTCGACCGCGACTACCTGAGCCGGACGTTCTACGCCGAGACGAGCGCCGAACTGGGCAAAGGCTGGCGGGCCGAGTCGTGGCTCGACTTCGAACTCTACCCCGACGACGTGTTCGGCGACGCGCAGCAGGTGCCGCTGTGGAACGCTCAGCTCAGCTACGACGCGACGCGCAAAGTCCGCGTCGAGCTTGCCGCCCACGACCTGCTCAACCAGGGCCTGGGCATCTCGTATTCGGACACCGGGTCGTTCGTGCAGGAAGAGCGCGTATCGTCGCTGGGCCGCTACGTGCTGCTCAAGCTGACCTATGACCTGGGCGCTGGTGGAGGCTCGGCCGCGCCGCCCGGACCGCCTCGCCGCCGGTAGATCTGGGCCGACGCGTGCGGTTGCGCCATACGCGCAGGAATCCGGTTGAACCGCCGTGGCCCGATTGCCGTCGTCCTCGCGAACGCGGGGATCCAGCCGAGAAATCAGCCCGATGACAGTCGACATAGAATGAGTGCGGCGGTTGCTTCGGGGCGGCCTGCATGTAACTCCTGCGAATCTATCTGGTGCGCGGGGTGCGCCTTGGCTGGTCAATACTTTCGCAATGGGCGGATGGCGGTTCGGCTATTTTGCAGTCTCACACTCTGCGCTCTCCATGTCTCGCCTGCTGCCCCTCGTCCTGCTGCTCCTCGCCGCCGGATGCACCGAAGAAACCTTCGACGCCTATCAAACACGCGGCGAAGTCGTCGCTCTCAAGCCCGAGATGGACGCCGTGACGCTCTTCCACGAAGACGTGCCGGGCTTCATGGACTCGATGCAGATGGACTTCTCGCTCGCCAGCGTCGAAGACATGACCGGCCTTACGCCTGGCGACAAGGTGTCGTTCACCATCGCCGTCAGCCAGAAGGACGGCGCCACGATCGTCCGTGACATCGTAAAGCTGCCCGAGACGACGCGCCTCGACCTCGACAAGCCGCTGCCGCCCGCCCTGCCCGACAGCCTGATGCTGGACAGCCTGCGCGCCGACTCTGCAGACATGAGCACGCAGCAAATGATCGAACTGTGATCAGCGCCGCGACGGGCCGCGCTCTCGTTCTCGAATCGCGCGGAGAGGTGGCGTTCCGCGAGGCCGATCTGCCCACTGGCGCAGGCGTGACCGTCCGTGTCGCCTATTCGAGCCTCAACTACAAAGACGGACTCGCCATGACGGGCAACGCGCCCATCATCCGAGGCGATTTTCCGTTCGTGCCCGGCATCGACTTGGCCGGAACCGTCGAGCAGTCGGACGACGACCGCTTCGCACCCGGCGACCGCGTGATCGGAACGGGTTGGGGACTGGGCGAGACGCAGTGGGGCGGATATGCCGAGCGCGCCCGGGTCGATGCGGCGGGGCTCGTGCACCTGCCTCACGGGCTGAGCGCACGCGATGCGATGGCCGTCGGTACGGCCGGATTTACGGCGATGCTGTCGGTCTTGGCGATCGAAGACGGCGGCGTTGGGCCGGATGCAAGCTTGCCAATCGCCGTCAGCGGGGCGACCGGAGGCGTCGGCAGTATGGCGGTCGCGCTTCTGGCCGGTCGCGGCTATTCCGTCACCGCGGCGACGGGAAAAGCCGACGCGCACGACTATTTGCGCAGTCTGGGAGCAACCCAGATTGTCGACCGCCACGCGTGGAGCGACGGCGCCAGGCGGCCACTCGATTCGGCCGCGTTCGCCGGAGCCGTCGACGCCGTCGGCAGCACGACGCTGGCGCACCTCCTGAGCCGCGTCGACCGGCACGGCGTCGTCGCTGCGTGCGGACTGGCCGCCGGGCCGGATTTGGCGACGACGGTGATGCCGTTTATCCTGCGCGGCGTCCGGTTGCAGGGCATCGACTCGAACACATGTCCACTCGAACTTCGTCAGCGCGCCTGGGCGGCACTGGCCGCCGAACTCGACCGCGCCAAACTCAGCGCACTCACGACCGAGATCGGGCTGGAAGACGTGCCCCGCTGGGCCGAGCGGATTCTGCGTGGCGAGTTGCGCGGACGCGTCGTCGTGCGGGTGAGAGGCGAGTAGTCGAGGGTTTGGCGTTGGGAAGGGAGAAGTCGACTTTACAAGAGGTGACCTCCTCGAATGTGGCGCGCGGCCCTCACTTCCACTCGGACCGCACCAGCGCCAGTTCGTCGCCGTCGCGCGTGATGCGGTGGAGCCAGGAGCCGTCGTCCTGCGAGGCAGATTCTGCGTGCACGGTCTGGCTCCATAGCGCCTCGTGCCGTACGGCGTAGTCGAGCCGGCGCAACTCGCCGCTGCCGTAGCGCTCGTGCGGCAAGGCTTCGAGTGCCCATCGGGCAAACGCGACGTTGTTGGCGTGACCGTTGAGGTCGAGGTCGCGCCTCGCGACGCGCAGATCGGTTGTGTGATCGGGCGATGCGTCGGCGGGCCAGCGCAGGCGAGGAAAGTCGAGTTGAGGCGGTCGCGACGTGTCGACGAGTGTGATGAAGTCCGTCCCGACGCGTCGCGGGCGGCGCGTGGCGGTGTCGAGCACGAACCAGCGCGACGAGACGTGCGCGATGTCTCCCACATCGGTCGACAGGCGGGCGTCGCGGTGGGCGTAGAGGCGGTCGGCGTGCGAGGGCCACGTCTCGATGCGAACCGTCTCACCTGCGCGCGGCATCGGCGCGGCGAGCCGCCGGATCGCGATCTGCGCCATCAGCCAGGCTTCTCCGCGGTCGAGCAGCGTCTCCATGTCCCAGCCCAACTCCTCGGCGTGGCGGTTGGCGATGTCTTGGAACAGGTCGAGCAAAATCGGCAGCGGCGCGCAGCCGGTGGCGTCGACTTCGGCGGCGCGTATGGAATAGGTGTGCGTAAACATGGGGCAGCGAGTCAGGGCTTTCCCCGCAATCTAGCGAGCGGTTACCTTGCGCCTTTCCGCCATGCCGATTCCTCGCTCGCTCTTCCCGATGTCCCGACTTCTGACTCTGCTTCTCCTCACCCTCGTCAGCGCCCCGACCCTCCAGGCCCAGGGCGTTGCGCCATGGGAGCAGCGCGTCGCCTACGAGATGGCCGTCGACTTGGACGCGCCCAACCACACGATGACGGGCACGCAGCGGCTGACGTACACCAACAACAGCCCCTACGCGCTCGACCGCGCCTACTGGCACCTCTACTTCAACGCGTTCCAGCCCCAGTCGATGATGGCCGAGCGCAACCGCAACCTGCCCGATCCCGACGGACGCGTCGTGCCGCGCATCTTCGAACTCGGTCCGGACGAGGTGGGCTTTCACAACGTCACGTCGCTCACGATGAACGGCCAGCCTGTTCCGTTCAAAATCAACGACACACTCCTGCGCGCCGACCTGCCGACCCAAATCGCGCCGGGCGCGACGGTCGTCTTCGAGATGGTGTTCGACAGCCAGGTGCCGCTCCAGACGCGTCGCAGCGGACGCGACAGCCGCGAAGGCATCGACTATTCGATGAGCCAGTGGTATCCCAAGATGGCGCACTACGACAGCCGAGGCTGGCACGCCGATCCATACGTCGGGCGCGAGTTCGTGGCGCCGTTCGGCTCGTGGGACGTACGCATCACGCTGCCGTCCGAGTACACCATCGGCTCGACCGGCGTGCTCGTCAACCCGGACGAAATCGGGCACGGCTACTCGGACCGCACCGTCACGCACGCGCCCGGCTCGCGCCTGACGTGGCACTTCCAGGCCAACGACGTCCACGACTTCGCCTGGGCCGCCGATCCGGATTACCTCCACGACCGCGTCGTAGGCGACGACGGAGTGACCTACCACCTGCTCTACCAGCCCGACGTGGCCGAAGGGTGGGAGTTCATGAAGCGCTTCGTGCCCGCCGTCATCGGCAACCTGAGCGCCAACATCGGCCCCTACGCCTACCCGCAGTTCACCGTAGCCCAGGCCGGAGACGGCGGCATGGAATACCCGATGATCAACTTCATCACCGGCGGGCGGACGGCCAACTCGCTGATCGGCGTGACCGTCCACGAGGCCGCGCACGAATGGTTCTACGCCATGATCGCCAACAACGAGAACGACTATCCGTGGTTCGACGAGGGCTTTACCAGCTACTGGACCGATCAGGTGATCGCCAACCTGCTGCGCCCCGGCGCCGAGAACATCCACGACGGCGCGACCGAGGGCATCATCCGCTTGCAGCGCAGCGGCGTCTTTGAGCCGCTCAACACGCCCGCCGACTTCTACCACACCAACCGCGCCTACGGCACGGCGTCATACTCGGGCGGGCAGAACGTCGCGCGCCTGCTGGGCAGCGTGATCGGCGAAGAAGCGCTGAGCCGGTTTTGGAAAGAACTCTACCGCCAGCACGCCCTGCGCCACATCGAACCGGCCGACGTAGAGCGCGTCGCTGAGCAGGTGAGCGGCATGGAGTTGGACTGGTTCTTCTGGCAGTTGACGCAGAGCGCGCGCCAGATGGATTACGAACTGGACGAGGTCGAAAACAGTCCGGGCAGCGTCACCATCGAAATCGACCGGGAGGATGCGATGATCTTCCCCGTCGACCTGCGCCTGACGCTCGCCAGCGGCGACACGGTCTGGGTGCACGTGCCGACGAGCGAAACCCAGGGACATCGCCCCGTCGCCGACGG
The DNA here is from genome assembly GCA_963841855.1 of Rhodothermales bacterium. Classification (GTDB taxonomy): domain Bacteria; phylum Bacteroidota; class Rhodothermia; order Rhodothermales; family BA12; genus CAXBBB01. The sequence continues at coordinate 377,479 of CAWJEJ010000001.1, read as the reverse complement.
CTGGATCGTCGCCGAGCCGTGGCCGTGGACGTACGAGGAGTGGGACGTCACGATTCCCGTAGCCAGCCGCGTCGTCAAGGCCGAGCTGGACCCGCTGGGCAAAACGCCCGACTACAACCGCCTCAACAACGCCAGCCGCACGCCCAGGACGGTCGACTTTTTCAAGGCTCCCCGCGCCAGCCGCGACGCCTACGCGATCGGCATCGCGCCGGTCGTCGACTACAACCAAGCCGTCGACTACGGCTATGGCATCGGCGTCCAGGTGCTCGGCGAGTACATCGAGGGGCAGCACGGCCTCTACGCGATGCTCAAGCTGTGGCCCGAGCGGCTGGCGCGCAAAGGCCTTTCGGGTCCCGAGTGCACGGATTTTTTCCCTGCCGACGTGTGCGCGCAGATCGATTTCGATCGCGACTTCGGTTTAGAGGAAAAGACTTCTGTTCTCGAAGGCATCGACTACGCCTTCCGTTACGGCACCTCGCCGATGGGCTACTCGGAGCGCTCGCGCGTCGGCATCAGTTTCGAGAAGCACGTCGGTACGCTCAAGAACCAGATCTGGGGCGAGCACACGTTCGGCGGGCCCCAGGTGGGCAGGCCGGTCGACCGGGGCACGCTGCGCTTCGAGGCGACGCACGTCAACTCGCCGTGGACGCGCGCCTTCATTCCGTACAATGACGTGGAGGAGCGGTTCGGCTCTTCCAGCTTTGGCGGGCTGCGCGGCATCCACGAACTGCTCGGCTCGGCGATCTTCACCCTGGGCAAGAGCGGCGGCAGCAGCGTCATGGCGCGGCTAGACGCGGGTGGCAGCATCGGCAATGTGCGCGACGAAGGCTTTCAGTTCGACACCAACCCGTTCTCGGCGGCCACGCGGCTAACGGTGACGGCCGACTACCTCGCCGACGTGGGGCCGCTCCAGGCGCGCGCGGGCATTCTGCTGGGTATAGGCAGCAACCGGCTGAGCTTGCACCGCGCGTTTCGCCTGGGCCAGCCCAGCGAATTCGAGCTGTGGGACAACGCCGCGACGCGCACCGTCCTCGGCGTCACCGACGAGTCGTACGATGTAGAATCGGTCACCAGCAGAAGCGCGCTTGGCTTCGATCTAACGTATCGCCAGCCGCTTGTCGTCGGCGTCTCGCCTTACGGCCCGGTCGGCTACACGCAGGCGTCCGAGCAGACGGCTTTTGGTCGTTTTTCTACGCCCGCCTTCCTGCCGGCGTCGCGCACGGTCCAGGCTTCGCTCTCGCTGGCCTCGCCCGCTCTGCTGGAGGCGTTGCCGCTGCGCCTGGGCGTCTTCGCCGGTGCCGCGCTGCACCCCGTCCACCGCGGACTGCTTGTAGGCGATGAGGACGACGGCAACGGCTTCTTCGGCGGAGAGGCGCAGGACCTGTTCAACTTCGACAACTTCTACGCTGACGGCGGTCTGAGCGCTGACCTGAACTTCGCCGAGATCCCGCTGCTGCGCCGCCTGACAGGTCAGTACGAGGTGTTCGATGCCGTCCACCTGACCGCTCGCCTGCCCTTCTACGTCCGCGAGCCGTCGACCGAGCAGGTCGAATGCACCGACGAGCTGGGCAACGCGATCAGGCGATGTGGTCCTCCCTTCGACGAGATCGATTTCTCACGCTTCCTGATCGGCATCGTCATCAAGTAACCACGCGGCCGGGCACGGATCGAAGCGGGGCACGAGGCGTCTAGTCGTCTCTGCCCCGCTCTACGTTTCCGCCTGCCGATGCCCGACGCTCCGACGCCCGACACCCTGACGCCCAACTGGTCCTCTCCCTTCGACGCTCAGGCCGATTTCGACGCGCAGAGCGCCGGGGCCGACGAGCTGCCCAAGCCTTCGCCCGAACTGGCCGACAGCGTGCGGATGCTGGGCCGTATGCTGGGCCGGTCGGTCGCCGAACTGGGCGGTGACGAGCGCTTCGAGTTGGTCGAGGAGTTGCGGACGCTGGCGCAAAAAGCGGCCCGCTCGGGCGACCGCAAGGCGGCACACCAGGCAACCGAGCGCATCCGCCACGCGTCGCGCGAGGATCTGAACTGGGTGCTGCGTGCCTACACGACCTTCTTCCACCTGGTCAATCAGGCCGAGAAGCGCGAGATCGCCCGCATCAACAGGGAGCGCACGCTCACCAGTCCGCCGCGCAGCGAATCGGTCGACGAGTCGATCGGCAAACTCAAAGCCGCTGGGTTGTCGCTGGCCGACGTCGAGGCGCTGCTCCACCGGCTCGACTTGCAGCCGACGCTGACGGCGCACCCGACCGAGGCGCGGCGCCGCTCCATTCTCTACAAGCAGCAGCAGATCGGCGAGCAGCTGGAAGTGCTCCAGTCCGAGCTGGCCACGCCGGGCGAAAAGCGCGACGCTCAGGACGACATCTCGCGCCAGATCCGGCTGCTACTGCTCACCGACACGATCCGCGCCACGCGCCCGACCGTCGTCGACGAGATCGACCAGGGCCTGTTCTTCTTGGCCGGAACGGTCTGGGACGTCGTGCCGCGCCTGCTGGCCGACATTCAGCGCGCGATCGCCAAGCACTACGCCGACGAACTCGACGGCCGCATATGCGACGTGCCCGCCTTCCTGCGCTACCGCAGCTGGATCGGCGGCGACCGCGACGGCAACCCCAACGTCACGCCCCACGTTACGCGCGCCGCGATGAGCAGCCACCGCCGCGCCGCCGCGCGCCGCCTGGACGAAGGACTGCGAGCCGTCCGGCGCGAACTGAGCGTGTCGCAGGAGCAGGTCGACGGGTTCTCGCCTGAGTTCGTGGCCTCGGTCGAGCGCGACATCGAGGAGACCGGGCTGGACGACTCGGTCCTGCGCGCGTTCGGGCGCGAGCCGATCCGCTTGAAGCTCGAAGCGATCCGCGTCAGGGTGCGGCAGGCCGAGACCGATCCCGCCAGCTATCCGCATGACACGTTCCTCGGCGATCTCTACGCCATCCGCAACGCCCTGGACGCCGTCGGCCTGCCCGACGTGGCACGGTCGGGCAGTCTGGCGACGCTGATCTGGCAAGCCGAGGCGTTCGGGATGCACCTGGCCGCGCTCGACATCCGGCAGCACAGCCGGGTCCACGAAGCCGCCGTCGCTGTCCTTCTGGCTCAAGGCGGCGTGACCGATCGCTACGCCCAAATGGACGAAGCCGAGCGCGAGACGACGTTGCGCGCGGAACTGGCCTCGCCGCGCCCGCTGCGTCCGGTCGGCGCTCCGTCCGACGCCGCCCTCGACGACCTGCTCGACGTGCTGGCGTTCGTGCGCGAGCAGGCAGGCTACGCGCCCCAGTCGGTCGGCAGCTACATCGTCAGCATGACGCACGATCCGAGTGATCTGCTCGAAGTGTTGCTGCTGCTCAAAGAAGCTGGGCTGTGGTCGCGCGCGTCCGACGGGGCGATCACGACGGCCGTCGATGTCGTCCCACTCTTCGAGACGATCGAGGATCTGAGCCTCTCACACGAGTTCATGCGCGGCCTGTTCGAGGACGATCTGTGGCAGGCCCAACTGGCGGCGCGCGGTGGGTTGCAAGAGATCATGCTGGGCTACTCGGACTCCAACAAAGACGGCGGCTACTGGATGGCCAACTGGAGTCTGCACCAGGCCCAAAACGCATTGGGCGACGTGTGCGAGGAGTTCGGCGTTAGCCTGCGCCTCTTCCACGGGCGCGGCGGAACGGTTGGGCGCGGCGGCGGACGTGCCAACCAGGCGATGCTCGCCCAGCCCGCGTCGGCTCAGACCGGGCGCATCCGCTTCACCGAGCAGGGCGAGGTGATCTCGTTCCGCTACGGCTCGGACGCCATCGCGATGCGTCACCTCGAACAGATGGCGAGCGCGCTTATCGTCGGCACGGCCAAGACGCTGGATACGCGCGCTCCACAAGGCGCCATCGACTTGGTCGCTCGGATGGCCGATACGTCGACCGACGCGTACCTCTCGCTCATCCACGACGACGACTTTTGGCCGTGGTACAGCGGCATCACGCCGCTGGGTAGCATCGGCAACCTGCCCATCGCCAGCCGCCCGATCAGCCGCCAGACGCAGGGCGCCGACCCGTTCGACGGGCTGCGTGCCATCCCGTGGGTGTTTGCGTGGACGCAGACGCGCTACACCGTCCCCGGCTGGTACGGAACGGGAGCCGCCGCGGCCGAACTGACCGACGCCGAGCGCGACTCGCTCAAAGCGGCCTACCAAAACTGGCCCTTCCTGCGCGCCGTCGCCGACAACGCAGCCCGCGAGATGGCGAGGGCTCGCATGTCGATCGCCGCGCGCTACGACGACGCGCTGGCTCCCCAACCGTCGTTCCACGACCGCATCGCCGCCGATCTCGAACAGGGCTCTGCTCTGCTCCAGTCGATTACCGAGCGGCCGCTGGCAGGTTCGGGCGCCATCGCGCGTTCGATCGACCTGCGCAATCCGTACACCGACGTGCTCAACTTCGTCCAGATCGTGCTGCTCGAACGCATCCGCGCCGCCGACGCCCAGGAAAAGAGGCCGACGAGGACCGCGAGTTGCTCCAACTGAGCATCAACGGCATCGCCGCCGCTATGCAGAGTACCGGGTGAGTGCCTGTATTGTGGGACTGCGGGCGCGGCGGCATGGGTCGTCCTGTTGCCTCGCCAAAGACGACGCTTGCACTGCTTCCTCTCACTGCCACGTCCGAATCACGCCGCCTGCAACTCCGACGTTCGATCGATTCCCGCGATCCGGTCGATGAACGCGATGGCGACGCGGTTGAAGGTCTCGGGCTGGTCGACGTTGACGACATGGCCGCTGTCCTCGACGACGTGCAGTTCGCTCTTGAGGTGCTCGTGGGCCAGTTTGCGCGCGGAGGAGGAAGAGATGATCCTGATCGCCCATGACGTAGAGCGTCGGCGTGTCCAGTTCGCGCTCGCGGTAGAGGCGCAGCAGGGGCGTTACCTCGGTCGTCAGGCGAAACCAGCGGACGAACTCGCGCTGCGCCATCTTGCGCGCCTCGCGGACGAAGAGCGACCGGCTCTGCTCGTGCGCCGCTCTAGGCATGATGACCCAGGCGAACAGCTTGTAAAGCCACAAAAACGGGACGACGCGCTTGAAGATGTTGCCGCCCCAGACGAGCAGGCGCGAGCGCAGATCGAGCCGGACGATGGCGCCGCCCAGCGTCATCGACTGGACGCGGGCGGGCTCCATCTCGGCGATCGTGCGGATCACGATGCAGCCCAGCGAGATGCCGATGAAGTGCGCGGATGGGATACCCTCGCGGTCGAGCACGTCGACGACTTCCTGGCTGACCGCGTCGAACGTGTAGTCCAGCGTCATCGCTTCGTCCTCGGTCACCTGCGATCCGCCGTGCCCCCTCAGGTCGACCATGAGCACGTTGTAGCGCTCGCGAAAGGCGCGCATCTGCTGGTGCCAGATCGACGACGAGCCGCCCGCGCCGTGGACGAACACGACCCACGGAGCATCGTCGGACAAATCGTAGCGGCGGGCGTGAAGCATGGAAGGGTAACGGTTGGCGAGGCCCGTCGATTCAGACCAGAACGCCTTCTTCACGTAGCAGTGCAAACGCGTCGCGGCTGTCGGCGCAGAACACGAGCGGAACGCCCATCTCGCGCAGTTCGCTGGCGTGCGTGCGCACCTCGTCGGCGCGACGGTCGTTGCTCACGTCGCGGATGACGACGGCGCGGATCCGGCCCGGGTGGGCGCGGGCGGCGTCGGCGTATATCTCGGGATCGTGCTGCCCGCTGTCGCCGATCAGGACGAAGGGTAGGTCGGGGTAGGTAGTCAGGATCGCGCGCAGGTGCTCGCTCTTGTGCTCGCTGTGCGGCGTCTTGAGCATCTTGGTCTCGTCCAGCCCCAGGTCGCGCAGCAAGATCGGACCGCGCGGCAGGCCGTTGAGGTCCAAGAAGTCGCGGATGAAATCGTACAGATTCCAAGGCGACGACGACAGGTAGAAAAACGGGTTGCGCGCCTCGCCCGGTGCCGCTCGGCGAAGCGCGTCGTAGAGTTCGCCGACGTGCTCGAAAGCCGCCGCGTGTGGACGTTGCCCGTCAGCGTCGTCCGGATCATGCGGATCAGGCTCGTGGCGTCGGTCTGCAAGACGGTGTCGTCGATGTCCGAGATCACGCCGAATTGGGCGCCCGGGTGCGGAACGAGCACGTCGACGATCTTCTGGGCCTGCCGGTCCGCCCGCCCGCCGTCTACGGTATGGGTGCGCAGCGTGACCGGGTGCCACTCGCGGTGCGGTCGAGCGGGGCCGGGTCCAGGTGAATCGCCGCGTACCCTTCTTCGTCGCTGATGCCTTGGGCCGTCGCCTCGCCAAACGTGGCTTCGACTAGGACGCCGGGGATTTCGTCGCTCTCGAACCGGGCGAACATGTCGCGCAGGTTGTCGAACGCCGACTGTCCGGCATCGGCGTTGAGGTCGCCGGGGTCGCGGAGCACGCGCGTCAGCAGGCGGAAGATAGACGGCGTCCCGTAGGCGCGGTAGGGGGCGAGAACGGCGGCGCGCTCGTCGGCGGGCAGCAGGCGCTTGGCGCGGTCGAGCAGGTCTTCGGCTGCAAGGGCGAGGCGGTGGGCGAGCGAGTCGAGCATGTCGAGGCGTGGAGTTGCGAGGGGGAGACCGCCGGGCAGTGCGCCGTGCTCCGCGCGAAGGCGTAGCTTACGGCTCCGTTGCACCCGACCTGGCCCTGTGAATCCCGTTTCGTTTCTGATCTCGCTCTTCGTACCCCGCATCGCCATCGCGGTGAGTGGCTCTCACCGGATGGTTCGCGGGCGTGTTCGATAACTACCTGATGCCCGTCATCGGGTTCATCGTCGCGCCCTACACGCTGCTCTGGATAAGCGTAGTCGAGAACGTGTTCGGAGGCGGCTCGAGCGTCGTCCCGATTCTGGGCGTGATCGCGGCCGCTGCACTCGACGTACTGCCACTGGTGAGGCGCGGACGATCGGTCGGTCCCTGAGAGACCGTTTGGCGAAAGGCCACGGGGCTGCGAACCCGAAGGGACCACGTAGTGAACGGCTCGGAAAGCGCCTCGCGGCGTTCGCTGTGCGGTCCCTTTGGGGTAACGCTGCATCGCCATAGCTGGCGCAACCGTAGGTCACGCAGTAGTGTCTGCTTCGCGCGTCTTGCGAGCCGCTCCAACCGAACTCGCTCTCGCCTTCTGCTACCTTCACCAAACAGCCTCTGAGAGCCCCGCGCGCTGCCCTCCCGGCCTGAGCGCAGCCGGTCTCGCCGATCTCTTCACCCAACGCATGAACCGAGCGCGCGTATGTTGAGCGTCCATTCTCTGCCGCGCATGACTAAGCACGACATCGTCGACCGCATCGCCCAGGCCACCGGGCTGACGCGCGTCGAGACCGAAGCCGTCGTCACGGGCTTCATGGTATGTGTCAGCGAGTTTCGCTGGCCGACGGAGAGCGTGTCGAACTGCGCGGGTTCGGAGTCTTCGACGTGGCCGACCGCGCCCCGCGCCGCGCTCGCAACCCGTCGACCGGAGAGTCGCTGGCCGTCGCCGCGCGCCGCGTGCCCGTCTTCCGCCCTCGCGCGACCTGAAACACCGCGTCCATCCCCCCAGCGACGATGCCTGACGAACTCACCTGCATCGCCTGCGGTGCCCGCCTCGCGCCCGGCCAGACGCGCTGCGACCTGTGCGGACACCAGGTCGGCCAGCCCGCGCCGGGCGACGAAAGCGCAGGCGCTCTGGATGGGACGACCGTCCCCATCAGCAGTCGAACCCGACGAGGCGGCCCAAGTGGACGGCGTGTTTTGCAACGCCTGCGGTTGGAAGAACCCCGCGGGCGCTCGCTTCTGCAGCCGATGCGGAACGGCGCTCCAGTCGGACGCCAGTGCTCCCACCTCGCATGTTCTTCCGCCCGACGCCGAGCCTGGCGAGGTGGAGGCGCGCCGCGTAGCCGAGCCCGAAGGCATCGGCAGGCGGTTGGGCCTGCTGCTCGGGTCGGCGCTGCTGCTCGTCGCCGCGCTGTTCGCGTTCTCAGTCGTGCTGGGCGACGGGCCGAGCGAGGCGCCGATGGAGCCCGATGCGACCCAACCGCCGCCCGACGCTCAGCTTCCCACCGACGAGCCGCTCCCAGCCGGAAGCGTGACCGGCGTGTTCGCCGAACTCTCGTCCGAGGCGACCGGCTTGGTCTCGCAGCTGGAAGACGAAATCGACGCCGCCCAGGGAGCCGAGCGCGCCGCCGCCCAGCGCCGCATGGTCGACCTGCTGATCGGCTTCGGTCGCCCCGATCTGGCAGCCCAGGCGCAGTCCGACTTGGCGCGCGAGACCGACGACGCCATCGCCTACCAGCGCGCGGGCGATCTCTACTCCGAATGGCTCGACCTGCTCGACGCCGGAAGCCGGGCTCCCATCGCCCAGCGCGCCGTGGCTATGTACGACGGTGCGCGTGAGCGCGGGCAGAATAGCCTCGACCTGCGCGCGCGGCAGTCGTGGGCGCTCCAGTACGACTCGGCGTCCGATCCGATGCGCGCGATCCAAGAGACGCTGGCCATTTTGGAAGAGGACTCGCTCCACATCGGCGGCAACTTCAACAGGGGCTGGATGAACCTCCAGATCGGCCGTCCCGCCGAGGCCAAGCGCTACTTCGCCCGCATCGTCCGCGTCTCCGGAGCCGACACGCCCCAGGGGCGCAACGCGGCTCAGATTATCGAGCAAATCGACGCCAACAGTGGCGGTCAGCCCGACGCGGCTCTGCCGGGCCGCTGAGCGCGATCGGTGTGATGCGGCCGTAGCTTGCTCTGATGAAACCGACTTCGCACCCCGCTCCGACGACGCTCCGCAAGCGGCTGGTGTTGCAGCCGTCCAGCGTGGGCTTTGGGATTGCCAGGCGTCGGGCCGCGGATCCTGACGCGTGGATCGGACGCATCGTCCTGCGTTCGCTTCTGATCGGCCTAGCCGCTGGCGAGGGTTGGTCGTGACGGTCGCCTATCAGGGGGAGCCAGGCGCCTACTCTGAGGCGGCGTGCGCGATACTTGCCCCCGGCGTGGAGGCGCGCGGCTATGCGTCGTTTGCGGACGTGTTCGAGGCGCTGGCGTCGCGGCAGGCCACCCGCGCCGTCGTGCCGATCGAGAACAGCCTGTTCGGCAGCGTTCACGTCGTCTACGACCTGCTGCGCGCGCACGGCTTTGGCATCTGGGCCGAGCACTACCTGCCCATCGACCATCATCTTATGGCGCTTCCCGGCACTCATCTGTCCGGTGTGCGCGAGGTTCGGTCGCACCCGCAGGCGCTCGGTCAGTGCTCGAACTGGCTGCGCGAGCGCCTGCCCCGCGCCACCGTCGTCCCCGACTACGACACGGCCGGATCGGCGCGGCGCGTGCGCGACGAAGCGCTGGCTCAGACGGCGGCGATTGCGAGCGCCTGGGCGGCTCAGGTCTACGGCCTCGACGTGCTGGCCCGCGACATGGCCAACGGGCCCGGCAACGTGACGCGCTTCTTGCTGCTCGCGCCCAGCGACGCGCCGCTCGAACCGTTCCGTGGTCTCCACAAGACGAGCGTGTCGTTCGGGCTCAAGGCCAACGTGCCGGGCGCGCTATTCAAGAGCCTGGCCGTGTTCGTACTGCGCGAGATCGACCTGCTCAAGATCGAGAGCCGCCCGCTCGTCGGCAGCCCGGGCCGCTACCTGTTCTACGTCGACATCTCTGGTCGTTCGAACGACGAAGCCGTTGGGCGCGCGCTGGTCCATCTCGAAGAAGTCGGTGAGGACGTGCGCGTGATGGGCAGCTATCCGGCTGCCGACTTGCCCGGCGCGTCGTGAGCGGATTTCTCGCCTCGCGAGGTGTCGAACCAGACCTCGTCGCGCGGGTGGCCGGGTGCGAGGCCGAGCAGTATGCGGGTTGGACGGTGGCTTCGTGGGGCCTGGCCGAAACGCGGATCGCCGGCGAAGCGCAGGGCGAACGTCCGTGCCGGTTCGTGGCGGTGGGAGTCGGGGCGCTTCTCGAAGGCGGATCGCTGCGCATGCTGGACGCGCGCGCCTGGTCGGCCCGGCTGGGCGATGAGCGCCCGCGCGTCGGCGATCTGGAAGGGCACTGGGCGTTCGTGCGGATGTGGGAAAGTGGCGCCGACGCGTGCTGCGATCCGGTGGGCCAGCGCGCGCTCTTCTACGCGCAGGACGGCGCGGGATTGGTCGTGTCGTCGAGCGAGTCGCACGTCGCGCTGCTCTTGGGCCGAGGTGTCGATGTTGACGCGCTGGGACAGGCCGTTCGGCTCGTCAACCCGGTCGAGGTGTGCAGTTACGTCTACGGCGTCGAGCGCGTGCCTCCGGGCTATCGGCTCGTGATCGGAGAGCGGTCGGTAGCGCTCGAACCCGCGGTCGAGATCGGCTGGAGCGCGGAAGCGACGCCTGACCATGCGACGGCCGTGCTGGCCTCGGCGACGCGGCTCGCCAGTTGGGACGGCAGCGGCCAGGTGTCGCTCGGGTTGTCCGGAGGGTTCGACTCGCGCGTGCTGGCCGCTCTGGCTCCACCGGCGACGCATCTCCACACGTTTGGACCGGACTCCGCCGACGCACAGACGGCAGCGCAGATCGCTGGCGCGTTGGGGCGTCCGCTGCGGCGCATCCCGCACCCGCAGGCTTCCGACTCGGACCGCGCGTGGCAGCAAATGCTGACGTTTTCCGGCCAGGTCGGCATCGCGCTCCCGGCGACTGCGGCGTTCGAACTGGGGCCGTACGACGGGCTGCACGCCAGCGGCCTGCGCATCGTAGACGGTGGCCTGGGCGAGATCGTCCGGCGGCGCTACCTGACGCGCATGCCCGCCGACCGGCTGCATCCCGATCACGCGCCGTTCGTAGCGTCGCATCTGGCGCGCGTGACGCACGACTTCTGGTCCGACGAGGCGCGGCGCATGTTGGACGCCTCGCTGCTGCCGCGCGTCGAGCGCGTGCTCTCTGGCCTGCCCGCCGCGATTCGAGCAGATCAGCGCGTCGACGCGTTCGCCTTGCGCACGCGCGTTTGGGGCACGCCGCACTATGGTCAGGCACGGTTAGACGGCCAAGTCGTGTGCCTGTCGCCCTACCTGCAACCGTCGGTCTTGCGCGCCGCTTTCGGGCTGCCCAGGCGCGAGAGGCGCGGCCGGTGGATGGCCCAGGCGGTGCGCCGGCATTCGGCAGGTCTGGCACGCATCCGACTGGCGAAAGCGGGCACGCGGTATCCCTTCGGCTGGCCGCACGAGGCCGTCTCGGCGTGGCTGATGGTGCGCGCCAGGATGCGCGGCTGGCCGGGCCCGACGCACGCCGAGCGGGTGCTACGCGTCGTCGAGCCGCAGGTGCGCGATCTGGCAGCGCAGGCAGCGGGCGACGGCCTCTACGACCGCAACCGCCTGCTCGGCGCCGTCGACCGGTTGTATGCGAGCGGTGTGGGAGCGGGCGTGCTCAGCTACTGGCTGGGCTTCGAGTTGTGGCGCCGCGGATTGCGCGCAGCGTCGCGTTAGAGCGGCCAGCCTGGCTATCTTTCGCCGCACACGCTTCTCTCGTCCATGTCGCTCGCCTATTCCGTCCGCGAAGGTCTTTCCGGCTTCAAACGCGCGCCGTTTGCAGCGTTCGCATCGACGAGCGCGCTAGTCGTGGCGCTGGTGCTGATGGGCGTGTTCGCGTTTCTGGCCTACGAGTTCCAGGTCATCGTACGCTATCTGGAGGAGCGTGTCGGCGTGGTCGAGTTGTTTCTCGATCCGATTACGGACGCCGAGGCGCGCGTGCTGACGGCCCGTGTGGCGGGCTATCCCGGCGTCGCCGACGTGCTGTACGTGACGACCGAGGACGCCTACCGGATCTTCGTCGAGGACTTTGGCGAGGGCGCGCAGCTGTACGAGGAGGGCGATTTTCTTCCGGCATCGGTCCGAGCGACCGTCGCGAGCCGCTACGCCAACGCCGATAGCCTCAAGGCGCTGCAGGCCGAGTTCGAGACGTGGCGCTACGTCGACGAGGCGCGCATCGAGGAGGAACTGTTGGTCGAGATACAGAAAAACCTGCGTCTCGTCTCTCTGATCGGGTTGACGCTGGGCACGCTCGTCATCCTGGCCGCGCTGTTCCTGGTCGGCAACACGATCCGGCTGACAGTCTACGCGCGGCGCCTGCTCATCCGCACGATGAAGCTCGTCGGGGCGACGGATGCGTTCGTGCGGCGGCCGTTCCTGATCGAGGGATTGGTGCAGGGCGCCGTCGCGGGCGTTATCGCAGCGCTGATGCTGTGGGGACTGTATTGGGTGGCGCCCGACGTGTTCAAGCTGGGCGTCGAGGATCAGGGCGCGTGGGCGTGGGCCGTCCCCGCCGCCGTCGTCGCGTCAGGGCTGCTGATCGGCTGGCTGGGTTCGGCGATGGCCGTGCGGCGCTTCATCAAGAAGGTGTCGCTGAACTGACATCGCACCGGCTCAAACCGGTCCGGTGTGTGTTGCCTGAGCTTTCTCCCACCTCCCGCCTATTCATGACGCCCACGTTTCTGACCGACTCGGTCACTACCGATCTCGACCGCGCGCTGCACTACGCGGGTATGTGGGGCCTCGACGCGCTCGAACTGCGAACGGTCGGCGGTCCCAACGTGCGCGTGCCCAACGTCGACGAGCGCAAGCTGCTGCGCAGGCTCGGCGAACACGACACCCACGTCGTCGCCGTCTCGCCGGGTCTGTTCGAAGGGCCGATCAGCGCGCGCGTCTCGCTGCTCAACGAAGTCGCCGAACTGAGCGACACACTGGCCTTCTGCAAGCGGATCGGCTGCCCAATCGTCGTCGCTTCGTCGTTCGCCCGCGAGCCCGACGCCGACGCCCACGCTGCCGCCGACCTGCTGCGCAGCGCTGGCGACGCCGCCGGACGTGCCGGTGTCACACTTGCTCTGCTCAATGAGAGCGACGGTGCTCACGCCTCCCCATCGGCTCTGGCCCACCTGCTCGCCCTGACCGATCATCCGCACGTCCGCGCCGCCTACAGCCCGGCCGATGCCGCTCAATCGGGAGCCGATCCGCTCGGCCTCGACCTGCTGGCGCCGTTCGTCGCCCTGGTCCGCGTCCGCGACGGCGAAGGGCGGGGAGAGGACTGGCAGGAGTCCGTCGTCGGCGAAGGACTGCTCGACCTGGCACAGATCCTGACGACTCTCCACGCCGCCGGCTTCGACGGCCCCGTCAGCCTGGACGTGCGGCGCGAGCCCAAAGCCAAGGCGGGCGTGCGCGGTGCGGCGCAGCTCGTTGCAGCGATGCGGGCGGCAAAGCGGGCGAACGCGTGACGGCGATGGATCCACGCCCGCACCTCGACGCGCTGATCGCTCGGCTCGGCACTCGGTCCGCGCGGTTGGAGCGTCGCAGTTCGGGCATCTCGCGCGTCCGCCTGTTGCTCGTCGTGGCCGGTCTGGGAGCGGCCCTGTTCGTCGGGCAGACGATGGACGATGCGACCGGCTGGCTGATCGCGCTGGCGACGCTGGCCGTCTTTCTGATCATCGCCCGCTTTCACGAACGCGTCGAATCGGCCCGCACGCGCACGCTGCTGCTGCGTACGCTCTACGCGCGCCACGCCGCCCGAATCGACCTCGACTGGTCCGGACTGATAGAAGACGCGTCGCCCGTTCCGGCCGATCACCCGTTTGCGTCCGACCTCGACATCCTGGGTCCGCGCTCTCTCCTGGGGCTGATGAGTATGGCAGGCACGCGCGGCGGGCACGAGCGGCTGCGCGACTGGCTGCTGACACCCGATCCCGACGCGCCTACCGTCCGGGCGCGGCAGCGGCAGGCGCGGGCTCTGGTGCCTATGCGTAGGCTGCGCAACCGGTTGACGCTGCTGGCGCACGAAGCGTCCGGCGCGGTGGACGCTCGGTGGGACGACTCCCAACTGCGCGGCTGGCTCGCCTCGCCGCCGCCGACCCGTGCGCTGCGCGTCTGGGCGTGGATACTGACGGGTCTATCCATCGTCACGGCTGGCCTGTTCGTGGCATCTCGGTTTGGGCTGGACAATTGGTGGATCGTCTCGCTGATCGTCTACCTGGGACTCTATTCGTGGCGCTACGTGAGCGTGTCGGGCGCGTTCGACGGCGCGCACGACTTGCAGCGGACGTTGGCCCAGGCCGTGCCGCTGCTGCTGTGGATGGAGCGCGCGCCCGAATCGCGCCACCCCGACTTGGCTCCTCTGTGGACGCCATTCCGAGGCGATACGCGGCCGAGCATCGACCTGCGGAGCCTGCGGCGCATCGCTGGGGCGGCGGCGTTCACGCGCAACGACGTGGGGCGCATCGTGCTCAACCTGCTGCTGCCCTACGACCTCCTGCTGGCCCTCGCGCTGGCGCGTCTGCGCGGTCGGCTGGCGGGACGGCTGGGCGACTGGCTGAGCGCATTGTACCAGGTCGAGGCGCTGTCGTCTCTCGCCGCGTTTGCCGATCTGCGTCCCCAGGCCACTTCGTTTCCCGATCTGCTGGAGGACGATGAGCAGGCGTTTCAAGCCGCCGACCTCAGGCACCCACTGTTGCCCATGAGCGGCGCAGTCGGCAACGAGGTGGCGATGAAGCAGGGCGGCGTGCTGCTGCTGACCGGCTCGAATATGTCGGGTAAGAGCACGTTCATGCGCTCGGTCGGGCTGGCGAGCGTGATGGCGTGGGCGGGCGGCCCGGTCATGGCCGAGCGCGTCGCGCTGGCGCCGCTGCGTCCGGTCGCGTCGATGCGCATCGGCGACGCGCTGACCGAGGGGCTGTCGACGTTCTACGCCGAAGTCCGGCGTTTGCGCGTGCTGCTCGACGCCGTCGATGAAGCGAACGACGCGCCCGCCCTGGTTCTGATCGACGAGATGCTCAGAGGCACCAACAACCGCGAGCGCTTGGCCGGGGCCCGGGCGATCACGCGCCACCTGACCGGTGCCAACGCGGTCTCGCTCGTCGCCACGCACGACCTGGCGCTGACCGAGCTGGCCGACGAACTGCCCGCGATCCGCAACGCGCACTTCCGCGAGGAGACCGAAGGCGACCACCTCATCTTCGACTACCGCCTGCGCGACGGTCCGTGCCCGACGACCAACGCGCTCGTCATCATGCGTAGGGCCGGGCTGCCGGTGCCGACGGCGTGACGCTGCTTCTCGCTCTACGCCTCCTGCCTCAGAACGAGAAGCCGACGTAGGCGAACAGGCCGCGCGACCTCAGTTCGGGCTCGGCCTCGCGCAAGCTGCTCAGGTCGAGCGAGCCTTGCAGACCAAACGCGACGCTGCCGAAGTCGCCTGCCTCCCACGTCGCCATCACACCTGCCGTCATGCCGTACGTCTGGTCTGCTATGCCGCCGATGCTCTGGGCATCGCCGAACCCATCGCCGATCCGGGCGCGCGAGACGGCGTCCTGGTTGAGCGCGACGTGCGGCCCAGCCGTCAGGCGGTAGCGGAAGCGCCCGCGCGTCTGTGGCTCGAACGCGAGCATCAGAGGAAACTCGAAGTAGGTGAACGTGAAGCGACTCTTTGTCGTCAGGGGCTCCAAGATGGCGTTTTCGGCTTCGAACGTCGAGCGGGTCGTAGCCGAGACTGCGCGCGTTATAAACGAGGCCTCGCCCTGAATGCCAAACGGTCCGGCGATGGGGTAGAGCACCCAGACGCTGGCGGCGAGCCCGGCGCGCGGCGAAAAATCGGTCGAAGAGACGATTGTGATCAGCGTCCCATCCTGTTCCTCGAACGTGGTCGTGGTGGGGCCGCTAGCAGAGATCGTGAACACGCTCGTCCCGGCTTTGAAACCGGCTTGGGGGCGGCGCTGGGCGTGGAGCGGAGCCGCGCAACCGAGCACGATCAGGGCGATGAGGACGGCGGAGCGGTGGAGCATGGGCGACGGTGTAACTTGGCGAAACGCCGATCCTCCGGCTATCTCTAATCTACCCGCAATGGCCGATCCGCTCAAAGCTATTCTGACTGCACCACCGCCTGTCGCCGTCGAGTTGTCCGGCTTCGAAGTCGTACCGCGCTCGGCCGAGGTGCTGCCGACGACGGCGGCGAGCCGCTTGCAGGGCGCTCGGATGCTGGCCATCGCGCTGGTCGCTACCTCGTTCTGGACGCCGATCCTGCTCGTCCGCCATCCGCGCGATCCGCGGCCACACACGTTTCAAAAGTGGTCAGGTAGATGGGCGCGTTCGATCCTGTCGGCGTGCGGCATCGGGCTCGACGTGCACGACCAGGCACAGGTCGCCGCTGACCAGCCGGTCGTCTACGTCGCCAACCACCAATCGGCCGTCGACATTTTGATCACGGCGGGAGGGATGCCCCAACCGTTCGGCTTCGTCGCCAAGGAAGAGCTGCGGACGACGCCTCTGGTCGGCGCCGCGATCGCGCACTCGCCGTCGGTCTTCGTCGACAAGCGCGATCCGCGCTCGGCCGTGCGGAGCATCAAGGAGGCCGCATCGCGCATCGCCGATGGGGCGAGCGTGCTCGTCTTCCCCGAAGGCAAGCGCACCTACAGCGGCGGACTGGCGGCATTTCAGCGCGGCGCGTTCATGCTGGCGCTCGAAGCCCAGGTGCCCATCGTTCCCGTTGCCATCCAGGGCTCGTACCGCGTCTTCGACGAGCGGCGCATGGCGATGAAGCCCGGCCGCGTCGGCATGCACCTGATGCCGCAGATCCCGACAGAAGGGCTGACCAAGCGCGACCTGCCCGAGTTGATCGCCCGCGTCCGCGCCGACCTGGACGCAAGCCTGAGCGCCTACGAGCGCAGCCTCATGAGCGACAGGTAGGGGCGAGATTCATCTCGCCCGGCGGCTAGCGATTCGCCCCGAGTCGACCGGCTGTGCCGGGCAGTATGTGTCTG
This sequence comes from Rhodothermales bacterium, assembly GCA_963841855.1. GTDB lineage: Bacteria > Bacteroidota > Rhodothermia > Rhodothermales > BA12 > CAXBBB01. The sequence continues at coordinate 360,756 of CAWJEJ010000001.1, read as the reverse complement.
GGTCCCCGCGTTCGCGAGGAGGACGACGATCACGGATAGATGAGGTCCGATACTTCTCTATCCAAGTGCCGCCTATCCCGCGATCCGCGCCGGTTTCGCCGATGAGCAGCCCGAGCGTCCGTACCTTTTGGCCGATCCGAACTTTCTGACCGCTCCGATGGCCGTTCCCCCCGACGAAGTCCGCCGCCTGGCAACCCTCGCCCGCCTGCGTTTCACGCCCGACGAAGAGCAGAAGCTGGCCGGTGAGATGACGCGCATCATCGGCTACATCGACCAACTCAAGGAAGTCGACGTCGAGGGCGTCGAGCCGCTGCTCCACGTGCTGGACTTGGAAAACGTGTTTCGCCCCGACGTGCCCGATCAGCGCATCACGCGCGAGCAGGCGCTGGCGAACGCACCCAAGAGCGACGGCGACTACGTCCGCGTGCCCAAGGTAATCGACTGATGGCGCGCAGCACACCTCCACGTCGCCCGTCCGCGCGTAAGCCGATAGCCGTCGCCCGTATCCGCCCCGAAGGATCGTGGTGGAGCCGGTTGCCCGATGCCGCGCAGCACGCGATCTGTCTGGGCACGCTGCTCACGATCGGCGTCATTTTCTATGCGCCGATTCTGTTCGGCGGTCAGCAGCTCATCGGCGGCGACATGGTCAAGTGGCGCATGATGGCCGCCTCGATGATGAACTACCACGACGCGACCGGCGAGGAGCCGCTGTGGAGCCCGAACACGTTCGGCGGCATGCCCGGCTACATGGTGACGCGCTTCGCCTGGATTCCGGGCGTCGACTCGGTCGCCAACTGGCTGCGCAACGGGCTGGGTTTGTGGCCGATCTCCCACTTCGCGTTCCTTCTGGGCGGCGCCTACCTGCTGGGCTGGTGGATAGCGCGCGAGAAGTGGGCGGGCGTCGTCCTGGCCGTCGCTTTCGGGTTCACGACGTACATCCCGATCATCCTGTCGGCGGGGCACAACTCCAAGTACATCGCGCTGGCCTACACGCCGTGGCTGGTGCTGGCGTTCGCCTACGCGCTGCGCAAGCCCCGGCTGCTTGCCGCGCTGCTGTTCGCCGTCGCCTTGGCCGTCCACCTGCGCGCGGGACACCCCCAGATCACCTACTACGCACTCTGGACGATCGGCATCTGGTGGATCGCCGACGGCATCGGCTCGTGGCGAGAGGGCTTGATCGACCGATGGGCGCGCGCTACGGGCTGGCTGACGCTGGGCGGGCTGATCGCCGCACTCATGTCAGCCTACCCTTACCTGTTGCAGCGCGACTACAAAGCATTCACGATCCGGGGCGCCGTGACCGACGCGTCGGGCGGGCTGGATCAGGCCTATGCCTACGCGATGAACTGGAGTCACACGGCGGGCGAGCTGCTGACGCTGATCGTGCCCAATGCGTACGGCGGCGGCGGCGGCACGTATTGGGGCGAGAAGATCTTTACCAGCGGACCGCACTACGTCGGCGGCGTCGTGGTTTTGCTAGGCGTCGTCGCCCTTCTGCTCTCGCGCAAACGGGTCGTGGTATGGGCGCTGAGTATTTCGGCAGGGCTGATGATGCTGTTCGCGCTGGGCAGCAACCTGAACGTGCTCAGCCGTCCGCTCTACGACTTCTCTCCCTTGTTCGACGCTTTCCGCGTTCCCGAAACGTGGCTCGTCCAGGTCGCCTTCTGCACAGCCGTTCTAGCCGCGCTCGGACTCGCCGCCGCCGTTCCGCTACGTCGACTCGCGGTACAGCCACGTGAGGAAGCCGACGAAGCGCGCCGCAGTCAGGTCGTGACGATCGCCGTTGCTGCAACGCTCGGATTCGTCGTGGTCCTCGCGCTGGCGGGACCCGCTGTGCTCTCGTTCGAGAAGACCGGCGAGGTGGAGCGTGCGATGGCACAGATCGCGCAGGAAAATCAGGTGTCGCCGACCGACCCGCGCGTGCGGCAGGCAGCCAGCGATGGAGTCGCCGAAATGGCCGGTGAACGCCGCGACCTGTTCTCGGCGGATGCGTGGCGAACCGTCCTATTCGTTCTGCTCGCAGGCGGGCTCCTGATCCTCGGACGACGCGGCACGATCCCGTCGTGGGCCGTCCAGATGGCGCTGGCGCTACTGATCGTGGTCGACCTGGCAGGCGTCGGGCGGCGCTATATCGACGCGGACAGGCTGCCGCTCTACGACGAGGAACTGACCGAACTGCCCAACTTCGCCGCCTACGACTTCGACGAGTTCATCGTCCAACAGGTCGCCGAGGCGGGCGGTCCGGGCCGCTTCAGAACGTTCTCGATGATCGAAGGCGACCCGACGACGAACGCGCGTCCGGGCTACCACTACGAGTCGGTCGGTGGGTACCACGGCGCCAAGCTGCGCATCTTCCAAGACTGGCTCGACCACCTGTTGACTGAACCCGGTGGCGGCATCTCGCCCAACGGATTGCGCTTGCTCGGCGTCCGCTACGTGATCGCCGGGCAACCGATTCCAGGCTACGAAGTCGCCTATCAGGGCGAGCAGACCGGCGCGCTCGTCCTGCGCGATCCCAGCGCTCCGCCGCGCGCCTACTTCGTCAGCCAGGTCGAGACGTTGCCGAACGAAGAGGCCGTCTGGTCGCGCGTCCACGAGCCGACGTTCGATCCGGGCCGCACCGCTCTGGTCGAGACAGGGACAGCAGCCACGACGACGGCCATCGACTCCTTGGCCACGGCGTCGGTCGAGATCACGCGCTTCACGCCCGACGAAATCGTTTACGCCGTCGACACCGATGCGCCGCGCCTGCTCGTCGCCAGCGAAGTCTATTATCCTGCCGGGTGGAAGGCGTTCGTGGATGGCGACGAAGTCCCGATCCTGCGCGTCGATCACCTGCTGCGCGGCATCCAGGTGCCTGCCGGTGCGCGGCAAGTCGCGATGCGCTTCGAGCCTGCCGTCTTCAAGACGAGTTTCGCGATCTCCGCTGCGTCGTCGGCCCTAGTGTACCTCGCGATCCTGGTCCTGATTGGGCTGGCGTGGCGGCGGCGCGAGCGGGAGGAGGGAGGCGAGTTGGTCGCCGCGTCCGATGAATAACCCATCGCGCTGCCTTGGAAGATGGGCGTTGTCATTTGCTCGTCGTCACGCTCGCGGACGCGGGGATCTGTTCCTGAGACAGCGTCAGCAGTTGCGGAGTCCTGCCTTCGCAGAAATGACGCTTGGGGTGGTGTACGCAGTTTGCCGACCTACACCCACCGGTGGCGTCGCCCGTGCCCTTGCCGCGCCAGCCAGTCGCCCATGATCATGTTCTCGGTCCTGCTCACGACGTACAACTCGTCCGCCACGATCGGCCGCTGCCTGGCGTCGATCATGGAGCAGGAGGGAGCGGGCGAGCGGTTTGGGTTGGACGTATGGGTCGTCGACGACTGCTCGACCGACGACACGCTCGCCGTCGTCGCCCAGTGGCCGGACGTAACCGTGCGCCAATTGTCCGCCAACACGGGTGGACCCAATGCGGGGCGAAACGTCGCTCTCCAAGCCTGCACGGGCGACTACATCTGCATCGTCGACCATGACGACGAATGGAAGCCTCACCGCCTGCTGACGGTCCTGCCGCTGCTCGGCCGGGCGCCCATCGTCTCGTGCGGCTACACGATCGTCGACGCCCAAACGGAACGCCGGATCGAGCGCTACCGCACGTGCCCCAACGGCTCGATTCAGTATGCGGCCAACGCGACGTTCCGGGCCTTGCTGACGCGCCAAAAGGGTAGGCAGAACGTGTATCTGGGCGGCTTGGTGCTGGCGCGCGAATGCCGCGACGTGCTGTTCGAGGAGCACTTCGGCGTCGTCGACTCGGACTGGCTGCTGCGCCTGTTCCACGAGCGAGCCTCGGTCGAGGTGTGCGAGAGCCTTTACCTGCGGCACGTCTCGGGCAGCAACCTGTCGCTCGACCGGCGCTACCGCGAGATCGACTTTCACTACTCGCTGCTCGCCATCGAGCGCTACCGCGACGCGTACCCCGCCCTCTACCGCACGGCCTACCGGCGCATCCACGCGTCTGCGGCGCGGTTCTACTACCTCACCGGTGACACATCGATGGCGCGCTTTCTGCTGCGCAAATCGGGTCTGACGCTGCGCAACGCGCTCTACTACTTGACCAGTTTCGCCGGGCGCGAGTGGGTGATCAAGCGCTTCAACGTGTTTGGGTGACGTGCAGATGAAAGCAGATGTGCGACCAGCTGACGAAGCGGAAGGAGGCAACGCGTTCAAGCGGCTGGCGTGGCAAAGCGCGCTCTACACGCTCGCCAACGGCCTGTCCAAAGCCGCTGGCCTGTTCCTGCTCAAGATTCAGACGGACCCGGCCCTGCTCCCGACAGAGCAGTATGGGCTGATTGCGCTGCTCACCGCCGTCGTCAACATCGGCGGCCCGATTCTGTCGCTGTCGCTTCCTCTCGCGCTGCTGCACATCCTGTCGACCACGCGCGATCCCGACCGCGACGCGGCTGCTTTTACGACGTTCGCGTGCGTGCTCGTTCTCGTCACCGTCGTGGGCGGCGTCGGCGTGTGGCAGGCGGGCGCGGTCGGCGCATGGTTGTTCGACACCGACGGCGCAGGCGTCGATCCGGCTCTGTTTCGGTCGATGGGGCTGGCCGTCGTCCTGGCGACGGCGTTCGAGGCGATGGCGCAGCTGGGCTACGTGCTGGCGCAGATCCGCGAGCGCGTCGTGTTCTACAGCGCGACGCTGCTCAGCCGGTTTGGCGTCATCATTGCCGCCAACGTACTCCTCGTCGTCTGGATGGGGCGGGGATTGGAGGGCGCGCTCTGGGCGATGACGTTGGCTGGAGGCGCGGGTGCCCTCGTGATGAACGGTTACCTGCTCGCGACGACTACGTGGCGCATCGACTGGGGCGTGCTCCAGCGGATGCTGCGCTACTCGGCGCCGCTGATGGTCAACAGCCTCGCGATCCCGTTTCTCTATGCCGGAGATCGCTTCTTGATGGAGCGGCTGGCATCGGCGACCGCGCTGGGCATCTACGATCTGGCTGCCCGGCTGGCGAGCGTGCTCAACGTGATCGTGGTTCAGGGTTTTCAGTCGGCCTTCAACGCGATCGGTCTCAAGGAGCACGGCGCGACGGGAGGCGGAGCGCTGCACCGGCGCACGTTTCGGCACTACGTCGTCTTCGGCGGCGGATTCGCGCTGGGGCTGAGCCTGTTCGCCGGAGACACGCTCGCGCTGCTGATCGACTCGGACGGGCAGGCGCTGCTGGCCGCCGAGCCGTTCGTCTTTCCCCTGGCGCTCGGGTTCGTGGGCTACGGGCTCTACATCATCGCGAGCAACATCTTGCTGGCCCGCGCCAAGACGCGCACGATCAGCCTCGTCGTCCTGGTGTCGGCGCTGCTCAATCTCGGCCTCAACCTCGTTCTCATTCCCAGGATCGGAGCGATGGGCGCCTCGCTGGCGACGCTGGCCTCGTACACGCTGCTCGCCGTCGGCGCGGGATTGGCGGCGCAGAAGAGCGAAGGGATTCGGTTTCGATGGGAGCATCTGGGCGGTGTCCTGTTGGTCGTCTGCGTGCTCTATGCGACGTCGCGACCGGTTTTGGACTGGCCGCTCGCGTCTCGGCTAGCCGGCCTAGCGGGACTGATGGCGCTCTATCCGCTGGGCGTGCTGCTGGTGCGCGTCTACTCGTGGGCCGAGGTGATGCGCGGCGCTGCAATGGTGCGCAATCGGATCGAAGCGCGCCGCCGGCGTTGACTTGCCCTCTGGGCGGGGCCTACCTTACCCACCTAACGAAAGGGCTTTTCCCTCCACTTCTCAGCACACCGCACACATGGCAGAATCAGATTACGGAACCGCGCTCGGCATGGTCGAGACCAAAGGACTCATTGGCGCCATCGAAGCCGCCGACGCAATGGTCAAAGCCGCCCGCGTGCGCCTGATCGGTAAAGAGCAGATCGGCGGCGGATACGTCACCGTCATGGTGCGCGGCGATGTCGGCGCCGTCAAAGCGTCGACGGATGCGGGCGCCGCTGCCGCCGAGCGCGTCGGCGAACTGGTGTCGGTCCACGTGATCCCGCGCCCGCACGCCGACGTCGAGAACGTCCTGCCGGGCGCCTGAGATGGCCGGACCTTACGACGCATTGGCCCTGGGAATGGTCGAAACGCGCGGCTTGGTCGCCGCGATCGAAGCCGCCGATGCGATGCTCAAAGCGTCGCACGTGCGGATGGTGTCGCGCACCAAGACCAACGCCGCTCTCATCACGATCGCCGTCGTCGGCGACGTAGCGGCCGTCCAAGCGTCCGTCGATGCGGGCCGTGCCGCGGCCGAGCGCGTTGGAATCGTGCTCTCGTCGCGCGTCATCCCTCGACCCGGCGAAGGATTGGTCGAAGCGATGCTGGACGGCTTCAAGGCGCCCTCTGGCCACGCAGCCGCCTCGCCGGGCGAGCACGAACTGAGCGAACTGACTGTGCGCGAACTGCGCGCCCGCGCCCGCGCCCGCGACCGCGACGACCTGGACGACGTGGCCGGTCGTGCGATTTCGCGCGCCACCAAGGACGAACTGATCGCTCTGCTTGAGCGAAGCTAGCCCGGTGGCCGTTCTATCCCGAATGGCCCGCTTGCTCCGGCGGCGACGCACGCGCTCCGCGGCAACCGACGAGCAGCGCGACGAGATCGACCGGCCCTGGCTGGCCGGAACGCTGTGCGTGCTGGCCTCGCTGCTCATCTGGTCGCTGCTGACGCTCTCGAACAGCCAGACAGCGGAGATCGACATTCCCATCGAAGTGATCGGGCTGCCGATGGGGAGCGCTCTCGTCGAGGCTCCGCCACCTCGCGTGCGCGCTTCGCTCAGAGGCGAGGGGTTCGATCTGCTCGCGCTGTTCTCCGACCTACCGTCGCTACCGATTCAGGCGACTGACGACCGCGTCGAGATGGCCAATTTGCGCTTCGACCTGCCGGGCGACGTCGACATCCTCTCGATCATTCCGCCCGTCGTCGAACTGCGCACCGGTCCTAGCCGAACGGTCCGCCTGCCGATTCGCCCGCGCCTCAGCCTGTCGTTCAACGAGACGTATGACGTCTCGGGCCCGATCCGCATGCGGCCTGACTCGGTCACAGTCAGGGGAGCCGCCGAGATCGTCGACCGGTTGACCTATTGGCCCACGCTTCCCGACCGTCCGCGCCGCCGCCTGACCGACACGCTCATGGTCACCGTCAGCCTGTCGGACACGCTCTCCAACCTGGTCTCGGTGAGCGCCGAAGAGACCGAGATCGTCGTTCCAATCGGAGCGTTCACCGGCGCCGAGCGCGACATCGAAGTGCAGGTCGTCGGCGCGCCCACGAGTGAGCGCGTCGTCACGCTCGATCCTCCGACTGTCCGCGTGCGCTTCCGCGTGCTGCTGAGTCAATACCGCCGCTCGGTAGAGTCGCCCCTGATCCGCGCCATCGTCGATTACGACTCGCTGCGCGCGGACAACACCAACTTCGTCCGTCCGGTCGTGCAGATTCCGTCGTCGCTCGTCATACGCGACCTCGACGTTACGCCAGCCGTCGTCGGCTATTTCACGGTGACAGCGCAGGAGTAGCGGCAGACTGTGCAGTGCCCGCGCAGTCTAGAGGCATCTTTTTCCGACGTTCGCATCGCTTCGGGACGATGCTCACCGGTTTGCGTATTGGCAAGCCGTTTGCTGATGCGGTCGGGCACACTCGTCTCAATCGTCGCCCGACGCGTCCCTATTTTACGAATGGAACTCACCTCTACCTACTCTCACTCGTCCATGTCTTTACAGGCAGAACCGCTCGGTGACGGCGTCGTCTCGATCGTCATCGGAAAGGCGCTCGACTTTCGCAGCGCTCCCGAATTCAAGACGCTGTGCCAGAACCTCGTCCAAGACGGCACGCGGCATTTCGTTCTCGATTTTACTGGAACAGGAATCCTCGATTCTACCGGTCTGGGCTCGATCTTCTCGATCTACCGGCAGGTGTCGCCCGAGGGTGGGCAGGTTGTGTTCGCGTCGGTTTCGCGACCCGTTCAGGTCGTCGTGCAGCTCACGCGGACGTACAAGGTGTTCAAGCAATTTTCCACGGTCGACGAGGCTCGCACCGCGCTGATGCCAAGTGCCTGACCACGTGCCGACCGACTCCGACTCTCCGCTTCTAGGCTGCTCCGAAGTGGCGCCCGCCCGCCTTCTCTTCGACGACCTGGGCACGGTCATCACGCGAACGCACGATCATCTGGCCGAGATGATGGAGGCCTGCCCGGATCACGTGGCGACGTTGCTGCACGTCCAGCTAGCGGTCCACGAGTGGCTCGCCAATCTGGTGCAGCACGCCGAATTCGGGAGCCGCACGATCCAGATCGAAGTCGCGATCACGCGCGACGACAGCGGCTTTGCCTGCACGATTTTCGATTCGAGCGTGGGCTTCGACGTCGACGAGAAGGTCGACGTGCGGCGTGCCCAGCTTTCGGCGCTTCCCGAGCGGGGAATGGGGCTTTTGATGGTTTTCGCCTGCGCCACCGACCTGCTCTACACGCGCGAGGCGGACGGCAACACGCTCTCGTTCGACGTTCTCGACGATGGAGGTGATCGATGTCTCGCCATTCCATTTTAGTCGTCGAGGACGAGATCACGCTTCGGCGTCTGCTCGTCTATAGGCTCAGCAAACTATTCGACGTGCGCGTGGCCACCAACGGCCGCGAGGCGCTCGACATGGTGCACGAGGCGATCCCCGATCTGATCGTGTCGGACATCATGATGCCGCTCATGGATGGCTACGCGCTGCGCAAGGCGCTTTCCGAGGACGCGTCGACGCGGATCATTCCGTTCATCTTCCTGACGGCCAAGGCCGACGGCGAAAGCCGCAACGAAGCGCTCCGCGACGGCGTCGACGACTACCTCACCAAGCCGTTCGACCTCGACATGGTCGTTGCGCGCATCAACCAGCTGCTCGAACGGGCCGACGCGTACCAGACTAACCTGAACGCGCGCATCAGCCAGGACTTTTCGAACAAGCTGCTGCCCCGCTCGATGCCCGACGTCGAGGGCTACGCGTTCGACTACCTCAATCTGCCCCGCGAGCAGGGCGGCGGCGATTTCGTCGACTGGCTGCACCACCCCTCGGGCGACTACTACGTGACTGTCGGCGACGTGATGGGCAAGGGCATTCAGGCCAAGTTCTACGCGTTCAGCTTTCTGTCTTACATCCGAGGCACGATTCACGCGATGACGCGCACGACCGAGTCTCCGGCGGACGTCATCTCGGCGGTCAACGACCTGCTCGTTCGCGACCCGATCATGGGCGAGACGTTTGCGTCGCTGCTGCTCTTCCGCTGGAACCCGCGCGCGCACCGCCTGACGTACTGCAACGCCGGACACTGCCGCCCGCTGCTCGTCTCCGGCAGCGGCGTGGAGGTGCTCGAAGAGGGCAACATGGTCGTCGGCCTGTCGAGCGGCACGCCGTTCCAAGACTTCAGCCTGGATCTCGCGCCGGGCAACGCGTTTGTGTGCTATACGGACGGCATGATCGAGCAGCCGCGCGCCAGTGGCGGGCTGGTCGGCGAGGAAGGACTGGCGCGCGCCGCCGACTATGCGTGGGGTCAGAAGTCGCCGCTCAGCGTGCTCTCGCGTACGCTGTTGGCACAGAGCGATCTCGATGAGTTCTCGGACGATGTGCTGGCGTTGTGGCTCGCCCGCGACAAAGCATAGCCTACGCGCGCTGGCTCGACTCCGCCAGCGCGATGAGCGCGCGCCGATCGGGCTTCATGCCCTGGCTTTCAGGCAACGTGAGTAGCGCGACCGGGTGCTGAAACCGCGCCAGCGTGCCGTCCAACCGCTCACGCAGAGCCGCCAGCGTCCGAGCGTCGTCCAGGTCCCATCCGGGCGCATCGACGAACGCGACCGGGCGGTGCCCAAACTCCGCGTCGGCGACTGGAACGACGACGCTCTGCACGATGCCCGGCACGTCGGCCAGCGCGCGCTCGATCGCTTCGGGCCGCACGTTTTCGCCTCCCGACACGAAGCCGAAGTCGATTCGGCCCTCGACGCTCAACCGTCCGCTCGCATCCAGCGACCCGACATCGCCCGTCGCGAACCAGCCGTCCGAGTCGAATGGGCAGCGCAGGCCGTCGGGCGTGGCGTAGCCGTCGAGCCGGGTGGCGCCTCGCACCATAATCTCGCCCCGTTCGGAGAGGCGCAGTTCGCGTTCGGGAAGCACAGCTCCTGACGTGCCGAGTGCGCGGCGTGGCGCGCCGACCTCTGTCGTGCAGACCTGAGATGCCATTTCGGTCAGGCCGTAGGTCGTGTGAATGGGCAGGTCGGCTGCGACGGCGGCGTCCAGCAGAGCAGCGGGCGTTGCGGCGCCGCCCACAAGGACGCTGCGCAGCCTATGCGAGTCGGCGGGGGCGGCGAGCAGGCGGCGCAACTGGACCGGCACGAGCGAAGCGTGCGTCGGGCGGTGCTGAGCGAGTGCCTGGCCGGTCGACTCGCCAGCCTGTTGCAGAGCCAGAGAGGCGCGCGCCTCAAGCGTGCGGATCAGGATCGACAGGCCGCCGATGTGGTAGAGTGGGAGCGAGAGCAGCCAGCAGTCGCCCGGATCGAAGGGCACGGCCGACCGGGCGCCACGCGCGCTTGCCACGTGTGCGTCCAGCCGGTGCTGCGCTCCCTTGGGCACGCCGGTCGACCCGGACGTGAAGACGAGCGTCGCCGGCGACCGGTGAGCCCACGTGTCGAAAGCGGGCGCGGCTGGTCCACCGGGTTCGTATCGCGGGAGGAGGCGCGCAGTACGATCGGCCGAGAGTTGGGGGTGAGGCGGCTGATCCGCATCGAACAGCAGGCGACTCGCGCCCACCGATGTCAGTGCGGCGTGCAGCACGGCTGCCGGATGGCGCAGCGGCAGGGGAACGGCGACGGCTCCGATGCGCCACAAGCCGATCAGGCAAGCGAGAAAGGCGGGCGAGTTGGCTGCGTGCAGAGCGACGCGCTCGCCCTGGGTAACACCCATTCGGCGCAGCGCAAGGGCCGACGCTTCGCCGGCGCGTTCGAGTTGAGGAGCGGATAGAATCATGCGGCTGAAACGCACCCCGCGCGCGCCGGTTTGCGCGTGCTCACCTCTGCTCGCTTATGCTCTACTTGGTCCACCTCGACGCCGTCCACCTCGACGATCTGCTGTTCACCCAGTCGCTCGGCCGCCTGATGATGGGCACGTCGCACCGCCTCATCCTCGTCCACGGCGATGGAGGCCAGGCCGAGCGCGTGCTCGAATCGGCGGGCCTGTTTCCCGATCCTGGCGCCGAGCCGTCGGCTCAGGAACGCGCGCTCGTCGATCAGGCCGTTCGGCAGGCGTCGCGCAAGATCGTCGGGCTGCTTACGGACTCGCAGGTGCCTGCCGTCGGCGTTCACGGCGGAGACCGCGGCTTGCTGCGCAGCCAAGGAGATGACGTTCGAGCGGGAAGCGTGGGCTGGCTGGCCGATCTGGCGAACCAGCGCGCCGTGCCGGTCGTGTCGACGCTGATGGGAGGCACTGTCGGCGCTGCGCCGGACGCTCAGGTGCTGGCGGCGCTTGCGACGGGGCTGCGCACGGCGGGTCACGACGTCGAGGCCATCGTGTTTCAGCGAGTCGACGCGCGCGTTCCATTGCCGGGCGACGATGGCCGCGCCATTCCCCAGGCCGACGCCTCCCGCGTGCCTGAAATAGCGCCGGAGCTGCCCGATTTGGGCGCCGTGCGAGCGCTCATCGACGCGCAAACGCCCGTCCGCGTGACGACTCCGCCCGCCTTTTTAGGACCGTCTGGGCCCGGCGGAACGCTATTTTATGTGTGATGTGACGGGAAAAGGGCGTTTTAGGGCCTTTTTGAGCCGATTTACCTTGACTGATTTCAACCGGGCGCGTTAAGTTGGACGTATCGGATGCCTCTCACCCGGTAAGCTGCTTCGGCAGTGTCATTCCCTTCCACACCCTAACCACAGACTACTATGTCCCGGTTTGAAGAGCTTAAAAGCTTCGTCGACGAACTCGAAAAAGACTTCTCGCAGTTCTATGAGAAAGAAAACAAGGCGGCAGGCACGCGTGTCCGCAAGGCCATGCAGGACCTGAAGAACAAGGCGCAGGAAATCCGCATCGAAGTTCAGGACAAGAAGAACGCCGCGTAACACCGCCGCGTCTTTTCGACGATCCCTTGCGGGAGGCTGTACCCACGCGGTGCGGTCTCCCGCTTCGTTTTTCCTCCTCTCGACTTCTGCTCTATGCTCCGACATCTTGGACTCCTGCTCGTCCTTCTCGCTCCGTCCGCGCACGCGCAAAACGACGCGCGCGACAGCACGGCCACCACGTTGTCGGCGTCGCTGGCCGGATCGCAGGCGCAGTTCACCAACTGGCAACAGGGCGGTCTCAACGCCGTCGCCGTCACGGCTGGGTTGTCGGGCGAGCACGAGCGGTTCGACGACCGGTGGGAGCAGACCTACGAAATGAACCTGTCGATCGGCGTCGTCAAGCAGGACACGCTGGCTTTTCGCAAGTCTGACGATCTGATCCGGCTCGAAGCCGCGCTGCGTTACCGAGGCGACGGGTTTTTCCGCACGTTCGAGCCCACCATCGCAGCGACCTTCCGCTCGCAGTTCGCACCGGGTTTCAACTTCGACAAGGATCCGCTGGAGGGCGACCGCACGCCTCCGGTCAAAGTGTCGGATTTCCTGGCGCCGGGCATTTTCACTCAGTCGCTAGGCCTGACCTATGAGCAGGGCGCGTGGTTCAAGCAGCGTGTAGGGCTAGGGCTCAAAGAGACGGTCGTCACGATCACGCGATTGCGCCCGCTCTACAATCTGAAGCCGGACGAGAACATGCGGCTGGAGGGAGGGCTCGAAAGCCGCACCGATGTAAACCGCGTGCTCTTTCCCAACGTGCGCTACAAATCGTCGCTGGGCCTGTTCGCGGCGTTCAATCAGCCCGACATGCCGGACGTGACGTGGGACAACGTGCTCACGCTCAAGGCCAACGACTGGCTTACGACCAAGCTCGAAGTCGTCTTGCTCCTGGACCGCGACGTGGACCCGGGCGCCCAGATCAAGCAGGTGCTCTCGGTCGGCGTCCTCGTCGCCCTGATCTAGCGTGGACGACCGCCGCCGCGATCTGCTCATCTGCGCCCTCTTCTACGCTGCGCTGACGGCCGTGCTGATGGCGCTGCCCCTCGTGCAGACGCTCCACGCCGAGTCGTCGGCGATCGCGGCTGGAGCGTCGTTTTGGATAGCGGGCATGGCGTCGGTCGGAGCGGTAAGGCGAGGCGAGTGGTTGGGCGCCGTGATCGCGCGCCACCTGTCTCTGCTGCTGATTCCCCTCGCCGGGCTGACGCTGTCGCTGGGCTGGGCGCCCAACCGCGGGTACGGCCAGGGGCTGCTGCTCTTCGTCACGTTCGCCGTTCCAAGCGTCGTGCTGGCCGTTTCGCTGGCGTTCGCTCTGGTCGTCCGGGCCGGGCGCGGGCGGTGGACGTTTTTCCTCGTCGGCGCGGGGATTTTGGTGCTGACGCCGCTGTGGGATTTGGGGCTGCATCCGCAGTTTTACCACTACAACCACGTCTTCGGCGGTGTCTTGGGGCCGATCTACGACGAAACGCTCGCCCTACGTCCGGGCCTGTTCGCCTTTCGCGGCCTGACGCTGGCGTGGGCCGCTCTGACCGTCGCATGGGCCACTCGGCGGCGCGTTAGGCTGCTCACACTGGGCGTCACGATCGCGCTGACGTACGCGCTCGGCCCCTGGCTCGGCCTGACGACGCCCGCCTGGCGAACAGCTCAGGTGCTGGGCAGTCACGTCGGCTCCCAGCGCATCGACCTCTACTACTCGGCCGACCATCTCACCGATCGCGACGCCCGGCGGCACCTGCTCGAAGCCGAGTTCGCCTACGCGCGCTTGAGCCAGCTGTGGCAGACGCATCCCGGCGAGCGGGTCCAGATCTACCTCTACCCGGACGCCCAGGTCAAAGCCGATCTGACAGGCGCCGCCTACACCAACGTCGCGCCCGTATGGCTGGGCGATCAGCAGATTCACGTCTTGGGCGAGGCGTGGCCGCGCGTGCTGGACCACGAACTGGCCCACGCGTTCTCGCGCGAAGCTGGCCTTCCGATTGTCCGAGCGTCACGGCTCGTCGGGCTGATCGAAGGGCTTGCCGGAGCCGCCGAGCCGTTCGAGGACGTGCCGACGCCGACCGAGCAGGTCGCCGCCACGTTCGACCCGTCTGGAGAGACGGCCGAGCGGCTGGCCAGCGCGATGGGAGCGAGAGGTTTTTGGGGCGGACGCGGCGCCGTATCGTACGCGACGACGGCCTCATTCGTCGGCTTCGTCGCTGACCGGTACGGATGGAACGCCGTCCTTGACGCCTATGCCTGGGGCGACCTCGACCGGACGACTGGAGAACAGATCAGCGTGCTGGCGCAGCAGTGGGAGGACGACGTGGCTGCCACCGCGCCGATCCCGGTGCAAGCCGCTCCGCTCGCCACTCGCCGCTTCGGCGCTCCGTCGCTTTTCGAGAAGCCCAGCCCGCACTGGACGCCGCCCGCCGCCCGTCTGACGCGTGCCGCCGACCGCACGCTGCTTGGACTGGCCCCCGACACGCTCGCCGCGCTCGACCTGCTCGGGCGCGCGCTAAACGCCGATTCCACTTATCTGCCCGCGCTGGCCCGGCGCGCAGATCTCCAGTTGCGCCAGAGAAACGCGCCTTTGGTGGCGGCTGATCTGGGGGCGCGCTACGGATCGCCTTCGAGCGACGTGTCGGGCGTTTCAACAGGCGTCCTGGCGCTCTGGGCCGATGCTCTGGCGCTCATAGGCGAGGCCCAGTCCGCGGTGTCTCTCTACGACCACGCGCTGGCTCGTCACCGCCTGCTCGACGCGCCTGAAGGCGTGCTGCGTCTGCGCCTGCGCCGGTTGGCTGCCGCCGAAGGGACGGTGGCGTCGCGTTACGGCCGAGATGCGCCGCGCGGCATCGGCGGTGCGCTGTGGGCGATGGAGAACCTGGAAGACTCTCGCGCCGAAGACGTGCTGAGGAGTGTTCAGGTCGATCTCGGCACGCCCGGCGCCGACGATCTGTGGCAAGGATACCGCGCGCTCTACCTGTCTGAGGCCGCGTGGATCGGCGAGCGCTGGCCCGAGTCGCGCGACTACTCGCGGAGCGCTGCGGCATGGTTCGACCGAGTGGGCCACCTGCCCGGCGCACGCCTGGCGCGTCACCGGGCGCAGCGGGCCGCTTGGGCAGTGTCCTCGGGTGCTCAGATTGATCGGTAAGCGCCGGATCGCGCTCGGTAGGCTCAGCCCCAGGGAAGCCGCCGCACGATCCGCATCGCGGCGACGGCTAGTTCGGCGAAGCGCTCGGCAGTGATCGGACCGGCGGGCGCGATCGGGAAGCCGCGCTGGACGGCGATCGTCTGAGCTTCGGTGAACTTGAAGAAGCCCTCGCGCCCGTGGCGGCGTCCCAGGCCGGACGCCTTCATGCCACCCATCGGCGCGTCGACCGAGGCCCAGGCGGCGATAAACGCCTCGTTGACGTTGACCGTCCCGCACCGAATGCGCCGCGCGACGGCGACTGCCCGCCGGGTGTCGCCGCTCCACACGCTCGCGTTGAGCCCATACTCCGAATCGTTGGCCTTGGCGACGGCTTCGTCGTCCGATGCGACCCGAGTCAGGGTGGCGACGGGACCAAACGTTTCGTCGCACGCCAGGTCCATCGCGGGCGTCACGCCGGTGAGCAGAGTCGGAGCCCATCCCATCGGCCCCAGGTGGGGCAGCCGCTCGCCGCCGCACAGAATCGTGGCGCCGCCCGCCCGGGCGTTCGCGACGTGCGCCTCGACCTTTTCGACTTGCTGGGGGGTGGCGAGAACGCCCATCTCCACGTCCCAACCCATCTGTCCAACCCGCATCTGGGCCACGCGCGCGGTCAGAGCAGGCACAAACGTGTCCCACGCGTCGGCGTGGACGAGCACGCGTTCGGCCGAGATGCACAGCTGACCCGCATTGGTAAAGCACGCACGGACGACGCCCTCGACGGTGCGTCCCAGATCGCAATCGGGCAGGACGATAAGCGGATTCTTGCCGCCCAGCTCGAGTGACATCGGGATGAGCCGCTCGGCCGCCTGCCGCGCGACGATGCGCCCCGTCGCCGTCGATCCGGTGAACATGAGGCCGTCGGCGCGGGCGATCAGGTGCTCGCCCAGGTCGGGGCCCGAACCCAGCACGATCTCGAACAGCCCGTCGGGCAGGCCTGCGCGGCCGAGCAGTTCCTGGGCAAACAGGGCCGAGAACGGCGTTTGCTCGGCGGGCTTGACGACGACGGCATTTCCGGCCATCAGCGCGGGCAGTGCGTCCGTGACGGCCATCGTCAGCGGATAATTCCACGGCGCGTTGATGCTGACGACGCCCAGCGGCAGGTGCTGCACCCACGTCTTGGTGGCCAGCGGAACGGCGCCGCGCCTGCGGTCATCGCCCAGCCAGCCCGGCCCTCGGCGTGCATAGTAGTGTGCGACGTTGGCCGTGTCGAGCACTTCGTCGAGGGCGTGGCGGCGCGCCTTGCCGCCTTCGAGTTGAAGCACGTCGAGCAGTTCGTCGCGGTGGCTCAGAACCAGGTCGTGGAAGCGCAGCAGGACCCGGGCACGCTCTGACGGATCGACCAGTGCCCACGCCTGCTGGGCACGCCTGGCGCGTGCGAAAGCTCGGTCCACATCGCCGGGCGCAGCGTCGCGCAGCGTGGCGAAGGGCTGCCCCGTAAACGGAGCGATGACGACGCGCTCTCCGCCCGAAAAGTCCATACGCGCAGCCAGAGACGTGAGGCGGTCGACGGTGCCTTGGGTGCCCCGGAGTGCGGACGGTAGTGCGGTAGAAGGAGGCGGGGCGAGAAGCGTAGTCATGAGACGTGGGAGAAAAGAGGGTAACCGGGCGCAGCCTTCGCCGTTTCCGATGGATAACCAAACGCCGATCCGGCTATCTTGGCATACACCCGATCCTACCCGTTGATGAAACGAATCGCCGCTCTCGCACTCTTCTTGCTCGTCGCCATGCTGCCCGCCTGCCAGTGCGACACGCCGCCGCCTGTCGGCCCGGTCGACGACACCAGTTCGACTGTTTCCGTCTGGACTGAGGCGGTGGCCTGAGCGTGCGGCGAGCGAGTGGCCCGAAACCTGGCTCTTGGTACTCTGTTGCGCGCGGGTCTACTCGAATTCGCTATGCCGTTTCCTCTCTTTCGCGTCTTCGTCCTGCTGCTCCTGATCGGCGGGTTCGCTGACCTCGCATTGGCGCAGCCCGGCGGACGCTTCGGCTCGGCGTCGGCCGAGAAAGATGAAGGCTGGGGCACGTTTGGTGTTGGCCTCGCATCGGACGACCAAGTAGCCGTCGCGATCTCGGGCAACTTCGGGCGGGAGCGCTTCGTGCAGGTCGGCATCCACGGCAGCGTCGACAGCAACCTGTTCGGCCACAGAGAGCTGGTGGCTCACCACGTCGGCGTCGGCGTGTCGGACGTGGGGCGTTGGCACCGGACGGCCGTCGCCGCGGGCCCGGCGCTCGTTTCGGGCGTGCGGCGAGTCGACGGAAGCTGGGACCGCTTCTTCACCGGGGGCGTCGTCGTGAGCGCCCAGGCGTTCTTCACGCCGATTCGCGAACTCGGAGTAGGATTGGACCTGTTCGCGCACGTCAACCCGGTCGAGAGCGGACTGGGCCTGACGCTGTCGTTCATCTTAGAGGCCAACAAGTAGCGCCCTCAGCAGAAACGCCCCGCCGAGCCGAGGCTGGACGGAGCGCGTGCCGGGCGACGTGCTAAATGTCAGCGGACGACGGTCAGCGTGCCGGTCGTGCTGCGTTCGTCGACTTCGAGGCGGTAGAGGTAGACGCCGCTCGAAAGCGCTGATCCATCCAGCGACGCATCGTGCCATCCCGCCGACGTCTGAGCGTCGACCAGCCGGGCGACTTCGCGTCCCAGCACATCGAAGACCGTCAGTCGCGCGTGTCCGGCCTGAGGAACGCCGAACCGGACGGTGGACGTGCCGGTGACCGGGTGCGGGGTGGGCGTCGACAACTTCAGTTCGTCAGGAACGTCAAACGCGTCATCTTCGGTCGAGACCGGCGTTTCTGCGAGGTCGGCGACGCTACCGTCCGTCGAGACGACGAAGAAGTTCTCCGGAGCGCTGTCGGTACGAGTGGCACCGGAAAACACTAGCGTAACCACGCCACCGGCTCCGACTCCCAAATCCCCGCCAAACAGACTGAGAGCCTCTGCACGTGTATTCGTGGCTCCAGGAACAGTGATGGCAAAGGTGTAAGCCCGGTCCTCCAGATCGAACGAGTCGGTAAACGTGCCGAAAGAAATCACTCCCCCATCTTCGTTTTGCGTCGCTATCGTGGTCTCGGGGAATAGCTGCCGTAACTCAGCGGCGTCGACTAGGCGGGCGCGTCCAAAGAAGAAATGAGCGCGCACCACTTGGTCTTCAGCATCGGGAAGGTCCGAAACGTAGAGCCCGAAGGCATCTCCGTCCTGGCTCGACCCAGGGTTTCCCGCAACGACGAAGATGCTGCCGTCTTCGCCCAATTCGTCTTCTTCCGACGCCTCCAGGGTGAACAGAGTCGTTTCGCTCGTGAGTACTCGTACGACCGACAAACTGTAAGCCGTCTCACTGGGCATCAGGAGCAGCGACGTTGCCTCTCCGTACGCGAGAGTGGGCGCTAGGGGTTGACCGTCTACGAGAAAACGAAAAGAACTGGCGTCACTGTCGGTCGAGCCGTGGAAGAACTGCGCCTTTCCCTCGCCTACATCGTCCAATTCCTCTTCGAAAAACGGCAGCAGTTGGGCCGTGTCGCGGAAGCGGGCCAAGACGCCTTGGATCGTAAACAGGCCGGTAGGAGCGGGCGATCCGTCGAAGTCCGACTCGCCCCGGTCGATGCGCACGTCGAGCGTGTCGCCGGAGAGGGTGACGGCTTTGACGGTCAGGCCGCTGCTCGAGCCGATGGGGTCCGTCGGCCACGCGGCGGGATCGGCCAAGCGGACGAACGGCAACTCGACGCGCTGGCCCTGGAGCGGGCTGTCGGCGTCGAAGCCGATCGGGAGGGCGCGGGCGGCATCGGGTAGGTCGTTGCCGCTGGAGAGGACGGCGATGCGGGCCGCGCTGACCTGGACCTGGTTGTTAAACGCGTCGATTTCACCGGTGATGCGGACGCGGTCACCTGCCTTGATCGTCGAGTCGTCGCCCCTGCCGAGCGCGAGCGTGTCGGCTCCGAAGCTGGAGCCGGATGCGAACACGTTGACGCCTCCGGTCGCGTCCTGGACGAAGAACTGGCCGTTGTTGAAGCCATAGTCGTTCGTCGTCACGACGCCTTCGATCTGCACCTGCGCGCCCTCGCCCAGTCCGCGCGCCTGGCCGATGTCGGTCGTGGCGAGCGTGACGCCCAGCGCGTATCCGGCGACCGTTCCGCTGACCTCGTGGGCAACGATGAGCATCGCGCTTCCGGTCGGGCTATCGGCTGCTGGGACGAAGGCGATGGCACCCGGTCCCAGATCGCCCGCGTCGGCGAAGTTGCTCTCGTCGAAGTCGACCGAGAAGTCGCGGCTGTTGACGTAGGCGGCAAACGTCGGCGCGGTCGGATCGGTCAGGTCGAACGCCATGATGCCGCCGACGCGTTCGAGCGTGACAAAGGCGTAGGTCGTACCACTAACCACTCCGACGGCGACGCCTTTGGGTTCGGGGCCTTTGTTATCGGATCGGCCCTCCAGATCGTCGTTTTCGTCGTTTCCGCTGTTGAAGTCGGCGGGCAGGAGTTCGGCGATTGTACGTTCGATGGTGTCGCCCGAGTCGAAGATGAGCGCTCCGGTTGCCGCGTCGAAGATCGCGAACGAGCGTCCGCCGAAGCTGTAGAGCGCGTCGTAATCGCCGTCGCCGTCCGCATCGCCCAGCGTCGTCGTCACGTCGAGGCGGCCGAGTGCCTCGTCCTCCTGAAGCGCGGCGGCGTTGGGGAACGCGGTCGGGTCGAGGGTGAGATCTTTGACGCGTTCTTCCTCTTCGAGCACGTCATCGAAGTCGCGCGCGTCGCCCTCGTTGGCCGTGACGACGTAGGTCGTGCCGCCGCTCGAGAACGTGGCGATGCCGTCCGGCTGGTACATTCCGAACAGGCCCGCAAACGTGCGGATGTCGATCTGGTCGTCCCTGTCGCTCGGGTCGAGTCCGTTGCCCATCGCGCCGTGATCCTTGAAGCCGAGCGCGAAGATCGCGTCGACGTTCGCCGTCGTCACGTCGATGACGGCCATCGCGTTGTTCTCCTGGAGCGAGACGTAGGCTTTGCTGCCGTCGGCGTTCAGGGCGATGTGCTCAGGCTCCAAGTCCTGTGCTACACTCGCGCCGGGGCCGTAGATGCGCACGCCGTCCGGCAAGTCCGATGCCCGCGATCCGCCCGCGTTGAAGTCCGCGAACGAGGCCGTTTGAACCGCTCCAAGCGATAGTCCACCCGCCCCCGCCGAGACCGCGACGATGGAGATGCTGCCTTCGGGGTCGACGGTGTATTCGTCGTTGGGCTGCCCTTCGTTGGCTACCAAAATGCGGGATCCGTCGGGCGAGAACGCCACCATGCCCGGTCCGGCGCCGACAGTCGTCTGATCGCGAAACGTACCGTCCACGTCGAAGAGCACGAGGCTGCCGGGCATCTGCTCGTCGGCGTTGGCAGCAGCGATGGCGACCAAGCCCGACGCGCTGACCGCAAGCGCCGACACGTCGCCGTACGGACTCACATCGATAGTGAATGCCTGGGTGGGGTTGGCCGGATCGGAGTAGTCGAGCGCGACGACCGTGTTGGCGTCCGAGTTGACGAAAAACGCGCGCTGCCGTGGGGCGTGGTAGGCGACGTTTTCGGCGGCGCTGTCGTCGAGCGTGCCCGTGGCGTAGCGGCCCGAGAACGTGATCGAAAGCTGCTGCGCCGATAGGGGAGCAGTGAAGAGCAGCGCGCAGGCGAGCAGGAGGGAGAGGCGGTAACTCATGGCGTTGGCGGTGGAGTCGGGAGTCCCAGATAAATAGCGCGCCTGACGTTAAGGGAAAGTTATGGGGTGGTAAAAGCCGCGCCGGTTTGACCTGCGCGTCTTGCTGCTGAGCAGGCGAGTCGGAAGCCGCCAACGCATTGGTCAGCCTCGCTCCCGTCTTGATCCGTGTGCCACCCCATCGTCATCCGAGCCGGTTATCTTGGGTTCTCCCACTGCCTCGCCCATGTCCTTCTTCGATACGCCCCTCGCCGACGTGCCCGGCATCGGTCCGCGCAGGGCCGAGGCGCTCGCCAAAGCGGGATTGCAGACGGCGATGGACCTAGTGCGCCACTATCCGCGCCGCTACCTCGACCGTTCCACCATCAGCCGCGTCGCCGATCTGCGCGAGGACACCGGGGAGGCGACAGTCGTCGGGACAGTTAAGACGAGCAACCTGGTCGGCGGCAAAGGCAGGGCGCGCTTCGAGCTGCTGATCGAGGACGGCGATGGCGCGCGGATGAAAGCCGTCTGGTTTCAGGGCGCGCAGTGGATCGGGCGGCAGTTCAAAACCGGCGACCGCATCGCGTTTCACGGCAAGATCCAGAAGTTCGGCAGCAGCTTCTCGTTCACCCACCCCGATTTCGACAAGCTCGACAGCGAGGGCGCCGCGCTCGACACCGGCCGCATCATTCCGCTCTATCCCGGCGGCGCCGCGCTGGACAAAGTCGGCCTGACGAGCCGGACGATGCGCAAGCTCATCTACCGCCTGTTCAAAGAGCACGGATTGGAGCTTCCGCCCGATCCGTTCGGCCCCAAAGTCGTCGATCACTATGGCTTGGTCGATGGCCGCGTTGCCCTCCGAGCGATCCACTTTCCCAAGTCGGGCGAGGAACTGGAAGCGGCGCGCAACCGGCTCAAGTTCGAAGAGCTGTTCTACCTCCAACTCCTCCTCGCCCTGACGCGCCAAGTGCGCGACGATCAGCCCGGCGTCGTCTTGGGCCAGCCCGGCCCGCTGACCAAGCGGTTTCTGACCGAGATCCTGCCGTTCGATCTGACCGGCGCGCAGCAGGAGACGCTGCGCGACATCGTGACCGACACGCAGAGCGGGCGGCAGATGAACCGGCTCGTCCAGGGCGATGTGGGCAGTGGCAAGACCGTCGTCGCCGTAGCGGCCATCTTGCAGGCGGTCGACAACGGGTTTCAGGGCTCGTTCATGGCGCCGACCGAGATTCTGGCCGAGCAGCACTATGCCAACCTGACCACCTACCTCGAACCGCTGGGCCTCAAAGTCCACCTGCTCGTCGGCGGGCAGCGCAAACTGCTGCGCGAGGAGATCCTGGCCGAACTGGCCGACGGGACGGCCCACGTCTGCGTCGGCACGCACGCGCTGATCGAGGACAACGTCGAGTTTAGGCGGCTGGGCATGACGGTCGTCGACGAGCAGCACCGGTTCGGCGTGATGCAGCGGGCGCGCATGTTCGACAAGGGCGAGCGCCCCCACATGCTCCTGATGACCGCCACGCCGATCCCGCGCAGCCTGGCGATGACGCTCTACGGCGACCTAGACGTGTCGCTGATGCGCGAAATGCCCAAGGGCCGCAAGCCGATCGAAACGGCCGTCCGGATGGAGAAGCGCAGAGGCGAAGTCTACGCGTTCGTCAAGGATCAACTGCGCGAGGGCGGGCAGGCCTACGTCGTCTATCCGCTCGTCGAAGAGAGCGAGAAACTGGACTTGAAAGACGCCGAATCAGGCTTCCAAGAGCTGACCGAGCTGTTCCGCCCGTACCGCGTCGAACTCGTTCACGGGCGCATGCTGTCGTACGAGAAAGAGGAGGCGATGCAGCGCTTCAAGGACAAGGAGGCCGATATCCTCGTCGCCACGACCGTCATCGAGGTCGGCGTCGACGTGCCCAACGCGTCGATCATGGTGATTGAGCACGCCGAGCGCTTCGGCCTGAGCCAGCTCCACCAGCTGCGCGGACGCGTCGGCCGAGGCGACCGGCAGAGCTACTGCTTCTTGATGACCGGCTTCAAGCGTTCGGCCGAAGCCGTCGAGCGCCTGACGGCGATGGCGGGCACCAACGACGGCTTCGAGATCAGCGAGATCGACCTCAAAATCCGTGGCGCCGGCGACATCTTCGGCACGCGCCAAAGCGGAATGCCCGCCCTCAAGATCGCCAACCTGACGACTGACGTCGAACTCGTCGCCCAGGCCAGAGAAGCGGCATTCGCCCTGGTCAAGTCCGATCCCAAGCTGAAGCATCCGGACCACGAGGGTATCCGCAGCTCCTACAACGCGAGCTACAAAGGCAAAGGGCTGGGTCTGCTCCGTGTCGGGTGAGCCGGGTGCGCGGTGCAATGCAGCGACAGCATAGTCTTGGCTAGAAATTGGACACCAGAAGAGCCGATCGTCTCCATTTTCCGAGTGATCGTCCTTGTGAGTGTGAGGAAATATCACACGCTCTCGATCACATATCGTCCATTCTTCCCTTGCTAATCTGTCGCGTTAGGCTCCATGTAGAAGGGTATACAGTGATGTACGTAAACAGACTTGCTTCGACAAGTAATAGATAAAAGCGTCAGCCTGCCGAGCCGAAAACGTACTGCTTTCAAGCCGTGCGATTCACCACCACCACCACCATCGAGAGTAGTAAAGAATTGGAGCACGAGTATGTGCGCTCTTGGCTGAAGTGTGCAATCGCCGTTCTCGCAATCGTCAGCTTTTGGACGTTTGCGCGCTTTACCGTGGACGACGCGTTCATCACCTGGATCTACGGTCGCAACTTGGTAGAAGTGGGCGTGTGGAACTACAACCGGAGCGGGGCCGACGCGACGCAGGCATACACGAATCCGATCTACGCCGCCCTCTCCATCGTGCCCGCCCTACTCCGGGTCGACGTCGTGCTCTTCTTCAAACTCGTATCCATGCTC
Organism: Rhodothermales bacterium; assembly: GCA_963841855.1. GTDB lineage: Bacteria > Bacteroidota > Rhodothermia > Rhodothermales > BA12 > CAXBBB01. The sequence continues at coordinate 336,921 of CAWJEJ010000001.1, read as the reverse complement.
CTTCTCGGCGGGTTTGCAGTGTGGATACGACGCGCGATGCCGAGCATGTTCTGGCCCGGGCTTTTCACGCTGGCTCTTCCAGTCACGATGGTGCACGCATTCTCCGGCCTGTCGACGTTCCTCTACGTAGCGCTGACGAGCATGCTGATGGTTTCGCTGGCCGAACTGCGCTTTCGACAGTCGCTGCTCATCGGCTCGCTGTTACTCATGACACGGCCCGAAGCCTGGCTGTTCTCGGCGCTTGTCCCCTTCTACTATTTGATCTCTCCTCTGATTGGTACGGCGCAGAGTCCGCTCACTGGAGCGAGACCCAATCTCGCGTGGATGCAGATGTGGGGATGGAAGCGGGCATGTGCGTCGGGCGCTCTCTTCGGAGGAGTAATGGTGACGTATTTCGCCCTTCACTATCTTCTGTTCGAAAGCTTTTTGCCAAATACCTTTTACGTAAAAGAGGTTTCGCAATTCCATTCGATACGCTTTCTGGTCATGGTGCTGACGGGAGCATTTGCACTTCCGATACTAATTGCTGGCCGAAAAGCTCTTTTCGCGCTCTGGATGTTCTTTGTCGTTTTCGTGAGCTACCGATATTCGCATTCCGACTTGATGATGGATTATTCGGCCCGCTTTCTCTTTCACCTGGTCTTTCCCTCTCTCTTCATTGGTTTCTATGGATTGAACCGATTGCTAGCCGACTCTACCAACAGGTGGCGACCCCAAGTCGCGCCGGTCGCACTGGCACTGGTCGGCGCCATATTCCTTCTCACGGGTTACGCATACCGGTTCCAGCCCAGCGTGGTGATGGCGGCTTCGAACTACTACGTGAGGTGGTTGGACGTAAGCGAACCGCTCGCAGACGCCATCACGACCGATCTATCTTCGGAAACACGTCCCAACCTCGTTCTAGGGGACGCGGGCTTCATTCCGTTCGACAGCCGACTACCCAACCTCGACATTGTGGGACTGGGAAGCGCCCAGGTCGCCCGGCAGGGGATGAGCGATTCCCTGCTGAACGCGCGCGATCCGTCCGTCCTGGTGCTGTACGGCGATGAGCGGGCCCCGTTTGACGCACTCTACGCTCAGGCCGACATCTTGTCGTGGATTGAGAGCCGACCCCAATTCGAAACGGTGTGCAAAGTGCAGCTTCTCAGATCGTATCACTTTTGGATCTACTACCGCTCCGACCGCGAGTATGGACGTCAGATCACGTCGGCCTGCGCGCGGGCGGGACGCACGTCGGTGCTCGACGAAATCAGCTTGTTCAAGGAGCAGATCGTCAATCCTCCGTGGGTGTACTGGCGCTCGTAGCCACCCTCACCCGGGTACTCCAACTCTATGGTTTCTTCCGCCAAGCACATCGTAGCGCTGCTGCGGCCTCACCAGTACGTCAAGAACCTGTTCGTGCTGATGCCGCTCTTCTTCGTCGGCCGCGTGGGCGATGTGGATCTGCTGGCGCGCGCGCTGCTGAGCTTCGTCGCTTTTTGCTGCGTGGCGAGTTCGGTTTACGTGCTCAACGATGTGCTGGACGTGGAGGCCGACCGCAAGCACCCCCGAAAACGCCATCGACCCCTGCCGTCGGGCGCCATCTCGGTTCGCATAGCCGCCAGTGTCGGGGTCGTGTGCGCCGCTGCCGGGCTGGGCTTGGCGCTGCTGGTGTCGCCGTCCGTGCTGGGTGTGCTAGCGGGATACGCCGCTCTCAACGTAGCCTACTGCGTGCACCTCAAACACGTCGCGATCCTCGACGTGGTCGTGATCGGTATCGGCTTCGTGCTGCGCTTGTTCGTGGGTTCGGTGGCGACTAGCGTGCCGCTGTCGATGTGGATCGTCGTGATGACGTTTCTGCTGGCGCTCTTTCTGGGCCTGGCCAAGCGGCGCGACGATCTCTTGCTGCTGGCTCAGACGGGCAAGAGCATGCGGCGCTCCATCGACGGCTACAACTTGCAGTTCGTCGACGCGGCGATGGCGATCATGGCGTCGGTCGTGATCGTCGCCTACCTGCTCTACACCACGACGCACGAAGTCGTCGACCGGCTGGGCAGTGAGCACCTGTACCTGACGAGCCTGTTCGTGATCGTCGGTATCTTGCGCTACCTGCAAATCGCCTTCGTCGAGGAGCAGAGCGGGTCGCCGACGCGCGTCGTGCTGCGCGATCGCACCGTCCAGGGCGCGGTCGTGTTGTGGCTGCTGGCCTTCGCCTGGATTCTCTACTGACCCCTTCCGCTATGCCTTTCACGCCTCGCGCCTCGCGCCCGTCTGAGCGCGTACCGAGTTGGGGACTGTATCCCCGGCACTATGGTACGTCGGAGCGTGTTCGGTCAGGCGCCGATGCCGAGCGCGCCGTCAGTGAGGGCGCACTGATACCGTTCGGCAACGGCCGCAGCTACGGCGACAGCGCGCTGGGACCGCACGTAGCTCGGATGCGCGATTTGCGTCACCTGCTCGGCTTTGACGATGAGACGGGCGTTTTGCACGTCCAGGCGGGCGTGCTGCTGAGCGAAATCCTTGACGTGTTCGTGCCGCGCGGTTGGTTTCTGTCGGTCACGCCGGGGACCAAACTGATCACGGTCGGCGGCGCGATCGCGTCGGACGTGCACGGCAAGAATCACCACATCGCCGGTTGCTTCAGTGCGTGCGTGCGCTCGTTTCGCATCGTTCTCGCGAGCGGAGAGGTCGTGGTCTGCACGCCCCAGGGTACGCCCGATCTGTGGCGCGCGACCTGCGGCGGGCAGGGACTGACAGGCATCATCCTGGACGCCGAAATCGCCCTGAAACCCATCCGGTCGAGCACTGTCGAGCAGCTGACCATCAAGACGCGGGACCTGCGCGAGACCTTCGACGCGTTCGACGCGCACGCCGCATCGCCCTACTCCGTCGCGTGGATCGACTGCCTAGCGTCGGGAAGATCGCTGGGCCGCTCGCTACTGATGCTTGGCGATTTCGCCGACGACGGCGACCTGACGTACCGCAGCGGTCAGCGCCTGCGCGTGCCGTTTCACCTTCCGTCGGTCGCGCTCAACCGGTGGAGCGTGCGGGCCTTCAACGCGCTCTACTATGGCAAAGCGCTGCGCCGAGAGCAGCAGGCCCGGGTGGGTATCGACACGTTCTTCTATCCGCTCGACGCCATCGGCAACTGGAACCGGATCTATGGCAAGGCCGGATTCGTGCAGTACCAATTCATCTTGCCGCTGGAGTCCAGCTTCGATGGAATGCAGAAGATCCTGACCGAAATCGCAGCGGCGGGTGAGGGGTCGTTTCTGGCCGTTCTCAAACTCTACGGGCCAGCCAACGCCAACTGGCTCTCGTTTCCGCTCGAAGGCTACAGCCTGGCGCTCGACTTCAAGGCCAACGACGCCGTGTTCAATCTGCTCGACCGGCTCGACCGGCTCGTCGTCGCGCACGGCGGCCGTATCTACCTCAGTAAAGACGCCCGCGTCAGCCGTGAGGTGTTCGAGGCAGGCTACCCGAACATCGACCGGTTCCGCGACTTCCGCCGCGCCAACGGCATGGACGTCGCTTTTCAGTCCCGTCAGTCGATCCGCCTGGGTCTCTAGCTCTTCTACCATGCCTCATCTGCTCGTCGCAGGCGCCCGCAGCGACATCGCCCGCGCAGTCGCCGACCTCTACGCCGCTAACGGCTACGACGTCACGCTGGCCGCGCGCACTTCGCACACGCTCGAACCGTTCGCCGCCGACCTGCGCCTCAAGCATGGCGTCGGCGTGACGCTGGCCGACCTCGACGTGCTCGACTACGACAGCCACGCCGCGTTCTACGCCGAACTGGCGACGCAGCCGGACGGGGTCTTCTGCGCCGTCGGCTACCTGGGCGATCACGAGCGCGCGCTGACGAGCGGCGACGAACTGCGGCTGATCCTGGATACCAACTTTACCGGCGTCGCTCACCTGCTGGGCATCGTCGCGGGCGATATGGAGCGGCGCGAAAAGGGCTTTATCATCGTCGTGAGTTCGGTCGCGGGAGACCGCGGACGGGCGAGCAACTACGTCTATGGCGCGGCCAAGGCGGGACTGACGGCGTACCTGTCCGGCCTGCGCAACCGACTGCACGCGGCGGGCGTCCCCGTTCTGACGGTCAAACCCGGCTTCGTCGACACGCAGATGACCGAAGGACTCGACCTTCCGGCTTCGCTGACGGCGCAGCCCGACGAGGTCGCCCGGTCCATCTTCAAGGCGCAGCAGAAGCAGCGTGACCTGGTCTACGCCAAGCCGGTCTGGCGCCTGATCATGTTCGCGATTCGAGGCATTCCCGAACGCGTCTTCAAGCGGATGAGCCTCTAGCGCGTCGCCTGCGTCAGGCCAGTAGCGTGTAGCCGTAGCCCAGGGTCATCAGTACGAAAAAGGCCAGACCCGCCCAGCTTATCGCCAGCAAAACCCGTCCCGGTCGGTCGCCTATGGGGACGTTTTCGCCGCGCATCACGCGCAGATTGATCCACGCCAGAACGGGCGAGGTGACGAACGAGACGACGGCGGCGAACGTCAGCAGCGCCAGCAAACTGCTCGTCAGCAGCAGCACGATCGCGATGGCGCCGACGACCGAAACCAGTACCCATGCCTGATGGACGCGTCCGAAACGACTGCGATCAATGGGGAAGAGCAGCGTGCAGCAGGCCGATAGCGCGCGCGGATAGCCGTCGACGCACGTCAAGGTCGTCGACAACATCGTCACGAACGCTGCCGTCAGGATGAGCGGGCGCGACCAGCCGCCGATGGTCTGCGTGTAGAGCGCGACGAGTTCGTTCGAGAAGCCAACGCCTCCGGCCGAAAACGTCTGTCCGGTCGGATGCATCACCAAAGCGCCGAGCGACAGAAAGAGAACGGCCAGTACGACGGCGGCGCCATAGCCGACGTAGAAGTCGACGTTCGATTCGCGGACGGTCGCCATGTGGCCGGTCTGCTCGCGCTGCTCGAACATCCACAGCGACGACCACGCCGAGAGGTCGACGGGCATCGGCATCCACCCGAGCAGACTGACGAGGAAGCCGAACGACGCCCACGTCCACACGCTTGGCTCCTGGGCCGCGTCGACGGCTACGCGCGCATCGGAGCTACCAAGCGCCAGCGCCACGGCTACGACGGTTCCCAGCGTCAGCAGGGCGATTACGAGTTTGGCGAGCGTGTCGAGCAGCGCGTAGCGGCCGATCAGAACGAGCAGCGCGCACGCCACGAGCATCCCGACAGTCAAAACGGAGACCGATGCGCTCAGTCCGTATCCAGAGAGCAGCGCTCCGGTCAGCATCGCCACGGCGGCGATGTTGATGGTGCCCGTCAGCACGTTGATGGCGAGGAACGTCCAGACGTAACCACTGCCCATCCGGAAGTATCCGTCGAGCAGGCTCTCGCCCGTAGCCGCCGTGTAGCGCTGCCCGTAGAGGAAGAACGGAAACTTGAGCACGTTGGCGAGCAGCACCAATCCGAGCAGGCTCCACCCGTAGAGCGCTCCTGCCCGCGTCGACCATACCAGGTGGGATCCGCCGACGGCCGCAGCGGCGACCAATATGCCGGGCCCGAGTGCCGTCCACAAATTCCTGCTCGGCGACGGCTGGACCGCAGGTGAAGAGAGAGCGTGCGGCACGAGCGGAAGGTTGCGACGTGCCAAGGTAGGCACCACTGCTTCGTTCGCCCGTCGCCGTTCGCGTCGGTCGAGTGTCTACGACGTGCTCAAAGCGCGACGTTCGACGCGGCTGAGGATCTTGCCTCGCTGGCGCATGATGAGCAGCGAGCCGACTACGTACGGAGCGACCCAGTACAACAGAGCGCGTGCCCACCACGGCCACCCCGGCGGTCCGTAGGCAAAGAGGTGCGAGCCGGTCGCCATGACCAGGCCGACGTAGGCGTATCCCATCCACATGTAGTGATGGATTAGCCAGTTCGCGTGGTGCTTTCGCCGAAGCGGAAAATAAATGGCCAAACCGAGCGCGCCTCCGCTCACGACCGACATGATGTGGTAAGGGCCGAACCCTCCAAACAGCTCGAAAATCAGAAACGAGGTAAGGAGAAGCCCGACCATCGATCCGACGTACAGCCAACCGACCAAGCGATGCCGACGCGTTCCTTTCCGGGCGGCCAGATTCCAGCCTCCCGAGAAGAGTGCGGCAACTCCAAAGAGCGTGTGGACCGTAAGCATCGGGCCTGGAAGAGATAGCGTGTCCTGCCGAGCGTCATCGCACCGGAATGCGGGGTGAGCAGAACGCTGCGTATCATCCTTACGAAAGCCGCCGCTTGACTGTTACAGCGCTAGGGCAGGAGAGTCGACGCGGCGGCGCCAGGGCTCAGGAACGTGTAGACGCCGATGAAGAGCGTCACGCCGATGATGAGTGCCACCATGAAGGCGAGGTACGAGATTCGCAGCAGCCGAAACTTGCGGTCCAGCACGCCGCCCAGGGCGTAGATATCGCTCATCATGCTCGTGTAGAGGCGCGTTTTGTCGTTGAGCATCTCGGTCATGCCGATCAGATACTCGCGCTTACTCAGCCGCGTGAAGTTGCCGAAGAACAGGATGTTGGCTCGCTCCTCGCGCACGTCGGCGAGCGAAATCTCGTGCCGGTTGACGCGCGGCAACGCGGCCAAGATGGCGAACACGAGCGAGATCAGGCAGCCGACGAGCAGCGTCGAGGTGGGAAAGATGAGCCACGGGTTCGAGTCGATTTTAGGGCTGATCGACGCGAGAAGAATCGACACCATGATGCCGTTGATTGAGATCATGATGTTGGCCTTGGCGTCGGCGAGCGACGAGAGGTCAACGTGCATCGGGTACTGCGTCCGAAACATCGTTTCGATGCCTCGCTTCGAGCCCAGCTTACCCTTGCTCGACTTTTTCTTCTTGTCTTTCTTCTGGTCCGGCGGCGCGACCCTTGGAGGGCTCGGCTTGGGCGGCTGGAGTGGGAGGGGAGAGGCGGTCGTCGTGGTCATGGGGCGATCGGGAGGCGGGAGCGGCTGCGGCGGGCGGAAAGGATCAGTGGTGCCAACCGATTCCGAAGGTAAACAGGCGATCCTCTTTGGAGGCGGCTACTTGAGCAGTGACGACGACGCGGTCGAGTGCGTTGAGCCACAAACCGCCGCCATAACCCGTGTGCCACGTGCGCGATGGAAGCTTGTCGGCGAACACGCGGCCGCTGTCCAGGAAGCCTAGCACGCCCCACTCGCCATAGCCTGCGTATCCGGCGAATCGGCTGACGCGTACGCGCGCCTCCAGGTTGGTGTAGAGGCTCGTGCGTCCGGCGAACCGATCGGAGCGGTAGCCGCGCAGAGGGCCCGCTCCCAGCGTGCTGGCAGCCCAGAAGGGAAAGTCGCCCACGATCGTCTGCCCACCGAAGCGCGGCGCGAGGGTGAGCCACGTGGTCGAGAACGGAGTCAGGTAGCTGGAGAAGTCGCCGCGGAGGCGGACGAAGTCGCGCGCGTCGGAGTTGATGCCGAGCAGCGTCTCCGCATTCAACTCGATGTCGAAGCCGCGCTTGGGGACGGCGGGGTTGTCCTGGCTGTCGATGCGAACCGTGTTACGGAAGCCGACGTGCGTCTGGCGCGCTAGATCAGCCGCCGGAATGCCAGCCTCGGGCGTCAGGATGAACCGTCCCTGCTCCTCGTTGACGTTGGTGTGCTGCACGAACGGGCCAAACGTGATGTACGAGTCGCCCGGCAGGTTGCGCCGGCCCGACATGCCGAAGAAGGCGCCCGTCGTCCGGTTGCGATAGATGCGCGAGTTGGGCTCTTCGATGTCTACCGCATTGCCGTAGCCGAAGAAGTTGCGGTTGGAGAGCGGCGAGCGGTAACTCGCGTCGAACTCCAGACCCCACGGCCCGATGACGTTGGTGAAGTGGCCGTTGTAGATCGCGTTGACCGCGCCCGTCTCGACCGACGCGTTCGCCCTGATCACCTGGCGGCTGCCATATGGCTCTTTGAGAAAACCCTGCCGCACGATGCGGTAGCCGCCGCCCAAGAACAAGCCGTCGTCTACGTTACGAGCGAAGTAGAGCAGTGGCGTCGTCTTGTCGAAGCGCTGCGGCAGAATCGTCTGCGACAGTTCGGGGTAGCGCTCGGACGACTCGAATCGAGCTTCGGAGCCCAGCCGCCACTCGGACTCGCGCCCACCGTTGGTCCCCTTGACGTCGTAGGCTACCGTGCTCCTCTGAAAGCCGGTGACTTTGTCTTGCAGGTCGAACGTGTCGTCGCCTGAGCCGCCGATCAGGCGCAGTCTCGGGCCTCTGCTCACGTCTCCGCGCACGATGAACTGGTCGTCGCCGTCGAAGCCATAGAGCCGGATTTCGTCGGTCTCGCCGGTCTGGAACACGCGGTGGTAGAGCGTGTCGACGATCTCGCCGTCCTGCTTCGTCTTGAGCATCAGCACGTCGGTGCGGCCCTTGCGGCGCGTGATTTCGAAGCGCTCGTGCTTGTGGCTTCCGGCCACGTCGACGCGTTTGGCGCGCGTGTCGTAAAACTTGCGGGCAATGCGGTCCAGCTTGTCGCGGCGGCCCTGGAGGCGCTCGTAGATGATTTCGGCGTCGTCGCCGTAGATCTCGGGCGGCAGGGTGCGGACGGCCTGCATCAAGGCTTCGTCGGTCAGATCGGCCATCATTTTGTTGGCGATTTCGATCCATTCGTTCCGGCTCAGCTCGTTGAGGAAGCGCTGGTCGAGTTGGGTTCCGTTGATCGTCATGCTCGAGATCTTGCCATAGTCCTCCTGCAATCCGCTCGTCTTGTCGACGAAGCGGCGAGACAGGCGGAAGGCGAGGCCGTCGCGGTCGTTGAGCGCCCAGTCGCGGTCGCGCGGGATCGGGCGATAGATTTTGCCCTGGGTGCGCGCGTCACCGGTCAACGTCGAGTCCAACTCGAACGGCTCGAAGCTAGCCCAGCGCCACTGGTCGCGGTGGCGGTCCCAGTCGCCGATGAGTAGGTCGAGCAGGCGGGCGCGCAGAAACGCGTGCTGATCGACGCGGTGGTCGTTGTCATCCTCAATCTCGCGAAACAGCTTGGTCGAGCCGATAATGTTTTCGCTATTGCCGAAGAAGTCGGCGTCCGACCAGTCCTCGTCGGGGCGCTCCTCGAAGAGCATGACGCGGTTGGCGTAGTCCTCGCGGTAGCGGCCCAGCATCGGGTCGTCGGGCAGATAGACCAGGCGCGGGTTGGTGTGGTAAACGCCGACGGTCTCGGCGAGGTCGGCAGCGACGAGCGCGCCGAACGGGTGGATCGCCGTCGTCATCTCCTCGGCCACGTCGACCGCGATGCCGTAGCGCAGGGCCGTGGGCATCATCGCAGCCGGAAACTTGTCGACGCTGCGGAGCACGAATTGGCGATCCGTGCCGGGCTTCTGCAGGCGGAGCGAGCGCGTCTGCAAACCGCCGCCCTGCTTGATGATCTCCAGTCCGCCCTGCTCGGTCGACAGGTCGAAGACGGGCAGCTCGACGGGCGTCGTCCACGCGCTGCGCCACACGTCGCCGATGACGGCGCGGCGAATCTTGCCGCCGCGGTAATCGGTGTTGATGGGCGCGCGAATGGTCGAGTCGGCGAACGTCGGCCGTTCGGCCAGCGCGCGTTCGGCCGGGGTGTCCTCGGCGCTTGCTTCGATGCCCGAAACCAGCGCTCTGTAGATCGGCGCGTCGGGGCCGCCGTCGACCGTGAAGACTTCGAGCCAGACCGATTTGTCCTCGTAGTAGATCAGCTCCATCATGCCCTGCTGCGCGGCCGTGAAGAGCGCGTCGCCGCCGCCGCGTGCGTATTCGTGATACGAGCCGCTGCCGCTGACGAGCAGGTGCTGCAAGCCCTCGCGCCCGACCTGCGTGTAGTATTGCAAGTTGTGCTCGTGACCCGCGGCGTAGACCAGGCCGTCGTAGTCGCTGAACAAGTCGAGGAAGGAGCGCCGCATCGCTTCGTAATCCGGGTGCGCCACGTCCTGACGCGACATGCCGATGATGCGATTGTAGAAGAGCGCCAGCGACCCGACGCCGGGCAGCGGCACGTAGCCCAGCGGGCCGTCCGTGACGTGGGTCAGGGGAAACAGGTGCTCCTTGGGCGGAAAGACGCCCGCGTGCCTGCCGCTCGACTTGAGCGGGTGATGCCCGACCACGACGATGCGCGTGTCGTCATAGTTGGAGAGCACTTCTTCCATCTCGACCAGCATGTCGCCGTTGTCGCGGACGACGTAGTCGCCCGTGTCGCCGGTCGGCTTTGAGTAGGGATGCAGCCACCACTGCGTATCGACGGCGACGAGCGTGATGTCGTCCGTCAGTTCGATCGCGATGGGACCGGGGAATCCATTCGACGGAATCCACGAGTCGCCCTTGTCCAGCACGCGTTCGACGTACTCTTCGGTGCGCCGCACGTAGGCGGTGCCTTCGGGGCCGCTGTGCTGCCAGTCGTGGTTGCCGGGCACGAAGAAGACGCGCCCTTCGTAACCGTCGAAGAGAGCGAGTTGAACGTCCAGCTTCTTCTCCATCTTCTCGCGGTCCGGGTGGCCGACCGGCGGGAGACCGATGGGGTAGAGGTTGTCGCCCAGAAAGACGGTCGCGCTGCTCGCTCCGGCTCGGACGGTGCGTGCTTCGAGCAGAGCGAGAACCGGGTCAACTCCCTCGACGACGGGCGTGCCCGTGTCTCCGATCAGGAGCACGCGGTACGACTCGGCGATCGTGGGCGGCGGCGGCGCGGGATCGGACTCGGCGTCGGGATGAACGTAAAAGTAGCCCGACGACGCGCATCCCGACATCAGAGTCAGGACGAGAAGGGCGAATGATAGGCGGAGGCGCATGGGAAGGAAAAAGGTAGTCAGCGCTGCGGAGCGAAGTGGACGAGCCGCGCGACGTTCCCAGCGGCTTCGGTCGTGATTAGTAGAGTACCGTTGGGCAAGAAGGCCATGCCTTCGGGCTGCGGCAACAGGTCGGCCGGTAGGACGGCGGCGCCGCGCAACTCACCCGAAGACTCGAAGACGGCGACGGCGGGCGGACGCGAAGAGAGTACGTAGAGCGCGCCGTCAGCGGGGTGGTAGGCCAGCGCCGACGGCTTGAACGCGTCGAGGTTGAACGTCCGTTGCAAACGCGCGACCATGTCGCGCTCGTACCCATCGCGGAGCACGAGACCAATGTCGTCGCGGTTGATCAAGAAGGCGGGGTCTTCGGCAACTTCGCCCGTAGCCGGGTCGAAGCGAAACAGCGCTCGGACGCGGTCCTCGCCCACTCCGGGCTCTTCCTTGCACGCGATCAGCAGTTGCCGCGTGCCGGGGATCGGTGTCAGTCCTTCGGCGTCGCATCCTTTCTTGAGGCGGTTCTCGAACTTGGTGGTACCCGTCTCTTCGGCTCGCCAATCGTCCAAGCGGAACAGGTCGCCGTCGCTGCGCAGCACGTAGACGGACGAGTCCAGCAGGGTTACGTCCTCGTAGTCACCCCGGCTGCCGAACTTCCGCTCCCATAGCAGACGGCCCGTCGCGGCGTCCAGTCCGTACAGCCTACCGTCTTCGTCCTGAATCGCACCCAACAGGCCGTCCTCGAGAACGGTGATGCCGGATATTTCGTCGAGTTCGCCCTGCAGATCGAGGACGCGCTCGGGCGAGGTGAGGTCGTAGCGGTCGTGCCCGATCAGCGCCGAAGCCGAGCGGCTCACGTCGGACGAGTCGGCCTCGGCGGGTGGCGCGGGGGCGCTGGCAATCGAGCCGCAATGCGAAACGATTACGGGCAGGAAGAAGAGCAGCATCAGCGCACCTATCAGCAGGAAAACGCCTCTCACGCTGCGCAGCCACGCAGGCAGCAGATCGTCCAGAAAGGCTGCGTTGGGGCGCTTGTCGCTAGCGACGAGGATGGCATTGGGGTACTCATCCATGTCGAGGCTTTCGGTCTCTGGGATTTGGATTGTGCCTCGGGTCGGGGTCTGAGGTGCTGGCTCGACGGCTGGCGGCGGTGGCGGCGCAGGCGTGCCCAGAGGCGCTGGATGCGGACCGGCGCTTTCCGCGGCCAGATCCGGTTCGAGCCACATGGCCGGTAGGGGCGTCTCGCGGGGCGGCCATTCGACGAGCGGCTCCAACTCGGGCAGCGCGTCGGTCCCGGCGAGGTGGCGATACCACGCGTCCTGCGCGCTGACGAGCGGCGCATCGGGACCTGGGCGCACGAAGCGGTTTTCGCCCGTGTCGTCGAGGTGCCGCGCCTTTTGGTTGTCGGCCCACTGGACCTGCAGAAACGTCTGAATCTCGCGCCTCAATCCGGTGTCCAGAATGGGGAAGACGACTTCGACGCGGCGCGACAGGTTGCGCCGCATCAGGTCGGCCGATCCCAGGTAGAGGAGCGGTTCGCCGCCGTTGTAGAACCAGTAGCAGCGCGTGTGTTCGAGGTAGCGGCCGACGATGGAGCGCACTTCGATGGTGTCGCTCGTTCCGGGGATGCCCGCGATCAAGCGGCAGATCCCGCGCACCATCAGCCGCACGCGCACGCCCGCTTGGCTCGCCCTATAGAGGCGCTTGATCATTTTGGGGTCTTCGAGCGCGTTCATCTTGAAGTAAAGCGCCGCCGGTTCGCCCCTCTTGGCCCGGGCAATCTCCATGTCGATCAGTCCGTAGATCCGCTTGCGCAGGAAGTTGGGCGCGACGAGCAGATGCTCGAAGGGGACTTTGGGCACCTGGTCTTCCAAGCCGGCGAATACGCCTTCGGCTTCGCGCGTCAGGCGGCTATCCGACGTGAACAGGACCATGTCGCCGTAGATGCGAGCCGTCTTCTCGTTGAAGTTGCCGGTCGAGAGGATGGCGTAGCGGCGCAGGCCGTCGAGCGGAGCGTCGGGTTCGCGCCGGGCGATGAGCACCAGCTTGGCGTGAACTTTGAGCTCGCACGACGTGTAGAGCACGCGCACGCCGGCCGCTTCTAGCCGCTCGGCCCATTCGAGGTTGTGCGCCTCATCGAAGCGCGCCTTGAGCTCGACGACGACGCGGACCTGCTTGCCGTTCTCGGCCGCCCGTACGAGCGCGTGGCAAATCCCAGAGTCTTCGGCGACGCGGTACAGCGTCACGCCGATGCGCTGCACGCTGGGATCGTCGGCCGCCGTTTCGAGCAGGCGCAGGACCGGCGCGTACTGCTGGTAAGGCAGGTGGATCAGGTGATCGCGCGTTTTGATCGCCTCGAAGAGATCGTCGCCCGTGAACTGGAGGTCGGGGTGGGGCAGCGGTGGCTGCGGCTCGAACGTGAGCCCTTGCGCGCCGGGAGGCTTGGGGAGCGAGAAGAAGTCGCTCAGGTTGTGGTGCCGTCCGCCGGGGACCAGATCGTGCGCGTCGAAGCCGAAACGCAATTGGACACGCTGGAGCAGCTCGGCAGGCATCGCGCGGTCGTAGAGCAGCCGCGACGGAATGCCCTGATCGCGCTTGTCCAGCCCGCTCAGGATCGACTTGCGCAGCCGCTTGCCGAACTCGTCGCCCAGCGCTTCGTCTCGGCACGCGTCGATGTAGAGGTCAGCGTCGCGCGAGACCTTGAGGGCGTAGGCACCGGCCACCTGAGCGTCGGGGAAGACCAGGTCGAGCGCGGCGTGCAGCGCGTCGTCGATGTAGGCGATGCGCAGGCCGAGCTGGTTGGCATCGGTCGGAAGTTCTATCCACCGGCCCAGCGCGTCGTCGGGAATCGAGGCGATGCCCAGCGGAGGCCCCAGCAGAGGATCGGCGGCCGAGCCGTGCAACTCGGTCGCCAGGTAGAGCGCGTGGTGCGCCAGAAAGGGCGGCGGCGCATCCGGCTCGGTCAGAATGGCCGCTTCGACGTGCTCGTGCCCCTCGCGCCGGTACCACGCCCTACTCCAGGCAACGTCGGCCTCGGTGAAGTCGTCGAAGGGGATCAGGTGGACGCCCGCTGCTTCGAGGCCCGGCAGCAACTCGTCGCGCAGCACAATGCCCAAGCGTTCCTGCTGCGCCGTTATCTCGAGCCGCAGACGCGTCAGCACCTCGGCAGGATCGAAGCTGAGCTTCTTGCGCTTTTTCTTCTTGCTCCGCAGTGCGTTGCGAAGCCCCGCCACGCGGACGCTGTAGAACTCGTCGAGGTTGGACGAAAAGATCGCCGCGAACGCCAGCCGCTCGTACAGCGGCAGGTCCGAGTTTTCGGCCTCTTGCAGCACGCGTCCGTTGAAATGTACCCAGCTGACCTCCCGGTTGGCGAATGGATAGTTGGGTTGGGACACGGGGCGAAGGGGAGGAGAAACACGTCGAGGCGAGGGCGCAAAGTAGCCCTCTAGAAGAGCCGGGCGCGATAGACCACAACGCCAGTCGAAGCGGCTTCTCCTCGCTCGAATGCAGGCGTTACGAAATCGAGCCATGCCCGGCCGTCGGCGTAGAACCGCACGTGCGCAATGCCGGTCTGGCCCAGCCCCCACGTCAGACTTCCGCCGTCGCCGATTGCGTCCCGTTTGTCCGCGCACCCGGCGCCGCTGACGACGTAGTGCGTGCCTTCGGCCGAGCCATGGTCAAAGTGCTGCAACAGGTGCTCGTGACCGGTAGCGTAGATCGTGCGCGGATGGCTCTGCGTCGGAGGCAGCATCACACCGGCCAGGGCGCGGTAGCGCGGATGATTGAGGTCCTGAATCGTCTGTCCCCAGCGGTTGTACCACGCCAGCGCCAGCGATCCCAGGCCCGGCAGCGGGACGTAGGCCCAGTCTTCGACTTCGGTCAGCGGGTAGACGTGCGAGCGCAGCGGAAAGCGCCCGCCGTGCGGACCGTTGGTATACATCGGATGATGCGAGGCGACGACGACGGTCTGCTCTGCCAACTCGTCCATCACACCAGCGAACGCCGCCGCAAACGCCGCCATCGAATCCGACCGCTCGGGCGACGGGCGCGCGTCTTCGTAGAGCCACCACGCGGTGTCCAGGCTCACCATCACGACACCGCGCGCCAGCGTGTCCAGATGGATGGTCGGCGCGCCCGGACGGACGGGAAAAGCGCCGGGGAAGAGTGAGTCGACCAGAGCCGCCTGCCGCTTGGCGCGTGCCGCTCCGCCGGGGATTCCGTGCCCCCAGTCGTGATTGCCGGGGATGAAGCGCAGGCGGCCCGCGTAGCCTTGGAGCGAGTCGAGTTGCTGGACGATGCGGCGCCTCGCTTCGGGATAACCCGCGTCGGACGGCTCGGGCAGTCCGTACTGGTACAAGTTGTCGCCCAGAAAGACGGTCGTCGACTGCTCGCCGTAGGCCAGCGCGTTGGCGCGCAGAACGCTCAAGACGGGCTCGCCGCTCGCGTCAGGCTTACCCGTGTCGCCGATCAGCAGCAGGTGATGGACCGGCTCCTCGTCCGGCAAATCGGCGATCGGATCGTCCGCTCGCTCGCCGACGGGATCGGTCGAGGGCGGCAGGGCGGCGTAGATCAGGAATGCGCCAATGGCCAGAGCGGCGACCCACTTCCACCGTACCCACCGCGCGCGCATCGCGTCAGCCATCGATTTCGACCAACTTGGGATTTGGCTTGTCTTCCAGCTTGGCCTCGGCCGCTATCGTGACGCGCAGCGCCTTGAGCCCCTTGACGCCCTGCAAGTCTTCCAGGTCGAGCCGTTCGACCTCGCCCTCAATCATGCCGCGCGCGCGCAGGAAGAGCACGAAGTCGGCGTATTCGGTCACTTCATTGTCGGCCGCGTAGACGATAGCGATCTTGCCCGGCTGCGTCAGGCGCCCCAGGTTCTCGCCCTCGTCGTTGACGACGTTCGCCTTGTCGATCCGCTTCTTCATGATCTCGTAGCGGTTGTTGTAGGCGCCGTCCACATCGAAGCGCCGCTCGTCGCTGCGAAACCGGATCGTGACGGGCGTCGGCTGCACCAGGATCAGGTGCGCCATGTCGAGCGGGAGCGACATGTAGGGGCGGATGCGGTCGAGCCGGTGCTGGATCTCGACGGCCGTCGTGAGCTGCCACAACCGCAGGCTGCGCAGCGCCATCGGTGGCATCGTCTCGTTCTCCATCAGCGACTCGCCGACGTACATCGAATACTCGACGCCGTCCGTCTTGAACTTCTCGAAGTAGTGCGGCAGTCGCGGCTGCATTCGGGCCTGCTCCTCGTCCAAGAGGCCCGAGACCGAGTCGATCATGCGCGTCATGTTGCGCTCGAACTGCTTGCGCGCTTTGTAGACGATCTGGAGCGTGTCGTCGAGCGCGTTGTGGTAGACGTCGGCGGCGCGCGCGGCTTCCTTGTTGGCCTGGGCGAATGCGGGCAGGTGAGGCTCGAAGTGGTCGCGCAGGAAGAAGAGCACGCGGTTTTCCTCATCCGCCGACAAGCCGTCTTCTACGTCGCGTATCTGGTGGTCGATGCGGAACGTCAGCTCGTCCATCGCGGGCATCGTGCTCGTCTGGCTAGCGGCTACGCTGACGGCGCGCGCTAGTTTGAGCTGCTCGATCAGGTCCTGCTGGATCGTCGCGTTGCGGTGCGACGACGACCCGCGGATGTCCGACTGCCCGAACAGACCGTAGACGTTTTTGAACAGGATCGGCTCGTCGACTTGGGACCGGACGCGCGACCAGTCTTGCGGCCCGCTCTCGACGGCATCCAGCATGCGACGCGCCGCCCGGCGAAAGCGCCACTCGACGACAGGATGGATGGCTGTGAACTGGCGCTTCATGACGGCTTGCAACCGGTCCTCTCCGGCGTCGAGCGTGCGCTTGACCGCCAGCGCGACCACGCTGACGACTTCGGAAAGCCGCGTCTTGTCGATGCGGTCGAGCACCTGAGGCTGGTCAGACGCCAGCTCCATCAGCCCCAGCATCTGGCCCTCCATGCGCAGCGGTGCAAGGATCAGGCTGCGATAGCCTCGCCGCGCGAGTTGACGGTCGAACGAGTGCGTCTCGCCTTCGAAGGGGCGTTCGATCTCGTCCACATCGACGCGCAGCGAGGCGTCGCTGTTTAGCGAGAGCCCGGCATACGCGGAGTCTTGAACGCCGCCCAGCACAGGGCTGACGTCGCCGTCGAGGAGCAGGCTGCGTCCGATTGGAACCGCCTCGCGCACGTAGGCGCCGCGCGTGCCCGGAGCGCGGCGGCCGAACCAGTCGCTCTCGCTGGCCGCGCCGTGCTCCGAGTCCAGCACGAACGAGAGAAAGCCCACTTCGAGCGACGGCACGCCGAAGAGCGTGCGCAGCGTCTTGGTGATGTGCTTGAGCGAATCGTCCGACGTGAGCGCCTGGGGCTTGAGCAGCAGCCGGCTCAGGCGCGACGTAGCCTGCGAAACCGTCACGTCGACCGCGCGCACGACGGTGACTCCGCGCAGCCGAAACGCGTCGTCGGGGAGAGTGTGCCGCCACAGCCCGACGTCGCTGCTGTCGCGTTCGAGCATGCGCAGCGTTCCTACGTCGAGGTCGAGGTCGCGCGTCTGCTCGACTGACAGAAACGCGGTCTCGAAGTGCAGCTGCACGTGCTGCGTCAGACCCGTGTCCCGGCTGGTGTAGGTCAGGATGGGCATCTCGTTGATGCCGGTGTGCGTGCCCGTGCACGCTTCCAGCACGTGACTGTAGGCCAGCAGAGCGCGCTCGTCCAGCAGCGGCGACTTCTCTCGCACGGGTGGAGGAACGAGCGCGTCGAAGCTGGGCGTCGTGCCGATGGGAAGCAGCCCGAACGGCTCGGTGATCGCCACTGCTGCTCCGCTCTGCCCTGACACCAGAACGAGGTCCAGCAGCAGCCGGTAGACAGCCTCGTCCGCCGTCTCGCCGCGCGCCACGCGCATCAGTTCGTCCTCGCCTCCGGCCTGTTCGATCAGCGCGTCGCGCACGACGCCCGGCAAGACCGAACGGTGCGGCTTGAGCGCATGCTGCGCCAGCACTTCGAGCGAGAGCACGTGCTCGAACGGAAGCGATTCGGCAGTCGGAGCGTCGGGAAAGGTCGGTCGGTTCGACACGCGGTCAGGGAAAAGTAGGAGCGGCAGGTTACGGCCCGTCGGTAGGGTTTGATTCTACCGCTCTGAGGTCTCAAACGCCTAATTCGCCTCGCTGCTGCGTGAAGTTGCGCGCAAACCCATCGGCATTGGGACGCGCCGTTGACTGACTCCATGCGCCGCGGTATCTTGGCCGTCCGCCACGCTATCCCGGCCGGGTAGCTCAGTTGGTAGAGCAACGGACTGAAAATCCGTGTGTCGGGGGTTCAAGTCCCTCTCCGGCCACTCCGAGCGCCCCGCTTCCTAGTGAAGCGGGGCGTTTTGGTTTGGCCCCATCCGCTGAGCCGCGTGCGCCAGCGGCGACTCGGCTTTGACGGCTCCCCCCCATGTCCTCGCATTCCCGCGAGCCACGCCGACCCTTGCGATGGCGTACCGCTTAACCCTCACCATGGCCCGGTAGCATGGCCCAGTGGACGAAGTCCAACTCCGAAGTTTGGCTCGAACGTGTACGTCCGGGCGTGGCACATTCTACGCAGCGGGATTGGAGCAACCACGCATGGTTTTCTCCTTGGCCTTCTCCGCTCGCGCCGGGTCGGAGGCTACGCGGCGTGTCAGTCGTGCTCGTTTCCAGCACATGATCTGGTCGGTGATAACCCAGTGCTCAGCGTAAGACATTGTGCGTACGATTGAATTGAATCCCGCTATATTGAAGCATGCACTCATTATTCATATTATTAGTCATGCGATTTCTAACTATCCTGACTCTGGCTGCGCTCGCCATCCCCGCCTCGGCCCAGACTCGAGGCACCAATTGCGACAACACGCTCTTTTCCCAAGCGGAAGTCGATGCGTTCGACTGCACCGAGCTCCTGTTCGGCCTCATCATCGGCAACCGCAACTCGGACATCGCCAACCTCGATGGGCTGGCGGAGCTCGCCTCCACAACCGGAAACCTCGAGATCGTCGGCAACACGATACTGACGAGCACATCCGGACTCAGTTCGCTGAGATCGGTCAGCTTGAACCTCGAGATCAGCGGCAACTCTGCGCTGACGAACCTCAGCGGATTCGGCGCGCTCACCGTCGGTGGTTCGCTGCGCATCGTCGCCAACGGTGGGTTGACGGATTTGAGCGGGTTGGGGTGATCAGCTCTGTCGGATCGACTCTCCAAATCATCGGCAACGACGCGCTGGTGGACTTAGACGGGATCGGCGGGATCGGCTCCATCGGGGCTTTCTCCTCGTCGACAACAACGACGCGCTGACGGACCTGGGCGGGCTCGCTGCGTTGGGCTCGGTCGGCGGAGGCATCGCCATCTCCAACAACGACGTGCTGACGGATCTGGGCGGACTCTCTAGAATCACCTCCGCCGAATACCTCTTCGTCAACAACAACCCGATGCTGCTCAGCCTCGAAGGACTCGGCGGTATGGAGTCCGTCAACGATCGCGTCTTCATTGCTCTCAACGCCGCGCTGACGAGCGTCGACGGACTTGACCGGCTCACCTCCATCGGAGAGGATCTCATCATTTCCGGAAACGCGTTACTGACGAACGTCGATGGGCTCTCTGCGCTCACGTTCGTTGGTAGAAACGTTAGTGTCCGCTCCAATTCCGCGCTGACGAACCTCGACGGCCTCTCGGGATTAACGGGTGCTGACGGATCAGGCAAGACGACGGCCGAGACCCGGTTGGTGTCGGAGATCGGAGTGACCGACAACGTCCGACTCGTCCGGTGCGCCGTCGGTCTCGGTCCCATTCTAACCGCCGATCAAGCCGACCCGTCCGTCATCGACGGCGACAAGACGTTCTCGGGCAATGCCGCAGACGGCGACTGCAATTCGGAAGCCGACATTCTCACCGCGTTCGGCATGCTGACCAGTAGGGAGGATCTGCTCACGAATGCGTCCCAAGTCCTCGCGGTCTCTCCCAATCCGGTTGCGGGCAGCTCCACGCTGCATTTCGCGCTCTCGGGGACCGAATGGGCGGCGTTGGTGGTCTACGATGCGCTCGGCCGCGAAGTGATGCGACCGTTCATGGGCCGAGCGGTAGGTAGACAACGGGTAACGCTGAACGCGGCTGAGTTGCCCGCCGGATTCTACGTCACCCGTTTGACGGAGGGCGACCGCATCGAAACTGCGTCGTTTGCCGTCGTGCGCTAACGTCGACGCTAGCGCGGCCGAAGCGGCTCGCAGGCAGCCTTCAAACGCTACGAATCGTCACCGAGCTGGTGGCGCGGATTGGTTACCGACGTAGTCCGCGACGCGTGGTAATAGTTCACCTAGCGGCGACTCGGCTTTGACGGCTGCTCCCACGTCTCCGCGCGTCACGCCGGCCGTTGCGATGGCGTAGGGCTTGCCCTCGCGCATGGCCCGGTGAACGAACCGAAATCCCGAATACACGGCCAGCGACGATCCGGCGACCAGTAGCGCGTCGGCTCGTTCGTAGAGGTCCCACGCCGCTTCGACTTTGGGCTTGGGGACGCTCTCGCCGAAAAACACCACGTCGGGTTTGAGTATCCCGCCGCATGCCGAGCACGGCGGAACGACGAACGGCTGCGACGGCTCGATCTCGGCGTCACCGTCGGGTGCGAGTCGGTCTGGCGTGGCGAGGGCGACGTGCGGATTGCGCCGAGCGAGGGTGCGCTGAAACGCGGGTCGGTCGTAGCGAGCCTCGCAGCCCAGGCAGCGCACGTCGGCCATCGATCCGTGGAGTTCGATGACGCGCTGGCTTCCGGCTCGCTGGTGCAGGCGGTCGACGTTTTGGGTGATAATTCCGCTCACGACGCCTGCCGCCTCCAGCTGAGCCAGGGCGCGGTGCGCGGCGTTGGGCTGAGCCTGGGCGAAGCGCGGAAAGCCTGCCGTACTGCGCATCCAGTACCGCTCGCGCGCCTGGGCGTCGCCGACGAAGGCGTTGTACTGAACCGGATTGCGTGCGCGCCTGCGCGTTTCGGGACCGCGGTAGTCCGGAATCCCGCTCTCGGTACTCATGCCCGCACCCGTGAGCACGACGACGCAGCGCCCAATAAGAAAGTCGGCCAGACTGCGCGCGTCGCGGTCGAGCTCGCCGGGCGATGCTGGAGTGGCCGGAGCGAAAGCGGAAGGCAGCATGGGATAAACTGTTGGAAATCAGTCGCTCGGCGCAACGCGTGCGGCGCGGCGCGGTGCCCGCTGCGCCCGTACCTTTGAGGCCGATCCGTACCCCGACCGATGTCTGCTCCTCTCGACCGCTTTCGCCTGACCGCGTCGGGTGTCGCCCACTTTTTCCAGCACAACTGCGACCGTCTCTTCCGGTGGGAAGCTGTACCGCCCGTGCTGAGAGGCGCGCCCGGCATCGGCAGCGGCATCCCGACCGACGTCACGGGCAAGCGCCGACCGGGAGCCAAGCAGCTAATGGAGATGGGCGAGGAGTTCGAGGCGGCCAAACTGCAAGAACTGCGCGCCGCAATCGGAGACCGCCTGCTCGCCGGGCCGGACGTTCGGCAGGGCGCCCGGACCGCTCCGGCTTCGATTCCGCTGGGGCAGGCGCTCGATCACCTGGCGGCCGGGCCTGGATTCGTGGCTCAGCCCGAGATCGAACTGACGGACGACTCTGCTCAGGCGTTCGCGCGTGCCATCGGCTTCGATCCGGCGCTGGTGTCGATCGGCGCCGTCCGTCCCGACCTGATCGAGGCGCTGCCCACGCCGCCGGGCGAGCCCACGCGGCTGCGGCTGTGGGACATCAAGGCAAGCGAGCGGGCGCGCCACGAGCATTTCGCTCAGGTGGCATTCTACGCGCTGCTCCTGCCGTTCGCGCTGCCCTCTTCGTTTGTGCTGGACGAGTCGCAAGCCGTCGTCTGGTCCAAGCTGGGCGACGAGGTCTTCGACCTGTCGCCTTACATGCGCGTCGTTCGTCGCTTTCTTCGGCGCCGCGCGTCCAGCCTGATGGAGCGGCGCGCCGACGCGGCGCACTTCCACCTGTGCACGACATGCAGCACGTGCGCGTTCGAGCCGTCGTGCCGAGAGCAGTCGGAGCGCGAAGTAGGGCTCTCGCGCGTGCCCTACTTACCGTCGCAAGCCAAGCGCCATCTGCGCGATGCCGGAGTCGCGACGCAGGGCCAACTCGCCGATCTGAGCGCGCTCGGCCTGGCGCGCGTGCAGAAGCTGAGCCACGAGCTAGCGGTCGGGGCCATCCGCTTTCAGCAAGCGGCGCGCGCGCTGACGGTCGGGGGCACGTGGCCCGCCGGTCGGAGCACGTTTCACATGCCGCGACGCGAGGACGTGCGACTAATCGTCACGGCCGAGTTCGATGCGGTAACCGGAACGTGCTTCGCTGCCGGATTACTCGCGTTCGAGGGGTTCGACGGTGGCGCTCCGGTCGTCGGGGAGCACGCGTTCGTTGCCCAAGAGAAAGCGGACGAAGGCAGCGTCCTGTCTCGCCTGGCTACCGCCTTCGCCGACGTGCTTCGCCGGGTCGATGCCGTGAACCGAGAGGCGGAAGACTCGGCAAGTGAGGCGCTGTCGGATGCCGCGCAAGATCGACTGGACGGAGCCGTCGTCAGGCTCAAGGTGTTCAAAGAGGCGCATCCTCGGTTGCACAGCGGGCTCGCCAACGTCGACCAACTGCGCGAGGAGCGCGCCAACCTGGAGGACGCGATCCGCGTCGCCCAGAAGCACTTGGCTGATGTCGTCAGGAGCGAGGAGCGAGATCTGCGGCGCAGGCAGAAGCGGGTGCATTTCTACACGTACGACGCGTTCGAGTCGAACATCATCGCCGATGCGCTGGCGCGGTGCCGCCACCAGTGGAGCGGGCAGCAGCGAACAGACGCTCGGCTGCTCGAACGATTTTTCTGCCCTCCCGATCTGCTACCGGATCCGAGTAGGAGCACGTCGTCGCGTGTTACCAACGTCGAGAGCGTGCTCCGCGAACTGCTCGTGCTCCCGGTCGCCTACCAGTACGACTTGGAGAGCGTGTCGCGCGCGCTCCGACCGGCCAGGTCCGACGGCACGCCGGGCGGATACGCGCTCCGACTTCCGCCGGGCTTTGGCTGGCCCGGCAGCAACCAGATCGCGTTCGAGCGGGCGCACGACGTGTGGGACGAAGCGGCGTTCGAGCCCGACCCCGACGACTGGACGCAGGACGTGCCCGATGGCGCCGTCGCGCTGGCCGTCGAGCAGGCCGTCAGGAGCAAACTCAAGGCCATCGACTCGGTCATCCGGGCGGCCAAGCAGCAACTGGGTGAGCGCCTGCTGCTGCGCACGGTCCCGTTCCGGCTGGATGAATCGGACGACGCCTTCGACCCGGGGCTGACGGCGCTCCACACGTTCGTCGCGTGCGAAGCGTCGCACCAGGCCGATCAGGGCGGGGCGACCAGCCTGCTTACGCCCAATGAGCGCGGCGTTCGGCTGGTCGGCATCCGAGGCATCCGTCCCGAACCGCTTCAGCCCGATCCCGACGTGCTGTGGTGCACGTTCGACGCGTCGTGCCGCGACGCCAAACTCGACGCAGGCGACTTCAATCTGCTGCTCACCAACGAGTCCGAGGATCTGGCGTCGCTCGTCGGCCCGCCGGGAAGCGGCATCCGGGGCAACCTGCGCGCGCGCATGGTCGAGCTTGAGTCTGTCGAGCGCGACGCCGATTCGCCGCGCCTGAGTCTGCGCCCCCAGACGATGGAGAAGCTGTCCGACGCCGTCGACCTGAACGCGGCGCTGTCGCTCGACCCGCTCCACACCGACTACACGACACCGCGCCTGCTCGCCGTTTTGGACGGGCTGAGGCGCGATCCGTCGGCCGCCGGGCACGTGCGCGCGCTGCTCGAAACGGGCGACGTTCCCGGATGGAAGCCCATGGTGTCGCCCCAACTGGCGGTTCGGCTCGCTGGCGAGGTCGAGGCGATGGCGCGCGCTTCCGGGGCGAGGCGTCCGATGCTCAACGCTGGGCAGCGGCGGGCGTTCGAGGGCGTGTTTGGCTCGCCGCTGAGCATGGTCTGGGGGCCGCCGGGGACGGGCAAAACGCACACGCTGGGCCACCTGCTAATGGGATACGTCCGGGCGGCTCACCATCTGGGGCGGCCGCTGCGCATCGGGGTAACGGCGTTTACGCACCATGCGATCGCGGGCGTGTTGCGCAAGACGGCGAGTCTGACCGAGCGCTACGGCATCGGACCCGACCATCTGCGCGTCGCCAAGGTGGTCAGTCGGTCTGGGCACGACGCCGACAAAGGCTTACCCGAATCGGTCGAGCGATGGGATCAGGAGGCCATGGGGAGCAGGTTGGCCGAGCTGGGACCTCTCGTCACTATTGTCGGCGCGACGACGTGGGGGACCGAGCGGGCGCTTCACCACGCGACCGGTGGAGCGCCCGCAGGCTGGTTCGACGTGCTGCTCGTCGACGAAGCGTCGCAACTGCTGGTGCCGCACGCCGTCATGCCGCTTCTGGCCACGGCGCCCCACGCGAGCATCATCCTGGCGGGCGACGACTTGCAGCTTCTGCCGATCATCCAGGGCACGTATCCAGACGAGGAATCGAGGTACGGGCCGCTGTTCGGGTCGATCTTCGCTTTTGCTCGCAGTAGGGCGCAGGCGTCGGGACGAGTAGATCAGACGTTGTTCTTGCTCGAAGAGAACTTCCGGATGAACGCGCCGATCACCGATTATCCATCCCACGCGCTCTACGAGGGGCGGCTGCACAGCGCCCAACCTGATCTACGCCTCCAACTGTCGGCTACATCCGACTGCCCGCTCTGCACCGCTCTGCTAGATCCTGAGCGCCCTGTCGTGCTCGTGCGCTATGCGGCTCCGCGCGCGTTCACGTCGCGCAACGAACTCGAAGCCCGCATCGCCGCCCGCATCGTCGATGTGCTGTCCCGTTGTCTCGCGTTTCGAGAGTCGGCGTGCTCCCCAGCCGATTTTGCGTTGGAGGGCGTGGGCGTGCTCTCGCCTCACCGCGCCCAAAACAGCGCCATCCGCTCGGCCCTGGTCTCGTCGGGCTTCGATCCGCCGTCTGCTCCCAACCTGCGCCCCATGCCGACGGTCGACACGGTCGACAAGCTGCAAGGGCAAGAGCGCGACGCCATTATCGTTTCGTACGGCGTCGCCGACCCGGCCTATGCAGTTGCCGAGGGCGAGTTCTTGTTCAGCCGTCGCCGCTTCAACGTCGCCGCAACCCGGGCCCGCACCAAACTGATCGTACTCGTCGCCGACGAACTGCTCGACGCCGTCCCCACGACGCGCGAAGTGCTCGAAGACGCTGCCATGCTCGCTGGATTTGCCGACTACTGCGCGTCGGGATCCGAGACGCATGTCTGGACCGACGACGAGTTCGGCGACGTGCCGCTCGCTGTGAGCTGGCGCGGGTTCGGGGAGTAGCGCCCACTCTCGGACGCGAGCGTCTGTGCTCTTCCTGGGCGCGAGGGTAGGCAGGCTGCCGGCGTGCGCACGCGTTGCGGGCGCGCTCTACTCTCCGCGCTCTTCGTCGTAGCGGTACGAGGCTGCCAGCCGGTTAGGGTCGGCGCCGCACAGGTAGCGGATCCACAAGGCGACGTTGCGGGCCTGCTGACCCAGCGTTCCGTTACGGTGGAAGCGCCGCGCGCTCGTCGTGACCGCGAGGGGTACGAAGGCGAAGCGCCCAATCCGGCGCAGGCGGCGGACGAGTTCCAAGTCCTCGAAGGTGGCGATGTCGGGAAAGCCTCCAGCCTGCTCGAAGGCGGCGCGCGTGCAGAAGTGGGCCCGATCGCCGAACGCCAAGCGGTGCCAGGGCACGTGCGTAGCCAGGGCGTAGGCGCGGAGCACGGGTGTGGGCTCGTCGAAGCTCAGACGAAACGCTCCGCCCGCGGCCCCCGCACTCAGCGCAGCGGCGGCGGCGGAGAGCGCGTCCGGGCAGAGGTAGGTGTCGGCGTGGAGGAAGAGGAGGGCGTCGCCGGTCGTGTGCGTGGCTCCTTGGTTCATCTGCCGCGCGCGCCCAGCGCCACAGGTGAGCACGCGCGCTCCGGCGTCATGAGCCGCCCGAACCGTGTCATCCGTGGATCCGCCATCTACGACGACGATCTCGTCGGCTCCGGCTCGCTGCGCGCTCTGCACTGCGCGCGTGATGCGAGCCTCCTCGTTGAGGGCGGGAATGACGACCGACCAGCGCATCACGCGTCGGATCCGCCGTGCATCTGCTTGAGGCAAAAGACCGATCCGCCTGCCTTGACGAACTCCGACGTGTCGACCTCGACGACCTCGAATCCGGCCTGGCGCAGACGCTCGTTCGTGATCGTGCAACCGGTCTGGATCAGGACGTGGCGGCGGTCGGGGCAGTGCGCGTTGCAGGCGAACAGCGTCCGCGCTTCGCGCTCGTCGGCTTCGATCAGGCGCGGAATCAGGGCGCGCAGCAGGTCCAGCCCCTCGTCAGTGAACGCCGACGGGACGTATAGCGCTGTCGTCTCGTCGAGCAGGCTCAGGCACGTGTCGAGGTGGTAGAACTCGGGGTCGCGCAGTTCGAGCGTGCAGACGCGAACGCCGGTCAACTCGTAGAGCACGTCATACGCCTCGGCGTCCGTGCGAAAGCCCCAGCCGCCCCAGAGCAACCGACGGTCGGGATGCCAGAGCGCGTCGCCTGCGCCTTCGAAGCCCGTCTGGAGTGGCGGAAGCGCGTGCGACGTGTAGCCGTGGGCCTCGAACCAGTCGCGATAGAACACGACTTCGGGCGCCCGCTCGGCCGTGCCCATCTGGCTCAGCAGCACGTGCGGCTCGCCGTCGCGCCCGACGATCGGAAGCGTCTGGTTGGCGCAAAACGTCATGTCCGGCAGGCCGGGCTGACCCGAAATCACATCGACCTGGAAGCCGATGCGCTCGTACGCCGCTTTGACGAGGGCCCACTGCGCGCGCGCGTTGCTCTGGTCGACCGATCCCTCCATTCCCTCCATGTGCGCGTTGATGACGTAGACGATCTCGAAATGGTCGGGCGTCGTCATGAGCACGCGCGTCTCGTTGGGCCGCGTGGGCAGATCGGTGAGGGCGAAGTCGAGCGCGTCGGCGGAGGCGTAGAGCATGAGTGCGGAGCGGGAAAACGCCAAACTACGGCGAGTCGCGAGCCGATCGCACCTATACTACTGCGAGAGCGACACGAACGTGGCCAGCGGCAAGCGGACGGCGATGCGCACCAAACGACCATCGACGACGGGCGAAAGGCCGGTGAGCAGCGCCCGCGTCTGTGCGTCCAAGTCGGGCGTTTGGGCGGCGAGAGCGGCGAGAGTCGAGAGCGCGCCCACCAGAGCGGCTGCATTCGAATCGTCGGCAGGTTCGAGCCAGATCGTCGCGTCGACCGTCGCATCGTCGGCCGGATCGAACGTCGAACCGATGGCAGCACGGTTGGAGGGGAGAAGGCCCGTGGGAATCGGCGCGCCGGGGCCGATAAGGGTGCCGAACAAGTCGTCGGCCTGCTGCACGAGTAGCCCAGCCGGAAAAGTCGATGTTTTGCCGATCAGCCGCTGCCCGTCGCCGTCCAGCCGGTCCGCATCCGAACGGCGGAGCATGGCCCGCAAAGCGGCTTCGGATGCCGCCGAGACGACACGAGAGCCGTCGACGCCGAACGCACCGCCGCTCTGCTCGTCCACGAACACGTCGAAGCCATTGGCGCCGGGCGAGGAGGTCAGCACAGCCGACAGGGCCTGCCGCGCGTCGGCGGATCCGCCGGGCAGCACGAGCACGAGTTCTCCACCGCTCAGTCCGGCGAGTAGGTCGCCCAGCGCCAGCGAATCGCCCGTCTGTTCGAGCCGCGCCGACGCGTAGAGGATGGCGTCGGACGGAATCCGAAACGGCAGCGCCTGGCTCAGCGAGTCGAGGTCGATCAGGTCCGAGTTCAGAGCCGACGCGTCGGCGCGGAGCACGATGTCGGCGCGTCCGTCGATCAGATCGAAGGCGCCATCGGGCGCGTCGTCGGACGCCGAGTCGCAGCCGACGCTGGCGAGCGCGGCCAGGAGGACGAGGCAGAAGAGGCGAAGGGCACGCAGCATGGGCGTCAGGTGGGATCGGTGAGCGGGGAAGAGGAGGCCGGAGGCGCGCCCGGCTCTTGGCGCAGGTAGAGCGTACGTCTGGGAAACGGGATTTCGTGCCCGTCGGCGTCGAACTGGGCTTTGACGGCCAGCCGGAGGGCGCGCTCGGCCTGAAACTGCTCGCCCGGAATGACGCGGACGATGATGCGCGCGTCCAGCTGCGACTCGCCGAAGCCGGTCAGCGCCTGGACTTCGGGGCGCTCGTCGAGCAAGATGTCTTTGTGCTCCTGGGCCCACTCATCGGCAGCCTCCTGCATCGACGCGAGAATCGGACGGGGATCGGCTTCGTAGGGAAGGCCTACGACGACGATGGCGCGGGCGTAGCCGATCGACTTGTTGCCGAAGATGCGCAGTTCGCCCGCAGGCACCATCAGCATCTCGCCATCGAACTTGCGCACCTTGATCAGCCGCACGCCGATGTGCTCGACCGCTCCGACGTCCGAGCCGACGCGCACCAGATCGCCGACGTGGATCGTGTCGTCGAAGAGCAGAAAGATGCCGCTGATCACGTCGCGCACCAACGTCTGGGCGCCAAAACCGATGGCCAGTCCGGCGACACCCGCCGTCGCGATCAGCGCGCCGACTTCGATGCCGATCTGGCTCAGGATCAGGACCAGAGCCAGAGGCCAGATCGTGTAGCGGGCAACGCTGGAGAGCAGGTTTTCGAGCGTAGAAACGCGTTGCCGGCGCGGCGCGGCCAGCGGCAGTTCGTCGAACCGCGCTGCGTACCGCCGCGCCGCGCTGTCGATGAAGCGGACGACCAGAGCGGCCAGCACGAGGATCACGAGGACGTGCAGGATGACGCCGATCAGGCCGATCCACAGGGCAGGATCGTAGATATACGCCCAAAACCCCTCGGCAGCGCGCGACGCCGAGCCGACCGGATCCGTGATGCGCTCGACCCATGCGGTGTCGGCGCGCAGGCGGGCGCCCAGCGTCGTCGTGTCCAGAGCGGCGAGGCTGTCGGCGGCGGTTGGCGCCTGCTGCTCGGAGGCGCGCGCGGCGGCGGCGAAGGATTGCGGAGCGTTCATTCCCGAGAGTGGAGGCGGACAGGTACTTTGGTCGGCTCTACCCAGCCCGACCGCCTTCCGTGCCGACCGTTCGCTCCGCCCTCGTCGTTTTCGCCAAAGTCCCACAGCCCGGACGCGTAAAGACGCGCCTCTGTCCGCCTCTGACGCCTCAGCAGAGTTCGGATTTGTACGCCGCCATGCTCGCCGACGCGCTCGACCAGTACGCGGCCCTGGACTGCGACGTGCGCCTCTACGTCGGCGGCGAGCACGGCGCGCTGCCCGCCGATCTGCGCCGCGCCACCAGCATCCACGAGCAGCAGGGCGACGGGCTGGGCGCTCGGATGCAACGCGCGCTGCTCGAAACGTTCGCCGCCGGATACGACCGCGCCGCGCTGATCGGTACGGACCACCCGACGCTTCCGTCCGCCTTCGTCGACCACGCTTTTGCCTCGCTGGACCAGCCCAAGAGCATCGCGATCGGTCCGACGACGGATGGCGGATACTACCTGCTCGCCGCCAACCACTTCTTTCCGTCGCTCTTCGCTGGGATGGAATACAGCCACCCCGACGTGTTCGAGCAGACGCTTGCGCGCGCTTCGGGCGAGGACGCTCACGTCACCGTTCTGCCCCTATGGTACGACGTGGACGACGCCGACTCGCTGGCCCGCCTGCGCGCCGATCTCACCCAAGCGCCGAACGACATCGCGCCCAGGACGCGCCGCTGGCTGAGCGACACCGATGGCTGATGGTGCCGCTGGGGCGAGTCACTGCCATCGGTCGCGCCGCTCGGTCGAGTCGGCGTAGGCACTCGAAAACGAGCGGGCGCGGGCGCGCAGCAACTGGCGCCGTCCCGCTTTTGAGCGCGCATAAGTCAGATCGGCCGGGCCGAGGAGGCGTTGCCACCGGGCTACGAAGCGCTCGGCGTCGGCTTTGCGGTCAAGGAGAGAGGGGACGGCGTGGTAGTCGACCCGGGCGCCGCCGACGTTTCGGGTGACGACGTAGCGCGGGTTCTGAATCGGGCTGAGCACCTCGGCGAGCGCGTCCATGAAAACCGACTGTTCGTGTAAGCTGGCGCTGTCGAGCGTCGTCCAGAAGACGCCTGAACCAGTAGTCTCCGTGCGCAGCGCCGACGCAGGGAGGTCGGCGCTCAGGTGCCCAGCTTCCTGGAGCGAGCCGAACACGACGCGCGCGATGCTCCGAAGCGCCCCGTCGACTGGGGCCGCGCGCATCCATCCGCGCAGCGCGCGTGACAGAGGAAACGCTGCCGCCATCAAGGCCGCCAGTGCGGCGAAGAAGAGCACGTTGGGCAGGCCCAGAGCGGTGATGCGCAGGCCACTCGCCGCGTTCCACATCCAACTCGCCGCCGCCCACGCTGCCGCTGCGCCCACGAGCAGCGTATAGCGCAGCGTCGACCGGAAGAAGTATGGGCCCGAGGGTGGAGGACTGGCCGTGCCCAAGCTTGGTGCCATGCGCAGACTACGCCCATCGCCCGACGCTTCGAGCCAGCGCCGGCTCAGCGTGTCTCTGGCTCCGAATCGGTCCAGGGAAGTCGCGTTGAAGAGATCGACGCTTTCGGGACGTGCCAGCGAGGGCAGCCTCAACCGGTCGCTCCCGCTCTCGACGATCGGCATATCGACCGACAGTCCGGCAAACGTCTGCGCTCGCAGCAGCAGCGCGTGCAGGTCCGAGTCTCCGCCCTCGACCTCGCCCGCGACGGCGACCAGGTGCCAGATGCTCGCCACCTTGTCCGGCTGATGCGCGTCGCGCCGGATCGCGCGCCCTCTCATCTGATTCGTCCCCACGTGCGCACCGACGTGGCTGGCGATGACGAGCGAGTTGACGGCTGGCGCGTCCCATCCCTCGCCCAGCAGCGCTCGGGTGCCGACGGTCGTGCGTATGGCGCCGCTGCCCAGCAGGCGCGTCACGAGCCCGACCGTCGATCCGCCCCCGTCGACCGTGACGCTGCACACGCCGGGCAGACCGGAGACGGACTCGAACGCAAGGTCTTGGCCGGTTTCGCGCGCGGCTTTTTTCAGCGCCTCGGTGCGAGACGCGTGAACCCACGTGCGACTGCCCGTCAGCAAGGCTACGTCGCCGGGATTGTCGAGGTCGGCGTGGAGCGCGCTGAAGACGGGAAGAGCGCCCAGCCGGTCTGGCTCGTCGGCGCGGATGTAGTCGCAGAGCACGACCTGTCGCAGGCCATCGCCGCGCGCCTCTCGTTCGATCCGGTGCACGTCTACGCAGGCCCGGATCTTGGCCGAACTGCCCGAGAGCAGCCGTGCCGTCGGCGTCGCGGCACCGATGCGGAGCCTGCCTCGCCACAGCACTCCGAGACTTCGCAGCCGGTCGTGAACAGAAGCGCGGAGTGCGATGCGGCTCTCGTCTTCGCCGCTGAACGCGTCGGACAGCACGAACCCGACCAAGACGCTCCACCAGCGTCCGCTCATCCGCGGCAGTCCGTCTGGCGCGACGTCCAGCAGGGCAAGCAGCCGAGCTGGGAGCGCTTTGCCGCAGTGCGCGAGGAAAATCAACAGAGCCGCCGCCTCCTCGGGATGCTCGAAGATCGCTTCCTCACACGCGTTTGGATCGGCCGCCCACTCGTGAGCGGACAGCGCGCTCGCCAGAGCCGACGATTCGAGGTACCGCCGGGCCGATGCGAGCGCCGACTCGTAGTCAGTCAGAGCCGCGTGCTCGTGGGCGGTTGGGCGCGTAGCCCAGACGTAATCCTGATGCGGACACAGCGTACCGGTGCGCACCAGTTCAGGAACGCCGATCTCCTCGTCGATGGGACCGCACAACGCGACGTACCGCTTCCACTCGGCGCCGCTCACGTCGTACGGCGGCGTCGCGGTCAGCGCGACGATCCGAACGTCTTCGAGCAGCGCGATGAGCCGGGTCAGCGCCGTCCACCAGTCGCTGTGCAGGTGATGCGCCTCGTCGAGTACGAACGTGCCGGCTCCGCTGTCTGCCAGCGTCCGCGCCAAGCGCTCCAACCCGCCGCTCCGAGCCGCGTGCGAGAGGGCCTGGTAGGTCGTCGACGTGAGGAGCCCAGGCGCTTCGAGATCGACCGAGCAGATGGAATGCACGTCGGCCCGGTCCAAACCGAAATCGGCGAGCCGCGTCATCCACTGATCCCGAACCGCACGCGACGGCGACAGGATCAGAGCGGGGCGCCCGATGCGCCGAGCCAGTTCAAGCCCGAGCACGGTCTTGCCCGATCCAGGCGGCGCAACGAGATGCAGCGTGCCGTCGCCCATGTGCGCGTCCATCGCGTCTAGTACGCGCTGCTGATAGGGTCGCCACGGGTGTCGAAAGCCGCTGTCCGTGAAAAGGCATAGGTCCGTCACGCGCAGCCCTCCGTCAGTCCGGCGTGCGGTGCCACAGCGCCCACGCGATCAGCATCGGATGGACGAATGCCAGGCGCACGGTCCAGACCCACATCGGCAGGCACGGACCGTCGGGCGTCAGGCACTCGCCAGTAAAGAACGGCTGCACGTGAACCGGCAGAAACGCCAGCAGCATCGCGACGATGCCCCATGCCGCCAGCCGCCGCGTACGCTCGATCAGCAGCCCGGCGCCCAGCCCCACCTCGGCGACTCCGCTCAGCGCGTTGAGCAGGTAGGGAAGCGGCAGATAGCTTGGAATCAGGCGGACGTAGAAGTCGGGGTCTCTAAAGTGGTTGAACCCGGCGGCAATCAGGGCGAGGCTCAGCACCCACCGGCTGATCGCCTTGAGGCGGTTGGGCGCAGTCTCGGTCATGCCAGCCGCTTGGCCTCTTCGTCCAAGATCCGGTGCGCGATGCGGCGCCCTAGCTCGGGCGAGTTGCCGTAGGCGCGGTTGTTCAAAATCAGGTTGTGGACGGCGTCGCGCTTCTCAGCCTGATACGTCAGCGCGACCGCGTCGAGGATCATCGTGCGCGTGCCTTTGTGCTCGATGAGTTCGGGAATCGGCTTCTCGAACGGATGCGCCTTGGCGTAGGCATCGGCGTACTTGATGCGCAGCGGCGTCAGCAGGCGCGTCACGACGTTGCCGTCGCTGGCCGTGAGCCGGTTGCCCGTCATCGCCCACTGCTCGCGGATCGGCGGCAACCATGTCCAATGCGAGAACACGTGGCCCAATCCGCGCTCGAACAGCCAGTCGAAGTAGGCGGGCGTGAGCAGGTGCGGCGACCGGATCTCCAGGTGCGGCTGGACGACCGGCGGCACGGCTTCGAAAAACGCGTTCAGCTGGTCGATCTGCATGTCCGGCTCCACGCTGTCCTGGGTGCGCTGGTACGACTGCTCGAAGATGACGCCGACTAGCCGGTCCCCAAGCAGTTCGAGCGCAGGCTGCTGAAAGTCGCGGTCGTACGCCTGGGCGTCGAGGTAGGCCGGGTTGGGCTCGTACGACACGTCGCCCCCGCTGGAGCGGCGCAGCGTCGGCGTGATGAACTGCTGCGGCGCCTTGAGAAAGAAGAGCGCGTCGGGCGGCGCGTGGCGCGCGTATTCGGTCAGAACGCGCAGGTTGGGCGACGGCTCGCCGCTGGGTTCGAGCAGGGGCCGGTAGTAGGTGAAGTCCAGTTCGAGTACGCCGAAGTGGCCGAAGTAATCTTGGACGCTCTCGACCGGCAACACGCGCTCCTCGAACGTCTTGCCGCCCATCTTCTTGGGCCGCGTCTTCACCTCGTCGGCCCACCGCTCCGACGGATAGATCTGGTCCAGCCAGCCGCCGTAGCGGTCCGACGCCGTGCCGACGCGCAGGTTGGGATGCACCTCGCGAAAGTCGAAGGTGTCGACCATCTCGCGGAGTTCGGCTGTAGGATCGTAGGCTTCCACGGTGTCAGCGGTGAGAGGGAGGTTCGGAAACGACGGGCGAGCCGAGATGTCCGTCACCCGAAAGCAGTCCGTCACCCGACGATGCAGCGTCGCGAATCTGGCGCTGTAGTGCGCGCTCTTCGCGGAGGGCCGCTCGGCGTTTGCGTACTTGCCCCAAGCGGTGCCAGCCCAGGTATCCGCCGCCGCCTATAAAGATGTAATAGCCAAAGACGCGCCACGCCAGCAGCGTCGGTGCGATCATAGCAGCCGGGATGAGCGGCCCCAGAAAGAGCACGTAAAAGCCCTCGACGCCGCCTGCTGCTCCAGGCGTCGGCATCACCAGGCTGCCTAGCGTCATGCCCATCGAGCGCAGGAAGAACAGGTCTTTGTCGAGCAGGGGATAGATGCTCCAGACCATAAAGACCAGCATCAGGTAGCGCGCGATCCAGCTGGCCGCCGTCAGCAGGAAGCCGACTAGGTAGAAGCCGAATCCGTGCGTGCGAAACAGCTTGGCGCGCTCGCGCAGCTGTTTGACCTCTCGCTGGGCGCGCGACTCGAACCGGCGCAGTCCACGCAGCGTGAAGAGCCACGCGATCGACCGCTCAAGCCACTGGGGCTTGACGAGCATCGCGTAGGCGAAGATGACTGTCCATGTCAGCATGCCGCCGAAGTAGCACAGCAGCGTGATCAGCCCCGCATCGCCGACCTCGTCCGGAAACGAGAGGCCATACGCCGCGCCGACCAGGACGATGAGTACGCTCAGCGCCGTCCAAAACTGATCGAGCAGCATCGCCAGCAGCAAGAACGCCGACGTATCTCCGACGGAGAGGCGGCTGTCTTTGGCGAGGTAGATCGCCGCGAACGGGCCGCCGCCGATGGCCGAGGGCGTGATGTTCGAGAAGAAGTCCCACGAAAGCTGGCCGCGCAGCGAAGTCGCGAAGCTGAGCTGACCCGACGAGACGTGGTACAATCGCCAGGCGCCGAAAAGCACGCGGAAGAAGACCATCGACAACCCGGCCGAAAACAGCCACGGGTTGAGCTCTCGCGCCATGCTGCGCAGCGCGCCCGCGTCGAAGTCGGTCCAAATGCCGATGACTGCGATCGCGCCCAGGCTCAGCAAAATCGACCATGTGACCGCGGCGTACGAGCGTCGACGCGCCGGCGGCTTGGGCAGAGTGGCCGTGGTGGACATGCAGGGAGCAGAAGGCGGAATGCAGTAAGGTAACGGCGCCTTGGGTGCTTGGATTCAAATATGCCCTGAAATACGCCGGTTCACCCTCTAGCTTCTCAAACGAAACGAGCGACGCAGAACTGCTTCTGCGTCGCTCGTTGAGTCTTAAAGTGGGAGAGTCAGCGCGATCCCGGCACGCTGTGGATCATGCCGATGACCGGAGTACCCGTGTCCGTCTCGATCTCGGTGGTTACGCCGCGGCTGATCAGGAATTCCTCGGAGAGGTGATACTCCCGGTCCGGGTCGAGCACCAAGTAGGGCTTCTTGTCGCCCACCCACCATAGGTTGGCCTTGGACCTGTTGGCGGCTTGCATGGCAGCGACCACGGCCTGTTCATCGCCCATAAAGCTCTTACGGTGTTCTTCCACGTCTACCGGGACGGGGCGCGTAGCAATGCTGTGCAGCAGGCAAAACGTGACGAAACACAGGCCGATCCAGGCTGAGAAGACGCGGGACGGGTGGTCGAAAAGCTGATTCATGGGTGATGGTGGAGTAGAAAAGTGAGGTAGCGGTGGACTCTTCCTCAGGTACTGCTAAAACCGGGCCGATCTTAATTGAGCATCGGGGGTACGCTGGAAAGGAGGGATCACACTACTGGAAATCGGCACCCGTAACGCCATCGTTTCCATTGATCTCTCGGTCTAAATACGACGCCATGCTATCAAATACCCAACGAGACGCACTTAAATCTCATTACGAAACCTTAAACGCGAAGCTCTCCGACCCAGACGTGGTAAGCGACGTAGAGCGGTTAACACGGTTAAGCAGGGAGCATTCCGAGTTAAACGGGCTGCTGGAAGTCGTAGATAGAGTGGATGCGTTAGAAAATGAAGCTCGGGACGTGCGGCAGCTACTTCAAAAAGAAGAGGATGCCGACATGGAAGAGATGATGCGCGACGAGTTGGATCGCGTTCAGGCGCATCTGGAATCGGCTCGCATCGAACTGCGCCGCAAGCTGATTCCCCGTGATCCGGCAGACCGAAAAGATGCCATCGTCGAAATACGGGCGGGTGCGGGTGGCGATGAAGCTGCGCTCTTCGTGCGCGATATGTTGGACATCTACGACCGATATGCCCAGATTTCGAGTCTCAAAATAGAACTCTTCGACACGTCGCCGGGGACGGGGAGCGGATTGAAAGAAGTCGTCTTCGGAGTGAGAGGGGCGGACGCGTTCGCGCTCTTTCGGTATGAGAGCGGCGTGCACCGCGTCCAGCGCGTGCCGGCGACCGAGAGCCAGGGCCGCATTCACACGTCGGCTATCACCGTCGCCGTTCTTCCCGAAGCCGAAGACGTAGACGTCGAGATCCGAACGGCCGATCTGCGCATCGACACCTACCGGTCGAGCGGGGCGGGCGGGCAGCACGTCAACACGACCGACTCGGCCATCCGCATCACGCACGTGCCGACTGGGCTGGTCGTGACGTGTCAGGACGAGCGGAGTCAGCACAAGAACAAGGACAAGGCGATGCGTCTGCTGCGTTCGCGGCTCTACGAGGCCGAACGCGAGCGCATCGACTCGGAGCGGTCGGCGGCGCGCAAGGAAATGGTGGGCTCGGGCGACCGCTCGGCCAAGATCCGCACCTACAACTACCCCCAAGACCGCGTGACCGACCACCGGCTCGAAGGCGACGACAAAAACCACCCACTCCGTTCGATCCTCAACGGCGAACTGTCGCCCATCGTCGACGCGCTGCGCACTCAGGACGAGGCGGCCCGGCTAGCCCACTTCGAGGAGCAAGCGTAGCAGAAACGCGTCCGCGCGCCGCCGCACGATCTCGCCTGGGTCTCCCCGCCGAACCGCTGTCGCACCCGTCGGTCCACAGGGCGACGCTCGCAAGCGCGATCAGAAGGTGACGGATCATCTTGGAAAGCTGGGGAACGCTGGACGGGCGGAGGCGGCAAGCTGCGAGACTCCACTAGTGAACAGGTCCTCAATGGTCTGCCGAAAATGCGCTCCGAGGTGGCCCGCCCGAACCCCAACCCGCGTCGCACTCGTAGAGATCGTCATGCGCGATTTACTCCAACCCGCCACTCCGGACGACTACCGGTTTCTCGGCCAACTCCTGTCCAGCCCTGTCAGCCTGTCGGACGATGGACCGCTCAGGCGCAGCATAGCGATCTACCTCGCGGCCCAAGCGGCAGGATCAGCCGATGCGGAGACGCTGCGCCGCGACGCCGACGCGCAGATCGAGCGGGCGCTGCGCTACTTCGGCTCGTCGGATCTGGGACACGCCGCTCGCCGGTCGATCGGAATGGACGCCGGTGTCGGTTTGGACGTTATAGTAGGCGACGTGGCGCGTCACTTGAAGGTCGACCTGCCGCGTGAGGCCCGGTTGCCGCAGCGGATCGAAGCGCTGGCGCGGCGGCACGTCGAGCGCACGTTCGAGAGCATGGCTCCGGCCGACCGTCAGCGCGCGCTCGAAGAGTTGGGCGTCGAGGCGCGGCAGGCCAAGACGTTTTTAGCCCGGTCGGCTTCGGTCTTCGCGCTGCCCGTCTTGATCCAGGCGTTCGACGTCGTCGTCGTCCAAGGGCTGATCCGCAACGTCATCTTCGGCACGATCGCGCGCTACGTCGGCAAGCGTGTCGCCGGGACGCTCTTCGGAGCTCTCATCGCCCGCTTGCCCTGGTGGACGCGTGTCGTCGGGCCGCTGTCGTGGGCGTTCTCCATCGGCTGGACCGCGCTCAGCCTGCAAGGCCCCGCCTACCGCAAGACCGTCCCCGCCGTTCTCTACCTGGGGCTTATCGGACTGCGCGGCGACCTCGACCGCGATCGGCTCCTGCCACAGTCCAGCGGGGCGTCTGCGTAGCATCAGCGGTTCCAACCGGGCGATGAGCGACTGGGCGTCGGGCAGCAGCAGGTCGTGGATGCGCGGCATGAATGCGTGCTGCGCGCCTGCCGTGTCGATGGCGACCGAGGCTAGCCCGCGCCTGCGCTGGAAAAACGACCGTTCGAGTTCGACCGACTGGATTTTGTGGGTGGGCAGGTAGCGAAAGCGCCGGATGATGGCTCCGGCCTGGACGACCAGAACGCCTCGGTCGAGCGCGTAGCCGTGCGCGTTCCAGATGCCGCGCACCCACGCGATCAGTGGTGGAATCAGCAGCAGCGCCCAGAAGGCGTGATGCGAGCGCGAGATCGCGTAGGCTATGGCGACGGGAATCAGGACGCCGAACAGCACGCGCATCACGCGGCGCCGGATGAACAACTCGGAGACGTGACGGACGATGCCGGGCCGCGTCACGCCGAAATACTCGTGAGCGAGGTCGTCGCTGACAGGTGCCTGGGCGAGCGGCACGAGCTGCGCCAGCCCGTTTGACGAGTCGTCCAGGCCCATCGTCTGAGCGTGAAACTGCGCGAATCCCAGCAGCCGGTGGACAGGGTTGGTGCGGATGCGGAGCGCCTGGACGCGGGCGATGGGGATCGTCCGCTGCGTCTTGCTCAGCAGTCCCTGCGAGGTAACCAGCTTGCCCGACTCGCGTCCCAAGCGGAAGCCATAGAGCGAGTTGAGCGTCGTCAGGATGCCAAAAAGCCACGACAGCAGAAAGGCGATGCAGACCGTCAGCGCGACCGTCAGCGCGACCGAGTCGGGCAGGCTCGACGTGTAGTCCGAATAGCGCTCGTCCGAGAAGAAGTCGACGACGTCCTCGGGGTCGATCTGCAGGTTTTGGACGATGCCGAACGCGATGGCGATATAGACCAGGGAGAAACGCATCGCTCCCGCTCCCAGCACCGACCGCAGTGGCATCTGGAACAGCGTCGTCTCGGCCTCTTCGTCGTGCGCGGCATCCGGCTGATCCGCGTCGATCGGGGCGGCCGAGCGTTCGTGCTGTTGCTCCAGGGCGCGGAGCAGTTTGCGCAGGGCGAGCGCGCGCGTGTGAGGAATGAACGCCAGCGTGCCCTCGGCCCCGGCTCCGCTGCCGGTCATGATCAGCACGCGCGCCATGCCGAACGCGCGCGCAAGGGCGGGCTGCTCGACTTCGATGCGCTGAATCCGTTCGATCGGGATGTTGCGAAACTGCCGCGAGAAGACGCCGCTCTCGATCACGACGGCGTCCGGGTCGACGCGAAACGTCAGCCGCATCCAGCCGGCGATGATGAACGGAATGCCCAGCACGCCGAAGCCGACGAACGCGATCAGGGTGAAGTACGAGGCGAAATTGCTGCCGCGCGCCAGCAGGATCGGCAGCAAGGCGTAGATCAGCGTCGGCACGCTCGCGATCAGCCGGTGCGCCAGCGTGAACGGATGCGTCCGCTGCATATCGGCCCACGGCGCGCGCGCGGCTTCGACGGCGGAGAGGGCGAGCGGTGACTGCTCGGGCGACGCTTCGGCAGTGTCGATCACAGCGCTTCGGTGTCGAGGTAGGCTTTGAGCCGCTCGCGCAGGGCGACGGCCTCGTCGTAGTCCAGGCCCGGCAGCGTGACGGTGTGATTCTGCGTCCCCGCCGTGTGGACGATCAGTTTGCCCAGTTCGTGCTCGCGTTCGAGCAGGTTCTGCGACACGTCGAGGTGCTGCACGCGCCGCAGCGGCACGAGCGTCCGTACGCGGTTGAGAATGCCGCTCTCGACGTGGAGCGCGTCGCCGGTCACGCTCCACCGCCAGAACCGGTAGCGCAGGCGCGGCACGTACGTCACGTAGAGGACGGCGAGCAGCAGGAACGACGCGCTCAGCACTCCCGACGGCAGCACGAAATCGCGAAACAGACTCACCACGTCGAACGAGACGGCTGCCAGCACGAAAACCGACCACCACAATCCGGCCGAGATGCGCCACACGGTCTTGACGCTGGGCTCCAGCATCCGCTCGGCGGCGATCGGTTCGGGCGCGTCGGCGGCGTCAGTGCCAGCGACTGCGACCGGTTCGGGATTCGGCAGCGGGTCGGCGTGGGAGAGTTTGGAAGGCTCCATCGGGGGTAGATCAGGCGTCCGGCTCGGTACGCAGTTCGGCGGCTCGCGTTGCAGTCAAATCTTTGACGGCCGAGCCACGGAGGAAATCGGTCACGACCTGGACGTAGCGCTCGCGGTGGACGGGATCGGTCAACATCTTGACGTGCCGCGCGCCCTCGAAGATCTCGATCTGGACGCTGGGATCTGCGCGCCCGGCGATGTGCTGGAAGATGGGATAGGACGTGGCCTCGTCGTCGGTGCCCTGCACCATCAGCAGCGCAGCGGGCGGATCGGCGACGAACTGGCCGATGGTGAGGCGGTTGAGATTGCGCCCGATCGACAGATCGAAGCCCAGCATGGCGCTCGAAATCAGCGGTCGGGGGATGCCGTCGCGCGCCGCCACGCCCCTGAGCGTCGCCTCCACGTCGGCCAGCGGAGAGTCGAAGACGACGCGCTCGACGACGATGCCAGTCGCTTTCAGCCGCTCATTCAACTCGGGGCGCTCGTACATCACGGCCGTTGCCAGTGCGCCCATCGAGAAGGCATAGATCGTGACGCTGCGCACGCCCCGGCTCGCCAGGTACTCGACCGATGAGACCACGTCTTCGGCAAACTCCCAGCCCATCGACGTGTCGCCCGAATCGCTCTCGCCGCTGTTGCGCAGGTCGGGCAGCAGCACGTGATGAGTTTCGGCCAAACCCGCCACGCGGAGGAGCGGCAGGTATTTCATCGGTTTGAGCCGGTTGGCGTTGCGGCCATGCAAGAAGAGGACGGCCGCGTCGGCATCGGCGTTCTCGGCAGACATCCACCACGCGCTCAGGTTCAGATCGTCAGGTGTGGTTTTGTACGAGACGACCTGGTAGTCGGGATAGCCGAAGTCGCTCGGTGTCCGCTTGCCGTCAAGCCCATACTCCGCGATCTGCGCGGGATCGGTGAACGGATCGTCATGCGTGACCGGCGGATACGTGCGCACCTGTCGGACGAAGTAGTAGGACGCGCTCACCCACGCCAGTCCGATTGCGGCGACGGGAACGAGGAAGTAGCGGAGCTTCACGAGCGAGGGCTTTTGATGGGGGAAAATACGCGCTGCGCCGGCGCACTCTTCACGATTCTGCACCGTGTCGCCGGTTGGGGAACGCGCGCGCCGCCCGGCTATACCCAGCCCCATGAACACCGCCATCGCCCCCGATCCCGCGCCGCCGCACGCCGTGCCCGCAGGCGCCCTGCCCACCGCCGACCTCTCGGCCCGCTTTCGATCCGTCCGAGGCTTCACGCGCACGCTCGTCGAGACGATGGAGACCGAGGACTTTGTCGTCCAGACGATGGAGGACGTATCGCCGACCAAGTGGCACTTGGCCCACACGTCGTGGTTTTTCGAGACGTTCGTGCTGACGCCTCACCTGCCCGGCTACGCGCCGTTCCACCCGCAGTACGCCTACCTGTTCAACAGCTACTACGTGCAGGCCGGAGAGCGCCACTGCCGCGACCGCCGCGGTTATCTCAGCCGCCCGACCGTCGCCGACGTGATGGCCTATCGCGCCCACGTCGACGCCCACATGACGCAGCTTCTCCAGAGCGACGTGCCCGATGAAGTCGCCGGATTGGTCGAGGTCGGTCTGCACCACGAGCAGCAGCATCAGGAGCTGCTCGTGACCGACATCAAGCACGTGTTCTCGGTCAACCCGCTGCGCCCCGTCTTCCGCGATGGCGCAGGCAATGTGGGTCAAGGCGAGGCAGCGCCGCTGTCGTGGATCGCGTTCGAGGGCGGCGTCCACACGATCGGGCATGAGGGCGACGGCTTCCACTTCGACAACGAAGCGCCGCGCCACAAGGTCTACGTTCAGCCGTTTCGCATGGCGAGCCGGTTGGTGACGTGCGGCGAGTTCATGGAGTTCATGGCCGACGGAGGCTACCGGCGCCCCGAGTTGTGGTTGTCGATGGGATGGGCGACCGTCCAAGAAAAGGGCTGGAACGAGCCGTTTTACTGGGAGCCGATCGGGGACGCGTCGGGCGACGGCATGCCATCGGCAAGCCGAAGACTCTTCACGCTCGGAGGCGAGCGTGACATCGACCCGGACGAGCCCGTCTGCCACGTCAGCTACTACGAGGCCGACGCCTACGCGCGCTGGTCGGGCAAGCGCCTGCTGACCGAAGCCGAGTGGGAAGTCGCCGCTCAGGGTCAACCGGTTCAAGGCACCTTTGCCGACAGCCTGCACCTGCATCCGTGCAAAGC
This sequence comes from Rhodothermales bacterium, assembly GCA_963841855.1. GTDB lineage: Bacteria > Bacteroidota > Rhodothermia > Rhodothermales > BA12 > CAXBBB01. The sequence goes on along the minus strand of CAWJEJ010000001.1, from coordinate 294,969 downwards.
TACGGGCGAGGGATTGACGCAGCTCTACGGCGACGTGTGGCAGTGGACGCGTTCGCAGTACAGCCCCTATCCCGGCTACGCTCCCGCTCCGGGTGCGCTGGGCGAGTACAACGGCAAGTTCATGTGCAACCAGTTCGTGCTCCGCGGCGCCTCGTGCGCGACGAGCCGCAGCCACGCCCGCCCGACGTACCGCAACTTCTTCCCGCCCGAAAGCTGCTGGCAGTTCACCGGCATCCGCCTGGCCGAAGACGCCTGAACGCCGCCGCTCAGTGGCCCTGGCGATGACCAAGCCCTAAAGCGGTCAGGTTTTCGAAATCGGACAGCTTTCCCTTCCACGCCACACCCGCCGCTGGCGCCCGATCCAGCACGCGGTTTCGCATTCGCTTTACTCACTCACGCGCACCCCACACCTCCACCTCGCCGATGCCCCACGGCTTACGCCCGGCCGCTCCGATGGACGCCGCTCCCCACGACTCCGCAGACCCCGACGGCTTCCTCCGCGACGTTCTCGCCGGACTGACCGCGCTCGACAAGTCGCTGCCCTGCAAGTACCTCTACGACGCGCACGGCTCGCAACTCTTCGACGCCATCACAAGGCTCGAAGCGTACTACCCGACGCGGACCGAGACGGCGATCCTGACCGATCATGGAGACGACATCGCTCAAGCCATCGGCCCGCGTGCCAGAGTAATCGAGTATGGAAGCGGCTCGTCGGTCAAGACGCGGCTGCTGCTCGACGCGCTCGACCGCCCCGCCGCGTACGTCCCGCTCGACATCAGCGCCGAGCATCTGGCCGCGTCCGCTCGCCGGTTGCAGGCTGAGTACCCCGATGTACCCATCACGCCCATCGTCGCCGACTACACGTCCGGCTTCGCTCTGCCCGACGTGCCCGGCGAGCGGACGCTGCTGTTCTTTCCCGGCTCGACGATCGGCAACTTCAACCCCGACGAGGCCCGAGACTTTCTCGCCTCGATGCGCAGCGTGATCGGGTCCGACGGCGCCGTCCTGATCGGCGTCGACCTGCGCAAGGATGCTGCAACGCTGGAGCGTGCCTACGACGACGACGAAGGCGTGACGGCTGCGTTCAACCGCAACCTCATCACCCGGATCAACCGCGAACTGGACGGCACGCTCGACCCGGACGGATTCGCGCACCGCGCCGTTTGGAACGAAGAGGCCGGACGCGTCGAGATGCATCTGGTCAGCACGCAGGTGCAGACGGCGACTGTCGGTAGCGTCTCGCTCGCGTTTCACGAGGGCGAGCGCATCCACACCGAGAGTTCCTACAAATACAGCCTGGACGGCTTCGCACAACTCGCCGCTCAGGCCGGACTGACGGTCGACCACGCGTGGACGGATGCGGCCGAGCGGTTCAGCGTCCAGTTATTGTCGCCCGCAGCCGACTGAATGCGATACGAAAGCCTGATTTTCAAATTCCGCGGCTTCGGTTGTGTTTTGGGCATTGCCGGTCTGCTCCTTTCCGGTTGCAGAGGAGAACCGGACACGATGGCCATCTACCGCCAGCGTGTCCCGGACTCGCCGGTTGTCGTGCTACCACATCGCGGCATGGTACGATGGGATAAGCGGTCATTTCCGAAGTGGGCTGGCGGTTGGCGACTCTGGGGAGGCTTATCGCTACGCATACGAAAGGGTCACTCCGTACGCTGCGATTGCCTACGTCAGGCGCGCCGAAGCAGGCTACGTGACATGGACTGAGCCAGGAGCTAGGGTGTTGAGTGATACGGTCTCGGCTGCCTTTATCGAGTCGGTCGGCTCGGACACGACGTATCTCGAAGGCGCCGAAATCGTTAACGTGCAATACCGAACCAGAACCGGTAACTCCCCGTCGTGCGGACTTCGGACGTATGAGTTCGATCGGTTCGAAGAAAGCTCAGACAGTCTCGTCGTTCGCGGACTGGTGCGCGAACATGGTCCGCTTTTCGATTCGCTCGCTTTCGCTAAGGGTGACATTCGAGCAGATCTCGACGCCGAAGGACTCGTCGAGAAGCTGACAGTCAATGCAATGAATGTCGGTTTGCTGCCGGGCTACCGAACGTCTCAGCCCTTTGAGAAGGTCATCCGTCCGACGGCCTGCGTGATCACCTACTGGCTCACTCCGACCAGATCTCCCACGCAGACCATCTCCGATTTCGGTGTCTTCAAACTGTATCGCCGATGCAGAGGAGATTGCTGATGTGAGTGCGTGCCATCACGCGTCCAGCCCGCCTCTCATGGCGATGCGGATGGCGCCCGAGCGCGAGCGGACGTGGAGCTTGGAGTAGATGCTCTTGACGTGCGAGCGCAACGTGTGGGGCGAGACAAATAGGCGGTCGGCGAGCTCGGACTCGGTCGTGTCGCCGACTAGGCCGCGCAAGACTTCGGTTTCGCGCGGCGTGAGTTCGAGCAGCGCGGTGGCTTCCTCATCGTGGACCGGTGAAGCCTGTTGCTCCTGGACCAGGGCGAGCGTCTTGCGGGCTATGGCGGGCGAGAGCGGCGAGCCCCCGCGCAGCAGTTCGCGCGCAGCCTCCACCACGTCTGCAGCTGGCGTATCCTTGAGCAGGTAACCCGACGCGCCCGCCTGAATGGCTCGAAACACGCGGTCGCTGTCCTCGAACACGGTCAGCATCATCACCTCGCACTGGGCGCTGGACTGCTTGAATCGGCGCGTCGTCTCGATGCCATCCGTTCCGGGCATCTCGATGTCCATCAGCACCACGTCGGGCAGGCGATCGGGTGCGAGGCGGGCCACGTCTTCGAGAAACGCGTCGCCGCTGTCGGACACGAGCGACAACTCGACGTCTTCGTACAGGCTGAGGTACTCGACCATCCGGTCGCGCAGCGCGGCGATGTCTTCTACGAGGGCGATGCGCATGGAGGCAGGGGAGAGGCGAGGAGTAGAAGTCGTGAGCCGTGCGGGACGACCGCCGGGCAGTCGGATGCTAAGGAGAACCACGCGCGCGCGCCTCACCGCATCCGGGTATCTTGCACCTTCTCGCTCTCCGCTTCGACTGCACATGCGCTACGCTCCGCTGATTTTCCTCCTCCTGTGCGCGTGTGCGGGGCAAGCTCAGCAGCCCAACTGGCGCGACTCGGGCCGTCCGCTCGAAGCCAGTCAGCACTACGACGTCGTCCACTACACCATCGACATCGCCGTCGAGCCGGATAGCCGGAGCATTGGCGGGTCGGTGACGATGACCGCCGTCCGGACCGACACGTCTGCGCTACTGACGCTCGATCTGTCGCCGGATCTGACCGTGGCATCGGTCCGCGTCGACGGTTTGGACGCACGGTTTGAGCACACGATGGGCGGTCGCCTGAACGTCGCGCTGAGCGCAGATATCGGCGTCGGCGACACGATGCGGGTACGCGTGGACTATGGCGGAAAGCCGCACGTGGCGGTTCGGGCGCCGTGGGACGGCGGACTGGTCTGGGCGCAGACGCCGGGCGGAGATCCGTGGATCGCGACGGCGGTGCAAGGTGAGGGCTGCGACGTGTGGTGGCCCTGCCTCGACCATCCCACTGGTGAGCCGGACTCGGTCGCGATCCACATCACCGTTCCGGGCAATCTCGTCGTAGCCAGCAACGGCATCCTCCGCGGCATAGACCAACTGGGCGACGGGCGCGCGCGCTACCGGTGGCATTCGGCGAGCCCGATCAACACCTACAACGTCGCGCTCAACATCGCGCCGTACGTCCAGCGCGACACCATCTATTCCAGCGTCGCGGGCGTCGACGTTCCGGTCACGCTCTACGTGCTGCCCGAGCGCACGGACCGCGCCGGCTACCTGCTGGGCGAAATGCTCGCCCACCTCTCGTGGTACGAGCAGGTGCTGGGGCCCTACCCGTGGCGAGCCGAGAAGTACGGCGTCGCGCACACGCCGCATCTGGGCATGGAGCACCAGACGATCATTGCTTACGGCAGCGACTTTTCGGACGAGCGCGACGGCTTCGACTGGCTCCACCACCACGAACTGGGCCACGAGTGGTGGGGCAACCTGGTCACCGCGCCCAGCTGGAACGACTTCTGGATCCACGAGGGATTCTGCACCTACATGCAGGCGCTCTACCTCGAACACCTCTTTGGAGCCGACGCGTACCGCGCCCGCGTGACCAGCTACCAGCCGACGTTTCGCAACGAGGTGCCTGTCGCCCCGCGCGAGCCGCACACGACCGACGAGATGTACTTCTCCACGCGCGGCTCCAACCCGGACATCTACAACAAAGGCGCCGCCGTCCTCCACACGCTTCGCTACGCGATGGGCGACAGCCTCTTTCGCGTCGCTCTGCGCCGCTTCGCCTATCCCGACACCGCCTCCGAGCGCGCGACCGATGGCTCGCAGGCCCGCTTCGCCACGACCGACGATTTCCAATCCCTCGTCGGCTCGCTCACCGGCGACGACTATACGGACTTCTTCGAGGTCTACCTGCGCACCGCCGAGTTGCCGCGTCTGGTAGAAGAGCGCGGCGGCGACCGGCCAGGCAACACGTTGGTGCTCCGATGGGACGCTCCAGTAGCGCCCGACTTCTCGCTCCCCATCGAGATCGAAGTCGACAGTCAGCGGATGCGCGTCGAGATGCCAGGCGGAAGGGGAGAGGTCCTGCTGCCCTCGCCCGACGCTGTCGTAGTGATTGACCCAGATAATTGGGTAATTCGGGGCTCGTAACCGTAGTAAAACAAAAGAGTTAGTATCTTGAGCCGACTCATGATTCGGTGCTTTCTACTCTTGCCTCTGCCACTATGCGCTCTGCCCTCTTCCTCGCTCTCCTCCTTTGCGCATGCTCCGGTCCCTCCGAGTCGTCGGGCGATCTACCGAGCGAGCCGCAGGTCGTGACCGATGGAGCAGACTCCGTTCGCGCGGTTGATCCCGCCCCTGTTGGCCCCGGTCCGCCGCCTGGAACGGCTTACGCCGACGTGCAGATCGGAGAGTGCCGGGTCGAAGGGGCGCAGGTCACCTGCGGCGGCGAGGTTACCGGTAACATCGTCCGCGCCCGAGATGTCCGCCTGCTCAGCTCCATGGCAATCCAACTGGTTTACCGATCCGACGCCGACTTTTCAGATCGGATAATCTCCGGTGAGCTCGTGCGTTTGCATCTTGGATCGCCTCCTCCGATGATGGGCGACGCCCCCGATTTGGCGTGGCGCGTTCTAGGTGTTCGGTAGCTCGCTCATTACTTTCCCTTCGTCTTACACACCACTTTACCCACTTTCTCGTGACTCGATATCGTCCGCTGGCGCTCTCCCTTGGCATCGTTGGGGCAGCGTTTCTCTTGTTCTCTCTAGCTCCGCAATCGGAGACGCTGTCGCAAGAGAGCGCCAAACTGCCTCGGCTTGAGCGAAAAGCCGCTCGCGACGCCTACTTCACCAAAATACTTCGCGACCCGGCGACGGGCGTAATCCCGCCGCGCGTTCGCGTTGAAGAGTTGGAGCACGCCAAGGGTATGCCGGTCGGCAGCTTCGGCCTGGGCAAGAACGGAGCCGCCGTCACGTACGACTGGAAGAGCTACGGTCCCAACGACATCGGTGGACGCACGCGCGCCCTGGCCATCGACGCGGGCAACGCGGCTACGCTGATAGCCGGTGGCGTGTCGGGCGGCATCTGGAAGTCGACCGATAGGGGCGCCACGTGGCGCACGGTCTCGGACCCGGGTGACGCCATCGCGGTGACGAGTCTGGCGCAGGATCCGCGTCCGGGGCAGCAGAACAAGTGGTATGCCGTAACCGGAGAGTTTAGCGGCAACTCGGCCAGCGCTCCCGGCGGCAGCGCGTTTTACCGAGGCACGGGCTTTTTCGTCTCCACCGACAACGCCGAGACGTGGACGCGCCGGCTGGACGCAGGTAACAGCACACGCTTCGATACGTTCTTCGACTACGCCACCCGCGTCGCAGTCAGCCCGACGACGGGCACGGTTTTCGTCTGCTCCAACGCCTTTGGAATCCTGCGCTCGAACGCTGACGTGTCGGACTTCACGACCGTCCTTGGCGGAGCCAATCAGCACACGTACTGCGATGTGCAGGCCGGATCGGACGGCCGGATCATGGCTGCGGTCAGCGATGGCAGTTCCCCGACCAACACGCCGGGACTCTATCGCTCGACCGACGACGGCCAAAATTGGACGCGCGTAGCGACCACGCTGCCGACTAACTTCAGCCGTCCGGTAATCGCTATGGCGCCCTCGAACCTGGACCGCGTCTACCTCTTTTTCGTGGCATCCAACAGAGCGCCCGCTATCTACGACATCGATTTGGACGCCAACACAGTCACCGACCGGACGGCGAACCTACCGGATTTCGGCGGCAACACGGGCACGCTCGACACGCAAGGCAACTACAACCTGACGCTCGCCGTCAAGCCCGACAATGAGCAGTTCGTCGTCATCGGCGGCACCAACCTGTACCGCACCACGGATGGGTTCGCCTCGCCTATCAGCAGCCGCAACAACTGGATCAACGGCTACAGCAACGCCGCCAACGCCGGTTTCGCGACGTATCCCAACGGACACCCCGATCAGCACGTTGCGGTCTTCGATCCGACCGATCCCAAGCGCATGTACATCGGCAACGACGGCGGCATCCAGCGCGCCGACAACATCGAGGTGTTCAGCACCACGTTTCCGTGGGTGAGCCTGAACAACCGTTACAACGTGACGCAGCTCTACCACGTGGCCATCCCGCCAGCTGCCGGAGCCATGCAAGCCTTCGGGGGCGCGCAGGATAACGGGTCGCCCTTCGTCTCCAATGGTGATGATCTCACGTCGGTCGGAGACGTTTCGTCGGGAGACGGAGCGCAGACGGCTTGGGGTACCAGGTATTTCTACTCCTCGTCTCAGAACGGGCGCATCATCCAGTTCGACGCAGCGCTCGCCAACCGTGCCGAGCTGCGCTTTTTCGACGGCAATGCCCAGGTCGATCCAGTCCAGGCCGATGAGCAGCAGTTCATCCACCCGTTCGCGATCGACCCGGTCGACGACCGCATCATGTACTATCCGGACGGAGATTCGCTCTGGCGCAGTACGGAGCTGCAGTCCGGTAGCAGAACGAACTGGACGAAGCTTTCCACCGCTGCTTCGATCGGTCGCGAGGAAGTGACGGCCGTCGCCGTGTCGCCCTCGACGCGCAACAGGCTCTACTACGGACTCTCGGGCGAATTCCAGCCTCAGATCGTGCGCATCGACAACGCCAATACGGCCGCGACGCTCAACGGCGAGTTCGTCATTCTCCCCAACTCGGATCCAAACTCGTACGTCGCCGACATCGCGGTCCATCCGACCAGGGGCGACGAAGTGATCGCCGTCGTGTCGAACTACAACACGCCGAGCCTCTACCGCTCGACCGACGCCGGTGCCACGTGGACCGGCATCGAAGGCAATCTAGCCGGAACGGCTGGGTTGCCCGGGCCTTCGGTGCGCGCCGCGACGATCGTGCCCCAGGCCGATGGATCGACGGTCTACTTCGCCGCCACGAGCACGGGCCTCTACGCGACCGATGCCATCGCGGGCGCCAACACGGTGTGGGTACGCCAGAGCCCCGACGGCATTGGCGCGACCGTCGTCTCGCACGTCACCTCGCGCCCCAGCGACGGACGCGTGCTCGCCGGAACGCATGGCTTGGGGATGTACAACGGAATGCCTGGACGATCGACGTCTAACGCGACCGAAACGCTGGCTTCGCAGGTCACTCTGAGCGCCTCGCCCAGCCCCGCTACCGACCGCACGACGATCCGCTACACGCTGGCTGGTCCGTCTGACGTGACGCTGCGGATCTATGACGTTTCGGGACGGATCGTCCGGACCGTGTTGTCTGGCGAGCGCGTCGGCGGAGGCGAGCAGACGGCGCGCGTGTCGCTGGCGAACCTGGCAGCGGGCGTCTACTTCACTCGTCTCGAAGCCATCAGCTCGGGCGCGGCTCAGACACGCACCGCCCGTCTGGTCGTCGTGAGGTAACGCGGCCCCCAACCGCCTCCGACGCCCTCGGCTGCTACGCGCGGTCGAGGGCGTCGTGCGTCAGGGAATGAGGGCGCGGATCGAGTCGGCGATTCCGGTCGAGCGGACGGGCGCCTGGCTCGCGGTCTGCCACGGCAGGTCGGGCCACCAGGGCGCGGTCGGCACGTCATCCGGCGTGATCGACTGGCCGGGGCGGGGAAAGGCCGCGCGGATGCCTGCGGCCTGGATTGCGGCGCGGATGCGCTCGATGGGTTCGGTCCAGCCGTGGAGCGCCAAGTCGAACAGGCCCCAGTGGACAGGGATCAGCACCTCGCCCCTGACCATGCGGTGGACGGCGACTGCCTGCTCCGGACCCAGGTGCAAATCGGCCCACGCGTCGGCGTAGGCGCCGCACTCGATCAGCGTCACATCGAAAGGCCCCAGCCGCTCGCCGATCTCCAGGAAGACGGGTGAAAGCGCTGTGTCTCCGCTGTAGAATACCCGCTGCTTCGACCCCGTGAACGCCCAGCCCGACCACAGCGTCGCGTCGCGGTCGACGCCCATGCGGCCCGAGAAGTGACGCGCAGGCGTACTCGTGAGCGTTACCGGTCCCACGTCGATCGTGTCCCACCAGTCCAGTTCGCTGATCCGACTGGGCGCGACGCCCCATGACTCCAAATGCGAGCCGACGCCCAGCGGCACCACGAACCGGGAAACGCGAGCAGTCAGCGCGCGAATCGTCGGCGCGTCCAAATGGTCGTAATGGTCGTGCGAGATCACGACGGCGTCGATGGGAGGCAGGTCAGTCAGCCCCAGCGGCGGCGCGTAGAACCGGCCTACACCCAGCAGCGGCGACGGCGAGGCGTGATCGCCCCAGACCGGATCGACGAGCAGCCGGACGCCATCCAGTTCGAGCAGAAACGTCGAGTGTCCCAGCCACGTGACGCGCAGACCGTCGGTCAGATCCGCCAACTCGGCAGCGGTCCGCGTTTGGACCGGAAGCGGCGCGTCGGGCCTGCGAACGGCGCTGCCTCCAGTCAGATAGCTCCAGATCGCGCCCGCCGACATGCCGTTCTTGGCGGTCGGCAGCGCGTTGGCGAACCGGCTCCCATTCCACTGCGGCGATTGCTTGAGGCGCTCCAACCGCTCACCTGACGGACGCGCGCCCAGAGCGGGCCAGAGATGCGCGCCCACCGCGACGGCGCCAAGCGAAGCAAGAGCCGCGGTGGCCCCAACGAGTTTGGTCCAGCGTCGGCGTTCGGGGGAAGTGGGCATGGATCGGGGGGGGGGATGGTGCAGAAGAGAATGCGTCTTGAAATTGATGGTCGAGAACCGATCGCTGTGACTTTTGGGGACGCGCCCGACAGCTACAAAACCGTCCTGACGAGGCGATCGGTCAGTCCTGGAGTGGGACCGGATGTGGCGGCTGTTGTGGATTCCTGCCTGCGCAGCAATGACGGGTGGGAATGGGTGAGTTGTCCTCTCGTGCTGGAAGGTCTCTAGGATTAGGCGCGAGACGGCGAGGTCGGCAAACGGAACCGCCCCGGCGGCGCTGGGCTACCGGGGCGGTGGGAGGAAGACGCGGGCGGCGTGACGCGCGCGTCCTAGATGTTCATGGGCATGCCGTAGGCGACCTTGGTAGCCTCCATGACGGCTTCCGAAAGCGTCGGGTGCGGGTGGATGGCTTCCATCATCTCGTGGGCCGTCGTCTCCAACTCGCGCGCCGTCACGGCCTCGGCGATCAACTCGGTCGCTTCGGCGCCGATGATGTGGCAGCCCAGCAGTTCGCCGTATTTGGCGTCGTAGATGACCTTGACGAAGCCCTCGGTATGGCCGATGGCGCTGGCCTTTCCGTTGGCCATGAAGGGGAATTTGCCGACTTTGAGTTCGTATCCGGCCTCCTTGGCGCCCTTTTCCGTATACCCCACGCTGGCGATCTGCGGCTGGCAGTAGGTGCAGCCGGGGATGTCGAGCTTGTTCATCGGCTTCACGTCGTGCCCGGCGATCTGCTCGATGCACAGGATGCCTTCGTGGCTAGCCTTGTGCGCGAGCCATGGCGCTCCGGCCACGTCGCCGATGGCGTAGATGCCGTCGACACTCGTCTTGCCCTGCGCGTCCGTCACGATGGAGCCGCGGTCCGTCTGGATGCCCAGCGCTTCCAAGCCTAGGTTCTCGACGTTGCCGACGACGCCGACGGCCGAGAGCACCTGATCGGTTTCGACGACCTCGTCGCCCTTCTTGGTCTTGATCGTCACCTTGACGACATCGCCCGACGTGTCGACCGACTGCACCTGGGCGTCGGTCATCAGCTTGACGCCCATCTTCTTGTAGGCGCGGCCCAGCTCCTTGCTGACCTCTTCGTCCTCGACCGGGACCAGCCGATCCTGGACTTCGACGATCGTGACTTCGGTCCCCATGTGGTGATAGAAGTAGGCGAACTCGACGCCGATGGCTCCAGCGCCGACGATCAGCAGGCGGTTGGGCTTGGTCTTTTGCAGCATCGCCTCTTTGTACGTGATCACCTTGTGGCCGTCGACCGGGAGCGGCGGGATCTCGCGTGCTCTGGCTCCGGTCGCGATGATGATGTGCTGAGCCGTGACCGTCCGCGCTTCGCCGACCGTGTCGCCGTCCATCGTCTCGCTGGGCTCGATCGTCATCTCGCCTGCTTTGGTCAGCGTGGCTTTGCCCATGATGACGTCGATCTTGTTCTTCTTCATCAGGAAGCCGACGCCCTTGTTCATCTTGTCAGCCACGCCCCGGCTGCGCTCGACGACTTTGCCGAAGTTGGCCTTGGCCTGACCCTCGAGTTCGAGTCCATACTCGGACGCGTGACCCATGTACGCCATCACCTCAGCGCTTTTGAGCAGAGCTTTGGTCGGGATGCAGCCGATGTTGAGGCACACGCCGCCGAGCTTGTTCTTCTCGATGACGGCCGTTTTGAAGCCAAGTTGCGAGGCGCGGATGGCCGTTTCGTAGCCGCCGGGGCCGGTGCCGATGACGACGACGTCGTAGTCTGCCATGAGGGTGAGGGAGAGGTTGGTTCGGATAGAAAGAGGGAAACGCCGCCCGGTGCGTCCCGGTCCGCGAAAACCGGACGCAGGCCGCGTCTCAATCTACGATTCGCAACCCGCCCGTCTAGAACGTCACGCCGACCGACAAATCGAAACTGCCCAAGGCGCCTTCGACATTCTCCGCGTCGAAGAAGCCGGTCAGAGTCCGCCCGTAGCGCGCCTCGATGCGGAGCACCGGCCACCGCATCTGCCGAACGTCGACGCCGACTCCGGCGACTCCGCTCAGGCTCACGTCGCGAAAGATGCCGGGGAAGGGATCTTCAATCATGAGGGTCGAAGTGGGAGTGCCAGCCTCTGACGACCCAGGCGTGCTGCCGAGCAGTACGTCGAGGCGTGGGCCTGCTGTCACGAACGGCGTCCACTTGGCGCGGCCGAGCGGTGTGATCTTGCCCAACACGCCAAACGAAGCGACGTCGAACGAGGTAACGACTTTCCCAGTGCCGAGGCTAATGAACCCTACATCGTCGTTCGCTCGGACTGTTTCTTCAGCTGATCGTGCGTATCGCCGGTGCGCGTACCCAACTTCGCTCGTCACGCCGAACGTATTGCCGAAGACGACATCCGCGAGCAGAGCCGCCTCGTATCCCGCCCGCCGGTCGGTGTCGATCTGGCCATCGAACTCAGGGTAATCGACAGTCAGCGCCGAAAGACTGCCTCCAACGCGAGCACCGAAGTCGACTGTGGGCTGGGCGAGAACTGCCGGTGTGGCGAAGAGAAGGAGCAAAAGTGCGCTGCGCATGATCCGAGATAGAAAATGATCCGCTAACATACTGTTGTGGTCTCTCAAGGCAAATGCCCTTTTCGTGTGGATTGTCTCGTCGGCGCGCTCACGTCTTACGCGGCTGCTTCTTGGCGGCGGGGAAGAGCACGTTGTTCAGGATGAGCCGGTAGCCGGGCGAGTTCTTGTGCAGGTCGAGGTCGGTGGGCGGGTCGCCGACGAAGTGCTGGTAGTCTTCGGGATCGTGGCCCGCGTAGAAAGCGAACGTGCCCTGGCCCAGCGTGCCGTGCAGGTACTTGATCTCCTGCTGCGGACTCTCGCCCATGACCACGATGCCGGGCTTGATCAGCGACTTGCGAAACGCCGTCGTCTGGCCGACGAAGCCCTTGACCGAGGCGACGTGGTTTTGGGTCAGCATCGTCGGAACGGGGTCCCACTTGGCTGAGAAGTCGAAGAGCGTAAAGAAGTCGATGGCCGGATCGCGCAGCGGCGGCGGCGGCGGGCCCACGTCGATGTCCGAGTGCTCGTACTCGGTCGCGGCGAACGACGGAGTGAAGTTTTGAAACGCGACGGTTTGTCCCCAATCCAGGCGATCGATGGCGCCGGGGTCGATCGGATCGCCGTCGTAGTCAGCCGGGACGATGTCGGTCTGGTGGGCGGCGAGGGCCAGGTCGAACGTATCGGTCCCGCTGCACATCGCGAACAGAAAGCCGCCGCCGCGCACGTACTCGCGAATCGTCTGGGCGACTTCGAGTTTGAACTGGCTCACCTTGCGGTACCCGTACGCGCGAGCCTGATCTTCGGCTTGGCGCTGCTGCTCGATGAACCATCCGGCGTTGCGGTACTGATAGAACTTGCCGTACTGGCCCGTAAAGTCCTCGTGGTGCAGATGGACCCAGTCGAACTCGGCCAGCCTACCGCTCATGATGTCCTCGTCGTAGATCTGCTCGAACGGCACCTCGGCGTAGTTGAGCGCGAGAAGGACGGCATCGTCCCACGGCAGCGTCTGGTCGGGCGCATAGACCGCGATCTTGGGCACCTTTTCCAGCCGGACGGCTGCCGTGTTGGCCGCATCGCCCTCGACCTGGGACAGTATCTGCGCGCTCTGCACACCCGAGGACCGCTCGAACGACACGCCCCTGATCCGAAGCTCGGCCTCGCCCGACGCCGACGCGGGCATCAGGAACGATCCGCCTCGATAGTTGAGCAGCCATTCGACCTGAGCGCCCTGCTGCAATGCCCAAAACGCGACGCCATAGGCTTTCAAGTGGTTCGTCTGGCTCTCATCCATCGGAATCAGGAAATCCTGCGCTCGGGCAGGCAGCGCGGCGAGGAGCAGGAAGAGAAAGAGCAGAACACGCATGGCAGCGGAGTCGGAAGTGGAAACCTGACAGGTCTCGGAGATCTGTTGGGGTAGAGTAGAGCAGCAGCTCACGAAGGCGCGTCGCCCCGAATGCGGCGGATGCGCTGGCGCACGTCGGGGACGAGGAGCGAGCCGGGATAGTCGGACAGCACTCGGGCCAGAGTGAGCAGCGCGGCGTCGCGTTGCCCTTGAGCCAGTTGGAGGTCGGCGAGGTCGAGCAGGGCGCGGTCGGCCAGGTACGATTCGGGCGACGTGTCGACGAGTGCGGCGAGAACGGCGGCGGCTTCGTCCATACGGTCTAAGCCGCGCAAGGCGTCTGATCGCAGCATCGCCATTTCGTCGACGAGGGCGTGAGTCGGAAACTCGGTGGAGATCGCGTCCAGGACGTCGAGCGAAGCCAGACGCTGTCCCTGCCGGGCGAGCAGGCTGGCTCGGGAGAAGCGGCGGAGCGGCGTGTTGAGGCTGTCGGGACCTTCGTTCTCGGTCAGCAAGAGCGTTAGCGCGATGGCGTCGTTGGCGGTGTCGTTGCTCGTGTTGTCGGTCAGGATCTCGGCGAGCGTCAGCGCGCTCTCGAACTCGCCCCTATAGAAGTGGATCTGGGCGCGCTCCAGCCGGGCACGTTCGGCCAGATCGCCCACGCGCAGGCGGTCTTCCAAGCCAGCGAAGCCCAGCGAGGCGTCGTCCAGCCGTCCGTCGAGGATAGCAATGCGTCCGCGCTCGAACGCGGCGTCGTCGGCGGCAGGACTCGACGCGTAGCGCGCCGTCAGCAGCCCGAGCAGCGAGTCGGCTCCCTGAGCGTCGTCCAGGTGATCCAGGCGCAGGCGGGCCGATTGGAGCAGCACGTTGGGCGTGGCCGGGTGCGTCGGGTGGCGCGTCAGAAACTGGTCGTAGGCCGTGAGCGCGCGGCGGTATCGAGCGCTGGCCGAATCGACCGAGACGCTGTCGGCGCTGGCCCAGAGTTGGAGCAGAATGCCGCGCCCGGCCAGGGCTTCGGGTGCGGCCGGACTGTTGGGATAGCGGGCCAGAATCTCTGCGTAGGCGGCCGTCGCCTGGTCGAACGCTCCGGCCGACTGGGCGCGCTCGGCGAACTGATAGAGCGCCTGCCCTTGCTCGCCCTCCAGCCGGTCGATGGCGCGCGTGGCGTCGAGCGCTTTGGCGTAGGCGCCCTGCTCGGCGTAGAGCCAGCCCAAGAGCTCGCGGACCGGGCGTTCGAGCGGCTTTTCGCGCACGGCCTGCTCGAAAACGGCCACGGCGGCGTCGACGGCTTCGGGCTGCTCGGTGAAGCGCTGCAGCCGCTGGCGCACGAACTGCTGCTGGCGCGGCTCGGCTTCGAGCATGCGCACGTACGTCTGGGCCGCTTGGGCGTGCTGCCCGTTCAGGCTATAGAGATAAGCCAAGTCGTGGACGAACGCGTCGCGCGAGACCGACTGCTGAGCGCGTTCGAGAACCCCGATGGCGCGACCGAACAGGCGCTGCTCGAACTGCATGCGGTAGAGAACGCCGAACAGGCCCAGGCTGCGCTCCTCATCGGCGGCGTCTGCCAGCGCGTCCCAGGCGGCGAACGCGTCGGCTTCGCGCCCGGCGGCGTAGAGGACGGCGGCCCGGCGGGCGCGCAGTTCGTCGTCGGGTAGGACGGTGAGGTAGCGGTCGATCAGAGCCAGCGCGTCGTCGTAGCGCTTGACCGATTCGTAGGCTTGCCGCAGGCGGTCGAACAGCGGGCGCGAGGCCGGATCGTCCTGCCGCAACTCTTCGAGCAGAGCGATGGCCCGCTCGTACTGACCGACGCGCAGGTAGCTGTCGGCCAGGCGAAGGCGAGCGGCGCTCTCGGGCTCGGCGGGCGCGTCGTTTTCGCCCGATCGGACGCGGTGATTCTGCGCACACACCGGCGCGGCGACCAGGAACGTGAGGGCGAGCAGGAGCAGACGAGTCATGGCCTTCTCAACGCTCTACGCCGGGCGATGTTGTCCGCCGCCAGACCGACTCCGATTGTCTTGCGCACGTACAATCGCTGATGTGAAAACGAAAACGCGCGCACGCCGCGAGCGGTTCGCAGGCCATGGGTACGAGTAACATACAGTGGACCTACGCAATCGCGTAGTTGAAGTAGAAAATATAAAAAGTATCTTTAACAGCGCACAGAAATGTAAAGATGATTGTCCACGTGATGCCTGATTTGTCCCTACCTCAGCATGCGCGTGTGCAGTTTTGCGCGCCGTCGAAACGAGGCAGAGGGCAGGCCGATCGCGCTCTGCTGCGGTGGGCGCTGGTGGTGGCTCTACTGCTGGTCGGCTCGGCGCTGAGCGAGCAGGCGGCGCAGGCGCAGGCCAGGACGGGTGCGGCGGCTCGTAGCGCCCCGTCCGCGTCCGCAGACAGCACGTCGGCGTCGGGCCGCGTCGTGCGCCGGGCGCCGCGTCTGGGCCTGGTGTTCGACGACGAGTCGTACGAGCAGGTGCCCGTCGCGCCCTCGCTGATGCGCGGCGGAGGCGACGAGATGCCCACGGTTGTCTCGCTACGTTCCTATGCGCCCAAACCGGGCTCGCAGGGCACGACGGGCACCTGCGTCGCCTGGGCGACGGCATACGGCGCCCGCACCATCTCGGCCGCCATCTCGCGCGGATGGACCGACCGCGACAGCATCACCGCGCGCGCCTTCTCGCCCTCGTTCGTCTACAACCAGATCCGCTCGCGTCCCGGGTGCAGCCATGGAACGGCCATTGACGAGGCGCTGAGTCTGCTCAAGAGCCAGGGCGTCGTGAGCATCAGCCAGGCGCCGTTCGACTGCGATCTCCAGGTCGACGAGCAGATGGTGGCGTCGGCCGAGCCCAACGTGATCCTCGACTACCGGCGCCTGTTCTCGGTCGCCGAGACCGAGCGCGTCGGACCTGTAAGGGATGCGCTGGCGGCCCGCCGTCCCGTCGTCATCGGCATGCGCGTGCCGCCCTCGTTCGGCCAGTTGAAGGGCGAGGTGTGGCAGCCGCTCGAATCCGAGCGAGGCAAGGGAGGCGGCCACGCCATGACCGTCGTGGGCTACGACGACGACCGCTACGGCGGCGCGTTCGAGATCATGAACTCGTGGGGCACCTGGTGGGCCGACGATGGCTTCGTCTGGGTGCCGTACAGCGCCTTCAATGACTTCGTCAAATACGCCTTCGAGGTACTGCCCGTCCCCAGCGCGCCCTCGCTGGGTGGCCGCGTCGAACTGATCGACGAGTATCAGATGCCGATGCTTCTGGCGCCGTTCGAGCCCGCCCAGGGCGGAGGCGCCGTCCAGTCGTTCGTCTCGCAAAACGCCTACGGCTCGGACGACGCGTTCTCGGTCATGCTCACCAACGACGAGGCCGCCTACGTCTACGCCATCGGAACCGACCTCTCGCGCGAGACGACGCTTCTCTTTCCCTATGAAGGAGCCGGAGTGACGAGCGCCTACGTGCCCGATCCGGGATCACGCGTCAGCCTGCCGGGCGAGGGCTACCAGATGGGCTTCGACGACCGGCCCGGGACGACCTCGCTGGTCCTGCTCTACTCGACGCGCGAACTGGACATCGACTCGGTCCGCGTCGTCATGGAAACGGGAGAGGGCGGCGTCGAGCAGCGGCTCGCCGCCGCGCTGGGCGATGCCCTGGTGCCGCCCCAGCGCATCGACTACGACGCCGACAAGGGCGAGGTAGGCTACAGCGCACGCGGCGACGGCGCCGGATACGTCGTGCCCGTCGTCGTGCACATCGAGCACCGCGCCACGTTCGCCAGCGCCGATCTGGTGCCGCCCCAGGTCACCTTGCTCGACCCGACGCCCGCTCCCCGGATGCGCGGACTCGAAGTGCGCAAACGCTCGCGCTCCGATACGCTCGTCGTCAGGGGAACGGCGCTCGACGAGGGCGGAGTGGCCGAAGTCCGCGTCAACGGGACGCCCGCGCGTTTTGAAGAGGGCGGCGTGTTCGTTGCCCGGCTGCCCGGCGCAGGCGTGCGCTCACTCTTCGTGACGGCCGTCGACAGCGCGGGCAACACGTCCGAGTATGCCTTCGACGACGTGCTGGCTTCGCCCGACACGACCGGCCCGCTGCTCACCGTCAGCACGTCGGGAATCCAAGAGGGAGCGGCGGCGCCTGGATCGGCTGCCTCGACCCAGACACAGATCGTCCTGCGCGGCATCGCCGCCGATCCGTCGGGCGTGCGCGCCGTCTACGCCAACGGGCTGCGCGCCGAACTCTCGGCCACGGGCGCCTTCCAGATCACCGTCGACCTGAGCGAGAGCCAGGGCACGCTCGTCGTCCGCGCCGCCGACGGCGAAGGCAACGTGACCATGCAAACCTACTACTCATCGCGCTAGACCCCCTCCGGTTCGGCTCCAGCCCACTCCTACCTGCTATGAAACGCACCGTTCTGCTTCTACTCGGCCTCCTGATGGCCGCCGTGCCCGCCCAGGCCCAAGAGGCCCAGGTTACCGCCGTCCGCTACGAAGTGCAGGGCGAGCGCGTGCTGATCCACTACAACTTGGTCGGGCCAGCCAAGTCGCGCTACGATGTGCGCTTCGCCTACCGCGTCGACCGCACCGGCCTTCCGATCCCCATCGAGCACGTCGAGGGCGACGTCGGCGAAGTCGTGCCGGGTATGGGACGCGTGGCCGTCTGGCTGCCGCTCAAGCAGTTTCCCAGCGGACTCGAATCCGACCGCGCCGTCGTCCAGGTCATCGCCGACGTGTACGCCAAGAAGAGCCGAAGCTGGCTCTACCTCGTCGGGGGCGCCGTCGTGGCCGGGCTGGGCGGAACGGTCGCGCTCACGATGGGCGGTGGAGGCGACACCGGGGCCGGAGATCCGGGCGGCGGCGATACCGGTGGAGGAGGAGCGGCGCCGCTTCCCACACCCCCCGGTCGCCCGACCGGCAACTGATTCTCGCCTCTCGCTCTCCCTCTGACCTCCACTCGATCATGACGCTCCGCTCCGCCTTCGCCAGTCTCCTCCTTCTGGCACTCGCCGCTCCCACGCTCGCCCAGGAAACCGTCCGCGGCCAATCGCAGCCCGGCGTGATCCGCGTCGTGCCCGCCGGAGTGCAGCCCAGCACGGTCCTGGCCGACAGCGATCCGCCCCAGATCACGATTACCGATCCGCTCGTGAGAGGGCTCAAAGTCATCCACTCGGGCGAGCGCATCACGATCCGGGGCGAAGCCGTCGATGCCAGCGGTGTGGCCGAGGTGACGCTCAACGGCCAGCCCGCGATGCTGCTCGGCGGCAACGCGTTCCAGGGCGAGATCCGGCTTCCGGTCGGCGAAACCCAGTTGATCGTCCGCGCCGTCGATAGGGCCGGAAACGCGGGTATCGAGCAGATGACGATCGAGCGCCCCATGACCGACATCGTGAGCGGTACGTACCGCGCCCTGGTCGTCGGCATCGACACCTACCAGGGCAGCTGGCGCCCGCTGCGTAACGCCGCCCGCGACGCCCGCGCCGTCGTCGACGTGCTCCGGTCCAGCTACGGCTTCACCGATGTGGACACGCTTTTCAACGGCGACGCGACGCGCACCAACATCATCGGCGCGCTCGAACGCATGAGCGAGCGCGCCGGGCCCAACGACCACGTCATCATCTACTACTCGGGTCACGGCCACCTCGAAGAGCGCCTGGACCGCGGCTACTGGGTGCCCTCCGACGCCACCTCCATGTCGACGGCCGGCTACATCGCCAACTCCAACGTGGTCGACCAGGTGAGGGGCATCCGCTCCAAGCACACCCTGCTCATCGCCGACGCCTGTTTCGCGGGCGACATCTTCCGCAGCGGCACGGCCCTCACGACGCCCGAGACGACGCAGCGCTTCTACACCCAGGCGCTGCGCACGCCCTCGCGCCGGGCCATCACGTCGGGCAACCTCGAACCCGTCATGGACGGCGGCCGCGACGGGCACTCGGTCTTCGCCTACTACTTCCTCAAGGCCCTGCGCGACAACACCAATCCGTTCATGGCCGACTCGGAAGTCTTCGACAGCATCAAGATTCCCGTCACCAACAACTCCAACCAGACGCCCCGCTTCGACGTGATCAAGAACTCGGGCGACGAGGGCGGCAGCTTCGTCTTCATTCGCCAGGATTCCTAAGCCTCCTCGCCCTTCCGTGACCGCTCGCCCGTGAGCCTCCCAAGATTTACCATGCGTTACCTCTTTATCCTCGCCGCTCTGCTGCTGGCCGCTCCGCTCGCGCTCGCCCAGGCTCCCAACGTCCGCCTGATCGACGTGCCCGGCCTGGACAACTTCGACGACTTCGGCTCTGCCATCTCAGTCGACGGCGACTACGCGGCCGTCGGTGCCATCTACGACGACGATGCGGCCGAGAACGCAGGTGCCGTCTACATCCTCAAGCGGACGAGCGGTGAGTGGGCAGTCGACTCCAAGATCATCGCGCAGGGTGGTGCCAACGAGCTCTTTGGACGCTTCGTCAAATTGGTGGGAGACCGAGTCGTGATAGGAGCGCCGTTTACTCCGGCAGGTGGCATCGTGTACGTATACCTCCGCTCGAACACGGGATCTTGGCTCCTCGAAGCCGAATTGACGGCACCTGCAGCTAATCGGTCCAGCGGTGCTCGGTTCGGAGAGTTCTTCGACTTCGACGGCGAGCGTATCCTCGTCGGGGCGCACGGCGAGGATGCAGAGGCGGAAAATGCGGGTGCTGCCTACGTGTTCGTCCGTAACGGCAGTTCGTGGACGATCGAGCAGCGGCTGACTCCGACGAATAGCGGCGCGCAGTACGGGTTCGGCACGTTTATGGTGATTGAGGACGACCGCGCGTTCATCGGCAGCGGGTTTTACGATGAAGCGCAGCAGGGTCAGGTGATCGATGGAGGCGCCGTGTACGCGTTCGAGCGCAGCGGCTCGTTCTGGCGAGAAACCGAGATCATCACGCCACCCGCGCCCACGGCAGGAAGCCTGTTCGGTTGGGAGTCCATCGCACTGGACGGTAACCGCCTTGCCATTGGAGAATACCACGGACTACGTGAGCATCAGGGCATCGTTCACATCTACGAGCACGACGGAAACTCGTGGGGCGGCGACATGCCCAAGTATGCGGTCTTCGCTCCCGACGCCCGTAACGGCGACCGCTTCGGGTCGTACGTCTACCTCGACGGATCGACGCTCGTCGTCGGTGCGCGCGCCTATTGGGACGGCGAAACCACCCTTCCGTATGGCGGCGCCTCGACCCGATCCGGATCGGTCTACCAGTTCACTCTGCGCGGCGACGAGTGGGACTTCGACACCAAGTTTACGCCGCCCCGTGGGTCCAATATCGAGCCGCACGCCCAACTGTTCGGTTTCCGCTTCGACGTGGCAGACGACGGCCAACTGCTCATCGCCGCACCGTGGACCAAGACGAACGCAGGCGGCACGCGGCCCGGAGCTGTTTACACTGCTCAACTCACGACCGCCGCTCCACTCGAACGCCTCGACCTGACGCAGATCACAGGTATTCCCGGACTCGTGGCCGAGGCCGAGATTGGAATGTCCATCGACATCGACGGCAATCGGGCCGTCGTGGGCGGTCTGTGGCGAGGGCGCCCCGAAGGCATCGTCTACCTCTTCGAGCACGATGGCACGTCGTGGAACCGAGTCGACGCCATCACGGAGAGTCGAGGTGGACCCAGCGCCAACTATGGTCGCACCGTCGTCCTATCCGGCGAATTTCTGTTCGTCGCCGCAGAAACCGGTCAGGTGGGGGGCGTCGCGGCCGGAAGCGTGTTCGTCTACCGCTACGACGGCACCAACTGGAACTACACGCAAACCCTCTCCGCTCCCGCCGGTGACGCTCAGGTGAGCGACTTCTTTGGACACGATGTCGCCACGGACGGCGATCACCTAATCATCGGCGCGCCCGGCGACGATCAGCGAAGCCCCGATGCCGGAGCCGTACACTTCTTCGAACGCGTGGGAGGAACCTGGCTCTACGAAGGCAAGCTGTTCACGAGCACGACGGATGGCGCAAGTCTAGGGTGGACCGTAGCGCTCAACGGCGACCGAGCACTGGCATCGGCTGTTTTCGACGACCAAGCGAGCCGCGACGCAGGCAAAGTGATTGCGTTCGAGCGCAAAGGGACCGGGTGGGAGGTCACGCAGGCCATTACGGCCGCCCATCCAGCCATCCGCGAAGTGTTCGGCAACAAGGGTCTCGCCCTTCAGGGAGACCACGCCCTAATCGGAGCGAGCCAAGCAAACGCTGATTCGTCCGGTGCTACCTATGCGTTTGAGCACGACGGCACACGCTGGAATCAGGTCCAGCGCTTCACGGCTCCGGATGCCCTGCGCGGCCACGACTTCGGCTTCCGCATCGACCTGGAAGGCGATAGGGCGCTGATTTCGGCTATCCAGTATGTCGCCCAGCCCAATCCCGATTTCAGAAATCCCGATCTGAGACCCGCCAGAGCCGTTACGGGTGCAGCATACGTCTACGATCGCGGACTGGATGGCCGATGGGTGCCAACAGCTACGGTAACGCCGCCCGTCGGCTTGCAGCCTGGGCTGTTCGGGCACGGCGTCGCGTTCAGCGGCAGCCAGGCCTTGTTCGGCGCTCCCTGGACGGACGCCCCTAGCGATCGTACCGGCGCACTCTACGCCGCCACGTTGCCCGGTGCTCCGGCAGCGCAGATCGAGCCTCCGTCCAATCTGTTCGTCAACGCCTACCCCAACCGGGTCGAACTTGGCTGGACCGACAGCCCGACGGCAGGCCTAGCGACCTACCGCGTCTACCGCTCCGACGACGGCTCGCAGGGCACACTCGTCGGCTTGGTGCCACCCGGAAACGAAGCCTTCACCGACGACACCGCTCCGCTGACAACGCTCTATACCTACACCGTGACGGCGGTGGACTCGCAAGGCGCCGAGAGCCCGACGACGGCCCGGGCGACACTGCCCGAGCCCCCCACCGACGTACAAGCCAGCGGCGGAGACGGCACCATCACCATGAGCTGGGAAGCGAGTCCGACCGCCGACGTTATGGGCTATACGATATTCGGCGATCTGGACGCTCAGGCGTCGGCGAACCAGAGAACCGTTGCGTTCGATGGCTTGACCAATGGCCAATCCTATACGTTTTCGATCGAGTCGGTGTCGTCTAACGGTCGCAGTAACGACGTGGTGTTCGAAATTACTCCCCAGGCTGGAGCCGTTTCACTAACGCCTCCTACAGACCTGGGGCTTGACGCCTTTCCGGCCCGCGTGGACATCACTTGGACCGACAGCCCGGCGACGGACGTGGCGGTTTACCGCGTCTACCGCTCCGACGACGGCTCGCAGGGCACACTCATCGGCACGGCTGCCCCGGGCGAGCAACGCTTTGTCGACCGCACTGCGCCGGGCGAGACGCTCTACACCTACACCGTCACGTCGGCCAGCGCGGGTGGCGCGGAGAGCGCTGTTACGGCGCGTCTCACCCTAGTGGCTCCGCCAACCGGCATTCGGGTCGTTCCGGGCGATGGTACTCTCACGGTCACTTGGACCCCGAGCGCGTCGCCCGAGGTGACGGGCTACAACTTCTTTAGCGCACCGACCCAGCCGCAGATCGGGCCCGACGAGACGAGCTATACCTTTACCGGCCTGACCAATGGAGAAGCCTACGCGTTTTGGTTCGAGGCGGCCACGCCTTCGGTCCTGAGCAACGACGTGCGCATCGAAGGCACACCCCAAGCCGGGGCCATCGCGCCGCCCGAGTTTCCCTTCCTCAACGCATTCGCGGACGGCGTCGATGTGGGATGGTCGGCCAGTGCATCTGGAGACGTAACGGGCTACGAGGTGTGGCGCTCGGACGACGGCGCCGCATCGCACGTGCTGGCGGGCACGGTGGCTGCGCCTCAAACGTCGTTCTTCGATTCGTTCGCGCCGGGCGAGGTGCTGCTCTCGTACTACGTCATCGCGATCGGACCGGGCGGCGTAAAGAGCGCCAGGAGCGAAGACGTCGCCCTGATCGCGCCTCCTCAGAACGTTCAGGTCACGGCAGGCGAGGGATCCGCTGCGGTGAGTTGGACCGTCGCCAATGTAGTCTCGTACGACATCTATTGGAACGAGGGCGCAACCGTCGACCTCGACAACGCTTCGACGCAGTACATCCCCACCTCCGATTTTGAGTTGGGTTCGACGGCTCAATACCAGATCACGGGTCTGACGAACGGAGTCCAATACGCTGTCCTCATCGAAGCCCACGTTCCGCGGTCGATCAGCAACGACGTAGAGCGTGTCGTGACGCCCCAACTCGGAATCCTCGCCGCGCCGACGACGCCGAGCCTCGATACGTACTCCAACGAAGTCTATCTCTCGTGGAACCCCAGCGCGACCGCTAGCGCGACCGGCTACCGCGTCTACCGATCGACGGACGGATCCCAGGGCGAAGCGATCGCCGCGCGCGGCGCCAACGAGACGTTCTACGAAGGAAGCGACCCCGGCCAGAACCTCTACACCTACCGCGTGACGACGCTGCGCGACCAAGCCGAGAGCGACGCGTCGGCTCCCGTCTCCATCCTCGCCGCTCCCGCCAGCGTAGCGGCCCAACCGGGCGACGGAATCCTCGACGTGTCGTGGCCGGCCAGCGCGTCGGCGGACGTGGTGCGCTACGAAATCGGACTCGAAGGTCCCGGCGTCTCGACCGACGTGCAGGTCGGCGCCGACACGCTGAGCTACCGCCTCTCCGGCCTGACTAACGCCGTGACCTACACGGTCACCGTCTACGCGATATCGGGCAACTCGATGAGCAGGGGGCAGGCAATTCAGGCCACGCCCCAATCGCTCGTCACGCTGGCCGAGCCCCAGCTGTCGTCGCCCGTAGCGGAAGCCCAGGGCGTCGCGCTGCGCTCGGCGTTTGCGTGGCAGGCCGTCAGCGGCGCCGCCTCGTACACGCTCGAAGTGAGCAAGTCGGCCTCGTTCGCCTCGACAGCGTTCCGCGCCGAAAACCTAACCGCTACGTCGCTCACGCTCGACGCGGCCGCAGAACTTGACGCGACCACGCGCTACTACTGGCGCGTCATCGCCGCCGGTCCCAACACGACGGGCCCCATCGCTTCCGAAACGCGCGCGTTTCTCACCTATTTCCCGGCCTCGGTCGCGCTGAGCAGGGAGCGGTCGTTCGGGGCGGGCACCTCGTCGTCCGACTATAGGCTCATCAGCATTCCCAGCGCCGCGCCGGTGAGCCCGCTGACTACGTTTTCGGGTCGGCAGGGTACGGACTGGACGATGTACTACGATTCGGGCGCCCAAGACGGGACGCTCCTGCAGTTCGACGGCACGGCCCAGTTCTCGTTTACGCCAGGCAGAGGTTTTTGGGCGCTGAGCAAAGGCGCCTGGACCGTCGACCTGGACGCGGCTCCGGTCGCGGTCACGAGCGCGGGCACCTACGACATCGCCCTGCACTCGGGCTGGAACGTCATCGCGACGCCGTTCCACCAGGGCGCCATTCCGTGGAGCAGCGTGCAAGCCGTCAACGTGGGCGTCACCGACATGGCGCACGACTTCAACGGATCATACTCGACGGCGACGACGCTCGACCCTTACAAGGCCTACTACTTCTTCAACCGGGACGACCGCCCGACGCTGGCTATTCCCTACGCTCTGCAGGTCGCCGCTTCCAAACAGGCCGCTGCATCCGCGCCGGTCTTCGCGCTCTCGGCCGTCACGCCAGACGGAAGCCAGAGCCGACTCGAAGTCACGCGCGCCGCCGACGCACTCGACGCCCTGGACGCCCAAGATCGAATCGCGCCGCCTGCATGGTTCGCGCCGGTTCGTTTGGTGGCGCTGCACGACGGGACGGCCTATGGCGCCCTCTCTCGCGAAGCCCGTCCCCAGGCAGGCGTCATCGAAGTGCCCGTCCGCGTCGACGTGCAGGAGGCGCGAGACGTGCGGCTCGAAGTGAGCAACGTCTCGGCGCTGGGCGACGAACGCATCGTCCTGCTCGACCCCGAATCGGGATGGCACGTCGATCTCACCTCGACGGGCGCCGATAGAGGCCACGCCTTGCCCAAGACCCTGCTCGGCCGCTCGCTGCTGTTGATCTCTGGCGATGCGTCCGATGTCGACGCCCGGCTGGACGAGGCGCTGCCCGCGACGTTCGAGGTCGGAGGGGCAGCCCCGTCGCCCGCTCGCGGCCTGACGACGTTCAGTGTCCGAATCCCGGCTTCGCACGAGGGCGAGGCGCTCCACGCCGAACTCTACGATGCGCTCGGCCGCCTGGTGCTACAGGTCCACGACGGGCACGCGCAGGCGGGCATGACGCCGGTCCGGATCGACGCGGGCGCGCTGGGAAGCGGCACGTATCTGCTGCGCGTCCGCCTGGGCGGTCTGTCGCAGACGCGGACACTCGTGGTGGTTCGGTGAGCGATGCCGGCCCGTCGTGGGAGGCGCCGCTGCGAGGCGCGACGCTGAGTCAGACCTCGCGGTGGCGCGGCGCGCACCTGTTTCTGGCGTCGCGCTTCATCACGATCCTGGGCGGGCTCATCGTCTTTTCGTCGTGGACGATCAAGAGTACGGTCGAGGCGCACTGGATCGAACTGCAGCGCGACATCGAAGTGGCGACGCAGATTTACTACCCGTTCCTGTCGTCGACGTACGTCATGAACCTGATCCAAGACGCGCAGGGCTACTTCCCCGAAGGCGAAGACGACATCCCGTGGGCGTTTCTCAACTACAAGCAGGGCCTTCAGGAACTTGCGCGCGGGCTGCCAGAGCGCGAAGAGCAGGTCTGGATGGATTCGCTCAGCGCCGCCCAGGACGATTACGCGCTGGTCCGCTACTCGAGCCGCCTCATGCGCGACATCAACGATCAGACGGCCGTAATCAAGCAAAAGCGCAGGCACGTGGCGACCGTGGCGGGCATCATGTACGCGCTCGGAAGCGTGCTCATCATTACCGGTCAGTTTAGAGAGTTCCGCTCGGCTCGCACCGAGTAGAGCGGCGCGGATTGGCCATGCGCGCTACGAGCCTGTGGGAGAGGCGGGGCTATCTTGCAGGCCACCAACTCTCTTTCCGTGACGCAACGCATCGCAGTCCTCGGCTCGACCGGATCCATCGGCACACAGACGCTCGAAGTCGCCCGGCTCTTTCCCCAGCGAATGCGCATCGCGGCCCTCACGGCGCACTCGAACGTCGACCTGCTGGCGGCTCAAGCGCGCGAGTTCAAGCCGTCCGTCGTTGCGATCGGAAACTCGGACGGAGCCGACGCGCTGGCACAGCGGCTGGCAGGCATGGGAGCTGGCCGGCCGGAGATTCTGCATGGAGAGCGCGCGCTCGAACAGATCGCATCGTCGGCCGACATCGACACGCTGGTGGCGGCCGTCGTCGGTGCGGCGGGGCTGCGGAGTACGCTCGCGGCGGCCCGGGCGGGCAAGCGGATCGCGCTGGCGAACAAGGAGTCGCTGGTCGCGGGAGGCCAACTCGTCACGCGCGCCGTCGCCCAATACGGCGCCCAGCTGCTGCCGGTCGACAGCGAGCACTCGGCGCTGTTTCAGTGCCTCGTCGGCGAGCCGTCCCAGAGCGTCGAGAAGCTGACGCTGACGGCATCCGGCGGTCCGTTTCGCACGCGCGACCTGTCGACGTTTGGTGCCATCACGCCGTCCGACGCGCTCAAACACCCGACGTGGTCCATGGGCGCCAAGATCAGCATCGACTCGGCGACGATGATGAACAAGGGACTCGAAGTGATCGAAGCGCACTGGCTCTTCGGTGTCTCGCCCGCCCGCATCGACGTGGTGATCCATCCCCAATCGATCGTCCACTCGCTCGTCACGTTCGCCGACGGATCGGCCAAGGCGCAGCTGGGCGTGCCCTCGATGGTCGTTCCGATCCAGTACGCGCTGACCTATCCCGACCGGTGGCCCGCGCCGCACCCGCGCATGAATTGGGCCGAGATCGGCCGGCTCGATTTCGCGCTTCCCGACCCCACCCGCTACCCGTCGTTGGGGCTCGCCTTCGGCGCGCTGGAGCAGGGCGGAACGGCCTCGGCGATCCTCAACGCGGCCAACGAAGTCGCCGTCGCGCATTTTCTCGGCGGCGCGCTGCGGTTCGCCGACATCGCCTCGGTCGCGTCGGACGTGCTGGCCTCCGCCGACGTGGTGCCCGCCGATTCGCTTGATGCGGTTATGGATGCGGACGCCCATGCGCGCCGGATGGCGAGGGAAGTCTGCGGGCGGTTAGGTGAGGGGTGAGGTGTGCGGTTGCCTCCGTCGCAACATGTTGCGACGCTACGGGGGGCGGCGTTCTAGAGCGGCGCGCATTGTCAGATCCATCCTCCCGTGGCGCCGCAATACATCACGGCGAGAGGCCACCCGTCGCCCTCACCCGTCGTTCAGCACACCGATCAAACACCGCGCAGCGTTCCGATCTCCACCAGGCGCAGTACTCACCCCACATTCCCCGACACAGAGCGCCTCGGGCCGTAGCTTGAGAGTTTTGCCGCCGACCTATCACGACACCGACGCATGGACGCGATCGTCAACTTCCTGCCGTACATCGGCTACATCATCCTGGCGATCACGATTCTGGTGTTCGTGCACGAGATGGGCCACTTCCTGGCCGCCAAACTGTTCGGCATGCGCGTCGAGCGCTTTTCGGTCGGCTTTCCGCCCAAACTCTTCGGCAAGCAGATCGGCGACACCGAGTACGTCATCGGCGCGACGCCGCTGGGTGGCTACGTCAAGATCTTGGGCATGGTCGACGAGAGCATGGATACCGACGGGCTGGCCGAGGAGCCCAAAGAGTGGGAGTTTCGGGCCAAGCCGGTCTGGCAGCGCATCATCGTCATCACGGCAGGCGTCATCTTCAACATGATCCTGGCGTGGCTCATCTTCGCCGTCCTCAAGGGCACGTACGGCGAGCAGTTCATTCCGGCCGCCAGCGTCGACGCGATCCACGTCACCCAGCCGTCGATAGGCTACGAAATCGGACTGCGGACGGGTGATCGCTTGGTTTCGATCGGTGGCGAGCCGCTCGACCACTTCAGCCGCTACCTCGAACGCATGGTGCTGGCCGATCCGCTGACGATAACCGTCGAGCGCGGCGGGCAGATGGTGACGCTCGACGGCCCGCGCGACATTATGACCCAGCTCACGCGCAGCGACGGAGACCTGGGAATCGACATCAACAAAGCCACCGTCGGCGATGTGGGCACGGGGTTGCCTGCCGACTCTGCCGGGCTGCAAGCCGGAGACCGGATCACACGCGTCGGCGACCAGCCCATCGCGTTCTGGCTCGACCTATCGAGCGCAGCCCGGGCGACGGCGGGAAGGGAAGTAGACGTCGAGTTCGTACGCCCCGACAGTCTCGGCGCGCCTGCCGCCGACAGTCCCGTCCGATTGGTGCGCGACCAGGGCGACGCCGCTGTCTACGTGACGCGCCTGCGCCCGCAGATGGTCGACTCGTCGCTCGTTCTCGGCGTGACCGTGGCGCCGCTGATGATGCAGTACCAGGTCGAGTATGAGCGCTACGGATTCTTCGAGTCGATCGGCGCAGGATGGGAAGAGGTCGGTGCCCAGACGGTAGGCATCGCAGGTAACCTGGGGCGCGTGTTCTCGGGGCGCGACAACCTGCGCGAAAATCTGGGCGGTCCGGTCATGGTCGCCAAGGTGGCGCGCGATGCGGCTCGGCTGGGCTGGGATCGCTACTGGGCGCTCGTGGGCATGCTCTCGATCACGCTCGCGATCCTCAACATCCTTCCGATTCCCGCGCTCGACGGCGGGCACCTGGTCTTTCTGATCTACGAAGGCATCACGCGCCGCGAGCCCTCGCTCAAAGTGCGAATGGTGCTGCAACAGGTCGGCATGGTGCTGCTGCTCATCTTCATGGTGTTCATCTTCGGCAACGACATCGTCCGGCTCGTGACGGGCGGCTAGCGCGATGATGCAACTCGACCCCGCTTACGTCGCCGAACTGGGACAGCGAATCGCTTTCGTGAGCGCGCTCACAGGTGGATTCGCGGCAGCGTTCTTCGCTGCTTTGTTGGCCGCTCCCGAGAGAGGTAAAGTATCCAACTGGGCCTCCGGTATGGCAGGATTCGCAGCCGTGAGCCTGCTGTGCTCAGCCTTCGTCGCGACGTTCATCGCGACGGGTGCCCACCCCAGCGCGCCAGACGGTTACCTGAGCGACGTCCTGGCTACCGCGCCTCGGCTCATAGCCGCGTTGGGCCTGCTCTTCGGGGTGTACGGTCTCATGGGGGCGATTGCCTGTGCGGGGTGGATGCGATCTGCAGCTGTGGGGTGGACGACGACCCTTGCGGCCGCCGCAGGAGCCGTACTCCTGACGTGGGCGTTCGCAGGCTTCTAAGTCAGCCCGCTTTCTTTTCGCACGCTCTTGGCGCTCTTGATGCAGGACGCGACTAAGTTGTGAGTCTATGCCGACGACCGACTCTCAAACGCCCGACGATCTCGCCGCTCAGCGCGATCTGATCGCGGCAGGCACGATTCCGACTTCCGTCGCCGTCATCATGGACGGCAACGGGCGATGGGCGCAGGCGCGCGGACAGCACCGCTACGTGGGCCATCACGAAGGCGTCGTGAGCGTGCGCGACGTGACCGAGGCCGCCGTACAGATCGGCATCCAGCACCTGACCCTCTACACCTTCTCGACCGAGAACTGGAATCGTCCTGCTCAGGAAGTCGCCGCGCTGATGGAGCTGCTCGTCGAGACCGTCGCGGCTCAGCGCCAAACGCTGCTCGACAACGGCGTCCGCCTCCAGGTGCTCGGCGACCTGAACGCCCTGCCCCAGCCGTGCGTCACCGCGCTTCAGGCACTGATGGACGAGACAGCCGATTTGGCGAATATGACGCTTCACCTGGCTCTCTCGTACAGCGGAAGGGCTGAGATCGTGCGCGCTGCTCGTCGAATGGCCGAGCAGGCGGCTGCGGGAACGCTCGATCCGTCGGCCATCGACGAGCAGCTGGTCGCCTCGCACCTCGACACGGCCGGTCTACCTGATCCGGATCTGCTCATTCGTACCGGCGGAGAGATGCGGATATCCAACTTTCTACTCTGGTCGATCGCGTACACCGAGTTGTACGTCACCGGCACGCTCTGGCCCGATTTCCGGCGCGCCCAACTCTACTCCGCCGTCCGCGCCTTCCAACTGCGCGAGCGCCGATTCGGAGGCGTCCCCGAGGGCTCTTCGGCATTGACTGCACACTAGCGCTCCAGTTCGCCCCGTTAGCCTTCTGCACCTCCGCGTGCCTTCCACGACTCGTCTCGCTACGCCTGCCTCATGCGATTCTCTACGCTACGCCTCGCCGCGTTCGCCTTGCTTCTCTCCGCTGCACCTCTCGCGGCCCAGACTCAGCCCATCTCCACGACGACTGCCGACGACGATCCGCGGCTCGAAGTGCTCGGCCTGAGCGTTTCGGGTGCCGAGTCCGAAGCCACGCAGAGCGTCATCATGCAGGCCAGCGGGCTTTCCGTCGGGCAAAAGCTGCGTGTCCCGGGCGATTTGGCTTTGTCCGAGGCCGTGCGCGACATCTACCGCCTGAACCAGTTCACCAACGTCCGCATCATCGAAGAGCAGCGGGCGGCGGACGGCATCTTTCTGCGCATCGAAGTCGAGGAGGCGCCGCGCCTGCGCGACTACTCGTTCGAAGGCGTTCGGCGCGGATGGAAGGGTGACCTGCGCAAACGCATTCCTCTGATCAAAGGCACGCGCATCAGCGACACCGACTTGCGACGCACCGAACTAGCAGTCGAGACTTTTTATCGCGAGAAGGGGTTGCCGCTGGCCGACGCGTCGGCCTCGACGCGGCCCGCCGAAGCAGGCGGGCAGAACGTCGTCGTGGCTGTCAATCCGGGACCCAAGGTCCGCATCGGGGAGGTGCTCGTCGAGGGCAACGAGCAGGTGAGCGACCGCGCCGTCCGCAAACGGCTCAAGAGCACGCGGCCGTCGGCATGGTGGCAGTTTTGGAGCGGCGCCAAGAAGTACGACGCTGCCAAGTTCGCCGAAGATCTCGACGGCCTGGTCCGCTACTACCGCGAGCGCGGCTACTACGACGCCTACGTCGAGCGCGACACCGCCTACGTCGCTTTCGAAGACGGCAAGCCCGAGACGCTCGTCGAAGTCGAGATCCACGAGGGCGCGCAGTACCACGTCCGCAATCTCGAGTGGGACGGCAACACGGTCTATACCGACCTGGCGCTCTCGAACGCGCTGGGCATCCGCGAGGGCGACGTGTTCAACGCCGTTCGCTACGAAGAGAACCTCTATGGCAACGCGGCTCAGAATGACGTGTCGAGCCTCTACCAGAACCTGGGGCACCTGCGCTTTGGCGTGCAGCCCAGCGTCCGCGTGCTGCCCGGCGACTCGGTCGATCTCTACTTCGACGTGTTCGAGGGCGAGGTGTACGATTTCGGCGCCGTCCGCATCGCCGGTAACGACAAGACCAAAGAGCACGTCATCCGCCGCGAGCTTTACACCGTCCCCGGCCAGCCGTTCAGCAGGGAAGCGATCATCGAGTCGATCCGCCGCATGTCGCAGCTCAACTATTTCAACGCCGAGACGCTCCAGCGCGGCCCCGACGTGCAGCCCAACGACGAAACGCGGACGGTCGATTTGGTCTACCAAGTCGAGGAAGTCGGCGGCGACCAGCTTGAGCTCAGCGGCACGTGGGGAGGCATCGGCCTGATCCTGCAACTACGCGTCACGTTCAACAACTTCTCGGCGCAAAACATCTTTGACAAGAGCGCCTGGGATCCACTCCCGATGGGCGACGGGCAGAGCCTCTCGCTCGCCGTTCAGACCAACGGGCTGGCCTACCAGAACTACTCGGTCAGCTTCACCGAGCCCTGGTTCAGAGGCAAGCCTACACCCGTTGGCTTCTCGACCTCGTTCTCGCGCATCGACTACGACGGACTGCGCAGCAGCACGTTTCGGCAGATTTCGGACTCGAACGCCGTCGCCAACGTGCTCACGACGTTCAACGGGCGCGCGTTCTACCAGCAGCGCCTGAAGTTTCCCGACGACAAGTTCCAATATTCGACCGGCGTCGGGTACCGCTACTACAACGTTCCCGGTGGCCTTTCGACGCTTCCGGGCGGTGTCTTCCACGAAGTCACGATTGATCAGACGCTGACGCGCAACTCGCAGGATCATCCCATCTTCCCGCGTAGAGGCTCGTTCTTCGAAGCGTCGCTCAACATCGCGCCGCCGATCCCGGGCACGGTCCAGTATCACAAGTGGGGCCTGCGCAACACGTGGAATGCGCCATTCACCGAGCGCATCTCGCTGGGCGTAACGGCGCAGTACGGGTACATCGGCTCGTTCACCAACGAAGCGGTCCAGTTTGAGCGCTACCTCTTGGGCGGCTCGCCGTTCGAAGCGCAAGGCGTCAACCAGCAGATCGGCTCGGACATCATCTACATGCGCGGCTATCCATTCGCCTCGCTAGGGCCGACCCGAAACGGTAGCGCCATTGGTGGCCGCATCCTGAACCGCTACTCGACCGAACTGCGCCTGCTCGCGGTTCAGAGTCCGCAGCTTCAAGCCGCGCCGTATCTGTTCTTCGACGCAGCCAACACGTGGAACAGCTTCGACACGTACAACCCGGCCCAGCTCTACCGCTCGGCTGGCGTCGGCGCGCGCCTGTTTCTGCCGATTCTGGGCATGATCGAGTTCGCCTACGGCTGGAACTTGGACGAATATCCGCCCAGCACCAGCGAGCCGGGTCTGCGCCAGGGTCGTTTCCAGTTCACCATTGGCCAAGGCTTCAACCAGTGACCCTTCGGGGCTTTTCTGGGTGGACCAGCGGAGGAATTGGCGTAGAGAAAGTAGGCTGCGCGCGAAAGACGCGGTCGTTTGCGTTTTTCCGTGCGTCCGATTCTTCACTCCGTTACCGCCGTTGCCCGTAACGGTGCTTCCCCACAGCTTGCACACCTCTCTCCGATGAAACGCCTCTCCATCCTGGCCTTCTTGATCCTCGCCGCACCGCTCGTGCAGGCGCAGGACCAACGCATCGGCTACGTCGACAGCGAGTACATCTTCTCCAAGTTGCCCGCCTATACGACGGTTCAGCAGACTCTCGAGCGCCAGGCGCAGACGTGGCAGCGCGAGGTGGAGGACGAGCAGAAGGAGGTCGACGCGCTGTTTCGCGAGTATCAGGCGCGCGAGTTGCTCTACACGCAGCAGGAGCGTCAGCAGCGGCGTGAGGAGATCGTCGGCGCCGAGCGCGAAGTCGAAAACCTGAGGTCCCGCTACTTCGGACCCGAAGGCGAACTGTATCGCCAGCAGGAAACCCTGATGCGGCCGATCCAAGAGCGTCTGCTCACCACCATCGACGACATCGCGCAGCGCGACGGCTACTCTTACGTCTTCGACAAGAGCGGCGATTTCCTCTTTCTCTACGCCGACGAGCGCGAAGACCTGAGCGACGAGGTGCTGCGTGAACTCGGCGTGGACGTCGAAACGCCCAACCGCTGACTCGTACTTTTTCGCCCGGACGCATCGTTTCTCTCTCGTCCCCTCACTTCGTTATCTACGACAACTTGACCCTTTCCATGACTCGTCTCCACCGCCTCGCTGCCCTCGCACTACTCGTCCTCGCTGCTCCGCTGAGCGCTCAGGCGCAAAACCTCTCGATCGGTTACACCGACTACGAAGTGCTGCTCGCCAACATGCCCGAGATGCAGTCGGTTCAGCAGCAGATCCAGACCTTTTTCCAGACGCGCCAGACCGAGCTTCAGCAAGCCGCCCAGCAGCTTCAGGAGAATGCCGAGCAGTATCAGCGCCAGAGCTCGCTGCTCTCCGAAGAGGCCAAGGCCGAGCGCGAGCAGGCCCTCGTCACTTCGCAGCAGGAGCTTCAGCAGCGCAGCGGCCGCGCCGAACAGGAGCTCGCGCAGCGCCGCGCCGACTTGATGCGTCCGCTTTTCGAGAAGCTGCAGACCGCTATCGATGCCGTCTCGGAAGCCAAAGGACTTGACCTGGTTCTCCCAACCCAGGTCGGTGGCGATCCGTTCATCCTCTACGTCAACGACCAGACCATCGTCGACATCACGCGCGACGTAGCGGCCCGCCTCGGCATTGCTGTCAACGAGACCGAGTAAACCGGCTTGTTTCCACTTTCGCGCGGCGCTTTGGAACGATCCGGGGCGCCGCGCGGTGTTTTGTCTGCTTTTGGCGCTCGCCGTTCCATAGAGGACACCGTCGCGCGCTATATTCACGATTGCTGATCTCATCCCAACTCGCCCCGCTATCATGGCCACCGCTTCGGACCCCACGGACCTCCGCATCCTTGTCGTAGACGACGAAGAAGACAACGTCGAGGTGCTCAGTCACTTCTTGGAAGCCGAAGGCTACCGCGTCGACCAAGCCTACGACGGCGAGCAGGCGCTCGAAGTCGTCGCGCGCCACAACAACGAGATCGACCTGATCTTGCTCGACATCATGATGCCGAACAAGGACGGATACGAAGTCGTCAAGCAGCTACGCAGCCGCGCCGAGACCGAGCACATTCCGGTCATCTTCCTCTCTGCCAAGACCGAAGAGGAGGACCAGGTCAAAGGCCTCATTATGGGCGCCGACACCTACCTCAACAAGCCCGTTCCGCCGAGCGTCGTGCTGGCCAACGTCAAAGCCGTGCTGCGCCGGTCGGGCATCGAAGAGAGCCGCATCCTCCAGGTCAGCAATCTGACGATCTATGAGGACGAGTACCGCGCCTCGCTCGACCAGCGCGATCTGGGTCTGACGCTGACCGAGTTCGAACTGCTCCGCTACCTCGTCCGGCACCCGCGCAAGGCGTTCACGCGTCAGCAGCTGCTCGAAACGATCTGGAAGGACGCCATGATGGTCACCGAGCGCACAGTCGATGCGCACATCAAGAACCTGCGCGAGAAGCTAGGCGATTTTGCCAAGCACATTCAGACCGTCAGAGGCGTCGGCTACCGCTTCGTCGAGGACGAGGACGCGCAGGCGGCGTGACCCGGCGCCCAGCTCAGGCTAGCTGATGCTCCGCCGACCGATGCGCGCGCTCGTGCCCACCCGGGCGTCGACTCAGACGTGGATGCTGCTCACGTTCGTGCTCTTCGTGGGCATGGCCGTGCTCGCCATCGCGCTCTACGTTGGCTTCTTTCTCCGCGACCGTACCGGCGACGCGCTCGACGATACGTTGCAGACCGAAGCCGAGCGTGTTGCTGGCGTTTTCGATAGAGCCGGATCGCAGGCCGAGCGGAGTCAACTCGTTTCGGCAGCCGCGAGCCTGCACGGGCTCTATGGTACCGTCTTCGGCGCAGATGGCGAAATCATCGTGCAGAGCGAGGACCGTGTACCCAACATGACCCTCGACGAGGTGCGCGGCGCAGGTGGTGTGGCTCACAGGGAAGATAGTGAGGGGGTCCGCTATTATTATGTCGCGGCGCCGATGGATGCGGGCGAGACGCTCTTACTAGCTCAGCCGACGCCGCGTCTGTATCGGCTCGCCGAGAGTCTGCTGATCATCCTGCTCGTCGGCATGCTGGGCGCGTTCGTGATGGCGCTCATCGGAGCTTGGGTAGCAGCGCAGCAGGTGACGCGCCCGTTGCAGCAGATTCGGGATCTGGCGCGGCGTATTGCCAAGGGGGACTATGCCGAGAAGATCGCGATTTCGTCGCGAGCGGCGGAGTTTCACGAAGTTGCGAACAGTCTCAATCAGATGTCGGGCAGCTTCCGCACCAAGATCGACGAGTTGGAGAGCCTGGCTCGGCTGCAAAGCGAGTTCATCGGCAACGTGTCGCACGAAGTCCGCAACCCGATTTTCGCCGTCGGCGGATACCTCGAAGCGCTGGGCTCGCCGACGCTGGGCGATGAGCAGCGCAAGCGGTACTCGGACAAAGGACTGGGCGCGCTCAACAGATTGCAGAATCTATTCAACGACCTGATCGAGATTGCCCGGCTCGAATACCGCGAGGACTTGCTGCGCACCACGACCTTTGATCTGGCCGGACTCATCCAGGAAGTGCGCGAGATGCTTCAGCCCAAAGCCGACGAGAAAGGGCTGGCTCTCGAAATGCACAACCCGTCGCTCTTCGTCATGGCGGACCGCAACCGGATGCGCCAGGTGATTGTCAACTTGGTCGAGAATGCCATCGCGTACTCGGACGAGGGTACGGTCCGGTGCCGCATCCGACGCCACGCCGACAAGGTGCGCGTCGAAGTCGTCGACAATGGAAGAGGCATCGCCGAGGAGCATCAGGATCGCATCTTCGAACGCTTTTACCGCGTCGACCCCGACCGCGCGCGCAAAAGCGGAGGAACAGGGCTGGGGCTGAGCATCGTCAAGCAGATCATGTCGGCGCACGGCGAGACGATCCGCCTCGACAGTACGCACGGCAGCGGCACGCGCTTCAGCTTCGACTTGCCCTTCGCCTCCGAAGAGGGACCTCCGACACCCGAGACTGACCCAAGAGCTTGAAGCTGACGCTCCGCCCGGTCGCCGCCAGAGGAGAGATGAGTCGCAGTCAGCTTCTCCGTAACTTCCAGATCGCCCACTTGCAGTGACGCCTCCGACTCCCCATCTGCTCATTAGAGGCGCACGTTTGCTCTTGGCCGATGCCGATGAGTTCGAGCGCGCCGATCTGCGCATCGCGTTCGGGCGGATCGCCGAAATCGGACTCGACCTTCCGCCGCGCGATGGAGAAGTTGTCGTCGAAGCCGAGGGGGCATATGCGTCGGTTGGGTGGATGGATTTGCTGGCCAATCTGGGCGAGCCGGGCCACGAGCACCGCGAGACGATCGCCAGCGGAACGGCTGCGGCCGCGGCGGGGGGATACACGGCAGTGCTGCTCGATCCGGGCACCGATCCACCCCTGCATACGCGCGACGCCGTCGAGTACGTGCAGCTGAGAGCCGAGCGCGAAGTCGTCGATGTGCTTCCGGCGGGATGCCTGACTAAAAAGCGCGAGGGGCGCGAACTGGCCGAGATGGCGGACCTAGTGCGCGGCGGCGCCGTCGCGTTTTCGGATGGGGACCACTTTCTGGCCGACGCCGGGCTGATGAGGCGCGCGCTCGAATACGCTCGAATGCTGGGCAAGACCGTAGTCGTGCATCCCGAGGACGGTGGCCTCACGGGCGACGGTTTGATGCACGAGGGCGCTGCCTCCACGCGCGCAGGAGCGCTGGGTATCCCTGCAGTTGCCGAGGAGATCGCGATCGGGCGCGACCTGCTCTTGGCCTCGTACACCGGCGCCCGGCTCCACTTCGCGCACGTCACCACGGCGGACGGGCTGAGGCTGGTTCGCGAGGCGCGTGCTCAGGGCGTACCCGTAACAGCATCGGTGTCGCCGCTCTACCTGGCCTTCTGCGACGCCGACATCGAAGCGTCCGACTACGACGCCGCGCTCAAACTGCGTCCGCCGCTGCGCTCGCCCGAAGACCAGCGGGCGATCCGGCGCGCTCTAGCCGACGGCACGCTCGATGCCGTCCTGTCTGGACATCGCCCCTACGCTGTTTTCGAGGCCGAACTTGAGTTCGCCGCAGCACCGTTTGGCGTCTCGACCTTGGAGACAACGTTCTCTACGCTATGCGCGACGCTCGTCTCGGCCGGCGAGATGCCGCTGGCACGCGTAGTCCGCCTGCTGACCGATGGTCCACGGAAGGTGCTGGGGCTCGACGTGCCTCGCCTCGAAGTCGGCCAGGAAGCCAATTTGACACTCTTCGATCCCGACCACATCTGGACATGCACCGCTCGGACGCTGCGCTCGGCGAGTCGCCACACGCCCTACCTGGGTCAGACGCTTCGCGGACGCGCGCTGGGCATTTACAACAGTGGGAGGTGGGTGCCACAGGATTCGTGATTTGAGTGCCTGGAGCCGGATCAGCCCACGCGCGCTGCGGTTACTACGAACGTGCTCACTCCGACCGAAACCCTTCGCCGACAAGTCCGCCGCTGGCTTGACGAGCCGCCCGAGCCGCGCATGGCGTTGTGGCAGCCCGCCGCTTCGTCGGTTCTGACCCCCGCCGACACTTTCGACATCGCCACTTACAACGTGCACCGGTGGAGCGGAGGGGTCCGCAAGCGCGACGAGTTTGTGCCCCACCGAGCCGAGCAGGTCATTCTGTCCATCGGCGCTCCAGTCATCGCGTTGCAAGAGGTGCTGATCCCGACACGCGATCACGACCCGCTTTCCGATTTCGTCGAGCGCAACGCCTTCAACGTCGCGTTCGTGGCAACGCGCCCGCACCGCAACGGCATGCTGGGCAATGCCGTCCTTTCGCGCTGGCCGATCCACTCGGCGTTCATCATCAACCTGTCGCTCGGGCGGATGGAGCGCCGGGCCGCTCTGGTCGTGCAGTTCGAGCGCGGCCCGAGTCAGGCGCCCCTCTCCGTCGTATCGACCCACCTCGCCCTCGTCGACCGTACGCGCCACAGACAAGTGCAGATGCTGCTGGACCACCCACACCTGCAAGGCCCCGTCGTGCTGCTGGGAGACATGAACGCGTGGCGGCACTGCCCCGCGACGCGCTCGCTCGAACGCGAGTTCGAAGACCGGCACCACAACGCCGATTGGCCGCTCTCTTTTCCTGCCGGACGCCCGCTGCTGGCTCTCGACCGAATCTACGCGCGCGGCTTGAAGGTGGGCGCCATTGAGTCGGTCGATACGGAAGAAGCGCGCGCTGCATCGGATCACCTGCCCGTCCGCGCCCGGCTCCACGTGTCGAGCCGTTAGCGCAGCGTGCGTAGTTTGGCACTCTTCCCCAACGTTGCCCATGACCGAGACTACGGACCGCGTGTTCGACCGCCTGTCGGCCCAGCTCCCCGCCGACCGCGCCTACTCGCTCGACGATCTTTCCGCGGCTGACGTGCCCGAAGGCATCTCTCACTTTCTCGCTCAGACGCTTCAGCGGCGCCTCGAGTTGGAGGCCGCGGCGCTCGCCAAGTCGCGCTCGCGTTGGTTCGACTATGGCGCTCCAGAGCTTCAGGAGGCGCAAGCTTCCTACCTCGTCGTTTTGGCCGAGCACGCCCATATTCCGGCCGAAGAGTGGCACCACACGCTGCGCCAAGCTGTGATTCAGGTCGTGCCCTACCTCGTACAGCCTGCCCGCGCTCTGGTCCGATTCGTGTTTCCGCCGGGACGCGACGAACTCTCGGCCGAAGTCGTTCGGCGGCGGATGCGGTATTTCAGCGCCTACGGGTATCTGACCGAGGTCGTGCGAGCCTACCTGTCTCAAAAGGGCGAGGAAGTCGTCACCCGGAGCGGTCTCTCGCGCCTGCTGCAGCGCATTGAGCACCGCACGCCAGCCGAGTACGACGCTGGCGATTGGGTCGGGCTGCTGGAGCAGTTGTACGAAGTGGCTGGTGAAGGACGACCGCTGCGCGTCGAAGTCGAACTGCTGAGCCAGTTCCTGCGCGACAAAGGGATGCAGGAGCAGGCGCAGGCCGTCGAGGCGCATCGCCAACCGGTGACGGCTGATACGCTGCGCGACTTACTGTCGCAGTCCGACGCGCTGCGCAAAGTCGCTCCGCTGACGCAGCCCAACCCCTCCGCAGGTTTGCAGTCCGCGCCTGCGCCCACTCCTCCGCACCCTACGCCCGCGCTTGAACAGGACCAATCGGTAGAGTTCGTCCAGCCGAAAGCCGAGCCGCCCGCGCCGATTCCGGAGTCGATCGCACCGATCCCCGAGCCGGCGCCGACGGCTCCGCAGCCTTTGTGGCAGCGATTCGCACAAGGCCGGACAGGCAGTGTCGAGCCCAGTTCTGCCGACGCGCCTCAGCCGCTGTGGAAGCAGTTTGGCAAGAGCAGTGCCGTCCCGCCCAGCGCGACCCAGTTCGGCAGCGCGCCGGATCTCGACCGCAGCGAGCACCGCGCTTTGGGTAGCGTTCCCGCTGCGCAGCGACGGCTGTACATCCGCGATTTGTTTTCGGGGTCGGAGACTGCGTACGGCGACCTGCTCGGCCGGCTGGCTATCGCGGGATCGTGGTCCGAGGCGTCGCGCGTGCTGGGCGCGGCCTACCGAGACCACCAAGTCAACATCTATAGCGCGACCGCCGTCTCCTTCACCGAAGCCGCCGAGCGCCGCTTCCACTCTTGACCCGCACACTTTCGTCATGCCGACACCTCTCGAAACGCTCGCCGAACGCCGCCTTCAATCGCTCGAAGGTGGAGGAGCATCTCGCATCTCCAAGCAGCACGAGAAGGGCAAGCTGACCGCGAGGGAGCGCATCGACATTCTGCTCGACCCCGGTTCGTTCGTCGAGATCGGCGCGTTCGTGCGGCATCAGCATACGGCGTTCGGGTTGGACAAATCGCGTCCCTACGGCGATGGCGTGGTGACGGGGTGGGGGACCGTTGATGGGCGGACGATCTACGTGTTCGCCCAAGATTTTACCGTTTTTGGCGGCTCGCTAGGTGAGGCGCACGCCCAAAAGATCGTGAGGGTGATGAATCTGGCCATGGAGAATGGCTACCCCATCGTCGGCCTCAACGACAGCGGCGGCGCGCGTATTCAGGAAGGAGTGGCAGCGCTGGGCGGCTATGCCGACATCTTTCTGCTGAACACGCTGGCAAGTGGTGTCGTGCCGCAGATCTCGGCCATTCTGGGTCCGTGCGCGGGTGGAGCGGTCTACAGTCCAGCGATCACGGACTTCGTGTTTATGGTCAAGGAGACGAGCTATATGTTCGTCACCGGCCCCGGCGTCGTCAAGACAGTTACCAACGAGGACGTGACGCAGGAAGAGTTGGGAGGCGCCGACACGCACGCCAGTAAGTCAGGCGTCGCGCACCTGGCGTGCACCAGCGAGGCCGACGCT
This sequence comes from Rhodothermales bacterium, assembly GCA_963841855.1. Classification (GTDB taxonomy): domain Bacteria; phylum Bacteroidota; class Rhodothermia; order Rhodothermales; family BA12; genus CAXBBB01. Next base: position 254,200 of record CAWJEJ010000001.1, on the reverse strand, counting down.
CTGGTCAAGATCCGCACGCTGCTGAGCTATCTGCCTTCGAACTGCGAGGACGTCACGCCCACCGGCGACACCGCTGATCCGCCCGACCGGCAAGACGCCGAGTTGGACACGCTCGTCCCCGAAAATCCGAACAAACCCTATGATATCCTCGACGTAATCGGCCGCGTCGTCGATCGGTCCTCGTTTTTCGAGATCCACCCGGACTACGCGGCCAACCTCGTAGTTGGGTTTGCGCGTCTGGGAGGGCGAAGCGTCGGCATCGTCGCCAATCAGCCAGCGGTCTTGGCGGGTGTGCTCGACATTGAGTCCAGCGTCAAGGGCGCGCGTTTCGTCCGCTTCTGCGACGCATTCGGCATTCCGCTCGTGGTGTTCGAGGACGTACCCGGCTTCTTACCTGGGACGGACCAGGAGTGGCGCGGCGTGATCCGGCACGGCGCCAAACTGCTCTACGCGTTCTGCGAGGCGACCGTACCCAAACTGACCGTCATCACCCGAAAAGCCTACGGTGGCGCCTACGACGTGATGAACTCCAAGCACATCCGCGCTGATCTCAACCTCGCTTGGCCGACTGCCGAGATCGCTGTCATGGGACCCAAAGGCGCCGTCGAAATCATCTTTCGCAACGAAATCGCTCAGGCCGACGATGCCGCCGCCGAGGAGGCGCGCTTGACCGACGACTACCGCGACCACTTCGCCAACCCCTACATTGCCGCCGAACGCGGCTATGTCGACGACATTATCCGGCCCAGCGAGACGAGGCCGCGCCTAATTGCCGCACTGAAGATGCTCGAAAACAAAGTGCAAACGCTTCCGCGCAAGAAGCACGGCAACCTGCCGCTTTGAAATCGCAGATACGCCGAGCACACACGGATTGTGACATGATGAGTGATCAGTATCAGAAGCTATGGGAGGCCTCCCGGCAAGGCGACGTTGAGGCCGTTGAGCGCAGCCTGAAGTTCATTGACGATATCGACACGCGCAACGATAAAGGCTGGAACGCTATAATATTGGCTGCCTATCACATGAAGGAAGACGTGGTGAGGTTCTTGGTCGAGCGAGGAGCCGATATAAACTCTACGAATCACAAAGGTACCTCTGTCCTCATGTATGCCAAGTCAGCCACGGTGAACGACGGGTGCCGAGATATGAGCATGCTAGTTGCAGTCCTTTCCATGGGCGCCGACCTCAACCACATCGATAGCGAGGGTAAAACCGTGCTGGACTATGCCGAGGAAAACGGGGAAGTAGAGATTGTGGATTTTATCGGACGGATTTCCAACTGACGAATTGAACCCTGGCATGACCTTTCGACCGTACCGATGAACACAGATCTATCCAGTGAGTCTACTCCGCATTTATCGCCCGAAGAAGTGCGCGTTCTCGGCGTACTGTCGGAGAAAGGACTGGCGACGCCGCAGAACTATCCGCTGAGTCTGGCGGCCCTGGTCACGGGATGCAATCAGACGTCGAACCGGGAGCCGGTCGTTGATTACGACGAGTCAACGGTGAGAGAGGCATTGTCTGCTCTGAAGAAGCATGGGCTCGTGGCCGAGCAGACAGGGGCAGGAGGCCGAGTGGCGAAGTTTCGGACGCAACTAGCACGAACGTATCGACTGACGGCGGCGCAGGAGACTCTGGTCGCGGGGCTCATGCTTCGGGGGCCGCAGACGGTGGGCGAGCTGCGCGGACGGTGGAAACGGATGCATGAGTTCGAGACGCTCGACGACGCGTCAGGTCAGGTGCAAGCTCTTGCGGCATGGGAGCCTGCGCTGATTGTGTCGCTGGCTCAGGTAGCAGGCGAGCGCGGTGAACAGTTCGCGCACACGTTCGCGCCGGTAGAAACGGAAGGCTCACCGACCGCTCCCGAGACTCCCTCGTCGCTTGCAGGCACCATGCAGGAGCGAATCGACGCTCTGGAAGCCGAATTGTCGGACCTGCGAGACGAGTTTCAGGCGTTCCGCTCTCAGTTCGTCTAAAACGTCATCAGATGGCAGGAGGGACGCGTTTTCTATTGACGGATCAGTCCCACGGGCAACCTTTACGAACGTGCAACGCCTTTTTTAGTATACTCTCCATCCGGCGAACGGTCCGGAAGGCGAACGTCTCTCATCTGTCTACCATCTCATCTCTCTAATATGAAGACATTTTTACTGCTCCTCGCTCTGCTCGCATCGGCCGCTACAGCATCTGCTCAGGTGGGCACTATCACGGGTCGCGTCGTCGATGCAGAATCTCGGGACGTGCTTCCCGGTGTGAACGTACTCGTTCAGGGTACTACGTTAGGTGGGGCGACAGATTTGGAAGGCGAGTTCTCGATTGCCGTGTCGCCAGGCACTTACACCGTTTACACTTCGTACATCGGGTACCTGCGCAGTCAGCAAGTGGTTACGGTAGCTGCGGGTCGAACGGTTGAAATCGAACTGGAATTGAAGCCCGATCTTCTCGGACTCGAAGAGGTGCTCGTCGTCGGTTTCGGCACGACGAGCGAGCTTGCTCGCACGGGCAGCGTCTCTCGCGTGGGCGAAGAGGACCTGGAAGACGCCGTCGTCAACTCGTTCGAGCAGGCGCTCCAAGGGCGCATCTCGGGCGTCACCATACAGACCAACAACGGAAAGCTGGGCCAGGGCATTCAGGTACGCGTTCGCGGGGCATCGTCGGTTTCGGCAAGCAACGACCCGCTCTACGTGGTAGACGGCATTCCGGTTACGACCGACAACCTTTCGAGTAACGCTTCGCAGACCAACCCGCTGGCCCAACTCAATCCGAACGACATCGCATCGATTGAAGTGCTCAAGGACGCCGCAGCGTCGGCCATCTACGGCGCGCGCGCCTCGAACGGAGTCGTGCTCATCACTACCAAGAGTGGTTTTAATGGCAAGACCCAGTTCACTGTCGATCTGCGACGCAGCAGCAGTGAGCCGACCAACAAGCCCGAATTTCTGAATGCTGAGGAGTATGTGACGCTTCTCTTGGAAGCGGCGGAGAACTCGGAGCGCATCGACGGACCGTTTTATGTCGGGTTCGTCGAGTCGACGTTCGACGATCTGGCGCTAGGTACCGATTGGAGGCAAGCCCTCGACGGGAACGCCATTGTCGACGAGAATTGGCAGGATCGGGCGTTTCAGACCGGCGAGAGCACGGAGCTCAACATCAGCATGCGGGGAGGCAATGCGGCGACGCGCTTCTTTGCGTCGGGTAGCGTGAGCGACAATACCGGCATCTTGATCACGGACGAGTTCGAACGCCTTTCGGGCCGGCTGAATCTGGACCACACGCTCAGTACTCGGGCCGAAATCGGTGCCAACCTGAGCCTGGCCCGCGTCAACAACCGGCGTCTCTCCTCGGATAACGGCTTTTCGACGCCTCTCCAGTTGATCGCTCAGGCGCCCATCTCGCCTGCTTTCATGCCCGACGCAGCGGCTCTGGCCGACGGGCGCTACGTGCCTACGGACGAGCTCAACACCGAGACGCTCTATTTCAACGGTCTGCTCTACAACCCGGATAATGTCCGCTTTAAGGTCATCACCTTTCGCGCCATCGGTAACGCGTTCGCTCAGTACGAACTGCTCGACGGTCTGCGCTTCCGGTCCGAGTTCGGCATCGACCTGCTCGACCAAAACGAAGACCAGTTCTATAGCAGCGCCGTTGACGATAACAGCGGCGGCAACCGCGGACTGGGTTTCAACTCGTGGGCCCGAGTCGTGAACTACAACCTCAACAACTATCTGGCCTACGACAACACGTTCGCCAACCGGCACAACGTGGGCGTCACTGTCGGCACGAGCTACCAAGACGTGGCGATCGACGCTACTTCGGTGACGGGTCAGAAATTCCCCAGTGACGACTTCACCCAGGTCGACGGAGCAGCAGAGATTACGGCTGGCACGTCGACGCAGACTGGCTACCGATTCTTGGGCTACTTCGGCCGTCTCAACTACGACTTGGCTAGCCGGTATTTCTTGAGCGTCTCGGGCCGCTACGACGGCTCGTCGCGTTTCGGACGCAACAACCGTTATGGCTTCTTTCCCGCCGCGGCTGTCGGATGGGTGCTGAGCGAGGAAGCGGGCGTGCGCAACGTTCCAGGACTTTCGTTCCTCAAGCTTCGCGGCAGCGTGGGGCAGACGGGTAACGCCGAGGTGGGCAACTTCTCTTCGCTGGGCTTGTGGAGCGAGTCGAACCTGGGCGGGACGCCTGCTATCATTCCGACACAGATCGAAAACGCCGACCTCAAATGGGAGCGGACGACGCAGTACAATGTCGGCCTCGACTTTAATCTCTTCGGCGACCGAATCAGCGGTGAGGCTGACCTCTACCTCAAGCAAACCGAAGACTTGCTCCTCGGCATCAACTTGCCAGGCACATCGGGCTTTACGACCCAGCTGCAGAACATCGGCAATTTGGAGAACAAGGGTTTCGACCTGTTGATCAACAGCCGCATCCTATCGACACGCGATTTGACCTGGACCGGGTTATTCAACTTCTCGGTCAACCGCAACGAGCTCACCGACCTCGACGAGCAGGTGATTCAGGGTGGGTTCATCAACCGGGCCATCGAAGGCGAGCCGATCGGCGCGTTCTTCGGATTCGAGTACGCAGGCGTAGACCGAGAAACGGGAGACGCGCTCTACTTCGTCAACGAGATGGACGATAACGGCAACGTCATCGATTCCGGAGCGACGACCAACGATCCGAACGAGGCCAATCAGGTCGTCATCGGTGATCCCCATCCCGACTTTACGGGAGGATTCGGCACGCGCGTAGCATATCGCGGATTCGAACTCGACGTGCTGTTCCAGTTCGTAGAGGGAAGCCAAGTGTATGATGGAGGAGGCCGGTTCAAGACAGCCAACGGCGACTTCTTCGACAACCAGCTGCGCGACCAGCTGGACCGCTGGCGGGCTCCCGACCTCGACGCCAATGGCAACCCGATTCCGGGCACTGGCAACGTCGATACCGATGTGCCCGAGGCGCGCCTGTTCTTTGGAAACGGAACGGCGCAGTCGAGCCGCTACCTCTACGACGCGTCGTACATGCGGCTGCGCACGCTGTCTCTGTCCTACACGCTCCCGGCCAAGTTCACCCAGCGCTATACTGTGCAGAACGCCCGCGTCTACCTGATCGGAACCAACCTCCTCACGTGGACCGACTATCCCTGGTGGGATCCTGAAGTCAACTCGGACTTCGTGGCAGGTAACATTGGTTTGGGCAACGAATTCTATTCGGCTCCCCAGGCGCGCTCGCTCACGGCTGGAGTCCAGTTCACCTTTTGATTCCACGGGTGCCCGTCCAGAATCTGCGACGGGCACTCTTTTGACTTTTTCTTATGACTCGTCTTACCTGTTTCCTATTAGCCGCTCTCGCTCTTGCGGGCTGCGACTCCTCGCTCGACCTGGATCCGCAGCAGAGCATCAGCAACGAACTGGCACTCTCGACGCCTCAAAACATCGAGAGTGCTCTCATCGGCGCTGTCGATCGCATGAGCGACAATACCGTACTGGGCGGCTACTACCAGCTTCTGCCTGATCTCTTCGCCTCCGATCTAGCCGAGATCAGCTGGCGCGGCACGTTTCTTCAGCCACGCCAGTTCTGGCTCAAGAGCGTACTGAGCGACAACACGTTTGCTAGCGATACGTGGACGAACAGTTACTATGCGATCAATATCGCGAACAACGTCCTGGTCTCGCTCGACGCGTTTGGTAGCGACCAGGACCGACGTGACCGCGCGGAGGGCACCGCGCGATTCGTGCGAGGTACGCTCTACTTCGAACTGGTGCGCAATTACGGCCAGTCGTTCAATGACGGCAGCCCGTCGGGCAACTTGGGTGTGCCTCTCGTTCTTCAGCCGACTCGGGGAGCCCAGGGGCTCGAGATCGCGCGATCAACCGTCGAAGCGGTGTATCAGCAGGCGGTTGCCGACCTTTCGGCGGCTCGCGATCTGATGCCTGCGGTGGATCAGCTCTCCGACGGGTCCATTCTGCCCAACACGTACGCTGCCAGCGCCGTCCTCGCACGCGTTTATCTACAGCAGGGTAACTACCAAGCAGCTCTGACCGAGGCCAACAGAGTAATCACTCAAGGCGTCACCTCGGGCGGCCGTCCTCTTCAATTGGAGTCGTCGTTCGCAGCCGCGTTCAACCAGACGGGCACCTCGTCGGAGTACGTGTTCTCGTTCGCCCTGACGGCTCAGGACGGTGAAAACGATCTCAACACCTTCTATGGCGGCCGTCAGTTTGGCGGGCGTCGCGACGTAGAGATTCTCTCGCCCTACCTGGACCGGTTCGATGCGCAAGACGAGCGCGGCTCCTTCTTCTACTTCGACGGGCCACGCCGCCTAACGAACAAGTGGTCGGGGCAGCCCAGCGACGGCATTGATCTGCCCGTAATCCGCCTTGCCGAGATGTACCTGGTGCGCGCCGAAGCCAACGTCCGGCTGGGCTCCGAAGTGGGTGCCAGTCCTCTCGCCGATGTGAACACAATTCGTGGCCGTTCGGGAGCCGATCTGCTGTCGAGCGTGTCCCTTAGCGATGTGCTCAACGAGCGTCGGCTCGAACTCGAGTTCGAAGGCCACTTGCTACACGATCGCAAACGCACTGCCGGGTCGATCGACGTTCCTGGTGTGGGCTCGCTCTCCGCTCTCGACGGGCGATTCCTGTGGCCGATTCCGCAGCGTGAGATCGACGCCAACCCGGAGCTCGTCCAAAACGCGTTTTACCAGTAGCCTGCTCCAGGATCGCAGCGCTTGCGGGTGCTTCTCTAAGGAGAGGCGCCCGCTTCACTTTCTGCCACGTTTACATGGTACACATCTTTACGACCGGCGGCACGATCGACAAAGAGTATTTCGACGCGAGCAGCGCGTACGCCGTGGGCGAACCGCAAGTCGGGCAGATCCTGCGTGACGCCGGGGTGACGGCTCGCTTCGTGACCGAACAGCTGATGAGCAAGGACAGCCTGGAGCTGACAGACGACGACCGCGCGCGCATCGCACGCAACGTCCATTCGTGCAGGGCGGAGCGCATCGTCGTGACGCACGGCACGGATACGATGGTCGAGACGGCTCAGGCCATCGGCGACGCGGCAGGAAAGACAGTCGTGCTTGTCGGCTCGCTGGCTCCAGCGCGTTTTAGGACGACCGATGCTACGTTCAATATCGGCTTCGCATTCGCGGCGGCCCAGACGGCAGGACCTGGGGTCTGGATCGCCATGAACGGACGCGTGTTTGCGCCTGACAACGTTCGTAAAAACCGCGAAGCCAATCGATTTGAGCCGCTCGCGATTTGACGTAGCCCGTCGCTTCGCCTCCTCCTACCTCCACCCCGATCGCCATTTCGCTTTCCACTAGGTCCGATACGGATACCGTCGACAGGGTAGGCTTGGCGGCGGCCGTGACGACCGCGCTGGCTTGGTCGCCTGCCGGTTTGTTTGTGCAGTCGACCGCAGGCGGAGCCGTCCCCATAGGACCGCTGGGGATCACGGCCGTCCGCTTCGCGATCTCGTTCGCCGCGCTGCTTCCCATACTATGGCTCGAGCGCCGACACCTCGTCGACACGCTTCGGATGGGGACCGCATGGCTGCTCGCGTTCGTGATGGTTGCGTACTACCTCGCCGCCGTCACAACCTTCACGCTGACGACGGTCGCCGAGGGCACGCTGCTCGTCAACTCGACTCCTCTGTTCGCTCTGGGCATTCGACTGGCTAGGCGCGCGCCAGTGACGCGCCGCGAGATGGCCGGCGCGCTGATCGCGTTCGGAGGCCTGTGCGTGATTCTGGTGCCGGACGTTCTAGGAGGCACTTCTGGGGAAGGGCGGCTGTACGGCGCCGGTCTGGCTCTAATTGCTGCGCTGATGGGCGCCCTTTACTCGCTCATCTTCGCAGGAACGTCGGAAGAGGAAGGCGCGCAGCCGCGTCCCGGCATAGTGACCGTGTTGACGTTCGGCGTCGGCCTGCTCCTCGCGCTCCCGATGATGCCGAGCGCCGGCGAGATGCAAGCCAACGCGGGCGCCCTCTTGGGACTGGGTCTGCTCGTCACGGCATTGCCCACGCTGCTCTACAGCGTCGCCTCGTCGCGACTCCCTGCCGTACTAGTGACGACGTTTCGCCTGCTGACGCCTGTCGTAGGTACTATCCTGGCTGTCTTGGTGTGGGACGAGGTGCTCAGTGTCTGGTTTTGGATCGGCGGCGCCCTCGTGTTGGTAGGATTGTTTGTGCTCGTCCGCCCAGAAGCCGACTGATCCATGGACGCTCTCACCCCAGAACTCGTCGGACGCGCCCGCAGCGGTGATTTGAGCGCGCAGTCGGACGTACTGCGGTCTATTAAACCCGTGTTCGAACGCTTCTTCGCTGCGCGCCTAGGGCGCATAGCCGAGGTGGACGATCTGGTGCAGAACGCGCTGCTTCGCCTGCACAGCAGTTTCGACCGTGTCCAAGATCCAGCCCGCTTCAAAGGCTTCGCGATGAAGGCTGCTCTGTTCGAACTGCAAGACTACTACCGCGGACGCTACACACTGCGCGAGCAGCTCTACGATCCCGATCTCCCAGCGGGATCCTCGCACGATGCGCCCGCTGGACTGGAGATGGACGCCGAAACGCTGCTGTCGACGCTCACGCCTCACGCGCGCCAGATTCTGACGCTCAAAGCTCACGGGTACCGCTACGAGGAAATCGCGCAGATGGTCGACTCAACCGAGGCAGCCATCAAGATGCAGGTCAAGCGTGCAACCGAGAAACTGCGCAGCCTGTCATTCGCTCTGAGCGGACTGATCGTCTGGGCTCACGAACTGTTCACGTGACGCTGCGCACGGTTCGCCCGTTACCTTTTTTCCACGGCGCGCGGCTATGGGACACATCGGTTTCCACTTCTCCATGAACGCTTTCGACGACGCGCTCGACGCCCGGCTCGACACTCCGAACGATCGCGAGGCGCTGAGCATGCGCTTGGCCTCCGACCCTGCGTTTGCTGCCGCCTTTTCCAAGGCCACCCGGCTACTCGGCACTTGCCGCGACGACCTCGACGCACGCGTGCCACCGTCGGCCTTCGTCCTCGACGCCCTCGAAGCCCAAGGGTGCAGCGACGCGCTGACCGACGACGACCGCGCGCTGCTCGCCGACGCTCACGTATTCCTCGACGGCTCCACTGAGGCTTCGGCCGAGGCGGCTATTCGCTCGCGTACTCGGGCCGACGCCGCCGCCTTTTCTTCGTGCTGGGTGGAGGTAGCCTTGGCAAGTCGCAAGCCGCGCGTCGACCGCGCCGCTGTTCGCAGTGCTCGCGCCGCTCGTACGACACGCCGGTGGGTCTGGCGCGCAGCCGTCGGAGCCGCGCTGGTGGCTTTTGCCGGACTGGCCGTTCTGCTCGTCCAGCGAGACGCGAATACGACGACAATTCGCATCGCTCAGAACGAGAGCGCTCGCATGGTGACGCTGGCCGACGGCTCGACGGCACGCCTCTATCCCGGATCGACGCTGACCTACGTCGACCCCGCGTCGCGTTCTCCGTTCGCTCGGAGCGTGTCGCTCGAAGGCCGCGCTCTGTTCGAGGTCGCAACCGGCTCGCCGTTCGTCGTGCGCACCGATGAAGCCCAGGTAACTGTTTTGGGCACCACATTCACCGTCGACGATGGTGCAGCGGAAACGACGGTAACGCTCCTCGACGGCCGCCTGGTCGTCTCGCCGGTCGACGCCGCGGACCGCATCGTGACACTGGAGCCCGGTCAGTTTAGCCGCGTCCGTGCCGGTGCTCCGCCGACGGTTCCCGAGCCCGCCGCGTTCGATGAGGCGCTCGCCTGGAGCGGACTGCTGCTCTTTCGCGAAACGCCGATGCAAGACGCCGTGCGCCGCATCTCTCAGCACTTCGACGTACCCATCGGAGTGTCGAACGCCCTGTCCGCCGAGCTCGTAACGGCGACATTCCAACCGGATGAGCTGCTGGCCGACGTTTTGGGCGCGCTGGCACTGACGCTGGGCGCTAGCGTCGTTCAAACGGATCAGGGGTTCGCCATTCGGTAGCACCACTGCGCCGCGCGCGTGGGGTGTTCTCTCGGGCCTCGTCGTTCCTACCGAAGAGGTAGGGGCGAGCTTGCGCTGGCGTCTGCAATCGGTACTTCGGACGCCAACGTAACGCCTCCGTCCCCACACGTCCGGTAGTTTGCGGCTTCATCCTCTCGACTCCCGACGCGTGCGCTCTTCTGCCTTGCTCTTGCTCTGCCTGCTCGCTGCCTGCGAACCGTTTCCGGACCAAGCGGTGGACGAGGACGACCAGACGACCGCGCTCGACGACTCGCTTCGCCTCGCCGAGCAGGAGGCGCGCGCCCAGGTGCAGCAGCGCATCGCCGATGCCGATTACCGCGTTTCTATCGGCGGCGCGATGTCGGACACGCTCTCGGGACGTGCCACGTTCGGCCCCATCGTCGACGCGCGGACGAAGCAGGAAGTCGTCATCGTTCGATTGGAGACGGGCATCGACTTTGGAGGAGGCTACTTTTTGTCTTACGGCGGGACCGAGCTTCCCGGACCGGGACGCTATTCGATTACGGCGTTTCCCACTGACAGCCTACGCGATCAAAGCTTTCACGAGGGCTGGAGCGCTCGCTACCGCCGCGGCTTGCTCGTCAACCTTTACGCCGAAAGCGGCACGCTGACGCTCGAGTCGGTGACGGACACGCTCGTCGTCGGCACGTTCGAGATCGACTTGGTCGGCACCGTTGCAGCTACGGGAGGGACGCCCGTGCCAGGTGAGGTCAGTTCGCGCGGCGACTTCAAGGCGCATACCGGCGTGGGCGGTTACATCATCGGCTTTTAAGTCGGACCGATTCGCCGGGTGGCGAACCGCGCGGGCGGGCCGCTCGTTATAGCTGCATGGATCGACTCTCCCCAGACGCCTTTCTGGCTCGCCTGCTGGCGCACGACACGTTTTGCCTCACCTGCCACGTCCGCCCCGACGGCGACGCGATCGGCAGCGAGTTGGGGCTGGCTGGGTGGCTGCGCAAACTGGGGAAGACCGTCACGATCCTCAACTCGGACGCCGCGCCCGACAATCTGACGTGGCTGCCCGGGCACGATACGATCCGGGTCTGGGAGGGCAGCATTGCCGACCGAGAGGCCATCGTCAACGCGGACGCGTTCGTCATTCTCGATGTCAACAACAGAGATCGCATCGGCGAACTGGCCGAAACCTCCAAGGGCGCGCGCGGGCAAACGTTCGTGATTGACCACCACACCGATCCCGAGATGTGGTTCGACGGCGCCTTCATCGACGACCGAGCTTCGTCGACGTGCGAGTTGGTCTACCGCCTGATCGCGGCGCATGACGCGTCGGCCATCGATGCGGACATCGCGCAGCCGATTTACACCGGGCTCGTCACCGACACGGGTTCGTTTCGCTTCTCCAGCGTCACGCCCGGCGTGCACCGGGTTGCCGCCGACCTGCTCGAACGCGGCGACCTCTCGCCCGACCCGATCCACGACGCTCTCTACTCGACGCGCAGACTGCCTGCCATCCGCTTTCTGGCCCGCGTGCTCGACACGCTCACGATGGCACACGGCGGCCAGATCGCGCACCTGACGATCCGCACTCGGCTGATGCAAGAGCTGGAGGTTTCGTCCGATGAGGCCGAGGGGTTCGTCAACTACGCGCTCTCAGTCGAGGGCGTCAAGGCGGCCGTCTTGTTTCTCGAAAACGCCAGAGGCGTCAAGATGAGTTTTCGCAGCCGAGGCGACGTGCACGTCAACAAGTGGGCGCAGCACTTCAAGGGCGGCGGCCACCGCAACGCGTCGGGCGCGTTCGTGCCGGGCAAGATGGAGGCCGTTCGCAAACGCGTCATCTCGTCGGCGCCGCGCTTTCTCGACCTTGATCCCGAGCACCTGGAAGCCGACGCTCACGACGCCATTTCAGGTCCCAACGCCGATCTGCTCCTGGCCATGAAAGCGCGCATGGCCGGCTGACGCGCTCCGACTCCTACCTCTCTACCTCGCCCATTTCCCATTATGAAAGTTTCCATCACCTCGCTCGAACTCACCGATCTCGACGTCGATCTCGTCATCGTGCCCCTCACCGAAGAGCAGTCTACCGGCACGCTCGGTACGCTCGCCGACGATCTGGGCCCCGCGTTCGGCAGAGCTGCGGAGGATTTCTCGGGCAAGGACGATCAGGTGCTGATCGTCTATCCCGAGAACACGCGCGCGCGCCGGTTTCTTCTGGTCGGGCTGGGCATGTCGGACGATGTGACGATGGAATCTCTGCGCGAAGCCGCCGCGCGTGCGGCCGAGGCCACCTCTTCGATGGGCGTCGAGACGATCGCTCTGACGACCCCGCGCGTGTCGGTCGATCTGGACTCGGCGTGCCAGGCGCTGGTCGAAGGCTTTATGCTGGCCTCATACAAATACCTCGACTATAAGACGACGGGCGGTGAGCATCGTCCGGTCGAGCGCATCGTGATGCACGGCGACAAGAACGACACCGTTGGCCGACGAGGAGCCGAGCGGGGGCGTATCGTCGCCGAGGCCGTGATGCTGGCGCGCGATCTGGTCAACAAGTCGCCCCACGATAAGACGCCGACGATGCTGGCGCGCGAGTTCGAGAAGGTCGGAAAGAAGGCCGGATTCGACGTGAGCGTGTGGGACAAGGCCGTCATCGAAGAGGAGAAGATGGGCGGACTGCTCGCCGTCAACAGGGGCTCGGTCGATCCGCCGACGTTCACGGTCTTGGAATACAAGCCAGAAAACGCCGTCAACGACCGGCCCATCGTGCTTGTCGGCAAAGGCATCGTCTTCGACACGGGCGGACTCTCGCTCAAGCCGACCAAAGACTCGATGGACCACATGAAAGCCGATATGGGCGGCGCGGCGGCCGTAATCGGCACGTTCGACGCCATCGCGCGCCTCAGCGTCCCGCTCCACGTAATCGGTTTCATCCCGGCAACCGACAACCGCCCCGGCGGCAATGCCTACGTCCCCGGCGACGTGGTGACGATGCACGACGGCACGACGGTCGAAGTGCTCAACACCGATGCCGAAGGTCGCATGGTCCTCGCTGATGCGCTGAGCTACGCCAAGACGTACAATCCGATGCTGACGCTCGACGTGGCCACGCTGACCGGTTCGCAGGTCGTCGCGCTGGGCGGACGCGTCGCCGCGATCATGACGACGCCGGACAGCGAGAGCATCGCTCGGCTCGACGAACTAGAAGCCGCGGGCCTGCGCTCGGGTGACATGGTGGCGCGCCTGCCCTTCCACGCGTTTTACAAAAAGCAACTCGACAGCGAAGTCGCCGACATGAAAAACGTCGGCGGGCGTGAGGCTGGATCGATTACGGCAGGCAAGTTCTTGGAGCACTTCGCGCCGACACCCTTCGTCCACGTCGACATCGCAGGTCCGGGCTGGACGGCGAAGAAGATGCCGTATCGACCCATCGGAGGGACCGGCTTCGGCGTGCGGCTGCTGACCGAGTACCTGCGCGGATTGGCGGCGCCGAAGAAGACGAAGAAGTAAGGCTCGACTGGCTCCTCGTTAGCCGCAGACCACCCCGCCCTCCGGCTCCTCGTTAGCCGCAGACCACCCCGCCCTCCGGGCACCCCTCCTTGGAAAAGGAGGGGACGGATTCTCGGTTGACTTCTGGGTTAGGCTGCGCGCCCTAAAGTCGTCCTCCCCTCACACGAGGGGAGGTGCCCAAAGGGCGGATGCGTCCCCAACTCCCAACTCAACCCACGCTCGCCATGACCGACCGCACGTCCGCTTCGCCGCTGCGCCCCAAGCGACCTCAGGCCGAGCGCGTGCGTCCGCGCCTCGCTATCTCGCTGGGCGATCCCAATGGCATCGGCCCCGAAGTCGCGCTCAAGGCGTTGGCGGACAGCCGCATTCGCTCGTTCTTCCGTCCTCTTCTCGTCGGCGCGCGCTCGGTTGTCGACTCGCACGCTCGTATGATCGACTGGGACGGTATGGAGTTGGTCTCTATCGGTCCGCATCAGATCGCCGACGAGCGCGCCGATACGGTGATCCCGGTTCTCGACCTGGGTGCGGGCGACGATGTGCCGGTCGAGTTCGGCAAACTCACGCGGATGGGGGGGGGCCAGAGCATGCAGGCGGTCGAAGTCGCCGTCGATCTATGCCGCGAGGGATTGGTCGACGGCATGGTGACGGCGCCGATCAACAAAGAAGCGATCTGGCTAGGCGGTTATCGCACGCCCGGACACACCGAGTTCATCGCCCAGCGCGTCGGGGCCGAGCAGCACCTGATGATGATGGTCGCCGACGAGTTGCGCGTCGGCTTGGTGACGGGCCACGTACCCCTTGCCGACGTGCCCGCTGGCGTTACCCAAAAGAGCGTGCTCCAGCGCCTACGTGTCATCGACGCCGGACTGCGAGCGGATTTTGCTATAGACCGCCCACGCATCGCCGTTTTGGGCCTCAACCCGCATGCGGGCGACGGCGGCGTGTTGGGGCGTGAGGAAATCGATCACATCCTTCCGGCCATCAAAGGCGCGCTCGACGAAGGTATTCTCGCGTTCGGACCGTTTCCCAGCGACGGCTTCTTCGCGACGGGTGACTACAAGCACTACGACGGCGTCCTCGCGATGTACCACGATCAGGGACTGGCCCCGTTCAAAGCTTTGACGTTCGAGGGCGGCGTCAACTGCACGATCGGCTTGCCCATCGTCCGCACCTCGCCCGATCACGGAACGGCCTATGCAATTGCGGGGCAGAATAAGGCGCGTCCGGGTTCGATGCGCGCGGCGCTGTTTCTCGCGGCCAAGATCGCACGTCGGCGCAGGGAAGCGGCAGTTTAAAACATGACGCCTCGTGAAGACATGTCATGTTTGGTCAGAGGCGTGCCTGTCGTCAGATGTCGCCTAACTGCGGGCGGAGGACGATCTCTTCCATCACCGTCCGGTCCGACAGGCGGTAGGCGTCGACGACCGTCGCGGCGATGTCGTCGGGCGACATGAAGCGCTCGTCCGGCAAGTCGGTGCCTTCCCACGACGGCGTGCGTACGGCACCCGGCAGCAAGGTCGTCACCCTGACGCCGTGCGCTTTGGTCTCCTCTCGGACGACGCGCGCCAGGCCGAGCAGTCCGTGTTTGGCCGCGCAGTACGCCACTCCGCCCGCATAGCCTTTGATCGACGCGACGGACGCCATGAAGAACACGTGCCCGCTGCCTCTGCCGGTCATCGCTGGAAGAACGGCTTTGGTGACGACGAACGCGCTCGTCAGGTTGACGTCGACCTGGCTGCGAAACGTCGCCACATCGGTATCGGCGAGCGAGGCGGGGACGAACAGGCCTGCGTTGTTGACGACTACGTCGGGCACGCCGACTTGGTCGATCGCCTGCGCCACCATGCGCGCGGTCGCGGCGTCATCGGTCAAGTCGCAGGGATAGACGAACGCTTCGGCGCCCTTGTCGCGACACGTTTGGGCGACGGCGTCGAGCTTGGCGCGCGTCCGAGCTGTCAGTACGATGCGGGCGCTAGGTATCTGGGCGAACGCACGTGCGACGGCAGCTCCGATGCCCTGAGAGGCGCCGGTAATCAGGACGAGGGGGGAGGCGGTCATGGAATCAGGTGTGGATCAGGCGCATGAACTCGGCGCGCGTGCTGTGCTTTTGGAATTCGCCGCTCATCGCGCTCGTCGTCGTCGACGAGTTCTGCTTTTCGGCTCCTCGCATCATCATGCACATGTGCCGCGCTTCGATCACAACGCCGACGCCCAGCGGGTTGAGCACCTTTTGGATCACGTCGCGGATCTGGATCGTCAGCCGCTCCTGCACCTGCAACCGGCGCGCGAACACATCTACGACGCGCGGAATCTTGCTCAGCCCGACGATGTGTCCGTTGGGAATGTAGGCGACGTGCGCTTTTCCAAAGAACGGCAGCATGTGGTGCTCGCACTGCGAATACACCTCGATGTCTTTGACCAGAATCATCTCGCTATACTCCTCGGCGAAGAGCGCCTTGCGCAGAATGGCTTCGGGATCCATGCGGTAGCCGTGGGTCAGAAACTGATGCGCTTTGGCAACGCGCGTCGGGGTATCGCGCAGGCCTTCGCGGTCGGGATCTTCGCCCAGCGTCTGAAGCAGATCGCGCACGCCAGTCGCCAAGTGCTCGGTCGTCGGTTCGTCGTAAATGTCCTGGCGCCGGTAGAATGGAGTCTTGTCGGCGTCGAGGGGAATGGAGTCGGGCATTTGAGAATGCAATCGGTGAGTGCGCTCGGCAGGGAAGCGGATAGGGGATGCGCAGACGGTCGCATCCAAGAGAGCGCGTTAGGCGGGCGCTCGGTCGCCATAATAGTCGACGAAGTTGCGCGGCGTTTCGTAGAGCCGGATGCGGTACAGTTCGCCCGACGGAACGTGGGGCGCGATGCGATTCCAAAACACGACGGCGAGATTTTCCGAAGACGGCATCACGCCCTCCAAGAAGTCGACATCGATGTTGAGGTTGCGATGGTCCACCCGGTCGACGACGTGCTCGTGGACGATCGTTTTGAGGGCGCCCAGGTCGACCACGTAGCCCGTGTCAGGGTCAGGCTCTCCGCGGACCGTGACGTGCATCACGTAATTGTGACCGTGCCAGTTGGGGCTGTTGCACAGGCCGAACGCCGCCTCGTTCCAGGCGTCGGACTTGGCCGAATTGTGCAGCCGGTGTGCCGCGTTGAAGTGCACTTCGCGCGTGACGTAGACGGTGGGCATAGGAAGAACGCGGGCGAAGGTCGTTGAAACAAGCACTCAGCCCAACGGCAGGTCATGCCACCTGTTCACCGCGCCGGTGTAACGCATTGGTACGCCACCGCCCGGCGCGTACTTTGTCGAGACGACCTGATTTGCCATGCCCGACAAGACGCTTTTCCAACGCATAGCCGACCGCGAGATCCCCGCCGACATCGTCCACGAAGACGACCGGTGCCTTGCTTTCCGAGACGTTGCGCCCCAAGCCCCAACGCACGTGCTGATCGTACCGCGGAGGCCCATCGCCGGCATCCAGTCGGTCGAGCCGGGCGACGCCGAACTGCTTGGGCATTTGCTGATCACCGCACGCGCCGTTGCCGATCAATTGGGGCTGGATAAGGGGTACCGGTTGGTGCTCAACGTCGGAGAGGACGGAGGGCAGTCGGTCCCGCACCTTCACGTACACCTCTTGGGCGGCCGTTCGCTGACTTGGCCGCCGGGCTGACGCTCGGCGATGTATTTCCTCTGTCCGTGCCGCGAGCGCAGCGACGTGTCTATCTCGAAGAACCATCGGCTTCCGCTCCGGCGCTTCCCAAGGGCACCGCTCTTCTGGGCAGTGTGCATTCTCGCCTTTGGGTTCGCTCCCACGATCCACGCTCAGACGGCTCCCACACTGGTAACCCGGTTCGAGCGCGACGTGAACCGCTACGTCTACGTGGCGACGCTCTCGTTCGCCGATCATTCAATCGGACCTTGGCGCGCCAGTGCGCTGCTTCGTGCGGCGACCGAAGCGTTCGGACGTTCGGACGATCTGCTGTTTAGAGACGAAGGAACCGCTGTGCTCACGGCGTCGAGGCCGGTGCGAGAAAACGTACGGGTGGGTTTTCGGAGCGAGACGGCTGGGTTTTCGCAGGGACGGGTCGCGCGTCACCTCTCTGGCCTGACGCTCAGCATCGCACCTCCGGACGCTTCGTGGTCGATCGAAGGGCTCGCAGGCGTCGGCGTCGATCAGCGGCCGGGCGCGATCACGCCGATGGGAGGAGAGGCCCCACTGCGCACCGATGCCGGTCCCACCGCCGGCTTCACCGCCCTGCTGGCGCGCCCGGCAGGAACGTATGCGCTCGCCGGACGCGCCGGGGCGAACTGGCAGAATCTGCTGCCGCGGCGGCACGGCGATGCGGCCGTCGATCTGCGCCTGACGCCGGGTGACGATGCGGTCGTCCCCATCTCGGCCGACCTGGCGCTGCGTCGCAGTTTGCGCGGGACGTATCAGTCGGCCTCATTCCTCAACCGTACCGGCACCCAACCAGGCGGTGACTTCTCGTCGTCACGCATCGAGGAGACGACGCTCGACACGCTGCTTGCCGGTGCCACGCTGGCAGCGCCTCTGCTTCGGGACGCTACGGCGCTGCGCCTCGACGGGAGGCTTGAGGGCGAGGCGCTGGCCCGAAGCGTCCGCACGAGCAACGCCGATCCAGACGCGCTCTTTTTCGACACCGACTTCGCCCGTCGCTCGGTGCGGTTGGACCTGCGGATGAGCGCCAACCGCGCGCGGTGGGACGGGCACGCCGGCCTGCGCGCCAGCGCTACGGTCGAAGACCGCACGCTAGCCAACCGGTCCGAGTTGCCACCTGCTCAGGCGGCTCAGAAAGCTGCCCTTCTCGAACAGGCCGACTACGAGCAGAGCACGTTGGGAGCTGACGTGCGCATCGCTCGCACGGCTCGCACGCTGACTGTTTTCGCCGAGGCGCAGGCCAGTCTGCTGCGCCTGGATACGCCCGAAGCCAACGCCGACGACCGCGACGAAGCCTTCGCGTCGGCTCGCCTGGGCGCCGAGTGGCGCGTCTCGCCCCGCCTGCTCGTCGACGTGCAGGCGTTTGGGTCGGACTACCACACGGTCTACCTGCGCGCCTCTCGAAGCGGGGAGAACAGCCGCCAGCGTGCGGTCCGTCTGCGCCCCGGCACCACGTGGACGCCGCGCATGGGCACGCGCGCCCGCCTAGAAGGCGAAGTTCGTGCCACCTACACGCGCGACGATTTCCGCCTGCCCGGACGGCCGCCGAGTGATCAGTCGGCCAGGGAGCAGCGGCTGAGCCTGGACGCCGAACACGCGCTCGCGCCAACGCTCCGGTTCTATGCGACCGCGACGGCGTCCGACTTGCGGCTGGGGCGTCTGCTGCCCGACCGCTTCGCCGAGGTGCCCTTCGACACCGTGCGGACGTACGACGCACACCTGCGGCTCGTCGCCGATCGCACGTGGCGCGCCGAGCTGGGCGTCCGCGTTTTCTACCGCACCGACTATAGCCCAGCCATCACGACCCGCTTCGCCCGCGCCGATGGCGCAACGGCTGCCGTGACGCGCCCCGGCATCACGTGGCTGCGGCAGCTCGGACCTACGGCGTCGCTCTCGATCCCCATCGGCGCGCGCGGCTCGTCGGTCGAACTCTCGGGCTGGTACGCCATCCAGCAGCAAGCCGCCCGCCTCTATGGACGCCTCGACGAAGCCAACGAAGCCGCCATCCGGCGCGCCGCTGGGGACGCTCCAGCCCGACTGCTTCCGCGCGTGACGTTCGGTGTCGTGTGGCGGTTGTGAGTGGCTAATCCTTGTCGTTGTGAGCGTACTTCGACCTTCTATCTTCGGCGCATCCAACCGTTCTAGAAATGTCTGATCAGCTCGCCGAGCAGTATCGCCGAATGCCCGACGAACATCTGCTTCGATTCGCCGTGCAGGACGCGCGGGATCTGATGCCCCACGCGCAGTCGGCTCTCAAGGCCGAACTCGAAGCGCGCGGCATCGACGCCGTTGTAGGGCAGGCCGTCGACGCGCAGAACGTGACGCTCACTGCCGATGAGATCGATACGCTCGTCGAAGCGATTCGGAGGCAACCGTGCCCCGAGTGCGGGGAGCGGACCCGGCTGCTCAACGGAGCCGAAATCGCCGAGGCGAAAAGCCTGCTGCTCTTCACTTTCTACCAACCGCGCATCGTCGTGGCGTGCCCAGATTGCATTGCGGCTCAGGCCAAGCGCGCTGCTCTAATCACGTCAGTGTTGGGATGGTGGGCGTTTCCGTTTGGTCCGTTTCAGACCGTCAAGGCGCTCCGTCGCAACATCCGCGCGATGGGGCAGCGCACGCACGATGAGCCGTCCGATGCGCTGTATGTGTTCGTCGAGGCCAATCCCGGCGTCGCGCTTACCGTCGCCAGCATCTGAGCGCTACAGCCAGCCGCGGCGGTAGAAGTAGTAGAGCATTCCGCCGACCATCGTGAGCATCAGGCCCCAAGCGGCGAAATAGCCATAGTGAAAGCCCAGTTCGGGGATGTACTCGAAGTTCATTCCGTACAGACCGGTCACGAACGAGAGCGGAATAAAGATGGTGCCGACGATCGTGAGGACTTTCATCACTTCGTTCATGCGGTTGCTGATGCCGGTCATGTAGAGGTCGCGCAGGCCCGCGAGCAGCTCGCGCTGGCTGTCTACCGTGTCGATCACCTGGACGACGTGATCGTAGAGATCGCGCAGAAACGGGGCGATGTCGGCGTCGACGTAAGGCGATTCGGCGCGCACCAGCCCGCCTGCCAGTTCGCGGACGGGCCAGATGGTGCGGCGCACGGCGACGAGTTCGCGGCGCAGCGCGCTCAGTTTGTGTTGTACGCTGGCGTCGCCGGGGCGCTCGGCGATGCGTTCTTCGAGCGCTTCGATCGTCCCCGAGATGCCTTCGAGCGCGACGAAATAGCCGTCGACGATCACGTCGAGCAGGGCGAACGCTAGATAGTCGGGGCCCGACGTGCGGATGCGTCCCTTGGACGCTCGGATGCGATCCACGACCGGCTCGAACAGGTCAGTCGGCGTCTCGGTGAAGAGAATCAGGTAGTCGCGCGTCCACGCCATGCCGATCTGCTCGCTGACGATGGCCTGCCCGTCGAACGCGAGCGACGAGAGGGTGGCGAACGCGGCCGAGCCTTCCAGGTCGATTTTGGGCCGCTGCGAGGTGTTGGCGACGTCTTCGAGCAGCAGTCCGTGCAGCCCGAGTTTGTCGCCGACAGCCTCGAGCAGATCGGTGTCGTGGACGCCGTCGAGCGTGATCCACGTCGTCCCGTCAGTCCCGACGGCAATGTCTAGGTCGTGCGGCGTCGAGATCTCCAGTTCGTCGATGCGATCGGCGTCGTAGGCCAGCGCGCTCAGCGTCGGCGCGTGATCGCGGTCCAACCCGACGAAGACGACCTCGCCGGGCATCATGCCGCGCGTCGCTCCGGTCGCCGTCGTCCTCTTGCTCGTCAGCCTCGCCGCCAGCCGCTCGGCAGCCACGACGCCGGGCACGAACTCAGCCGCCTTACGGACACCGTCGACTGCCGTCCGGGCCAGCTTCTTAGCGGCCTCTACGGTCTGGTCTTCGCGGTCGCGATCGGTGCGTCGCATTACGAGCCTACGTCGTGCGGCGGACCGCCGAAGCGGGCGGTGTAGGGATCTGTGCCACCGGCCTCCTTTGGATTCGATTTGCGAGCGAAGCGTTGAAACACCGAACTGCTCGGAGCAGGTGTCGGCTCGCTAGCGGGCGGGGCATAGGCCGGGCGAACCATCTCGTCGGGCGTCTTTACAGCGGACGCAGGCGGCGTGCCCATGTCCGGCACCTTCTGCAAATCGAGGTTCTTCTTGCGCAGTGCTTTGATCTCACGCGAGGCCGCCCATCTGCTTGGAATTGAAGTTAGAATCCCGGTCAGTACGCCTGCGATAAATGTCGCCAGAACGACGAATGCGGTAGAGGAGCCAAGCATCAGAGTCCCAACCTGGATCGTGACAGGGTCGGGGTTTTGCAGGGCGAACACGACGGCTCCGAGAGCGAGCAGCAGCGCGAGGACGAGGGCGAAACGCATGGCGAGGCGGGTTTGGACTGCGGAGAATCTACGGCGTCTCACACCTGTCAGGTTTTCAAAACCTTACAGGTTTCCGCTCCAAATGCTAGGCAACGTTGACATTAGCCGAGACGAAGCGGCTGCGCGTGCGATTGGTCGCTCGGCAAGGCGCTCGAAGCAGCCGATGCGCGCATCGGCGATGCAGAGCAGCGCGGCAGAGCGTTCAAGCGCGCCGCAGAAGCGAGCCAAGCGCAATTGTCAACGTTGCCTAGACGCGCCGCCCCTTCCACTGCACGTTGCCGCGCCCATGCGCCAGCGCGCTGTCCAAGTTGAGAGCTGAGCCCAGCGCGTAGCTGAGTGGCGCGGCGAGCGTCATCCACCAGGGAAAGCGGCACCACCGGTCGGTCGTGAGCTTGAGCGCCAGCGTCGTGATCAGCAGCGGCCATCCCAGGAGCGGAGGCAGCACGAACGTCAGCAGGAAATAGGGCCACAGAAAAGCGAACGCGAGTGGCGTCCCACCCAAGATCAGGTAGGCGTTTTTGCGAAATCCGGCCCACGCGTCGGCGAAGTCGGTGTACATGAACACGTCTACGCTGTCTTGCACGTCGGC
This sequence comes from Rhodothermales bacterium, assembly GCA_963841855.1. Taxonomy (GTDB): domain Bacteria; phylum Bacteroidota; class Rhodothermia; order Rhodothermales; family BA12; genus CAXBBB01. The sequence goes on along the minus strand of CAWJEJ010000001.1, from coordinate 232,095 downwards.
CATGTAGGGGACGATGCCCGACATCCGCAGCGACCGGCCGATGCGCACGTCTTCGAGCACTTCGGCTTTGTGGTTGAGGTGCGGCTCCTGTTCGTGGTACAAATCCGAGCGGATCAACCAGCACTGCCCGTTGAGCGCTCCCAGCGCGCGCATGCGGAAGCGGGGCACCAGAAACCAAGGCAGTCCGATGAGGATCGCGTTGGGCACGAGGCTGACGAGTAGCTTGCCGCCGCCGCGCGCCAGCCCGGTCAGTCCGGTCAGCACGGCGGGCTGAGGAAGTTGCTCGTGGCGCTGAACCACGCGGCGCAGCGCACCGGTATGGGGTAAATCAGTGTCGGCGTCGAGGAAGAGGTAGCGCTCGCCGATTGCGTGGCGCGTGGCCTGGTAGAGCGCGTGCACTTTGCCCACCCAGCCCGGCGCGGGGCCGTCGCCGGTCAGGTGGAGCAGGCGCTCGTCGCCCGAAAAGCGCGCGATGACATCGGACGTGCCGTCGGTCGAGCCGTCGTCGTAAAGGACGAATTGGGCGCCGGGATAGTCTTGAGCCAGCAGCGACGGAATCAGGCGCTCCAGGTTGCGCTCCTCGTTGCGCGCCGGAACGAGCACGCTCAGCGTCGGAAGCGGCGCGCCGGTCGAACGAATCCGGCTCCAACGGCGCAAGTAGAGGGCGTTTCCCGCAAACGTCGTCAGTAGAAACGTGTGGATCGCGCCGACGACGACGAACAAGACGGTGCGAAGCGTCAGCGCGTCGAACGACGGCACACTCCATCCTATCACGTCCGAGAGAAAGCCGTCAGGCATCTAGGGGGGCGACAGCAGGAAGGCCCGAAACAGCGCCGGAGGATTCTGAGCGAGCAGGCGCTCGCGCTCGCTTTCGGCGCGGTCGGCCTGCGTCGTGTGGCGAGCGTACCAGACCCACACGTCGGCTTCGATGCGCGAGATGCCTGCGTCCTGCGTGCGCTCCACGACGCGGCGCAGCTGCTGAAACCGCTTGAGCGCCGCCTTCTTGTCGCCCCCGACGATGGCCGGTTTGTAAAACAGCGACTGCCCCTCGACGAGCAGCACGTACGGATCGGTGTCGTCGCGGTCATGCGCGGCCGTAAGCAAGCGCTCTGCTCGCCTGCCAATGGTGGGCAGGGTGAAGACGGAAGCGCCGACGGCCTTGTACCCCCACAGTCCGGCCTGAAGCGCCATCGCACGCGCCGTCGCGCCCTTCTCAGCTTCGGCCGGGATTGCTTCGAGCAGAGATTCGTCCTGCGTTAGCGGGTAGAGACGGTAGCGGCAGAGCCACTCAGCGTCGCCGGCTGGAGCGGCCGCGCACAGAGCCTTGAGTCCTTGCGTGTCTTGGGAAGCATACCGGGCCTGCACCTGCTGCGAGAAGGCAGAAAATGTACGCTCCGATGAGAGATCCGACGGCGGAAGGGCTAATGCGAGCAAGGAGACGAAAAGCAGGAGCGACACGAAAGACGACGGCTGGTGGATGAACATACCTGAAAGAGAGGCAGCGCATATGTGACCCTTTTACCAAGATCACCTGCGCCAAGGTAGAACGCGCCGCTACCGTTTCAGGTACGCGCGGTGCCGAGAGATCAGACGTAACGCTCGAAAAAGCCGCGCAGAAACGCGAAACTCCACCGGTCCTGAGGCGGCGGCGCTCCGCCGAGCAGCGTGCGCGTCGGGAGCGAGAAATCGGCGCACCGATTCATCGCCGATTCTAGACAAGCGCGCAGGTCAGCCTCGCCGCCCGGATGCCCCGCGCCGAGCGACAGACGAGCGTCGGGCTTGTCGCCTGATCCAAATGCCAACTGGATGCCCAGCGCCACCCACGTCGCATCGGACAAAATGCGTTCCAGTCGGTCGGTCAGCGCCTTATCGAACGGATCTAGGCCTTCGGGAGCAGGATGCATGCGGCCTTCGGGAAAGTAGAGAAAGCCGAAGTCGGGCGTGCGCAGGCGCCGGACCGTAGCGCGCAGCGTCGCCGCGCGCGAGCGCACGTCATCGGTGGGAAAGGGGAGGGCACCGGTTGCGGCAAAAAACGGAAATCGGTCCCATTCGGCCATCCACGTTACAATGCGGCGTTGCAGAACGCGCTCGATCAGCAGCCAGGCGAGATAGCCGTCGTGAAACGAATGGTGGTTGGCATAGAGCACGACCGACCGGTCCGCTGGCAGGTCGGGCATGTCGCCGACCAAATCGATGCGTCCGAACGCCTTGCCCAAGTCGCGCTCGATCATGCTATAGATGGCGCGGCGCAGCGGACGGTGCAGCGACCGGGCGACGCGTCCACGAGGTAGATCGGCGGCTTCAGCCATGGGCGGCGATGAGGCGGGCGCGGCGCGCGTGGTAGCCGTTGGAGACGACGCGTAGCACCTTGCGATGCGCTGGCACGAAGGCGCGCCGGGTCAAGTTGTCGTAGTCATTGGCACGCACCTCGTTCAGGATTTCGCGGTAGACGTGGGCCGCAGCGCGAATGCCACGCCGGACTGCGGCAGGCAGCGACTCGACTCCGTCCAATCCCTCGTCGTACAGCGCTTCCGCCCTGGCAGCCAGGTGCTCGACCAGCAGCGGGTAGCCCGCGGGCACGTCGTCGCGGGCCAGATCGAGCGCATTGACCGAGTGGCGCGTCAGCAGGTCGGCCGGGATGTAGGTGCGTCCGAGCAGGCGCGTGTCCTCGCCCACATCGCGCAGGATGTTGGTGATCTGCATTGCGATGCCCAGCGCGCGTGCAGGGCGGTCGAGCGCGGCCACGTCGCCGCGCCTGCGCGTCAGAAACGGTAGCATCATCGCCCCAACGCATCCGCCGACCAGATCCGAGTAGTGAATCAGATCGTCTTCGGTCTCGACTGTCCGGCCGGTCAGGTCCCAGCGCGCGCCTTCGATCAGTTGGTAGAGGGGAGGCGCGTTGAGGCCGATGCTGCGGTCGATGGCTGCCAGTCGGTGCCAGAGCGGGGCGGCGGGCGGATTTCCGGCCAGCGTCGCGTCGAGTTTGGCGCGAAGCGCGTCCAGTTCGCCCAGCGCGGCCGGAGCACCGATCTCGGCTCCTCTCTCGTCGGCCAGCGTGTCGACCGATCGGCAGTAGAGGTAGAGCGTGGCGACGGGCATCCGCATCGCGCCCGGCAGCAGGCGGGCGGCGAACGAGAACGTTCGGCTGTGGTGGCGAAACGAACGCCATACCGCGCCGTCGTCCGAGGCGGCCGGATCGTCGGCCAGCGTGAGCGCTCGGTCGGTCATGCCGGTACCGACGGCCGCTCGGCAGTAGCTACGCGGACGGCGTGAGGACGCTCGGCCACGATCGGGACGGGCAGATGCTCGCTCGCAGGCTCAGATGCGGGGAAGCGCCAGTCGCCGAAAAGCATGCCTCTACCGTGGAGCGCAAGCAGCGGAATCGCCGTCGCCATAGCGCCCAGCACGCCGGCCAGCGGCAGATCATACGTGAAGCTGACCAGCACGGGAAAAGCGCAGTTGAGGCCCCAGAGCAGCGGAGCCCACCGCGATCCCACGCGCAGGCCGCCGCCGATCACCTCGAACCCCCATGCGATCACGGCCGAGACGACGAACCAGCCGAACCAGTTGATCGCAGGCATGCCAAAGAAGAAGCCGCCTTCGGGATAGGTCCAGAACGGGAAGGCGCGGTTCATCGCCGGGTCGAGCGATACGTCCCAGAGGACCATCAGAGTCGCCGTCGCCAGGATGCGTCCCCAGCGGCGCGAGGTAAAACGGCTTGCTAGGTCGTGCGAGAGCAGTCCCATCGCGAACCACGAGGCCGGTATGAAATAGGGCACGTGATCCAAAATCTTGGGCCCGAACCAGTCGGTATAGAGGTATTCGCCAAAGGGCAGTCCCGTCGTGGTGCCCATCAGTTCGCTCATTCCGCCGACCAGGGCGCCCCAGATAAAGAAGAAGCCCAGCAGGCTCGGCCGGTGCGAGGGCGCGTAGATCATCAGCGAGAGTACCGGCATCAGCGTCATGTAGGTCCACGTCGGCGACTTGACGAGCGTTGGGTAGAACGGCCCGAAAAAGTTCATCGTCGACGGGATGAACTTGAGCAGCAGCGTCCCGGCAACGCTGAAGGCGATCGTGCCCGCAAACAGCCAGAACAGAACGGTGAACGCGCGGTCGAGGCGATGCGGCGTGGCGGAGAGCGAGAGGGCGAGGCGCATGGGCGGCAGTCGGTGGAGGCGCCAAGATCGGTACCGGCGTGCATCTACGCTGCTTATTCGACGTTATTCCCCGTATGCCCACACCGCCCGCGGATTCTCCTCTTCACCACCTGCCTGAGCGCCCCGCTTTGGCCATCGCGACGCCGCCGTTTCTGCCGCCGCTGTCCTTCTTCGCCCGATGGCAGCGCGCCGACCTGCTCGTCGTGGGCGACACGTTCGCCTACAGCCGCCGCACGCTTTGCAACCGCGCGCGCATCCAGACGCCCGAAGGCTTGCTGTGGCTGACTGTCCCCGTTGAAGCCGGGCAGACCGGCCAGCCGATCCGAGAAGTGACCCTAGCGCGCCACGCAACCGACGCTCGCCTGACGTGGCCGCGCAAACTGGCCCGCACGCTCCGCTTCACCTACGGCACGGCTCCCTTCTATGCTCACTACGCGCCCAAACTAGAGGCGACGTTGAACCAGTCGCACGCAGCTCTCGGCGATCTCAATGTAGAACTGCTCCAAATCGTCGGCGATTGGCTAGGAATACAAACGCCATTTGTGCGCGCTTCAGACCTTGATCGGTCGCCAACTGGCCAGGCAGATGCTGTCGCCGCGTTCCCGCTCGCCACGATGGTCAGCGACGTCCACCACGAACGCCCTCGCTACGCTCACAATGCTCCGTGGACTCCGGGCCTGTCTGTTCTCGACGCCCTGATGGCTATAGGACCGGAGGCTGGAGCAAACCTGTAAGGGCGTGCGCGGCAAATGTGCGACGCGTTCTGATCAGGAGCCACGCCGGCACTGACTCGTCGGTTTGCGCTTATGCTGGCAGCAAAAATCGCCCTCGTGATGTCGTGAGGGCACTTTGTGGTGCGAGAGGGGGGACTCGAACCCCCACGGGTGTTACCCCACCAGATCCTAAATCTGGCGCGTCTGCCATTTCGCCACTCTCGCTCGTAGACGCCAAAGATAGCGGTGCTCCGCCTGTCCGGCTAGTCGCAACTGTCTGAGGTGCGTGGTAAATGTGTGAAATACCCGATTTTACCTCTATTCCCTTCCATGCAACCAAATCTTGACTTTCGTTGCGCACAAACGTTGTGTACATTTGTAGTGTGTCATCGCAGGCACACCATTCCCACCACTCAACACATTGCAATGGCTAAGAAAGTCGCATTCGAAACCGTCGACACTGATCAAATGAACCAAGTTCTCGCTGAATCACGCAGCGGGCGCGGTGGTCGTAGATCCAAATACACTCCGGTAAAAGAGGCCATCGAAGGTCTGGAGGGAGATAAAGCGCTTCATCTCAAACTGACGAAATCGGAAGTACAGGGCGTCCGCCAGTATTTGCGTAAGCACTTCGGAAAAGGTCTCAAGGTGGTATCCAGCGCGGTCAAAGGGTCGAAGGATCAGTACCACGTTTTCGTCAAGCCTACCGACGACGGCGGCAAATAAGCGGGCTCCTGTCTCGTTGTTGAAAGCGACGCACTTCTCTGAAGTGTGTCGCTTTTCCGTTTGAAGGCCTCCTTTCCTCGCCCTTGGTCAAACCCGGCGTACAGCCGCGCGTCTACGTCCTTTCTGCTCTACTCTTCGGCATGCTTCGCTTCTCGCGTCCACTTTTCCTCTTCCTCTTTCTGGCGCTGCTTACCTCATGCAGCGCTCCTCGCGAGGTCGCCACGATTACCGACCGGCCCGTTCCGCGCTACACCGAACGGGCCGCGCGCGACTCGGTCGAGGCCGTCCTGCAGGCAGAGGTAGCAGCTTCACTTCCTCAAGTCGACGTCCCGGACAATCCGCTGGGGCGGATGCGGCTGCTCGAAGACGAACGCACGCAGCGGGCGTTCGCCGAAACCTATGGCATCGTGCCCGACACGGTATGGTATAGCCGCGCCAGGCGAGGAGCGCTGCGCTTCGGAGGCTCGTGCTCGGCCTCCTTCGTGTCGACGCGCGGTTTGGTGATGACCAACCACCACTGCGCCCGCGACCACCTGAAGGCCGTCACGCGTGGCGGCGAGCAACTGGTCCGCGATGGGTTTTACGCCCGGACCGGAGGCGACGAGCGCCGCGTTCCCGATTTGGAGGTAGAGCAGATTGTGCGCGTCCAAGACGTGACGCGTGACGTGCTGCGCGGGGCGGGACGCCGGGCGGGAGCAGCCGAATACGAAACGGCGTTATCCAACGCTATCCAGCGCATTCAAGACGCCAGGAGCAGCCGCGTCCAGTCGCGCGATTCGAGCTTGAGCGTGCGCGTCGTTCGGCTCGACGGAGGGTTGCGGTTCAGCGCTTACACCTACCGGACGTACGGCGACGTGCGGCTCGTCATGGCTCCGCACGAGAAGGTCGGCTTCTTTGGTGGCGACGAAGACAACTTCACTTTCCCCCGCTACACGCTCGATTTGGCCTTTTTCCGCGTATACGACGGAGATGCGCCGCTCGAGAGCCCCGACTTCTTCGCCTGGGATCCGGACGGCGCCCAGGACGGGCAACCTGTTTTCGTCGTCGGAAATCCCGGATCCACGCTGCGCCTGACGACGGCGGATAGGCTGGCTTATCTGCTCGACGTCGAGTTGCCTGCTCAGCGCGCCGCGCTAGGCCGCCGCATCACGATAGTGGAGAGCCTGCTAGCCGCCGATCCCGAAGCGGACAGTTTGGGCACGCTTCAAAACACGCTCTTTTCGCTCCAGAACTCTGACAAGTCTGCGCAGGGCGAGATCGAAGCGTTGGGTCGCGAGATTGTGGCGCAGCGCCGCGTGCTTGACGCACGATTGCAAGACTCGCTCGACGCAAGCGCCGACGCGCCAGCCGCTCTGGCCAACCTGTTTCGCGAAATGAACGACGTGCAGCGTAGCCGCCGGGCCGTCGCCGATCAGGTTGACCCATTCACGTTTTTTGCCTCGCCTCCTTTCGATTCGGCACTGCTGACGCGCGCCACTTATGCCTACTTCGCCAGTCTTTTCCAGCGCGGGGGCGCTCCCCAAGAGCGCGTCGATGAGTTTGTCGAGCAGGCGCTTGCCGTGGAGGATCAGCCCGCGCCGCTTGACCGGGCGCTGCTCCTGCTTCGGCTGGACGAGATGCAAGCCAACCTGGGCGCTCAAGCCGCTCTGCGCCGCCTGACCGACACGCTCTCTACTGCCGCCTACGTCGATGTGTTGTTCGCAAACACAGCGTTGGCCGATTCGGCGGCCTTCGACTCGTTGCTGCGCGCTGGGGCCTTCAACGCGTCGGTTGAACCTGCCGCCGCGCTCGCCGGAGCGCTCGTTCCGCTCTTTCGAACGGCGATTATCCAAAACTCGGGCTTTGATGATATCGAAGCGGGCCTCCAGGCGCGACTGGCCCAGGTCACGCAGCAGTATGCCGGCTACTCGCTCACGTCGGACGCCACATTTACCCTGCGAGTCAGTGACGGCAACGTGCGAGGCTACAACGCCTTGGACGATGCAGCCGTCGCTCCCTTTACCACGCTCGGCGGAATGTTCGAGCGGGCGGATCAATTGGATGGGCCGTTTTACGACTTGCCCAATCAGTGGACGGATGCGCGCGACAGCCTCAACCTCTCGGTCAGACTCAACCTGGTCAGCACGAACGACATTACGGGCGGAAACTCGGGCTCGCCGCTGCTCAGCCGCGACCTGCGCGTCGTCGGGTTGGTCTTCGACTCCAACTACGAGGCGCTGGGCAACGATTACCTGTATCGCCCCGAGCGCGGCCGCACGATTTCGGTCGATGTACGGGCGATGATCGAGGCGCTGCGCGTCGTCTATGGCGCAGACCGGCTGCTCGACGAGTTGATCTTCGTGCCCGCAAGCGAACCGACTAGCGTCGGCGAGTGAGCATACCAGCCAGCATCGGCGCTACGTCGGTGAGGTCTGCGGCCGACCGGAGCGCACCGGCGCCACTTCCCATCGCGATCAGCGGGACGGGGTTGCGCGTGTGCGGTTTAATGCTCAGGTCTTCCAGATTCCCATGGTCGCTGGTGACGACCAGCAGGTCGCGCGCCGCATCGAAGGCGTCGAGGTAGCCCGCAAACAGACCGTCGAGATCCGTCAGGATGGCCTTGGCGCGTGCGTGGTTGCGGCTGTGTCCGGCTTTGTCGGTCAAGTAGTATTCGAGGAGCGTCACGTCGTGATCTCTGGCGATGCGGTGCAGGCGCTGTCCAGCTTCGCGCGGCGTCAGCAGCGGTACATCGAGGCCCAGGTGATCGAGCCAAGCGGCTCCGGTCAGATCAGCTGTCAGAGCGTCGCCTGTGACCAGATCGGCCTGGGTGCGGAGGCGGACGCCAGCGGCGCGGCACATCCGCGTGGTCGTGCTCCACCGGTCGGTGCTTTCTGAGTAGGCGAAAAACCGGTCAGGATAGGCGTTGACGAAGGCGAGCCGGTGCGTCCCCGAGAGGCGGGCAAACAGGCTTTCGCCTTCGAGCCGCTCGCGCGTGGCACTGTGTGGGTATGGTCCGTAATGACGACCGGCCAGGGCGGGCGCGTTGAAACCGCCGAACAGGGCCGTCTGGCCCGTACCGCTCTGCGGCAATCCATCGACACCCAGGTTGGCGTCGATGGAGCGGATGACGTGAGCGGACTCATCTACCCAATCCCATTGGTTCGTCCATCGCTGACCGCCTGCGATTGTGGCGAGACGGGGCCAGTGCGCGTCGAGCGGATTGTCCGGGCCACCTGCGCCCAGCCCGACACCGTCGACGAACACAAAACAGACATGCGGACCGCGCGGCTTCTCGTTCATGAGAGTGCTTTCCAGAGCGCGGCGGCGTCCAGCGGCGCGGCTCCCTCGACCTGCGCGCGGACGAGCAGCGCCTGAACTTCGGCACCGGCGCGCTCCTCGCCGCTCACGTGGCGTTCGAGCGTGTGGAGCAGGTGTGAACCCGGCGCCGGGTCGCACACCATGACGGCCGCTGCCATCGCCATCCGCACGCGGCTCGCCTCGGATTGGTCGTGGCCAAACGGTCCGTGCTCCATCGCAAACGGCGACACGACCAGCCCGCCGCCGCCCACCGTCTCTACGACCGCAGGCCGCAACGCGGGCGCTATGCGCGACAGACCGGCGCCTGCCACGCCGATGCCCCTACCGCCCGCCCGCTTCAACGTCGCTACGTCGAATCCGTCGTCCATGGCGCAGAGGACGGTTACACCGCGCTGCGCCGCTTCGGCCGCCAGCGACTGGGCTGCCTCGAACGCGTCGGGGGCCAGCCCGGCTGACCCGAGCAGTGCCAAAACGGGGCGCGACAGCAAGGCTACGTTTCCGAACGCGCGCAGAACGGCCGGGCGGCGCGCGGCGGCTAGGCGGTTCAAACCGGCAGGCCAGTCAGGATGTCGCGGCGTGAGCAGGATGACGCGCTGCCGCCCGCGCGCCTCGATTTCTCGATCGGCGGCAGCAAGGTGCTGGTTAAACCGCACTGGGTCGTGGAGAAGTTCGGCCAGTTCGGCCGCCTTGCTGACGCCTTTGAGCCGGTGGCTCAACTGCTCGCGCGGCAAGGCGAGCAGGTCATCGTAGCGCTCGAAGTGGTGCAGAATCTTGTGAACCGTGGCGCGCCCGACACCCGGCACGTCGAGCAGGGCAAGCGTCAGGCGGAGAGCGGGGGAGTGGGTCATCGGTTGCGTACGTCCGTCTGTGTGCTCTCGTTCGGGAGGCGAGGTGGGAGCCGTTCGGGTGGGCGGCCAACGGCGAAGTCGACCAGTTCTGCGCGGCTCAGCGGCTTCGAGAAGGTGGGAATGTCCCGCGTCACTGAGAGACTACCGTCCAATAGACAGGATGCGCCGCTCCACCACTCGATTCGTATGCACCGGGCGCCCTACTTTTCGATCCATCTCCACTTGACCTGATCCGATGTCCGAACCGCTGATGCGCCGACTGCGGCGGATGCTCGATCAGGCGCGCGCCCAGCCCGATGCGACAGCTCTGGTGCTCGGCGGCGGCGGCGCGCGCGCGGCCTACCAGGCGGGCGTCGTCCGCTACGTCGCCGAGACGTACTCGGACTCGGCCATCGATATCGTGACGGGCACGTCGGCCGGAGCTATCAATGCGGCGCAGCTGGCATGCTCGGCGTCCGGACCGCGCAACCACGTCGCCGACGATCTGTGCGACGCGTGGCGGCAGATCGACTCAGCCCACGTGTTCGAGTCGGTTTCGTCGGGCCGATTGGTGCGGTCGATGGTGGGCCTGACGACGGGGCAAAGCTGGCTGAGCGGAAAGCCGATGCGCGCCCTCGTCGACACCGATCCGCTGCGGCAGTACCTGTCGGATCGGCTGCCCACGAATGAGGACGGCGTCCTGGTTCAGGCCAGGCAGAACGTTGCCGACGGCCACCTGCGCTGCTTCGCGCTGGCGACGACCGACTACGGCTCGGGGCAAAACGTGACGTGGTATCAGTCGAACGTGAGCGTGCGTCCGTGGGACCGTCAGAACCGCATCGGGCGCCCGGCCGCGCTCACGCTCGACCACATCATGGCCTCGACGGCGCTGCCGTTTCTATTTCCGGCTGTCCGGATCGGCGACGACTGGCACGGCGATGGCGGCATCCGTCAGGCGGCTCCGCTGTCTCCGGCGATCCACCTGGGTGCGACGCGCGTGCTGGCGATTTCGACGCGCTACGACCGCTCGTCGGCCGAAGCCCAAGCACATGCGGTCGAAGGCTATCCGTCGGCGGCGCAGATTATGGGAGTGCTGTTCAATGCCGTCTTTCTCGACGTGCTCGATCAGGACATCGACCGCTTCGCCCGGCTCAACAAGCTGCTGATGGACCTGCCGGTTGCCTCGCGCAGAGGGATGCGACCGATTCGGCTGCTGGCGCTGCGACCGTCGCGCGATATCGGGCGGATGGCGGCGCAGTTCAACGTCTCGCTCGGAGGCGCGCTGGGATGGATCGCGGGCGGTTTGGGCGGCGCGGCCGAGGAAAGTCCCGACTGGTTGAGTATGATTTTGTTCGACGGTGCGTTCGCTGAGCAACTTATGGACCTGGGATACGAAGACGCACGGGTAAGGCGCGACCAGCTCGACGCCTTCTTCGCCGACTGAATTCTCGCACCACTGACTGCTCATGCGCCTGCTTCTCGCCCTCTTGCTGCTGATTCCCACCCTCGCGCAGGCGCAGACGAGCGAGGTGACCGGCGTCGTCCGCGACGCGCAGACCGGCGAGACGCTTCCCGCAGCGACGGTCCAGATCGAAGGCACGCTCACGGGCACGATCACCAACGACCAGGGCGAGTTCGCGCTCAACGTCCCCCAACGCCCTGCCACGCTGACGGTGCGCTACATCGGCTACCAGAAGGCGAGTGTGCGCGTCGAAGCGGGACAGACCAAGGCGGACCTGTCGCTCGAGCCGTCCAGTCTCGTAGCAGGCGAGCTAGAGGTGACCGACGAGGACCCCGGCATGCGCATCATGCGGCGCGTGATCGAAGAGAAAGCCGAGTGGCAGGCGGGCATGAGCACCTACGCCGCCGACGCGTACACGCGGATCGTGCTGAGGGGCGACAGCGGCATCGTGACCATCGCCGAGATCGCATCCGACCTGTTTTGGAGGCGCGACGGCGGCACGCGCGAGGTCATCAAGGCGCAGCGGCAGACGGCCAACGCTCCGTTCGACGGCGCCATCCCCGCCGCTTCTACGATGCTCAATCTCTACGGCGACGAGCAGGAGGTGTCGGGCTATCAACTCATCGGCGTCACGCATCCCAAGGCGCTGAGTGTCTACCGCTTCCGATTGGTCGGCGAGCGCGCACGCGACGGTCAGCGGGTATTCGACATTTCGGTCGAGCCGCGCAGCCTGCTCGCAGTCGCCTACGTCGGACAGGTGTCGGTCTTGGATACCGATTTCGCGATCATCGAAGCGCGCCTGCGTCCCGGACCGGCGTTCCGGTGGCCGCCGCCGTTCAAGCGCTTCGACGTCGAGTACGTCCAGCAGTTCGACACGTTTGGCGGCGAAGCCTGGGTGCCCGTCGACCTGCGGAGTGAGACCGTCGTCGAGATTGGAGTTGGTCCACTGTTCAGCATCCCGCCGTTCAAAGCCTCGCGTGTGTCGCGGCTGACCGACTATCGCATCAACGCTGCTACCCCCGATTCGCTGTACGAAAGCAAGCGGCTCGCGACGGTCGACAGCGCTCAGGTGAAAGCCGACACGCTCCTCGACTCGTCCGGCCTGCGCGTGCCGCTCGAACCCGACGAGGAAACCGCCTACGCCGAAATCGACAGCACGGACAGTCTGGAAGACGCCTTCAAGCCAACCGGCGCGCTGGCGAACATGGGCAGCGAGCGCGAGAGCGACGGTAGCATTGCGGGCCACCTGGCGACGTACGGCCGGCTGGCGTACAACCGCGTCGAGGGCGCGCGGATCGGTTACGAACCCAGCGTCAAACTGAGCGACCGCGTGCGCGTCGCCGCCGGAGTGAACTATAGCACCGGCGCCGAAGCCATCTCGTGGTCGACGGGCGCCACGTACCAGCCAGCGCGGCGCTGGTGGATTCGCGCGGGCCACAGCGATGGCATCACGCCCCGCTACACGTCCGACCTGCGCACGCCGCTGTTGGACGCGCCGAGCGTGATCATCGGAGGCAACGACTACTTCGACTACGAGCAGTCGCGCCGCACGTACGCCAACGTGGGCCACGCCGTCAAGGGCACGCGGTTCGGCCTCAATCTGGCCGTCTTGCAAGAGCGCAACCGCCCGGTCGGCACGCTGACGGATCTCTATACGATCTACGGCGATCCCGACCTGCGCGACAATCCGTCGGTCCGGGATCACACGCTGCGCTCGGCGACGCTGACCGGCTACTGGGGCGACGAAGGGCTGCTGGGTGTCATGAGTTTTCACCGCGTCCAGGCCGCCGTAGAAGTCGCCCCGTCGGGCTTGAGTGACGTCGGCTTCGCCCGCGCCTACGCGACCGTCGACACCTACGTCCCGACGTGGGGGCAGCGGCGCCTGTTTCCCGCTCAACTCGTGATTCGCGCGACTGGGCAGGTCGGCCCCGAGCACCTGCCGCTCGAACGCTACGGCATCGTCGAGGCAGCCGACACCTACACGTCGCCGTGGGGATCGCTGCGCACGCTCAGCGGACGCCCCTACCAGGGCTACGCGACGGCTGCCGTCTTCGCCGAGCACAACTTCCGCACGATGCCGTGGGAGATCATCGGCTGGCGCTGGGCCGCCGACCAGGGCTACAACTTCCTGCTCACCGGAGCCGCCGCGCGCACGTGGAGCAGGCAGCTCGTCCCCAGTACCGACCTGCACACCGAAGCGGGATTCTCAATCAGTGGTCTGTTCGACTTTCTGCGCCTCGACGTGACGTTCCGCCTGGACGAACCCGGCGTCGGCGTCGGAATCGCACTGCCCCGCGTGTTTTGACCTAGGCAACGTTGACAATTGCGCTTGGCTCGCTTCCGCGGCGCGCTTGAACGCTCTGCCGCGTTGCTCTGCATCGCCGATGCGCGCATCGGCTGCTTCGAGCGCCTTGCCGAGCGCCCAATCGCACGCGCAGCCGCTTCGTCTCGGCTAATGTCAACGTTGCCTAGCGAATCGTTCGCTCGCGCGCTCGCACCGTCTGCAGATGCGGTACGACGGCCTGAACTCCGGGTACGGTCTGCACGACGCGCACGATGAGCTGTTCGTCCAGCGCGTGATCTACTGTGCCGTACACCGTCACGACCGCATTCTGTACGTACAGCTTGAGCCCGCTCACCGAAGCACGTTCGAGATCGCTCTCAAAAACGGACGCGACGCGGCTGAGCAACGCCTGGTCACGCTCCGTCTGAACGGTCTGCGTGACACCCTTCGACTGCCTGCTGCGAAGCCACGCCTCGAGACGCGCGCCGAGTGACGGGCGTCGGATGATGGGAGTGTCGGAAGAGTCGGGCATGGAGGAGCGGGTGGGGGAGCCGTTCCGATAGTGGGAGCGAGGAATGCAACGCAAGTATCGCGCCTGTCGCTCCCGCTCTGGTGTTACAGTCCGAATTGCGGGCGCGCGTCCTGGCGAGGTTGCTGGATGCGGAGCAGGTCGCGGAGCCTGCCGCTCTTGACCTGGAGCGTGAATCCGTACGACTGAAAATCGCCGAACGGCACCCAGTTGGCCGACGCCTCCCAGCACTCGAAGTCGCGCAAGATGCTGACCGAAGTCGTCGTGGGCTCGCGGTCGAGCAGGTCGAAGCCGGTCCGCCCGTTGATCTTGAGGTTAGGCGTCAGGCTGAAGTCGAAGTTGGCGCCTAACACGGCCGTCCGGTTGAGCGGTGTCGCGATGGTGCCGTCGGTCAGGACGGTGGCGCCTCGCGAGAGGTTGTAGCTCAGATCGCCCGAAAGACTCCACGGAATGCTGAAATCGGCGTAGGGTGCGCCGACGAGAGTGGTTTGGAGCAGAGCCGGATCGAGGTCGCCGGGAAGTACGTCGGTCAGGTCGGCGTCGCGTGGGGGAGCACCAAGGCCCGCCTGCAACGCGCGCTGCGAGGGACGCGCGTCGCCCTGCCGATCGCTCGCGAACCGCCCGTCGACGGCGACGCTGAACCGGGTCAATCGGGCCAGTCGCCCTTGGCTCAGGTCGATGGCGGCGCGCCGGCTCAGCGGCTGGTACGGGTCGAGCGTGAAGTTGACGTTGGCGCCGAACGTCGTGCCCAGCGTAGTGCGCGCGCTGACCTGGATCGGTGCCAGCTTGATAGAGTCGGCGAAGAAGTTGTAGCTCGACGTCACGTTGAGGTTGAGCAGCGTCAGCGGAGTCCGCCGAATCTCGCCCGAGAGCGTGTCCTCGACGGCCCGGCGCGTCTCGAAGATGTTGTTCGCCCCAAACGTCAGCGCACCGACCGGGCCGAACGAGACGCCCTGGGCGATGCCATACTGCTGCGTCCGTCCCTGCGCGTCGACGTACGAGCGGACGTAGCCCCACCGGTCGGTCGAGAAGTCGGGCCGCAGTGAGACGCCGACGTTGGGGCGAATCGTGTGTCGCAGTCCGTCGAGCGAGCCGATGCGGAGGGGAAACTGGCCATAGATCGAAGTCGACGCGCTCAGGCTGCCCGAGAACTGCCGCAGCGCGAAAAAGCCCGGCACGGCTTCGGTCCGCAGTACGCCTGACGTGTCGACGCTTCGGCGTTCGGTCTCAGCGAACCACATCTCGCGATAGTCGATCGACGGCGAGATCGTCGCGTTCAGGCGCCCGATCAGTGGCAAGCGCGTCACGTTGAACGACGCGCTGATCGGAATCGAGTGGTCGGCCTGGAGGTCGTAACCCGTCCCGCCCTGTCCCGTCGCCCGGCGATAGCGCGACGGCGAGACCAGGGCTTCGTACCACGAGAACTCGACGGCTTCGGCATCGCCTCGGTTGACCAGGACGGTGTCTTCGAGCGGACGGAAGTCAAAGCGGTTGTTCAACGTGCCCCTATAGCTCGCCTGAACCGATTCGTACCACGGCGCTCGGCTGCCGCGCACGCCACCCGACCGAAACGGCGTGATCGTGCCTTGGGAAAACGACAGGCTAGGCAGCGTCAGGTTGGCCGCTCCGGTCGAGAGCGTCTGGCGCTGGCTGAGCGTCGCCGTCAGGTTGCGCGATCCCCAACGCGTCGAATACGTCACGTTGGACGAAACCTCCTGCGTCACCCGGTCCGCCAGCCGGGGCGACGTGTTCCGCAGCGCCGACGACGTAGCCAGGTTCACGTCGGAGTTCAAGCGCGACTGCTCGCCGATCGTCTGGTTGTGATTCCACCGAACCCGCCCGTTAGTGCGCACCTGAAAGCCTCTATCGGTCGCCTCGCCGCGCCGCAGTCGACCGTAGGTGAGTTCGAGGCTGCCCGAATAGGCATAGCGTTTGGCATAGCGCAATTGGGGCCGAAGCTCCCACGAGCCGGACGTGTACACGTCGCCCTGGACGGTCACGTCGAGATAGTCCGAGACGGGAAAGTACCAGCCGATGCCCTTGATGAAAAAGCCCAGTTCGCCCTGCTCGCCATAGTCGATCGCCGTCGGTCCGGCGCGTCGCCCCTCGACGTTGGGCAGGATGCCGAAGGGCAGCCACAGCGGCGTCGGGATGTTGTAGAGGTAGAGTTGGATCGGCCCGGTATAGATCCAGCGGTCTTGGACTTTGAGCTTGCTCGCGTGCAGCGAATACGACGGATCGTCGACGCACTCGCACGTCGTGTAGATGCCGTCGCGCGCCAGCACGACACTGTCGCGTCCGATGCCGACGACTCGGGCTTTGAGGTAGCCGTCGTCGAACTGCGTCTGAGCGCCCTCGAACCGCCCCCTCTCGGTTACGAAGTTGAACGCGATGCGGTCGCTCGAAAACGCCTCGTCCTCACGGTCGAACTGCGGCTTGCCGACAAGTCCGCTGTCGGCCTGGAAGCCAATGGCCGTCACCTCGTCGTCGTCGAACGCGATCACCAACCGGTAGGCCTTGAGCGTCGCCGCGTCGTAGGCGACCTGGGCGTTGCGCGTCAGCGTGGCCCTGTCGCCCAGGCTGTCCGAAAAGACCAAGTCCAGCGTGTCAGCTTTGAACGGAATCGGATGCTCGATGCGCGCTCTAGCCGTCGTGTCGCGCGGAGCCGATGGCGCGGTCTGCTGCGCCCAAGCCGATGCGGGCGCCAGGCAGGCGAGCAGCAGAAAGAGGCGGAGCGTCAAGGCGAGGGCGGTGGGACGATGCCTCAACGTACACGCGCCCGGCATCGTGCTCCCAACGAGATTGCGATGCAGACCGGATGCAACAGGTCGGAGGGGAACGCAGAGGTGGAAAGCTGCCAACTTTCAACCGCCGGGTCGTTGGCGCGAGCAGCGGTGCCGAAAAGTCGACAGCTTTTGCGAGAGCGGGGTCGTCTCGCTCGGCGCCCAAAGCAGACGGGCAGGCGGATTACGAAGACTCTGCCTGCCCGTCCAGGTGCTCGAACAGCAGATGCGCCGCTCCCAGCGTTCCGGCCTCGTTGCCCAATGTCTCCTGCAAGATCTCGATGCCGTCGCGCAGCGCAGGCGTCACGTACGAGGCGACCGTCTCGCGCGCCGGACCCAGTATGTACGACCCGGCCGCCGACACGCCGCCACCGACGATCACTTTGCGGATGTCGAGTAGGTTGATCGCCGATCCCAAGACGGCTCCCAACCGCTCGCCCGCCCAGCGTAGCACACCCTCGGCCGCCTTGTCGCCCGCCTGGGCTGCCTCGTGGAGGTGGCGCGGCGTCAAGCCTTCCAGCTTGGGACCAAGCATGGTGAAGAGCAGGCTGTCGGTCTTGGCGCCCAGCAGCGTCCGGGCGTGAGCCGATAGGAATCGCTGTCCCAGAAACGCTTCGATCGCTCCTCTCACGCCCGAGTTGGCAGGCGGCCCGTCGCGGTCGATCGTCATGTGGCCGATCTCGCCCGCGCCCCCCGTCGTGCCCCGAAAGATGCGACCGTCGTAGATGATCGCGCCGCCGACTCCCGTGCCCAGCGTCACCATCAGAAACGAGCGAAACGGCCGCCCCGCGCCATACTGCGCCGACCCTAGACCGGCCGCGTTGGCGTCGTTCTCGACGATGACGGGCAGCGCGACGCCCAGCCGCTCCTGAATCTCGGTCTGCACGTTGACGACGCCCCAGCCCAGGATGTTGGGCGGGTGCGAAACCGTCGTTCGATCCCAGTTGATCGAGCCGGGCGCTCCGACGCCGATGCCTTCGAGACGGTCCAAACCCACCGACGCCGACACCTCGCGCACCAGATCCGCTATGCGGTCGAGGACGTGCGTCGGCCCCAACTCGGCCTCGGTCAGCGCCGACGACTCGTGGACGATTCCGCGCCCGCGCTCGACCAGCGCCGTTTTGATGGACGTTCCGCCCAGGTCAACACCAACAGTCAGCATAGGTCAGATCAGTCGCGCCGACGGCAGCGAGGAGAAGAGCACGTCAGCGGGTTTCGATGCGATGCACGGTCTCGCCCGGTCTGCGCATGCCATACTGCTCACGGGCTACACGCTCGACTACGGCGTCGCTCTCGACCGTCGTCACCTGTCGTTCGAGCCGCGCGATGTCGGCTTGAAGCGCCTCGTTTTCAGCGGTCACTTCGCCCAACTCGTGGTGCCACACCACGCGCTTGAGAACGCTGTGACTGTCGAAGAAGGCCACCCACAGCGCCGCGCACGCGACGAGGGCGAAGACGATGAGCCGGCCTTTGGACACGGGAGAAGGGGAGTAGGGACGAGCTTCGGATCAGAAGCGGAACGTGGCGATCCCTGGAAAGATAGCGGCATCGTCCAGCTGTTCCTCAATTCGGAGCAACTGATTGTACTTGGCTACGCGATCCGAGCGCGACGCCGAGCCGGTTTTGATCTGTCCCGCGCCCACGGCAACGGCCAGATCAGCGATCGTCGTGTCTTCGGTTTCGCCGCTGCGGTGCGAGATGATCGTCGCGAAGCGGTGCTTGTGCGCCAGGTCGATGGCGTCGAGCGTTTCGGTCAGCGTGCCGATCTGGTTGAACTTGATCAGGATCGCGTTGGCCGACTTCTCCTGGATGCCGCGCGCGAGCCGTTCGACATTGGTGACGAAGAGATCGTCGCCGACGAGCTGGACTTTGTCGCCGATCTCGCCATTGAGGTTGGCCCAGCCTTCCCAATCGTCCTCGTTCATGGCGTCCTCGATCGAGATGATCGGGTATTGCCGGACCCAGTTGGCCCAATACTTCACCATGTCGTCCGACGAGCGCTTGGTGTCGGGATCGCTCTTCCAAAAGACGTAGCTGCCGTCGCGGTACATCTCGCTGACCGCCGGGTCGAGGGCGATGTAGCAGTCTGAACCTGCCGAATACCCCGCCTTCTCGATGGCTTCCAAGACGACTTCGATGGCTTCCTCATTCGATCCCAGGTTGGGTGCGAACCCGCCTTCGTCGCCGACGGCCGTGCTCAGGCCGCGCTTGTTGAGGACGCCCTTGAGCGTGTGAAAAATCTCGGTTCCCATCTGGAGCGCTTCGCTGAACGTCTCGGCTCCGGTCGGCATGACCATGAACTCCTGCATGTCGACCGTGTTGTCGGCGTGCGAGCCTCCGTTGAGGATGTTCATCATCGGAACGGGCATCGTCCGCGCGTTAGGGCCGCCCAGATAGCGGTAGAGCGGCTGGCCGACCGTCAGCGCAGCGGCTCTCGCGACGGCAAGCGAAACGCCCAAGAGCGCGTTGGCGCCCAGGTTGCCTTTGTTCTCGGTCCCGTCCAGGTCGATCATGACGTGGTCGATGATGGCCTGCTCGAACACGCTGAACCCTTCGACTTCGGGCGCGATCGTCATGTTGACGTTGTCGACCGCTTTGAGCACGCCCTTGCCCACGTATCGGCCCTTATCGCCGTCGCGGAGTTCTACGGCTTCGTGCTCTCCGGTCGACGCTCCACTGGGAACGGCGGCCCTACCCACGATGCCGTCGCTCGTCGTGACTTCGACTTCGACGGTGGGGTTGCCGCGGCTGTCCAGGATTTCGCGTCCGACGACGTCTGCGATGAACGACATAGAGGTAAGGGAGAGGTTGTGAATGGAGCGTTCGTACACCGGCGACGCGCGCGGCCTGTTTCGAGAATGATCGGCTCTTCGCAGAAACAGCGAGGCCGGAAGCGCTATTTGCACTCCCGGCCTCGCCGATTTCACGTTCTACGGATTGAGCCAATCAGTCCGACGTGCGGAGCGTGACCGTTTCGCCGATCCATCCGGGGCATCCGCCGACGGTGTAGCGGCTGCCGGGCTCGATGTTCTTGAAGAACAGCGCCTCCTTGCGCGGGAAGTAGCGGCTGTAGCTACCGGCCTTCTGGCGCGCGACGCTGGCGACGCTGGCGTCTCCGGCAGCGCGGTTGTAGTAGCCGACGGCCGCTATGAACGCGGCCTGATCGTCGAGCGACGTGCCGCCGCAGTTCGATCCGGCAGCGACGTAGATGTCACCGATGCCGATGAGCGAGGGGCCGTGGTTCGAGTCGATGGCGAGCACTTCGCGGTAGGTCGAGCGGGCGGCGCGGTTGTTACCAGCCGTCTGCTGCAGGCGACCGATCTCGTAGAGCCCGGCGACGCGCTGCTCGTCGTTTTCGCTCAGCGCGATGGCGCGTTCGAGCAGGCTCGTGGCCTCGTCGATGTCACCCTCGTCCACCGAAATGCGCGAGAGCATCATCAAGGTTTTACGGCTGGGGTCCATCTCGAGGATAGCGGGCTTGAGGCGCAGGATTTCAGCGGTGTCGTCGAGTTCGTCGGCGAGTTCGAACACCTGGAGGATCAGCTCCTGGTTGTCGGGATCAGCGGCGAGTTGCTCGCGGCGGAAGTCGTACATGGCTTCAGGCGTCGGCAGCACGATCAGCATCCACTGGTCGAGGTAGCTCGTCATCTCGGCGTCGTCGGCGAAGCGCGGGCGGACCTCGTTGATCATCGCGATGGTCTCGTCGACCTGCTCGGCCTTGACCTTCTCGGACAGGATATACTGGATCGTGTAGGCATCCGTCTTGGCCGGGTCCATTTCATAGGCCTGCTCGTAGAGCGGAAGCACTTCGTCCAACCGGTCCGGCATGCTCTCGGCATTGGTCTGGATGAAACGCGCTTCGCCGATCAGCGCGGCGTGCTCATCGATTTCGATACCGGCGGCTGCGAGGATCGGCACCTTGTACTCCTTGACGATCAGGACCGAGTCGAGATACGCGGCCTTCCGGCTGGCGTCGGTCGCGGTTTCGGCGAAGTGCGTGTAGATCTCTTCGAGGCGCTCGAAGTTGCGACGTGCCGTACCCCGAAAGTCCGGCTCGCAGTCGATGATCCAGCGCAGGTTGGGCAGCGCGTCGACGTAGGCTTCGTTCTTGAAGTTCTCGGAGTAGAGCGAATAGTTGATGTCGGCCGTCGTGTATTCGGCCTGGTCGCAGACGACGCCGAAGAGCTGCGCGCGCGCCGGAAGCGCAAAGGCGAAAGCGAGGCAGAGGAGCGTGAGGAGTCGTGTAGTCACAGGTGGGGAGGTCGAGAGGTGGAAGGTGAGTCGGTCTCTAGGACCGCGCCGGGTCAGCGGAGTTTCTGCCGCTGGAACCAGCGTTCACCGATGTTGATGTTGAGGCCGACGCGGTAGTAGCGGTCGCGGACGAGGTCGCCGCTAGCGCTGCCCCTTGTGCCGGCTTCCAGGTTAAGATCAACTTGCGTGCCAGCCAGCAGCGTAGGCAAGCTGAAGCCGCCGGTAAGTGCAAGCGTTTCAATACCTTCGCCCGCGATCGGATCCACGTATCCTTTATCGAACGAGCCTCCCAGACGATAGGCGACGCGGCGCCAGTAGGGCTCGAAAGGGCGGTTTCCGGCCGGGACGTACTCGAATCCGCCCGATAGGCGTACACGGTCTTGGAAGCGCGAAGCTCCTTCTGCCTCGTATCCGGGCCAGTCGAAGTCGCTGTCGAAATCGGTCCACGGCTCAAAACGCGCATCCGTCGTGAGCGTCCACCGATCGCCCACTGTGTAGGACAGTCCGCCCGCAATCGTCCACGGAAGCCGCGTCTTACCGTTCTGCGCCGTAGCGAGCGTGTCGCGGTCGAGGCTCTCGCCGAGCGTCGAGACGCGCACGACGTCGAGTATGACGCCCGGCGAGACGACCAGCCCAGCGGTCAGCTGGTTGCCTTCGGCGCCCAGGTTGGGGAGCGTATACTGCGCGCCGACAGACGCCAAGACCCCCGTCTGGCGCGTACTGCGGTTCTGCGTTACCGGCGTGAAAGTGACGTCTGGGCTGGAGGTGCGCTGGCTGCGCTCGATGATGCCGAAGAGTACGCCGAACGTAGCGCCTAGACGCAGATTTTCGTTGGGAGCGTACCCGACGCCCGCTTCCAGGCGCTGCAGCCCACCGCTGCCTCGAAATGCCGTCGTGTAGTTGACGACGTCTCTCGTTCCGTTGGGTCCTTCGTCCAGCAACGTTGCGGGCTGAGACACCTGATAACTGACGCGCGAATAGGGTGAATACTGCAGGCCGATGCCGAGCTTGCGCGCGTAGAGCGGGATGGTCAGATGGACCGGGCCGACCAGCCCATCCGAGAGCAACGTTTGCTCGTCGTTGGCATCCGTAATCTCGATTCCTTGGTAGAAACCTCCAAAGCCGATGCGCGCCAATACCTGATCCGAGAGCGCGGCCGGGTTGGCGAACGTCGTGTATCCGGGCGAGGAGAGGGCGTACCCGCCGCCGCCCATGCCGACGGCGCGGTTCGATCCGAGCGAGAGCAGTTCGCCCATCCCGAAGCGGCTGTAGAGCGAGCCATTGAATGCGTCGGCCGACTGCGCCTGGACAGTCATCGGCCCGAGCAGGCAGGCCGCGACGGTGATGGAGCGTAAGAGAGAGCGAATCGGCATCAGTCGGTCGGGATGATCGTGAGGGCGGCGCGGGCCTCGCCGGTGAGCACGAACGCGCCAATCGTGTTGGAGGCGGGTGTGAAGCGGAATCCAAGCCTGCCGAAGCAGTTGGTCGCGGCCGTATCGAAGCACTGCGTGTCGCCCAGAAGCGTGCGCTGCAGAAGCTGCTGCAAGCGGGGCGAGGAGAAGCGCAGCGTGCCGTCTATCAGTTCGGGTCTAACTTGAAGCAGCAGCACGCCTCCATTGACGACATCGGCATCTGTGGCGGTGAGAGCTACCAGTTCCAGGCTGGGAAGTGCGCTCGGGCGGACGTACGAGCCTGTGGATTCGAGCACGGACAGCGTAGGGAGTTCGACCGCGATGCGGGCCAGACCAACGTTCCGATACGTCCTGATGAGCGATGAGTCGCTCAAGTCGACGGTGAGAGCGTGGCGAAAGCCGTCCTGCACCAGCACGTTTCCCTGGGCAAGCGGGGGAGCGTTGGAGCGAGAAATCGTCGTCGCTCCGGCATTGGCGACGAAGCGCACCGTATCGGCGGCCGAGCGGGCCGTTAGAGCAACGAGCGATTGGCTCGTCGGGCTGAACTGTCGAAAGCCCAATACGGCATTGCCGGAGAGTGGCTCGACATAAAATCCGTTGAACGAGTCTAGAAAACTATCGCCTCGCAGCGTCGTGTCCAGCCGTGCGACCCACTCGTCGGGAAGCGTAACCGTGACGACCGACGCGCTGGCCGAGGCCTCGAACGTCGTAATCACCTCGCCTGCAGCGAACGACGTGTCTGACGGGGCACTGACAGCGTTGAACGGCGTGTCGATACTGCGCAGCGCGTATCGCACCGTCGACAGGGTATCGCCGTATCGGTATGAAATCGGCAGGTCCAGCGTCACGCCGCTGACTGCTGTGGAGCGGAATCCTTCGACCGTGCTGTTGGCATTCAGAACCCGGGGCGCTCCGAAGTCGAGATAGGCGGCCGCGGTAATGGTACCCAAGATGGGATCGGCGGTAGTACCTGCCAGCGACTGGTCTGCGTTGCCGGTTCGCTCGATTCGGTCAAGCGGGGTCAGCGGCAGGCCGGTTCGGGCTATCGTGGGCGAGCTTCCTTCATCACCGACGAGCCCAAGTCCGACGTTAGAAGGGTCGTCACATGCAGCAAACAGCAGTGCGGCGAGTGCGAGACAGAAAAGACGCGTCATGCAGCGGAAGAGAAGGGCAGGAGGGAAGCCTCACAACGGCCGCTGTCGGCGGCTTCGTATGACGCTCGGTGCGAGGTCGGAACAGGACAGCGTGCAAAAAAGCGCCTAGCCAGTGAAGCCAGCGCAAATACCATCCGCGTATGCAGCGCGGTCGCGATTCGGGATCCGCTTGACACGGCCTGAGATGCCTGCCGCGAGCACAGCGCTCACGTCCAAGCGAAACCGTACCCGGTCCAGAGTCAGCCTTCCGTTCCCAACAACCCTTCGTAGACCGGACGCACCGTATCGATGGCCGTATCGAACGACTCGGCGAGCGTGGCCTCGACTTCGACTTCGATCTGCGGCGTGTGGACGACGGCGTCGGCGTTGTTGAGCGCGATCTGGCGGAGCGTGTCGCCCACACTGGCGTCGCCCGACATCAGCGCGACCGTCGCCTCATCGAGTTGGGCGGTGGCATCGTAGGCGTCGGGCGTGTAGACGATCTTGGCGCCGCCGATCAGTTCGTCGTCGGCAAACTCCTTGCGGATCACGTAAGGCGTCAGCGCGCCCACCCATCCGGCCGCGTGGACGATGTCGGGCGACCAGCCCAGATTGCGAATCGTGGCCAGGACCGCGCGCCCGAAGAAGAGCGAGCGGAACGCGTTGTCCTCGAAGATCTCGTCGTTCTTGCGCGCTTTGTAGGTGCCTTTGCGCTTGAAGTAGGCGACGCTCTCGACGAAGTAGACCTGAAGACGGATGCCGGGAATCGACGCGACTTTGATCTTGACCGTCTCGGTCTCGTCGCCCATCGTGACCTGGGCGCCCGACAGGCGGATCACCTCGTGCAGGCGGTTCTTGCGCTCGGAGATGATGCCGAAGCGCGGCATGAGGATGCGCAGCTCGAAGTCTCCCGATTCCTGAAGCTGCTCGGGAAGCTGCCGAACTAGGTCGGCGACGTCGGTGGACGTGTGGAACGGTGTAGCTTCGCTCGCGACGAACAGCACCCGGGTGGGCGTAGCCATACAGACTGGAGATTGACGAACTGGATAGAGGAACGCTGAAAAATACGCCACGACGGCTAACACGTCCAACTTCGCTGCTCAGCCTATCGCATTTGGTCGTACACCTAGCAGGTGAGGGGCTGTCCCTGGATGACTCAGCGCGGCTGTTCCTGCTCGCGGAGCGTCTCGAAGTAGCGGCGGATGAGCGCTTCGTACTCAGGCGCGTAGCCGCTTTCGAGCGCGCGGATCAGGTCGCGGCGCAGCTGCTCGGCGCGTTCGGGCGGCGGCAGCGGCGACCCCGGCGGGCGCGGCTGCTCGTCTCCGGGGCGCCCTTCGCGTTTCTCTTCCTCGCCCCGCTGCTGGCTCGCGTTTTGAGCTTGGAGGAGGCGGGTCAGGATGCGCTGCTGGCGTTCGAGAAGCGGCCGACCGGCCTGTCCGCGCGAGAGTTGGTCGATGGTTTCGGCCATCTGCTGAGCGGCGTCCTCCATCTGGCGCAGCATCTGGCCCTCGGCTCCTTCGCCTTCGAGGCCTCTACTCATCTCGCGCAGTTCGCGGCGGATCTTGGCCTGCTGCTCGCCGATCTGGCGCAGCCGCTCGCCGCTCTGTCCGCTCTTGCGCTCGCCCGCTGTCTGGTTAAGGTGCTGCTGGATCTGCCCGTTGATCTGCTGCTGCTGCTGACCCATTTGCTGGAGCTGCTGCATCATCTGCTGCATCGACTGGCCGCTTCCGCTCTGACTGTTTTGCGAGCTCATGGCCTGGTCGAGCAGCTTGCTCAGACGCAAGGCCAGTTCGTTGAGCTGCGTCATGGCTGCACGCTGGCGGGCGGCGGCGGGTGAGGGGCGCCGCTCGCCCAGTTCATCGGTTGCCGCCCTCATCTCGCGCAGCCCATCGCCTGCGATGCGCTGGACGGCGCGCGTCACGTTGGGCGCCCGGCTGGCGATGCTGGACAGCGTGTCGATGACGACCTCGAACGACTCGCGGATCTGCGTCTGAGCGCGCGCGCCGCTGCGCAAGGCAGGGCTGTCCGCGGCGACGCCCTGGACCTCGTAGCGCAGCGCTTCCTGGCGCTCGGAAAGCAGCAGCACGTCGTCGAGCGCGCGGCGTAGAGCCGCAATGTTGAGCTGGTCTTTCTGCTGCTGCATCTGCTGCTTCATGCCCTCCAGCTGGCTTTGCAATTGGCGCATCTGCTGCTGACTCTGCTGCTGCTGCGACTGCTGCTGCTGGCCGGTCTGGCCCTGCTGCATCTGCTCGGCCGTCTGACGCATCTGCTCGGGCGTTGCCTGGGTGCCGGATTGCTGCCGAATCTGGTCGAGTTTGTTCTCGTCGGCGGATCGTGCTTCCTCCATGCGTTCGCGCAATTCGTCGAGTTCGGCGTTGAGCGAGTCGGCTTTTTCAGCGGCCGCTTCCTGCCGCTCGGCTAGTTCGTCCAACTCGTCCTGCGACGGCGCCCGATCGCCTGACTCGGACTGCTCGCCGCTCTCCGACTGCTCACCGGATTGCGAGTTCTCGCCCGACTCCCTGCCCTCGCTTTCGGATTCCGATTCGTCCTCCTGACTCGACTCCGAATCGCTCTCGCTCTGCTCGTCGAGCTTGCGGGTGTCTTCTTCGATAGCGGCCTGCTCGTCGGCGAGTTCCTGGGCGCGCGCGGCCAGCTCTTCGAGTTCGCGCTGGATGCGGAGGTTCTTCATCAGTTCGAGCGCGCGTTCTAGCCGCTTTTGATACTGCTGCTCGCCCTGGTCGAACTCCTCCATAGCCTGCTGCATCTGGCTCAGGTCGAGTTCTTCCATCGCCTTGCGCAACTCGTCGAGCGCTTCTTGCAACTCGGGCGAGGCCAGTTCCTCCATCACGCGCCGCAGTTCGTCGTACTGCTCGCGCGTCTCTTCGGACATCAGCCCCTGCTCTTCCATAGTGCGGCCCAACTCCTCCGTGGCTTCGGTCAGCGCGCGCGCCTGCTCCTCCAGCTGCTGCTGCCGCTGCTCGGCCGACTGCAAAGCCTGCTGAGATTCCCACGTCGCATCCCGGTTTTGGCGGAGTTCGCGGCGCAACTGCTCGAACTGCTCGCGGGCCGACTCGCTCTTCTCGTCCAGATCGCGGAGCGAGCGTTCCAGGTCGTCTTCCTGCTCGTCGAGAGCGTCGAAGCGTTCGCCCAGTCCCGGCAGGCGCAGGCGGTGCGTCGCCGAGCGGCCGATCTGGTTGCCCGCGACGCTGTTGTTGTCGCGCGCTTCGAGGTAATACGTGATTTCGTCGCCCGCCGTCAGCGTTAGGTTGGGGAGCGCGCTCAGATCCCACGCGTGGACGATCTGCTGGATGCGCGCGCCTGGTTCGAGCGTCAATCCAACGCGGACGTAACCGGACTCGGCGGGTTTACCGGCGCGCGCGGTCAGCCTATAGACGAGGACGGCGTCCGAGAGCCCGAAGTCGTCGCTCGCCTCGCCGCGCACGACGACGCGCTTGCTGTCGTCCAGATCCAGGCCGGGTTCGGGCGAGGCGATGCGGATCGTCGGCGGCGCATCGGCCAGCGGGGTAACGTAGAACGTGGCCGACGGTTGGGCGCTGCGCCCCGACGTCCCATCGACTACGACCCGGTAGGCATCCGCCGGTCCGACCGAAAACGAGCCCGATGCTCGCGCGGCTGCCAGCTCGAGCGTCACATCGTCGCGTCTTTCGAAGTCGAGGCGGGCGCTTCGGGCCTCTCCGCCGCCTAGGCCGAGCGCGACGCGCACCTGCGTGCCTGGAAGCGCCGCCACGTCGCCCACGCCAGCGTCTAGCGTTTGGGGCGGCAGGCCACTGTAGCGCGGCGGCACCAGTTCGAGTTGCAGGCTGCGCACGACCGGCGGGTTGGCGACGGCGACCGAGTACCACGCGCTCTCGACCGGATTGGCCACGACGCGGTATTCGGACGCGTGGCGGACGTTGCCCAGCGCTCCCAGATACGAGGTGCTCTGTTCTGTACCGGTCGGCAGTAAACGAATCCGGTCGACGGCCTGCTCGCCTTCGCGCTTCGACTCCAGCCACATCTCGGACGGTCTACCGCCGACGGTCAGCACCTCGACTCGGACCGTATCGCCCGCGGTCACTTCCACGTCGCCCGGCGACACATCGAGAGCGAACGGCGCCGGCCGAATGAATGCAGCGGCGGGCGAAAATAGGCGGTCTGCAGCGCCGCGCGCAGTCTGTGGGGAGACGGCGCACCAGGCGACCAGAGGCATGAGCGCGATCACGGCCCAGCGCGCCAGGTGGTCGGCGGCTTCGAGCGGGCGAACGGCGTTCTCGAACGGAGTGCCGTTGACGAGCGTGCCCATGCGATCGCGGGCAGTCGCGACCAAAGTGCCGGACCCAGAGGCCGAGTGGTCGGCGAGTTGGACGAGCGTCAGCAGCCGCTCGCCGTCGCGCGCGTTGCGCTGACCTATGTGCCGGGCCAGCGACGCGTCGGAGAGCGCGTCCGAACGGCGGGTCAGCGCGCGCCAGACAAATGCGCCTGCGTGGATCAGCGGAGCCGCGAACAGCGCCAGCAGCAGAGCCAGCAGCACGAGCCGCACCGCAGGCGGCATCCACAGCACGGCCTCGGCGCCCAATACCAGCGTCCCGATCGTGGCCGCGAGCAAGACACCCAAAACGGCGCCGCGCACCATCGTCGCTCCTGCCAGGCGCGATCTCAGGCTACCCAGACGCGCCTGCACGCGCGAGAGATCGGCAGAAGCGGGCGAGGACAGAGGGAGTTCCATAGAGCGGCGGGGTAGGCCTCGTCAACGTGGCGGGCGCAGGGTATCGCACGCTCAGCGGAGGAAACCGTTCGATCGGCGCGCTGAGAAACTGTTTATGAAGCAGGTGCGAGCCGTCCGACGAACAACCGGATCATCGCTAGATGGATGAAAGACTCGACCCTGGTGCGAGGGCGTCCACCGGTGCGGGCCAGCGAGACGAGCGGATCGACGTGCGCCCAGTGCGCATCGGTGAGGTCACACGTGCAGGGCCTGCGCATCAGAGAGGAGGTTGACCCCGACCACACTCCAGACTTTGCAGACAGATTCTTACCAAGGGTGGTCGAGGAACAGCGTAGGGGCGCAGTGTGCGCGAGAAGCGACGCAGTCCGTAACCGGTACTGTCGTCTCCTCAGGCGCGGAGCTGATCCCGCCAGCAGAGAAGGTCTTCATGACCTCGGCCTTGATCTCGACTGTGCCGTCGTCCCCCTCGACGAGCGGGACGAGCGATCGGGGCGTCAGTCCCATCCGCTGGCGCACCGGCCTGGGAATCAGGACGCGGCCGAACTTGTCGATCTTGGCGGTTATGAGCGTAGAGCGGTTTTGCCAAAGTCAACGCGCGCTTGTCAAGCCGGTGACGCGTGCTCCAGTCACATCTTCCAAGCAGAGCAGCTATGCCGGGGGCATCAGCGCTCGAACGGCTTTGCCTTGCGGCGTTCGGTAGATGGAAAAGTCGAGCCGGTTGAGGGTCACGACGGTTGCGCGCTCCGACTCCGAAAGAGCGACGAGGCAAGCGTCGGCAATGCTGGCTCGGTCCGAGTAGCGCCGCAGGATCGCTTAGGCTTCTTCGCTCCAGCCAGGAAGTACGCCGATGCCGAGCAGTCCGAGCAGATCCAGGATTCTAGACGGACTGCCTTTGCCACGCCTCACGAGAAACCAGGCTTCCGACACGGCGGATTCGCACGTGACGGTGCGGCCGTCAAGCGCATCGATCGTGCCTGCGCTCCAATCGTGTGGCGCCTTCTGTGATGTCGTCGCGCATGGCGGAGGTGGAGGTTGGGGTGAATCGGTAAGTGGTCTCTCTCACGTGGAGGACGGGTTCGCAGGTTCCGAGCGCAGACGAAGGGATGGGCGTGCGGCTCGGGTACGGTTTGGCGCCTCGGCGCCGTTTAAAACGTCCCAACACTCTACGCCTCATGTTTCGGATCGTCTTTCTGGCTCTCGCCTCCTGCACTCTCGTCCCCGTCCTCGCAGCACAATCGCTGCCCACCGCCGCGCGCGCCTACCTCGGCGACTGGACGACGTACGACGGAGACGAGGCACAATCCGTCGTCCGCATCACCGAGTCGGACGGCGTGCTCCGCGGACGGATCATCCGCATCGTGGCCACCGAGGCCGATCCCAACCCGCAGTACCTCTGCTCCACGTGCGAGGGAGAGTTCGAGGGCGTCGATCTGCGCACGGTTCCGCTGATCGAAGGCATGGAGTGGGACGACGGCGAGTTCTCGGGCGGCCGCATCACCGATCCGACGAACGGCAAGCGCTACAAAGGCATCCTCAAGCTCGAAGGCCGCGACGAACTCGGCGTCCGCGGCTACGTCGGCGTCCGGGCGCTTGGACGCACGCAGACGTGGCGGCGCGCTGCATCGCCCGACGAGGGATAGAGCCGCCTCTCTTACGGTGTCGGAATGACGATGTCGGCGAGGCCCGCACGCACGGCCTGCTCGTCGTCGATGCCGGGCGGCAAGCGGAGTTCGCGTCCCAGCGCGCCCGCAGGCTCGTCGCGGTCGAAGCCGGGGCCGTCGGTCGCCACTTCGAAGAGCACGCCGCCGGTACGCTGGCGGTCGCGGAAGTAGATTGAGCGGAAGTAGGTGCGGTCTTTGGTCTCGGTCACGCGCACGCCCTCGGCGGCCAGACGGTCGTGCAGCGCGTCGCGCTCGGCGTCCGTCCGCACACGGAAGGCGACGTGGTGGACCGTGCCCAGTCCGTTCTTGGCGTCGGGTGCGCCCGAGTCCTCGACGAGTTCGACCATCCGCCCGGGACCACCGCCGTCTGCCTGGGCGACGTATCCCGTCCGGTCTGATCGACCTGCATCCCGAATCCGTCCGCCAGAAACGCGGCGACAGGCGCTGCGTCGCGAACTCGGAGTTGCACGCCCAGCACACCGCGGAGCGCTACGCCCACGTCCAGGCCGGGCGCGGCGTCTCGCTCGTCGTCTCCAAACGCGAGGGCCAGCGGCAGCCCCGACGGATCGCCGAACAGGAGCGCCGGACGGCCCATCACGTGAGCGCGCTCCATCGCGACACCGCGCTCGGCGAATCGTTGCTCCCAAAAAGCTTGCGATTGGGCGGGCGCCGAGAACGCGACCAGGCTCGTGATGCCGACTCCGTCCGTGCCCTGGCGCACGTTCTTGCTTGCGTAGGGAAACGTCGTCATGACCGTGCCCGGTGTGCCGGCGGCGTCGGCGTAGTAGAAGTGGTAGACGTCGTGGTCGTCGAAGTTGACGGTCTGCTTGATGAGCGAGAGGCCGAGCGTTCCGGCGAAGAAGTCGAGGTCTTCTTGGTCGCCGCTGGTGGTGGCGGTGACGTGGTGGAGGCCTGGGGTTTTGAAGGGCATGGGGGGGGGGGTGGGATGAGGGTGGGGGGATGCTGGGTTTGATTTCGCTGCGCGGGGCCTTCTTTTCGCTTGATCGAAAAGAAGCAAAAGATCAAGGCTGGATTCGCCCCGGCTGACGCGCCTCTACGTTCGCTAGAATCGTCCAAACTCGCTGCGCATCGGTGATGCTGCGCTCAAACAGGACGATTCTGGCCGCTCTCTTCGCTCTACGTCCGAGACGCCGGACCGAAGTCAGGCCGGTCAGCCTTTCGACGAAGCCAAGTCAGGCTGCCAGTTACACGCGGAGCGAAGAGCCGAGTCCAAGTCACGCCTATAGCTTCTCTCTTCGTCATTGCGAGCGAAGCGTGGCAATCTCGATTCAGAGCGCTGGACTGTAAGGTTGCCGCGTCCCCGGATCAAGTCCAGGGCAGGCTGCTTCGCTCCTCGCAACGACAGCTACTTGGGCAATCCAGTTTGGCATCAATCCGAGCGGGTCAGCACGCCATCGGGGAGGGTGATGAAGACGGAGCGGCGGATGCCTTTGGAGAGCTGGCGGGTGGCGTGTCCGCGGCCCGTCACGTCTTCGACGAGCAGCACGTCGCCGCCTGAGAAGGTGCGGGTTTCGCGCTGGCCCTCGCCGTCGACGGTGATCTCGATCTGGCCATCGAGCAGCAGGATGAGTTGGCGGGTCGGGGCGGTGTGGGGTGCCCAGTCGTAGGTGTCGTCGGTTTCGCGGAACGAGACTTTGGCTGCAGGCCACGCTTCGGTGAGGCGGCCGATGTCGCCGCCATCCTGGAGCGGAGCGGCGTCGTCGATGAAGCGCGAGCCGCCGTCGTCGGTCGAGGCGATGCGGGTAAAGGAAAACGAGGGCATCAGCAGGCGAGGTAGTCGAGGAGTTCTTGCATGAACTGGACTTCGTCGTCCACGACGGCGTGGATGCCGTCTCGATAAACGCGCTTGGTCACGTCGCCGCCCAAGGCCGTGGATACGTCGGCGGTCCGGTTGAGGCGGGCCAGCGGGATGTGTGGGTCGCGCTCGGCGCAGCCCAGGAAGACCGTCGTTCCGGCCAGGTCGCCGTCGTAGTCGAACGTCTTTTCGGGGTAGGTGCCGCCCGCTCCGGCC
The DNA here is from genome assembly GCA_963841855.1 of Rhodothermales bacterium. Taxonomy (GTDB): domain Bacteria; phylum Bacteroidota; class Rhodothermia; order Rhodothermales; family BA12; genus CAXBBB01. Next base: position 200,102 of record CAWJEJ010000001.1, on the reverse strand, counting down.
AGTTCGGCGCGGGGCGTGGGGTCGGGATCCTCGCCCGTTCCGATCAGAGCGCCCGAGAGGGCTACGATGCCGCCCCAGCGCCGGGCGTTGCGCGCGCCGACTTCGGCGGCGAGGCATGCGCCCTGGCTGAATCCGGCGAGCACGATCTGAGCGTCGGCCACGCCCAGGCCACGTGCTTGTTCGATGGCACCTTCGACGGCCGCGATAGCCGAACTCAGGGCCGGTTCGTTGCGCTCGAGCGGCGCCAGAAAGCTGTTGGGGTACCACTGCGGCACGCCGCCCATCGAGGCGGCCTGGGGCGCGAGGATGGTGACGCCGGGACGCGCGATCGCCTGGGCGAGCGGCTCCATCGACTGGGCCGTGGCTCCTCTGCCGTGGCAGAAAACGACGACGGTATGGGGCGAATCGGCGTTGACGAGCGTGTGGACGTGCTGGGCGGTGTGGAAGTCGTTGGACATCAGTAGGGAAGAGTGAGAGGTTGGAGACGGGCGGCGATGCGTTCGCGCTGCGATTCGTACTGTGGCGGCAGTTGGAGCGTGCGGCCCAGTTCGTCGGGCGCTTCGTCGGTGGCGAATCCGGGCGGATCGGTCGCGACTTCGAACAGGATGCCGCCGGGTTCGCGCGTGTAGACCGAGTGGAAGTACTGGCGGTCGATCACGGGCGTCGGTTGCAGGCCCATGCCGAGCAGCACCTCGCGGACCTGGAGTTCGGCCTCGTCGGTCGGCGCGCGAAAGGCGATGTGGTGGACCGTTCCGCTGCCGTTGCGGCCGATGCCCTCGACGCCCTCGCACGAGAGGTCGATAAAGCGGGCATGACCAGCGGCGGCGTTGACGAAGCGGATCCGTCCGTCTTCCTGACCCTGCTCGCTGTAGCCGTAGGCCTCGGTCAGCACGCGCGCGGTCGCCTGCGGATCGCGCGAGCAGAGCGTGACGCTGTGGAAGGCGCCCAGCGCGCGGTCGACAGGGACCGGACCCTCGGTCCAGCGCCCGTCGACTTGGTCCGTTTCGATCAGGTCGAGCACCAGGCCGTCCGGCGCGACGATGCGCAGGCCCTCTTCGCCGAACCGCTCGAACCGCTCGCCTACATCCTCGCCTGCCTGGGCGAACACGTCTTGCCACGCGTCGATGGCGCCCGGAGCGACCGCGTAGGCCGTCGCCGTCGTCTCGCCCGGACCAGGCCGAGCAGGTGCGGCGCCCGCCCATGGGAAGAAGGTCAGGACCGAGCCGGGACGCACGTCGCCGTCGGCATAGTAGAGGTGGTAGGTGCCGGGATCGTCGAAGTTGACGGTCTGCTTGACGAGCCGAAGGCCCAAGCGTCCGGCGTAGAAATCCACGTTCGCCTGGGCCGCGCCCGTAATGGCGGTGACGTGGTGGAGCCCGGTAATGGGGGAGGACATGAGAGGAGGTGCTAACGAGGAAAAGAGCGGCGGACGCCCGCTGGTGGGGCATCCGCCGAATCGGTCAGGAGGCGATCCGCTGGGTGAAGTCGGCCAGGCGGCGGGCCTGATGGCGGACGGCTTCGAGTTCGACGTCAGGAACGCTTGGTCCGTCGGCTGTCACGCTCGTACCGTACGGGTTTCCACCGGCGGCGAAGACCGCGTCGCCCGAGTATCCCGGGGGCACGAGGATGCAGCCCCAGTGCATCGCGGTGATGTAGAGCGTCTGGAGCGTCGTCTCCTGACCGCCATTGGGGTTCTGGGCGCTCGCCATAGCCGTAAACGTCTTGTCGGCCAAGGCGCCCTTCTGCCACAAGCCACCGAGCGAGTCGATGAACGAGCGCATCTGGCTGGCCGCGCCGCCAAACCGTGTGGGCGAAGAGAGGAAGTATCCGTCGGCCCACTCCATATCGTCGGGCGTCGCCTCAGGCACGTCGGCCTGCACTTCCTGCTGCGCCTTCCACGCGTCCTGAGCGTCGATCACGCCCTGAGGCACGGTCTCCTTGACTTTGAGCAGACGAACCTCGGCTCCGGCCTCGCGGGCGGCTTCGGCGGCGGCCTGCGCCATTTTGTAGTTGTGTCCGTAGGTCGAGTAAAAGACCACGGCGATTTTGGGGGCTGACATAGTGTCGAGGGATTGGGTGGTTGGGAGTGAAAGAATGCGGGTCGTCCGCGAGTCTCAGGCCAAAACGGTTTCGGTGAGTGACTGGATGGTGGAGATCATCGCGTCGGCGGTAGCCAGCCCGACGGCGACGGTGTGCACGTCGGTGCCGTCGCGGAGCAAGACGGTCGGGAAGGCACGCGCACCCAGGCTTCGAGCGCGCATCATCTCGGCACGCGTGGCGTCTCGCGCCTGGGCCGACCCGAAGCGCGTGCGAAAGGCGTCGGCGTCGAGACCGTGGGCGTGGCAGACGGCGTCGTAAAATGCGGTCTGCGTAGGGTCCTCGCCCTCGGCGTAAAACCGGTGCTGGATGGAGGCGAAGAACGGGTACACGTCGTCCATCATCGCGCTCGCCACGACGACGGCGCGGCACGCCGGTTCGGTGTCGTAGTCGAACGCGTCTCGGTCGAGAAACGTCGTGTCGAAGGGTTGGCCGGTGCGGGCAGACAGCGTCTCCCACTCGTGGCGGAGAAAGCTCCGAAACTCGGCGTTCCAGGCGTCGCCGCCGCCGGGGCGAAGGCCGCCGACGAGAACCGTGAACGGCAGGTCGTGATCGCGCGCCCACGCCTGCACGGACTTCAAGTCGGGCGCCAGGCCCCAGCACGCCGAGCACATCGGATCGCCGACGTAGATCAGTTCGCGATCAGCGGCAGGCGCGTGTTCGTTGGCAACCGGTGCCAGCGCGGCGGGCGTACACACGCCGGTGACGGGGTCGCAAGAGGGATCGGAGTTCATGATGTCGAGGTCGAGAGGGAGTAGGGGTGCGGACGTGAACTAAATGTGTTTACAACACGCTTTTGACTAAAATGATACGTCTCAGCTTTTTCGAGCCGCTGTCGAGAGGTCGATCAGGTGTTGGAGGCGGTCGGCACCGAGGTGACCGATCTGCCGGCGGTGGAGGGCGCCGAGTACGCTGTCGAGGTCGGCGAGGAGCGTCAGGCCGCGCGGGGTGATGTGCGCGCGCATCTGCCTGCGATCGTTTGGGTCTCGGGCGCGGCGGGTCAGTCCTACCTGGTCTAGCCGGTCGAGCAGCCGCGTCACGTCGGGGCCTGGGTTGACGAGCCGGTCTGAAATCTCGTGGCGGCACAGTCCGGCCTCGCCTGCGCCTCGGAGGATGCGGAGCACGTTGTACTGCGGCGACGTGAGTCCATGCGGTTTGAGCGTCTCGACTACGTCGCGTTCGAACAGGGCAGCCGTGCGCAGAACAGCCAGCACCGCTTTGGCCTCGATCCCCTTGGCGCGAGGTGCTGGATAGGTTTCGCGTTCGGGCGATAAGGGCACAATGTGGCAGTATCAAAATCTGTGTGCGTGTTTATAACACGTAACCCACTCTGGGTTCCCCAGCGCTCTCTCGCGCTATCCTCCACCACCAGTCCAGCCATCACCATGCGCTCCACCCTCGTCCTCTTGTTCGCCGCCGTCGTCGCCGGATGCGGCTCGCCCAACGTCGACACCACCAACAATCTCGGCACGACCGAGTCAGCCACCCAGCCATCCAGGCAACCTCCCAGATGACCTATCAGTGCGAGAGCGGTCGCACGGTGACGGCGTCCTACCCCACCACCGAGTCGGCCGTCGTCGACTACGAGGGCCGGACGATTCAGATGAACGTCGCCGTATCGGGCAGCGGCGCGCGCTACGTCGGCGACGATATGGAATGGTGGACCAGCGGCAGCGGCGCAGGCTCCGAAGGCACGCTCTTCCGCCACAACACCGACGGCACGAGCGGCGACCTCGTCGAAACCTGCGAGCAGTCGATCTAAATTCCGCTCGTTGTCGAAACTGGTATGCTGGTGCGTCTAGTCTCCGTCACCAAAAGCCCCGTCGAAGGATCTCCTGCGTTCGAGTAGGGGATCCTTCGATCAGGTCGAGGGCAAACTCTTCGACAGGTTCGGGATGACGGCGTAAACGCGCACTGCTAATGCCGCGACCGCGTCAGAGTGACGGGGTGACTCACTGCTCTGCTCAATCATCACGAACGGAGCGCGACGCACTGGGCCTGTCGACCGGTGGAGATCGCCGCGCTCCGCTCGCGATGACTAGGTGGAGACTTCAAGGGCAGCCCGTCAGAGTCAGTAGGTCGCGGTGTTAGACTTCGGGCCTGGTATCCGTTCAGCCCGCGGCCTTTTATCTCACACACATTCCTATGTCCACCTCTCGTCGCGCCTTCGCCACGTTACTAGCCGCCGGTGCCGCCACTGTCGGCGTTAAGCACTTCGCAAACGCCGCCGCCCACTCGCCGCTGGCACACATCCGCTGCGCGTCGTATGCGTCGGCGCGGGATTCGGCGGGCTGAGACTGGCCCAAGCGCTCGAAGGCGAACCGGTCGAAGTGACGCTCGTCGACCGCAACAACTACCACCTCTTCCAGCCGCTGCTCTACCAAGTCGCCACCTCGGCACTCGAACCCGAAGAGATCGCTCACTCGGTCCGCGGCGTGTTTCAGGATCAGTCCAACGTCCGCTTCCGCATGGCCGCGGCGACGGGTGTCGACTGGGAGCGCCGCGAGCTGCTCACGGCTGAGGGTGCCCCGATCCCGTTCGACCGCTTGGTGCTGGCTGCTGGAGCCGAAACCGCCTCGTTCGGCGTTCCCGGAGTCGAAGAGTTCGCGTTCGGACTCAAACACCTCGAGGACGCCGTGGCTCTGAGGAGCTGGATCATTCGCCGGTTCGAGGAGACGGCCCTCACGCCGGCCGCAGCCGATTTGGGCGCGCTCACGTTCGTCGTCGTCGGCGGCGGACCGACTGGTGTCGAGATATCGGTGGCGCTGCGCGAGTTGTTCGAGCAGGTCCTCGCCGCCGACTTCCCCGAGTTCGACGCATCGCTGGCCCGTATCGAGCTGGTCGAGGTGGGCGACGCCTTGCTCTCCCCGTACAGCGAGAGCCTGCGCGCCTACACTCTTCGCGAAGTGCGCGCGCGAGGCGTCGAGGTTCACTTGGGCCAGGCTGTCGAGCGGATCGAGGGACGCGCGGGCGTGGCCCAGGCCGTCATCGTCGACGGAGAGCGGATTCCCACGCAGACCGTCCTGTGGGCCGCAGGCGTCAAAGCGGCCGGACTGGCTGGGATCCTCGGTCTGCCTCAGGAGCGAGGCGGACGCGTGACGGTCGGCTCCGACGTGTCCGTGGCGGGCCACCAGGGCGTCTACGCAGTCGGCGACGTCGCCGCCGCGCACGGACCGGACGGAGGACTGCTCCCGCAGCTCGCACCGGTCGCTCAGCAGCAGGCGCGATACGTGGCGCGGCGGCTGGCAGACGAAGCGCGCGGCGAGACAGCGCCCGCTGCCCCGTTCCGCTACGTCGACAAGGGCACGATGGCGACGATCGGGCGCGGCGCGGCCGTCGCCGAGGTCCCCGGCGGCATCAAACTGACCGGGTTCGTGGCGTGGCAGGCGTGGGCGTGGCTCCACCTGGCGCTGCTCGTCGGCTTCCGCAACCGGGCCAACGTCTACGTCAACTGGGTATATAACTACTTCACGTACGACCGCTCTGCCCGCCTGGTCGTCGACCGCGAGCGGGTGGCGCAGCACTTCGCCCGCGCTGAGGGCGGCTCTGCGGAAGTCTTGGCAACGGCGGAGAAGACAGTGGGTTAGTCTGTAGGCTCGCCATCGCCCCCAATACTCTGCTCTCGTGCGCTTTCCGCCCCTCGCTTCTGCCACCGTCCTCCTGCTCGCTGTCTTTCTGTCGAGGTCCGGTGAGACGGGCGAGAGCGACGAGGCGAACGCTTCGGGAGAGGTGCTGTCCGACGACATGCGGGTGGATGACGCCGATGCGCTGGGCGGCGAAATGCCCGATTAAGGCGTGCGGCTCCTGTCCAATCGGTTCTTTGACAGATCCTGTGGTGAAGTCGAGTCGAGACCTTTTGGTGCCATCGAAGTCGACCTGGTTCCCATGTCCGGTGTCCCTTCGCTGCGCGGGGCCTTCTTTGGTTTGATCCAAAGAAGCAAAGATCAAGGCTGGACTCGCTCCAGCTGATGCTGCGTTTGCTCTCTCCGCATCTGAGACGCCGGACCGAGATCAGGCCGAACTGATTCAGCCAAACGTCGAGAATGCAGCCGGTTTTGGTAGCGCGCAGAAGCTCGTCCGCTGATCTCGCTGAAATGATCCGATCAGGGGATCTGCCCAAGAGCCTGCAATCATTAGTCGAGGTGTCGTTTCTCGTTCTGCCTCCGGGGCAGGCTCGTCGTCGTTCTGATCGAAGTCGAAGCGCGTACGCCGAACGTGGTGTCACCAGACGCCGCGTCGGTGGTTGGTGACCCAGCGGTACATGCCCAAAATGTTGAGGATGCGCATCTGCGGTTCGTCCTCGAACGCCACATCGGGAATGGCAGTGGGGAGCTTTTCGCCGACGATTGCCTCGACCGCGTTCTCGTGCGCCACGACCGTCGCACCGTCGTGCTGAAATACCTGTCCGCCCGCGATGTGGTCGAAGCGGGCGTGCGTGTAGACGACGTAGCGCACCGGCACGTCGAAGCGCTCGGCGATCTCGCCTTTGAGCCAGTTCGCGGAGCACGTCCCAGCCGGATCGATCACGAGCGTTCCTTCCTCGGTGACGAGTACCGGTCCGCTGTAAAGCGAGGGCAGAGCCTGGCTCGCGTGCCGGCGATCTGAATCAGCCCGCGCGGCATGTCCGCGCACGGGTCTAGGGTCGGATCCGGCAACATCTCGCGGTCTGCATAGTCGGCCAGCGCAACGATTCGTCTGCCGGTTTGGGCGAGCGATGGACTGCTCGGCACCAACAGAAAGGCGAGAGCGGACGCCTCTTCTCAGACCTCGGCTGCGGGCGCCACCAGGGCATACGCCGTGATCAGCACCTGGATGAGCAGCAGGCCGAACAGCAGGATCACCTGTCCCAAGTTGAAGTGCCGCGCGCTCTCGAACGCCCGGCGGATCTGCGACGTGCGAATGAAGCCCGACCTGTCGCTCTTGTGGATCGTCCAGATGGAGAAGGCCATCGAAGCGAGTATGCCGGCGAGTCCTACAGTGCCGAAAGCGAACGGAAAAGCCAGTGACACGACCGCGAGCAAAAATGCAGCGGTGAAGATGGCCTGGGTCCGGTTAAAACCTTTGAAGAGATTCAAGACAGTGTACGTAGAGAGATAAATGCTGCCACCCAGGGCGAGCGAAATATATAGGGCTCAGGCGGCGATGGAGTCGAAGCCCGTATAAGAGGCCAGCGCAGGCGGCAGATCGATCGAGCCGTCGGCGCGCTGGCCCGCTTCCAGTAGGGCGGCTACGATGCGAGGCAGCGCCAGTCCCGAGCCGTTGAGCGTGTGGACGAACGCGGTCTTTCCTTCGTCGTCGCGATAGCGGATGCCTGCGCGCCGGGCCTGGAAGTCTTCGAAATTGCTCACCGACGACACCTCGAGCCACCGCTGCTGACCCGCGCTCCAGACTTCCAGGTCGTACTTCTTGGCCTGGGTGAACCCTAGGTCCGACGAGTTCATCAGCAGTCGCCGGTACGACAGGCCGAGCGTTTCGAGCAGCGACTCGGCGTGCGCGGTCAGCGTTTCGAGCGCGTCGTAGCTGGCTTCGGGGCGCGTGAACCAGACCAATTCGACCTTGTCGAACTGGTGCAGCCGGTTCAGTCCGCGCACGTCTTTGCCGTACGATCCGGCCTCGCGGCGCCAGCACGGCGTGTGAGCGGCGTAGCGAGTCGGCAGTTGGTCCGCATCGAAGATCTCGCCCGCGTGGAAGTTGGTGACAGGGACTTCGGCCGTCGGAATCAGGTAGAGTTCGTCGCGCGTCGCCTCGTACATCATCGCCTCTTTGTCGGGCAAGTTGCCCGTTCCGCGCGCGGCGTCGGCATTGACGAGCAGGGGCGGCTGTATCTCGGCGAACCCGGCGTCGGCGGCGCGGTCGAGGAAGAAGGCGACGAGGGCGCGTTGCAGGCGGGCGCCCATGCCGACGTAGAACGGGAATCCGGCACCGGCTACTTTGGCGCCACGCTCGAAGTCGACCAGTCCGTGCCGTTCGATCAACTCCCAGTGCGGCAGCGGCTCGAAGTCGAAGGTGTGTTTGTCGCCGCGCTCGTGGACGACGACGTTGTCGGCCTCGCTGGTGCCGATGGGCACGTCGGAGTGGGGCAGGCCGGGGACGCCGAGCATCAGAGCCGCGAACTCGGCGTCGAGCCGCTTGCCTTCGTCCTCCAACTCCTTGACACGCCCCTTGAGCATTCCCTGCGCGTCAATGTGCGCCTGTGCCTCGTCCTTGCGTCCCGATTTCATCAGGACCCCGATCTCGCGCGCCGCGGTCTTGGCGTCGGCCTGAGCGGCCTGCATCTCGGTCAGCGCCGCGCGCCGCTCCTCGTCGAGCGCGATCAGCTGGTCGACCAGGGCAACGTCGCCGGCTTTCTTGTGCCGAATCGCCGCGCGGATGCGCTCGGGGTCTGTTCGGAGTAGAGCAGGGTCGATCATAAGTCAGAGGACGGCGGAAAGGGAGGAGGATTAGCGGCCCGTCAGCAGGCGGCGGCCCAGGCTCTCGGGTAGCCCGGCTTCGGTGACGCGGCGGCGGGTGCGTTCGATGTCGTAGGGCACGCGGACCAACTCGTACGTCACCGCTTGAGAGTCGAACAGGCCGTAGGCGGCGCGCGGATCGCCGTCGCGCGGCTGGCCGATGCTGCCGACGTTGACAAAAAACTTGCCGCCGGGCGCCACGCGAAACTGCCCGATCTTGGCGCTCAGGATGGCGGGCACGTGCGTGTGACCCGCAAAGCAGACGGCCGTCTCGAAGTGGGCGAACTGGGCCTTGGCGACCTGGTAGCTGTCGACGCGCAGCCAGTGGTCGGGATGCTCGGGCGTGGCGTGGACGAGCGTCGCATCGGCGAACGTCGTCGTGAGGGGAAGGCCGCTCAGCCAAGCGCGGTCGTTGTCGTCCAGCTGCTGGTGGTGCAGGCGCGCCGCCGCGGCTCCGTCGCGCGGAAGACCCTCAATGTCGCCCGTGGCTACGGCCCAGTCGTGGTTGCCCTGGACGATGGCGACGCACCGCTCGCGCACGATCGTCAGGCAGCGCTGCGCGTCCGGTCCGTAGCCGACGGTGTCGCCCAGGCAGACGAACGTGTCGACCCCGCGGCGGTCGGCGTCGGCCAGCACGGCCTCGAGCGCCGCCAGATTGGCGTGGATGTCGGAGAGGACGGCAACGAGCACGGAACGGGTGACGAGTTTGGGGGAGCGCGCGAGGATGCGAGCCCCAGAGGCAAATATCTTCCGCGAACGCGTCCCGGTGCAACCGCTCAGGCGCAATCCTCCCGTTCCGCACAGCCCATGCCCGACCTCCCCGCCGCTCCCGTCCTGACCGTCGGCGTCTTTTTCGGCGGCGTCTCGCCCGAGCACGAGGTGTCCGTCATCTCCAGCCTGCAAGCCGCCGCCGCCCTCGACCGCGCCCGCTACCGCCCGTTTCCGGTCTATGTCGGCAAGGACGGCACGTGGTACACGGGCGATCACCTGCTCGACCCGGCCAACTTCGCCGATCTGGACGCGCTCCGAGCCAGGGCGACGCCCGTCCTGCTCAATCCGTCGGCCGAGCGCCACTTGGAACTCGTCGAGCCTCAGACCGAAGGCGTGCTGCGCAAAGACTGGCCCGTCCACCGCATCGACGTGGCGTTCCTGGGCTTTCACGGCGGCGAGGGCGAGAGCGGCGGATTCCAGGGGCTGATGGAAACGCTCAACGTGCCCTACACCGGCGCGAGCATCCTGGGATCGGCGGTCGGCATCGACAAGGTCGTCTGCAAGTATCTGTGCCGCGATCAGGACATCCCGGTCGTCGACTTCGTCGCGCTGCGCGAGTCTGATTGGGCCGGGCGCGAGGAGGCGATGATGGACCGCGTCGAAGAGCGGCTGGGCTATCCGGTCATCGTCAAGCCGTCGCGCTTGGGATCGAGCATCGGCATCGGCAAGGCGGACGACCGGGCCGAACTGGACGCCGCCATCGAAGAAGCCCTGCGCTACGACGACAAGATCCTGGTCGAGCACGCCATCGAAGAGTTGCGCGAGATCAACTGCTCGGTCTTGGGCGACCCGAGCGACGCGCAAGCGGCCGTGTTGGAAGAGCCGATTCGCAGCAAAGGAGAGAAGCTGCTCACGTTCCAGGAGAAGTACATGCGCGGCGGAGGCGGAAAGGGGGGAAGCAAAGGCCGTCGCGGCGCCAAGAAGAAAGACGAAGGGTCGTCCGGCATGGCGTCGCTCGACCGCATGATTCCGGCTCCGCTGACGCCCGAGCAGACCGAGCAGATTCAGTCGCTGGGTGTGCGCGTGTTTCAGACGTTCGAGTGCGCAGGCGTCGCCCGCCTCGACTTCATGATCGACGGCGCGACGGACACGATCTACTTCAACGAGATCAACACCATTCCCGGCTCGTTCAGCTTCTACCTGTGGGAGCCGTCGGGCGTGCCGTTTGGCGAACTGACGCACCGCATGATCCAGACCGGAATCGACCGGCATCAGCGCAAGAACAGCCGGGTGCGCAGCTACGACGTGAACCTGCTCTCGGCCAAAAGCCTGAGCGGCATCAAAGGCGCCAAGTCGTGAGCGAAGACGACGTGCTGGACCTCTCGGCGGCCGACAGGGACGTGCTGATCCTCGTCGCGACCGAGACCGGAACGGCACGCGAGGCCGCCGACGAGATCGCCCAGGCATTGGTCGAGATCGGATTCCGCGCCCCCGTCCGCGATATGAGCGAAGTCGACGTGTCGGCGCTCGCCTACGAGACGCAGGTGATCTGCGCGGTAGCGACGCACGGCGAAGGGGACCCCAGCGCGGGCGCCATCGATTTCTACGACGCGCTGCGCCAGTCGCCGCCCGATCTGTCCGCGCTCTCGTTCGGCGTCGTCGGTCTGGGCGACACGACCTACGAGCATTTCGCCCGCGCCGGGTTTATGCTGCGCGACCTGCTGCTCATTGCGGGCGCAACCGAGGCCGCGGAGATCCACGCTGTCGATCGAGGCCTGCGCCTCTCGCAGATCGACGACGTGGTCGACTGGGCGTACGACTGCGCTGGGGGATTCGCGCGTCTGGGCGCTGCCAAAAAGAAAACCTGACAGGTCTTCGAGACCTGTCAGGTTTGAAGCGACCGCTCTACTCTGCTCCAGAAAACGTCAGCACGTGAGCCGCGACAGCCTGGATCTCATCGCTCCGCAGCGGCGCCGGCGGCATGACGAGAGCGTAGGCGATCGGGTGAGCGACGCCCCTGGTGAGCAGAGCCGCTAGCGAGTCGGGCGAGGGGCGTGAGGCGAAGTGTAGCCACTCGCCGTCGGTCAGGTCGGGGCCGCGCGTCGTACCCGCGCCGTCGCGCCCGTGACAGGCGTAGCACAAACCCGCTCCGGCGTAGAGGTGGGCTCCGTCGGGCGTGGTCAGAGACGGGGGCGCCGGCGGCTCGCAGGCCGTCAGCACCGCCAGCCCGATCAGCGCCGCCCGAATCACTCGTCGCCGGGGATGCTCTCGTTGCCGCCCATCGAAGGCAGATCGGACAGGTCACGGATGTCGACCGGAACGGTCATCGCTCCGGCATCTTCGAACGTGAGCATCAGGTCGAGCGTCTCGCCTGCCATCAGGCCGTCGGCCAGGTTGATGAGCATGATGTGGTAACCGCCCTGCTCGAGCATCATCGGGCGTCCGGCGCGCACGTCGAGGCGCTCCATGCGCTCCATCTGCATCATGCCGTCTTCGCCTGCCGTCGTGCGGTGGATTTCGACACGTTCGGCGCCGGGGTACGAAGCCGAAAGCAGCGCGTCGTCGTCGCTGCCGCCTTGAATCGTCATGAACACGCCGCCGGTGCCTCCTGCAGGAGCCGTGACGGCATAGGCGCCCTCGACGGTCAGTTCTTGCTGGACAACGTCCATCGTGCCGTCGTCCACCTGGGGCGCGTCGGAGTCGCCGCATGCGGCCAGTAGAAGAAGAAGCGGAAGCAAGAGGAGGCGCGTCATGGCAGGTGGGGATTGGGGGGGGGATGAGCGGCAAAGGTACGAAAAGCAGCGGCTAGTCGAGCAGCGCGCGGGCGTCTTCGGCCACCATTTCGGGTAGCATGCTGCTGCCGCCGTACGACTCGACAACGCGGCCCTGAGCGTCGAGCAAGAACGCTTTGTCGCTGTGGCTGACCAAGTAGTGCGGCGTTCCGTCGGCCAGGGTGTCCGGCGTCTCTTTCTGCGTGCGGATGCGCAGCCGCTCCATCAGGCGGGCGACTTCGCCGGGCTCGCCAGTCAGCATTTTCCAGCCGGGTTCAAGCTTCCAACTCTGGGCGTAAGCGGCGAGCTTCTGGGGCGTGTCGCGCTCGGGATCGAACGTCAGCGTGGCGAACTGGACGCGGGCCGTGTCGGCGCCCAAGAGCGTGTGGATGCGCGTCATGTTGGCCATCGTCATCAGGCAGATGTCGGGGCAGTGCGTGTAAACGGCGGTGACGATCGAAGGCTTGCCTTGCAGATCGGCTGGAATCGCAAACGCGTCGGCGTTCTGGTCGACCAAGGCGAAGGTGTCGTCGGTGAGATCGTCCTCGACGGCTAAGTGATCGGTTTCCGGTTGCGGAACGTCTGCGCTGGGCTGGCAGGCGGCTAGGACGAGGAGGAGCGGGAGCAGCGAGAGGAGGCGCATCGGGGAGCGGGTTGAGGCGGTTGGGATACGCGGGATAGGGCGGGGCGATTCCGACGGCTAGTGATGGACCGACTGCGTTTCTGCTTCCTGGATGTGCACTCCTTCTCTCCACCCGTCATTCCTGCGGAGGCAGGGGTCCACAACCGCTACCTGAGCCGGATCCTATTTCTCTCTCATCCTCACTCGCTGCGCGGGGTCTTCTTTTGACTTGACTCAAAAGAAGCAAAAGATCAAGGCTTACGTCGCTCCGGCTGATGCGGCGCTGCGTTCGCTGGACCCGTTCAACTCGCTTCGCTCAAACACGAACGGCCCCTTGACGCTCTCTCCACTCTGCATCTGATCGCCGGACCGACTGAGGCCAATTTCTGTACGGGTGCGGCGTCATTGATGAAGGAGCCATGTCGTTTTCCCCGCATCTCCCGCACTCCATGCGTGCGTTGTGCGTAGTCTGGCCCACTTAGAACTCCAACGCCATGCCCCTCGTCGCCATCGTCGGCCGCCCCAACGTGGGGAAGAGCACCTTTTTCAACCGCCTCACCGAGTCGCGGCAAAGCATCGTCCACGACGAGCCCGGCGTCACGCGCGACCGCGTCTACGGCGACGCCGAGTGGAACGGCATCGGGTTCAACGTGGTCGATACCGGCGGATACGTCCAGGGGTCGTCGGATCAGTTCGAGGAAGCCATCCGCGAGCAGGTCGACATCGCGCTCAGAGAGGCCGACGCGGTCCTGTTCATCGTCGACGTGACGACGGGTACGACCGACCTGGACGACCGGCTGGCCAGCATCCTGCGCAAGAGCGACACGCCGACCTTCGTCGTCGCCAACAAGGCCGACAACGCCACGCGGCGCCTGGACGCGATGGAGTTTTACGCGTTTGGTCTGGGCGATCCCTATCCGCTCTCGTCGATCAACGGCAGCGGGACGGGCGAACTGCTCGACGAACTGGTCAAGGTGCTGCCCGACGAGCCCGAGCGCGAAGACACCGGCGCGCTGCGCATCGCGCTGATCGGGCGGCCCAACGTCGGCAAGTCGTCGCTCACCAACGCGCTGCTGGGCGAGGAGCGCACCATCGTTACCGAAGTGGCGGGCACGACGCGCGACAGCATCGACGCGCCGCTGACATGGCACGACCGCGAACTCGTCCTTGTCGACACGGCCGGACTGCGCCGACGCTCGCGCGTCCACGAGAACATTGAGTTTTACTCGACGCTCCGCACCCAGCGCGCCATCGAAAGCTGCGACGTGGCCCTGCTGCTCATCGACGCGACGACGGGCCTCGAAGCTCAAGACATCAAAGTGCTCAAGGACGCCGAGACGCACCGCAAGGGGCTGGGCATCCTGGTCAACAAGTGGGACCTGCTGCCCGAGAAGGACACCAACACGCCGCGCGACTATGCCAAGAACATCCGCGAGCGACTCCAGACGCTGAGCTACGTCCCGATCCAGTTCATATCGGCCACGACGGGCCAGCGCGTCGGCAAGGTCCTCGAACTCGCCACCACGATCGGCGACGAGCGCAAGAAGCGCATCTCGACGAGCAGACTCAACGAAGTCGTTCAGGACGCGTTCGCCGCCCACCACCCACCGACGTACCGGGGCGCCGCCGTCCGCATCAAGTTCGCCACTCAGGTCAGGACAGAGCCACCGACGTTTGCGTTCTTCGCCAACCACCCCAAGGGCGTCGGCGAGAGCTACAAGCGCTACCTGGAGAACAAAGTCCGCGCTGCGTTCGGCTTCGAGGGTGTGCCGATTGGTATCGTGATCCGCCAGAAGTAGTTTGCACCCCGCGCTGCCCCGATCCGGCGCGCCCCTCTGCGTCTCCCACTCCGCCCGATCCATGACCAACGCCGAAACCGTCCGCTCCGCCTACGAAGCCTTCGGCCGCGGCGACGTACCCGCTGTCCTCGCCGTCTTCGCCGATAAAGTGGTCTGGTCCGAAGCCGAAGGCCACCCGTATGGCGGCGATTACACGACTCCCGAAGGCGTAGTCGATGGCGTGTTCGTGCCGCTCGCGACGCGGTGGGATCACTTCTCCGCCGTCCTCGACCACGTAGTCGACGGCGGAGGCGATTTGCTCGTCGCTGTCGGGCGTTATGGAGGGCGCTACAAAGCCAACGGTAACGCCATCGACATTCCGTTCGCGCACGTCTGGACGATGAAAGACGGCAAGGCGATCCAAGTCCGCCAGCACACCGATACAGCACTGTTTCAGCTGGCCGTCGCCGGGGACTGATCGCTCGCCAGGCGCACAAAAATCAGCACGTGCGTCGCGATGATCAGCGGCACCAGAAACGTCGGCAGCAGGCTCATCGGAAAGCGCGCAATCGTGGCGACCTGCATGACGTCGACCGACCCTAACCGCAGCGCCGTCGCCATGACGAGTACGATGTCGATCAAGCCGAACGCATTCCACAGGCCGACCGTCCACCGCTTACCGGACGAACTCGGTGAGCACGCGAGATAGGCAACTGCGAGAGCCGAAACAGCAGTTGCGATGTCGCCCCAGCCCGCCCAGAGCGCGAAGTCGTCGGCCAGTTCGCCGCGCGCGTGGAGCACCAAGAACGCGATGCCGACCATCCGCGTCACGTGGAAGAGCACCAGATACCGGATCGGAACCGTCAGCGCCCACTGCCGGAGCGACGGTACCTTCCAGAGCGCGAGCAGCGTGCCCAGTGTCAGCGTCGCATTCTTCACGCCGATCACGAATGCCGGAGCGCCGACCAGCGCGCCGCTCCACCCGATGGCCGATACGACGACGAGCCAGGCAGCCAACACTGCCATGCTCCACGTTGGGAGCCGGAGGTAGGCGCCGGGCATCAGTGAGACAGGGTGGGGCGCTGACGGGCAAGAGCATCAGCGCGGCCTGACTCACGCGGCGTCGTGGTCGCAGTGGTCGGCGTGGTGCGGGAGGGCGTGGGCTTTGCAGCGTTCACGCAGCGTCCAGTTGCGCAGGTGCCCGGAGACGAGCAGCAGGCTTCCAGCGACGGTCAGACCGACGTGTCCCTCGTGTCCGATCCAGGCTTCGGCGGGCAGCGCACCGGCGATGAGCAGGCCGCCCCCGATGAACAGCGCGACGACGTGTCGCTGGCGGTGGATGCGGTAGCCCGGCCATCCGGCGGCAATCGCGATGGGAAGCGTCGTCAGAGCCGCGATCAGGTGGAACGTGCCATGCTCGGCTCCGCCCCATCCGGCGAACAGCGTCAGCGCGAATGGGAGCGCGAGGCAGTGAATCAGGCACACGACGGACGCGCCAATACCTAGGCGGTCGGCCCAGAGCGCAAAGCGGGGAGCTGTCGTCGGAGAAGTTTGGAGCATGACGCCTGCAAAGATCGGGAACGAGCGTTCGGTTCCGCAATCCAGAGACCTTCACGCACCTCGCCTTTTGCTCTAGGCAACGTTGACATTAGCCGAGGGGAGGCGGCTGCGCGTGCGATTGGGCGCTCGGCAAGGCGCTCGAAGCAGCCGATGCGCGCATCGGCGATGCAGAGCAACGCGGCAGAGCGTTCAAGCGCGCCGCAGAAGCGAGCCAAGCGCAATTGTCAACGTTGCCTAGCGCTTGAACTTCACGACTAGAAACTCGGCGACCGTATCGCCTGCGTTTTCGACGGCGTGGTCGCCCGCCGCGTGATAGTAGGCCTGTCCTGATCGAACGTTTGCTCGCGGCTTCCGTCGTCGCCGGTGAACTCGACGGTGTAGCCCGACAGGAAGTAGAGCGCGCGGGCACAGCCTGATGCGGCGAAAGCTGGGCGCCGGGCTGCAGCGTGACGCGGTGGACTTCGGCGAACGCGTCGTCGAGTAAGGTTTGGTCGGTTGTGCCTTCGCCAGGCGTCGGGATGTCAGTGGCGCGCGTCGTTTGCTTCGGAGAGCGGACCGCTCGCGTATAGCCCCGGCGCCCACGCCAGCGAGGCGCTCAATTGCGGATAGCCACACCGCGCGACGGGCAGGCCGTGGGTTTCGACGGCATCATCCAGCCAGTCGCCGCCGGGCCGATGTGCATGAAATCCCGTCGCCAGAACTACGCGGTCGACGGCCAGCGAATCTGCCGCACCGTCCAAACCGCGCAGGTCGAGGTGAATGCCGTTTGAGACTGTTGATGAATCGACGTGAGTGGTCACGCAGGTCAGGCGCCTCGTCCGCTCGGCTCGGCGCACGTCACGCGCCATGCTCGGCGTTATGGAGCCGCGATTGCGGGCGCCTGAGCTGGTGATGCGGCGCTGGTAGTGCGACGTTTCGGCCTGGAAGCCGCTCAGCAGTTTGGGGCCGAGCCATCCGGGAGGCGAGTCAAGGAGATGCGTCCGCGATTCGTGGCGAGACACCGAAGATATAGGACATAGAGCGTCTGCGTCTGCGCACCCATTGATAAATCGGCGACATTCAACGAGCCTGCGCAATCCGTTCGCGACCGCTCGCAATCTCGTCATCGAAGGCAACCCGGCAGGATGCTACCCCGTTGCGACGGGCTACCCCTTGACTATGGAACTCCCTGACCCGACCCTCGCCCACGACGCCTTCGAATATCTCGAAACGCGCGCGGGCATCCACGCCTACCGGCATCGCGCCAACGGGCTGCGCGTGCTCGTCCTCGAACAGCCGTCGGCGCCCGTCGCGTGCCTGATGGTGACCTATGGCGTCGGCAGCCGCAACGAGGGCGCCGGGCTGACCGGGGCGACGCACTTTCTCGAGCACCTGATGTTCAAGGGCACCGAGCGCTACCACGCGCGCCACGAGACGAGCGTGTTTCAGGTCTTGCAGTCCGTAGGCGCGCAGATCAACGCGACGACGTGGCTCGACCGCACCAACTACTTCGCCGTCCTGCCGACCGAGCACCTGCCTCTGGCCGCCGACATCGAAGCCGACCGGATGCGCGGCGTGCTGCTCGAGGACGAAGCCGTCGCGAGCGAGAAGACGGTCATCCTCAACGAACTCGACCGGGGGCAAAACGAGGCGTTCCGCAACCTCTACCACCACGTCTGGTCGGCTGCGTTTCCCGCTCACCCGTACGGACACCCGACGATCGGCTGGCGCTCGGACGTTGAGGCGATCACACCCGGCAAACTGCGCGGCTTCTACGACACCTACTACTGGCCCGGCAACGCGACCGTCAGCATCATCGGCGGCGTGTCGGCTCAAGATGCACTGACTCTCGTCGACGAGCGGTTCGGGGCGATCCCGTCGGCTCCGCATCCGATTCCGTCGGACGTGACGCGTGAGCCTGAGCAGAAGGGCGAGCGGCGCGTCGTCGTCAAACAGGCCGGAGCCGTCGACCATCTCATTTGCGCGTGGAAGGCGCCCGAGGCGACGCATGCCGACGCTGCCGCCCTTGAATTACTGTCGGTCGTGCTGGGCATGGGTAAGAGCAGTAGGCTGTACAACGCGCTGGTCGATACGGGACTGGCGACGCACGCATCGGCCTCGGCGCCGTCGTTTAGGGATCCCGCCCTGTTCTCGGTCCTGGCGATGCTGACGCCCGGCAAGACGCACGATGAGGTCGAAGCCGCGATCTATGACCAGGTCGACCGCGTGATTACGGACGGTGTCACGCAAGACGAACTCGACCGCGCGCTGGGCCTCTACCGCGCCCACGACGCCTACGCCCGAGATGGCGTCTACGCAGCCGCGAGCAGCTTGAACGAAGCCATCGCAGCCGGAGACTGGACGCTCTTTACCGACTCGGTCGAGCGCGCCCAGGCCGTCACGCCTGATGACGTGCAGCGCGTCGCCCAGACCTATTTCACCGCCGACACGCGCACCGTCGGCCTCCACATTTCCAACTGATGCCTCTCGATTTCGCTTCCACGGTCCGCGAGGCCCACGCGCCGGGCGTCCGGCTGATCGCCCTTCCGACTGCGGCTCCAGGCGTCGTCTCGGTCCAGGCGTCGCACCCCGTCGTACTCGCCGATCCGTCCGACGAACTGATCCAGGACATCCTCGCCAGCGTGTTGGACAAGGGGACCGATCAGATGGACCGCCACGCCATCGCCCACGCGCTCGAATCGCGCGGCGCCCAGTTGGGCTTTTCGTCGGACAGCAGGCGGATGGGCTTTAGAGGCAAGATGCTCGCCGCCGACGCGTCGTTCGTGCTCGGATTGGCTGCCGATCTGCTCGCCCGCCCGGCTCTGGACCCGGACGAGGTGGGCAAGGCCGCCGAGCGCAAAGCCGCCAGCTACGCCCGCGCCTCGACCGACACCGGCGCCCAGGCCGACGCGATTCTGTCGCGCCTGCTCTACGCGTCCGACGACCCACGCCACACGCCCGACTTCGCCCAATCCGCCGAGCGTGCGATGACCATTGGCGCCGATAAGGTGCGCGCCCACCACGAGCAGGCCCGCAACTGGGGACCGCTGACGGTCGTGCTCGCCGGGGACGTAGCAGCGCTCGACCTCGACGCATTGGCCTTGCGCTTCGGCGGACGCGCCAACGTCGCCGCTCCTGATCTGCCACCGCCTGCGTCCACCGACGCGCAGACCGCTCGCTATTTTATTGCCGACAAGACCAACGCCGACATCGAGATGGGGCACGCCACCGTCGTCGACCGGCAGCACCCTGACTACCTCGCGCTGCGCGTCGCTCTGTTCGCGTTAGGCGGCAACTTCTCGGCCCGGCTGATGCAGGAAGTGCGCGACAAGCAGGGGCTGACATACGGCATCGGCGCGAGCCTGTCGGACGCCGATCAGGGCGTCGGAGGAGCCGTCTCGGTGCGCGTCACGCTGAGCGAGCAGAACATCGACCGCGGCATCGAGTCGACACGCGCGGTCGTCGACGAGTGGGCGCGCGGTGGGCTGACGGCTGCCGAGTTGGAGCAAAAAAAGACGACGCTGACCGGCACCTACACCGTCGGCCTCGCCACGACCGGCGGACTGGCAGCCCAGGCTCACCGCTTGGCCACGACGGGATTCGACCTCGACCAACTCGACGCGCATCCCGCAGAAGTCGACGCGCTGACGCTCGACCAGGTCAACGGAGCCATCGCTGCGCACGTGCGTCCCCACGCGCTCTCGACTGCGATTGCCGGACCTGTCACCGAGTAGCCGAGTGCGTGATGGTGCCCGGCGCGCGTGCTGTGAGCAACCTGCTACATTACGGCTTACGTAGCAGGTTGCTCACACGGCCGCGGCTCTCTGCTCGGGCCGGCTGGTTGACCTCTAGACGCACCGAGATTCGGTGCCTACACACCCTCAGTTTAGACAAAACACGATACCCATGAGCGACCGCCTCAGCCTGATTCAGAAACACGTCTCCGACCAGTCCGCGTTGGAGCGTCACATCCTCGAGGCCGTCAAGCGCCAACGGGACGAAGATGCCATCCGCGCCGATCCCGAAGTAAACACGCTGCTCATCGAGATCGAGCGCACGCTCGAAAGCCACCTCGACGCGCTCGGAAAGCTTGCCGAGAGCTACGACGCCAAGACCGAATCCGTATTCAAGAAGGCGTTTGCCGCCGCCGCCGGTATCGCTGCGGGTCTCTACGACCAGGTGCGTAGCGAGGAGATCAGCCGCGCCCTCCGCGACGACTATACCGCTCTCAGCCTCGCCACGATGGGTTACACTGCCTTCACCGCGTTCGGTCTGGCGATCAAGGAGCCGCGCATCGCCGACCTGGCCGAGCGTCACCTCAAGGATCTGACGCCGCTGCTGGTTTCGATCAGCGAGAAGCTGCCGGTCTACGTCGTCAAGGAGACGGTCAAGGAAAACCCCGAGGCCACCGTCGACGCGACCGTCGGCCCCGAAGCCGTCCGCCGCACGCAGTCCGCGTGGAAGCGCGAGGTCACCGAAGGTCACGCCTAAACCTCTCTCCGCAAAGAATAACCCGACGGGATGCTGGCTTTGGCTGGCGTCCCGTTTGCGTTTTGGGTCGCCTGATCCCATACCGATCGTCCTACACGCGGTATTGGCGACACGAAAGGGAGGGGTAGAGTAGTTTGAAAGCCTCTGGCTACTGGTTCTCGTGCGCTCACTCGCTCTCTTTCCGCTCGTTGCGCTTTCTCTGCTCGCTCCTCACGTGTCGCGAGCGCAGATCCTGCGCGTCGTTCCGGGGTCCGTCGAGCAGGCGCTCAACGCGCTGGCAAGTCAGGCACGGGTCCGGGTCGTGTACGCAGAGCGTCTGGTCGAATCGCGCCGAACGGTATGCAGCTACCGGGGCAGCGATCTCGACGCTGCGTTCGCGTGCGTGGTCAGCGGGCTTCCCTTGCAGGTGGTGCGGCGGCGGCAGGGTCAATACGTGCTGCGCGCGCGCCAACCCGAGCGTGAGAACGTGCGAGCGGCGCCCGCTCGGGAGACGTTGAGCGGATTCGTGCGCGATGTTCGTACCGGAGAGGTGCTGCCGGGCGCGACGGTGTACGTGCCGCGCCTGCGCAAGGGAACGTCGGCGTCTGCGGCGGGCGTGTTCACGCTGCCCGATCTGCCCGCTGGTGCCCACCGGGTGCGGGTGTCGTACGTGGGATACGCGGCCGTCGACACGGTCCTGCTGACCCAGTCGCCTCGCAACGTCGTCGCCCTCACTCCCACGTCGGTCCTCACTCCAGACGTGCAAATCGAGGGAGAATCGGCGGCTCAACCGGGATTGACGGACATTCCGCCCGCTCTGCTCGATGAGTTGCCGACGAGTTTCGGAGAGGCCGACATGCTCCAGCGGCTGACGTGGCTTCCGGGCATAGAACGCGCAGGGGAAGCGACGGGCGGACTGATCGTCAGAGGCGGTGAGCCGGACGAGAATCTGTATCTGCTGGACGGCGCTCCGGTCTACCATCCGTGGCACGCGTTCTCGCTCGTATCGACGTTCCAGACCGACACGTTCAGCCGGGTGCGCCTCTTCCGGTCGATCTATCCAGCCGAGTTTGGAGGCCGAATCTCCGCAGTGCTGGACGCCGAGATGCGCGACGGCAACCGCGAGACTCCGCGCGCTCAGGCTGCGCTGGGGCTGCTCAGCGGGCGCTATCTGATCGAAAGTCCGCTGACGCGCGGCAGCTCGTTCATGCTCTCGGGGAGGCGCTCGTTCATCGACCAGATCGTGGGCCGGCGCCACCCCGTCGTCGGCGACGACGGCACGCTCGATACGCTGCGCACCGGTTACGTCTTCGATGACCTGTCGGCCAAGGTGACGTGGCGGCCGGGGTTCGCGCACCGCGTCTCGCTGTCCCATTATAGCGGCAGCGACGCGCTGGATTTGCGGCTTCCGTTCGACTTCTCGCTCGACTTCGACAGCTGGCAGCGCCCCGCCAATCTCTTCTTCGAGGTCGACCACGGTTGGGGCAATCAGCTGCAGAGCCTACGTTACCAGTACCTGCCCTCGACCCAGCTCTTCGGATCGGCGACGCTCTACCGCTCGACCTACTCGGCGCGCGAGAGCAGCCGGATCCGGCCCGCCGAAGGCACGCTGCTCACGTCTGACTATCGCATCCGGCTCGACGAGTACGGCGCCAAGGTCGGAGTCGAGGCGTTTCCACGCGCCGGGGCGAGCGTGCGCACCGGCGTCCACCTAGTCGCGCGCCGTTTCCGCTCCCGTTTGGGCGGTGGACTCGAGCAGCCGACGCGCGAGCCGACCCGGACCAGCGAACGCGTCGAGCAAACCGCGTTCGAGTCGGTCGCCTACGCCCAGCTCGACCTGGAGGGCGAGCGGTGGCGAGGCGGCGGAGGAGCGCGCGTGAGCACGTCGTCGGAGGGCGCCTACGTTTTTGTCGATCCCAACGTCACGCTCGCATACAGCGCTACGGACCGGCTGACGCTGCGAGGCGGAGCGGGTCGATCGGCGCAGTACCTGCACCGTCTGCGCGACCGCTTCTCCGTCTTGTACGATCTGCTGTCGAGCCGCTGGATCCCCGCCGACGCCGACGTGCGCCCTGCCAGAGCCCGAACGGCTGCGCTGGGGCTGGAGTGGCGGCCTCGAACAGGCGTCCGAATCGACGTCGAAGGCTACGCGCGGTCGACTCGCAACGTGCTCGTCCCATTCGATCCCGAGCAGCAGAAGGAAGGTCTGGACGGTCCCGGCATTTCGTCGGCCGCGCTGCTGGGGCAGTACGCCGACGCCGATGGTCGTGCGTTCGGCTTCGAGGCGACGGCCGAGTTGATACGCGACCGGTGGACCGTCTGGACGTTCTACAGCGGCGTGCTCAGCGAGCGGTTCAGCCAGGAGCGCGGCGACGAGCAGTACCAACTCGCCGCCCAAAGCATTCCGCACCAGATCCGAACCGTCGTCAGCCGCAAGATGGGCCGCGTCGATTTGGGCATGAGCGCTGAGGTGCGCAGCGGCGAGCCGTTCGCCGAGCCGACGGGCCGCTTCTCGGTCACCGACCCCGTCACCGGCGATCCACAGTACTTCCTGCTCCGCCCGTCGGCGCCCAATGCGCGCCTGCCCCTCTACGCCCGACTGAATGCGACGGCGACGTGGCGCTTCCGCCTAGTCGATGCCGCGTGGCAACTCCGCGTCGACGTGTACAACGTCCTCAACACGCGCAACACGCTCGACCGCACCTACCGGCCGACGAGTTCGGGCGTCTCCATCTCGGACCGCAACGGCCTGCCGATCCTGCCGCTGTTCGAATTGGAAGTGACGCTCTGATACCCTATTCGGAGGTTCGCGACGCATTTTCAAACAACGTCATCCTGAGCCTGCCCCCAGTCCCTTCCCTTTGCCGTCAGAGCACGGAGATCCCCCGATCAGGTCTAGGGCAGGCTCTTCGAGCAGGGCTCAGGATGACGGCGAAGGGACGCATCAGCATTCTTCGGACTCGGTGTTAGTCGACGGCAACCGTCACGCTCTGCACGCCCGTTCCCGGCGCGTCGGGCAGCGCCATTCGGCCGTCGGTCCACGTCATGCCGCCCTCACCGACGGCGTCGCGGATGAGTTGGGGAGCGTCCAGGTCGCAGAAGTCGGCTAGAGGCGCGAGGTGAGCGGCGGCCGAGACGGCGACCGTGCTCTCGACCATGCAGCCGATCATCACGCTCATGCCCATGCTCCGCGCGACTTCGATCCCTCGGCGCATCCCAGCCAGTCCGCCGGTCTTGCACAGCTTGAGGTTGACCCCGTCGGCTCCTCCGGCGAGCGCCCCGATGTCGGCGGCCGTTTGCACGGATTCGTCGGCGATCAGCGGCGGCATTCCGGCTGGAAGCAGCGCCCGCAACCGGTGCCAGCGCCCTACGTCGTCGGCGATCAGCGGCTGCTCGACGTAGGCCACGCCCAGTTCGGCCAGCGCTCCAACGAGCCGGGCCGCGTCGGCTTCGTCGTAGGCACTGTTGGCGTCGACGCCCAGGATCGCGCCCGTCGTCAGTTCACGCGTGCGAGCGACGATCTGCACATCGCGGTCCACGTCGCCCGAGCCGATTTTGAGTTTGAGAAAGGGGAGGTGCGCTGCCTCGGTTGCCGCGCGTTCGAGCGACTGATCGTCGTCGGGGATCGACAGCGTGAACGACGACAGCGGCATGCGCGACGGGTTTAGGCCCCACAGCTTCCACAACGGCTCACCCATCGCGCGTCCCCACGCGTCGTGCAGCGCCAGGTCGACGGCGCACCGCGCGGGTGCAGGTCCGGGCGGCAAACCGGCGAGCGCATCTTGGAGAAACACCTCGCCTCCGGTCACCAACCGATCCACGTCGAGCGTGTGGACGTAGCGCTCCAGCTGCTCGATCGCATACGGGTAGTAGGGCACACGTGCGCCCTCGCCCCAGCCGGTTTGTCCCCACGCGTCGAGTCGGACGAACAGGCTCTCGCGCGTCGCCGAGACGCCGTGCGCGACGCGGAAGGGCGCGCGCAGGTGGTGCGTGTGGCGACCGGAACGAAGCGTGAGCGGTGTAGACATGGCAGAGGAGTTTCCACGTGTCATCGCGAGGAGCGCAGCGACGTGGCGATCTCCCAGCCATTAGCAAACGCCGGAGATCGCCACGCTTCGCTCGCGACGGCAGTTGGAGAGGGTGGAGGCGCGTCGGCTAGTTGGTCAGGCTTCGGATGGGCGCAGGAATGCGGCCGCCCCTACGCACCATGACGCTGCTCGACAGGCTCGACACGGGCAGGATCGGCGCGCGCCCCAGAAGGCCGCCGAACTCGGCCCAGTCGCCGACGCCTTTGCCGGGGATCGGAAAGATGCGCACGGCCGTCGTCTTGTTGTTGACCATGCCGATGGCGAACTCGTCCAGCAAGATGCCCGCGATCGTCTCGGCCGACGTGGCGCCCGGAATCGCGACCATGTCCAGGCCGACCGAGCAGACGGCGCTCATCGCTTCGAGCTTTTCGATCGAGATGTGGCGGTGCTCAGCGGCCCGGATCATCTGATCGTCCTCGCTGACGGGCATGAACGCGCCGCTCAAGCCGCCGACGTGCGCTCCGGCCATCAGGCCACCGCGCTTGACCGACTCGTTGAGCATCGCCAGCGCCGCCGTCGTGCCCGGCGCTCCGACGGATTCGAGTCCGAACGCCATTAGGATCGCCGCGATCGAATCGCCCTCGGCAGGCGTCGGCGCCAGCGACAGGTCGACGATGCCGAAGGGAATGTCGAGGCCGGATCGTTCGCTGAGCAGGGCGGCGCACCGCTCGCCGATCAGCACGCCCGCGCGCGTCATCTTGAAGGTCGTCTTCTTGATCGCCTCGCAGACGGCTGTGAATCCGGCATCGGGTCCCACTTCCTCAACTGCGCGCAAGACGGCGCCCGGCCCGCTGATGCCGACGTTGATGCACGCCTCGCGCTCGCCCGGTCCGTGGAAGGCTCCGGCGACGAAGGGGTTGTTGGGGACCGCGTTGCAGAACGCCACGAACTTGGCGGCAGCGATGGCATCGCGGTCCTTGGTCCGCTCGGCCAGTTGCTTGATGACGTGCGCCACTTTGAGGACCGCGTCGGCGTTGATGCCCTGGGCCGTCGAGCCGCAGTTGACCGATCCGCAGACGCGCTGCGTCGTCGAGAGCGCTTCGGGAAGCGAGTCGATCAGCGCGTCGTCGCCGCGCGTCGAGCCACCTTCGACCAGGGCCGAGAAACCGGCGAGATAATCGATGTCCACGTCGGCCGCAGCCTGGTCGAGCGTCTGGGCGAGCCGAACGAAATCGCCCCGGTTGTGGCTGTCGGCGAACAAGGCGGCGGGCGTGATGGCGACGCGCTTGTTGGCGATCTGGACGCCATACAGGCCCTCGACTTCGGCGGCCACGCGCGTGTGCAGCGAGGCGTAGCGGCGGATCTTGTCGTAGCTACGGGCGCGCGTCGTGGCGGGCAGGCGCGAGGCGCAGTCGCGCAGAGAGAGCGAGAGCGTGACGGTGCGGATGTCGAACAGGTCGGCCTCGGTCATCCGAAGCGTCTCGATTACTTCGGGCAGTTCAAACGGCATGGGTCAGGTGGGGTGCGGAGCGCGTGCTCCAGATCCAAAAGGAACCGTCGGAGACGGCTAGACGCGGTGCATCGCGTTGAACAGGTCTTCGTGCTGCATCAAGACGCGGACGCCGCGCTGCTCGCCCACCTTGGCAAGCCGCGCCTGCACCTCGCCGACCGAAGCCCGCGCCCCCTCGCCGTCGACGATCATGATCACAGTGAAGTAGTCTTGCAGGATTTTCTGCGACACGTCGAGAATGTTGTAGTTGGCGTCCGAAAGCACGCTCGTAATGACGTGGAGCATGCCGGGCTCATCCTTGCCATACGCCGTCACGACCGCCTTACCGCCGCGCGCCGACGAACCCGAACCGGCAGCGGCAGGCGCGTCCAGCTTCTCGTCGAGCAGGGCGATGGCGATGCGCTCGACGCGCTCGGGCGTGGCGTCTGATCCGAGTACGTCGGAGATGCGGGAAACCAGTCGGCGAAAGTCCATCGGTCGGAAAAGAGAGCGTGAGGAGGGGCAAAAAGCGCGGGAGCGCTTCCGTACATCCCTAAACTACGGGGCTGCTCGGGGCGCCATGCCGCATCCTTGCACCTTCCACCGATCTTTCGATGCCCACCGCGCCCTACGCCGCTGCTCCATCGCTGCTAGCCGACCGGCTCAGCCTGCGCCGCTACGCCGTGCTGTCGATCTGCGCGGCCCTGGCGACGCTGGCGCTCAAATCCTACGCTGCCTGGGCCACCGACTCGGTCAGTCTGCTTTCGGACGCCGTCGAGTCGCTCGTCAATCTGGGCGCCGCCGTCTTGGCGTGGATCTCGCTGACGCTGGCCGCCCGTCCGCCCGATGAAAGCCACGCCTACGGCCACGACAAAGTCGAGTTTTTCGCCGCCGGGCTCGAAGGCGGGTTGATCGTGCTCGCCGCCGTCGGCATCGCCTGGGCCGGAGTCGACCGGCTCCTCGACCCGCAACCGATGCAGCGTCTTGGTCTGGGCCTGACGCTCGCCACTATCGCAACGGCTATCAACGCGGTCGTCGGCGGCATCTTGATTCGCAAGGGACGATCCGGTCACAGCCCGACGCTCGAAGCCGACGGACAACACCTGATGGCCGACGTGGCGACGGGCATCGCCGTCGTGGGCGGATTGGGACTGGCGCACCTGACCGGATGGACGCCGCTCGACCCGATCCTGGCGCTCGTAGTGTCGGTCATTGTCGCCATCGCTGGAGCGCGCCTGGTGCTGCGTTCGATGGGTGGCTTGATGGACGAAGCGCTCGCCGAATCCGACCAGTTGGCTTTACGCGCCGTTCTTGACCGCTATGCCGCTGATCATCCGCTCGACTACCACGCCTTGCGCACGCGCCGCAGCGGCGCCCGCCGGTTTGCGTCGGTCCACGTGCTCGTGCCCGGCGAGTGGAGCGTGCAGCGGGGCCACGAACTGCTCGAACGCCTGGAAGCGGATTTGCGCGACCGCGTCCCCAACCTCACCGTTCTGACGCATCTCGAACCCATCGAAGACCCCGCCTCTCGCGCCGACATTCCGCTTGACCGCAGATGACTCTAAGTCCTTCCCCTTCGTCATTGCGAGGAGCTAAGCGACGTGACAGTCTGAGTTGACTCCTCAACTTGCCTGGCGCAACGATGCTCTCGTGCTTTGGCATGACAAATCGTGGTTCGCTGCGCTTGCCTTCTTTGCCTTAATGCAAAGAAGCAAAGGTCAAGGCTGGACTCGCTCCGGCTGACGCTGCGCTCACTCGCTTAAATCGTCCAAACTCGCTGACGCTCAAACAGGACGATTTTTCGACGCTCGCTCTCTCCGCGTCTTTGTCGCCGGACCGAGATCAGGCCGGGACTCCTTGACCATTCAGGCTCGGAAGTCGCACCGCAGTGCTCAAACTCCCCGCACCTCTGTGATCGTCGTTCCTGCGAAGGCAGGAATCCACAACTGCCGCCGAGATCAATCACTGCTCAACTGCGCGTTGCGTGCGACGACTGGCTGTCGCCGAGCAGGTTTCCTATTGACTAGGCCCGTTCTCGAGGGTGATAGTGAACTGGCTGATTCATTGAGCTTCGAACACGCCATACACGTCAGACCGCTCCTCAGCGGCCTCGTACAGATCGGTAAACAGCTGCGGCAACCGCGTCGGCCTGCCGGTTGCGACGTTCACCCACACCATGCGCGCCTCGCCGAATGCATGGACGACGTCCGGCTGCTCCTCGGTCGAGACGACGTAGCGCGTATTAAACGACGTGCGGGTGGGCGCGTCCGTGCCCAGGTGAATCACCAGCGTCGCCGGGTGGACGATGGGGCGCTTGTAGGTGCACGCCGCATGCACGACGACCGGCCCCGCCTCGCCCGTCCAGTCGCCCGCGTGTTGTTCGAGCATCCGAATCCGCGCCTCCTCGAAGTAGGTGAAGATGCGCGCGTTGTTGAGATGCCCGAACGCGTCCATGTCCGACCACCGCAATGGAATGTGGAGCGTGGAGAGGTGGCGGATGGAGGTGAGAGAGCGGGGCATTAGTAGGTCAATAAAAGATGCGCAGCCATCCGCAAGGGGTTGAATAGCAGTCAGAGCCTATTCACAATTGAGGCGGAAGCTAGGTATAGGGGGTAATAAGAAATAAGCGAGATCGCTATGGCTGTGTTTCGCGCCGACAAACTTGGTTGTTCTCTTTCTTAATTAGATTCACTCTGTTGCGCAAGCCCTGAGCGATTTTATGGTTGCGTGCAATCTTCCACCTGAGCTTGTTGCGGTCGTTTTCGACGGCACTAAGTTTTGCCCTAGCCTGCTTCACATCCTCCGTCTCACTTCGTTATGGACCTAAAGGCCCAAGTCCTGGTAACTCCGATCCGACAAACTGAGCAGCTAAACCCATGATTTCGTAACCAGGAAAGACGCCAGCCAGTTTTCCAGCAACCTCAATGCTGGACGCTACTTCGTTAATTCCACGGTTGACTGCGCCAGCTGCGGACCTTCCAGCTTTGATCACTACTCCCTCGTCTGGCATTTTGTCAAGAGCATCTCGAAGCTCAACGGACGCAGCTCGATATTTCGTTTACGGAATACTAAACTCTTGTTCAAGATCGTGGATCTTGGATTCGATGTCGCTTACTTTTGACTTGACAAATGCCAACCGTTGGGTATGACTTGACTTGAAAGAGCATAATAAGATTGTGTAAACAGCAGCTGCGATTATCACGAAAGCAACCGTGAACGGCCCAGCAATTTCAGGCATTGGGATTAACAGGTTTATATTATCCATTGCTCAGGATTGTTATGTAGTTGGCAGAATTTGACGGTCTAAACATCAATTGCTTACGGCATCGCCGGCTCGGCGAGGTGTTCGCGGACGTAGTTGGTGAGCAGGGTGTAGAGGTGCAAGCGCGTGGTGCCGCCGTAGATACCGTGGTTGCGGCCGGGGTAGACCATCAGGTCGAACTGCTTGCCGTTGGCGATGAGCGCGTCGGCCATCTGGACGGCGTTCTGGAAGTGGACGTTGTCGTCGAAATCGCCGTGGACGATGAGGAGGGAAGCGTCTTCGTCGAGGTTAGCAGCCAGGCCGACGGGCGACAGGGCGTAGCCGTCGGGGTTTTTCTGCGGCGTGCTCATGAAGCGCTCCGTGTAGATCGTGTCGTACTGGCCCCAACTCGTGACCGGTGCGACCGACATGCCCATCCGAAAGGTCTCGGGCCCGTCCTGGTACATCATCGACATCAGCGACATGAAGCCGCCATAGCTCCATCCCCAGATGCCGATGCGGTCCTCGTCGACCCACGGCATCGCGCCCAGGTGCTGAGCGGCGGCGATCTGGTCGAGCGCTTCGATCTCGCCCAGGCGCTTGTAGGTGACGTTCTTGAAGTCGCGCCCGCGTCCGCCCGTCCCTCGGTTGTCGACGACGGCTACGACGACCCCTAGTTCTTCGGCGAGGTGCTGGTGCCACAGGTAGCGGTCGCCCAACCACGCGTTGCGGACTTGCTGCGAGCCGGGGCCGCCATAGACGAACATCAGGACAGGATACTCGCGCGCCGCGTCGAACGTCGACGGCTTGATCAGTAGGGTGTTGAGGTCGGTGCCGTCGGCTCCAGGCGTCGTCGTCATTTCGGTCGTGCCCATGGCGTAGCGGTCGAGCGTGGCGGCCAAGTCGGCGTTGTCTTGGAGCGTCTTGACCAGCGCGCCATCGGTCCGGCGCAGGGCGACGATGGTGGGCGTATCCAGTGTCGAGCGGGTGTGGATGAAGTAGCGGCGGTCCCGGCTCAGGTCGGCGCCGTTCCATCCGGCTTCGGGCGTCAGGCGCTCGGGCGATGCAGTCGAGGTGCCGTTAGTCAGGTCGACGCGCTGGCGGTAGACGTGGCGCTCGGTCGATCCCTCGGCCGTCGAGACGAAGTAGATCAGGCCCGCGTCTTCGTCGGCGCCAAGGAACGTGGTCACGTCCCAGTCGCCGGCGGTCAGGCGGCCGACGGGCGTTCCGTCGTTGGCGTAGAGGTACAAGTGGTTGAAGCCATCGCGCTCGCTGATCCAGATGAAGTGCTCGCCGTCGCGCAGGTAGGTCAAGGCGCCCACGTCGAGGTCCGAGAAGCCGGTCTCGACTTCGAGCCACGTGTCGGACGACTCGGCCAGGACGCTCTGAATGCCCAGCGTCGCGGGATCGCCGTAGAGCACGTCGAGCTGGTTTTGGTCGCGGTTCAAGCGAAACATCCAAACGCTGCCGTCGGGCGTCCAACCGATCTGCGGGATGTACTCGGTCTCTTCGCCGCCCTCACCCCACGTGTCCGTATCGAAGAAGCGAGGCGACGGGTTGGGCTGCGTCACGTCGACGACGCCGACGCGGATTTCGCTGTTCTGCTCGCCCGCCTTGGGATACCGGAAGCGCTCGTAGGTCGGGTATTGGCCGCGCAGGTCGGTCATCGCAAAATCGCGGACGTTGGTCTCGTCGAGTTGGACGAACGCGAGGTAGCGCCCGTCCGGGCTCCACCTCCAGCCGTCGCGCAGGCCGAACTCTTCCTCGTACACCCAATCCGACGTGCCGTTGATGATCGTGCCGTCCGCGCCGTCGGTCGTCAGAGCGGTTTCGGCTCCCGTCGCCAGGTCGACGACGAACAGGTTGCGGTCGCGCACGAACGCGGCGCGCTGCCCGTCGGGGCTGAGCTTGGCGAACATCTGGAACCCCTTGCTGCGGTCCGACAGCGGCATCACATCGCTCGTCGCCAGGTCGAGTACGTAGTAGTAGCCCTTGGTGTTGAGGCGCCACACGCGCTCGCTGTCGGCGTAGAGCAGCACGCGGTTTCCGTCCGGCCCGTAGGCGTAGTCTTCGATGGCGATCTTTTCGCCGGTGTCGGGGGCGATGAGTTTGGAGCCGTCGATCAGGATCTCGCGAGTGGCGGTTTCGATGTTATAGCTAATCAGGTCCGATCCGTCGGCCATCCGCTCGACGTAGGTGACAACAGGTCCTTCGTCGGCCCAGCGTCCGCCCTGAAAGCCTTGCTGCGAGAACGTGTTGGAGGCGTGGATGGCGTCGAGCGTCAGGCGCTGCTGAGCGTGGGCGTCGTCAGCGGAGAGGGCGAGCAACGTGCAGAGGGCGAGAAAGGGGAGGGCGCGCAGCATAAACGGGGACGTTTCGAGTGGGGGAAACCGGCGGGCGGGCCGAGGCGATTAGATGGGCACAAGATAACCGACCGATCTCTATGCGAAACGCTGCGACCCCGCCCGAACGTGTCCGCCCGACGACGACGCGGCTCGACGAAGTGCTGGCGCTGGGGACCGGTGATCTGAGCCTGACGCGCGCCCTCGTTTCGCTCGGAGCGATCCGCCGCAATGCTAGGGCGCTCCACACCAAAGCCCACGGCGCCGACCTGATGGCCGTCGTCAAAGCGGACGCATACGGACACGGCGCAGCGCGCGTCTCGCGAGCGTTGCAGGAAGACGGGGTGGGTGCGTTCGCCGTCGCCACGGCAGCCGAGGGCGTTCGTTTGAGAGCGGCAGGCATCGAAGGACGCATACTCGTCTTCGGGCCGCCACTGGCCGAGTGGCTGCCCGCGTTTCGGACGCACCGGCTGGAGGCCACTGTCGTCTCGCTCCAAGCCGCGCTCATGATGGCCGCCCACGCCGAGCCGCGCGAGACCTTGCGCGTCCACCTCAAAGTCGACACGGGCATGCACCGCTACGGCGTCGCACCCGAGCAGGCCGCCCAGGCCGTCGCTGCGTTGCACGCACCAGGCATTGAACTCGCAGGCATCATGACGCACTACGCGACAGCCGACGAGCCGGACGGTCTCTACACCGGCGAGCAGGCCGAGCGCTTCGCCTGGGTCCGCAGCCTGATTCCCGACGTGCCCTCGCACGCGCAAAACTCTGACGCGCTCATCCGAGGGCACGGCTCGGTCGGCGGGGCTAAGTGGGTGCGGACGGGCGTCGCGCTCTACGGCTTGCTCTCGCGCGACGATCAGCAGCGCGTCGGCGTCGAGGAGGCGATGCGCTTCTCGACGCGCGTCACGCAGGTGCGCGATCTGGCCCAAGGCGAGGGCGTCTCGTACACGCTGAGTTGGCGAGCCAGTCAGCCGACGCGCGTCGCCACAATTGGCGCGGGCTATGCCGACGGCGTGCCGCGCCTGCTCACCAACCGGGGCGAGATCGGGCTGGGCGGAAAGCGCGTGCCGATCCGAGGCAACGTCTGCATGGACGCGTTCGTCGTCGAAGTCGGCCTGGGCTCCAAGGTGAAAGAAAACGACGAAGCCATCCTCATGGGCCGGGGCGGACCGAGCGCGCACGAGGTCGCCGTCTGGGCCGACACGATCTCGTACGAAGTCGCCTGCCGCGTCGGGCAGCGTGTGGCGCGCGTGTGGACGGACGAGTGAAGCCGACCACGACTGCGGAGAGTGGAAAACCTGACAAGCCTCTGAGACCTCTCCGGTTTGGGCAGATGACGATGCTCTGCTGCGGCTGGGTCTACGCCGCCCGTGAGTAAATGCGCGACCACGCGTCGTCGACCGTCTCGTCTTCGGCGACTATGACGCGGGTGCGCTCTTCGGGCAGATTGACCAAGCGCAGCGGGAAGATGGAAGTCACGGCGGCTGCATCTCGGCGCTCCTCGATCTCGGCGAGAACGGCGGGTATCAGATCGCTCAGCGGGCGGGGAGTGGACATGGCAGCAAGTAGTTGGGTTGCCACAGGATACGTGGCCTGGGTGTCAGCGTCATGTCATAGGTCTGAGACTGTGTGTCACTTATTTATGTACCGACCGAGCGAGAGACCGTGCGCACGCGTTTTGCGCAAAGGAGCGGAGCCCTCGCGCGGCAGCGGTTGCCACTTTGTAACTTGCCGTTCTATGTCCGCCTCTCGCCAGCCTCTCGACCTGTTGCGCCTCGCCCTGGCCGGGCGCGTCGTCGCGTGGTGCGCGTTGATCGCGATGGCCTCGACGCTAGCGGCTCCGTTTGCCGCCGCGCAAGAGTCTCAGTCGCTGTCGGCGCTGGGGCAGGTGTGCGTGAGTGTCGGACTCGATAGCGGTGCATGTGACGCGCTGCTCATCGCGCCGGACGTGGATGCTGCGTTGACCGCGCTCGACCTCTCCGACGCCCAGCGGATCGAGGTTCTGACGCTCCTGGACCGAACGCAGGGGTTTTCGGCTCCTCCGCTTCCGCTGGCAGCGTTCGACACGGCTCGCTCGTCTCTTCGTGGCATCTCGTCACCGGCTCCGAAGGGTTCTGCCGTCGTCGGCTCGGCTGCTGCTGCACCGATGCGGCTTGACCTGCACGCCGGTGAAGCCGTCGGCGCTGACGACGTCGCGCCGACGCACCCAACTGTCTCGGGCACTTCCCCGCGCGCTCCCTGACGAGCGTGCTCGCCTCCCGCCAGTGGCGGTAGAGGCTTGTCCCGCCGGACGCGGCCCCGGCTCACTCTCTGCTGCTCGGCGAATCGCGCCGCGTGGCCCTGGTTTTTGAGCTTTGCGGCTCGACCCTCCCAATCCAAACCCAAACCATGTCCCGTATTACCGGACGTCTAATTCTGGTGGCGCTCTTCCTGCTCGTCACCGGATTCTACCTCTACCCGACCATCAGCTATTGGGCGCAGACGCGCGATTTCGACTCGCTCTCCGACGAGGAGCGCACAGACGAATCAATCCGTCTCGCCGACCTCAAGGAGCGCACGCTCAACCTGGGGCTCGACCTTCAGGGCGGCATCCACGTCACGATGGAAGTGCGCGTCGAAGCTCTGATCCGCGCCCTCTCCGAGCAGCCCATCGACCCCTCCGTCGAAGCGGCTCTCGTTACGGCGCGCGAAGCCGTGCTAACGTCGGACACGCAGTTTCCCCAACTCTTCGCCGACGCCTTCGAAGACCAGAACCCCGACGGACGCTTGTCGCGCTTCTTTCGTGACGACTCCGACGGCATCACGCGCCGCTCGTCAAACGACGAGATCCAGGCGTGGCTTCAGCGCGAAGCCGACGCCGCCGTCGACCGCGCCGTCGAGATCGTGCGCCAGCGCGTCGACCGTTTTGGCGTGACCGAGCCGTCGATCGTCAAGCAGGGTACGCGCCGCATCGTCGTCGAGCTTCCGGGCGTCGACGACCCTGAGCGCGTACGCCGCCTGCTGCGCGGAACGGCGCGTCTGGAGTTTCGCCTGATGGGCGAGCCGGAAGACGTTCAGCAATCGGTGCAAGACCTGATCTCGTTCTACGAGCCGGGTGCCGATACGCCCGCCGTCGCCGACTCGCTGGGCGACTCGGCAGTCGTCGCCCAGGCCGATACGAGCCTGGATCTGACCAACCTCGCCACCACCGGCACCGAGATCGCCAACCCGCTGCTCCGCGTGCTCAACCCGGTCGGCGTTTCGCCCGTCTCGCTCGGCACCGTCGCAGTCCGCGACACCGCCGCCTTCAACGAGTTGATGCGCAATCCCGAAGCGCGCGAACTGCTGCCCGCCGGCATCGACCTGATGTACAGCTCGCAGTCGGTCGGTGCAGGCGAGGACGTGCTCGTCGTGTTGGCGGTTCGCGACCAGGTCGAACTGACCGGCGACGTCGTGACCGACGCCAGCGTCGACTTCGACCCGCAGACCAACGCGCCCCAGGTGTCGATGGAGATGAACGGCGAGGGCGCGCGCATTTGGAGCCGCCTGACTGGAGCCAACGTCGGCAAGCAGGTCGCCATCGCGATGGACAACGTCGTGTTCAGCTATCCCAACATTCTGGGCCGCATCACGGGGGGACGCACGTCGATCACCGGCTTGGACAGCCGCGCCGAAGCGTCGGACATCGTGACGATCCTCAAGTCGGGCTCGCTGCCCGCGCCAGTCGACATCATCGAAGAGCGGACGGTCGGGCCGAGCCTTGGTGCCGCTTCAATTAGGGCCGGATTCACGTCGCTGATCGTCGGGTTGACGCTCGTGGCGCTGTTCATGATCTTCTACTACCGCGGGGCCGGAGGCATCGCCGACATCGCGCTGCTGCTGAATATCATCTTCATCCTGGGCATCCTCGGAGCCTTCCGCGCTACGCTGACGCTGCCGGGCATCGCGGGCATCGTGCTCACGATCGGTATGGCGGTCGACGCCAACGTGCTGATCTTCGACCGTGTCCGAGAGGAGGTCAAGTACGGCCGCACGCTGAGAGGCGCCATCGACGCGGGATATGAGAAAGCCTTCTCGGCGATCCTCGACGCCAACGTGACGACGTTCTTTACGGGACTGATTCTGTACAGCTTCGGCGTCGGCCCGATCAAGGGCTTCGCTGTCACGCTCATGGCCGGAATCATCGCCTCGCTGTTCAGCGCACTCGTCATCACACGCATCATGTTCGACTACCTCGTCGCCGAGAAGCGCCAGGAAGTCTCCATCGGCTAGGGCCTTCGACCCATCCTCAGGCACGCCGGGAGCGGTGATGCGGTGCTGAGTGCACTGCTTCTTCGCTCCGGCCTGCCTCTTTCCTGACTACTTGCCCAACTGGGCCTATTCCTTTTCTGACCTATGCGTCTATTTGAAAACGCCGATTACCGCTTCATCAGCAAGCGGAAAGTCGCCTTTACCTGCTCCCTCATCCTCATCGGCATCGGCATGATCTTCCTGTTTACCAAGGGGATCGAGACCGGCATCGACTTTCTGGGCGGGACCGAGTTCGTCGTCGAGTCCGACGTTGAACTGACCGTTCCGGGCGTACGCGCGGCCCTTTCGGAGCCTCTGGGCGGCGATCCCGAAGTCAAGAGCTTCGACGACGACATCCTGATCCGCACGACGGCCACCGGCGAGCCGGATGCTATCCAAAACACGATCCTCTCGACGCTCGACAGCGAGTTCGCCGGTGCCAACACGCGCGTGCTCAAGCGCGACCAGATCAGCCCGCGCTTCGCCGACGACCTGCGAGAGGGCGCCATCTACGCCGTCTTCTTCTCGCTCCTCGTCATCTTTATCTACATCGCGCTCCGGTTCGAGTGGCGCTTCGGCGTCGGCGCGGTCATGGCGGTCTTCCACGACGTGTTCATCACGCTGGGCCTGTTCGCGATGCTGCACCACATCCTGCCGTTCTCGCTGCAGATCGACCAGACGATCATCGCCGCGTTCCTGACCATCGTCGGCTATTCGATCAACGATACGGTCGTCGTGTTCGACCGCATCCGCGAGGACATGGCGGCATTCAAGGGCGAGGACCTGGAAACCGTGATGGACCGGGCGATCAGCAACACGCTCTCGCGCACGATCGTCACGTCTGGCACGACGCTTCTCGTAGTGTTCGTCCTGTTCATCTTCGGCGGCGACGTGCTGCGCGGCTTCGCGTTCGCGCTCATCATGGGCATCGGCATCGGTACCTACTCGTCGATCTTCATCGCCTCGCCGATCGCGTTCGAACTGCGCAAACGGTTCGCTCCCAAAGCCGCCGCCAAGGCCAAGGTGACGACCGCTTCACGCGCCTGACGTCCCGAAGGCAAAGCCTCTTGTATCCTCTAGTCGCTGCGAGCACGAAGCGTGTGGCAATCTCCGTGATCAGCCGATGGTCGGGAGATTGTCACGCCGCTCCGCTCCTCGCACTGACTGGGATCAGGGTTTGCCGCACGCATCCCTTCGCGCTATTTTGACGATTCTCAGCGCACTCACCTCACACTCCGCACCCACATGAATTTCAACGTAGACGAGCAGTACGGCGCCGTCGTCATCACGCTCAAAGGCAACGTCATGGGCGGTCCGGATGGCTCGCAGTTGCACGATGCGCTTCAGAAGCTGCGCGACGAAGGCAAGAAAAACATCGTCGTCGATCTAGGTAAGACCAAGTTCATGAACTCGTCCGGCCTGGGCATGATGATCTCGGCGCTGACGACGATGCGCAACGCAGGCGGCGATCTCCGACTCGCGCGCCCCGCCGACAAGATCAAGTCGCTGCTCGTCATCACCAAACTGATCACGGTTTTCAAGCACTACGACACCGTCGAAGAAGCCGTCAACTCGTTCGAGTCCGACGCCGTAGCCTGATCCTGTCCGAACCGTCTCCGCGTGGGGCGTGTACCCCTATCGTCCGGCGCTGCATCGAGAGACGCGGCGCCGGACTCTTTTTGCGTCCACCCGGCGAACTCTAATCGCCCGCTTACCTCTTTCGTCATGCCCGTTTCAATCGTCATCGGTAGCCAGTGGGGCGACGAAGGCAAAGGCAAAATCGTCGATCTGCTCAGCAAAGAAGTCGACATCGTCGCGCGCTATCAGGGCGGCGCCAATGCCGGTCACACGATTATGTGGGAAGACCAGACATTCGTTCTGCACCTCGTTCCCAGCGGCATTTTCCACGAGCACGTGACCTGCGTCATCGGTAACGGCGTCGTGATCGACCCGGTCGCCGTGATGGACGAGATCGGTAAGATCGAAGCGCTGGGCTTCAAGGTTGAAGGGCGGCTCTTGATCTCGCACAACGCGCACCTGATCATGCCTTACCACAAGCGCATCGAAGCGGCCAAGGAGTCGGCGCGCGAGGGTAAGGCGATCGGCACGACCGGCAGAGGCATCGGCCCGGCCTACGTCGACAAGTTCGCGCGGACGGGCATTCGGATGGTCGACCTGCTCGACCGCGACGTGCTCCGCGCCAAGTTGACGCAGAACATCGAGGACAAAAACGACATTTTGCAAAAGGTCTATGGCGCCGAGCGCCTGGACGTGGACGCGATGATTGACGAGTACGTCGAGTTCGATCGCTTGGTCGACCCGTACGTGACCGATACGACCGACTATCTGACGACGGCGCTCAAAGAGGGCAAGCACATCCTGGCCGAAGGCGCTCAGGGTTCGCTGCTCGACGTGGACTTTGGTACCTACCCGTTCGTCACCTCGTCGCACCCGACGGCCGGAGGGGCGTGCACTGGTTTGGGCATTCCGCCCACATCGGTCACGCGCGCCATCGGCATCGTCAAGGCGTACTGCACGCGCGTCGGTAACGGCCCGTTCGTGACCGAGCTAGAAGACGCGATGGGCGAACAGCTGCGCAAAGTCGGCGGCGAGTTCGGCGCCACGACGGGCCGTCCGCGCAGGTGTGGCTGGCTCGATCTGGTCGCTTTGGACTACTCGGCGCGCGTCAACGGGTTGACCGAACTGTGCGTCACCAAACTTGACGTGCTCTCTGGCGTCGACACGATCAAGGTCTGCGTCGGATACGAAGTGGGCGGTAAACGTCTCACGCGCTATCCTGCCGACGTACCGACGCTCGAAAAGGCGACGCCGATTTACGAAGGGTTCGAGGGTTGGAGCGAAGACCTGACCAAGGCGACCGAGATCGGCGATCTGCCCAGTGCGGCGCGCAAGTACCTGCGGTTCATCGAGAAAACCGTCGAAGTGCCGATCGGGTCGGTCGCCGTCGGTCCCAAACGCGCCCAAACCATCGTCGGGCCGTTCGAACTGTGAGGCAGGACAAAGCGGACGACTTTCGAAAGGCTGTCCGCTTCAAGGTCATGCGCTATCTCTGGGCATCGCCCAACACGGCGGTGGGGCTGGGCTTCGTGCTACTGGCCCGGTCGACGGGCGGAGGTGTCCGAGTCGTCGACGGCGTCGTCGAGGCGTGGGGCGGAGCGCTAAGCGGGCTGCTACGGCGCGCGCCGATTCGTGGCGGCGCCAGGGCTATGACCATCGGGCACGTCGTCATCGGCTGCGACCTCGTCGCGCTGGACCAGACGCGAGCGCACGAACGCGTTCACGTGCGTCAATACGAGCGGTGGGGGCCGTTTTTCGTGCTGGCCTACTTCGGAGCGGGCGCGTGGCTGCTGGCGCGTGGAGGAGATCCCTATCGCGACAATCCGTTCGAGCGCGAGGCCTATGCCGCGTCGTGAGAAGGAACTGGACCGGGCGCTCCCTGCTACCGGTGTTTTGGAGAAAACGGTCGAGGCAACGAAAAAGCGCGGCGACCTCCATGGAGAAGATCGCCGCGCTTGTAGCCCAACTGGACGCGTCAGCCGCGTTTGGTGAGCGCCGTGCGTGTGATCGAACGTGCGCCGTCCGGACCGAGAGCGGCCAGCGTGACCAGGAACGTCTCGCCATCGCTGACACGCTCGTAGGCGCGTTCGAAGTCGCGCATCGAGTTCACCTCGCGCCCGTTCACCGACGTGATGAGGTAGCCCGGCTGGATTCCCGAATCGCGGAAAGCCGATCTGTTGCGCTCGACATCGGTGACGACGACGCCCTCGCGCGGTGCATTGGTGCCGAAGAAACGGCGCACCTGAGCCTGCGAGAGATCGCCCACGTCGGCGTAGTCGAAGCCTAGGGCGTCGTCGTACTGCGCTTGGGCTTTGGCCTGAGCCGGCTCCTCGTCGGGCCGCTCGGCGCGCTGCGGCTGGGCCTCTGCGATCTCGTCGCTGAAGTCGCGCTCGCCCAGCGTCACGTCGATCTGCATCCGATCTTCGCCGCGCATGATGTCGAGTGCGATGCGGGTGCCGGGGCGTTTGTTGAGGATGCGGCGCGTCACCTCGCGGCTGTCGCGTAAGATGCTACCGTCGATAGAGGTGATGATATCTCCGGCTTTGAGTCCGGCGCGCTCGGCAGCGGTGCCGGGCTGGACGCTGGCGACCTGGGCCGATCCGACCGGCACGTCGAGCGCCCGAGCCAGCGACTGCGTCACGCCTCCGACGCCGATGCCCAGATAGGCGCGGCGGACGCTTCCCGACTCGATGATCTGCTCGGTCGCGTTGCGGATGGCGTCGACGGGAATGGCGAATCCGATGCCCTGGTAGCCGCCCGTCCGCGTGTAGATGGCGTTGTTGAGGCCGATCAGTTCGCCCCTCAGGTTGACGAGCGGGCCGCCGCTGTTGCCGGGGTTGATGGCGGCGTCGGTCTGGATGTAGCCTTGAAGCTGCGTGTTGGCGTTGCCGCGCGGCTGAGCCTGGTAGCGGCCCAGCGCCGACACGATACCCGCGGTGACCGTGTTGCTCAGTTCGGCGTCGAGCGGCGAGCCGAACGCGATCGCCCACTGACCGACGCGCACGTCGTCGACCGATCCGTACGAGACGAACGGTAGACCGCTACGCTGAATGCGGATTACGGCCAAATCGGAAGCCGGGTCGGTGCCCACTACCTCGGCGTCGAACTGCTCGCCGCTGAAGAGCGTCACGCGCAGTTCATCGGCACCTGAGACTACGTGGTCGTTAGTCACGATGTAGCCGTCCTCACTGATGATTACGCCCGAACCCAGTCCGCTGCGCGGTTGCGGCGTCATACCCGGGGGCATCTGCCCACCGCCGCCGAAGAAATCCTCGAATGGCGTTCCTTCAAACGGATTGCGCCCGCCGCCGCCATCTCCGCGCGAAGCGACAGACTGGGTCGACGCGATCTGAACGACGGTCGGGTTGACACGGTCGGCGACTTCGACGAACGCGTCGTCCAGGCTGTCGAACGTGGTTTCGATGCGCGTGCCGCCTTCGCGGTCGTCGGCGTGAGCGGGTGAGAAGATGCGAGTCAGGCCGAACCAGTCGGCGCCTGCGGTAACGGTGAATGCGCCCGCGGCGAACGCCATCAGCACAAGTAGAGCGACCGCCGTGCGGGAAGATTTGGACATCATAAAGGGGTGGGTGTGATCGGGTCTACGCTCCTGTTCAACGAGGTTGCCCCGCCGATTCGCATCCGCCCGAGACGTTGAGAAACTGTCACAGACCGCGCCCCGCCGCCCGACACCCGTAGCGCCGTAGCATGTCCCGGCGGAAACGCGTGTCCTTCGACCGAGCGCTGTGCGTCGCGGCATGCGGCGACTACAGGTTCGGCGCGTTGCGAAGGAGCGGAGGCGAGATCGGCGTCAGGCTTGGGGAATGCCAGGCTCGGTCATCTCGCGCACGTTGAGCAGGCCGTCCAGC
This sequence comes from Rhodothermales bacterium, assembly GCA_963841855.1. Classification (GTDB taxonomy): domain Bacteria; phylum Bacteroidota; class Rhodothermia; order Rhodothermales; family BA12; genus CAXBBB01. Next base: position 158,849 of record CAWJEJ010000001.1, on the reverse strand, counting down.
TCGCTCGCAGGGACGAGGCCGAGTTCGAGGACGACCTCGCGCACGCTCTTGCGCTCCTTGGCCGCCTGCTTGGCGACTTTGCTGGCCGCGTCGTAGCCGATCGTCCGGTTGAGCGCCGTCGCGATCGACGGGTTGCGCTCGAGCAGTTCCTGGCAGCGGTCGCGGTTGGCGGTGATCCCGTCGAGGCAGCGCGTGCGGAACGCGTCGAGGGCTCCGGTCAGAATCTCGATTGATTCGAGCATCGCCTGCGCCAGGACGGGCATCATCACGTTCAATTCGAAGTTGCCGTGCTGCCCGCCGACGGTGATCGTCGTGTGGTTGCCCATCACGCGCGCGCAGACCATCATCAGCGCCTCACTCATGACCGGGTTGACCTTGCCCGGCATAATCGACGAGCCGGGCTGGATGGCGGGAAGCGAAATCTCGGACAGTCCGCTCGTCGGTCCGCTGGACAGGTGGCGAATGTCGTTGGCGATCTTCATCAGCGCGACGGCCAGGCTGTTGAGCGCGCCCGAGGTGAAGACGAACGCGTCTTTGGCCGCCTGCGCCTCGAAGTGGTTGTCGGCCTCGCGGAAGGTGAGACCCGTCATCTTGCTGATCGCGTCGATGGCGCCCGACGCGAATCCGTCGGGCGCGTTGATGCCCGTTCCGGTCGCCGTCCCGCCCAGCGCGAGTTCGGCGAGTTCGTCCGATGCAAAGCTGAGCCTGCGTTTGGCGTGTTTGATCTGCGAAGCATAGCCGCCGAACTCTTGGCCCAGTCGGACCGGCGTGGCGTCCATCAGGTGCGTGCGTCCACTCTTGACGACGTCGTCGAACTCGGTCGCTTTGGCGTTCAGCGCCTGCTCGAAGCGCGTCAGGGCCGGAAGCAGCGCCTCCTCGATCGCCACGCGCGCCGAGACGTGCATCGCTGTCGGGATCACGTCGTTCGACGACTGCGACATGTTGACGTCGTCGTTGGGGTGGACGCTCGGCCCCATCGCTTCGCTGGCTACGTGCGCGATTACCTCGTTGGCGTTCATGTTGCTCGACGTGCCCGATCCGGTCTGGTAGATGTCGAGCACGAACTGCGCGTCCAGTTCACCGCTGGCGACCTTGCGAGCGGCGGCGGCGATGGCCTCGGTCTTGGCGTCGTCGAGAATGCCCAGCGCATTGTTGCTGCGCGCGGCGGCGGCTTTGACGAAGCCCAGCGCCTGAATGAATCGTCGGCCGAAGCGGTGGCCCGAGATGGGAAAGTTGTCGTGGGCGCGCTGCGTTTGGGCGCCGTAGAGCGCATCGGTCGGCACGCGGACTTCGCCGAGTGAGTCTGTTTCGATGCGGTGCGAGGCGTCGGGCTGGTCGGACATGGAGTCGGTTTGGGGTGAAGAGACAGGCCTTCGGGATACGCAGACCAGCGGACGCAGGCTCCGGCGACCTCTACCTAGACTGCGTCAACTCGCTGCGAAACCGTACGCGTCTACTCCGAGCCGCCCGCGTCGGACGGCTACTTTCGAGTCCAACTCACTCCCTATGCCGTGACACACCTCTTCATCTGCGACATCGACGAATGTCTCGCCGTCCCATTTCACCCGTACGATCTGGATGCGATGGCTGCGATGGCTGGGCTGACGCGGACAGCTGCCAGCGAAGATCGCCCTGCCGTCAGCCTGATGTCGGGACGCGCGTTTCCCTACGTCGAGGCGATGAGCCAACTGCTGGGCTGCGTCGCTCCGGTCATGTTCGAGAGCGGCGGCGGCTCCTTCGACCGCGTCGCCGGACGCGTCACCTGGAATGCTGCCTTCACTCCCGAGGTCGAAGCGGAGATCGCAGAGGTAGCCGCATGGATGAAACGCGATCTGATCCCATCTACCAACTTGCAGTTTGACTGGGGCAAGCGCACCCAAGCGGGCGTCATCGGTCCCGACAAGGATGAAACCGCTCGCATCGCCGACGTAGTGCGCGCCTACCAGGAGCAGCACCATCCTGGCCTGGTCACGTTCAACACGCCAATCTCGGTCGACGTGCTCTGCTCGGAGATCACCAAAGCCCAAGGCGTCGCCTGGATGGCCGATTTGACCGGCGTCGACCCGTCGCGCATGGGATTCATCGGCGACTCGAACGGCGATCTGGGCGCTATGGCTGCCGTCGCCATGAGCTGCGCGCCCGCCAACGCCGCTGAAGCCGTGCGGCGGGCCGCCGACTTTGTCAGCCCGTCGCCCTACGCGCGCGGAGTGGTCGAGGCGTACCAGGCGTTCGCGGCGCGCATGACCGATTAGATCGCATGACCGGATAGATGGAAAGTGGTGCAGCGTTTGTAGCGTCGGCAAACTAAACCGCCGTTTCGTCTCGACTCGCGGCGTTATTCAACTATCTTGCAGCGTTGTAACGACGCCGCTACCGACTTCATCCTATGCGCTACCTCGCGCCGCTCATACTCCTAGCCTTCACGTCGCCGCTGTGGGGTCAAACGTCGGCTACTCCGGTTCCCATCTTGACCGTCGGCGAAGTTGAACAGGCTCCGGCTGCGGCTCTCGGCGACGCCTTCTATCTGACCGAGCGCCGCACGACGTTCTATCGCAATGCCGACTCGACGCTTCCGATAGGCTATCTACCGTTCCGCGCCGACGTGACGTGGCTGGGGCAGCAGGGGAGGTGGGCGCAGGTGCGAACTGACGAGGGACGCGAGGGATACGTCGACGCGTCGGCTGTCTCCAACGTGTGGATTCGGGTCAGCAAGCAGCACAAGCGGCTGTATTTCTACCAAGGGTCCGAGTTGATGCGGACGTTCACCGCTGATTTTGGATACAATCCCAGCGCAGACAAGCGAATTCGGGGTTCCAGTATCGACCCCGATGCGTGGCGCACGCCCGAGGGAGCATTCACAGTCGTGAGACTGCATCCGACGAGCACGTTTTACCGAGCGTTCGTCCTCAACTATCCCACGACCGAAGACGCTATGCGCGGTCTGGCCGACGGGCTGATCTCGCAGCGCGAGCACGACGCCATCGCGCGCGCCGAGGTCAACCACGGCGAGCCTCCGATGCACACCGCGCTCGGAGGCATGATCGAGATTCACGGACGCGGATCGGGCAGGGGAGGCAATTGGACGCAGGGCTGCGTCGCGCTCACCGACGCAGCGATGGACTTCCTCTGGACGCGCGTTCGGCCGGGTACGCCGGTTCTGATCGAGCCGTAATTCGTACAGTTGGAGACTGCTGACGGCTACTGGCCGAGCCGCTGAATCTTGCCCCCACGGCTTGCGTACGCGCATCATGCGCATTCTTCTCGTCCTTCTTTTCGCCTGTCTCGCTCCCTTCGCCCGCGCTCAGACCGAGCCGATGCTGGGTTTCGATCGTCCGCTCGGTGCGGGCTCCGTATACGACGTGCCTCTCAACGGAACGGTCGACGCGGCCCTGGCTCGCTACGTCGACCGGGCGCTGGACGAAGCCGAGCAGGGCGAAGCGGCGCTCGTCGTCTTGCGCATCGACACGTTCGGCGGACTGCTCGACGCGGCCGATCAGATTCGCAAGCGCGTGTTGGGTTCGAGCGTGCCCACCCTCGCGTTCGTCGAGGGCAACGCGCTCTCAGCCGGAGCGCTGATCGCCTACGCGGCTGATAAGATCGTACTCGCGCCGGGCGCCACCATGGGCGCGGCGACGGTCGTGCAAGGCAACTCGGGCGATGCGGCGCCGGACAAGTATCAGAGCGCCATGCGCGCCATGATGCGGGCGACGGCCGAGGAGAACGGGCGCGATCCCAACGTCGCCGAAGCGATGGTCGACGAGCGGATCGACCTGCCGGGCATCTCGCCTCAAGGCGAAGTGCTGACCCTGTCTGCCGACGAAGCGCAACGCATTGGGGTCGCCGACGCGGTCTTGTCGTCGCTTGATTCCGTTCTGTCCGCATCGGGCGTGACGACGCAGCCGCGCGTGGCCCACGACACGTCGCCCGTGGAGCGGACGCTGCGCTTTTTCGGCTCGCCCGTCGTCCAGTCCATTTTGATGCTGATGATGATGGGTGGACTCTACGCCGAGTTGCAATCGCCGGGGCTCGGGTTTCCCGGCGCGATCTCGCTGCTGGGCGCGCTGCTCTTCTTCGCCCCCCACTACGCGATGGGTTTGGCGGCGAGTTGGGAAATCGCACTCTTCATCGTCGGCATTATCCTGATCGCACTCGAACTGTTCGTCATTCCTGGGTTCGGCGTGGCCGGAGTCGCGGGTGGCCTGCTGGCAATCGGGTCATTGGGAGCGATGCTCATCGGCAACGTCGGATTCGGTTTTCCCGTCGGCTCGTTTCGAGACGCGAGCGAAGTGTTGGCCGTCACGATGGTGCTGTTCGGCGCCGTCGTTGCTGCTGCGCTCCATTACTTACCTCGAACGGCTCAGTTTAGCCGCTTGGTGCTGTCGGACGCGTCGCCAGCGTTCGAACCCATCGGATCCGAACGCACGTCGCAGCCCACTGTGGGCACGACGGGCACGACGATCACGCCGCTGCGTCCCTCGGGCGTGGCCAGCCTGCTCGAACAGCGCGTCGACGTGGTCGCGCAGGGCATGTTCGTCGATGCCGAGGTACCCGTTCGCGTCGTCGAGGTGGAGGGAAGCCGAATCGTGGTTGCTCCCATCGCGCCTGTCACCTGATCTTGCCGCTATGGAACTGCTCATCCCCGCTCTCTGCCTGATCATCGGCCTCGCGCTCATCGCCGCCGAAGTCTGGCTCGTGCCTGGCCTCAACGTGGTGGGCGTGCTGGGGCTGCTCGTGATCGTGTTCGGGATCGGCTATTCGTTCGATGCGCATGGTGTGCAGGGTGGACTCTACGCGATTGGCGCTTCGGCGGCTCTGGTCGGCGGTACGCTCTACCTGCTGTACCAATCCGGCGCGTGGGACCGCTTCGTGGCGCAAACCGGTACTTCGGCTCGGCCCGACGCCGACGAAGGCACCACGCGCTCTCGCTATTTGGGGCAGACCGGGCGCGCCCTGACACCTCTGCGTCCGACCGGAGTCGCCGAGATCAACGGAGAGCGCGTCGAAGTCGTGACCGAGGGCAGCTTCATCGCGTCCGGATCCCAGGTGCGCATCGTCGCGATGGATCGGCGGCGCTTCTTTGTACGCCTGGCCGATAGCGTCGCCGAGAGCGCGCTGGCTGCCGAGTGAAGTCGCTCTCCTACGGTGGCGGCGTGGCTAGGCGGTCGAGACGCGCGGCCAATGGAAGAGGACCGAGATGGTGCGTAGTTTGGAGGCCCCACTCGATCCCCGATCCATGCGCCTGCTCCTCGCTCTCGTCCTGCTCTTGACCGTTTCCGCCTGCACGTCGGGCGACGGCGCCGCGCTGCCCGAAGGCTGGGCGCAGTCCGGCGACTTGTTTTACCGCACCGATGTCGACACGACCGGGCTGTTCCCCGATCTGGATTCGGTCGAGTCGATGGGCGTCGTGCCTGCCGAGGAGGATGTCGACGCGTCGAGCCGGTCCGGATGGGTCGAGCGCAACCTCAAGCGGCGCATGGTGATGCTCTACCGCAACAACCCGCAGATCGTGGACTCGGTCTTCAATGCGCGCGTGCCCGACATGATCGCGTCGCGCAGCCTCGACGACGAGCTGATACCGGTCGTCGACGATCTCGAAGACCCCGTCCGGCGCGCGCTGCTGCAAGGGTTCTACCCACCGTCGCCGCTGCGCAAACTGGGGACCGAGATCCCCGTCCCGTTCCCCGACAGCATCCGAGCGCAGATCGACGGCGCGCGTGTCAAGACGCAGGTCGCCATCGGCCCCGATGGATTCGCCGATGCCGTCCGGATTCTCGAACCCGCTCAGCCGACGCTGGAACGCATCACCGTCGGTGTGATCGCGCAGCAGAAGTGGAACGCGGGCTACGTCACCATCACGAACACCAACCGCCGCGAGCGTGCGCCGTCGTGGGTGCGCTACAACGTCCTGTTCGGCCAGCCGCCTGCCGAGTAGGTCACTCGCAATCCGTCAGCGCGCGACCACGCGGTACGTCATCCGGATGGTCTCGTCGATCTTTCGTCCCAGCAGGCTGGGGCGGTCGACGCCAAACTCATCCAGGTCGATGTTGAACGAGCCGGATGCAGTCAGCGTCGCGCCGTCCCACGTCACGTCGGCGTCGGTCGTGAGTGGCTGGGTCGTGCCAGCAAAGGCGAGCGTTCCGCTCAGGCGCCACGTGCCCCGCGATCCGCCCGGAGGCCAAATCAGCAACGTGACGCGGTCGGCGGTGAAGGTGGCCTCGGGATGATCGCCTGCTTTGGTGACGTCGCGCATCTTGTCGTCCCGCATGCCGTTTCCGCTGTCGAACGTGCCAACGGGGATGCTCAGGCGAACCTCCGATACAGTAGGCTGGCTGCCCCACGACGCGGCGATGCGGCCTGTCAGGTCGTGCGACGAGCCGCGCCAGTCGTGGAAGAGCGCTTCTCCATCGTAGTGGACTACGGATGCGTCCGGATCGACACGCAGCGTCGTTTGTGCGTCCGCCTGCACGGAGACGAGAGAGAGCAGGAGAAGCAGCCAGAGCCGGATCATTGGCGCGCGTTTGGCAAGGCAGGCTTGGGGCATGCAAATCGACATGGCGGCACCGGTCAGTCTCTGACAGGCTCGGGAAGCCGCGTCGCGGGGTTGACGCGGATGGCGAGCTCGCCGCGCTGCAAGCGGATCAGGTCGTCTCCGATGAAGTCGCGGCGCCAGCCCTGGAGAAGCGTCAGCTGGGGAGGAGGACCGTCGCCACCATAGTCGGCCACGCCGAGCACGTCGGATCGGTTGGCGACGAGCGACGGGTCGACTCCCTCGGCGATGCCGCGTCCCTTGAGGTAAGCCAGCATCAGATCAACGCGCGCGCCCACGGTCTCGTCGTCGGTGCGCGAAGTGTCTTGGGCAGGAGGGTCGGACTGCGCGCGTTCGACTCCGACGGCGACGGCCGCGATGAGGGCGCCTGCGTAGCGGCGAGGAATACCCTTGAGCTGACCGGCATCGTCTGCGGTTTGGGGGCGCTTCTTGGCAAGAAGAATCACGGCTTCGTCCGAGATCACGTGCCGACGCGGCAGGTTGCGATTGCGCGCCTCGACCTCGCGCCAGCCTGCCAGTTCACGCACGATGGAGCGTTCGCGCGTCCGCATCCGGCCCGTTCCCTTGACGCGGCTTTCCATCTCGTCCGGATCGCGCTCGGCGTAGAGTTCGGGCGCTTCGAGCGTCGCCAGTTCCTCCTTCATCCAGTCTAGCCTACCCGCTTCACGGACTCGGCGTTCGATGTCGCTCATGGCGGCGCAGAGGTAGCGCACGTCGTCCTCGGCATAGGTGATCTGAGACGATGTGAGCGGACGCTGAAGCCAGTCGGTGCGGCTCTCGGTCTTGGGCAGATCGATGTTGACGGTCGCGCGGAGCAGGCGCTGAAGCGAGAGCGTGCCGCCCAAACCGGCGAATCCGGCGGCGATGCGCGTGTCGAATACGTTGCGCGCGTGAGCCCCCGTCGCCCGGTGCAAGATCTGCAGGTCTTGGGGCGCGTCGTGGAGAACCTTGCAGACAGCGGCGTCTTCGAGCAGCCAGCCCAGCGCGTGCAACTGTCCGTCCAGCGCGACGGTGTCGATCAGATGCGCTTCGTCCTCGCTCCAGCCTATCTGGACGACGCCCAGGTTGGCATAGTACGTGCGTTCCCACACGAACTCGGTGTCGACGGCTACGCACGGCTGCTGCCGCGCACGAGTAATGAGGGCGGCGAGGGCATCCGGGGTGTCGATCAAAGGAGCGGCGGGTTCAGGCGGCGAAAGGGGCGGAATCGTCCGAAACGACGGCGTCGAGATCGAGTTCGAGCGTAATCGTAGGATCGTGCACGACCGTCGCAGGCGAGACGTGATCTCCGAAAAAACGAGCGTGTTCGGCTCGCAGGGCGGCAGCGTGCATCAAGTCACCGACGTAGAAGCGGGTGCGAACGACGTCGCGCGTCGTGGCGCCCGAGGCGGCGAGCGCTTGAGAAGCTCGGTGCAGCAGATCTGCGGCATGCGTTTCGCTGTCGGCGGAAAGGCGAGCAACGTGGACGAAGGGGCCGACCCGCAGCGTCGAAGGTGCGATATGGGCGCCGTCGCCGGTCGAAGTGGAGGTCGCGTTCATGGTCAGAGGTAGGAGGTGGACAGAGAGCGAGCGTCTCTAAGTGTAACGAACGCGTCGGCTTAAAGCAAAATACCGGCCATCGTCGCGCTCATACAGGTAGCAAGTGTACCCGCGATCACCGCCCGGATGCCCAACTCGGCTATTTCGCCCCGGCGCGAGGGTGCTATTCCGCCCAATCCGCCAATCTGGATCGCGATTGATGAGAAATTGCCGAAGCCGCACAGCGCGTAGGTCGCCAGGATCACACTCCGCTCGGTCATCTCGCCCTGGACATTGACGAGTCCCAGATAGGCGACAAACTCGTTGACAGCGACCTTCTGGCCGAGTAGCGAGCCGAACAGCAGCAGGTCCTGATTGTCGACCCCGACGAGCCAGGCGATGGGCGCCAGCAGCACGCCGAAGATGGACTGCAACGTCAGGCCGTCGAACTGCCCATCGGTCGCGCTCACGATCCACGCGTTGAGGTCGTAGAGCGGCTGCGTTCCGGCCAGCGTCGGCGCGCCGACCCAGCCCAGCGCGGCGTTGATCATCGCGATGAGCGCCACGAACGCCAGCAGCATCGCGCCGACGTTGAGCGCCAGCATCAGGCCTTCGCTCGCACCGCCTGCGGCAGCTTCGATCGTGTTCTCGCTCAGCTTCTCTTCGGCCACTTTGGCGCCGCCCTGCGTCACCGGAGTCGCCGTTTCAGGAATCATCACCTTGGCGAGCAGCAGAGCGGCCGGAGCGTTCATGATCGACGCCGAGAGCAGGTGTTTGGCGAACTCGGCTTCCCTGACCGGATCGCCGCCGCCCAGAAACGCGATGTAAGCCGCCATCACGCCGCCCGCAATCGTCGCCATGCCGCCGACCATCAGCGCAAACAGTTCGCTCCGCGTCATCGACTCGACGTAGGGCTTGACGACCAGGGGCGCTTCGGTCTGGCCGACGAAGATGTTGGCCGCCATCGCCAGCGATTCGGCGCCTGAGAGCCGCATCACCTTGGCCATGAACAGCCCGATCACACGCACGACGGGCTGCACGAGTTTGAGGTGGTAGAGCACGGCCATCAGTGAGCCGAAGAAGATGATCGTCGGCAGGATCTGAAACGCGAAGATGACGCCCATCGACTGTTCGCCCGTCGGCGTGCCTAGCGGCCCGAAGAGCAGGCCCGTTCCGGCATAGGTGAAGCCCAGCAGTTTCTGAAAGCCCGAGCCGATCCACGCGAAGAGCGCGTTGCCCGGCGCCGTCTTGAGCACGAGGACGGCGAACGTGAACTGAAGCAGCACGCCCATCCCGACGACGCGCCACGGAATGTGCTTTCGATCCGATGATAGGAGCGCCGCGATGCCGATCAGGGCGGCCAACCCGAAGAGGCCACGCAGGGCAGTGACGACGAAATCCATGAGCGAAGCGGACGGTGAAGTGGGATGCGTAAAGACGGAAACTAGCGCAGCGCAGCGGCCTGTGCGCGGTCAGTCGAGGAGGCGTGTGGTGGAACAGCCGCGCAACGGAATCGTAATCTACCGATCCACACACCTTTACGACCTGCCATATGGGACGCGCGCGCATGAACAAGAACTGGGAACTGGTCTCGAACCGCATCCGCTCGATGTGGTCGGACGTCGAGTTCACCGATAAGGAGATGAAGAGCGCTCGCGGGAATCTCGGCGACATGGTCGCGCTCATTCAGTCCAAGACGGACGAGCCCGAGACGAGCATCCGCAACAAGGTCATGACCATGGTTTGACCGTCGTCGACGGTTTTCTTGCAAGCGCTCCGCCCGGTTCGGGAGGGGCGCTTTTTCATTTGCACCCACTAATCCACCTCTATCACCGGCATTCTCGCAAACGTGGGGATCCAACCAGTAGACCGCCCGGCTCAGTCGATCGACCATAGAGTCATAGTTCAGAGCAGGATCACGCTCTGCGGTAGTTGTGGATTCCTGCCTGCGCAGGAATGACGCTTGAGTGAGCGAGAGGCTGTTTGGTGAAGGTGGCGGAAGGCGAGAGCGAGCGCGGGAAGCGGCTCGCAAGACGCGCGAAGCAGACAGTACTGCGTGACCTACGGTTGCGCGAGCTGTGGCGATGCAGCGTAACGCCACGAGGCGGTTTCCGAACCGTTCACTACGTGGTCCCTTCGGGTTCGCAGCCCCGCAGCCTTTCGCCAAACAGTCTCTGAGAAGTGAGTAGATGCACCCCACGTCTTTTTGCACGAACTGGTCGCGCGCATCGCTTTCAGTCGGCTAGTTTCTAAGAAAGCCCTTTTCTACCGCCGATGCCTCAGACTGCCGACTCGACTCTTGGAACGCCGCTCCCCGACGCCGGAGCGCCCATTCGCAAACGCGCCGCCTACGCCGAACTCCTGGGCACGCTCGCCGAGCGTCGCGCTCAGGTGGAGCAGGGGGGAGGGCAGCGCGCCGTCGACCGGGCACACGACAGAGGCAAGATGACAGCGCGCGAACGCATCGCTGCGCTGTGCGACGAGGGAACGCCGTTCATGGAGATCGGCACGTTTGCCGGGTGGGATATGTACGAGGACGAAGGCGGCTGTCCGTCGGGCGGCGTCGTGACGGGGTTTGCGACCGTCAGCGGGCGGCGCGTGCTCGTCGTCGCCAATGACGCGACCGTCAAGGCCGGAGCGTGGTTTCCCATCACGGGCAAGAAGAACCTTAGAGCGCAGACGATTGCGATCGAGAACCGCGTGCCCGTCATCTACCTGGTCGACTCGGCGGGCATCTACCTGCCGCTCCAGTCCGAGATCTTCGCTGACGCCGACCACTTCGGGCGCATGTTTCGCAACAACGCCAAGCTCTCGGCGATGGGCGTGCCGCAGATCGCGGCAATCATGGGCAGTTGCGTCGCGGGCGGCGCCTACCTGCCGATCATGTCGGACGAAGCGCTGATCGTCGAGGGGACGGGCTCAGTCTTCTTGGCTGGGCCGTTTTTGGTCAAGGCCGCCATCGGCGAGACGGTCGAGGAAGAGACGTTGGGAGGCGCCGTCGTCCACAGCAGCATCAGCGGCGTGACCGACTACAAGATGCCGGACGACGCGACCTGTCTTGCCACGATCCGCGACCTGGTCGGCCACTACAAACCCGCTCCCGCATCGCCGTTCGCGCGCGAAGAGGCTATCGCCCCCGCGTTCGATGCCGACGAAGCCACGAGCATCGTCCCGACGACCGGATCCGTCCCCTACGACGTGCACGAACTGCTCGCCCGCATCATCGACCAAAACAGTTGGACACCGTACAAGGCCGAGTATGGACAAACCATCGCCTGCGGATACGCGCGCGTCGACGGGTGGAGCGTCGGCATCGTGGCGAACCAGCGGTTGGTCGTACAGCAGCAGCGGACGGACGGTAAGGAGATGCAGGTCGGCGGCGTGATCTACTCCGAATCGGCGGACAAGGCAGCGCGGTTTGTGATGAACTGCAATCAGAAGGGCATCCCGCTCGTGTTCTTGCAAGACGTGACGGGCTTCATGGTCGGCAAACGCGCCGAGCACGGCGGCATCATCAAGGACGGCGCCAAGCTGGTCAGCGCGGTCAGCAACAGCGTCGTGCCCAAGTTTACCATCGTGGTCGGCAACAGCTATGGCGCGGGCAACTACGCCATGTGCGGACGTGCCTACGATCCGCGCCTGATGCTCGCCTGGCCGACGGCGCGCATCGCCGTCATGGGCGGCGCGCAGGCGGCCAAGACGCTGCTTCAGATCGAAGCACGCAAGCTCAAGAAGCAAGGCAAAGAGCTGTCGTCCGAGGAGGAAGCGGACCTGCTCAAAACGATCCAGGACCGCTACGACGCGCAAACGTCGCCTTACTACGCCGCGGCGCGCCTTTGGGTGGACGAGATCATCGAACCGGCCCGGACGCGCGACTGGATCAGCCTGGGAGTCGAGCTGGCCGCGCTCAATCCCGACATGCCTGCGTTCAATCCCGGCGTGATACAGACGTAGCCCATCAGCGTCTCAGCGTTTTGCGCGCGAGAGGCGACGCGATCAGCAGCCCGAGCAGCACCGTGAATCCGATGGCGATGCTCCAGGCCGTTCCGTTGAAGTAGAGGTGCGACGCGTTCAGCGCCTCGCTCGCACACCGGAGAAGCGAGCCTTCGATGCACCTAGGACCTCCTTCGAGCGCGCGCCAGACCAGGTATCCAGTGACCGAGAGCACCCCTGCCACGACAGGCCAGCCGTAGAACAACTTCTTCCGCCGCATCAGCAGCACCAGTCCGGTGACGAGTACGAACAGGAGAACGCTCACCGCCGCCGAGTCGACCCAGAACGCCCCAGGTAGCAACGCCTCCAGCGGACCAGGAGCTTTCGAAGTCGTGCTTACGACGCGAACGATCAGCAGCAGCGACGCCAGAATGCAGCTTCCTACAAACAGCGCTCCCAGCACGCCGAGCCATCCGGTGATGTTGTCATGGAGCCGCTCCTCTCGGGTGGACGCAGCGGGCGGATGTAGAGGGGCAGGCAGCGCCGTGTGCTCCCAGACCGGTGTAAACTGCGGAAGCGGAGCGCGGTCGAACGCGGGTGGAAGGCGAGAATCAGAGTCGGACAAAACGGAGTGCTAGCTCAGGCGAGTTGGGATCTGGCGAGTGGTGTACGGTCTATCCGAACCACTCCTCGCTTTCGGCGACCAAGGCTTCGTCCGACAGCCCGGCGTAGTCGACGTGGCCCAGCGACTTGTAAAACTCCTCGTCGTAGCTGCGCGTCCGCACGACGAGGGGCATCGGAATCGCGTGGCCCAGCACGAGCGCTTGCTGCTTGGACTCGAGCGACGCCAGGATCGACCTCAGACTGCCCGCGCCCGACGTGCCGACCAAGGCGGCGTTGATGTCCTTCTCGTCGGATAGCTGGGCGATAAACTTGGTCCCGATCTGGCTCAACACCTCGTCGTCGATGGCCGACGGGCGCTGGTCGACGATGAGGAGCGAGACGAAGTACTTGCGCATCTCTCGGGCGATCTTACCGAACGGCGTCTCGCGCGCGATGCCAGATGCCAGCAGCTTGTGCGCCTCCTCAATCGTGATGACGAGTTGGTGCGGGCGGTCGCCTTCGTGCTGTGTCTGCAAGTACGTCTCGGCCTTTTCCTCCCACGCCCGCCGGATGCGCCGCGTGACGACGTTGGAGACGAGCAGGTACACGTCGAGCGAGCTGTAGCGCCCGAACTCGAAGATGACGGATTTGCCTTCCTCCAACCGCTGCACGATCTCGTCGACCACGTCGACTTTGCCCTTGCTCGACTCGGTCGAAAAGAAGCCGTGCCGCTCGAAGCGCCGCAGCCGCCGTTGCAGTGCCGAAAGGGCGGACGGGTGCGCATTGGTCGCCTCGGCGATGGCTTCCATCTCGCCTTCGCCCTCGGCTTCGAGCAGCGTCGCGAGCCAGCGCGCGCCGTATTTGCGGCGCAAGAGGTTGGTGCTCTCGGCGGCCGTGTCGTTGAGGTTGAGCGTCGACTGAAGCGGGAGGATGTCTTCGGGTTCGATCTGGTCGGCGTAGAGGTAGGCTTCGATGTCGGCCCGCGCGCCTCTGCGTTTGGTGCCTTCGGGGTCGAGGCTGACGATGCGCACCTGAGACGGAAACAGTTGCTTCAAGCCCTTGACGTTGGCGCCGCCCTCGGCCCGGGCCGACGATCCGTATTCGGAGTGCATGTCGAAGACGAGGTTGACGGCCGTCCGCGTGTGGATCCATCCGGCCATCAGCAGGCGCGTCACGAACGTCTTACCCGTTCCGGTCTTGCCAAAGACGGCCGACGAGCGCTCGGCAAGGCGCGGAAGGTCGATGCAGACGGGCACGTCCCGCATCCCCAGCGGCGTGCCGATGTCGAAGAAGCGCTTGGGATCGTTTTCCGAACTTCCGAACACGCGCGCCACGTCGCCTTTGGTGGCCCTCGCGACGGGCGAGAAGTGCGCCGGAACGGTTTTGACGGGGCGCGGATCGTCGTCGGTCAGGTCGTGCAAACCCTCGTTGGGCAGCATCAGCATCGGCTTGAGGGCGACGGTCGCGTACGTGCTCATCCCCTGCATCACGCGCCGCAGCAGCGTTTCGTCGGGGCCGGGCGGGTAGAGCAGGATCTGCTCGTTGGCCGCGTCGATGGTCACGTCGGTGATGAGGCAGAAGAAGTCGTGCGTCATGCCTTGGACGACGGCGAACGTACCCGCCGTCACGTGCTCGACCTGCTGACCCGCTCCGAGCTTCATCTCGACGCCGCCGGTCAGCGAGCCGTGCGTGACGACGCCGATGCGGTCGGGGCGGTCGTTGGCGGAATCGGTCGTCATGCGGCGTGGAATAAAAAGGAAGAGCCGTCGCTCGGCATCGGAATGCTAAGCAACGGCTCGGGCTGTGACAACCCTGAGGCGCAGCGTCAGTCGCTGATGCGATCGGCGGCGCTTTTGGCGAGCAGACCTGCCATGATGACCGTCACGACCTCGGCGGCGACGCCCACGAAGAAGTTGCGGATCAGGAAGCGGATGGCGCGCGGCAGGATCAGAAAGAGGCCCATGCCGCCGACGAGGCCGATGATGTATTTGGAGAATGGATTGGAGTTCATACCGGAGGTTGGGTGAGAGAAGAGACCCAATGGTACGCCCAGATGCCCCTCGCACGTGCCGACCTACGCGCTACGAACCGGCTACGACCGGTGGGGGGGAAGACTCCGCTGCTTGGCCATCGCCGGTGACTTCGTGCTCCAAGGCCTCGACGATGGACTCGCCGCTCTGCGCTTCCTGCTCGGCCTCGGGTTCGTTCTGCTTCGCCCCGCGCGCGTTGAGCACGAACAGGCCGACCTGGAGCACGATCAGCGCCCACGCGCCTTCGGGAATGCCCCAGATCACCCAGAGCACGTTGCTTGCCACGAAGATGCCGAAGCCCCACAGCCGCAGCCGCGCCGACGTAGTGCCGACCAAGAACGCGGCGATCAAGGTCGCCACCATGGCGGGCCACTGGATGTGCGTGACCCACGCGGCGTCGAGGAAGTCCATTGTCTGTCAGAGCAAAGTTGGTGGCCTTGCCAAACGCTGGTGTGCGATAGAGGCTCGTGCTGGCGCGCAACGAACCGGCGACACCCTCGGCGCGCCAGGTAACATCTCGGTACCGCTGCTCGTTAGCGCTTCCCCAGCAATTCACACTCTGTCGATGTTGCGTTTTTGCTCTTGTCCGTCCTCCTCGCCACGCCCACGCTGGCACAGCCGCACCTGGAGACGGGCGAGCGGGTGCGGTCTACGATCGAATCCAACGTCGTGACGGGCCGCCTCGTCTGGCAGCGCGCCGACACGTTATTGTTGGAACTGGACGGAGCGCGTGCCGGGGCGATGCCTGTTCCGCTCGCCGACGTTTCGCGCCTCGAGCAGCGCTACCGTCCGTCGCGGTAGAAGGGCGCGGCGTGGGGCGCTGGTGCGGGGCTGGCCGTCACGGGCGTCCTCGTTGGCTCGGCGACCTACGGATGCGCGAATACAGCGTGCTTTCCTCATCCCGCTCCATTCGTCGCCCTCTACCTTGGGCCTCCACTCGTTCTCGGCGGTGCCGCAATCGGCGCGCTCGTGACGCCCAAACGCTGGCACGACGTGCCGCTGGGCCAAGGGCAGACGTCGTTCTCCATCGCTCCGTCGCCGACCGGAGTGTGGCTGACGGCTACGTGGTAGGCGGGGACGCTGGCGGCGAGCGTGTCGCCGGCTTCGAGCCGAGCAACACTAGGCAGCCTGCGGTGTCCGTTGTCTAAGTGGCGCGCGTGTTTCGGCGTCGGTCCGTTTCACCAGATCTCCGCCGCAATGCTCCGTCGCTACCGCCTCGCCTGCCTCCTTGTACTGCCGTTGCTGCTGGCGGCTCACGTGCCGCCAACCGTGGGAACGGCGACTCTGTCTGGCACGATTCGCAGCGCTTCGGGCGACGTGCTACCGGGCGCCGTCGCTCACCTGCAAGGCGCTGACATCGGCGCATCTGCGGACGAAGACGGGCGCTACAGCCTCAACAAGTTGGATGCGGGTGACTACACCGTCCGGTTCTCCTACATCGGATACGAGTCGCGATCCGTCGAGGTCACGCTTGCCGACGGAGAAGAGCAAACGCTCGACGTGACGCTCAGCGAGTCGGCTGTGGCGCTGGACGACGTAGTCGTGACCGGTGAGTCGCGGTCGAGCGGCGCGATTCGGTCGACGAGTTCGGCAGGCATGGTGTCCACTGAGTCTGCTAGCAGTTCGCCCAGCGCTCCTTCGCCACCACCGCCGACCGCGGCACCGGTGTCGCCGAGCGATGGGGAGGCGATGACGCTCACCAAGCGGGCGCCGGACCGTCAAGGCAGAGCGGGCATCTTGACGGCGGGTGATGTCGACGATGGTCTCAACTGGGCCGCCTACCAGCGCTACCTGTCGCGAACCGAATGTGGAGATGGACAGCGGCGCTGCCTCGCCACGCCTGACCTGGGATTGGACCGCCGCATCACGCTGCGCGTCGTCGACCGCGAAGGGCAGCCCGTCGCCGGAGCGCGTGTGCGGCTGCGAGCCGATCGGGGACGGGCTGCTCGCACGCTCACGACCGAAACCGGTACAGATGGCCGCCTGTCCATCTTCCCCGATTACGACTTTGGAAGTGACGCGCGGCGGATCAGCATTTCGGCGCAGCTTCCCGGGGGCGGAGGCGACGCGTCGCACTCACTCGACCTGCGCCGAGTCGAACAAGACCACGCGCTCAAGCTCGAACTCAGAGTCCAGCGTGCGCCTCAGACGCGCTCGCTCGATCTGGCCATCGTGATCGACGTGACGGGTAGCATGAGCGACGAGTTGAACTACCTCACGCGCGAGTTCGAGTCGATCGTCGCCCGCGTCGAAGACCGCTATCCAGGCGTCGATCTGCGCTTCGGACTGGTCGCCTACCGCGACAAAGGCGATGATTTCGTCGTCCGCTCGTGGGGGTTTACGCGTTCGGCCCGCGAGATGCGCGAGCGCCTGTCAACCCTCAACGCCAACGGCGGCGGCGATTATCCCGAAGCGATGGACGAAGCGCTCGAAGCAGCCCTCGACCTCGATTGGCGCGCCGGCACGACCGCCCGCGTCGCGTTCCTAGTAGCCGACGCTCCGCCCCATGCCGACCGCACCGACCGCACGATGACGGCCGTCCGAGAAGCCCGCGCGCGGGGACTGCGCCTGTATCCGGTCGCTGCCAGCGGCGTCGCCGACGAGGCTGAGTACGTGATGCGCGCCGCCGCCGTGTTGACTCAGGCGCGTCACCTGTTTCTGACCGATGACAGCGGTGTCGGAAACGCGCACGCCGAACCCAAAATTCCCTGCTATCAAGTCACAGCACTCAATGGACTGCTCGCCCGCGTAATCGCCGGTGAACTGGAAGGCCGCCGCGTCGAACCGGCGAGGGAGGAGGTCATCCGCGAGGTCGGCGACTATGACGCCGGAGTTTGTGAGACGCCCGTCGTAGCGCAGCGCCCGCAGCCTGAAAGGGGCAACCGAGAACTCGGCTATGGCAACTGACGCGTTGCGCTAAACCGACTGCTTGGGCTTTGCGGCAGGCTTGCGGCGCGACGACGGCTTCTTGCGGCTGCCGTGCTTCTCCATGACGGCATCGGCCTGCTCGCGAATTTCGGACTGGCGTTTGAGCGCGTAGATCCGCTCCTTGGCCGTTCGCGACGCGTCGAGGTGGTTGACGATGGGCAGCGGATAGTCAGTGCCCAACCGGAAGCCCGACGCAGCGGCTTCGATAGGCGTGATCTTGTGCGGCTCGTGGATGATGGAGCCGGGCAGGTGGGCCAGTTCGGGTACCCAGCGCTGAACGAACTCGCCTTGAGGATCGTGATCGTAGCCTTGCTTGGTCGGGTTGTAGATGCGGACGCTGTTGATGCCGGTCGTCCCCGATTGCATCTGGAGCTGCGCCAAGTGGATGCCGGGTTCGTAGTCGAGCCACGCCCGCGCGAGGTAGCCGTGCAGTCCGCGCCAGTCGAGCCACAGATCGTAAGCGGCGAACGAGGTGATCATCGCGCGCATTCTGAAGTTGAGGTAGCCCGTCGCCGCCAGCGCTCGCATGCACGCGTCGACGAAGGGAAAGCCGGTCTGCCCGTCGCGCCACGCCTCGAACCGGTCCTGGTCCCACTCGTCCGAGCGCAGATCGTCGAAGGCGGGGATGTAGCTTTGAAACTCGATCTGCGGTTCGTCTTCGAGCTTCTGCATGAAGTGGCAGTGCCAGTGCAAGCGGCTCTCGAACGCGCGCAGGCTCTTGCTCCACGCCTTGCGGTCGTCCGGAGCTAGCGTTTCCAACTCGGCTCTGCGCGCTCGATTGGCGTGGACGACGCTGCGCATCGAGATCGTGCCCCACGTCAGGTGGACGCTGATGCGCGAGCACTCGTGGTAAGCGCGGACGGGCGTGCTCAGTCCGCTGAAATACTGCTCGCCTCGCTCGTGGAGAAAAGAAGTGAGCACGCGCCACGCTTCGGTTTCGCCAGCGCGCAGGAAGAGCGCCGAAGGCTCTCCGGTCAGATCCAGGTCAGCATGCGTCGGGATGTCGCCGATGGCGATGTCGATGCCATGATTCGGCAGCGACGGAAGAGCGTCGGGGATGGGGAGCGGATCCGTACTCATGCGCGCCTCCCACGTTTTGGCCCACCGGTCGCGCGTGTCCAGGCGGCGGACGACGCCCGTCTGCCACGTCTCGCGAAACAACGTGCCGGTAGCATCGCACCAGTCGTGGACGGCCCGGTCGCGTGCATACGTCACCTCGGCGCCCGTCTCCTCGTGCGCGTGCAGGACGAACGGGCCGATCCGCTCGCGCAGCTCGGCCAGCACGTCGACGACTTCGCCGTGCCGCACGATCAGCGGCTGCCCCAACTCGGCGAGCGACGCGCGCAGTTCGATCAGTGATTCTCGGACGAACGTCCAATGCCGCGCCGAGAAGTCGTCCGCGCTCGTTACCGACGGCTCGGCGACGTAGAGCGGCAGAACCGCGCCTTCGCCTGCCTGAGCCTGCGCGATCGCGTCGGTCAGCGGAGCATGGTCGCGGACGCGCAGATCGCGCTTGAACCAGACGACGTGGAGAGCGGGTAGATCAGACATGCCGTGTCTATCCGGCCCGGCCGGACCGGTTCGCGCCAGCACGTAGCGCGCCGGTAATCTGCTCGTGTTTACCCGGCGATGGCGAGCTGTCCGCACGCCGCGTCGATGTCCTGCCCTCGGCTGCGGCGCACCGTTACCGTGACGCGTCTGCCCGCGAGGATGCCCAGAAACTGGTCGAGCGTCGCCTCGTCGGACGGCTGGAAGTCGAGCCCCTCGACCGGATTGTACATGATCAGGTTGACTTTAGACGGCACCCAGCCCGAAACGCGGGCCAGCGCGCGTGCGTCATTTTCGCCGTCGTTGTAGCCCGCGAACATGCAGTATTCGTAGGTGATCGGCAGACCGGTCGTGCGATAGTAATGCTGCAGTGCCTCGCGTAGCGCGGTCAAGTCGGTGGCGTGGCTGCGGTTGACGGGCATAATGCGGCTCCGTTTGACGTCGTCGGGCGCGTGGAGCGAGACGGCCAGGCGGGCTTTCAGGTCCAGGTCGGCGAAGTCGCGGATGCGGCGGGCCAGCCCAACCGTCGACACCGTAATGCGCTTGGCCGAGAGACCGATGGCGTCGTCGGCCGTCATCAGGTCGAGCGCGGCCGTAACGCTGGCGAGGTTGAGCATCGGCTCACCCATCCCCATAAACACGACGTTGGTCACGCCTGCGCCAAAGTGCTCGTGCGCCAGCGCGTCCATCGCCGTCACCTGACTCGCGATCTCGCCTGGCGTCAGGTTCTGGTGGAAGCCCATCGTGCCCGTCGCGCAGAACGAGCACGCCATCGCGCAGCCCACTTGGCTCGATACGCAGACCGTTAGCCGCTTGGCGAGGCCGTCGTCGTCGAAGTCGGGGATGAGGACGGTTTCGATCAGCCGACCGCTGTCGAGCCGGATCAAGGCCTTGAGCGTCTGGTCGGTCGCGCGTTGCAGGCGCGTGATCGTCGGCGGCTCGAGCCTAAAGTGCGCGTCGAGGTGGGCGCGCAGCTTCTTGGGCAGGTTGTCCATGTCGGCGACCGAAGCGGCGCGCCGATTCCAGATCCACCGCACGAGTTGATCGGTCCGGAAAGATGGCTGTCCAGCTTCCTTGACGACGCGCGCCAGATCGGCCCGGCCCAGCGAGAGCAGGTTGGGGAGGAGGGCGGCTTCCACGTTAGGCGTCGTCTTTATCTGATGTCACAAGCGGCAAGAGAGCTTGGATGAACTCTTCGGCTTCGTCAACGAGTAGTCCTGCCTCCTCATTCGAGATCTCGTCGTCCTCTCCATAATCTAGCACTTCGCGCTTCGTTTGAAACCGAGAATAGAAGGCGCCCAGTTTGGAGGAAATGATTCCGCGAAGCACCAGCAAGCGGCCAACTTCGTCCGCCGGCCCCGAGTGCGTTTTCGGGTTGCTTCCTTGCAAGCGCACAGCTCCTCGTGCAGCATAAAAAGCCGCGTAGTACGCTCTGTTCACCGCTGAAGCAGGGTCTGTCTCAAGAAGGTGTCTCGCGCTAACAAGCGTGTCGATAGAGCGTTTTGTCTGGGAGGTCATATCGTCTTTCCCTCTGCGAGCAAACTGAAAACGATGGGTTTCGTCCGGTGATCAACCGCTCGAACGGTGAGCGGATACGTCGAAATATGAGGCCCAAACTCAAGCATGAGGCCAAAAGCCAGATCACCCATTCGGTCGATTTCAGCGAAGACTTCGACCTCGCCATGCAGGACTACGGCCACGTCGACGTCGCTCTCGTCGTGGGCGTCGCCGCGGGCCTGGCTGCCGTAGAGGATCACGCGCGCCAACCGATCGCCGTAGAGCGACTCGAGTCCGGCGCGCAGGCGGGCTAGGAGTTCGGTGAGGTCGGCAGGGGACAGCATCAGGAGTCAGTCGTGCGTTCAATCAGGGCAGTTAGCGTGCGAATCAGATCTTCGGCTTCCTTTATCAGGGACGCAGCATCCTCGTCGGAGGTATCGGCCTCGTCTCCATAGTCGACCAGTTCTCGCTTCGATTGCAGCCGACCAAACGATGCAGCGGCTTTGCGCGGTAGGTCGCCTGTGACGACGAACAGGCGGCCAAACTCCGATGCCAGTCCCGAATGCGATTTTGCCCGCGAACCGCGAAGCTCGACGGCTTCTCTGACGACGTAGAATGCGGCGTAATACGCGCGGTTGATCGCACCCATCGTGTCGCCAAGCTCCAGCAACGCGCGAGCCGACTCCAACGCCTGCCGGGCTTTCTGAATAGAGTGACGGCCAGTCACTGCAAGATCCCGTCTTCGAGTAAGCTGGGCACGATGCGCTTGGCGCCCGTCGCAAAATCGCTTTGAGACAGAGCATACACCGAAACGAAAACGCCGAACTCCAACATCAAATCCGTCGTCAGGTCAGACGTTCGATCAATCTCTCTGTACGCGTTGACCTCGCCATGCAGGACTACGGCCACGTCGACGTCGCTCTCGTCGTGGGCGTCGCCGCGGGCCTGGCTGCCGTAGAGGATCACGCGCGCCAACCGATCGCCGTAGAGCGATCCGAGTCCGGCGCGCAGGCGCATCAGCAAGTCAGAGAGGCGGTCGGGGTCCATGCCGGTGGAATGCGTCGGCGTGGGTGGAGTTCGCGAGCGTTAGGCCGGGCGGCGCGTGACGGACGTGGCCCAGACCAGCATCGCCAAAGCGAACGCGAGCGTGACGAGGAAGCCTACCAGCAGCGACGGGCCTTCGATGGGCGATGCGCCGGGCAGGTAGAGGGCAGCGCGCAGAGTTTCGACGCCGTAGTGAACGGGGTTGAGGCGGATCGCCCAGGCGAGGGCGGTGGGGGCGCCGCCGGGCGGGAATGCGGCGCCCGAGACGAACCACAGTGGCAGCAGGACGGCGTTCATCAATCCGTGGAATCCGCGCGTCGTGCTCACTTTCCACGCGATCACGTATCCGAGCGACGAAAACGCCAGCGCCAGCAGCCCCAGCGTAGCCAATGCCAGCGCGATGCCGCCGATGCTGAGTACAAACCCCGCGAACGGCGCGGCTGCTAGAAACAGAGCGCCCTGAGCCACCGACAGGCTCGTGCCGCCGAGCAAACTCCCCAGCGTGACCGCCCAGCGCGGCGCGGGCGACACCAGCGCGGCTTGCAAAAATCCACTCTGCCGCTCGTCGACGACGTAGATGGTCGAGAAGATGGCAGTGAACAGGGCGACCAGCGTCAGAATGCCGGGGAAGAGGTAGGCGAGGTAGTCGAGATCGGCCGTCGACGATCCGGCGGGCATCTGAAACGTGCCGCCGAAGCCCAGGCCAAGCAGCAGCCAGAACGCCAGCGGCTGCACGAGGGCGCCAATGATCCGGCTACGCTCGCGGACGAACTTGCGCACTTCGCGCGTCCACAGCGCGCCGATGGTGGAGAGGGCGGTCGTCACGAGGTTGGGGAGTGGAGCGCGTTGCCGGTCGCGGCGAGGAAGGCGTCTTCGAGCGTCGGGCGGCGCAGCGTGGCCTGGGCGATGGCGTCGGGGTGCGCCTGGGCGAGCCGGGCGAGCAGGCGCGCGGGTTCGGGGTGGCCGATGCCGATTTTGCCGCTTGCATGGTGCAAGTCGTCGGAAGGCACGCCTACTGCTTCAGCAGTGAACAGATGCGCGGCTCCCTGCGATGGCGTTATCCAGAGGACGGAAACGCCGAGAGCATCGCGCAGGGATTCCGGTTTGCCGGATGCGGCGACTTTTCCATAGTCCAGAATCGTCACGTGATCCGCATCGTCGGCCTCTTCGAGCAAATGCGTTGCCATCAGGATCGCGGTGCCTTCGCCGCCTCGGATGTCGGTCAACAGGTCGAGGAAGAGACGCCGGGCCGATGGGTCGAGGGCTGTCGTCGGCTCGTCGAGCAGCAGCAGGGCGGGGCGGTGGAGCAGGCCGCGCGCCAGGTCGCCACGCCGCCGCTCTCCGCCCGACAGCGTCGACACGCGGCGGTCGGAATATGCAGCCAAGTCGAGCGCTCGGGTCAACGCATCGGCTCGCGCGCGCGCTGTTGCCCGGTTCATGCCGTAGAGCGCCGCCTGGGTCTGGAGATTTTCGCTCAGCGTCAACTGCTCGTCCAGCGCGACCGACTGAAACACCACGCCCAGCCGCTCACGCACGCCACCTGGATCGCGCGTCACGTCGCATCCGCCGATCCACACAGCGCCAGCATCCGGCAGCAGCAGCGTCGACGCGATCTTGAACAGCGTCGTCTTGCCCGATCCGTTGGGACCCAGCAGCGCGTGCAACTCGCCCGGCTGCACCGCCAGCGACACGTCGTCCAGCGCCGCTACGGCATCGGCTCCAGATCCATAGCGATACGAAACGCCCTTCGCCTCCAGCGCCGCCGAACCCGTAGGGGCCAGATTCATCTCGCCCGCCACTCCGACGCTTGCCACATCCGCACTCACGACGCGATCCACAACACGTCCACGACGAGCGCGACGACGAGCAGTGGGATGTACATCACCGACGCTTTGAGCACGCGCTTGGCCTGGGCGTTCGACCGATCCGACCAGAAGGCGACCGACGTGCGCAGGAACGGCAGCCCCAGCAGCGTCGCCAGGACGGCGTAGATCCACGTTGCGGCGTCCATCGTCCAGGGGAGGAGACTGCATGCGATGGTGAGAACCGTGAACGCGATGATCCAAACGGCCGTCGACGTGCCGCTGTCGTCGGTCGTCGTGCTCATCGCAAAACCGCCGCGTGCGTAGTCTTTGCGGTACATCCAGGCCAGCGACAGGAAATGCGGAATCTGCCACGCGACGAGAAGGGCGAAGACGGCCCAGCCCAAAGCTCCTAGTCGTCCGGTAGCGGCGACGTATCCGCCCAGTGCAGGCAGCGCGCCGGGAATCGTGCCGACGAGCGTGTTGAGCGGCGTCTTCCTTTTGAGCGGCGTGTAGACCCAGAGGTACAACACCAACGTCAGGATCGCCAGGATGCCGGTCGGCGGGTTGACGAGTGGGCACAGAATGCCGACGCCCGCGCTCGCCAGGCCCAGGCCCCAGTACATCGCTGCGCGTTCACTGACGCGTCCCGATGGGATCGGCCGCGCTTCGGTCCGGCGCATCCCAGCGTCCAGATCGCGCTCCATCCAGTGGTTGAGAACCGCTCCACCCGCACTGCAAAGGCACGTGCCGATGACTGCCCACAGCATGGTCCATCCCGCCACGCCGTCCAGACTCCCCAGCGCAAACCCGGCGACGGTCGACAGCACGACGAGAAACGTGATCTCGGGCTTGGTCATCGACCACAGATCGCGCGCCAGCGTCGGGGAAGTCGCTTGCAAGAAGCGGGCGGTTTGGGCCGAAGGATCGACGGTCGGCGCGTCGGTTTGGTCGAGGGGAGGGTTGGTCATGCGGGGACGGCGTGTTGGGCGGCGACGGCGCGTGCGCGAGCCGGGTGGGAGAGCGCCTGGGATGCGAACAAGATGAGGCCGATCCAAAACACGTCGGCCAGCAGGAGATGGACGAGTTGCATCCAGACGGGCGCTTTGAGCCAGATGTTGAGGACGCCGATGGCGAGTTGGGCGAAGCCGGTCGCGACGACGAGCGAACCCCAGCGCCGCACCCAGACGCCTTCGAACTGCGACTGAATGCGCGGAATGGCGATGAACACCCAGCCGACGAGCAGCGTGGCGAGCAGTGGATGGTAGACGCGGAGCTGCTGCAACGGGTGCGCGCCGCTGTCGAGCGCTTGGCCCAGCACCTGCGCCGTCGAGTCGGCCTTGAACAGCGTGTCGCCCAGCGCCGTGACGGCGCCCATCGTGCTCACTACGAGCGTCAGCCCGACTAACCCGGCCACCGAGAGAGCCGGTGCCGCCCACTGCCCGTCGACCCGCCACGTGGGGCGCGCGTGTCCCTGCGCCCACCACGCGGTCCGGACCAGCCACGCGACGAGGATGAACGTGTTGACGAGGTGCGCCGCAATAGAGTAGATGCGCGCCGTCGACGTGTCGTGCGCCACCCACTCGAACAGGACAATGCCCGCTCCGATGGCGCCCTCGGTGAGGACGAACAGCAGCGAGAACCACGCCGCCCGCCGCGCCGGATGACCTCTTTCAAATGCGCGGACAGCCCACACGACGAGGCCAATGATCAGGAAGCCCGCCAGCGCGCTCGTCAGCCGGTGCGAGAGTTCGATGATCGTCTCCATCGTAGGCGATTGGGGGACGATGTCGCCGTTGCACAGCGGCCAGTGCGCGCCGCAGCCCGCGCCGCTTCCCGTCGCCCGGACGAACGCGCCCCATAAGATCACCAGCACCAGATAACCGACGACGCCCCACGCATAGCGGACGAACCGGCGTTGAGATAGCGTCTGCTGCGACACGTGTTAGAGGGCGTATAGTCTACGTTTGAGAGTACCTGACGCGTGGCTTTCCGTTTCGCAAATAGCGGGCGAAGCGCTGACTCTGGTGCCGACCTACGACCGCCCTCCGCGCCAAGAAAAACGCCGACCCGCGATCTGAATCGCGAGTCGGCGTCGAAAGAGCCGCGTGGGAGGAGGCTGCTTACCGAACGACCGTGAGCGCGCGCGTGGCCACCCCCGTCGGAGTCTGCACGCGCACGAAGTAGAGCCCTGATGAGAGGCGGCTCGTGGGTAGCGTCAGGCTGAGCGTTCCGGCGAGCGGTCCGTCGTGCAGGCGAGCCACCTCGCGTCCGAGCGCGTCGTAGAGCGTCGCTTCAGCGTGTCCGCTCGCGAGGGCAGTCAGAGTAAGCTTCGCGTCGCCGTGAGCAGGGTTCGGGGCGATTGAAAGCGATACGCCCGTCGCGCGCGTCACTGGCTCATCTAAAGTCAGCACCAGGGCGGCGTCGACCGAGTAGAGTTCCGTCCCGAGTACGCCGTCATCGCCCGGAAAGTAGACTTGGGTGCCGATCGAAGCGAACGAGCCGGCTACTCCGTTGGCATCGCCTGGATTGAGGTCGGCTATCAGGATCGCCTCGGCCATTCCAGGACGATAGGCGTACAGTTCGCGGCCCGTCCCCGCGGCTTCCGAGTCAAAAAACAGCACACCGTCGACCAGAAGACCCCTCTGCGGACGCGTCGCACCCTGCGGGCTGATTTGAGTGACGGCTCCCGTCGTGCCGTCGATCCGCTCTACGAAGAAGCTGGAGACGTAGAAGTCGTTTCCAATCTTCTCGAGAACTGCGGGAAAGTTGCCCACGCCCCGCTCGAACACGCGCGAGACCGTGTCGGCGGCGGCGTCGTAGCGGTAGAGGTGGTCCGTTTGCACCTCCTCCGTGTTGCCGATCACGTAGATCCCGCCGTCTAGCAGTTTGGCCTGCGAGTTGCGTGTCATCGTGACGTTGCGCATTAGCACGTCCTGAGCCGCGTCGTACGAGTACAGCCCGGCGACTCCGTCTAGGATGGGATCGACGAAGAACAGCTTTCCGTCCTGGACGATCAAGCTGCGGATGCTGCTCGACGCGGTGCCCGGCGTCAGGTCGCGCACCAGACCGACCGTGTCGGCGGCGGCATCGTAGCGCATCAGTTCGGTGCCCGCCGCGGCCGTCGTGCCGACGAAGTAGAGCATTCCGGCGTAGGGCGTCAGTTCCGTCGGTCTGCCTCTACCCGAGCCGGGGTTGACCTCGATGGCGAGCCCCGCCGTGTCGGCCGCCACGTCGTAGCGGCCCAACTCGTCCGAAACGCGGCCGGATGACGCTACGATGTTACCGACGAAATAGATGTCGCCGTCGAAAAGCGTGAACTCTCTGGACCCCACACCTTCCTGGGTGCCGCCGGGAAACTCCAGCCGTCGCGCCTCGCGGTCTTGCGGGTCGTAGACGAGGACGTTGGGCACGCGGTCGAAAAGGCCGGGATTGGGTCCGATCCGTCCGTCGGCGCTCAGGAAGAGACTGTCGCCGAAGGCGGCCAGGTTGCTGGGAAACGAACCGCGCGTGCCGGGTGTGAGGTCGAGCACGCCGAGCGTGTCCGCGGCCGGATCGTAGAGGAACAGCTCCGTTCCCACCGTACGCCCGTTGCCCGCCGCGTTCGGTTGCCCTACGCCCGAAAACGTGACGAGACCGCCTGCTGCGTCGAGTCGTCCGCCGAGGGTTCGGTCGAACGCTGTGAAAGTCGTCCCATCGGCCGTGACCGGGGAGGGCTTGGTCACCGTTCGAGTGGCCGGATCGTAGGCGACGAGTTCGGCGCCCGTACTTTTCTGCGTCATCAGGTAGACGACGCCGCCAAGCTCGGCCGCGCCCTGCACGCTTCCAAAGCGTCCTGGCTCCACATCGTACACCAGGCCTACCGTGTCAGCGGCCGTGTCGAGAGCGTAGAGCTGCCCGCCCACGACGAAGTCGAGGTAGCTGAAGAACAGCGTGCTGCCTACCGTCACGCGCGCCGCGCCTTCGACCGCGAACGTGGTCTCGAGGCTGAATACGTTGGTGGCTGGGTCGTACACGTGCAGCCTGTTGAGATTGCGCTTCGACACGCCCGCCGAGTCTGTCTGAGTCCGGATGTACAACTTGCCTCCGGCTGCCTCCATCCAGCTGGTATTGACGATGTTGGACACGTCGGAAGCGAACGTCACGTCCGACAGGGCGGCATCGCTGGGGCTGAAGGTGAACAGACCGCGTTCGTTGCCCAATTCTGCCGCCGCGATCACGAGCCGGTCACCGACGACGCCGAAGCTGCGCAGTCTCTCAATCGTCCGCACGCCGGGCAGTTTGGCTGCTTCGACGAGCGTGCCAGCCGCCGAGTCGATGCGGTAGAGCCGGATGTCGTTCGACGCGCGTGCCGTCTCGGCCAGCACGTAGAGATCGGATCCCAGTCGGAACGGTATCCCTGCGGGTACCTGGGTCGTGGAAAGGGTGTCCGTGACGCCCGACGCCGTGTCGAAGCGGACCAGGCCACCCTGCCCGATGAAGTGGAGCTTGTCTCCGAACGCTACGACCTCGTCGATGCGGCCTCCGAGCGAGCGGACATCGGTGTTCGAAACGGTCTCGGTGACCCCCGTCGCCGGGTCGTAGGCGCGGAGCCGCCGCGGGTTGCCCGTCTTGAAATACAGCTTACCTCCTATCTCGGTGACCGGGCCGGGCCGGGTGTCGTTGGGCAGTTGGAGGAGGTCGATTTCGAGTCGAGGCGTCTGCGCGTCTGCAGCGCTCGCGGTGAACAGGAAGGCGGTGAGTAGGACGAGCCGTAGCGTGGTGGGCATAGACGAGGTGTGGTGGAGAATGAATGCACCTCAGAAGTACAGACCGTGCCACGCCCGATGCCTGGATCTTAGGATCACTTGCCGGTAGAACCTTCGGCTATTTTCTGGCTCGTCTGTTCTCGCGCATGCTCGCGCGCTGCGAGTTTTCCGCGTCCACGGATCCGTAGGGCGCTGAGGGTCGTCAAGGCGATTTCCTCTTCCTCGCTCCCCGATATGACCGACGCGCTCACTCAGAAAACTCTCATGGTTTCGATCTCCGGCATCCGGGGCATCTGGGCCGCCGGCCTCGATGTGCCGACGCTGACCAAGTACGCCGGAGCCTACGCGACGTGGATCTTGCAGCAGTGCGAGTCGACGGGGCGCGACGCTAAAGTCGTGATCGGTCGTGACGCGCGCGTGTCAGGTGAGGTCGTCAGCCAACTCGTCGCGGCGACGCTGCGGAGCGCGGGCATCGACGTGATCGACGCCGGGCTGGCGAGCACGCCGACCGTCGAGATGGCCGTTGGGTTCGAGCAGGCGGCGGGCGGCATCATCTTTTCGGCCTCGCACAACCCCGCCGAGTGGAACGCGCTCAAACTGCTCAACGAGAAGGGCGAGTTCTTGTCGCCCGATCAGGCGCGCGACATGCAGGCGCTCGCGGACGACGAGCCGACGACCGCCGACTACCTTGCGCTGGGCACCTACGAGCAAAAGGACTTCCTCCAGGCCCACATCGACGCGATCCTCGCACTGCCCTACGTTGACGCCGAAAAGATCCGTGCGCGCGGCTTCAAAGTCGCCGTCGACGGGATCGACTCGGTCGGCGGCGTCGCGATTCCCGCCATGCTCCGCGCGCTGGGCGTGACCGACATCGTCTGCCTCAACTGCGAGCCGACGGGGCTATTCTCTCACGTCGCCGAGCCTCTGCCGCAGCACCTGACGGGCATCATCAGCGCGGTCGGAGAGCGAGGATGCGATCTGGGCATCGTGGTCGATCCAGACGCCGACCGCCTGGCGCTGGTTGCAGACGGCGGCACGTACGTGTCCGAAGAACTCACCCAAGTCGCCGCCGCCGACTTTTTGTGGAAGCACAAATCGGGACCGTTCGCGACCAACCTGTCGTCGAGCCGGGCGATCGAGGACGTGGCCAAGAAGTATGGGCAGGAAAGCTTTCGCAGCGCCGTCGGCGAGATCAATGTCGTCGAGAAGATGAAAGAAGTCGGCGCCGTCTTGGGCGGTGAGGGCAACGGCGGCGTCATCCTGCCCGACCTCCACTATGGCCGCGACGCTCTGGTGGGTGTTGCTCTGATCCTGACGCATCTGGCGACCGAGGGCATCGCCATGTCCGAGTGGCACGCGAGCCTGCCGACGTACCACATGGGCAAGCACAAACTCGACGCCCGCTCATTCGACGTGGATGCTGCGCTCGCAAAGATCGCCGCCACCTACGAAGCCAACGCGGACGCCCAGGTCTCGACCGTCGACGGCGTCAAGATCGACCTGCCCGACGGCTGGGTGCACCTGCGCAAGTCCAACACCGAGCCCATTGTCCGCGTCTATACCGAAGCGCCCTCGCCCCAGGCGGCCGACGCGCTCGCTGAGCGGTTTAAGGCCGAGTTGATGGGCTAGTGCGGAACTGCCCAACATGAAAAAGCCTGCGCTAGATGACTAGCGCAGGCTTTTGTTTGCTGTGGAGCAACGGGTCAGATGGCGACGACGTTGTTCGCGCAAGGGCCTTTTTTGCCTTCGCCTACTTCGAATTCGACGGCCTGACCGTCGTCCAAGGTGGCGTACTGGCCGCCTGCCTGGATTTCTGAGTGATGGACGAAGAGGTCCTTGCTGCCGTCTTCAGGGGCGATGAAGCCGAAGCCTTTGTCGGCGTTAAACCACTTTACTGTTCCTTTCATCGTGTGCTACGAGGGTGTTGGTGTGAACGATAAAGATAGGGCACGACTCAATGCACCCAATCGAATATCACTAAAAATCGAGCAAACTACACGGTGCACCTCGGCGATTCTTCAGGGGCGCCACGCGCTGGCGCAGCGAATAAGCGGTGCCCGGCTGTGCGCAAAGTCCGACTCATCACTCGTTTTCGGACAGCATCCGGGTCAGTGCGTTGGCGGGAAGCCACTGCCAATCGGGCCGGTGGTTGCGTTCGTATCCCAGTTCGTAGAGAGCCTTTTCGAGTAGATAGAGGCGGAGCAGAGGACGCCGGTAGGCGAGGCTGGGCAGCAACTCCTCAACTCCTGGCACGCTGTGGTAAGCCTCACCGAAGGCGCGCTGAACCGTAGTCGAGAGCAAGTCGGCCCACTGACCATCTTGAGCGTCTTCGGGTAGACGGCGGTGCGCCATTTGGACCGCGTAATCGAAGGACCGCATCATGCCGGCCACGTCACGCAAGGGGCTGTCTTTGGCTCGGCGCTCGTCTAGAGAGCGGGCAGGCTCGCCTTCGAAGTCGAGTACATACACCTCGCCGTCGCCGACGAGAGTTTGCCCCAGGTGATAGTCGCCGTGGATGCGAATGCGCTGACCCTCGTTCAGCGATTCGAGTTCGTCGAGGCTCGCCAGCACACGGTCGAGCGCGTCGCCGTTCAAGCCGTCCACATCGGTCAGGATGTCGCGCGCGTCGTGGAGCACGCGGCGGACACGCGAGGCAAGGCCACGAGCGTCGTCGGGCGTGAAGCTGGCCGGCGTCAGGGCGTCAGCGTCGGACTGGGCCAGGGCGCGGTGCATCTCGGCGGTGCGGACGCCGAGCAGCCGGGCCAAGCGGACGAGTTCGGGAGCCAGTTCGTCGATCAGCACGTCGGCTACGTCAGGCGTCATCTCGCCGTCGTGCGGGAATGTGCGGCCTTGGGCGCGGTCGAAGAACGTACCTGCCAGATCGAGCGCATGGGTCCAGCCGTCGCCGTCGGCGTCCAGGGCTTGCTGCGCGATGGCGAGGACGGTGTGCGTTTCCGGTCGCTCGAACGTGAGCGTACCTCTGAGTTCGGGGGCAAACGCAAAACTCGCCTGCGACAGGTGGCCGAGCAGTTCGGCCTCGGGGTTGTGCCCCTCTTCGAGCCTGCGGAACAGCTTGACGAACAGGCTCCCCCCGACGATCGCCGACGAGTTGCTCTGCTCACTCCGCAGCACGCGCACGTCATCCGCATCGACTGCGAGCTTGTCCATCCGAGGCACGTACAGGCCCTGGAGCGAGCGGCCCTTGGCCCCCTTCTGCCACCAGCGCACGAATGCCGACCAGAAGCGCTCATCGGTCGATCCGTCGACTAGAAGGCGCTTCCCGTCCGGTCCGTCGACATGGCAGATGGCAGCGGATCCGTAGGTGTCGAGGAAGCTGTCGGCTTCGGACGGGGGGAGGGCGACGAGCGGGATCTGGTAGCGCGTCGCGTAGCTGTCGACCGTCACTTCGATCTCGCTCAGGTAGACAGGCAGATCGCCTTTCTGCAGGCGGACCGCGTCGAGCAGCTTGACTGCCGGCGTGCCTGCGCTCTTAGCGCCGTACCACCGTTGGCGGAGCAGGAAATCGGGCAGGACGCGGGCGAAGTCGTCGGGCCCGGTCGATGTCGACATCGTGGGTACGAGCACGTTGTGGAGGCCTTCGGCAACGCTCAAGGTCGGCAAATCGGTGGGGCGCTCGCCGCCTTCGTCCTGGACCGAATCGGCGTCGGGTTCGGCTTCGACCGGGTCGAGCCTAAACCAGAAGAAGCCGTAGGGGGCCAGTGTCAAAGCGTAATCGGATTCTCCTATCGGCGGAAATTCCATCTGCCCAAACATCTCGACGGGCACGCACTCACCGATTCCGTCGGTCGGCAGGACGGCGGACTGGGCAAAGCGCGACAGGTTGGCGACGAC
This sequence comes from Rhodothermales bacterium, assembly GCA_963841855.1. GTDB lineage: Bacteria > Bacteroidota > Rhodothermia > Rhodothermales > BA12 > CAXBBB01. The sequence goes on along the minus strand of CAWJEJ010000001.1, from coordinate 126,799 downwards.
GAGCACGGATTCGCCTTCGTAGCTGCGGACGTACGAGAAGATGGCCGGGTTGTCTACGTCGACCAGGTCGAACGAGCCTCGGCCGAAGACGCGTCCATGCCGGTTGCGGGCGGCCAGCAGCGAGCGCGTCCAATGGAGCAGGCTGCCCGCGTCACGCTCGGCGTCTTCGACGTTGGTGAACTCGTACGAGTAGGCGCCCCGGTTGATTGCGGGCATGAACAGCCTGTGGTGCTCGGCGCGCGAGAAGCCACCGTTTTTGTCCGGCGACCACTGCATCGGCGTGCGGACTCCGTTTCTGTCGCCCAGGAAGGGATCGTCGCCCATGCCGATTTCGTCGCCGTAGTAGAGGACGGGCGAGCCTTTCATCGACAGCAGCAGGCCGTTGAGCAGTTCGATGCGCCTGCGGTCGCCGTCGAGCAGAGGAGCGAGTCTGCGGCGGATGCCGACGTTGATGCGGAAGCGGCTGTCGGCGGCGTACGTGTTGTACATGTAGTCGCGCTCCTCGTCGGTCACCATCTCAAGCGTCAACTCGTCGTGGTTACGGAGGAAAATGGCCCACTGGGCGTCTTCTGGGATGTCTTCGGTGAGTTTGAGCATCTCGACGATGGGCCGCCGGTTTTCGCGCTGGAGCGCCAAGTAGAGGCGCGGCATGACCGGAAAGTTGAACGCCATCTGCACGCCCTCGCCCTTGGCGAAGTAGGGAATCGTGTCCTCGGGCCACTGGTTGGCCTCGGCGAGCATCAGCTTCCCCGGACCGTAGCGGTTCTCGATCGCCTTGCGCAAGTCGACCAGGTAGTCGAGCGTTTCGGGCAGGTTCTCGCAACTCGTCCCCTCGCGCTCGAACAGGTAGGGGACCGCGTCCAGCCGCAGGCCATCGACGCCCATGTCGAGCCAGAAAAACGTGACGCGCTCCATCTCGGCGACCACTTCGGGATTGTCGAAGTTGAGGTCGGGCTGGTGCGAGAAGAAGCGGTGCCAGTAGTACTTCTGCGCCTTGGCGTCCCACGTCCAGTTGGAGACTTCGGTGTCGGTGAAGATGATGCGGACGCCGTCGTACTTGTCGTCCGTTTCGCTCCACACGTACCAGTCGTGCTTGTCGCTGGCCGGGTCGCGCGCTTCTTGAAACCACGCGTGCTGATCCGATGTGTGGTTGAGCACCAACTCGGTGATCACGCGCATGCCGCGTTCGTGCGCTTCGTCGAGAAACGCCTTGAAGTCGTCGACGCTACCGTGCACGGGCAGCGTGTTGTAGTAGTCGGCCGTGTCGTAGCCGTCGTCGCGCAGCGGGCTGTCGAGGAAGGGCAGCAGCCACAGCGTGTTGACGCCCAGCTGCTCCAAGTACGGCAGCTTCTCGCGCAGGCCCTTGAATTCGCCGAATCCGTCGTCGTTGGCGTCGTAGAACGAGCGCACGTGCAGTTCGTAGATGACGGCGTCTTTGTACCAGAGCGGATCGGTGAGGAAGTCGGACATGGAGCGTGTATTGGTTGCGTAAGAAGGGAGGGCCAAAGGCAAAAGCGCCCCGCCGGTCCTAAGTGGACTAGCGGGGCGCGGCCTGTGATCCGAGGGGACAAGAGCGTTAGGACCGTCGCCGTGCTTCACCGGCGAACTCTTTCGCCCCGATCACTCGTCGACGCCCTTCAGCACCGCTGCAACGAGGTCGCTCCCAAGGTGGTAACCGGAATCGAGCAGTGCCGTTACCAACAGAGCGATTTCTGAGATCAGCCCCTCCGTTTGGCGATCACCAACAGTCCAAGCGTTCCCTTGGTCTGAATGCCAAGTGCATGCGCGCACGTCCGGGCGGCGCGGTCTTCGAGAGCGACTTCTGCTTCCGCGTGCTGCAGCGCGTAGGAAAGAGCAGCAGTTTCTCCAGCGCCCAATCCCCACTCCAAAACCGTCGGCAGTGGGGAAACCGGGGTGAACCGGACCGCTCCGGAATCCACCCATAGGCGCGCCGGGTCTTGCGGAGCGCCCGCCATATCTCAATGCCAACCGCTTGTGGTAGAATCGCCTCGTCCTCCAACTGGCCAAGCAAACCTAGTAAGTTTATTTCGCCCAGCGCGATCAGCGGGGAAGCGTCATAGACGCGCTGCATTGTCAGGTGGACGCCAGTTCATCGCGCAGTTCGTCAGGCGAAATCTGAAACGCCGAAACCCCATACTGAGATAAGGCGTCGTGAAACGCTTGGCGGCTGATACCGGCGATCTGCGCCGCCTTGCCTTGAGAGACGCGACCGGCCTCGAACCACTTTACTGCCGCTGCTACTCGTAGCTCGTGAGCAAACGTGTCTCGCGAACTGCGAAGCGCCGAGAACACGTCGTCGGGCAACTCAAACTGGACAGTAACAGGCATAGCGGAGTCGGTAGATGGGTAGCGCAAACGGCCCGGTGACGGGGTTGATTCGTCACCGGGCCGCTGGTCGGATTTGGACGCTGTAGGAGCGTTAGGCTCCGCGTCCAGTTTCCTTCTGGAGCTCTTCGATCTTCTCGGACGCTTCGGCCTTGGTCATGTCGTCGTCCACTTTTTCGCCAGCCTCTTCAGCGAGCGTGTGGACGTACGATGCCTGGGCGCCGGTCATCGGCTCGTCGCCGGTCGTCCAGTTGGACGGGTCCTTGATGGCATTGGTTTTCTCGGCGGTCTCGTGGTTTTTCTTCGGGTTGTCCATGTCGGTGTTGGTCTGGTTGGTGTAGCGAGATCTACCTCGAACGCTTGGTCCGGTTGCGCTGATACACAATGGATTGCACATGCGTTGCAGGTGTGGCGATCTATTCTGCCTCGCTCTCGAAATCCAGGTCGGCGAACACGTCCATTAGCGAGACCGAAACGCGGAGTGCGTCGCTCGTGAACGACGCGTCGGGGCCGACATAAGTCTGAAACTTGGGCACATCGCCGTCAAAGAGAAAGCGCGTCAGAGAGCGCTCCTCTGGGTCGATGATCCAGTATTCGAGTAGTCCGCGTATCCCCGCATATTCGTGCAGTTTTTTAATCGCGTCTGTTCGCGCTGTCGAATCCGAAAGCACTTCGGCCAATAGTATCGGGTTGAGCAATGAGGGCGGAACGGTGTCCGAAAAAGATCCAGGCAGACAGTAAGCAACCAGGTCGGGGTAGCGATATCGTCGGCCCTCATCAGTCGCTACGCGCGCATCACTCAAAAACGGACCGGCACCTCTGCTTGCGAAGCTGCGGACTCAGCAGATCGTTCAGGTTAGAGGCTGTTAGGTAATGGCGCTCCGATGCTCCCGCCATGGCGATGGGAGAGCGGCCATCCCACTCGTAGTTCGGTTTCTGCCCGACGTGATCAGCTTCGTAGGCGAGGTAATCGTCGAGCGTCCAGTCGGTTGGGGCGAGTTCGTCCATGAGCGCGCGCGTGCGGATGCGTCAACTTACGCGCCGAGCACGAACACGTGAGCCGGAAGCACGTGCGGATCCAGGCGGACGTAGTGATGGCTGCCACTCCAACGGTAGGTCTCGCCGCCCAGGGCATCTCTGGCGGTGAAGTGCTCGCCCAGGCCGACCGTCGACGGGTCAAACGCGATCCAGGCTTCCTGGGCGTGCTGCGGGTCGAGGCTGGCGACGACCAGGACGCGGCTATCGCCCGTGTGTTTGAGGTAGGCGAGCAGGTGCTCGTTGCCGGTCTCGAGGAAGGTGACGTTGCGTCCGAAGTGGAGGGCGGGGTTGGCCTTGCGGATCGCGTTGACGCGCTGCATCAGCGGCTGCAGACTCTGCGGGTCGTTCCAGTTCCAGGCGCGCACCTCGTACTTCTCATTGCCCAGGTACTCTTCCTTGGCACCCTTGTGCGTGTAGACGTGCTCGTAGGGCGGGCCGTAGATGCCATAGGTCGGCGAGAGCGTCGCGGCGATCACGTAGCGCGTGATGTGCAGCGGACGCCCGCCCTGCTGGAGTTCTTCGTGGAAGATGTCAGGCGTGTTGGGCCAGAAGTTGGGTCTATAGTATTCAGCCATTGGGCCGTCGAAGAGTTCGACCGCGTAGTCTTGGATCTCGGCTGCCGTGTTGCGCCACGTGTAATACGTGTAGCTGTTATTGAAGCCGATCTTGGCCAGCGTCTGCATCACGCGGGGACGCGAAAACGCTTCGGCCAGAAAGATCAGACCAGGATGATCGGCCTTGAGCGTGCGCAGGCACCACTCCCAGAACGCGTAGGGCTTGGTGTGCGGGTTGTCGACGCGAAAGACCGTCACGCCCTTGTCGATCCAAAACTCGAAGACGCTGCGCAGCTCGCGCCACAGCAGCGGCCACTCCTTGCTCTCGAAGTCGAACGGGTAGACGTCCTGGTACTTCTTGGGCGGGTTCTCGGCGTAGCGGATCGTGCCGTCCGTCCGTGCGCGGAACCACTCGGGATGCTCGGCCACGTACGGGTGATCAGGCGAGGTCTGAAACGCGATGTCGAGCGCCACCTGGACGCCGACTTGATCAGCTTTGGCTATGAACCGCTCGAACGCCGCCATGCCACCCAGTTCGGGCGCGACGCTCTTGTGCCCGCCCAGGCTTCCGTCCTCCAGTCTGCCGCCTATGGCCCACGGACTGCCCGGCTCGCCTTCGGTCGCCGTCGGAGAGTTGTCTTTGCCCTTGCGAAACTGCTCGCCGATCGGGTGGATGGGCGGCAGGTAGACGATGTCGAACCCACGTTTGGCGATCACGTCGAGGCGGGTTGCCGCATCGTCGAGCGTCGTGTGCTGCGGCGGCTCGCCGTCGACCGGATCGCCGGACGAGCGGGGGAAAAACTCGTACCACGCGGCGAAGCGGGCCAGCTCGGGGTCGGCTTCGCACTGATAGACGTGGCTCTCGGTCATGCCTGATCGCGGATCGGCGGCGCTTGCGGATGCGCGGAGTTCGTCCGAAAGGGCGAGTTCGCGGTCGCCGTTGCGGACGCGTTTGGCTTTGTTGCCCAGTTCGGTGCGCTTGGCTTTCTTCGCCCAGCCCGCCAGCAGGTCGGCGGCCTCTTCGAGTTCGCTCGCGAGCAGCGCGTTGGACTCGCCACCGGCCAAGCGCCGCTCGAACTGCTCCTGCCACGTGCCGAACGCGTCGAGCCAGCCGCGCGCCTGATACGTCCAGAGGCCGAGCGCGTCGGGCGTAAAGCTTGCCACGTACTCGTCGTTGTAGCGCAGAGGCATCGGGTGGACCGACTGCGTGCCGTCGGGCGCCGTCACGACGAGCTCGGCTTTGATCTGGTCGTGTCCGTCGGTCACGAAACCGGCGACGACCTGGACGGGCTCGCCGACGCTCCGGCGGATCGGCCAGCGCCCGGCGTCGACGCTGGGCGCCAGGGTTGAGAGGACGATGCGTGACCACGACTGGGGTGCGGGCGAGGGCGGGTTGTGGGCGAGAGCGTCGGTTTCGGTACGCAGCGTCGAGATCGGCATCTAGATAAAAAGTCTGATAGGTGAGCGGAAAGACGAGCGGTGGCCGAGCCGGGTTCGGCGCATCGCGTTACCCTTTGGGGACGACATTTGGAAAAAAAGCGCTTCCGGTTTTCGAGCCGGTTTGTAACAGGTGTTAAGCCCGCGCATGTTCGTCCGATCACGAGCTAAAGGAGGTTGGACGGACGAGCGCGCTGCCTATTCTTCGTGCGTCGAGCACCCCTCGCCCTCCGCGTTTCCATCTCCACGCTTCGCCTTTATGTCCACTCTTCCGATAGATACCGCTACTCCGACTTTGAACGGCGATCCGGAACCATCCGGCCCGTCGACGCGCCTCGCCTCGACGCTGGGCCTGCCACGCGCGCCGCTTCCCGGTCATCCCTATCCGATGGGCGCGACGTGGGACGGCATCGGCGTCAACTTTTCGCTCTACTCCGAGACCGCGACGGCCGTCGAGCTCGTCCTCTACGATCATTCGGATGACCTCCCGGCCGCGACGTTTGCGCTCACCGAGAAGACCGGCCCGATCTGGCATGGCTATCTGCCCTCGCTGCGTCCCGGCCAACTTTATGGTTACCGCGTGCACGGACCCTACGTGCCGCAGCAGGGCTTTCGCTACAATCCACACAAAGTCGTCCTCGACCCTTACGCTAAGTCCATCGGGCGCGCGCTGACGTGGGACGAAAGCTTGTTCGGCTACGTCGTCGGTGACGAGGAGGGCGATCTGTCGATGAGCACGACTGACAGCGCGGCGTTCGCTCCGCTCGGCGAGGTCACCAACCCGGCGTTTCCGTGGGGCGACGACTGCGCGCCTCGCATCGCCTGGCCCGATACCGTTCTCTACGAAACGCACGTCAAGGGCCTCTCCAAACTGCATCCCGACGTGCCCGAGTCGATCCGCGGCACCTACCTGGGCGCCTGCTCGCCGCCGATCATCGAGCACTTGAAAAAACTCGGCGTCACGTCGGTCCAGTTTCTGCCGGTCCACAGCATCGTCCAGGACCAGCGGCTGCACGAGATGGGGCTGCGCAACTATTGGGGCTACAACACGCTGAGTTTCTTCGCACCCGAACCCGCCTATGCCACGCACCAGGGCGCCGGAAGCATTCAGGAGTTCAAGACGATGGTACGCACGTTCCACGCGCACGGCCTCGAGGTCATCCTCGACGTGGTCTACAACCACACCGGCGAAGGCAACCACCTGGGTCCGACGCTCTCAATGCGCGGAATCGACAACCGGAGTTACTACAAAACCGCGCCCGACGCGCGCTACCTGACCGACTATACCGGAACCGGCAACACGGTCGACATGGGCAACGGGCACGTCCTCCAGCTCGTGATGGACAGCCTGCGCTACTGGGTGACCGAGATGCACGTCGATGGCTTCCGCTTCGACTTGGCGGCTACGCTGGCCCGCGAGTTCACCGACGTGAACCTGCTGTCAGCCTTTTTCAAAACGATCCAGCAAGACCCGATCCTGTCGCAAGTCAAGCTGATCGCCGAGCCGTGGGATCTGGGGCCGGGCGGCTACCTCGTCGGCGGCTTTCCGTGGCAGTGGACCGAGTGGAACGGCGACTACCGCGACACCGTCCGGCGCTTCTGGCGCGGCGACCGGGGGCTCAAGGGAGCGCTGGCGACGCGCATCGCCGGATCGTCCGATCTCTACAACAACAGCGGGCGGCGCCCGACGGCGTCGATCAACTTCGTCACGGCTCACGACGGCTTCACGCTGCATGACATGAGCAGCTACGAGCACAAGCACAACCAGGCCAACGGCGAGAACAACCGCGATGGTCACGAACCCAACTTTTCGGTCAACTTCGGCGTCGAGGGCCCGACCAAAGACTCCAACATTCTGGACAAGCGCTACGCCATGAAGCGTAGCATGATCGCGACGCTGATGCTCTCGCAGGGCGTGCCGATGATGCTGGGCGGCGACGAACTCTCGCACACCAAGCAGGGCAACAACAACACGTACGCCCAGGACAACGAACTGACGTGGTACGACTGGGACCTGACCGCGCGCCAGGCCGACTTCCTCGCCTACGTCCAGGATCTGATCCACTTCCGCGCGTCGCACCCGACGTTCCGCCGCTACGCCTTCCTCTCGGGCGAGCCCGACGACGACGGCATCACGGACGCGACGTGGTGGCACCCCGACGGCACGCCGATGGAGAACCCCGACTGGACCGATGCCGAGTTGCCCTCGTTCGGCCTGCTACTGAGAGGCGAAACGCTCCACCGCCGGACGCCCCAGGGCGAGGAGATGAACGATACCACGTTCCTCGTCCTGTTCAACCGCTCGCACGAGACGCGCTCGTTCGACCTGCCCGACTTCGACGAGCACGGCATCGAGCACTGGACCATTCCCGCTCCGTTCAAGCGCTACGCCGCCTCGGACGCCGTTCACAACGACGAGTCGGTCGACGTGCCGGCGCTCTCGCTCCTCGTGCTCGAAGCCCGGCTGACGTATCCCGACGCGACGTGACGCTGCGCTGCTTCATCGCCCTGCTCCTGCTCGCCTCGCTGGGAGTAGGCGCACGCGCCTTTGCGCAGCAGGACGGCCCGATTCCGATCGCCCAAGCGCGCATCGACGCGGACGCGGACTCCGTTCCCGACCGCCTGGGCGACACGCTCTCGGTCGCGGGGCGGGTGCTGGCGGGTTCGTGGGAGCTGTCGACGCAGCAGTTCGCGCTTCCGGTCCGCGACGCCAGCGGCTCGCTGATGCTGCACTCGTTCGCCGATCAGCCGCCGATGCTCCGAGGCGACAGCGTCGTGGCCAAAGGCGTGATCGTCCAATACCAGGGGCTCTCCGGCCTGAGAATCGTGGCCATCAGGCGCATCGACGTGCCAGCCCTAGTCCAAGAGCCTGTAGTCTATGACGTGTCCGACCCCGAAGCGCAGGAGGACAACCTCGTCACGATGGAGGGGCGCGTGGCGGGCCGCGTGACGACGGGGCCGGTCGAACTGCTCGCGATCGTGCACCAGGGCACGCTGCTCTACGCCGTGCAGTTGGACGAAGCCGACCGGCTCGACCACGTCGACGCCGGAGACCGGGTACGCGTCACCGGCATCCTAAACCAGTACGACTACTCGGCTCCCTACACGTCGGGCTACCAAGTGCTTCCGCGCGACCTAGCCGACATCCGCAGGCTGGGCGTCGCCCGCAGCGCCGTCGTAGGCATCCTGCTCACTCTGCTGCTGGTCGCGCTGGTCTGCATCGCAGGCGTCGTGGTGATGCGGCGGCAGGTGCGAAAGAAAGTCGCCGTTCAGATGCGTACCGAGAGCCGCTACCAAGCGCTGTTCGAGCGCGTGGGAGATGCCGTCGTGGTTGCCAAGATGGACGGAATGCGACCGGTCGACTTCACGCTCAATCCCAGCGCGGTCGCCATGACCGGCTATCCCGAAGCGCGCCACGCCACCCTCCGCGTCGACGCGCTCTATCGCCCGATAAGTTCGCTGCGACGGTTGGTCTACTGGGCGCTTCACAACGGGCAGTCCGAGACCGAGATGCTGCTCGTCCGAGCCGATGGCACGACGATTCCCATCGAAACGCAGGCCTACCGCTTCGACGTGTCCGACGGTGTCTACCTCATCTTCATAGCCCGCGACATCAGCAAGCGCAAGGCGTACGAAGAAGGGCTCATCGAAGCGCGCCACGAGGCTGAAGAACTGGCGCGCTTGCAGGCGTCGTTCGTCGCCAACATGAGCCACGAACTCCGCACGCCGCTGGCCGGCATCATCGGCTTCGCCGATATCCTCTCGACCGAGATCGAAGACGACGAGCACCGCGAGTTCGCCGGACTGATCAAGATGGGAGGCGAGCGGCTTCTGGTGACACTCAACAGCGTGTTGGACCTGGCCCGCTTCGACGCCGCGGGATTCGTGCCCAGCATCAAGTCAGTCGATTTAACGCCTCAGATCCGCGATCTACTGGCGCTGCTCGCCTCACTCGCCGAGCAGAAGGGACTGGCGCTAACGTTCGAGGCCGACCCCGAACCCATGATCGTGCTCACCGACGCGACGGCCGTCGAGCGCATCGTGACCAACCTCGTCGGAAACGCGATCAAGTTCACCCAGTCGGGGCGTGTTGTGGTGGCGCTGACGGCAGCCCCAACAGAATCGGGAGCGACGGTTTCGCTCTCGGTCGCCGACACGGGCCAGGGCATTTCACCGGACTTCCGCCGCAAGCTGTTCGAGCCGTTCTCGCAGGAAAGCTCGGAGATGAGCCGCTCGCACGAGGGCGCTGGGCTGGGGCTGAGCATCACGCGCCACCTAGTCGACGGGCTGGGCGGCACGATCTCAGTCGACAGCACAGTCGGGGAGGGCACGACGTTCGAGGTCGTCCTTCCCGTTCTCGTGCCTACCGAGCTTCCCGAACGAACGCGCGCCACAGCGTCGGACCTTCGATCGTGACAGTAGACTGATCGGTCTGCTGTCCAGTTAGGATGCATCGCCACGATCCCTCGCCGGGCGGCAGGTCGACGCTCAGCCGATCCCCTTGGGCGGAGACCCAGCGCGGTAGCATGCAGGCCAGGTCGGCGCCCTCGCACGAGCGCACGTAGGCGATCAGCGACTCGGGGGCTTCGAGCGCGTGGTACGATCCGGCGAACAGTCCGGGGAGCCGGTTGCGTAGTCTGAGAATGCTGGCGATTACGGCGTGCTTGAGCAGGGGATCTTGTTCGCTAGCGTGGCGCCCGAACGTGTCCAGGTCGGGCGAATCGGCGAGCGGAGCAACGGCCGAAAGCTGCGCAGCCAACGCGCCGAAATCGACTGGGCGACGGTTGTCCGGGTCCACGAGCGAGAGGTCGAGGCGTTCGGAGCCCTGGTAGACATCGGGAACGCCGGGCTGCGTCAGTTTGAGCAGCGTCTGGCTGATCGTCTTGACGTAGGCGGACTGAGCCAGACGGGCGCTCAACTCGTCGAGGATGCCGGGCGTCTGCTCGTCCGTCGTCACGCCCCGGACGTAGGTGTCCAGGGCCTGCTCGTAAGCGTCGTCGGGCGTGATCCAACTGGTGTGGCGCTTGCTCTCGCGCGCCGCCTTGAGCGCGTAGGCGGCCAGCCGGTCGGTCAGCGTCGCGCGGTCGGCGTCGTGCCACAGGGCTGCGAGGGTTTGAGCGAACAGGTAGGCGTCGTCCGGCAGCGGGCGCACGACCTGGACGTAGCGGTTGCCCACGTCGGCCAGCGCGCCGCTGACGACTTCCCACTCATCGGCAAACTCCGACAGCGCGGCGATGCGCAGGCGCGTGTCCTCGCCGCGTTTGTGGTCATGCGTCGCCGTGGCGAGGAGGGCGTTGGGGTAGAGGCGGGCGCGGTACCTCGCGCGCGCGTGCAGGGCAGAGGGCGACGTGCCAAAATGGTCGGGCTCGCCGCCGACCTCGTTGAGCGCCGCCAGCCGGGTCCAGCGGTAGAACGCCGTGTCCTCGACGCCTTTGGCCATGACGGGCGCGCTGTACTGCTGAAAGCGCCCCACGATCTGGCGCCGCGCCGACCGCTGCGAGGCGAGCACGTCGCCCATCAGGACGCGTTCGATGAAGCCGTAGACCGACCGCTCGCCTGCCGGGTCGCGCCGCTGCGCCCGCTCGACGGCCTCGCGCAAGACGCCCGCCGACTCTTCGACTTCGTGCGGCAGATAGGTGCGGTATCGGTCCATCGACGCGATGATCTCGGCCAGCGCTTCGCGCAGGGCTTCGAGCGTGAAGTCGCGCGTGCGATAGTCGCTCTCCGACAGCAGATCGAGTTCGTAAGCAAGCCGGAAGAGTTCGCTCGACAGCGAGGTCTTCATCACCAGGTGCTTGCCGTTGTAGGCGACTTCGGCGAAGGGCACCATGTCGGGCACTTGGCGCCGGTACGTCCGGTTGAGCGCTTCTTCTCCGCCAGGATAGAGCAGGACGCCGACGGCATCGTTCATGAACCGGTAGCCCGTCGTGCCCTCGACCGGCCAGTCGGTCGGCAGCTTCTCGCCCTGTCCGAAGATCTTCTCGACCCAGACGTGATTGGCGCCCAGATCGCGCAGCCGTTCCAGGTAGAGGTGCGGGTCGAGCAGCCCGTCGACGTGGTCGATGCGCACGCCGTCGACGCCCGGCAGCATGAGCAGCTCGCCCAGCAGTTTGTGCGCCTGCCAAAAGACACGGTCGTCTTCCATGCGCAGCGCGGCCAGCCCGTTGATGTCGAAGAAGCGGCGATAGTTGATCTCGTGGCCCGCCGTCTTCCAATAGCTCAGCCGCCAAAACTGCCGTTCGAGCACATCGTGAAGCTCCATCGGCTCCATCAAATCCGAAGCCGCCTTGAGGTCGACGCGCTCGCCCAGCGCCATCAGCCGCAGGCGCAGCGTCTCGGCCTTGTCGCGCTCGCGGGGTTCGAGCGTGGCGTAGGCGTCGGCCAGGTCTTTCAGGTCCCAGTAGGGCTCCTCTCGTTCGTAGCGCGCCATCAGGCTCGTCAGAATCGGGCCGTACGAAGCGGGCGAGAGGGCGAACCGGTTGTCGTAGTAGTCGAGGCAGTAGCGTCCGCTCGAATAGTGCAGCTTCAACTCGCCGTTCTCGAGGCATTCGCCATAGGTCGTGCCCAGGAACGGCAGCAGGACTTTGCCCTCCAACTCGTCCTTGAGCGGCACCCAGTCGATGTCGAACAGGCGCGCGTAGCTGGACGACGGCCCGTAGGCGAGCACGTCTTGCCAGGCTTTGTTTTCGCTGCCGACGCCCGCGTGATTGGGCACAAAATCCAAAATGATGCCCAGGCCGTTGGCGACGCACATCTCGCGCAGCTTCTCGAACCCGTCGCGCCCGCCCAACTCTTCGTTGATCGCGTTGTGGTCGACCACGTCGTAGCCGTGCGTCGATCCTTTGCGCGCCCGCATGATCGGCGACAGGTAGAGGTGGCTGACGCCCAACTCGGCGAGGTACGGAACGACCTCACACGCCGCCGCGAAATCGAATCCGGGGTGGAGTTGCAGGCGATAGGTGGCGCGAAACGGAGACGACAAAGGAAAGGACAGTGATGAGGAATGGATGTCCCCTCCTCAGACGAGGAGGGGTGCCGCGAAGCGGTGGAGTGGTCTGACTGCGCGGAACTCCGCTGGACCCCTCCGACCCTTCGGGCCACCTCCCCTTGATCAAGGGGAGGACGTGTAACGAGCTAGGAGCGAGAAACCCGTCAGCATCGCAAAATCACAGCAGCCGGGCGCTCGAAGCGCAGCGCGCCTCGGTACGGCGTGCGGTACGGGCCCCCGTCGCCATAGCGTTCGGCGGCGCTGTCGAGCACGATTTGGGCGTCGGTCCACTCGCCCAGTTCGATCGAGCCGGTCCCGCGCAGGCAGGCGACGAGCAGGAAGTCGCCGCGTTGAACCGTCAGCAGGCTTTCGCCGTGGGCGTCGGCCTGGGCGGTCCCGGGTGGTAGGTGGCGGCGCAGGGCGAGCAGGTCGCGGTAGAAGTCGAGGATCGGCGCGTGGCGCGTGTCCTCGGGTTCGGACCAGTCGAGTTTGGAGCGCTCGAAGCTCGCCGGATCTTGGGGGTCGGGCACCTCGCCCCCAAAGCCGCTAAACCCGGCGAACTCCTCCTTGCGACCCGCCGTGACCTTGGCCCCCAGTTCGGGTTCGTGATCCGAGAAGAACAGAAACGGCGTGCTCGCGGCCCACTCTTGTCCCTGAAACAACAGCGGTAGTTGGGGGCAAAACAGCAGCAGGGCCGAGGCCGCTCGAAACTGGTCGTCGGTCGTGTCTTCGCTGAGCCGGTTGCCCAGCGGGCGGTTGCCGATCTGGTCATGGTTCTGAATGCAAAACACGGCTTGGTCCGGCGTCTGCCCCGACGGGTCGCTGCCGCGCGCTTTGCCCCAGTGCGCGGCGATCTGGCCGGTGTAAAACCAGTTGGTAGTAATCGTGTCGGCAATCTGCTGAGCCGTGCTGCCTGCGTACCCGGCGTAGTACAACTCCTCGTCTCCCGCGATGTGGTTGCGGATCAGGTGGTGAAAATCGTCGACCCAGACACCGTCCAGTCCGTAGCCGCCGTCGGCGCGCGGCTGGACGACCGTGTTCAGGTTGCGGTGATCCTCGGCGATCAAGAGGCGGTCCCATCCTGCCATCGCGTCGACGGCCTGGGTCAACTCGGCGAGGAAGTGCGGGTCGCTGTCGTCCTTGAGATGGTCGGTCGCGTCGAGGCGCAGGCCGTCCATGTGGTACTCGTCCAGCCACATGCGCGCGTTGTCGACGAACAGGCGCCGGACGGCTGCGCTCCCGTCGTCGTCCAGGTTGATCGCGCTGCCCCACGGCGTGTGGTGCTTGTCGGTAAACATCTGACCGAAGGCGGCCGAGTAGCTGCCGTCGGGGCCCAGGTGATTGTAGATCACGTCGTGGTAGACGGCTAGTCCCAACGCGTGCGCCGTGTCGACGAGTTTGCGCAGGTCGTTGGGCGTTCCGTAGGCGCGCGAGGGAGCGAACAGAGCAGCGTGGTCGTAGCCCCAGCCCCAGCGGCCGGGCCAGTCGGCGAGCGGCATCAACTCGACGGCCGTAACGCCCAGATCGCGCAGGTAGTCCAGCTTTTCGGTGGCGGCGGCGAACGTGCCTTCGGGCGTAAACGTGCCGACGTGCAGTTCGTAGAACACCAAGTCCTGCTTAGCCACGCCCTGCCACTCGCCGTCCGTCCACTTGAACGCGGGGTCAACCACTTCGGACGGTCCGTGCACGCCCTGGGGCTGAAACCGGCTGACCGGGTCGGGCATCGGCGCGCCGCCATCCATCGACAGGCGGTAGCGACTTCCGGCGTGGGCTTTGTCGGTCACGAGCGTGAACGTGCCGTCGCCTTGGGGAGTGAGCGGCAGCGTCGGCCCGTCTTCGAGGTGCAGCGCCAGGCGGCTGGCGGCGGGCGCCCAGAGGTGAAAGCGGACGCCCGAATAGGTAGGTTGAGCGCCCAGGAGGGAAGGAGTAGACACGTATCAATCGGGGATATAATCGACTGCGTGCAACCCTACCTCTGCGCGGTCCGTGCCGCCGCGCCGCCGTTATGGCACCGTCGTTACGCCCCTCGCGGTCAACGCGCGCTAGATCGCCAGCGGCTCGGTCGAGCAGCGTCCGTAGGTCGTCATCAGGCGGCGCAGGTCCGACGCGAGTTGGGCGGGCGGCTGGCCCGTCATGCGCCACGCCCAGTTGCCATCGGCCTCGCCGGGCGTGTTCATGCGCGCGTCGTTGCCCAGGCCCAGCGCGTCCTGCATCGGAAGGATGACGGACCGGGCGACCGACGCGGCCAGCGAGCGGATCGCCTGCCAGTAGAACTCGCTGCCATCGGCGCCGACGTACGAAGCGGCGTGCGCGCGGACTCTGGCCAGGTCGCCGGTCGGATCGGGCGTGCTCCACCAGCCCGCGAGCGTGTCGTTGTCGTGCGTGCCGGTGTAGGCGACGAGGTTGCGGACGAAGTTGTGCGGCAGAAACGCGTGCGAGGCATCGCCGCCGAACGCGAACTGAAGGACGGCCATCCCGGGAAGGTTGAACCGCTGCATCAGGGCGGGCACGTCGGGCGTGATCTCGCCCAGATCCTCGGCGACGACGGGCAGCGTGCCCAGCTTGCGCAGGAGAGCGTCGAACAGCGCAGCGCCGGGGCCGGTCTCCCAGTGTCCGCCCTTGGCCGTCGGCTCGCTCGCCGGAATCTCCCAGTAGCCCGCGAACGCGCGGAAGTGATCCAGACGCACGGCATCGACCTGGCGCAGGATGTTTTGCATCCGCCGCGTCCACCACGCAAAGTCGTTCTCGGCCATCACGTCCCAGCGGTAGAGCGGGTTGCCCCAGCGCTGCCCATCGGCCGAAAAGTAGTCGGGCGGCACGCCGGCGACGACGTAGGGCTGCCCCTCATCGTCCAGCCGAAATAGGCCCTGGTCGGCCCACACGTCGGCGCTGTCGTGGGCGACGTAGATCGGCAGGTCACCCAGGATGCGGACGCCGCGCGCTCGGCAGTAGGCGCGCAGCTCCTGCCACTGCCGCGCGAACACCATCTGAACGAACTGCTCACGGCGGAGCGCCCGGGCGTGCTCGCCGCGCGCCTGCTGGAGGGCGTCGGGCTGGTAGGTGCGCAGCTCGTGCGGCCAGTTCGTCCACGGCGCCCCGTGCGCTTGGGTCAGGGCGCGAAAGAGGGCGTAGTCGTCCAGCCACGGCGATTCGTGACCGGCGTAGTGCCACAGCGCGTCGTGGTACGGGTGCTCGGGCGTCTGCTCGAATCGATCGAACGCGGCGTCGATAAGCGCTTGTTTGCGCTGCATCGCCTGGCCCCAGTCGACTTGGTCCGTCGACTCCAACTCGGCGTCTGCTAGCTCAGCCTCGGTCAGCAGGCCGTCGGCGTACAGGCGCTCGGGCGAGATGAGCATCGGGTTTCCGGCAAACGTCGACGGACTCGAATAGGGCGAGTTGCCGTGCCCGACCGGGACGAGCGGCAGCACCTGCCAGACCGTCTGCCCGGCGGCGTGCAAGAAGTCGGCGAACGCGTAGGCCTCGGGTCCGATGTCGCCGATGCCGAAGCGTCCGGGGAGCGACGTGACGTGCAACAGGATGCCGCTGGAGCGAGACGAGAGCATGGGCCAAGAGGTGGGTGAGCGGAGCCTGACAAACTACGGCGACGCCCACCGCCGATTGCCAGCGACACCATCAGGCCGATGACGCGTTTGGGGCGAAAACCGACCGAATCGATGACGCCAGACGAACTCCGCACCGCCGTCCCACCGCTCGCCTCGCTGAGCGACGCCGACCTTTCGGTCCTGCTGGAAATGTCCGATGAGAAGAGCGGCGATGTCGGCGAGACGCTGTTCAAACAGGGCGAACCGGCAAATCAGTTGCTGCTGATTCTCGAAGGGTCGATGGTGATCCAGGCGGTCAAAGGGGGAAAAGAAGTCGGCCACTTCGTGATCGGGTCCGGGTCGATCAGCGGGATGCTGCCACGTTCGCGCATGACCGAGTGGTCAGGGACGGCTAGGGCGTCCGAGCCGAGCCGCTGGCTCTATGTGCACTGCGACCGCTTCGACAAACTGCTCGAACGCGCGCCCGCCTTAGACCCGATCCTCGCCGGAGCCTTGGCCGACCGCATCCGGTGGTCGACGCGGAACGAGCAGCAGCAGGACAAACTGACCGCGCTGGGCAAACTCTCCGCCGGACTCGCGCACGAACTCAACAACCCGGCCGCCGCGCTCAAACGCACGTCGCAGGCGCTGCGCGAGCGGCTCGACCAGATGCCCGACCGCGTCCACCTGCTGGCGCAGTACGACCTGGCACCCAGCCAGCTAGCGTTCGCGTGCGCCATCAGCCAAACCATCGACGGACACTGCCGACTCTCGCCGATGGAGCGCAGCGAGCGCGAGGACGGACTGGTCGACTGGCTCGAAAAGAAAGGAGTGGACGACCCGTTCGAACTCGCCGAGACGTTTGTCGAAGCCGGAATCGATACCGTCGAGCTTGACAAGTTCGTCCTGCACTTGCCGCCCGAGTCTGTCGGCGATGTGCTGCGGTGGGTCGAGACGAGCGTCGCCGCCGACCTGATGCTGCGCGACATCACCGCCGCCGCGTCTCGCATCTCGGACCTAGTATCGTCGGTCAAGAGCTACTCCCACATGGACCAGGCGCCCGTCCACGAGCCGACCGACCTGCACGATGGCCTAGACTCGACCCTGACGATGATGGGCTACCAACTCCGCAACGGCAACGTGACCGTCGAGCGCGACTACGCCGACGATCTGCCCCGCGTCAGCGCCGTCGGCGGGCAGATCAACCAGGTGTGGACCAACCTGATCGACAACGCCATCGACGCGATGGGCGGCGGCGGCACACTCACCATCCAGACGCGCCCCGACACGCATAGGGGCGGCGTCTGCGTCGAAATCCGCGACACAGGAGAGGGAATGGATGAGGAGACGCGGTCGCACGTCTTCGAGCCGTTCTTCACCACCAAAGGCGTCGGTGAAGGCACCGGCCTGGGCCTGGACGTGGTGCGCCGGATCGTCGAGTCGGGACACGGCGGCACCATCGAAGTCGAGAGCGCACCCGGCCGCACCGTCTTCCGCGTCCGCCTGCCGCTGAGCGCCGCCCCCGTCACCCTGGACGCCAACCACGCCCCCGAGTTGTCACAGGCGTAAGCTCGTTTGGAAACCTGACAGGTCTTCAAAACCTGACAGGTCTTCAAAACCTGTCAGGTTTGAGCCGGACGCGTGTCGGCTGGCCCCTGCCAACTGTCACTGCAACGAGAAGCACGCCGCCAAACCCCGCCACCTGCCGCCGCAAGAGCAGCACGCCGCTCGACCCCGCCAACTGTCATCGCGAGGAGCACAGCGACGTGGCGATCTCCGGTGTCAGCGGCTGGCTTCGGGGATCGCCACGCTCCGCTCGCGATGACAAGTCGAGAGTTGGGGGCCGCCTGCGCAGTGTGATGCTTCGCTCAACTCGCAGAGTGAGCCGCCCTGTCCCGCCGGACGCGTGTCGGCACTCCGCCCACAACCGCGCGTACTCCACCGCCTCACCTCCCGATCTATGGCCTCCAATCCCGCACTGATCGTCGTCGACGACGAAGTCGAAGTGCTCCGCGCCATCGCTCGCGACCTGCGGCGGCAGTATGGCAGCGACTACCGCATCCTGCGCGCGCAAACCGGCGACGAAGTGCTCGAAGCCTGCGCCGACCTGGAGAAGAAGGGCCAGACCGTCGCTCTCGTCCTGTCGGATCAGCGCATGCCCGGCCTCTCGGGCGTCGACGTGCTGCGGCAGGTCGCGCCGATCTTTCCCGACGCCAAGCGCGTCCTGCTGACCGCCTACGCCGATACCGACGCCGCCATCCAAGCCATCAACGCGGCGGGCGTCGACTACTACTTGCTCAAGCCGTGGGACCCGCCCGAGGACAACCTCTATCCAGTCCTCGACGACCTGCTCGCCGACTGGAAAGCCGCCTACCGTCCGCATTTTCAGGGCACGCGCATCGTCGGCAACCGCTGGTCGCCCGACACGCACCGGATTAAGGACTTCCTGTCGCGGCACCAGATTCCCTACCGCTGGCTCGACTTGGAGAAAGACGAAGCCGCGCGCAAGATCGTCGAGTCGCACACCAACGGCAGCCCGCCCGCTCTTCCACTCGTGCTGCTGCCCGACGGCGAGCCGCACGCCAATCCGAGCACGACCGAGTTGGCGTCGCTCGTCGGCTTGCAGACCGAAGCGCAGCGACCGTTCTACGACCTGGTCATCGTCGGCGGCGGACCGGCGGGACTGGCTTCGGCGGTTTATGGCGCATCTGAGGGATTGCGGACGCTGCTCATCGAAGCCGAAGCGCCGGGCGGGCAGGCGGGCACGTCGAGCCGCATCGAGAACTACCTGGGCTTTCCGACCGGACTGAGCGGCAGCGAACTCTCGCGGCGGGCCGTGCAGCAGGCGCGCAAGTTCGAGGCGGAGATCCTAGCTCCGGTCGAGGTGACGGCGCTGCGGACCGAGGACGACTACCACATCCTGACGCTCTCGAACGGCAGCGAGGTCTCGTCGCACGCTCTGGTGATCTCGTCGGGCGTGCAATACCGCAAGCTGGGATCGCCCGGCGTCGACGAACTGACGGGCCGCGGCGTCTACTACGGCGCGGCTCAGGCCGAGGCGGTCGCGTGCACCAACGAGGACGTGTTCATCGTCGGCGCGGGCAACTCGGCGGGGCAGGGGGCGATGCATCTGAGCCGATACGCGCGCAGCGTGACCATCCTGCTGCGCGGCGACGACCTGGGCAAGTCGATGTCGCAGTACTTGGTCGATCAGATCGAGGCGACGGCCAACATCCACGTCCGTACACAGATGCAGGTCCGCGAGGCGCATGGCGAGGATCACCTGGAGGCGCTGACGCTCGAACCGACCAGCGGCGAAGGAGAGGCCAAGCGCGTCGACGCATCGGCGCTGTTCGTCTTTATCGGTGCCGCTCCCCGCACCGACTGGCTGGGCGACACCGTCGCACGCGACGAGCGTGGTTTCCTGCTGACCGGAAATGCGTTTGCCGGAAAAGAAGTCTGGCAACTCGACCGTCCACCGTTCCTGCTCGAAACTTCGCGGCCCGGCATCTTCGCCGCCGGAGACGTGCGCGCCGGATCGGTCAAGCGCGTGGCGAGCGGCGTCGGCGAAGGGTCGGTCGCCATCTCGTTCGTCCACCAGCATCTGGCACAGTTCTAGACGTTTCGCCCTCAACGCTGCACTCCACCTTTAGTCATTGCGAGGAGCACAGCGACGTGGCAATCTCCATGCTATCGGCTAGCTTTGGGGATCGCCACGCTTCGCTCGCGATGACAAACCTCCCCTTCTGTAGCCTCCTCTCGCTCTCACATGGAATCCCCCTCCCAAACGATCTGGCACCGCGCCGTTTCGGTCGACGAACTCAACGACTGGAGCGACCGCGAGATGCTGGGCACGACGCTCGAAATGCGCTTCTCGGCGATCGGTCCGGACTGGATCGAGATGACGATGCCCGTCGGCCCCCGCGTGCATCAGCCGATGGGACTGCTCCACGGCGGCGCGAGCGTGGCGCTGGCCGAGACGCTGGGAAGCGTCGGCGGGTGGCTCACGCTCGACCCCGAACAGAGCGTCGCTGTTGGGCTTGAAATCAATGCGAATCACGTCAGAGGCGTTCGCTCGGGCGTTGTAACGGGACGTGCCTCGCCGCTGCACATCGGGCGGACTACGCAGGTGTGGGACATCCGCATCCGCGACGAACGTGACCGGCTCGTCTGCGTCAGCCGCATCACGTTGTCTATCCTTTCCAATCGTCCCACCAAATAGTCACCGCCATGACCGACCGTCTACGCAAACTGCCCATCCACGAGTGGGTCAACGGAATCACGCACGGCGTCGGGCTGGCGCTGAGCGTCGCCGCCCTCGTCGTGCTCGTCGTCGTGGCGCAAGACTGGACGAGTGTCGTCGGGAGCCTGCTCTTCGGCGCCGGGCTGACGACGCTCTACCTCGCCTCGACGCTCTACCACTTGGCGCGCAAGGACAAACTCAAGGAGAAGCTGCGACTCTTCGATCACATCGCCATTCTCTATCTCATTGCCGGTTCGTACGCGCCGTTCGCGATGCACATGGGCGATCTGTCGGGCTATGCGATGCTCGTCATCGTCTGGATCCTAGCGCTGGGCGGGACGGTCTTCAAGCTGATGGCGCGCAAGCACCGTTACCACAACGCCGGGACGCTGATCTACGTCGTGATGGGCTGGATGGCCGTCTTTTTCGCCGGACCGCTGGTGTCGAGCCTGCCGTCGGGCGCGATGGCGTGGCTCGTCGCGGGAGGCGTGGCGTATACGGCCGGAATCGCGTTCTATCTGTGGGAGCGCTGGGACTACGCGCACGGCGTATGGCACCTGTTCGTGCTGGCCGGAAGCGCGTGCCACGTCGTCGCGGCCTACCACGTCGCCGTCCACTGATGCGGTCTGCGCCCACACCGACGCTTCCGCCGCCCATTTCCAAGCGGGCCAAGTCGTACGCCGTCAAAGAGGTGTACTACACGCTCCAGGGCGAAGGAGCGCAGGCCGGACGCGCCGCCGTTTTCCTGCGCTTCGCTGGGTGCAACCTGTGGACGGGTAGGGAGGAGGACCGCTCGGACGCCGTCTGTCAGTTCTGCGACACCGATTTCGTCGGGACCGATGGACCGGGCGGCGGACGCTTCCCCAGCGCCGACGCGCTCGCCGATCACGTCACTGGTTTCTGGCCGGGAGGAGGCGTCCCCTACGTCGTGTGCACGGGAGGTGAGCCGTTATTGCAATTGGATGATGCGCTGATCCAGGCGCTTCGTCGACGGGGATTCGAGATCGCCGTCGAGACCAACGGCACCCAGCCCGCGCCCGACGGACTCGACTGGATCTGCGTCTCGCCCAAAGCAGGCGCCGACGTAATCCTGACGCGCGGCGACGAACTCAAACTCGTCTACCCCCAACCGCTCGCCATGCCCGAACGGTTTGCCCACCTCGACTTCGCGCACTTCTTCCTGCAACCGATGGACGCCGCCGCGACGCACGCCGATCCTCACGCGCAAACGCAGGCTAACGTCAGCGCGACGGTCGCCTACTGCCTCGCCCATCCCCAGTGGCGCGTGAGCGTGCAGACCCACAAGATGCTCCAGATTCCGTAGGTTCGCGACGTGTCCGACTTCCTCATTCCGTTCTCCGACGACTTGGTTCTGCTCCGCGCCGACGATCCCGACGTGCTCCGCGACCTGTCCGACGAACTGACGGCCGCGCGCATCCCGCACAACCTGACGACGACGCGCATCCGAGTCGGGCGCGGGCACTCGGCTTACGACACGCACTGCTCGGTTTTCGTCCGCTCCGCCGACCTGGGCCGCGCCCTTTCTGTCGACCGGACAGAGTGATCCATCGCTCACCCGAAGCCTCACCACCGGACGAAACGGACGTAGTCTACATGTGGCGCTCTGACGATGCAGGCGAGGTCCACGAAGTCGCGCGCCGGATCGGTGAGGCTGGAATCCCGTTTCGCGTCGAGGCCAGCGTCCATCACCAAGGCACCGTACTTCAACCCCGCGGTCTACTCGACAGCTTCGTGGTGGTGCGTGCGTCTGACGGCGAGGCGGCGGCTGATGTTGTCGCGCAATACGAGCAGGATCTCATCGACGCTGATCCCCATGCCGGAGCCGAGCAGCCCGATCTGGTGGAGTTTGGAGAAATGGACGACCCCTTCGCTCCGTTGGAGGTAGAGGACGCTGTCGAACTTGCTCCACTGCCGCCTTTCCGGCGAATCGCTCTCGGCGTACCCGCAGCAGGGTTGTTGGTGGCGCTGGTTTGGTGGGCAGTCGAGGGGGGCGTGGACTACTCGGCTACACCCGCGTGGATCGCCGTGGGAGCACTCGCGGCAGCGGCCGTCGTCTGGATTTTCGGCGGCATTCCCAGCGCCGTCCGCGCGCGACGAGGGCGGCAGTAGATTGGACGCTCGCCAACCGCTCTCACTCCGTGCGCCTGATCCCGCTCCTGCTCCTGCTCCTGCTCGCCGCCGCCTGCTCCACGCCGGACGCGCCGCCCGACCCGGTTCGCATCGCCGCGTGGAACGTCGAGGACTTGCGCACGAGCGACGTGGCCGACCTGAATCATCCGCGCATCAACCGCGCCATCGAAGAGATCCAGATCCTGGCGCCCGACGTGCTGCTGCTGTCCGAACTCACGTACGACTCGGACGCCGGCAACGCTCAGGCCATGGCGGCGCGGATTAGCCAGGCGACCGGCGTGCGATACGTCGGCATCGGGTTCGAGAGCAATACCGGCGTGGCGTCGGGTTACGACCTGGACCGCAGCGGCGACGTGGTGACGAGTGTGCCGCCAATGCAGGATGGCGTGGACGGCAACCCGCCGCGGCAGACGGCCGACGAGCGCGCGTACGGCGGCGACGCGTGGGGCTTTGGCGTCTACCCCGGACAGTACGCCTTCGCCTTGTTCGTGCGCGAAGGACTGAGCGTCGACACCCAGGCGATCCGCACGTTCCGGACGTTTCGGTGGGCCGACATGCCCGGCGCTCTCTTGCCGACTGATCCCGATTCGGGCGAGCCGTGGTACGACTCAGCGATCCCGTTTCGCCTGTCGTCCAAGACCCACGCCGACGTTCCGCTCGCGCTTCCGAGCGGCGAAACGGTCCACCTGCTGCTCAGCCACCCGACACCGCCCGCGTTCGACGGAGCCGAGGCGCGCAACAAGAAGCGCAACCACGACGAGATCCGCTTCTGGCGCGCCTATGTCGATGGTGCCGACTGGATCTACGACGACGACGGCGCGACGGGCGGCCTGGAGGCTGGCGCTCGCTTCGTCGTCATGGGCGACCTCAACGCCGATCCCGACGAGGGCAGCGCGTGGGAAAACCCGATCGCCAACCTGCTCTACGCCTCGCCGCGCATCCAGCGAGGCGTGCGCCCCATCGCCGACTCGCTCGGCCAACTGCGCTATCCCGACCTCGACCCGGACGACACCGCCGGTTGGGGCCTGGGCGTCGACTACGTGCTGCCGTCAACCGGACTGCGCGTCGTTCGGAGCGGACAGGTGCGGCCTGATACGGCCGGCGTGCAGGTAAGCGATCACTTTCTGGTTTGGATCGACGTGCTAGCCGAAGATGTCCAGAGCGATGCGGAGCGCTAGCCCGGTCTCGGCACTGAGTCTCGAGTCGGCTGGCCTCGAATCAGCGTCTCTGGTCTCCGCTCCCAGTCATCCTCACCTGCGCCGAGCGCGCGTCGAGACGTGCTACCTGTGGCGCCACCGCCGCGCGGCGAATCTCGAGTCTCCGACGCGCTTCACCGAACTGGTGCAGGTGCGCAAACTGGCCGACCGCGATCCGCGCTTGGTCAGGCTTTCGTGCAAGATCACGGCCAAGGCAGAGGCCGAGCGGGTGCTGGGCAGTGAGTGGGTCGTGCCGACGCTGTGGACCGGTGCAGCACTTCCTGGGTCGATTCCGTTCGAGACGCCTGCCATGCTCAAGGCGAGTCACGGATGCTGCCAGTATCGCCCGCTGCGCCGCCCGCCCAGCAGTGCCGAGTGGAACGCGCTGGCTCGCTTGACCGCGCGGTGGACGGCTCGCCCCTACGGCGAATGGCTCGACGAGTGGTGCTACCGCGACGTGCCGCGCGGCCTGATCGCCGAGCGGCTGATCGGCACCGAGAGCCTGCCCGTCGACTACAAGATCTACGTCTTCGGCAGCGTCGCCACGCACGTCCAGGTGCACGTGGACCGAGCGTCCGCTCACCGTTGGGTGCTGCACGACCGAGACTTCGTCAGACTGGTGCCGGGCGATGCCGAAAGCGCGCCGAGGCCCAGCGCCCTTTCGGCGATGTTGAAAGCGGCAGAGGCCCTTGCACGCGGGTTCTCGTTTGCGCGCGTCGATTTCTACGAGGTCGACGGGTGTCCGCTCTTCGGCGAGTACTGCTTCTATCCCGGCTCGGGCCTCGACCCGTTCGCGGCCGATTGGATCGATTTCGAGTTGGGCGACCTGTGGCGGGCGAGCCTGCCTCGCGATGGATTCGCGACCCCACGTGCGCCAGAGCGGGCCGCGCCGATGGGTGGGACATAGGCGGCACGATGCGCGGATTCCACGGCGCCGTAACGTCCGCCGTCGGGGGGCACGGCGGTGAGCCTAGCCGGTAGAGGGAGAAAACCGCCGCCTGCTCATGCACCTCCGCCATCTGGGATACGCCTGCATCAACCGCTCGCTTGAAAAGACGACCGGCCGCACGTTCCGCCTCGCCAACCTCTCGGCCGACCGCGTGCGCGAGATCGGCGGTGCCAACCTGGACGCGCTCTACGACATCCTGCGCTGGAACGTCTCGCGCGACATCCGCTTCTTCCGCGTCTCGTCGGGCGTGATCCCGTTCGCCTCGCACGACGCGTTCGATCTGGACTGGGAGACGATGTTTTCGGCCAAACTGAAACGCATCCGCGCCTACGTCGAGCAGGAAGCGCTGCGGCTGACGCTCCATCCGGGGCAGTACACCGTCCTCACGTCGCCCAACGAAGACGTGGTCGGCCGGGCGATCGCCGAACTGGACTACCAGGCCGATTTCCTCCAAGCCGTCGACCCGTGGCAGGGAACGATGACGCTGCACATCGGCGGCGCCTACGGCGATCGCGAGGCGGCCAAAGACCGGTTTGCCGACGCGTTCGAGCGGCTGTCGCCGTCGTCGAAACAGCGGTTGGCGCTCGAAAACGACGACACGACGTACGGGACCGATGAAGTGCTCGCCTTTTGCCAGCGCATCGGCGTGCCGATGATCTTCGACTACTTCCACCACCTCATCTTTCCCGGCTCGGACAACGAGGGTCTAGCCGAGAAAATCGAAGCTATCGCCGAAACGTGGAGCGGCCGTCCTCCCCACGGGCGCGTGCCCAAGTTTCATCTGTCGAGCGCGCGCCCCGACGGCCGCCGCACCGCGCACGCCGACCTGCTCGAAGAAGCCGACCTGAACCGCTTCCTCGCTCTCATGACCGACGTTCCGGGCGACGCGCCGTACGACGTCATGGTCGAAGCCAAGGAGAAGGAGTTGGCGATTTTGCCTCTGAGGAGCTACCAGCGCCACGCAGGCGCGGTCGAGGAGACCGAGGCGTAGGACCCACAGCCCAGAGCCTAGTCGACCGGCAATCGGGCGCGCCACGTCGTGTCGGTGTCGGTTTGAGGCGCTTCGCCCTTTCCCATCAGGATCGTACCGTCGGCCGAGACCGCCTCGATTGATCTGAGCCACCAGTCTGGAGCGTCGAGCACGTCGCGCAGCAGGCGCGCGCCGTCGTCGACTGTCCAGACGACAGCCGTCGCAGTCTGATAGCTGCCTCCGACCGTCGATCCATCGGCCGACACGTCGCGCGCGATCCACGTGCCCAGAAGCGCCAAGCCGTCCTCCTGAGACCAGCGAAACGCGACGGCGTCGGAGATCGCAGACAGGGGTCCGTCGTACGCGTATCCCACCACGACGCGGCCATCGGCGGAAACCGCGTTGGCTTCGGACGTGCTGTAGGCTTCCAAGCCGGGGATGGGCTGCGAGCCGGTCTTAAGCGTCCAGCGAAAGGCTCGCCGGTCGAAAAGCGCGCCGCTCGCCGGGAAGCTGGTGCCGACGACGAGGGAGCCGTCGCCCGACAGGTCGCGGGCCATCACTCGGTCGTCACCATCCAGCGGAGGAATCGTCAGCGTTTGGCCGCCGCGCTCCCAGCGCACGTCTCTTCTGCCAGCAGGCGAGCCCGCCGACGCGATGCGGCCGATGACGAACCTGCCGTCGGCGGAAGCGGTGCGGGCCTCGGTCAGAGTACCCACTGGTGCGGGTAGCCACTCCAGCCCGTCGGCCGCACTCCACCGGTAGGCCCGCTGCTGCGCGTTGGACGCCAGCGGGTCAGGGGCGACGAAGTGGAACGTGCCCACGACGACAGCACCGTCCGACGAAAGCGCGCCGTCGACGGCGACCGTCAGCAGTCCCAGCGAGTCAGGCGCCTCGATCAGTCGATACCCGTCGGGCGTCATCAGGAAGGCGCGCATTTCGGCAGGAGGCCAATCGAGAGAGAACGCTGACTGCTCGGGCAAGGCCGAGCCGGCCACCCGAAGTCCGTCGGCCGAGAGGCTCGCCGCATGGGGGACGGGGTAGGCGGCCGTGACGGGAGGCAGGGCGCGCACTTCGCCCGGCGCCAGAGGCTGGGCCAGAAGCGCAGCGGGGCAGAGTGCCAGGCACAGCAGGAAGAAGCGGGCGGACATCGTCGAGAGCGGGTAGAGGCGAACGCTACGACCCGGGCGAGGCGCGCGCTGATCCTGTCGTACACATCGTTTACAGATTCGACGGCGCGCCCAGAACGACGCTCGGCGTCGGCATTCGCGCCCGATGAGGAACGGCAGCCGCCGTGCAGGCGTGTTCAATCGGCTCCGCCGCATACAACTGACTACCTATATGAAGCGCCTCGTCGTCGTCGAATCGCCCACCAAAGCCCGCACGATTCAGGGTATTTTGCCGTCCGGTTATCAGGTGGAGGCTAGCCGAGGACACGTGCGCGACCTACCGTCGAATGCCTCCGAAATCCCCGCCAAGTACAAGGGCGAGAAGTGGGCGCGCCTGGGCATCAACGTCGCCGAGGGCTTCGATCCGCTCTACATCGTCCCGCGCGACAAGAAGCCGACGGTGAAGATGCTTAAGGAAGCACTCAAGTCGGCCGACGAACTCATCATCGCGACCGACGAGGACCGGGAGGGCGAGTCGATCGGCTGGCACCTGCTCGAAGTGCTCCGCGCCGACATCGACAAGCGAAAGATCCCAGTCAAGCGGATGGTCTTCCACGAGATCACGCGCGACGCCATCGAACGCGCCATCGACCAGACGCGCGATCTGGACCTGGCCTTGGTCGATGCCCAGGAAACGCGGCGCATCTTGGACCGACTGGTCGGTTACAGCGTCTCGCCCGTCTTGTGGCGTAAGGTCGCGCCCAAACTGTCGGCCGGGCGCGTACAGAGCGTGGCGGTTAGGGTGATCGTCGAGCGCGAGCGCGAGCGGCTGGCGTTCGTGCCGTCGGGTTATTGGGATTTGCAGGCAGATTTGGCCAAGGGCAGCGATCCGTTCTCGGCCAAACTGACGCACATCGCCGGGCAGCGCGTGGCGCAGGGCAAAGACTTCGATCCCGACACGGGCAAGCTCGCCAAGCCCGGAAGCGTGCTGATCCTGGAGGAGAAAGAGGCCAAAGCGCTCGCCAAGCGGCTGCCGGGCGAGAAGTGGCGCGTCGTAGATGTCGAGGAGAAGCAGCAGAAGCGCAACCCGTCGGCGCCGTTCATCACGTCGACGATGCAGCAGGAGGCCGGGCGCAAGCTGGGCATGAGCGCCAAGTCGGCGATGCGGACGGCGCAGGGGCTGTACGAAAAGGGCCTGATCACCTACATGCGAACCGACTCGACGACGCTCTCGCAAGAGGCGGTCGATGCGGCGCGTACGGCTATCACGACGCGTTACGGCAAGGAGTATCTGAGCCCATCGCCGCGCCAGTACAGCGGCAAGGTCCGCAACGCGCAGGAAGCCCACGAGGCGATTCGGCCGGCTGGCAAGCAGATGAAAACGGCCAGGGACCTGGGGCTCTCGGGCGAAGACTACAAACTGTACGATCTGATCTGGAAGCGGACGGTCGCGTCGCAGATGGCGAGCGCGCGCCTGCGTCTGGTGTCGGCGACGATCCAGGCGGGAGAAGGTGAGGATGTCGCGTCGCCCGACGCCGTCGACACGGCCAAGAGCGCCGCCACGTTTCGCTCGTCAGGGCGGACGGTCGAGTTTCCGGGCTTCTTCCGCGCCTACGTCGAAGGCTCGGACGATCCCGAGGCCGCCCTCGAAGACCGCGATCAGCCGCTGCCCAAACTGACCGGCGACGATGCGCTCGACTGCAAAGAGGTCACGCCCGAAGGCCACGAGACCAAGCCTCCGGCGCGCTATACGGAAGCCAGCATCGTCAAAACGCTCGAAGCCAGCGGCGTCGGCCGCCCGTCGACCTACGCGTCGATCATCGAGACGATCAAGAACCGAGGCTACGTTCGCAAGGCCGGATCGGCACTGGTGCCGACGTTCGTCGCGTTCGCCGTCACGCGCCTGCTCGAACACCAGTTCGACACGCTCGTCGACACCGATTTTACGGCCGAGATGGAGTCCGACCTGGACCGCATCGCCGACGGATCGGCCAAGGCGCTGCCCTATCTGGAGAAGTTTTTCAACGGCAAGACTGGCTTGCAGGCCACCGTCGACGACGGCATCGAGACGCTGGACGCCAAGGCCATCTCGACGCTCGAAGCGCCCCAGTGGGATCCGTACGTCGTGCGCGTCGGCCGCTACGGTCCCTACGTCGAGCACGAAGAGGACGGCGAACTGCTGCGCGCCTCGCTGCCCGACGACCTAGCCCCAGCCGACCTGACCAAGGAGCACATCGCCGAGCTGCTCAAAGAGGGCAACATGGAGGACAAGCCGCTGGGCATCCACCCCGACGCCGACTTGCCGATCCTGCTCAAATCCGGCCCTTACGGTCCCTACGTCCAACTGGGCGACGACGACGAGGGCGGCGCAAAACCCAAGCGCGCCAGCCTGCCCAAGGGCACCAAAGCCGAGGACGCCACGCTCGCGCTCGCGATCGACCTGCTGCGCCTGCCGCGAACGGTCGGCGAGCATCCCAAGACCGGCAAGGAGATCATCGCCAACAACGGCCGATTCGGTCCCTACGTCAAGCACGAGAAGACGTTTGCCTCGCTGGGCAAGGAAGACGACGTGTTGACGGTCGATCTGGCCCGAGCGATGGAGTTGATTCTCAAGAAGGAGAACAAGAACAAGCCGCTGCGCGAACTGGGCAACCACCCAGTCTCTGGCCAGGCGATCGACGTGCGCGACGGGCGCTATGGCTTGTACGTCAAGCACGGCAAGACCAACGCGACGCTCCCCAAGGAGATGACGGCCGAGGAGATCACGCTCGCGCAAGCCGTCGAGTTGATCCAGGCCAAAGAGGGGCCTGCCAAGAAGAAGGCTCCGGCGAAGAAGAAGGCTCCGGCGAAGAAGAAGACGGCGGCCAAAAAGCCTGCAGCGAAAAAGGCTCCGGCCAAACGCAAGCCGGCAGCGAAGAAGTAGGCGTCGAAGACTAAGGCAGAGTCGGACGCCGCGATCGAGACGGCGGAACGGGGGAGTTATCGGCTCTGCCAAGCCGAGGTCACCGCGTAGCACTCGGATGATCGCCCAGAACGGCTACCGACCCACGTCGGCGGCTTCGTTGCGCAGGCCTTCGAGCATGCTCAGATAGCTCTGGTAGCGCGACAGGGCTAGGATCTCTTCGTTGACCGCCTCTTTGACGGCGCAGCCCGGCTCGTGATCGTGCGTGCAGGGAGCGAAGCGGCACTCGGGCAACAGCGGCTCGAACTCGGGGAAGTAGTGGCCCAGGTCGTGCGGCTCCAGACTCGTCACGCCGAACTCGCGGATGCCGGGCGTGTCGATCACGAAGCCAGCGGCGCTGGGCAGCGGGTACATCGTGGCAAACGTGGTGGTGTGCTTGCCCTTGAGCGTCCGATCGCTGACCTCGCCGACGCGCAGATTCATGCCTGGAGCGACGGCGTTGAGCAGGCTCGTCTTGCCGACGCCGCTCGCGCCGGTAAACAGGCTCGTCTGGCCTGCGAGCACGCCGAGCAGCGGGTCGGCTCCTCCTTCTTCCAGCGTCGAAACGGGCACGACGGGGTAGCCTAGGCTCGTGTAGAGGTCCACGAACCACTCGATTTCGACTAGCGACGCGCCCGAGTCCTCGTCGTCCAGCAGGTCGATCTTGTTGAGCGCGATGCCAGCGGGAATCTCGTCGCGTGCGCACGTGACCAGGAAGCGGTCGACCAGTCCGGGATTGAGGCGGGGCATGGCGGCCGACTGCACGACCCAGGCCTGATCCAGATTGGCCGCGATGATCTGCTCGATTCCGGCTTTGCGCCCGGCGGCGCGGCGGCTCAGCGCGTTGCGGCGAGGCAAAACCTCCTCGATCGTCGCCGTGCCGTCGGCTTCGCGGCCCAGGCGCACGCGGTCTCCGACGGCGACGGGGTTGGTCGCGCGCTTCTCGTCGAGTCGCATCTTGCCTCGTATGCGCGCCTGCATCGGCTCGCCCGGCGAGGCGTCCGGAGCGACGGTGTACCAGGCGCCAGTCGAGCGCAGGACGCGGGCGATGTCGAGTTGCGGCATGAGGCGAAAGGGCTAGGCGGAAGGTACCGCTCTGACACTCCCGGCGCGTTACGATGCTGGCGCGCTGAAACTACCCGCCATGCGTTCCGTCAACACACCGACACTTCTACCGCTGCCGACATGACCTCCCGAGACGACTCCTACCGCGCCGCGCGCGACAGCTTCGACCGCCTTCCGCTGGATCAGAAACTCGAATTCCTGCTCGACGCTGGCCTCTCGACTCTGGTTCGGGGTGTAGAGACGACCGGCGCTGCGCTAGCCAACGAAGCCGAGCAAGCGCTCCGTGCCGCTGCGGAAGCCGCTCGCGATGCGGGGCGCTCGGCCCGTCGCGCCGCCCGCGATGTCGCCGACATGGCCGAGGAGATGGGAGACAGCGTCCGCGCGACGGCGCAAAAGGCAGCCGAAGATGTCGCCGAGGCGGCGAGCCCACCGCGCACGCGCGAACCGCACACGCCGTCTGCGCCTACCGGCTCGGCTACTCCGCCCCCGATGCCCGATCCGTCGGTCACCCACCACGACACGCCCGACCGACGCTCGACGCCGGACAGTTCGCAGGGTGCCGCCGAGGCGTCGTCCATGCCCGGCGATGAGACAGATTCCGAGAGCGACGAAGCCTCCCCGCTCGCCTGAGCCGCATCGCCATGTCGAACAGCTACCCGCAATCCGTCGGCTCGCCAGACGAGGAGGACGCTCGCGCGGACGCTTCTCCGGTCCACTTCGACAAATTGAACGGACTGGGCAAAACCGTCTTCACTCTCGCCGCAGCCGGGGACTTGGCCGCTCGCGGGATCGACTTGGTGCTGAGGCGCGCCGCTCGCGTCGCGGCTGAGTCAGAACGCGCGTTCCGCGAGGGCAAATCGGGAAACGTCGTCGACGCCCACTGGACAGACGCGCCCCACTCCGCCGGAGCGGTGGAGCCTGGAGACGCCGACCGATAGATAGCGGCAGACCTGGCGAGCGCACCCAATGCGCCCCGCACCGAGCTTTGCGCGTTAGTTTGGCGTTCTCCTGTCCACACCTATGCGCGCGTACCGCCACTCGATCTCCCTCAAGCGCGGCTTGATCGTCTTCGCCATCGTGATCGCGCTGGCTTCGCTGTTCTACACGCAGCGCGTCGTCGGACTGCTAGTAGACCGGGAGGCATATCTGGTCGATCTGTGGGCCGATGTAATTCAAGAGCTTACCAAAGCGGCGCAGTCGTCGCAGTCGGTCGAAGGAGGGCAAGCGCTGGACGAACTGATCGCATACGTCGAGGCGGATCCCGAACTGTCGGAAGGCGAGCGGGTGCGTTTCGTCTCGGCGATTCGCTACGCGCGGACAGCGCAAACGCCCGACATTGATTTCCTCACGGACCGCATTACCCTGCCCAACCGCTTCGGCATTCCCGTCGTGCTGCTCAACAGAGACGGTTCGCCCAACACGTGGCTCAACGTCCCCGCCGATTCGGCGTTTACCGGTGATCCCGTCGCGGACTCGCTCCTCTCTGTCAGTCTAACCCGTCTCGCCGCGGAGATGAGGGAGGACCGCGAGCCGATTCAGATTCAGATTGAGTCGAACGACACGCTGAAAATCGACCAGCGCCTGTACTACGGCAACTCGCAACTCGTCAGCGAACTACGGGTGTTTCCGTTCGTGCAGTTGGGCGTGGTGGGGATTTTCGTGCTGATCGGGTACGCCGGGTTTTCGTACGTCCGGCGAAGCGAGCAGGGCAGCCTGTGGGTGGGCATGGCCAAAGAGGCGGCGCACCAGTTGGGAACGCCTCTCTCCGGGTTGATGGGGTGGACCGAACTGCTGCGCTCGACGCCTCTCGCGCCCGATCAGGCCGAAGCCGTCGACGAGATCGAAGCCGACACTCAGCGCCTGCTCCGCGTCACGTCGCGCTTCTCCGACATCGGGTCGCTGCCCAAACTGAGCGCGCAACCGCTCGACATCGCCATCGAAGACACGGCAGCATACATCAGGCGCCGCCTACCCAGCCTGGGCCGCGCCGTCGAGCTGGACGTGTCCGTTCCGCAGGGCCTGATCGTGGCGCTCAACTCTGAGTTGTTCTCGTGGGTGATCGAGAACTTGCTCAAGAACGCAGTCGACGCGATGGACCGCGACGGGGGCCGAATCTCCATTCGCGTGGCGCGGCAGAGCGGCGAGGCGGTCGTCGACGTGTCGGATACCGGCAAAGGCATCCCGCGTTCAGATTTCGGAAACGTGTTTCGGCCGGGGTACAGCAGTAAGAAGCGCGGCTGGGGACTGGGCCTGAGCCTAGCGAAGCGCATCGTCGAGGACTATCATGGCGGGCGCATCCGGCTTCTCACCTCTCGCGTCGGCGAGGACAGCGGCACGACATTCCGAGTCGAGTTGCCGCTGGCAGAGCAGCCGTGACGGATTTCAGCCGTCAGCCCTCTCCCACACGATGCGCGTGCTCAGAGCGTCGGGATCTCCGTCCGTAACGGCCACGAACACATCGTCGCGGTGCCGCCAGACGAGCGCGTGCGTTTTGCCGAACGGGTAGATGGCGACGGCGTCCTGCGCTTCGAGCGCCGTGCGGGTGGCGGAAGTGAGCGTTAGGTGGCCTCCGGCGCGGTCGAGCAGCGAATAGGGAAACGTGAAGACGATCACCTCTTCGCCCGACTCGTCACCCAGTCCGAAAGCGGGTACCGAAACGCCCGTCGCCAGCTCGTGGAGTGTCACTCCGCGCATCTGGTAGCCGTCGAGCGTCGGCAACACGAATGAGAAGCCGCTGTGATCGCGCGCGAACTGAGCCGCTCTCTCCGACTCATTTGTCTCGACCAGCAGGTCTACGGACGCGGCTTGGCGGGCGGCCAGGGTGAGGGCATCGGTCTCGCCCGTGGCCGAAGGCTGCGCGCGCGTTACGGCGTAGACAGTCAGCAGCGTGACGGCTAGAGCCAGCGTCAGGTAGCCCGCTAGGAGCAGCCGGCTCATGCCAGCGGGTTTGGAAGGCGAGGCCTGCGCCTGGACCGGCGGCGGAGAAGAGCGGAGAGACGGTGGCAGAGCTTGCAGGTCGCTGCCGAGTGTGTGGCCGATGGCACGGCGAAGCTCTTCGGTGGTGAGGTGAGCGCTGAGCGCATCAAGTTCATAAGGCGCCGCGCCCGAGAGGAGCGCCTGGCGGATTTCGGCCGTGAGGTGCTCTTCTCGGCGGCTGACATCGGCATCTTCCAGTCCCAACTGCCCAGCGACCTGAGCGGAGCTGAGGTCTTGCACGAACCGCATGCCTAAGAGCACTCGATCGGTGTGCTCCAGCCCCGAAAGCACGACAGGCAGTCGCTCTCCGACGACCCGGCTGAGTTGGGCGCGCGCGAGGGGAGACGGTGCGTCGGCCGTCTCGTCTCCGGCGGTCTCGACGCGTTCGAGAAGCGCGCGAACGAGCAGTTGACGCTCCTCCTCGATGTCGGCGGCAGCGGCGATGTCAGCTGTGGCAAGCACTTCGGCGACGTGCCGAGCTGCGGTTCGCCCGTCGGGTGAGGCAAGCTGCGCGAGGACGAAGAGGTCGTCGGCATGGTCCGCTCGAATGCGGTCGGTAGCGGAGGGCATCGGCATGGGCGCCGCGACTAGGGCTAGCGGATGATCTCGACCACGCGAAACTCGACGCGTCGGTTGAGGGTGCGGCCCGTCGGGTTGTCGTTCGACACGAGCGGCTGCGTTTCGCCGTATCCGGTCGCCACGAGGCGCGACGGGTCGATGCCCCAGCGGTCGACCAGATAGGCGACGATGGTCCGGGCGCGCGCCTCGCTCAGCCGCTGGTTGAACGCGTCGCCGCCGACCGAATCGGTGTGTCCAGCGACTTCGATTTGCAGCGTCGGATAGCGCTGAAGCACGTCGCCGACCGGGTCGACGAGTGCGTCGGCGCCCTCGAGTAGTCCGCTCTTGCCAAACTCGAAGTTGACGCCAATAGCGCGAAACAGCCCCGTCTCGAAGAGCGCCCGCTCGACCTCCTGCACACTTTGGATCGCGGCGCGAGGAAGAGCCGCGACGCCGTTTCTGGGCGTCAGATCCGCGCGCAGGGACGGAGCAGCGTTGGACGAGTCGGGCGTTCCGAACGCACCGGGAGCGGGGACGAAGCCTGCTGGCCGCTCGATCCGCACGACCTGGGAAGGCGCAGAGCCTGAAGGCACGGCGTATGGGACTGGCACATATCGGATGCGCTCGCCCGTCGCGGGATCGACGCGCACCGTCGCGGTCGCCGGCGCGGCAGCAGGCGCTGCGGGTTGAGGAACGAGAATTATGTAGGCGGGCGGTCGCGACCGGTTTAGACGCTGCCGCACGCGCTCGACTCCGCTTCCCACGATCGGCGAGGCTGTCCGAACGGCGGGCGCCGCTACCTCCTGGCTACGCGCATCGGGAGTGGCAATCAGGAGCAGTGCTCCAACCAAAAGGGACAGGGCGATCCGCATCAGAAGCTCAGTTTGTAGCCGAACAGCACGCGGGTATACTGAAACAGGTCGAGCGTCGATATCTCGCCCACGAGCGCGCCCGGGCCGAGCGGATAGTCGGCTCCGACGGCGAGGTTGAGCGCCAGTCCGGTTCCGCTAAAGCCGTTGCGGGTCAGCAGGCCGCCGCCGATGCCGTAGTAGGGCTGCAATCCGCGTCCGAAGTTGCGCTCGTTTTGAAAAAAGAAGTTGCCCAAGAGCGAAAGCGACACACCGTCCGCAAATCCGAACCCGATCTCGGGCACGAAGATGGCGCCGGTTCTCGTGACCGTGCGATACTCGCCCCTAATGGCGAACTGGCCTTGCGTCTGACCTTCGCCTGTACGAATGCCCAGGACCGGGTAAACGTTCGAGATGCTGCGGCTACCGACACGCGTCAGCGAAAAACCACCAGCGCCTTCTTCGTCGACGACGACCGTGGTCGTACCGCCGCCAGCGGCATTGGCGTTCCCCGCAGCGATCTGCGAGGACAGACGGCCTTCCAACTCGGCGATGCGCGCTTCGAGGCGAGCGGTCAGTTCGTTTGTGGCCCGCTCTTGACGCAGCCGATCGTCCAACTCGCGCTGAACCAGCCCGTCTACACCTATGCGCTGCTGCGAGACGCGCGCGCTGTCGGCGGCGAGCGTCTGCCGCACGACCTGAGCGACCTGCTCTTCGGTCGACACGGCAGCGCCTGGCTGAGCCGCGGGCTGACCGGCAGCTGGCTGGCCTGCAACGGCGAGTCCCTGAGGCGTGGCGATGACGACGGGCGCCGCAGCGGTCTCGCCTGCGTCACCGCCGAAGCGGATATAGATCTCGCCGTTCTCGGGAATGGGCACTTCCATCGTCCGCGCGCTCAGGTTGGACCTGGCGGGGGCGGGAGCGGCAACAGGAGCCGTCACCGGAAGTCCGGCTTCGGCCTGGAGAGTTGCGATCTGCGCCTCGAGCGCCGCGCGTTCGGCCACCTGCTCGGGTGTGAGTTGGCCGACGAGTTCGGCTTCGGCTCGCGCCAAGTCATATGCGAGCCGGAGCGAGTCCAGCTGTGCCTCGCGCGCTCCGACGGCTAGACCTGCCTCGCGCGCCTGGCGCTCCAACTCGCGCTCCTGGGCGTCCCGAATGTCGCGGCGAGCCGAAGAGGGCGACCCTCCACCCAAGCTGAACTCTACGCCCGCGGTGGGCATCAGGCTGTAGTAGACGCTGGCCGGGTCGCTGACCTGGTCGGCGTCTTCGTTGGACATCAGCAGCGCGCGGACGCCTGCTTTGAGGCGAAACGCGCTGTTCAACGCCACGTCGACACCGCCGCCGCCCATCGCGAAGTAGCGGCTCTCGGGGGCTGCGAGGAGACTGCTGCCAGCCCGGTACCCGTTGCCGACATCCATGTAGCCGCCACCCAGCAGCAGATATGGCGTCAGGCCGCCTGCCAGTTCACTTGAGAAGCGGAAGTTGATCTCGGCGCCATAGAGCGCCAAGTCGCGAAATTCGGTCGGATTACTGAACAGTTCGTCCTCATCGGTCGCGCGCAGGTAGAAGCCGCGCAGGCCGACGTACGGACCCAGGTCGATGCCCGCCTGAAGGCCCAAGACGGGCTGATCGTTGGGCAGGCCCACCAAGTCGTCGCTGAACTGAATGATGCCATAGGAGGGTTCGGCGAACACGCGCGGCCTGCGCAGCTGCTCGCGGACCGCCAGATCGGTTTCGGTCAACTCGCCGCGTGCCCTTCCACCCAGGTAGACGCGCGCCGTAGCCGTGATGGCGTTCGAGTAGACACGGCGGATCTGGTTGAGTTCGCTCGTCGTGGGCAGAGCCGCCGTGTTGCCCAGATCGAACGTTGCATAGGGATTGTAGCGGTAGCCCAGCCGCGATCCCTCGACCGTGATCGTGTAGCGATCCTGGAAGGCGAACGTGATGCCCACGCCCGCTTCGGCGAAGATGGCCTCGGAATCGGTCGAGCCGTTGTCGAAGCGCAGCACGCCCGTCCCGCCGACGATGAACGGCAGCAGGCTGCCTCTGCCGACGGTCAGTCGCAGCCGCGTGCCATACTGCTCCAGATCCACGTCGAACCCTTCGGCCTGACCCTCGAGAATGCTGCGCGTGAACGGATCGACGTTGTAGTCCGAGAACTCGGTCGTGATATCCGTGCTGCGCAGGTAGACGCCCGACACTTCGAGGTACTCGCCAAACCCCAATCCTAGCGCTCCTCCATAGAGGTATCCGTTGGACAAGCCGGTATTGTCTCCCGAGAGGAGACGCACGCCGACGGGTGCCGCGGTGTAGGAGATGCCGGTCACCTGGGCCGCTGCCGGAAAGGCTAGGGCGAATGCCAAAAGGACGAGAATAGAAAAGCGCATGGGTGGGAAAGTGGTGGCGCGGGGCGCGCGGGGGGGAAGGTTGCGAGCGCTTACTCGCGCTCGAGCGTGATCGAGAGGCGTCCTACAGCGCTGCACTGCGCGCCGTTGAACCGAGCATCACCCAAAGCGGCAACCTGCTGGCACGTCACCGTGACCGTCGGCGCACCCGTGAGAGCGGCGCGGTCCGTGCTCGACGTGAGGCTGAGCGGCGACGGAAGCAGCAGGCGAGGCGCGTCCGGATCGTCGCCCAGGTCGAGTTCGATGCGGTTGTTCGACTTGCTCGAGAACGAGCCTCTGATGGACGAGCGGCTGTTGTCGTTGGCAAGCTGGAAGGCGACCGTGTAGTCGCGGTCGCGGCCGAACAGGTCGACTGTGAAGACGGGGAGCCCGCTCGCCTCCTCGGCTATGAACGAGAGCACATCGACGGTTCCGATCGGGAGGGTGCCTCCATTCTCCTGCGTGAACGTGATGGATGTGGCACGGTAGCGGCCGTCGACGTCGGAGCCTGTGGGCCCGTCGTCCGAGTCGCACGAGGTCGTGGTGAGAAGAAGGAGAACGAGGAGGGGCAGAAAGCGAGTCACGGCGGAAGGAGAAGTTAGACGTGGGCCAGGAGCGGCTGCGAAGTACCAGAGGAAACGAGTGGATCGGCGGAGAAGATGTCTCAGACAGAAGAGGCGGCGCGATCGTGTCAGCACAAAGGTACGAGCGCCAACGCTCAGAGCACGCGCGGTTCCAGCGGACGCGTCGGCGCGGGATCGGCGGGACCGTCGTCCGAATCGGGGAAATACAGATCGATCACGTCGATGTTGACCTCGACGACGGTCAGGCCCGTCATCGACTCAATCCGGTTGGACACGTTGCGGCGGATCCCTTCGGCAATCGCGGGGATCGACGCACCGTAGGCCGAGATGATGCGCACGTCGACGGCGGCCTCTTTCTGACCGACTTCGACGTTGACGCCCAGTTCGTGCATCGACGAGCGCGTGATCGTCTTGGCGAACGACGAGACGGTCTGGCCGGGGCCGAACGGCACCAACCGGTGGACGCCTTCGATCTCCTGGACTGCCAGCCCGGCGATTTTGGCGACGACCTGGTTGTGGACGACGGTCTTGCCGTCCTCGCCCAACAGCACCGAAGCCCCGGGAACGAGTGCGGCCGAAGCGTCACCGCTCTGGGCGGCGGGTGAGGAGGATTTGGTTTGGGTAGCCATGGGGATCGGGTTTGGTGAGGAGGAGGAAAAGTCAGCGGCGGAGAGCACGCCAGGCGGCCTGCACGTCGACGCCATCGGGGAAGGCGCTTTGAAGGACGACGGCCAGAGCAGCGCCCAGCAGCCCGCATGCAAGTACGAAGAAGAGTTCGCCCGCAGACAGGGTGACGGCCAGCAATCCTATAAACGCTCCGATCGCCGCGCCGACGAGCACTTTGCGGCTGAGCGGGCGAGCGGGCACAAGCGGCGACTCGCGCGTTTGGACTCGAAACGGATCCGCAGGCGCAGAGATCGGCGGAGGAGCGGGCTCGGCTGGCGGTGCTGAAGTGGTGGCGAATGGATCGCTGGGTCCCATGTCGGTCTGCGTTAGTGGACGCGGGTGCGAGCGTCGAGAGAAAAACCGGCCACGTCGAGGTCAGCGCGGACGACAGGCAAGCCCGTGTGGTGTTCGAGCGTGCGCATGACGTCCGCCTTGACCCGCTTGGCGACATCGGGAATCGACGCGTCCGGCACGACCGACAGGTGGCAGGCGAGTATCCAGCCCGCCTTGCTCATTGTCAGTTTGCACCGAGCCTCGCGCACCGAAGGGTCGCGCTCGGCGGTGTGGACGATGAGTGCGTGCAGGCTGTCCAGCCCCACCGTCACCTCGCCCGATCCGTAGAGTCCGGTCCGTGATGCGCCGCTCAGCCGAACACGCGACGAGCGATCGCGCGCCTGCTCGGTCTTGGCGATGGCGAGGGAGAAGAAGAACAGCCCGAATAGGCAGGCGACGGCTCCGCCCAGGCCCCACAGCCAGCGCATCCGCATCGAGAGCGTGGTCAGGTCGAGCCCGAACTCTAACTGATCGCCCCCGGTCCACCGGATCGGACCTATCGCGTCGAACGCGTGAGCGAGAACGACGAAGCCACCGACGACGAGCAGCGTCGCGACGAGCAGCGCAGTCAGGCGCCATAGAGAGCGGAGGGCGAAGTCGTTCAAGAAGAGGGGTGAGAAGGCGCCGATGGCGCAGGCAAAGTGGTCAATGGTCCGAGTGCCAACATGAGCGAACGATTAGGAAATGGACGCGCCGGACCGCGGCGCGTCTGCCGTTCGATGTGCGGCTCCATACTCGGCTTCGGGCGATACGACATCCAGCACCTCGACCGTCACTTGGCCGGGCTCGAGTCCCAGCGCGTCGAGAAGCGCCATCCGCACGCGCCGCCGCACGTGGTCCGAGATCGACACCAGGTCCTCGCCATAGCGCACGACGACCTGAACCGTCAGCGGCGGCGCGATCGCCCCACCGCTGGTAGATGCTATCACGCTCAGCGTCTCCCGGCGCGAACGGTCGCGCAAGGCGTGAGAGGCCGCCGCGCCAGCCGAAGCGCCCAGCGACGCGCCCACGGCCGCACCGACGGGGCCGCCCTGCACCAGACCCAGCGCGCCGCCGACCGCCGCGCCGACCGCTGCGCCCGCCGCCAGCCCTTCGACCGATAAGACCCCCGCTACCTCGCTCGCGGCTAGCGTGGCGGTCGCGTCGAGGACGGCGTTCGAAACGCGCGTGCGGCCCAGTGGCATCGCTGGGGAACTGTGGAGAACAGTCGAGGCGGTCATGACGAGTGCGGATGCGGCGGCAGCCAGGGTAAAAAAGAGGAGGCGGATTCAGGCCAGGTCGGGCGAGAGCCGGTAGCCGACGCCGCGCACGGTTTCGATAGCCGCGGTCAGCCCGCAGGTGTCGAGTTTGCGGCGCAGCGCGTAGACGAACACATCGACCGTGTTGGTGCCGGTCTCGAAGTCGATGCCCCACACGCCCGACAGCAACTGGTCGCGCGAACAGGCCGCTCCGGCGTGGTCGATCAGAAACGCGAGCAAGTCGAACTCGCGCAGCGTCAGCGAAATCATCTGTCCATAGACGCTCAGCGTGTGCGCGCGGCGGTCGAGGAGCAGCACCGGTGGGCGGGCGGCTTTGGGCTGGAGCGTAGGCTGTGCGTCGGGCATGGGCTGGGCTTCGGCGAGCGTTCGTTTGTGAGCGAAGACGGCAGAACGGATCAGAGCGGTCGTGACGGGGAGCCCGAACGCCGCATCGGCTCCGGCTTCGAGCGCGGACGAGAGCAACTTGGGACCCCCGGTGCACAGGACGATCAGAGGCACTCCGCTCGGCGGACGGTCGAGCGTGCCGCGTCCGTTCCACCACGTCACCGCTGCGTCGCACCCCGGCTGAGGCGGTCCGATCGAGAGCACGCACTCGGTCAAACTCGCCCGGATCGCCGCTTCCAGCATGTCGCCTGCGCCCGGCAGCACGGCCACACGCAGCCGAGCGGCTGAAGGGAGTCGGTGGATTGTGGCGTGCATGCCGTAAAGTGTACGCCTGCCGCTCGCGAAACATGAGCGGGGAGTTAATCTTGTGCTACCGATGTGCCCGATCTGACCGGCGGGCAAAGAATGCGACGCGTACCCGCCTGTGCTTTCATAACTTTCGACAGATATTGAAAGCCCCCATGCCCGAACTCGCCGACGACCCGCTCTCCACGCGGCACCAGGAAGCGCTCGAACGCTTTGTCCTCTTTTGGGGCGAGATGGCGTCCGATTGGGGCATCAACCGGACGATGGCGCAGATTCACGCGCTGCTCTACGCTTCGGGCGAGCCGCTGGACACCGACGCCATCATGGCACGCCTGCACGTCAGCCGGGGCAACGCCAACATGAACCTGCGCTCGCTGATGAGCTGGAATCTCATCCGCAAGGTCCATCTGCCCGGATCGCGCAAAGATCATTACGCCGCCGAGCAGGACGCGTGGGAGATGACGGCGCGCATCGTCGAGGAGCGCGAG
Organism: Rhodothermales bacterium; assembly: GCA_963841855.1. GTDB lineage: Bacteria > Bacteroidota > Rhodothermia > Rhodothermales > BA12 > CAXBBB01. The sequence goes on along the minus strand of CAWJEJ010000001.1, from coordinate 85,487 downwards.
CGCCGCGAACTGCGGCCCATCCTCAACCAGTTGCAGGCCTGCGAAGACGTGCTCACCGGTGGCGACGATCCTCCGACCGCGGACGAGGCCGCCTTCGCCGAACGCCTCGACGCGTTTCGCGAAGTCATGGACCTGTTCGACCAGTTCATGCGCGTGATCCTGCCGCTCGTGCGCCGCGACAACCTGCCCATGATGCGCGAGATGCTGAGGATGCTCGAACAGGCCGACGCTCCGTCGAGCCGATGAGCCGCGCCTTCGATCTGGGCCGATGGGGCGAGGACGCCGCCGCCGATCACCTCGCGGCCAACGGACACATGGTGATGGACCGCAACTACCGGTTCGAGAAGGCCGAGATCGACCTGGTCTGCTTCGAGCCCAATGCGGACAACAGCGGTGGCGAACTGGTCTTCGTCGAGGTCAAGACGCGCCGAGGATCGGACTGGGGCACACCCGAGGAGTCGGTCACGCCTGCTCAGAAGCAGCGCATCATGCGCGCCGCCGAAGCCTTCATGTACGAGCGCAAACTCGACGGCTCGCCGTGCCGCTTCGACGTGGTCGCCATCGAGAAGGGCGAGGGTGACGCGTTCGAGCTGCGCCACCATCGCCACGCATTCGGCTACTTCTTTTGAGTGTGCCCTCTATGATGCAGCGCATCCGTTATATCCTCCGCAGTGAGGGCTTGTCGGGTCTGGCGAGCCGCGGCCTTGCTGCCGTTTACCGGTTGGGCATCCGGCCGATGCTGCCAGCGGCGAGGCAGGTGCGCTATGCCGATGTCGAAGTGGCGCACCAATGGAAGCGGGGCGACGAGGCTGTTCCGCGCCGCTGGCGTCCTGCCGAGATCGAGGACGTGCCTAGCTACGAAGCCGCGTTGATCGGCGGGCTTAACGCGCACGTGCAGCCGGGTGACCGAGTCGTCGTCGTGGGCGGCGGCGCGGGCGTGACGGCAACGATCGCGGCTCAACTCGCCGGGCCGGACGGGCACGTGACGTGCTTCGAAGGCGGGCGGCAGTCAGCCGCCGCGGTACGCAAGACGGCCGAGATCAACGGCGTCTCGGATCGGCTGACGGTCGAGCACGCCATCGTTGCCCGCTCCGTCGCGGTCTTCGGCGATGCGCCCGACCGCGCGTTCGTGTCACCCAGCGAGTTGCCCGACTGCGACGTGCTCGAACTAGACTGCGAAGGCGCCGAAATCGACATCCTGCCCCACCTCGTCATCCGTCCCCGCGTCCTACTCGTCGAAACGCATGGTTTTAGAGGTGCACCGACTCAGGCAGTTCGCGAGTTGATGGAGTCGCTTGGTTACGACGTAGCCGATCAAGGCATCGCCGAACCGCGAGTGCGTGCCTTCTGCGAGGAGAACGACATCCGCGTGCTCGAAGGCTTGCGCCGATGAGAAATTTCAGGAGCTTGAGCAGAGCACAAAGCTGTCAGGTTTTCGAAACCTGACAGCTTTAAAACTTGGGAGTCGCTGCTCTCATTCGCCAGGATTCGACTACACCGCCTTCCGGACAGCGTCGAGGGCGGCGGGGTCGAGCAGGCTCGTCGTGTCGCCGATGTCGTCGCCCAGGTAGGCCGAGCGGATCAGGCGGCGCAGCAGTTTAGCGTTGCGGGTGCGCGGCAGATCGGTCGCGAAGCGGAGTTCGCGGGGTTTGAGCGGCTTGCCGATGGCCGATACGATGCGCGCCATAAGTTCGGCGCGTAGCTCTTCTGTCGGCTCGTTGCCCGGAGCCAAGACGGCGAACACGACGACTTCCTGCCCCTTCACGTCGTGCGGAACGCCGATAGCGGCTGCGTCGGCGACGCGCGAATCGGCGGTCAGGACGCTTTCGACTTCGGCAGGTCCCAAACGCTTTCCGGCAACTTTGATCGTGTCGTCGCTGCGGCCCAGGATGTACCACAGACCGTCGCTGTCGACGGCGGCGAAGTCCCCATGTGTCCAGATGCCGTCGAACCGGTTCCAGTAGCTTTCGCGGTAGCGCTCGGCATCGCCCGAGAAGCCGCGCGTCATGCCGATCCACGGCTGCCGAATGACGAGTTCGCCGACCTCGCCACGCACGCTGTTGCCATCGGCATCGACCACATCGGCGTCCATGCCGGGGACGGGGCCGCTGAAGCTGCCGGGCTTGGCGGGTGTGCACAAGTTGCCGCAGACGATGCCGCCGCTGATCTCGGTCCCGCCGCTGTAGTTGAGGATCGGTTTGATGCCTCCCAACACGTGCTCGAAGCACCAGCGCCAGCTTTCTGGGTCCCACGGGCTGCCGGTCGATGCGACCAATCGCAGGCTGCTCAGATTGTGACGGCGCAGCGGTTCGGGGCCGTTGGGACGCAGCGCGCGGATGAGCGTCGGCGAGACGCCCAGGTGCGTCACTTGCAACTCGTCGACGGTCTGCCACAGCCGGTCGACATCGGGATAGTCGGGCGCGCCGTCGTAGAGCACTATGGTCGCGCCCGCTGCGAGCGTGCCGAAGACGAGCCACGGTCCCATCATCCAGCCCATGTCGGTCATCCAGTACATCACGTCGCCTGGGCGCACGTCCATGCAGTGAATCATGTCTTGGGCGCCCTTGACCGGAAAGCCGCAGTGCGTGTGGACGGCGCCCTTGGGCTTGCCCGTCGTGCCACTCGTGTAGATCAGCATCAGCACGTCCTCGGCGGCGGTGTCGTAGGCCGACGTGTCGGCGCCGTTTGCCTGGGCGAGAAAGTCGTCCCACCACACGTCGCGCCCGGCCTGCATCGGCGTCTCGTGATCCGCGATGCGGTCGTGGACGATGACGTGCGCGACGGTCGGGCACTGCTCCAGCGCGCGGTCTGCCGTGCCTTTGAGGTCGACGGCCCGGCCCCTACGCGGCGATGCATTGCTCACGAATAGCGCCTTGGCTTCGCCACCCTGCAAGCGCGTCGCGATCGCCTCCTCGCCGTAGCCCGAAAACAGCGGCAGCACGACGCCGCCGATCCGAATCGTCGCCAGGAACGCGACGACGATCTCGGGCGACATCGGCATCAGGATTCCGACGGCATCACCTGGACCGATTCCACGCGCACGCAGCGCTGCCGAACACTCGCCCACGAGCCGAGCCAACTCGCGGTAGGTGATTCGCTCCTCGCCGCCTTCCTCGGATTGATAGCGGATCGCGTCGCGCTCGGCGGCTTCGTCCATTAGCCACTTGTCGAGCAGCGAGTGCGTGATGTTCATCCGCCCGCCCGTGCACCAGTTGGGAAACGCCGGATCGCCGGTCGGCTCGTACGCCAGTCGATAGGGCGAGGTGAACTGGATGCCGAGGTCTTTCATCACGGCGTCCCAGAACCGGTTCACGTCTGCGCCAGCCCATTCGAGAAGGTCAGAGTAACTTTCGGCGCCGTGCTTGCGGGCAAACTGCATCATCCGTGACGACGCGCACTGGTCAGGGTCGGGCGTCCAAGCGATGGGCTGATCGAAGGGGTAGGAAGTAGCGGACATGCCGGGCGAAAACAAGAGGATGGAGGCGGCGTTGGAATGGATCCCAACAGACACCCAAAATAATGGATACCAGCATACGCGACGCAGCTGCCATCGAAGCCCGCAAAGGCGAACTGGGTCGCATCGAGCGCTACGTCACGCAGAAGAAGGGGACCGAGCCGCCGTTCCTCAACCGCTACAACGGCAACAAAAAAGACGGCGTGTACCGCTGCACCGTCTGCAACACGCCCGTTTTCGACAGCGCCACCAAGTTCGACAGCGGGACGGGCTGGCCGAGTTTCTACGATCAGGTCGAAGGCAACGTCGATGAGGAAGTCGATCGCAGCCTGGGCATGTCGCGAATGGAAGTCCACTGCTCCAACTGCGGCGCTCACCTGGGTCACGTCTTCCCCGACGGTCCCGAGCCGACCGGTCAGCGCTACTGCATCAACTCGGCATCGCTCGACTTCGAGGAGCGCTAAGCAGACGAGCGCTCATAACGCAGAAAAGCCCGCCGGACGTATAGTCGTCCGGCGGGCTTTCGGTGTGCCTGGGGCGCAATCAGTCGTTAGGCATGAGCACCTTGTTGATCACGTGGGCGACGCCGTTCGAGGACGCAACGTCGCCCTGAGTGATCGTCGCGCCTCCGACCATGAGCGTGCTGCCGCGCTTGCTGACGAGCAGCGTCGCACCATTGACCGTCGTGAGCACCTGGCCGTCGCGCAGGTCGGCGGCCATAAGGCGGCCGGGGACAACGTGGTACGTCAAGATCGAAGCCAACTGGTCTTTGTTCTGGGGCTCCGTGAGCATGGCGAGTGTTCCTTCGGCCAATCGGTCGAACGCGCTGTTTGGCGGAGCGAAGACCGTAAACGGGCCGTCGCCGCTGAGCGTGCCGGCTAGACCGGCAGCTTCGACCGCCGAGACGAGAGTCGTCAGGTTGTTCGCTTGCGAAGCGTTCTGTACGAGGTTGCGCGAAGCCAGCATCATGGCGTCGCCCACCATGACGCCTTGCGAAACCTGGGCGTTTGCGTTGGCAACGCGGGCGTTGGTTTCGGCTACGTCGTTGTTGGCGCCGGAAACGGTGTCGGTGATGTCGGAAACGGTCGAGCAGCCGCTGAGGAGCACGAAGCCGAGAACCAGCAGGGAGAGAGAGTTTTTCATTGGTGTGGTGTAAGAAGCGCAGTCGGTGGACGCCAGAAGAGCAGCCCATCGGCTTTTGCCGAAATCACGAGCCGGAAGCTGCCGGTTCGCCTGAGCGTCTACTTGCCCATACATCTTGTGATCTACCAAGCGGAGAGTGTTACACCTTGACGCGTTTGTGTTACGGATGTACGGCTCCGCGCGCTTCGTGCGTCTTCAGCAGTGAGAGTAGAAGTGCAGACAGCCAAAGCCCGCCAGACTCATGGAGAATCTGACGGGCTTTCTGCCTCCAAGCAACGTTGACATTAGCCGAGGCGAAGCGGCTGCGCGTGCGATTGGGCGCTCGGCAAGGCGCTCGAAGCAGCCCATGCGAGCATCGGCGATGCAGAGCAAAGTGGCAGAGCGTTCAAGCGCGCCGCAGAAGCGAGCCAAGCGCAATTGTCAACGTTGCCTAAACTGATGCTGGCTCTACATACCCGGCATGAGTACGCGGTCGATCATGTGAGCGACGCCGTTCGAGGCGCGGACGTTGGCCTGCGTGACTGTCGCTCCGCCGACCATAACGGCACTACCGTTGACGCGAACCATCAGTGTTTCGCCATTGACCGTCGTGAGCGTCTGCCCGTCGCGCAGGTCCGACGCCATGAAAGTGCCGGGAACGACGTGGTACGTCAGGATCGAGGTGAGTTGCTCCTTGTTTTCGGGCAACACGAGAGTGGCGACCGTTCCTTCGGGAAGGGCATCGAACGCGCTGTTCGGCGGAGCGAAGACGGTGAACGGTCCCGGTCCGCTGAGCGTGCCTGCGAGGTCGGCGGCTTGCACGGCGGCGACGAGCGTCGTGAGGTTACTGGCCAGCACGGCGTTTTCGACGAGGTTCTGCGTCGGCAGCATCATGGCGCCGCCGACCATGACGCCTTCGTTCCTGTCGTCCATCGAGTTGGAAGACGCACAGCCGGCGAGAAGAGCGATGCTCAGAGTGAGGAAAGAGAGAGATCGGATCACGATAGTGGATGGTTTCGGGTCTGCAAAAGGCGTAGCAGTCTGCTGCCTGAATAAGACGAATTGACTTTCAGAATATTCTGAAAGTTTAGACTGCCTATACGAGCCTACCTCTCGCGTGATCTGTGCGAGCCATCACACGGTACAGAGCGTTACAATTCGGCGCCGTCGGCGGGGGCGGCTTCGATCACGCTTTCGTCCACGTCATCGGCGAACTTTTTGAAGTTGGCGGTGAACATCTCGAACAGCTTGTGCGCCTGGGCGTCGTAGGCGTCGGCGTCGGACCACGTGGCGCGCGGGTGGAGCAAATCGTCGGGCACGCCGGGGACGGCGTCGGGGACGTTTAGGCCGAAGAACGGATCGGGCATGGTGGGCACGTCGTTGAGCTCGCCTCGGAGCAGGGCGTTGACCATAGCGCGCGTGTAGGCCAGCGGGATGCGGTTGCCGGTTCCGTACGGGCCGCCGGTCCAGCCGGTGTTGACGAGCCAGCACTTGGCGCCGCTCGACTCGATCCGGTCGGCGAGCATCCGAGCGTAGTCTTGGGGCTTGCGCACCATGAACGGCTCGCCGAAGCACGCGCTGAACGTCGCCTGGGGCTCTTTGACACCTGCCTCGGTCCCTGCGACTTTGGCCGTGTAGCCCGACAGGAAGTGGTACTGCGCCTGCTCGGACGTGAGAGACGAGATCGGCGGAAGGACGCCGTACGCGTCGGCCGTCAGGAAGATGACGTGATCGGGGACGCCGGCCTGCCCGTCGTCCGACGCGTTGGGGATGAAGTCGAGCGGGTAGCTGACGCGCAGGTTCTCGGTGATCGAGTCGTCCTCGAAGTCGGGAAAGCGCTGGTCGTTCAGGTGCGTGTTTTCGATGATGCTGCCGAACCTCCGCGTAGTAGCGAAAATCTCAGGCTCGCCGTCGGGCGACAGGCGAATCGTCTTGGCGTAGCAGCCGCCCTCGAAGTTGTAGATGCCGTGATCGCTCCAGCCGTGCTCGTCGTCGCCGATGAGCGTGCGGCTCGCATCTGCCGAAAGCGTCGTCTTGCCCGTTCCCGATAGGCCGAAGAAGACCGCTGTCGCGCCGTCACCCGTGTTGGCCGAGCAGTGCATGGGTAGCACGCCGTAGTCGGGCAACAGGTAGTTGAGGGCCGAGAAAATCGACTTCTTGATCTCGCCCGAGTAGTGCGTCCCTCCTATGATCACGAGGCGCCGGGCCAGATGGAGGATGACGAAGGCGCCCGAGCGCACGCCGTCTGCCTCGCCATCGGCCTCGAACTCGCAGAGGTCGAGAACGGTGAACGGCAGCTTGCCTTCCTTGTCGACGCCATGCGTGGGCGACGATCCGTCGGGATTTTGGCGAAACATGTTGTGCGCGAACGCTCCGTGCCACGCCTTCTGCGCGATCACCCGGACGGGCAACTGGTAGCGCTCGTCCGATCCCGCCATCGCATCGACGACGAAAACCTCTTTGCCCTTGGCGAACGCCTGCATCTTGACGAGCAGCCCGTCGAAGACCTCTTCGCTAACAGGCCGGTTGATCGCGCCCCAACCGACGGTGTCGGTCGTTTTGGGTTCGTCGACGACGAAGCGGTCCTTGGGCGAGCGCCCGGTGTGCACGCCGGTCTCGACGACGAGAGCACCGTGCGCGCTCAGCACGCCTTCGCCGCGGCAGACGGCCTGCTCGACCAGAGCCGCCTGGGGCAAGTTGTAATGAGTCGACGAGAGCGCGTCGAGGCCGATCGAGGAGAGGTGCTGGCGGAGGGCCGGTGTGGGCTGCATGAGAAACGAGTAATTGGATTCTGTCATTGGAAGCGCTTTTCAGCGCGTATTTGCAAGGTACCCCGTCATCTTCCGCCTGCCCAAGTAGCGTCCGCGAAAAGCCTGCAATCGTACCTTTGTGCGTGCCTGATCTTTCGCCTTCGTCACGTTACGCGCGGTTCGCAGAGGGCGCGGCGGCACTGCACGCCGCCGTTCCGCTCGTCGCTCTGGGCGGACTTCTCGGCACCTCGGCGATGCTGGGCGGGCGCGTTGGCGGGGCGCTGATGGTTGCGCTGGCGGCCGGTGCGTGGGCCGCGTATCTATGCGAGCGCTTGGCCTCGCCTCCTGAAGACGCCGTCAACTGCCGCAGCCGAAGCACCTGGCTGGTTCGGCACCGCACGTCGTGCACCGGATTGGTTGCGGCCTTGTCTGTCTGCGCAGTGGGGGCGGCGTTCCACCTGTCTGCCGACGTGCTGATGGGTGGTTTCGCCGTCGGAGCCGTCGGGCTGGCCTACGCGTTGCCGGGACGGTGGCGAATCAAACGGCTGAGCCGAGTCAAGCCCTTTCTCATCGGCGCGGCGTGGAGCGCAGCCGTGGTAGCTCTGCCCCTCGTCGGAGGCGAGGTTTTGCCTGCGGGAGCCGCATTTCTGCTGGCTGGACGCGCGCTCTTCTACGCGGCCAACGCGATGGCCCTCGACTGGCCCGACCGATCGGGTGATGCCCAAATGGGACTCTACACGTGGGCGGCACGAATGGACCGGTTGGGGTTCCGCGTGTTCGTCACGTCGGTCTCGTTTGGCGCGGCAACGTGTTGCTTGAGAGCTGGCGTCGAAGCGGGTCTTCCACTGCTCGGTGCCGTCGACGCGCTGGGACCGCTGCTACTGTCGGTCGGTCTATGCTTTCGGTTGCCCTATGGCGCGAGGGGAGCGCTAGCGCTCGACCTGCTCGCCGCATGGCCGATCATGACGTGGTGGGCGCAGGCGGCGTGGGGATGACTACCTTTGCACCGACCTCACCCGCGCCGCCGATGGCATCCAACCCACCGCCCGACCCCACGCTTCCGCTCGAAGCCCCTCCGGCCAAACGCAAGCGCCTCGCCTCGCTGGACGCCTTCCGGGGCGCTACGATTGTCGGCATGATCCTGGTCAACAATCCGGGCACGTGGGCGTCGATCTATCCGCCGCTGCGCCACGCCACCTGGCACGGATGGACGCCGACCGATCTGGTGTTTCCGTTCTTCCTGTTCATCGTCGGCGTCGCGATCGTGTTTGCCTATAGGACCAAGGTGCTGAGGGGCGACGACCGCGCGCCGCTCGTGGGCAAGGCGGCCAAGCGCGCATTGTGGCTCTTCGGGCTGGGCGTGCTGCTGGCGTGGTTTCCGTTCGTCGGCACCGAAGGCGGAGCGCTCGACGGTATCCGAGGGTTCGAGCGGATGCGCATCCTGGGCGTGCTCCAGCGCATCGCGATCTGCTACTTCGCGGCGACGCTGTTCTACCTGTTCGTCTCCCAGCGTGCGCGCTACTGGGCCATCGGCGTTGGGCTCGTCGCTTACGCGCTGGCGCTGGTCTTCATCCCCGTTCCCGGCTTTGGAGCTGGCCTGATCGACGTGCCCGAGGCGACGCTGTCGGCGTGGCTGGACCGTCTCATTCTGACGCCTGATCACCTGTGGGCCGGAGCCGACCGCATGTGGGATCCCGAAGGTTTGCTCTCGACGCTTCCCGCCATCGGGACGACGCTGCTGGGCTGCTGGGCAGGCGACGTGCTCGCGTCCGACCGGTCCGAGACCAAGAAAGCGCTGGGGCTGTTCGTCGGCGGGTTCGGGCTACTCGTCGTCGGCTACTGCTGGAGCTGGGTGCTGCCGCTCAACAAGTCGCTGTGGACGCCGTCGTATGCCGTCTTCACAGCCGGACAGGCAGCGCTGTGCCTGGGCGCGTTCTACTGGCTGATGGACATGCGCGGCCAGACGCGGTGGGGCTTTCCCTTCTTGGTCTACGGCGTCAACGCGATCACCGTCTTCGTGATGAGCGGCATCGTCGCCAAGACGATGATCTACGTCAAGGTGCCATGGGACGGAGGGAGCACGTCCGTCCAGTCGGCCTTTTTCCAGTCGACGTTCGCCCAGTTTCCCGGACCGCCCGAGGTGGGCTCGCTCGCCTACGCGCTGACGTGGATCGGCCTGTGGTTTCTCGTCTTGCTCTGGATGTATCGCCGCAAGCTGATCATCAAGGTCTGAGGCGGAGCAGATCAGCAGGATCGACAGCGTGGCGAGGGCTGAAAGAGCGGCTAAGAGACTGTTTGGCGAAAGGCCGCGGGGCTGCGAACCCGAAGGGACCACGTAGTGAACGGCCCGGAAAGCGCCTCGCGGCGTTCGCTGTGCGGTCCCCTTTGGGGTTACGCTGCATCGCCATAGCTGGCGCTATGTCTGCTTCGCGCGCCTTGTGAGCCGCTTCCCGCGCTCGCTCTCGCCTTCCGCTACCTTCACCAAACACTCTCTAAGGCCGCGTCCTTGCACTGGGGCGTGCCGCCCAAAGCCGATTCCTACCTGCTCGGCAGAGGCGCCGACCCGCACGAGGCATAGACGTATGCCGACATTGGACGAGGGGAAGTCAGCTTGCGCCTTCTCCGACGAGAGGGGATGTGGAGAGTTTCGGCTGCTCTATTCGTCCATACGCGGCGAGCGCAGCAACCCGCGACGGCGGGCGGAATTGGCGCGGTACCTACACAGCGAGCGTGGCGAAGTGGTAGCTTTGTACTCTCTCACTCCACCTGCCCATGACCGACGCCCCGACGCCGACGATTGACCAGCTTTCTCAGCACGAAGGCCAGACCGTGACTCTACGCGGCTGGCTCTACAACAAACGCGACAGCAAAGGACTGGCGTTCCTCGTCCTCCGCGACGGGACGGGCCTGTGCCAGTGCGTCGCCAACCAGGACGCCGTCGACGCGGACTCGTGGGAATCGGCCCAGGCGATGGGGCAGGAGAGCAGCCTGGCCGTCACGGGGACAGTCGTCAAGGACGAGCGGCAGGTCGGCGGATTCGAGATCCAGGCGACGCACGTCGAGCTTATCGGCGCCAGCGAGGACTATCCGATCAGCCCCAAGGAGCACGGCGTCGAGTTCCTGATGAACAACCGCCACCTGTGGCTGCGCAGCCGCCGCCAGTGGGCCATCATGCGCGTGCGCAACCGCGTAATCCAGTCGATCCACGCCTTTTTCCAGGAGCGCGGTTTCCTGCAGATGGACGCGCCGATCCTGACCGGCAACGCCGTCGAGGGCACGACGACGCTCTTCGAGTTGGACTACTTCGACGAAGCGGCCTACCTGACGCAGTCGGGTCAACTCTACGGCGAAGCGCTGGCGATGGCGTTCGGCAAGATCTACACGTTCGGGCCGACCTTCCGCGCCGAGAAATCCAAGACGCGGCGCCACCTGACCGAGTTTTGGATGATCGAGCCCGAGATGGCGTTCTGCGACCTGGACGGCGACATGGAACTGGCCGAGGCGTTTCTCCAGCGCATCGCGACCGACGTGCTCGCAACGTGCGGCGAAGAACTGGACGTGCTCGAACGCGCGCGCGAACAGCTCGAACGGACGGCATCGGGCAGTTTTCCCCGCCTATCGTACTCGGACGCCGTCGACCTGCTGACTTCTCAAAAGACGCTCGATCTGATCGACGCCAAGATCGCCGGGCTCGAGGAAGAGCAGGCTGCGCTAAACACCGAACGCAACGACGATCAGGCGCGCTACCCTAACGTCAAGAAGGGCGAGAAGCGCAGGATCGACGCGCGCGCCATCGCCATCGCCGGGCGGCTGTCGGAGATCGAAGACGAACTGCGCAACCTGCCCCAGTGGCGCGTCTCGGCCGAGTCGTTCGAGTGGGGCGGAGATTTTGGCGGAAGCGACGAGACGCTGCTGACGTGGCACTTCGACCGCCCGCTCATCGTCCACCGCTACCCGGCCGTCATCAAGGCGTTCTACATGAAGCGCGATCCCGACGACGCGCGCCTGGCTCTGGGAATGGACGTGCTGGCGCCCGAGGGCTACGGCGAGATCATCGGCGGCGGCGAGCGGGCGACGGATCTGGACTATCTGCAATCCCAGGTCGAGGCGCACGGCCTGCCGCCCGAGGTGTTTGGCTGGTACTTCGACCTGCGCCGCTACGGCAGCGTCCCGCACGCCGGGTTCGGCCTGGGACTCGAACGCACCGTCGCCTGGATGTGCGGCATCTCGCACCTGCGCGAAGCCATCCCATTTCCGCGCCTGATCGGGCGCCTGCATCCGTAATCGAGTTGGCAGCAAGGACCTTGCTATGCTGATCCCCGCCTGATCATCCTGCCGCCACCTGCAATCCTGACTCCTGTCACTGCGAGGCCGCAGGCCGCGGCGATCTCCCATCTTTCCGTCTCTCTCCAAACGGGCGATCTATGGCTCGCCCTACACCCGATGCGCTACTTCCTGCTCCTGTTTTTTCTCGTCGCCGCGCCTGCTATCCATGCGCAGACGACGGGATTGCAACTCTTCGACCGCATCGTGGGCGGTGAGATCGTCAACAACCGCGCGCTGCCGGGTGGAACGGAGGTGTGGCTCGTTCGCTGGCCCGAGGCTCGGGCGATGCGGCTGCGCGAGGGCTACGAGCCGATCATCGCCGGACTCGCGACGGCAGAGGAGGACGAACTGGCGGCCGACGGCCAGACGATCGGCCGCTATGCCACGACCAGGGTGGGACGGCGCAGTCTCTACGTGCTCGCTCGGACGCCGCGCGGCGAACTGATGCAGAGCTACGTCAAAACCGGCGACGCAGGCTGGCAGCCCGGATACGACGCGGTTTCGTCGGGGCGCGTGTCGATGGGAATCGTCCCCGCGTCCGTAGAAGGCCGCATTCGCGCCGCTCTCGATGCGCGCGACGCTTCCAACCGAGCCGGTGACGGCGAAGGCCCGGGCGATCCGCCTCTGGTCGAGTTGCCCGGCGCTCCCGAACCGTCCGAGCCCGACACCATCGCCGAAGCGATCGTCATCCCGGACAGCCTCGCCGCTTTGGCCCAGTCAGACGCTCCGCTGGTATCGACTTCGCCCGAGCCCGATGCCCTGAACACCGGCCTGGAGGAGACAGCGCCGATGCCGTGGGGGTGGCTGCTGATCGGCCTGGTTATCGGCGGTCTCGTCGGCGCTGCGATCGCGGTGTCGCTCGCCAGCCGCCGCCTCAAGCGGCAGCGCGAGTTGTTTGCAGCGGGGCCTCCCGGCGCCGCCTATCCGCCCGCCGACGATCCCGAACTGTACTGACCGCGTGCGAGCCGCCTGCTCGCCAGGTTGATAACCAGCTTCAGGTGGAGAGGTGGAGGCCGCTCAGTTCGTGGGAAACCACAGGTAGGCGCCTTCGCCGTCCACGTAGCCGACGAGCGTCTCGTCACCGACGAATCGGAGGACGGCGGCGGCGCCGTTTTCGTAGTCGCGCACCTCGTCGAACTGCGGCGGAACGACCTCGCGCCCCGTCTGGTCGATGAAGCCCCAACGCGCGCCCGTGCGAACCGCAGCCCGGCCCTCGCGAAACGGGCGCGCCTCGTCCCACTTGGGCGCGATCGCTACGGCACCGGCCGTCGAGACGTATCCCCAGGCGTCGCCGTCGACGCGGGCGGGAGCCAAGCCTTCGCCAAAGGCGCCCATGGCGATCCAGCGCGGCGAGGCGACGAACGTACCGGTTTTGTCGATCAGGCCCCAGCGGTCGCTCACTTTGACGGGAGCGACACCCCCGTCGAACGGCCGCGCGTCGACGAACGTGGCGGCGAACAGAGGCGAGCCGGACGTGGCGGATCCGTCCATCACGAGGAAGCCGAACGCGTCGCCCGCCCGGATTACGGCTACGCCATCGCTCACGTCCGACCAGTCAGTGTTTTGCAGATCGGGAGCCGCGTCGCCCCGCTCGACAGGCACGCCCATGCGGTCGACGTAGGTGCGGCTTCCGTCGAGCCGCCGCACAAAGGCGTAGCCCTCGGAGAACGAGTCGATGCCGATAAAGCGGGGGCCGATGAGTTGGTCGCCCGACGCGTCTACGAAGCCCCAACGCCCGTCCTGCCGAACCGCGCCGCGCTCGCTGCGAAACGTCCGCGTCTCCTGGTAGCGGTCCTCGATGGCGAGTTGGCCGCTGGCGTCGACGTAGCCCCAGCGGAACGTCGTCCGCGTGCGAACGGGTGCCCGCCCGCTGGCGAACGCGCGCGCCTCGGCGAACTGCGGGGTGATCACCATGCGGCCGCGATCGTCGATATAGCCCCAGCGGCCGTCGAGCAGGACGGGGTAGAGGCGAGTCTGCTCGGCAGCGGGCGGAGCGTCGCCGTCGTCGCTGCCCAGCGTGTCGCAACCAGCGATGAAAACGAGGGCGATCAGGAGGAGGGACAGGCGCACGGGCGAGAGAGAATCGGTGAAACGCATCAGTTTGTGGGAAACCAGACGAAGGCGCCGGTGCGGTCGATGTACCCGACGCGTGGGTTGGCGCCGCTGCCGAACTGGACGCGGGCGAGTCCGCCGTAGAAGTCATCGGCCGCGTCGAACTCGCTGGTCGGCACCAATCGTCCATCGGTGCGGACGAATGTCCACTTGCGGTCGATGCGCACGGCGGCCAAGCCCTCCGAAAAGTCGCGCCCCTCGCGGAAGGACAAGTCGACGACCTGCTCGCCGTCCGGGTCGACGTAGCCGACTCGGGCGTTGGTGCCGCCGCTCAGTTGGACGCGGGCGAGCCCATTGGAGAATGCGCTGGCGTCCGAGTAGCGCGAAGCAATGAGGGGCGCTCCTGTGGCGTCGAAGAAGCCCCATCCCTCGCCCGTCGCGTAGGGCGTGCGGTCGAACGCGAAGTCGCCGACCTGCTGAACGGTGATCGTGGGCGTGAAGACAGACTCGCCGCTCTTGCCGACGAACGTCCACCCCGATCCGGACTCGACGGCGGCGCGGCCGTTGGAGAACGAGCGGGCGTCGCTGTAGGTCGGCGGTATGGCGTAGGTGCCCGCTGGCGTCACGAATCCCCACAACCCGTTCACGCGGACGGCGGCTAGTCCCTCGGAAAACGGAAGTGCCAAGTCGAACGTCGCCGAGCCGGACGGGCTTCCGCTGGGCTCGATGAAGCGAAACGGAGCGCCGAACTCGGAGGGCCGAACCGGCGCGCGGCCGTCGCGGAACGGTCCGGCCGTCGCGAACTGAGGCGGGATCACCCGGGTACCGGACGCATCGACGTAGCCCCACTGCGTGCCCACGCGGATGGGCGCCAGGCCCTCGCTAAACGGCAGTGCCTGGTCGAACTGCGGCACGATGGCGATGCGCCCCTCGACGTTGACGTAGCCCCACGAACTGTCGATCACGACCGGAAACAGCGCGACATTGGCTGTCTCGAACGCGGGCAACTCTTGGGCGACATCACCGACCGGATCGTCGTCCCCGACGCCCAGCGCTTCGCAGCCCGCAAACAGGACGCCGATCAGGAGGATCGGGAGCCATCGTAGAGGAAGAGTCATAAGTCGATTTGAAGTGAAAAATCCCGTAGAGGCTAGGCTCGTCTCGGGCGCGTTTCGGTCAAGGATATAGCCGGTGAGGAGTCGGCATCAGGCAATCTGGGAGGACAGCGCGTCGGGGCCGAGTGCCCCGTTTGGCTCGCAATGACGAGGGGCGGGACGGGGAGGTTTCTGCGCCAGCCATGCGTCGCTCGCGCTGGACGAGATCGGGATCACCGCGCAACCGTGACGGCCTGAGTGGTCGATCCGCTGTCGGTGTCGAGGCGCAGCAGGTATACGCCCGACGGGAGGCCGGACGCGTCCAGGCGAACGGGGTGGCGGCCCGCAGCGAACGAGCCCGACGCCAGAACGGCGATGCGTCGTCCTTGGGCGTCGAACAGTGCCACGCGCGCGCGTCCGGCCGAGGCGATCCCGAACGTGACGCCCGCGCCCGACCGAACCGGGTTGGGGGCGACCGACAGGCTCAGCCCGCGCGCCTGCGTTCCGCTCGGCGCCGAGGTGGCGGTGCCGGACAGGAACCCCAGCCGGTCGAACGCGCGCGGAAAGAAGGCGTCGACGGCTTGAGGAGAGAGGCCGAACCAGCGTTCGAGCAGCGTCGCGTAGACCTGTCGGTAGTCGGTCGTGAAGGCCGGATCGTCGCCATAGAAGTCGGACTCGCGCGTGAGTGGGTTGGGCGTGCCGAAGAGTCCGGGCGTCAAGTTCTTGCCGAACAGGAAGAGCGGCGCACTGGCACCGTGATCCGTTCCGTTCGAGCCGTTTTCTTCGAGCGTGCGCCCAAACTCGCTGAACGTCATCACGACGACGCGCTCGTCCAATCCGTCGGATGCGAGGTCTTCGAGGAACGACGAGACGCCGCCCGCCAGGTTACTCATCAATCCGGCGTGGCGGCCCTCGCCCGCGCCCTGCATCGAGTGCGTGTCGAAGCCGCCTTGGGAGACTAGAAACAGCCGCGTGCCCAACCTGCCACGAATCAGACGCGCCACGACCGAGAGGTCGCGTCCCAGTCCGCCGCCCGCATACTCGACGGCGTTGGTGGCGTCGCGGGCCGCCTTCTGAACGGCGGCGACGTAGCGGTACGACGCGTTGGTGACTGTCCGCGCGAACGCCATTTCGCTGCCGTACGTCGTCTGAGGCACGTCGTCCGGGTCATAGAAGCCGCCCTGCTCGACAAACCGGCCGAACGCGCTCGAGTCGCTGAACGTCATGCCCAGGTTGCCATACTCGGACTGAAACAGCGTCGACGTGCCGCCGCCGACGCGCACGGCCAGGGGAAACTCGGGCGGGTTGCTCAGAAAATCGTCGAACTCGTCCGAGAGGTAGCGGCCCGCCCAGCCCGTCGACAGGTTCTGGTTTTCGTCGGCTCCGGTCGCCCAGATGTCCGTTCCCCGGAAGTGCGAGCGGCTCTGCTTTTGATAGCCGACGTTGTGCACGACCGACATCGCGCCGTCTTGCCAAAGCGGCATCAGCGGTGCGAGCGCAGGGTGCAGGCCATACTGATCGTCCAGCGCCAGCGCCTGCGTCTTGGGAATGGCGATCGTCCGGCGCGCGTTGTAGTACACGTCGTTCTCGAACGGGACGAGCGTGTTGAGTCCGTCGTTGCCGCCGCTCAGCTGGACGAGCACGAGTATGCGATCGGACGTGGGGTCTACCGGCTGGAGAAGCGGCGACTGGGCAAAGGCGCGCATCGGGTTGCGTCCCATCATGAACGAGACGCCCGCCGCGGCAAGTCCCATACGCGTCATGAAGTCGCGGCGCGTCCACTCGTCGTGGTCGTGCGTGTGCGCGTCGCCGTGTTCGAGGCAGGCGCCGTGGCGCAGGCCGTCGTCGGGTGCGGAGTGGTCAGACATCACGTGAGTTGGTATTCGGGAAGTTCGACGAGGTAGGCGAGAAACGTCCTCAGGTTGCTCTTGGCCGCGCCGACGTTGAGCGGATTGTCGTCCGAGAAGTTGGGCCACTCGTACCACGGCGATCCGTCGAGCATGATCTTGGCCAGGTTGACGGCATAACCCGGTCCGTCGAGAAAGGCCTGGGGCGGCGGACGCGATGGATCGCCGCCAAAATCGGTCGACACCTCGCGGATGCTGCTCTCGGCAAGAGGAGTGGGCAGCAGCAGGCGCGCCAGGTCGGTGGGGAGTCCGAACGGATTGGACGGATCGCTGACCTTTCGGGCCAACTCGAACGGATCGAAGTCGGCGGATTGGAGCAGGGTGCGCGCCAGATTCCAGCGTGTCGGAAGCGTGCTCGTCGTCAGCCACGTGTGGTGGCCGGGCGTTCCGTCGGATCCGGGAGGATTGAGGCCGGGCCATCCGGCGACGTTGGGCGGGTTGAGCAGTTCGTGGCCCAGGCGCGCCGGTTCGAGCGCCACACGGACATTCTCCAGCCGCGACTGGGGAGCCGGAATCTCGGCCTCACGCAGCAGCCCGACTACGAGTTCGACCGGGCTCTTGACGCGCGCCGCGCGCAGTCCGTCGCGATAGAAGTGATCCGACGCCAGCAGTTGTTCGACGACTGGTCCCAGTTCCCATCCGCCGCTCTGGAATGTCTGCGCGAGTTGGCCGACGAACGCCTGATCCGGGACAGCCTGGACGAAGAACGCGTACAGCTTGCCCATCACGAAGTCGGCGATCTGAGGCGCGCGCTGCTCGAACAGGATCCGGACGATGTCGTCGTAGCCCCACGTGCCGGTCTGGCCCAGAAAGGTCTTGCTGCCGCCGTCGTGGCGCCGCGCGTCGAACGTGGCGCGCGGTGCGCCATTGCGCGTCGTGACCTGCCATCCCGAAAGAGCGCGGGCAGCGGCTTTCACGTCGGCCTCGGTATAGTTGGCTGACCCGTCGCGCGCCGTCTGTCCCAGCGTGAACAGCTCCATCAGCTCGCGCGCGTAGTTCTCGTTGGGCGGCTGCGAGGCCAGATCGCCGCGGCTTCCGTCGCCGTTGAGGTAGTAGAGCATCGCGGGCTCCCGGCCCATCTCATCGATCAGCGTGCGGTAGTTGCCCAGGGCGCGTTTGCGGAGCAGGTCGAGGTAGGGCCACGTGGCAGGCGCCATTCCGGCGTCGGCGTACTGCACGACGAGCAGGTTGTGCAGCCACAGCGTCATCTTCTCGCGCAGGCCGTCGCCGGTCAGCATCTGCTCGTACCAGTGACGCTGGATGGCGTAGACGCTCTCGACGTCCGTGCCCGACGAACCCGATGGCCTGGGCGGACGCGGCGCAGCCTTGGCTTCGCGCACCAAACGCGCGGCGGCGGCGGTCTGCGATCCGTCGGCCAGAGCGGCGTCGACTTCGCGCTTGCGGGCGCCCATTCCGGTCCGGCGAATCAGGTGGGCGGCGGCGAGGCGGTTCCAGTCGGCCATGTGAGCGATGCGGCTAGCGGTGGAGAGAGTCAATATGGGGTCTAGGTCGTTCAAACACAAAGCGGTAGGCCAAAAAAGCTGTCCGGCGATGAGCACTTTGTGATCAACGAGTGAGCCAAATCCGCGCCATCGCGCAATGGTCCGCCCGATTTACATACACAGCGTTACAGAGCTATTTCGCTCGCTACCCATCGGCCGGATGGTAGTGAAGTATGTTCCGCTTCGCTCTCCTCACCCGACCTCTCGTTCCGCATGGACTCGATGCTCGCCATCATCCTCGGCGGCGGCGCCGGCACGCGCCTCTACCCGCTCACCGAGCACCGCTCCAAGCCCGCCGTTCCGCTGGCCGGAAAGTACCGGCTGATCGACATTCCGATCTCGAACTGCATCAATTCGGGCGTCGAGCGCATGTTCGTGCTGACGCAGTACAACTCGGCCAGCCTCAACCGGCACATCGCCAATACGTACCGCTTCGACCGCTTCAACGAGGGCTTCGTCCAGATCATCGCCGCCGAGCAGACTCAGGACAACATGGAGTGGTTTCAGGGCACGGCCGATGCCGTCCGCCGCAGCCTGACGCACGCGCTCAACTATCCCCAAACGCACACGCTCATCCTCTCGGGCGATCAACTCTACCTGATGAACTATCAGGAGATGCTGGCCGCGCACAAGGCTAGCGGAGCCGACGTGACGGTCGCCACGATCCCGGTCACGGCTGCAGACGCTCCAGCATTCGGCATCCTCAAGTCGGACGAGAACGAACTCATCACCGAGTTTCACGAGAAGCCGCCGCTTGACGAACTCGACGGAAAGGAGAGCGCCGTCGACGCTGAACTGGAGGCCCAGGGCCGCATCTATCTGGCGTCGATGGGCATCTACCTGTTCTCGACCGATGTGATGCAAAACATGCTCGAAGAGAACCCGGACGAGCACGACTTCGGCAAGCAGGTCATTCCGCGCGCTATCGAGTCGCATAAGGTCGTCAGCTTCCCGTTCAAAGGGTATTGGAGCGACATCGGGACGATCCGCTCGTTCTACGACGCCAACATCGCGCTCGCCGCGCCCCAGCCGTCGTTCAACCTCTATTCGGAAGAGATGCCGATCTTCACGAACGCGCGCATGTTGCCGCCCGCCAAGATCCACAGCAGCTACATCCAAGACTCGCTGATCGCCGAGGCGAGCGTGATCGTGTCTGCGCACGTGTCGAACTCGGTCATCGGGCTGCGCAGCTACATCGGGCGCAACGCGACGGTCAAGAACGTCGTCATGATGGGGGCGGACTACATGCACTGGCACGACCTCAAAATCCACGCGCCGGTCAAGGGCCCCGAAGGCCCGGGCATCGACGAGGAGACCTACATCGAAGGCGCGATCGTCGACAAAAACGCACGGATCGGCAAGCGCTGCGTGATCAAAAATCGCGATCAAGTCGCAGAAGGCGAGGGGCCAGGGTTTTACATTCGAGACGGCGTCGTGGTCGTGACCAAGAACTCGGTCATCCCCGACGACACCATCATTTGAGGACGCCCACGTCCCGCCGAACTTTCTAGACTGCTCGCCCATGCTCCGCACTCTCGCCGCGCTCACGCTTCTCCTCATCCTCTCCGGCTGTAGCAAGCCCGACCCGATCATCCGCATGTACGGCGATTGGCGCTACAACGACGCCTACGGCACCGAAGAGGCGCACCGTGAGCAGATCGCCGACCTAATCGACGACTATGCCGCCGACGCCCAGCGGAACCGCCTGGCCGCACAGCAACTCATCGCCGCCGCCCGCACCGACGCGCGGCTGGCGCCGTTCTCCAACGAGGCGACGTTTCTGTCTGAGTCCCAAGACGTTTTGCTGATCGAGCAGCGCGCCCACGCCGACGCACTGATCGAGGGCGGCAGCTACCGTGAACTCAACCGGGGCTACGGCGCCATGGTCACCGAACAGCAGATCCTGGCCGACCGCTACTACGACTTGGGCCGGTCGATGGAGACGATGGGCGACACAACGGCGGCCGGTCAGATCGAGTCGACCGTTACGCGCGCGCGCTACCAGATCATTCCTCCGCACTGGCTCCGCCGCGACTACGAAGCGCGCCAGCCCAGCCTGCGCGTGATCGCCAACCCGGGCCGCGCCGTCCAGGACACGCCTGCCGAGCCGATCCAGCCGCAGTTCGTGGAGGAAGACGAGACCACTATCGAAGATCAGTAAGCCGCAGTTCGACGACCGATTCATTTGTCTACTTGGACGTGCGGTTCATCATTAGTAGCCGGAGCAGAAGCATGAGAGGTCTCGGAGACCTGTCAGGTTTGGTGTGGATGGTTTTCGGACTACTCGGTGCCTCCCCGGTGCTGGCTCAAAACCAAGTCAGCGGAACAGTCCGGGATGCCCAGACGGCCGAGCCGCTGGCGGGCGCAACAGTTCAGATCGAAGGCACGACCAGAGGCACGGCGACGGACGCCGAGGGTCGCTATTCTGTCGACCTTGCCGGGCGCGGAGTGTTGATCGTCTCCTACGTCGGCTACCGGACGTCACGAATCGAAGTGGCGGGAAGGGAGCGGCGCGAGGTGGCGCTTCAGCCGACCGGTCAGCAAATAGACGAAATCGTCGTCGGTGGCGATTCGCCTACCATAGCGGCGCGGCCTATACAGGTCGTTCCGCTTCAGGCGCTGCGACAGGTGCAGGCGGTCGACGGGCGGCAACTCGTGGGGGTTCTGCCCGGCGCGCATTTGCAGGTCAACTCGCGCGGGGAGGCGTTGGTGTACCTGAGAGGGAGCGGCGAGCGGCAGACAGCACTCTACCTGGACGGAGCGCCGCTACTGGTACCGTGGGACGCACGCTTTGACGCGGGACTGCTTCCCGGCTGGCTGGTGGGCAGCGCGCGCGTGGTGCAGGGACCCTCGTCGGTTCTCTACGGCGTCGGCGCGCCCAGCGGAGCCGTCTTGTTCGGCACGCAGCGGCTGGAGACCGACGGCACGTTCGCCCAGGCCGAAATGCGCGGGTCTGCCCCCGGAGCCGGGCGGCTCGTGACGGCGATGGTGAGCACGCGGCGCGGCCAGACGCAACTCGAAGCCGGGGCCGGGTGGACCGTTCAGGATGCCGACGCGCTGGCCGACGTGTCGCTGCCGTTTTCTCAGCCCTCCGATCGCACGCGCCTCAATACGGACCGCGAAAGCCTCGCCCTCTTCGCCAAGGCGGAGCACGACGCAGGCCTCGCCGTCCTTCGAGCGTCATTCCTGCACGTCGGTAACGAGAAGGGCATCGCACCTGAAAGTCATATCGAACCCGGCGACGCCCGGTTTTGGCGCTACCCATCGACGCGCTACACACTGGGCAGCCTCGCTGCGCAAGCAGACCGAGCGGCGATGGGCGGGACGGTCGACGTGCAGGCGGTCGCCTGGGGGCAGATTCACGCCCAGCGCATCGACCAATATGCGGACTCCGATTTCGCACGCATCGACGAGATCCAGGACGATGACGACGTGTCGGGCGGATTGCGATTGGGTGCTGCGTTCGAGCGGCCCGAGCGTTTGATCCGCATCCGCGCCGATGGGCTGTTTTCGCAGCACGATCAATCGGATACGCCCATCATCCGCAATCCCTTGGTGGATCCAGCCGTGCAGACGTTCACGTACCAACTGGCGCAGGGCGGAATCGGCGCCGAGTGGGAAGAGCGACTTGGTGGCCGCCGCAACTGGCTCGTCGGCGGCGGAGTGGGCGTCGAAGGCGTCGCCACGCCCCGCACGGGCGACAAACCGGCGCGCGAGGGTCAGGCGTCGTGGACGGCGTCGCTCACAACCGGAACGCGCATCGGCGCAACCTCACTGCGGCTGTCCGGCGCGCGGAAAGTCCGCTTCCCGACGCCGCGCGAGCTTTTCGGCGAGGCCATTGGGCGCTTTTTGCTCAACCCTAATCTACGCCCCGAGACGATTTACCAGTCTGAACTGGCGGCGTCGACTGCGACGCGGAGCGTGACGTTCGAGGCTGCCGCCTTTGCCCGCCGCACGACCGACGCCATCGACCAACTCCGCGTGCGCGTCGATGGTGTCGCCAGGCGTCAGCGCGTCAACCTCGACGGCAGCCGAACGGTCGGCGTGAGCGTGAGCGGAACGGCTAGGTCCAGCCGTGTCACCGTATCAGCCAACGCGACGCTGCAACACTCGGAAGGCCGAGCCGGCGGCGAGTGGCAGGCGCGCACCGAAGTGCCGTCGTTTACCTCGTTCGCCGTCGCTACCTACCGGCTGCGCGGTGTGTCGCTGGGCCTGGACGCTCGCACCGTCGCCGGAATGCGCGACGCTCCCGATGCCGACGGCAATCGCCCGCGCCTGGGCGGTGGCACGCAGGTGGGCGCGCGCGTATCGCACACCTGGTTCGGCGCGCGCGGCAGTCTGGAAGCCTTTGGACGCGCGGACAATGCGCTGGACACCGCCGTTTTTCCGCAGGCTGGGTTACCTCTGCCCGGACGAACGGCTAGTCTGGGCATTCGCCTTACGGGCAATTTGTAGTCTGAGTCCGAGGTTTACGGTGCACTCTCTAGTACGCCATCCCGGGTTTGTCGAGGGACGTCTATCCGCTGGCTTCAGGTATGCTCTTCGGCTCAACTCGGGGTAGGCTTCTGACTGCGCTCAGGAGGATGGAAGATGGAGCGGCGCATCAGTAGCATTCACAAGCTGCTACGCCTCCAGTGCTGCCCTTCCGACTGCGCACGACAGACATCGACCTGGGGCGCAGTAGCGCCGGTGGAGTTCGTGCAAGCCCTGCGTGTGCGTCGCCGTCTGTTGCCGTGCGAACGCTGGTGGAAAACGCCGCGTATGAGCGTCCGACTCGGGCTTCAACGCGTCCAGGCAGGCTAGCGCGTCGTCCACGTCGGCGCCCATCGCCAGCGCGACCGGCAGGACGGCGTTGGTGATCAGCCGCTCGCGCACCGACGCGCCGATGTCTGGACTGTGCGGCTTGGAGATGCGGCCGATGCGGTAGCGAGCGTGCCAGTAATCGGTGGGCTGAGCGGTGGCGGCCTCGATCAGCGCGCTCACATCGCGTGCGGCGACGCGTTCGGCAGCGTGTTCGGTGCCGCCGTACCCGAGCAGCCGACCTGGCGTGAACAGGCCTGCCCACTGAACGATGCGCAGATCCGGAGTGCCTGCCGGGCGGATGCCACCATAACGCCACGGCGTCGCAAGCCGCTCGGCTGCTGTGAGTTCGGCGGCTGTTTCGATACGGCCGGATGTAGTAAGCAGGCCGGCGCCGATCAGGGCGGCGCGCTCTCGGGCGTGGGGAAGCATCCGGCGCAGTTCGTCGGAGTTGAGCCGGTCGGCGAGCGATTCGAGCGCACTGGCGTTTGTGGGAGCGCCGAGCGTACGAGCGGCAAGTAGAGCGAGGGCTTTGGGTCCCAACTCCTCCGCTTCACGCGCCCTGCGGAGCAGGCGGCGCTGCGCCATCGTCCGAACCCATGCGACTCTCGCGCCCGCGTCGGACGCGTCCAGTGTCCACGCGCACGGCAGTTCGGCTGGTCGCTCGAAGAAGTGCAGCAGGTGATCGTGCAGGCGGCGTGTCAGGTGCGAAGTCAGCACGAGTTCGGGCAGCAGCGTGCCGTCGGGGCGGCGGAGCGTGCCGGTCATCAGGTCGGCGTTGAGTGTGACGTGGAGGATGACGGCGTTGTAGCGCGGATCGTTCGGGTGCCCGTGCCGCGCCCACTCGGCCGACGACGTGTGAACTTCGACATCGCCGCGCCACTCGTCGCTTCCGATGCGCAGGTGAGCGGCGGTGAAGTCGGGGCCATCGGCGGTGTTTAGTCGTCCGGGGTCGAGAATCGTGAGCGGCTTTCCTCCGGTCGTGCGCAGACTGCCGTGCCGAATCGCCTGCATCCGCCACAGGTCTTGAACGACGGCTTCGGGGACGACGGTCGGTGCCGTTCCATGCGGCGGCTCACTCGTGGTGACGCGGAGCAGTTCGTCGCCTCCGAACAGGTAGAGGTGCGACAGATTGGGATCGGCGACGAGGGGCAGTAGCATGAGTCCGGCGGTTACGTGACGCTTGCGTAGACCCGGCCGGAAACGTTGCGTAACCTTGGCAGCGGGATAAAACCTCTATTTCGTCATCGCGAGGCCGTAGGCCGCGGCGATCTCCAGCGAATGCTGATGGCACGGAGATCGCCACTTCGCTGTGCTCCTCGCGATGATCAAATCACCCACGTAACTCCGTCGCCAACGCGCGCGCTGCTGCCTCGGAGCGGTCGGCGAAGTCGGCGCCGTTGCCAGCGTAGAGAATCGACCGGCTAGAGTTGACCAGGATCGGGCCGCCTGCGTTTCCGCGCATCACGTCGCTCGCCGACCCGCCTTGGGCGCCCACTCCGGGAACGAGGAAGGGGACCGTTGGAGCGAGCGTCCGAATCTCCCGCAACGCGTCCACATCCGTCGCGCCGACGACCAGCCCGGCCGTTCCCTGGGCGCGTGCATCCCACTCGGCTACTCGGCGGCAGACGAGAGCGTAGAGAGGTTCACCGTCCGCTTCGAGGTGCTGGAAATCGCGCGCTCCCACGTTGCTCGTCCGTCCGAGAACGAATGCCGCTCGGTCGGGCCAGTCGAGGAACGGCGTCACGCTGTCGGCTCCCATGTAGGGCGCTACCGTTATGGCATCGGCGCCAAACCCATCGAAGGCCGCCTGAGCATAGAACCGCGCCGTGTTACCGATGTCACCGCGTTTGGCATCGAGAACAACGAGCGCGTGCGGCGCGTGGCGGCGAACCGAGGCGATGGTGGCCGTCAGCAGGTCGTGCCCATCGCGGCCCCAGCGCTCGAAAAAGGCCGAGTTGGGTTTGTAAGCGGCGGCGTGACTCGCGGTCGACTCGATGATGCGGTCGAGAAACGTCTCGATGGCGGCGACAGGATGTTGCCCCTCGAACGGTGCGGGCAGGCGTGCCGGATCGGGGTCGAGTCCGACGCAAAGCGGACTACCGACTCTACGAACGGCATGGGCGAGGCGATCGGGGAAAGCAGTCGGCATCGGATAGGGCATGAAAGGACGCTCAAGCTACATCTGCGGCGGAACGCCGATCCGCCATTTCCGGTAGAGACTACTACGTCTGGAAGCGCTTGCAGTCCGGGCACTTCTTCTCCAACCAATCCGCTCTTCACCTATGTCTAGCCTCCTCACCAGTCTCAAAAACGTCTCGGCCAAAGATGCCAAGATGATCGCCGACGCCGAAACGATGCTCGGCCCCGAGCCGTCGACGATGGGCTTTGCCAAAAACACGTTCTGGGGACGCTTCCGCGAGGATCTGATGTTTCCCTATCCCAAGGAGAGCAAGAGGGAGAAGGCCAAGTGTGACGCGCTCCTCGAAGAGTTGGAAGCCTACATGCGCGACGAGCACCCATCGGTCCAGATCGACCAGGAAGAGCGGATGCCCGAGTGGTGCATCGACCGTCTGTTCAAGATGGGCGTGATGGGCATGACGGTCCCCGAGCAATACGGCGGTTTGGGACTCGGCGTGACGAGCTACAACCGCGCGCTTCAGGTCATCGGACGCTACTGCGGGTCGACGGGCGTCATCGTGTCGGCCCACCAGTCGATTGGCTGCAAGGCGATTATGCTCTTCGGCAGCGAGGAGCAGAAGAAGCGGTTTTTGCCCAACGTCGCGCGTGAGTATCTGTCGGCGTTCTGCTTGAGTGAGCCCCAGGTCGGTTCGGACGCGGCGGGGCAGGAGACGCGCTGCGAGTGGAACGAGGAGGAGCAGTGCTACATCCTCAACGGCGAGAAGAAGTGGTCGACGAGTGGCGCTCTGGCGGGCATCTTCACCGTCATGGCCAAGCAGCAGGTGACGGATCCCAAGACGGGCAAGACCAAGGAAGGCGTCAGCGCGCTGATCTGTACGCCGGACATGCCCGGAGTCGACATTTTCCAGAAGAACCGTAGTAAGACCGGCATTAGGGGCACGTGGCAGGCGCGCATCCGCTTTACGGATGTCAAGGTGCCCAAGGCCAACCTGCTCCACGACGAAGGACGTGGCCTGATCGTCGCGCTGACGTGTCTCAACTACGGCCGTTGCACGCTGTCGGCAGGCATCGCTGGAGCCGCAGATCGCGCGTTCGAGCAGTCGACCAAGTGGGTACAGACACGCTACCAGTTCGACCGCCCCCTCGCCGATTTCGAGAACGTCCGCCTGCGTATCGCGCGGATGAGCGCGTACACTTACGCCATGGATTCGATGCTCTACATGATGACAGGCATGCTCGATAGGGGCGACGCCGACATCATGGTCGAGACGGCGATGACCAAGGTCTTCTGCTCGCACTACGGCTGGGAAGTCATCGACGATGCCATGCAGATCATGGGCGGCGAGGGCTACGTGACCGAGAACGAGTTCGAGCGGCTGTGGCGCGACAACCGCATCCACCGCATCGTCGAAGGGTCGAACGAGGTGATGCAGCCGTTCGTGTTCGCCTACGGAGGTCGCAAGCTCGCCGAGTCGATGCTCGGAATCCAGGGCGCGCTGCTGTGGGACAACGACGAGTCGCCGCTTGCCAACGCGCAGCGCATGATCACCAACGGCCTCAACCCGACGATTCTCGCCAAAGCGATTCCGCTCGGCTTGCAGATGTTCTTGGGCCTCAAGCCCGCCGCCCCACAGATCACGCGCCTCGACCCGTCATTGGGCGGATTCGCGCGCCGGTTGTCGCGCCTCGTTCAGCTGCACTCGCACCTGTTCAAGATGGTCAGCAAGTGGGAGCGCGAAGACATCGTGACCCGCCAGGCCCAGCAAGCCCGCGTCGCCGACAACGCGATCCTGATCTTCGCTCTGTCGTGTGCGCTCTCAAAGATGGACCAGCAACTCCGCGACGGCGATCATGGCGTCGAGTTTCAGCGTGAGCGCGCCGCGTTCGCCCACCTGTTCGACCTGTTCGAACTCAAAATCGAGCACAACGGCGAGTCGATGCAGGACAACGCCGACGATTCGATGCGCGAAGCCGCCGTCGCCGCCCTCGGCTACGTCGAGACGCTGCCCAACAGCGAGTTCGTCATCCACGAGTCGTCGCCTATCGCCAAGGGAACCGGCATGGCGCTCGACATGGAGCACGTCAAGCAGTTTCCCGGCGGCGAGCAGGGGCAACTGACGAGCGGAGACGGCGAGGCCACCGCGTCGCTGCCGACGGTCAGCTAACTCGTCGTATCCCGCAGTTCTGGCAGGCTCGTCGCTTCGGTGGCGGGCCTGCTTCGTTGTGGTAAACGCTTACTTCTGCTTCGACATCGTCCTCTTGCGGCCCATGGCTCACGTATGCGTTCTGTCAGTGCCGATCGGGAGACCGACAGCTAGCCTCGTTCGCTGTATGGTTGAGGCGTCACCTGTCGGGTGGCTTCCTTAGTTTCGGTACATGACCGACCCGAACGCCGAAGCTTCCGAGACTGCCCCTCCCGTGCAGCGGCGCATGCGGTTTGCCCGTATCGCAGCCGCTGGCCGGCGGCAGAACTGGTTTACCGTGCTCGTCCAAATCACCGTAGTGGTGGTCGGCGTAGTGATTGGTTTTCAAGTGACGGCGTGGGGGCAGGCGCGCGCGGACCGTGTTAAGGAGCAGTTCTACCTCCGTCAACTCACGGAAGACTTTCGCGGAACGCTCGCCGAGGCTCAGCAGGCAACCCGCCGGCAGCAAAGCACCAGCAGGAGCGCGGCTTCGGCATTGCGCGCGTACCGCTCACCCGAACGACCGTCGCTCGAATCGCTGTCCGCGTGGATTGGAGGCAGCTACAACTTCCAGAGTCCGACGCCCATCTTGGGTACGGCTCAGGGTATCCTCTCCTCGGGCGACCTCTCGCTGCTCCGCGACGATTCGCTTCGGGCCGCCCTGCCCGGCTACGTGGAGAGGACGCGAGAGCAGCGGGAGACTATCCAGGTGTCCGTCGAGCTGTACGGGGCAGCATTCGCCAGGGTGATCGGTGAAGTGGATGTGTTGGAATTGTACCTAGCTCAGTTGCCGCCGTCAGTCGTCGATTCTCTTGCCGGGAGCGATGCCGCATTCCCTTATCCCGCCGGGCCACGACAGACCCCGTTTCCTATGACGGTCGATGACATGCTTTCGAATGCTGATATCTACAGCGCTCTCGTGACGGCGAGCACCATGAGCGGCGCGCTGTTGGAGTACCACGCGCAGATGTCGGAGGACGCTGCCAAGATGCTGCAACTCGCTGAGCGCGCTCAACGGGACTGAGGGAAGCGGTCCACGAGCAATGCGTGGGTTTGCCAAGTGATCGACCCAGCACAGAGCGCCTCCGAAAGCTCTAGGCTCTCGGAGGCGTTTCGGTCTGCGGCGATTCGATCATCCAGCGGTGTGCGGAGCGTTTCGGCGAGCATGCGGGCATCGTTGTCCGCGCGGTGCGGCGTGTCGCTCAGGATGCGAGGTTGGCTGAACCGGAAGGAGAGGTGGCGACGTTACGGTGAGCAATCAGTCTGTTCAAACCCATGCAAAGACACCAGATTTACCACTCAAACCCTGAGATCTTGGGTGGCGTACCCGTTTTTCAGAACACGCGCGTCCCGGTCCAGAATCTCCTCGACTACTTGGCAGCCGGACGACCACTTGACGACTTTCTCGAAGGGTTTCCCAGTGTTCGCCGAGAGCAGGCCGTCGTGTTTCTCGAACTGGCAAGGGACGCCGTGCTTGGGGCGGCCTGATGCGGGTGCTGCTAGACGAGATCTCGACTGGAGGCTGAGGCGAGGATTCGATGCGGTCCACGACGTGATCATCGTCCGGTATCGGGGATGGGGCGGTAAGACGAACGGCGAACTGCTACGAGCAGCGGCTGCCGAATTCGATGTGTTCGTGACGCTCGATTCCAATCTGGAGTATCAAAACAACGTGGCGGCGCTTGATCTCGCAATCATCGTCATCCGGACTGCAAGTTCGGACTTAGCCGACATTGAATCGGCGCTGCCGAAGTTGAATGCACTTCTCCCATCTGTGCGACCTGGAAAGGCGTACATCGTCGTCGCGTGACGAACTCCGATACCCTGAACTACTAACGCCGCCGAAAGCATCGTACTCTCGGCGGCGTTCGTGGTTTGTGGCGATTTGATCAGCTAGCGAGCGCGCGGAGCGTTTCGGCTAGCATGCGGGCTTT
This sequence comes from Rhodothermales bacterium, assembly GCA_963841855.1. Classification (GTDB taxonomy): domain Bacteria; phylum Bacteroidota; class Rhodothermia; order Rhodothermales; family BA12; genus CAXBBB01. The sequence continues at coordinate 56,221 of CAWJEJ010000001.1, read as the reverse complement.
GGCCTGAGTCATGCTCGACACTTCGTCAACCATCGTCATCAACGCGGCGCTGCGGGCCGCTCCCGACGCCGCCTCGGCGGCAGCCAACCTTGTGCGCATCGTAGCGAGGTATCCGGCGGACAGCGTGCCTTCGCGCTCCAACTGGTCGGTGTAGGCACGTGCCAGGGCGAACGAAGGCGGCCACGTGTACTTGGGCTGTCCCTGCGCGTTGAGGCGGTCCAGGACGACGGTGTTGGCGGCGGCGATCTCGTTGGCGGTCAAGTGCGCGCTCGGAGTGAGTTCGAACACGTCGAGCCCGCGCGCGATCTCGCTGCTGACGAGCAGACCGTTGTACCAGTAGACCGACCAGCTACCGCCCGTCTGAAGCGCGTCGGCGTCGAGGGGGCCGCGGTCGTGGTAGGCGATCTCGTGGGCGTTTTTGGGATCGGTCCAGTCGAAGACCGAGATGCCGCCCTGGTACCACGATTGCACCATGATGTCGCGCCCGGGGACGGGGATCATCGAGCCGTTGTGGGCAACGCAGTTTTCCTGCGAGGTTTGGGCGGCGGGCAGTTTGTAGTAGCTCTCGAACGTCATATCGGTGCCGTCGAGCGAGAAGATGGCGTTGGCGCCCCATTCCATCGGGTCGTCCGCGCGGCACTTGGGACCGGTACCTCCGCCCCACTCGTCGGTAAAGAGCACTTTGGTGCCGTCGTTGTTGAACGTCGCGCTGTGCCAGTAGGCGAAGTTCGAGTCGGCGACGGCGTCGATGCGGCGCGGGGCAGCGGGGTTCGAAATGTCGAGCAGCAAGCCGTAGCCTTCGCACGCGCCGCCTGCCAGTCCGATTTCGGGGTAGAGCGTGATGTCGTGGCACTGATTGGGACCGCGCTGGACCTCGTCGTCGCCCTCGTCCGCGCCGCCGAAGCGCTCGGCGAGGATGGCGGGCAGGCGTTCGCGCAGCAGGGCGCTGTCGGCGGCCGTAGCGTCACCCGTCCCGCCGCGCTGCTCGACCATACCGGCGAGCATAGGCTGAATCATGCGGTCGGGGAGGACGCGGTCTTGTCCGAAGAAGAAGACGACGAATTTGCCTTCCTCCCGTGCCTCGTCGATCTCGCGCTGGTCGGCGGGCGAGTTGGTGACGCGCGTCGGTGGGGCCGGCAAGCTGTCGAAGATGCGCGGGCTGCTGACGATGGCGGCCTGGGTAGGATCGGCGAGCGGCACCTTGATCACTTCGATGCGAAAGAGGGCCGTTCCGTCGTCGTCTTCGGGCATGGCGTCCGAGCAGCCAGCCAGTTCGGCGTCGGGGCGCACGCCTGCCGAGCCTGAGACGTAGACGTAGATGTTTTCGTCGTCGTTGGGGTCTTCGAGGACCGAGTGCGTGTGCGAGCCCCTACAGGTCTGGACGTTCGACACGTAGCGGGGATTGCGTACGTCTGAGATATCGAAGATGCGGATGCCGCGCAGCCGGTCGGCACTGACGCGCTCGTTGACGCCTTGGGTGCCGCAGTCTAGTCTGCCTTCGTTGCCTTCGCCCGAAACGAACATCAGGTTGCCGTAGACTGACACGTCGCTCTGCGAGGCGGGGCAGACGTATTCGGTGACGACGACCGGATTGGCCGGATCGGACAGGTCCCAGACGATCACGCCGTCGAAGTTGCCTTGAAACGCGTAGTTGCCCTGAAAGGCCAGGTCCGAGTTCCACGCGCCGACGAACGACGAGGGCGGAGGCGTCGCCGAAACGACGCGGACGTTCCAGGCCGCTTCTTGGGCATCGAATACACCCGCGCGCAGTCCGACGCGCGGATCGGGCGAAGGAGGCATCATGTCGGCTTGCATCATGGACGAGGACGCAGGCGGAGAGCCGGGCATCATGCCGTTTTTCGACGCGCAGCCAGCCAGGCCGAAACCGAGCAGGGCGACGGCGAGCGTGCCGGTGAGAGTGTAGCGAATGCGCATGGAAGGAGGGAGTTGGGGAGAAAGCTTAGTGTGCGTGCCCGCCCGCCGCAGAGACCGGAGCGCCGCCGCGCGCTTCGAGCATCTGCCGCATGCGGACGATTTCGGTCGTCTGATCGGCGTTGATATCGGATGCGAGTTTGAACGAAGCGCGGTCCAGATTGGCGCCGCCTGCGTCGAGCAGTTCATCGACCATGACGACGGCGCCGCCGTGATGGCCGATCATGTAGGTGAGAAACAGGCGGTCGAACAGCTTGCCGCGCGCCGCTTGCAGTTCGTCCAGCTGCGCCTGCGAAAGCATTCCGGGCATCGACGAATGATCGTGCGCTCCAGCGTCGGGGAGCGGCGTGCCGTCGGGCTGGCCTTCGATGCCCAGGATCAGGCGGGCGCCTTCAACGCGGTATGAAATGACCGGCAGGTCGCGGTCTCGCAGCCACTTTTGCATCGCCGCGATCTCGTCACGCTGAGCGTTGGTGATGCGCGAGGCCAGCGTCCGGACGGCAGTGTCGGCACCGTTGGGCTGGGCGAACTGCGACATCACGAGCGCCTGGGCGTGATGGCCGATCATGCCCATCATGAAATCCACGTCGGCCTGCACGTAGCGCGACCGGTCCTCAGCCACGCGCGCCCAGTAGAGCGCTTCGAGAGCTTTGGGATCCGGCGCAGCGTCGACCTCAGGTTGCGGCGCGGACGATCCACAGCCGATCAGGGCGACAGTGCAGAGAAAGAGGGCGGCGAGGTGGGACGACATCGCGGAGAGCAGTGGGCGTGCGTGAAAATAAGCGTAAACGACGAGATCAGCGCCGGCGAAGGACTCCGCATTCGATTCTGCCCAAGCCACGTGCGCTTCTTGAACCGAAACGGCGTGAAGTGGACGAAGGGTTCGAAGGAGGATCGCTCCGCCTCCAAACCCGTCAGAACGAATACTCGCCCAGTTCTTCGCCGATCTCGGTCGCCCTGAACACCGACTGCGCTTGGGCTAGTTTCTCGTCGTGCGGGCCGGGGGGCAGGTGGACGAGCACCAACCGTTCGGCCTCGGCCGTTGCCGCAACGTGAGCAGCCTGGGTTGCACTCGAGTGACCGTAGCCTTCGCCCGTCGCTTCGTGAATCAACAAGTCGGCGCTCTGAGACATGCGAACTATGGCGTCGGTCGGTCTCGTGTCGCACGAGTAGGCGCAGACGCTGCCAGTGGCTTTGTGGACTGTTCGCGTGCCGATGCAGGGGACGCTGTGAAAGCCGGGCGTGGCCGTGACGCTCCACACGTCGGTTTCGACGAGCGGAGCGTCCTCGCGCAGAGCGATCTCGTGCCACTCGATAGCAGGCATGCCTTTCCAGCGCGAAGTGTCGAACGTCTCGAACGAACGGCGCGCCTGGCTCAGCGCGGCTGCGATGCCAAAGATGGGCACCGGTGATTGGCGCCCGGCGAGCCACACCTTCTCCATGAAGAGCGGAAAGCCGCCGACGTGGTCCGGGTGTTCGTGTGTCAGGATCAGCGCGTCGAGCGTGCGCACGTCGATGCCGGCCATCTGCATCCGCTGGATCACGTCACCTCCGCAGTCGATGACGATCGACGACCCGGCGTCGGAGAACGCGAGCATCGTCGTCGTGCGGTGCGGGTCGGTGAAGGCGGCGCCGGTGCCTAACAGGGTGAGCATCCTAAATCTTGCGCTGAACGGTGTAGGTGACGAGCGATTCCAACGCGCGCCGCGCCTCGCTGGGTTCAAACGTGAGCAGCAGGCGGCGCGCTTCGCTGGCATGGTCGTGCATCCGTGCGGTGGCATAGCTCAGCCCTCCAGCTTCGCGAACGAACGCGATCACTTCGTCGACCTGGCGGCGGCTCTTGCGCTTTTTGCGAACGATGCGCCTGATTCTCCGCGCCTCGCCGGGATCGGTCTCGCGCAGCGCGTAGATCAGCGGAAGCGTCATCTTGCGCTCTTGCACGTCGATTCCAAGCGGTTTGCCCACGTCCTCGCTGCCATAGTCGAACAGATCGTCGCGGATCTGAAATGCCAACCCGAGTGCCTCACCGAACGCTTTCATCCGCCCCACTTCGCTCTCGTCCGCGCCCGCCGACAGCGCGCCAGCGGCTGTGCAGGTCGAGATGAGCGACGCCGTCTTGTCGGAGATGATGCGGAAGTATTCGTCCTCGCTGATGTCGAGCCGCCGCGCCTTTTCGATCTGCATCAACTCGCCTTCGCTCATGCGCCGGACGGCGTCCGAGAGGGCGTGGAGGGCGTCGTAGTCTCTGTTGTCGAGCGCGAGGAGCAGACCTCGGCTCAAGAAGTAGTCGCCCAGCAGCACGCCGACTTTGTTTTTCCAGAGCGCGTTGATCGAAAAAGCGCCTCTGCGCGTGTCAGCCTCGTCCACCACATCGTCGTGGATCAGCGTGGCGGTGTGGAGCAGTTCGACCAGAGCGGCGGCCCGAAACGTCGACTCGGTCGGCTGGCCCATCGTCCTCGCGGCGAGCAGGACCAGCGTCGGGCGGATGCGCTTTCCTTTCTGCTTGAGCAGGTAGCGCAGCACGACGTTTAGCAGACCGACATCGGTTTTGAGCGCGTCGCGGAAGTAATTGTCAAACGCGTCAAGGTCTGCCTGCACGGGCGCCATCACGTCGCTCATGCGCACCCGAGCGCCGGCGAGTACGGGCTTGGCTCCGGCGTGGCCGTCTCCGGAAGCAGCGCTTGGAGCCGAGACGTTCGGAGCAGGCAAGGTCGCGCTCATCGGTTTTCAGTTTTTATTGAAAGTTGTGGTTGCTACTCTCGGTCGCCGTGTTTGGTTTGGCGTCACCCATAAAAGGTAGGGAGAGCCGGTAGGCAGTTACCTTCCGATCCTCCTCGCCTGTCGCCGCCTGTTCATGCCTGCACTGCGCTTCGCATTCATTGTCAATCCGGCTGCCGGACGCGGACGCGGTGAGACCGTTTCGCGCAACATCGCACGCGCGCTGGACGACCGAGGAGCAGCCTCGACGGTTCAGGTGAGCGAACGCGCGCGTGACGTTTTCCCGCTCGCTCGCGCTGCCGCTGACTCGTCCGACGTGGTGATCGCGGCAGGAGGCGATGGGACGGCGTCGCAGGTCGCCCGCGGAGTGAGTGGATCGGCTGCCGCTCTGTTCGTGCTTCCCGTGGGTACGGGAAACGACTTTGCCCAGGCGCAAGGCGTCCGGCTGCGCGACGTGACGGCCGCTCGCTTAATGAGCGGCTCGGCGTCGCCGATCGATATGGGCCGCGTTCGCTGGATGGGTGGCGAGGCGGCAATGCTCAACGGGCTGGGCATCGGCATCGACGCGCGCGTGGCGCAGGCCTTCCCGGGGCGGCGTAACCTGGGCGCGCTGGCCTACAGCGCTGCGGCGTTCGACGCGTGGAGCCTGTCGAAGCGGCTGGCGACGGCTCGCGCCCGCATCGCGCTGAACGACGCGCTGGCCTACGACGGCCCGCTGCTCATGGCGTCGGTCGGCAACACGGATCGCCAGGGGGGAGGCTACCGGTTCACGCCTCACGCCCAAATCGCCGACGGCCAGCTCGACGCGTGCATCGTCGCGCCCCAGTCGCTCGCGTCCGCCGTTGCCCTGGCAGCCCGGGCGCGCTGGGGAGGCCACGTAGGGGCGGGCGGAATCCACGTCGCTCCGTTCGAGCGGATGACGCTGGCGTTGAATCAGCCACTGCCTGTTCACGTCGACGGCGAAGTCGTCACGGACGGGACCGCGATGCTCAAAGTCGAAGTCGTTGGGGCGGCACTGCGTCTGTGGACCTTGCACCCAAAAACCTGACAAGTCTCGAAGACCTGTCAGGTTTGGCGCGGAGGCCGGACTGCCTAATTGACCGGCGTCACGATGTCGAGAGCCGCGTTGGGGCGCGCTACCTTCTCGCTTTCGGGCACGTCGAAGTAGGCGTCGAGATCGAGGTCGGACGGCTCCTCTTCGAGCACGGCGGCCGAGACCTCGTCCATCCGCGTCAGATAGCGGACGGTCAGCCCGTCGAGCGCGTCGGATTCGATCTCTTCGATGTCCTTCTCGTTGCGGACCGGCAGCAGCACGGTTTTAATGCCCGCGCGCTTGGCGGCGAGCACTTTCTCCTTGATGCCGCCGACCGGCAGAATCAGCCCGCGCAGCGTGATTTCGCCTGTCATGGCGACGGTGTGGCGAACGCGCCGCTGCGTGTAGATCGAAGTCAACGCCGTCAGCATGGCGACGCCTGCGCTGGGACCGTCCTTGGGGATCCCGCCCGCCGGAACGTGGACGTGGACGTCCCAAAAGCGAAACGCCGACTGGGGAATGCCCAGCTCTTTGGCGTGCGCTTTGACGTAGCTGAACGCGGCCTGGGCGCTCTCCTTCATCACGTCGCCTAGCTGACCGGTCAGCACCATCCTTCCCGATCCGCGCGCGACGCTCGCCTCGACGAACAAAATGTCGCCGCCGACCGGCGTCCAGGCCAGACCCGTCGCCACGCCGGGAACGGTCGTCCGCTCGGCCAGGTCGCTGAAGAACTTGCGGCCTTTGAGATACTCCTTGAGATCGTCCTGGTCGACGGTGACGGATTCGGCCTCTTCGGTCGCCACCTTGGCCGCGACGCCACGCGCGACGCCGCCGATCACGCGTTCGAGTTGGCGGACGCCGCTTTCGCGCGTATAGCCGTCGATGATTTCGCGCAGCGCTTCGTCGGTGACGGCGAACTGCTCGTCGTTCAAGCCATTGCGCTCGGTCTGCCGCTCGACCAGATACTGACGCGCGATCGCCAGTTTCTCCTCTTGCGTGTATCCCGTCAGCTCGATCATCTCCATTCGGTCGCGCAGCGGAGCGGGAATCTGCTCGACGTAGTTGGCCGTCGCGATGAAGAGCACGTTCGACAGGTCGTAGTCCAGTTCGAGGTAGTGATCGTTGAAGGCGTGGTTCTGCTCGGGGTCGAGAATTTCGAGCAGCGCCGACGACGGGTCGCCTCTAAAGTCGCTGCCCAGCTTGTCGACTTCGTCCAGCATCATGACCGGGTTGATCGTGCCCGCCTTTTTGAGGTTTTGCAAGATCCGCCCCGGCAGCGCGCCGACGTAGGTGCGCCTGTGGCCGCGCATTTCGGCTTCGTCGCGCACGCCGCCCAGGCTCATCCGCACGAACTCGCGCCCCAGTGCCCGCGCGATGCTCTTGCCCAGGCTCGTCTTGCCGACTCCGGGCGGCCCGTGGAAGCAGAGGATGGGCGCCTTCATGTCGCCCTTGAGCTTGAGCACGGCCAGGTGTTCGAGGATGCGGCGCTTGACCTGATCCAAACCATAGTGGTCCTCGTCGAGGATCGTCTTAGCGCGTCTCACGTCGAGCAGGTCCTCGCTGGCCTCGGTCCACGGCAGGTCCAAGATCCAGTCGACGTAGTTGCGCGTCACGGCGTGGTCGGGTGCCATCGGATTGAGGCGGCCCAGTTTGTCCAGTTCGCGGTCGAGCGTCTTGCGGACGTGCTCGGGAAGCTCTTTGGCTTCGGCCTTCTCGCGCAGTTCGGCCAGATCGGCTTCGGGCCCGTCGCTCTCGCCCAGCTCCTCCTGGATCGTCTTCATCTGCTGGCGAAGCAAAAACTCGCGCTGCTGCTGGTCGACATCGGTGCGCACCTTGGAGCGAATTTCCTCGCTGATCTGGAGCACCTGGACCTCGCGCTTCAAGTGGTCGAGCGTCAGGTCGGCCCGCTCGGCGAGCGACACGGTCTGAAGCAGTTCCTGCTTGTCCTCGACCTCGATTTGCAGGTTCGACGCGATGAAGTGGATCAGAAACGTGGGCGACTCGATATTCTGGATCGCCATCGCGGCTTCGCTGGGCAAGTGCGGCGACAGGTTGACGATTTGGACCGCTAGCTCTTTGAGCGAATGCAGGCGCGCCTGGATCTCGACGTCTTCCAGACTGTCGGATTCGGTGTCATAGGGCTTGACCTTGGCGCGCAGGTAGGGCTGCGTCTGCTCGAACGACTCGATCTCGAAGCGCCGCTTGCCCTGGATGACGATGCTCTTGGTGCCGTCGGGCATCTTGATGAGCTTGAGGATGACGGCCACCGTTCCCACGTCGTGCAGGTCACTGGCGTCCGGCTCTTCGGTGTCGGCGTCCTTCTGTGCCACCACGCCGACGAGTTTGTCGCTCGCGAATGCGTCCTTGACGAGCTTGAGCGACGCGTCACGCCCGACCGTGATCGGCAGCACGACGCCGGGAAAGAGGACCGTGTTGCGGAGCGTCAGGATGGGCAGCGTGTCAGGCAGATCTTCGTTGCCTAGCGCTTTCTCTTCTTCGGGCGTGAGGAGCGGAATACTGTTTTCGTTGTCGTCGGAATCGGAAAGAAAAAAAGGTGCGATCATGCAGAGAGGAGAGATATAGGCGCCGGAACAGGCATAGACGCGCGCGGTCCGGCCGGGTGCCGCTCTCGTGCACGTGCTGTGCCAATAGTGCAACACTGTCACGGTGTCAGGAGGGAGAGCACGCGTGCCACGTCACCCCACACGGATACGCTCGGCTAGCTCGTCACCGCGCAGCGCTTTCCGTTCGCGCCAGACCTGAATGGCAACCGTCAGCGCACTCGCGAGGCCGATTACCTCGAACACTCTATCGACCCCCAACGGCCTGCCGAGCAGTACCCCGACGATCGAGAAGATGGAGATGCCCAGGAGGTAAGAGAGCAATTGGACCAGAGTCGGCGGAAGGCGTTTGAGCATGGGGCGAGCGCGTTAGGTGAAACGGAGAAAGTCACTCTTTGGCGATCACGCGCCGAAGCGTCTGATCCACCTGGTCGATCTGGAACGGCTTGGCGAGGATCGCGGCGATCGTGGCGTCAGGCGTGCCGGGCTCGGTGTCGCCGCTGAGCAGGACGATAGGCGGCGGGCCGTCGACGCGGGCGGCGGCCAGGGCGAAGTCGCGGCCGTTCATCTCGGGCATACCCAGGTCGGTGATGACGGCGTCGAACGTCTCGCCGGATGCGAGCAGGCCGAGCGCGGCGGCGGCGGATCCCACCTGCGTGGTCCTATAACCGCGCAGTTTGAGCAGGCGAGCCAGGACGGTGCGGACCATCTCCTCGTCGTCGACGATCAGGATGCGGGCGTCTATCTGATCGGGCTCGCTCGCTGGCGCGGCATCCACGTCGGGCGCATCGTCGGCGATGGGGAAGCGGATGCGGAAGCGCGTGCCGATGCCCGGAGCGCTGTCGACCTGCACGTCGGCTTCGTGAGCGCGCAAGATGCCATAGGCGACGGCTAGTCCCATGCCCGTTCCGTTTTCGCCCTTGGTCGAGAACATCGGCTCGAAAATGCGGGCGCGTACGTGGGCGGGCATGCCGTCGCCCGTATCCGCGACGGTCACGAGCACGTGGCGTGGGCCGTCGGGCTTGGCCGTCAGTTTGATGCGCCCGCCCCGGGGCATGGCCTGGGCCGCGTTGAGGATCATGTTGACGAAGACCTCGCGTAGCTCGTGGCCCGCTCCCAGGATGGGCGGAGAGGGGGCGAAGTCGTGGGTCAACTCGATGCGGATGCCGTGGCGGCGCGGCTCGTTGTACCAGTACGGCTTGGTGAGCATGGCGCACTCGTCGAGGATGTCGCCCAGAAACAGGTGCTCGTAGCGGTTCTGCTTTTCCTGCCGCACGTACTGCTGAATCTTGCGCACGATGGCCGCCCCGTCGAGCGCCGCCCGCTCAATCGTCTGGACGTGCTCGCGGGCTCCGTTCATCGACACCGCCGTCAGTTTAAGAAGCTCGGTGTGGCCCAGAATACCGCTGAGCAGGTTGTTGAGGTCGTGCGCGATCGCCATGCTCATTCGGCCCAGCGTCTCCATGCGGTTGCGACGCGTCTGCGACACGTTCCAGCTGCCCGGCTGAGTCAGCAGCTCGCCCGTCACGGCGACTGAAACGACCTCTCCGCGCGCGCCGAACGTCGGCAGGAAGTGGAGAAGCGTCGGCGTCGGCTCGGTCGCTCCGGTCAGGCGCGTGCTGACGACTTGGTGTGTCACCAGGTTGCCCTGCGCCGCTTCCCTGAGCGCTTCGTCGACCGTCGTCTGATCTTGGGCTTCGAGGCGCTGCCACGCGCCGTCCGTGCCGAAAATGCTGCGCCACGCCGCATCGCGGTGGTGAACTGATCCGTCGAGCCCGAACGAGGCGACGAGCAGTTCGGTGGCGAGCGAGTCGCCCGCAGTTGGGGGGGATTCCATGAACAGACGAACCGATGTATGGTCGGAGGAATAGAGAGGGCACCTTCTGCTCTCGCTTGCAAAATACGCGAGCCACCTGCTTCAACCGAACTCCACATTCATCCGATGATCCACGACTCGATCCTGGGCACGATCGGCCAGACGCCTCTGGTCCGCCTGAACGCCGTCTCGCGCTCGGTTTCCATTTCAATCGCCGCCAAAATCGAGTTCTTCAACCCGGGCGGAAGCGTCAAGGACCGCATCGCCGTCGGCATGATCGACGCCGCCGAGCGCGACGGAAGCTTGAAGCCGGGCGGAACGATCATCGAGGGCACGAGCGGCAACACGGGAGCCGGACTCGCCATCGTCGCCATCGAACGCGGCTACCGATGCATCTTTACCACGACCGACAAGCAGAGCCAGGAGAAGATCGACGTGCTGCGCGCCTTTGGCGCCGAAGTCATCGTCTGCCCAACTGCGGTCGCGCCGGACGATCCGCGCTCGTACTACAGCGTCGCTCGCAGGCTCGCGACCGAGATCCCCAACAGCGTCTACCTCAATCAGTACGACAACCCCGCCAACGCCCACGCGCACTACCTGGCTACCGGCCCCGAGATCTGGGAGCAAACCGAAGGCAAGGTGACGCATTACTTCGCCGGAGCCGGAACCGGCGGCTCGATTAGCGGGACGGCGCGCTTTCTCAAAGAGCAAAACCCCGATGTCAAGGTGATCGGCGTCGACCCGATGGGCAGCGTCTACCACAAATACTTCCACACCGGCGAGTTCGACCACGACGAGATCTATCCCTACCTGACCGAAGGCGTCGGCGAGGACATTCTGGCCGAGAACATGGACTTCCAGATCGTCGACGACTACGTGCAGGTAGGCGACAAAGCGGCGATGCAGATGACGCGCCGATTGGCACGCGAGGAGGGCTTGTTCATCGGCCAGAGCTGCGGAATGGCCGTCGCTGGGATGCTGGACTGGATCCACGCGCACGAGCACGAGATGGGCGACGATGCCCTGGCCGTCGTGATGCTGCCCGACAGCGGCTTCCGCTACCTGAGCAAGACGTACAACGACGCGTGGATGAAAGGGCACGGCTTCCTGGAAGCGCCCGACACGCCAACGGCCGGGCAGGTGCTGGTCGACGCCCAAGGTCACAGCCTGCGCGTCGTCTCGCCCGGTGACCGCGTCGCCGACGCCGTGGCGACGATGCAGGAGTTCGGCGTTTCGCAGCTTCCGGTCGTCGACGACGGAGCGCCGGTCGGCAGTCTGAGCGAGAAGGCCCTGCTCGCCGCGCTGATCGCCGACGCAGGCGTGGCGTCGGGCCGCGTCGGCGATGTGATGGACGCTCCATTCGCCGTCGTCCCGTCGAGCGCGCCGCTGGACCGCATGATGCCTCATCTGGAATCCGCCGGAGCCGTACTCGTCGAAACGGACGACGGCCTGCGCATCCTCACGCGAAGCGACGCCGTTGCAGCGCTGGCGCGACGGTCGGCGAACTAATGATCCTGCTCAAACCTGTCAGGTTTTCAAAACCTGACAGGTTTTTCTTTTGCTCCTACCTTCACCACTACATCCTACCTCTACTTCTATGGCCGACCAGCAAAACGACACCGACTCCTCGCTCAACATCGAACTGCCCGAGGGCATCGCCGAGGGCATCTACTCCAACCTCGTCATGATCGCGCACTCGTCCGAAGAGTTCGTGCTCGACTTCATCCGCATCATGCCGGGCCTGCCCCAAGCGCGCGTAAAGAGTAGGGTCGTCGTGACGCCGCAGCACGCCAAGCGCCTGCTCGCCGCCCTCGCCGACAACATCGACCGCTACGAAGACACGCACGGCGAGATCGTCGAGCACGGCGCTGGCACGTTCGCCGGACAGCCCGGCTTCCACTTCGGCGGGCACGGCGGCGAGGCGTAACGAACTCGTTCGTGAAGGGCGGTCGGACCAGCGTGGGTTATTCTGACCACGCGTCCGCGGTGTGGCGCGTTGGAATCTGTTCCTAGCCGCCGATCTGTCATGCGTCTTTTCGTTCTGCTCGCACTCGCTCTAATCCTCGTCCCCGTAGCGGTGGGACAAGACTGGACAGCCGTTCCGCCGCCCGCTCCTCAGTCTTACGTGGTCGAGATCACCGGGATGGGCGAAGACGTTCTCTTTCTGACCGCAGAATCGCACTGGGAATCTCTGCACCGGACGTATCGGAGCGACGATGGGGGCAGCTCGTGGAAAGAGCTTGCCGTCCGGCCTCATCGGGAGTCCGGCGGCGACGATCGGACCTATGTCAACGTGCTGCCCAACGGCCGCGTCGCCATCTCGGGAAGAATCGGCAATCTGGCGGGCGTCTATCTGAGCTCCGATCTGGGAGAGACGTGGTCGCGCCTGTCTGAAGGTGTCGCTACTCTGATCGAACCCACCGGACCGAATGCGGTCGTTCTGGGGAGCCGAGCTTGGTCCAAGGAAAGCCGGTGCCAGACAGATCACCCGGGCTGGACGTGCGAGCTGACCGATCTAAAGATCGCCTTTCTCGATCGGCTCCGATCGAGCGCTCTCACCACGCGGAGAACGTGGCACCAAATGGCTGTCAGCGAAGACGGGCAGTCGATTTTCGGCTCCATCCGCTACGGCTCGGCGCCTGTCGAGCGGTCGCGCAACCGGGGCGGCACGTGGGACACGCTTTCGGTCTCCGGCGCCACCGACCTGCTCACGCTGGGAGGCGACACGCTGATCGTCGCGACGTACGACGGTATCTCGTTCTCGGCCGACGGAGGCGACTCGGTTGAAACGGCGATGGAGCTTTCGTCAAGGCGGAGCTTCGAGGCCAAGTTGACGACGAGTCCGCATGGATGGCTGTATGCGTGGATGGGCGACGACCGGCGGCCCGGCACGTCGGAGGACATCGCGCCGAGCGTGTTCGTGAGCACCAACCGAGGCGTTTCTTGGGAGCCGCTGGATACCGAGTCCGCCAAGGGACGCGCGTTTCTCGCTCCGTCTGCTCCGACCGGCATCTGGGCGCGCACGCCCACCGACGCGTGGTTTCCCACCGCCTCGACAGACATCGCGTGTGTCGCTAAAACAGGAGGCGGACGTTCCAACGCTTTTGCGTGGCCTGCCCAAGGAGGGCACCTCGCGTTCGTCTACCGCGGAGCGCCCGGCACGTGGGCACCCGTCTCCAACGTACCGGCTGGCTGGGAGGGGTACGCGGCGCTGGGTACGCTTTCCGGCATCATCGGGGAGAAAGCGGCGACGCGGGACGGACTCTTCACCGGTGCCGGAGCACCCTGCGACGAACTCTGGAACGGCGGACACGACCGAGCGCGCCCGCTGCTGGTGGCAGGCGACTGGCCCGACTCCGAAGTCGTAGTGTACGAGGAAGACGGCGTGCGGCGACTCTCACCCGACCCCACGTTCGTCGGCGCTCGGAGCGATCTCGGGTGGTGGCGCGATTTGGCGTTCGACGCAGGCCGCTACCACGCTGTGTCGAAGCGCTCCGTCTGGACCTCGGACGACGGCGCCACGTGGACGCGCCGTGCCTCTCTCCCCATCGCCACCACGCCCGGGGACCCCGTCGGCATCGCGAGCGCCGTCGGAGGCGCCGTCATCGTGTACCACGAGGGCATGACGACGCGGGTCAACGGCGACGCGTGGACCGTCGTAGCGGGGGACGAGTCCATCGCCTCGTTCGAGGGCGTCGAGCACGCACGCGGCGAGCTGCTGGGCTGGGGTAGAGGAGGCGTCGTCGTCTCTGGGAATAATGACGTGCGCTGGTTGCCTCTGGGAACAGGCCTGGACGACGAGACGGTGTACAGTTTGCTCCCTCTGGGCGACGGACGTTATCTCGCCGGGACCGGTTCGGGCGTCTGGGAACTTGCCGAGCGCTCCGGTTCGTGGACCCAACTCCAGACCGGCATCGACACCGACGCCTATGGTCCCGTCCGCGCGCTTCAGTTCAGCCCGTATCAGCCGTGCCACTATGAAGACTACTGCGGCGTTGCCTACCGCGTCATCGCCTACACCGAGCAGCAAGCCTACATCGGCTACGACCTCGGCTCCGACTTCACCGACGCCGACAATCCACTCGCATCGACCCTTTCGTTAGGTAACGCCATCCCTACGCCGAGCGCATCCCGAGTCCGCTTCGACATGTCGACGCCGACGCCCGCCACGATGGAAGCCTACGACCTGCTCGGACGCCGCGTCTGGCAGATGGACGTGCAGCCCGGCACCCAATCTGCCGAGTGGGACGGCAATGCAACAAGTGGCGGACGCGTTTCGGCTGGCGTCTACCTGATCGTGTTGCGCACCGAAAGTGAAACGCGCACCACACGCGCCGTTTTACTCTGACTCCTAAACATGACACGTCTCCAAGACATGTCATGCTTGAAGCTCACTTCCGCGCACGCCAGAACAGTCCGAGCGCCAGGAGCGCAAACACCACGTGCGGCATCAGCGTGACGAACAGCGGAGACGCCAGACCCGTGTACCCAAACGGCTCGGCGATCTTCTGCGTCGCCAGATAAATCAGCGCCAGCAGCAACCCGACCCCGAACGCGACGGCCGCTCCGCCCCTACGCCTCGGCGCTCCGAGTGGGACGCACAACAGCGCCAGCGCAATGTGGGCCAGGGGATAGGTATACTTGCTCAGCAGACCGACCTGCGACACGCGCAGGTTGCCCGAACCCGTCCGCTGCTGCTGGCTGAGGTGTGCCCGCGCCTCGCCGACGGTCATCGTCTCGACGTCGCGCTCGGTCTGCGCCAGATCGCGCGGGCCGACGTTGAGCGTCGTGTCGAGGGCCGAGATCACACGGACCGAAACGCCGCCCGACCCGTCGTACGTGCGCTCGGTCACGCCGGTGAGTCGCCACAAACCGAGGCTGTCGACCCAGTCCATCTGCGTCGCGAACAGGCGCGAAACAAGCCTCGCGTCGTCATAGCCGTAGAGCGTCGCCCGAAAGCCCGAGCTGTCGTCGGGCGAGTAGAAGCCGACGGTCAGGTACGAGCCGTCGGCGTTCTGACGGTGCAAGTCGGACACGTCGGGTTGCACGTTGCGGTCGCCCAAATACTCGGCCTCGAAGGCGACGACCGTCCGCTGCGTCTGGGGCACGATCCATCCACCCAGCCCAAACTGCAGCAGCGCGACGAGCAAGCCGACGAGCAGATACGGCCGCATGATTCGTCCCAGTGACACGCCCGCCGCGTAGAGCGCCGTCAGTTGGAGTTCGGCCGAGAGCTTGGTCGTCAGATAGAGGCCCGACAGGAACAGCGCCAGCGGCGAGGTCAGCCGGACAATCTCGGGGATATACGACGGATAGTACACGCCGAGCACCTGGGCCATCGACGCGTCGCGGTCCATGAAATCATCGACGTACTCGAGGTAGTGCAGGACCACGAAGAACACGATCAGCGCCAGCACGAAACCTACGTAGCCCCCGATCAGGCGACGCGCGATGTGTCGGTCGAAGAGCGT
This sequence comes from Rhodothermales bacterium, assembly GCA_963841855.1. GTDB lineage: Bacteria > Bacteroidota > Rhodothermia > Rhodothermales > BA12 > CAXBBB01. Next base: position 40,690 of record CAWJEJ010000001.1, on the reverse strand, counting down.
CGGCACGAGATGGGGAGAAGGTTGGGAAAGGGTCGCAAGACGAGCCGCGTGAAAAGCCGTGGAGTAGGCGACCCAAACGCAGGCCGCGTAGTTTACGCCTCACGAAACGACTGTTTCTCCTGTCCAACTCGCTCACTCTCTTCCCGCTCGATGAAGCTCCACGAATACCAGGCCAAAGAACTCCTCCAGAAATACGGCGTCACGATCCAACCCGGCAAAGTCGCCGACACGGTCGAGGAAGCCGTCGCCATCGCGCAGGAAGCCGAGAAAGGCGGCGCGACGATGCACGTCATCAAAGCGCAGATCCACGCGGGCGGCAGAGGTAAGGGCGGCGGCGTCAAGCTCGCCAAGTCGATCGACGAAGTGCGCGAAAAAGCCGGTGCGATCCTGGGCATGCAGCTCAAAACGCCCCAAACTGGACCCGAAGGCCAGCTTGTCCGCAAGATCCTGATCGCGGGCGACGTCTATGACGACAACTCCAAGGAGTACTACCTCGGCGTTACGCTCGACCGCTCCAAGAGCATGAACGTCATCATGGCGTCGACCGAAGGCGGTGTCGAGATCGAAGAAGTCGCCGCGGCGACGCCCGAGAAGATCATCAAGGTCTGGGTCGATCCGGCGACGGGCATCCAGCCGTACCAGGCGCGCCAAGTCGCGTTCGGATTGGGTTTGGAAGGCAAGGCGCTCAAAGGCGCGACCAAGTTTGTCATGGCTCTTTACAAGGCTTACTCGGAGAGCGACGCCGCCATCGCCGAGATCAACCCGCTTCTGGTGACCGGAGCCGGAGACGTGATCGCAGTCGACGCTAAGATCTCGCTCGACTCCAACGCGATGTACCGCCAGAAGGAACTGGCCGCCATGCGCGACATCCACGAAGAGGAGCCGCTCGAAGTCGAAGCCGGTGAGCATGACCTGAACTACGTCCGTCTCGACGGCAACGTCGGCTGCATGGTCAACGGCGCCGGTCTCGCGATGGGCACGATGGACATCATCAAACTCGCGGGCGGCGAGCCTGCCAACTTCCTGGACGTAGGCGGCGGCGCCAACGCGACGACGGTCGAAGCGGGCTTCCGCATCATCCTCAAAGATCCCAACGTCGAAGCGATCCTGGTCAACATCTTCGGTGGCATCGTCCGCTGCGATAGGGTCGCCAATGGCATCGTCGAAGCGGCTGGTAAAGTCGACATCAACGTGCCGCTGATCGTCCGCTTGCAGGGCACCAACGCCGAAGAGGGTCAGCAAATCCTCAAGGACAGCGGCCTCAAGCTCGAAACGGCGATCCTGCTCAAAGAAGCCGCCGACAAAGTGACGCTCGCGCTCAACGCGTAACTCGTCCGGCATCTCTGCCCCTAAACCTGACAGGTCTCCATGACCTGTCAGGTTTTTCTTTACTTCCGATTCCGATCTCAACCCACCCGCACCCATGGCCGACGCCCAACTCACCCTCCGCGAAGGTCTCGACGGCCTCACGCCCGCCCGCATCCTGACGCTCTATCGTAGAGCGCCGCTGATGCGCAGTGTCCACGATCCCAAGGAGGTCGAGGCGATGTTCGAGGCCGCCACGTTCGTCCTCAGCGCCTGGCACGGCGACCGGCTCGTCGGCCTAGCCCGCGTCCTCTCCGACGGCGTCCTGTTCTCCTACCTCTGCGACCTAGCCGTCGAGCCCGACGTGCAGGGCGTCGGCATTGGACGCGCCCTGATCGACGGCGTCTTGGAGCGCTGCAAAGGCACCGAACTCGTCCTGCGCGATTCAGAAATCTCGACGCCGTTTTATGAGCGGACCGGGTTCAAACGCGTGCGCAACGCGTGGACGAAAGGGGCATGAGTTTGGGATGTGAGCAAGGATTCAAGCGTTGCGCGTGTTGTGGGCCCCTGCCTGCGCAGGGGTGACGGGGAGTAGATTTGCCCTATGACACGAAAGCGGAAGGGCTTCGTCTACATCTTGGCCAGCAAGCCGTACGGCACGCTCTACATTGGCGTGACGAGCGGTCTAGCACGGCGGATGAAAGAGCATCGCAGCGGTGCCGTAGAAGGATTCACCAAAATGCACGACGTGAAGCGACTGGTCTTTTTCGAGGCGCACGACCGAGTTATCAACGCTATCACACGCGAGAAGCGGTTGAAGAAGTGGAAGCGGCTCTGGAAAATTCGCCTGATCGAAGAGGCAAATCCGATGTGGCGCGACCTGACCGATCAGATTCCGCTGTAGCCAACTGCGCTCACACCGCCCTCAATTCACCCCCTCTCTAACCGTCATTCCTGCGCAGGCAGGAATCCACAACTGCCAGCCAAGCTGCGGCAGCGCGCCAAATGTTGAGCATATACGGTTCTGCCGACGCGCCGCGCCGAGCATAACCCACTTCGAACCAGGCAGCGTAGACGGTTGTGGTGGGCGCCTTCGCGAGGATAACGATAGGGTAGCCTGGATTGTGTGTAGCACCCCAAGCGTCTCCACCCTTGAAAAGGACGAGCGCCACACCGCCGTCACCGCGTGTCGGTATCTTGGCCTCTCAGTTAGAGCACTAAAGGGGACGATGGCAAAAGGGGCACAGGAGACGCCGCTGATGCGGCAGTATCGCAAGATCAAGGAGCGGCACGAGGGCGCGCTGCTGCTGTTTCGGATGGGCGATTTCTACGAGACGTTCGAGGACGACGCCAAGACGGTCGCCCGCGTGCTGGGCATCACGCTCACCAAGCGCAGCAACGGTAAGGCCGCCGACGTTCCGCTCGCCGGTTTTCCTTACCACTCGCTCGACGCTCACCTGCCCAAACTCGTCGCCGCCGGACTGCGCGTGGCCATCTGCGAGCAGGTCGAAGATCCCAAGCTGGCGCGCAAAATCGTCAAGCGCGACGTGGTCGAAGTCGTCACGCCGGGCGTGATCCTGCACGACGGGATGCTCGATCCGCGCCGGTCGACATACGTGATGGCACTGCGATGGGGCAGCAGCCGGAACGAGAAGGGACGCGTCGGTGCGAGTTTCGTGGATGCGTCGACGGGAGAGTTTCGCGTCGTTGAGGTGGACGAATCGCGCGTGGCTGATCTGCTACTGACAATTGCGCCCGCCGAGGTGCTGGTCGACAAGAAGCAGCGCGACCGGGTCCGCGATCTCAAGGCCGGATCGTTCGTTGTGACGCCTCAGGAGGACTGGGCGTTCGGCTTTGACTTCGCCTACGAGACGCTGCTGCGCCATTTCAAGACGCACTCGCTCAAAGGCTTCGGTACGGACGAACTCCGATTGGGCCTGTGCGCCGCTGGTGCCGCTCTCCACTACGTCAGCGAGACGCAGAAGGGTAAGCTGCCGCAGGTGCGCCGGTTGCAGCGGTACGCGACGGCCGATCACATGGCGCTCGATCCGCAGACCAAACGCAACTTGGAACTGACGGGCGGGCTGATGGGCGCCCAGGAAGGCAGTCTGATCGCGATGCTCGACAGCACCAAAACGGCGATGGGCGCCCGGATGCTGCGCCGATGGCTCGTCCGCCCGCTGTGCCGCGTCGACCAGATCGAGCAGCGATTGGACGCCGTCGAATCCCTCGCGTCCGATAACGACCTGCGCCGACAGTTGCGCGACGAACTGGCGAGCGTCGCCGACCTCGAACGCTTGGCCGCTCGCCTCGCCGCCGGACGCGTCGGACCGCGTGACGTGCAGCAGCTCAGGCAGACGCTGGTGCAGATCGGTCCGATCAAGTCGATGCTGTCGGGCCACGCGTGCGACTCGCTGCGCAAAGCCGCCGACGGGCTATCGCTGTGCCTGGACGTGGTCGACCGAATCTCGTCGTCGTGCGCCGACGAAGCGCCTGCCAAACTGGGCGATGGGGGCTGCATCAAGGAGGGCTTCAACGACGAACTGGACGAACTGCGCGGTTTGCTCAAAGACGGCAAGGGCTACATCGAACGCCTGCGCAGACAGGAGGCCGAGCGGACGGGCATCACCTCGCTCAAAATCGGCCAGAACAAGGTGTTCGGCTACTACCTCGAAGTCACCAACGCGCACAAAGACAAGGCGCCCGCCGACTGGACGCGCAAGCAGACGCTGGTCAACGCCGAGCGCTACATCACGCCGTCGCTCAAGGAGTTCGAGGAGAAGGTGCTCTCGGCCGAGGAGCGCATCGGCTCGCTGGAGCAGCAGCTGTTCGAGACGCTGTGCTTGGCGCTCGCCGAGCACGCCGCCGTCTTCGGACGCAACGCGAGCCTGCTGGGGCTGATCGACACGTTTGCGTGCCTTGGGGAGCAAGCGATCCGCCACAACTACGTCCGCCCTCAGGTCGACGAAAGCTACGTGCTCGACATCCACGAGGGGCGCCATCCGGTCGTCGAACATGCGCTGCCTCCGGGCGAGCCGTTCATTCCGAACAGCGTCCGCCTCGACCCAAACGGCGAACTGGACGAGGGCGACGCGCCCCAGATGCTCGTCATCACCGGCCCCAACATGGCGGGTAAGAGCGTCGTCCTGAGGCAGACCGGGCTGATCGTGCTGCTGGCTCAGATCGGCTCGTTCGTGCCCGCATCGTCGGCACGGATCGGCGTCGTGGATCGCATCTTTACGCGCGTCGGAGCGCATGACAATTTGGCGGCGGGCGAGAGCACGTTCCTGGTCGAGATGAACGAGACCGCCAACATCCTCAACAACGCGACCGAACGCTCGCTCATCCTGCTCGACGAAGTCGGGAGGGGCACATCGACGTTCGACGGACTGTCGATTGCGTGGGCGCTGGCCGAGTACCTCCACGAGACGCCGCCCGTCGCCGCCCGGACGCTGTTCGCGACGCACTACCACGAACTCAACGCGCTGGCCGAGCGGCTGCCGCGTATCGCCAACGCGCGCGTCCAGGTGCAGGAGCACGGCGGCAAAGTGATCTTCTTGCGTCGGCTGGTGGCGGGCGGAGCGGATCATAGCTTCGGCATCGAAGTGGCGCGGATGGCCGGGCTGCCCGAAGCCGTTGTGATCCGCGCGCGCGAGGTCATGGCGCACCTCGAAAACCAACGCGCCGAGGTGCCGGACGACAACGAGCCGCAGGTCTCGGGCGACGGTGCTGCGCGGATGGAGCCGGTCGTCGCGGCCCAACCATCATCGCCCGCCGCGCAGGTCCAGGCGATTCCGAGCGGAATGCAGATGACGTTTTTCGGCGCTCAGCCCGATCCGGTCATGGAGGCGGTCCGCGACGCGCTGGACGGGCTGGACGTCAACGCCATGACGCCGGTTCAGGCGCTGCTCAAGCTGGCCGAACTGAAGGCGATGGCGGACGGGTGAGCGCTTCTAAAACGACCGTCCCCTCCTTTCGAAGGCGGGGTGGTCCGCGCGGATGGCAACAAACGGCAAGACCCCTCCGACCCTACGGGCCACCTCCCCTTCGAAAGGGGAGGACTTCTGGTTTGCTCCTCGTTGTATTCGCTGATCGTAGGAACTGAGAATCTAAAACGGCACCGATTCGTCCGTCGTCAGGTCCGGCTCGCGCTCGTGTTCTAGGATCTGGATTCCGGCCGGGTTGAAGCCGAACAGGTCTTCGGGGGAGAAGACGAGTTTGAAATGCGTCTCGGAGAAAAACGGCTCGAACTTGCGGGCGAACTCGTCCAGGCGGCGCAGATAGTAGGCGACGTTCTCGTCGGGCGCGGCGGGGTCCCAGTCGTCGGCCAAGCGGGCGGATTCGTGAGCCGAGGCGCGGGCGTCCGATCCAGCGACGTAGTAGCTGATGCGGTCGCCGGGGCGTGGGGCGATGCCGGTGTGCTCCATCCGCAAGCGAGCGAGTTCGTACGACGCGGCGCGCGCGCGTTTGCCGCTGTCGATCAGACGGTCGTAGGTGGCGAGCGATTCTTTGAGCGTCTCGGTCTTGGAGAACGCCGACGCCTTGGTCCAGTCGCGCGCTTGGATGCGGTCGCGGTAGGCGAGGTAGAGCGCGTGCAGCCCGGCGATGTCTTCGTCGAGCAGGAGGGGGACGGCCTCGCGCAGAAAATCGCGCCCGAACCGCTCGCTGCTGCGGCTGACCAGCGACGAGCCTTTGTATTTGAGCGTCCCGTCGTGGCTCATCAGGACGTAGTTCTTCTTCTTGTAGCTCAGCATCCGGGCAAAGCGCCCGTCGAAGCCGACGTTGATTCCGGGCGGCATCCGATGGCTCAGCGTGTCGACGTAAGCGCGCTCTTCGGCCTCGCCCTCTATGCCGGATGGCGGCTCGAACAGGACGCCGTCGGTGTCGACTTCGATCACGCGTCCGCCGTCCTTTCGGACCAGCGCGATGATCTGGCGCAGCAACTCCTGGCCGACGTGGGCGACGCGGTCTGCTTCGCCAAAGTCGTTGAACGCGGCGTGGCCGAAGCCCAGGTTGCCATAGAACGCGTTGACTAGGATCTTGTACGAACTCTGCCGGGCGTCGAGCGACGAGCGCTCTTCGTCATCCTCTGTCGCGCGCATGGCGTCTTTGGCCTCAAAGCGCAGGTCGGTCAGGCGGCGCAGCAGGTTGGCGAATAGGCCCAGCGCGTCGCCCTGGGGTTCGATGCCGTAGTTGAGCATGATCGACGGATAGAGACTTTCGACATCGGCATACACGATGGGGCCGACGACGCCCGTCACGAACACGTCCGTGTAACCGCCGACGCTCTGGCTGCCCCACTCGGCACGCGGAAAGCTCTGTCGCTGCCGTAGATATTCGCGCACGAACAACGCCTCGATCTTGGCCGCCGGGCCGACGCGGGCCACCTGTCCGTACGGCATCGGCAGCATCTGCGTCAGGTAGAACGTCGACCCGGACAGATGACGCGCCAGCCGCTCGGTCTCGGTCACGTCGTCGGCGGCGTAGCGGATCAGGTGCTGCGGATCGTCGCGCCAAACGTCTGGGATTTTGTCGCCGTCGACGTAGGTCCGGCCTGGGGGTGCGAAGCCGAAATATTTGGCGGCGACTTTCAAGCCGTAGCCGGGCAGGTCGCGTTTGAACACGTCGTAGCTCATCACCTGAAACATGGTGTCGACGACGTGGCGGCCCGTGATCTCGAACGCCGTGTAGTCGATCGACCGCTCGGCAAACCGGATCGACGAGTCGAACGTGCGCGGTGAACTGCCGTCGCGCCCAAGTGAAAACGGAATGCCCAGCCTCGTGCACCGGTCGCGCAGGTAGGTCAGGTCGAAGTTGTAGATGTTGTGGCCTTCGATCACGTCCGGGTCCTTCTCGGCGACGACGCGCAGCATCTCGCGCAGCAGCGCCTCCTCGTTCGAGTCTAGGCTGTGGAGCGTTTGCTGCCAGCCTCGATTGTCGCTCAGCGCTACGATGATGACCTCGTCGGCGGGGCGGTTGGCGTTGGGAAAGCCGCCCGTTCCGATCACCTCAATGTCGAGCTGGAGGCGGTGCAGGTCGTCGAAGTCCATGCCCTTGAACAGCGTTCGCCCGGTCTGCGTCAGGTACTGCTGCGCGGGTGACGGGATGCGGTAGATGCTCTCGACGGCGGCGTCGGTCTCTTTCAAGCGCCGCTCGGCCACGCGCAAGCCGTTCCAGTACGCGTCCCACGTGTCGAAGACGACGACCTGTCGGTGAAACGCGTCGCCCCTGAGTCGCCGCGCCTTGAAGCTGTTCGGATCGGCACCCTCCAACAGTTTGGCGTCGGGCACGAAGAAAAATGGGTAGAGCCGCTCTTGCTCGCAGACCGTTTCGCCGCTTTCGAGCCGACGGTATACGTCCACCCACGCCGGACCTCGTCGCGCTTTTGCCGGGACCACGTCGATGATGCCACGTGTCGCGTCGCGTCCGTACAGCGCGATGTCGTCGCGTGCGGTTTCGGGATGGGCGAGGGGCGATTTGGGCATGTGGGATGAACGGGTGTGGGCGGTGGGGGTGCCGTTGTTGGTCGACCGTTCCGCGCAAAAACATGTCATGTCTCGAAGACATGACATGTTTGGTCTGAGCGCACTCTGTCCGCCCTAGCTTTCCGGCATGCCTAACATTCCATCCGCCCACCTCTCGCTCACCGGCGTCGGCCACGCGTTCGGACGGCGGATTCTGTTTCGCGACGTGTCGCTGTCGGTCGCGAGTGGCGACGGGCTCGTCGTGGCGGGGCGCAACGGCTCGGGCAAGTCGACGTTCGTGCGCGTGGCGCTGGGGCTGCTGACGCCGAGCCGGGGAGAGGTTGGGCTGAGCATCGGCGGGGCGGTGGTCGAGAAGGCGTCGCTTCCGGTTCACGTCGGGTTGGTCGCGCCCTACGTCCAGCTGTACGGTGGGCTGACGGCGGTCGAGCACCTGTCGTTCGTCGAGCGGCTGCGCGGCCATGCGCCCGACTCCGGCTGGCATGCCGAGTTGCTGCGCCTGGTCGGACTGAGCGGACGCGGGGGCGAGCGGGTCGGGACGTTTTCATCCGGCATGGGGCAGCGGCTCAAGTATGCGCTGGCGCTGGTGCATCGACCGGTCGTCCTCGCACTCGACGAGCCGACGGCTAACCTGGATGCCGCTGGGTCCCATGTCGTGCGTGCTATCGCCAAGCAGCATCGCGAGCAGGGCGGCATCCTCATCGTGGCGACGAACGAGGCCGACGAACTCGGGTGGGGTAGTCAGCGCGTCGACGTGGGGATGGAGAGAGGATGAGCGGCTATCTTGATCCGGCTCGCGTAACTCTCCGCGCGTCCTTCTCGTAGTCCTCGCCCATGCACCCGCTACTCGCCCGCACGTCTGAGCAAGCCGTTGGCCTCGCGCTGGGCACGCGCCTGCGCCGGTTCGTGCTGCTGGGCATCGTGGCTCTGCTGTTCGCGCTGACGGGAGTGTTCCACCTGACCGAGTACTCGTCAGGGCAGCCGATGAGCGGGCCGTGGCAGGTAATCTACCACGCCGCGCTGTTTGGATGCTTCGCCGCGCTGTGGATGGCGTTTCTCTACCGCGCGCGGCAGCGCCAGCGCTCTCAGGTGCGCGTATTCTGGACGATGCTGCTGGCGACGTTTTTCGCTTTGCTCGTCGGTCGCGGAATCACATCGCTGCTCAGTCCCGAGGGAGCCAGCGTCCAGGCGCTGCTCCACTTCGGCTTCGACATCGAAACCGGCACTCCGCTGACGTTCGTCACCGTCGCCAAGATGATGGTACTCTCGGCCGTCGAAGCCGGCCTCGCCTTCTTTCTGCTGCTCCGGCTGCGCGAACTCGTTCTGTTCAAGCGGACGCGCGCGAGCCTACGCAACTGGTACCTCATGCTGGGCCTCATAGCCGTCGTGGCCGGGTCGTTCGTGGGGTCGAATCCGGGCCAGGATCCTACGACGGCGCAGTCGCTGCTGCTGGCCGCCGCAGTCGCGTTCATGGTCGTCAACGCGCTGCGGGTCTCGTGGATCGTTTACCTGCCGCTGCGTGCAAAGATGTCGATCCTGGGGCTGATGACGCTGCAGATCGGACTGCTCGCCATCGGCCTGCTGGTGAGCGACGGTAGTTTCGTCGGCGGAGACTATGGCTACGTGCAGTTTTACAGCCGCCCGCTCTACTACTTCTGCCAGCTCGCATTCGGCTTCACGTCGCTCTACAGCCTATCGGCATTCCTCTTCCTGCTCTTCCATCTGCCGACGACGGGAGATTTTCAAAAGAAGGCCGACGAGATGACGGCGCTTCAGTCGCTGTCGGGCTTGATCGCACAGGCGTTCGATAGGGGGCAACTGGAGGCGTCGATCACCCAGTCGCCCGTCGAAGCCGGAGCGGCCGATCAGGCGTGGCTGCTGCGCTACGACGACGACGCCACGACGCTCGAACCCGTCCTCGCCTCAGCCGTCGGTATCTCCAAAAGCCGACTGTCCGAAGTGCTCGATCTCTCGGCGATCGCGTCCGAAGTGATGAGCAGTCGAAGGGCGCTGGTTCTCGACGACGCGCCGACGGATCACCGCGTCAAGGCGCGCCCGGGCGAGGGCATGGGCAGCCTGATGGCGCTGCCGCTGATCGCGCGCGACGACGTGCTGGGCGTGCTCTGCGTGGCGCGCGACGTGGCGCAGAGCTACGAGCGCGACGACCTGGACGCGCTCAAGGTGTTTGCGACGCAGGCGGCGCTGGCGCTCGACAACGCCCGCTTCGTCGAGGACCGGGTTGAGAAAGAGCGGTTGGCGCAAGAGCTCGACATCGCGAGGGCCGTTCAGCAAAAGCTGCTGCCCCAAGAGCTTCCCTGCATGGCGGGACTGTCGATCGCCGCCACGAGCACGCCCGCTCTGGAAGTCGGTGGCGACTACTTCGATTTTGTCGAGGTCGACGACAGGCGCCTGGCCTTCATCGTTGCCGACGTGAGCGGAAAGGGCACCTCGGCGGCGTTCTACATGGCCGAACTCAAAGGCATCTTCCGCTCGCTCCTGCTCTCGACGCGCGATCCACACGCCGTGCTTTCCCAGGCCAATAGGGCGCTGGTTCAGTCGCTCGAACGCAACACGTTCATCACGGGCATCTACGGGATCCTCGACATCGAAAGCGAAACGATCACGCTGGCGAGGGCCGGTCACTGCCCCGTCGTCCACGCGTCGCTGGCTTCGGAGCCCTACATGCTGCGCTCGCGCGGAATGGGACTGGGGCTGGACAAGGGGCCGATCTTCGACCGAACGCTCGCCGTCACGACGACCCAACTCACGCCCGGCGACGTGTTCGCGATCTATACCGACGGCGTGGTCGAGAGCCGCAACGCGCGCGGCGAGGAGTACGACTATCAGCGCCTCATGGACTGCGTCGCCGAGCATCGCCATGAGGAGGCCGAGCAAATCCACGACGCCATTCTTTCGGATCTGCGCCGCTTCCTGCAGAGCACGCACTACGACGACGACCTGACCCTGATGATCTTCAAGTGGCACGGCCTGCCCAGCGGCTTCGGAGGCGCATCGGATCCCTCGACCGAGCACGTGCAACCGGCCCACGCGTCGCACGTTTTGCCCCTTTCGGTCCCGGCTACCCCCTCCTGATGAGCAGTTTTTCCGTTGATTTCCGCTCGCGCGACGACGTGCAGTTTCTCGATCTCAAAGGCGAGTTAGACGCCCACACCGTCGAGGAGTTGGAGGCGGCGCTGACGCGCTGCCGCGACGAACAGCGCTACAATATCGTCGTCAATGGGGAGGGCTTGCAGTACATCTCGTCGGCCGGGTTGGGCGTTTTTCTAGCCCACATCGAAGAGGTCCGCGAGCAGGGCGGCGACATTAAAGTGGCTGCGCTCCAGCCCAGCGTCTACAACGTGTTCGATCTGCTCGGCTTCCCCGAGTTTTTGGACATCGTGTCCACCGAGCAGGAAGCCGTCGCCGGTTTTTCCACCTGACGCACGTGACCCGGTCCCACTCGCTGACGCTTCCCGCCGCCACGCGCTCGCTGAGCGACGTGCGCCGGTTCGTGTCCGAGCGCGCCCATGAGGCCGATCTGGACGGCAAAACGGTGGAGCAGATCAAGCTGGCTGTCGACGAGGCCTGCGCCAACGTCGTCAAGCACGCCTATGCTGGCGACGACCACGCCACGTTTGATGTGACCGTAGATGTGGACGACAATCAGTTCGCCGTTCTGATTCGCGACACGGGCATCAGTTTTGATCGCAGCGTCTACCAGCATCCCGACCTGGCACGTTCGATCCGCAACCGCAAACGTGGCGGGCTGGGCGTCCACCTGATGCGCCGGCTGATGGACTCGGTCGAGTACCGCTCGTCGGACGACGGCAACGAGGTGCGGCTCGTGAAGTATCGGACCCGAGCCGACGCCTGAGAACCCCCAACGCCCGGCGGTGCGTCCTGACCCTTTTGGACCAACCACCGCCCGATGCCGCCGACCCAGACCGCCGCTCCTCGTCCCGTCCACGCGTTCGAGCCCATCGACGCCTACGGCATGATCGGCGACATGCGCTCGTCGGCGCTGGTGAGTCCGCATGGCTCGATCGACTGGATGTGCCTGCCGCACTTCGACTCGCAGGCCATTTTTGCGCATCTGCTAGACGATCAGGATGCCGGTCAATTTTGGGTGCGTCCGGTCCAGCCCGCGACGAACGTCAAGCAGGTGTACTGGCCCGACACCAATATTCTGGTCACGCGCTTCTTCGCCGATGACGGCGTGCTTGAAGTGGTCGACTACATGCCCGTCGGCGACCTTCCCGAGTGTTACGGCTGCGAGGCCGACCGGCCCCGTCTGGTACGCAAAGCGACCGTCGTCAGAGGCGAATTGGACGTCGATGTGCGCTGCGCTCCTGCCTTCGACTACGCCCGCGCCAACCACACCGCGCATGATGTGCCCGGCGGCGTTCTGTTCGATGGTCCGGACTTGAAACTCGCTCTCGCATCCGACGAAGCATTGGGCGTCGTCGGCGGCGCGGCTACGGCGACCATCCGGCTCCGGGCAGGCGACAGCTTCTCGCTGGCGCTGTTCATCGTCGACGAGCACGAGACCGAAGTGCCGTCGTTCGCCCGCGCCCACGAGCGCAGCCTGTTCGAGATGACGCGCGATTACTGGCACGACTGGTTGGGGCAGTGTACCTACCGCGGCCGCTGGAGCGAAAAGGTCTATCGCAGCGCGCTGGCGCTCAAACTGCTCACGTTCGAGCCGACCGGCGCCATCATCGCCGCGCCGACGCTGGGGCTGCCCGAAGTCATCGGCGGCGAGCGCAACTGGGACTACCGCTACGCCTGGCTCCGCGACGCCGCGTTCACGCTGTACGCCTTCTTGCGTATCGGCTTTACCCAAGAGGCTGCCGCGTTCATGGACTGGCTGCACGCGCGCTGCAACGAGTGCGAGACCGACGGTGGGCTGCGTCCCGTCTATACGATCCACGGCGAACCCGTTCCCGACGAAGTCGACCTCGACCGCTTGAGCGGCTATCGCTATTCCAAGCCCGTCCTGGTCGGCAACGGCGCCAACGATCAGTACCAACTCGACATCTACGGCGAGGTGATGGACGCCGTCTACCTATTCAACAAGCACGGCCAGCAAATCTCGTACGACTTCTACTGTCAGATCCGCGACCTGCTCAACTGGCTCGTCGACCACTGGCAGAACCCCGACGACGGCATTTGGGAAGCGCGCTCCTCGCCCAAGCACTACACGTTCAGCAAATTGATGTGCTGGGTGGCGTTCGACAGAGGTCTGCGCCTGGCCGATAAACGCTCGTTTCCCGCTCCGCGCGCCAAATGGCTCGAGGCGCGCGACGCGATCTACCATGACATTCTCGCCAACGGATGGAGCGAAGAGAAACAGTCGTTCGTGCAGCACTACGACAGCCACACGCTGGACGCGAGCGCGCTGCTGATGCCGCTCGTCTTCTTCATGTCGCCTAGCGACGCGCGGATGATTGCCACCCTCGACGCGATCATGCTGCCGCCCGAGAAAGGCGGACTGGTGTCGGACAGCCTGGTCGACCGCTACAACCATGAGGAGTCGCCAGACGGACTGGAGGGCGAGGAGGGCGCGTTCAACCTCTGCACGTTCTGGCTCGTCGAAGCCCTTACGCGCGCCGGTCGCACCGATCCAGACAAGCTCGCCGAGGCGCGGCTGCTCTTCGAGAAGATGATGAGCTACAGCAGCGGCCTGGGCCTCTTCTCGGAAGAAACCGGACCGCTCGGTCAAGCGCTCGGCAATTACCCGCAAGGCCTCACACACCTTTCGCTGATCTCCGCCGCGTACAATCTGGACAAAGAGCTATCGTCGAAGCACTGACACCGAATCGCCCGTAACTCCCTCCACTTTGCCATTGCGAGGAGCGAAGCGACGTGGCAATCTCCGCTCCCTGTCGGTACTATCTAACCCTCTGCGCCCCTGCGAGTTAGCAAGTCGATCATCAACCCATGCCTCAACCCGCGCGGACTGATCGTGAGCGTGTCGAAGCCCAACTCGTCCATCGCCGTGTCGAGGATGAGCACGCCCGCTGCGATGATGTCGGCGCGGCTGGACATGACGCCGGGGTTGAGCGCGAGCGTCTGGTCGTACGTCATCGCCGCTAGGCGCTCGGTCCACGATCGTACCTCATCGCGTGTCAGCCGAATGGGATCGGGCGGCGCATCGGCCCAGGTGTCGAACCCAGCGTGGAGGCGAGCCAGCGCGCCCGTCGTTCCTGCCGCGCCGACGAGCGTGTAGCCGTTCATGTCGGGAAGCCCAGCTCCTGTTATTGCACCGCGAGTCACGTCGCGCGCAGCCTGCACAGAACGGGCAGCGGGAGGCTGCGCGGCGAAGCACCGTTCGGTCAGCCGCACCGATCCGACGTTGAGGCTGACACAGACGCTTAGCTCAGACGTGCGATTCACCGCGCCCGCCAACTCGGTCGACCCGCCGCCAATGTCGATCACGACGGCCGGACCCACTACGTGAGGCAAGGCGGACAGCGCGCCGAGCAGACTCAGTCGAGCTTCGTCGACGCCTGCGATTACGGCATACCTGGCTCCGATCCGGTCGCGCACGGCGGCTTGCACGTCGGCGATGTTGGTGGCGTCTCGGGATGCGCTCGTGGCGCCGATCGTCAAACCCTGGGCGCCCAATTGGCATGCCGTCTGATCGAACGCTGCCAGCGCGTCGAGTAGCCGCTCTAGCGCGGGCCGACTGATAGCGCCCGAGGCGTCGACGCCTTCGCCCAGCCGAACGTGTCGGCGCTCTTCGTACAGCGGCTCGAACGTGCGGGCCGTAACGTCGCCGTCGGCGACCAAGAGTTTGGCCGTGTTCGATCCCACGTCAACCGTAGCCAGAATCATGCGTGCAAGGGAAGGTTCAGTACCGACAGAATAACGATTCCCGATGGAGCGCACGACCACTTTTCAAGCCGACACGCCCGACACGTTCATCTCGATCACGAGCGCGCCCGGCACCAAGGAGGACGCGACCGAGCGGTTTCACTTCGACTTTCTGGTTGCCAACTGGGCCGCCATCGCCGCCGCGTCGCACGAAGGCTATCAGCGGCATGGCGTCGGCGTCGTCGTGATTCCCAAAGGCGCCGTCACGACCGCCGACGTTCCGCCCAACCTCTACCTCGCTCAGCGGATGCTCTATGGAACGCCCGGCGGCGCGTGGATGAAACCGACCAAGAAAGGGTCACCCATCCAATGGATCGACAAGGCGACCGACACCTACGATCCGACCGACGAGGTGCTGATTGTCATCCTCGCCGCGCGTTCGCCTCGCACCTACCGCGCGAGAGCGTCGCTCAGTCCTCGGGACGCGTTCGACCGTCTGCGTGCAACCCTGAACTAGGGCGTGCTGACAAATGGGCTACGGGGCTGCGAGCGGCTCAGAAACCACCCTTCTGCGTTGCGCTCGTCGCCCGATGCTTGGGCATCGCGCTCCTCGCGCGCCTTAAAGGGCACTTCCTGCGCTCGCTCTCGCCTTCCGTCTCCATTCATCAGCACGCCCTAGGGCCCGCCCCGGCCAACGCGGTCCTCTCAAGCAAGTCGTCGTAGGCGCCGATCTGCTCGTTCCAGTCCAGCGCGCGCGGAATGCTGCGCAGCGTCTCGACCGGCAGCGGACGATCTTTGCCTGTCAGAATCCGCTTGGCCGATTCGAAAAGCGCGTCGTCATCGTCGTAGAGAATCGGCGCGTGGAGCAGCGGCGACCGAAGCGGCTGGGGAATCAGTTCGGGGTAGGCGAGACGGTCGGGCAGGAGGGGATGGCAGCCGCAGTAGATCGCCTCCTGAATCGCGATGCCGAAAAACTCATGGTGCGCCGTCGACACGACCAGATCGCTTTGGTGGAGTAGGGTGCTGTATTCGGCGAAGTCTTCGGCGTATCCGTAGTGGTCGATGCGGCCCGCGTAGCGCTCGAAGGCGGCGTCGAAGTCGTCGGGTTGCTGCTCAAAGTGCTCACCCGCCAGGATCAGCCGGAAGCGCACACCGATGTCGTCCAGGCGTCCCAGAAGCCGGAAAAAGGCCGATGGGTTCTTGTCGTACTCCCACCGCTGATTCCACAGGATGACGGGCGGATCGGTCGGGGACAGGCTCGGTCCCCAGGTGCGCGGCGTGCGTTGGTCTCGGAAGGCATCGTGGCGGCCGAGCGGTAGGCCCAGGTGGAGCACGCTGCTCTTGGCTTCGATCTCCTTGACCGTGCCCAGGTGCGTGTAGTCGGGGAATGCGCGCAGCAGGCCGGGCAGTGCGGTCAGAAACTCGTCGCGGTGGAAGGCCGAGTTGAACGCGATCCGGTCGGCCGTCAGCGCCGAGAGATAGTTGATGTAGCCGTACGTCAGATCGCGCTTCTCGTGCGGCGGAATCGGGTAGGTCAGCTGGTTCTCGTGGAAGTAGAGCACGACTGGCGTGCTAGCCAGGTGCGGCCGAACCAGGGCGAGAAAGGCGGGCAAGTTGATCATGCTACTCGCGAACAGCACGTCGGGCCGAAAGCCCTGTTCGAGCAGCGCCAGCGTCTTGCGCGCCAGCGTGACGGCGCCGCCCTGCATCCGCCACTTCCAGAACCGCGCCGACATCGCGACAGTCCGCACGTCGTGGCGGGTGTGGTCTGCAAAGCCCTGCGTAAAGCTCTTGTGCGAGCCGCCGTGCCAGGGTTCGAGAAACAAGACCGACAGGCTGGCCACCGAATCAGCCAGCGGCCAGTTCCTTGACGAGCGCGTCGTTTTCCTCCTCGGTCGTCGGGCGGACGATCGAGACCGTGCGGATCTGCAAGTGGTCGCGCATCGAGGGATCTTTAACCTCCTCGGCCGTGATACCGGTTTCGTCGCCGGGGTCGAGGCTGATCGTCCGCGTGCTCAGATCCAACACGACGGGGCTGTCGTGCGTATTCTTGACGAGCATTCCGCGACGGGTACGATTGGGCATCAGGTGAGGGGCGAGGTGGGACGCAGCGCGTCAGGTGATCGTTCGAATCGTCAATATACGAAGCTCAACCGTCACTTCGCTCGTTCGCGTGCCACCTAACCGCATTCCAGACCGGCTCTTCCAAATGTCCTTTTCCACGCTCTCGTCCGCTGCCGGAGGCGCGCTGCTGAATCTCCTGTTTCCTCCGACCTGCGCGGCGTGTGGCGGCCGCGACGACGCGCCTACGGGGTTGTGCGCGCTGTGCCTGGCGAGCATCGACAGGGTCGATCCGTTCGAGCTTGGGGCGCACCTAGCCAAACTCCCTCAAGCCGACGCGTCGCAGTTGTCGGCCGTTCACGCGATCTGGCGGTTCGACGTAGGCGGCGCGTTTCAGCAGGCGCATCACCGGCTCAAGTATGGCGGGCAACCGCACGTCGGTCACGCGCTGGGCGTCGCGCTGGGCGGCCACGTCGACGGTCTGGGCACGTGGGACAGCGTCGTGTGCGTAGGCCAGTCGCGAGCGCGGTATCTGGAGCGAGGGTACAATCAGGCCGAGCCGATCGCGCGCGGCGTCTCTCAGGCGTTGGGCGTGCCGTTTCTGCCCGGTCTGCTTCTAAAGGAGGCGGGCCACGCGTCCCAAACGCGCCTGTCTCGTTCGGCCCGAAGTGCCAACGCCGCCCACGCGTTCGAGGCTAGCAGCCCGGCCAGCGGCGCGCGGATCTTGCTGGTAGACGACGTGCTCACGACGGGCGCCACGCTCGCCGCCGGGGCCGACGCGCTGGTGCGGGCCGGAGCCGCGCGCGTCGACGGGGCCGTTCTGGCATGGGCGCGCTGATCTGCGTAACCTGCGCGGCGGCTGCTCGTAGAGATTGGGAGCCGCTTCCACCCGTCGTATGACTCCACTCGTCCGCGCACAAATCGCCGCCCTGATCGCCCTGACGGGGCTGGTTCTCTTCAGCCAGTCTCGGGGCCCGGAAGCAGTCGACGGAGCGATCCGGCTCGACCGCATCGAATCGAATGAACTCTCGGCACGCTCGTTCACGCTGGGCTCGGCGGCTTCGCTCGTCGTCACGTCGGCGGCGGCTCGGGGAGCGGACGAACGCTTCGAAGCCTACGGATGGATCGTCGACCGAGCGTCTCGCCGCGTCGTCTATCAGCCTTCGCTGGCGACTCTGAGATCCGAGGGCCGAGGGCTGGCGCAGTTCGCCGACACGCTTCGCCTGGACGCGGGCACCTACGACGTGTTCTACACGCCGTTCGGAAACGACGAGGACGGCGGCGAATCGTGGATCAACTTTTCGAGCGAAGACCGCTGGCTCTCGTCACGCGACGAGTGGTTCGTTCAGGTCGTCCGGTTGGACGGAGCCGATTTGGACGGCGAACGGTGGCGCTACCGCGACGCTCGACCGTCCGGCGCAGACGTGCTGTGGACGAGTGGCGACTCGGACGGGACTCAGGTCGTCCAGGTGACGCGGCCAGACTCGCTCGTGATCGACGTGCTCACGGCCGAAATGGATCGTAGAGGCGACCAGGTGCGCCTCGAACAGCTTCCCGATGGCGAAGTCCTGTGGCGCCTCTCAGATGCGTCCTCCGCACCTGCTGGTGGGTCGGAGCGCTACACCCACGCCCGCACCGCACTAGCGCTGAACCCGGGATTCTACCGCCTCACCAGCGATATCTCTCTCTCCACTGCGACGCGGTGGCAGGCCAACCCGCCCTTGGACGTGGGCAGCTACGGCGTGACGGCGCGCACCGTCGGTGGAGGCATCCGGCCGTTCAGTGCGTGGAGCGACGATCTGGCGCCCAGCGTTTCGATCTCGCGTCCAGGCAACGACGAAGACGTGCGTCAGCCGTTCACGGTTGCCCGCTCGGTAGACCTCATCGTTTACGCGATGGGTGAGGTTCGGAGCGACACTCGGCGCCTCGACTACGCCTGGATACGAAACGTAGTCAGCGGGAAGACGATTTGGGAGTTGAAGCGCAGTGACAGCCGCCCGGCCGGAGGCGACTCTAACCTCCGTGTTGCCGAAGAGGTGGTCCGCCTTAAACCGGGCCAGTACGAATTGGTCTGGCGGAGCGACAACTCGCGCTCGTTCGCCGACGACTTCCTCGGCGACGCTCCCAACGACCCCGACCGGTGGGGCGCCTACCTGTTCGCACCGTTCGATTCGTCGGCCATCGCGGCTCAGTCCATCATGCCGCCGGTCAGCAGGACGCCGCTCGCTTCCATTCTGGAAGTGCGCAGCGATCGGGATCAGACGGCGCTTCTTCAGGTCGACCAGCCGACAGAAGTCTCTGTCGAGGCCCTGCTCGAAGCCGATTCGGACGGACGCTGGTACGATACGGCTACGCTGACGCACGTCGGCGACGGCGAGGAGGTGTGGAGCGTCGAGCGCGTAGATGCCGAGCCGGACGCGCGCAACGACGACTACGCATGGGGCCGAAGCGTGCTCACGCTCAGTCCGGGGACCTACACGCTGCGCGTCGTCACCGATGGCGACCGGGCATTTGGCGACTGGGACAGCGACGGACCGCCGAGCCAGCCCGGCGCGTATGGACTGGCGATATATCCTCTGATCCGCTGATGCTCCCGCCGACCGACGCAGACACCCTCGAACTGCGCATCTCTGCTCCCTTCGAACGCCACGAAGTGCTCGTCGCCCTACTCGACGCGCGCGGCGCTCAAGGATTCGTCCAGGAGGACGACGCGCTCGTCGCCTACTTTCCAGCCGACGCGTGGACGGCCAGCGATGGCGCGTGGCTCGCAGCCCATGTCGGCGTTTCGTTCGAGATGCGCCCGGTTGCCCCGCAAAACTGGAACGCTGCGTTTGAGGCGAGCATCCAGCCCATCGACGTGCCTCCGTTCCGCATTCAGCCGACGTGGACGCCCGAGCCGCCGCCGACCGGCCAGACCATCGTGCTGCGCATCGACCCCAAGATGAGCTTCGGCACGGGCCACCACGCGTCGACGCGCCTGATGCTGAGCTTCCTGGCCGACTTCGCCGGACCCGGTGCGCCGCGAGTGCTCGATGCCGGAACGGGAACGGGGATCCTCGCCATCGCCGCACTCGCTCTGGGGTCGACGTCGGCCATCGGCTTCGACATCGACCCGTGGGCGGCCGACAACGCACCCGAGAACGCTGCTCTCAACGACTGCGCCGACCGCTTCGAAGTCCGCATCGGCGACATCGGCGTGGTGCCGGAGAAGGGATTCGACGTGGTGATCGCCAACATCCAGCGCCACATTATCCTACCGATGCTGAACGAGTTGGACGCCCGGCTCGCGCCCAGTGGAACGCTGATGCTCGCTGGAATCCTGTCTGCCGAGGCCCATCAGATAAGGGATGCCCTTTCCGAGCGCGGACTATCCGTCGTGCGAGAGGCGAGCGAAGAGGAGTGGTGGGCGTGCGCGGCTCAGCGAGCCTAAACCGGGTGGACCGAACGCGCGGGCCGAACAGTTGCAAGCCGCTCACCCGACGCGACGCGCCATGACCAAGACAGCCCACGACACCGCCATTCCCGCTCTGGGACTAGGCACCTGGAAACTCACCGGCGACGAGGCGCGCGAAGGCGTGCGGCACGCGCTTTCGGTCGGCTACCGCCACATCGACACGGCGCAGATCTACCAGAACGAGGCCCAGGTCGGCGAAGGATGGAAAGCGTCCGGCGTTTCGCGAAGCGACTTCTTCCTGACGACCAAGGTGTGGATCGACCAGTTGCACCCGGACGACGTCGCCGCTTCAACGCGCGAGAGCTTGAGAAAACTCCAGACTGATCACGTCGATCTGCTGCTGATCCACTGGCCCTCGCGCGACATGCCGGTTGAGGACACACTGGCCCTCGCGCGACATGCCGGTTGAGGACACACTGGGCGCGATGATGCGGCTCAAGGAGGAGGGCGCGACGCGCAGCATCGGCGTCAGCAACTTCACGCCGTCGCAGTTTGCCCACGCCGCCACGCTCGCGCCGCTGCTGACCAACCAGGTCGAGTACCACCCGCTGCTAAGCCAGACTGCGTTGCTCCAGACGCTCCAGGCTAGCGGCAGCCTGCTGACAGCCTACAGCCCACTCGCGCAAGGCCGCGTATTTGGCGAGGCCGAGTTGGTAGACATCGCCCGTTCGCGCGGCGCCTCGGTTGGCCAAATCGTGCTCGCGTGGCTGATTGCCCAAGACGGCGTCGTCGCCATTCCGCGCTCGACATCGGCTGCTCACCGCGAGGACAACTTTGGCGCCCTTGGCCTGTCGCTCACGGCCCAAGAGACGGTTCGCATCGACGCGTTGGACCGTGAGATGCGCCTCGCCAACCCCGACTTCGCTCCGGATTGGGAGCGGTGATAGACAGAGTTCGGTTGCGCGAAGAGCGACAACGTGCGAGTAGGCAAATGCAAGTGCAGAATTCGATCAGCGCGCAGCCGCTCGTCTTCGCGTCGCCCGCACCATGGGTTACCCCGCGTGGTGTTCCGAGAGCGTCGCAGACTCAGCTTTGACACGCAACTGGTCCCCCATTTGCAACTCGAAAATGTATTCCGAAGCTTCCTTCCAGCGTTGGTTGATGGCAGGGAAAGAGCGCCCTCACGGAAATTGCTGCGTAGCTGAGAACGCAGTCACGCCCTTCAACTCGATCTGCGCGGGGCGGGCGTTCTCGTGACGCTCGAAGAACACGGCGAGGTTGAGATTACATGACTGCGCTTAGAGGTTGATCGTGATCGCGCCGAGCACAGCATCGTGCAGCGGCCACTGCCTGAGATCAGGGTCTGCGAAACTCGCTTTTGACAAGTGGAAGACCTGGTATGAACGAGTAATCGTGGACACTTGCGCGATATCTCTACGAAGCGGCCAGTTGAGCGGGATTGGAGAGTGCAGCGCAATTCGCGCGTCGCTCGCGGTCCAAGCAGCGACTATCGGTCGAGGGCAAAGTGCGCTTCGATGTCGCCGATCTTGTCGACGCGCGTGGCGTGGCGCCCGCCTTCGAAGTCGACGCGCAAAAACTCCTCGACGACCGTCCGAGCCGTTTCGACGCCCAACACGCGGCTTCCGAGCGTGAGCACATTGGCGTCGTTGTGCGCCCGCGCGTTGAAGGCCGAAAACACGCTCCAGCACGGCGCGGCTCTAATGCCGGGCACCTTGTTCGCCACCATAGCCGATCCCACGCCGACGCCGTCAATGGCGATGCCGAAGCGCGCTTTGCCGGACCCGACCGCTCGGGCAACGGCGTAAGCGAAATCAGGGTAGTCGACGCTCGGTTTGGCGGCGTCGGTGCCCAGGTCAAGGATGCCGAATCCGGCCTTCTCGCACCACGAGCGCACGTCGGCTTTGAGTGCGAAGCCGCCGTGATCGCAGCCCAGCGCGATGACGCGGGGCGCTTGGATGGTGGACGATGGCGCCGCTGATTGGGGAGCAGCCGGGCGCGGGGAGACGAACGTGATGCCGCTATCGCGGGCCAGATCGCGGGCGAGAGCGGTAATCAAGGCGTCGGGTGGCGCCTCGACGGTCGCAGCGCCTCGCTCCTTGGCGGCGCGGACGACGGCTTCCGAAATCAGGGGGCGAGGCATGGCGAAGGGGAGTGGGCGGGCGTCAGCGTTGGAGCCAGCGGGCGGGGTCTACGTCCTGGCCATTGTCGAACACGCCGAAGAACAGGCCGGGTCCGAGCGGCTGGCGATCCGTTCCAGCACGGCCGATCGTCTGGCCAGCGGCAACGACATCGCCGACGCTGACGGTAACGGACGAGAAGTTAGCGTAGACGGTCCAATAGTCGCCGTGCGAGACGTAGACGACGGTTCCGAACTGCGGCATCGCGTCGACGCGGCGGACCGTGCCTTCGAACACGACGCGGACGGGATCGCCCGGCGACGAGGCGATGAACAGGCCGGGCTGAGGTGTTTTGGTGCCCGTGGCTGCGTTGGTGTGCTCGCCGTAGGACTCGGTCACGACTCCTCTGACGGGCCAGGGCAGTCTGCCTCGGTTGCTCGAAAACGAGCCGCTCAGTCGCACCACCTCAGCCTTGGCAACGGCCGCTTCGGCTGCGGGCGCCTGCTCGCGCTCGACTCGCTCGGCCGCGATCGCCGCCTTGATCTGCCGCTCAATCCGTGCCACCTCGTCGCGCCGCGCTTGCAATTGCCGTTCGATCGCCGAGCGCTCGCCTTGCAATTCGCGCACCACGCTCCGGCGCTCGCCCTGCAACCGGCGCAGATCCGACTGCTGCTGCTGCGCTTCGACGAGCAGCAGCTCGGCCTCGGCGACCGCACTGCTGATCTCGCGCCGCTGCCGCTGCGCCGCCACGCTCGCCCCTTCGATCGACGTCAGCTTGCGCCGCCGCTGATCGGCGAAATGCCGCAGGTAGACGACGCGCCGCACCATCTCGTTGACCGAGCCTGCCGACAGGATCAGCGCCAGATCGTTGAGGCGGCCGCGCTTGTAGGCATGAATGGCGCGCCGCTGATACTGGTCGCGCAGTTCGTCCGCCTCGTTCTGGTAATCGCTGAGCGATTGGGCCAGCGTCTGCCTACGGTCTTGCAACTGGCGCATGCGCAGCACCTGCGTCGTGACGAGAGCTTCGCGCGTGGCGATCGACCGTTCCAGGTCGCGCAGCATGCTCATCGTCGTCGTCTCGGCCTCGCGGGTCTGGGCCAGTCGTCTCTCGTCCTCGGCGATCTGGGCACGCAGCGCGTCCAACTGCGCCGTCGACTGCGCGGCGAGGGGGGCGGCGAGGAGTAGGAGGAGAAAAAGAGCGGCGCGCATCACGTCAAGTTAGCGTTCGACGCGCAGCCCGTCGATGTCGAGCCGGGCGGGCGGCGCGTCAGTCGGGTTGATCGACAGATCCGAATAGGCGAACCGCGCCTCCGTATTGGACGAAGGCTGCCGCAAGGTGATGCGCGAGGGGAGCACGTAGCCGTCCACGTCGACGAAGCGCTCGAACACCTGCTCGGCAGCCAGCGCCCCGGACGCGTCGTAGGCCACGAACCGCGTCACGCGCCACCGCGCCGGATCGACGGTGAACGCGCGCTTGCCGTCCGGGCTGCGGAGTAGATACTGAGCGTCCGGCGTCGCGCTGATTTGCCACCGGGTCGACGCGTCGAGGTGGACGAGTCCAGTCAGCGCTTCGAACGCTCCGTCCGGCCCGATGGGGAAGGGGAGCGCGCCCGCCGCCTCTTCAAGACTTCCCAGCTGGACGCTCTTTTCGAGTTTGTTGATGGCGAAGAAGCTGTCCGGCCGCACGAGCACGCGTCCGCCCTCGAAGCCGAACGCCCGAATGCTCGCCAGCGTCGACCCACCGCGCTGAGTCAGCACGCGCACGCCAAACGAACCGTTTTGCTTGGGCGAACGCAGCACGACATCGCCGCGCCCGCTAACGCTACCAATGGCAGGCGACTGCATCGCGGCCACCACCTGAGCCGCCGAATGGTTGGGATACGCCGAGGGCCGCTCGGCGCGCTCGGCGCGTTCGAGCCCGCTAGAGGACGCGCAGCCCGTGACGAGAAAGAGTAGGGCCAGAAGAGAAAAGCGCATCGGCGTGTCGAAAGGGAAAGACGGAGGCAAAGGGCGTTCCATGCCGAAACGGTTCGGTCAAACGGCACAGGTGGCGCGCCTAGTAGGCTCGGGCAAACAGCACCCGGCAACTCGACGGCTTACCCGTCAGCATGTCGACGCCAGCGGTTTCTTTTGCGTCCAGCGGAATGCAGCGGATCGTCGCTTTGGTCTCGGCTTTGATGCGCGCTTCGGTCTCGTCGGTCCCATCCCAGTGGGCGCGCACGAAACCGCCTTTCTCGTCTAGAATGCGCTTGAACTCGTCGTACGTGTCTACGTCGGTCGTATGCTCGGACCGAAAGGCGAGCGCGCGGTCGAACAGGTTTTGCTGGATCTCCGCGAGCAGTTTGACGACGTGCTCGGCCAGCCCGTCGCGGCTGATGTTCTCCTTTGTCTTCTCGTCGCGCCGCGCGATCTCGACGGTTCCGTTCTCGACGTCGCGCGGTCCGATGGCAAGGCGGACAGGGATGCCTTTGACCTCGTGCTCGTGAAACTTGAAGCCCGGACGCACTTGATCGCGATCGTCGATTTTGACGCGGACGCCGGCGGCTTTGAGTTTGCCCATCATTGAGCGCGCCGTCTGCATGACGGCTTCGTTGTCTCCGTTCTTACGCGTGATCGGGACGATGACGCACTGCGTCGGCGCGAGCCGGGGAGGCAGCACCAGCCCTTCATCGTCCGAGTGTGTCATCAGGAGAGCGCCGATGAGCCGCGTCGAGACGCCCCACGAAGTCGCCCAGACGTGCTGCAACTCGTTGTCGGCGTTCTGGAACGTGACGTCGAACGCGCGCGCGAAGTTTTGTCCCAGGAAGTGGCTCGTTCCGGCCTGAAGCGCCTTGCCGTCCTGCATCAGCGCTTCGATGCAGAGCGTGTCGACGGCTCCGGCGAACCGCTCTGACGCCGTTTTGGTGCCCTTGACGACCGGCATCGCCATCCACTCTTCGGCGAACGTGGCATACACGTCGAGCATCTGGCTGGTCTCGTCGCGCGCTTCGGCCTCGGTCGCATGAGCCGTATGGCCTTCCTGCCACAAGAACTCCATCGTCCGCAAAAACAGCCGCGTCCGCATCTCCCAACGCACCACGTTGGCCCACTGGTTGATTTTGATCGGCAGGTCGCGGTGACTCTGGATCCAGTCGCGATACGTATTCCAGATCACCGTCTCGCTCGTCGGCCGGACGATCAGGTTTTCCTCCAGCAGCGAGTCGGGATCGGCGACCAGCTCGCCCTCGCCGTCGATCTTCAAGCGGCTGTGCGTGACGACGGCACACTCTTTGGCGAACCCGTCAACGTGCTCGGCTTCTTTGGCCAGAAAGCTTTGGGGAATGAAGAGCGGGAAGTAGGCGTTTTCATGTCCCGTCTCCTTGAACATGTCGTCCAGAGCGCGCTGCATGTTTTCCCACAGCGCGTAGCCCGTCGGACGGATGATCATGCAGCCTCTGACCGGCGCGTAGTCGGCGAGTTGGGCGGCCTTGATGACGTCGAGGTACCACTTGGCGTAGTCGTGAGAGCGGGGCGTGATGGCGTCGGCCATTGTGGACAGTAGGTGTTCAGTAGAAGAGACAGGCCGGAAGGGAGCGCGGCGCGGCGAGCCGTCTCCAGAGGGGCAGAGAGGGTAGGCCCGATCTTTGACGTTTGGGAGCCTGACTCGTGACCGGCCGTATCAGAAAGATACCTCAGGCCCTCGCCTGCGCCCTCCACATCTTCTTCGCCGCTATGCCTCGTGCTCTACCGCTTCTCGCTCTGCTCTGCGCTCTGCCGCTGACGGGCTGCTACACGCAACTCGCCACCGTCGAGGCACCCGAACGCCCCACCCGGTCAGATCGTGCCGAGCGCGTCTACGCCGAGCCTTCTGATGGACGCATCGTGTACGAGGACGAGGAGGTCTACTATGCAGACGAAGGGGACTACCGCGAGGGATACCAAGACGGATTCTCGGACGGGCGCTACCGCTATGCGCGCCACTTCGGCCGCTACTACGACGATCCGTTCTTCTACGGCGCGTCTAACTTCGGCTGCTACTTCGACTGCTGGTCGATCGGGCTCGGTTTCGGGCATGGATTCTCCTCTTTCGGCTTCGGATATGGCTGGGGTGGGTTCGGTTTCGCCAATCATGGATATTCGCCATTCTACGCCTATACGCCTTTCGGCTTTCGTAATCCTTACCGAGGGTTCGGCTCCTTCTACGGCTTTGGTTCGGGCGGATTCTATAACGGCTTTCCTTACGCAGCATACAACCGGCCTGGATATGGACCCCGCGGCGCGACGACGGGGCGGGGCTACTCGGCAGACGCTCGTGCTCCCCGCCGCCCCACAACGGGCCGCACGTTTGACAGTGGATCGAGCACACGTATGACGACGGTCCGCACCTCGCCGGGGCGTGCGGCCAGCACCAGTAGCACGCGCGTTGACCGCGGCGCCACTCGGACGGCGCCGACGAGTGCCAGGGAGACTTCACGTCGTCCCTCCACGACTCGCTCTTCGCGCGGCACGACTAGAACTACGCGCGGCACTCCGGCGCGGAGCGCTCCCGCCACGCGCAGCACACCTCGCAGCGGATCGGGATCGTCCACTCGCCCTGCGCCGCGCAGCACGCCTGCTACGCGCTCGACGCCTGCTCGCACCAGCAGAGGCTCGTCGACGAGACCCACGCGCAGTGCTCCGGCGACGCGCAGCACGCCTTCGCGGGGTGGATCGTCGCGCAGTGCGCCTGCCCGCAGCGGTGGGTCCTCGCGCGAATCGTCAGGCCGTTCGAGCTCGCGTGGCGGACGCGGCGGCTGATTTCGGCTGCTAGGTTTGCGGAGCTGTCACTACTAGGCTCCGCCTTTCTCTTCTGACTCGCACTTTGGCGAGGTAGGGTGTTTTGCGCACCTTCCTTTTCTCTCCTGCTATGATTCGCTCCCTGCTCTCGGCTGCATTGTTCATCGCGATGCCCGGCATGCTTCACGCCCAATCCGTTACAGACGCCCTGCGTTATTCTCAGCGTGACATCGGGACGGGCGCGCGCGCCATCGGTCTCGCGGGCGTCGGGACCGCGGGCATCGGCGACATTTCGGCATTGCAGACCAACCCAGCCGGACTGGGATACTACCGCACGTCCGAGGCGACCGGCACGCTCGCCATTGGCTCGACGAGCGACGATGCGACGTACTTCGTAGGCGATGGCGCCTCGTCGTTCACGGAGACCGCTGGCACGGTTCGGCTAGGAAATGCGGGATTCGTCTCGCGAGCGCCGACGGTTCGAGGAGCATTGGTCTTCGCCGCCGCCTACAACCAGACCGCTTCGTTCGACCGCACGCTCGCCTTCAGCGGCACGACCGACCAGTCGACGATCGGCTATCAATTCTTGTTTGCGTCCGAGGGGTCGCCGTTCGTGCCGCTCACCGTGGACGACTTTGATGAGCAGGGACGCCCGTTTGTGAGCAGCGACAACGCCGACCCGATCTTTGCGGCCTACTTCGGCGGTTTGGTCAACCTGTTCGAAGACGATCAAGGGTTCTTCCTCCGCCAGGCAGCGGCCGACGGGCTAGCGGTCCGGCAGCAGAGCGAAGGGCGCGAGCGCGGCGCTATGCACGATCTCTCGTTTGGTGGCGCCGTCGAGGCTGCGCCGGGTGTCATGGTGGGAGTAGGGGTTAACCTCGCTGTTGGTAGCTAATGTCTTTAGTAACAATCAGATGTATGAATCTTTCAGTTGCTACTCGACGCCAGAATGTGCTGAAATTAATTGTCGAGAGGACTTACATGCTCTCTTGGCAATCCCCTAAAGCAAAATATCGAGGACTTCAATTCTCATGCGAGCAACCCCAAATTCATTAAATAAAATAGAAACAAATTGTTTTTAAATCTAGAATTAATTTTAGGCAAACTAAATAGATAAATCTAAATTATCTACCTAAAATATTTTCAGTTAAAATTAGCCCTCAGCTTAGAATTGAAATGTCAATCCTTAAATGAATTTTAAGATATGGGTATTGAATCTCTCTGCCTCCAGTTCCGCCTGAGTCGTACCATCGATCCACAGCAAAGACTAAAAACCTTTCGTCAGATGGGTTCGGAGTTAAAAGCGGAAGTAGAATATAGACAAAAATCAATAGAATATCACCAAGAATCATTAGCCTTCAACCAAGAAAAATTGGCTGATGCTCAAGCTCAATTGGAGATAGCCACTTCAGCGATTGAAAGTATGACCCAAAGACAGAAATTAACCGCAACAGTCGATAACCACCTCAGTAATGGTAGCGGTAAGGTCAAAGATACTCAATCTGATTCTTCTCAAGATTTAGTAGAAGAAACTAAAAGAAATCAAAGAAACTAAAGAAGCTAAACACAAACTTCAACTAAATCAAAGACTGACAGTAAAGCAAAAAAAGCCAAAGACTTAACTAAAACTAAAGAACTAGCAGTAAAGCAAAAAAAGCGACAGAAAAAGTTGGTCGTACAGACATACCTCCATCAAACAAACTATCCCAATTTGAAAACTTAACCTCTGCTGTTCTTGAAGCTTTAGCCAAAAACAAGAAGGAGTGATAGGAGTAGGCGATTTGATTCGAGCATTCTATGGCGATACGCTAAAAGATGCCGAGCTTAAAACTAGATCAAACTCATTTTAGTAGCGTGTTGTCTGCCCAGGCTAAAAAAAAGAGTTTTAGAACGAACTACTACCAGGCAAATATTTGTATAAATCTAAATAAGAAGTTATTTATTCTAGAAGTAATTTGGCAGTCAAATAAGTTTTACCTTTTTGGAATTTTAGTCACACTGAAATCCTTACCTTTCAGTTATTCTTAGGAGTAAAGATTTTTCTATCCTCGCCTGCCCATCATTCTTTTATTATGTCATCTTCTGAAACCATACACCTTAGCATTAAATTTACAGCTTTTTCTCAACAGGGTTTGATCGTTCTACAGGAGTTGCAGAACAATCAAACCCTGTTAGAAAAAGCTGCTATTCGGTTGATAAACTACGTTGAGCCTATCAATCAATCCGTTGAGATCTATCTGGAGATAAGCTACACTACGCTTTGGGGGAATTGCGCCATCTAGAGAACATTTCTAGTTTAGCCAGACTAGAGAATTCAGTCAGAGAGTGCCTTATTGACCATATCCAAAAAATCAGAACAACAATCCAAGAACAGATAATTTTGCTCAAAAAATCAGTTCGCTCTTTGATTCCCTAGAATTTTTTTATTTGACAGAGGATTGAATCTTTCGGTTTTGCACTACTGCTATGTTTAAGATTTCCCAACTCAGCTAACTCCAAGAGGTAATTGGAAGCTTTCAGCTTGATAACTAGCTTGGAAAAACATTGATGATCCTTTTCCAGCAAAGAATAGAAGTAATTTAAGTAAGAAGCATGATGTTCTAATTGAGTGTTAGCCAGACCAAAATAGTTGCCTAAAAAAAGAAACGCCAAGATCGGCAATCAATTCCTCTTGTGATAGCTGGATCTAGCATGTCCCCAGTTTTAGGTCGTTGCAGCTCTTTGCCCGTCCAGTGAATCAGCTCGTGAAATAAAGTTGCCCAGTACCCAGAATCAGATGTAAATTGACTTTTTTGAGGTATAAATATTTTACCTGTGCGAATCTCATGATAGGCTGCATTGCCAACATGAGTTATGTCTGCGTTAAGGCTATCTACAAAACTATGCATCAACTCCTCATCAATAGTTTCACCTGATTATCCTGAGCAAGATTTGGTATAAAATTAGCAATTTTGTGTTCGACTGAGAGTCGTTGATCGAATCAATATTAAATACCATCAGCCATCTAAACGACCGAATATAAGTTTCAGTTTGCTTTACCTGACCGTTATTGTCTTCTGTTTCGGCCGCTACGGTTTTACTACCGCCCCAGCGTAACCAGTTTGCCTTAGATCCCTTTTTGATACTCCAGCCTTTATCAGTAAGTTGAGACTTGCCAATGTAGCAAAGCCAGAGTAGCTATGAGATAGACCAATGAATCTGACACAATAAAGGAATTGAACCCGAATAAGGAATTTGAGAGATTAAGTTTTGATATTTAACATTGTGCCAGGGCTGGTGCCAAGGAGTTACGCCTTGGTCTATAAGCTCTAAAAGCTTATTGGTAATAGTGCTATAGTTCTTACTTATTTTAAATCCAAATTTACCTTTGCGTATGTACTTTCGGCTTGTCATTTTACTTTTGCTAATTCGTCTCTTTGCTATAGGGCGCAAGCCGTTAAAAAAACTACTCCATTTTTGAAGTAGTAAACCAAAATTTAACTATGAACAATAAACAATTTTTAACTCGAAAGCGAGAACGAATATGACTTATCTTGTGATGCAGTAGCTAACCGATCTATCAGTCATGCAGTTAACCAAAATAACTGATTGATATGCGCCAAATATTGCAAAACCAATGGTTATAAGCATCATAGTTTTGAATCCCATAGGCAAAATCCTAATAATTATATTAAATTCACCTACCCTAGCCCACAGGGCGCAACTGTTCTAAACTTAACCAAATTAAAATTCTGGCTGGCAATTCTATTAACTATACCTATAGCAGCCTGATAACAAATAGGTCTATCGTGATAGAATTCAGGGCTAATTATAGTTCCTCTATCGGGAACTACGATGTCAAAGGTGTGACCTGAAGTCTCGACAATTGGGTAGGAACGTCTAATCTCTTTTCTATAGAGGTAAAATAGGATAATACAGTCTTGACGAACATAGATTGCATCAAGTATGAAATCGTCGATGCTCCACTGCATATTTTACCTACCTTTTTTACCGATTTGAGTTGATGTCTTAATCGAATACTATTCTGACATATTTTTACCAACTCAATCATAATTTTGAATCTTTTTAGCTGAGTTGAGGTTGAGGTTGAGTTGAGTTAAATCCAAGCCAGCTAGTTGGTTTTTGTCTTGCTCCTATCTACCTAGGTTCGCGGAAAATCATCTGACTTGAGTTTTATGGCTGCATTTACTACAAGATAAACTAAACCTACGAACAACGTTAGACAGGCTACAACTAGCCAGATAATCAATACGGGCTAGCTATAATCTCTTGTCTGTCTTGCCTAATCTGGTATTTTGACGTATCCTAAGCCAGTACCTGGATAAGGGGCGTTCAGTTTAAAATCTTGAATAATCAAACCCTGTTCTCGTAGTGTTTTGAGTTCGATTTGCAATTCTCTATATTTCATTTTAGTATCTGATGTGGCGATAATTACTTTACTTACCCCAGCCCGATAGGGCTATCAATTTTGCTCGACCTCTGCCTGTTCGGGCAGAAGTCAGTTAAACCTCTAGCAAATCTTGGCATAGTAATAAACAGTTCTAAACAGTTACTCCAGTTCCGCCAAAGGATGACCAGCGGTAATTACATTCTCCTGGCTAGCTCCTTTTGCAAGAATTGCGACTCCATCATCCCAAAGCCAGAGTAAGCCTTCATCCCAGTCCTTTAAAGCCATGCCTACTCGAATCCAATCATTGTAGTTATCGGCATAGTAAGGATTAATCGAGCTTACCAACTCTTCTACTGTCTTATTCTTAATCGGTTTAGCGATTGCAATGGGTTTGGGTCTAGATACAGGTTTAAGTTGTTCCACCCATCCAGGCTCAGATACAGTAGGGGATTATAACTTTGTTTGGAGGCGTCACCCAATGATACCCGCCCGTAGTAGGATGTACTGATGGAGGCAGAGTAGAGAGCAAATTTTTTCCCCTAACCTCTAGTCCATTGGCTAGTCCTAAAGCTTTTTATGGGCTGGTCTACATAATATAGAAACTGAGATTCGCCCAGGCAGTCCCGAACTGTAGCTAACTGTAGTTGGAAGTCTCATATTCTTATATTGGCTTAAGTTTCAGGAGAATCACAATCAATAGCAATTAGATAGCGACCTAGTTCTGATGACCGCATAATAGACTGAATCCGTTGGGAATAGTGGCATATAAGCCTCGATCGCCTCTAACCCAAACTTTGCCCTTTTGGGATAAGGAACGAAAAAGAACTTCAGGTGAAAAATAGTTGTGCTGCCATTCTTTGCCCAGAGGTCTTTTATCTATGCAGGGTATCAGTCTCCAGTAGTTCGGTAGGGTTAATAAGCCCCGAATTAACCGCTCTTGCGAGCGATGGGAAATGCCTTTGTACTTTATCTTTCTAGGTTTATGTAATTCGGTAAGGCTTGAAATCTTGAGAGAAACTGAGCATAAAATTAAGTTGGTTGGTCGTTTGGTTTCCTCAAGCGCAAGCTTTTAAGCTGTAGTTTCTACACTTTTCTTTTTTGAGAGTCTTTTCTGCCTGGGCTGTTCTTCAGGCATACTCCAAATCAACTGGACTTGGCGAGATAATTTTGGCTTGACTATAGCTTTATTCGACTCAGGTTTAGTGATAGGTTCTAATGTTGTTTTTGGTGGAGATTTATAGGCAGATTTGTGAATCAGAAAGTTCGGCTGATTTGGCTGATTCTGCTGAAGTTTCTAGGAATCGCTAACCAATCCTACTAATTCTTCAGTACTAGATAATTTCAAGCCCGACAAGTAACCTATACCCCTAGCGAGGTGAAGTTGAAATTGATTTGCCAAAGATTCCTCGTCTAGAGGCAGATTATGCTGGTGACAAAGCTGAGCTAAAGCTGCGGAAACAGCTACCCCTGTATCACCTACAAAAGTCTCCCTAGTCTATCTCCAAATTACTGTCAAAATCTAATGGAACTGGAGTAGGCACTGAGTCTTGAGATAAGCTATAGCAAACTCCCCATCGGCAAATAGCAGCATAGGTCGTAATTTTAGTTTTAGTTTTAATATTGATAATTTGGTATCGGGTTTTTTCGCTAAATCTTAGCCGTTTTACAATAGGTTGCATGAAAAGAATCAAGGATAAAAATGTGGATAAATGATTTTAGTTTCCTCAAGCGCAAGCTTTTTGGCTATTGTTAAGTTCCTTGGGAGAAACATAAATTAATTTAAATTAACCGATTAAGATGGTAGCATTTTTGTGTTGCAACTTTTGATATAACTAAAATACTACTGTGTACAAAATTTTATCTACTCTTTCTAAAACAGGTTTCTTAGCTCTTAGTTATTTCTTCAGCATCAATCAAATAACATCGGCTCAAATTACTTCTGATGGCACAGTAAATACTCAGGTTAAATCAAAATGAAAATGTTGCTGAGATTACAGGAGGAGAAAGCAAGAGGAAATAATTTATTTCATAGCTTCCAAGACTTTTCAGTAGTTACAGGGAATGAAGCCTCATTTTTAAATGGAGACAATATCAATAATATTTTTTCTCGCGTTACAGGGGGAAATATTTCTAATATATGGTGCCATTCAGGCTAATGGCAGTGCAAGTCTATTCTTAATTAACCCTGCTGGCATTATCTTTGGGCAGAATGCACGATTAGATATAGGTGGCTCATTTTACGGTGGAAGTGCTGACAGTATCTTATTTCCTGACGGTATAGAATTTAGTGCAAATGATACTGCTGCACCTGTATTGACGATTAATGCGCCGATTAGGTTAAATTTCCGTGACGAACCCGCAAATGACCTTCTGTACAAAGCAATAATCTCTCAACCACAGGGCAAAATCTTAATTTGTTTGGTGGTGAGATCAATTTCAATAACGGCACAATTAACGCTCTAGGAAATAATATCAATCTTGGTGCAGTACTTAGTGCAGGAACGGTTATTTTAGATGAAAATCTAAACTTAGATTTTAGTAATGTATCTCCAGCAGACATTACCTTTAGGTAATTCTCAACTCAACGTTAATGGTAGCGGTGGTGGAGAAATAAATATCAATGCACGTAATGTAAGCTTGTCCAACAACAGTACCTTTAGTGCAGGAATTAATTCTGACAGTTCTACTTCCAATCCAGCAGGGAATATTACGATCAACGCGACAGAAACCGTAGCTCTAGATTCAGGAAGTACTATTAGGAACAATATAAGTCAAATTAGCTCGGGTAATGCGGGTAATATTTTTGTCACGGCACAAAACTTATCTTTAGCGGATAACTCCATATTATTAACGAATGTTATGGGTTTGGGCGATTAAAGGAGAGATATTATTATCAATGTCAGTAGCTTAGATTTGAAAGGGCGATCAGACTTTTCAACCAATCTTTCTGGTTAAGGAAATGCGGATAACATCAACATTCAGGCAAGCGATTCTATTACCTTAGAAGGATAGCACTTTCCAAACAAGAGTTTTGTCAGGTGCAGAAGAAAATGCAGGAAACATCGATATTAATACAGATTCCTTAGTTTTGAATAGTGATGCTGCTAATCCCTCTGAAAGCTCTCGTATACTAGCCAGTACAGGAGGAACGGGTAATGCAGGGAATATAAATATTGATTCTACTACCGTCTCTTTGGATAATGACAGTTCTATTCAAACTCAAATCGAATCTAGTGGAATAGGAAATGCAGGGAATATTTTAATTAATACTACCGACTTGTTCTTAATCAACGGTACAAAACCCAGTCGTAGTTCTTTACTGGCTAATTCTGTCGGAGAAGGAGATGGAGGAGATATTACCATCAATGCTTTGGGAAATATTAATCTAGACACCTATGGCTTGATTCTCAGTCAAGGAACAGCAGTATCTGAAGTTATGCTGATGTCTCCAGCATAACTTCAGATACTTTGTCTTTGAGTACGGGTAGCGTCATCACAAGTACCACAGGAGATCCAGAAAATCTTGATGTTGCTAATGTTGGAGATGCAGGAAATATCAGTATCACTTCTCGCATCACTACCCTAGGCGAATTTTCAGGAATTAGTACAGCTCTATCAGTAATGCTGTTGATGAAGTGGGAGATGCGACTTTAAATAGCAATCGCCCTACTATTCAAGGAAACTCGAACATTAGTGCATTGACTGAAAATGCTTCCGAAGGGGTGGCACAATCGCAGTAAATACTGCGAATTTAGATATCTTCACTGGGGAGGAATTGTTACCCTCACTAACGGTGCTGGTAAATGCAGGAGATATTAACCTCAACATTGGGCAGCAGGTGACTATTGATGGTGCAAATCCTTCTATTCCCCCAGAAGAATTAGAATCTCCTTTGGAGTTTAGCTAGAATCAATACTTCTTGTTTAAGCCCAAAATCAAGTTAAAGTAAGAATTATTTAGAGCAAAAAAAAAGTGCAGCTCAAAGAATTCTCCTTGATTAACCCGAAGTTGGAAGCATCATTAGTCTTCCAAGCAATTAAAACAGTAATTTCGCCAGAGGTAATCGCCCAAGAAAAAATTAGAAAAAAGTAACAGCGTAGAAAAACGTCAACGCAAGCTACCAGCTAGCTTGGTGGTATGTTTGGTAATTGCGATGAGTTTGTGGTCATCAGATTCGATGGCAACGGTTTTGAAAAATCTAGTTAATGGGCTAATCGGCAGTGGAAAAATTCTAGGACAATACTGGATTGCGCCGAATAGTTCTTCGATTAGTATCGCTAACAAAAAAACTCAGGATACCAAGTAATGAGTCTGATTATTTGATTCAATAGTAAGACCATTGGCAACTCCCGAAACCTTAGGAGCATTTCTGGGTGGATTGAGAGTGATGGCAGTCGATGGACGGTATTAGATGTTCCAGACAGCGAAGCTAATGCCAAGGTTTTTGGATATCCAGGGAGTCGAAAAGGAACAAGAGCAGCTTTCCCTAAAGTGCGTGTAGTATTGTTAAATTGCGAAGCAGGAACACATTTAATTACAGATGCCTTGATGTGTCCCTATCGAATTGGAGAAAGAGTCAGAGCTTTGAAACTACTGCGTTCGGTGAGCGAATCAATGCTGTTAATGTCGGATAGAGGATTTCATTCTTATCGAATGGTCAACACTACACTAGCCCAAGGATGTCAATATCTAGGAAGAGTTCCTGCCAACGTTAAGTTTCCTGTTCACAAAGTCTTAGACGATGGTTCATATTTAAGTTGGATTAATCCCGATCGCAAATCAAAGAAAAAAGGTTTAACTAAAATTCAAGTTCGAGTTATAGAATACACCATTGAGACTGATGGAGAATTGAAAACTTACCGTTTGATTACTAGCTTAATCGACTTGGCTTTGTTTCCTGCCTTATTGTTGGCACAGCAGTATCATCAACGGTGGGAAATCGAAAATACCATCGATGAACTGAAAACTCATCTTGCTCGGTGGTGAAGACTCCGATTCGTTCCCTTAAACCCCGTGAAGTTGTTCAAGAAATTTATGGTTCGCTCTTAGGTCACTATCCAATACGTTCTTTAATGTTTCAAGCCTCCCAACAAGCTTGTATTTCTCCTTTACGCTTGGGGTTTACTGGCACTCTCAAAATTATTCGCCGAGCAATGGGTGATTTTCAAGACCTCAACCAAGAGCAACTGCCCTTTTTTTCTCACGGTTAGATCAAGATATCCTAGCTGAAAAAATTCCTCCCAGACAAGGCAGACATAGTCCAGAGTAGTCAAAAAACCCCGTTCTAAATTTCCTTCTAAAAAGCCAATTCATCGAGAACTGTCTTTATACTCCAAACAACTTACTTTTTCGATTTTTAACTCTGTTTAATCCTTAAACGGAGGTATTGGAGCGAGAATTAGAAACTGAGACTCGTTTGTTTGCCAATACACTGAGATTTCTACGGGAAATGGTGGAAACGAACAAATTACCACACCCGAAATCGTTTCTATTCTCAATGGCGGGCAAATTACCGTAGACAGCGAAGGGACAGGTAATGGAGGAAATTTATCTATTAGTGCGGGTACTTTGACTTTAAATAATCAGAGTGAATTAACTGCCCGAACCGCAGACAGGACAAGAAGAACAAAGACCTAGCAGCATCATTTTACAAATAGAAAGTATCTTAAGTCTTCAAGGAACAGGGTAAAATTTCAGCCCAAGCTTTAAATAACGCTAAATGGAGGCAACGTTACTATTGATGCTGACTTTATAATTGCTTTTTTTAGTGAATTAGGTAGTGATGGTAACGATATTCTTGCTACTGCTGAACAAGGCAATGGAGGTCGTATTAGCATTACTGTCCAAAGGGATGGGATTTTTGGATTAGACAATAGACCTGCCATTCCTGGTAATGGAACAAATGATATTGATGTTAGCGGCGATTTTGATTTTGGGATTATACAGCCTACTTCTTGCTGTAGATATTCAACCCCAAGTTAATATCATTCAATTAGAAGAAACAACCCAACAAGCCTGTGAAGCTAACCGAGAGTCAGCAGCTAAAAATGGTCTGACCATTTCAGGTAAGGGTGGAATTTTGCCCGATCCTGCATCCCCTCTAAATACTCTTAACGTTACAGTCGATGGCGAACCCACTTCAGCTTCAGCGATTCCTGCACCAATAAAAACCAGTAAAAGCAAAATCCAGCCAGCCAGAGGTATAAGCCCTGACTGAATCTGGAGAAATAATCTTAACCGCATATCGAACTGAAAGCAGTCGCGATCGCATCCCAGTAAACGCAGCTGTAGCTAAGACTAGCAATTTTTTTTTGTTAGCGAGCAATCACTCAATGTTTTATTATTGATTTTCAGCTATTTCAAAAGGATTGTAGAAATTTACTCCGCATCGGTAAATATCTTTTACATTTCTAGTGACCAAGGTGCAATTATCTAATTTTAGCTGTAGCAGCTAGTAGTCCATCAATAGTGGAGACACCATCTGGAACATTCATTATTCCCCAAGCCTCTGCTATTTCTTGGGTTACGGGAAAAATACGATCGCTATAAGTATTTATTATTTTTTCCAACCAGTCTGCTCAAATGAAAAGCAGATTCTGGATTTTCCTCTCAATTCTTTCGATGCCAGAACTAACGTCACCATTACCAAAACACTCAAAAAAATATTTTGATCGTTTATTGTTTCAAACCATTTACGAACATTAGTATTGCAACCATTTTTTCTTACGTAACTCGGAAATGACATTGGTATCTATGAGATAACGTTTCATAGACTAATATCTCTTCCCAAATCTGAATTTCTTTCAAAATCTTCGTCATCTCCCATATTAGGAATTGCCAATAATAAGCTCTTTAAGGACTTCTCTGAATTATGAGATATTGCCGTGATTGCATTTTCATTTTCTTGTTTGAGGAATAAATAGGTGTGTTGTTCATCTTTAGTCCGTAACAGAAAATCTAAAACTTCTTTAACTAAAAAATCTGAAGCCTGTTCTATTTCTTTAATTAGTTGTTGTTTTTCATTCATAAATATATATATCTAATTATTTTAAATAGTACCTTTATTCTAAATATAATCAACCGATAGGCTATTGCAATTATAATTCAAGTGTAGCAATCGCATCTCAGGCAAACGTAACTGTAGTAGATCATCAATAGATAATCTAGAGAGATTAAGATTCATCATTGTCTTCTACCAAAAGTAAGGCCATAGGTTATATTTTGCCTAGTTAATGCTCTATTGGTAGGCTGAAATAACTGCAATATTAATTATGTCTAAATCCAAAATAGTTGTGAGAGTTATGGTTGCAGCAACTTAAGCAAACTGGAATACTTAAGATAAGCGACATATTATTTAATCACCAAAGAGATCAATCAAAGATTGGTAGCAGCAGGGGGAGACTACATCAAGAATATCAGGTAAAATATTATCCCTTTCCGATACAGTAAAGAGCTGATATCAAAGAATACTTGCAGTCATAAATCGATACGATTGATTCTAATGTAACATCTCGTCTAAGCAAAATTTCTTCAAACGAGTCCCATTCCGCAGCTTTGTCTACTTTATTATTGGTTCGATTATTGCTTACTGTTTCTTAGATATTTTATCCGTACCTTTTTCTGTGCTGGGTACTTGTTTCATTGGGATTAATATTGTGTTTAATGTTCGTGTTTTTAATAAATAGCAAAAACCGATACTTTTATAATTACTTGTTTTCACTTTTAAATAATTGAAAATATTCTCGTACTAAAGTCCGATCACAATGAAGAAAAACTGAGAGAATCTATAGCTCTACGGCAATATAGTCGAGACATACAACTAAATTTAACATCTAAATTTTAAACTATGTCTCTTGAAAATGCGGCTATCGACGCTAAAGATTCCCTTAAAAAAGCTCTCAAAGAGGGAAAAACTAAATGTTCTGTCATCTTCAACCATCATCAATAAAATCATTGACGAGGCTCTGTGGGAATATCTTACCATTCCTGGTGATACACCTGCTGATAAGCTCCACAACCTTATTACTCTACCCTACGGACAAGGGGGTCTGAATACAGAAATTCATGAAATGGATGCGTTGCTATCTTTATCGTCCCCAACAAAGAAAATTCAGAACTATTGTTCATCAGGCAAAACCAGGCGAGCGTAACGATTTAAGACCTGAAGATGAATGAAGATAAGGTGGATGCAGCAATTTAGTCCTGACAAGGAATCTTCTGACACCTCAGCTGAATCCAAAAAGTCTAGTAAGTTAAAAAGCCAGTTCTAGCCGAGCTGCAGCTAGAGATAGAGCCGCCCAAAGTAAGCAGCCGAAGCCCTGCCTGAAATAAACGAGTTATTAGAAAATGGTTTAGTGGCCAAAGATGTGGCAGCTAAGCTTGGCAAAGTAGTCAAAGATTCCTGAGAACCCTACCACAGATAAAGATAAGAAAATAGTCGAACAGCGTAAGAAAGCTCAGGAAACATTAGCTAAAAATGTCGCTCAACCCGACCAGAAAATCCCCAAGCTAAGGAAAAGCTCAAGAAAGAGATCAAATCTGATTAATGAAGCTACGGGTACAAAAAGCTCTGTCAAAGTTTCTCTCAAGTCAGAGCCCAAATCTGATGCCAAAACCATTGCTCGCACTACCCCTGACATTGACTATCTAGAGCAGCTTAAAGTATCAATTGACTTTGAAATTGAGGACTTACGGAAGTTATCCCTAGTCCGTCAAACAGTAAGTCCAATCTCAATCAAACTTTAGAAGCTGCCTAGTACAGCCACAAATATAGTGAGCAAAATCAAGGGGATTCTATCAAAGTACTCTTCTCAACTTAAAGGGGAATACATCAACGACATCAAAGCCAACCCAAAGGTGCAAGCCATAAGAAATGACCTATCATCAACTAGAAATAGTAAGACTACGCCAGCGATAGTACATAGTCCAAATAAAAGGCACATGATCCAGTCAAACAGCAAAACTGGGTCGTTATTAATTAAGAAATTAAATTTTTTAAGCATAAAATGCCTCGAACTTGTATCTTAATTGTATCCGTAATATCACTGAGTATTATATTGATATGAACAAGATTTATTCGATTGATATTAAAACTTGCCAAATCGAATAAATGCTGTACTACTTAATACTCAGACGATTACCCCGTTCCAATAATCTCGCCCAAGTTAGAGCCATCCCAGACTTCAACACCTTGGCGATGGCATCCTTACGACCTTCTTGACTACTTTGGTAGTGACATACTCTTCAGGAATTATATCTATGTCGTGTACCTCATCATAGTCTAGTTCTACAGGCTGTTTGCCGCCTTTACCCACTACACTAATTTTGAATCTACCAGTCTCAACTTTCG